>NZ_QEIG01000026.1 GCF_014324365.1 Algoriphagus sp. AK58
CACGTTTAAAAGGGTTGGATCCAAGAGAGCTTAAAAATTTCTAATAACGTTTGAGCTCAAATAACTTCTAATTCTTTGCGGAACTTTGCGGTTAAAAACACTCCTACTGCAGCTGTTCTCCGCTACGCCGTTACCCGCCTCTGCTGAATTCTAACCCCGACAACCTGACAACTGGACAACCCGACATCGCGAAACTGACAACCGGATAACGTGACAACCTCGACAACGTGACAACTCGACAACCCCGACAACTCGACAACCGATAACCCCCTAAAAATGCCCTTTCTATCCATCATTTCCCCTGTTTATCGAGCCGAGCAAACACTCGAACCGCTGGTTTTGAGGATAAAGGACGCCGTGAGGAAAATCTCAACCGAATTCGAGATCATCCTGGTAGAAGACGCTAGTCCCGACCGTTCCTGGGAGGAAATTGAGCGATTGGCAAAGGTTCATCCCGAAATAATCGGCCTCAAACTCTCCCGCAATTTCGGACAGCACTATGCCATCACAGCCGGACTCGATAGGGCAAAGGGGGAATGGGTCGTAGTCATGGACTGTGACCTTCAGGATAGACCCGAGGAAATCCCCTCGCTTTTTGCCAAAGCCCAGGAAGGGTACGACGTGGTGCTCGCCAGAAGGGCCAATCGTCAGGATGGCTGGTTCAAACGCCTCTCTTCCAAATTTTTTTACCGAACCTTGGCCTGGTTGACCGGTTCCCATCAGGATGAGACGATCGCTAATTTTGGGATGTATCATCGCAGTGTTATCCAGGCCATTGCGGGAATGCGGGAGAGCATCCGCTATTTCCCCACTATGGTCCGCTGGGTAGGGTTTCGTCAGACAGCCCTCGATGTAGTCCATGCGCCCAATGAGGAAAGAGGCAGTAGCTATAACTTTAAACGGTTATTTAATCTGGCCCTGGACATCATGCTGGCCTACAGCGACAAGCCTATTCGCTTGACGGTCAAATTGGGACTCTTGGTCGCCCTCACCGGATTTCTCTTTGCCATCTATACCTTTATCCGATACCTGCAAGGGGAGATCATCGTGGCAGGATATGCCAGTTTGATCATTTCCCTCTGGATGCTGACCGGCTTTATCTTGGTTACTCTGGGCATGGTGGGCTTGTATGTGGGAAAAACCTTTGAAGGAGTCAAAAAACGCCCGATTTACATTGTGGAAAAAAGAATAGGAGAGAAGTAAGTATTGCTCGACTACGGCTGTTGTCCGCTACGCTGTTATCCGCCTACGGCTGTTGTCCAGTTCTCTGCTAAAGCGGTTGTCCGCTACGCTGTTATCCGCCTGCGCTGTTGTCAAGTTATCCGCTGCGCTGTTGTTTGCCTACGGCTGTTGTCCAGTTCTCCGCTAAAGTGGTTTTCCGCTGCGCTGTTGTCAAGTTATCCGCTACGCTGTTGTTTGCCTACGGCTGTTTTCAAGTTCTCCGCTAAAGTGGTTGTCCGCTACGCTGTTCTCCGCCTGCGGCAGTTGTCCAGTTATCCGCTAAAGCTGTTCTCCGCCTACGGCTGTTGTCCAGTTCTCCGCTAAAGTGGTTGTCCGCTACGCTGTTATCCGCCTACGGCTGTTGTCAAGTTCTCCGCTGCGCTGTTGTTTGCCTACGGCTGTTGTCCAGTTCTCCGCTAAAGCGGTTGTCCGCTACGCTGTTATCCGCCTGCGGCTGTTGTCAAGTTCTCCGCTGAAGCTGTTCTCTGCCTATGGCTGTTGTCCAGTTGTCCGCTACGCTGTCTAACTCCGACAACCAGACAACTCGACAACATGACAACCAAGACAACGTGACAACGTGATAACCTCGACAACTCGACAACGCGACAACCTCGACAACCTACCTCCGGTAGGCAGGCGCGAAGCAGACAACCCGACAACCTTGACAACACGGACAACCTGACAACCCCGACAACGTGACAACAGAACAACCTACCTCCGACAGACAAGTTCAACAACCCCAAAAACCCGTGATCACTCCTCTACCTTTCGACTCTTCCCTGTTTGGCTACCCGGTTGGAAAGTGCCAAATAGATGAATCATGGAACGAAACAGATTTTCTGGAACTGGCAACCCAATACCGACTGATTTATGTCTTCTCAATACATCCGCTGCAGCCACATGCCAACCAAATCCGCTTGGCTGACATCAAACTGACGTTTTCCAAAAAACTCCACCCTATCCATCCTGCAGATCCTGATATTGTTCCTTATTCGGGAGAATTGGAGGAATCGCTGGTGAATCTGGCCCTAGAAAGCGGCATCTATTCCCGCTTTCATACCGATCCCGGTTTTGTCAGCGGTGAATTTGAAAAACTCTACAGGCTTTGGATAGAAAAAGCCTTGGCCAATAAGGAAGTGTTACTAGCCCAAAATCAGGCAGGCTTTGTCAGCTGTTCTATCTCAGGCAAAATGGCTCAAATTGGGCTGATCGCAGTGGACAAAAACCAAAGAGGAAAAGGCTTGGGTAAAAAACTTGTCCGGGCAGCAGAAGATTTTGCCCTCCAAAGCGGAGCCCAAACCATGACCATCGGCACACAACAAGCGAATGTTCCTGCCTCAAGGCTTTACCAAAGCTTAGGCTATGAATTGGTAGAGAGGATGTATGTGTACCACTACCGCCCTTGAAACCTCGCATTGGACAAAGTAGCAGTAAGCATTTTTCTGCTCAAAGCTGTTGTCCGCTGTGCTGTTTTCCGCTAAAGCTGTGTCAAGTTGTCCGCTACGCTGTTGTCTGCCTGAGGCAGTTGTCCAGTTATCCGCTAAAGCTGTTGTCCGAGACGCTGTTATCCGCCTATGGCTGTTTGTTGTCATGTTGTCCGCTAACGCTGTTGTCAAGTTGTCCGCTACGCTGTTCTCCACCTGAGGCAGTTGTCCAGTTATCCGCTAAAGCTGTTGTCCGCGACGCTGTTATCCGCCTATGGCTATTATCTCTTACAACCGGACAACGCGACAACCTCGACAACGCGAAGCTGACAACCGGACAACTCGACAACGTGACAACCTCGACAACGCGAAGCTGACAACCGGACAACTCGACAACGTGACAACACGACAACTGGACAACGTGACAACTAGACAACGTGACAACCCCGACAACGTGACATCCTGACAACAAAAAGCAAACAATCCCAATCCGTGCTCATTCCCTTCAACAAACCCTACCTCACCGGCAATGAACTGAAATACATTCAGGAAGCGGTAAGCCTTGGCAAAATCTCCGGAAACGGGGAATTTACCCGACGCTGCCAGGAGTTTTTTGAGCAACGGTACGGTTTTCACAAATGCCTCCTCACCACCTCCTGTACCGATGCACTAGAGATGGCTGCCATTCTGCTGAATATCCAGCCAGGTGATGAGGTTATTCTCCCCAGCTACACCTTTGTGTCTTCTGCCAATGCCTTCGTCCTGAGAGGTGCCAAAATCATCTTTATTGACAGCAAACCGGATCACCCCAACTTGGATGAACGTCAACTGGAAGACCTGATTACTCCCCAAACCAAAGCCATCGTAGTGGTCCATTACGGAGGCTTGGCCTGTGAAATGGATACCATCATGGAAATTGCACAGCGGCATGGAATTTCTGTCGTGGAGGACGCGGCCCAAGCTATCGATAGTGCGTACAAAGGCAAAGCCTTGGGAGGTATCGGCCACTTAGGCTGCTTCAGCTTTCATGAAACCAAAAACATCCAATGCGGGGAAGGAGGTATGCTGGTCATCAATGACCCGGATTTAGTCAAAAGAGCAGAGATCATCTGGGAAAAAGGAACCGATCGTGCCGCCTTTTTCAGAGGAGAAATCGACAAGTATGGCTGGGTAGACACGGGCAGCAGCTTCCTTCCCTCGGAAGTGACTGCGGCCTTTCTCTGGGCTCAACTCGAAAACCTCGAGGTAATACAACAGCGCCGCAAGCAAACCTGGGAGGATTACTTCGCCTGGTTTCAGGAAAAGACTCCTCCATCGCTACTTTCTGTAGACTACCTCGATCAGTTCAACAAGGCGGCTGAAGGGCTCCCGTTTGCTGTGGTGTCAGAAGAAAATAAGGTAAATGCCCACCTGTTTTACCTTCTGTTTGAAAATTTGGATTACCGAACCCGATTTTCACAAAGGCTCAAAGAAAATGGAATCCTCGCGGTGTTTCACTACCAAAGCCTACACCAATCCTCCTTTGCCAAGTCCCATTTTCCTGAGCAAAGCCAAAGATCCTTACCCAACGCCGACCGCTTTACCGACTGCCTGATTCGACTTCCCCTGTTCTACGAACTTCCGGAACTCAGTCAATCCCACTTCTTCCGGTAAAGATGTTGTCATGTTGTCCGCTACGCAGTTGTCCGCTAACGCTGTTGTCTAGTTTTCCGCTACGCTGTTCTCCGCTGCGCGGTTGTCTGCCTACGGCTGTTTTCCGCTAAAGCTGTTGTCATGTTCTCCGCTACGCTGTTCTCCGCCTGCGGCTGTTGTCCGCTACCGCTGTTCTCCGCTGTGCTGTTGTCGTGTTTTCTGCTTCGCTGTTGTCCAGTTGTCCGCTACGCTGTCTAACTCCGACAACCGGACAACCTCGACAACGTGACAACACGACAACTGGACAACGTGACAACCCCGACAACGTGACAACCAGACAACGCGACAACCTCGACAACGCGAAGCTGACAACCGGACAACCGGACAACTCGACAACGTGACAACTGGACAACCTTGACAACACAGACAACCGGACAACGGGACAACCAGACATCCCGACAACGAGGAAAACTTGACATCCAAACCCAACTTTCTTAACTTACTTCTTTTCAACCTTTAAATTCTTTGAACATGAAAAGCTATTTAGACTTAGAAATTTATCAGGAGGCACTTTCACTTTTTTTTGAAACACATCCTTTCAGTCTCCTCTTGCCCAAGTATGAATTGTTTGAACTTGGAAGTCAGCTCCGCAGATCTTCAGATTCTATTAATTCAAATATTGTAGAAGGATATGGAAGAAGACGGTATAAAAATGATTTCATTAAGTTTTTGGTTTATTCTCATTCGAGCAATTTGGAGTGTAGAAATCACCTCATCAAAATCAAATTTTTATACCCTGAATTGACTGAAAAAGCAGATCAGTTAATTGATGCCTATGATAGGCTTGGGATAAAAATCTACAGATTTATCGAGTACGTGGAGAAAGCCTGGAAGGGTTGATTGTCGTACTAATCTCCGCCTGCGGCTGTTCTCCGCTACCGCTGTTCTCCGCTGCGCTGTTGTCGTGTTTTCCGCTTCGCTGTTGTCCAGTTGTCCGCTACGTTGTTGTCTGCCTGCGGCTGTTGTCCGCTACCGCTGTTCTCCGCTGCGCTGTTGTCGTGTTTTCCACTTCGCTGTCTAACTTCGACAACTGGACAACTTCGACAACGTGACAACACGACAACTGGACAACTGGACAACGTGACAACACGACAACTGGACAACGTGACAACACGACAACTGGACAACGTGACAACTGGACAACTAGACAACGTGACAACCAGACAACCCTAAAAACCACATTAACCCCATGATCATCGCCGGCGCAGGAGGACATGCCCTCGAAGTCCTCGACATTCTTCGATTTACCGAATGCCCCAACCCAGCTGTTTATGGTGAGGAGATTTCCCCGTTTTGGCCATCGGAATTGCCCGCCTTTACCCGTTTGAACCAAGTGGAGGATTGGCTTTCATCGGATCGGAACTTCGTCTTAGGAGTGGGTTCGCCCAAGTTTCGGAAAAAACTTTACCAAGAATTTACCCAAAGGGGAGGGGTGTTGCATGCGCTCAGGGGTCAACAGGCAGTCATCAGTTCCACGGCTTCCACCTCAGGTGCCGATATCCTTACTTCTGCTTTTGTGGGTGCACAGGTAACCTTGGGCTTGGGAGTCCTGGTCAATGTCGGTGCTCAGGTTCATCATGAGGCTAGGGTGGGAGAGTTTTCCGTGATCAATCCCGGAGCCGTTTTATTGGGAGCCTGCAACTTAGGATCAGAATGCTTCATCGGGTCCAATGCCACCATCCTCCCTGGGGTCCGCATAGGAGATAGAGCTATCATCGGTGCCGGTGCTGTCATCATCCGCGATGTACCTCCTAGAGTCACAGTGGTCGGTGTGCCGGGCAGGATAGTTTAAGGGTTTTCTGTTGTCCGCTGCGCTGTTGACTGCCTACGGCTGTTGTCCGCTAACGCTGTTGTCAAGTTGTCCGCTGAGCTGTTATCTGCTAAAGCTGTTGTCATGTTATCCGCTACGCTGTTGTCTGCTAAAGCTGTTGTCATGTTATCCGCTACGCTGTTGTCTGCTAAAGCTGTTGTCAAGTTGTCCGCTGAGCTGTTTTCTGCTAAAGCTGTTGTCAGCTACAACCCGACAACGTGACAACCCGGACAACCCCACAACCAGACAACCCGACAACCCGACAACGTGACAACGTGACAACATGACAACCCGTCAACCCGTCAACTCCAAACTCCCTGATCTCCCTGCTTCCATTCCTCCCAACTTCCACACAAATTTCCCCTTGCAAATCCCAAATGACCGAGTAATTTTATTACTCAGTCGAGGCTAACTTCCATCTTCCGGTACAAAACCCCCTTCACAGAGGAGTAATGAAAAATTCCCCCTCGAGGGGTCTAGGGGTGGGAGTGAAAGGGCGAAGCTGTAACCAATTTTCAATTACCAATGGACAATGATCAATGGACAATGACCAATGATCAAAGAGTGGATCACTTGCTCATTGAGTTTGCACACCTGTACTGAGCAGAGTCGAAGTATTGATAATTGATAATTGATAACTGGACAACCGGACAACGTGAAAACCGGACAACCCGACAACCCGACAACCCGACAACCCGACAACTGGACAACTAGACAACCGGACAACCTACCTTCGGCAGGCAGGCGCGAAGCTGACAACCCAACAACCGGATAACCCGACAACTGGACAACCCGACAACGCGAAGCTGACAACCCGACAACCCGACAACCCGACAACTGGATAACCCGACAACGCGAAGCTGACAACCCGACAACTGGACAACTCGACAACGCGAAGCTGACAACCCGACAACTCGACAACCGGACAACGTGACAACCGGATTCAGGCTTAGTCAACCCTCACCACTTACAACTCACCTGCAATACTACTGATCACTGCCAACAGCCCCATGGAAAATAAAACCTTATTCGACCAAGTAGCTGATTCAGCCGGGCGACCCTATCGAGTTCCGAAAGGAATAGAGCTGATCTTGAAAAATAAGCAGCAAATTCTTGACCTATGTATTCACTATCAGGTTGAAGAATTTTTTGTGTTTGGGTCATCGGTAGATCAAAATTTCTCTGCCGAAAGTGATTTTGATTTTTTAGTGAAATTCAAAAAAATGTCCTTCGATCAGTACACAGATCACTACTTTGGATTACATGAGGAGTTGGAGACGATATTTCAACGAAAAATAGATCTGATTACAGCCAACTCTTTGGAGAATAAGTTTTTCAAAGAAAAAGTATTCCAAACCAGAAAACTGCTTTATGCGGCTTGAGGAAAAAAAGCTATTGCTTGATATACAAGTTGCTATTAATTCAATCTACGATTACCTGGGTGAAACACGGGATTACTCGGTTTTTCAGAAAAGAAAAATGCTTAGAAGAGCAGTGGAACGAGAACTCGAAATTATTGGTGAAGCAACAAATAAACTGCTTAAGATCAATCCTGATATCCCAATTTCTGAAGCAAGGCGAATAGTAAATCTCCGCAATTGGGTATCCATGCCTATGATTCAGTAGACTACATAATTATTTGGGGAATAGTAAATAAAGATATCCCCCTCCTTAAATCTCAGGTAGATCAATTGTTGGCTATTCCTTGAAAAATAACCATTGACCAATGATCAAAGAGTGGATCACTTGCTCATTGAGTTTGCATATTGATACTAGATAACCGGACAACCTACCTTCGGCAGGCAGGCGCGAAGCCGACAACCCAACAACTGGACAACCGGACAACGCAAAGCTGACAACGTGACAACCTCGACAACCCGACAACTGGACAACTGGACAACTCCACAACCCGACAACGCGAAGCTGACAACCTGACAACCACTCACCACTTACTTCTTAAAACTTACTACCCACTGCTTACTGAGACTGCCAACTGGAAACTGACCCTTACCTCTGAACAGACTTGCTCTTTAACTAATTCGGATTTTTGATTCTTAATCTAATCTTTAGGCTTTGATTTCCATAATTGTTTGTTCAATTAATGAAAATCTATTTAATCGGTTTTCAGAGTCACTTGCCAAGACAATTGGTGTTGATTACGAAGTGATCAAAATTGAAAACCAAATTGAAAAGTTATCTATAGCGAAAGCGTACAACAAGGGGGCAAGTCAGGCGATCTATGATTTATTGGTTTTTGTTCATGAAGATGTGGTTTTTCACACGGAAAACTGGGGAAAGAATTTGTTGGAACATTTTAAATCTTTAGAAAATCCAGGAGTAATAGGTATTGCAGGAAATTCTTATCATCCGCTTTTCCCTTCGGATTGGTGGGTACCTTCAGCATCTTTTAGACATTTTAACTTTATTTCTAACAAAAAAGGAGGAAAACCCGAAGAGGGGATTCTAATGTCATCCCAAGATAGACTGCCCCAAAAGGTTTTTTGCACAGATGGAGTTTTTATGGCTGTTTATTCTAATGTTTTTTCAACCTTTTTATTTGATGAATCATTAATGGGTTTTCATGGATATGATACTTCGATTAGTTTAAGGGTTTCAAAAGATTATGTAAATTATTTTGTTCCGGATATATTAATTGAGCATTTTTCTAGTGGTAATTATACTAATGAATTTTGGAAAAACACAGTAATAGCTAATTTAGTATTTTTTGAATTTTATAGAAGGATAAGTGTTGCTGAATTGTGTTTTAAAATAGAATTTTATTCTTTAAAGAAAAATATTGTTAATTTATTTCGGTATAAACTAAGATTGAAACTATTTTATAAGATTGTAAAATTAGTTTTTAAACAATTGTTTTCTTAATGAAAATGAATAAATCAGGATTTTTTTGGAAGTTTCGTGTTTGGTTTTATTACAAACGGCAAGAATATAATAGGAAGTTATTACTTAAAAGAGTTATTAAATTCTCTAGAACTAAACAAGGTAATGTTTATTATGATGAGGGGAAATACCTTCAACGAAATGGATTAAAGATTTTTCCATACAATTTCGAGAAAAAATATCGGGTTGAGGATATTAATCTATATTATATGAATCAATATCCTTATTTTGTATATCTTGGTAAACACCTTTTTTTACCCAAAGAGTTTGACGAACAAAAGAGTATGAAGTATAGTAATCAAATACTCTTAGAGCAGGATGATTATTCTCCTCATAAATATATGTCTTCTTTGTTTACAATTGATAGGAATGATGTTATTGTGGATATTGGATGCGGAGATGGTAATTTTTCTTTGGAGCATATTGAGACTGTTCGAGAGGCTTTTCTTTTTGAAATAGATCAGAAATGGAAAAAACCATTAGAGTTAACTTTTAATCCATGGAAAGAAAAGGTGCATATTTCATTTGTGAGTTTGGAAAAGGGCAGTAATTCAGTAGAATCTACTTTAATGTCTTCCTTGGAATTAAAGAATATAATTTTTAAAATAGATGTAGATGGGGCTGAACGAAAGATCCTTTCTTTATTAGATACTTTATTTCCTAAACTAGGTTCAATTAAAGTCGCAATATGTACCTATCACCAAGCAAATGACGCGGAGGATTTTGAAAAATGGTTTATTGATAGGGGGTTTAGAACAGAATTTAGTGATAATTACATGTTGTTTTATTATGATAAAAGTATAAAAGAACCTTTTTTTAGACGAGGAATTTTATTTGCCGTTAAGCCTTGATTTTATCATTGTTTAGGTCAAAATTTTTCTATTTAATGTAATTTCTTATTTAGTTTTATGATACTTAAAAAACTAAAAAGGCTATTTGTTAAAGAGTTATCCTACCCGGTTAAATCTGTTTATCAAGGTCATCATCGGATCACCTATCGGGGAGTTCCTTGTATCAAATGTCCTTTTGATTATGTGACCTATCAGATGATCTTGAATGAAGTCAAGCCTGATTTGATTATCGAGATCGGAACCAATAAAGGAGGAAGTGCCTTGTACTTGGCTGATTTAATGGAGATCATGGGTAAGGGCCAAATCCATTCTATAGATATCCAAGATGAAGCGTTTGATTTGGTAAGAAAACATCCAAGAATTAAGCTGTTTACAGAAGGATGGGAAAAGTACGATTTGGATTTGGCAAAAGATTTCGAAATTATTTTGGTAATTGAAGATAGTTCACATGAGTATGAAAATACGCTAGAGGTGATTCAGAAATTTGCGCCAGTGGTTTCCCGAGGTTCATATTTAATTGTGGAGGATGGGATTTTAAACATTCTGGGATGGGGAAAAAGTTTTGGAGGAGGACCTATAATGGCTATTCATAAATTTTTAGAGTCTAACCCTGATTTTAAAGTAGAAAAAAAGTGGGAGAATTTTTTTGGCAAGGACACAACGTTCAATCCTCATGGATTTTTAAAAAAAGTTTGACGACTAAGATTTTTACGTATTACTTACCTCAATTCCATCAAATCCCTGAAAACGATTCTTGGTGGGGGGAGGGATTTACAGAATGGACCAATGTAAGGAAAGCCAAGCCTTTATTCAGAGGACATCAACAACCGTTGATTCCGGGAGAGTTGGGATATTATAATTTAGAAACTTCTGAAACCATGAAAAAGCAAGCAAAGCTTGCAAAAGATTATGGAATCGATGGTTTTGTTTTTTACCATTACTGGTTTGGAAATGGTAAGACCCTCCTGGAAAAGCCTATTTTAAATTTTTTGAATGATTCTTCAATTGACATCCAATTTTGTATTTGTTGGGCTAACGAGTCATGGAAAGGAACTTGGCATGGGGCAAAGAATCGCATGCTTCAGGAACAAAAATATTTGGGAGGGAAAGATTATGTGTCACATTTTCAGTTTTTACTTCCCTTTTTTCAAGATCAGCGATGCCTTAGGATAGAAGGCAAACCTGTCTATCAGGTCTATGTTCCTGAAAATATTCCTGATTGGGAAGTATATAAAACCACTTTTGAAGAATTGGCTGTTCAAAATGGTCTTCTAGGTATTTATTGGATTGCTGTTAGAAGCACTGAAAATTTTGATCCAACCAAGTTTGGGATTCAGGGAGTAATTAACTCCAATTTGAACAAAATAAATAGATACCATCATGTTAATCTAAATGGAATATTTTATAGATATTTTTTAAGTAATCCATTAACTAGAAAAGTGTTTAAATGGCCTAAACGGATTCCTTATTCTATAGTAAGAAAGTGCTTAGAAGATTTCAAAAGTGAATACCCTTATGATTTTTTTCCTTTGGCTATCCCAAATTGGGACAACACGCCAAGAACCAAAGAAGATGGTTCTGTGTATACTGGTTGTAGTCCAGAAGCTTTTAAAGAGCATTTAAAAGCGTGTTTGGATAAAGCAAAAAATATTTCCAATTCAAATAAAGGAATGGTTTTTATCAAATCTTGGAATGAATGGGCGGAGGGAAATATTTTGGAGCCTGAGAAGGAATTTGGTTTAGGTTATTTGGAGGTAATAAAAGAATTGCTCAATGAATGATCCAGTAATCAAGGTTCAAAACCTCTCTAAACGCTACCGACTGGGCTTAAAAGAAAAACAAGCGGAAACTTTGGTGGGACAGATTTCTCAAGCTATTCGATACCCTTGGGAAAACCTAAAACGACTGCGTCAACTTAATCGATTTGGACAAGAGGATGAATCAGTTTTTTGGGCTTTGAAAGATGTCTCGTTTGAGGTTAAGCAAGGGGAGGTTTTGGGAATCATCGGGAAAAATGGGGCGGGGAAATCTACATTGCTAAAAATCCTATCCCAAATCACCGAACCCACTTCTGGAAAAATAGAAATCCATGGCCGTGTCGCTTCGCTTTTGGAAGTGGGGACTGGCTTTCATCCCGAACTCAGTGGAAGAGAGAATATCTACATGAATGGGACCATTCTTGGAATGACCAGAAAAGAGATTGATGCCAAGCTGGATGAAATTATTGATTTTTCCGGTGTGGACAAATTTATTGATACTCCGGTCAAGTTTTACTCTTCTGGGATGAAAGTAAGACTAGGTTTTTCTGTGGCAGCGCATTTGGAGCCGGAGATTCTAATCATTGATGAAGTTTTAGCAGTAGGTGATTTTGAATTTCAGAAAAAGTGCCTCGGCAAAATGGAGGATGTAAGTCGGAATCAGGGCAGAACAGTACTGTTTGTTTCCCATCAGATGGATGCGATTACCAGGCTTTGTTCTCGTGTTTTGGTGCTCAGGGAAGGGAAAATTTTCTATGAGGGAAATCCGTCTACTGCTGTCAAGAAATACTTAGGAACTGAAGAAAATGAATTAGGTGCAAGAGTGATTCTGAATGGTGATCGAGGAAACCAGTTAGTTGCCATCCATAAGGTCGAGGTCAAGTCAAATTCTAATCTCCTGGAAAACTACGCCGATGTTCGAGACGAACTCCAGGTAGAAATATTCTTTGAGGTTTTTCAAGACGGATTAATCGTTTCTCCGGGTATCAATGTCCACAATCAAGAAGGGGATCATTTGTTTACTTCCCACCATGTCGACTATATGGTGAATCCAAACTCACTTTCCACAGGGATTTATCAAGCCTCTGTTACAATTCCAGCCCATTTTTTTGCAGAGGGGGTAATTTATTTTTCAGTTGCTCTAATGAACTATGATCCCTTTACCGTGTATCAACACGAGGAAAAAATTATAGCTCTTACCATAAAAGATTCTGTAGATGGATCCTCAGCAAGGGGGATTTATGCAGGTTATTTCCCTGGTCTAATGAGACCAAAATTGCATTGGGACAAAATAAAACAAACCAATTTCTAAATGTTTAAAAGTAAAAAGGCCTTTTCTCTGGAAGGAATAGATAAAGGTCATCACAAGGTGACTTACAAGGGAGTGCCCTGCATTAAATGCCCTTTTGACTATGTTCTTTATCAAATGATTATAGATGAGATCAAACCTGACTTGATTATTGAAATTGGGACTAATAAAGGAGGGAGCACTTTGTACCTTGCTGATTTATTGGAGCTTCAAGGAAAGGGTGTCGTTCATTCCATTGATATTTCCGACGGATGCAGTCAGCTGGTAAAAGATCATCCAAGGATTTCCTTATTCCATCAGGGTTGGGAAAATTATGATCTAGCAATGGCCTCCAATTATTCCAAGGTGTTAGTGATTGAAGATGCCTCCCATTACTACCCAAGTACATTGGGAGCTATTCAGAAATTTTCTCAAGTAGTCACTCCAGGTTCCTATTTAATAGTGGAGGATGGAATCATCGATGACTTGGGTTTAAAAAAAGAGTACCAAGGAGGGCCGGTTAAGGCAATTGAGGAGTTTTTGAATTCGACATCTGAATTTGAGATTGATATGAAATGGGTTAATTTTTTTGGCCCAAGTGCCACGTTTAATACCATAGGTTATTTAAAAAAGATCTAATGAATCAATTGGATTATACTGGGGAAAGATTGGTTCCAGGAATTTTCGGGAAAATAGCATCTGAACATCTCCATAGATATGCAATATGCTTTGATTTTGTAAAAGGGAAAAAAGTTCTGGATATCGCATCAGGCGAAGGATATGGAAGTAATTTACTTGCTAAGTATGCTCTTGAAGTAGTAGGGGTGGATATATCTCAAGATGCAATTGATCATGCACGTAAGAAATATTTAAGTAAAAATTTAAGGTTCCAGGTTGGCAGTGTGTTGGATATTCCATTTGAGTCTCAAGTCTTTGATATGGTGGTTTCTTTTGAAACGATTGAACACATTTCTGATCACAAGAAAATGATTGCTGAAATCAAACGGGTGTTAAAGTCGGATGGACTATTGATCATCTCTACTCCGGAAAAAGCAGTTTATTCCGATCAGGCAAATTATTCTAATCCCTATCATGAAAAGGAATTGTACGAGGAAGAATTCGTCCAAATCCTAAGCAAGCAATTCCAATTTCTGCAAATAGGATATCAAAAATTTCTGAGTGGATCTCTCATTCATTCTCCTAATTCAGACGAAAAAAGCATTAAGGTTTTTGGTGGTGATTTCCAAGGAATCCAACAACATAAAGATTTGGAACAGGAGTATTTGATCGCGGTTTGTTCAAATTTCCAATTAGAATCAACTTTAAGTACGAGTTTTTTTTCTGATGAAGAGCTCAATAAAAATGAAGTGGAGGAATTGGTTACCAGGCGGGTAAGAAAGTTCAAATCAGGATTTCGGTATCGATTAGTAGATATTCTGTTTAAGCCTTGGGATATCTTCAGAGATGCTTTAAGGTAGTTTACTATTCAAAATGATTTCCATTATTGTTCCCAATTACAATCATCAAAAATTCTTACCCCAGCGATTGGATACTATTTTCAATCAGACTTTTCAGGATTTTGAGGTAATTTTGTTGGATGACTGTTCCACAGATGATAGTTGGGAGTACTTAAAGCAATTTGATGATCACCCGAAGGTTAGCCATTGTATCCGCAATGAATTCAATTCTGGAAGCCCCTTCAAGCAATGGAAAAAAGGAATCGATTTAGCCAAATATGACTGGATTTGGATTGCAGAAAGTGATGATTTTTCTGAGCTGGACTTTTTAGAAAAATTAGTTTTTAAAATAGAAGACGGAATATCACTAATTTTTTCAAAATCTAATTTTGTAGATGAGCTGGGAGAGACTTACTATATCTCTGGAAAAAAATTTGAAATGAATGATTTTGAATTGGGTGAATTTGAATTTCGAAAAAATGGTATTGAATTTATTCGCAATTATTTGGTGTATAGAAATTATTTATTAAATGCTAGTTCTGTACTTTTTAAAAAACCGGATACATTTCCGGAAGAAGTGTTGGATATGAAATTTTCAGGAGATTGGTTTTTTTGGTTGTTTAGGCTAAAGATTGGAGAGGTTGTATATATTCCAAGAGTTTTGAATTGTTTTAGATTTCATGAAAAAACAACACGTTCCCCAAAGGATGAACGAATTGAACTTGCAAGATTTTCCGAAGGCTTTTCTTGCATTTTATTTAGTCATAAAATAATCAAGAAAAAATCAATCTTGTTTCTGTTTGATGAAAACTATTCTAATTATTCATTTTATTATTTCAAACTAATACAAAAATATGGTAGATTAAGATTTCAAGCTGTATTTCCTAGAATTCCGATTTTTATGTATTTGAATTATTTTAAATTCTTTATTAAAAGTTTTTTTTGATACAATTTCATCAAATGAAAGTATCAGTAATTGTTCCTAATTTTAATCATTCGAAATTCTTAAACCAAAGAATTGAAAGTATCTTAAACCAAACGTATCAAGATTTTGAAATTATTTTATTAGATGATTGCTCAACAGATGATAGTGTTGAAATTTTAAAAAAATTTGTCAATAACTGCAAGGTGCAGTTTTTGTTTTGTAATTCAAAAAATTCTGGTTCTCCATTTGGACTCTGGAAAAAAGGATTTGATCTAGCAAGGGGAGATCTGATTTGGATTGCAGAAAGTGATGATTGGTGTGAAATAGATTTTCTAGATAGTCTGATTCCTTTTTTTTCTGATTCTTCTGTTTCCTTGGCATACTCAAATTCTGATTATTTTGATGAACCTAGTCAACAATTTAAACCCATCACATGGCTTAAAAGTTTTGAAAACTTCTTGTGGGATAGGGACTTTGTATATTCTGGTATGGATCTTTTGAAAGAGTATGGGGTTTACAAATGTTTAATTCTTAATGTAAGTTGTGCTATATTTCGAAAGTCATCCTTAAAGAATATGGAATTCCCTTTTAAGTTTCGCTTTTCTGGAGATTGGTATTTTTGGAATCAACTGTTCCTCACTGGAAATATTGGATTTAATTCTAGAATTTTAAATCATGTAAGAATACATCAAGGTTCAGCTACTCACTTTTTAGAGTCCAATGAATTTAAAAAATTACTTGAAAATACTTTTGTAGTTAAATCTTCTTTCTTGTTAATCGACAAACCATTTATATATTCCAATAATTTGAATTGGTTAGTGATTTTATGGAAGAAGTATATATATAAACATCCTTTTGTAGGTGTTTATTTTTTTATTAGATCCACCTCATTCCAATTTTTATTTTCATTTTTGTTTAAGAAGAATTGATTCCTAAAATTATCCATTATTGTTGGTTTGGCCCAAATTCAATGTCTTCGATAGAAGCAGCCTGTTTGGAATCATGGAGAAAATTTTGTCCTGATTTTCAGCTCAACTTATGGGATGAATCAAATTTCCCTATTGATTTTTGTGAGTTTACTGCGGAGGCTTATCGATTAGGGAAATATGCTTTTGTATCTGATGTGGCTCGAGTTTTCGCCGTAGAAAAGTGTGGAGGGATTTATTTAGATACGGATATGCTATTGCTTAAACCCTTGGATTCCCTTTTGGCAAATTCGTTTTTTATTGGGGAACATTTGCCTGGTGAGATTGGTGTAGGTGTGTTTGGTGGTGTAAAGCAGCATCCTTTTTTGGTGGAGGTGTTAAATGTTTATCAATCTTTAAGTTTTGAACCGGATCGATTGGTTCTAGTTCCCGATTTGTTTGATAAATTGATTCAGGATTTTGATACTGATAAACTTAAGATCTATCCTTCTGACTACTTTTATCCCTTGCCTTTTTCTAAAAAGGGACTTGATTATTCTTCTTTTATTACCTCGTCAAGTTTTGCCGTACATCTTTGGAATCACAGTTGGAAGGATGAATTTGCCTATCTTAAGGAACATCGATTTTGGAAGGCATTTAGTTTATTTGTTCATCATATAGTTTTGTATCCGAACACCTACCTATCCAAATCCTTCCTTTTTCGCTTCGCTACTGAAAGTAAAGCTATGCTGAAACAGTATCTCTATTTCAAGCTGAAAGGAAACCGTGACTAAGGTTCGTCTGATTAGTAAGCTTCTTGGACTCAAGGGGCTGATTCTGTTTATCCTCCGAAGATTTGGAATCTTCTACACTCCTGAGCTGAAAGCGTTGTTTAAGATTTTTGATTGGGGAATTAAAGCCGGAATAAACTTAAGTTGGGAAGATCGGTTACTTCGGGTGGATTGGGTATCCAATGAGTCGATTTTTCCGGTGTATTTACGTCCTTACAGTTCTGATCCCCAAGTTTTCAAACAGGTCCTTATCGATCAGGAACTAGCTCCCGTCGTTCGGTTTTTTTCTGAAAGGGGGTTAGAACTCAAGCAAATGATCGATGGGGGCGGGAATATTGGCTTGTCGACCTTATATTTACTCTCGTTTTTCCCCAATCTAAAAAGTTTATTGATAGAGCCACATTTGGGTAATTGTTCAGTATTGGTGCGGAATGTGCCTTTCCAAAAAGGGACTTTAGAGAAAAAAGCACTCTGGTCAAAATCGGGATGGGTGTTTCCAAAAAAAGATTCTTCCGAATGGGGATTTTCCGTAAGTGGAAATCGTATTTCTGCAAACGCTCAAGCCATCCCTTCTATTTCGCTATCTGAGGTTTTCAATAGGTTTCCAGTAGGTGCAGTCGATTACATTAAATTGGATATTGAAGGGGCTGAGGAAGCCGTTTTTTTGAAAGATACACACGTGTCAGATAAGCTCCGGGGCGTGAAGTGCATCAGTGTAGAGCCTCATAGCGATTCCTTTAAGGCTTTTTTTTCTGGATATTTAAGAAACCTCGGATTTGATGTTCAGGAGCATGGAGAATTGATTTATGGGTTTAACTATGGATAAGCCCGTATTTTCAATCATTTGTCCCTGTTACAATCAAATAGACTTTTTGGAGGATGCGGTTCACTCCGTTCTTTCCCAAGGCTTCAATCGATGGGAACTCATCATCCTGAATGATGGAAGCACCGATGGGAGTGACAGACTTGCTGATGAATTAGCACGTAAGGACTTACGGATTCGTGTGATTCATCAATCCAACCAAGGACTTTCAAGTGCACGAAATATCGGATTAGCCGTTGCGAAAGGTGATTTTATCGGATTTCTTGATTCAGATGATATTTACCTAGCAGGTGCTTTTCAAGCTGTTTTTTCTCAGATTTCAAAATCAAATGCGGACTTGATTATTGGCGGATATAGTTATTTTAAAGGGAAAGACTTTTTTCATACTCATCAATTTACGGTAAGTAAACTTTCCCCAGAGTTTCTTCTTAGAACTAATCAAGCACCACCCATAGCCCATTTTTTAAAACATTCAGTAGCCAAATCAATTGGTGATTTTGATACATCGCTTAAGAGCTGTGAGGATTGGGAGTATTGGACACGGGTAGCAAAGAAAGGATTCAAAATAATAACGATTCCTGAGGTAATTGCAGGATATCGCTATGTGCCTAATAGCATGAGTCGTCAGCCAAAGGTGATGTATCAGGCACTTTCGGAAGTCAACCGACGTGCGCATTGTAATGATTCTCAATTGTCAGAGAACTCTACTGAAATTGCTCATCACTCGGCAGACATCTCAGAAATTCAAAAAAATCATCTGATCCGATGCCTCGGCGTTTTGATTCACCAAGGTAAAGCCAATGAGGCTTCCGCTTGGTACCAAGAGGAAGTGGTAAAGTGGAATTGGGTTTTAGAAGATAAAGACTGGCTAGGCTTAAGTTCCCCACTTTCTTGGAGGTATTTTTTTGACCAAGATGAAATAAAAACGATCTTTCAGAAGCTTTTGCCTGAGCTTAGGATATTTTTCTACGAACTGGGTTATTCTCCTTCTAAAACTTCCAAACTTATTTCTGAAATCCTTCGACCCCAGCGGTATCGGCTGAATCATATCCGCTATGGAAAATTGCTTGGAGCGTTGATTAACCGGATTTTTAAGTGACTCGAATTCTTTTTATTTCTTATTCAGGCCCGTTTCCACCCATCGATGGCAAACGCCAACGAACTTTGGCTTTACTAGATGCTTTGAGTAGTCGATATCTGATAGATTATCTGATTTTGGATAATCTGGAAGATTTTAGACTCGCCCAGCAAGAGAATACCTCAAACCTGATTCAGTTTAAATTTCTGTCTGCGCCAAGGACATGGAAAGACAAGTTTCTACACCGCCTAGGCTTGATTTATAGTTCTTCTGAATTTTTGAGGGATCAGATTAAGGAGTTATTTAAAGAGAAGAAATATCAATTTGTCTTCTGTCGGTATATCCATCCTATGATTCATCTTCCATCTTCTCTTCCTGTAGTGGTGGATATTGATGATGAGTTGGAGGAGAATTTTAGAACCCGAATTTCCACAGCCGATTCATGGCTTAAAAAAATGCGGTTGGTTCAGGTGCTTTGGATGAATCTTTGGATTTATAATCAACTTCTAACCCAGATCTCACTTGGATTCACTGTAAAACCGGAACAGGGTAAGGCAAATCTCAAACTCCTACCCAATCTTCCATTTCAGCTTTTACAGCAAGGACCTGTAGCCTTTATTCCTGCCACTGATCCAAGGATTCTTTTCGTTGGAAAACTGACTTATCCACCCAATCTTTCTGGTATAAAATGGTTTATTCGAGAAGTTTTCCCTTTAGTTTTGGAAGATTTCCCTCAGGCCATGTTAACGCTTGTTTCTAATTTGCCTGTGGATGATCAAGAACTGAAGGAAGTGGTAAAGAAATATACATCGATTCAGGTCCTAATTAATGTAAAGGACTTGGTTGAGGTTTATCGTACTCATTCCATGGCCATCGCTCCGATTTTCGAGGGTGCAGGATCGAATATCAAGATTGCCGAATCGATTTGGATGGGCAGACCGATAGTTTCTTCTTCCTTTGGCATCAGAGGATTTGAAATGGCCAAGGGATCTTCGTTTTTATTGGAAGGTTCGACTGCGGAAGAATTTAAAAGTAAGGTTGTGGATTTATTAAAACACCAAGAAAAACTGGTAGAAGTTCAAGCTTCCGCCTTTCAGTTTGGTCAAAAGGAATTTAACCTGACTAGATGGACAGCACAATTCTTAGATGACTTGGAGCATGTCGGCTAAGAAACTTTCCATCATTATTCCTTCGCTTAACAGGCAGGGGGCATTAAGTCAACTTGTAAAGAAGTTGGTTCTGCTTTCTACTTCCGAAACAGAGCTGATCATTGTAGATGATAGCTTAGATAGGTGTCGTGAAGTGGAGTTAGCATCCACTGGTAGTTCCGTTGTCTATTACATCCATAGAGGAAAAAAACAGGGAGTAAGTTCGGCACGAAATCTTGGTGCCCAGCAGGCACAAGGAGATTACCTGGTTTTTTTGGACGATGACGATGATTTTACGGAGAATTGGATTCCTGATTTTGTTGACGCTATAAAATCTTCACCCACCTTGGTTTTTTGTGAAATGAGAAGAATTGCTCCAACCGGTCAGGAACAAATTGAAAAAGCAAGGATTGCTGCCAATGGGAATTTGTTACAGGCTATTTTTATTCCGGGAGCGTGGGTGATCAAATCTGATTTTTTTTGGTCAATCGGTGGATATGACGAGCGGCTGACCTATGCGGAAAATACAGAATTGTTTATCAGAATTCAAAAAGAGAATCTTCAAATCAAATTGATCCCCAAGCCTAATTTCATTTATTATCCTTCACCAGACGGGGGCAGTAAAAATCTTAGAAACATGGTGGAATCCCTGAATCTTATACTGGATAAACATCAAGCTAGCCTATCAGCACATGTGAAACACCTTTATCATCAGATTTTGGGGGTGAACCATATGAGATTTAGGGAATTTTCGAAATCAAGAAAGAATTTGATCTTGGCACTATACTATAAACCTACCAAACTTGCCACTTTGGGCCGTTTTTTAATAGCTTGTTTTCCTTTTATTGCCCGCCAATTATATACGGAGACGGTGAAGGATGCTTAAACTTGGAGGGTTTATTGTTACTTACAATCGTCCGGCTACCCTTTTAGCCACCATTCAGGCTATTTTCTCCCAGACACATCCCCCGGATTTTTTATGGGTAGTTGATAATTCTGAAAATTTAGAAACTGATCATGCGGTAGCTACGCTTTTGGATTCTCGGATTCGTTGCCACCGAATGGGCTATAATGCGGGACCTGCAGGTGCGGCAGCCAAAGGTTTAGAACTCTGTACTGCTGAGGGTGCAGACTGGATTTTTTGGGGAGATGACAATGATCCTCCGTTTCGGGATGACTGTTTTGAGCGATTATTGGCAATAAAGGATATAAATCCCTATTGCGGAGTTTTGGGTACAGTTGGACATTTTTTTGATCGGAAAAAGGGGGTAATCAAACGAATCCAAACCCGACTCTTGGAAAGAAAAGACTGGATTGAAGTCGACTCTATTGCAGGTGGAATGTGTATGTTGGTTTCGGCCAAAGTTGTAAAAGCAGGTATTGTTCCGAATAAAGACTTGTTTTTTGGTTTTGAAGAGCTTGATTTCTGCCTGAAGTTATCAAGGCAGGGATTTACGTTGATAGTGGACTGTGGCTTGTTTTTGGAAGCGAGAAAGGCCACAAACCGATTGGATTTTCATCAGCCTGTTTACAGTAAAAAGGGAAATTTGGTGCGGGAATATTACAGTCTTCGAAATTTACTCTATATCGCCGATAGCCTAACCCAACAGACAATGAAAACCCGATTAATAGGAAAGTGGACTGTCAAAGCATTTTATGGATATAGATATGGTTTAAGCTATGGTTGGAAAAATATGCAAATGATAGTTTTGGCGTTTTGGCATTATTTCCGGGGAGTAAAAGGAAAAACCCTGAGTCTTGGATAAGCCTATTGTCTTATTCTTAATTGATGGATTACAGGTGGGAGGAGCAGAACGAAGTCTGTTGGAGACAGCGAGGCGGTTGATCCACTTTTCCCCGGTAGTTTGCGTGTTGTCAGATTCATTGGCTCTTTTACCTGAATTTCAAAAATCCGAAATCCGGGTTATCTCTTTCCCTCTCCCTAGAAATTACCGATTTGCCAATAATGCAAAAAGGCTACTCAAGCTGGTTCGGGAAATCCAGCCTGACCTCATTCATTCCTTCCTTTTTCATTCGGATATGATCCTTAGGTACCTGCCGGTAAGCATTCCAAAAATCACAGGATTGGTAAGTAACTCTTATGCTCCACGCAGACTTAATCAGCTTTCTTGGAAGGTCAGGTTGAAAGTGAAAATCCTAAAGCTTTGGGATAAGTCTACTGCCAAATATATTGATCTTTTTATTTCGAACTCCCAAGTGATAAAAACTGCCTATACAAATCAACTGGGAATCCCTGCCTACAAAATTAAAGTCATACCAAGAGGTCGGGATTTGGGTAGATTTGGAAAATTAAGAAAGGAACATACTGCCACTAAAACATTCATTTCAGTGGGTAGACTGATACCCTCTAAAGGTTTTGATGAATTGGTTCGGGCCTTTGCCGAATTAAGAAAGAAATATCCCGACATCAAGCTTATTATTGCAGGCGAGGGACCGGAACGCTTTAGGCTGGAGCAGGTGATCCATTCTCTCGGGTTAACTAATTCGGTTATTCTTTCAGGAACTATCCAAAACATTGAAGATTTATTTTCAGCCGCTGATTTTTTCGTATTTCCTTCCCATTATGAGGGACTTCCGGGTGCCTTGATCGAGGCGATGTTATCACGTGCTCCCATAATTTGCTCGGATATTCCAGAAAATAAAGAATGCGTGGATGAATCGATGGTTCTTTTTCATCAGGTAGGGGATCAAACCGATTTGTTGGTTAAGATGGATCAGGCATTGACATTGACTGATTGGAAGTTAAGAACCCAAAGAGCGTATGACTATGCTGCAGAGCATTTTGAAATTGCGAGGATTGTTAAAGAATATGAAAACACCTATTTGGTCTTGTTAAAGACCAAAAATTCTTTTTGATGAAAATCTTTCAACTCATTCAAAAGCCTCAGCGTAGAGGGGCAGAGATTTTTGCGATACAGCTTTCGGAATCTTTAATCTCTTTAGGTCATGAAGTCAAGTTAATCGCACTATATAAAAATGAAAAACAGCTTAGCTTTAAAGGGGATTTAATCTTTTTAGACAGACTGCTTCAAAGGCGGTTTTTTGATTTTGAGGGCTGGAGACAACTTTCCGATCTCATCAAAGAATTTCAGCCGGATTTGGTTCAGGCTAATGCCGCAGACACATTAAAATTCGCCGTTTTCTCCCGACTGATCTTTGGTTGGAAAGCAAAGTTGGTTTATCGAAATGCCAATCAGATGGGGGATTTTATCCGGGGATTTTGGCACCGGAAATTCAATCAGTTTCTGGTGGATAGGCTAGAGGGGGTAATATCCGTGTCGGAAGCAAGTCAAATCGATTTTTTTAAAACTTTTCGCTTCCCCGTACAAAAGAGCCGCACCATTCCAATCGGTATTGTCTCCAGGGATATAGATAAAAAACTTAAAGAAGTGCAGAAACTGCCTCCAAGCAGGTATCTGATTCAGATTGGCAGTTGGGTTCCCGAAAAGGACTCTTTGGGTATGCTTGATATGTTTGTTCAGTTACAGGATGAAAGTCTGAATCTGGTTTTTCTTGGTTCAGGTCCCTTGGAGGAGGAGATGCGAAGGAAGATTTTGGATTTAGGTCTTTTGCATAGAGTTACGCTTTTGCCCAATCGGGCGAATATTTTTCCAATTCTATCCCGGGCTCAGGCCTTGGTGATGCCTTCCAAAATCGAAGGGCTTCCTGCCGTGATTTTAGAAGCTATGTATTGCCGGGTGCCCGTAGTGGCCTACGGAGTAGGGGGGATACCGGAAGTGTTAAAATCAGGAATGACGGGATGGTGTATTGAACCTGGCAACCGGAAAGGCTTTGTGCAGGCCATACAAGAGGTGTTGGAGATGGACGAGGATCGGAAGAAAGAAATCTTGGATTCGGCGTTTGATTTGGTCACTTCGGATTATAACCTTTCCACTCTTGCCATAAAATTTGAAAAGTTCTATCGGGAGATTTTAGAATAGCATTGGCTAGTATTCAGTCATTTCCAAGGCGATCCTGCTTCTTCGGAAGCAGGATTTTTTATTTACCCCTCTTCGTTGGGTCGAACCCGCTGGGTCGAATTTATAATTCGACCTATATATCTCCGTTTGGTACCCAAATTCCGGCTACATTGGCTCAATTGAGGATTCCTGTATCCGGCTTAAAACCAGGATTTTCCGTTTATAACTATGTGGAGTAATAAAAAAAGACTTAATTTCATGATCCCATGGAAAAAATTAAGCTGATCAAGCTTTCCGAGTTTTTTGAAAGGCAGATTTCTGGTAGATCTGCTGTTACTGCTATTTTTTCGGAGATACAGGGTGTGCATCACTTGATCTTGGATTTCACAGGAATTCAGTTTATTTCCCGCACTGCAGCTCACGAGTTGATTACCAAAATGGAGGAAGTTCAAAAAAAATTAGTAAGCGTTGAGCTCTCTTCACCTACCAAAGAGGTCTCTGAAATGCTCAGTAAAGTGAGGGCGTCCATGAAAAATCCCCAAAAACTAGCCACTTATGTGGAGTTTCTTACTTTTTCATCGGAAAAGGAAAGAGATGAGTTTTTACTTTCGTATTGATTGCAATCCGACCCTAGTATGTTTTGGGATTTGCAAGCCCAATTCGAATCAACAGTTCAATTTCCGCAATGGCAAAAGGAAAAAGCGTTGGACTACGCTGCATAGATGTGCAATCCTTTGTGGCACTTGAAGCTCTTTGCGGTAAAAATCTTTCTGCCTTCGAGCCTTCGTGACAATAAACCAACCCGCTGTGCGAGATTTGCAATCTCGTACTCTTTTCTTGGGATTTGTAATCCCCATAAACCTTTCGTTTCCTTGCGCTGGTATGGTGTCTGGTGTTCCAATTCATGATTCTGGACCAGCGCTGGGGATCAAACGGCAATTTTGATACCCCGGGTTGCACCTGACTGCCGTCAGAGGCAGGCCCGGGGCTATTCACAGTTGGACCCTGCCTTTGCCGGCAGGCAGGCCCTTCAGGGTTATAACGATTTCCATGGAACAATAAGAATTCATTGAGATCTTGAAAATCTCAATCGAAGAATAAAGGAAGTCCATAAGGAGCCAAACCTTTGATCAACTTAAATCTTGGAGACCTTTGTGGTAAAAACCTTTCTGCCTTCGAGCCTTCGTGGCAATAACCTAATTCCGCTGTGCGAGATTTGCAATCTATTACTCCTGTCTTGGAATGTGCAATCCCTAAAAAAAATCCCCCTATTCCCATTCTTAAAAGTGATTTTTGTTTATTGTAATATACGAAAAATGATAAAAATGTTCATTTTAATAAACAATATCGACTAATTTTGCCTTTCTTTGCACCAAAGAATGGATCAATTAATTGAGCTTTACAGAAAATTACTCCTTCGAACGGATCTGAGTTTTCAGAGAAGTTTGGGGTCAGTGATCCGTTGGGACCATCGGATGATCGGCATCATGGGGGCTAGGGGAGTGGGCAAAACCACCCTGGTGTTGCAATACATCAAGCAACAATACCAAGGCAAGGAAAACAAGGCACTATATGTTTCCTTGGATCATCTATGGTTTGCTTCTCATTCCGTGCTGGACCTTGCTGATGATTTTTCCAAGTCGGGCGGGGAGCTTTTGGTATTGGACGAGGTACATAAGTATCCCAATTGGTCTCAGGAACTCAAAAATATCTTTGATTTCTATCCCGATCTGAAGGTGATTTTTACAGGATCATCACTTTTGGAAATCCTTAATTCCAGAGGAGATCTAAGTAGGCGAGCCTTGGTCTATCAGATGGCGGGCTTGTCTTTTCGTGAATTTTTGCGGCTGGAGACTGGCAAAGAATTTTCCCAGTTGACGCTTGAGGCGATTCTTGAAAATCATACCCAAGAAGCCTTGTCTATCTTGGCTGAAATCAAGCCATTGGAGTATTTTCCGAGCTATTTGAGATTAGGTTATTACCCTTTTTGTAGAGAATTCGGTGATCTGATCGATCAACAGGTAAGAGCTGTGGTCAATCTAATCCTGGAGGTCGAGCTTCCCCAGCTTCGGAAATTTGACATCGCCTATGTGTCCAAGATGAAGCAGCTCTTGGGAATCATTGCGGATTCGGTTCCTTTTATACCCAATGTGAGCAAGCTGAGTGAAAAGATCGGAATCAATCGGACGACCTTATTGACCTATTTTCATTACTTGGCCGAATCTAAACTTACGTCCAACTTGTTTTCAGATACTCAAGGGATATCCTTGCTTCAAAAACCGGAGAAACTTTACCTGGAAAATACCAATCTAGCTTATGCTTTGGGTAGAAATGTGAATGAAGGAAATCTGAGAGAGACCTTTTTTCTGAATCAGCTATCCCAAGCTCATCAGGTGACCTTGCCCAAAAAGGGAGATTTTTGGGTAGATCAACGCTGGCTTTTTGAGGTGGGTGGCAAAAACAAATCCCTTTCCGGCCCCATTGAATCGGGCTATTTCATGGCCTCGGATGGAATTGAAGTCGGTAACCAAAACAAAATTCCACTTTGGCTTTTTGGGTTTTTGTATTGATACCCCCTCTGGGTCGATCCCGACAGCTTTCGGGATGTAATTCAACCCAAATACCCTTGGGATTTATAATCCCCGCCTTCGGTAGACAGACGAGAAGCCGACAACTGGACAACCGGATAACTGGACAACCTGCCTCCGGTAGGCAAGCCCGACAACGTAAAGCAGACAACCGGACCAACATACAATCAACTTCCCAACTCCCATACCTCCTTACTTCCCGACCTTGATCACCTCCAAATAAATCCCCTCCAACTCACTCACCATCCGCTTCATGCTGAATTTTTCGATGACCCGCTCTCGGGCGGCCAAAGCCATCGTGTGCCTGAGATCAGAGTTTTGCAACAGCTCCACACAGTAGCCTTCCAACCCTTCCCATTCTTCGATTTCGGTGAGAAAGCCCTGATTTCCGTGCTGAATGACTTCTCCAATACCTCCTGCCCGTGTAGCCACCACCGGTACTTCACAGGACATGGCCTCGAGCATGGCGATCGGCAAACCTTCAAACTCCGAAGTGCTCAAGTAAATATCCATCAGGCTGAGGTAAGGGACCACATTCTTCTGCACTCCCACCCAATGGAAGTGCGTTCCCTTGCCGGATTTTTTGATTTGATTCAGAATTCTTTCCCTCCATTCTCCATCTCCAACCAGTAAAAAGTGAGTTTCAGGACATTTTTTCAGGATTCTTAAGGCCAATTCCACCCATAACCACAGCCGCTTTTGAGATCGAAATACAGCTACTTTTCCAATAACAGGTGCATTTTCAGGGATTCCCAAATGATCACGGAGAGTAGGAGTACCTAAAACACGCTCACTATTTTCAAAACTCGCGTACCCTCCATCTTGATACTTGATACCTGATCCTTGATACTCTTGACTATTGTCTTGTGTCTTGTGTCTATCGTCTAATGTCTCCCTTCTCGGATCTTGCTTCTCCCTCCTAAAAACCTCCGTATTCACCCCGTTCTGCACTACTCTCACTTTCAGTCTTCCTCCTCTCCGATAGGGGTCCCAAATCGAATTAAGCCTCATGGAAAGAGCCACTTCATTGGAAACCGCAATGGCTACATCCTGATGCTTGAAGGATAGACGGTTGCCCCAGTAGGAAATTTTATTGTATCGCTCCCAGGTGTTGTGCTCGGTGTATACGATAGGAATGGAGAGTTCCTTTCCTACAAATCTTGCCAATATTCCTGCCCAGGGAAGGTGGGCATGGATAATGTCAAAGCCATGCTCCAAGATAAAATGCTTTACTTTTTTGATTTGGAAGAAAAGCTCCAGATTTCCGGCGGGAATCAGATGAACTTGTATCCCTGCCCGCTCCAGTTCGTCAATGATGTTCTCGTCTTGGTGGTAAAAGTAAAGGCAATGAAATTCAAAGCGGCTTTGATCATGTACCAAGGCGGTTTCCGGAATCAGTTTTTCTGCCCCACCCCGTCCTAGACTTTTGATCAGGTGTAAAACTTTTATGCGCTTGGAATTGGAACCGGACTTCATTGAGAATGCAAGTTGGGAAAATTTAGCCTAAGACCTTTTACCGATTTCAGGATTGCTAATGAAACGTATTAAAAATGAGGCAAATGGATTTTGCTCAGGAACATGATCAGACCTTCCAGGTGGGGTGTCAAATTTGTGCCATTTTTGGTTTTTTATTTGCATCCCACTTTAAGGTTTTTAATCTCTTGGAAAGAGTGGTTTGCCCGATGTTTTTTTCAGACCAATTTTTCACATTTTCTACTCGTGTTGACTGGATTGCTTCTGA
>NZ_QEIG01000027.1 GCF_014324365.1 Algoriphagus sp. AK58
TTAGCTCTTTTAGAACTTCATTCCTTTATTCTTCGATTGAGCTTTTCAAGGTCGCAAAGAAAAAAAGCTGAAGCTTTTTTTGAGTAATAAGGATCAGAGGTTGTCATGTTGTCACGCTGTCGGGTTGTTGTAGGATAGGGTCCGGCTTCTGGAGAAGCAGAACAACTGTGACTTACGCCAAATCGGGCATACGACCCAGCGAAGGTAGTTTGCCGTGAGTGAGGACACTCACGGAGGCGAAGGACAACAGGAATACCGTGCTCAGTACCACCGTATTGGAAAAGAGGCATGGAGGTATGGGGGTTGGGGAGTATGGGAGTTAGGAAGTATGGAGGTTTTCGGGTTGTCCAGTTGTCGACAGATAGGGTCCAGCTTCTGGAGAAGCAGGACAACTGTGACTTGCGCCAAATCGGGAATACGACCCAGCGAAGGTAGTTTGCCGTAAGTGAGGACACTCACGGCGGCGAAGAGACAAACAGGTATGGGGGTAGGGAAGTATGGGAGTTAGGAAGTATGAAGGTTTTCGGGTTGTCCAGTTGTCGAAAGATAGGGTCCAGCTTCTGGAGAGGCGGGACAACTGGCGCCAAATCGGCACACTTGCGCCAAACCAGGAAGGTAGTTTGCCATGAGTGAGGACACTCACGGAGGCGAAGAGACAAACAGGTATGGGGGTTGGGAAGTATGGGAGTTAGGAAGTATGGAGGTTGTCGGGTTGTCGGAATGTCGAAAGATAGGGTCCGGCTTCTGGAGAAGCAGGACAACTTGCGCCAAATCGGGAATACGACCCGGCGAAGGTAGTTTGCCGTGAGTGAGGACACTCATGGAGGCGAAACTTCTGGAGAAGCACTCCGGTTAAAAATTATATCTCGCTGACAACAGAATGATTCGGGTTTCTTGCTTGGAATAAAATTCCTGTGAAAACCGGTTGGTTAAGGCATTTCCCGCAAAACGTCGGGTATCGAAAATATCCCGAACTGACAGAGAGAAATTCGCCCGATCTTCCAAGAAGCTTTTCTGAATCGTCCCGTCGATAAAATACTGCGAAAGATCTCTTCCCTGAGCTTCCACTTCCGGTGAGTCATAGTTGGCGGCCAACTGGAAATTAAACCCAAACGGCAACTTAAAATCCTGTGTTACCTTAGCATTCCAAGAAAATCCGGAATTGGTAAACTCCTCAGAAATATTCGATCCATCTACCGCAATCCGGAATACCGTCACGCTACCATTAAGCGAATACCACTCGTTTACCTCGCCGGTTCCAATCCACTCTACCCCATACGATTGGGCAGATAGCAAATTATCGGGCTGGGAATACGAAATCCCGTCTTCCACGATGGTAATAAAATCCAACTGCCCATTGACTTTTCTATAAAACAGGTTGGTGGTCAAACTCGCCTTTTCAAAATTGGCCAAGTGCCCAAACTCAAAGGAATTAATCAATTCGGGCTGCAAATTGGGATTTCCACGACGTACATTCAGGCTATCGGTGATGTCCGGGAATGGATTCAATCTCCAAGCCGTTGGCCGATCGATTCGTCGGCTGTAGGTGAATTTGAGTGAATGCTTATCTTTCAGGTGATATAGTCCCTGTACGCTGGGGAAAAGGTTGAAATAATCCTGACGGTTGGCTTCATCCGTATTGGCCAGGTAAGTATCTACGATCGTGTATTCCCCACGAAGGCCAAGTCCGTACTCAAACTTGGGTTTGGTCTGGGAAAACACCACATAGCCCGCATGAATCTGATCTTCGTAGATAAAGCGATTGCTGATTCGTGGATCCTCGACAAATCCCTGTTCCGTCTCGCTGAACCGCTCGTAGCGGTAGTCATTGTCAAACTTTCTGATATTGGACTTGAGTCCGGTTTCAAATTTTCCGCTTTCCAAAGGACGAATGTAATCGACTTGGACTACGGAAATGTTCCTCACTTCATCGGTAAAAGCCCGCTCACGTCCAGTTTGATTTTCGGGTTGTGGATCGAGCGTACCGTTGAAAATGGAGATGTTTTGGGTCTTGAACTGGTTTCGATAGGAATGACTCGCAGTAGCTCGAAGGAGATGGCCTTTATCTTTGAAATTGTGCTCAAAAATCAAGGCGTTATCCAGTCCGTCATCACTTTCGGTCTCATTGTTTCTTCGCACGTAATTGGAAGCTTCTGACGCCAATCCCGGACGGTCTATTTCTGCAAAAAGCGTATTGGTTTGGCGGTCCAAACTGGACTGAAACACCCCCTCATAGCTCAATATATTGTTTCCAAAATAGTAATCCGCTCCGTAATTCAGGTTATGCCCAGCATTTCGTCTGGAATTGGAGGTGTTTTGCCGCAGTGTTTCTTCCTCCTCGAAAAGCACCCGGGTAGATCGTCGATTTCCTACATCTTTCCAGTCCCTATAATTGTATCCTGCATAGGTGTTCCATTGGGCAGTCCGTCGATTGATTCTTCCTCCCAGGTTCATTCGATCCCGGGTGCCATAGGTTGCCTCAAGGCCTCCATGTGTTCCAAGTTCTTGACCTTTTTTCAGAATAATATCAATCACTCCGCCTTCTGCCTCGGCATCAAATCGAGCATTGGGGTTATTGATCACTCGAATTTCTTCCACCGCACTCGCCGGAAGCTGATCCAGATTTTGAGTCAAAGAAGAATTCCGCCCATTGATCAGCACATTGGTGCCTGTACTTCCTCGAAGCGCAATCGCTCCGTCTTCGGAAACGGAAATAGAAGGAGTATTTCGGAGAATGTCCAAAAGTGTACCTCCCAAATTGGCGAGGTTGTTTTCCGGAGTAATGGTAATGCCCTCCATCGTCGTCCTGACGGGGAGTTTGGAGGTGGTTACGACCACTTCTTCTAGATTCTGGTTTTCACTTTTCAAGGAAAGCGTCCCCAGGTCTTTCGGCCCTTCAACTTTCAGAGGGTTGATTTCAAAATCTTTGTAACCAATGAAAAAGGCTCGAAACACATAAGTTCCAGGTTTGACTTTAAGGAGGAAATTTCCCTTGTCATCTGAATCTGAATAGGTAATCGGACTAGTGGTATTCCCGGTTTCAAAGATCGCTACCTGCACAAAACCCAGAGGAGTATTGGTTTCCTCATCGATTAGTTTCCCGCTGACTTGGGCTTCCTGGGCCGTAGATTTGAAAATAATGAAGGAAAAACAAAATAAAATCAATGCTGCACGGATCATCACAATAGTTTGGTTTACTAGCTTTCCCCACAAGAATAAGCGGACAATCTGAATCAATTTTGAAGTAAAAAATCAAAATCGTATCCGCATCACATGCACCTGGGATTCGCTTTCATAACTAAAGTCAAACCCATAAGTTTTGCAAATCTGTTGCACAATGGCCAGACCAAGGCCAACCGAGTCCGGATTTTGAGATTCCTTTTGGAATCTTTCCAGCAAGTCATTTGGTTTTGATTGCAGGGTTTTGCCGGAGTTTTTAACCACCAATTCTTTTTCAGTTAACTCCACCTTGATCCATCCATTGGCTTGATTGTGTTTGATGGCATTGCTGAGGATGTTATTGATCATGATCTCAGCCACATGGGGGTGCATGGGCACGGTGATCGGTTTGCTGATTGCAGACTGAAGCTCGATCCCGCGCAGCTGAATGAGTTCCTGAAGCATCTCTAGGTTGCTTTTGATCAGCTGAGTTAGATTGACGGGTTCAGGCTGTTCAAACTCTTCATTTTCCAATTTGGCAAGCAAAGCAAGGGATTTGACAATCCGATGGATTTTCTCATTGTTTTGGTAGGCAGAATGGATCAGATGTGCTTGTTCTTCGGTAATTTCAAGATTCATCAGATGTTCCAATTTCCCCCGAATCACTGCCGAAGGGGTATGGATTTCATGGGAGATATTTTCCGAAAACTCCTTGATCTGCCGGTAATCTTTTAGCAGTTTGGCTGACATCCGCTCCAGAAATTGATTGAGCTGTGCAAATTCCCGAATGTTGGTTTGCTCTAGGACCAAGGGTTGATTTTTTTGGAAACTGAACTGTTGGATTTTTCCCAAGGTATGTTGAAAAGGTCTAAGGATGCGGTTGGAGATGCTTCGAAAGAAAAAGACTACTGCCAAAAGCTGGACAAGCAATACAATCAGCATGGTATAAACCACCGTTTCGGTGATGTCCTCCGTTTCGACAACAAGGTTGAAATAGGAGATTCGGTAATGCCTTCCGTCGATTTTTACCGATTTGCTGGCTTTAAGCTGCTTTTCCGCCCGATTCATGGGATCATGGTAGGCAATAGTGTCCCGAAGGCTGAGACTTTCCTCTTCCATCTCGGAGGGTAAGACTTTGATCTCCAATCGCTCGCTTTGTAAGGCTTCCGGATCGATCCCTTGGGCAATCCTTCCTGCAAAGGCATCGATTTGTCTCTCCAGCTCCATGCCCAGCTCAAAGTCAATTTCAGATTCAAGCTTTTGGTAAATAAATACTCCACCTACCAGCAGGGTGGCAAGGGTCAGCAGGAGGTAAAGTGTAGTCAGTAGGTTCAGCAGCTTCATGAGGCATTGGAGTCAAATTTGTAACCCAACCCATATACCGTGGTCAGGTAATCCTTCCCTCCTGCGGCACAGATTTTTTTCCGTAGGTTTTTGATATGCTGATAGACAAAGTCAAAATTGGCCAAATCATCGGTGTAGTCACCCCAAAGGTGGGTGGCAATGGCCTGCTTGCTGAGTACTTTGTTTTTATTGGTCAGGAGGAAAACCAACAGGTCAAATTCCTTTTTGGTCAGATCCAGAAGTTTGCCGAGTACGGTCACTTCAAGACTTTGATGGTTGATCTGAATCTCATTAAACTCCAACATATCCGATCCTCCGAGTTTGGAACGCCTAAAAATTGCCCGGATACGAGCCAGCAACTCTGCCAAGTGGAAGGGTTTGGGTAAGTAATCGTCAGCTCCCAAATCCAAGCCTTTCAGCCTGTCGTCGAGTGCATCTTTGGCAGAGATGATCAGCACATTCCATTGGGGATGAGCGGTTTTGATAGTCTGAAGGAGTTGAAGCCCATTGCCATCCGGCAGCATCAAATCCAATAGGATACAGTCATAATCAAAGGAGAGAATCCGGTCCTCGGCCTCATAAAGCGTGGCTACCGCCTCACAGAGAAGGCCCTGCTGGGATAGGTATTGACAGATGTTTTGGGTGAGTTCGGGATTGTCTTCGACTAGAAGGATTTTCATAGGATTCAATTTCCTTTTATTCCTGTAAAAATGTAGGTGTTTAGCGCTAAAAATACCGGTTAACCTTGAAGCAAGTTTGAAGACTACTTGAAAAGGGGAAGTTGGGGGGGGGTCAGCTTCGCGTTGTCCGGTTGCCTGTGCTGAGCCTAGTCGAAGCATCGGGTTGTCAGGTTGTCCTGTTGTCGAGTTGTCCAGTTGTCGAGTTGTCCAGTTGTCCAGTTGTCGGGTTGGCGACAGATGGGGTCCAGCTTTTGGAGAAATAGGACAACTTGGTAGTTTGCCGTGAGTGGTGACACTCACGGAGGCGAGGCTTCTGAAGAAGCAGGATAACCGTTGTCTGCTGTGAGTGGTGAAACTCATAGCGGCGAAAAATCCGTCCCGGCAATTGGGGTAGGCCTGAAGTCCAATTAATTGATAATTAAAAAGTTTGATAATGAGTAGATATCCACGGCACAATGCCCCCCATACAATGGTTGCCATTGGGTTTTCACTCCTTTCGAAACTGCCAGGTTGGCCAGCGCTTCGGAACCCTCGTAGTTGCCAAATTTATCATAAAGTCCACAAGACAGGTAGAGTTCGGGGTATTGACTATTGGCTTTTTTGATTAATTCAATCGGTGAAATTTTCTTCCATTCTTCCTCATTTGATATATATTTTTTAGCCATCAAGTAAATTCCAAGTGCCACTTTGGGGTCTGCTCCTGTACGTTTCATTGCTGCCATTATTTTATCTAAATCTGAAAATGGAGAGTCTACATAAACACCCGGACATAATGATGCCACTCTGGAAAACAATTCGGGATGACTAAGTCCTAAGATTAAAACATTGAGTCCGCCCATGGACTCGCCGATTAAAATTCTGTTTCTGGGTTTACCGATTTTGGACTCAATAAACGGTAGATTGGAAATGAAGTCATCCATTAAGCCACTTTCTTCTTTAGAATTTTTAGCTGTAAGTAACCATTCAGGACCATAGGAAATTAAAACAACTGTGGGAGGTTTTAATTCTGTTTTTTGCCAATGGGACTGAATTAAAGCCGTAAAATACGTGTCATCATTCCAGATTGTATGATCCAGGTTTCTTCCGTGAAAATGGTAAATGACATCTTGATTAACCCCATTGCTTGCTCTGTATATAGAAAAATTCAATTTTCCTTTTGTAAACGTTTCCGATTTTGATGGAATGAAGCTGACTTTCTGCACTCCATAAGGACTTGTTAGTTTTCCCCAAACAAAATATCCAATCAAAAAAGCAGCTAGGAAAACGCAAAGGATTTTAATTTTTCTTATGGATATTATCATTGATTTGAATATTGATTTTAAGCTATCCTGATTATTCGTTATTCTGCCCGCAGACGAATACCCCCTAATTATGGGCTAGAAGACCGAAGAAGTCCAAGAATTGGCTTTTACTAGTCCTTTTACCCTTGAAGTAAGCTACTTTCAAAGTACCGTGCATCCTTTCCGCAATTACAACACCATCCAAATATTCATTGAATTAAGGGCTGGATGCTTCGAACTTCCCGACTCTCGTCGGTGAGGTGTTCAGCACAGGCTACCGATAACGGATACATTGACAAGCTAATTACAGTCCCTCATCAAAAGTGGTTTGGCCGAAAGTAAGGAGTGCCGGAAATATAGGCAAAGATTTGCCATAGCGTTAATTCAATTGCTATTTTGAGAAAAAGGGTTTTCAGTCAAAAGGAGTTTCCAAACTATATCCGACTGGATCTTTCAAAGGAATCCTCTCGAACAAGGGATAATCAAAGATGTCGTCTAGATGTCATAGTCTTGGCGTTTTAATCGAAGTCTGTACTAGTCAAATTTGTCCAGTGAACTACACCACTCAAATCAAGTCCCGTCGTATTGCCATGGGATGGACCCAAAGTGAACTCGCAGATCGATGCGGGGTAACCTTAAGGACCATTCAGCGCATTGAAAAAGGAGAAGTGCAACCCAGTCTATATACCAAGACCAGACTGATGGAAGTGCTCCAGATTGAAGTTGGAGATTTTGAGTCAAGTGTGGAAATCACGGAAAAAGAATCCCTTAAATCCAAACCTTTGACAGTTATGCAGACCTTCTTTGCCCTTCTTCATTCCAAGAAATTTCTCTGGATTGCCACTTCCCTGATTTTGATTACAACCTCCGTATGGAAAGGCAGCGGGCTTTTTTCAGAGCCAGAATTTTCACGGTCCTCCCCTCCCAAAGGATTTGAAATCCAAACGATCAATTGCGGGTCGAATACAGAATGCGACATTGAATTGACCCGAAAAGATGATAACGGAACGATCCTTTGGCAGAAAACCTATGGGGGAAGCAGTTATGACAAGGCAGCCGGTGTGATCGCTGTACCTGGTGGTGGATTTCTCATTTTGGGTTCAACGAGTTCCTTTGGAAATGGTAATTATGACATTTTATTGATCCGTACCGACGAAATGGGCGAGGTCATCTGGCAAAAAACATACGGAGGATTTTTCAATGAATACGGTGAGTCTATTTCACTGGATGAGAACAAATCACTTTTCAGGATTTCCGGGGTTCAACAGGTGTGCACCACTCCCAATGTTTCCCAGGATTGCCATTTGAAAGATTGGAGTTTTTTGGTAGATCTTGAAGGTCAGGAACTTGGTCAATCCTAAAGGAAAAGAGTCAATTGACCTTGTGACAAATCGGGTTGTCGGGTTGTCCTGTTGTCGAGTTGTCTGGTTATCCAGTTGTCCTGTTGTCGAGTTGTCGGCTTCGCGTTGTCCGGTTGCCAGTGCTGAGCCTAGTCGAAGCATCGGGTTGTCAGGTTGTCCTGTTGTCGAGTTGTCTGGTTATCCAGTTGTCCTGTTGTCGAGTTGTCAGCTTCGCGCTGTCCGGTTGCCAGTGCTGAGCCTAGTCGAAGCATCGGGTTGTCAGGTTGTCGGGTTGTCTAGTTGTCTGGTTATCCAGTTGTCGGGTTGGCAGCTTCGCGCCTGCCTGCCGAAGGTAGGTTGTCCTGTTGTCTGTGCTGAGCCTAGTCGAAGCATCGGGTTGTCGGGATGGCGGCTGATGGGGTCCAGCTTCTGGAGAAGCAGGAAAACAGGAGTATGGGAGTTGGGGGGTATGGGAGCAATGAGGTATGGGAGTTGGGGAGCAATGAGGCTGGGAAGTTTGGGAGTGGTAAGCTGTAAAGAGTAAGTGGTTGTCCTGTTGTCGAGTTGTCGGGTTATCCAGTTGTCCAGTTGTCGGGTTGTCAGCTTCGCGCTGTCCGGTTGCCAGTGCTGAGCCTAGTCGAAGCATCGGGTTGTCAGGTTGTCCTGTTGTCGAATTGTCTGGTTATCCAGTTATCCAGTTGTCTGGATGTCGACAGATAGGGTCCAGCTTCTGGAGAAGGAGGACAACTTGGTAGGTTGCCGTGAGTGGTGACACTCACGGCGGCGAAGCTTCTGGAGAAGCAGGACAACTGGCGCCAAATCGGCAGAATTGCGCCGAGTTAGGTCTTGATCCAATCCGGAAAATGAAAAAACCCGAACAGGAAGCCTGTCCGGGTTAATGATTTACTAAACATTTTGACTAGTTCTTGATGCCCGAGAGGAGCTTATCCTCGAGTCGGGATTCATCCACGGTCAACTGACAAATGCTGACCAGGATGGTTCCTGCCGTGATGGCGTAGCCTGCGATGGACTGCACCAGCTCGGGAACGAATCCCGGAGCAGTGACCACGGCTATTCCTACGGCCGCGATTATCAATCCCACTCTCTTCAACTTTTGGAAGAAAGGAGGCGTGGGCGCAACGGCCCGGTATTGGAGTTCTTGAAGTGTGTTCATTGTTTTGATTTGAAATTACTAGTTTGAAATTAGAGGCTAGAGACAAGAAACAAGAGATTAGACAGAACCTTATGAATCCTTCATTCTTGGCTCTTGTATCTCGCTTCTTGCTTCTTGCATCTAGATTATAAATACTAGCTACCAGCCGTATAAGAGACAAGAGATTAGAAACAAGAGACTAGACAGAACATTATGAATCTTCATTCTTGGCTCTTGTATCTCGCTTCTTGCTTATTGCATCTAGATAATAGATACTAGCTACCAGTCGTATAAGAGACAAGAGATTAGAAACAAGAGACTAGACAGAACATTATGAATCTTCATTCCTAGCTCTTGTCTCTTGCTTCTTGCATCTTGTTTTTAGCTACCCGGTTACCACTCTTTTAGACTGGCTGGCAACTCGTCACCTATTTTGCTTACTCGGGCCACGGGGGGATTTTTCGGGTTTTGCTGCCGGCGGCTTGTTGGAGCAGTGTTTTGATCAGCGCTTGTTCGCTTTGTAGGCGAACGACCACTTCCTTGAGTTTGCCCAATTCTTTACCCATCTGCCTTAGGTCCTCGATCAGGAGCTTAAGGAAATAAGCGATGGTAGAAAGGAGGAGCGCGATGACTCCTCCCCCAACTGCCCAAACGTTTAATCCATCCATGCGATTTGGCAACAGGCCAGGTTCAGGGCTTTGTCCGGACAGCTCCTTATCTCCAGACGAAAGGTATCCTGAGGCTGATTCGCATTTGTCAAGGCCTGCATCAGTTTGTAGAAGGCCTTCGGGGAACAGGTTCCCACGCCTTCAGACTGAATTTTTTGGACAGGAATAATCATTTGGGGCATATCCACCCTAACCACACCTTTAGGACACAGGATACTGAGAAAGTCTCCTTTATGGTCTTTTTTTAAGGATAGAAAGGGCATCTGATCCTCCTTCAGGAGAAGGTATGAACCTTCGGGAAGGCAGGAGTTTTTTGGATCTCCGGGAATTTTGGGGCTTTCCAGGGTATGGCAGATGAGTTTATCATTGATCAAGAGGCTGCCATGTGTGCTGGTGGGCCAATATTCCCTTTCCAGGATGATCTTCATGGCTTTATCAGGAAACCACCAGGATTGTGGCGGGGTTCTGAGTAAGGTCGTAGAGGTCATACTTTGATCCATTTTCCAGCACTTGGAGGTACTCCAATGCGAGTGCAAAGAAGTGGTGTGTATCCGGAGCGGCGGGCTTTGGCAGTGTGAGTGTCAATGCCGGTTGTTCTTCGACCGAGATTGGAAGTTCGCCCGATGTCACTGCATCTGCGGAGTAGGTTGCCTCCACGAAGTTGATGCTGGCCCGGATCAGAGAAATCCTGTAATGGGTCGTATTGACCAATGTGCGCAGGAAAGTTGCCGGTACCATTGCCGGGAAGGAAACGGTCACCTGATCAGGTCCATCCACAATTGCCGGTTGCTTGAATATTGTGTTTTCGATGGTGGACTGCTTGGAAAACTGGAACCCTTTCATGAGTTGCATGTTTCCGAGTTCGAATTTGCGTTCTCCCCTATTGCTTTGGGCATCGGAGTAGATCACCTTGGTAGCCATGGAGTACAGTCTGTTGTGCAGACTGCCGTCGCTGGATTTGAGGGCGATGACGCGGAACGCATCTTTGAGGAATTTGGCAGCGTTTGCAGCCCGTGAGAATTCCTGGAGGTTTTCGCGGGTACGTCTGAACCGAGGGTCATTCAGGATTTTGTTTTTGGAGACACCGCCTTTTTGGCGGGCTTTGAAACCGTTTCGTCCTTTATAGAAGGTCACATCACCGATGGTCCCTTCGAGTTTTAGAAAACTTGATTGTCTTGCCATTGCATGTTTGTTTTAGCGTGAAACATGTCCAAATCTGAAGGCAAGGGACTGAAAATCAAACTGAATGTAGAATTGGTGGAATCTGTGGATTCTATGAAAAAATGGAGAAAATATAGACTATATGGACTCTGTACATTCTGTGGACTTGACACCTATCGCGGGCCATCCTAAAAGTCAGCTTTACTGCAGCTTTGATGTAGCTTTGATGCAGCTTTGATATGGCTTTGGTAGTGGGTAAGTGGGAAGAAAGGGGGTATCGGAGTTTGGAGGTTTGGGAGATTGGAAGTATGGAGGTTGGCGGGTTGTCCGGTTGTCCGGTTGTCGGGGTTCCAGGATAGTTTAGAGACTGTGGGCACAAGCAGGCGGAGTGTTTTTTACCGCAAAGAACTCCAAGATTTAAGTTGATCAGAGGTTTAGCTCTTTCGGAACTTCATTCCTTGATTCTTTGATTGAGCTTTTCAAGGCCGCAAAGAAAAAAGCTGAAGCTTTTTTGAGTAACAGATAGCGGAGGTTGTCGGGTTGTCCAGTTGTCGAAAGATCCAGTCCAGCTTTTGGAGAAGCAGGACAACTTGGTGGGTTGCCGTTAGTGGTGACACTCACGGAGACGAAAAGTGTCTGGAAGTCAATGTTTTCGCGTTGTCAAGTTGTCGGGTTGTCGACAGATTGAGTCCAGCTTCTGGAGAAGTAGGACAACTTGGTGAGTTGCTGTGGGTGGTGACACTCACGGAGGCGAAAAAGTGTCTGGAAGTCAATGTTGTCGCGTTGTCAGGTTGTCGGGTTGTCGACAGATTGAGTCCAGCTTCTGGAGAAGTAGGACAACTTGGTGGGTTGCCGTGAGTGATGACACTCCCGGCGGCGAAAAAGTGTCTGGTAGTCAATGTTGTCGGGTTGTCGACAGATAGGGTCCAGCTTCTGGAGAAGCAGGACAACCGTTGCTGATAAAAGCTGTGAGTGGTGACACTCACAGCGGCGAAGTGTGGACAATCACGGAGGCGAAGCCACTAATTTTCCTCAAGTTTTTATGGGACAAAGTGGGACTGGTTGGGACAAACTATCAGGGGAAATGGGGTTGGCAAGGAGTATGGAGGTTTGGGAGTTTGGAGGTTGTCGGGTTGTCCAGTTGTCGGGTTTTCAAGTTGTTCTGGTGTCCAGTTGCCGACAGATAGGGTCCAGCTTCTGGAGAAGCAGGACAACTAGGTGAGTTGCCGTGAGTGATGACACTCACGGAGGCGAAGAAGCAGGACAACTGGCATTCCAAATGTCGAGGAACGGAAAATCGTTATGACCCTGTAGGGGTCCAACATTTCAATAGCCGGGGGTTTTAACCCCCGGATTTTAGAATGCGATTGATTTCAGCGCTGGTATAAGGTCATGATTTGGAAAACAATGCATGGTACCAGCGCAATGGAAAAGAGGTATGGGAGTTAGGAAGAATGGGAGTTAGGAAGTATGGAGGTTGTCGGGTTGTCGAGTTGTCCAGTTGTCGGGTTGTAGACGGATAGGGTCCAGCTTCTGGAGAAGCAGGACAACTTGGTGAGTTGCCATGAGTGGTGACACTCACGGAGGCGAAAAGTGTCTGGAAGTCAATGTTGTCGCGTTGTCAGGTTGTCGGGTTGTCGACAGATAGGGTCCAGCTTCTGGAGAAGCAGGACAACCGTTGCTGATAAAAGCTGTGAGTGGTGACACTCACAGCGGCGAAGTGTGGACAATCACGGAGGCGAAGTGTGGACAATCACGGAGGCGAAGCCACTAATTTTCCTCAAGTTCTTATGGGACAAAGTGGGACTGGTTGGGACAAACTATCAGGGGAAATGGGATTGGCAAGGAGTATGGAGGTTTGGGAGTTTGGAGGTTGTCGGGTTGTCCAGTTGTCGGGTTGTAGACGGATAGGGTCCAGCTTCTGGAGAAGTAGGACAACTTGGTGGGTTGCCGTGAGTGATGTCACTCCCGGCGGCGAAAAAGTGTCTGGTAGTCAATGTTGTCGGGTTGTCGACAGATAGGGTCCAGCTTCTGGAGAAGCAGGACAAGCGTTGCTGATAAAAGCTGTGAGTGGTGACACTCACAGCGGCGAAGTGTGGACAATCACGGAGGCGAAGCCACTAATTTTCCTCAAGTTTTTATGGGACAAAGTGGGACTGGTTGGGACAAACTATCATGGGAAATGGGGTTGGCAAGGAGTATGGAGGTTTGGGAGTTTGGAGGTTGTCGGGTTGTCCAGTTGTCGGGTTGGCGACAGATGGGGTCCAGCTTCTGGAGAAGTAGGACAACTTGGTGAGTTGCCGTGAGTGATGACACTCACGGAGGCGAAAAGTGTCTGGAAGTCAATGTTGTCGCGTTGTCAGGTTGTCGGGTTGTCGACAGATAGGGTCCAGCTTCTGGAGAAGCAGGACAACCGTTGCTGATAAAAGCTGTGAGTGGTGACACTCACGGAGGTGAAAAGTGTCTGGAAGTCAATGTTTTCGCGTTGTCAGGTTGTCGGGTTGTCGACAGATTGAGTCCAGCTTCTGGAGAAGCAGGACAACAGTGACTTACGGCAAATGGCGCAAAACGGTGGACTTGCTCCAAAACGGGCAACAAGCATTCGTTTACCACCTACTTCAAAAAAATCAACTCCAGGAATCAGTTCATCCAGATAGAATTGATGTTGGTCATTTTTCTTGGCAGAAGAGAATTTATCCTGTTAGGATTCGGAAAAAAAGCTATGGGATTTCTTGTTCGCCTTCCGCTAGTTCAATTCTCTATAAGTGATGAATCTGATATTTATTCAAATTGGAATTATATCCTAGAAGCAATTTCATTATCCAGCGATTCATTTTACAAATCAATTAGGAATAAATATCCCGATCAATTGAGCAAGCGGGAAAGAATCACCTTATACAAATACCTTTTACGAGGAAAGTATAGACCCACTCCATTCGGCCTATGGGCAGGAACTGGAATTGGCAAATGGGAAGAGGGAAAACTTGAATCCCTATATGAAAATAAAACCCTGATCCAGAAAGAGATCAAAAAAGAAAGTATAAGTGAAACTGAACTCAAGGTTTGTCTAAATCCAAGTTTGGAAAAATGGGGGGATGGATGGAAATTCTGGAATTTTGATTTTGAAAAGGAAGTATGGAGGTACTCTAAAGTTATTGACAACCTATTAGTTCAACGAATCAGAGAATTATCTCTAAAGGAAATATTTTTTGAGAAAATAGATTTCAAGAAAGCTTTTCCTGAATTAGCATGTAATCAGGTTGATGAACTTTGGGAATACATAGTTAATACACAACTTGTCATACCATGCAAGGGGAATGTCCATATCTTAAGGAAACAGCAAAATAAGATTAGCCATAAAGATGTTTTTATTACTAATAGGTTCAAGCTTGAAAAACAGATAAAAAATCAGCTAGATAATTTCTTAGATGAAATTGACAGTATCGCTGTATTTCAAAAGCGTGAATTGTTGGAAGAACTTAAAGCACTACTTTTTGAATACTTTGATGACAGGTTTGTCCCTCTTCAATTCTTATGGACTATTATTCCTTATCTTAATTTAGATGGAAATAATCCGAAAACAAAAAATGAAAATAATATACCTAAAAAGAACTGGAATGGGATTTCTCATATTGATTTGAAGAAGGAATATTTTAACCTAGAAATTAAAAATAAAGAAATCCAGCATAAGCAGGTCTTATTTCGATGTTTGAAGGATGGGAGGATTCTGATCGACAATATTGTGTACAACAGACCTTTTGTGTATTCGGGAAGATTTAGCTATCAAAAAGAAATACAATCCTTTTTTCAAGAACAAAAATCAAAAGCCGATGGTGTAATCTATGCAGACGTGCTACTATTTGAAGGAGAAAAGGAAAATTTTATCAGTAATCATATCAATCTATTCTCCTATTGTATTAATGTACTGTCGGAATCTAGTTCTGAATATGAATTTGATTTAAAAAACCTCCACATAGGGATCGTAGATGACCAAATAAAGTTATACTCTTCAAGATTAGAGAAAGAGGTAATCCCAGTAATTCAACATCCCCTAAATCCGGATTTTATCAGTCATCCCCTTTGTAGAATCTTATGGGAAGTTTCGCATCAATACTCCTATAAACCCATTTTCTATGTTGATTCCATGTATGTTACTGCTGACTATTTGCCACAGATCAATTGGGGGCAAATTATCATTCAGCCGAAAAGGTGGCTTATCCGAAAAACAGAAAATGACAAAAGCCAGCCAAGCCTCAGGGAATATCTTGAGCAAAAGAAAGTCCCAAATCGGGTACTTATCGGTAACCTGGATCAAGAGCTTCTTTTGGATTTAGGTAATCCTACTGATTTTGAGATATTGGAAAAAGAATTGGAGAAAAAAAGAGTATTAACCCTAACGGAATGCTTATGGATAAATGATGAAGATAAAACTTCAGAAAACCTTGAAAAAATTTTTCCCCAATATATTTGGGGCAAGCCGTCTGGTGAAAATAAAGAAATTGAAACTTTAAAATTGCCTGTTAACCTAGCCTGTATCGATGAGGGAGGAAACTGGGTCTATTTCAGGATCTTTTTAATCCCTGATTTCCATAGGAAAAGGCTAACTGTATTCCTTCAATCTCTTTCTAAGGTATTAGAGAAAGACGCACTTGATTTTTTTTACCTGTACTATTTCTGTGATAGACCAGAAATAAGACTTCGAATCAAATGTTTAAGAGTTTTAGACAAGGAGAAAATCCGCAAAATTATTTATGAAATATTTTTTGATTTCTCAGAAAGTACCGGGATTAAGGAGTCCCAGTATTTTCCGGAAATAGGAAAATTCAGTTCAGAAGGATTAGAAATTTCTGAACACCTATTTTGCCTTGAATCAAAATTAGTTGCCAACTTAATACCCGAGGGTATAAACGAAAAACTAAGCTTGGTTGTGGGAATTGGGCTTGAGATTTTCCGTGGATTGAAAATTGAAAGGACATTACTTAAAAAATCAAAAACCTCAAGTTTAAAGGAAAATAGGTTCCCTGTTTTTAAAGAGGGAAATAAATTCAATATGAATTACTTCGAGACGCATGTCTCTGAGGAATGGAGATTTCATTATTATTCCAAAATAAAAACCCACCCTTGGTCAGCGAATACCGATAAGGCTTCCTTTTTGGGCGGAAACCACTTTCATCTATTGATTAACCGGGTATTTTTAGATCAGGCTTCTGAATTTGAAGAATTGGCTTTTGACCTCTTAAGCAAGCAGCTTAGGAAAACGATTTTTAAGTTAAGAGAAGATCTGTAATCAAAGTAATGACCTCCCTTTCAAAATTTTATTCAGGTCATTATAGAAAGTCCTACCAATGGGAATTGGAGTGCCCGATTTCAACACTACTCTATCGGTAAACATGCTTTTTAATTCATTAATGTTGACGGCATAAGATTTATGCGTGCGCTGAAAGTCTAAGGCGGGAAGTACTTCTAAAAGAGATTTCAAGGAAACTTGGTATAGGTATTTTCTATCCGCAGTATGAATTTCGGAGTAATTTCCCTCCTGTTTGATGAATTGAATGTCATAAATATCTACAATTGAGAAAGAGTTACTTCCATTTTCAGGAATGAATAATAGGTTCTTCTTGATTACAATTTCATTTACCGCAGCAATTGCCACATTGGAATCTCTTGTTTTATTCAATGCTGTAATTAATTCGGGATAATTCACGGGCTTTCTAACAAAATCGATGGCATTTACTTTAAAGCTCTCATAACCATATTTATCATGGGCAGAGCAAATAATTACCGGAATGCCCAATGATTCTACCAGTGACGCCAATTGTAACCCATTCATTTTATCCATAATGATATCCGTGATTAAAATATCGGCGGATTTATTTCTAAGAAGATCCAAGCCTTTGATGGGATCAGTTTCTGCGAAACCCACATCAAAAAATTCCGTCATTTCTATCCAAAATTTTAGAACATTCAACCCATCCGGGTCATCGTCGATTATTCCAACTTTAATTCTTTCCATAGTATATTATTAAAAAGGTTGAAAATTCATGATTTGAGCTGGAATAGGTTAAACTTGCTTTATCGCCATATTTATGTTTTAGGATTTTCAATAGTGTTGATAATCCATGGCCTGATCTTGGCAAGTTTTTAGCTAAATCAATTTTATTAACCGTATAGCAGACTAAAATTTTTTCTCCCCCAGGTGATTCTTCAAGATTGACATGAAACACAGGTTGTTCATTTTTTGAATTACATACCCCGTATTTCAGGATGTTTTCCATCAGGGTTCCAAGTAAAAGCCTTGGAACTTCCACGAGTTCAAAAGGGAGGTTTTGCTTTAGTTCGAGGTTGATGAAACATTTCTTTTTGCTTCGGTGAAGGCATGCCAAAAAGTTTTTAAGGAATTCGATCTCATCGGAGAGAAAATGGGGTTCTTCCACATTTTTGTAGGATTGTTTCATCAAATTTGAAAATGCACCTATTTGATGAAATAGATCGGTAGAAAAAAGGATAGACTGGCCGGCGATACTATTTAGGGTATTCAATACAAAATGTGGACTTAAGGTAAGCTGTTCATGAGCAATTTTCAGATGTGACAAAGACATATCCGTCTCATGAATTTTTTTCATGGCTATTACTATTTCACGTAACATCCATAAAATAAAAATGAAGAATCCAAACTGGAGGGTTCGAAGGATCTCGAATATTATTTCTTCACGAAAACCACTATAAATCGACCCCCAAAAGAAAATGATCAACAAATGTTTGATTGACGCAATCATTACAAAGATGGTGATCAATTCGACCTGAACCTCAAAAAATGAACCTCTTGATTTTATTCCCGGGAAATATCGGAAAAACAAAAAAGTAATGAGCGGAACTCCCCCTATAAAATTAAAAACAGGAAAGAAGAAATCGGATATTTCCTGAAATAAGAAAAGGGTAGCAATCAGATCGAACAGGAAATAAACTGACCAAAAGATAAAAATATACCATCTGGGTTTCTCAAAAATCAACTGGATCAGATCAGAAATCCTTTCAAACTTGTAGTTGGTCAATCTTTTTTGAAATGGGGTGATGCTTATCATAGCTTTAAAAGAAAAAAAAGAACATGGCACAGGTACAAACGATGAAGCCGGATATCGAGCACTTTGAGGTAAAAAGAAGTGTCAATCCGGACCAGAAGAGGGGAAAAACCACCACAAGTTTTTTCCGAGAGTGCTTACCTCCTTTTACCAGAGTCAGGTAAGCTAAAATTGGATGATGGCTAACCATCAAGGTACAGACGGCACAGTCTGTTTTTAAAAGACTAGATTAAGAAACACTTATACCGGATCGACATTCCGGTGGGCAAAAACCCAAAATCAAAACGGATTCAATCCTTGGATCCGTTTTCATTTTTGAATCCAAATACAGATGATTTCACATCTGCCACCTTAATACCATGAAATTCGGCATATTCTTCTATTGTGATCATATGGTGTTTTGATTTGCCTAACCACACCCTAATTTTCTGAAGAATCTTGTAAGCATATGATTTACTTCTGCCAGTAACAATCATGATATCCTGGGCATAGATAATTCTACGTTCCATCTTTATCATAGCATTTCCAACAAGTAAACTAAAACTATTGCACAAACTAAAATTAAGTCTAAATAACTCCTTTGCTATAGCGATTCTAAAATATCATTTTTTAATTCAAATCAACTACCTTTTTTATAAAATCATAATTTAGTAGTTTAAACTGTCGAAATTCAAGGAGGAATTAGTTTTTTATTTTGATCCAAAAAATGGTCAAAATTCACATCCATTTGAAAAGGTGATTTTGAAACCACCGCCTTCTAATCCCCTACCAAACGAAAATCATTAAACAACTGACACATCTCCTTTTGAATCTGTCGTTCGTCATTTTTTTTAGGTTTTTGAAGATGTATCAAAGAACTTCCCCATCAAGATATCGGAACACAAATAACTGAAAACCTAACATTTATAATCTATTTAGTAAAAAACAAGGTATCAAATGAAGGATTTTAAAGGACAGATAATGAGTGGACCATCCGTATTGGTGGATCATGGCAGCAGGACAGATCGGTCAAAATCCGAATGGACGACATTTATTTTAGGTTTAATCTTAATGATCATGTGGTTTTATGTCGGCATTGATAAATACTTTGATTGGGAGACGCACTACAGAGCATTTTTAAATCAACCCTTACCTAAGGATTGGGCTATCTATTTAGCTTATTCGCTCCCCTTCTTTGAGCTTCTTTTGGGGCTTTTACTCTTTTTCCCAAAGTCAAGATGGTTTGGATTCCTATGTTCATCCATCTTATTAAGTTCATTCAGCACTTATGTGGGATTAGTTTGGATTGGGGCATTTCCCGTTGTGCCTTGCAGTTGTGCAGGATTATTCAGACGACTGCTGTGGGGAGAACATCTACTCCTCAACCTTGCCTTTCTTTTGATTTCGATGGTAGGTCTCTATCAGGGATATCCCACCAATGAATTTAAGCATTTAAAAAAGTAAAGGACTATCCGACCCAGAAGTAAGCTGATGTTGTTTGGGTCCAGAAGCTTACAGGTGGCCTTTGCCGGGGGAAACTGAAAACCCGAAATAGAGTAAGTCAACAACCAAAACGGTTTTGCCGACTTTTTTGAAATGTTAAAAAAAGTGGCCAAGAATGAGACGAACACAATTTAGTATTTCCCTTTTGGTATTGGGCTTGGTTGCCTTTGCGACTTTTGCCTTTACTCCAGCCAAGGTGCAAACAGGGATGTTTGCTCAGGATCCTCAGAATCCTTCGATTTGGTATGATTTGACGGAAGTGGAACCGGGAGATGATACCTACCGCTGTATCAATACCGGAAACTGTCTGAGATCAGAACCAAACTCCGGGGCACAAGTGATTCAAGTCGGAACCTTTGTGAAATATGCAGAGGAACTGCCAATTGCAGATTGAGAAAAGTTGCCTAACCCTAAGCCCATCGGTTTTGCCGATGGGTTTTATTTTTTTATGATTGTCAGCTATTGCACCACCAGCCAAATTCTCTTTGTTTAATGGGTCGGAAGACCGAGGACCGATACTTCGACAAGCTCAGTACAAGTGACCGAAGGATTCTTGATTTCTGCCTTTTTGAGAAATTTCATAAGCCAGCTAAGGCTACTGGTATAAAAGCGGAAATACAGAATAAAAATATAGGCCACAATTCGAAGGCTGGATCATATAGCTCAAATCTTGCTTTACCAACAAAACCATTCGGGAAATCACTCCCTTAGATGAAAGAAATCCAGATCTTTTTTATCGGATAAAATGATCATTCAATATGTGTATCCGGAACAATGCACGTAGGTCTTGAACAGCAAATCTTCCTATATGAAAAAACTCCTTAGCCCCCTTGGTAAGGGAATCCGCCTATTTGGAACATCAACACTTAACTTAAATCGGTTAGGTGCAACCATGCGGATACCCATATCATTCAAATTGGAATAGGGATCATGATTGGGAAAATTGAAAAAACAGGGGCAGGAGCTGTGCCACTCCCACCCCCAAAAAATGTACTTCAGATAAGAAGAAGGGTTTAAACCCAAAATATGCATTAGCAATTCTATTGCGGCCCGTAATTGCCTCATAACGAAACCTACTGCATAATCCGGGTTTTAAAATATCCGGACCCTTTCCTTTGATCGGGCCCGGAGGGGGTGATCCGCAACTCTCCTATCTATTATTGGGCTGAAGTCCATTCAGTTTTAACTCATCTTCCGGTATAGGGAATACATATCTCGGTGAATTGGGAAGCAAGGTGTAGGATTCACCTGCCACAGTTCTGGTAAGCGTAGTTGCAGTTGTGGGATTTAGGTTCAACCTTCTAAGGTCTGACCATCTGAGTCCCCGAAAAGCCAGTTCCTTTCTTCGCTCTTTCAAGATTAGGTCCAGTGCCTGTGCTTGGGATAGTCCTGAATAAGGTGTAAACGTACCAGACTTGTATCTGAATTTCAGAAGGGAATTGAGGTATTCTACCCCTTGAGAAGGCCTGCCCAATCTCACCTCAGTTTCTGCTGCTATCAAGTATAATTCTCCTGTGGTAAGTCCTGAAAAAAGTGCAAAGTCTCCAGAATAGCTTCCTCTAAACACGAATCCAGGGGCTGTGGCGGTAGGCCTTCGGTAGAAGAGCGTTTTTCTTAAATCATTCGCTTCATAGGAGTTATAGAGCTGGGGATCTACAAAGGTCAAGTTACTGAAATGAAAAATCTGCGAGGTCATAACTGAGTAAAAGAGCGTTTCCCTATTGAATACCGTAAATGAGAAGTTTCCTGTAGACGTGGTCTGATTGAAGTCCAGGGGAGGGTTTGCCGCATTCAATGCGATTTTTGCCCAACGGTTCGCATTTTCAAAATCAGACATCGACAGGTAAATCCGGGCAAGTAATGCCTGTGCGGCTGTTCTGGTGGGCCTGGTTGGGAATATCTCCGAATCAGGAAGGTTAGGCTCAGCTGCCTCCACATCTGAAATAATCCGCTGATATGTTTCCCTCAAGGTTGCTCTCCCCTGCTTATCGGTGATTTTGGGTATTGTCCTGATCACCAGACCTAACTCTTGGTCTGCTGTGGAAGCCTGGTAAACCGGGGCAAACTGGCCCGCCAAATCAAATAAGGATTTGCCTCTTAAGAAAAGAGCTCTGGCTTTCAGCTCTTCCAGCTTTTTCAAGGAGACTGAAGACTCAGGTGTGATTCGGGACGCCTCATCCAAGACCACATTGGCATAGAAAATCTGACGGTATGAAACCACCCAGTCCGATGCCTCTGGGGTATCATAGATTTCTTCTTTCCACAAGTAGGCATTTTGATCAGGAATGGAGTTGAAGGCGACAAATCCGGGATCTGTTGTCCAAAAGTCATCCGTTCCGGTAAAAATCAGGGAAGGAGAATTGTTCATTTGGAAATTCACATTATCGAGCAATCCTTCCAGTTCGGACACCGTCTGGGGTATCACCAACGACTTGGTTGGCTTTTGATCCAGAAAACCTTCACATCCGTAGATCGTGAGCAAGAGTGCCAGCATGGGTATTGACAGTTTTTTCATGTTTAGTGTATGTTTTGGAAAACCCGGCAGATCAGATGGTCAGTCTAAACCAAACCAATATGAGTATTACCACCCGACTGCCGGGAAGATTTAAAGATTATTACTATCAGAAGTCTGCTTTGAAACCTATCGAAAGAGAGGTCAAAGCCTGAACTGTTCTAAAGTCCGGGTCTTTGAATTCATCGGTTTTCTTCCAAAGGATTCCCAGGTTGTTGGCATAGGCATACATTTCCAAGCCTGCGAACGGCAATCCCAGAAGCCTTTGGCCCTGAAGCGTGTATGAAACCCTGATATCCTGAAGACGGATGTGGTCTCCTTTGACTACCATGATTTCTGAGCGGTTGTAGAAATTATCCCGGTTGGACACCTGGCTCATCGGAAATGAAGGCACTTGGGTAATGAGTTCGTCTCCGGGCTTCTGCCAGCGTCGGGAATAATCTTCGTGGACCGTACCCCCTTGGTACAAACTGTTGTAGATCAAGGGTTGTCTCCTTACAAAATATCCCAGTCGATAAGAGATATTGGCAGAGAAAGACCAGCCCTTCCAGCTTATCGTATTCATCCACGATCCGAACACATTAGGACGGGCAGGACCCATGTACACCAATTCTTCTATCGGCGTTGAGTTGATAATAGCATTATAGTTTGTCGTTGGCTGCCCCTCGACCAGTCCTAATGGATTTCCATTGGCTGGGTCCAGACCTGCCCAAGGGTAAGCAAAAACAGAAAAAAGCGGGTACCCTTTCAGTGGGGCTGGAAATGTTCCCGACCCTCCAAAGCCATAGTTGGTATATTGGACCGGCAGTGCCTGAACCTCATAGGAAGTCACCTCTTCCTTCAACCAATTGAACAACAGGGTCTGGTTCCAGCGGACTCCTCTGTTGATTACCCTGTATCTAAGCAGGAGATCCAATCCTTGGGTCCGGGTATTGGCAAAGTTTCCGCGAAACAGTGTCACTCCGGTAGAGGATGGAAAGGGCTGGTCGCCGATGAGATCGAGTCCCTGCTTGAAGTAATAATCCATGCTTCCGGAAAGTCCACCGTCTTTGGTTTCAAAATCAAGTGCAAAGTTGACTGTCTTCACCCTCTCCCATCTCAGTTCGGGGTTTGGGGGATTTTGGATCGCATAGCTAGACAGCCGGGTAAGGTTATTGGATGAACCCGGCAGCAGATATGCCGTGGTATAGGCAGAGACACCTCTGTCCACGTTTCCGTTGTATCCAAAGGTAGTTCTCAACCTCAGGTAAGGCAGTGCCCCTGAACTATAAAAGGATTCTTCACTCAAGGTCCAACTGCCTCCAATTGACCATAGGGGCACGCCCTTTTGGTTGGATTCTACCCCAAATAAGTTAGAAGCATCCTTTCGGGCACTGGCCGAGAGGGTGTACTTTTTATCCAAAGTATAGGAGGCATTGGCATAGTAAGAGAGGAACCTGTCGGATAAACCGGTGTGATTGTTTCGATAGGGTATATTGACCAGAGAAGCATTGTGGTACCTTCTAAACCGGGTCACGTAGTCCACGCCCAGGGAGGCCCCCAATTCCTCATCATATCCATAAAATCTGGACGAATTCGTTTCGGTATCCAGACTTTTGATTTCCAATCCTGCTATTGCTGCCCAATCGTGACGCTGATTGACCGTGCGGTTGAATGAGGTCTGAATTCGCAGATGGTCACTTTGGGATCGGGACTCACCAAGATCTGCAATGGAGCCTCGTGGGATGGCCAGTGTCTGGGCCCCATTTGCGGCTACTTGGGTAAATGTATTGATCAGGTCCCGGGTATAGAAGGAATTTTCAGTCTGCAATTCCCAAGTTCTCCCTGTATTCGTCCAATATTGGTAAAGGGCATCCATGGTCCATCCTTCCAGAATCTTGAAACTCAGGTTGAAATTCGCTCTCAGGTCCAGAAATTCCCGCTCGTTGGTTTCCTGACCCAACTCAGCCAGGGGGTAATATTTCCAGTCCAATAATCCATTGGATTCGGCCTGGTTCAAAAACGGCTCTCGGTAAGATCTCGCCAAAGCAGCCGGATTCCCATTCAGGTCGGCCAATCGGACATAGGGAGCGGAAAGCCCTTGAGGCAGACTGGTCCGCTGGTTGTTTTTTCCATTGGCCAGGTATAGGCCCGTCTTGATTTGCAGTCTGTTTTGGATGAGGTTCCAGTCATTTTTCAGATTTGCCGTCCAGCGGGAATTGTCATTGCCTTCGATGCCACTCAGGTTTTTGTCGTATCCCAACGAGATGGAATACCGATGCCGATCCGCTCCACCACGTATTCCAAGAGCGTATTGCTGCTGGAATGCCGGGCGGTAGTAATACTTGGCCAGTTCATCGCGATAGTTGTGGGACGAATAGGCTGCCAGCCGGCTATCTGCCTCCTGTTGGGTGATTTTCCCATCTCTGAGCAGGATCAGCGTCTCGATGGCCGGGGATAGCAAAGGGAGATTTCTCGAGTTTTCCCTTGCGGTGTAGATTCCTCTGGAGAACATCTCCTTTTCGACAGCTACGAGATCCTTTGAGGAGATTTCGGGAAGGTAGTAGGGGTCTGTTTCCTGAATTCCGGTGAAGTTGGACGTGAAGGATACTCTCGGCCTCTCTCCTGCCCTGCCAGACTTGGTGGTAATGACGATCACTCCATTTCCGGCTCTGGCGCCCCAGATCGAGGCAGCGGCGGCATCTTTAAGCACTGTGATGGATTCCACATCGTTGGGATTGATACTTTCGATGGGGCCGTCATAGGGAAACTGATCAACGACGATGAGCGGGCGGGATTCGGCAAAGATGGTGGAAGTCCCCCGGATAGAAATGTCATTGGGGGTGGTGCGGTCCCTGTTGAATATCAGGCCCGGCGTGATATCTTCCAGTCTATCGAGGATCCCCGTACTTACTCTTCGGGTGATGATGGGCTCATCCAGGTAGGCAAAGGAGCCTGTGGCCCGCTCTCGGGGAAGTTGCTGATATCCCGTGGAAAGCACCTCTACTCCGTCCAGCTGAATGTTGTCCGGGCTGAGCCTCAGGGTAATCAAATCCGCGTTGAGGCTTTCGGTACGAAGCTCCTGTAAGACAAAGCCCACAAAGCTGACCATCAACACCTGATCTCCAACTACTGGAACTGTAATGGAAAACATTCCATCTGCATCGGTGACAGTACCTTTGGTGGTTCCTTTCAGGACAATGGCCGCACCCGGCAGGGGGCTTTGATCTTCCGCTGAGATGATCTGCCCTCGGATGGTCTTTTCCTGAGCGATTTGGGCATGGAGGCTTTCTGCTATCCAAAGCAGGAAAAGCCCGATAAGTAAGGTTTTCTTCATGGTTAAGGAATATTTGGGTTGGAATGGTTAGAAGTGGGATGGAGCTGTGAAGCGATGAGGTCAATCAGTCCCTCTGCCTGGGATGGCATTTTAAGCGAGCGGATCAGATTCCCCTCTGCGTCGATGAGCATCAGGGCCGGATAGGCCTGAATATCATAATGGGTCAAAAAGGGATGCACATCTCTCCCACCCAAAAACAGGTGCAGGTTGCCAAAGGAATAACCCGGGTTTTCTTTCAGATAGGTTTTCCAGAGCTCCGGGTCCGGGTCGGTGTTTACGGAGATGAGTCTGAAATCCGGATGATCCCTGAAGCGGTCCATGACTTTGGTCAGCTGGCGTTCGTGCATGAGCTTGCTGGGGGTGCAGCCCGGGAACCAGAAAGCCAGAAGCAGGGTCTTGCCTTTGAAGTTTTGGAGTGAAACCGGATTGCCCTGCAGGTCTGTCATATTCAAGGCCTCCGCGGGCAATCCCGGCTGATGGGCCTGTGCCAGTGCCTGAAGTCTAATCTTCAGGTAATCTGCCTGCATTCTTTCCAAGGCCGACGCTACAGCACCTCTGAAGTCCGGCAGTCTTTGGTAATTGGCAAAGAGAAATCGTGCTGCCAGTTCGTCGAAGAGTAACTGCCCGTAATTGGATTCCAGTCTGGAAAAAAGACTTTCTTTAGTCTGTAGGGCCAAAAGGCTTTCCTTATCGATCAGGAATTGGGGGAAGTATGCGGATTTGACCGCGATGGAATCAGGAACCGAAAGCTCTCCTACACGCTGAAGGTATTCCCTGATCAGCAAGTTGGTCTGCTCAGGAGAATCCAGCGGCAAATTTTTGATGAGTGACAGGGACCTGGAGGCAGCTTCACCCAGTATATCAGCCTGAAGGATTTGCAAAAACTCCCCGGAAATGCCTGAGGAAGGGTCAGGAGTCCACTTTTCCAATTCTCGTAATCTGGGATCCTGCCGGGGAAGGGACTGAAGCTGCCGGATCATCCACCGGTAGCGAGGTTCGCCAGGCTGGACAAAGACCATGTTTCTCGGGGAAAAGGTGAAGGAAGGAGGGGATTTGAGCAAGAACTCCTGTTGCTGAGCTTGGGGGTCTTGTCCTGCTCTCAGGTGAAAGGAAGGAGTCTCGGCGCTCATTTCTGCGGCCCGAATCAGTGCCAGCCGATGCTGGAGGGTGAACTTGTCAGCCTGTGGACCGAGGAAGATCAGTTTTCCCAACCTGAGGTCCAGGGAAAAGAGGAGTGAATCTCCCGGCTCCACCAGGAATCGGTCGAGGTAGAAGTCGCCCAAGATGGAGGAAATGGAGAGGTAGGCTGGCTGGGATATCGGAGCTGTAGACAGCTGGATTACCCCACTTTCCGAATTACCCTGAAGGATAGAGCCGGGCAGGATGGGGACATAGGTCATGGACTTGCCAGCAAAAGAGACGAACTGGCCTAAATAATGATCCCAAAAGATCAGACGGAGTGAATCCTGAGGGATGGCTTGTCGGATTTCGCCATGGACGAAAACGGGCTTCTCTGGAGGGCTTTGAGCCTTGAGGAAAAGGCATGGCAGTGCCAGGAAGCATGTGAGTAGGATTTTTTGCATGCTTGTAATGAGTTGGAAGACCGGCACTTCGACTACGCTCAGTGCAAGCGACGGAAGACGGGAGAGAAGTCAGAAGTATAAATTCTGAATTCTGAAATCAGGAGCCTGAAATACTCCATTGAGCTTACCAATTGATTGTAGACGTGAAGCCTGAACTTGTATTCTCAATGGGCATAGCTTTCCCGTTCTGCCGAAAATCGGTCAGTAAGTGGTTAATAATTAAAGGATTTGGTGATAAGCGAAAATTTCCCTGCAGTGGAAAGGGCTTATCGGTTTTCGTCACTCCCGAAATTCTTCGGGATAGGTGCGAGCGGAGGCACGGAGCGAAGCAGTCACACCAATCGGAGACGTCACTGCGAGGAGGAACGACGAAGCAGTCTCATCCTATGCAGTACTCCCTTCTGTGAGATTGCTTCGGCGGTCTTAGTCCTTATTAGATCTTTTGGCCATAAAGAGACCTCCTCGCAATGACGGTAACATCACTCCCGGATCATCGGTGGTATGCCAACCGGAGGGTACAAAGTCCTGGTCGGGCAATCGGGGAGAAAAAGTGTACGCTGTACTGAATCTTCAAATCGGGTTTTTCGGCTTTAGGGGATAGAGCCAATCAGAGGCGATGATCCCGGCTGGAGCCATAGGCGGACTGAGGAAATGTGGTCTAATAGGTCCGGGGTGAACCCGGCAAGAGCGGAATGACCCGTAATACCTGAGCGGATGCATAGGGAGGCACAGGGATACTGAGATCCCCCACTCCCTTAGGGCTAGATAAAGCAACTTTTTCCAAACGCTCGCTTTCATAATGAAAAGTGGTAAAACGAGTCTTTTTCGATAAAAATGGAGCACCATAGCCTGGGCACCAATCTACCGCACTGCAGGTTCCGACGCCTTTAGGAACGGAATTACGATAGGGCCCAAGAGCTATAGTGCATACGAAAGTACGCATAATAATCTCTTGAGCATTAACCTACCGTCTCGTCCTAGTACAAATTGTCGGAATTGCAGTCGAGACTCTTTTTGATTAATGCTAAGAAGATGGACTTCATCAGTCCATATTTTCAACTGGTTAAATGTAAATAGAAGTAAGATTAATTCAAAAATATTTGACCACTTTTTAGACTATTTTATTTGATCCATTTGGTCATGGAAGAGAATTTAAATCAGACCCTTGACCAAAGATCCGCTCAAAGATTTAAAGAATTTTTAACTTTTCTAGAGCTAACTCCTCTTGGGATGGCTGCTTTTCTAGAATTGTCTTCTGACCATATCTATTCTTTACGAAGAGGGAGAAGATCAATAAGTGATGCTATAGCTGCTTCACTCTCGGAAAAACTTGGAATTACCACCGCAGATGTATACAACCCAAATTTTAAACTTCGAAAGACCAAAAAGGGGATTCAACACATGAACCAGTTTAAAGATGCCAACAGAAACAATCCAAGTTTTTTCATAAATCTTAAGAATGAAAACAGTCTCACATTCAGGATTCGAATATTACTGGTGGAAAATGGGTACTTCGAATCTGAAAAACAAGTAAACCAGGTAGTCAAAGAACTGGCCAAATATCAAATTAAAGTCATTAGCGAAAAAGCAACGAAAAGCCTTCTATATCTTGTCGATACTGGATATTTAACTTTCCAAAAAAAGACATTCATGAAAAAAGATGGTACAGAAAGTAAACAAAAAATAAACCATTATTATGAACCATAAATCGCTATCAAAAAAAGCCCTTCCAAAACGGGTCTGGAAGGGCTGTAAATGCTTTGATTAGATGACTTTTTAACCGCCACGAACAATTCTGAGGAGACATTTTCAGCTGTAAGAAAATACAAATCCAACTGAAATTCCGACTCAATCCCCATAGGCACCTCACCGGTTTTCCCGAAATAATCGGGACAGGCAGTGCAACAGTGGTTTCATGCGTGGCTTTGCAAGCAGCACGAAAACCTAGTTGTTACCTGTAGTTTTTTATTTATTTCGTCTTAAGAAGTCGTCGAACAAAGGAACAGTAAAGTCTATATATCCAAATTCAGGTGTATATATGAAACCTTTACTTATCAATGTCGCTCTTGTTGGACTTAATGAACTTACTTTTATTCCAACTTTTTTTGCAACATCAGCCATTAAATATGGACCTTGTCCTAATTCAGCCATTCCATACATTAGTCTTTTCTCACGTCCTGCTGCCCTATCTAATCTTACTTTGAAAAAACTATTGTCTAATTCCTTTAACGTTGTTGCCGTTGCATTTTTCACATCGTCAACTGTTATTGGTGAACTATGTGCTAAGTCCCAAGTGTGTTTTCCTAATTCTTGAATAAAGTATGGATAACCCCTTGTTACCTTTATAAATTCTAGTACAGCATCGCTTTCATATGTTACATTTTTTTTCTTGGCTGGTTCTGTAATTGCAAGCGCGTCCTGTGGTGATTCCAAATATTTGATTGGGATAAACTCAAAAAGCCTCTCTGCATATGATTTAGCGTCTCCAGATAATGCAGCAATAGAAGGAAGTCCGGCACATACAACAACTAATGGAAGTTCTTTTTGGGAAATCTTATGGCAAGAGGCAATAAGTGCCGCCATATCCTTTTCTTTTAAATATTGTGTCTCATCAATTAATATACAAACACATTTTCCTTCTTCTTTTGCAGCTTGTCCAATGTTTACGAATAGGTCAGTTAAGTCTGATTCAAAATCACCAGAGTCCGCTTCACCTGAAATAGCATCAACGTCAATTTTAAATTCTGGTCCATCTGGCATTGATATTGAAAACGCCTTAAACACGCCTAATGCTTTCAATAGTTTCTCTTTTGCATTTTCTATGCGATTAATTTTTAGTAGTATTTTTCGAATAAATCCTGCAATTACTTTTCTGAAATCGTCATTTTCAGACATTTCAATTTGTTCAACAATATAATTTTCTGTTTCAGCAAGTTCACTTATTTTGTTAAGCAAAACAGTCTTGCCAACACCACGTAGACCGTATAACATAAGTGAACGTTGAGGGTTACCAATTTTTACTCGTTTTATTAAAGTGTCAGCTTTACTAATAATTTCATCACGACCTGCCAAGAAAACTGGTTTTGTTCCTGCGCCTGGTCTGTATGGATTTTCAATTGGATTCATATTTCCTAATTAGATTTTATTGTCAGTTTTTAAAATTACAGGTAACAATTGGCGGTATGGCCAGTAAGGGATTGCGGGCGATTTCCTATCAAGCTACACGAAAAGTTGAAGCGGGCTACAACCCTTTGCATACCATCGAAACCCTTATTGGCTATACCGCGTGTTGGCAATAGTTATTTTATCAAATCAATTACGTCAATCGGAATTAGTCCATGTTTTTCAGTTTCATGTGCTTTAGACATTCTTTCCGCTCCTGTAACTGCAATCCCAACCACTAAATTGTCTTTATTAATTGCAGGTCCTCCGCTATTTCCTGAAATCAATGGAGTGTTAACTAATATATGTCTAATTCCAGAATAAACTCTAAATCCCACAATTAATCCAGGTGAAAAAATTCCGTTATCACCATAATTATAATTAGGAAATCCTGAAATTGCAACATGTTCCATTTGTTTCAAGTTATCAGTAGACCCTCGTTCAAGTCCATCATTTAAAAAATCTTTATCAACATCAAGTAGAGCTATATCAATACTAGAATTTGAGGATTTTACCTTAACATCTATTTTCTTTGAAATATCATGTCCTCTGTAAAGTTTTAAATCCTTTAAAATCTCATTAGTGTCTTCATTACGTACACAATGGTCGCAAGTAATAACGCCAATTCCTTTTAAATGAAATGCAGTTCCCTGTAAAATCCCCTCTTCACTTTCAATCACGTATATGTTGTTCAATACTTTCTGCATATCATAATTTGGTGGAGTTGGAATAGCATCTTTTACTCTTTTTACATTCATTTCCATTACACGAGGAACAACAATGTGATTTAACCAGGCTATTACATTTTCAGCAATATGAGGCCATGATAACTTGTTCCCATCTTTTTGACCAATGTAGGTAAAGGTATCAAATGAAAATCCTTTGTTATTAATTATCTTATAGGATTCTTCGAATGAAGGAAATGGATTTATGTCATAAATCTGCTTTGAAAGGTCTATTATTGATTGGTCTTTTAAATCTCCAACATGAGGCATTTGACTAATTATTTCCTTAATTTGTAAACAGTAAAAATCTCCCTCTGAATACGAATTACTGCTATAACCGACTTTAAACGGAAAGAATTCTGAATACTCAGGTAATTGTTCTTTTATAACTTGTTGAATATAACTTGAAATATTCATTCCAGCTGTATTCAAATTTCCTTTTAAATCCCAATCCTGTTTATACATGCAGTTTTTGTTTTTATAATTATTGCCAACTTATTTATCTGTACACCTTTGGTGAACTTATCCCCCCAAAATTTGTCATGTATGTGCACCTTTTGGATTCATTTAGTTCGTTAAATACCTTTTCCGCAATTTTTTCAATCGGGATCATGGGCTTAAAAGTTTCGCTTCAAAAGTGGGCGACGGGGTGCCTTCCTGCTCTACCCGACCACCTTTCCGACCATATATCGCTGCACTTCATAGACATCGATGCTTTTGTTAAACTTTTTACTGACTGATGGGAGGGACTCGCTGGAGATCCAGATCTTCAGTTCGGCGTCCAGGTCAAAGGTTCCCGCCGTTTCCAGCGAGAATCTGGAAATATTCTTATAGGGCATGGACTTGTACTCTATCTTACTCCCCGTCAGCCCCTGCACATCGATCAGAATCAAGCGCTTGTTGGTAAACATAAAGGTGTCCCGAATCAGCTGAAATCCAAGTTCGATCCGTTCATCCTCGCAGAGAAGTCTGCCGTACTTATCCAGCAATTTCTCGGAGGAAACCTCGCTGGAATTGCCCAGTATTTTGTTAAAAAAGCCCATAATCTATAAAATGACTAAACTCTAAAATTTGACTAGGAGTATCCGTTAATCCCTCTTCTACCTTGGAACTGGTACAGACCAAAAATCCTTAAAATCGCTTCCGAAAAGCATTAGCCTTTGACCCACTGATCAACTTAAACTTCGTATCGCTAAGAAAGGGAATTTTTGGGGAGAAAAAATACCCACTACTGGGTATATTTGGTATCAAAAGGAAAAAATTGAGGGGGAATGGAGGTTTTTCTCGTGCTAAATGATAAAATCCAGAAAATACTCACTTACACTGATCAGTTGAAGGCTTTGAAAGCAAATTCCGGTCAACCAATCACGAAAATAGGGGCTAACTTCTCCCAATCACTTAAATTTAAATAAAAGATTACCCAATAATGGCCAAAACCAATACCCTAAAGAATACCAAATCCATGGAGGAAACCCTCTGGGACTCCGCCAATAAATTAAGAGGAACGGTGGAGAGTTGTCACTTTGCACCTGTAAAAATTAATCCTAGTTGGACTTCAATTTATCAATTCCCTAAAACCCATTTTATAAAAAGTCAATGACTCAACGGCCTTATGCGATCAGCTCGAACTAGAAATCGAAACCCATCACATCAACCTAGAACCCTGGTTGCAGAGTTGTTTGAGGGAGGTGGTGTAATTTATCGTTAAGGAAAATAATTTAATTTGAAAGGAGGCTTTTAATGCTTGGAAATTATAAGATGCCAGATTTCGGAGGAGTAATGAATAGGTCAGTTCCTGAAATTGATCATTCATTTTTTGATAAGTACAAAGAAGTTAACAGACTTATAATTATTGGAAATGGATTTGATCTTGCTCATGGATTGAAAACCAGTTTTAAGGATTTTATAGAGGATTATTCAAAAAAAATATTAAATGAGTTAAAGAAAAACAATAAATATGAAGACGAGCTTATTTCAATCATATGCCATGTTATTCACCATGATTTAAAAATTAACTTAGACACTCTTGATGAATTTGAAATTTATAAAAAATTCATAAATATAATCAACCGAGATCGAGTCTCAATTAATTATAAATCAGAATTTTTAAAAAGCATAATTCTTTCAATTGAAAAAAAATCTTGGGTTGATATTGAGTTAGTTTTTTTTGATCTCCTAAGGATAGCGAGTAAATCAAATGATTCGAAAGAAATAGAAAAAGTGAATAAAGAACTTGAGATTCTAAAAAATAAATTGAAATCTTATCTTCAAGAAGAAGTTAAAAGATATAACATTGATCCTTTCCAGAAATTACTAAATCAATTTACTCAAAAAATCTCTAGGATAGAAACAATGCCAAATACAGTAGAAAAGGATATTTCTCCCAATACAATCTGTATTTTAAACTTTAATTATACTCAAATAGCATTAGAATATTCAAAAAAAATAAACGGATTTCCTATAATGTATATTCCGATTCATGGAGAGTTAGATGGTGATGACATTACAATACAGGGCTTAGTTTTTGGCTACGGGGATGAATTAGACAAGGACTATATTGAATTTGAAAACATGAATAATGATGCTTTATTCGAACACATTAAATCTTTCAAGTATCTCCACTTTGACAATTATAGAAAACTCCTAGAATTCATTAATAGCGACCCTTTTCAAGTTCATATTTATGGGCATTCTTGTGGATTATCCGACCGCACTATGTTGAATACGATCTTCGAAAATCAAAACTGCATATCGATTAAAAATTTCTATTATTCAAACAATGGAAATGACGATTACGAACAAAAGACCTACGCAATTGCTAGACATTTTAAAAGCAAATCTGATTTGAGAGCCAAAGTTGTGAATAAGACAAAATGTGAACCTATGGTTCAGCCGAAAGATGAGAAATAAAATTTTCAAATATACCTCTCCACCTCCACCTCAGGCATCTCATCAAAGGTCTGCCCATTGAGTTCTCGTCCTGCCTTCTTTTTGTTTTTGCCACCCCACTGTTTGAAAAAGAAAGCGACTTTAGCGGCTTGGCATTGCTCCTGAATATCCAAGACCCATTCCGGGTCCATGGGCCGAGGTTTGTGTCCACTCTCTCCTCCGACGATGACCCAGTCGATTCCGTCCAAGTTCATATTTGTTAATGGTCCGATCAGCGGTTCACAGGAGAGGAATTTGACCTTCGCTCCGGTCTGACGCAAAAAATCAATCCGATCCAGTACCCGATCATCTTCGACAGAGACCCCCATCCAGATATTATGCGCCCAAGGCAGTAGATGGCTGATTTCAGCAAGTCGATCTGCCCGTTTGGTCAGGACTTGGAAGACATGCTGTCCATTGTCCTTCATGACCTGAAATACCTTTTGGATAAATTCCAGCGGCACATCCTTGTGAAACAGATCGGACATGGAATTGACAAAGACCACTTTGGATTTCTTCCAAGTGTAAGGAATCCTTAAAGTATCCTCATGGATTCGAACTTTTTTAAAACCTTCCTTATATTTCTCCTGCCCCATAGCCTTTAACCTCCTTGTCATGATTTCTGCATAACAAAATTTACATCCTGAAGAAATCTTAGTACATCCTGTTGTAGGATTCCATGTTAATTCAGTCCATTCTATGGTTGAGTTTGCCATTATTTAAATTTTAATATACAATCTTTAGAAATTAATAGTGGAACTTTATGACTTTTATTGTCAGTGAAAAAAGATTCAAGTTTTCTTTCATTAAATAAACGCCTTAACGCTTCAGTGTAATGACTCCTACTATATAAACCATTTATATGATCTTCATCAAACAATTTGTCTGCGGTGAGGGATTTTCCAGCATATTTCTCAGACAATTGATTTGCAAGGATATCAATATTTGTCGATTTAAGATCAAAAAGCTCTATCACTTCCTTTCCATATCTTTTAGCGTCAAATGTATAAGTATTTACTCCATCAAAAACTGTTCCTACATTTGCGAAATCATTATAAATAGTTTTAATTAAATCGTATCCTCTTGGACCTTTGGTAAGATGTAATATATAGTGACTAGTACCTTCAGAATCTTCCTCTTGAAATTTGAATGCAGTATAAAACACATTAGCCTTTAAAATATTTCTGTATTCCAATCCTAAGCAATCAATAATAAGACGAAGTCTTTGCGGAACAGTAGCTTTAAATCTCCTATCATTTTTAAGTTTCAAATAGGTAGTTGGAAACAAGTCAATCATTAAATCTTCAAATTTATCATTTTCTAAAGCAGGATGAATTCTTTTCGTATTCACGAATATAAATATCTCGTTTCCCCAATTTTTTAAAAATTCTGCAAGGACTACTGTCTCAATACCTTTATAACCAAAGGGATCAATAAAAAGTAATGATGGTTTTGAATTTAATTTCCCAGCATGAGTGTTCTTTTTTAGAAATTCAGTGATATCTAAATTCTCACCTACTGTACTTTTTCCAAAATGAGGAGCTTTATTAAAAGTTCCTAAAGGAAACTTGCTATTGAAATTTTGTTCAAGCTCTTTATAGTATACGTTATCATTAAAAATAAATTTAACGTTTTTCCGCAAGAAATCATCTTCAAAACATCTTTGCCCAATTAATAGAGGAGTAGACGGATTTCCATCTGCATAATTTCCAGGTCCTGCAAACAAATCAATATATCTTAATTCTTGAGGTTGATTTTTTCGTGCAATAATTTTGCAATAGCTCGGAAAATACTCAGAAACTATGCTGGCTTTTATCCGTGAAGAGATTGTTTGAGTGTCAAAAAACTTATTTTCCTTTATTTCCATTTTTTTCAAAATCTAAAGTTGTATCATAATCTTAGTTGACTAAAGTCTAATGAATTCATTCTCCTTGTTTTCTTACCTTGCATGCAGTATTTTTTCTTTCTGCGTGTTTATTAAGGATTGCTTCACACTCCGTCGGTGCATATCGGCAGTTGGATCGATGGTACTTGGCACCTGTCTTTGTGATGTAGACCTTGGATTCGGATTGGGCAAAAGCTCCAGCGCATATCAGCAGTAGAACTCCTAATAGGAAAAACTTCTTCTGATTTGACAACTGACTTATACCCATTTACTTCCAAAGATTTAGTAATGGCAAGAAAGTGAATTTCTTAAAAGAAAAAATACCCACTAGTGGGTATTTTTTGGGGATGAAAAGGAAAAAAATGGGTAGAAACTGAGGATTTTTGGGTGGGAAGAGGTGGGTTTGGGATTTGGATAGTTCTAGAAAAGTTCTAAGTAATCATCGAACAACCAAACCTCACCCCCAATTCCTCTAAAAATTCAAAGTCATGAATGCATCGGACGGACATGGCTTCGCAAACGTTAGGGATTTTGATCCGCTTGGCATTTGCTGCGTTGACTTTCTCCTCTTTGGTGACGACGACGGCATTATCTGCCATGGCATGGGCAATTACCCAGGGGTCAGCTAGAGATCTACCTTTGGTGTTGTCAACCAAGGTTTGGTGACTAGGATGTGCGCCATAAATCTCCCCAAGACATTGGGTCACTTTCGTATTGATTGGCTTAACAGGAATTGAGCTTGTTTTGAGCCAATCGGCCAATTCATCTTCGGTACGAAGGATTTCCCGTTGCACTTCTCCTGGAATAAATACTACTCCTTGAGCACCAAGTTGGCTTAATAAGTTCCAATAATCGGGACATAATCTTGGATTGTAGTATTTCTGCCAGCTTTGTATCAGCACATTGGCATCCAGGCAATATGTGCTTCCGGTACTCATCCGTAAATAAGGGATTCGAGTTTGGGAAATTTATTGACCTGAACGTTGAGCAAGTAGCTGGCTTGAGTTGGTTCTATTACCCCACCACGAAAAGCATCCAATACAGTCTGGGTAAAAAGTCGGCTGTTTTTGTTGAGCTTAATCAGGTAAGGATTTGGCCCCCCTTCGCTATCTTTTTGTTTTGCTTTTCGTTGTTCTTCTTTTAACAAGAATTGCTGAAATCCCAGATCAGCCTGTTCTTTTAGTATTCCATATTGAGACAGCGTAAGCATTCCCAACTTATACAATCTTACCAATAATGCGTAAGCACTTACTCCCAGTCTCCTAGCTAATGAAAACACATCCTCATAGCGGTAACTGAAATCAGCTGAAACTTCACGATGCAATAAATCCATTGGCATCAATGCGGAAGCAGCCACCTCATTGCAAAAGAGTTCGACAGGGTGAAACTTAGCCCTATCTGGAGTAACTGGCTCCACTTCATTGGAGATCCCTGACTTGGCAATCCAAAGGTGAGCCAATTCATGGACCAAGGTAAAGAGCTGCGGCGCTGCCCAATCGTCGGAGTTAACAAAAACAAATGGAGCGAATGGGTCAGCAATAGCAAAACCTTGAAGTTCGTTACTGCCCAGAGTAAGCTTGGAATGGATAAAGCTTGTTCTTGATACAAATATCCCTTGTCTTTCGGCCGCTGAGATCCAGTCCTTGATCACATTGGAAGATGAATAGTTGGAAGGATCAATTTGCAGCGTATGGAGGATATCGACTGCCACTTCCTCTGGCTTATCTTTGGAGGAGAATTTACCCACAAAAGGAAGCGGCTTTTCCCCATTCTCCTGATTCAATTCAGATATCCAGGCTTGTTTTTGTTGGATTTCGCGGATGATAAATGCAGAGCCAGTTCCCAATTCTACAGATCCGAGCCTTCTGAAATCCTGAAGGGGCTGAAAATCACGTGGTACATCGGGAAGAAAAAACAAGGCAAATGGCCTTCTGAAATCATGTGCTAGCTTTTGAGCTTTGCTGATTGTCGGAAAATCATCTCCCCGTTCCCAAGCTTGGTAGCGTTCCAGGCTCACCCCTGCTTTGGCAGCAGCCTGTTCCTCAGTAATTTTGGCTGTTTTTCTAGCCCACTGGAGGATGGATGGATTGATTTTAACTTTTTCCGCCATAAGAATCAAAGTTAATATTAATGAAAGTAAAGCTCTAAAATGAGATTGAGTCCGACAAAAACTGTCAGTTTTTTTTAAAGAACCTGAGCAGAAAAAGCATCTTAAGTTACCGGAGACTTATCACGCTTACTCATGCTGATTATCAAAAGCTTTGTTGTGCTAAGAAAGGGAATTTTTTGGGATTTCCCAGCGCTACAGTCCGGCCCTTCACTAAAACAGTCCACTGGACTGTTTCTTAACGCTCAGTCCTCAGGTAGTGGGTATTTTTTGGGGTAAATAAGGAAAAAGTGAGGGAGAAGGGAGGATTTTTGGGTGGGAAGGGATGATTTTTAGGATTTAACTCACCCTTTTGTCACAATCTTATCAAAGATATTTCCAGGCATGGTGGGTGATCCCTCGTCTTTCAAAAGTCCTGTGTCTGCCCGGCTAAACAGCGATTGCATAATCAAATGGCGTTCTGTTGGGTCTATAGCTTGTTCTTTTTGCATGGATAAAAACACAATGGTCAAATGCTCCCGCTCCTCCGCATCGCGCACCAAATGGAAGGCACTAAAGGTAAGCTTGGAAAATGTTTTGATCAAAAATGCCAAAAAAGAAACAAACGTTAGGAAGATAACCGACCACTTAATTGCTGATGGAGTGTCACTGAATATATCCTCCAAAACCCCATCCGAGAGAAGCTGCAATGAAAATACCAGTAACCCAACTCCGACCAAAATTGAAACGACTAAACTCCCAAGCCACCAATAACCTTCCTTTCTTAAACTTGCCGATCGCTCTCTCCAATACTGGGCAGGAGCCTCTAGTTTCAATTTGTCACGGTAAAGAGTTTCTAGTTCTGTGACTTTCTTTTTGGCGGCTTCGTCAAATTTGGAAAATTCATTTGTGGTATTCTCCAACCATTCTTCGAAAAATTTACTTCTTTCCAATCGATAACTCTCTATCTCATCAGTGGTAGCCTTAACGCTGGCCTCTTGGCTTTTGGAAAGTAAAATAAATTGATTTTCTGCTTCTGAAATATATTTATCAACTTGGTTTCGAAGCTGGGTCAACGAAGACTTTTCTTTCTTTCTCCTTTTTTCAATCTCAGTTTGCCCTTGCTGATAGTATTCATAGGCTAGGATTACACCATTTAAGTAATCTCTTGCCTGTAATTCATTAACTACTATGCTTTGTGATATATAGTGCAGAGCACCTTTGTAATTTTTAGGTTTATTTTGGAAAACATCAATCAGAAATTTTGTAACAGGAGCATTGTACTCAAAAATTGAAAGCGTCCGATTTCCGTTTGTGTATTGCTTTACACCTCTATTCCAGTCTCTAGAAAAGTCATTTGGTTGAATATTTTGATAAGTGGAAAAAAATGAAATAATCTTTGATCGCAAATCTTTAAAATAAGCAAAGGAAGTATCGATTTCCTGGGGCTTATCCCCTTCGATATTTCGAAACCCTTCAATTTGATCAAGCACATATTCATAAAAAGCTGACACCCCTGTAAACTTCCTCCTCAATCCTATACTAGGAAAATCTAAATGGGTTTCTTCATTGACAAAAAGTTCCCAACTGGGTGAATCTTTTATTTTTTGACGAAGTTCTTTTAATTCCATGATCGATCTTTCAATAGAGTTTTTTCAACTTTCCGTTTAAATGCACCTCATATCCGAATGGTCTCTTTTCATTGACTGCAATTCCAACTAAATCAGGCCAAGTCTTCGCCAACATTTCCACCATTTGCCAGACACTGAGTCCTGTCTTTTTGGTTTGGGATTTCAAGAAAAACACACCCAGCTTGTGATTTTTCAACAGTTCGACTTCATGTTTTCGCCGATTCAGATGGATATCCCGGGTAATCACACAGGCATTTAATTTCCCCAGTTCAGGTATCCAGTCTTCGTCTTTACAACCTCTGCCAAATACCTCTGGAATATGTTTGACTTCAACAGGTATTCCTGTTCTAAGAGACTCGGGTCCTTGGATTTGTTGAAATCCTGGTGCTAGGTGCGGAGGGATATTATCATCCGTAAAGATGATCATGCCGCCAGCTTACAGTAGTTGATGGCATCCTCCGCTTCCTTTTCTGTAATCTGGTAGATATGGGCAATGTAGGGAATCGGATCTCCTGCTTTGAAGTGTTCAAAAATCGTTTCCGGGTAGATGTTTTTCCCATCGATGATTGGATGACCAAACTTCCTGGCAGGATCGATCACTATAGCCTTATCTTTTCCCATAGGCCAGAGTCTCGATACCACATCCTCCTCACCGAAATCCAGCATTTTGAAAAATATTTTGATGATGTTCAGATTAAACTGATCTGATCCATTGAGTGAAACAATATCCTCACCCCGCTTCCAAAATATTCGCTTGCCATCGGTCTGTATTTCTTCCAGAACCTGCTTTTGAGCAAAAGGAAAATGGGTTTTGTAAATCCGGGAAAGCTTCTGATGAGCAAGCAACACTTCAGAGGTCTTCACTCCTTTCTCTGCCAGTTGGATCATCACATACAGCTCCACTACGGTATGAAAACTTACCGCACGGGAACCTTCCGTCATCCAAGAATATTGGGTTTGAAAAAGTTTACCCAGCCTCCCATCCCAATATTCCTTTACCCAGCGAAGCACCTTTGGATACGGAATACGCAGAATGGAAGCCACTTCCCGAATGGTGAAGATCCCGGTGCCGAGTTGAGGTATGTTTTCGAAAGGTTTCATGGTTTAGCTTTTAAAGATATCCAATTAACCGATTGGGAAGTAATTCTGGTCCAAAAAGTGACAGGAGTTGGGGTACTTTGGGTTTGCCTTAGTAATTATTTACCTAGTTCAAGATCGGATTTTTCATGGAAGTTTTGCCATTGGAGGGCTGGCCGGTTTTGTGACAGAACTTCTCCGGGTAATTCTCATTGGAAAATTTACTCCATGATTTCCAAGCCTCCGGGCTCATGGGTTGCTTGGGGTTGAATTTGATCTGGATACCGGTTCGGATGCAATAACCGTGGGCGGGTTCTGCTAGAGCCTGAACTTGTCTAACAGGACGTTCAACATGGCTATTGTTGGAATCCAATTCTTCCGGATAGTCAAATAAGCGAACTGTGCTAGGTATGTCTTTTTTGAATGTTCCGTAGAATTTTTCGGTGGAATCGAAGAGTACCTTTGATCCCTTGTAATCTTTGCTGCTACTCAGCAATCCTTTTTTATTTTCAAAAATGGGCCTATTGATAAATACTACTTCATTCGTATCTGCTATTTCCATGCATTTTTCCCAAGCTTCATCATCACTGCTTGTTGATCTGGTGATCGACTTCAACAGACTTTGCTCAGAAAGGACACCAAACTCTATATTATTGATAAAGGAATAATCATACAGGTTGATGGAGGTAATAATTCCCTGGAATTCGTTGCCATAATACTTTGCATGAAGGTTTGGGACATATACGATGCTTATATTTGGAAATTCTTTGAAGTAGTCAAAATCTCCTTTGTTTAGGCTCTTCTGTACTGAATTTTCGTTCTTGCCAAAAACCAGGATTAAATGGAGTTCGGGATTGTCTTTATGCTTATTGAATAATTTTTTGAAGTGCTCATCGAGTTTGATGTATGGCGAAACGATCAAGAGGGTCTTTTGGGCCTCCCAAATAATGGCCTCTATAGCTTCACTTAAAGCATTGCCAGTCAAAAATTTACTCATGCTATTTTATGATTTTGGGGTTTATGGTTTGTTTTGGAGGAGATTTTTAAAATAACGGAGCGTAATAACCTAAAAAATTCTTTAACAGAAAATACCCAGCAGTTGGTATTTCTGATATAAAAGCAAAAAAACGAGTAGGAATAGAGGATTTTAAGGTAAGAATGGAGGGATTTAAGTCTAAAGACTAATGGTTCTTTTTTAGAATTATCACAAAAAAAGCTTGGTTAGCTGGCCTCAAACGTTAGATTTATTGACATAAAATTGTCAATAAAATCAACATTCATGAAACTGACGGAGGAAGAGCTCAGCAGTTTACTGGCTGAACTGGAGCGGTTGGAGGCACGGGTAAGGGCCAAGATAAAACATTTGAAGGATGATATGGGCATGTCCAGAAAGTATAAGATGCGTATCCATCAAGGGAGGTTAATTCAAGGGGAAATCCAAAGTGCGATTGGGGAAATTCGGGAAGGAAAGCAGGAAAATGCACTGGATCGGGTTTGGGATTTGATCCAAATGGGATTAAAAATCAAGTCTGTTTACTTTCCACCAGGTCACAAGACCTTTCGTGAGTTGCGCAAGGAAAGTATCCGGAAAAATCCGGAGCAATTGATCAGGCGGTCCCGATCGCATGGGGGTGGGTATAGGAGTTAAAAGGAAGAGGTCAGAAGGCTGAATAAGGAGTTCTGTGTCCAAAAAGTACAGCTTCTGGAGAAGCAGGACAACTTGGTGGGTTGCCGTGGGTTAGGACACTCAAGGCGGCGAGAGAACGGCCTTAGTTAGTCGTAAATTGTAAGAAGTAAGTGGTTGTCCTGTTGTCGGGTTGT
>NZ_QEIG01000028.1 GCF_014324365.1 Algoriphagus sp. AK58
GGCGACTCAGGATGTGATTGTCAAGGATATTGAGAAACCATCTGTTATTGGCCTTCCATCAAACATTGTAGTATCCAATGACAAGGGCGTCTGTGGAGCTTTGGTAAGCTGGACAGCTCCAACTTCAAGTGATAACTGTTCCGGAAGTACTATTGAACAAACAGCAGGTCCTGCAAGCGGCTCGGTCTTCCCAGTTGGAGAGACTACGGTGACTTATACTGCGACCGATGCTTCCGGCAACACATATTCAGCAAGCTTCACTGTAACGGTGAATGACACGGAGGATCCGATGATTGAGGGAATGCCTGCAAATATCAGCGTAAGCAGTGATGCAGATAAGTGCGGAGCTATTGTAACTTGGACTGCACCAACAGCAAAAGACAACTGTGAGGTCAAAACCTTTACAACCAGTCATGCACCGGGAAGTCTGTTCCCAATTGGAACGACCACTGTGACTTACACTGCAGAGGATATTCATGGAAATGTGCAAACCTCAAGCTTTGATGTGACGGTGACCAATAACGCTCCTTCGAATCTGGTGATCACAGCTCCAATAATTCCTCAAGCAATTGGTACTGTTGTCGATGTCAGCGCAACCTTTGTGGATGAGAATATCAGATATGCTACATGGACTGCATTTGACGGTAATACTGTAACAAAGAGTGAAAGAATAGATGCCACAGGCGCATCAACTGCTTACTCATTTACTAGTCTTCCTGCCGGGGTTTATACCATCATACTGGAGGTTGAGGATCACTGTGGTTTGAAGGCCAGCCAGCAATTTGAATTTGTGACTGTCTATGATCCAAACGGTGGGTTTGTGACCGGTGGCGGTTGGATTTACTCCAAGCCAGGGGATTTGAGAACAAATCCAATTGCTGAGGGTAGAGCAAACTTTGGATTTGTAGCCAAATACAAAACCGGTAAAAATCTGGTGGATCAAGTGGAAGGAAATACCAACTTCCAGTTTAAGGAAGGAGATTTCCACTTCAAGAGTACATCTCACGAAAGCATGTCTCTTGTCATCTCAGGAGCAAAAGCTACCTACAGAGGTGTGGGTACAGTCAATGGATTAGGTTCTCATAAATTCATGGTAACCGCAATTGACGGCGACCTAAGAGGAGAGCTAGACAAGTTTAGAATCAGAGTTTGGGCTAATGGCTCCTCAAGTGATGTCATCTATGACAATGAGTACAGTTTGGCCGAAAATGCTGAAGCAACAACTCTGTTGGGCGGTGGATCAATTGTAATCCATAAGCCTGCCACTAAAGGCAACAAACGAGTAAGCACCGAACTGATTACTGTGGCATGGAACACTCCGGTGGAAACCATCAAGAAGCAGGTGGATCAGATGAGCCTCACTTGGTTTGAAAGCAGAAAGCTGCCAATGACCTTGGATGCCAGCAACTACGATCCGTTGACTCCTGGATTCTATGAGTTGAAAGCGGATCTGATGGACAATGAGTTCTTTGCTCTGGATGAGCCGATCTCTATTCAAGTGCTGGTTCAGGATAAGCCAAAAGCTTTGGATATCCTTGTAGATAACAGCAAACTGACTACGGATCTCAAAGCCGGCGATGTGCTTGGAACCCTGAGAACGATCGATCCGGTGGATAATATCCATACCTATGGAATCGGGGATCATCCTGATCTCACCATGGATGGTGACAAGCTGATCTGGAAAGGAACCACAGTTCCTGCACAGTTGAGAGTGACGGTATTCAGCACAGACCGAGCAGGTCAGACGATCAGTAGAGAAATCAGCCTGAGCAGAGAATTGAAGCCGGGAGAATTCTTCCTGTATCCAAACCCTGCACAGCGTGAGACCAACGTGATGGTAGACCTGGACAGAGAAGCTACCGTAGCGATCAGAATCTATGATGCAGTGGGCCGAATGGTGGTGGAAAATGAGGCATACCGAGAGGGCAGCTTCACCCAAACCTTTAACTTGGACGGCCTTGCCGCAGGCTTCTATACCGTTCAGGTGAAAGTAGGTGACATGGTGATGACCAAGCGACTGATCAAAAGGTAATCACTGAGGTTGTATGATAAATCAAAAATCCCGCTTCGTCATGAGGCGGGATTTTTTTTCTGAAAGTCTCAAAAAAAACAGAAGATTGGATTAGACCTGTCAGGTTTTCAAAACCTGACAGGTGTTTTTACAATTTCATGGCTGTGGGTGAACCCCTCAATTCATCTAAGCTTTGTAAGTCACATGCTAACAGATAAAACGGTTTTTAGCGATAAAGAAAGGAAGCCACAAATGGAATGGACTCCAAAAAGTTAAACTTTATCTTTCTGTGTTCTCAAAAGAGATTTCTCACCCCAATTACCTCAGGAATACATTCAAAGAATGGATTTCCAAAAACAAGTTCCCGGTGTTTCCTGTGGTTTAAGTCCTCTGAGTTCACGGCGACTTAGCGGTGAATAAACCTGTAAATCAATTCCCAAAAACCTCCTTGATCGCTTCCAGGTAGCTGAATCCATGTCCTTCGGTAGGCTCGATATAGTTGCCTTCCAAGTATTCATTCCAACAGCAAATCATCACAGTATTGCCGTTGGTGGCGCGGTATTTTTGGGAGATGGCTTGAGCTTCTTTGAGCTTGGCAGTAAACGAAGTCTTGTCGCTATGGACCAGGTCTTTGTAGGGCTCTGAAGGAAATCCGCTTGTTTGAGGCCAAGTTCCACCCGCAGGTCTCATATCCCAACCCATGGCCACAGGAACTTGATATTCAAAATCGGGATCATTTTTAAACTGCTCCGACCATCGATTCCAATGTCTTCGGTAGGTTTCCCGCATGTCGGCATAGGAACGGTTGTCTTTTTCCATATAGTTGTGGTACACATAAGCAGTCATTCCTTCGAATCCCATTCCTTTGAGTCTGGGGACATATTCCTGCAAAAGCTGACGTTTTTGGTAAGTACCGCCCTCCCAAGGACGATTGGGATTTTTGGCTCTCCAAAGAGTGGGAAGTCCATACATGCGTTCACGCTCCAGCATGGGACCTGCCATCACTGCGATAAATTTGATTCCGGGCAATCCGGCTTTTTTGGCTGTGGCCTGAGAAAGCTCCAGTAAATCGTTCATCTTCAGGCCATAGGAGGCAGCTCTTGATTCTGTATCTTGGGGAAAATAAAAGTACACCACGGGTCTGCCATCGGCTTCTTTCAGATAATCCTCCCTGCTGAAATATTGATCAATCCAGAGTTGGGTGATTTTTTCGTGAACCTTCAGGTAGAGCGCCTTGTCAGGCTTTTCCCCGGGATAATTCGCATTTCGGGCCAATTCCTCAGGCGAACCCACTTTCAGCCACAGCATCCAGCGTTCGTGGCTATCGTCGCACCAGTTGATGGCAAATTTTAACTGCTCCTCTTTGGGTAGCTTGGCATTTTCTGCCAAAAGCACCTCCAACTGATCACCCCATTCCACCAGTCCGGGGACAGCTACCCGGCCGTCCCGATTGGGGTCGATTGTCCAACCTTGAGGATAATAGATTTTTGACTGAGGGCCAAAATACAGGTGATAATAGTAATGTCTTCCAAAAAACCAATCGTATGCAAAAAAATCTATCCCGTAGCTTTTCATGTATTGAAGTTGCTTGCGAGCCACCTCGGGGTCAGTTCGGGAGTAAAAACCCTTAAGTTCAGCAATCGGTTTCCTATTCAGATAAGGACCTTCGTAAGGATATCGGGAATTATAAATTCTTCCCTTTGGCCCCCAGGTTCCTGTATTTTGAAGGTTGGCACAATCCGCAGGATTTTGAAGGCAAGACCAAAAGCTATCCCGGTCCACATTTGGATCAGGGGAAGTATTCCAGGAAGGCATAAAATAAACGCCCACCTGTTCTTCCGAGTTATTGAAATCTTGATCGATAGAAAAAGAAAGTGGTCCAGCGTGCTGTAGATTTTGAGGTTTAGACTCAGTTCGTGTACAAGAGCTCTGAACGCAGGTCAAAACCACCAACAGACTAATCAACAAAAAGCTTTTCATTCTTTTTAAAATTTAGAGTATTTACCAAGGTAAGGTTTGGGATAAAAACGAGGAGAAGTCAATCTATCATCAGAAATCAGATCAGATTTTTTCTCAATATCTGAATATTCCGATATTCCGGGATCATCTGCTCAAAATCCAAGGTATAAGTCAGCACGTGCTCAAACCCGTTTTTTTCATAAAAGCGCTTGGCCTGAGGCTGACATTCCATGGCCTCGAGCCAAATAGAATCCAGCTTATTTTCTTTGGCCACTTGTTCGCAATGCTGCATCAGAAGAGGAGCTAGGCCTTTTCCGTGAGCTTTGGGATGCAGGTAAAGCCGGTGAAGTTTCATGGCATTGGGGATTTCGATTTCTCGCGGAGAGAAGGGAAAGTCATATTTTAAAATACCGATTTTTTCGCCTTGCAATTCCACAAAGAAATAGTGACTTCTACTTCGGGAAAGTTCTTTCAAAACCGTTTCTGGACGATAAATCAAATCCACATACCAATCTCCCTCGTCATACCAGATATATCGGTAACTCGCCCGGTAGACTTCATCCATTAGCCTGTAAAGTGTAGGTTGGTCCTGAGGATGAATCGGGTTTAAGACCAAATTCATGGAAGAGTCAAGAATGGTTTTCATGGCCTAAAAATAGAGAAGAGATGGGGAATTCTTGAATGCTGGCCTTCTGTTGTCCTGCTTTTCTGAAAGCAGGACTGATTGTAAATAGAGAATCCTGCTTCTGGAGAAGCAGGATATCTTAGGGTTGTTTTTTCATTCAAACAAAACAGGGAAAACTACCGCAGCTTGTCCACCATTTCCTCGGTGATTTCATCGGCATACACACCATAGGAATTGACAAGGACGCCCTTTAATTCGCCATCCAAGGATGAGATCGCATACAAAATGGCTTCGTCTGAGGGATTCGTATTGCCTTCAAAACGGAAGGTTTTGTCTACTTCAAACTGGTGGGGAAGGAGGCAAACATCTCCGCAAATCAAACTGTCAAAGCGAATATTGAAGTCTTCTGTATACCCCTCTTTTCGGAGTTTTTCCAAAGTTTCGACGAGTGTAGGTTCGAAGTTTTCCATGGCTAAATTGAATTTGGTGCAGTAGATGAAGTTACAATTTTTTAGCCAGAGGAATGACCTTTGGGGTTTTCAAAACCCCGAAGATCTTTGATTCAGAAAAAAACTTCGATTACGGCACGGAGCACTCAAAAGTTATCTCCGTCGTTTTCCTGCTTTTCCGAAAACAGGACTTGTAAAAAAAAATCCTGCTTCTCCAGAAGCAGGATGACAGTCACTTCATTGATAAGCCTATGTGTCTCTTGGTGTTCTTCGTGGTAAAAAAGAAAAAACCTTCGAGTACACTAAGGCGCACTCAAAGGTCAGTAAAGATTCAAACCTTCGAGGTTTGGAAAACCTCAAAGGTTATTTACGTGCCAAAGCTCTTTTCGCAGCCTTCACAATATTTTCAGCATTTAAGCCGTATTTCTCCAGCAATTGGGTTGGGGTTCCTGACTCACCGAAGCTGTCGTTTACACCCACATACTCTAATGGCGCAGGATTGTGACGAATCAAAGTTTGAGCAATGCTGTCACCCAAACCACCATTGATCTGATGCTCTTCGGCGGATACCGCACAGCCGGTCTTTTTCACTGATTCCAAGATCGCTTCTTCATCCAAAGGTTTGATCGTATGGATATTGATTACCTCGGCATGGATACCTTCCTGGCGTAGCATGGCTTCTGCCACTACGGCTTCCCATACAAGGTGTCCGGTAGCAAAGATGGTCACATCTTTGCCATCGATCATTTTCCATGCTTTTCCGATCTCAAACTTCTGATCTGCGGGAGTGAAGATTGGCCAGCTTGGGCGTCCAAATCTTAAGTAAACAGGCCCTTCGTGCTCTGCAATCGCCAAGGTCGCTGCCTTGGTCTGATTGTAATCACAAGGGTTGATCACTGTCATGTGAGGCAGCATTTTCATCATCCCTAAGTCCTCCAGAATCTGGTGGGTAGCACCGTCTTCTCCAAGCGTCAAACCTGCGTGTGATGCACAGATTTTTACGTTTTTATCGGAATAGGCCACGGATTGACGGATTTGGTCATAGACTCGGCCGGTGGCAAAATTGGCAAAAGTGCCTGCAAATGGGATTTTACCTCCGATGGCCATACCAGCTGCCAAGCCGATCATATTCGCTTCTGCAATTCCAGTTTGGAAAAAACGATCAGGAAATTCTTTTTGGAAGTCGCCCATTTTTAGGGATCCAATTAAGTCAGCGCAAAGGCCCACTACATTGGGATTTCTTCTTCCTGCTTCGAGGAAGCCGTCACCGAAACCGGAACGGGTATCTTTTTTTTCTGTATAGGTAAATTTTAAGTCTAAGCTCATCTTCGTGTCTTTTGGGATGGGAAATCAATAATCACCGAGGGTTTCTTCCAATTGACCCAAGGCCTTGGCCAATTGCTCGTCGTTGGGAGGTGAACCGTGCCACTTGTGTGTACCTACCATGAAGTCCACACCGTAGCCCATTTCGGTGTAGAGCAAGTTCATCACCGGCTTTCCTTTTCCGGTCAACGACTTCGCCAATTCCAAACCTTCGATGACAGACTTAAGGTCATTCCCGTTTTTCGTCTCGATGACTTCCCAGCCAAAAGCTTCCCATTTGGCTTTCAGATTTTTCAGGTCCATGACTTTGGTAGTCGGACCATCGATCTGCTGACCATTGTAATCTACCGTAGCAATCAAATTGTCCACTCCATAATGTGCTGCATACATGGCTGCTTCCCATACTTGACCTTCCTGTAACTCACCGTCTCCCATCAAGAGGTACACAAGCTTGTCATCTCCATTGAGTTTTTTGGCTTGAGCGGTACCTATTGCTACCGAAAGACCTTGACCCAGGGAACCGGAAGCTACTCGAATACCCGGAAGGTGCTCGTGGGTGGCAGGGTGACCCTGAAGTCTGGAGTTCAGTTTACGGAAGGTTTTCAGTTCTTCAACCGGGAAATAGCCACTTCTTGCCAAGACCGAATACCATCCGGCAGATAAGTGACCATTGGAAAGGAAGAAAAGGTCTTCACCTTTTCCATCCATCTGAAAATCCGGATTGTGATGAAGCTGATCAAAGTACAGTGCGACGAAAAATTCAGCACAACCCAGGGGAGCACCCGGGTGCCCTGACTGAACGGCATGTACCATTCTCAGCACATCTCTTCGCAGCTGTGTGCAGATTTTTTGGAGTTCTTCAATTGATTGTTTTTTCATTAGCTAGGTTTACTTTAGGATTTGAGCAGTATGGTTTTTGGTATCGACTTTCTCGATAATTTCGGCAATTTTCCCCTGCTCATCGATCACAAAGGTGGTTCTGGCAGTTCCCATATACTTACGGCCATACATGGATTTTTCAACCCAAGTGCCAAAAGCCTCATGAACCTTGAGATCTGTATCCGCGATCAAAGGAAAGGGGAGGTTTTGCTTTTCTATAAATTTCTTGTGCGATTTTTCATCATCCGAGCTGATTCCCAAAACTACGTAGCCGGCTTTTAATAATGCATCGTAGTTGTCCCTCAGGTTACAAGCTTGAGCGGTGCAACCCGGAGTGGCGTCTTTGGGATAAAAGTAAAGGATTACTTTTTTACCTCTGTAGTCGGAAAGCTTGATAGTAGCTCCGGTTTCAATTTTTGCTTCGAATTCAGGTGCCAATTGGCCTACTTCTAGTGACATTGTGTTGTTGATTTAAGAATGGAACAAGAATTAAGTGATGGTACCCCGCCACTCGGCCACATTTCCCGCCATGTCGGTTACCTTGAGTAAAACTGAACCTTTGAGCGGTTGTTCATTCAAAGTTTCGGACCAAATTACCGCCTGCTTATGCTCGTATCTCATCAAGACCCATTCTCCGTTGACCAACGCTTCAAAACTTTTAATTCCAGAAAGATTGTCTTTGATGGTAAATCTCATGCCCTGAGCGTTGACCCGAATGGGAGTGATGGTCGGCTTTACATTGTCCTCAGCCAAAACAAAACTACCAAAATTTCTGGTTTTGAATCGGATTTGACCTTCCATCCACTCTCCGCCTACGAAACTTCTCGCTCCATTGGCAGCTCGCTGATACACATGGGTTTTGGATTTGTCCCCAGTGTAGCCATTCACATCCCAAGTGACTTCAAGTGGGTTCCATAGGTACTCGGTAGTTTCCTGTAGTCGTAGCACGGGAGCGTTTGACGGACCTGAGTGCGATACCCTTAGATACAAATCTTCCAAAAGGCTGTTTTCTTCGGTTTTGATCCTAAGCTTATCTGTAGCATGCAAGTGCTCTTTTCCCACCGGAAAATGGCCAATGATTTCGGGAATGTACACTTCTGAACACAGGTCAATTTTCTTCGGGATTCCAAATCTCAGGTCCCAAAGGTAGGTTCGACTCTGGGCATCCTGATAGGCAGGCAAAATCTCATAGATCTGATTTCCAATGAAGTACTGCGCTAATCCTCCTTTGTCACTTTGCTTGACCTTAATTTTCATGATGTTTTTGAAATAGGTCACCTGAGGGGAAGCTGGTGCAGGCCCGTCGGCAAGGGTAGAATCCAAGTCAGCACCAGTCAGGGTTAGATTGACCAGTCTGGAATTATTGTAAGCATCCAAGAGACGAATCTGCACATTCTTTTTCTGACCTGCTTCTACCTGAAAGGCACCGGTTCCCGGAGTGTTTGGAGTAAAGAAGTCAAACTTTAAATCTGGCTGATGATAAAGCCGAGTGAATCGGTTTTGATGGGTGTGCAATAAAAAATGCCGGGTGTAATTGAAGTCCACCTTATTGATCAACAAGGTGTAAAGGAGGCCGTTTTCGTCGGAAACCTCAAACCTCGGGAAGCCATTTTGGTTTTCTGCGCCGTCGAGTTTGTCATAGCTCTGAATTTCAAGTCCCACTTTTCCCGTCACTCGAATCGTCTCTGGGATGCGGTAACTAGCCCCACTAAGTACAGGTGTAAGTTCAATACGTTGAAATTTGCCATTCACTCGGCTGTCGATTTCTAATGGGACGATGGCGATTTTTTGTGGAGTGGGAGGGATGTTGTCCAGGATTTCAGAGAAGCCAGCCAACAACGGATCCATGGCCCGATCCAAACTGTCACGTATCTCAAAATGAAGGTGGGGTCCACCAGAGCTACCCGTATTCCCTCCGTTGGCGATCAGTTCACCTTTTTTTACGGGCAATTCTCCCGGTTCAGGATAGAGTTCGAGTTCGTTTTGCTTGTTCTCGTACATTTTTTTCTTCATCCAGGCGTGAAGCTTGGGATTGAAGTTTCTCAAATGACCATAAAGCGTAATGTGACCGCTCGGATGTTTGAGGTAGATCACATTGCCATAGCCAAAAGAGGAAATCTTGATCCGATGAACCCATCCGTCTGCCACAGCATAAATCGGTTCCCCTTCTACTCCTCCAAACTTGTAATCCAGTCCCGTATGGAAGTGATTGGGACGGAGTTCGGAGAAGTTTCCGGAAAGGTAATTTCTGCCGCCCGGCTTGACGGGAGAGCGGAAATAGCCTTTTTGGATTTCTTGGGCATAAATCTCCGAGAAAAAGAAAAGACCAAAAAGAAAGAGTAGAGTGGAAAGCTTACTTGACTTCAAAATCCAACATTTTTTCATTTCCGATAAAACCTGTAAGGTGATCTCCGATTTTTACGGGACCTACCCCTGCCGGAGTTCCGGTATAGATCAAATCTCCTTTTTTCAGGGTGAAAAATTGGGAAACGTAGGCGATGATGGTGGCAAAGTCAAACAGCATGAGGCTGGTATTTCCTTTTTGCTTGAGCTCCCCGTTGATTTCCAGATGAAAGTCGATGTCTTTCAGATCTGTAAAATCAGAAACTGGCTTGAAGTCACCAATCGGTGCCGAACCATTGAATGCTTTGGCAATTTCCCAAGGAAGACCTTTTGCCTTGCATTGATCTTGGAGATCGCGGGCCGTAAAGTCGATACCTAGGCCGATTTCTTCAAAATAGCGATGCGCAAATTGAGGCTGAATGTATTTTCCTTCCTTGGAAACTTTGAGAACTAGTTCGACTTCGTGATGGATATTATCGGAGAAATCCGGATGAAAAAAAGGTGCCCCACCTTTCAACAAAGCGGTATCCGGTTTAAGAAATACGACTGGTTTTCCGGGTTTTTCGTTTTTGAGTTCTTCGATATGAGCGGCGTAGTTGCGGCCGATGCAGATGATCTTCATAGGTTTTTGGCGCTTTTCTGGGCTGTAAAATCGGATTCGATTTCCAGTCGTGAAAATAAGGATATCCTTTACAAAAAGCGGTCAAAAAGGTCGCATAAAAGAGATTTTTACTCGGATTTCTGGAAGCGGACAAGGAGATTCCCCTGGGCATCAAATAATTCCAAAAATCCATCAGGCCTTACTTTATATTCTGTCGCTTGAGACAATAGTGATAAAGGACTTGGGCCAGTTGGTTTAGGGTCCCAAGGGGCAGGCTTTCCGCAAGGAAATAATCCTGAAATCGGGTTAGTAAACAGTTGGATTTTCTTTTCACCAACTTCTCCGAGTGAACTTTCGATCATAAAACAGCTGGGCATGCTTGAAATTCTGGAATACTTGGAAATATTCAATTCAAAAGATCCAAGAACTTGAGTTGGAATACTCATCCATTTTCCATGAAGTCTGTAAGTGTAATCTTTTTGTTTTTGGATGATGGATTTCAATACAAAGCCCCTTCCCTGATTTTTGTTTTTATCCCGAACCTCCAATTGGTAAAAGTATCCTTCTTCAAAATCAAACCCTTTTATCTCAAAATCTTGCTCCATCCTTCTCCAGGATTTTGGTAGATAGTTTAACTCAAGTGAATCAGAAATAAGAAAGAAAACGCCTTCCTCCACATAACTGTAGATAGGTCCGTTTAGCTTGTAAGGATATATCCAAATCAATTTTGAAGGTCCTTCAAAAACCTCACACGAAGTGAAAAGGAGTGCAACTACTAGGGTATAGAAAAATCTTTTCATATCAATTCATTTTTTCCCAAATGGCGTATTCTCCTACTGAATCATCATAAAAAATTAGAAGATTTCCTTCTCTTTTAAAATTTCTAGTCCATGGAAAAGGAATGACCAGTTTTCTTCCTCCACAATCCATTGCAGTTGTTCTCAAATATCCTGTGGACAATATTTTGTTTTGCTCTATCTTTTTTAGTTGAACTTCAATTTGATTACAGCCATCTGTGGATAGGGCGAATCGGATACCCGGTATAATTCCTACGCTTTGGCCATTGGGAAAGCTTGGGTTTGGTAAGTCTTCGCCCTTGTACCTCTTTACTTTCCAGCTTCCCTCCAAAAGGTCATAATAGTCTCTTTCCTCTTCGATCACCCGAACCAGTTTTCTTTTGATTTCCCTTGTTTTTGAATCTTCAAACTTCAAGACTTGAAGCTTTTGGATATAGTTGGGTTTGAAAGTGTATCCCTCGATTTTTGAAGGGATCCATTCAAAAGTCGTCACATCGAAATCCAATTCTTCTGAATAAGTAATACCCAAACAAGGTGCAGCAGCGGTTGAATTTGGATCGCAAGGAAAAGTATAACTGTACACCCAAAAAACCTCAGACTCTCCTTTTGGCTTTTCTTCTTCTGAACAAGCCAAGAGAAGAAAAAAGCCTAAAAATGAAAAATATCGGGGGTATGCGTTTCTCATTCCTTTGTCTGTTCACTTATGATAAACTTATTCAATCCAGACAAATTTGACTTCCCACAAAATGCAAAATCCGAGATTTTCTTTCTCGGATTTTGCAAAATTGGATCATTTGAGAACTACTAGAATTTCATTTTTTTGACTTTTTCCAGGACTTTTTCCGTCCATCTTGCATATACCAGTCCGGAAGGATGAAGTTGGTCTTCGACCACCATGTCAGGCTGTGCTCCGATTTTTCTGTAATCTTTCGTGATTTCCACAAATGCGACGCCATATCGATCACAAATGGTCTTTTTCGCGGCATTATATGCATCTATTTCACGCGCAACTTTGGCCTGATCAGTATTTCGATTGATTGCAAACGGTGTTACTCCCCAATCGGGAATGGAAATGACCACTACATGATCTTTTTGCATTCTGGCAAAATCAAGGGCCCGCTTCAGCATAGCTTCAAAGTCTTTTTCATAATCCGCCACTGGTCTTCCCCGGTATTGGTTGTTTACTCCGATCAGGAGGGTAACCAGATCGTATCCCTGTTCGTCGGTTTGGCTGGAATTGATTCCCGCATCGAGTTCGTCCACAGTCCAGCCGGTCTTTGCAATGATTTGTGGAGTGCTGAATTCATATTTTCCTGATTTATTCAAGGCCTCCACCAACTGAACCGGGTATCGGTCTTTTTCAGGGACTCCTTCGCCAATGGTGTAGCTATCGCCCAAGGCTAGGTAGCTAAGGGTTCTTTTTTGGGCTAAAGATTCTTTTGAAATGCTCATGAAGAAAATTAAAACTGAAAGGCTGGATAGGATAGTTTTTAGCATAAAGGATCAATTTTGAAATATATTTTCCACCAAATTAAAGGTACCTGCATCGGCATCCATCTTTACTCTCGCCCCAACCGGCACAATAAACTGACGTGGAATATGCCCAATCATCGCACCTGTATAAGCCGGAACTCCCAAGGGAAGAACATATTGATCCATGATCTGATCTACGGTGAGAGTTCCGAAGCCAGCGCCTGGTTTACAGTCGGAACATTGACCGAAAATAAAGCCTTTGATCTTGGCCAGCGTTCCGTTAAGCTGAAGGGTACTCATCATCCGATCGATGCGATAAGGATCCTCTCCAATGTCTTCGATGAATAAAATAGCATCTTGAAAATCAGGGTAATAAGGTGTTCCGGATAAAGCAGTCAATACAGTCAGATTTCCTCCCAGAATTTTACCTTCGGCTGTTCCTCCTTTAAGTGTTTGGATCCGATTGGCCTTGAGTACCAACTCATCTCCTTTACTGCCTTCATTTTTGAAGGTCACCAATTCTTTTTTGATGAAAATCTGTTCAAACTGTTTCACATTAAAGCTGTTCCAAGAACCCGAGCCGTTGGGTCCATGAAAACTGATCAGACCAGTTTGACTTTGGATTGCGCAATGGAGCGCGGTGATATCCGAATAGCCCAAAAGAGGCTTAGGGTTCCTTTTAATCTGTTCGTAGTTGATCAAGGGAAGAATCCGGGAAGCTCCCGATCCACCTCGGATGCAAATGACTGCTTTGACCTCAGGGTCTGCAAACATGGCATTAAAGTCTTCGGCTCGCTCCTCATCCGTTCCGGCCAGGTGACCGAATCGGTTGGTAAGGTTCTTTCCCAATTTTACCTTGAAGCCGAGCGCTTCCATGGCTTCTTGGGCATAGGTAAATTCCATACGATCAGCAGTGGCTGCAGATGGGGAAATGATCCCTACGGTGTCTCCTTTTTGAATGGACTTTGGAAAAAGAGCGGCTGCTGGCGCATTGTTTTTGAAATCAAAACTGAGAAAGGATGCCGAAGCAGTGGCTAGGCCGAAAGATTTGAGAAAGGCGCGTTTGTTCATAGGATTCAAATTGGAATTGAAATTACTTTCTTTTCAAACTATAAGAAAAACCCTGCCAAAAAGCAGGGCTCATGCCTGTTATTTCCCGCAGATACTCGCAGAAAAAAACGCAGATACTCGCAGAGATTAATTCAATGTTTTATGCGCAACTTGGCAAGCAACTTATATTTAAGATGCTAGAAGACCAAGTTAATGACAAATTTTGGGCTTCTTCGGTCTTCGGTCATCGGTCTTCTTACCTAAAACCAAGTGAATTTTCGCCACTTGGCATCATTCCTTAAATTCAAATTGTGGAAAATTAGCCCTTCAATTCCAGCAGCATCTTTTCCAACTGTTCCATGATGGGTTTGAGGGTTTGGTCGTATTTTTTGATTCTTCTGCGGACGCTGATATGCATGACCACAAACATCATTACCGTAAGACCCAAATGAACACTGATCCGAATGGTAGCTGATAAAGGTTCTAGCAGGACAAAATAAGCCACATTGATCGCTGCGGCCAGCAAAAACGCATAGAAATACATGTAAGTCCCGGCGATTTTGTAGCGTTGTTTCAATTTGGTGAGTTGGGTTTCGATGTAGGCTTTGTTGGAGAAACTTTCCGAATCATCGCTTGGCTTCAGTGCCGAACTGAAGCTTAGCCATCCCACCCAAAGCATCGCTGCGGCAATGACCAACAGGCTAAAAAGGATTGCTTTGCTTTCGCCCCAAGGCATTACTGCAAATAAAAAAACCAAGGTGGAAGGTGTGATGATTGCGATGGCTATTCGTTCTTTCCGCTGTTTTTCTTCGGTCTTTTTGAGGCCCGAGATCAAACCTTGGATGTCAAAATTGCTGGCTTTTTGACTTTGCCAGAGTTGCTGTATATCGTTGAAATTAGTTTCCATGTGTTTGAGGGTTGAGCTTTTGGGTGAGGGAAGTTTTGATGCGATTGACTTTGACGGCCACATAGTTTTCGCTGATTCCGCTGATCTCTGCGATTGCTTTATATGCAGTGCCTTCCAAGAGAAGGGTGGCAATGATTCGGTCAAGTTCTGGCAGTTCAGAAATAGCTTGATAGAGGATTTGTAGTCTGATTTCCTGTTCTTGGGAGTAGTTTTCCGGTTCGGCAAGGTCCAGATTTTCAGGAAACTCGGTTTGCTGCTCAGACTTTTTCTTTTCCTTGGCAGTGAAAGTCAAAGCCGCATTGTAAGCAATTCGATAGATCCAGGTGCTGATCTCGCTTTCGCCTTTGAAACTTTCGAGGTTCCTCCAGATTTTGATCAGGATTTCCTGGAAAAGGTCATTGGCCAGATCTTTTTCCCTGACAAAACCCAGGCAGAGACGGTAGATTTTGTCCTTGTGACTTTGGTACAAGGCTTCAAAATCCTGTTCTTTTTGGGTTTTCATTGGAGAAAGGAGGTTAACTTTTCCATAAACCATTCTGGGTTGTCCCACATGATGAAGTGGTGGGCCGTGGGAGCCAGTTCAATTTGGACGTTTTCCGCCAATCGGTATTGGTCGGAGAACGATTTTTTTACGCTCTCCTCAGTCAATCCATAGTTTTTGCCCGAGGCCCAAGCTCCCAACACCAAAATGGGTGTCTTTACCTCCGCCAATTCATCTCTGAAGTCCGTGGTCATCAACTCGTAGAAAGCTTCCGCTGTGGTGCTTCGGTCACTCTGCATGGACCATTCAACAGCGATTGGGAGTTTTTCAGCATTAATGGTCATCATGGGCATGCTTGCCTGCTGCTGAGCGCGGTATTGCTCGGGACTTTGGGAAAGCATCAGTTGCTTCATCTGGGAGGCCATTCCTACCATGTTTTCTTCGGTGGCTGCCGGATTAAAGGCAGCGGAGTAAAAGGGAAAGGAGTCGACGATGACGACTTTTTGGATGCGATCGGGGAGACTCCGGGAGAGCCTGAGCGAGAGAAATCCGCCCAGGCTGTGTCCGATAAGCGTGACTTTTTCTTTTTGTGCCGCTATATAGTCGGTGATTAGTTTTTCCATGGTTGTTAAAAATCCCAAGGGCATCTCTACTGCTGGATTGGTACCAAACCCGGGAAGGGTCAATACATGACATTCGTAATTCTGGGAAAGTTGGGCCACTGTTTCATCCCAAACTTCGCCCGAAGATGCCAGTCCGGGGATCAGGATGATTTTAGGCCCTCGGCCAGAAACTGTGACTTTAAGTTCTTGCGCATGTGCTTGGGTAAGACTTCCAAAAATGAAGAGGTAAAGAAGAATTAGCTTGTTCATGGTTTTTGCTTGTTTTCTTCTTTAGACTAAAGGCTAGGTGGAACCTTACACAGTCTCAGGAGAATTTTTAAAAATATTTTACCAGCTTGGCGAAGTGAAAAGTAGTTGATTGTTGTCCAGTTGTCCTGTTCTCGAGTTGTCTCATTTTTAATTTTTCAACCTATTAGGCATAGAATTTCTTTTGTGACAACCCAATTCCCAAAAATCAAAAATGGCTTAATGCAAGTTGGCCAGATAACTCGACAACGAGACAACCTGATAACTAGAAAACCCGACAACCTGAAAACCTAACCTAAATCTGACTTAAAACCTATCCCTCACCATCACCATCACCTTTTCCACTTCTTTTCTTACGGTGGATGCAGGGTAGGGAAAGTTGGTGTTCATGAAGGCGAAGGCATAATTTTTCCCGCTTTTGGTTTTGATCAGACCCACGAGGCTGTAGTTGTTGCTCATGCTTCCGGTTTTTGCAAAAATGTAGGGCTGTGCGGCCTGAAAGCTGTTTTTCAGGGTTCCTGTTTTTCCGCCAATGGCTAAGTATTCATTCAGTTCGGCTTCGGGAAGCAGTCGGTACAACTTTTCGAATAAGGTCACCATCGATCTCGGAGTAAAGAGATTGTGCCGACTCAGCCCGCTTCCGTCTACCCATTTGGGCTGATCGGGGAGGTCGTAGAGGTAGGTTTTGAGCATGTACTCGATGGCCCGCTCGGTATCCAAGGTCTGAAAGAGTCGGTCAGAAACCATAAAAAGCAACTGCTCAGCCAGGAAATTGTCACTTTCCAGCATCATCTCCTTAAGAATCGGTGTAAGGAGTGAACCTCTCCAATGCCTATGATCGACCGGCAAAGGCTCAGGTTTGTAGATCCATTTCTTGCCCGTTTCTGCTTCCGCTAGTTGGACAAAAACTTCTGGTGTGTTCAAAAAAGGAATAAACCGTTCTCTTCCCAGAAAAGTCGAAGGATTGTAAAAAAATCGGTTGCTGTGAAAGTCCCGCTCCAGTTCTTTGACAGTCTTGGTAGTGGTGAACACCTGATTTTGGAAAAAGGAAGGGCTGATTACCGGTTGATTTCCATTTTTTTGAACCTGAACCAAGTTGCCATAAATCGGCAGTGAACTCCGTTCTGCCGAATAATCATAGTAATAATCGTCCCATTGCCAGCCGTAGCCGAAGGCCGGAGAAACTTTATTGGCATCGGAAAATTGGATGATGGTGTGGTTGCCAATAATCTTTTGAAAGTCGGGTTGCGCAAATTCTTTGTACTTCCAAGTTGGATCGCCCGCTCCCCATATTTTCAAGGTGTCTCCGGCGGAGACATATCGCAGCGTTTGTGTGCTGTCCTGAAGAACCACCAAAGAAGCAAACAAGGTAAACAGCTTGGTAGTCGAAGCTGGCAAGATTCGGATTTGACTGTTTTTCTCAAACTCCACATGTTGGGAGTCTAGGTCATACAGCATAAAACCGGTCAAATGCCCGTTGAAAAAGCTCTCTGGCCCGAGGGCTTTTTCCAAGGCCAGATAGTTTTCCTTTTTGATCTGGGCAAAAAGCTGGAAATGGAAGGACAGAAGGAGAAAAAAGAATATGCCTCTTTTGATCATATCAGGCATTTTTCAAAACGGCATAGGCCAAAGCCAGCCAACCCAAAATAAATCCAACTCCACCGATCGGGGTAATCGCCCCAAGCCAGGTAATTCCGGTCAGACAGAGGATATACAGGGATCCTGAAAAGATTAAAATACCCAAAAACATTGCCCAAGCTGCCAAATTCAAGCCTTTCCAGTCCGGCTTGATCAAAGCTAAAATTCCCAATCCCGCCAAACCTAAAGTATGGTAAAAATGATAGCTGACGGCAGTTTCGAAGGTGTCCAATCTTCCGTTTTGGATCAAAAGCGGCTCCAAACCATGGGCTCCAAAAGCTCCAAGACCTACGGCCAAGGCACCGGAAATCCCGGCAATAACTAGTATGTTTTTTCCCTTCATCCTTGTGAATAATTTCTTGCTCCAAATATGGCCGAACCGATCCGGACCATCGTGCTCCCCTCTTCCTGTGCGATCTGATAATCTCCGCTCATGCCCATCGATAATTCTTCCATTTGGACGAAATCGGGAAGAGGTCTTTTCTTCAATTTTTCAAACAGGAGTTTGAGTTCTCGAAACTCTTTTCGGATTTGCTCCTGATTTTCAGTAAAAGTTGCCATCCCCATCAATCCCCGGATTTTTACATGGGAAAGGGTCTTAAATTCTTCAGAAGCTAACATTTCTTCCAATTCAACTTCATCAAAACCGAATTTACTCTCCTCTTCGGCAATATGGATCTGAAGCAAAACAGGAATGACCCGGTCGATCTTTTTCCCCTGCTTGTCGATTTCTTTCAAGAGTTTGAAAGAGTCCACGCCATGAATCAAATGGACAAACGGGGCGATGTATTTGATCTTGTTGCTTTGCAGGTGGCCAATCATGTGCCAACGGGTATCGGCAGGCATCTCGGGTTGCTTGGCTTGGATTTCCTGGACTTTATTTTCACCAAAATCCCGAATTCCCGCTTCGTAAGCTTCCCGGAGGTCTTCCAGAGGCTTGGTTTTGCTGACTGCGATAAGCCTGCAGTCGGGATTGACGAAGGACTTTTTGACAGACTCTAGGTTGGCTTGTATGCTCATGTGGTAAACTTTGCGTTGGGTGGACAAACAAATATAGGTCAGTACAGGCTACTTTTGGAGATGCAAGCTGCGATTTTGGAAGGAATTGGAATGGGCTTTTTACTGTCATTGATGGTAGGGCCTGTATTCTTTATGCTGATCACGACCACTATGGAGCAAGGGTTTCGAGTCGCAGTGGTGTTGGCCTTAGGGATATTGGTCAGTGACTTGATTTATGTGTTGATTACCTACTTTGGCGTGAGTTTCCTGACCCAATACCCATTGATTGAAAAGGGCTTGGGTTACGTGGGAGGCTGTATTTTGATCGATTTTGGGATTAGTTTTTGGAGAAAAAAAGTCATTGATCGTCCCAATTCGGGAGGACTGATTTTGGCAAAAGCCAAAAAGAGAACCGCCTTTGCCAAAGGATTTGGAGTCAATGGAGTCAATCCTTTTGTGATGCTCTTTTGGATTTCGATTGCGAGCTTGGTGTCTTCCAAAAGCGATTGGGGATCTGCAGATCGATTTTTTTACTACTTCGGACTCCTCTTGACGGTTTTTGGGATTGATTTAGGAAAAGCCTATTTAGCGGGCAAGCTTGCGCACCTATTGACGCCAAGATTGAGAGGATTTTTGAATAAAGGAGTGGGAATCTTGATTTGTTATTTTGGGCTGAAGATGATTTGGGATACGGTGGGGATGTGAAAAAGAGGGAAGACCGGAGAAGGAAGACAGAAGACGGAAGATTGAAGACCGAAGAAGGGACCAAAAACTTTTTTAAAGTAGAGAATTTTGGAAAAGTAATATGATTATCCGCAATAGCACCACCAGCCAAATATTCTTCGATTAATGGGTCGGAAGACCGATGACCGAAGCATTCCAGATTTCAACCTTTTCTAGAAATTTTTTAAGCTCGCTTAACTTTCTGGTAAGAAAGCGGATATGCAGAAAAAGTAAATACCCAGAACTTTTCGACAAACCAAAAATGGATGATTCAATAAAAATAGCGAATGTCCAACGCTGAACGTCGAACAAAGAACGATTTAAAACCAATCAAAAAGTTTGTAGGTTGTATCATCATGCAAACATCCTCTAACCTTCCATTTAGATCAGTCTTGATCTTATTTTTCTTTCTGGTTTCATTTCCATTGATCGCACAGGAAATACCTGCTCTAGAGGAATTCAATAGGACTCGCCTTGACTACAACAGAAGCGGGATGTTGATTTTAGGGAGTTGGGCAATCGGCAATATGGTTTGGGGTGGGATAGGAGCCAGTAAAACTACAGGAGAGGTCAAGGCTTTTCATCAGATGAATCTGTATTGGAATGCGGTGAATCTTGCCATTGCCGGATTTGGTTACTATCAAGCGACGAAAGAAGTTCCGGGAACGGATTTTTGGGCAACCATGGAGGCACAGCAAAGCATTGAGAAAATTCTTTTGGTTAATGCAGCTCTCGACGTTTCGTATATGGCAGGTGGACTTTACATGAAAGAAAGAGGACTGAGAACAGAAAACTCCCGATTGGTGGGATTTGGGAAATCGGTGATTTTGCAAGGGGCTTTTCTCATGGCTTTCGATGCGGTCATGTATGGCTTTCATCAGGCTCATGGAAAAGAGATTCCGGGTTTGATACAAAATGTCAGTTTGGGTCTCTCAGGAGTCAATTTTAGAATGAATTTCTAAATAGTTGGTTGATTCCGAACTAATTATTGATTAATTCGTACTTTTAGTCAATTGGTATATAAACCTTGAAATATGAAGAACTTCCTCCCTTTACTCGCTTTGGTTTTTGTTTTGGGTTCATGCAAGGTTTCCGAAACTGTCTCTATAGACACCCTGGCCAATTCAGAATTGCTGAAAGAATATCAGACTTTTAAAATGGTAGAAGAGGATTATTCTGACAAAAGAAATGAACGGCTCAAACTTACTTTCAGAGACAAACTGGTTGAATTTGGATTTGAGGAAGTTTCAGAAAATCCTGATTTTTTGATTCAGGGATTGATTGTTTCCCGAGATTTCATAGAAAGTGCAGGAATATCCTATTATTCTATTCCGGGCCCTTTTTACAGTGCTACCAATTCAGGTAATAGGAATCCCAGCGGTGGTGGAAGAAATTCAATCATTAATTCAGGAATGATCGGTAAGGCAATTTTTTTGATTCAGGACACCAAATCAAATGAAATCGCTTGGATGGGCATCAGTTCGGGAGTGGTCTATGGAGGTGGTCGTCAGTTTGATCTTGATATGATGGATCTTGTACTCCATCAGTTGTTGACCTCACTATATGAATAACTTATTCAGATCACTCAATCCTTAGTAAATTGAGGGAATAGTAAATGAGGACAAGGCTTAGGTATAAATTATTTTTATCTTTGACCTATGGAAAATTTATCGCCTTGTCCCAAATGTAAATCTGAGTACACCTATGAAATGGACGGCCTGATGGTCTGTCCTGACTGTGGATTTGAGTGGAACCCCTCTGAAAGTGAAGAAGAAATCGAGACCGGATTGGTCGTGAAAGATTTCAATGGGAATATTCTGGCGGATGGAGATGCAGTAGTCACCATCAAAGATCTTCCTGTAAAGGGTGCGCCAAAACCGATCAAAGCTGGCACTAAAGTGAAAAACATCCGATTGGTGGAAGGAGATCACAATATCGACTGCAAAATTGACGGTTTTGGATCGATGGCTCTCAAGTCGGAGTTTGTGCGAAAAGCATAGGAAAAACCTGCCAGGTTTTCAAAACCTGGCAAGTCTAGGCAATAAAAAATCCCACTGTATCTCTCCAGTGGGATTTTTGATCTATAGAGGTTCTCGATTAAGCCAAGAAGTTTTCTACAGGAGTGTAAGGCATGTTAAATGCATCTGCTACGGCCTTATACACGATTTCTCCGTTGATCACATTCAATCCTGGAACCAAATCAGCATTTTCATTTGCTGCTTTTTTCCAGCCTTTATCAGCAAGTTGGATCGCATAAGGAAGGGTAGCATTGGTCAAAGCCAAAGTGGAAGTGTAAGGAACCGCACCTGGCATATTGGCTACACAATAGTGAACCACATCGTCAATGATATAGGTCGGATTCTCATGAGTGGTTGGCTTACAGGTTTCAATACAACCGCCTTGATCTACAGCTACATCCACCACAACGGTTCCTTTTTTCATGTCCTTTAACATATCTCGGGTGATCAAGTGAGGAGCTTTTGCTCCAGGGATCAATACCGCACCGATGATGAGATCAGCATGCTTGATCATTTCGCGGATATTGTATTCGTTGGACATCATGGTTTTTACATTCTTTGGCATCACGTCGTCCAGGTATCTCATTCTTGGAAGAGAAACGTCCATGATGGTCACATCGGCACCCATTCCGGCGGCCATCCAAGCTGCCTGCGTTCCTACAATGCCTCCGCCGAGGATCAATACCTTGGCAGGAAGGACTCCTGGTACACCACCAAGGAGAATTCCGCGGCCTCCAAGAGGTTTTTCCAAATAGTTAGCACCTTTTTGGATCGCCATTCTTCCGGCCACTTCTGACATAGGCACCAAGAGCGGAAGGCTTCTATCTGCTTTTTCGACCGTTTCATACGCCAGACATACAGCTTTGCTTTCCACCATAGCCTTGGTCAGGGGCTCATAGGAGGCAAAGTGAAAATAGGTGAATAAAAGTTGGTTAGCCTTGATGAGTTTGTATTCAGATTCAATAGGCTCTTTCACTTTCATGATCATTTCGGCGATTTCATAAGTCGCTTCAATGGTTGGTAAAATTGTTGCTCCAGCTGCCTCATATTCAGCATCTGAAAATCCGCTGCCTACACCAGCTGTGTGTTGCACGTAAACGGTATGACCTCTTTTAATCAATTCTTTTGCACCGGCTGGGGTAAGTGCAACGCGATTTTCATTGTTCTTGATTTCCTTTGGAACACCTATAATCATGGCTAAGTCTATTTGGATTTACAATAATTGTCGCAAAGATAAGAAGCAATGCACTTCATAAAAGCCATTTGGAAAATAGTATTTGGATACCATTTTGTCATTATTTGTTTTTCGGAAGTTTATTTTATTTTTATTTTGAAAAGATCATATTATTCCAAAATTTAAATTTTAAAAAACGAAAATTTTGAAAATTTTTTTCTGAAAATTATTTCAAATGCCCCTTTTCTCCATTTTCATTTTTTTCAAGTAAATCAACTGTATATTGAAAAAAATCAAAATTATATTTCTTGTTATTCCTTTATAAATAAACTTATCCAAATAATAAATGGTAAAATACTAAATGAGAAATTTGCACAACCGAGGTTTTTGGCTATTTTTGAAAACATCTAAGTAACCCAAACCCAAAATAGCTTTAGTAAAAACAAAAGTATGGCAGTAAAATCACAAGCTAGGGCTTTAGAATCGCCCACACTTCAGGAAAAGGAAATATTGGAGGATTTCAGAGTAGCAGTCCTGAGTAGGCATGCTTCCCTGATGGGAAGGAAAGAAGTGTTTATGGGGAAAGCCAAGTTTGGAATTTTTGGAGATGGTAAAGAATTGGCTCAAATCGCTATGGCGAAGGCTTTCAAGAAAGGTGATTTCAGATCGGGATATTACCGTGATCAGACCTTTATGATGGCCCTGGGCGAGCTTAGTGTTCAGCAATATTTTGCCCAACTCTATGCTCATACCAACGTGGAGGCAGATCCTGCCAGTGCCGGTCGATTGATGAATGGGCACTTTGCCACCCGGTCGATTCATGAAGATGGTACCTGGAAAGATCTGACCAAGATGTATAACTCAGCGGCTGATATTTCTCCGACTGCTGCACAAATGCCTAAGTTGCTCGGCTTGGCCTATGCTTCCAAATTGTTTAGAGAAAATAAAGGTTTGAAAGGCTTAACCCAGTTTTCAGTAAATGGTAATGAGGTGGCTTGGGGAACTATTGGGAATGCATCTACCTCTGAGGGGATGTTTTTCGAATCAATCAATGCAGCAGGAGTACTCCAAGTCCCTATGGTAATTTCTATCTGGGATGATGGGTATGGGATTTCAGTACCTCAAGAATTTCATACGACCAAAGGAAGCATCTCCGAGGTATTGTTGGGCTTCCAGCGTACTGAAACAGAAAAAGGCTTTGAAATCTTAAGAGTTAAAGGTTGGGACTATGAAGCTTTGGTGCAGGCATTTTCTTATGCCGGAAATTTGGCAAGAACGGGTCATGTACCTGTCCTTATCCATGTGGATGAAATGACTCAGCCGCAGGGACATTCTACTTCAGGATCCCATGAGAGATATAAGTCTGCCGAAAGACTTCAGTGGGAAAAAGAATGGGACTGTATTGCCAAGTTTCGCGAGTACATTATTTCTAATGGGATAACTACCGCTGACCGATTAGATGAAATTGAATCAGAAGCAAAGGCGGAAGTTAAGCGACAAAAAGACGCTGCATGGAATGATTTTTCCAAGGAAATCAAAGATGAAATGGAAGCGGCCATTCTCTTGATTCGGGGGGCGGCTGAAAAATCAAATAGAAAAGTGGTTCTGCTTCAAATGGCAGAAGATCTCAAGAAGACGATAAATCCAATCCGAAAGGATGTCATTAGTACCGTTAGAAAAGCCCTTTTGCTACTTCGAGCTGAAAATGAATCGGTAAAAGGAGACTTGAAATCATGGTATGAAAGTCAAGCTTTAAAGAATCATGATCGATACAGCAGTCACTTATATACTGAAACCGAATTCTCGGCTTTGAAAGTAAAGGAGGTTCCTGCCCGAATTGATGAAAAGTCACCCATGGTAGACGGAAGGGAAGTGCTTCAGGCATTCTTCGACTATACTTTAGAACATGATCCAAGATTCTTTGCCTTTGGTGAAGATGTGGGAAAAATAGGGGATGTAAATCAGGCATTTGCTGGCTTACAGGCAAAGCATGGTGAGTGGAGAGTGACTGATACAGGCATTCGTGAATGTACCATTGTAGGACAGGGGATCGGGGCTGCCCTAAGAGGTCTTAGACCCATGGCTGAAATCCAGTATCTGGATTATTTACTTTATGGGTTGCAGATGCTTTCTGATGATTTGGCTTCTCTCCACTACAGAACCAAAGGTGGTCAAAAAGCTCCTTTGATAGTCAGAACCCGCGGACATCGTCTTGAGGGAGTTTGGCATGCTGGCTCTCCGATGGGTATGATCTTGTCTACACTGAGAGGAATGATGGTATGTGTGCCTCGTGATATGACCCAAGCGGCAGGGATGTACAATACCCTTCTCAAATCAGATGATCCTGCAATTGTGATCGAGTGTCTGAATGGTTACCGACTCAAAGAGCAATTGCCACATAACATTGGTGAATACACCGTTCCTCTTGGAAAGCCGGAGATTCTCCGGGAAGGTCATGACGTGACGGTAGTCACGTACGGAAGTATGTGCCGAATCGTGATGGAGGCTGCCTCTGAACTTGCAGAAATTGGAATTTCAGTAGAAGTGATTGATGTTCAGACTTTGCTTCCATTTGATATCCATGGAGTAATAGGTAAATCCATCCAAAAGACCAATCGAGTGATTTTCGCAGATGAGGATGTGCCGGGTGGGGCAACAGCCTTCATGCTTCAGCAGGTCTTGGATCATCAGGATGTGTTTAAGTTTTTGGATTCCGAACCACAAACTTTACCCGCCAAGGCTCACCGTCCGGCATATTCTTCGGATGGAGATTATTTCTCCAAGCCAAGTTCTGACGATGTAGTAGAAAAGGTTTATCAGCTGATGCATGAAACCAACCCCAGAAAATATCCATCCATATAAGCGTTGGGTATAAAAAAGAAGAGGCAGTCAATTTTGACTGCCTCTTCTTTTTTTAATTCCTCGTGATTTGTCTAAGTGTCACATCTGGGCTGGATACCTCATTTGATTTATTGAGTGCCCTATCTTGGATTCTGACATCAATTTTTAAAGAATCATTTCTAAAAATAGATTCCCAACCGGAAGATAACATTCTATAAGTGATAAATCCTTCTACCGGTTGACCTTCTTCAGTAGTCAAAACTCTTGGAAATCGACCGTTGAACGTGGTAAAAAAAGGAGGATTCTCCCAGACAAATTCAGTGTATCTACCGTTTCTTTTTATGAAAAACCTTACAAAAATATTGTACTGATTTTCATTTGGATCAACCCAAACTGTATCTCTAACCACCTGATTATTGACGATAGGATTTATTACCCAGTCAATTGGATTGAAAGTAGGAGCTTGGGCAGGCCTTCTAGAATAAACTATTAGGTTACCCGCTTGGTCTCTAATATAGGTGTATGGATTGAAAGGAGGGTTTATGTCAGTGGCTGATAAGCCTAAATCACCCTCTGCATCCTTGAATTTTAATGTGAGTATCAAAGAGTCAGGCCCTGATGTTGGGACATATTCCAAATTTGAAAATTCTATTTCGGGAACGCTTGGGAAATTTTCGGGAGGGCTGATGCAGGAGCTTCCTAAAAGCGCCAATCCAAACAATAATCCCGAATAGTTTTTGAATCGCATGCGATGAAGGTAAATTTACTTCCTAAAATAAGGTAAGTTTTTTCCACTGGAAAACTCAAATTATAAAACGATGCTAGAATTCAAAAGTTTTTCAGAAAGGTTGGATAATTTGGCTCCTGACCAATTTGAAGACTTTGCCTTGGAGCTCTTTCAATTTCAGGCTTATCACAACGCTGTTTATAAAGCCTATATAGCTGCAAGGAGAATTGAAATCTCCTCAGTGAAAAAGCTGACCGACATCCCATTTCTTCCCATCCGTTTTTTTAAAGATGCTTCGGTTGTTTGTGGAAATCCAGCGGATTTTCATTCCTTTTACTCCAGTAGTGGGACTACAGGAATGATTACCAGCAAGCATTTTATCTGGTCCGAATCTTGGTATCTCGGCCATGCCAAGAGGATTTTTGAAAAGGAATATGGAACATTGACGGATTTTCATGTACTCGCCCTTCTTCCTGCCTATTTGGAAAGGCCAGGCAGTAGCTTGGTTTCGATGGCTAAATATTTTATCGAGGAAAGTCGATCGGAACACTCCGGATTTTACTTGTATAACCAGGAAGAACTGTTGGAAAACCTCAATTATCTCAAAGACAGTGATCGAAAAGTACTCCTGTTGGGAGTTACCTTTGCCCTATTGGACCTTGCGGATTCCAAACGAAGCTTTAGTAAGATGAATAATCTGATTGTCATGGAGACTGGAGGGATGAAGGGAAGAAGGAGAGAAATGATCAGAGAGGAAGTTCATGAAATAGTAAAGGCATATTTTGAGGTGGATGCCATTCATTCAGAATACGGGATGACAGAGTTGATGTCCCAAGCTTATTCAAAAGGTGATGGAAAATATACACTTCCTTCTACTATGCGCGTTTACCTTAGGGATATCAATGATCCTTTTGCCTGGACAAGAAGGTCCCAGGGGGGAATTAACATTATTGACCTGGGTAATTTTCATTCCTGTGCCTTTATCGAAACACAGGATTTGGGAAAATTTGATGAAAGCGGATATTTGGAAGTTTTGGGGAGGTTTGACAACTCAGAACTCCGGGGATGTAACTTGTTGGTGCAGTAATTGCTATCTTAAAAATTATTAAACATATTTAAACAATTAAATCTATTTGAAGGCCGGGCATGTCGTACATAGCACTATCTGGTATACCTTCCTGGATCTGATTAAGATTAAAAAATAAACTATATACTCATGAAAAGATTGGCCTCAATCGCACTATTAATCGGTATTTTAGCTCTCGGAGCTTGTGCTTCTAGCAAACCTTGTCCTGCTTACGCAAAGGCCCCGCTACAAGAAAAAGCCAACAGTTAAAAAAATATGCTGACCTCAATAGTCAGCATATTTTTTTACATCCTCCAGGCTGATGGTGGGTTCTCCTAATATCACCAATCTTTCTACCACATTTCTCAATTCCCTGATATTTCCAGTCCAAGGAAATTCCTGAAGTTTGGAGACTGCATCTGGAGTAATTCTTTTTTTGGCATCTCCATTCTCTTGGGCGATATCATCCAAAAATTTATCAATCAGCAGAGGAATGTCTTCTTTCCTGTCCTTTAGTGCAGGCACCTGAATTAATATCACACTGAGGCGGTGATACAAGTCCTCTCTGAACCTTCCTGCCTCGATTTCCTTTTTCAAGTCTTTGTTGGTAGCGGCTAATACCCGAACATCCACTTTGATGTCTTTATCGCTTCCCACTCTGTTGATCAGATTTTCCTGTAGGGCACGGAGAACTTTTGATTGGGCAGATAATGACATATCTCCGATTTCATCCAAAAAGAGTGTACCCCCCTGTGCCTGTTCAAATTTGCCCGCTCTTTGCTTATGAGCAGAAGTAAAGGCGCCTTTTTCATGTCCAAACAACTCTGATTCAATAAGTTCGGAAGGAATCGCAGCGCAGTTAACAGCTACAAAAGGCTCTTCCTGACGGTTACTTTTCTGATGAATCCAATGGGCTACGAGTTCCTTACCAGTACCGTTTGGACCTGTAATCAGAACCCTTGCATCAGTTGGAGCTACCTTTTCTATTGTGTTTTTTACTCGGGCTATGGCTGGGGATTCACCCACCATATCGAATTTTTTGGATAGCTTTTTTTTGAGAACCTTCGTTTCTGTGACGAGCTGCTTTTTGTCCAATGCATTTCGAACTGTCAATAAGAGCCTGTTGAGATCAGGAGGTTTAGGAATAAAATCAAAGGCTCCCTTTTTGGTAGCTTCCACGGCAGTTTCTATACTTCCATGTGCAGAGATCATGATAAACTGCGGGGATTTATCCAAGGCCTTTGCCTGGTCTAGAACTTCAATTCCATCCATTTTAGGCATTTTCACATCGCAAAGGACTAAATCAAATTCCTCGTCTTTGATTTTTTGAAGACCTTCTTCTCCATCTTGGGCTTCGGTAACTTCAAATTTTTCGTATTCAAGGATCTCTCTTAAAGAGGCGCGAATAAATCGCTCGTCGTCAATGATCAGAATTTTTGGCATGATGTAAATTAAGTAAAAAAGTGCAAGTCTATAAGCCGGGTTCTGTTCTCCGATTGCTCGGAGCTCCTGTCATTTATCTCGATCCTGATTCACACCAGGACTCTATCGATCTACCCACCCCGGAATTCTCCTCCGAAGAGAAGAAATCGAACGAGCAGCTCTTTGCCCGAGGCCTATTTGATCTTTCAACCCATAAGGTTTGCCGTGCCTCCTTCATCACTGTCGGAGCGGTGGGCTCTTACTCCACCTTTTCACCCTTTCCCTTCGCCAAGCTCGGGGTGGTTTGTTTTCTGTGGCACTATCTGTCCTTTAACCGTCACCAGTCAAAGTCCTTCCCGTTAGGAAGTATGGCGCTCTGTGTTGCCCGGACTTTCCTCCCACCCGATTGTTATCGGGAGAGCGACAAGACGACTTGCACGGTGCAAAGTACGGGAATTTCGGTTAAAGGGTTAAAAAACTAAAGCCTAACCCGTGTGAAAATATGCTTTTGAAAAAAAAATCATTTTTTTTTTCACTTCGGTAAAACTTTCTTGATAAAACCCTGTTCTATATTCAAAAGGCTTAAATAGCTTTTCTTCATAGTGCTGGGTTGAGCCGCTCCGATAGGAGCGGTTCTTTTTTTTGCCGATCTGATCCCTTTCGGTAATTGATTATCTTTGGCAAAAAATAGATTTATGATTCTTGTGGGTAATGCCGTCTTGTCTGATGATATAAAAGAAAACTTTTTTGTCTGTGATCTGGAGGCTTGCAAAGGGGCCTGTTGTGTAGAAGGCGATGCCGGAGCTCCCCTTGAGGATGAGGAAACCCAAATTTTAGAGGAAATCTATCCCATAGTCAAAGATTACATTACCGAGGAGGGTCGTCAGGCCATTGAGACTCAGGGAACTTGGGTGGTAGATAAAGATGGGGATAAGGTGACGCCTACAATAGGCAATAACCGAGAATGTGCCTATGCGCTATATGATGACCGTGGGATATTAAAATGCGGAATTGAGCAGGCTTATTTGGATGGGAAGATTTCTTGGAAAAAGCCCATTTCCTGTCACCTTTATCCAATCCGAATTACAAAGTATGATCAATTTGACGCGGTCAATTACGACAGGTGGCATATATGTGATCCTGCTTGCCAATTGGGAAAAAGCCTCCAAGTGCCACTTTATCGTTTTTTAAAAGAGGCCCTGATCCGGAAGTACGGAGAAGCTTGGTATGAGGAGTTACTGGCTGAGATCGAGGGTTAAGGTTTACCTTAATCCTACAGGAAATGAATCAAAAAAAATTAAAGGAATGGTAAAAGGTGAGTTGTTGGAATAAAAATGTCCTCACAAGGTTTTCCTTCTTATGAGTTCCTCAAAGGCAAATTTGGCTATTTTATGATATCCCAAGTCGGAAGGATGGACCTGGTCTTCTGAAAAAAAATCCGGACTTAAATCAAGAGAAATGGGTTCAAATACAATTTTTGAATTTTCCCTTGAAACCTTAATCATTTCTTTTTGAAGGAAATCCCTTTGGATCCTAAGGAATGCTTTCATTTTAGCAGAAAAGGCAGGGAAAAGGTGAACCGGTGGAATGTCTGCCAAATAGATCCACTCAGGCTGATTTTCGGAACTTATACGGGTAATCAATTCTTTCAGGTGATTTTGGAAGTCTGAAGGACTGGTGAGTTTGAAACAATCATTTGCTCCCAAAAAGAGCATCAAACCTTTAATTTTATCAGGCCGATAAGGATAGGAAAATTCCAAAAGAGAATAGGCATCCTTTGCTGTAAGTCCATTTTTACCGAAGTTTTCGACGGTATACTGATTTCCAAAAAGGCGTGAAAAATAGCCAGCCAAAGAGTCTTCAATAGAACTTGCCCCAACTCCTGCAGCGGTAGATTCTCCCAAGATGAGTATTTTTTCTTTACCGATCCCAAATCGTGCATATTCTGAAACCGGAGAAAGTTTTACTCCATTTTCTCGGATTTTTGCTGCTTCGGAAATCAAAAAGGGCAAATTGGGAATAAGCTTGAGCTTAAATAGCCAATACATCCTTTTTAGCCACCTGCTTTTTTAGCCCCATATCCTGCTTGAAGGAGAACTTGCAACACCTTGTCACGATGATCTCCTTGAATCAGGATTTCTCCGTCTTTTGCCGTTCCGCCTACTCCGCATTTGTTTTTGAGAAGTTTGCCCAGTTCTTTGAGCGCTTCTTCGGTTCCGATAAATCCTTCCACCAAAGTGACTTGCTTTCCGGCACGAGCCTTTTTGTCTAGCAATACTTTGAGTTTTTGTTGGGAGGGAGGAAGTGTTACCACTTCATCGTTTTCTCCAAAACTGTATTCGAAATTGTCCGAAGTCGAGTAGACTACCCCGTCACGTTTTTTCCAATCGTTGTTTTTCTTGCTCATCGTGCGTTTCAAAAAAAAAGCCTGTCTCAATCAAGACAGGCCTCAAAGGTAAGACTTTTAGATTATTTGGTTTTAAGAGTCCAAACAGGTCTCTTGGAGTGATTGACCACATCCTCAGCAATGCTTCCGGTGATCAGGTGTAGAAGTCCTTTACGGCCATGGGTAGTCATTGCAATTAGATCAGCGTCGATATCATCTGCAAATTCGATAATCCCGGACTCTTCAGATAGGGAGTTGTAGATCTCTGCTTTGATGTTTTCGAAGTTGTGTTTTTGAACAAAAGTTCTAATTCTTGCCATGGAATCTCTGGTGGTTTCAAAGCTTCCGGGAGTATTGACGATTACGAAGTAAAATTGGGCGTCAAATACGCTTTGGATTCGTTTGATTCTGGATGCAACTTCATCATCAGAATCCCTAAAATCAGAAGCAAAGACTACTTTTTTCATGTCTTTGACATCTGTTTCATCTTTGATCGTAATCACGGGACATGGGGCAGTTCTGACGATTTTTTCGGTATTACTGCCTACTATTACTTCTTCAAGTCCAGAGGCACCTTTTGAACCCATCACTACCAAATCCGGCTTAGCTTCAATGATGGCATCAGAAATTCCTTTAAACACGTTGCCTAGGATCAATTTGGTGGAAAAATCAAAAGCAGATCCTTTATATTTTTCCTGTAATTCCTTTAGCTGTTTCTTCCTGGTTTCGATCAATTCCATGAAAAATATTTGATTTTCGAAGTCTGGAATTGGATCTAGACCACCTCCCATAGTACTCATACCTGTTGCAACAGGGACTTCTACTACATGGAATACGGTGATTTGAATTTTCGAATAATTATTTGCCAGGCTGGTGGCGAAATTTAATGCGTAAGTAGCTGTTTGGGAAAAGTCGTAAGGTACAAAGACACTGATCATAGGTGGTTGATTTTTTACTTCTCCAAATTAGGTAAAATCAACTTCAAGAAAAGTAAAATCCGAATTTTTGATCAGAAAATTACTCCCAATCCAAACAGAATGGTCCAAAGCAAGGTGCTCAAGGCCATTTTCTTCAAAAATGGGTCAGTTTGGGCAGAATTTTGAGCGTTTTGGACACCGTATCCAACTCTCATCATAAGCGGCCATGCGAGGGTAGCTATCAAGGAAAGGTGCTGTGTACTGAGTATGGCAAAAGTCACCAATGCTAAGTAGCCGATGGTCAGGAGTGCCCAGTTGTATTGGACTGCTTTTTTCCTTCCTATGCGGACTGGAATGGATTTTTTTCCGGCCTTTTCATCGGATTCAATGTCTCGGATATTGTTGATGTTGAGTACAGCTGTACTGAAACATCCCAATGAAATGGCAATCCATACTGCAAGGGGCTCAAAGCTTAACGTATGCAGAAAATAGGTGCCCAAAACTCCAGTCAATCCGAAGAACACAAAAACCGAAATATCCCCTAATCCGGCATAACCGTAAGGTTTGCTGCCTGAGGTGTAAGTAATCGCTGCCCAAATGGCGGTGATCCCTATACCCAAAAACAACAGAAACAATTTCCAGTCATCCAAAGCCAAATAGATCAAAAGCAAGCCAGAGAGTAAGGATAGAAAGCCGAATAAATACATCGCCCGCTTCATCTCAGCCAAGGAAATAATTCCCGATTGGACGGCCCTTACAGGACCTTGGCGCTCAGCTGAATCCGCCCCATGAACTGTATCTCCATAGTCATTGGACAGATTGGACAGTATTTGTAGGAAAATGGTAGTGAGTGATGCCAAAAGCAAAATTTCCCAACGGAATTCATCTTGCCATTTGGCAAGGAAAGAGCCTGCCAGGATACTCGCTAAGGCTAATGGTAAAGTACGAAGCCTGACTGCGTGCAGCCAGGCCTCTTTTTTGGTTGTAATTTCTTTTTTCAATGAATTTCAGTGAAATCAGGCTTCAATCAGTTTCAAAATCTGCTCATCGAGAGGAGTCACAGAAGATGGGAAGAATTTAACCAGTTCTCCTTTTTCGTTGATGAAATACTTACAGAAGTTCCAGCTCGGTTCTTCATTGTTCCAGCCGTTTTGCTTGGCATCAGAAAGCCATCTGTAAAGTGGATGCTTATCAAAACCCTTCACAGAAATCTTTTCAAACATAGGAAAAGTCACCCCATATTCTGTGGAACAAAACTCTTTGATTTCTTCATTGGAACCCGGTTCCTGACCACCGAAGTTGTTTGCAGGGAATCCCAATACCATAATCTTGTCGCTATGGTTGGCATAAAGCTCCTGAAGCTGTGCGTACTGCTTAGTATAACCACATTTGGAGGCCACGTTGACAATAAGCAGCTTTTTACCTTTGAAAGAGGCGAAATCAACTTCTTTTCCGTTGATGTCTTTCATTTTGAAATCATAGAATGAACTTTCCATAGTTTGATCATAGGATGGGTGAAAACTTGCTTTGTCGGTGGGACGCTCTAGTGTTTTGCCACAGGCTAACAGGATGATGGAGAGGATCGCTAAAATAGTTTTCATAATTACATTCGTTCTGGGACTTGTATACCAAGCAAACTCATCCCTTTTTTAATTGTTTTGGCAGTGTGTGCCGAAAGTGCCACACGGAAGGCCTGAATTGCAAGATCTTTTTCATGGAATATCGGAAGTTCTGCATAGAAGCGGTTGTATTCCTTGGCTAAATCAAAAAGATATTGAGCGACTATAGAAGGTGAGTATTCGTCTCCAGCCATTTTGATTTTCCGCTCAAAATCATTTAAGATCTGGATCAATCCTGTTTCTGATTCCGCCAATTCACTTACTTGTGAAAAATCCGCTGACCTGTAATTCACACCGATTTGATCCGCTTTTCTCAAAATCGCTGCGATTCTGGCGTGTGAATATTGTACAAATGGACCCGTATATCCCTGGAACTCGATAGATTCCTGAGGATTGAAAAGCATTCGCTTTTTAGGGTCTACCTTGAGCAAGAAATATTTCAAAGCGCCTAATCCGAGGATTTCATAAAGTTCCTTGGCTTGCTCTTCGGTAAAGCCTTCGATTTTTCCAAGTTCCTTGGTGTGATGCTCTGCAGTTTCGATCATTTCCTGAATCAAATCATCTGCATCAACTACAGTACCTTCGCGGGATTTCATTTTGCCGGTAGGCAGATCCACCATGCCATAAGACAGGTGGTAAAGACCGGGTCCATAGGAACGGCCCAGCTTACGCATGATCTTAAACAAGACATCAAAGTGGTAATCCTGCTCATTTCCAACCACATATACTGATTTATCGATCTGAAAATCTCTGTATTTCAGATCAGCAGTACCCATGTCTTGGGTAATGTATACCGAAGTTCCATCACCTCTCAGTACCAGCTTTTCGTCCAAACCTTCAGTAGTAAGGTCTACCCACACCGATCCGTTTTCTTTTTTGAAAAAGACTCCCTTAGCGAGGCCTTCCTCTACGATATCTTTTCCGAGAAGATAGGTGTCCGACTCATAGTAAAACTTGTCGAAGTTGACGCCCATTTTGCGATAAGTCGCATCAAACCCTGCATAGACCCACACATTCATCTGCTTCCAAAGAGAAACAACCGCCTCGTCTCCTGCTTCCCACTTTCGGAGCATTTCTTGGGCTTCTAGGAGTATTGGGGCATTTTTCTTGGCTTCCTCTTCGGATTGTCCCTGATCGATGAGTTCCTTGATTTGTTTTTTGTATTCGACATCAAACTTGACATAATATTTTCCTGCCAAGTGATCTCCTTTAAGACCAGAACTTTCCGGAGTTTCTCCATTTCCAAAGTGCTGATAGGCTACCATGGATTTGCAGATGTGTATACCCCGATCGTTGACCAAGTTGGCCTTGATGACTTCATAGCCATTGGCTTTGAGGATTTCAGCGACCGAATAGCCAAGGAAGTTATTTCTGAGGTGTCCGAGGTGAAGCGGTTTGTTCGTATTTGGAGAGGAGTATTCCACCATGACCTTTTGGCCATTGGATGGAAGCTGGCCTAAGGTTGGATTGCTGTAGATTTTTTGGAAAAGATCCAGCCAAACACGTTCATTCAGAACAAGGTTCAAGAATCCTTTGACCACATTGAAGTCACTCACGGCCGGTACATTTGCTTTCAGATAGTCACCGATGAGTTTGCCTGTATTCTCAGGAGAAGTTTGGGACACTTTCAAAAAAGGGAAGACCACAAAAGTGTAGCTTCCTTCAAATTCCTTTTTGGTAGGAGAGAGGCTGATCTGCTCCAAAGGAAGATCATGGTTGAATATATTCTGAAATGCGAGCTGTATGCCTTGGATGATGGATTCTTGAAAGTTCATATTTTAAACCGCAAAGGTCTCTAAGTTGAAATGAGAGTTCTCAAAGATTTTAAATGTAACCGCAAAGGTCTCAAAGGTGAAACAAGAGTTTGCAAAGGTAAGATTACTGAGGTGATTAGAAAAAGGAATAACCTCCAAGAGTTCCCAAAGATTTAGCCGCAAAGCTCACAAAGTAGAAAAGAAAGTACACAAAGATTTAATCGAAAAGGGCACAAGGAGAAAAGAAGTGCATTAAAAGGAGGTAGGATTGATTTTAATTTCCAATTTGGAATCCATATTAATAGTTAGGTTTTCTGAATCGGTCATTGATCACTCGTTGAAGGCCGAATTTCAAAAGAGTCACATTGAAATTTATAAGGAGACCTAGCTTGTAGTTCCCCAAATTTAAATAATTGATGACTTGGGCTAAATGAAGATCATTGAGATACTCTACGGATTTGAGCTCCAGAACTAGTTTGTTCTCTACCAGAATATCGATTTTGTAGGCTACCTCAATCCTAATATCCTCCATTTCCAAAGGAAGGATTTTTTCAACCTCGATTTGGAAACCTTCTTTCATTAACTTTTTAGCCAACACTTTTTTGTAAGCGTTTTCTAAAAGTCCTGGCCCCAAAACTTTATGGACTTCAATTGCACATCCGATCACCTTGGTGGCCAATTCGTCCTCTGAACAATGGCAATAGGTCATAATTAAAAAACTTTGTGTCCTCTAATTTAACCTTTGTGAACTTGGAGGTGAAATTTTTATTAGAAGTTTTCCACCAGCGATTTGGTTGTGATTTCCAAGACATCGAATGCGATTTCAGCCATGGTGTTTTCGGTGTCGAGCGTGGGATTCACTTCCACGATTTCCCAGCAGCAGACGCGTTTGTCTTTGATCAACTCCGCATTGAGTTGGATCGCTTCCTCTACTGTCAGTCCATTCGGTACGGGTGTGCCTGTGCCGACGGAAATGGAACTATCCAAGCTGTCCACATCAAAGGAAATGTAGATTTGATCGCAATCTTTTAAAATTTGCAGTGCTTCCTGTGCCACTTTGGAAACGCCCAAATCACGAACTTCTGCCGTGCTGAAGTTTTTGATTCCGAATTTTTTTATCAAAAAATCTTCCGGTGTCTCGGTATCACGTACGGAGATAAATACAATGTCCTTGGGGTCTATTTTGGGAAAATCACCCCCGATTTTTTTTATTTTTTCCCAAAAGGAAATTGTTTCTGAAATAGGTTGATTCACTTTGCACTCCAGATTATCCAATTGAGCTACCATAGCCAAAGGCATGCCGTGCATGTTTCCGGAAGGAGTGGTGTAGGGTGTGTGCAGATCTGCATGGGCATCGATCCAAATTACTCCCAATCTTTTTTCTGGATGGGCCGCTTTGATCCCCATGATGGTGCCTGCTGCGGTACTATGGTCTCCTGCCAAAACAATAGGAAATTTTTTTTCCAATCGAAGTGATTCGATGGTAGAATAGACGTTTTTCAAAACCTGATAGACACCGTCAATGTATTTGGCATGTGGATGTTTGTTGCCTTTCCAAAGGAAGTTGTTGGCATCGGGAACGTTGATCGGGTCGAACTGAGTGAAAAAATTGGACTTTTTGTCTAAGCTGGCGATTTTCAGTGCATCCACTCCCAAACTTGCTCCGCGTGTACCGGCAGCGATCTCCGAACGGACTTCTACTAATTTAATCTTTCTCATCTCAGGTTAAAATTTGGGTTTTAGCTTTTTAAAAGTTGATGGCAAAACTACTCAAATGGCCCAATTTTCCATCTTTCGTGGAATTTGAAAATTTTTTAAAATCCCTATAAAAATTATAGGGAATATAGGTTTTTAAATTTCTATTCCATACTTTTGAAGCACTTTCAATTAAACACCTTCCATATGAGCGTAGCAGTACAAATGAGCCATCCTCAGAAAAACACCACTTCTTGGACCGTATCGACTTCTCCCGAGTTGGTCAGGTTCAGTTTGGGTCAACAGGAGATCCTGAAAATCTTTTCTCAGCCTATTGCCAACAAAATGCAAGGAATGTGTCGATTTGAAAAAGGATTCGAGAGGCTGTTGCCTCTTTTCCGAGGATTGATTGGATTGGGAAAACCTGCCTCCTTAAGTTTGATTTATGACTTCAATCGTGCTCAGGTATTTTTCACTTTTTCTCAGGCTGAAATCAACGAGGTTGAAAATTTTTTCAGCAAGGTGATCGATATGCTAAAGAAAGAGGTTCGATTCAAGCAGATTTTGGAAAAGGTGATCGAAAACAACCGGAGACACCTAGCCGAACAGGCCTTACTTCAGTCATCCCTTCATAGCGTGAATTGGGATTAACATTCCAAAAGGTTTTTGGAAAAGGGACAAGTCTAAAAAGGATTTGTCCTTTTTCTTTTTTGGAATAAAGTTTCCATCACGGCTTGTAAACCCCTGACAAATCTTCTCCTGTGGGTGAAGTTTTCTCCGATGCATTTGATATCCCCCGATAAAAGCGCAATTTTTGCAGCCTTATTCTCCGTAGTTAACCCCCTTGGTAAATGAACAGATACATTGACTTGATCCAGCAGACCTTTGACTTTCCGACCAAAGAGTTTCATGTAGAAAATAATGAGCTCTTTTTCAACGGAGTCAATCTGATGGAAATCATCGAAACCTACGGCACGCCGCTCAAACTGACCTATTTGCCTAAAATTTCGGAAAATATCCAAAACGCAAAAAGGTATTTTGCCAATGCCATGGCTACCCACAATTACCAGGGGAAATATACCTATTGCTACTGCACCAAGTCTTCGCATTTCAGCTTTGTATTGGATGAGGCACTGAAAAACGACATTCATATTGAGACGTCTTCCACCTTTGACATCCCTTTGGTAAGAAGCCTCTATGAGAAAGGTAAAATCACCAAAGACACCTATATCGTCTGTAATGGATTCAAGCGGGAGAAATACAAGCAGTATATCTCAGAGCTCTTGAATGATGGTTTTAAAAATTGTATTCCGATTTTGGACAATCTCACCGAGATCGATTACTACTTGGAGCATGTCAAGGTACCTTTTCAAGTGGGGATTCGAATCGCGGCCGACGAAGAGCCCAAATTCGGCTTCTATACTTCCAGATTGGGAGTGAGATACAATGACATCATTCCTCTTTTTGAAGAAAAAATCAAAAACAATCCTCAGGTCAGCCTGAAAATGCTTCACTTTTTCATCAATTCAGGGATCAAGGATACCGCCTACTACTGGTCTGAATTGACCCGTTTTATTCAAAAATACGTGGAGCTCAAGCGTGTTGCCCCAAGTTTGGATTCCATGGATATCGGAGGAGGTTGGCCGATCAAGACCAACGTCTTCTTTGATTATGATTACCAATACATGGCAGATCAGATTGTGAAGAATATCAAGTGGATGTGTGCCAAAAACAATACCACCGAACCGAATATTTTCACGGAATTTGGCAGCTACACGGTAGGAGAGAGTGGGGCAGTACTGTATTCGATCCTGGAAGAAAAGCTCCAAAACGACAAGGAACTCTGGTATATGATCGATGGGTCATTTATCACCCAACTTCCGGACAGCTGGGGGCTCAATCAGAAATACATCATGCTCGCGGTCAATAACTGGGATGAAACCTATCAAGGCATTTCCCTGGGAGGCTTGACCTGCGACAGCATGGATTACTACAACTCCGAGGCACATCAGTTCAATATCTACCTTCCTAAGATCGAGCAAGGCAAAAAGCAATACATCGGTTTCTTCCATACCGGAGCTTACCAGGAATCCCTTGGAGGCTACGGAGGAATTCAGCATTGCCTTATCCCTGCACCAAAACATGTCCTGATCGATCGCGACGAAAATGGCGAGATCAAGCATTGGCTATTTGCCAAAGATCAGACCGAGGAGAGTATGTTGAAGACGTTGGGATACTGAGAAGTGGGAAGATAGGAGACGGAAGACCGAAGAGACCAAATCTGTACTACCTGTCATCCAAATAAAAATAAAAAAGACCGCTGAGAGGCGGTCTTTTTGTTGGGGTGTGTTTGTCGAAGTGAAGTTTACCTCACCGTCACATGATAGCAGCTTTGCCTTCGCTCCTTGATGACGTAGATTTTGCCGGTTTGCTGGAAGTGGTTTAGAACCGTTTCCAGGTTTTTTTGGGCCTTTGCATCCCATTCTCTTATTCCATTAAATCGAATGTAGGAGATATCAAACGAGACTCCATAAGAATGGGAACTGTTGCCATCGGTGGCATTCCGGTTTCTTCGTTTCAGTGCTTTTTGCTGTTCTTCAGTCCGGGTGGCAGAGGATACGGTGAAGAAATTTCCTGCTCCAGCCAAAGCTTCATAGGCTAATCCGAGTTCTTCTAAGACTTTTTTGGATTCTGGTGTGATGTAAGGGAAACTATGCGTAAGTGAATCTACTCGGTATCCTTTTCCGGAACTTGCTTCTACCAAGGTCCGTTCAAAAACCCGTTGAAAAAGTTCGTACTCATTTTGTATCAGCTTGAGGCCTTTGAGTTCCGCTGCACTGAGGTGTTCTTCGTACGTGTCTTTTTTTAACCTTCCCGAATACGAAACCAATTCAGTCGGATCAAACGAATTTTCTATTTCAGCTTGATTGGTTTGCGGCGGTATAACTTCGCTCTTCACTTCCTTTCGAAAAAAATCTGAATAAATATCCAAAAGTATATACTTCAGATCCGGCTGCAGGGAGACTACAGCCACCAAGTAAACACTGAATAAAACACAGAAGGTGGAAATAAACAGAAGGGTGGATTTCTTCATAAAGCAATGAAGCGAACTCGAGGCGGTCGTGAAAGTTTTTTGTGGTAAATGGTTGAATTTTGGGAAATCAAAAAGACCGCTTGAGGGCGGTCTTTTCGGGTATTATTCACTTAATATCATGTCGAAATAAGCGATTGTTTTGACCAAGCCCTCCCGAAGCGGGATTTTGGGTTCCCATCCGAGTTCTTCCTTAGCCAAATCAATGACTGGTTTACGCTGCATGGGGTCATCTTGGGGAAGAGGCATAAATACCAGCTTGCTCTTGCTGTTGGTGAGTTCGATGACGAGCTGTGCCAATTCGAGCATGGTAAATTCACCAGGATTTCCGATGTTGACAGGTCCCGTAAATCCGTCTCTGGAATTCATCAAGCGGTACATTCCTTCGATATTGTCATCCACATAGCAGAAGGAGCGCGTTTGCTTGCCATCCCCATAGATCGTGATGTCCTGACCTTTAAGCGCCTGAACGATAAAGTTGGATACTACCCGTCCGTCGTTGGGGTGCATTCTCGGACCATAAGTATTGAAGATCCGCATCACTTTGATGGCAACTCCATGCTGTCGATGATAATCAAAAAACAGAGTTTCAGCACATCGTTTGCCTTCGTCATAACATGCCCGGGGTCCGAGAGGATTCACGTTTCCTCTGTAGGACTCCGGTTGAGGATGGATTTCTGGATCACCATAGACTTCCGAAGTAGATGCCTGGAGAATCTTGATTTTCAGTCTTTTGGCCAAACCCAGCATGTTCATCGCACCTATTACCGAGGTCTTGGTTGTTTGAACGGGATCAAACTGATAATGGATCGGAGATGCCGGACAGGCTAGGTTATAGATTTCATCCACTTCTACATACAGGGGATGAGTGATGTCATGTCTAAGGAGTTCGAAGTTTTTGTTATCCAACAGGTGGTGGATATTTCTTCGGTTTCCCGTAAAAAAGTTGTCTACACAAAGTACTTCATTTCCTTCTTTCAGGAGTCTGTCACAGAGATGGCTGCCCAAAAAGCCGCCGCCACCGCTTACTAAAATTCTTTTCATGAGAGATTGCTCGGATAAAACAAGATCGCCAAAAATAGTGAAATGTGAGGGAATTCATAGGGAATTACTATCCTTGAAGGAGTTCCTTTGTGGTAATTCATGTTTTTTTTTACAAAGGTCTGATGTCAGGTGTCTGATGACTGATGTTTGTGCCATCTTCTGACTCAATTCAGGATCTGCGTTTAGCATGGTTAAAAGATGACCGTGACTTTGATTCTCTCAGTTCAGGCGGATGATCCTTTCTTAAACTCGAATTAAAAGTTTATTCTAAGCCATTTCTTTCATCATCTGACACAGGTTAATCTTCAGCATTTACCTAATCAAAACCAATCCTTTTCCATGGAAAGGGTGGGATAAGCTTCGGAATGAAATCTTGGAATCAATCCCAAAATCTTCACCAATTCGTATTCCATGAAATACCTGGCTGTTTCGATTTTTCCGAAGTAAAAGCCTTGCTCTAGAGCTCCTTGTGAGATTGCCTTTTGAGCCGAAAGGGCTTGCTTTAGCCACATCCAACCTATGCAGAGTATACCGCTTGCCTCTAAGAAAAGGGTGGCATCCGCAAGGAATTTATCTGGTCCTTGATTTCTCTTAAACAGCAACTCTCCCGCCGAATGGTTGAACTTGAGGTATATCTCCTCAAAAGAATGAGCCAAATCGGTCAATTCTTGAATTGACTTTACCTGGTCAAGTGTCTTCTGGATTTCTTTGAGTAAGGCTTTCCAACCCAATCCTTCCTGCATCCACACTTTCCTACCCAAGAGATCTAATCCATGGATTCCTGTCGTTCCCTCATGAATGGGATGGATTCTCGATTCACGGAAATATTGTTCCACCGGAAAATCCGTCGTATATCCCGCTCCACCCAGTATCTGCACCGCCATGGAAGTGCTCAGAACGCCCATTTCCGAAGGATAGCTTTTCGCAATTGGGGTTAATAAATCCAGCAGGGCCTCCATTTTTAGTTTATTCTCAGCTATGGTTTCCTGAGAAATTTTATCGGAAAGGATTCCGCAGTAAATCAGCAAGGCCAAAGACCCTTCTGTCACACTTTTCTGAAACAGGAGCATTCGTTTCACATCGGCATGCTCTATGATAGGAATTTGGGGTTTATTGAGGTCTTTTTCAGATATTTTTCTTCCTTGGGGCCGTTCTTTGGCATAGGCCAAAGAAGCCTGAAATGCAGCTGTTGCAATCGCTACGGCGTTCATTCCCACTCCAAGTCTGGCCTCATTCATCATCTGAAACATGTACTTCAGTCCCTGATGAGCTTCTCCGACCAGATATCCTTCGCAGTCCTCATTACTTCCCATCATCAAATGAGCAATCGGAGCGCCTTTGTAGCCCATTTTATGATAAATACCTTGGGTCAGCACATCGTTTGGTGTTCCATCGAGTCGAATTTTAGGAACTACAAATAGCGAAATGCCTTTGGTACCAGAGGGTGCACCTTCAATACGGGCGAGCATGAGGTGGATGATATTTTCACAAGCATCGTGGTCACCTGCCGAAATGTAGATTTTTTGGCCTTTGATCTTGAAAACATTGCTTGCAGAGGTTGGAGTCGCCGAGGTGCTCAGGTCTGAAAGCGAACTTCCCGCATCCGGTTCGGTAAGGGCCATGGTACCTTGCCATTTTCCTGAATACATGTTTGGGGTGAATTTTTCCTTCAACTCCTTTGATCCAAATGTCCGGATCAGATTGGCAGCGCCAGTGGTCAAAAACGGAAAGACACTCCCTGAATAATTGGAGGCCTGAAAGATAAATCCTGCGGCCATGTGGAGGATCCAGGGTAGTTGCTGTCCACCTTCTTCATATGGAAAAATGGCATTGATCCATCCGTCTTCCCCAAACTTCCGGATGATGGGTTTCATGCCTGGGTGAATCCGGATTTTGCCATCTACCAGCTGAGGTTCCTGACGGTCCATTTCCCTGAATAGGGGATAGAGAGACTTTTCGGCGATTTGCTCAGCAGCATCTAAAACAAGGTTGAAAGTCTCCTTAGTATGGTCTGAAAAATAGGGTAGTTGGGTAAGCTCCACGCAGTTTTGATTTTCGAAAAGCTGAAAGTGCAGGTCTCTTTTGGAGTAAAAGGATGGCATGGCGTGCTCGATTAGTGGATCAATTCAAACGAAATGGAAGTTAATTCAAACTTTTTATTCCTTATAACTTTTCCAAAGTTTCAAACTTTGGAAAAGTTATAGCTTGGTAACAAAAAAGACTTGGCAGGTTTTCAAAACCGGCCAAGTCCTACGATTCTATTTGGTCATGGATCAAAGTCTATTTCAATCCATCCTTATTCTTCTTCAATCCGCTTTTCCTTACACATCCCAACTTCCAGACCTCCTAACTTCCCGACTTTTTCACCCACAGCAAGGCCTCTTCTACACCTCTGATCTCGGCCAGACCTTTAAGGCGGCCGATGGCAGTATAACCTGGATTGGAGACTTTTTTGTGCAAATCATCCAGCATCTGATGGCCATGGTCAGGTCGCATCGGTAGGCTTTTCTTTCGCTTTTCCTGCCACTTTAGGATTTCATCAATGACTTCTACCATGGGCACATTGCCTTCCAGGTGATTGTCCTCATAGAAATTTCCTTCCGCATCCCGCTTGGTACTTCGGAGGTGGATGAAGTGGATTCGTTCTCCAAACTCACGGACCATGGCTGGAAGATCATTGTCAGGACGAACACCATAGCTTCCTGTACAGAAGGTTAGACCATTGTGTTGGCTTGGGGTTTCTGTAAGAATTCTCCTGGCATCAGCTGCGGTACTTACCACCCTGGGTAAACCATACAAAGAGTAAGGAGGATCATCTGGATGAATGCACAGATATACCCCGACTTCCTCTGCGACCGGAGTGACAGCGTCGAGGAAAAGTCTCAGGTGTTCCGCCAGTTTTTTGGCATCGATGCCTTCATAGGTTTTCAGCATGGCACGAAACTCATCCATGGTGTATCCGATTTCCGAACCCGGCAAACCTTTGAGAATATTATCAATGATCAGCTGCTTGGCATCAGGGGAAAGAGCATTGTAATACGCTCGTGTCGCTTCGATTTCCTCCGGTGAATATTCCTCCAATGCCTCAGGTCTTTGTAAGATGAACAAGTCAAAAGCAACGACAGCCTTTCTTTCATAAAGTAGGGCTTTGGCGCCATTGGGGAGTTCATATTCCAGATTGGTTCGAGTCCAATCGAGGATAGGCATAAAATTGTAGCACACCGTGAAAATGCCTTCAGCGGCAAGATTTCGAAGTGTTTGTTTGTAATTCTCGATTAATTGGAGGTAGTCACCTGTGCGTGTTTTGATCCGCTCATGTACCGGGACAGATTCCACCACTGACCAGGTAAGCCCAGCCTCTTCGATGATATTTTTCCTGGTTTTGATTTCTTCTCTGGACCATACTTCTCCATTGGGAATATGGTGTAAAGCTGTAACAATTCCTGTGGCTCCTGACTGACGGATATCACGAATGCTTACCGGATCTTTGGGACCATACCAGCGCATGGTTTGTTCCATTCTGTAGCTCATGGAAAGAGAATTTTTGGTTATATGTGTATTAGTTATTGAGTTATTTGTTTCTGGCTAGCCGGAAGTTAAAGGTTAAACGTTAAAAGTTTTCTGATCTTTTTCTCGATTAACTATTAACGCTTAACGACCAACAATTTCTAGACTCCTGAATAAGCGCTGAATCCTCCGTCCACGGCTACGATGGTGCCGGTGACAAAAGCAGAAGCATCGCTGCAAAGCCAATGCAAGGCTCCGAGAAGATCTTCCGGCTTACCAAATCGGTTCATAGGTGTATGTGTAATAATCTGATTTCCCCGCTGGGTTAGGCTTCCGTCTGCTTCGGTGAGAAGGGTACGATTTTGTTCTGTGAGAAAAAATCCTGGAGCAATCGCATTTACTCTGAAATTTGGACCGTGTTTGTGTGCCAGCTCTACTGAAAGCCATTTGGTCAGATTGTCAATAGCTGCCTTGGCGGAAGCATAGCCCATCACGCGAGTCATAGGCCTGGTTGCTGCCATAGAGCTGATATTGAGGATGTTTCCCTGGCCGTTTTTAAGCATCAGGGGTAGTAAAGCCTTGATAGGAAGTACGGTTCCCAAATAATTGAGATCCATAACCTTTCTAAGCGAATGGGTATCCAGATCCAGGAAATTTTGGTCAGGCCGGATGACTGCACCGGGCATATTTCCTCCGGCGGAATTGATCAGGGTATCTATCCTGCCATGTTGAGCTTCAATAATTTCAGCCATCTTGATCAAAGACTCTTCATCAGTCACATCGGCAAAATAACCCCAGGCTTTTCCTCCCTTGGAATTGATCTCTTGGACCAGCTGATTGACTTTGTCAGGTGTTCGGCCGATGATCAGCAATTCCGCACCTTCCTGTGCCAAATGCATTGCCATGGCATGACCTAACACACCGGTTGCACCGGAGAACGCAATTTTTTTACCCTCGAGAGAGAAAATTTGGGATGAATTCATTCTTAAATCTGGTAGTTGGAAGGGGAGAAATTGAAGTAGTTTTTGGCATTGTGATAGCAAATATCCGATACAAGCTTTCCAAGCCATTTTTCATCCCAAGGCAATTCCCCGTTTTCTACATCCTGACCAAATAGATTGCAGAGGATTCTTCGGAAATATTCATGTCGAGGGAAAGAAAGGAAGCTTCTTGAGTCGGTGAGCATTCCGATGAAACAGCTGATCAAACCCATATTGGAAAGGGTGTTCATTTGCTTTTCCATCCCGTCTTTTTGATCCAGATACCACCATCCTGAGCCAAACTGCACTTTTCCTTTGATCGAGCCATCGTTGAAGTTACCGATCATCGTGGCAAAGACCTCATTATCTCTTGGATTGAGGTTGTAGATGACCGTTTGGGCGAGTTGATCGGTGGAGTCCAGTTCATTCAGGAATTTTGCCATGGCACGCGCTTGATCAAAATCCCCGATGGAATCAAATCCTGTATCCGGTCCGAGGACAGTCAGCATTCTTGCGTTTGTGTTTCTCAAGGCGCCAAGGTGAAACTGCTGTACCCATCCATGGCTATGGTAGAGTTTGCAGAGTTTTTTCAGGACTTTGAATTTGAAGTATTCGATTTCCTCTGTGTTTGGGTGATTTCCGCGAAGGACTTTTTGTAAGATGCCATCCGCCGAAAGCCTGGAATCATTGGAATAATACATATTTTCCAATCCGTGGTCTGAAAGTCGGCATCCTCGGGAATGGAAGAACTCAATTCTATTGGATAATGCCTCGATCAACTTGTCAAAGGAGTTGATTTCTATTCCGGACACCTGTCCAAGTTTTTCCAAATAGGATTTATATCCTTCTGGATTTTCGATGGCAAAGGATTTATCCGGTCTGAAAGCGGGGTATAGTCCGACTTTCTTTTTGGAGTGAAAATAAGATTCATGGTGCTCGAGGCTGTCTATTGGATCGTCAGTAGAGCAAACGACTTCCACATTCATGCCTTCCAGGAGGCCTTGGGCCCGGAAACTTTCTTCTTGAAGCATTTCGGAGGTTTTGAAATAAACCTCCGAAGCATTTTCGGTAGTGAGCAGTTCGTCCACCCCAAAATACCTTATCAACTCCATGTGACTCCAATGGTACAGTGGATTTCGCATGGTAAAAGGCAGGGTATAGGCCCACTTTTCAAACTTTTCAGTATCAGAGCCATTGCCTGTGATATATTTTTCATTCACCCCCAAAGTCCGCATTGCCCTCCACTTGTAATGGTCTCCGGCAAGCCAAATTTTACTGATATTTTCAAATTTCCGGTTTTGGGCAATTTCAGCTGGGGGGAGGTGATTGTGATAATCTATGATCGGAAGGTGCTTGGCATAGTCGTGGTAAAGAATTTTGGCGAATTCATTTCGCAGCAAAAAGTCTTCAGAGAGAAAGCTTTTTTGGGTCTGAGCAGTGATCATGAGTTAACTATGTGGGTGCTTTTGGGTCTATTTATGGAGTTTAAATTTATTCTTTAAACACGGGGGAAGTAGATTAAAATACGGAAACGTTTGCACACATTATTTAAATGGAAATAATTCACTATTTTGAAATGCCTAAGATTTTTAAGGATCTTTTTAGGACAATTAACCCAAACAACCTATGAGTACCGGAGTGAATCTAAAAGAACTCGCTGCAGAGCTGAAGTTATCTCCATCTACTGTATCTCGTGCCCTAAACGACAGCTATGAGATCAGTGAGGCCACCAAAAAAAAGGTGATCAGCATGGCGGAGAAATTGAACTATCAGCCAAATCCTTTTGCGAGAAGTTTGAGAGAGAATAAAAGCAAGACCATCGCGGTGGTGATTCCGGAGCGGATGAGTAGCTTTTTCTCAAAAGTTGTAGACGGAATAGAAGAAATAACCCAGCAACACGGGTATCATCTGCTGGTCTACAGTACACACGAAGATGTGGATAGGGAAAAAAAGATCGTCAATCTTTTGATGAATGGACGTGCTGATGCGATCATCATGTCCGTATCCAGTCAGACCAGTGATATTTCCCATCTGACTAGACTTCATGAAAGGGGATTTCCTTTGGTGTTTTTTGATCGGATATGTACAGATATCCCGACTACCAAATTTATAACAAACGATTATGAAAGCGGTTTTGAAGGAACCAAGCATCTGATTCAGCAGGGATGCCGAAAAATTGCCTTTTTGATGCTTTCTAAAGAACTCTCTATTACCAAAGATCGATACCGCGGATATCTCGACGCGTTGAAGCAGGCGGGTCTATCTCCCGAGCCCCAACTCAATATCACTTGCTGCCAGGAAGAAGAACAAAATGTGGAAGCTATCCGTCAGATGTTGATGTCACCAGATCGGCCGGATGGTATATTATCTTCGGTAGAAAAGTTGGCACTTGCAACCTATCACGCGATTAAGCGTACAGACTTAAAAATTCCGGATGATTTGAAGATTATCAGCTTCTTTTCAAACCTGAGTATTGCCAGTTTGCTGCATCCGTCTTTGACAACGATTACTCAACCTGCATTTTCTATCGGGGAGGAATGCGCCAAACTGTTGATGAAAAAATTGACCAAGCCCAGACAACCGGACTTGCCAAACCAGATCATCACCATTCCATCAAAAATCACAATCAGATCGTCAACGATCGCAGTATAATTTGTTTTTGGTTTTCTTTTATTACGAAAAAGGCCCTGAATTTCAGGGCCTCTTTTTATGGTGTAAAGCTAAATTTAGTAGCCAGGATTCTGAGGGAATCCGGAAGGTCCACCCTCAGCTCTGTCAATTTGGTTTTGAGGTATTGGTCTCAATACATGAAAATCCTTGATGTTTGGAGCAGCTTGTGGATTATGAAGTTTAACTCTCTCGATCAGATTGCCCCAACGCTTCAAATCCAACCAGCGAGTTTGCTCTCCGGTAAGTTCTCTTGCGCGCTCTTCCATCAGAAACTCAAATGTCATCTGAGCAGGAGTGATTTCCATGGCAGCTTCTTTTCCAGGCCAAGCAGCACGTCTTCTCACTATATTGATGGTGGCTGTAGCCTCAGCCAGCTTGCCTTGACGGAACTGAGCTTCGGCAAGTAGAAGGTAAGTGTCTGCTAATCTCATAGCGATGTAATCGCGACCACCTTCAAACTGAGTCAAATCTGCTCTTCCTGGATCCAGATGTTTAACCAATCCCGGGAATAATTTTTCGTCATACATACTTGGAGTCAATACCTGGTATTTTCTCTTGGCACGTTCCGTAGCAGGCATCTCAAATCCCGGAATGAACATGGAGGTATCACCCTGAGCAAAGGTTACTGTAGGTTTACTTCTATCAAATGTAGTATTGAAGGTTCCCGGACGGTTTGAAAGATAGACGTCAATAAAGGACTTTTTGTAACGGCTGTCATTTTCCCTGTTTTGGAATACTTTTTCCAAAGCATAGACCGTTGGTCTGTAACGCTTAAAGGGTCTTCCGTTTTGGGTATCACGTCTCATCCCTGGCTGGGTGTCGTATTCCATCAGGAAGAAGACGTGTGCATTGTTACCACCACCATTGGTCAACTGGCTTCTGGTATACTGCACGGACCAGATTACTTCATCGTTGATTTCGTTGCCAAAAGCATGTACTTGGCCAAAGTCCGGCAAAAGTCTCAAACCATAGTTTGAAATAACATTTTTAAACAATGGTTCAGCTTTGGCAAAATCATCTGCTGCTTTGGAAGAAGAAGTACCTTTTGTTACGTACACCCTTCCCAACAAATGTTCGGCGGCTGCTCTGGTCGCTCTTCCATATTGAGTAGATGCCTTTCTGGCTTCCAATCCCGGAATCGCCTCAGTAAGATCCTTGATGATTGCCGCATAAATCTCCGACTCCGGATTTCTCTTCACTATTTTGGTTGGAACTTTTGTTTCCTCCAGTCTCAATTCAACCGGGCCAAACAATTGCATTAGCAAGAAATAATGGTGAGCACGGATAAACTTAGCTTCAGCGATTCTTTGCGTCTTTGTGGCTTCATTTACACCTGATATTCCAGGAGCTCGTTCGATCACTGCGTTACAGGTATTGATACCTCTATACAAATCATCCCAAAGTTCTCTTACTTGTCCGGTTTGCGAGTCAAACTGGTTGGTGTAGGTGTTCATAAATTTCCATGAACCATCCGCACCGTTGGTATAGATGTCTGTACCAAATTCAGTAAAGTTGTTTCCTCGTTCGGTACCATACCAAGATCTCATGGAGCTGTAGGCAGCACTGACAGCGTCATCCAACCCTTTTGCAGTGTTGAGGTATTCAGAGCCGATTTGAGAAATTACATCTTCCTGAAGGGCATCTTGGCAGGCTTGTGCAAAGAACAAGCTTAGAACCAATGCTCCTGTTCGAGTCAGGGTTTTCACTTGATTTTTTATGTTCAGATTTTTCATCGTTTTCATGCTTAAGATTAAAATTTAGCATTGATACCAAAGGTGTATTGAACTACCGGAGGAGAAATGTTAGCATTGATGACACCACCTTCTACGCCTTGTTCACTGTCAATGAAGGTTTCAGGGTCAATTCCTTTGTGAACAGTTCTGAATTCAGAGAAGATAAATGGATTTTGAATACTTGAGAAAACTCTCAAGCTGCTCAAGCCAATCTTCTTTGCCAAATCCGAAGAGAAATTATATCCGAAATTGATGTTTCTAACCTTGATGAATGTTCCGTCAAACAATGACATGGAAGAATTGTACTTAGGAAACTCTTGGTTTTGATTTGGTCTTGGATACAAGTTGGTCGGATTGTTTGGTGTCCAGTAATCCACAGCCAGGTTATTGTATCGTCCAAATAGAGAGTTGAAGCTTTGGTGGAATTGGCTTCGAATCATTGAACCCCATCTTCCGAAAACGAAGAAGGATAGATCAAACCCTTTGAATGAAAAACGGTTGGTCATACCCAAAGAGAAATCAGGTACAGCTGAACCTAGGATTACCCGATCCAGGGAGTTGATTCTTCCGTCATTGTTGGTGTCCTGGATCTTAATTTCCCCTGGCTTATCGCCAAAGCTAGCAGCAAGGTCCTTTTCGGAAGTTTGCCAGATGCCTACTTTTTTCAGATCGAAGAACACAGTCAAAGGCTGTCCGATAAATCGACCCGCAGCAATGTCATCTCCATTTGGAAGGGAAACGATCTGTTCCCTGTTTCTGGTGAAGATGATATCAGTAGACCAAGTGAAGTTTCCTTTCTCAATGTTCAAGGTAGAAAGTGAGAGTTCTATCCCTTTGTTTTGAGTTTCACCGATGTTGGTAATGAATCCTCCAAATCCGGTTGAGTTGGGAAGAGGCTGAGGTGCAAGCAGGTCAGAAGTATTGGTGACATAATATTCAAATGAACCGAATACTCTGTTTTTGAATATGGAGAAGTCAATACCTGTATTGAAAGTGGTGGATGTTTCCCATCTCAAATCAGGATTGCCAATCGTATTTGGCCAATAACCGAAGGCTGCCGTATTGTCCCAAGCATAGGATGTTCTACTCAAAAGAGCCTGAGTTTGGTAAGGTGTAATCGCTTGGTTACCGATGGATCCATAACTTACTCGGTATTTCAGTTGATCGATCCAAGTTGTGTTTTTGATGAATTCTTCCTGATGTAAGTTCCATCCCAAAGCAACAGATGGGAAGAAGCCGAATTTGTTGTTTTCACCAAAACGAGAGCTACCGTCTGCACGGATTGTACCAGTGACCAAATACTTACCTTTGTAATCATAATTGGCTCTAGCCATGTAAGAAAGCAATGCCCATTCCACCAAGTTGGTATTTGCACCGGTGATTTGGGAAGCATCTCCCAGTCTATGATAAAGTTGGGAAGGTGCCGGAATACCCAAGACACTGATTGTACTTTGCTCAAACTTGTCTTGCTGGAAGGACTGCAGCAAGTCCACTTTTAGGTTATGTGTTTGGTTAAAGTTTTTGGTATAAGTTAGGATGTTTTCAATGGTATAGTTGAATTGGAAACGATCATCAACACTTCCCGTAGGATCTGCGCCTCGACGGGCGTTGGTCTGTGAACCTGTAAATCTTCCATTTCTTCTTACCGTGTAGTCTGGACCAAATACAAAACGATAGGTCAGGCCTTTGGTGATTTCCCAATTCAGGTAGATACTGTTGAAGATTCGTGTTCTAAAGGTTTCGTCCACCTGTGCTCCTGGGACCACTTCAGCAAATGGGTTGGTTCTTAAACCATCCGAAGTGGGCAGGAAGATTAGATTTCCTTCATCATCATAGGGTTTACCCAATGGATTTTCCTGAAGCGCACCACCTATTGGATTGAAGTTTTCCCCATTTCTTTCACTGTAGGTAAACAAGGTGGAGGTTCCGATTTTCACTTTCTTGTTGATCTGGTGATCCAAGTTGATGCGGAAAGTATATCGGGTAAAATCTTGGTTGATCACTACGCCCACATCTTTGAAATAGTTTCCTGACACAAAGAAGGTGGTCTTGTCATTACCTCCTGATACCCCGATTTGGTGGCTTTGGATGTTTCCTTGCCTCATCAAACCTGCTACATAATCAGTACTTCTTCCTAATGCGATACTTTCCAATTCTACCGGTTCAAAGATTCTTTTGTCAGCTTCTTCGGTAGCTGGACCTTCTGGATAGGCACCAGTAGCTCTTCTGGATTCTCTTTTATATTCGGCAAATGCTGGTCCGTCAAAAACCTCAATTCTTCCCAACTCTTCACTTATACCATAATAGGAATCAAGAGATACCACAGTTTTTCCGGCGCCACCACGTTTGGTAGTGATCAATACCACCCCGTTTGAACCTCTGGAACCATAAATGGCTGTAGCAGATGCATCTTTCAATACTTCCATGGAGGTAATATCCTGTGGGTTGATGTCTTCCAGCCCACCCACTGTAGGAATTCCATCCACCACATAAAGGGGTTCGTTGGAAGCATTGAATGAACGACGACCTCGAATACGGACTTGGGGGGCAGATCCAGGTTTAGAACCAGGCTGGACCACATCCACACCGGCAGCTCTACCTTGAAGGGCTTGACGAGCATCGGTGATGGGAAGTTCTTGGATTTCCTTGTTGCCCACAGAGGAAATCGCTCCAGTCAATTGGCTCTTTTTCACCGTACCGTAACCCACTACCACTACTTCTTCGAGTTCGGAAAGGTCAGGAATTAGATTAACGTCGATTTTGCTTCGAGAACCGATGGTCTCCTCCAGGGTGTTGTATCCGATAAAGGAGAAAACCAATACGCCTGTACTGGGCCCTGAGATGGAATATTTTCCATCCAGATCTGTGGTGGTTCCTGTGGTGGTCCCTTTAAGAAGAATCGAGACACCCGGTAAGGGCATTCCCGACTCATCAAAAACGATCCCACTCACCTGCACGTTTTGTGCCTGCGCAATTCCAGCGCTAAGCAACAACATCAACACCACCGATAGGTAAGTGTAAAACTTTGTACGCATAGTTTAAGGGGTTATTGTTAATAGATAGATTAGGTTGTTTTTGATGATACTGGTTTGTTGATAGATGGGGGAAATGAGTTGTTTTTCGGTAGTAAAAGGTAGATAAAAGGAAAAGCGGGATCAATTCTTTAAAACTTGTAATTACGGAATCGATTGCGGGTCTAAGTCTCAAATGATTCAGAAAAAAGTGGTCTTAATAAATTTTTAAAAAATCTTATTTTGTTTTAATAAAAAATTAATGAGTGTTTCTTAATAATGATTAAAAGATTATAGGTGTGTACATTGTATAAAAACAATGAATCTTTAACATAAAATATACTTCTGAATAGAAGGGGATAGATAAAAAAACACCTGGCTTTCAACCAAAGCCAGGTGAATGTGAAATGAGAAAAAACGATTTAATAGGTTTATTTTTTTGCCTATCGTCTAGATTTTTGGCGGCTCCCAGCCCTTTTCATACTCCCTTGTCCAAAGGGCCATAGCCTTTGGAGAGTTGGTAATATGTCCATTTTTAGGGTCGCAATTTAAGGTTTCACCCGTACGGCTACTGATGTTGGCCAAGTGGCAGAGTAGGGTAGATACTGCGCCGTCTTCGATGTTGGAATTTTGCTTTTCCTTACCTCTTACCGCATTGAAGAAATTTACGACGTGCATGGTACTCATGTCTCCTCCGCCTCCCAGGACTGTTCCGCCTTCATTGTTTTTGGCAAGGTTGGATTTGACTTCTTTGCCGGTTCTGTCGAATTGCTTGTATCCTCCACGGTCTACATAGACCGAACCTTCGGTTCCGTAGATGATGGTGCCTCTGTCTGATCCGTAGGTTTTGTAGTTATTTCTGCTTTTTCCTTCCCATTGGATGATGGACCCATTGGCAAATTTGAAGGTCGCATCCATGGTGTCATACATGGTCCAACCGTCTTCGGGATAGTGCATTTTGCCGGAAACGACCATTACCTGGGAGGGATAGTCCACCTGCAATGCCCATCGGGCGACATCCAGTTCGTGGGTAGCATTATTTCCTGTTTCGGCTGTTCCATAATCCCAGCCGTACCAGTGCCAGTTGTAGTCCCAGGTATCATGCATGTAGGGTTTTCTTGGAGCGGGTCCTTGAAAAAGATCCCAGTCCAAGCCGGCGGGTGGAGCTTGTTGGATAGGAGTGGGTACTGGTCCACGGTTATTGCTGTAGAAGGCTTTGGCCATGTATACTTTTCCAATCGCTCCGTTGTGAATGGCGGAGATGATCTCTCGGCTTTCCGGGGCAGAGCGTTGCTGGTTACCCATCTGGACTACTTTGTTGTACTTCTTTTGAAGAGCAATCAGTAATTCACCTTCCCTTGGATTATGGGAGCATGGTTTTTCTACATACACATGTTTTCCTCGCTCCAAGGCCAACCAGGTACCCGGGGCATGCCAATGGTCCGGAGTCGCATTGATCAGCACATCGACTTCTTTGTCATCGAGTACCTTGAGGATATTTTGCTCCAGTTTGGGTTGGTAATCAATCCATTTTTCAAAGTTTTTGGCAGCCTTGGGCATCTGAGATTGCATGGCATCGCAGAGATACAGTAGGTTGACGTTGCTAGTCTTCAATCCGATAGGCTCATAGAATGCCCCTAATCTTCTGCCCAAACCTGCGATAGCAACATTCAGACGGTCATTGGCACCCAGGATGCGGGCGTAGGATCTAGATGAAAAGCCAACTGCTCCCAAGGCAGAAATCCCCAGGGTTGCCGCTGCACTTTTCTTGATAAATTCTCTTCTGTTGGATTTACTCATGATTCAATGTGTTTTACCTTCGGTTACTTTAAAGGCTTGATTTTGATGTTTTTGTAACTAACTTCATCTCCGTGATCCTGAAGTAGGATACGTCCTTCTTTTGCTTCCCCGAAGTTTTGCCAAACCTTATACTTACTGATAGCTACCAAGTCTCGGTATTCTTTAGATCCTCTTTGGTATTCTACCACCTTTACACCGTTGATGTAATGCTCGACTTTATTGTCGGGATAGACTATGATTCTTCCTTGGTTCCATTCACCGGGCTTTCTTACAAATCGTGGCTGCTTGTTCGCTTTGATCAAATCATAAAGGGAGGCTAAGGTTCTATTTCCATCGATGCCTTGCTTCGCATCAGGATGGTTGACGTCATCCAGAATTTGGTATTCGAGACCAATAGCCGAGCCTTTGTTTCCTTCAGAAAGGGTCACAAAATACTTCACACCACTGTTGGCGCCTTCGGTGATTTTGAAATCAAAGGCCAAATCGAAAGCGCTGTACATTTCAGTCGTCACAATGTCTCCAAAAGAATTGGACTCGCTTCCATCGGATTTCTGGATGGTCAAGGTTCCGTCCTGAATGTTCCAGCCTTTTTCAGGGAATTTGTCTTTGTAGGCGCCTACCCAACCTTTGCTGGTTTTCCCATCAAACAAGAGCTTCCAACCATTTTTCTTTTCCAGATCGGTTAGTTCGTTTTTCAGTGTGCTGACTACAAATACATCTCCTTTGAAAGGAATGGGCTTGAGGTTTTCGGTTTGAATTCTGACATTTCTGAAATAAGTCTTTCTTCCTTCATCCTCCTTGTTTTGAATGCTGTGCACCTGAAGTCCTATGAATCCTTTGGCATCCATATCGTCTACAAAGTAGGCCACTTCCTGTCCATTTACCCAAGTTTTGATGGTATTGCCGATTGCCTCGATACGATAGGTATTCCACTCGCCCATTTTGAAGGCTGATTTGGCTGCCGGATTCAAGTCAAGTGGATAAAACCAACCTCTTCGGGCTTCATCATAGATTCCTCCAGACCAAGCTCGGGGAGTAGGGTCAGCCTCAATCTGATAGCCGTAGACCAAGCCTTGTCCATTACGTGCAGCAGGATCAAATTGGCCTCTTGCCATAACGCCGCTGTTGGAGGAGATATGGTTGATTTTAAGGTCTACTTCCAAGATGAAGTCGGTGTACATTTCTTCGGTAATCAGAAATGTGTTTCCTGTACCGTGCACGGCAGTGCCTTCTATGACTCCGTCTTTTACTTCAAAGGTGGCCTTACCTGCTACAGCTTTCCAGCCGCTGAGATCTTTACCGTTGAAAAGGTTTTTCCAATTTCCGTTTTGAGCCTGAACAGTCAAGGTCAACAGGGTCAAAACGGATAGATAGGCTATTTTAAATTTCATGGGTGTATGTGTTTGAATTAGCTAAAATTCAGGAAATAGGTGGGTCAGGACAATAAACAACGGATTCAATTTACGAAAACGATTGCGAGTTTTTCGAGTGAAAACCGGATGGACGGTCAGGTATTTTATAGAGTTCTAAGGTTTGAGCGATCTGTTTAGTACTTTTGCGCATGCTTGATTTCAACCAAAAAGGAAAAGTATTTATCACCTGCAAGGACCGTTCGGTCACGTATTTGGAGCAGGAAGTTCGAGAACTGGGGTTTGTACCGAAGTCAATTACCCGTACCGGCTTGGAGATTGTAGCCTCTCTAGAGGACTGCATGGATCTCAACCTGCATCTTCGCACGGCCTCGCATGTGCTGTACGAGATCAAGTCTTTCTACCTGAGAAATGCAGAAGATATTTACCGCCGCTTTAAAGCCATTCCCTGGGAAGAATACCTGGACGTAGATGGGTATTTTTCGGTGAATTCGGTGGTCGAAAATGAATCGGTCACCACTCCTTTGATTGTGAATGTGAAGGTGAAAGATGCGATAGTAGACCGATTTCGTGAATTAAAAGGTAGGAGACCGGATTCAGGCTCAGATTTTATAGGCTTGGTTTTTCAGGTTTTTTGGAAAGAAACCCAAGCTTCCGTGTACATCAACACTTCTGGAGAAACGCTGGCCAAACATGGCTATCGAAAGATTCCCGGAAAGGCTCCTATGATGGAGGCTTTGGCAGCCGCCACCATTTACGCTACGGAGTGGAATACCCGCGTGCCTTTTATCAATCCCATGTGTGGTTCGGGAACTTTAGCAATTGAGGCGGCTTTGATGGCTTCTAAGCGCTACCCGGGATTGTATCGTAATGAGTATGCCTTTCAGCATATCCTCGGCTATGATCCACAGGCTTTTTTAGCCAAGAAGAAAAAGCTGGAAAACAAGGTGATCCATGACCCCGGGGTAGCCATCGTGGCATCTGATATTTCCCTTCAGGCAATTTCTTTTGCAAGGGAAAATGCGGCTTACGCAGGTGTTGAGCACATGATTGATTTTCAAGTGTGTGATTTTGCTGAAACAGAAATTCCGGAACGACCCCGTGGTGTGATTATGTTCAATCCAGAGTATGGAGAGCGATTGGGCGAAAATGAGGAGTTGGAACTCACCTACAAGCGAATGGGGGACTTTATGAAGCAAAAATGTGCTGGGTACAGAGGCTACATTTTTACCGGTAATCTTGAACTAGCCAAAAAGGTCGGACTGAAAGCCAGCAGAAGGATTGAGTTTTGGAACGGAACAATTGACTGCCGCCTGTTGAAATACGAGTTATTTGAGGGAAGTAGGGAACCTAGGTAGTTTTATCAGTAGGCAGTCACAGTGATCAGTTTTCAGTGAAAAGTAACGGCCTAAATCAGATCAAAAAAGAAGCCCGAAGTCGTCGATTACTTCTGGCTTTTGTTTTACCTCACTGGAAGAGATTTGATCCATTTCGATGTGGCATTGACTGTGTCAATAATCGAAACGATCCTCCAAAGTGGAATTTCTGTTTCCAGAAGCATTTTCAGCTTGGCGATTTTGTTCTGATCATCGATTATACGGGCACCGTTTTCGGCAAAGATGTTCTTGGTCCATTCATTTTGCGAAAAGCTCAAATGGCTTTTCATCAAAAAAAGGAAGGTGAGTAGGAGGACATTCCCGAATTGTAGAACCTTCATGGTGGACATATTTTAAAGACTGGGTATAGGAAAAAATACCTTGTTTTAGATTTCTATGAGGTCACCGATTTCAGGCAGAAGGGGCTTTATTCCAAATTTTTTTTCGATCAATTCGGAAAGAATGACCCTTGGACCGTCTTCCCCATGTACCAGTGCAACTTTTGGTTTGCTCGGCGCCAAATGAGAAAACCACTCCAGTAGATCATTTTGCCCGGCATGAGCACTGAAGCCATTGAGTGTATGGACTTTGGCCTTGACCGGAATCTCTTCCCCGAATATCCGAACGGTCTCGGCCTTTTCTACCAGCTTTCTTCCCAAAGAACCCTGTGACTGAAATCCCACGATGACCACATGGGTATTTGGATCTTTGAGGTTGTGGCGGAGGTGGTGGAGAATCCTGCCCCCGTTGCACATGCCGGCACCGGCTAATATCATGCAGGGACCTTTGACCTCATTGAGTGCTTTGGAAGACTCACCGCTTTCACTGGTGATGAAATAGTTTTCATCAACCGGAAAGGCGCCTTTTTGCTTCAGCATGTGAAATTCTTCGTCTAATAAGTCTTGGTGATTTCGGTAAACATCCGTAGCCCGAATCGCCATGGGGCTGTCCAAATAAACAGGAAAAGGCTTAACTCTCCCGGTATTGTAAAACTCCGCCATGTGATAGATCAACTGTTGGGCTCTGCCGATGGCAAAAGTCGGGATCAGGACTTTCCCTCCTGTTTCGCTGACTTCCTTCACGATCCGCTCAAATTCTTCGACGGTTTCATCGTAGGATTTATGAATTCGGTCTCCGTAGGTAGATTCCATAAACACCAGATCCGCGTGGTGAAAATGCTCAAAGGGCCTCAGCAAAGGCATAGTCAGCGGGCCTAAATCTCCCGAAAAGGCAATCACTTTTTTCCTTCCGTCTTCCAATACGGTCAGTTCAATGCTTCCCGATCCCAGCATGTGACCCGCTTCGATCCATCGGGCGGTGATGTCTTCGGTTATCCGGATAGGCTCCCCAAATGGGACCTCCTGATTGAGTTCTTTCATAAACTCCACATGCTCAGGGCTGTAAAGTGGTTCCATTAAAGGTTGGCCTGGCTCCCAATGCTTGCGATTCTGTCGTTCAGCATCTGCCTCCTGCAATCGTGCGGAATCCTGAAGGATGATTTGGGCCAACTGCAGGGTCTGGATTGTACTGAATATTTGCCCACGGAATCCATGCTTGATCAGTAGAGGAACTCTTCCGGTATGATCCAAATGTCCATGAGTCAGAAGTACGGCTTGTACCTGATCTGGCTTTGCACCTTCTGGAAGGAGGTTTTTGGCCTCGGAATCTCTTCCGCCCTGAAACATCCCACAATCGATCAGAATCGCCGATTTTTCAGTTCGAACCAAATAACAGGAACCGGTCACTTCTCCTCCTGCGGCACCCAAAAGTTTGATTTTCATTTTTTCACTTATTCAATGGTTTTGCTTTGCTTTCCAGGCTTTTGGGTTTCCTGGGTTTCAGCTTGGCTTTTTCTTTATCCAAAATTTTCTGGAGTTCCTTAGGAATGCTTTTCAATACCAATTCCACCGCTTCCTCCGGGCTATCCACGATTTTTGAAAAACCGATTTCCTCGGGAGAGAAAACCCCTTGACCGGCCATGTATGCTACGAAATCCCTCAGTCCTTTCCAGAACTCCTTTCCAACCAATATCAAAGTAAAAGGTCCGATTTTATGGCATTGGATCAAGGTGGCAGCTTCGAAAAGTTCATCCAAGGTGCCCAATCCTCCCGGCATCACAATATAGGCGCAGGAGTACTTGACCAACATGGTCTTGCGGACAAAAAAGTGATTGAACTCAATTGTGCCATCCACATAGGGATTGGGTGCTTGCTCGTGAGGGAGGATAATATTGAGACCGTAGGTTTTCCCCCCGACTTCAAAAGCACCTTTGTTTGCCGCTTCCATTGCCCCCGGTCCACCTCCTGTCAGAACAGAAAAACCCGCTTGGGCGAAGACTTCTCCGGTTTTTCTTGACAATTCATAGTATTCATCTCCGGGCCGAAATCTTGCTGAACCAAAAATGGTCACTGCCGGACCGATTTTATTCATTTTTTTAAGCGCCATTTCAAACTCCTTGGTGACCCGCTCCAGTCTTTTTTTGTCTTTTTCAGGACTGCGTACCTGAGAAAGAAATTCCCGCTCGTCCTTCAGTTTTTTACTGAGGTTGGGTGGCAATTCGTAATTCATCTGGGACTTTGCCCAATGCTGCTGCCAGGAATTTTCCCACTCTTCCGGACTCAGGGGTTTAAAATCTGTGGTGCTCTTGCTCATACTAAACGTAGCTTCTAAGGATGAAATAAAAACAAATCTCTCCTGCAAGCTATCCAAATGCACTTCCAGAAATCATGACTTTTATCAGCGGAGTTTGGAAAAAATGGCTTTCGGATTTTTGAAAAAAAGGCACGCAACCTATCAAAAATTAGGAGAATAAAGAGTTTTTCCCACCACTCCTGTTCACTTCTTAAAATGGTGAAGCAGAGGAGGAAACTGAAAAAGGGAGTAATTCAGGGCTTTCGCCTGATTACTTGACCCCTACAAGTCTGAAGGGAAGCATGAACAAGTTTCGAACCAGGTCAAAGCTCAAATCGATGGCAAATCCCAAAATCCTGAATGGAAGTAGCAAAAGCCAGATGAAAGGGTAGAGGATAAGTGCTGCGATGGCCAATGGCCAGCAAATGATGAATAGGAATAGCCAAAGCAAGAAGGTGAGCATGGATAAGTTGGTTTAGAATCTCTTTCCCAAAATTTATTCCAAGTTCAAAATATCCACTGGTAAGGTGTTTTAGGTATTTACGCAAATAGAAGTGTTTTGAAATCGTACAGGTGTCCGCGGGCAATTTCTTGATTAGGAGCTGAGGATGGTGATTTTTTCAAGTGGATTAATAAGTCATCAACCTGTACTTGAAAACTTCAAGTAAAGCCTTGACTCAATTTCTACCTGTCAAGACTTAGGAATTGGAAATAAAGGATTTTATAGGTTATTTAAAGCAATTTAGTAGAAATAGATAAACTGTTTTTTCTTGCGCTATCTCCTCCTTATCGGATTATTGTGTGTCACTAGGTTGGTTTTTTCCCAGACCATTACCGGTACGGTTCGGGAAAAGGGGACAGGTTTGCCTCTTCCTTTTGCCAATGTGTTTGTCAGCAACACCACCTTCGGGAAAGCAACTGATACGGATGGGAAATTTCAGATTTCTGGAAATTTGCCTCAGGAAATCGAGGTAGTGGCGTCTTTTGTAGGCTACATTACTGAGGTAAAAAAAGTTTCTACCCGAGGTCAATCGGTAATCCACATTGATTTTGAGTTGGTCTTCAATGAATCCAACCTTTCCGAGATTGAGCTCAAGGCCAAGCGGGACAAAAGTTGGGAACGGGCGTTTCGAAGGTTTGAGGAAGTCTTTTTGGCTTTACCGGACGACCCCTACAAATCCCAGATTGAAATAGTGAATCCTTGGGTGGTGGATTTTGAGAAAGCGAAAACAAATCAGGGGCAAAATTACTTAAGCGCCTCAGCGCAGGAGCCCCTAAAAATTATTAACAAGGCATTGGGATATGAGATCGACTATTACCTTCAGGATTTTAGGGTACTGCGTAACGGGTCAAGGTTTTACGGACAGGTTTTTTATGAGCCTTTGAGTTCTCAAGATCCCGAAGAGGTCGCTCAGTGGGAAAGTGCTAGGGAAATCAATTTTCACAGTTCCCTCCGCCATCTTAATGAGTCTATTCTTCTTAGCTCTTCCGACTCTCTTTTTTTTAAGCTTTACCATACCTTGCCGGAAAAGATGGATCGAAGGCGAACCAATGATTTTACCCAGGAATTGAATGAATCTATCGTATTGGTTTCCAAAGACTCGATTTTGAGAAGGCCTATTGGTGACGGAAATTTCCGGATTTTTTTACCGGGCAGGATGGAAGTTCACCACTTGGACAAGCCTTGGCGAAACGACTATTACACCAACGTTTACCATGCGATCAGTTGGATTCAAGCGCCGGATGGCTATTACGATGTGGATCGAAAAGGGGTCCTGCTCAACCCCACCCAACTCGTCCTTTCTGGCTATTTAGGCCGGCAGCGAATGGCCCGGATTCTTCCGCTCGATTTTGAGCCAAACAGGAAGTTTGTCACGGAGAAAGCTCAGGAGGAGGTGATCACTAGTTCGGCGATCCGCTTCAATCGACTGCGGGAAAAAGTCTGGCTGAAGACTAACAAATCCTATTTCTATCCCGGCGAAACGGCTTGGATTGGAGGTCGGATGTTGTATCAGGATCAGGCCTTGGCCGATTCCCTCAGTCGGGTGGTATACGTGGACTTGATCAATTCCAATTCGGAAGTCATTCAATCGGCCACGTTTCAGATTGAGCAGGGGAAAATTTCAGGTGGATTGGACTTGTCAGCGGGTTTAGTTCCGGGAGATTATGTGCTGCGAGGCTACACCCATTGGAGTCAGAATTTCGGAGAGACTGATCAGTTTTTGGCTCCTTTTGTTGTAATGGAAACCGGGTTTCAGCCGAAAGCAGAAGCTGTCGAATCGGAATCTTTTCAGGGAGAGATCACGGTCAAGCCCGAGTTTTTGCTTAGCGACTCACTGAATTACAGGGTGATGGATTTGAAACTGGAGATTTTGGATGAGTTTCAAAATCCGATTGATGGAGAGTTTATTCTTTCTATGACCGATGGGGAATCGGTGGTGGACCTTGAGCAAGCCAATTCACTGGAGGAGCAGTTGAACTGGCTGGATAGGCAGCTCCCGGATTACTTCGACTCACCGCTTTCCTATCCGATCGAGTATGGGATTTCGGTTCGGGGGAAGTTTACAGCAGACAACAAACGGCGACCGCCAATCAATCCGATCACAGTAGTGAGGGGAGATTTGGAGGATTATGGTCAGGTGATGACGGATTCAATGGGTAATTTTTGGGCAACAGGGTTGTACTTTAAGGATACGGCCCAGATTGCTGTTGCGGCTATGGATGAGAAGAGGAGGCCCTATGGTTCAGTTCAACTTATGCCTCTGAATCGTCCGAAAGTCCCCATCAATCATCCGAGGCTTTCTTACACCAAGGAACCCATTCTTAAAGAAAACAATGGGTTGGATGTTTCCGGAGATTACATTTTGCTGGAGGAGTTTGTGAAAGAAGAGGTCAGGGAGCGGGAAACCATGGCTGAGCGGAATTATGGATATGGTGAACCTACTCAGGAGGTAAGTGGAGATATTCTCGAAAAGGAAACTATGGGAGAAATCTTGGGCCGTTTCGGATTTAATTTGAATACTTTGAAATTCAGAAATTACACCTATGGAGAAAGGACAGGTACACCCTTGCTAATAATAGATGGATCTTCCATGCCCTACATGGACCCGATTGAGTTTAGGACAACCTTGCTTGGTTTTGAGCCTTCCCAGCTCGAATCGATCAAAGTCTATTCAGACAATATTGGTAAATCTATTTTCGGAATGGCCGGCTATGCAGGTGTGATTATGATTGAGACCAAAAAAGGGTTTAGAACAGGACCTGAATCCGATCGTAAATTCAATTCGGATGGTTTCCAAATTTTTCCTATTCCAGGTTTTACAGATTTTGCGCAATTCCCTAAAAATCCCCCATCTGACCAATACCTAAAGAGAAAACCCACTGTTTATTGGGAGCCTGCCGCTGAAACATCAGCTGGGCAATTTAAAACCAAAGTGAAAGTGCCTTATGGTGTGAAATCGATCCATATCCGAGTGGAAGGCAGGACACAGGATGGGGAGGCCTTTTCAAAAAAACTCAAGGTGGAATTTTAGACTTCCTTCTGATAGATTTTTTTTCCTACCCGTGAGATATGATCAAGTAGGGATTCATTCTGAATGTGTTGCAGAATCGCGACATCAAAAAAGTAAGGCTGATAGCTATCATCCAAATCGTTCCAAAAGGCGGGTTGATCCGCTAGTTTGAGGTCTTTTCCAACTAAAACCAAATCTACATCAATGCCAAGTCTGTAGTTACCTTTGGCTCGGGAACCATAGACAATCACTTCCTGAATGGCTGGATTTTTATGGATAAAGCTTCGTATTTCCTCCAATTGCGCATCTTTTAATCCCAATTTGGAAGCCAATACTTCATGTTGAGTGGATGGATTCATCGTGAATCATAAGGTTCATTTAATATTAATATTAAGTTATCCTTTTCATATAAAACATAGGAGGGAGACCACGAAGTGGTCAAACCTTTGAATAGCCCTAGGTGCAACCTAGGGAAAAAGGGATTGAAGAAAGAAAACCAACCCTGAAAGGGCTGAACCTGTTTTCAAAAAAAATTACTTGTTCGACACCCCCTGGGGTCGAGGGGGATTTCCAATCTGCTCTTATCCACGGGTTTCACCAGCGGCTATTGAGAAGTTTGACCCTTTCAGGATCTATATTTGGATCTGGAATTCCGTAAAGATTTTTTATCAAGTGATTAGTTCAATGGATTTCAATTCCTATTTGAGTTAAATACTTGATGTTTCCATTTCACAGATCAGAAAAAAAACCGCCAAGTTCACACTTAGCGGTTTCGGTTTTATCGGACCCTCTTCGGTTCCAACAGCTTGGTCAGCTTGTCGATCTTTTTGCTCAGATCCAAAATGGCCTTGGCATATCGGGTATCCCACTCTTCCAGTCGGGCGGTGTTTTTGATGGCCACCTCATACTGAATTCCAGGAAGAATCCACGATGCATAGCCGGAGAAAGGATCGTTGCATACGTAGAGTGACTTGTACCACTCTCCATAATACATGCCCTTGGGGTCAATCCAGCTTTTTTCCAGTCCGATCAATCCGGTATTGATTTTCTTCAAATGGCTGGAATGAACGGTTTCCTCCGATATGGATTGATGAAGATTTTTTTGATAGGCTACCGAACTCGCTTCCAGTTTCTTCAAAGCGGCTTCCACTTGATCAAAACCGGTAAAGTTGGGATCGATGGTTTTGACATTTTTCACAGCTTGCTCAAAGTGTCCTTTCAGATCCTTGGCGTAGCGGGGCACATCATAAGGAATTATTGCCGCGTTTGCCTGGCGGATGGCTACCAATCCAAAAAGTTGAGCAACAGCTCCACCCATTTTGAAGCTTGGATCAGAGAACTTGGAGTAATAGTACAAATTGTCATAATTAGAGTGGTAGGCAGTCGGACCTCCCGATCCTCCACTTAAGGAAGGAATGCCCACATGCATGTAGAACGCGATGTGATCCGATCCTCCCCCAAGATTACCTATTCCCGGCTCAGAGTTCTTACCCGCCCAAACTTCAAAAACCGTTTTAGCTGAATCAGGATACGTTACCTCTTTGGATGCATCGATGATCAGTTTTTTCAAAGTAGGAGCGGCAGAGGCTCCAAAGTTCCTGCCCGATACGCCTCCGTCAAAGTTCATGTAGGAAACCGTCTTCGCACCCAGTTCTTTTTTCAGGTGCTCGACCCATTCGGTGGAGCCGATCACTCCCTGCTCTTCGGCATCCCAGTGGCCGATCAGAATGGATCGGGAAGGCTTTTGACCTTTTTTGTATAAATCTCCCAATGCCTCGGCAAAGGTCAGCAGCATGGCAGTACCTGAGTTGGGGTCAGTGGCGCCAAAAGACCAGGCATCGTAGTGGCTTCCCATGATGATCCATTCATCCGGATGATCTTTTCCGACAAAGGTTCCGATCACGTTGTTTGCTCTGATAAAATCTGGCTTTTGATCCACCATCACACGTACTTTCAGGTCCTCGCCTCCTGTGATTCTATATTTAAAGGGCAATCCTCCCTGCCAAGCTTCAGGAGCTTCCGAACCGGTCATTCTACTCAGGATTTCTTTGGCAGCACCATATCCAATGGGTGTGACGGGGATGGTATGAAAGTCTACCTCCGCAGGATCGTCACGCTTGATTTTCTTTGGTCCATCTAAAGGAAGAGCCGGTCGGTTGGGTGTCAAAGGATCTCCAGTGAAGTCTAAAGTCAACATCGATCCTCTCTGAATGGTGGTTTCGTTGAAAAAAGGACCTTTAGGATAAACCTCTCCCCGGGTAAACCCTGAGTCTTTTGGGTCGGTATACACCACCAAGCCAATCATTCCATATTGTTCGGCATATTTTGCCTTGTACCCCCGGAAATTGCCCCCATAGCGGGCTACGGCAATTTTTCCTGCCAAGGGAACTCCCATTTCGGCAAGCTTCATGAAGTCTTCCCTTGTGCCGTAATTCACATAGACCACCTCCCCAGTGACGTCCCCGGAACCTGAAAAAGCATTGAACCCCAAATGAAGTCTGGGATCTGCAGAAAAAGGATCTTCAGGCAAAGCTCCTTCCTTCTGGGAAAGTGTCATTTGGACTGGGGAAATGATCTGCAATTCAGATTTCCCCGGATGATTGGGAAGGTAGACATCATAAGGCCAAACCTTGACCTCCATCCCTGCATCTGACATGGTTTTGACCATGTAATCTTTGACCAGCTCGTTTTCTGGAGTACCGGCGATATGAGGGTTTTTAGTGAGTTCGGTAAGATGAACTTTGAACCGGTCATAATTGACCGCATTTAAAAAGTCCAATTCAAACTTTTTCTGCTCGGCAAACTGGGAAGGAAGAAAGCCGTCCTGCTGGGCAAAAGCTTGGAAGGAAAAGAGAGACGCTGCGGTAAGAGTAAGTAATTGGTGTTTCATTGTGTGGATTGAACTATTTTAATTACTTGTCCGCCGTGGCGGATAGGAGTACTGAAAAGTAGGAATTTGAATCAACTGTGAAAATCAATTTTTCAATGTTTAATTCTTCCAAATCTTCCATAATAAATAGTAAAAAAGCCACGAGAACAAATCCCATGGCTTTTTTCGATGTTTAATTGGATTTCAAGCCTGGAGATCTTTCCAAAAACTCCTGATACAATCGGATATGTCTGTTGGACATCGGAATTCGATATCCATCGATGAAGACGTGAAGGATTTGACTTCTGGTCTCAAACGGATCTCCTGTCGAAACGATCAGGTTGGCTCTTTTTCCTGCTTCAACAGATCCATATTGATCCGCAATTCCGAAAATTTCAGCCGGGTTGATAGTTACTGCCTTCAGGGCTTCCTCTTTTCCAAGGCCATAGGCTGCTGCAAAAGCGGCATGGAAGGGGAGATTTCTGACATTTTCCTCTTCATCTGTTCTTAAGGCAATTTTTACACCTGCTTTGGCCATTTTTCCTGCATTGGAATAGGCTGCGTCGTACCGGTCTGACTGACGGGTAGGAAGCTCCTGTACAGGCCCGGTGACTACAGGGATTCCGGATTTGGCAATTTCATCTGCCACTCTCCAGCCCTCGGCAACTCCCGTAAAGATGACTTTAATATTCTTTCCCTGAACCCATTTGATCGCATTTTGAATGTCAGAGGCGGCATTAACCTCGATCAAAAGAGGAAGCTCTCCAGCGATTACTTTGGAAAGCTGCTCCATTTCGGGATAGTAGGACAGTTCAGCACCGGACTTTTTAAGTTCGAGATAGCTTTTTGCGTTTTCCCAAATGTCATTAGCCTCTTTCAGGGCTTTCTCTGCATCCTTCTTGATGTCTTCCTCAGATCGTCGATCAAATCTACCGCGTCGTCCAGAACTCGGGAAGGTCATCGCTACTGCTTTGAATCCCCCGTACATCTGATCGGGTGTATAGCCATTGAGGTTGATCAAAGCTGCTGTACCAGGGAATAGACCTCCTGATGGAACTGTCAACACCGTAGTCACCCCTGAAACTCGGGTTACCCCGATCGCTTCAGAATTTGGATTGACGGTGGTCAATGCCTGCATATTGGGAGTTACATTTCCGATTTCCGCATAATCGACTGTTTCGGGCACAGAGCTTACTTCCACCAAGCCCAGGCGTGTTCCGCCGTCGATCATTCCCGGGTAGATAAACATGCCGGTACAGTCAATCACTTCTGCGTCTGCTGCGGTGATATTCGGGCCTACTTGGGATATTTTTCCGTTTTCCAACAGGACCGAAGCGTTGGTAAGGGTTCCTTTGGTCACAGTAACCACGGTAGCATTTTTAAGGAGGAATTTTCCTGATCGAGGTTTTACAAATTCCCCGTCGATCTGGGCCATTGCCACCACCGGAAGCAGGGCAAGTAAAGAGGCACAAAAGGTTTTTAAAATTCGTTTCATGTGATTCTTGAATTTTCGGGGTGATTAGTGTTTTTCTTCTAGAAATGCTCCCTGGAATGCTTCAAAGTAAGCGTCCACGTCCTGCATGCAGCGATGGGCCTCCTCATTGGCTCTTAGGAAGATCGGCTCGACCATTTCGGTAGCAGAGACCATCAACCGCTGATCGTCCTTGTCTGTCTTGATGTCAAAATACTTGACACCGTCCACGAATGTCATCTGAGGTACTGCATAGGAAGAAAGCGGATGGGTATCGAAAATGACTAAATCAGCTTGTTTGCCCACTTCGATGGATCCCACCTTGTCATCAATTCCCAATTGCTTGGCAGGATTGATGGTGATCATGGCCAAGGCCTCATCATCGGTCAATCCACCATATCGCTGAGTTTTGGCAGCTTCATGGTATAAGTGACGGATCAATTCGGCAGAGTCCGAATTGATGGAAGTGATGGCACCGTTTCTTTGAAGAATGGCGGCATTGTAGGCTGTGGAGTAATAAACCTCCATTTTGTAAGCCCACCAATCCGCGAAGACAGAAGCACCCATGGTGTATTCGGCAATTTCTGGCGCCACTTTGAATCCTTCGTTGGTGTGCTGGAATACCAGTTTTTTGATGTTGAAATCCTTGGCTACGTTGATGAGCATATAGATTTCATCCGCACGGTAAGAGTGGCAGTGGATGATGATTTTACCATCCAATATATCAGCCAATGTCTGCAGGCGCTCATTGTAAGAAGGAGGCGTTATCGTATTTCCCTTCTGCGCTTTGGCGGCATTGTAGGTTTCCCAAGCTTTCTTGTACTGCATTGCCTCACTGAAACCGTTTCTCAAAACCGCTTCCACGCCCATTCTGGTGCGAGGCTGTATGCCGTTTCCACGACCATGAACTCGTGTAGGGTTTTCACCCAAAGCAAACTTGATGGTTCGAGGCGCGTCATGCATGATGATATCAGCCGGATCTTTGGCACCCCATCGGTGTTTCAACGTGGCGTTTTGTCCGCCCACTACGTTGGCCGATCCATGCATGGCATGGGATACAGTCACCCCGCCTGCTAAGGCACGGTAGATTCCAATCTCGAAAGGATTGACCACGTCCTTCATTCTCACCTCTGAAGTGATAGGGGAGGAGGCTTCGTTGACCACATCCAATGCGACGTGCGAGTGTGCGTCGATAATGCCGGGCATCAGATACTTACCTGTAGCATCGATGGTTTGTACTCCCGAAGGAGCTGTGATATTTTTCCCGATCTGCTTGATAACACCGTCTTGTACCAATACATCTGAGTTTTCCAGATTTCCTTTGGTCACTGTCAAAACGGTAGCATTTTTAATTAAGACACTGCCTTTTGGGGCTTGTGCCTGGACAGTATTTAATCCCAGGCCCAAGAAAGCAGCAAGAATAAAATGGAGCTTTTTCATGTCGTTAGTTGCTTAGGCTAGGTGAAGAAAGAGTGGCTTTGACTGGGAAAGATCCCATTTGAGGAACAGAAAGTGAACCTTCCATAGAGGTTCCGTTGATTTCCCCGGTGATAGTCACGGTGAGGTTCATACCTCCCGCAGCAACGTCAAAGTCAAAGCTGAGCGTTTTTCCATTTACAGAGGCATTTTTGATAGGAGAGGTTACTTTTCCAGAACCGGCAGGGTCGTCATAGCTGATCGTGCCACTCAAAACCCCATTATCTCTTTTCAGTACTATTTGCCCACCGGAGCTTCCTGCCGGAGTCTCAGAGGTATATTCCCAGACCCCTTCTACCGAGCCATTGAGATTACCTTCCGTTTTACCGTTTCCATTGGCAGCTTTCTTCTTCACTTCGTAATCAAACACATATCCGTCAGCGACCACATGTTTGATTTGAGCATCTTCTTTAAATATAGTGTCTGTACTGATGACCAGATTAGCCATTTTGCCTTTTTCGATAGTACCTGCTACCCTGCTGATTCCCATAATGGATGCAGGATTGGTGGTCAGTGCAGCCAGAGCTGCTTTTTCGCTTAAACCGTTCTTAATCAGGGTTTGAACGGTTTTTAACGCATCACCTGGTTTGGCATCCACTGTGGAAAATGCAAAAGGAATTCCTGCTTTCTCCAGCATGGCCGCCTGCTTGAGTGCCGTTTCGTAGGCTTCTTTTACTCTTGCATATTGAGCCTTGGTGTCCTCTGTTACGCCTTCAGCCTTTTGAGCTTTGATGGCTTTGTCGTCAGTAACCTGAAGTTTGATTAAAACAGGTGTTCCTGAAGCCTTGAGAAGATCAATCACGGTTTCATAATTTTCCAATCCGCTCAAAACCAGCTTAAATCCCAGCTCTTTTTGAAGAGCAATCGCTCTTCGGATTTCCAAGTCTGAAGATGCGGTAAATAGGACAGGTATTTGCTTTTGAACTACTGCAGCCATCCCAGACTGGGTAGGGGTGATCTGAGGTCTTTTTACCCCAGAAGTGGAGGCAAACAATTTTTCATGCTCCAGAGCCAAAGAGCTATTGAGATAGACATCTCTGAATTTTGCCATGACTCCAGCAGCGGTGGCAGGATACATCCCTCTTGAACCTCTGAAATTTGCAGCCAGGGCAGAATTGGTCTGAATAAGATTGGTAGAATTACCGTCACCCAACACCATAATAGCGGCCTTTCCTGGAATCATTCCCCCATCAGGTATGATTTGACTGATAGTAAATCCAGTTTTTCTCCAATCATCCACTTGACTGCCTGAAACGGAGAATTGCTCTGTGGCAGATCTCCAAGGAGTGATGCCTGCGATTTCATCAGGAGGATTGGAAGAGACAAAGTCTTTTGGACGCTCTGGATCTTTGGGTTTAGTGACTCCCATGTTTCCTGCTCCATCGATAAACCCGGGATAAACAAACAAGGAATCTCCGGTGATTATTTTGGCTTCTTTAGGTATTTGGACACCAGACCCGATACCCGAAATCACCCCATCTTTAAAAACGACAGTGGCTTTGGTGCCTGCTTGTCCGGGCGATGTGAATACAGTTGCATTGGTAATGGCATAGGTACTGGTTACTCGGCGCTTGCCTGTGGGATCACTTTGAGCCCAAGTGGTTTGCGTTAAAAAACCAGCTACCAGCAACCCAAGCAGACCTGCTTTCAGAAATTGTTTTTTCATTCGATTGATGGTTATTCTTCAATCAGCAAGCTAATAAATGCCCTCGGACTATTCAGATAGAATTATTTTTTCAAACTTTTTTTTTGACCAATGGCAGGGATCAGGGACTAAACTGCGATAAAGTGCATTTTATTTACATAGCTTTAGATAAAGCCTTACTTGGACGGTAGGAATTGCTTTGAAATAGGATATTGATGTTATCTTTAAAGTGAGTTTATCCCTTTGTTATGAAAAAGATCCTGATTATTGAGGATGATTTGTTGATTTCGAGCCTGGTTCAGTTTAGGCTGAAAAAGGATGGCTATGACACTCATTTGGTACAAGATGGCAATGAAGGTGTCAAAGCAATCGATACCATAAATCCCGATTTGATTATCACCGATGTCATGATGCCATTTCGCAGCGGGATTGAGATCATTCATCATGCCAAAAAATCCCAGCCCAACACACCGATTATTGTACTGAGTTCCTTGGGAGAGGAAGAGCAAGTAGTATTGGAAGCTTTCAACTTGGGAGTTTCGGATTTTATACCAAAGCCTTTCAATCCTAATGAATTGGCAATCAGGGTAAAACGGGCTTTGCAGTAGTGCCTATGAGGTTAGATTTACGCATTTTCCTCATTATTTCACTTTCTTTTGGTTGGACTCGCCTTGAGGCCCAAGAAGGTATTATTCCCCAAGACAGCGTTGGATTTGGGGAATTTTTGATTTTGCAGGAAGAGGTACCCGGTTTAAATTATCGGTGGCAGATCCGGGATAAACTCTTGCCTGAAGTTATTCTTTCGGACACTCTTTTTCTTTTTGCCAAAACTGATTCAGGATATTTTTCGAGACCCATTGAAGATTTTGGGAAATTGAAGGAAATGGAGTCCAAACTTGCCGCTGATAGCTTGGATTATACCCTGCGCTTGTTTGTTTTTGCTGATGAATTCAAATGGGAGGGGGCCAGAGAATACCTGGCAAATCTTGTGAGGAATGGGGACTATATGCCGGTTTTTGAAGAAAGAGATACTTCAGAAGATTTAGTTGTATTGGCGAAAAAGACTCCTTATTCACCTTTTTTAAAGTTTAAACTGCTGTTTGTTTCTGATTTTAAACTATTTATAGTTACTGCTGTAATCATTTTCTTTTTTACTATTTCTACCATCATGATCATATTTATGATCATTCTAAAAGTTAGAAAAAGCAATAAAGAAAACCTTATAAAAGAGTATGAACAACTAGTTATCGAGCCATTGACCAATTTGCTTTTTGAAAAGGATTTGGAGGAAATAAATGCAATGAAACCGGATGATTTCTATTCCTATTTTCCTTCTGATCTTCTTAAGAAATTATTGTTTAAGGAAGTCTTGATCGAAAAGATCATCGGTCTGAATAAAAAGATGAAAGGAGAGTTTAAGGGTAAACTTAAACTCATTTATCAGCGATTGGAATTGGACAAAATGTCCATACAGTCACTGAAAAGTAAAAAGTGGCATAAAGTCGCCGAAGGACTGGTGGAAATCAACGAGATGGACTTGGTAGACGCGCTACCCGAAGTAAAAAAACATACCAATTCGGATAATTTTCATGTCAGATCACAAGCAGTAGCGACCTTGCTGAACTTATCCGAGAAAGTAGATCTGAATTTTTTAAAGGACCAAACTTTTCCTTTGTCTGATTGGCAACAGATGAACTACCTGAGAATCATCAAGTTTGTCAGCAATGTGAAGCCATTGAAACTGGAAGTTCTCTTTGATTCAAAAAATCAGTCTATTCGGATTTTTGGGATCAAGCTGGTCAGAATGTTGGGCCGAATAGATCTTATAGAAAAGCTGGCTATGATCAGTCAGGAAGTTGGAAAAGAGGAGCAGATCGAGATCTTGGAAACCTATGAGACTTTGGGAGCCCATATGGAGATCGATTTTATCAACAATTGCCTGAAGTCTGAGTATGAAGATTTGGCTTTTGCTGCAGCAAAGGCCGCGCATTCCTTGGGAGATACCCGATCGGTTACCCTAATTTACAATAGACTGGAATCGGAACATCTTTCATTCAGACTTAGAAAGCAATTCTTAAAAACTTTAAGCGCGCTGGATCATTCACGGTTTGACCAGGCTACCCTGGGTACTTCTGATCCTATTACCAAACAGATTCGTGCTCATATTCTAGACCCAATGCTCCGCCATGTATAGTTTCCTCTTCTACTTTCTTCTGGAAGTTTTTGGATGGTTGTTTTTGATCATGAGCTTTTCTGTGATTTCTATTTACATCATTCTCATGATTCTGAGTGCCTTGGAAATGAGGGACTACCTGAGGAAAAACAGATTTGCAGACTATGGAGACATCATCACTTCGCCTATCGCCCCTGGGGTTTCCATCCTTGCTCCTGCTTTTAACGAAGGCAAGACCATTGTTCAAAATGCTCAGAGCTTGCTTTCCCTTCATTACGGTAAGTTTGAGGTAATCATTATCAATGACGGTTCCAAAGACGATACACTTGAAAAACTTATAGAGTCTTTTGAGTTGGAAAAAACCAGCTTTGCCTATTACCCCGAAATCGAAACAAAACCGGTCAGAGGAATTTATCGCTCCAAAAATATTTCTTACAGAAGGCTGATTGTGATTGACAAAGAAAACGGGGGCAAGGCGGATGCTTTGAATACCGGGATAAATATCGCCAATATGGAACTTCTGGCCTGCATTGATGTAGATTGTATCCTTTCCAGTGATTCAATTACCCGGATGGTAAGGCCATTTATGGAGGAAACCAATCGCAAGGTGATCGCAGTGGGAGGTGTCATTGGGATTGCCAACAACTGCGATGTTTTGGACGGCACGGTGACTCACTATCGGGTGCCCGAAACAACCTTAGGGAAATTTCAGGTGATTGAATACTTCAGAGCCTTTCTGATGGGAAGAATGGCTTGGTCCCGAATCAACGGATTGATGCTAATTTCGGGGGCCTTTGGTTTTTTCAAAACGGATTTGGTCAGAAAAGTTGGAGGGTATTTTCCCAAAACGGTGGGAGAAGACATGGAGCTGGTCGTAAGGATGAGACGATACATGGAGGAACATAAAATTCCTTACAAACTAGGCTTTGTTCCCGATCCGTTGTGTTGGACAGAAGTACCTGAAAACGAGGAGATATTATCCAGACAGCGTAACCGATGGATGAGAGGCACGATCGAAACTTTACAGCTTCATCAAGCTTTGCGACTGAATCCCAAATATGGAATTCTAGGCATGATTTCCTATCCGTTTTGGTCCATTTATGAAAAGTCCGCGCCAATTTTAGAAATAACAGGCTTGCTGTATACCCTTATTTTATTGGTGACAGGAGACTTCAGTGCGGTTTACTTCTTTGCCCTTTTGGCTCTGATGTATTTTCTGTCTCTTCTCGTATCTGCATTCAGTGTGCTTTATGAGCAAGTGGCGTTCAATAATTACAAAGACAAAAAAGACCTTCGAAAATTGATTTGGATGATTGTCCTTGAGCCGTTTACAGTACATCCGAAAATAGTATGGTGGGGACTAAAAGGCCATATAGACTTTATCAAGGGTAAAGGAGGTTGGGGAGGTATGATCCGTACGGGCTTCAAGAAGGCCGAAGAAAAAAAAACTATTCAAACTCAAGCCGTTAACTAATGAAGAAGTTTTCCTTTCTGCTTTTTTTGCTCTTCGCTCTTGGGAATTATGCCCAGGCTCAGGAAACCTTTGATCCGGATGAATTACTAAGCCAATCCCGGTCCCTTATTCTGGATGGTAAGTATTTGGAGGGCAGGAAAATTGCGTTTCGTGCCTTGGCTAAGTATCCTGATTATGCAGATATTCTGATTTTGGTTGGAAGAAGCTATGCCTGGGAGGGTAAAAACGATTCGGCAAACATCTACTTTGAGCGGGCGATCATCGCTTCCCCGACTTATTCAGATGGCTATGTAGGGTATTTGGATAATTTGTTTTGGTCAGACGATCTGCAGAAGGCCTCTGAAGTCCTATCAAAAGCCAAGTCTAATCTTTCGGCGCCTTTGCCAGACGAGATCCTATACAGAGAGTCCAGACTTTTTTACTACAACGGGGATTACGAAAAAGCCTTTGAGTTGTCCAAGCCCTTGTTCGATAAAGGATTTACTCAAGAGGGACTATTGGGATACATGCAAAACCTGCAAAGGCTTAGAATAACCAACGCTGTAGGTGCTACTTATGACTACGACACTTTTTACGGAGATATTTCGCCATGGCAAACCTGGTCTGTCTATGGGAGAACCCGAACTAAATTAACCGGGGCGTTGATAGCAAGGGTCACGCAGTCGGTTCGATTTGATGATTTTGGAACCCTCTATGAATTGGATGCCTATCCATCCATTGGTAAAAACGGATATGCTTATTTGAATCTAGGTGGTTCCGGAGCAAGTTTTTTCCCAAAGTTTAGATTTGGAGCTTCTTACTACCATAATCTTCCCAAAGCTTGGGAGCTAGAAGGAGGCTACAGATATTTGGGATTTACAGAAGCTACCCACATCCTTACTGGTTCAGTAGGTAAATACGTAGGAAACTGGTGGCTAAACTTCCGGGCAAATGTGATTCCGGATGAAAATTCAACCGGTACCTCAGGTCAATTTACAGCAAGGTATTATTTCAAGACCGCAGAGGACTTTTTCAGTCTTCAATTGGGAACAGGTGTTTCTCCGGATGAGGAAACAAGAGATCAAACCCAGCTCCTCAATTCTTATAGAGCCAGACTGGGTTACCAGCAGTTGCTTTCACCCAAGTTTATGATATATGGGTTTACCGGATACTCTCGAGATGAGCTTTCTGCGGATAATTTCCGAAACAACCTGAATTTGTCCTTAGGTTTCGAATATAGGTTTTAAGCCCATTCCTATTTATGAAAGAAGAATTTAAGCTTTTTTTGTCCCGCTTGTTGCCTATTGTACTGATTCTGTTCGGTATTCCTTTGATCAGCTACCTGATTTGGTTTTTTACTCCAGTAAAGACTTTGGACATCTTGGTGCTGGATAAGACCGTGAGAGATAAGAGTTATCAGGAGCATCAGGGGGTATTTTGGGTTTTGGATCACAGTAAATATCAAAACTCACAAAAGGAGTTTTATGATAAATCAGCTGACTATTTGGGATTTTTTCCTGATGATTCTCCGGCTTATGGGACTAAAAAGGATCTGGCAGGTCGGACAAGGGCATCTATTGATTCGCTCGTGTCCCAGAAAGACTTGGTATTCATAGCAGACACCTACGGGGTTTTCGAAAATGATTTTAGCAGACCTCCACTCGAAAATCCAAGTAAAAAGATCTATGGAGGGATGGATATTTCAGAAATCCATCTCATCAACAGTGCTAAGCAACAAGGGAAAACCGTAGTGGCTGAGTATAATGCCATGGCCTCTCCAACTCCAAAACCCATTCGAACCGAATTTGAAAATCTGATGGGAATCAAATGGACCGGATGGATTGGAAGGTATTTTGACGAATTGGATACCATTCAAAACGGTGATATTCCCGGATGGATGAGGATTATCTACCGGAAACAGCATGGAGCTTGGGATCTTTCAGGGCCCGGTTTGATTTTTATAAAGGAAAGCGGCGAGATGGAGGCCTTTCTTTTTAACAAGGATTTCCAAAATAAAACACCTCTGATTCGTACCCAAAAAGTAAATAAACATGGATTTAAGCTTCCTCAGGTAGTTCCTTATCCAGACTGGTTTGATGTGGTATTGATCGAGCGGGATTACCAGGTGATATCCTATTACGACATCAATCCTACACCCGAGGGAGTGCAAAGGCTGAGAAGCATGGGGCTGCCCCGTTTCTTTCCTGCGGTAGTCTATAGGCAATTGGGAAAAGGCCGACAATATTATTTTGCAGGGGATTTTTCGGAAGTCAAAGGGGATTTGGGCTCTCCCCGGTTTTCAGGGCTTCCTTTTTTGTGGCGCTCACTTTATGTGACTGGTGACTTTACAGACCGAAGAAGCTTTTTTTGGAATTATTATCAGCCTTTACTGGAGCAGATTTTGGAGGAGGCTCGAAAATCGACCAATTAATCAGATTTATTATTGGGAGTAGGAAGCAGCCTACGTGTCTGGACCATGTAGCTGTTTTTGTTTTTGAATTCCTCAAATTCTCCTGTGAGCCTAGTCAGGACATCTCCGTCTTCGATAGGATCGATATTCAGTCCGTCACTGACCAGAAAAACCTGACCGTCAGAAAGGAAAAACTCCCCGTGGATGTAGTCAACCAATTGATTCTTATTTCTCATCAAGGGCATGGCGATCATGGACCGGAAAGTCCTCGCGGTATCCAATACTTGTCCCTGCCAAATGACTTCTTCGGGGAGCTGTATCCCTGCATTTTTCTCTAAAAACGACAATAGGGTAGGAGTGATCTCATAGTGGCTGCTGATTCCTTTGAAATACGCTCCACGCTTGAGTAGTGGGGAATAGATCATCATGGGGACATGAAACCGATCCAGTCTGGAAGCCATGGGTATTTCCGGTAGGCGATGGTCACCGGTGATTATGAAGATGGTGTTTTCAAATTCCGGGCGTTTTTTGTATTCCTCTATGAATAGTTTGACTGCATCATCCGCATATAGAACTGTCATGTAAATGTCCTGATAGGCCATATATTCGGTGATTTTGGATTCACTCAAACCCAGATAGTTCCTGAGGTGGCTTTGAAGTTTTTGTTGGTAAAATTCCCGTTCTGGTACCAAGTAAGGATCGTGAGAGGTTTGCGTTTGAAAGATCCTCAGTTGGGGAGCTGTGGTTTCGGAAGGGAGTTTTCTAAGTCCGTTTAGGAAAAGCTCTTTATCCGCATAACCCCATGAAAATCCATTTTGAGAAGGGGATTTTTGATAACCGGGCAAAAAAGTGGATTCATCCTCCAATTGAGTGACTTGTTGGTACTCCAAAAAATCAGAAACATGGTCAAATTTGCGATCAGCACCTATAAAATACCTGATTTCGTAGCTGTTTTCTCTCAGCACACTCAACAGGGAGTGATGATACGGAAACTCATCGAAGAGTTCGAGGAAGCCTTTTTCACCAAAGGGAAGTCCCCCAAAGACTCCCGGCAGCAGTCCAAAAGTTCGGCCTGTGGAAGAAAGCGCGTTGGTCCATACCAAAGAATGCTGTTCAAGTGAATCAAGGAAAGGAGTAAAAGATCCCAGATACGCATCCTTTCCGGAATAGGCTTTTCCCAAACTTTCTATAAAAATGAATACCAGATCAGGCTTTTGGCTGAGGCTGTCGAAAAACGGACTCAGTACATCGGGGTATCCATTTTTGTGAACAAAGGGGTATTCATCGTTGGTAAATTCTTTTTTGACCAAAAGGTCATCGCTGCTTCCACGCAGGTAAAAATCAAAGTAATACTCTCCACCATACAGCCAATAATCAAAGGCCTGTTCGGTGAGAAAACGGGACTTATTGAGTTCTACATTTCTTTTGGTTTCGCTTGCTCCTGCGCTGATCAAATCCGGAAGAATTGTGAAAATGAGCAATAAACCATATAGAATACCCGTGAAGAAGAGGGAGGTTTTAAGCTTAAATGGAAAATGTTTTATTCCGAGCTGGAACGCCATGAAGAAAACGATCAATACCAAGATGCCCAGGAATAAATTCAGGAAATTCAGTTGCCCGGAAGAGGAGACCGTGAGTACAAGATCGTTCCAATTGTACGCAAAAAGATCTTTTCCAAGCGGAAGAAGTGTCTTAAGGAAGTAAAAGATCAATGCGAGGTGTATTAGCAGCGAAATGGTCAGTATTACCTGAAGAAAAATCTTGGAAAAGGACTTGGAGAGCAGGCTTAGAAATAGAAAAACAATGAAGAGAAGTCCAAGGAAATACAGGGTCCATTCCAAATCCTGAAGTAATGCAAAGCTCCAAACCTCCGTGATCGAGAAATCAAGAATGTGAGTATTGAAAACTAGAATGAATTCTGCCACTCTTGCCAGAAACATTAAGATCAAGAAAATCAGAGCCATGCCCCAGAAGTTCTTTAAAACTAAGTGAAGTTGGTCTAGGAAAGAGGATCGGATTTCAGCCTTTTGGGCCATATTGTAGGTTAAGTTTTAGCTGTCAATCTGAAAAGATAAGGCAAAATCAGGTATCTTCAACGGTCATTTTAACTGTATGGGTAAATCCGATTTGTTGGTGGAGTTGTACTCCAATATAAACACTACTGGAGCCTTGACATTTAGTTCAAAGGCCTTGGTTAATAAAATGCTTTCTTACACAGATTTGAGTCAGGCCCAGTTGGTAGTAGAATTGGGAGGAGGAGACGGTAGCATTACACAGGGAATCATTGACCGCTTAGCGTTGGATGCAGAATTGTTGGTTTTCGAAATCAACCCTTCATTTTGTGAGGCCATGAAAAAGCAGTTTCCCCAGAAAAATGTAAAGATTATCTGTGATTCGGCAGAAAATCTGGATGCCTATCTTCATGGAAGAAAAGCGGATTATGTCCTTTCTTCTTTGCCTTTCAGTCTGATTTCCAAAGAAGCAACCGATCAGATTTTGAGGCATTCGAAAAATGCCCTGACTCCCCGAGGTAAGTTTATCCAGATCTGCTATTCTTACCTGTTAAAAAAGCTTTTTCTGAAGTATTTCTCCAAGGTAGAGGCCAAGTTTACCCTCAAAAACCTTCCTCCCGCCTTTGTTATGATCTGTCAATAAGCGACTGGGATGGAAGTGCTTAGGGTGGCTATTCTGGATTTTTGCAGGAGAAGAAAAGAGAATTCCTTTTGTCCCTCTGAAGTGCTCAGGCAGATGTACCCGGAAGATTGGAGGATGTTCATGCCGGACATCCAAGAGGTCATGATGGAGATGTATCGGGAGGGGATAATTCAGGTTACTCAAAAAGGCGTGCCGGTTGATCCCAAACAAATTCCCTCTGGACCAGTAAGAATTTCGGCTCTTCAAAAACTTCAATAAGCATTTTGCGGTTCTCTCTTGAAATTTAAATACCATGAATCAAATTCCACAGCTCCCGATGACTAAGCTCGAAATCCCAGAAGGCCAAGAGGTAATCCTCCTCGGAGGCGGCTGTTTTTGGTGTACGGAGGCTGTTTTTCAAAGATTGGAAGGTGTCCGTCAGGTGGTTTCCGGGTATGCTGGAGGAATGGTAGAAAATCCTACCTATCGGCAGATTTGCACCGGTACCACAGGTCATGCAGAAGTGATTCAGGTTTTTTTTGATCCGGGAAAAATCAACCTTGAAACTCTTCTTGAGATCTTTTGGGCAACCCATGATCCCACTACGCTCAACAGACAAGGTGCCGATGTAGGGCCTCAATATCGGTCTGCCATTTTCTATTGGAAGGAAAGTCAAAAAGAGGTGGCCGAAAAGATGAAAGCTGAATTGAATCAATCGGGGATTTTTGATTCACCGATTGTCACAGAAATTACCGCCTTCACCAATTTTTATCCTGCCGAGAATTACCATCAGGATTATTACAATCAAAACGGCATGCAGCCCTATTGCCAGTTTGTGGTACGTCCAAAAGTGGAAAAGCTGAGGAAATATTTTGCGGAAAAACTTAAAAAGTGATTTTTCCTATTGGTGAATACTAGTGAAGTCGAAAGTGAAATAGTTGGCTTTCCTTGTCCATTTTTTCGATGACTAACCGGAAATCGACCTAAAAAGCCTAATTTCGCCGAATTAAACTGTTTGTTATGCAAATGAAGAGAACCAGAGCTCAAGAGTCGAGAGCAGCCATCGAGCGCTTGTACATCACGATGCGTCACCTTTTTAATCGGGGAAGTTACAAACCCATGGGCGTGTCTGGGGAAGGATTAATTCAGGCTTTGATGACCCTTAGCCCTGAGATTTACGGTACGCTCTCGGATCCCGAGAAAATCGAATTGGACGGATTACTGTACGTAATGGAGCGCCTGCCAAAAGGAATTGAAGAGTGCCGATACGTCCGTCTGATCAGTAGAGAAGGTTATGAAACGTCTCATTTGATTCCTTTAGTGCCTCCGCGTCGTAAGCGTAATTGCTACCGATTGGATGAGCAAATCATGTATGTGGAGATGACCCGAGGCAGGTCTGATATCTATGATATCCTCACGCATTTGACTTTTCTCTACATCGAATCCAAAAAAATCCTTCGTAACAGTACTGATCCGAAGGGGAAGATTTCGCCTAACTGGGAAATGCTGGAAGAGTTTGTACGAAAAGAACAAGCCGGAGAAGAATTAGATATCGAATGTGCCTCTGCCTATCTGAGCCATATTATTGGAAGAACCTTCGAAGAAACGATTGGAGCAGTAAAGAAATTTTCCAAAAGCTCCAACTCAAATAGTCTTTTTTCTATCGTGTACCACCTCGGTAAATTGGCCATGGAAGAAGCCACCCAAGGATTGGACCGGGAAATCAGCTTCTCAGCCACGCTCAGAGAGCGCATTGGGCATCACGTGTATGGGGAATTATGGGCAGATCGAATCAAGGAAAAGCTTCTGGAAAAGGATCTTATCCACCGCCCGATTCACATCATCTCAGCCAACCTACACAGTGTATTGAATACCGTCTATGCCCATCAGGCATTAGGTGCAACTAGTTTTGAGGAAATTGAGCAAATAGCCACGGATATCTCCGTAAAAGCGAAAAACAATCAAGGAAAGAAGATTCAGGAATATGCTGAAAAGCACGGCTTCATGGATTTGCCTGACGAATCCGGTACCAATATCGGAGCGCAAATCATCGACACAGCTTATCTGGAAAAACTCTCTTTGATTCCGGGAACCCTTCTTCCTGAAGACAAAGAAAAGCGTCCGGTCTTGGTGGTGATGGATTATGCCTTTGGAGAGCAAGCGTATGAATGTTTTGACGAATTGTTGAAGCCTTATTCCAAAAACGGCAAAAAATATCCGCTAAACGTAGTCTCTACCTCCATTATGGGAAAAGCGGGAATCCTCCATGGAGGCAAGGGTGACCTGATGGTGCCTACTTCCCATGTGTTTGAAGGCACTGCGGATAATTATCCGTTCCGAAATGAGTTGAAAAAATCTGATTTTGAAGGTTATGGACTGGGAGTTTATCAGGGTTCCATGATCACCGTACTCGGTACTTCTCTTCAAAACCGGGATATCCTTACTTATTTCATGGAGTCTTCTTGGAAGGCTGTAGGTCTGGAAATGGAAGGGGCGCATTATCAAAAAGCCATCCAATCCGCCTCCAAAATCCGTGGAAGCATCCGATCAAATGTGAAGGTGTTATATGCCTACTATGCCTCTGATAATCCCTTGGAAACAGGCAGTACGCTTGCTTCCGGAGCCTTGGGTATGGAAGGTGTAAGGCCGACTTACCTGATTACTTATAAGATTCTGGAGAAGTTATTCCAATAAGCCTAACAAAAAAGTCCTGGCCTGATTTCAGGCTAGGACTTTTGTCTTTTAGTACTTAGAGTTGATTAGGCTATTTTTTTAATTGTAAAGAAAAAAGTACTCCCTTGGTCAATCTCTGATTCCACCCATATTTCTCCTTCGAGCTTTTCTACGGCTTTTTTGACAATACTCAGCCCAATTCCTGTTCCATCATATTCTGAGTCTTTGTGTATCCGTTGAAAAATCACAAATATTTTTTCAAAGTACTCCTTGTCGATACCGATTCCATTGTCTTTAACTGAAAATTTCCAATGGTCTTTGAGTTCTTCCGCAGAAATTTTCACCTCCAGCGGCAGGTCTTTTTTGGCGTATTTCACTGCATTGGAAATCAGATTGAGAAAGATGTGCTGAAGTAAGGCCTTGTTGGTTTTTATCTCCGGGAGCGCATCCAAAATGAATTTCCCCTTTCGGTTTTTCAGGGCGAGCCCCTCAATGATTTCGTTGACAAAGGCTTCGGTTTGGACTACTTCAAGATCCGTTTCGTTTCTTCCAATACGGGAAAGCTCCAAAAGTTCTAGAATGATCCGCTGCATTCGTTTGGCTCCGCCGATGGCAAACTGAATGTATTGGTCAGCTTTTTCGTCAAGCTTATCCCCGTATTTTCTTTTCAGCAATCCCATAAAACTGGAGATCATCCGAAGCGGTTCCTGCAAATCATGAGAGGCAACAAATGCAAATTGTTCCAATTCCAAATTGGAAATCGCAAGGGCTTTCACTTTGGCTTCCAATTCCTCATTGAGTTTTTGGAGGGATTTTTCATACTCTTTCCTGGGACTGATGTCCTGCATTGACCCCACCACTCGTGTCACCTGTCCATTTATATCTCTGATAAATAGTGCTTTGTCCATGACATAAGCATAAGTGCCATCGGCTTTTTTAAACCGATATTCCTCCAACCATTTGTTTTGTTCGCATTTGGGATTGAAATAAGCTGTGATCATAGACACAATTCGCTCCCTGTCTTCGGGATGAATCAGGGAAATCAAAAGGTCCAGACTGGGTTGGGTCTGAGAGAGATCGTACCCAAAAAGAGAATGGAATCCGTCAGCCCAGAATAATGAGTTGTTGACCACGTCAAAATCCCAGATGGCATCATTGGTTGCTTTGGCCAGGAATTCAAAGCGCTCGTAGCTCTCAGAAAGAAGATTTTTACTCGCTGTGATTTCTGAAATATCCACGCCTGTACCAAAGACACAGGTTTTTCCCTGGTAATTAATCTTCGAAGCAGTAAAAATAAAGGGAGTCACTTTTCCCGATTTGGAGGCCAGTTTGGTTTCTAGTTCCGAGTGGCCATGTTCTAATACCTTTTGGATATGATGATGTACCGTCTCTTTTTCTTTTCCCAGAAAAAAATCGAGTGGATGCATTTGCCCTATTTCCTCCCCAGAATATTCGGATACAGTCTCCAGCTGATTATTCCAGATCAAAAATTTACCGGATTCATCAAAGAGATAAAAAACACTTGGAAGAGTTTTAAGGAAGTTTTGCTTCAGTCTAAGTTCATCATTCAGAGTGGCAGAAAGTTCTTTTTCATTGGAAATATCCACCATCAGGCCTGCCAGCTTAAGGGGTACACCCTCTTGGTGCATGACATTTACCCGGTTATTGAGCCAGATGTAGGTTCCGTCCTTCTTTTTAAATCGGTAATCGAATTTGTGATCCTTCAATCCTTTGGTTTCCGAGTGGAAATAGTTCACCGAAAAATCCCGATCCTCAGGGTGAATGTGATCCATCCAAAAAGAAGGGGAACTCATCCATTCCTTCTGTGAATATCCTGTGATTTTCTTTACCTGTGGGCTGACATAGGTAAACTGAAAGGTCTCCGCATCAGCCTCCCAGAATATTCCGTCGATGTTTTCGATCAGGATTTCAGTGACTTTTTTTGATTTTTTTAGCTTCTTTTTAGTCTTGATGAACTCCGTGATGTCCTGAAAAACTCCAATCATGTAAATGGGTTTTCCATACTCATCCCGCTCCAGATTGGCCTTGGACACCACATGGATGATGCGTCCATCTTTTTTGATCAGCCGTTTTTTGATATAATAGTCGATGTTATTTACCAGGACCTCATTCATATGGGCTAGGGCCCTTTCTCTATCCTCGGGATGAATGACAGAAACCCCGGTCTCAAAATTTACCTGAAACTCATTGGGTTCGTACCCAAGCATTAAAAATACGCCCTCGGACCAAGTCAAGGTATTTGTCTGGAAATTCAGTTCCCAGGTCCCCGAAGAAGTCAAAGCCTCCATGTTTTTCAAAAGGCGGTTGGTGGAGGAGGTCATGAGTTCAATATTTTTGTCGGGATTCATTTTTTCAACTTTTGATCTAATCCTAAAAGACAATTCGATTGCCAATAGCTGAAGGATTCCTAAATCCAGAAGTGAATTCAACAAGCAATTAAAGCAAAATACATTAGCCGGGAACTCTCTCGGAAACCAAAGGACTGATCAGGTAAATGAAGAGTCGACACCTAGACCAAGGAATCGAAAAAGCAATTTCTCGGATTGTGGAAATCCTCTACAGGATTCCCCAAAATAGAAGGAATGAGATTTCGGAAAAAATCGGCCGGCTCGATTATTGGAGTGCTTTTATTTCTCTACCCGAGTTGAATGAAGCATATCCAGTCTCCAGCCTCTTTCAGTTCGAATGGCAGTAGCACTTTCCAACCAATAGAGTTCACGTAGGACTTGTCCGTCCCGGGAGATCGTGGCATAATTGTGATAGGCTACCCAGGCCCGGTCTCCTTCGACTACGGTCTTGATAAACTCGAAGCGGTTGATTCGGGTAGGAGGGTTTGGGTTGCTTTTGGCTTTGGCGAGGTAGTCGCGAATGATCGCCATGTCCCATACTTCTCCTTGCTCCAGAAGTAAAAAATCCTCAGTGTAAAAGTCTGTGAGCTTTTCAGCTTGATAGTTGGAGAAAATCTCATCAAAAGAATTCTGAATCAATTGTTCTACCTGAAGCTGATCGGAGGTTTGTGAAAAGGCGGTTGAGGAAAAAAGGAAAGCGAGTAAGAATAAAATGGTTTTCATGAGGGTGAATTATTTAGGAAAAGGATGGAAAAAGAGGTTTAGTTAGATACTCTGACTAAGAGCCATTCGATTTTTTTCGTGATTCATTTTTGATGGATAGAAAAGGGCTTTTCATCAGGTAAAGAAAGGTTTGCTTGTCTTCGGAGTCAAATTCTTCCAAGCCAAAGTCTGTCTTTTTTACAGGGATCCATTTAAAGGTTTTGAAAATCCTATCCCAAAGGATAAAGATGTCTGCAAAATTGGAGTCGGTGTACTGCTGATCTTTGTGGTGGTGCACCCGGTGATGGTCCGGCATGACCAGCACCAGTCCAAGCGTGTGATTCAACCATTTGGGGTAATTCAAATTGGAATGTTCGAGGAAAAAAAAGATATATACAATGAAATAATACAGAGCCAAAGCAGTCATATCTGTGCCGAAGAGAGCAGCGGTGATGACATTTCCTGTCTGATAAATAAATATGATTTCCAAAGGATGAAAGCGCAAGGTGGTGGAGGAGTCCATGTGGGTATCACTGTGGTGAACCCGATGTAATCTCCAAAGCAGGGGAACTTTGTGTGAAGCACGATGAATCCAATAGGTGGTCAGATCATACAAGGCCACTCCTAAGGCAAGTTTGACCCAATAAGGCCATTCGGTCCAATGTAAAAGCCCGATTTGGTGCATAGAAAGCCATTCGATCCATTGCAGTTGAATACCCAGAAAAACAAGATTCAAAAGGGTCAGCGAAATCTGGAATAGGATATTTTGGAAAAGGTGCTTCCCACGGTTTTTGAAGGGATAGGGATTGACAGTCACCTGTTCCAAAAAGAAAAAAAGGCTCAATAAGCCAATCAGAATATAGTTTGGATCGATACTTAGGATGTTGTTGATCAGTTCCATATCTCCTTATTTTCACTTGAAGTGAATATAAATCAATAACATGAACCTTCCTATCCTCAAAGAGGTAGGTAGCAATTATGCATTCTTTTCCTGCTAAACATCCTTACAAATAAGGTATTGGAAAAATGCCAAATCCCTCTTGAAGGGAGCTAAATCAGCCCTGAAGCATTAGTAATCAACTTGACTTGGGTTGAAGCCAAACGACTTTTTGCTCAGGTTTGTGGGCTTGACCGATAATGTCCCGGTAGAGATCGGGGCGTCTCGCCTGGAGGTAGCGTGAACCGCCTGCTTGGGTTAGTTTTTCGGGAGTGATAGTAGCGATTACAAAGCTGTCTTCAAAGTCCCGACACTCGGCCAAAATATCCCCAAACGGATCGAGAATCATCGAGCAACCGTTTTTCAACTGGTCATCGTCTATGCCGATCGGGTTGGAAAAAACCACATAGACCCCATTGTCATAGGCTCGTGCAGGCAGCCATTTCATCAACCAAGCACGACCCTTCAGGCTGTCAAATTCGATGCGAAGGGAAGTGGGATCAGTTTCCCGGTTTTCCCAAAGCTTGGGATCCACAAATCCGGCTCCCGGACGGGTAGAAGGGGTACACATGGTCACATGCGGCATGAAAATAACATCCGCCCCAAGGAGTTTTGTCGCTCGGACGTTTTCAATGATGTTGTTATCGTAGCAGATTAGAATCCCGCATTTCCAGCCTAGTAAGTCAAAGACCACGTACTCATTTCCGGGTAAAATATTTGGATTGATAAAGGGGTGGAGTTTGCGGTATTTAGCCAGGAGTCCGTTTTGATCTACACAGACATAAGCTTTGAAAAGTTGGTCTTGCTCGTCTTTTTCAAAGAGGCCGGCCAAGATGACGATTTGATTCTTGCGGGCGATTTCGATGAGTTTTTGGATGCTTGGCCCCTCGGGAATACGCTCGGCCACTTCGAGCATCTGTTCCTTGGACAGCTTTCTGGCAAAGGTGTATCCCGTGACGGAACATTCGTGGAAGGCAATGACCTGCGCGCCTTGAGCCGCTGCCTTGGCGGAAAGCCGGTCGATGACAGAGAGGTTGTATTCTTTATCTCCGCTTCGGTTTTCAAACTGGGCACTGGCGATTTTCAGTTTTTCCATAGAATGGAAAGATAGGAGAGAGGAGGAGAAAGGGCAATTAGGATTGAGTAAAATCTTATATTCCTAATTTTAAAATGGGTTGAATTTCAATAAAATCGCTATCCAGAAAAGACCAAATAATTCCCATTCCCATAAGAAAGCGGCTAATCAGTTTTTTTTAATGCTTGAACTCGTAAGCACTATCCTTCAAAAACTTCTCAAAATCCCTGATTTCCAGCATTTCTTTGATAGCGGATTTTTTATCAACCGCTTGATGATAATAGCTTTCGCATATTCGGTAACCGATAAAATATCCAAGATTTCCGGGGTAACCGGTTTCCGGATTGTCGGTATTGAAAAGCCAATCATCGGTATTTTCCCCTCTCATCTGGGTTTTGAATTGTGCCCAAAGTTTTTCTTCATGGGCAACTCCAAAATCGAAAACTCGTGGGTCGGTAGGTTGCCCAAGGATCAGATAGGTGATGAAATCCGCTGCCCCTTCCATGATAGCCAAATCCAATAAGGTAGATTCCGGTGTGTTTTTTTGCTGTAAGTGCACATACTCATGCACGATAATGGGTACCGTCTGATCAAAATCGAAAATGATCTTCTGCTCCCATTCAGAAAGCGAATCCAAATTACTATTCGAGTCCTTGCTCAAGTGCTCGGCACCGATCAACATGCCAGCCCAGCCATCGGGAGTGCCGACATTGGATAGACTTCCCATCAAAAAGTAGATGGGAGGGAAAATGGCTTCAGGATAGAGCTCTTTTAATTTTTGTGCGGCACGGATAAAGTCCGGTTTTAGACTTTCAAACTTCAGTGTGGTAGGCCGAATACTTTGGTAATAAGATTCCAGAGAGCGAACTCTATCCAGATACTTTTCCAAGTCCCGGTTCATCCGTACACTGTAGAAGGTCTTTAGGCCCTGGCTTCCTTCTTGGATGTAGTTTTTCAAGAAAATGCTTTCTGCATTTGGCTCATGAAGCGCATCAAAATTCTCCCAAAACCGATCAATATCCCCCGTTTCGATCCTTAGCTGGGAAGGATCTGATAGTCGCAACCTGTTTTGCGAGATTCCTTCCATCAAGTCCTTGCCTCTGATCTCTTGGGCCAGAAAGGAAAGTGTTTTGCTGTTCGTAATCGCCAGTGGATCAAACAAACCCAAGTGAATGGCCTGATGGAGATCGGTAATCCCTTGAAGGGTATCGCCGGCTAAGATGGTGGTTCTCGCCTTTGCCAACCAAAAATGGGGCGTGTCTTCCTGTGCAAAACTCAGGTGTGTAAGAGAAACAAAAAACAGGAAAATGGTAAATCTTAAAATCTTCATCATGTGGATGAAGATGGATAAAGCTTAGTATGGGTTGCTTGCCAAGATTTAAAAAATAGAAGGCTACTCGTTTTATGCCTTCAGGAAAGCTCTGGACATCCTATACTTGGTCAAAAGCGAAACTACATGTTTTGCCGCCTAGCCAACTACTCGATGACAACGGTGCGCCTTTGGATAAATTCGTTGGCATATCTTTTTCCCATTTCCCGCTGTCCTTCCGAGTCAAAATGAACAAAATCCCCTTTATGGTTCAGATCCTTGGTTTGGATCAGATGGGCATAAGGATCCGTTTTTTGGTAGTCCTCCATTTTGGAATTAATAGCCTGCCAGGATTCATCCGTCTTGGAATAGGACCCTAATCGACCCATGAAAATGGGCAGGTTGGGATAGCCGACTTCAGCCCTAAACTTCCCGAATAAGACAGCCAATTGCTTGTCATAGATTTTGATAGTCTCCACTGAGGCTGCATCACTCTCTCCCTGATGCCAAAGGATGGCCTTTACGGTTCCGTAATGTTTCCCAATTGCTGTTTTTTCTTTGAAATTGGTGAATAGAGGCACATTCCGATACGTTTCATCGCTGATCCATTGATTGATGCCACTTCCCCCAACTGCTGTGGGAATGAGCAAAATCGAAACGCTGTCGGGAATGTACTTCAGCAATTCTTTGCCAAAGGAAAGTCCGCAATCCAATCCGGTCAGGGTGGGTTCGTAGAAGTGAAGCGGTTCTTTGGCAAGAATTACCTCTCCGGTTTTGTTGATGGTCAAAATCCGTGGGTCGGGGATCGTGTCCATAGGTTCGACTTTTCCCCGTCCTGCCATGTTGGATTGACCTGCCAGAATAAAGACCCACAGGTTTTCTTTGGCAGGAATTACCTCCGGCTTCTCTTCCAGCTTTGGAAAAAACTCGGTTCGGGGATCTTTTTGGGAGGTCCCGAGGCCGAGGATAAGGAAGAGGAGGCAAATGGCGTATTTTGTTCTCATGGTAGAAGGATTGTTCCTTGGCTCATGGACTGGGATTTTTTTTACCACATTAATGGTAGTTCTCTTTCCTTTGATTTGGAACTTATTTTTTGTTGAGAACTAACGTTTTGCCGCTTGCCGCAGTGGGGGATTTCGGAGCACTTCACTGTCAACCAAGCACAAATGTTGATAGAAGCACTGCACTTGATTTAACCACGTCAGCCCCCATTGCGGCAAACGGCTGTTACCACCCGTTATTCTCTTTTCTGTTCTTTGAAAATGTCTTCTAATGTCTCTTTGTATTTGGTGTATTTGTAAAGGTTTCGCTCCTTTAAAATTGAACCCAATAATAAGTCGTTTTTCTCCTTTTCTGAACCACCTTCATTGTTTAAGCAAATTAAATGTGATAAAAGTGTCTCGTAGAATTTGTCAAGGTAGTAGCTTTTGTAGCTTTGAATTCCTTTGTCCTTAACGATATTCATTTCAAAGTCCGTAAAATAAAAGTCGGTGTATTGGTAATATGCTTGTCCATTGAATTTAGGAAACTTCTTAATGTTGTCAATTGCTTTGCTTGTGTTTGGTGGTTTCACTACGTTCATAAAGCCCCAAATTGTCTTTCCGCAATAGTCCATACAACGTAAAAACATAATGCCTTTTTCTGTGTCGTCTTTAAAGTTATATTCTTTCATTTTAAAGTCGGTCTTTGAAAGGTCAAACGGTTGGTTTTTATTTCCAACTGCTGTAAATACCATTCCATAGTAATTGTCAACCAATTCATAAGTCGGAATGTCCTTATTTGATAAACTATCTATGAGCTTATTATTGTCAATTTGGTTTTCTTCTCTAAGATTTAGATTGATAGCTCTTATTATGTAAATCTGTCTTAACACTTTATCGTCTGGTCGTGATAAATATGTTTTAGTCAGAAGCTGATTATTTGTAGATATTGTCTGAACGATAAAGTCTGTTGCTGTCTTTAAGTTAGCCGGAACATCAGTCTTTACTTCTTTCAAAGCTTCTTTTGTCGGCTCATTACGGAACATAAAGTCTTTGTAGGTCTTGCCAAGCTCAATCAATTTTTGATTTTCTGCTACCTGTCCGAATGTCAAAAATGTCAGGCAGGTTGCTAAAAGTGTTAATGTCGTTTTTTTCATTATCTGTTTTTATTACTGTGTCGTTTTATAATGGGTGGTAACGTCTGTATTTACGAAACCAGTTTCGTAAAGCATGCCTATTTGGATGCCTTACGAAACTGGTTTCGGGTATTTCTGAATTACTTGCCTCAAATCAATACCCAGCCTTCAAAGGCGGAGGGCCGTCAGGGATAATGCCCTTGTAGACATAGTCTCCTTTTTTCTGCTTGAATTCAGCTTTGATCTCGTTTCTCAGGGCTTCATTTTGGTACAGATCCACCATGGTCATGGCCAAGGCCTTGGCTGCATAGCCCATTCCCTTGTGTCCGATGGACATTCCTACGGAGGCGACTACCGCCCAGGAATGCCAAGGAGTACCAGTCGGTGCCACAGTGGCTCCCATTCGGATGGTGGGTACCACCCAGCTTACATCACCTACGTCAGTACTGCCGCCCATACTGTGTTCTAGGGTTTCTTCCATTGGCTTGATCTCAGAGATCACACCCACCTGCGGTTTGCCATTGGCTTCCTGTATCTTTTTGGCGAATTCCTGTTCTTCTGCAGTATAGGTGATCGCTCCTAGGCTTTCAATGTTCTTTTGCATCACCACCGAACCGGTTCGGTTGACCAGGATCTCATGCACGCCGGAAACGAGCTTCACTTCGTGGGAGACATTGGCCATGATGGCGGCGCCTTCGGCCATTTTTTCTACCTGCTTCCAGACAGGCACAAGTCCCTCACGGCTGGTATCACGGACTCTGACCCAAAGTCGGCTGTAGTCAGGTACTACGTTGACAACTTGTCCACCGTCTTGGATATGGTAATGAATACGTACGGTAGGCTTGATGTGCTCGCGGTAGTAGTTGATGCCAGTGGTGTAGAGTTCGAGGGCATCCGAGGCAGAGCGGCCGTTCCAAGGATCACCGGAGGCATGGGCCGCCTGTCCTTTAAACTCGACGATAAAATCTACCAAGGCCAGTCCTTTTTGGACTTCGGTTTTGGTTTCGTCGGCAGGGTGCCAGTCCATCATGATATCCACATCGTCCATCAGTCCGGCACGGATCATCCACAGCTTGCCGAAGTATTTTTCCTCGGCTGGAGTACCATAAAAGCGTATCGTGCCTTTCAGTTTGCCTTCAGCAATCAAGTCTTTGATCGCTGATGCCGCGCCAAGGGATGCAACGCCAAAAAGATTGTGACCGCAACCATGTCCCGGTGCTCCGGCATGGAGTGGACTTTTGAAAGGAACTTTGTTTTGAGACAAGCCAGGTAAGCCGTCAAACTCACCCATAATTCCGATGATGGGAGTGCCGGATCCATATTCCGCTACGAAAGCAGTGGGGATTTCGCCCACCCCTCGTGTGACTTTGAATCCGAGTTTTTCCGCATAAGCAGATAGAGCCGCCGAGGATTGGGTTTCCTGAAAGGCGATTTCTTCGAAAGCCCAGATCTTGTCGCTTAGCTCCGTCATGTCGGCAAATCGGGAATCAATGGCTTGCTGTACGGATTGCTTGAGTGGATCGGGTTTGGGGGCGGCTTTTTTCTGTGCCAATAGGGGACTTGCAACTAGCATCAAGCCCAAAGCACTGAGGTAAATTTTTCTCATAAGGTGTTGGTTGGTGTTTGGTAAACTAAGATGGGTATAAGTTAAGAAGGAAGAAGTGATTTTTTAGCCGCAAAGGGCTCGAAGGTGAAATAAGAGTACACAAAGAGATTAGCCGCAAAGGACTCAAAGGGGAAATAAGAGTTCACAAAGCTTAACCGCCAAGGTCACCAAGGATAATTCAGAGGGCTCTAAGGTTCAACCGTATAGGTCTGGAAAAATGGGGAATTGCCACGAAGACGCTAAGTCACAAAAGATTTGGATTCTATGAGAATCAAAGAGACCACTATGTGTTTTCTATGTGTCTATTGTGGTTTTAAAATGTCTTTTTCCATTTCGCTGGCACAAGCTTTCGTTTCCAAACCAGCTTTTGGTGTCCAGCGCTAGGGGTAGCTTTGACTTTTTCTTCTACCAAGATTATGCTCCTAACGGAGCAATTGCCACGAAGACGCTAAGTCACAAAAGATTTGGATTCTTTGAAAATCAAGGATACACCTATGTGTTTTCTATGTGTCTACTGTGGTTTTGAAACTGCTTTTGGGTAGTCTTTTTATTCCTTGCGCTGGAAAAGGCTTTCGATTACTGAGCGGCTATTCGAGTCCAGCGCTTGTGATACCATTGACAAATTTTTCTACCAAGATTTTGCTTCTAGCGGTTCATTTGCCACGAAGACACTAAGGCGCAAAAAAAATGATTCTGTTAATAGAAAGAAGAAAAGGACAGCGAAATGTTTTCTATGTGTCTACTGTGGTTTAAAAAAAACGGTCTCAAAAATTTACCTGATATTTAATGGTCAAATCGATTATCTATTTCCAACTGGCCTCAACATGAATTTCCATTACCTACCTGATTTTGAAACCATGAGCCGAAAGGGCTTTGAATTGGTGAAACCCGAAATTGACCGAAAGCCAAATTTGTTGTTTTGTGTCGCGAGTGGGGGATCGCCATCGGGTCTTTATGCGCAAATGGTGGCTGAAAAGGCTAAAAATTCAAGCTTTTGCAATCAGCTACGTGTGATCAAATTGGATGAATGGGGTGGGTTAGAGGAAGGGTCAACTTTTACTTCAGAGCTCGATGTGCAGACCAAGTTTGTTCAGCCTATGGGGATTTCTTCTGAACGCTATTGGACGATTGATCCTTTTACGGCAGATCCGGAAGGGGATTGCAGCAAAATGGAAGAGGTGATTCAGAGAGAAGGTCCTTTGGATATCTGCATTTTGGGTATTGGGGTGAATGGTCATATTGCGCTAAATGAACCCGGAGAGGTGCTAAGACCGGGATTTCATGTTTGTCAATTGGCCGAGTCTACGCTAAACAATGGCATGATCAAAACTTTAAAACAGCCTCCGACTTTTGGAATGACGATGGGCGTGGGGAATATTCTTCAATCCAAAAAGATCTTGATTTTTATCGCAGGTTCAGGTAAAAAAGAGGCTTTTGAACGCATGCTAAAGCCAGAGGTAAGTACGCAGTTTCCCGCTTCCTTGCTTTGGCTTCATCCCAATGTGGATGTGTTGGTGGATGAAAGGGCGGTTTGATTTTTGCCACTAAGACGCTAAGGAGCAAAAGTTTTTTTGAAGGCGACGCAAAAAGGCAGAGATTCTTTGGCTACAAAAAACTACTTTGAATTATGCCGACGGAGACGCAAATGCACAAATGGTTTTTTGATCAAAGATATCTTTAACGGTAATGATTATTTTTTTCGGAGAAAGGAATACGAAAACCTTGAATCAGTCGAATACGGAAATTTTTAAACTTAGTGTCTTTCTGCCTTCGTGGCAATAATCCTTTGCAGCCTAAAAACAAAAAAGTCCCAAATTTCTTCGGGACTTTAATGCGGAATGGACGGGACTCGA
>NZ_QEIG01000029.1 GCF_014324365.1 Algoriphagus sp. AK58
ATGAAGTAAGATACTACAAGACGCTTGATACATCACACTAAGTACAGGCGAGGGATTCAGCCTAAAATCAAAGGACAATTCGTCAACAGATTGAATAAATTCCTCTCAGATTATAAATTTCTCTGAGACCTCTGTGGTGATTAACTAATTACAAAAAATAAGGCCTGGAGTGATTTTGCGGTGCCCCCAAAAAGTTAGACACTTATTGGGGGCATTTTTATGCGAAAAAACAGAAAACACAATTTCGATTTCCGGCTTCGAATAGTTCAAGAAGTCATGCAAGGCCGACACAGTTCGGAGAGTATCGGCAAAAAGGAAAACATTAGCAGTTCTTTAGTCAAACGTTGGGTAGCTTTCTATCGGAAGTTTGGAGAAGAAGGATTGAGGGCTAACACTAAAAGAAGATACACGGCAGACTTTAGATTGAAGGTCGTTAAAACACTTAAAGCCGAATCTTTATCTTTACTTCGAGCCTGTCTCCGTTTCCATGTGCCTAATGAAGGAACCGTCCTGAATTGGGTGCGGATTTATGATTCGAAAGGACCGAAAGGATTGAAGTCGATCCAACTAGGAAGACCCACTACTATGCCTAGAAAGCCTAAACGCCCACTGACCCGAGAAGAGCAGCTCTTGGAAGAGCTGGCTAGCCTAAAAGCCGAAAACGCATACTTAAAAAAGCTTCAAGCCTTAATTCAATCCGAAAACCTGAAAGAAGAAAAACGCAAATCATCCAAGAATTAAGGCGAAAGCATGCATTGGAAGAACTCTTAAAGCATGCAAGGATGGCTCGGAGTACCTTTTATTATCACCTCAAACAGCTCCAGAAAATGGACAAGTACGAGACAATAAAATTGGAGATCCGAGATATTTATAAACTGAATAAAGGAAGATACGGCTACCGCAGAATCCAGGAAGAACTTCAAAATAGAGGCTATACGATCAATCACAAGACTGTCTACGCCTTGATGCGAGAACTTAGAATAAAGAGTGTTGTTCGGGTAAAAAAATATGCTGCCTATCGGGGAGAGCAGGGTAGAATAGCTGAGAATATCCTCAACAGGGATTTTAAAGCATCTCAGCCTGAACAAAAGTGGGTAACTGATATCACCGAATTCAAAGTCCAAAACAAGAAACTCTATCTCTCTCCCATCATGGATCTATATAACAGAGAGATCATTTCTTTTACTCTGGCCGATAGACCCATGCTACAACCAGTTTTGGAAATGGTTAAAAAGGCAACCGGCAACCGGCAAAAAATCCCGGGTCTGATCATACACTCCGATCAGGGGTGGCATTATCAAAATCCGCAATACCAAAACCTGCTCAAGGAAAAAGAAATCAAAATCAGCATGTCCAGAAAGGGGAACTGTCTCGACAACGCAGTCATCGAAAACTTCTTTGGAACTCTCAAATCAGAGCTGTTCTACCTAAAAAAGTACCAGTCCATTCATGAGCTAAAAAAAGAAATCAAAGAATACATCCATTACTATAACCACCAACGAATAAAATCAAGTCTAAACGGAAAAAGCCCGGTACAATACCGAGCTTCTTCATTAAATTTAAATCATTA
>NZ_QEIG01000003.1 GCF_014324365.1 Algoriphagus sp. AK58
CAGTGGTGCTCGCGCTGTAGATAAGTGATGTGTTCGACTGTTTGTTTTCAAGCAGGAGACGGATTATGATATCTTTTCACGTGATTGGAGTTCAGACGTGTTCTTTTTCTCTTTTTTTTTCTTGACTTTTTGATTTTTATGTATTCTATATCTGATGCAGTACTCGCTGCGGGAATGGAATTTCGATACTATGTTTCTCAAAAGCTTCCTTGATTTTTTCCATAGTTTCAAAATAAACAGGCCAAAGGTTTTCAGTATTTGTCCATGCTCTGACCACTAAATTCAAGGAACTGTCTCCAAAATTATTCAACCACACTACAGGAGCTGGATCAGAATGAACGCGTTCGTCATTTTCCAGAATTTCCAGAATCACTTCACGGGCTTTTTTAAGATCGGTAGAATAAGCTACTCCGACATTCAAATCTACCCTTCGGGTTGGTTGAGAAGTCAAATTCACCACATCGGAATTGGCCAAATTGCCATTGGGTATGACCACTTCTTTGTTATCAAAAGTGGTCAGATGTGTATACAAGATATCAATCTTTCTCACCGTACCGGTATGCCCCATCCCAGTCACCACATCACCGACCCGAAAGGGTTTGAACAATAGAATCAGGACACCTCCGGCAAAATTGGAAAGCGAGCCTTGCAATGCAAGACCGATGGCCAACCCTGCTGCACCCAAAATGGCCAAAAAAGAAGACATGGGCACACCGAGTATAGAGGCTATTCCAATAAATAAAGAGACAAAAAGAAGCGCTTTGACCAAGCCTACCAAAAAGGTATTGAGTGAGGGATTGGCATCTCTTTTTTCCAGAATCTTACTAAAGCCGTTGACGAGTTTGATAACTACAAACCTCCCCACTAGATAAAAAAGTAAGGCGTATATCAGAGAAGGAATGATTTTGTAAGCGAGCTGAATGCCTTCATCCAAAAGTGTTTTCACTGTTTCCGGTGATAGTTCCATAAATCGATAATTAAGGTTAAACATTAAAATTTCACGCAAATCTGCCATCTAAAGGCCCAAAACCAACGGATTTGAAAACTTTCAATTCCGGCTTTTTTAAGGATTTTTTCCCAATCTTCTTTTGAAAAACCTCTCAATACGGACAAAGCTGCATCATTCTTTACCATCGGGGAATTGCTAAAAAACCTCGTCAACCACTTGATACTGTAGTAGGCTATAGGATGCCTATGCAAATCATTGATCACTAACCCTAAGCGGGCCTTATGGCGGAGCGCTTTTATAAGATCTACTAATTCCCCGTCTGTAAAATGATGAGTAAACAGCGTGCAGGTCACAATATCTGTTTTCTCAGCTGAAAATTCAGGGTCAAAAACATTTTGAACCCTCCATCGGACATCTTTAACATCCCTTTGTCTAACCTTAGCCAATTCGATTATGTTCCCATTAGCGTCAATTCCGGTGAATTTGGCTAGGATTTGATGCTTATTTGCCCAATCGTGCATCACCCGTATCATATCTCCTCCTCCACATCCGATATCAGTGATTTCGTAGTGATTTTGTGGATTTTTGCTTATCAGCTGTGTCAATCCTAAGGTGGTGACATGATTTCCTCCCAGCCATCGATTGATGGTTTTCAGTTCCCGAAGGGTTTGTTCCAAGACAGGACCTGAACATTCCAGGTCATCCATAATCTCCTTCTCAGTACTCCTTTGGGAAAAAATGCTCATCGTTTATTCAGTTGAAGGGTTTCCAAAGTCAATCCAGGACCAAAACCCATCGCCAAAATATCTCCCTCGATCGCTGGATCCCTCATCATCCTTTCCAAGACAAAAAGGATGCTGACAGAGGACATGTTTCCGAAGTTTTTCAACACATCCATCGCATGGCGATTCACCTCTGGCTGCCAGCCAAATGCTTCCTGCACTTTTTGCAGAATCTGCTTTCCTCCTGGGTGGATGGCAAAATTCCGGATCTCAGAAAGCCCGAATTTTTCTTCGAAAATGGAGTTGAGCCTTCGGATTCCCTGATCCAAAAGTGAAGGAATATATTGACTCAACCGCATTTCAAACCCGAAATCCCCTATACCCCAGGCCATATCCTTTTCACCTTCCCGAAGCACTTGGCTCAGGTAATTTTTAATGGCAAGTCCTTTATCAGTATTCATGACCAAGGCGGCGGCTGCTCCGTCTCCAAAAAGCGAATTGGCCAGGAGATTGTCCTCGGTGTATTCTTTTTGAAAATGAAGGGTGCATAGCTCTACGGCCACCACCAACACTTTGGCACCAGGCTCGGCTCGGAGAATTTTGTCTGCCAACTTCAAACCCGTAAATGCCGCGTAGCAGCCCATAAAATGGACACAGTACCGCTCTACAGAGTCATTGAGACCGAGCTTCTCGACCAATTCCAGTTCCACGCCGGGGGCTACCATACCGGTACAAGACACTAATACCAGATGTGTCACTTCTCCTGATTTTACTTCGGTCTGATTTATGGCCGAAAGACAGGCCTCGAGGGCCAGTTTTGGTGCTTCGGCTTGAAAAACCTCCATCCTGGCCTTGGTCGTTGGAAAAGGACTCAGCTCCTTGTTTTTCGGAAAAAAGGAAAATTCAGAGGTGGCTTTTTTCTCAAAATCATCCAAGACACTGTAACGAAAATCAATGCCGGACATCCGATAAAAAAATTGGAGCTTCCGGCTTTCCAAATCATCCAGTTGGTGTGCCAGCTGCATAAATCGGGAGATTTCGGACTGTGGAATAGGCTTACCCGGATTGGAAAGGCCAATACTGACAATGCTGGAATTCATTAAATCAAGTAAGAGAAATATTTCTAATTTAGTCGATATCCATATCAACCCTTTCCTGTCAAGAAGGTTAAGCAAGTATTCCAACTTATCGACTTATGATCACCCGCTCCAGTGTTCGACATCTCCGAATTCCTTTTTCTTTTTTCCTGATGCCGGTTTTTTTCTTTGCGCTCGCTTTGACTCCCAATCTCAACGAACTTCGATTACTGCTGGTATTTTTGGCTTTGCACTTGTTTCTCTATCCCAGCAGCAACGGATACAACAGCTATTTTGATCGGGATGAGGAAAGCATCGGAGGGCTAAAATATCCCCCCAAAGTGACCCCGGACCTTTACTGGCTTTCTCAGGTCTTTTTCCTGATTGCACTGATTATTGGCGCGTGGATCAGCTGGGCTTTTGCCAGCATGCTGGCAGTCTATGGTCTAGTCAGCATGGCTTACAGTCATCCTTGGATTCGAATCAAAAAATACCCTTGGGCAAGCTGGTTGATTGCGGGGCTTTTTCAGGGGTATTTTACCTTTGCCATGGCCTATGCAGGCTTGAGTGAGTTAGGCTGGGAAGTGATGTTCAAGCCCCATGTAGTCCTCCCGGGCCTGTTGACCAGTTTGATGCTTTGGGGCAATTATCCCTTGACCCAAGTATATCAACATAAGGAAGATGCCCGTCGGGGAGATCAAACATTGAGCAGAACATTGGGAATCACAGGAACCTTTGCGTTTTCGAGTATCTTTTTTTCGCTTACAGGTGCGGCTTTTGTCTGGTATTTCCTTAGCAGAGGACAAGAAAGCATAATTTGGGTATACCTTGGAGCCATGGCTCCTATCCTCTTGTTTTTTCTGGTGTGGTTTGGTTTCGTGAGGACCAATCCTGAAAAATATGCCTCTTACAGTTGGGCCATGGGAATGAACTACCTTTCCGCGATAGCTCTCAATGCCTTTTTTATGTATTACTTTCTGGAAAACACCCAGATCCTCCAAGTATTTGGCTACTGATCAAAAAGGCTGACCGTGGGTGTTTCGCATAATTAAGTTTGCCGCGAAAGGCACGTGCTCGATCAGGTTTCGGGCGATCACTGATCCTCTGCCGGATCCGAAAAGTTTTTGGACGGTCCTTCCTACTGCTAGTCGTCTACGAAATTCTTCATTCCAGTTTTGAGCATACATTCGCTCAACATGCTCTCTAGACTTTCCTTCATTCAAGGCCTCTACGGCGATTTTGGCCGAGTGAATCGCCATCGCCATACCATTACCGCAAAGAGGTGTAATTAAGCCCGCTGAGTCTCCAAGCATGAGTACATGATTTTCGACTGGCAGCTTGGGCTCAAAATTGATCTCATTGATTACCTCAGGCTTGTCGAAAAGGAATTCACTTTCCTTAAAAATCCGCTCGAGAAGAGGATTTTTCCACAAAACCTGCTGCTCCATTTCAGCTATCGTCCCATAGTGCCTAAGTTGCTCCCTGCTCCCCAGATAGCATAGGTTAAACTTCCCCTCCTCGATGGCATTGATCCCGCAATATCCCCCATGGAAGTTATGCAATGCCACAGTATCTCTTAAAAAATCGGTTTTCACATGATATTTTACGCCGATATAAGGACTCCGTTGAAAGAAAAATCTACGATTCAATGACTTATCGAGCTTACTTCTTTTTCCGAAAGCTCCAAACACAAAGGGAGCAAGTACTTCACTGGAATCAGAAAGCGTTAGGTGAAAAAGATCTGATTTCCTGTCAAACTCCAATCCGGTAACCTGAATCCCTGTCCGAAACTCCACTCCTTCATTTATTGCCAAGTGATAAAGCCACTCATCCAATACAAACCTGCTAATTCCAAAACCGCCTAAGTCCAAAGGAAGGCGTACAGATTTTCCTTGGGTATCAGAAAACTCAAACTTTGTGATTTGGGGCATATCGATAAAGTCCGGGAAAAGACCATTTCGTTTCAAAAAATGCCGGACCTCATTAGAAATATATTCCCCACAGACCCGATGAAAAGGATACACTTTCTTTTCTATCAAAATAACCTGATGTCCGCTTTTGACCAAAAGGAAGGAAGCCACCAATCCGGCGAGACCTCCTCCGATTATGACCACCTCTTTCTTTTGCCTTTCCAAGTGCCTTTGATTTTATGATGAAACCGCTTATCAAAAAATAGGTTTAAGACTCGGCTTATCCCGAGCTTTGGAAGTTATTTTATTTTACAATCAATTTAGAATGCTATGAACAAAACCCTACCCAAATTACTGAGGAGAACCACCTTTGTATTGGGTCTGATGGGCGCAATGCTTCAGGCAGAGGATTCTTTCGCACAGAAAAAAAAGAAAAAAGGTGCCGAAACTCCTGTTGCCGCTGCTCCTGCCCCAGCTTCAAGACCCCAAAACAATGGCCCTGCTAATGGGCCAAAACCTTATAAAGATGTCATTACTGCCAAGGCAAAGTCTAAAGCAGGGCTCTTCAAGGTGCATCAAATAGAGGACAAGTATTTCTATGAAATCCCGGATTCTCTTTTAGGCCGTGACATGCTCATGGTGGTGAGAATCGCCAAAACTGCCGATGGAATCGGATATGGTGGCGAAAACACCACCAATTTGATGGTGCGTTGGGAAAAAAATCAGGATGACATTCTCCTGAAAGTGGTTTCTGTCAACAACTATGCGGCAGACTCCCTTCCAATCTCCCTTGCTGTAAAAGCGTCCAACTTAGAACCAATCCTTCAAAAATTTGCCATTAGATCACGTGCTACAGATTCTACCGGTACCGTGATCGAAGCCACCGATCTGTTTACCAAGGACAATCAGGCACTGGGCCTTCAAAGAAACAGAAGAACGGAATACCGTGTGACCCGATTGGACAATGAGCGCTCGTTCATCCAGCATATCCATACCTATCCGATCAACATCGAAGCTCGTTATGTATTGACGTATGCTGCTTCCGATCCCCCTTCCAACAGCGTGACAGGCTTGATCACCTTGGAGATGAATGCTTCCATGATCCTTCTTCCGAAAGAACCCATGAAGCAGCGTCTCGCTGATCAGCGCGTAGGTTGGTTTGCAAGATCCTATGTGGATTACGGCGCGGACGAGCAAAAAGCCACATCCAGAAGATATCTGGACAGATGGAGACTAGAGGTGAAGCCGGGCGATGAAGAGAAATTCAAGCGTGGAGAATTGGTAGAACCGAAGCAGCCCATCGTGTATTACATCGACCCCGCTACTCCAAAAAAATGGGTTCCTTTCCTGAAGCAAGGAGTAGAAGACTGGCAAAAAGCCTTTGAAGCGGCTGGCTTCAAAAATGCCATCATCGCCAAGGAAGCTCCTAGCCCTGAGGAAGATCCTACCTGGAGCCCAGAGGACGCGAGATATTCTGTGATCCGTTATTTCGCTTCTGACATTCAGAATGCTTACGGTCCTCACGTTTCAGATCCTAGATCAGGTGAAATCATCGAGTCTGATATCGGATGGTATCACAACGTGATGAACCTGCTTAGAAACTGGTTTTTCATCCAGACTGCTGCAGTTAACCCTGACGCGAGAAGCGTGAAATTTGACGATGAAGTGATGGGTCGATTAATCCGATTTGTATCCGCTCACGAAGTAGGACACACCTTGGGTCTTCCTCACAACTTTGCCTCCTCGGTAGCTTATCCGGTAGAAAAACTGAGAGATGCAGCCTTTACCAAGGAGTTTGGAACTGCTCCATCGATCATGGACTATGCCCGATTCAACTATATCGCACAGCCAGAAGACACAGGGGTGAGTCTGATGCCTGACGTTGGACCTTATGATAAATACGCCATTATGTGGGGTTACCGTCCAATTCTGGACGCAAAAACTCCAGAAGATGAACTTCCAACATTGGATAAGTGGATCGTGGAGAAAAAAGGTGATCCAATGTACAGATACGGACGTCAGGGCAACAACTATGACCCGACTACCCAATCCGAGGACCTTGGCGATAATGCCATGCTTGCTTCAGAGTATGGAATCAAAAACTTGAAGCGAATTGTGCCTAACCTCATTGAATGGACTACCGAGAAAGACAAGCCCTACAAGAATTACGCTGACTTGGAAGAAATGTATGGTCAGGTGATCGGACAGTTTAACCGCTACATGGGACACGTGAGAACCAACGTAGGAGGAGTGATGGAAGTCTACAAGTCCTCCGGACAAGGAGAAGCCGTTTACACCCACACTTCTAAGGAAATGCAAAAGTCTGCGGTGGATTTCTTGAATAAGAACCTATTTGCCACACCTAGCTGGTTAATGGATGAGGCCATCATCGCAAGAATTGGTGATTTTGGTGCTTTGGAAAGAATCCGCGGCATCCAAGTGACTACCCTCAATGGAATCCTGGAATGGGGCCGATTGGGCAGAGTCATAGAGAATGAGGCCTTGAACGGGGCTAATGCCTACAAGGTCACCGAACTATTCGACGATCTACGAAAAGGAATCTGGACAGAACTACCATCAGGAAGAGCCATCGATGTACATCGCAGGGCCCTTCAGAGAGCTCACATTGAGCGTCTCGAGCTGTTGTTGACTGGAAATGTGGCTCCACTTCCTGCTCAATTTAGAGCATTTGCCGGTCCACAGCTTAATGCCTCACAGTCTGACATCAGGCCAATGGCTCTTGGAGAATTGAAAACCCTTCAAAGCCAGATCAGAGGTGCAATCGGCAGAACTTCCGACCGAATGAGCAAACTACACCTGGAAGATGCATTGGAGAGAGTCAACAAGATTCTGGAAGGATATTCCGGAGATTAATTGAGTAAGGAGGCGTCGAAATCGGCGCCTCTTTTTTTACCATCCATTTTTTCAGTTAATTTGAGAAGCAAAGGAAGCCCATGAATAACCCCTATTCTATATTACAATCCCACAAACTTCGAATTACCGATTGCCGTCTGGAGATCATTCAGGAATTTTTGAATAAAAATATTGCCCTGTCTCACTCCGACTTGGAAGAAACCCTGAACAAACAATTTGACCGAGTGACGATCTATCGTACCTTGAAAACCTTTTTGGACAAGGACTTGATTCACAAGGTTTTGGATGATAGTGGAGCTACCAAATATGCGTTGTGCACTCACGGGGAATCCGAGCACGACCATAGCCATGAGCATGTGCACTTCAAGTGCGAAAAATGCGGAGAAACTACTTGCTTGGAAGACATTACCCTGCCTCAGATCAAGCTACCGAAAGGATTTGAGAAAAAGGAAATGAGCCTATTGGTACAGGGTGTTTGCGAAAAATGTCATTAAAACTCTACCGGCTCGGGTTGCTTCGATTTTTTGGGAGCATCCGAAGGCCAAATAACCCCGGGGGGCAGATCAATTTTGGGAGGGGTAATTTTTTCGATTCCTCCGTCTCCCTCATCATTACCTTTTCCCCTTTTTAGTGCGTTTTTGGTCATGGTGGCTATGAAATATACTGTAATCACATATGCCAACCCACAGACGATCAGATCTACCACCAAACTGTTCATAGCCAAAAATTTTTCTATAATTTAAAGTATTACAAATTTTAAATCAATTGCATGAACGATTTGTTTTTCTTCCAACCCCATCATTTATGATTTAGAACCATTTGCTTAATCACAGGGATAGGTGGATATTTGCGCTCTCAAATTCCTGACTAATGATTATTAAAACCAAAAAATACCAGCTCGAAACTGGAACATATATCAAAATGGGGCTCAAATCCATCCTAAAAGAACAGTGGTGGGTGATCCTGATCGCTTTGGCCATTTGCTGTGGGTACTTCTGGATTGCTTCCATTTGGTGGATCATCGGCGCGGTGATCGCTTATGGTTTGTATGTATTGTTCTGGGCTATTCAGTTTACCGGTGTGACTCAAATGGAGCAAAACAAACCCATTTTCCAAAAAATGGCTTACGAGATCGACAGCCGTCAGATCCTGATGAAAATCAACGCTCGTGAAGGAATGCCTGTGCAGTGGAACATGATCAAGCGGGTAGAGATGACCAAAGATGCCTTTGTTCTTTACCTTTCCAAGGCTCAGTTTATTCACTTACCATTCCGAATATTCAATTCGGAGAATGATAAAAAATTTCTCGAAACAATTCTGAAAAGAAAAGAGCTAATCAACTAAAAAAAGCCCGCTGGAATTGATCCAGCGGGCTTTTTGGTATTTAAAATCGAAATCCAAATTACATTTTCGGTAGGATCACAGTGTCGATTACATGAACCACTCCGTTTGATGCCTGAATATCTGCTGCGGTAACAGTAGCATTGTTGGCCATGGCTTTGCCATCCTTTAGGGTAATGGTAATTTCTCCCCCTTGAGCAGTTTTTGCTTTCATTCCATCTTTCAAATCAGAAGACATCACTTTTCCTGGTACTACATGGTAGGTCAATACTGCTACTAACTGAGCCTTGTTTTCGGGCTTAAGCAGGTTTTCTACCGTACCAGCGGGAAGCTTGGCGAATGCTTCATTGGTCGGAGCAAATACGGTGAAAGGTCCTTCACCTTTTAGCACATCTACCAAGTCGCCAGCCTTGACAGCGGCTACCAAGGTGGATAAAAACTCAGTAGACACTGCCAAATCAACGATATCGGCATCTACTTCGTGAACAGTGTTGGTTTTTGGTGTGAAGGCTGATGCGAAAAACAACGTCATCACCATCACTAAAGAAAATACTTTTTTCATGGGTAGAAATAGTTTTGGTTTATGGTTTTCGAACAGACTGTTTATCAGGAATGTTTGGCGTCTTGACACAAAGAAGGTTCAAAGGAAGATTTGATGTAAAGGCGGGAAATGTGAGGGATTAGTGGAAAATTAATTTTGTAAAAAAGCTTTTAAAAGGAGCTTTTCGGATATTTACCCCATGCAAATCAAGCTTTTGGCCATAGGCAAAACCGACCATAAACCGATTCAGGAACTGATCTCTGAGTATACTGAGCGTCTTGGGTATTACATCCGTTTCGATCTGGAGATTATCCCTGATTTGAAAAACACCAAATCCCTTTCCGAATCCGTACAAAAAGAGCGGGAAGGAGAATTGATTCTCAAAAAGCTTCAGACCTCAGACGAACTTATACTTTTGGACGAGCGTGGGAAAAGTTTTTCCTCTCTTGAGTTTTCGGAATACCTCCAGAAAAAAATGAATTCAGGCCTTAGGCAATTGGTCTTTGTTATCGGAGGGCCTTATGGATTTTCAGAAGCAGTGTATGCTAGGGCAAATGGGAAAATATCTCTTTCCAAAATGACTTTTTCTCATCAGATGATCCGTCCATTTTTTATTGAGCAGCTGTATAGAGCTTTCACCATCCTCCGAAACGAGCCCTACCATCACCAATGACCCCTTGTAATTATCCCAATGTTAAGTTTTGGGTCATTTTTTTTGCTAATGTTATCAAATTGTTAATTTTAGACTCAACTGATAACAATAGCTTCATGAGCCATGAAAAAGGCGGTTCTATTCATCGCAATCTTCTTAGGGTTTGTCTTTTCGGGCATTTCCCAAGAAAGAGCTTTGCATGAAGATTACCTTGCTTTTGGATCTGAGACAGAAAAAGCAATTTGGAATTCGGATGAAAAAACTCCCTTTCAGCTATTCAAAGCCGTAAATGCTGTCGAAACTATTTCCGAAGAAAAGTGGAATTTACTTGTCGGAGAATTGGATGGCAAAGCTTCGAAAACAACCGATCAGATGGTTTTACTTCGAACCATCTTTCAAAAAGCACATCAACGACTTTTCAGAAAATACGAGCAGCACTCCTCTTTCAATACCATGCTTGCATCTGGAAAATTCGACTGCGTAAGCGGTTCAGCTGCCTTGGGTTTGCTTTTGGAAAGGTATGGGTATGATTTTGACATTGTAGAAACGGATTACCATGTATTCATTCAGGTAAATCTGGCAGGAAAGCCCATTATCTTGGAGAGTACGATTGCCGTGGGTGGTATGATTACCCTTCCGTCTGAAGTAGAAAACTACCTCAGTTCGTATCTTCCAAAAAAAGATGCTACACCAATCACCTTCAATCAACGATTGGCCGGACCTAACGTTGATCTTTCTGAAACTTCCATATTCAGAAAAGTAAATCTTACTGAATTGGCCGGACTGCAGTATTACAATGACGCCATTGTCCATTTCAACTCACAGGATTATGGACAGGCTGTTCATCAGTTATCGAAGGCGTATTTGCTGTACCCTTCTGATCGCATCGAAGGTCTGAGAGATTTGAGTATCAATCTCGCTTTTAAGACTTACGGATACGATCTTCGTAAGTAAGCAAAGGCCTCTCTGAACAATCAGAGAGGCCGGCTACTTTACAGTCCAATCACCCTTACGACTTCAAGCGCCATTTCAAAAAATTAGCCTAACCACCCGCGGGCTAACCACACAGGTGATTATGCTTTCTTATCGCATGATATTGATATCTGTAAAAACGCCATCGGTGATGGTGACTTCTGCTCCACCTCCAAGGGCGGGTCTAGCTTTAAAAGAAAAAGTGCCCGACACTTTGTTTCCTTCCAATTTTGTAATGTTCAAGGTACCCGAAGTAGCATTGTGAACTACTAAATCAGACGTAGTCCATACTGCATTGCCTGCCAGATTAAATGTACCTGTCCGCTCTTCGGTCATGGTGAGTGCAAAGCTCGATCGATCTGTGGCCCCAGCCCCGATCGCAAAAGCCTTGAACCCTCCGGGTAAACTGGTAATTCGGCTATTGCCTGAGCCCTTCCAATCGACCCCATTGATTTTTGCCTCGACATTGAAAGAGCCCTGTGGAAGCTCATCTTCAGTGGAACAAGCCATAAATGCGATAAAAAAACCTAGCAAGGCAACTTTTCTTAAAACATCAATCCAAATTTTCATAGTAGTAAAGGGTTAGGTTTTGAAATTGAACTGACCAAAAATACCTTAACCTAAGACTCTCCACCATACGACAAATGCCCTATTCCTTTCGAAATAGGGCATCTAAAAAGTTCAATTCCTTGTCATTTAATGGTGATGATGACCGTCCGGGCCATGGGCATGACCATGCTCTATTTCTACAGGCTCAGCATCGCGAACGGCGACTACCTTCCCTTCAAAATATAAGTCAAACCCAGCGAGAGGAGGATTGAAATCCATGTGTACTCCGAGGTAATCTACCTTTATCACCTCTCCACGCATTTGGTTTCCTTTATCGTCCTGCATGGGAATCACATTTCCTACCTTCAGAATATCTTTATTCTTTTTTCCGTCTTCTTTGAAATTGGCTTTGGGAATGATGACTTTTTTGTTTTCATCGTAATCACCATATCCGTTTTCAAAGTCAATAAAAACTGAAAAAGTATCGCCTACGGACTTACCCTCTATAGCCTGCTCAAATTTTGGAAGGACATTTTGGTAGCCGAACAAAAAGTAAAAAGGCTGATCTTCGGATACCGTTTCATACAATTCTTTTCCGCTTTCCCCATCATCTACCATCAGCGTGTAGGCCACAGCAATTACTTTATCTTTTGAAGCTTTCATTTTTGTTACGTGTTCGATTATTTTATTAGATAGGTCACCCCAATTTGGCCTACAAAATTATTCCGGTCATATCCAGGTACAAAATATTGATTGGGGTCATTTTCAAGATACCACTTGTAGTTAAGAGTATTTACGTATTGAAACTTACCTGAAACCAAAAACTGCTCCCCAAACTTCCACTCTGGAGTGAGGGAGAATACTAAGTCTACATATTTGTTTCTGAAATCTTTAGATTCCTCGTAGCGGTAATAGTAGAAATCGTTATTGTACTCAATCCGCTCAAACTGCAATCCTATTTTTTTCAATCCTTCTACCCATGCGAGTCCCACAAAAATCTGATTACTAGCGGGTCCATTCCCAATTCCCAACACCTGACCTTGATGGGTATATCCATGCCTCACATGATCATGGATGTACCAAGTCCTAAGCTGTCTGATATCATCCCTGATCGTCTGCCCTGAAAGAGTCATTTCAGAACTGATTTCTAAAAAACGATTGGGTTTTTTGAGCTCCATCAAATGAGCAAACCCAAAGGTAAAAGCTCTGCCCGATTCGGGAGTGGTAATGAAATCATTGAATGTCCGGTCATTGTCTCTGGTTCCATATTCCCCATAAAACTCAAACCTACCCTCAGGACTCAGCCACCTGAAAAATCCCGAGCTAAACTGCTGCCTTTTTTCTTGGATAGGATCATTGACGTTTTGTGCTTTTTTCCTCCCATTGAAAACAGGGATCGCATCAGCAAGAGTGGAGACGTCCGAACGATACATATGATTGACAGAACCATATCCCAGAAAAAGGCCTGGAATCCACTTGGGTTGGTAAGTGAAAACCAAACCTGAGAGATATCTTTTGTCATCTGACCTCTTAGGGATATATACAGGGTTTTGCTGGATGTTGTAGTCAGGCCAGGGCGGCAAAAAACCTGACGATTTCAAGAAGCCGGAAATCACCTGTCCCTCAAAGGATCCAATACCAGTCTTGACTGGTTTTCGTGTATTCAATGTAAAGTGCAAAAATCCAGGGGCATTATTCCCCATCAAAAGTGAATTCCGTCTGCCTGGACCCCACCATAAATTTTCAGTAGAAACCCCAACGGAAGCTTCCTTAAGATTAAATCGGAAGCTGGATTGACCTGGATAAAGTCTGACAAAATCGGTTAACCCAAACCGCTCTGGCATATCTATCCGGTTCATATACTCATAATAAAACAGAATCGTGGCCTGATGCTCGATAGGAAACCCTTTGTAATCCTTGTTATCTGCCCAGATTAGTTCGGGCTGCAGCTGCAGGCTAAACTTTCCATACTCTGCATAAGTCCCCCAACTGAATACCTGCTGAATGCCCCGGTTTGGAATCATGACCCCATCATTCACACCAAAAGCATAATTAGAATTATACTGAGCCCGATAAATTACCGGAAGCGTCAGGAATTTTCCTTTTCCATCCTTCCCAAAACGATGGTGGTATGCCGACTGATCCAAGTCTACCAAAGAACTGTCGAGATCAAAACCATCTTTTGCCCCAAAAGCATCCACCGGAAACAGAGGTCGGATCATCCAAGAGGACGCCGAGTCGATTTGTCCCATTAACTGAAGCCTCCTTAGGTAGTCATCCAAAACAGGCGTTCCTACGGGAATAGTCTGAGCAAAAGTGGATTCGATGAGGACAGACGCCAACAAAACCAACAGAAAACCAACACCTCTTTTTTTAACTCTCATCTTTTATTGGTTTGAATCGCAAAAACTTGAATCCCAGCAACAGACCAAGACTCGTCACACACAGGATCAGGACTATTCAACTGCCTAAGTTCTCCACCTAAAAACACCCTCACATCAGGATTGGTATGCTCGATCAGTTGCTCTACACGATATCGAGTAGTGTAATTTGGAAATGCCCCAAAAAGACACAATCCGGGCAAATTAGTTTGAATAGCTCCAGTCTTGGGCCTGTTTTGTCTAAAGTACGTGTTGGGATAGGACTGATACAGACAATACGTCGATTCGCAGGGTGTATTGGAAAACGTGGTTCGGTATGTTTCTGTACGATCTATACCCATATACCAATAATCTGGTCCCGAAAGGCTATCCTCGGGATTGCCATCCCAAGTATCATGGATTAGAATTTCGATGGAAAGCTTCAGGTAATTGTGAGGAGGAAGATCCTTCAAGTTTACCGCCACCTCTTCGTTGTGGTAATAGCCCGCCAAGGTATCATTTCTCCAAATAAAAAGTTTTCCATTTTCAAACCCTGCTAAGTTCAAATCGGAAAAATCATTGGAATAAGCCAGCACCTCATTTTCGACTGTTTCCACACAGGAGGAAATCCCTAAAATCAATCCAAAAAATGCTGTCAACCACGCTAGCCTTAACTGATCAAATCTTCTCATTTAAACTTATTTACTCAAAAAACATTCTGCCACAAAGAAACAAAAAACCGACCAATCCCCCGATTTTTAAATGGAAATTGACTGCCTGACCCGAAGGTAATCCTTATTTTTGCCAAAATTTTATCAATAAGCCATGCCTCTTTTTACCATCGTAGCCGGTGCCCGGCCAAATTTTATGAAGATCGCTCCGATCATCCATGCATTGCAAAAGAAACAAGCAGAAGGAAAGGATGTAATGTTTAGACTGGTGCATACCGGTCAGCATTATGACAAAAAGATGTCCGGAGACTTTTTTGAGCAGCTGCATATCCCCGATCCCAACGCCAATCTAGGAGGAGGCGGAGGTACCCAAGCCGAACAAACGGCTGCCATTATGGTAGCTTTTGAAAAAGAATTGATGGAAAACCGCCCGGATATTGTGATCGTGGTAGGCGACGTGACCAGTACTTTGGCCTGCTCCATTGCTGCCAAAAAACTCCAAATCGATGTGGCACATGTGGAAGGAGGAATCCGGTCAGGCGACCTCAGCATGCCTGAGGAAATCAACAGAATGGTGACGGATTCCATCACAGATCACTTTTTTACTACTTCGGAAATTGCCAACAGTAACCTGAGAAAAGCAGGAGTTCCAGAAGAGAAGATCCACTTTGTCGGCAACACCATGATCGACACACTGATGGCACAAATGCCTCATTTCAAAAAGCCCGAAGGTGAAATTTTTGAAAAGTTGGAACCGGGCCAGTATTTTGTGATGACCATGCACCGTCCTGCCAACGTGGATCAGGAGCATTCACTCAAGGCGATGATCGACGCGATCCTGGATGGAACAGAAGGTCTGCCGATCATCTTCCCAGTCCATCCTAGGACGGCAAAAAATCTTCAAAACCTTGGAATAAATGCTCCAAACCTCCACATGTGTGAACCACTGGGATACTTGGAGTTCAATTACTTGGTGAAAAATGCCAAGGGAGTGATCACGGACTCGGGTGGGGTGACTGAGGAAACTTCTGTCATGAACGTACCCTGCGTGACCCTGAGAAACAATACCGAACGGGCAGAAACCATCCACATGGGAACCAACGAGCTGGTAGGGACCGATCCATCCAAGCTAAAGCCTTACCTCGAGAAAATCATGCGAGGTGAATGGAAGCACTACCAAGGCATCCCTCTTTGGGATGGAAAAACTGCAGAGCGAATCGTAGATATTCTAGTAAACAATTATTCGTGAAATCGATCGAAAAGAGGATTCAAGAACTGGTTGAGATTCTGAATCTCAAAGCACATCCGGAAGGAGGGTTTTACGCTGAGACGTTTCGATCTGCTCAGGAAGTAATTCATTCCAATGGAGAAAATCGGCAATTAGCTACCTCTATTTATTTCTTGCTGAGATCTCAGGATGTATCCCATTTTCACCGAATCCAAAGTGACGAATTGTGGTTTTGGCACGAGGGGAGTCCGCTTTCTGTTCACTTATTGGGTGAAAAGGGACATGAAGTCCTAAAGCTTGGACCTGTTTCAGAAAAAGGTGCAAGACCTCAGCACTTGGTACCAGCAAATACCATTTTCGGAAGCTCTGTGGATCTTCCAAACAGCTATGCACTTGTATCCTGTGTCGTAGCACCGGGTTTTGATTTCAGAGATTTTGAGCTTTTCACAAGTGAAGTTTTACTTCCCCTTTATCCTGAAGCCGAGCAAATCATCCGAAAACTTACCTAATATCACTGCCCATATTTCAATACCAAAGCCAGTTGCCCGGCATGGTAAGCGGTATGGGTAGTGATTCTTCCCAAGGCTTCTGCCTTGGTCTTTTTCCCAAACTCTTTGGTTTCGATCACTTGCTCCCAATTTTCCTGCAGGGAAATTGCCTTTTCCAGCATGGTAGCCGAGTAAACTGCCATCTCTTTCAACTCCTCCAAATTGGTCCATTCGCCTGTGTCTTTTCCGGCAATCAGCGTTTTGGCTACAATTTTTACTTCGGCCAAGCCGAAGACATTTTTTGCAAAAAGCAACTCGACTTCCGCGATATGCCGGATCAAAAAACCAGCAGAATTGGGACTGTTGCCGTTGCGCTTGGACAAATCAGATGCTGCAGTTTTATCCAAAAGCTGTGTGAATCGGGTTCTTCCCTCTCTCCAGAGTGCAATTAATGAATCGTTCATCTAGTAATTGGTTTTAGTCTACCCATCCCCAAGGTGCTTCCGGGACTTCTATGGGCTGAGTCAGATCAAATTTTACAGTAAATAAAGTTGGAGAACCAAGTCTTCTGAGATTGTAGGAAAAGGAGGTATCGTCTACAGTAATCCACCAGACATTACCCACCGCGGCGGGTAGAAGGTTGGCCGTAAACTGATCTGCTGGAAAAAACTGGGTAGTAGCCGACCCTGTGTTGGAAGCTTTTCCACCGTATTGAGTCACCTGGTCTTCAGAACCATCCTCATGACGGTGATCGTGCTTAAGTTGGATCAGACCCTCTTCATCCATAGTCAGCACCCAAGTCCTTGATCTGTCTTCCCCCACAAAAAAGGGAATTCGAATTCTTCCTTCTTCACACGCCCTAACATGCATGACCAATCGTCCGGAAAATCTCGGATCAGATTCAGGAGATATCAATTCTCCTGCATAGGCTTTGCCGCAGTGATTTCTGAGGTTTTCCCAGAATTTTTGAGAGGGGGCTTTCTCTTGGGAGAAGGCCGGATTTTGGAAAATGCCAAGGAATAGTACCAAGGCCAGAAGTAGGCTGGATCTCATTATCATGTCCCAAAGTAGTCAATCCTGAGAGAATGAGATGGAATATAGCCAATAATTAGCTAAAGGATACTAAAAAAGCCATCCCTTATGAGATGGCTTTAGTAAACTAAAAGCTGTATGTATTAGAATGAAAAACCTACGCTGAAATTAACCCTTGTGCCAGGGGCAAGTTGGGTGAAGATCTGATCCTGAGCTCCAAAGGAACTGAACACGATCTCTCGCTTGTCATTCAACAAGTTTTGAACTCCCAAGCTGGTACGGATGCGCTCATCAGCACCAAAAGTTTTGTTGATGTTCAAATTAAGAGAGTGGAAAGGTTCCGTATAAGTATCCGTACGGTTGCCGAATCCAACCATATTTAGGGTAGGCCCTTGAACATTATAGAAAATACCTGCCTCCCAGCCATTGCTGAAGTTATTGTATGCTACACCCGTATTGATGATGTAGGGAGCCTGTCCAGCCATATCTCTGGTATTGCCAATCTGCTGCCCTTCTCTGGCAGTAAGTTCCCTGGATTTCTTTTCAGTTTCTGACATCGCAATTTGAGATTCGGTGATCGTCACATTGGTCGTCCAGAGGAAGTTTTCCAATCTTGGGCTAAGGAATCTCAAGGATTTTCTGAATTCCATTTCTACCCCTACCACAGTTCCATTTCCCACATTTCTGGGCTGGAAAGAACCTGGATCAGAAAGGAACTGTACAATTTCAATCGGTTTATCAAAAGTTTTGTAGAAAGCTCCTACTGACCACATCTCTCCTTTTTGCTGGAAGGTTTCCCAACGTACGTCGAAATTGTTGATACGGGTAGAAGTCAGATTTCCATCCCAAAGCACCTCAGTTCCGCCGTTGGTAGTCTCTGGGAAAAGACCGCCGATAAAGGTTCTGCCGGTGATCGGATCCAAAATTTCAGCAAAGGAAAGTTCCTTGAAAGAGGGTCTGGCGATGGTCCGGCTGGCAGAGGCTCTCAGGTTTTTATTCTCCTTCAAGCTGTACACCAGGTTGAGGGTAGGGAAGAAATCCAAGTCATCCAGCATTTCTACCAAATCATAGTTGATGGTTCCAGTTTGGTTGGTTCCTGTATAAAACTGGTTGAATTGCTCCACTCTCAAGCCCACGATGGCACGAAGGTTCTGGACAGGGCTAGATTCAAATGATCCATAGCCGGCAAAGTTGGTTACATAACCTTGGTAAGCATTGGGATTGATCGGAATGAAGTCCGGATTATATCTTACTCCGTTTCGGTTAGTACCGGAAAACAAGTTTTCTTCATTCAAAATCGTGTTAGGATCTCCGTCCAATTGGTTATTTCCGGTTGGAAACTGGAAGCTTTGAATTTCGAAATCTCTGTACTTAAAGGTATAAGCACCTCCCATTTTCAATTTTGCTTCTCTCGAGAAGGCACTGAGGTTTCTGGTCAAATCAACTTTTCCGGCCAGGTTATATTCTTCCAAATTTCTCCAAATACGGGTCGGAAGTCCGACCTCTGAAGAAATGGTATTGGTGGGTAGTCTGAATCTGGTAAAACGGATATCTGGATCCTCAATAGTAGATCGGGTAGGAGCCAATTTCCAATTCACTTCCCAGGCACGTCCATTTATAAAATGTGTACCAGAAAGCAATAAGCTGGAAAGACCTCGCTGGCTATATTCCAAATTGTATTGAGTAGCCTCAAAGTTGGCCCCCAAGTTTGTATTTACGAAATCAAAGGTACCGGCCTTGGATTCTCCGTTTTGCAGATGAAGAATATTAAGCTTGTATTTGGATGTGTTTGTCTTCAACGCAATCCCTGCCAATCCACCTAACAGCACACTGTTGACACCGTAATTCCCTACCTGTCTTTCCAAGGCTTCCATTTCTGTATCGCTTTGGCTGATAGGTTTTGCAAACAGATTGAATTGAGCACCTTGATAAAATTCTGTTTCGTTCTTATATGTCAGGGCAGCATTGTAGCCCCAGGTTGCTTTAGGCCTTGCAATCTGATTCCCAAAAGAAATCCCAAAACCAAAATCCATTAAAGATGACTGTTGGGTTGCACCCAATGTTTTATTAAACCCTCTTAAAATCTCTTGGTATTCCTGTCCTCTAGGTCCATTTGGATTACCCACTACTTCACCGTATTGCGGGATGTCTGTTCTTCCTCCGGTTGGATTTGCGCGAGTACCATCATCAAAACCCAACCAATCTGTCTTGCCGCCTTGATAAGCCAGGTAATTTTTGTTGAAGTGCATGGATGGATTATATCCTCCTGATATACTCACTCTGAATGTCTTTTCCTCAGGGAAATCCTTGGTTTCGATATCGACTACTCCTCCGGTAAAATCTGCCGGCAATTCAGCTGTGAATGATTTAGAAACGATGATGTTATCAATCACATTGGTAGGGAAAATATCCATTTGGATGGTGTTCCGATCCGGGTCGAGACCGGGAATATCCACCCCGTTTAATACTGTTTTGGTGTATCGGTCTCCTAAACCACGTACATAGACATATTTTCCTCCTTCAATAGAAACCCCTGTTACTCTTTTTACAGCAGAAGCAGCATCACCGTCTCCGATTTGCCTGAATGTGCTGGCTGAAATTCCATCCAAAAGGTTGGGAGCATTTCTTTTGACAGACATCAAGGCGGATTCAGTCGTCCGAATCGCAGAAGCGGATACCGTTACCGTCTCCAATTCTGAAGCCTCTTCTTTCATCAAAATGTCCGGAATGATGGCTACCTTATCGGATTCGACCAATACATCTGACAGGCTTAGGGTAGAATAGGATATGTAAGAGATTTGCAGGGTGTAAGTGCCAGGATTGACTTTGATTTCAAATTTTCCATCAAAATCTGTCACTGCACCTGTAGAGGTTTCTTTGACCAACACAGAGACGCCAAATAGCGGTTCTCCGGTTCTTTCGTCAAAAATGGTTCCTCTGATGGTACCATTTTGTGCAAAAGCAAATCCAGTGATCAACTGGAATGCCACGATGAGAAGGAGGATTACCAGTGGTTTGATCGGTAAGCCTTGTTTTTTCTTGTTCATACAGCGTTTAATATTCTTTTTGGGAAAGAGAGAAGGAAGGGTCCTTGCAAGACCTTCCTTCTTCTTTTAATGAGTTGATTATTTGAAGTCAGCGAGGGCGTTTGCCGCAGCAGCCCAAGTCCATCCAGCGAAGGCTGATTTGTCTGCTCCAACGGTATTTGCCCGGATCGCTACTGTAGAGGCGTGTACATCGGTACCGTTTCTGAAGGCTTGCTGGAGGGTTACTCCATCAGCAAGAGTTGCTTCTAGTTTGGCAAACTTCAAAACTCCGTTATTGAAGTTGGCAATGGTGTTGTCACCGCTTAGGGAGAAGTCGCCTCTTCCTGCATTGTTATTAGCAGTTGGGGCAGGGAAGTTGAAGAAGTAAAGATTTTCGAAGGTACCTCTAGCACCGGCTCTGAAATCTGCAAATTCAGATGATGGATGGCCTTTGATCGAGCCGTTTTTCACGATATGAGCGGCATTGTAAGACCCCTCAGGTCCATCTATTTCCAAGGCATGGTCAGTGTTTACCCCGCAGATCACGATGAAGTTGTCCAGGGTACCCGCCCACGCTTGGTCAGTGTCTATGGCATCATCGCCTGAATTCCAGATAAGTGCATTTTTTACGGATACTGTTCCACCAAACCATTCGATACCATCATCTTGATTGGCTACCACTTCCACGTTTTCTATTACGGTTCCTGAACCTACTCCACCCAGAGTCAACCCGTTGATTTCGTTTCCTTCACCGATATTTGCACCTCCATGACGAATAGAAACATATCTCAATACACCGGAATTGTCTGCGTCATTATTCCCACCGTATAGGCCATTGGTGTCTGAAGCAGGTATACCTTCGATTTGTATTTCCTGTACATCACCTGCAAAAGAACTTCTGGCTCTACCCAAGATGAGCACACCGCCCCAAAGACCTTCCAGAGTTGGATCCATATTGGGAGAAGCTATTTGGCCTGGTCTGATTTCGTCGGCAACAGTGGTAAAAATGATGGGTTGAGTGGCTGTTCCTGCTGCGTTGATTCTGGCCCCTCTTGCGATGATGAGGGCGGAGGCATTGGCTCCGGTACCTACTTCACCTTTTACAATCACCCCTGGCTGGATGGTAAGCGTTACACCTGATGTAACTGCTATTCTTCCCGAGAGGACATACACCTTTCCGGTTTCCCATGTGGTGTTTGAAGTAATGTTTGAACTGATGACAATGCTGGAATTATTCCCATTTCCATTGTCTGTCCCTGGTTGGTCATTTCCTTCGATACATCCTGTGAAGCCGATTACTGCAGCAGTCAGGATCAACATAAGGGCTTTGAAATTTTTCATTTTTATAAATTGAATTGTGGTTTTGCGATTTTCTGATGCAAAGGTGGATTCAATTTTTCAGCCCAATAGAATGAATCGAATTATGGTTTTTTTAAAAATGAAGACAGAATTTAATATTGTATTAACAGGAAAAGCATAAAAAAAGGCTTCCCTCACGAGAAGCCCTTTTAAGCCATAATTTGTGTTATTTCAATGTTACCGACTTGTTAATCGGTACTTTTTCGAGGAGGGTTTTAACCAGGCTCCTGGTGTTGACATTATCCGCTTCTGCCTCATAATTGAGCAGAATTCTGTGATTGAGTACATCTTCGGCGATTTCTTTGATGTCCTCCGGAAGCACGTAATCTCTTCCATCCATGTAAGCCACAGCTTTGGCAGCAAGATTCAGATTGATACTTGCTCTAGGAGACACGCCAAACATAATATACTTGGCTTCATCCTTTAATCCATACTGCTGAGGGAAACGGGTGGCAAACACGAGCTCTATGATGTAGTTTTCCAAGGGCTCTGCAATGTTTACCATATTGATCTGATTACGGATGTCAAATATGTCCTGCTTAGAGAGGATAGGTCTTACCTCTGCGTTGTATTGAAGATTGGACATTCTTCGCATGACCTCCATTTCGTCGGCTTTGCTTGGATAGTCGATGTGGACCTTCATCATAAATCGGTCTACTTGCGCTTCGGGAAGAGGATAGGTTCCTTCTTGATCTACGGGGTTTTGGGTAGCCAACACCAAGAAAGGCCGGTCCAAAGCAAAAGTAGTCTCTCCGATGGTGACCTGTTTTTCCTGCATGGCCTCCAACAGGGCGGATTGTACTTTGGCTGGAGAGCGGTTCACTTCGTCTGCAAGGATGACATTGGCGAAAATAGGCCCCTTCTTTACCTCAAAGTTGGAAGTCTGCTGATTATAGATCATGGTGCCAATCAGGTCAGAAGGCAACAAATCAGGCGTAAACTGAATACGGTTGAAGTCCAAATGAAGGACTTTAGCCAGGGTATTTACGGTAAGGGTTTTTGCCAATCCTGGCACCCCTTCCAGCAAAATATGTCCGTTAGTGAATAGGCCGATCAACAGTCGATTGACCATTTTGTCCTGACCGACAACCACTTTTTTGACTTCCTGAATTACTTCGGCGATTTTTTCCTGATGCATGAACTACACGTATTAAATGCTTGAAATGGCTGGGCTAAAATAGGGGAAATTGTACCAAAGGACAATCTTAATTCTTAGCAGTGGTATTGCCGAGGCTCTTCTGAGATTTTAGGAATTTTTAAGACCGCCGATCCTTCTTTCTGAAATTACCTGAAGAATCTGTCTTCATAAATCCCGTCAAGCCCAACGCACGGTAGACCGATTCTTGATCCATCTCTCGGATTTCCCCGACCTGCATCCCTGAAATATTGATTTTTTCCATGGAAAACCTCACCAAACGTAAAGTGGGAAACCCTACTGCTGCGGTCATCTTCCTCACTTGACGGTTTTTTCCTTCAATAAGAGTCAGCTCAATCCAAGTATCGGGGATAGAAGCCCGATAGCGAATGGGAGGGATACGCTCAGGTAGACTAGGGGCAAGATCAACGATTTTAGCCAAGGCTGGTTTGGTCTTGTAATCTCTGCCGTCCACATTTATGAGGACCCCTGACTGCAGTTGTTTTAACGCTTCAGGAGTGGGAAGGCCCTCCACCTGCGCATAGTAGGTGCGCTGATGTCCAAATCTGGGATTGAGCAGGTGATGGTTGAGCCACTTGTCGTCGGTGATTAAAAGTAAACCTTCACTGTCCTTGTCAAGTCGACCGACTGGATAGACTTCTTTGGGAAAAGTGCCGAGAGAGGCCAATGTAGGCCCCTCTCCGCTAAACTGGCTTACTACGCCAAATGGCTTGTAAATGATAAAGTATCTGTGCAAAGCGATGGATTTAACTTCCGCAACCGATGCAGTCAAAGTGCGAGTCCATTGGTTTTACTCCTTTGAGCTGCATCTCTAGGTTATGAATCTGATCCCGGATTTCCATATCGGCAAACATGTCTCCGGTGAGTTGAGACTTGAGGGAGGCAATAGCTTCCTCGAGGGCTTGTTTTTGTTGTTCGGTCATAAAAGTGGGGTTTGGTTGTGAATGATTGAGTGGATTGAAAATAGCCAAATCAGGTGATTTGGTTCCTTTCGTTCGTGGATTTTTTAGAGTCAAAAATTAAGCCAGTTGATCTTCAGGGAGATGGGTAAGGTGGAATGGGTGAGGTTGAAGGAATTGCAAATTCCATAAACTATTCGTTTGTAAAATACTATTCTCAACCTGGGTCAATTGGCAAAAATATCGGTCGTCATTACGTGACTGCTTAGTCCAAATGAATATCAATTTTCGAAACAAAATCACTGCCGTAGGCATGACCGGTTTTAAAATTGAACATAGTTTTCCCATTCCGATATCCTTTCCTTCATATGAACGGGCTTGGTCAGGGTAATCATTTGAAGACCATTTTCGGTAAATTGACTGATCTTGTATGGTTCGAACTTTTGAATAGCCCTAGGTGGATACCTAGGCCAAATTATAGTATCTGTATATCCGCTTTCTTACCAGAAAATTATGCTTGCTTTAAAAATTTCTAGAAAAGGTTGAAATCTAGAAAGCTTCGGTCCTCTGTCATCGGACTTCCGACCCATTAATCGAAGAGTATTTGGCTGATGGTGCAATTGCGGACAACCATATTGTAGTGATATGTTTCGGTTTTGGGAATCACCTAAGGGGTTGAACTTTTTGGAAAGGCAATTATTCTTAGAAAACTAATAAATGTGCTACTACTTCACCAACCTGAGAAAAAATCCTTTATCTCCATAAAATTTCCCCCATATTAATTTCTTGCCCAAAGTATTATCGGCACATTTTCAAAGTATTAAGTTCTAGTGAAGCTTGACGATCGGCATTCCAAAATTCCATTTTACAAAGGAAATTGTACCAAAAACTATCTTCATGGAGTTCAACCTTTTCGAATATCTGAAAGGCAAGGTCGAGGAAGGTTTTACCCAGGTAAAGCCTTTGGAAATAGAAAAGGGGATCTTGCTCTATCAACCTCCCCAACGCATCACACCTATATATGAAATCGTCAAAGGTGCCATCCGAATTGGATCCTATTCAATTCAGGGGGAGGAAATTTGCTACGATATACTCAAACCAGGAGACTTTTTTGGCAATCTCCAATACCTCAACGGCCAATTCTCCGAATTCGCCAAAACCCTCACGCCGGTAGTTTTGAGGACGTATGAACAGCCCTTTTTCAAAAAAATTACTACCCAAATCCCGGAAGTCTCCGAATGGTTTTCCTATAAACTGGTCAGCCGATGGTGCAGAGCGGAAGAGCGCCTTTTTGCCGTACGAAGTCTCAGTGCCCAAGAAAAAGTCCGGCGAACCCTCAAGCAGTTTCAAGAACAAATCGAGGATGGAACCGGCAAACATCATAGTTTGGTAAACCTATTGACTCTCCAAGATATGGCTGACCTCACAGGAATGACTCGGCAGACCGTCTCCAAAGTGATCAAGGAAGAACTTTTCAGAAATGGGGTAAAAAGATCAAAGTCAAGAACATAAAAAAACCGGTCGAAAAATCGACCGGCTTTCTCAGTAGAGGCAAAAATTATTTCTTGATCCCCGGATACAGATTGCTCTCAGGAAGGTCCATCTTCAGGTTGAGCAGATAGTCGACTACTGCAGCCACATCCACTAGGCTCATTTCTTGGATTTCTACATTGGATTGGATCCCCGCTCCCCAGGCTATAAACCCGGTTTCGATCTCATCAAAGTCAGGGAAAAATCCATGTGTCCCACCCTTCGCAGGTTTCAATATGGCACCTTGACTACTGGAGGAGAATGACACCCCCCGGATTGGAGCCAAGGCCAAGGCGGCATTGGGATCAGCGCCGATTTCAGCCAACTCTTCCTTCTCCACAACACGAAACAGTTTCTTGTAATTTTCTGGAAGTTGGCTCAGGATGGATTTTACCTGATCTAGGGTTTTTTGGTCCTTGGGATCTTTGAGATGCAGAAATGCCGAAGCTCCACTCGTGTGAAAAGTCGCCTTCCAATTGCCACGGTCAGGCTGATTTTCCATCAATCCAGCTTCTACCAGCCAAACATTAGGACTTAGCGAACTATGGATATTGACAAACCCATGATCTCCAGTGACGATAAAGGTGGTTTGATCGAGGATGCCGGCACGCTCGGCAGCTTCGATGATTTTACCGATTGCCCGGTCGGTCGCGGCAAGAGATTTTCTGACCATCGGACCCTCTCTTCCTTCCACATGTTGAAAATGGTCCGTGGCAATCAGATGCAAAGTGATCAGATTAGGCTTGTAAGTCTCCAACACATAGCCTGCCATTTCCCCGATGCGATCCTCGCGGTTGAGGTAGTCCCCATTGAAGGTACGCTCGTTGAGTTTACCAAGCACTTGCTCTTCGAGTTCGGCCAAAAGCCCTTTGGGGCTTTCTTCATTTCGCATGGGCTCGATTCGTCCGAAGCCTTCCTCAAGACTCCAATATTCTGGGAGGTTGTAGTCGATGGGCGCGCCCACTGAAACTGGCCAGATAAAACTTGCGCTTTTCATTCCAGCCTTTCGCACAGCATCCCACAGGGTAGGCACTTTTATTTTCTCAGTCTCCCAATACCATCTGCCCGTTTGACCACCTGGCTCAAATGGGGAATTGTAATAAATCCCATGGGCCGCTGGAGTACGGCCTGTGACGATGGTGGTATGAGAGGGATAAGTCACCGAAGGAAAAACTCCTGTCACTCCTTCGGCACGAGCTCCTTGATAGGCCATCTCCTGAAGATTGGGTGCAGGCCAAGAAGGATCCAGGTAAAAATCAGGTCTAAATCCGTCAATGGAAATCAAGATCACATGCTGACTGGGTTGATTTTGGGCATTGGCTGAGGAATACCCAATCCCTAAGCATAGAACTAGAGACACAATGGATATAACTATTCTAAAATTGTTCATAGGAAAATTGATTAAAGGGAAGGAAAAAGCCCGCTTTTCACAATGAAAAAGTCGGGCCTTGTATTATTGAATCGATTAGAAGAAGATTCTACCGGAAATCTGCACCTGGAAAGGTGTCCCGCCCGGATTGGCTACCCCAACATTGGGATTGATTTGGTACACATATTCCTGCTTGGCTCGGTCAAAATTCCGTAGCGTCATCAAATTCTGATTTCCTAGATTTTTGGAAGTACCCCACTCTTTATTAAGCATATTGGCAACGTTGAAGATGTCAGCACCCAGTTCAAATCCGGTTCTTTTTGCATCATTGAAGTAGAATTTCTTGGTGACTCTCACATCCCAAAATCCGAAGTACCCATTTTCACCCCCGTTTCTTTCAGCCACTTTACCCAAACTGTTTCGCAAATAGCTAAGTGCCAGATTATCTGGATTGGCCAACACCTCCCTCATGGCAGTAGCCACCGATTCGGACAATCCCGGCGTATTCGGATCAAACACAAAGGCCAAGTCATTGCTGTTTACAAAGTCACCGTTAACATTGCCATTGACCACGAGGGAATACCGAGTTCCGCCGATGCCAGAATATCTCACACCTACAGTCACCCCTTTGAAGGAAGGAAGTGTACCGTAAAAAACCACTTTTTTCCTAAACTGGCCATTAGAGTAGCTCATGCGGGAAAGATCTCGGGGATCATCCACCACTGCCTGAAACAAGGTCGCACTGTTGGCTACGTTGCCGTTAAAGGAAGTATTGTCTTTCGAGTCGTTCCAAGTGTAGCTGGCAGTGACTTGTCCGTCTTTGAAATAGCGATAGGTTCCATCAATCACCACCGTATAAGTATTGTTTCTTCCTTCACTGACCAGTTCGAGCACCCTTCCCAATTCAGTAGTTTTCCTCCCTCTGGTCCAGTCTGCATTACCGTTGGTAGTGCTGATGGTTTCGATAGGCACATAGACTCCCCGATTTCCTTCATTGGCCAGTCTAAAGAATGGTTCATCCACCATGTTTCGGTCAACATACATGTAGTTATTTCGGGCAAGGGATGCAATTACATTGGCTCCTAGACGCAGTCGGTTGTTGATGATTTTGTTATACATCACATTTCCCTTGTACACGGTAGGTACTTTCAGGTCCTCACTGTTCATATTGATCGTGGTGACAGGAGATACACCCGGAAGATTCAAAAGCTCTCTTCCCGGGGCCGTAGCGGGATTGTTTCTGTAGGAGACAAAATCCGGAGTAGGAACCGCAGCTCCGGTGATATCCACCGCTACGATTTTTGTACCGTCAAACTGCAGGTTGTTGACATCGGTGTAGTTGTTCAGCGCCGACCCAAAGATTCCCCCACCGATTCTAAGTACATCCGTTTGTCTCTGATTGATATCCCAGGTAAACTGAAATCGAGGCTGAATCTGGAAGGCATTGGTTTTTACATCCGTCCTTAAGCCAAGCTCATCAAATACGGTCTGATTAAAGTTGGGAGCATTTTTATACCCCGTGTAATCTCCTCTCAAACCCAAAACTAAGCTCATGCCTCGTCCCAAATCGGTATTGGACTGGGCATAAATCCCCCCTCCAAAAATCGTCTGCTCCACAGTAGGATCAGTCAAAGCGACTTCTCTTGCATACCGGAAAGGCCGAAGATTGTCAAAATTATCCAAGCCGGTGAAGAAAAATCGACCATTAAACTCACTGGTGGCCAAAGAGGACAAGTTGTTCATCAAGAGGTCCATACCGAACGTGTAATTGGTTTTTCCCTTGTTGTAGTAAAGGTTATTGACCAATTGATAGACATTGGATTCAAACCGTTCAGGAAGAAAACGTTGGCCTCCAAGCTGGATATTGGTGTTGACGGTTCGGTCATTTACTTGAGACTGCACATTTTGCACGATAGCTCTTGGGATATTTTCGCTGGGAAGCTGAGCATTGGGTCGGCCGTCGTCCAAAGTGTAGAGGTATTGTAGCTTCAGTTCGTTGGTCAGATTGGGGGTAAGCACTGTCCGCAGGGAAGCCATCAAGCTGTTGGCCGTGGACAAGTGATCTCCATACACCTCATAAAGATTGATAGCAGTGTTATCATTGACCCCTTGACTGTTGAGGTCCCAAGAGAAATTGTTTCGTACAGTCAAAAGGTTTTTGGAATTGATCTGATAGTCCAAGCGCAAAAATGCGGTGTGAGAATACCTCAGCTTGTCAAAGCTGCCGGTCTGTGGAGAATCTGCCACTCCATATTTGGTTCTGGCGATCTGAAGATAACGGTCGAGACTTTGGCGGGAGACGTTGAACCGGACTTCATCCTCTGGGGTCTGAAGGTCTGCGATAAAAAGTGGCTGCGCATCTCTCTGCCCATCATAAGCTACAAAATAGTGCAGCTTGTCCTTAATAATTGGACCTCCCAAGGTCACCCCATACTGCTGAATGGAAAATTCATTGGTTCTCCGGTTGCCTCGGATATCATACTTACTGGCAAGCCAATCTGCCCGATTGAAGAGAAAGGCAGACCCTTCGACTCGGTTAGTACCGGTCTTGGTCACCGCAGAGATAATCCCTCCTCCGCTGCGTCCATTGGTCACGTCATAGTCATTGGTCATGACTTCAAACTCCCGAATAGCTTCCATAGAAATCGAAAACGGTCCTCGGTTGGTAGAACCGCTGGAAAGCGGACTGCGGTTGGTCATCCCGTCAATGGTATAATTGGTCGATGAAAAAAGCTGACCCAAAAGGCTGTTTCCATTAGAAACAGGGGATAAATCGACCAAAGAATTGAAGTTCCTACCATTTACAGGAAGGGTGGACATATCCTTAGCCGAAACTGCCGTAGAGCTTCCGAGTCGGTCGATGCTGTTTGTAATGGAGTTGGCCATCACGCTGACTTCCCCCAGTTCTTGGGCTTGCTCACTGAGAATAAAATCCAATTTGATATTATCGCCTTGATTGAGCGAAATACCGGTAAATGTTTTGGAACCGTAACCCATGTAGGTTGCTGTTACCGTATAATTAGTCCCCAAAGGAATCTGGGAAATCAGGTAGTTACCTGTTACTCCGGTAACCGTGGAGGCCGTAAATCCGGTCAGCTCATTCTTGACCAAAATCTGTGCTCCGATCAGCATTTCTCCTTCCGTGTCGGTCAACTTACCGGACACAGAGGCATTCACTAATTGCGCAGAGGCATTTTGAGGTAGAAGGATACTGAAAATCAAGGTCAGTACCATCCCGAAGGTTTGTGTAAAAGTTTTGAATCTCATAGAATTGAGCAGGTTGATTAATGCTCAAAACTAGAGGTGGACCCAGGCCTGGATTTGTTAAAAATTAACATTCAGTCCATTCTTCATGAAAGCTTAAAACGGGAAACAATTCTTTAAAAATGGGATAATAGATTGAAAAAAACGCGCTTTTCCATCAGTTGATACCCTAAAAATCTGTTTGCTGCAGACGCCGTTTTTCCTTTTTCCAATCTGCTGGAATTGGTAGGATTTTTTATTCATTGACTTAATTGGAAGGCCTTGCTGTTTAATTTTGAGGGGGTTCATTCTGATTTTGAAATTCATTCTCCCCCAAAAGACCAATATTGCTATCTTTGTGCCTTGTTTTGAGCAGGATGGGGCCTCTCCATCCTCTTTTCTCACCTACATGCCCCTAAGAAAGGAACTTGTGAAAACGTACCAAGAATTCAAACAGGTCGATTACCCGCATATCGGAGAGTCCGTCCTTCAGTATTGGAAAGAAAATCAAATCTTCGAAAAGTCTATCGCCAACCGTGAGGGGGCCGAGACCTTTACCTTTTTTGAGGGTCCGCCTTCGGCCAATGGCACTCCCGGGATTCACCACGTGATGGCCCGTACACTGAAGGATATTTTCTGCCGATACAAGACGCTGAAAGGATTTCAGGTGAAGCGCAAAGGTGGTTGGGATACCCATGGCCTTCCTGTGGAGCTTCAGGTGGAAAAGGAACTGGGAATCACCAAAGAAGATATTGGCAAGAAAATCACTGTCGAGGAATACAATCGCAAATGCCGGGAGACGGTCATGCGTTTCAAAAACGAATGGGACGACCTAACCGAGAAAATCGGCTATTGGGTAGACCTCGATGATCCATACATTACGTTTGACTCCAACTATATCGAGTCACTTTGGCACTTGCTGAAGAAGCTTTATGACAAAGGCCTCCTTTACAAAGGCTACACCATACAGCCTTACTCTCCTGCAGCTGGAACTGGCCTGAGCTCTCATGAACTCAATCAGCCGGGTACTTATAAAGATGTCAAAGACACCTCCATCACGGCGCAGTTTAAGCTGAAAGGAGAAGAAAACACCTACATTCTCGCTTGGACCACCACGCCTTGGACCTTGCCATCCAACTCGGCCTTGGCCATCGGTGAAAACCTGGATTACGTGAAAGTGAAAACTTTCAATCCCTACACTCATGAGCCTGCAACCGTGATATTGGCGAAAGCCCGAATGGCCGCTTACCTCAATCCTAAGGCTGCCGAACTGAAACTGGAAGATTATAAGGCAGGCGACAAACTCATCCCTTATGAAGTGATCGAAGAGTTTAAAGGCAAAACCATGCTGGGTTGGGAATATGAGCAGTTGTTCCCAATATCAGCTTTGTCCTTGCCTCATCCCGCATTTACTGTGGTAGCCGGTGACTATGTGACCACCGAAGACGGTACCGGGATTGTGCACTTGGCCAAGGCATTTGGTGCGGATGACTTTAGAACTTTGGTACAGAATAATGTACCGGGTGTCTTTGTCAAGGACGAACTCGGGAATGACATCCCCGTGGTGGACAAGCAAGGTAAATTCCTCCCTGTGGTGGGTGAATACCTCGCTGCCAAAATGCAGGAGCACGGCATCACGGCGCACAAAGCGTACGGGATGAATGACTTCTATGTCAAAAACTACACGAATGATGATGAAAGCGCAGCGGATTACAAAAACACGGACGTGATCATCTCCATCATTCTCAAGAATGAAAACAAGGCCTTCAAGGTCGAAAAATACGAGCACACCTATCCACACTGCTGGAGAACAGACAAACCTGTGCTGTACTACCCACTGGAAAGCTGGTTTATCAAAACTACAGCCTTCAAAGACCGCATGGTGGAGCTCAACAAAACCATCAACTGGAAGCCCGAGGCAACCGGCACAGGCCGCTTTGGCAACTGGCTGGAAAATCTGGTAGACTGGAACCTTAGCCGTTCCCGATTCTGGGGCACGCCACTTCCGATCTGGAGAACGAGCGACGGCACGGAGGAAAAATGCATCGGATCCATCGCGGAGCTGAATGCGGAAATCGAAAAATCTGTGGCGGTGGGCTTTATGGCCAAGTCTCCTTACGAAGGTAAGGAACTCGATCTGCACAGACCCTATGTGGACGATGTGATTTTGGTGTCGGAAAAAGGCGAGAAAATGTTCCGCGAGCCGGACTTGATCGACGTTTGGTTTGACTCAGGAGCAATGCCGTATGCACAGTGGCACTATCCGTTCGAGAACCAGGACATCTTCGAAGCCAACTATCCGGCTGACTACATTGCTGAAGGTGTGGATCAGACCCGTGGCTGGTTCTTCACGCTTCATGCGATTGCAGTGATGCTCTTTGATAGCGTGGCGTTCAAAAACGTAATCGCCAACGGGCTGGTCTTGGACAAAAACGGCAATAAAATGTCCAAGCGCTTAGGTAATGCCATTGATCCGTTCAAAACCTTGAAAGAATACGGTCCGGATGCTTTGCGCTGGTACATGCTGAGCAATGCCAATCCTTGGGACAACCTGAAATTCAATCTGGATGGTGTCACCGAAGTGCAGCGAAGGTTCTTTGGCACGCTTCAGAATACGTATAATTTCTTCGCCTTGTACGCCAATTTGGATGCTTTTGTCTATGACCAATCCAAGGCTGTACCGGTAAGCGAGCGGGCTGAACTCGACCAATGGATCACCTCCAAGCTTCAGTCTCTGATCGCAGAGGTGGAGGAGGCCATGGACAACTACGATGCGACCAAGGCTACCCGTTCAATCATGAATTTCACCGTGGATCAGCTTTCCAACTGGTACGTACGACTGGCCAGGAAACGATTCTGGAGAGGAGAAATGAATACCGACAAACAGGCTGCTTACGAGACGCTCTACGAATGCTTGTTGACACTTTCACAGCTGATGTCTTCTTTCGCACCTTTCTATGCGGATTGGCTGTACAAAAACCTGACTGAAGCAGGCGAAAGCGGCAAAGAATCCGTACACCTGACCGACTGGAAGTCATCAGACTCCTCCCTGATCAATACCGATTTGGAAGCCAGTATGGACTTAGCTCAAAACATTTCCTCTTTGGTGCATTCGCTGAGAAAGAAAGAAAAGCTAAAAGTGCGACAGCCGCTTCAGCGCATCTTGATCCCCGTACTTTCTGCCAAAACCAAAGCCCAAATCGAGCACGTCGAAGAGTTGATCAAAACCGAAGTTAACATCAAGACTATTGAGTATCTAGACGATGCTTCAGGAATTCTGGTAAAAAATGTGAAACCCAACTTGCCTGTTTTGGGGAAAAAGTTGGGACCAAAAATGCGCTATGTCGTCGCTGCCATCAATAGCTGGGGGCAAACCGAAATCTCCCAAATCGAACGTGAGGGCAAAATCGGAGTGGATGTCGAAGGAGAAACCATCGAATTGCTATTGGAAGAAGTGCTGATCAGTTCTCAGGACATCCCGGGTTGGTCTGTGGCTTCTGACCAAGGAGTCACGGTAGCGCTGGATGTGACCTTGACAGAGGAGTTGAAGCAGGAAGGTGTAGCACGAGACTTGGTCAACCGTATCCAAAATCTCAGAAAAGATATGGGGCTTGAAGTCCAGGATAAAATCAATATTCTGGTAGCTGACTCCAATGAACTAGTAAATGCTTCAATTGCCAATTTTGGAGAGTATATTCAGTCCGAAACTCAAGCTTTGAGTCTTTCGTTGAGCACTCAGCTGGAAAACCCCACTCTGCTTGATATGGACGAATTTGAATTGGCAGTAAAAGTAGAAAAGGCCTAAGCCCCAACTCATGAACAACTACATCAAATATTTTGGAATTGCGCTTTTGGTTATCGCTGTCGATCAGGTGGTAAAAATGTTGGTGCATTTTCAAATGGATTTTGGAACTCCTGGTCAGATCCAGGTCTTTGGAGATTGGTTTAAGCTTCACTATACTACCAATCCTGGAATGGCATTCGGGATGGAGCTGGGTTCGGAATACGGTAAAATGATTCTCACTTCCTTTAGGTTAGTAGCTATGGTGGGCATCGGATACTACCTGCATTATATCATCGAAAAGAAAAATCATCCGGTATACATTCTTTGTATTGCTATGATTTTGGGTGGTGCTATTGGCAACTTGGTAGATTCGGTTTTCTATGGCGTATGGTTGGACAATGCTCCCTATAATGCACCAACCCCTTGGTTTCATGGTCAGGTAGTCGATATGTTTTACTTTGATATCTGGGAAGGGTATATACCCGAGTGGGTACCTCTTTGGGGAGGAAGTTACACTGCGTTATGGCCTATTTTCAATGTGGCAGATGCATCCATATTCATAGGAGTTGCTATTATTTTAATTTTTCAGAATAGATTTTTCCCTGAAAGTAAAGTAGAAAAGGCCAAGGAAGGCCTGGAGATAAATTCCTAATGCATCAAAGACTTCCTCAAAAAAGGCCTTTTCTAATCAGAAAAGGCCTTTTTTGATACCAGTAGAAAAAACAGGCGGTATTAATGAAAGGAGGTCGGATTTTTTAAGTAATTTTCCTTTTGTATATCCAAAAAAAGCCCCAACCATTTGATATAGTCGAACAATATATATTGCTCTGACTATATAAAATTTGACAAGTCACTATGATTGTAAATCCGGATCAGCCGTTTCAGATTGTTTATTCTATTTTCAGTCATGAATATTTAGGATTGCTTTTTGAATCTTATGTAGTCCCTCTTGATGACAAAGGAAGACTTACTTATGCCTATCAAAACATAAGTTCTGCCAACGCAAAGGAGTTTGATTCTGGATTGGACAAAACGGATTATGAATTGATCAGGCTGATGGATGCCATGCAGCAGGATGTGGTGGTCAAGCCCTACATGAAAAAAGGGAATCTCAAGCCAAAGGATTTTTTGAGGAAAATTTTTGATCCCAAGACTGAAGATAAAACGATCCAGGAGCTTCTGTTTAAAAATTTGGAGATCAAACGATCCAAAATTCTCCCTCTTCTGATTGGGAAGAGACTCTTTGAAACTGCCTCTGATGGGACACCAACAGGAAAAGAAATAAAAATTCATGCAGAACGGGCTACGGTGATCTTCCATTTTGATAAAGGAGAATTCAATACCCAATATTATCCTACCATCAAATTCCGGGGGCAGAAGTTGAACTGGCAACACCGAGGAGGCTATTTGGTCTGTAAAGATCCTGCCTGGCTAATTGTGGATCAACAGCTTTTCCACTTCGAAAAGGGGATTGATGGCAAAAAACTTCAGCCCTTTCTCAATAAAAACTCCATTATGATCGAGCGGAGATTTGAGCCGGAATACTATAAAAAATTCGTCACCTCCCTCATCACCCAATTTGAAGTGGTAGCCAAAGGTTTTGAAATCCACACCGAACAGGGGACGCCAGAGGCTCTTTTGGCCATAAGCGAATTGCCGGGAGGAACTATGACAGCAAACCTTTTCGGCGAGGAAATGGAGGAAACCGCTGAAGATATCATCGTATTGGAACCCCGATTCAAGTATGGGGAGTACGATTTTGGGGTTTTGGTCAATGACGGAGAAGGAAGCGGGAACTCGTGCAGATATGAGGAAAAGGAAGGACAGTTTACATTTTACAAAACTGTCCGAACTGCAAAAGTCGAGGAAAGGTACCTGACCATCCTGAAGAAAAAAGGCCTAAACTTCATCCATGGTAAAATGGCTATGCCGAAAACCCAAGCCTTTGAATGGCTGGGAAACCACGAGGATTACCTGGAAGAAAATAAAATCAAGATCGTTCAGAGGAACGGGCTGAACGGAAAAACTTACCATATAGGCAAGGCACAAATCACGATCGAAGTCAATGAAAACATCGATTGGTTTGATGTGAAAGCCCTGATCAAATTCGGAATTTACCTGGTACCTTTTGCCAAGCTCCGCAAGTTGATCATCCAAGGGAAACATGAATTTGAGCTGCCTAATGGAGAAATCGCAGTAATCCCAGCTTCCTGGTTTGTCAACTACTCGGAGCTTTTCAATTTTATCGAAGAGCGGTCTGCTGAGGAACTCGTACTGAGAAAACACCATCTGGCATTTGCCAGAGAACTACAAAACGGGGAGCTAATCCGACTTAATCTCAGCCTGAAGCTGGAACGCCTTCGTAATTTCGACGCCATTGAGGATTACGAAGTACCTTCTACTTTCCAGGGTTCTCTAAGACCTTATCAGCATGCCGGCTACAATTGGCTGCGCTTCCTGAACGAATATCAATTTGGAGGATGTCTGGCCGATGACATGGGTCTGGGAAAAACCGTCCAGACCCTGGCACTTTTGGCGCATGAAAAGGAAGAAAATCCCGGCTTTGCTTCCTTGCTTGTCATGCCTACCTCTCTGATTTACAACTGGGAACTGGAAGCCAGAAAATTCACTCCTGACCTAAAAATACTGGTCTACTCCGGTACTCAGCGGATCAAAGATCCGTGGAAGTTCCGTGGGTATGACGTGGTGTTGACTTCCTATGGCATTGTCCGACTGGATATTGATGTGCTGAAAGACTTCTACTTCAACTACGTAATTCTGGACGAATCTCAAGCGATCAAAAACCCCACCTCCAATATCGCCATGGCGGTAAATAAGCTGAAAAGCAAGCGAAGATTGATCCTCACCGGCACCCCTGTGGAAAACGGTACGATGGACCTATGGTCCCAGATGAACTTTGTCAATCCGGGTCTGCTGGGCAATCAGAATATTTTCAAGAAGCAGTTTCTGCAGCCGATCGAAAAACAAAACGACAAGACCAAAGCTTCACGCCTCCATGCGATGATCAAGCCTTTTATCCTGAGAAGATTAAAGTCCCAGGTAGCCAAAGATCTCCCCGAAAAGCTTACCAATGTGAAGTACTCCGACATGACTGCCGAGCAGGAGAAAGTGTACGAGGAAGTAAAAAGCTACTATCGGGAAAAAATCATCGGAGAACTTGCCGGCATGGGCCGGGGCGCACAGCAGTTTACTTTATTGAGAGGATTGACCCAACTTCGTCAGATCGCCAATCACCCTAAATTGGTAAGGGAGGATTATAAAGGTGAATCCGGTAAGCAGGAAGACATCACTTACATGCTGCAAGAGACCATTTCAGAAGATCATAAAGTATTGGTATTTAGTCAATTTGTAAGACATCTTTCCATTGTGCGGGAGTTTTTGGACAGGGAAAAAATCCCCTATGCCTATCTGGACGGAGCTACCAAAGACCGTCAGGCACAGGTCGAAAAATTCCAGAATGACCCAGAAGTCAAAGTCTTTCTGATTTCCTTAAAAGCCGGTGGGGTAGGTCTCAACCTGACCAAAGCTGAGTATGTGTTTTTACTGGATCCATGGTGGAATCCTGCCGTAGAAGCTCAGGCGATTGACCGTGCTCACCGGATCGGTCAGGAGAACAAGGTTATCATCTACAAATTTATTACCCGAGGGTCGGTGGAGGAGAAAATCATGGCTCTACAGGATAGAAAACTAGCTTTGGCGGGAGAACTGATTTCCAATGAAGAAAGCTTCATGAAGAGCTTGGATAATGAGGATATCCGGGCCTTGTTGGATTAAGTGATTGAAAGATTTTAAGATTGGAATGACTTGTCCGCCGTGGCGGATTGGAAGATTACCGAGTGCTAAACCGTGGCTACTAGTTGACTAATCCAAACTGGTAAAATTTTAATTTTCCAATTTTTATCAATTTGATTTTCAAGACTATCCCTAGGATTGACAAATCTTAACCATAATTTCTTCAAAGAAAAGCGCATTTCACGGAGATAATTTTTTAAATTATTTCAACAGTACACCACTACAATTTTCCTGCGCATGCCTAGAGCTAAGTCCGATAAAGATCGGAAAATCTTTGTGCTGGACACATCCGTGATCCTTTACGCACACAACTCCATCATGAATTTTGCTGAGCACGATGTGGTGATTCCCATCACGGTACTCGAGGAGCTTGATCAATTCAAGAAAGGCAACGACACCAAGAATTTTGAGGCAAGGGAGTTTATCCGACTATTGGATAAGCTATCCCAAGACCACATGATTCATGAGTGGACTCCATTAAACGGGAAGACCAGGGGGAATTTCAAGGTATTGATGAACCCGGACAACAACCTAAATGCGAATGTGATCTTTGGGGAGGAGAAGAATGACCATAAAATCCTGAATGCAGCACTCTACCTAAAGCAGCATGAAAGGGATCGAAAAGTCATTCTTGTATCGAAAGATATCAATCTCAGACTGAAGGCTAAATCCCTGGAAATCCACGCGGAAGATTACGAAACAGGGAAAATCAAAAACATCTCCGAGCTTGAAAACACGGGTAAGTATTTTCTGGACGATGTAGATCCTCAAGCCATAAACACCCTTTATGATCAGGGATACATCGAGGCAAAGGCCATACTGGGTACCAGAAAGCGGAAAGCCAATGCATTCTACATCCTGAAAAGTGAAAAAAATTCTGTCCTCGCCTACTACAACTCAGATCAAAATGTGCTGGAGCGAGTGGACAAAAGACTAGCCTACAACGTAAAACCTCGAAATGCCGAGCAGACTTTTGCCCTGCATGCCATCATGAATCCCAATATCAAACTGGTGTCGATTCAGGGAGTGGCAGGAACGGGTAAAACACTTTTGGCTTTGGCGGGTGCCTTGGAGCAGCGAAGAGATTACAAGCAGATTTTCTTGGCCAGACCGATCGTACCACTTTCCAACAAAGACATCGGCTATTTGCCGGGAGACATCAAGTCCAAGCTCAATCCCTACATGGAGCCGCTTTGGGACAACCTGAAATTTATCCAAAATCAATACAAGGAGACGGACAAGGAATACCAGAAAATCACCGAACTGGTCAATCAGGAAAAACTGGTGATCCAGCCTTTGGCCTACATCCGTGGTAGGTCACTTTCGAATATTTTCTTTATCGTGGATGAGGCGCAAAACCTGACTCCGCATGAGATCAAGACAATCATTTCCCGGGCAGGAGAAAACACCAAAATCATCTTCACGGGTGACGTCTTCCAGATTGATACGCCTTACTTGGATTCTCAGTCCAACGGCTTGTCCTACTTAATTGACAGAGTTAAAGACCATCCGCTCTATGCGCATATTAAACTAGAAAAAGGAGAACGGTCTGAACTGGCCAATCTGGCGAATGAGTTGTTGTGATCGAATGATGAAAAAGAACCTAAAAGCTGCCCGAAAAGGCAGCTTTTCATTTTTTAGGGTAAAAGTTGTTAAATCTTCGCAAATCATGAAACCAAATATTGTTCGGTGAATTTGTCCGCCCATGGCTGATAGCTGTACGGTATCGTACAGTCGTTTTTCTAAAAAATGCTTTCTAGCTCATTTTAAGCCCCTTTTAAAGTTTGGTCGCCTTTTGGCATATTCCCTACATACGAAAACAAACCAACTTCTTGACTGCCATGACTACTGCACTCTTTTCCCAAAAAAATGTCTGCGCGGCGCTGGGATTCGCTATGGCAATTACCATCGTCCTCAAAGCAAAAGCTGAATCCAGCCTTGTAAAGCATACTGCCCGATTTGAAACTACTAAACCAACTCCACAGATCGGATTTGAATCTCACACTGGTCCTGAAATTCATCAGGTACACCTCTACAAAAGCGAAAAGTCCCAGAATCCCGGGACTTGCTGAAAGATAAACTCGTAAGGGTTAATTTGGTTGATTGTTTGGTTACTCTAAAGAGGCGGGTTTTGCCCGCCTCTTTTTTATGTCTTACTACAAAGGAGGACTTGTTTCTATTGTATTACGCCTTTGACTTATCTCCCTTTTTTAACTTTCAGTGATGGTATTCAATTTGGCCAAGAAGCTATTGTAATACTGACGGCCCACCTGTACCACTGCACCTTGCTTCAAATTGATTTCTTTAGTATTGAAACTCTCGATCTGTCCAAGGTGTACGATGTATGATTTTTGCACCCTTAAAAACAGTTGTGAAGGCAGGATTTCCTCAATTTCCTTCATGGATTTCCTGATGCTGTAATCCCGATTTTTGGTAAAGATGGTGACCATATTGCCATTGGCCTCTACATAATAGATGTCCTCATATTGCACGCGCTCAAATGCATTATCAGCTTTGATGAAAACGGCATCATTGACCAGGTAAGGGCTTTCGTTGACGGCTTTGGCTACAGCCACCTCAGCGGTTGGCTTTGTCCTTTTATTGTAAAGGACAATTTCCACAATCGCGTGAATGTCATTGGTATTGAAAGGCTTCACAATAAAGCCCGCCGGAGAAATTCTTTTCGCCCTTTCAATAATCGTAGGATCACTGTAGGAAGTCACGAATACCAAAGGAGCATCCACCATTTGCTTGATGATCTCTCCCAATTCGATTCCGTCTTTATCTCCCTTCAGTTTGATATCCATGAAGATCAAATCAGGACGGTATTTTTTGATAACCTTAATGCATTGATTGGCAGAATTTGCGATATCAATATTCACATAACCCAGGAGTTCGAGGATCTCTTGGATGTTTTCTGCAATGCTTATGTCATCTTCGACGATAAGTATCCGTTCCTCTTTCATAATCTAAGCAATTGATTTGGTGGTATTTAGGGGTAATAAAACAGAAAATTGACAGTTTCTAATGTCAACTTACCTCCTAAGTTCCTGATTTTATTCAGAAAACCAAATGCTTTTTTTTGACTATGAAAATTTAAAGACTCATCATTTCCTTAAAGCGGGCGGCTTGTCTCCTGCTTACTTCAATGCGGTCGCCTCCTCGAAGGGTAACTACCAATCCCCCATTGAACCAAGGTTCGATGGCTTCCACCCATCCCAAATTGATGATGTGCTTACGGCTAGCTCTGAAAAAAGACTTCTCATCCAATCGCTCGTCCAAGGCATTAAGCGACTTATGGATCATGGGTTTGAAATGATCAAAGTAAACCTTGATATAATTCCCGTCTGATTCAAAAAGTCGGACGTTTGAAAGTCTTACAAACCAACATCTATCCCCATCTTTTACGAAAACCTGATCTTCGAGCGTAAGCTTTTTCTGATTGGCAAAGGCACCGTTTTCGTCTCTTCTGGAGATTCCTTCGATTTTGCCCTGAAGCTTCTGAATGGCTTCTTCGAGTCTTTTGGGCTCAATAGGTTTCAGGAGATAGTCTAAGGCATTGACTTGGAAAGCCTTTAGCGCATACTCATCATAGGCGGTAGTAAAAATCACATGAGGTACCTGGTCCAATTCTTCCAATAGGTCGAATCCGGTTTTTTCAGGCATCTGAATGTCCAGGAAGATCACATCTGGCTGAAGTTGCTCGATTTTCTCTTTGGCATCTTCCACATTTACAGCCTCTCCTACTACCTCGACTGTTTCCAGTTGATTCAGCAAATTGATCAATTCTTTACGTGCTAGTCTTTCGTCGTCGATTACAATGGCTCTCATTTTTACGGAGTTGGTTAGTCTAAAGTAACTCTTTGTTTCGGAATTTTGATTTCAGTAATGACAAATTGGTTGCCTGAGTTGAATATCCTAAAGGAAGCTCGGTCTCCATAGAGGAGCTGAAGGCGTTGTTTGGTGTTTTCAAGCCCGTGCCCACTTCCATCTTCCCGTTTGGCTTTTGGAGATTTAGGATTGAGATATCCACTGTTTCTCACTTGGATATACAGCTCTTCACTCAATCCTTCACGGCATTTGATCTCGATCAACCCTCCTTTGACCAGGTTGGAAATTCCATGCTTGATGGCATTTTCCACAATGGTCTGAAGCATCATCGGGGGAATCTTATAGGAATACGCTTCCTCCTCTATTTGGTAAATCACCTCTAGTCGCTCCTCAAATCGGATGGACTCCAGCGCCAAGTAATCTTTGACCGTTGCCAATTCGTCTGCAAAGTCAATGACTTGCTTTTTATCCATCATAAGAGAAAACCGAAGCATATTCGAAATTCTCGTGATGGCCGTTTTGGCTTTGTCGGGATCTTCGTCTACCAATGCTCTCACTGAATTCAGCGCATTGAAGATGAAATGGGGATTAAGTTGACTCTTGAGGTGATTGAGCCTAATCTCGTTAATTTTTGCTTCGTACTTGAGGCTGTTGTTGTAATTATCAAGGAAGTGAAACAAAAAGTAAAGGAGAAACCAAAAAGCATAGTATAAGAAGCTGACGAAGAGATTCACCGCAATCACCAAAGCGCGAAAATCCTGAGTTGGATTTAGTGTGCCAAAGGCAACATTTATCAGAATTTGTGCGAAGACATTGACCACCGCAAGGGACAGTAAGGCTAAGATGGCTTGAACAAGAAGTCGGAAAATACCAAGTTTAAACCAATCATAAGATTTAACCACATGACGAAAAGCATGGGTAGAAAGTAAGTAGTAGGCCGCCAAAGCCACAAAAGCCCAAGCCTGGATTATGGAAATCCCCTCAGAAAGGGAGGCAAAAAAGACATTGACAAAGGCAAAGCTTCCCCAGCCCAATATCTGCAAAATCCAATACAGCCTTACTCTGTTCATATCCAAACCAAAGTTAGCCAAGGAATTTCTCCTAGGATTTCTATTTTGATAAATGGGCGAGACACTTGATTTACGCGTCAATTTCAGCGTTTTAGTTCCTCCTTTAGAAATCTGCCGGTATGACTCTGAGGATGAGCCGCCACCATTTCAGGAGTTCCCTGCACGAGAATGGTTCCGCCTTTGTTTCCTCCCTCCGGACCCAGATCGACTACATAGTCTGCGACCTTAATCACATCAAGATTATGCTCGATGATCAAGACCGTATTACCCTTGTCCACTAGTTTTTGGAGTACTCCCATCAGCAAATCGATGTCTTGAAAATGAAGGCCGGTGGTAGGTTCGTCCAGAATGTAGAAGGTTTTTCCAGTATCCTTTTTTGAAAGCTCTGTGGCAAGCTTGACCCTCTGTGCTTCTCCTCCTGAAAGCGTTGTGGCATGCTGACCCAAGGTAATATAGCCTAGGCCCACATCACTGAGGGTTTGGATTTTTCGGAGGATCTTGGGTTGGTGTTCGAAAAACTCCACCGCCTGCTCTACGGTCATGTCGAGCACGTCCGAGATGGATTTCCCTTTGAAACGCACCTCCAAGGTCTCTCGGTTGTAGCGCTTTCCTTTACAGGTTTCGCAGGGAATATGTACATCGGGAAGAAAGTCCATCTCGATCAGCTTCATTCCTGCCCCTTCGCAATCTTCGCAACGCCCTCCCTTGACATTGAAGGAAAAACGGCCTGGCTTGTATCCACGGATTTTAGCTTCCGGCAATTCCGTGAAAAGAGTACGTATATCCGAAAATACACCTGTATACGTCGCAGGATTGGACCTTGGCGTACGCCCGATGGGGCTTTGATCTACCTCGATGACTTTATCCAAGTACTCCAGCCCGGCTATGCTTTGGTAGGGCATGGGTTCTTTTTTGGAATTGTAAAATTCCCGGTTCAAAATGGGAAACAGGGTCTCGTGGATCAAGGTACTTTTTCCACTCCCTGAAACCCCCGTGATCAGGATCAAGGTGCCCAATGGAAGCTCTAGATCCACATTTTTTAGGTTATTGCCGGAGGCCCCTTTCAGGATAAGTTTCTTTCCTTTTCCCTCACGGCGATTTTCTGGGATCGAAAGACCGAGCTTTCCACTGAGATAGCGGGCAGTAACGGAGTTATTTTTCAGTATTTCCTGAGGAGTACCGGCTGCTACCACATGTCCGCCATGTCTGCCTGCACCCGGGCCCATGTCGAGCACAAAATCCGACTCCAGCATCATGTCTTTGTCATGCTCCACCACAAGAACAGAATTTCCCAAATCCCGAAGGCTCTGAAGGGCTTTGATCAGCTTCACATTGTCGCGCTGATGAAGGCCGATACTCGGTTCATCCAAAATATAAAGCACCCCAACCAGCTGTGTGCCAATCTGAGTGGCTAGTCGGATTCGTTGGGCTTCTCCTCCGGATAGCGTTTTCAATGGACGATTGAGCGAAAGATAATCCAGACCGATATCCAACAGGAATCCGATTCGCTTTCGGATTTCCTTCAGAACTTCCACGCCGATGATCTGCTGTTTTTCGGTCATTCGACTTTCCAATCCCTCAAACCAATCGGCCAATCCTCTGATATCGAGCATGGCAAGTTCGCCGATGTGCTTTTCGTCAATTTTGAAATGCAAGGCTTCTTTTTTCAATCGGTAACCATTACAATCCGGGCAGGTCTGCGTGATGGTAAATTCGGATACCCAATCCTGAATTTTATCGGATGAACCCTCTTGGTATTTCTGCAAAAAGTTTACAATTCCTTCAAAAGTAGTATTCCACTGCGTACCTGGATACTTCACCGAATCCACCGCAACTTCGATCTTGTCTCCATAGAGTAAGACCTCCACCACTTGCTCGGGTAAATCCTTGATCGGAGTACTCATGGAGCATTTGTAATGCTTCAGAATGGCTTCAATTTTTTTGAAAATCCAGATATCTCTGTATTCACCCAAGGGAGCTATTCCCCCTCTGGTAATGCTGAGCGAAGGATCAGGAATAATGCTTTCCCGTGTGATTTCTTCAATGATCCCAAGGCCATTGCACGTAGGACAGGCTCCATAAGGGGAGTTAAATGAAAAGGTATTTGGGGCTGGCTCATCATAAGACAACCCTGTCTCAGGATCCATCAGGTATTTGGAAAAATGATGCACTTCTCCGCTTTCCTCACGGATCATGATCACTCCTTTGCCATGCTGAAGGCCTGATTTGAGGGATTGGGTGATGCGAAAACGATCCGACTCATCTGCAACAATGCGATCGATGACGATCTCGATGTCATGAATTTTGTACCGGTCTAGCTGCATTTTGGGCACAATGTCCATCACAACGCCATCCACCCGGACCTTGGAAAAGCCCATCTTTCGGATTTGCTCAAAAAGCTCACGATAGTGTCCTTTTCGACCCTTGACAATTGGAGCCAGGATGTAGAGTTTTTTGCCCAAAAACTTGGTAAACAACTGCTCGATGATCTGATCCTCGGTCTGCCGGATCATCTTTTTTCCTGTCAGATATGAATATGCCTCTCCGGCGCGGGCATAGAGCAATCGCATGAAGTCATAAATCTCTGTGACCGTACCCACCGTGGAACGTGGATTTTTAGACGTCGTCTTTTGCTCGATGGCTATGACCGGGGAAAGTCCGTTGATCTTGTCCACATCGGGACGCTCCATTCCTCCCAAAAATGATCTGGCATAGGCAGAAAAGCTTTCCATGTACCTTCTCTGGCCTTCTGCATAGATCGTATCAAAAGCAAGTGAACTCTTCCCGCTTCCCGAAAGCCCAGTGACTACCACCAATTTGTTTCTTGGGATTCGGACGTCAAGGTTTTTTAGATTATGCTCTCGGGCACCAAAAATCTCGATATATTCTTCCTGTGAGGCAGGGGATTGAGTCATGGATGAAGGGAAATTATTAATCGGCAAAAGTACACTTTTTTGGTCGGATCAGAGGGTGAGACCGCGAAGATTGTAACTCATCCGACCCGGGAAAGGTTGGAACAAACTGAACTCATCCGCTGCAAAAACCTCCTCCGACAAGAAATAATGGTTTATTTAGTTGATCTACCATGAGCCAAGGATTCGATCATCCGTGATGAAAAGGACATTCTTTGAGATTTTCCTCATTTTCAAACAGAACTTGCCTTGGAACTTCCTGATAGAAAAAGTTAGGGCTGAGGACCTGGTTTTCCCACTCTCTATGGAAAACGCCCAGGGTGGAGCCGGCTGTGGGGGGCACAATCCAAGACCAATCTGCCTGAACTTTCCGTCCCTTGGCTTCCTCCACTCTGCAAAACTCCAAAAATTGCTCCGAGGCACTATGGTGATCCACCAGAGTAATTCCTTTTTCCTGAAAAGAATGGAGTACAGCTTCCTGAAGTACGAGTAAGGCCTTGTCTTTCCACAAGGTTCGCACATGCCTGGTATCCAACCCCATTTTTTCCGCTAGTTGAGGGAGCAAGTTGTAGCGATGCGCATCGGCCAGATTACGGACAGCGATCTCTGTGAGCATGTACCAGCCATTGAACGGTGCGCAGGTAAACGAGATCCCACCCATCTCCAGTCGCATATCGGATATTACCGGGACTGCGTACCACTGGATATTCATCCTTTCCAACCAAGGATATTCTGGATGGATTATCGGAACTCTCAGCACTTTTTCTTCAGGAATCGTGAACCACTTTGGTGCTTCTCCTTCCACTTGAATCACCACGGGAAGGAGGTCAAATGCGGTGCCCACTGATTCCCACCCAAGTGCATGACAGAATCTGGTAAACTGCAATGAATCAGGGTCCCCAAGAACTTGCCCATTTGGTAAAAGGTATCCTGCAAATCGAACAAGCTGCTTGTTTAAGATTCGAACCCTTGGATATCGATCTGCAGCCTGATAGATAGAAATGGCAGACCTTATTTTTCCAGCATTGGTGGCAAAATCAAGATGCTCCATCAAATCGGCAAAAATCTCCTCGGGAGAAGAAAGAGAACGCCGATCACGAACTTTCAGACTTTTCCAAAACAATCTTCCGATGCACCTATTACTGTTTCTCCAGGCTAGTTTGGCGCCATAGGTAAGTTCCTCCTCAGTAAGCAGGTAGGTGCCATCGTTGCTGATCTCAGCGTTGACTTGGTGTAGCCTTTGATTAAAACCCTGCTTACCATTTTCCACAAAATATTGCTGAAGAAAATGCGTGGCCTTTTGAAGCAAATCAGTTTTGGATGGATGCATAACTGGCTCATATCCCTGTCCGAAGGGAGGGAATCAGATTAGATGGGTGATCAGATTTTGCAAGAAATACCCTGCATGGGTGATAGATCAATAACCAGCTTTTGGGAAAGTGGTTTGTGGGGTGATTGCTATTTCCCTGAATAAGAATTCGTGTGCTTCATTTTGGCAATCGGATTTCGTACACCTTACCCTTTTTTGCCTTCAAGTTCCGATCTCTCAACCAAGGGTTATACAACTTGAGGTACTTGAAATTGCTTCCCTGATTTTTGGCCCATTGGGGAAGATCTTTGATATCTCCCTGAACTTCAAAAGTTCTGAACTCTGGATTTTTATAAAAATCCTGATCATCCAAGTGATAGCCAAATTTCCCGGGATTCTCAAAAATTACTTTAAAAGCCAAGATCCTGAACAAATACCTGCTAGTCTCCTCGTTGAGGTAAAGGTCGTAGTAGTTGCGGTGGAGTTGCTCCTCCTGTCTTTTGGAAAATCCGCTTTGCCCCATATTGTAGCTCGCGGCCACTGCTGTCCAATCGCCGAATTTGGCATGGGCTTTTTTGAAATACCTGGAAGCAGCCAAGGTCGCTTTTTCGAAATGATAGCGCTCATCTACGGTATGGGTGATTTCGAGGCCATACTCTTTGCCGGTATCTTCGAGGATTTGCCAATAGCCTCTGGCACCGGCAGGAGAACCGACATTCATCAGTCCGCTTTCTGCAATGGCCAAGTACTTAAAATCGTCCGGAATACCTTGTTGTTTGAGTATCCGCTCGATGTCAGGAAGGTATTTGGCGGATCGCTTCATCAACAGAATCATATTAGATTCCCAATAGGCATTGACATAGATCTCCCGCTCCAGTCGCTCCAGAATGTCTCCGTCTTCCAAGGGCACTTTTTCTCCTGCAAAATCCAACTCTTTGGGAAGCTCAAACAGCCGGATGGAATCCCGTGTAAACGAAGGAAATCCAACCATAGCTTGCTCTTGGAATTGGATATCATCAGCCGGAACCTGTGGGGTTTTTGACCAGTAGACCATAGCAGCCAAAATAACCGCCACCAGGACAAGTACATAAAGTGTAATTAGATGAAAACGAGACATGTAACGGGAGGATATAATTACAAGATAATTCTCGGATTCCAGTTTTCAGACAATTTTTTGACGAAGGGCTTTATTGATCCGCTTTCTTATTTCGGGCCACTCCTCAGGTGTAGAGATCGTACGATTAGGAGCGCAAATACTTGTTGAAATAGGCCAATTTTCATTCCGATAAGCAAAAATGACATACCTTTCACCCAAGTTAAAAGTACCTGAGCAGGAGGTAAATCCAGATTCCAGAGTCAATCTTCTTTTTTTCAAGTCTTTTCCTAATTTTCCCTTTAAAGTCTTGATTACTTTAAACTCTGGATTGTAGCCTCTTTTTTTATAATACAAGGAATCAAAAGCCAAATCAGGAATCCATTCGAAATTGGGATCTTTTTCATCTTGGATAGATACCATCTCAGCATAAAAAATCACGGGAAAAGATCTCGCATGCTCTCCAAAATCATAATTGGCAGGGAAAATACATTCGCAGGCCTTTGAGGATAAAGTAAAGAGGAAAACCAAAACAAAAAACAATCCGGTCCTTTTCATTCTTTATCTCATCATCCCCAAAATCTCATCGATATACTCTCTGGAATTGGACAGTCGCGGTACTTTGTATTGTCCGCCCAATTTGCCTTTTTTTCCAAGCCAAGATTCAAAAAGTCCATGTGGGGCATTATGCAAAATCAGCTGTCGAAGAGCCAAATCTTTGTGTCGCTTGGCATCATAGTCGGAGTTGACCTCTCTCAACTTATCATCCAATAGCCTTGCAAAAAGCTTCAAATCTTCTGGCTCTTTTTGAAACTCTACCACCCATTCATGGGCTGCCTTGGATTGGCTGTCTTCAAAATATACCGGGGCCGCGGAAAAGTTGGTAATCGTGGCTCCCGTTTCTTCACAAGCATACTGAATAGCCGCTTCCGCATTTTCCACAATCACCTCTTCACCAAAAGCATTGATAAAATGCTTGGTTCGGCCCGAAATGCGGAATCTATATGGCGCGGTAGAGGTGAACTTGACCGTATCTCCAATCTTGTAGCGCCAGAGTCCTCCATTGGTGGAAATGATAATCGCGTAATTTTTGCCTAGCTCTACTTCCTGAAGGGGGATGACTTTTGGATTCTCTTTTTCCCACTCCTCCATTGGAATAAACTCGTAGTAAATCCCATAATCCAAAAGCAGCAGCAGCTCGTCCGAGTCAGGCTGATCCTGAATGCCAAAAAAGCCTTCGGAGGCGTTGTATGTCTCCATGTAACGCATTTTTTCAGATGGTATCAGTTCTTTGAATAGACTGCGATAGGGGCCAAAAGCCACCGCACCATGGAAAAATACCTCCAGGTTTGGCCAAACTTCGAGGATGTGCTTGGCCTTCTTGAGCTCGAGGATACGCTGCAGAAGGACTATGGTCCAGGTAGGCACACCTGCGATGGACGTGACATTTTCATTCATAGTCTCCCTGGCCATTTTCTCTATTTTGGCCTCCCATTCTCCCATCAAAGCTGTCTCTAAAGAGGGAGTCCGGGCAAATTGGGCCCAAATTGGGAGGTTTTGCATGATGACGGCCGACACATCCCCAGCCCGAGCAGTACCTTGAGGATTTAGGGGGTTTTTCTCCAAAGTTCCACCAATAGAAAGGCTCTTGCCAGTGAAAAGTTTCGTTTCAGGATTATTGCTGACATAGAGAGAGACCATGTCTTTTCCTCCTTTGTAATGGCATTCTTCCAGACTTTCTTCCGAAACAGGGATGTATTTGCTTCGGCTCGAAGTGGTACCCGATGATTTGGCAAACCATTCGATATCAGAAGGCCAGATTACATTTTGTTTTCCCAACATCGTCCTTTCGATGTAAGGTTTGAAACTTTCATAATCAAAAAGTGGAACTTGCTTGGCAAAATCCTGGTAGGATTTTATCCGGTCAAACTGAAATTCTTTGCCTATTTCGGTTTTACGGGCAGAGTCGACCAGTTCATCCAAGGTCTCTTTCTGAACCTGAATGGGATGTTGCTTAAAATGATCAATTTGACCCAGGCGACTTCTAAAAATCCAGGTCATGAAGCTATTTAGAACTTCCATTAGTTAAAAACTTTGCGTTTGAGCTCAAACTGACTTCCCAAATAGACTTTTCGGACCTGCTCATCGGCGGCCAACTCTTCAGCTGTACCTGCTTTTAACAATCGCCCTTCAAACATCAGATAGGCCCGATCAGTAATCGAAAGAGTTTCATTCACATTATGATCTGTAATCAAAATCCCTATGTTTTTGGTTTTTAGCTTAGCTACGATGGTTTGTATTTCCTCTACCGCAATCGGGTCTACTCCTGCAAAGGGCTCGTCCAACAGAACAAATTTGGGATCCACTGCCAAAGCTCTGGCGATCTCTGTACGTCTTCTTTCACCTCCAGAAAGTACCATGCCTAGATTTTTTCGAACATGGGTAAGGCTAAATTCCTCCAACAGGCTTTCCATCTTTTCCTTCTGCTGGGCTTTGGGCATTTTAGTCATTTCCAGCACGGCAAGGATATTTTCCTCCACGGAAAGTTTTCTAAAAACAGAGGCCTCTTGGGCCAGGTACCCAATTCCCAATTTTGCCCGCTTGTACATTGGCAAGCCCGTTATTTCTTGGTCTTCCAGAAAAATCTTTCCCTCATTGGGCTGAATCAACCCCACAATCATGTAGAAAGAAGTGGTCTTCCCAGCCCCATTTGGACCTAGTAACCCCACAATTTCACCCTGCTCCACTTGAACAGAAATATCATTGACCACACGGCGGCCTTTGTAGATTTTGACGAGGTGTTCTGCACGGAGCATCATATCAGTCAAATTTGATGTCTTTCACGTATAGTTGCAAGCTGCTTTTGTCACGGAAAAAATTCTCCCGCATTTCTGCCACGATATCGAAGCGCATTTTGCCACGAAGCATATTGACCGTAGTCAGATCGGGGTCTTTGGCCCGGTCGGCCATACCGAATCCCAAGCAAACAGGTGTGGTGACCTGACCGTCTTGGACAATTTTAAATCTCAAATGCTTATCCTTGAGTACCGTGACTTCGTCGGCATACACATTATTGATGCGAAAGACCGGCTCGGTGTTTCCCGGACCGAAAGGAGCCATCTGCTTCAGGATATTATAAAATTTGTAATTGATCTGATCCAAAAGTAGGACATCGTCAATTTCTATGACTGGCTTGAGATGAGTCTCTTCGATACGACTGCGTACCACCTGTTCAAATTTGGCCTGAAAAGCGGGCACATTCTCCACACTTAATGTAAGGCCAGCTGCATACTTGTGCCCTCCAAACTGATCGAGTAGGTCTGCACATTCTGCAATGGCTTCATAGATGTCAAAATCCACTACAGATCTTGCACTTCCAGTCGCTTTATTGTTTGACTCGGTAAGAATAATCGTAGGGCGGTAGTATTTTTCGATACATCGGCTAGCTACAATTCCAATTACGCCTTTGTGCCAGTCTTCTTTGAAGAGCACTGTGGAATTCCATTGGGATTCCATTTCCCGCGCTGCCAGCATTTCAAAGGCTTCTTTGGTGATATTTTCATCGAAATTTCTTCGGGTAGAATTTACTTCATCCACCAGCTTGGCCCGCTCGATGGCTTCATCGAGATTTGGTGCAATCAGAAGCTCTACAGATGCTTGAGCATGTTCCAGCCGTCCTGAGGCATTGATTCTTGGACCGATTTTAAATACGATATCTGAAATCTGGATTTCCTTTTCCACTTTGGCTTGAAGGATAAGAGCCTTCAAGCCAGGTCTAGGAGTGTTATTGATCCGATCCAAGCCATAATAGGCCAGAATGCGGTTTTCACCGGTGATCGGTACGATATCCGCTGCAATACTTACTACCAAGAGGTCGAGATAAGGAAAAAGACTGGACTCCTCGATTCCGTGAGTTTTGGCGTAAGCTTGAATGAGCTTAAAGCCAACACCGCAACCACTGAGTTCTTTATAGGGATATTGGCAATCTTCCCGCTTTGCATCGAGCACCGCAACAGCTGCCGGCAATTGCTCTCCGGGAGTATGGTGATCGCAGATGATGAAATCCACCCCCAATTCCTTAGCCAATCGAACCTTTTCGATGGCCTTGATTCCGCAATCAAGGGCAATCACTAGGGAAAACCCGTTTTCTGCCGCAAACCGAACTCCCCGCTCCGAAATGCCATATCCTTCCTTGTACCGATCGGGAATGTAAAAATCCACCTGCGGGTAAAACCCTTTCAAAAAACTATACATGAGGGCTACCGCTGTGGTTCCATCCACATCGTAGTCTCCATAGACCAGAATTCGCTCTTGTTCTAATACGGCCTTTTCTATTCTATTGACAGCAGCTTCCATGTCCTTCATCAAAAAAGGATCATGAAGCTGACTTAGGCTTGGGCGGAAGTAATCTTTGGCCTGATCGAAACTCTCCACGCCCCGATTGATCAGCATATTGGCCAAGGTAGGATTCACATTGATTTCCTTACCCAGCTTTTCGATAGCTGCCTGTGAGGTTTTGGGTTTTTGTTTCCAGACGTACTCCATGGGTCAAAATTACAAAAGTAAGTGGGATTAAAATTTCCCGGATTTTGGATTGGGTGATAGCCTTTAAGCGAAGTTTTGAGCTAAAAAGTTCTGTGTTTAGGAATTCCTTTTCTTTTTTTCCTGCCGGTAATAAAACCAAAAGAGGGCGGGAAATAGCAAGGACTTCAATTTCCAGTCATTTTTCTCCCTGAATGTCAATCCTTGATCTGAGTTGACTTCTTTATACATTTTGGAGGCAAAGACCAAGTGCCCCAAAATGGCCACAAATAGCATTGAATAGAAAACCAGCTCGTACATCTTAGTCTTTTTGTAGAATCAAAGCTGCCCAATTGTCTTTATCGGAGGATTTGATAAGCTTCAATCCCAAAGACGTTGCTGCTTTCACCAAGTCTTCAACGTCTTGGGTGTAAAACCCACTCAGTAAAAGGTACCCTTTAGAAACCAGTAAGCCGGCATAAATTTTCATTTCGTCAAGGAGTACATTTTTATTGATATTGGCTAAAACGATATCAAAAGGTCCCTGAGGATTGACTTGTCTGATGGTCCCCAAGCCCATACGCGTGATGAGACCGTTCAGATCAAAATTTTCATTGCCGTTGTCTACACACCAGTCATCGATATCAAAGGCTTCTACTTCTCTTGCACCCAATAGGTGCGCCATGATGGCCAAAATCCCGGTTCCCGAGCCCACATCGAGGACGCGTTTACCCTCATGGTCCAATTCACCCTGATGGCGGAGCATCTGGAAAGTGGTGGCATGATGGCCCGTACCAAAGGACATCTTTGGGTTGATGACAATCTCATGCCTGAATCCGGGTTGTGATTCGTGGAAAGATGCTCTGACATATACCAAATCATCCACGGCAATGGGATCGTAGTTTTTCTCCCACTCTTCATTCCAGTTGACCTTGGGCATTTTGCCTTCAGTCAAATTAATCTTGGCTGCCTCCTTGTAGGAATCAATGAGTTGATCAAATGCTTCACGGTCAAATTCGGATTCAGGTGCATAGGCGTCGATTCCATCTTCTGTTTCCAAAAAAGAATCAAAACCAATCTCCGCCAACTCAGCAATCAGAATTTCCCGGAAATCCTCCAGGCATTTTATTTTAAACTCAAGGTAATCCATAGTGAGGCAAGAAAAGAGGGCTGGAAAATACTCAGGCTTGTGAGTTCACAAGCCTGAAAAGAAAGCAGTCTGTGGCAAAACAGACCGTATGGTTAGAATGATTTGACAATATCGATGAAATCTCGGGACTTGAGCGAGGCACCACCAATCAGGCCTCCGTCCACGTCAGGTTTGGAGAAAAGCTCCTTAGCATTCCCAGGGTTGGCACTTCCTCCATACAGGATGGAAGTTTCATTTGCTATTTCTTTTCCGTACTTGGAAGCTATATGACGCCGAAGAGCGGCATGCATTTCCTGTGCTTGATCAGCAGTAGCAGTCTTGCCTGTACCGATCGCCCAAATAGGTTCATAAGCAATGACCACTTTGGAGAAATCCTCAGGAGAGAGGTCAAACAAGCTTGCGGTCAACTGAAATTTCACATTGGATTCATGGGTTCCTGCAGTACGGATTTCCAGAGATTCTCCGCAGCAGAAGATTGGAGTCAAGCCATTGGCAATAGCTTGCTTTACTTTAGCGGCAAGCAGTTCATTACTTTCCTTGAAGTATTCTCTTCGCTCAGAGTGGCCAAGAATTACATAGTTTACTCCAAAAGAAGCCAGAATCTTAGCAGATACTTCGCCAGTAAATGCACCGGCTTCCTTATCCGAACAGTTTTGTGCTCCCACATAGATTCCTGCAGTGTCTCCTACTAATTTTTTCACAGGATGAATATGGGGAAAAGGAGGATTGAGCACCACGGCTACGTCTTGGATCGCCTCATCCTTGTACATATTGACAATCTCGGAAGTGAGTTTTTGACCTTCATCATAGGTCATATTCATCTTCCAGTTTCCGGCTACGATTTTCTTTCTCATGGGAGGGTTGAAATTTTTTAGGTTTGAAAAAACTTGAGCAGAGGGTATTTTGGCTTAAAATTACCAAAAATGTCCACTTGGGGAAAAAATAACCCGGAACAGTCAGCAAAAAAGAATTGGACTCTGAAAGAAGCCAAGGGAAAACTCGAAACCTACTGTGCCTATCAGGAGCGAAGCGCTTGGGAGGTGAGAAGGAAACTTTTTGAAAAAGGGATCCAGGGACAACAGGGCGAAAACCTGGTCGAGGAGCTGTATAAAGAAGGCTTCTTAAATGATGAGCGTTTTGCCAGATCTTTTGCCAGGGGAAAGTTCAGACTCAAAAAATGGGGAAGGATCCGGATCACCAGGGAATTGAAACTTCGTGAAATCAGTCCAGATCATATCCAGGCTGGACTTTCTGAAATCGATCCGGAAGAATATTACGATACTCTTTTGACCCAAACCGAGAAAAAGTGGGAGAAAACCAAAGAGAAAGATCCCTACAGGAAGCGGTATCTTATCATCCAGTATCTGGTCAGTAAAGGATTTGAGCAGGATTTGATCAAAGAAGCACTGGAAAGCATTCAGTCCCAATAAGTGAATGACCGGAGTCTTATTCACTTATTGAGACTGACCTAGTGTTTACCAGCTGCCTCCGGCTCCGCCCCCTCCGAAAGATCCGCCACCGAATCCTCCAAAGCCGCCACCGCCGCCAAATCCACCCCCTCCAAAGGAACCTTTGCCTGAGGAGAAATCTCCCCATTTGCCTCCTCCGGAGCCTTTAAGCATATTGGCTAGCATGATGGTGGTCCACAGGTCAATGCCTCCCCCTTTGCCCCCCATGTGGTTGTCGTTGTCCTTTCGGTTTTTGATCAAAGGCAAAATCACAAATAAGAGGATGAAAAGAAGCAACAGGAAAATAGCCCCTCCGTGGTCACCGTCAGAAGTCACTTCCTCGGCTTTATACTCTCCAGAGGCCAACTTGATGATCATATCCGTGGCTTGATCCAAGCCTTGATAATAAGCCTGCATCTTAAAGTTGGGGATGATCAGATTGGTGACGATTCGTTTGGCCAAGGCATCCGGCACAGCCCCTTCCATCCCACGGCCTGTCGCGATAAATACCTTTCGGTCATCCATCGCAGCCAGGATCAGAATCCCGTTGTCTTTGGAGGTTCCGATTCCCCACTTTTCTCCAAGGCGAAACGAGTAGTCGGAGATATCATATTCTCCGACTGATCGCATCATCACAATAGCAATTTGTGTCGAGGTACTGTCGTTGTACGCCACCAGCTTTTGCTCTAATTGACTGACTTCTTGGGCACTTAATGTACCGGTGAAATCAGTGACTAGCCTAGGGGGATTTGGAACTGGGGGAAAATCCTGAGCTTGTCCTCGAAGGAAGCTTAGGAGAAATAAAATTGCGAGAAGAAAGGTGTTTTTACCCAAATGATACCTCATCCGAAAGTTCGTTTTTGTCGCCTTGTGAATCATATGGAAAGTGTGTACCCAATTGATCCCCGGCATGATGGATGCCTTCGATAAGGCCTTCAGTGAATTTTCCCTGGCGAAAATAACCCGCCATCAGATCCTTGGTTTTTACCCAAAAATCAGTTGGCACCACCGCGTTGATTCCAGCATCACCCAAAATGGCAAACTTGTGATCCGCCACGGCGAGGTAAATCAGAACGCCATTCCGGTCTTTGGTTTGATACATTTTGAGTGTTTCAAAAACCTCAGCCGCACGGTCCAGAACCTCCCCTTTGCAGTGGTTTTCAATGTGGACTTGGATCTCTCCGGAGGTTCGGGTTTCTGCTGCTTTTATAGCATTAACGATTTGAGCCTTCTGCTCCGGAGAAAATAATTTCTCTGCCATGGGAATCCTTAGAATTGAACGGTTGGAGCATTTTCAGCACCAGCAGCAGCTTCAAAATATCCTTTGGGTTCGAAATTGTACCATCCGGCGAAGATATTGTTCGGGAAAGTCCTCAAGTTGGAATTGTAAGCCTGCACTGACTCATTGAAATTTCTTCTGGCTACGGAGATTCTGTTTTCAGTACCTTCCAATTGCGCTTGGAGTTCCAGGAAGTTTTGGTTGGCTTTTAGGTCAGGATATTTTTCTATGGTCACCAAAAGACGACTCAATGCACCTGAAAGTTGATCCTGAGCCTGCTGAAACTGTGCGAGTTTTTCCGGAGTCAGGTTGCTGGCGTCGATTTGTACAGAAGTAGCTTTGGATCGGGCCTCCACTACTCCGGTTAGGGTTTCCTGTTCAAATTCTGCATAACCTTTTACCGTGTTGACAAGATTCGGAATCAGGTCTGCTCTTCTTTGGTATTGAGTCTGTACTTCAGCCCACTGACCGTTGATGGTTTCCTCAGACTGTACAAATTGATTGTAAGTTCCTACTGCTTTGGTATAGACGAAAATACCTACTACTGCAATGATCAGGATTGGGATAAGAAATTTTTTCATAGTTGGAAGTTTGTTTTAAAAACGAGTAAATACACGGAATATCTCCCCGGAGTGTTTTAACTCCAGCCAAAGTTATCCAAATTATCTTTTGTTATGGAAATGATTAGATCTGCTTTTTTAAATAGATACTGACCTTGTAATCAGAATAGTTGTTCAGATCATTGTTAAAATACCTGCGCATTTCAAGCTCAATTTCTCTTCCTTCCTCGGATCTAAAAAGTTTAAAAACTTCCGTCATCTCCCAGATAAACATCGGAATCCTGTTAATAGAGAGAATCTCATCAAAGGGTAATACTCCGGATTTATAAGCCGGTGACCCAGCTCTGACTTCTCCTACATAATATCGATTTTCGTCATTTGGCACCTTTTTGACCACCATCCCGCTCATATCAAATTCAAAGGGATTATAAAAGGTACTTCCCTTTCTTACCATAAAGGTATTTCGCGGATAATCCAAAATCATTCGGGTTCGTCCCAAGACCTCAGATCCAAGGCTTCCCTTTCTTCCGGTAGCCTTGATCACTGTACTGTATGGAGTCTCCTCAGGATATGAGGTAAGCACTTCGCGCATCGTCAGACCTCCAATGGAAAGGGAATTTACCCGACCGATAAATCCATACAATACTCCTCCGAGGGATTGCCCAAGTTCAGACTCAATGAAATTCAAGGGCATGGTGATCTCTTCCGAAGTTTCCCTATTCAGTAAGAGACCATGATTTGCTCCGGTATCGATGAGAAGCTTGGCATCAAGCTTTGATCCTGATTTCTGTTTTATTTTCGCCTGAATATATGCCTTGCCATCGTCCACAGTCATATCAAGTTTACGGTAAAAAGGTGGCCTCCATTTTAGGGCTCCAGGTCTGAAAAAATCGATCATTCCCTCATCATAGTCAATCAAAATAGGATTGTATTTAAAAAATTCATATCCAATAATGCCATAAACAGGCACACCGATAACCGACTCCAGCTCAAGAAAGTCTTCTTCAAGCACCAGCAGACTTTGCAGCTTACCTTCCACCGGTCCCATATCGATGGTATTGATTGGGGAGACCTGAGCCCAAATGCTGGTTGTACCGTCAGCGCCCACAATATTGATTCTTCTGGAGTACTCAAGGCCCAAAGCATCCCCTAACTTTTTGCTAAAAAGAATATTGGATTTGACTCCCGTATCGACCAGGAAATTGAGCTTATAGTTGCCATTGATGGACACCGGCAGGATGATCAAGCTATTGGAGGAGTAAAATGGGATTTTTGCCTTTTTTACCTCTTCCTTCAAAAAAAAGCCCGGCACCTGGGCTTTACTTTGAAAACCCATTAAAAGAAATATGAAAATCAGAGACTTTAGGAAAGTCATTTGGATTTTGGGCGAACTTTTAGTTATAAGTTAAGGACTTTTCTCTTTCCAACTGATGGCTTTAACTCAAAAACCTAGCTAAATTGTTACAGTCTTTTTTTTCTTTCTTTAATTAGATTGAAACCAAATTATGGCTCAGAAAGTCTCGCAGTTTGCCAAAAAAACGAGAATGCCACATCTTTAATTTCTGAATTCTTGGAAAATGGCTGACACTGCTCTGATAGAGAAAGCAAAAAAAATCTTCGAAAACTTCCTGATCAAGCAAGGGAACAGGAAAACTCCCGAGCGTTTTTCTGTAATCGATGAGCTGTATCTTTTACCGGAAGATGAGCACATTGATGTAGAAGGTCTTTTTCTCAAAATGAGAAACAAAGGTTACACCATCAGCAGGGCCACTATTTACAATACCCTGGACCTTTTGGTCGAGAGCGGACTAGCCGTCAAGCATCAGTTCAAGGACAAAGTAGCACTCTATGAACAGGCGCTGACTTACAAGCACCATGACCATCACGTGTGCAATCAATGCAGGAAAATCCGGGAATTTTCTGATCCGAGAATCAATGAGATCAAAGAGGCAATGGGAAGGGAATTTCAATCCGGAATTACCAGTCACTCACTGGTGCTGTACGGAGATTGCAAAATCCCAAACTGCGAGAATTTACAGGCAGTGCCTACTTTTTAAATATCCTTCGGTAGATAGGTTTTCGATACACAAACTGTAACCACAAAGCAGGGAATAGCAAGGGTGTCATCCAAGAGAAGGGACCTGAAAAATCAATTTCGTCGCGAATCACAGATCCGGTTCCGGTGGAAATGATTCGGTGTTTATGCCTCCATTTGCCCAAGAAAAAAGGCAATTCAATTCCTTCATCAACAAAATAAAACTCCTGATCGGTGGTCTGATCATCGGTAATCAGACTTACCCATTTTTGCTTAAACAGCAGGAAATTTAGCTCAAGCACTACCTGATGGCCTTTTTTGCAGCCATCAAATCTCAGCACGTTTACCGGCGGGAAAGGCGGAGCAAGTTTTTTGAACAGTACTTCGGTAAAGCCTTCTTTGACCTCCAAGTAGCCTTTTTCGACGGGAGTATCTATTACAATCTTCATCAGAAACTAATTACAAACAGGAGAAACAAAATGAGCCAAATCGCGTCCATGAAATGCCAATACACGGTGAAAAGACGAATCCTCATTTTTTCATAGGGATTGGTGACCAAAATCAACTTCCGGACTCCATCTTCTTGGGTTTTGCGAAGCTGAAGGAGCAAAATCACCGCAAAGACCATCGCTCCGACCAAGTGAAACACGTGTATGCCCGAAAGCAAATACAGAAAGGAGCCACTTGGAATTCCGGTAAAATTGATGCCCATGTCTGTCAGCTCCTTCCAGCCTGCAAACTGGAGAATGGTGAAAATCAGACCTAGAAAGAACGTGTTTCTCAGAGCAGATTCCAGCTTGGGAATGTTTTCTTCCTGATAAAACAAGCGCATTTTAGTAGCCGTGTATCCCGACAAAACCAGCATAAAGGTGGAAATCAGGAAAGCAATAGGCATGCGCTTGTTCATACCTGATAACTGATTCAGTCCTGAAAAAAGAAAAGCAGCTACCAAAAAAAGGAAAATCAATCCGCTGCCGATCATTGCCAGGTACAGCAAAGTTTCATAGGGGTGAAGATTCTCCAGCTTTTGAAGCCAGGATTTTTGTGGATTTTGATGGTTCATCGGTTCAAAAACATTTTGCAGGCAGCTTGGTTCAAAAATTGGCAAATCAGGAAACATCTCCCCTCCAAAGCCCAAAAAAACCTAGATTTGCAGCCTGATTTCCGCTAAACACACTCCCATTGGACAGACTATCCTTTCTATCCATCTATCAATCTGACCCTATCTTTCAGACTCTTGCACACAGGCTGAGTTCGGAACTAAGATTCCGTATCCAACTCAAAGGTCTTGCGGGAAGTCTGGACATGGTTCTTTTTGCAGCTTTTTATGAGAAAAAGGGAGGATTTCATTTGATTGTGGCCCAAGACAAGGAGGAAGCCGCCTATCTCAATTCGGACCTTCAAAATCTCTTGGCTACCGAAGACCACATGGTATTCCCGGGAAGCTTCAAACGACCCTACCAATACGATGAAGTGGACAATGCCAACGTACTCATGCGGGCAGAAATCCTCAATCAAATCCTGGAAACCAAAGGAAAATCCAGAATCGTCATCACCTATCCAGAGGCACTTTACGAAAAGGTCATCAATAAACGGTCCTTGGTCGAAAATACCTTCTCAGCCCGTGTAGGAGAATCGGTGGATATGGAGTTCGTGGCAGAGGTCTTGACTTCTTACGATTTTGAGCGGACAGACTTTGTGTACGAACCGGGTCAGTTTGCCATCCGTGGTGGTATTCTGGATGTTTTTTCATTCTCCAACGAGCATCCCTACCGTCTGGAACTTTTTGGAAAAGAAATCGAAAGCATCCGAACGTTTGATCCCGAGACTCAGCTCTCCATTGCCAATGTAGAGGTGATTTCGCTGATCCCAAACGTACAGACCAAACTGCTTCAGGAAGTTCGGCAATCCTTTTTGAGCTTCTTGCCAGAGAATGCAACCATATGGATCAAAGATTACCAGCTGACCTTGGATGTGATGGATGAGTGTTTTCATAAGGCCGAACAGGCTTTTGCGCAAATCGTCGCTCAGACAAAAACAGATAAGCTGGTCTTGAAGCCCGAAAACCTCTTTGACAGGGGAAAGGATTTGACTGAAGCGATGATCAACTTCTCTTTGGTGGAATTTGGTCGTCAGTTTTACCTGAGGGCCGAGGAAAAAATCAACTGGGAAAGCCAACCCCAACCCTCCTTCAATAAAAATTTCGACCTGTTGGTCACTAACCTGGCAGAAAACGAAAAACAGGGATTTGTCAATCTGATTACGGCAGAAAACGAAAAGCAGATCGACCGCCTTGTGGGTATTTTCCAAGAATTGGATCCTACCCTTCAGGTACAGAGCATGCTGTTGGGACTGAGGGAAGGATTTATGGATAAACAGGCAAAACTCGTTTGCTACACAGATCACCAGCTTTTTGAGCGCTTTCACCGATATAAATCCCGTACCAAAGCCAGTAAATCCAAAGCTCTGACGATCAAAGAGCTGAAAGCCCTTCATCCGGGAGATTATATCGTTCACGTGGATTATGGAGTCGGAAGGTTTGCCGGTCTGGAAAAAGTCGATGTGGGTGGTAAGATGCAGGAAGCCGTCCGACTGATTTTCCGGGATGATGACCTGCTCTATGTCAACATTCATTCCCTTCACAAGATCTCCAAGTATTCCGGTCAGGAAGGTCAGGTACCTTCCATGTCCAAGTTGGGATCACCCGAATGGGAAAATAAAAAGACCCGAGTCAAAAAACAGGTCAAGGATATCGCAAAGGACCTGATTCAGCTCTATGCTAAGAGGAGATCGGCTCCTGGTTTTGCTTTTTCAAGAGATTCAGTGCTCCAGGTAGAGCTAGAATCTTCCTTCATTTATGAGGACACCCCGGATCAGGCATCAGCTACCGCGGATGTCAAATCCGATATGGAAAAAAGCTATCCCATGGACCGTTTGGTCTGTGGAGACGTGGGATTTGGGAAAACGGAAGTGGCGATCAGGGCTGCCTTCAAGGCTGTCAATGACCGAAAACAGGTGGCCGTCTTGGTTCCGACGACGATCCTGGCCATGCAGCATTTCCAAACTTTTAAAGAGCGACTGGAAAACTTCCCGGTAAAGGTGGATTACATCAACCGATTCCGGACAGCCAAAGACATCAAGGCGATTAAAGAGCAGGTAAAATCCGGGGAAATCGACATTCTCGTGGGTACTCACAAGATTGTCAACAAAGACATCGAGTTTAAAGACCTTGGATTGTTGATCATCGATGAGGAGCAGAAGTTTGGTGTAAAAGTGAAAGATCAGCTCAAAAACCTCCGTGTCAATGTGGATGTACTGACGCTGACCGCGACCCCCATCCCGAGAACGCTCCACTTTTCGCTGATGGGTGCCCGGGATCTCTCAGTCATCGCCACCCCTCCACCAAACAGGCAACCTGTAACTACGGAAGTACAGACTTTCCATGAAGAAGTCATCCGAGACGCTGTTGCCTATGAACTTAGAAGAGGTGGGCAGGTATTTTTTGTCCATAATCGGGTGGGCGAAATCGACAGCATCGCCAACCTGATCATGAAACTTGTCCCGGATGCTCGCGTGGTCGGTGCACACGGCCAAATGGATGGTGAAAAGCTTGAAAAAATCATGGTTGGATTTATCAATCATGACTATGATGTTCTGGTTTCCACCAACATCATCGAGTCTGGGTTGGATATCCCCAATGCCAATACCATCATTATCAACCGGGCGCACATGTTTGGTCTTTCGGATCTTCATCAGATGCGAGGCCGGGTAGGCAGAAGTAATAAAAAGGCATTTTGCTATTTGCTTACCAGTCCCATGTCAGGCCTGACTCCGGAAGCACGAAAAAGGCTGCAGACCTTGGAGGAATTTTCAGATTTGGGTGACGGCTTCAAGGTCGCCATGAAGGATTTGGACATCAGAGGAGCGGGCAACCTGCTTGGGGCAGAGCAAAGCGGCTTTATCACAGATTTGGGCTTTGAGATGTACCATAAAATCCTCGATGAGGCAGTTCAAGAACTGAAGGAAAATGAATTTGCCGCGCTTTTCGAGACAGATTTAAAAGAAAAAGTCAAAGTTTTGGTACAGGATTGTACCATTGAAACAGACTTAGAACTCCTGATTCCGGAAGAATATGTCAGTAACATCAGTGAGCGATTGGGCTTGTATTCTAAACTTGATGCCTTGAAAACCGAGGAAGAACTGGAGAAATTTGGTCAAATGCTACTGGACAGATTTGGACCGCTTCCCGAGTCTGTCAAAGACCTGATGGAGACGGTTCGTTTACGTTGGAAAGCAGAAAACCTTGGAATTGAAAAGCTTACACTTAAAGGAAAACAGATGAAGTGTTATCTTTTGCCCTCCAATCGGGACGACTTCTATTCCTCGGATGTATTTGGTAAAATCATGAAGTTTGCCCAAGTACATTCCAAGGCATGCAAAATAAAAGAACACAAAAACCGTTTGATCCTTACGATCGAGGGAGTTTCAACGATCCAAAAGGCACAAAAGGTGCTTGAAGAAATGAAATCCTAAAGATTTTAAAAAAATTTAACTGGCATAAATATTGTACTTTCGCCAACCAATTTTGTAAGATTTGCCTGGTTTTGATATGTTTCCAGGCGTTTTCAAAATCTGGCGAAAAATCAAAGCATTGGAGGAAGTATTCAATGCGGTTATATTAGCAACTTGAAATAGACCAAACCACCTGATACTATGCGTCTAAGTAACAAATCTTGGGGAATGTGGGCAGCAAGCTTAATGCTGGCTTCCGCCTCAATTTTATCTTCCTGTCAAAAGACTCCTGGTTACGGCCGCAGAACTGCGAGTGATCCCGGAAAGCGAAGTGCAACTACTGGGGCAGATTTCTCTTTTGATGAGCAAGACACCACTCAATTTTTCGTGTCCAAAAATGCAGAACAAATCCCAGGTCCAAACCTGAAATTTATCCAAGGCGGCCGTACCGTTTTGGGATCTCAGGAAGAGGACGTGATGGCATTCAGAGACAACCTGGAGAGGACGGTTTCCATCGCTTCCTTTTACATGGACGAAACAGAAATGACCAATAACGACTATCGTGAATTTCTGTTTGACATGAAAAAGAGAGTCAGCGCTGACTCTCTCAAAAAGTTGGAGCCTTCTGAAAACGTTTGGTCAGGAGCCATGTCTTTCAATGATCTTTATCAGTCCTATTATTTCAGATTCCCTGGATTCAATTTCTATCCGGTAGCTGGTGTATCTTGGAAACAGGCCAGTGCCTATGCCAAATGGAGAACTGAATTTGTTCAGGAGTTAATCAGAAAAGATAGGGGGTTGGATTCTACGATGACCAAAACTCAGTTGATCGAAAGAGGGGTAGCAATGGCTGACTTCCGTCTTCCTAACGAGGCAGAATGGGAATATGCAGCCAAAGCCATGATCGGAACTCAGTACTTGGATGAAAATCAAGAATATGGTCGAATCTATCCATGGGATGGTCGTGGTGTAAGAAATCCATACAACGTAAAAAGAAAAGGAAAGCAAGGTGACTTCTTGGCTAACTTCAAAAGAGGCCGAGGTGACTATGCCGGTATCTCCGGTAACCAGAGAAATGACGGTGAGATCCTTCCAACCAACGTCTATGATATGGCTCCAAATGATTTCGGGCTTTACCATATGGCAGGCAACATGAACGAATGGGTTTATGACGTGTATCGTCCGTTGACCTTCCAAGATGCAGACGATCTCAACCCGTTAAGAAAAGACGGTGTCTACGATGAGCAGGAAAACTATGAAACCTCACTCTTCACCGACGAAATGAGAGTGTATAAAGGTGGTTCTTGGAAAGATGTAGCTTATTGGCTTGCTCCAGGTACCAGAAGATTTATGCACCAAGACTCTGCAACCAACAATATTGGTTTCCGATGCGCTATGATCTCCATTGGAGAGAAAGGTAAATAATTCCATTTCACAATTGAATAGTCAAGGCCTCGAAATTCGAGGCCTTTTTTGTTTTTCCTCTATTTATGCCTAGATTAAGTAACATTTTGATTTTCAGTGTTTTTCAACAAAACCAAATCTTTTATGAGAAAAATTAATCTAGTAGTAGTGTTTTCTGTGTTGGCCTTTGCCTGCCAACAGAATGAAGTGATGGATCTTCCATCCGGTGACCAAATGGTATCTGAGGAAATAGAATTTAGGGAAAATCCATTCGGGTCCATTCCGGTAAATCATTTCGATCCAAACGCCCGAGTTGAGTCTGCTTACAGTCTAGTCCTGCATTCCGTCAGTTACCTTACGGCTCCAGAAAGCAACCAAATGGGAAAAACCATTTTCTTCACAGACCGGGGCAACAAGCAGTTGTCTGCCGATTTCTCTCCTTTGGTCCCATGGGATGGTACGGCCTCAGTGGATTATTTTCTGGATGAGGCACGTGCTCCTTCTTCCATGGATTTTTCGGCTGCCCAAGCAGCAATTCAGCGTGCTTCTTCCACTTGGGAAGGTGTCAACTGCTCTGAAATGGGATTAAGTCAATCACCATCAATACCTTTTCCCTTGGGATTTGTGGCACTTGTTTATGGCTACCCTAGTTTCGGTTTCGCTCCCAGTGAAGTTAATCATTTGGGGTGGATGCCTGCTGGTTTTTGGGAATTGCTTGTTCCCGGAGGTAGTGAATTTATTTTGGGAGCAACCTTTACCTTAACCTACATAGATGAGGAAGGCCAGCCCCTGGACACCAATCAGGATGGGAAAGCGGACGTTGCTTTCAGAGAAATTTATTATAACGACTATTTCACCTGGGGAGATGGGGTGAATTCACCAGGAACCATTGATGTGGAAACAGTGGCCTTGCATGAAATGGGGCATGGATTGAGTCAAGCCCATTTCGGAGAGGCCTTTAGAACTCCTTCCGGCAAATTGCAATTCGCACCCAGAGCGGTGATGAACGCTGCCTACTCAGGAATCCAGACCAGAATAGGGGGTACTGACCTTGCTGGACATTGCAGTATCTGGGGGAATTGGCCAAACCGATGAAATAAGCCCACCAAAGGCTTAAAAAAACCAATCCCCTTTACAAAAGTGAACCCCGATAAAAATCCGCTAATAACCATTAGCGGATTTTTTGATGTAAAGAGTCAGGAATCCTCCTACATTCAAAAAAGAATTAACCCAAATCAAGTATGACATATAAAACTATCCGGACTATGATGGTCTTGGTGGCTACGGTTTTTTGCCAAACCCTATTGGCACAGACCACCTACCAGACCCCGCCAAAATCCATCGCTGATTTATTTAATGCTCCCGCCACTCCTTCTGTGACTTTCAACAAGGATGGTTCGATGATGATGATTCTGGAGCGAACTGAGGCTCCGTCAATTGAAGATTTGGCACAGCCCGAACTCCGAATAGGAGGAATCCGAATCAATCCTGCCATTTCGGGTCAAAGTCGCGCAGGAAGCTTTACCAACATTAAAATCAAAAAGACCCGCTCTGGTGAGGAAATTCAAGTCAAAGGACTACCCTCCAATCCCAAAATGAATGGATTCTCCCTTTCTTTGGATGAGAAGTACTTGGCTTTTACCCAAACGGAAAGCAACGGGGTCAGTCTTTGGGTTGTGGATATGCTATCTTATGAAGCCAAAAAGATTACCGAGCCGATCCTCAATCAAGTGTTTGGTAACTCAGTTGCCTGGCTACCGGACAACAGCATTGTGATCAAGGCTGTAAATCCTGCACGAGGGGCTATGCCCAAAGCCCCTGCCGCTCCGGCTGGACCCGTTATTCAGGAGACTTCCGGTAATGCAGCTCCCAGCCGTACCTATCAAGATCTTTTGACCAATCCCTACGATGAGGCACTTTTCGCCTATTTCATGGACTCTCAATTGATGAAAGTTGATTTGGAAGGCAGCAAATCCCCCATCGGCAAACCGGCTATGATCAAGTCCATGGATATCAGTCCAGACGGAAATTACCTATTGATTGAGTCTATCCAAAAGCCATTTTCTTACCTGGTCCCTGCTGACAGATTCCCTTATACAGTGGAAATCTGGTCTACAACCGGTGAAGTGGTGAAGATGCTGGCACAAATCCCCTTGGATGAAGTTCGCCCAACTGGGTTTGACGCTACTGTAACAGGAATCAGAAATGTGAACTGGAGAGCTGACAAGCCAGCTACCTTGTATTGGGCAGAGGCTCAAGACAAAGGAGATCCAAGAGTGAAAGTGGAAGAACGCGATATCATCTATACGCTTTCTGCCCCATTCAGCGGTGAGAAACAAAAGCTCGTTGGAACTGCGCTCCGATTTGGAGGAATCAGCTGGTCGGATGATTCTTTTGCCATCCTGAATGAACGATGGTTTGCCAGCAGAACAGAAAAGCGCTCTGTGATCAACCCTTCCAACCCTACTCAGGCGCCTAAAGTGATCATCGAGCGCTCCTCAGATGATCTATACAATGATCCTGGAAGCCCGCTTTTCACACGAAATGCATTTGGAAGAAATGTATTGTTGCGAAAAGGCGATCTGGTCTACATGACCTCCGAAGGTGGTAGTCCCGAAGGCAGTATGCCGTTTTTGTCCACATTCAACACTGCCACAAAAGAACAAAAGATCTTATGGAGGTCTCAGGCGCCTTACTATGAGCGGGTGGCAAAAGTATTGGCGTCAGATGCTACTGAATTTATTACCATCAAAGAAGGAACAGACCTTCAACCCAACTATTGGCTGATCAATACCAAAAAGCGCATCGCCCCAATGCAGGTGACCAACTTTGCCCATCCGTATGAGTCCATCAAAGGAATCAACAAGCAGTTGGTGACTTACAAGAGAAAAGATGGGCTAAACCTTTCTGCGGTAGTCTATACTCCAGATGGATATGATCCGGCCAAAGACGGAAGACTTCCTGTCCTCATGTGGGCCTATCCACGGGAATACAAATCCGCAGCCGATGCCGCTCAGGTGAGAGGCTCCAAATACACCTTTACCCGACTGAGCTGGGGTTCTCCGATCTATTGGGTGACTAGAGGCTATGCGATCATGGATCAAACCGAAATGCCGATCGTGGGTGAAGGAGATCAGGAACCAAACGACTTCTTCATTGAGCAGCTGGTGGCCAATGCAGAGGCAGCGATCGATCATATTGTGGAGATGGGCATTGGGGATCGAAACAAAATCGCGGTGGGTGGTCATTCCTATGGCGCCTTTATGACGGCCAATCTGCTGTCCCACACCAATATTTTCGCAGCGGGTATCGCCCGAAGCGGAGCCTATAACCGTACCCTGACACCGTTTGGATTCCAGTACGAGCAGCGCACCTATTGGGAAGCTCCGGAGGTATATTTCAATATGTCGCCGTTTTCATTTGCCGATAAGGTAAAAACTCCGATTCTACTTATCCACGGTGAGGCAGATAACAATTCAGGGACTTTCCCAATTCAATCCGAGCGCTATTACAATGCTTTGAAGGGTCATGGGGCAACTACCCGATTAGTCTTCCTGCCTCACGAAAGCCACGGCTATGCCGCCAAAGAGTCCGTACTCCACACCTTGTGGGAGATGGATACCTGGCTGGAAAAGTATGTGAAGAATAGGAAGTAAAAGGAATCTAAGAATCAGTTCAAATGAAAAGACCTGCTCAAATTTTCTATTTGAGCAGGTCTTTTTTGTAAAAAGGATTTAACAAAATCCCATGGAAATTGTAAAATCTATTTTACAATCACCCCAAATCCGTCCCCCACATAAAGATCAAAAACAGAATCCCCAAGGCGATGCGATACCAGCCAAAAGCCGTGAATCCATGGCTGGAGACATATTTCAAAAACAACTTCACCGCAAACCAAGCTGAAACAAAGGCGACTCCAAAACCGATAGCCAACATGCTCAATTGCTCAGAAGTGAAGGTCAAATCAGATTTGATCAGATCATAGCCTCCCGCAGCCATCATCGTCGGTACGGCTAGGAGAAATGAAAATTCGGTTGCCTGCTTTTTATCCAAGCCATTGAACACCCCTCCGATGATCGTGGCAGCAGCGCGGGAAGTACCAGGCACCATGGAAAGGCACTGACAGAGCCCGATGAAAAAGGCGTTTTTATAGGAGATGTCTTCTACTTCTTTGAGTGTGGATTCTTGATTGACTACTTTTTTGTCAATAAAAATCAAAATCACCCCACCCAAAATCAGGGAAACTGACACCACAATCGGATTAAAGAGGTAATCCTTGATAAAATCATAGGCCAAAAGTCCAACCACCGCGGTAGGCAGGAATGCGGCAAACAGCTTGAAATAGATGTCCAAGCTTCTGAAAAACCGCTTGATGTACATCAAGGCAATCGCCAAAATAGCTCCCAATTGGATAAATACCTCAAAAGTTTTGACAAACTCATCCTCGTGAATTCCCATCGCCGCCGAGGCCAAAATCATATGACCGGTGGATGAAATCGGCAAAAACTCGGTAAGACCTTCGATAATGGCAATGATGATGCTTTGAAAAAGAGACATGAATAGGCGATTTTTTTATCCGCCAAAACTAACAAACTCCATCGGAATGAAGGTCAATTGTACGCAGAATTCATTTTTTTGAATGAGTCTTGTTGCCTTTTGAGGAAAATATTCGTTCTTTAAACTAAAATAGTCTTCCTATGAAACGATCCATTTTTACCATTTTTATGTCCTTTTTGTCTCTCTCGACTTTGGCTCAAGAGCTAAAAGAAACCACCCTGACCAGCCAAATTCAAGAAGTTACTTTGTTCCTTTCAGGAGCTCAGATTTTTGAACAAGCGTCTGGTCAGGTGGCAGCAGGCGAATCGACTGTTATTCTGAAAGGTCTTTCTCCATATCTAGATGAAAAAAGTATTCAAGTCAAAGCTCAGGGTAATTTTACCATCCAAGCAGTCAATAAGCGATTGGATTACCTGACTGAAAAAGAGGTCGGCGAAAAAGTCCAAGAACTTCAAAAACAGATGGATGCGATTCAAAAGTCTGTCACCCTGGGACAAAACCGACTTCAGATTCTTGCAAACAAAGCAGGGCTGCTTTCTGCCAATAAAGACCTCGGAGGCAATCAGTCTGGCCCCACTATGGCAGAATTGAGAGCCGCCTTGGATTTTTTTGACACGGAACTTACTAAAATCACCACCGAGGAGCTGGAAGTAAAATCCAAAATTTCGGAAGGGGAAAAGGAACTCGAGCGCATCCGTAATCAAATCCTTGCCATGCAGGAAAGTAAAAACAAATCCACGTCCGAAATCCGCATCCGAGTCAAGGCTCCTAATTCAGGGACGGGCAGCTTTCAAATCAACTACCTCGTAACCAATGCGGGCTGGTATCCAAAGTACGATGTGAGGGTAAAAAATATCTCGGAAAACCTTCAGCTAAATTATAAAGCTGAAGTGTATCAGAATACAGGCGTGGATTGGAAAAATGTCAAGCTCCGATTTTCCAATGCCAATCCCAACCAAAGCGGCCAAGCCCCCCAACTTGAAAAGTGGGAGCTCAACTATGCCCGCTACACAACAGTAAATAAATTCGCTCTTCCTCCTGTACCTGGTCAGGTCAGTGGTGTGGTTTTGGATTCAAATGGTGAGCCTCTTCCCGGAGTTTCGGTCTTGGTCAAAGGTACTAGCATCGGTACGGCCACAGATTTGGAAGGGAGATATTCACTTACCATCCCTCCATCAGCTCAGAGCCTTGTTTTTTCCTTTGTCGGATTCTCTTCTCAGGAGGTTGCTATACAAGGGCGTTCCACAGTCAGTGTGCGTATGCAAGAGGATGTTTCCATGCTTCAAGAAGTAGTAGTAGCAGGTTATAGCCAAGAAGTACAAAGGAGCCTTCAAGGCAGAGTAGTTGGGGTTTCAATAAGAGGAAACAATTCGATTGAATCGGCTCCCTTGATGACCAACTTTGTAGAAAACCAAACCACGGTCGAAATTGAAGTGGCCGAACCGTATTCGATCAAAACCAACGGAGAGCGGACTTTAGTGGATCTGAAAACCTACGATATTCCTGCTACCTATCGATACACCGCCATTCCCAAGCTGGATAAAGATGCGTTTCTCCTGGCAGAAATCACCGATTGGAGTCAATACAGTCTGCTCGAGGGAGAAAGCAATCTGTACTTTGAGGAGGGTTTTGTCGGTCGGTCTATTCTCAATGCTGCCGCACTTCAGGATACGCTTCAAATCTCCATGGGCCGTGATCGCTCGATCATAATGCAGCGGGAAAAAGTGGATCAATTCTCCAAAAAACGAACCATCGGCTCCAATATGACCGAAAGCAGAGGTTATGAAATCACGTTGAAAAATAACAAATCCCAGCCCGTCACTCTGCTGGTGAAAGATCAGATTCCCGTATCGGTCAATTCCAACATCACGGTGACCGCAGGGGAACTCAGCGGTGGAAAGCTCGATCAACAAACGGGAATAGTTACCTGGGAAGTGACGCTTTCACCAGGAACGCAGCAAAAGCTCTCCCTGCAATACGAAGTCAAGTATCCCCGAAGCGAGCGTGTTATATTGGATTAATAAAACAGCGGCCTGGTTAGGCCGCTGTTTTTCTTACTTCACCTTGTCAAGCGTCATCTCAAAAAATTGATACCAAGTACCTCCTGCTTGATATTCTCCCACCTCATACCATTGACCTTGATCGTTGAGTTGAATCACATAGCGCACTTGCTCTGTGGGTTGCCAAATGAGTTGGTTATTTTCCCATCGGGCAGGATAGGTACCCCGCAGGCCACTTTGGAGAAAGGAAGTAAATTCAAACGCACCGTCTTCCTTCGCTGGCTGAATCATAGCTAGCGCATGATGCACGGTTTTACCATCGGCTCGTCCTATCCCTTCGATTTGTAGTAACGTTCCGCTGAGTTGAAACTGTACCCGTTCTTCCTGCTCAAAGGTCATTTTGACCCGATTCTCGCCCATCATCCATCCTGTTCCTTTCCAGGTTCCTTCCAAAAAGGACAGGAATGCCAATTTTTCTTGAGCCTCCCTGTTGAGTGCGTAGCTCATTTGAGACCAAGCCTTTTGCTGAAAAGAAGTTACCAAGCTCACCATCAGCATGATTTTTATAAAGTATTTCATTTGTAAATTAGTTTAAATTATAAACCAAAAAGGTAAATTTTTTTTAGGAAATGTAGTTTTTCAGATTTTCGACATACGCTTCAAAGGCTTTGACCCCTTCAGATGTAATTTTACAGGTAGTAAGAGGTCTTTTTCCCTTAAATGACTTTTCAATTGTGATGTAACCGGCTTTTTCCAGCTTGTCCAACTGCACGCTGAGGTTACCCGCAGTGGATTCGGTTTTTTCCTTTAGGAAAGTAAATTCTGCTTCTTCCAAGCCTATCAAAAGAGACATCACCGCTAGCCTTAGCTGGGAATGAAGAAGGGGGTCTAATGGCTTAAACACGATTTTTAAATTTGGTTTTTAATACATATCCCGGTACCAAATACCCCAATACCATCGAGATGCCCGCGGTCAGGTATTGTTCATTGACAGGCAGCAAAAATCCGATAATCGCTCCGATGAACAAAACCGTCCCTCCCAATTTGGTAGAATTATCCCGAATCATCGCGCCAGTGCTGAAGACCCCAATTCCGGCCAGCACCAAAATGATCGGATTGTGTCGATACTCCAACACAGGCATAAAAGACAATAGAATCACCATTCCGACAAACACAGCGATCCAAAGCTGTCCCAAGAAATCGTCCAAATGAGTCTTGACGCGGGACTTTTTACGCTCCCGAAACTCATGGACAAAACTCCAAATCACAGCAGGTATCACCGCGAGCCATACCACATAAGGCATCTCAAAACCTGATTTAGCTAAGAAATAATGCCCAAAATTGCAGAGAGCAATTACCCAACCCCAGAGTAAAAGCTGAAAGCTTCCGTCACCTGCGGCTTCTTTTTTGGCCTTTTGGATCATCTCGGTGATCAAGGCCAGAGATTCCGAACTGTTCATTTGTTTTTCCATGATAATGATTTTTGAATTAATAACGAGCCAAATGTAAATTAGTTTACTTTATAAACCTATTTATTACAAATATTTTTTGCTGACGTTTCAATTGGTAACTTGTAGAAGCAATTTTTCCCTTACTATCCATGAAAAACATCTTTGATCCTCAAATCACTGGAGAACTTATCTCCAGAATCAATCAACTGAAGTCCGACAGTCCTGCGCTTTGGGGAAAAATGTCAGTGGATCAAATGCTAGCCCACTGTTGTGTAGCTTACGAGATGGCTTTTACCAATAAGTATCCCAAGCCTAATTCGATCATGCGTTTTCTTCTAAAGACTTTTGTCAAAAATGGGGTCGTTAATGAAGTACCTTACAAAAGGAATATCCGAACAGCGCCACAATTCGTGATCTCGGATCGCAAGGATTTTGAGCTTGAACAAAAGCGGCTGATTACTTACCTCGAGCATACCTTGGCCTTAGGCAAAGACCATTTTGAAGGAAAGGAATCTCTTTCATTTGGGCCATTGACCGCTCAAGAGTGGAACAACTTATTCTACAAACATCTGGACCATCATCTGAATCAGTTTGGAGTATAAATCCTATTCTAAATTCTTTTCTTGACTATTTAATATTACTTCGATGCTACTTTACAAAAGACCTTTCCAAAAGAAAATGGGAGTCGTACTCAGTGTTCTTTTCCTTTGTTCCTTCGGTCTTTTTGCTCAGGAAACAGCCTCAGATATTCCCACCTCGACTTCCTTAAACGAGCTTTTGGCAATGAATCTGAAATTTCCCAGTGCAGAATTAAGGGATAAAAAGTCTGCAAGAGTCATTATCTCTATGAAAATTGATCAAGTGGGGCGGCCAGATAGCATATTCCTGATTGAAAGTGCCTCTGAGGCTTTTAATAAGGAAGTTTTAAGAGTGATCGATTTGGCTACGATAAACTGGAAACCTGAATATTTGGAAAACAGACCGACAGGGAATGAATATTTATGGGTAATTTCCTTCAAGGCTGCAATGGGGGAAAGCATGATCACAGATGAATTTAGCGTTGTGGATAACCTTCTCAAAAAGGAGAAATATGACAAAGCAATCGAGCTTTGTTCTGAAAAAATTACCGAGAACCCCTACAAATATCTATGGTATGAGAAACGGGCCGAGGCTCACCGCTTGGCAGGAAATGCTGAGTCAGGACAGCGCGACTTCATGGCAGCCAAGCAGGTGAAGCGCAAGGTATTAGCAGAAGCAGAAGTGAAAGCCTTTGGATCCATTCGAGTGGATCAGGTTATGCCCGGTACCATCAGAGGGACGAATTTTTGAAATCACCAACCTGCTTTTAGTTCTTTTGAATCTATTGAAGAAAAGGATCTATTATCAACCTTTGTTAAATTTGACTTCACCAATATTCTTTAGCGATGAAAAATTCCCTACTGTTCATTTTTGCATTAGCCACTTTACAACTAAGCTGCAGCAAACCATCAGAATCACAATCTGAAGAAGTCGAAACTGTGGCTGAAACCTCAGAAACATCTCAAACACTACCAACAGGAGACAACTCACAAACCTCGTTGGATTGGGCGGGAACCTACTTCAATGTCCTTCCCTGTGCCAGTTGTGAAGGAATTGAAACTTGGGTGACCCTAAATCAAGACGGCACTTTTCAGCTCAAAACCAATTATTTAGGACTAAACGATGCCAGGGAAGAGATTTTCACAGGAACCTTCAAATGGGATGATACCGGCTCAAACGTGCAGCTCGAAGGCCTGATCGGTGATGCCCCGGGAAAATATAAAGTAGGTGAAAACCAAATCTGGCATCTCGACCGGGACGGAAATCGCATCGAAGGCGAATTGGCCGAGCGCTACATCCTCAAAAAGCAATAGGCTTATTTGAAGCGTACGATTTTTCCGTGTGCTTTGGAGGTCATCTCCTGCGGAATGGCCTCCGTAATTTCCCTATAAAGCAACTCTACCAGTTTTTGCTTGAGAAAATTACGGTTGAGGATGATGCTTACTTCCCTGATAGGAGCACTTCCTTTGAACGGTCTAAGCCTTGATTTTTCCTCCTCGGAAAGATCAAAGGTCGCTAATTCAGGAAGCAAGGTCACACCTTGATACCGGTTGACCATATTTCGAAGTCCTTCCAAAGAGCCGCTTTCATAATGGAAATTTTTATGGCCTGCCATTCGTTGATCACAAAAGCTTACCACTTGATCCCGAAAACAATGGCCTTGTTGCAAGATCCAAAGTTCATCAGATTTCAATTGATCGGGTCGGATTTCTTTTTCTTTCAACAGTTCATGCCCCTGAGAAAAATAGGCGTAGAATTTCTCATAAAACATCGGCTTTTCCAGGATACCGGATTCTTCCAAAGGAGTTACTATAATTCCCAAATCCAACTCATCATTTTTTAGCCTTTTGACTACCTCTTCGGTTACCATCTCTTGGACTTCCAGTTTGACATTCGGGTATTTGTCCAAAAACCTTCGGATAAATCGATGCAATAAGTAGGGTGCCAAAGTAGGGATAATCCCAAGTTTTAGCGTCCCTGAAATATCTCCTTTCAACTGGGCAACGAGCTCCAAAATTCCTTTACTCTCAGACACCACTTTCTTGGCTTGGGCAATAATTTGAACCCCGATTTCTGTAGGTATCACAGGCATTTTGCTTCGATCAAAAAGCAAAACCCCTAATTCTTTTTCCAGCTTGCCAAGCTGTGCACTTAAGGTCGGCTGAGTAACAAAGCAGGACTCTGCTGCATTTCCAAAGTGTCGGTGCTTATCGACTGCGATCAGGTATTCCAGCTGTTGAATAGTCATTTTGATAGAAAAATTCTATGGCAAGAAAGTAAAAAGTCGGGGAAAGAGTTCCATTCCGAAAGCTGAATAAAATCAGGAAACCCTCCCTTTTATCTCGATTTATCCATCATTTATCAAAATCACCTTCGAAAATTTCAAAAGCCAAATCATTTCTGGTAATTTATTTAGCTTATTGAGTAATTCACTTAAACCCATTAACCTGATGAGTTCTAATTCATTTTCCCGACGAAAATTCCTCGGCGCCAGTCTATTGACCTCTGCCGGACTGAGTTTGATACCCGAACTTTCTTTTGCTTCAGCGCCAACCCCTCTTTTCCAAACCGCCCACGAGCGTGTTCGCTTGGGTTTTATCGGAGTGGGCCGGCAGGCTATGGGACTCTTAAATAACTTCATGAGAATCTCAGGAGTGGAAGTCGTGGCAGGTGCCGATGTTTATGCCATCAAGCGGGAGCGATTTGCCCTCCGAGTTCAGAAAAATATGACTGAGGCTGGCAAAACGTATGTCGCTCCTAAACTTTATGAAGACTACCGGGAGCTTTTGGCAAATCCTGAAGTGGATGCAGTGGTGATTGCCTCACCGGACCACTGGCATGCCATCATGGCCATAGATGCCTGTAGGGCCAAAAAAGACATTTACCTCGAAAAACCGCTCACCTTCACGATCAAAGAAGGTCAGGAGCTTGTCAAAGCGGTTCGTGAAAATGGGATCGTCCTCGCCGTCGGTTCTATGCAGCGAGCAGCAGTCAACTTTCAAACGGCTGCCATGCATGTGCAACGAGGCAAGCTGGGCAAAATCTCCCAAGTGCTCGTTCATGTCGGTGACAATCCCCATCCCAAACCCTACGATCTCGCGGAAGAAGCCATCCCGGCTGGCTTAAATTGGGAAAAGTGGCTCGGTCCCATTCCCTCCATACATTTCAATGATTTGCTGAACCCGGGAATTACTTTAAATCCGGAAAAAAACGAAGCGGCCTGGGGTGCTTGGCGCTGGTATCGGGAAACAGGTGGTGGGTTGATGACCGACTGGGGCGCGCACATGATCGACGTCGCTCAATGGGGACTCAGCATGGACCGAAACGGTCCCGTGGAAGTCATCCCAGCATCGGGAGACAAGCCGCTTTCCTATCGCTATGCAAATGGGGTAGAAATGTTGATCACCAAGTTTGATGAGGGTCGACAAGGCGTGAAGTTTTTAGGAGAAAAAGGATGGATCAAAGTTTCCCGGGGAAATTACGATACTTCGATCGCTGACTTGCAGATTGGAAAAGAACCGGAAAACTTCAGTTTTGGAGCACATCATGTGGACTTTATCGACTGTATCCGAAAAAGAAAAGATCCGATTGTTCCGGTTGAGGTCGGACACAGCACTTGCACGGCTTGTACGATAGGAAATATTGCTCATGAACTTAACAAACCCCTGAAATGGGATCCAATTGCTCAGGTTTTCACGGATTCAGAAGCTAATAAAAAGTTACACTACACCTATCAGCGCGGACTTTCGCTTTAGTCTGGCAATCCACACCCAAACCCTATGAATACCTCCAATCGAACGCTTTATATTGCCCTGATCGCTTCCGGTTTCCTCTTTTTCCAATGTGGAAAAACAAGGGAACCCGAAGTCCAAACGGAAGAAACAGCCTCCACGTTTGTGGCAAATCCTCAAGTAGTAGCCGAAAAAGCAATAGCTAAATTAACTATTAGAGACCAAGCCCCTCCATTTAACCTTCCAGATGTGGATGGCAAATTTCATACGCTGGAGGATTTTGCGGACAAAGATATACTCGTGGTCAACTTTACCTGCAATCATTGTCCGACAGCGCAAGCATATGAAGATAGATTCATCGGGTTGGTAAAAGAATACGAAGGAAAATCAGTCGCCTTCGTGGCGATCTCTCCCAATAGCCCGATTGCAGTTTTGCCCGAAGAACTGGGCTATACGGATTTGGGGGATTTTCACGAGGAAATGAAAATTAGAGCAGAGGCAAAAGGCTATAATTTCCCTTACCTCTATGACGGGGATACCCATGAGTTTTCCACAGCGTATGGTCCTACAGCCACACCGCACGTGTTTGTCTTTGACAAAGACCGAAAACTGACTTATTCCGGTCGAATCGATGCCAAGGAAAAACCCGGAACCGGAAATTCGGAGGATTTGAGAGCTGCCATTGAAGCAACACTGAAAGGCGAGGCCTTGCCCCCTGAGTCCGCTCAAACGCCTGCTTTTGGCTGCTCGATCAAATGGGCTTGGAAAAATGAGTACACCATCAAGACCAATGAGGAATGGAAAAAACGGGAAGTCACTTTAGAAAAACTCAGCCCGGCCGGATTGGCTGATTTATTGAAAAACGATTCAGACAAACTGCTCTTGGTCAATTTCTGGGCGACTTGGTGCGGCCCCTGCATTATAGAATATCCGGAATTTGTGACCATGCAGCGGATGTATGGCGCAAGGGATTTTCAGTTTGTCTCCGTGAGTATGGATGCACCAGACCAGCAGGAAAAGGCCTTGAAGTTTCTCAAATCCAAAGCTTCTGCTCTGCCCAACTATCTGATGGATACCGAAGACAAGTATGAAGTCATCAAAGTAGTTGGCTCGGATTGGGATGGAAGTCTGCCGATCACTCTACTGATCGAGCCGGGAGGAAAAGTAGCCTATCGGGTTCCGGGAACAATTGACGCCTTGGAATTGAAGCGGGCAATTGTGGATCATCCGATGATCGGAAGATACTATTGATGTACAATTGTAGATTTTTGATTTACAACGTTGAAGAGTGAAGAGGGCTCTGAATTAAAAACCTGCCCCTTTCTTGTCAAAATTTAGATCAAAACACTTTTGAACAGGATTGAAAACAAGTAGATTGTATTCAATCCTGTTTTTTGTTATGAACTCCTCCGAATTTACATCCCTACGCCTTTCCCAGCTTCTCTATACCAGTTCAAGGCTGATGATTCAACAGATTCAATTGCGCCTGAATGAACTTGGCTTGACTTATTTACAATATTTAGTTTTGTCCATTCTTTGGGAAATAGATGGGCTGAAAGTTCATGAATTAGGCGAACGGTTGAGTTTAGACTCGGGAACATTGACTCCCCTCCTTAAAAAACTGGAAGTTCAAAACCTTCTCAAGCGAAAGCGAGGGGAAAACGATGAGCGGACGGTCAGTATACACCTGACTTATCAGGGAAAATCACTCCAGACCAAAACTTTGGCCATACTTCAAGAGTTGGAAGACCAATTGACTTCACGCCTGGGAAAATCGACTGAGAAGTTAATCCCTCAGGCGGAGGTCTTTTTGGAAAATCTCAAAACCCTTAAAAAGTAAGATGGAAAAACTGATTGTAGACTACACAGCCGTAGCGATCAACACCGGCGGAAGAAAAGGACATGTCCGAACAGATGATGGAAAATTGGATTTTGAAGTTTCTATGCCGAAAGAAATTGGAGGAGATGGAGAAAAAACAAATCCTGAACAGCTTTTTGCAGCAGCCTATGCGGCCTGTTTTGGAGGTGCTTTGGCGGCAGTGGCCGGAAAAACCAGCCTCCGTGATTCTGAAATCAAAGCCAAAGTACATCTGGGACACTATGGTCCAAACAGTTTCGGACTCGGAGTAGATATTGAAGTGAAAATTCCGCATGCCGAATCACTAGAGCACGCCCAGCAATTGGTGGAAGCTGCGCATCAAGTTTGCCCTTACTCTAAAGCTACCCGAGGGAATATCGAGGTGAAGGTAAAGGCCGTGTAAGTCCTGTTATTCTAGGAGAAAGAGACTGTGCGTGTGGTGTGCAGTCTCTTTCTTTTTTGTAACCACCAAGTTTTGATCCTATGGACTTTTTCCACTTTTTCCTAACCGGTAATTTCCATCCCGGCAAAACGCATTAACTTCCCAGCTGAAAAAATTTTCAAGATGAAAAAGAGTTTACTGACCTTAACATTTGCGTTGGCACTGGTTTGGGGAGCTTTGGCACAACTCAAGACCCCGGAGCAGTTTTTGGGCTATAAGCCAGGAGACCGCTTTACTCCACATCACCGCATGGTGGATTACTTTGACTACGTGGCCTCACAAAACCCAAACATCAAAATCATCCAATACGGAGAGACCAATGAAAAACGGCCACTGTTTGTAGCGATTCTATCCAGCCCGGAAAATATGGCCCGTCTGGAACAAATCCGTACGGATAACCTCAAGCGAGCCGGCCTCATGGAGGGAACTCCCAGCACCGAGATTCCGATCAATTGGATGTCTTTCAACGTGCACGGCAACGAATCAGTGGGTATGGAAGCAGCGATTTCGACATTTTATACTCTGGCAGATCCCAATAATCCCAAGTCTCAGGAATGGCTCAAAAATCAAGTCATCATCCTAGACCCTTGCATCAATCCAGATGGTCGCGACCGCTATGCCATGTGGTACAATCAGAAGATGAATACCCGACTGCAGCCTGACCCACAGTCTATGGAACACAACGAACCTTGGCCGGGAGGAAGAGCCAATCATTACCTCTTCGACCTCAACCGGGATTGGGCTTGGCAAGTGCAGGTGGAATCTCAACAAAGACTGAAGCTTTACCAGCAGTGGATGCCTCAGTTGCACCTGGATTTCCATGAGCAAGGCATCGACAATCCTTTTTACATGGCTCCGGCAGCTGAGCCATTGCACGAGCAGTTGACTCCCTTTCAGCATGAATTTCAGGATATCTTCGGTCGTAATACCGCCAAGTATTTTGATCAAATGGGGAAATTTTACTTCACTAAGGAGCGTTTTGATTTGCTCTATCCTTCTTATGGAGACACTTACCCCATGTACAATGGGGCCATAGGCATGACCATCGAACAAGGTGGGAGCGGACGCGCAGGTATCGGAGTTTATAATTCAATCGGTGATACCGTAACTCTGAGCGGTCGTATCGCTGGGCACTACACCGCAGCAATGTCGGCGGCAGAGGTGACCAGCCAAAACGCCAAGCGTTTGGTGGACGAGTTTGCCAATTATTTTAAAAACAACTCCAGCAATCCAAAAGGGAAATATAAAAGCTTCGTGATCAAAGCTGAAAGCAATCCGGCACAGGTAGCAAAATTGCTTGAGCTTTTGGATAAAAACGGCATTCGTTATGGAAAAGCCGGAGCAAAAACCGGACTGAAAGGATTTGAATACCAAACCGGAAAATCAGGTGTCACATTTTCCACCTCGGACAAAGACATTGTGATCAATGCTTATCAGCCCAAATCCGTTTTGGCACAAGTGCTTTTTGAACCCAATCCTACCCTCAACGACTCCATTACCTATGATATCACCAGTTGGGCAATGCCTTATGCCTATGGATTGAAAGCCTATGCTTTGGAAACCAGATTAGATGCTTCCGGTGCGTACGAAAAGCCTTCGAATCCAGCCAATCAGCCCGGCTCTACACCGGTTGCCTATTTGGCTACCTGGGAGGGAACCCGCGATGCTGCATTTCTTTCTGCCTTGCTCAATCAAAAAATCCGGGTTCGCTTTGCGGAATATCCCTTTACAGTGGAAGGTAAAAGCTATCCGGCAGGTACACTGATCATCACCAAAGGCGGAAATGAATATGTGGGAGACTTTGACAAAAAGGTAACAGAAACCGCCAATAGTTTTGGAGTGACCTTAGCCAGAACCCAAACAGGCTATGTGGATAAAGGTAAAGACTTTGGTTCACCCAATATCCGGGTGATCAAAGCGCCAAAAGTGGCCTTGGTCGGCGGAAACGGAACCTCTTCCCTCAATTACGGGGAGGTGTGGCACTTTTTTGAAAAAGAACTCGACTATCCTTTGAGCAACTTGGATGCTACCGCTATGGGAAGTTATGACCTCAGCAAATACGATGTAATTATTCTTCCATCAGTATTTGGAGCAGCGCTTAATGCTGCTGCTCAAACCAAATTGACCGATTGGGTTAAGGCTGGAGGAAAACTGATTGCAATCGATGCAGCAGTAAATCTTTTTGCCAATAAAGAAGGGTTTAAGCTGAAAACCTTTGATTCGGATGAGGAGAAAAAAGCGGCTGAAAAAACCGCCCAAGATCTTGCCAAGCAAGAACGCTTAGAGCCCTACACTGATAGTGAACGTTTGGAAATATCCGGAGGAACGGCCGGTGCAATCTATGAGGTTAAAATGGATGAAACTCATCCACTGGGCTATGGCACTGGAGGAAAATTCTATACCCTTAAAAACAATTCAAGCCGGTTTGCTTACCTCAGTGGGGGCATAAATGCGGGAATAATAGCTTCCAATGATTCTTACCGCACTGGGTACATTGGTTACAAAATCAAATCCCAAATGGGTAACTCCATGGTGATCGGCGCAGAAAATCTAGGACGCGGACAGTTGGTTTACTTTGTTGACAATCCAATTTTCAGAGGTTTCTGGGAAAGCGGCAAGTTGGTCTTAAGTAATGCGATCTTCATGGTAGGGCAGTAATTTGGGCCTACCTCATGCCATAAATCAAGCCGGCTGCGGGATGTAGCCGGTTTTTTTATACCAAAGGGAAATTCCCAGATTCCAAAAGCATTTTTAATCCTAGTATTATTTTCTATCTTTTTCCTCAAATTTTGAAAAAGAACAACTCGCTGGTTCAGGCGTGATTGAAACTGACTGATGAAAAACATCCTTCGCATTTGGGGATTAGCATTTTTACTCGTTGCCTGCGGCAAAAGTGATTTTTCTGAGACCTCAGACGAGAAACTATCCTTTTCTGCCCCTCAGATCACAAGGGTTTCAGAACTGTCGGATTCCCTCAAACCCCAGGTGGTAAGTTTGGCAGAGGTTACTGCCCCTCGAACAATTTTGATACCCACACGAGATGGGGGTTCTTATTCTTTCCAAGGCGGGAATGAAGAATACATTTCTTTCTCACTGTTAGCTCCAAAAAGCCAAGAATTACTTGTCCTGCGCGATCCCAATGGAGAAATCGTAAAAGACCAAAAAGGGACACCTTATTTACTTGGTGAAGGGGGTATTTCCCAATTTCGAACCTATTCTACTGACGACGGCTTGGCATTGGATGCGGTCAACTGTGCACTTTTAGACAGTCGGGGCCACCTGTGGTTTGGCACCAATGGTGGAGGAGTAAGCAGGTATGATGGAAATACGTTTACCAACTACACCTCCTCCCAAGGATTGGTGGGAAACACCATTCGCAGCATTTGGGAAGATAGCAAAGGCAATATGTGGTTTGGAACCATCACAGGGGTGAGCAGGTTTGATGGTTTTTCTTTTACAAACTATACGGTCAAAGAAGGATTGGCAGACGATGTGGTATTTGGAATCGCAGAAGACAACGATGGAAATATCTGGTTTGGCACTGGAGGCGGAGGTGTGAGTCGATTTGACGGACAATCATTTACCACCTTTACCAAAAAAGATGGCTTGGCGGAGAACTTTGTAATTGCCGTGGCCAAGGACCAAAAAGGCAATCTTTATTTCGGAACCAACGGTGGAGGAATGAGCCGTTTTGACGGGAAATCTTTTACTAATTTTTCAGAATCCGATGGTTTGGCTGGAAATCGGGTGAGAAGTTTTGGAATGGCATCTGACGGATCCATTTGGATAGGAACCATTGGCAGTGGGGTGAGTCGGTTTGATGGTGAAAAATTTAAGACTTATACCCTCAAAGATGGTCTGGCAGACAATATCGTCAGATCCATTTTGGAGGATAAAAACGGAAATATTTGGCTGGGAACCGAGCGAGGAACCAGCAGATTTGACGGCAAATTCACGACCTATACCCGTGATCAGGGTATGCCTGCCAATAGTGTTTTAGCCATCGTGATGGATGATTCCGGCAAGCTTTGGTTTGGCACCGACGGAGGAGGGGTTACACGATTTGATGGGAGCGCATTTACAAGCTTTACGGTAAATCAGGGGCTTGGAGGAAACATCATCCTGAGTACCTTGGAAGATAAAGAAGGGAATCTTTGGTTTGGTACAGCCGGTGGTGGATTAAGTAAGTTTGATGGGAAGAGTTTTACCACGTTCTCCCTTTCCCAAGGGCTAGCCGGAGAAATTGTCTATTCGATCATTGAGGACAAAAGCGGCCACCTTTGGATTGGAACCGGTGGTGGCGGAATCAGTAAATACGACGGTAAAAGTTTCACCACCTATACTAGCCAACAAGGACTGCCATCCGATGAAATCTATGCCATTGCAGAAGATAAAGATGGGATCCTTTGGATCGGGACGGAAAATGGCCTCAGCAGATTTGATGGGACGCGATTTGTCAACTACGGAATAGATCAGGGTTTGGCAGGGCAAATCATCTTGGCTCTTTTGCCCGAAGATGAAGGAGGAATATGGATAGGAGCCGTGGACGGTGGAATTAGCCATTTTGATGGGGAAAAATTTACCAATCTTACTACCAAACAGGGTTTGGTGGACGACGAAGTAATGAGGCTAAAGAAAGATCTGGACGGTAATCTTTGGATAGGTACGGGCCATGGATTGGGATTTCTGCCCAAAGAATCTATTTCCAAATGGATCAAAGGGGATTTAGATCAAGCATCATCTGCCATGAAATCATTTGGTATCCAAGATGGACTGCCTGACAATGTCATTCTTCAAATTGTTCCCATGAAAAATGGGAAAATCGCCATAGGAACCAATCTTGGGATCGCATTTTTTGATACCCCAACAGAGCAAGATGCGCCCGGTTCAACATTGAAAAACATAGAAATTTTTAACTCCAATACCGGATACCCAGTCAAAGACCTCACAGATGGTCAAAACGGGATGTTTGAGGACAGCAAAGGAATCATTTGGGCCGGGACCGGAAGTAACAAAACTGCATTGGTCAGATTTGACTACGATGGTTTGATTCGCAATACCGAACGTCCTAAGGTTTTTCTTAAACAGCTTAGAATCAACGAAGAAATCATCTCTTGGGAGTCTTTAAAAACGGATATAGACCCAACCTTAGTCGATTTTGACGAACTGAGTACGCTTGGTAAAAAGTTAAATTCTTCCGAAAGGGAAACACTTCAGCAGCGTTTCCGAGGACTTGAATTCTCAGACCTATTACCCTTTTTCCCTATTCCCCAAGGATTGGTGTTACCCTATCGACACAACCATATCAACATTGACTTTGGATCCAATGAGCTAGCCAAGCCCTATTTGGTCGAATATCAGTACATACTGGAAGGATATGACGAAGAATGGAGCCCTGTCTTAAAAAAAACCAGTGCCACTTTTGGAAATATCCAAGAAGGGGATTATTCCTTCAAGGTCAGAGCTAGATTTGCAGGACCCAGTGAAGAAGATGCCGGAAATTGGACCGAGCCCTTAAGTTATTCTTTCACCGTCTTACCTCCCTGGTACCGAACATGGTGGGCTTATGGGATCTATACTCTCCTATTTCTTTCTTTGATTTATCCAATCCACCGCTATCAAAGAAATATGGTGATCAAAGCGGAACAGGAAAAAGCACGAGAGCGTGAATTGGCTCAGGCGAAAGAAATAGAGAAAGCCTACACCAAGCTGGAAGCTGCACATGAAAACCTAAAGTCAACCCAAGCTCAGCTGATCCAGCAGGAAAAATTAGCCTCCCTTGGTCAGCTCACGGCGGGGATCGCTCACGAGATCAAAAACCCGCTCAACTTTGTCAATAATTTTTCAGGGCTGAGCTTGGAGTTTCTCGACGAAATTGAGGAGGAATTAGACAAAATGGAGGAAAGCGAAGCCTTGGAAAATGTGCGTGATCTGCTCTCCGACATTAAGACCAATCTTACCAAAATCAAACACCACGGAGGCCGCGCTGATGGTATCGTCAAATCTATGCTGATGCACTCCAGAGGAGGAAGTGGAGCTATGGAACCGGCAGACCTCAACGAGGTCATCAAAGAATATGTCAACCTTTCCTTCCACGGCATGCGCGCCAACAAAAATCCGATCAATGTCGAAATCGAACTCGATCTGGAGAATGCGTTACCTAAGATTCCACTCAATTCGGAGGACTTCAGCAGAGTTATCCTAAACCTAACCAAGAATGCTTTTGATGCTATGCGGGAGAAAGTCAATAAAGTGGGTCCTGATTACAAACCCAAGCTGTCTGTAAGAACCCGCGATCTTGGAGAAAAGGTACTCATCGAGGTAGAAGACAATGGCCCTGGGGTTCCTGATGACATCAAGGACAAATTGCTTATGCCATTTTTCACAACCAAAAAAGGGACTGAGGGTACTGGCTTAGGCTTAAGCATCACCCACGATATCATCAAGGCTCACAATGGCTCTTTGGATATCACCACCAAGGTAGGAGATTGGACCAAATTCAGCATTTCAATTCCAAAAGCATCAGCCTAAATTTTCAAAGCGAATTTTTTCAGAACCAGATGCGGGCATGCCTACTTTTTTAATCTAATCCGCCTGTAACATTTATTGACGGTTACTTAGTTTTCAGTTGTTTTTTTGAATTCCAACCTTAATTTTAAAACTATAAAAACCATAATAACCTCTTTCCGCTTTGGAAAATTTTTACTCAAAAGCCAATCATAACAGAAGGATCCTTTTAAGACTCTTTGGGGAATCTGATGTCGAATTTGTAGACCAAGTATTACAATCTGCCAAGCTGATCGAATTGGATACGGGACAGTTTCTATTTCATCAGGGGGACCCGGGAAACGCGCTCTACATTGTCCTGTCGGGTCGATTTCGTGCTTTGGCCACCCAAAATGACAATATCTTACATGCCTTGGGCGATATTGGTGAAGGAGAGCCTATCGGTGAATTTGCTCTTTTTACCTCTGCCCCCAGATCGGCTTCCGTGGTAGCCATCCGAAAATCCGTCGCCCTTGAATTGACGGAACCTGAATACCTCAAACTGGTCAGTAAAAAACCTGAATTCTCAACTTTGATGGCCAGATTTGTCATCAACAGGATGAGAAGAAATGCCCTTCAGCAACATCTGGAAAGTTCTGCGAAAAATATTGCGGTCATGAACCTGCAAGCAGATCGAGATATCTCGGCCTACACGGATGCCATCAGAGTTCAGTTTGAAGCCATGAAGATCAAAATTCAGGTTTTAGATCATGAAAGTCATGCCAACTTCGATACCCATGAATTGTATACTGCACTTGAGCAACATGAGGGGCTGAATTTTTTGGTATGCAGTGAGGCTGATCTTCACTGGTCCACTCAATGTGCGATCTATGCCGATTTGATAGTAGTGGCGACGGATTTTTATGCAGACAGTGAGCTGTATGAAATCGAGAAAAGACTGGAACTCTATTCCCAAAACATCCTGAACAAGAAGATTTTCCTCCTTCTGCTACACCCAGAAAACGCTCCTCAGCCCGAAAATACAAGGAGGTGGTTTGAAAACAGAAATCTGGATTTGCATATTCACTACCGCTTAAATCATGGACCTGATATCCGGAGATTTGCCAGAATTCTGACCAACAATGCCATAGGATTGGTATTAGGCGGAGGTGGAGCCAAGGGATTCGCCCATCTTGGGGCGATACTTGCCCTTTATGAAAAAGGAGTAGAAATCGACTTCTTGGGAGGCACGAGTGCCGGAGCTCTATACGGCCTTACTACGTCCTATTGTGATTTTGATCCGCAGAAAATCCGCTTCTATGCCAACGATTCGGCATCAAGCAAACTGACCCGAAACGATTTTACCTTTCCCATTCTTTCCATCATGTCAGGAAAGAAAATGGTGAATTACCTCAAAAAAATGATGGGTAATATTTACTTGGAAGATCTTTGGGTAAACAGTTACTGCGTATCGACCAATTTCTCCAATGCATCCACCAAAATCCATGACAAAGGACTGGCTTGGAAGCAGATTGCTGCAAGTATTGCCATCCCTGGAATTTATCCTCCTGTGGTGATTGATAATCAACTCCACGTAGACGGAGGTGTGGTCGACAACCTTCCCATAGAGACGATGTATAATTACCCTGTAAGACATATCATCGCCATATCCCTGACTCAGCTCAAATCCCAGCCAGTAGATTTTGAAGAAATTCCTTCTGCAAGTACCTTATTGATGGATTCATTTTTAGGAAGAAGGAAATTTAGACTCCCCGGAATTGCTTCCATTCTGGTCAACTCCCTTACTCTCAATAGCCGTCAAAAGCAGGAGATGTCCAAGTCTGGGGTAGCTATATACTTGGAAATGGAACTCAAAGGTATTGGCATGTTGGATGACACGCGCTGGAAAGAAATCGTGCAAAAAGGTCATGACCAAATGAAAAGTGCACTTGAATCCCTCAAGGAGGAGGAGAAATTCTGGTTACAACCCAAAGAATAAAAATATATCCGAGCTGAGAACCTTTATTTTCCCCCAAAAGCATTGCTAATCCTCTGGTTTTTCACAAATTAGATTGAAATTAATTTGCTTATAAGCCACTTCAGGATAATTGACCTTTTGAGATGACTTTTATCAACCTTGTATCCCTTTTCCTTTTATACTATTTAAAGAGAAGCGCCGAACCGGAGACTTTCACGCCTAAGATCAAAAGCTATTTCAACTACGGAATGGTGCTTGCCGGTGTGTTGGTGGTGTTGACCAATACCGGGCTTCCCCCTGTTTATCTTTATCAATTTTTCTCTTTCGTTCTGGTCGGAGCAATTATCTATTTCATAGTAAACACCCCTTCCCTTGAGCAGCATAAAAATCTGGCAATCACCCCTTTGCCAATTATTGGAGTGTCCTTATTCCGATTTTTAGTAAAACTATATGACGAGGCTCTTTATGATTCGATTGAAAGCTACATCGATGCAGCAGGGGTATTTGCCTTTATCTGGGCGGTGACCATGTGGGTCAACCATCGAAAAGAAATCAAAGAAAGGAAACTTGAACAACTGATCGCCAAAGAAAAGGAGCGTCAATTCCACTTGGCACAAGAGAAGAAAAATGAATTAGAACGATTGGTCAATGAAAGGACCTTTGAAATCAACCAACAAAAAGAAGAATTGCAGGAGGCCTTGGATAGTTTACGATCTACTCAAGAGCAACTCATCCAACAGGAAAAACTCGCCTCTCTTGGACAATTGACCGCCGGAATAGCCCATGAAATCAAAAATCCCCTGAATTTTATAAATAACTTTTCAGAGTTGAGCCAAGACTTTTTGGATGAAATAGAAGAAGAACTTCAAAAACTCCCTTCCTCCAACGAGATAGAAAACATCAAGGAGCTGTTGGGAGACGTCAAGTCCAATCTTGGAAAAATAAGGCACCACGGGTCCCGGGCTGATGGAATTGTAAAATCCATGCTCATGCATTCCCGAGGAGGTACAGGCACTAAAGATCCAACAGACCTCAACGCACTCATCAGGGAATATTCCAATCTGGCTTTCCATGGCATGCGGGCCAATCCCAACCCAATCAATGTAGATATTGCACTTGAGTTGGATGAAAGCTTGACTAAAGTGGACCTCAATTCAGAAGACTTCAGCAGGGTGATTCTCAACTTGGTCAAAAACGCCTTTGATGCTATGAGAGAAAAAATTGCCAAAGAAGGCAACTCATACAAGGCCAAGGTAACATTGAGGACAAAAGATTTGGGAGAAAGTGTCCAGATCGAAGTGGAAGACAACGGGCCAGGAGTACCCGATGAAATAAAAGATAAGCTCTTGATGCCCTTTTTTACTACTAAAAAAGGAACAGAAGGTACAGGCTTAGGCCTGAGCATTACCCATGATATCATCAAATCTCATGAGGGTAAGTTGTCCATTGACTCAAAGGTGGGAGAGTTTACGCGTTTCAGTATAATGATACCAAAAAGAAAATCTTGAATTTTTAAAAGATGAAAATTTTAATCGTGGACGATGAGAGAGACGTAGAGGATCTCTTCCGCCAAAAACTCAGAAAAGAAATAAAGAGCGGGCAGTTGGAGCTAGTATTTGCCTTTTCTGCACAAGAAGCGCTGGAAATTCTCGGAAGTGAAAATCCTCCCCAAGTGGTGTATGTGTTTTCAGATATCAACATGCCCGGGATGAGTGGACTGGAAATGCTGGCCGTAATCAAAGAGAAATTTCCACACATCCATGTGAGCATGGTGTCTGCCTATGGTGACAGCGAAAATTACAACAAGGCGATCAAATCAGGAGCAAAGGGATTTTTTACCAAACCTGTTGATTTTGAATCCCTAAAGAAAGAAATCGCTAGCCTTCAGTTGGGAGATTAGTTCGAAAAATGAATCCATTGGAAAACTAACACGAAAAATAAAATCCCGATTTCCTGCCTTCCTTTCTGGAATTGAATTATCTAAAGAACATAAAACAATTTTGATAAGACAATCCGCAAATAAAGTGCAGTGAGATAGGAATAATAGGTTAAATTAGAGAGTCAAAATCACCATTGGAAAAAGACTTGCCCAGTTAGCAAGATTCTCATTTTCAGATGCCTTTGATTTTGGTAAGGCTAGACTGGATTTTCTTTTCGTGGAAATATCCCGCTGGGGCAAGGGACAGGGCAAAATAGTAAAAAGGGTGGTAGATTATGTTTTCCTTAGCCCAATGCAAATATGAATTAAGGAATCAAGATGGAATTATACTGGTAAGATAAACTCAAACTTTTTGAAAGATGAAAATTTTGATCGTAGACGATGAACAGGATGTGGAAATCATGTTCCTGCAGAAGTTTAGAAGAGAAATAAAGAGTAAGCTTTTGGAGGTGGAATTTGCATTTTCAGGTCAACAGGCTTTGGAAATACTTGGTCAGTCGGATTCTCCTGATGTGGTATATGTATTTTCAGATATCAATATGCCCGGGATGAGTGGATTGGAGCTTTTGGAGAATATCAAGGCGAAATTTCCTCACATACAGGTGAGTATGATTTCTGCCTACGGGGACCGGGAAAATTATAACAAGGCTATTAAGTCTGGGGCAAAAGGATTTTTCACCAAACCTGTGGATTTTGAATCCCTCAAAAACGAAATAGCGGAATTGCTGACGAATAAATAACATGGCAAAAATACTGGTCGTCGACGACGAGGAAGATTTGGAAATGCTCTTTAGGCAAAAATACCGGCAGAAAATCCGATCCGGAGAGTACGAAATGCTTTTTGCCTTAAATGGACAACTTGCCCTAGACACCCTAAAAGAAAATCCCGATGTGGATATCATTTTAAGTGATATCAACATGCCTGTCATGGATGGTCTCACGCTGCTGTCAAACACCAAAGAGAAAAATCCGCTTACCAAAACCATCATTATATCGGCTTATGGAGATATGGAAAATATCCGTAAAGCCATGAATCTTGGCGCATTCGATTTTGTGACCAAGCCAGTAGATTTCCAGGACTTGGAAATCACTATGGAGAAGACCCTTAGCTATATCAATCAGGTCAAGGGAACCATTCAAGCCATGAGGGAAAATAACATTCTCAAAATGTATGTGGATGAGACGGTGTTGAACTTTATGGGTGGAAAAGAAATAGAGACTGCACTCATGGAAAACGTGACCATCGAGGCTACTGTAGCTTTTATAGATCTGGTTGGGTTTACCAAGATTTCAGAAAATGAGGACCCTAACACCGTCGTCACTTTGCTTAACGAGTATTTTGACTTGATGGTCAAAGAAATCATTGAAGAAAAAGGAAGTGTGGACAAATTCATAGGTGATGCCGTAATGGCTGTTTTTCAGGGAGAAAACCATACCGAAAGAGCGGTCAGAGCCTGCCTATCCATCCGGGAGAAGATGAATGCTATTCCTGAATATTCTTCTAAATCCCATTTCAAACCCCAAGTCTCCATCGGGATAAATTCCGGTGAAATGGTATCCGGAAACATTGGGTCCAAATCACTAAAAAGACTCGACTATACCGTCATCGGAGATGCGGTCAATGTGGCTTCCAGACTTCAGAATGCTGCTAATCCAAGCCAGATTTTGATTTTGGACCGCTGTGCCGAAAAATTAAACGGTAAGTTTTCCATGAATCCGGTAGGAGAATTAAATCTGAAGAATAAATCCAATCCTGTTCGGGTTTTTGAAGTAAATTCATGAGTGAACTAAATTCCAATGGTCACCTTACTTCGAAAAATCCGTCATCAACTTCTTCAGGAAAACAGATTTTCGAGATATCTGCTGTATGCCATTGGGGAGATTTTTTTGGTGGTCATAGGTATTCTCATCGCGCTTCAGATCAATAATTGGAATGAGGAAAAAAAAGCCAGAAAGTATGAGTTGAAAATGCTTCAAGAGCTTCAATCTGTCCTGAACAGAGATCGTGAATATTTCAACTCTCAAATCAACCGATTGACCGAAAAGGAAAAATCAGCGAACCGCCTCATCCAAGCCATTGAGGCTAAGGAGGAAAACCTGGATACTCTCAATAAATACCTGCAGGGATTGCGCTACGAAATTCTTTTCCAATACAATTCCGGCCCCTATGAATCTATCCAATCGGGAGGGCTGGATAAGATCTCGAATGACTCCATTCGCAGCAAAATGACCGGTTTATATGAATTTCTTATTCCGAGGTCAGAGAAAGTTTTAGATCAGCTCAAATCTTCCGAATTGTTGGAAAGCCAGCTCCTGGAGCAAATCACTCGAAGAAATATCATGGATCTTCCTTCGGGAGGTAGGGTCATCAGGGGAAAAATTATGGATTCCAAAGTGATCTACGGTGACGAGTTTTTGCACCTGGTTCAGATCAATAAAAACAGCACTTTTGTAGCCAAATCCCAAATGGAGCGTCTAGTACCACACATAGATAGCTTACTGAATCTTTTGAAGGTGGAAGTCGGCAACTAATTTCCATCTAGTAGAAAATTTGGAAATATTGTCCGTTCACGATCAATTTTTCTGCATTACTTTCAATTTTTTTCTAAAACCAAATCAAAACAGTAGATTCATCGCCCAAACCCAAATGTGTATGAAAAAACTAACCCAACCGGCACTCTTGCTGGCCTTGGGAATGACAGTCAGCGCGGCAGCCATTATGCCGAAATCAGCTGATCTGTTTTTCTCGAGTTCCAAGATTCAAGAAACTTCCACCGCGGATAGTACCAAAAAAGATTCTTTGGACTATCCTAAATTCAAAGATCTTCCTCTCAAACCAGAGCGGGAAGTAAAATTTACCACCAAAGAAGGCACTTGGATGAGTGTGGACGTGAGTCCGGATGGTAAAACGATCGCCTTTGATCTGATGGGTGACATCTACACGATCCCGTTGGAAGGGGGAAAGGCTACTCCAATTACATCTGGGATTGCGTACGAAACGCATCCGAGATTTTCTCCCGATGGAAATAAAATCCTTTTTACCTCTGATCGTGCCGGAAGTGACAACCTTTGGTACATAGACATGGTGAAAAAGGACACCGTCCAAGTGACTAAAGAAAAAAATGGAGACGTACCAGGAGCACATTGGACTCCCGATGGAGAGTATATCGTGGTAGCTAAAGGCCGCAGGATTACCAAACTTTGGATGTACCATGTCGATGGGGGTGGAGGAATCCAACTCAATGAAAATCCGGCAAACATGAAGACCATAGATCCTTTTGTGAGTCCGGATGGGAAAAAGGTTTATTTCTCGCATAGAAATGGTGCTTGGAATTACAACGCCCTGCTTCCACAGTACCAAATAGGAACCTATGATTTTGACAAAGGGAAAATCACCAGCATCACTTCTCGTTACGGTTCGGCCTTTACTCCTACTTTGAGTAAAGATGGTAATTGGATGGTCTATGGCTCAAGATGGCAGGAAAAGACGGGTTTGGTAATCCGAAATATGAAAACAGGAGATGAAAAATGGCTCGCCTATCCTGTTCAGCGTGACGAACAAGAATCTATCGCACCTCAAGGGGTGCTTCCTGCGATGGCTTTCACCCCGGACAGTAGGTTTGTGATAGCTTCTTATGGGGGAAAACTCTGGAAACTTCCAGTAGATGGAAGTATGGCTACCGAGATTCCTTTCGAAGCGGATGTCAAATTGGCCATGGGACCTCGTTTGTATTTCAACTATGCAATCAAAGACACCACGCATAAACTCGCTACTCAAATCAGAGACGCAGTTCCCTCACCTGACGGTAAAAAGTTGGCTTTTACAGCCCTGAATCGCCTTTATGTGATGGACTACCCAAATGGAACTCCAAAAAGGGTGACCAAAAATGAATTCACCGAAGCTATGCCTACTTGGAGTCCTGATGGTACTCAATTGGTCTTTGTGACATGGGAGGAGAAAAACGGAGGAAGCATTTACAAAGCAAGTTTGGTTGGAAACGGAGCGATTTCCAAAATTTCTTCCGAATCTGCCCTCTATTCAGGACCAGTATGGGGACCAAAAAACCGAATTTTAGTATTCAAGGGACCTAATCGGGTACTTTTTGAGGCTGAAGGCCCTGGAGTAGATGCTCCAGAAGCAGAACTCGTATGGATTCCTGCCAATGGGGGTCCTTCCCGAAAAATTATGGATGCGGGCAACTATGGAAATGCCCATTTCACGCAAGATACAAGCCGAATCTTCCTTAATGGTCCAGGAGGATCTTTGCTAAGCGTAAAGTGGGATGGCACAGACGAGAAAGTCTTGGCACGTATTACAGGAATTACGCCTTTTGGTTCGGCAGCGGATCCACATTCGGATCATTCGGGCCATGATCACATTGCCAATGATGTGCGCTATGTCATGGGCAAACCATTTTCCAACGCTGATGCTGTCAATTATTGCATGCTTCCGGAAGGTTCCAATTCACGCGAACCACAAATGATGCCTGCTAGTGCCAGTACTATTCTGATGGCTCCTGTTGGAAACAAGGCCTTGGCTCAGATTAACAACAATGTCTATGTTGTGACTATTCCTACGGCAGGAAAGGTCCCCACTATCAACGTGTCTGAACCAAGTGCAAGTAACTTCCCCTCCAGGCAACTTACCGAAATCGGCGGAGAATGGCCGGCTTGGGAAGCCAATGGCAAGAAAGTACACTGGTCACTTGGAAATGGCCATTGGGTCTATGACATCGATCGCGCGGAGTTTGTAGAGGATTCGGTTAAGTCAGCCAAAAAGGCTAAAACCTTGGCAGATGCAGACAGTGTCGCCGCTTTAAAAGCAAAAGGTGAATCTGCGGTGAAATTGGCTGATTCTCTCGCTAAGGCAGACAAAAAGCGAATCGACTCCCTGTTTAAAGCAGATAAGGAAAAGTTTAAGGCAGATAGTCTTCACAAGGCCAAGTTGAAAGAACGAGAAACCTACAAGCCTTCAGAGCATCAGGTGAAAGTTTATTTTGCCAAGGATACTCCGAAAGGAAGCATTCTCCTTAAAAATGCCCGAATTGTGACTATGAATGGTTCTGAAGTGATCGAAAATGGGGATATCCTTATCGAGAACAACCGAATCAAGGGAGTTGGAAAAACAGGAACCTTGGATGCCGGATCTGCCAAAGTGGTAGATGTCTCAGGCAAAACGATTACTCCGGGCTTCATTGATACTCATGCGCACATGTGGCCGACTTGGGGCTTGCACAAAAACTCAGTGTGGATTTATGCTGCTAACCTTGCTTATGGAGTAACCACCACACGTGACCCACAGACCGCAACGACTGATGTCCTGACTTATGGAGACATGGTGGAGGCTGGAATGGTTCCAGGACCGAGAGTTTATTCCACCGGGCCGGGTGTGGGCTTTTGGATGTACAACCTGAAGTCACTGGAGCAGACCAAAAACGTGCTCAAGCAGTACAGTAAGTATTACAATACTCAATACATCAAAATGTACTTGGTCGGTAACCGTCAGCATCGGCAGTGGGTGATCATGGCAGCCAAAGAGCAGCAATTGATGCCTACTACTGAAGGTGGGTTGGACTACAAGCTCAATATGACTCAGCTATTTGATGGCTATCCGGGACATGAGCATTCTATTCCGGTATTCCCGCTATACAGTGATGTCACCAAAACAATCGCCGAAAGTAAAATGGCTTACACTCCGACTTTGTTGGTGTCTTATGGTGGGCCGTGGGCAGAAAATTACTTCTACACTACCGAAAGTCCACTTCATGATCCTAAGCTTAACCGCTTTACTCCTTACAATGAGCTGAATGAAAAAGCCAGAAGAAGAGTAGGTGGATTGGGAGGATGGTTTGCACCAGAAGATCATGTTTTCCAAAAGCATGCTCAAGGTGTGAATTCTATCGTGAAACAAGGAGGATTGGCGGGTGTAGGATCCCATGGACAGCTTCAAGGCTTGGGTTACCATTGGGAGCTTTGGTCAGTAGCCAGCGGTGAGATGAGTAATATGGATGCCCTAAGAGTAGCTACCATCCTTGGGGCCGAATCTTTGGGTTTGGATAAAGAACTCGGAAGCATCGAAGTCGGAAAGTTGGCCGACCTGGTGATCATGGAAAAAAATCCACTGGAGAGTATCCGGAATACGAACACCATCTCCCATGTGGTAAAGGACGGCAGAATCTACGATGGAAATACCCTGGATGAGATACTCCCAACTGCACGCAAACTTGACGTAAGTCAATGGACCAAGGAAGCACCCAAAGTGACGACTTCGGTGAAGGAGTAAACACCACTTTAAACTAAGAAAAGGCCAGCTGATCACATTAGCTGGCCTTTTCTCAATTCAACCACCAGATTGCGCCATTCAAGGCAGTGGCAAAGGAAACCCAAAGCAGGTAAGGGACCATTAATCCCGAAGCCCAAATGCTCGCTTTTTTGAATTGGATAATGCAAGTCAGAATCATGATCCAAAGAGGAATTATCACAATCAAACCCAAAAGGGGACTTTGTGCACCAAAAAAAGCAGGAGACCAAAGTGCATTCAATCCCAATTGAATAAAATACAGAATCATCAACTCTTTTTTCTTAGGATGTTCACTTTTCCAGATCAGGTAGCAGGCTATTCCCATCATCACATATAAGGTTGTCCACATCGGTCCAAAGATCCAATTAGGAGGATTCCAACTAGGTCGATTGATAGTCAGATACCAGTCCCTCACCGAGGAAAAGGTGAACAGGGCTCCCAGACCTCCTGCTACTTGAGGAAGGGCAAGACTTAAGATAAGTTTGAATGTTTTGGACATAGGATTAGACAGTTTCCAACAGGGAGCGGAAAGACATTGCCTTGTCCGAATACCGCTCTCTGGTTTTTGAGCGAAGGGCAGGAGCGTGCCTTTGCTCATATTCCATCATTTTTTCCATGGTTTCCGTAAAAAATTGGATTGAGTAATTGGTCGAACCGTCCTCAGATTCATGAAGAAGACGATAAAACCGATGGTCTACAAACATCCCAGTTTCCAAAACCTCGGGGATATGAGTATTTTTCATCCAAGAGATAAAGTCCTCCTCGATATCAGGAGTGACATTTATGGTGATGTTATAAAGGATCATGATCTGGGATTTAGGTTTTATTTACTTGTTTTGCTAACAATAATTACTTGTGCAAAGTTAGGAATCCCATAACAAACTTTGCCTACCCAGATTGCTATGCACAAAGTTGTACCCTCTCGAGGAGAGCCCGCAGTTTCCAAATTGCTGATTGCCAAAGTGGTAATCATCGTACTCCATGCCGTAGGCATTGTAGGACTGAGTATTCCGGAATACCAAGATTGGTTTCTTCAGCTCACCCCTGTTCAGCTCCTAAGCTCTCTTTTGATCCTTCTGTTCTTTCATAGGGGTTGGAATGATGCTTTCCCGATTTTTGCAGCAGCAGCATTTTGGATTGGTTTCGGGGCAGAGATCATCGGAATTCACACCGGGTATTTGTTTGGAGACTATGTATACGGTCCTACGCTCGGCCCCAAGCTTTGGGATGTGCCCATCATCATCGGGGTTAATTGGTTTATTCTCAGCTATACCACCGGGGTGCTTTTCAGAGCTATACCCAATGACATCTATGCGGCTATTTTAGGGGCAACTGCCATGACTGCACTGGATTATATTATCGAGCCAGTGGCTGTCGCTTTAGATATGTGGGCATGGAAATGGGAAGTAATTCCACTTGGCAATTATGCAGGTTGGTTTGGAGTCTCTTTCCTGATCCATCTTATTTGGAGGAAGGCCAATTTTGAAAAGGAGAATCTTGTTTCTAACTGGTTGCTAATGGCCCTGATTGTATTTTTCACAGTCTTAAATTTTACTTTGGATATTTAAATAGACTTTTTTAATGATCTTTATATTAATTGTAAAACAAAAGACCCTTCTCAAGACTTTTGGATAACAAAATGCCCGGATACGGGTTATCACTGTCATGATCAAAGCACTAGTATTCATCATAGTTGGTTTTGCGGCGATGGAATTTTCCGGATGGTTTATTCACAAGTACCTGATGCATGGTCCCTTGTGGATGATCCACAAGACTCACCATCAACCCTCCAAGTCGGCTCTCGAGCTTAATGATCTATTTTCGCTTCTTTTCGGAAGCATCGCGGTGGTTTTAATCTTGTTGGGAGTCCAGGAATTGGACTATAGATTCTGGATGGGGATAGGAATAAGCCTTTACGGGTTTCTTTATTTCATACTACATGATGTGATGGTTCACAGAAGGCTGAAATGGTTTGATCGGCCAAAAAATCCATTTCTCAAGGCAATCTTCAAGGCCCATCAAGCCCATCACCGGACCAATCAGAAAGACGATGCCGTTTCCTTTGGCTTGTTTGTTGTACCCAAAGAATTCTTTAAAAACGAAGAAAAGTGAGCACGTATTCAATCAAAGACTTAGAACAGTTGTCTGGGATAAAAGCCCATACACTTCGTATTTGGGAGCAGCGTTACAGTCTTCTCAGTCCAAAAAGAACGGATACCAATATTCGTTTTTATGACGATGATGATCTAAAGCTGATTTTGAATGTAGCCCTGTTGAACGACAACGGTTTTAAAATCAGCAAAATTGCTTCCATGGAATCTCAGGAAATCCGTGAAGAAGTAATGAAGTTAACCGAACGCTCATTGACTCACGATGATCAAATTCACGCTCTCACGATCTGCATGATCGAGATGGACGAAGAGCGATTTGATAAAATACTTAGCACGAATATTATCAAGTTGGGATTTGAGCAAACCATGCTTAATATCATATACCCCTTTATGTCAAAAATCGGGGTCCTCTGGCAGACTGGGGCCATCAATCCTGCCCAAGAGCATTTTATGTCCAACTTGGTCAGACAAAAGCTAATCGTGGCGATAGATGGACAGATTTCGCAGGGTGGAGGAAAGAAGTTTCTTCTTTTTCTTCCTGAAGGTGAACTACACGAGATCTCCTTGCTCTTTGCGAGCTATTTGATCAAATCCAAAGGACACAAAGTGATTTACTTGGGGCAAAGCACTCCGAATGATGATCTGCTTTCTGTTTTCAAACTTCATCAACCCGAATTTCTGCTTACGGTCATTACGACCTCTCCCTCTTCTGAATATGTTCAAGAATACGTTAATGCTTTGGCAGAGCGTTTTTCTTCCTCACAGATCCTGGTGACCGGCTATCAGGTGATCGGCCAAGATTTGATATTCCCCAAAAATGTCCGGCAAATGAACTATATCAGGGATATAAAAGAACTTCTTGAAGAGCTCGAACCCGTTGGCCAAGAAAAATAGTTAAACAAAAAATCCATTTACTTAAACAGAGGCACTTCATTGAAAAGTGCCTTTTTTAATGTCTATACAGCATTTTATCTGAATTTTTTACCTTTTATCACTTTTTGTTTAATCTTTTTGAAAATTAATTCGACAAAATATTTGGATTTTGTTTAATCCTTCCTAGATTTGGTTAAACAAAACAACGCAACCATGACAACTCTAGAATTTAGCTATTCTCTTCAAAAGCTCTCCAGCTCTTTGAAGCCCTTTGCGATGAAGCTTACCCGTGATGTGGATGATGCAAATGACCTACTACAGGACACAATGGTTAAGGCATTCACGAATAGAGATAAGTTCACGGAGGGTACTAACCTGAAGGCTTGGTTGTATACGATTATGAAAAATACCTTCATCACCAACTACCAAAGAATGGTAAGAAGAGGTACTTTCGTAGATACTACAGATAATCTCCACTACATCAACTCCAGTGATGCACTTATCGAAAACGGAGTTTTCGGAAGTTTCACCATGGAGGATATTCAGGTAGCCATCGAAAAGCTGGATGATGTCTACAAAACCCCGTTTTTGATGCACTTCCGTGGTTTCAAATATCACGAGATCGCGGACAAGCTTCAGATCCCGATTGGAACTGTGAAAAATAGAATCCATATTGCCCGTAAGCTTCTCAAAGAAGACTTGATGGTTTACAAGCACAAAAACTAATTCTATGTCAAAAAAACATGTGGTGGTGATCGGATCCGGCTTCGCCGGGCTTTCCGCAGCCACACACCTGGCAGATAAAACGAGTTGTTCAATCACCCTTCTTGAAAAAAACGATTCCCCCGGTGGAAGAGCTAGAAAGTTCGAGCACCAGGGGTTTGTTTTTGATATGGGTCCCAGCTGGTATTGGATGCCGGATGTCTTCGAAAGCTATTTTGCCCACTTTGGCAAAAAGCCCTCAGATTATTATGACTTGCTCCGATTGGATCCATCCTATGCGGTAGTGTATGGAAAAAATGACATCCTGGATATTCCTGCAGACTTGGGAGAATTCAAGAAGATGCTTGACCGGATCGAACCAGGGGCTGGCAAAAATCTGGATAAATTTCTGGCTCAGGCAAAGTATAAGTACGAGGTAGGCATCCACGATTTGGTACATAGGCCGAGCAGGTCCATTTTCGAATTTACCTCGCCTGGATTATTGGTGGACATGATTCGCATGGACATCTTTCAGTCTATGTCCAAGCACGTGAGGAAATTTTTTTCTCATGAAAAAATTATTCGTCTGATGGAATTTCCGGTACTTTTCCTTGGAGAAACTGCCGAAAATATTCCCGCTCTTTACAGCTTGATGAACTATGCAGACATCGCCTTGGGGACCTGGTATCCCAAAAAAGGAATGCACGAGATCATCAAAGGAATGGTAGCTCTCGCAGAAGAAAAAGGCGTGAAAATCCGCTATTCTTCCGAAGTCGAAGAAATAGAAGTCGAAAATGGCGTCGCAAAAAGAATCAGGCTTAAATCAGGCGAAAAAATTGAGGCTGATATCGTGGTAGCCGGTGCGGACTATCATCATGTGGACAAGCATCTGCTCAATCCCAAATACAGTAATTACAGCGAAGAATACTGGGACAAGCGGGTGATGGCCCCTTCCAGTTTGTTGTTTTATCTGGGAATCGACAAGAAGCTCCATAATCTGAGACATCACAATTTATTCTTCGACGAGCCGCTTGGTCCCCATGCAGACGCGATTTACACCCATCCCCGCTGGCCCGAAAAACCGCTCTTTTATGCATCTGTCCCATCCATCACTGATCCCACTGTGGCTCCGGAAGGAAAGGAAAATGTATTTTTATTAGTGCCTTTGGCTCCGGATTTGGAGGATACCGAAGAAATGCGGGAAAAATATTACCACCTCATCATGGATCGTTTGGAGAAAATTTCCGGACAGGAGATTCGCTCGCACGTGGTTTATAAAAGGTCCTATGCACACCGTGATTTCAAGGCAGATTACCACGCCTTCAAGGGAAATGCCTACGGATTGGCTAATACGCTCCTTCAAACCGCTATTTTGAAGCCTGGACTGAAAAACAAAAAAGTGCGAAATCTGTATTATACAGGTCAGTTGACCGTACCAGGACCCGGAGTACCCCCTTCTCTCATCTCCGGGCATGTAGTTGCAAAAGAGGTGATGAAAGAAAACAATTTGTAGACAAAAAGGTATATTATAGCAATGGATGCAATTGAGCTTTTTGACCAAACTACCCTTGAGTGCAGCAAGCTGATCACTCAGCGATATAGCACGAGCTTTACCCTAGGTATCAAAACCCTGGACAAAAAGTTTCACCTTCCTATCTATGCTATCTATGGATTTGTTAGGTATGCGGATGAGATTGTAGATACCTTTCACGACAAAGACAAGCAAGCCCTTCTTGAACGATTCAAGAAAGATACCTACGAGGCGATAGAATCCGGCATCTCCCTTAACCCTGTCCTTCATGCCTTTCAGCTGATGGTAAACAAGTACAAGATTGATTTGGACTTGATCGAGGCGTTTCTCCATAGCATGGAAATGGATTTGGATTTTAAGACTTACAACGACTCCCGATACCATGAATACATCTATGGTTCGGCTGAGGTAGTGGGATTGATGTGCCTAAAGGTATTCTGCGAAGGAGATCAGGCTATGTATGAAAGGCTTCGTGAGCCTGCCTGCAAGTTGGGGGCAGCTTTTCAAAAAGTGAATTTCCTAAGGGACATCAAAAGTGATTTCGAGGAAAGAGGCCGTGTCTACTTCCCCGGAGTAGATTTCACCCGATTTGACAAATCCGCAAAATCCCTGATCGAAGAGGATATTCAAAAAGATTTCAATGATTCCCTGATTGGAATTGAGCAGTTGCCCTCAGGAGCAAAACTCGGCGTGCGAGTAGCTTATCTCTACTATCAAAAGCTCTTTGACAAAATCAAAGGTCTTCCAGCAGAAGTGATCACTCAAAAACGTGTACGTATTCCCAACTCTCAAAAATTATCTCTTTTGGTAGGGACCTATTTTGAAACCAAACTCGGGATTCTCTGATGGAAAGATACCTCTATTTTGGTGTGCTGCTCTTTGCGATTTCTTACCCCTTGGCTCAATCCTTTGAGCATCGAATACGGTATGCTTCCAAGTGGGGACAACTCTTTCCGGGTATGCTGATTACAGCCCTGTTTTTTATCGTATGGGATATTTGGTTTACCAAAATCGGAGTTTGGGTATTCAATCCCACGTATATCACCGGCATTTTCTTGGGAAATCTTCCAATTGAGGAAATCCTCTTCTTCTTTATCATTCCCTTTGCTTGTGTATTTATTTATGAAGTGCTGATTTACTTCTTTCCAAAAGACTATTTTCAGCCATTGGGAAAGCCTTTTGTTTTTGTTTTGGTGCCTATTCTTTTCGGTATGGGCATTTTACATCTTGACAAATGGTACACTTCAGTCAATTTTCTGATCGGATCAGTGACCTTGATGATTCATTACCTGATTTTCAAAGATCGATATTTGGGAAGATTCATATTTGCTTATCTGGTTCATTTGATTCCTCTCTTCCTATGTAATGGAATTCTGACAGGAGGAATGACGGAAGAGCCGGTGGTGATCTATAACAATGCAGAGAATCTTGGTGTCAGAATCTGGACGGTTCCCATAGAGGATACCATTTACTCCATGACGCTCTTTTTGATGAATATCAGCTTCTTTGAGCATCTGAGGAGCCAAAAAACAATTCAGTTAACTTGAAGTTTAAACGAACATGAAGAATCTCCAAGTACAAATCGATGACCATTCAGGCTTTTGCTTTGGCGTGGTCTACGCGATCGAAATGGCTGAAGAAATACTCGATGAGCAGGGCTACCTATATTGCCTTGGAGATATTGTGCACAATGACGAGGAGGTCAATCGCTTGACCCGAAAAGGCCTTAAGATCATTGATCATGGGGATTTGCATGGACTAAGGGATGAAAAAGTATTGATCCGCGCTCATGGTGAGCCTCCTTCCACCTACGAACTGGCAATCAAAAATAACCTTACACTGATCGATGCAAGCTGCCCAGTAGTTTTGAAGCTTCAAAACAGAATCAAAAATTCATTCGATAAAGACGAGAAGATCTATATCTATGGAAAACACGGTCATGCAGAGGTGATAGGGTTATTGGGTCAGACCAACAATAAGGCAGTGGTCTTCCAAGATATCTCAGAACTGGACATCGCCACACTTCCCAAAAATCTTACACTATACAGTCAGACCACCAAAAGCACCGATAAATTTTACCAGATCAATGATATCCTGACTCAAAATGGGATAGCAGTCAATACCAATGATACCATCTGCCGACAGGTATCTAATCGGGATAAAGAACTTAGAGATTTTGCCGCCAAATTTGATAAAATTGTCTTTGTGAGCGGTACTAAATCATCGAATGGAAAGGTTCTTTACAACGTCTGCAAAGAGAAAAATCCCAATACCTACTTCGTCTCCAATCCAGAACAAATCGAGGAGTCCTGGTTTAACCCGAATGAATCTGTAGGTATCTGCGGAGCCACTTCCACCCCAATGTGGCTGATGGAACAGGTAAAAGAACGAATCCTTACCTTTTAACCTATGACCGGTACCCAAAACCAAATTGCCACGACAGATCCAAAAGGGCTCGTGATCGGTTGGTCAATTATTTTAGTTTGGGCAACTTCTTTGGTTTTTTTGCTTACTTGGGACTTTTCGTGGACAAATCCACTCACCTATTTGGCGATCTTGGTCCAAATGCACCTCTATACGGGGTTATTTATTACTGCCCATGACGCCATGCATGGTGTGGTGACGGCCAATAAAAAATTAAACCATTTGACCGGCTGGATAGCAGCTTTACTTTTTTCCTACAATTTCTATTGGAAGCTTTTCCCAAAACATCACGAACATCATCGCTTTGTCGCCACAGATCAAGATCCTGATTACCATCCTTCAGAACGTTTTTTCCCTTGGTACCTTAGCTTTATTCGTCAGTATGTGAATATCTGGCAGATTCTGTTGATGGCAGTTACCTTCAATATTCTAAAACTGTATTTGCCTATGGTAAATCTGATCATTTTCTGGATGCTTCCGGCCGTACTGTCTACGTTTCAATTGTTTTATTTTGGCACTTACCTTCCCCATCGAGGAGAAAATGATAACAAACATCACTCGAAATCCCAGGGGAAAAACCACCTTTGGGCATTTCTGAGTTGTTATTTTTTCGGGTATCATTTCGAGCATCATGATTCGCCTGGCACCCCTTGGTGGAGACTATGGAGAGTAAAAGAAGGACAAACTGCCTAAAATTCTTGATCAAAATCAAAAATTCGTAAAAGAGTAAACTTTGTCGGCTCTTTTTTGATTTAGCCTAAAAACCAACTATTCATGAGACCAGCTCTACTTCTTTTCGCTTTTTTTCTATCACTTTCCTCGGTTTTTTCTCAAGGAATAATCCGTGGGAAAATCACCAATTCTGTCAACAATCAGCCAATCGGATTTGCAAATGTGTTGATTCTAAACACTGACTTGGGGGCTATTTCAGACGAAAACGGAAACTATGAGATCCAAAATGTACCTCCAGGACTGTATAATATTCGGGCAAGTTTCGTAGGCTATAAATCTTCCACCCAATTTGAAATCCAGGTCACTCTGGCCAGACCAGTCCAATTGGATTTCAATCTCTCAGAGGATGCTTCAGAGCTTTCCGAGGTGGTAGTAAACAGCGAATTCACCCGTTCGGAAGAGACGCCTCTTTCTGTGAGAAAACTAGGCACCAATGAAATTGAAAGATATCCGGGAGGAAACCGTGACATTTCTCGGGTGATCCAGGCCCTTCCGGGCGTAGCCAGTACACCAAGCTTCCGAAATGACATTCTAATTCGCGGTGGCGCACCAAATGAGAACCGATTCTATGTGGACGAAATAGAGGTACCTGTCATCAATCACTTTTCTACCCAAGGATCTTCCGGAGGACCAGTAGGGATCATCAACGTCAATTTGATTAAAAGTCTGGACCTGATTGCCGGGGGATTTCCTGCCAATAGAATGGATGCTTTGAGCTCTTTTTTTGAAATCCAACTCAAGGAAGGGCGTCGTGACAAAATGTTCTCCCAGCTTACCCTTGGTGCCTCGGAACTGACCTTTTCAAATGACGGCCCACTTTCAGAAAAAACCACCTATTCTCTTTCAGCAAGAAGATCTTATTTGCAAGGCCTATTTAGACTTCTTGGACTTCCTTTTCTTCCAACTTTTAATGATTTTCAGCTAAAAACCACCACTAGAATCAATGAGAAGACCGAGTTGACCTTTATTGGACTTGGCGCAATTGACGATTTTGAACTCAATCAGGACATTCCTGAAAATGAAACAGAAGAAGAGCGGGAAAACCGACTCTACCTACTCGATGTACTGCCCGTACAGACTCAGTGGAATTATACTACAGGGGTAAAGCTCAAGAGATTTAGGGAAAATGGCTTTTGGACCTTTGTGCTCAGCAGAAACATGCTGAACAATCAGTCCATCAAATATGCAGGAAATGACGCCAGTTCAGAGAACAACCTGCTTTTTGATTATTCCTCTCAGGAATCTGAAAACAAATTCAGGGCAGAAAACAGTATTTTCGGAAAAGGGTACACGATTAAATACGGAGTAAATTACCAGTATTCCCGCTATTTCATCAGCAATTTTGACCGATCCACCCTTTCGTCCACAGGTGGAGTAATCGATGTAGAAGCGACTTCCTTTTTCAACCAATATGGAGGTTTTATTTCGGGGAGTAAAAACTTTGTGGGAGACCGACTGCTGCTGACAGGAGGGGTCAGGATAGACGGGGCTGATTTTGCCAAAACCGCATCCAACCCTTTCAATCAGATAAGCCCTAGATTATCGGCTTCTTATCAGCTCAAGCAAAACCTTTATGCCACGTTGAATGCCGGTATATATTATCAGAAGCCGTCCTATTCGGTGTTGGGATACCGCGATAATGAAGGTGTCTTGGTGAATCAGGAAAATGATGTACGATACATACGAAACGCTCAATTGATAGGTGGAATCGAATACCTGGTACCTGAAAAATCCAGGAGATTTACAGCCGAGGTTTTCTATAAAAAATACAGTAATTATCCTTCCTCTATCCGAAATGGAATATCTCTGGCTAATCTGGGGGCTGATTTTGGTGTCATTGGAAATGAACCTGTAGCGTCCAATTCAAGTGGACGTGCATACGGATTGGAATTGCTCGCTCAGCAACGGTTTTACAACAACTTCTATGGAATCGCGGCCATCACGTTAGTGAGAAGTGAGTTTACCAATCCCAACACTCAGGGTTTTGTGCCATCCGCTTGGGACAACAAATTTATCGTCAGTATGTCTGGGGGAAAACGGTTCAGGAAAAACTGGGAAATCGGATCAAGGTGGAGATTTCTCGGAGGTACACCCTACACGCCTTTTGATTTGGAAGCATCCAGTCTGATCAGCAATTGGGATTTGAGAAATTCAGGAATCCTGGATTATACCCAGATCAACGCCATTCGACTGAACCCTTTTCACCAGCTAGATCTGAGGATTGACAAAAAATATTTTTTCGACCGTTGGAATCTCAACTGGTATGTGGATATACAAAACCTCTACAATTTCCAGGCAGAACAAGCACCGATATTAATTCCGGTAAGGGACGACTCTGGTAACATTCTTATCGATCCCAATGATCCAAGCCGGTACCAATTAAAACTAATAGAAAACCCTGCCGGTAATATTCTCCCTACGGTTGGGATTATTGTGGAATTTTAACCCAATCGCTCCAAGAATTGCAAAAGCTGGACAATTCGTTCGGCTTTTTGCTCTTCTGAAGCAGATAAATAAATCTTTTCAAGCCACTCTTGCTGTTGGCTGATTTGCAAACTCAAAAACAGGTTTAGCTTTCCAGGATCATCCAAGAGACAATCTTTAAGTTCGTCAGTCAGCTGATCAGGAATTCCTTTACGATATAAGCGAAGCAAGGCTTTCTCGCCTTCCTCTTTTTTTATTTTGGTTCGGATTTCCCTGGAAATTGGCAAAAACAAAAATCCATCGCCCATGGGCATGAGGGTTTTGTCTTCAAATTCATAGGAATCTATACTTCCGGACACCCTCAACATCCCAAAATGGTTTCTCGCTCCTAGTTGTGCAATAGGCAAGCGGATAAATGTCCACCCGCCTTTGCCGGTGAATCTTTCCAGATAAAACTGACCTTCAATAAGTAATTGCATAAAAAAAGCCGTTCGATCGAACGGCTTAAAGTTAGATGAATAGTAGATCTTATGGTAATCTCCAACGGACATTCAAACCAAATCCGGCTTTGAACTCGGTGACTTCAACGAGGAAAAGGTAAGGCCTAAAATCAAGTCCAATGGTGATCGGCACTTCCGAGAAGGCGTATTCTGCACCAATCTCACCGGCTCCACCAAAGAAGAAATCATCTCCGAGATAAATTGAAGGACCAAAACCCGCATACCATTTAAGATCTGTATCAGGAATATCGTCATATATGGGATTCCAAAGTGCATCGATTCCCAGACCATCCCCTCCAAAGCTCACGTTAGCATGGATACGGCTAAAATCTCCAGTTGCAAATATCCCGTCCAAAGCCACATTATTTCCATTCAATTGGCCAAAACGCAGACCGATCTCCTGTGCTTGGGATTCCAAGGTAGTCAATAAGGCAAGGCCCATTACCAGGGCGAATAGTTTGATAGTTTTCATTTTTGTTAAAAGTTTGCTCTTCGATCAGCGAAAATTAAGCCAAATCGGCCCAAATCGCCGATTTTTCTCAGATTGTCCTGATTTCTTGACCGATCCGAAGGACCTCCCGAACGAGCAGGTCCATGTCTTCCATCCGTGTCCTCTGATTGACATTGGCAACTCTGAGGGTATATTTTCCATTCAAAATCGTAGAACTCGGGGACGCAATTCCTTCCTCTTGAATTCGAAGTAAAATTTCCCTGTTGAGATCCCTCAGTTGGGACTCATCCAGACCGGGCTTTACCATTCGAAAGCAGGTAATGCTCATGGAAACAGGAGCCATCAGTTGTAGTTGGGGATTTTCCTGTACCAAATCTCCCAAATACTCTGCCTGTCGGTTGTTTTGGGAAATCATCTGGGCATATTTCTCCCTACCATGTTCCTTGATCGACATCCAGATTTTTAGGGCTTTGAATCCTCTAGAAAGTTCAAACCCATAATTATTGATCGAATCCGGTCCTCCAGACAATCCGCGGGTTTCCTGCAACAGGTAATTAGGAGTCATTGCGAATGCTTCCCGGTGTTTTTTGCTATCCCGAATTAGGGTGCAGCCGACTTCGTAGGGAACATACAGCCACTTATGCAAGTCAAAAGCAAGGCTATCGGCTTCTTCGATAGCCTTTAATCGAGTGGCATATTTGGGGTCTAATTTTGCCAAAGCTCCATAAGCGCCATCCACATGAAACCAGAGCCCGTATTTCCTGGAAATCGCTAGAAGCTCATCCATTGGATCAATCGCCCCTGTATTGACCGTACCCGAAGTTCCCACAATACAAAAAGGAAATAGTCCTTGGCCCAAATCTTCCTGAATCTGCGCTTCCAGTTCATCGGTTTTCATCTCAAAGCGATCATTCACACCGATTTTCCGCACTCCATCGGTACCTAGTCCGATGATTTCGGCGGCTTTCTGAATACAGGAGTGAGTCTCTACCGAGCAATACAAAACCAATTGAGCAGAAGCAGCTTTAAGACCACGTTGACGGATTTTTTCCTCTCCAAAGGAGTTGCGGGCTACAGTCAACGCGGTGATATTGGCCATAGATCCTCCACTTACCAAAATCCCGGATGACTCTGAGGGAAAATTCATCAGCTGCTTACACCAATTCACCACTTGCCTGTCCACGTACATGGCAGAATGCTCCCCGATGGTGGTGTTTGGGTTCATTCCGGAAGCAAGCAAATCTGCAAAAGTGCCCAAAGGCGTGCCTGTGCCCTGAATCCAGGCAAAAAATCGAGGATGGACATTTCCTTTATTGTAGGGGAAAATGAAGTGCTTAAATTCCTCGTAGACCTCCTTAGGATCCTGACCTTTCGCTGGGATAGGTTGATCCAAAAAAGCTTTCACTTCAGCCGGAATCGGCTTCCAAATTTTTTCCTGTCGGATATTCTTCCAATAATCGATCAAATCATCGATCATCTGATGACCTAGCTGACGCATAGCTTCCCAATCCTTTGGGTCTAAGGTCAAGTCTTCCCTACTTTTTTTGTTTGTCATAATTCAGTTTTACCAAGGATGGCAATTATCCCTTTCGAGTTGCTTGATTGCCCCTATTTTTTGAAAATAAAATATACGGCCAAAACCAAAAACACCGCGCCAATCAGGTGATTGAGTTTCAGGGTCTCATTTTTGAAGGCAATAAGGGTAAAAATCATAAACACGATCAATGTTATGACCTCCTGAAGAACTTTGAGTTGGACTAGTGAAAAAGGCCCTCCATTTCCTGAGAAGCCAATTTTGTTGGCGGGAACCTGAAAGCAATATTCAAAAAGAGCTATCCCCCAACTGATCAATATCACCGAAATTAGCCCAAGCTTATTAAACCATTTCCACTCAGCAAATTTCAAGTGGCCGTACCAGGCCAAAGTCATAAAGGTGTTGGAAAGGACAAGAAGTCCGATGGTAAGGAGCGCTTTCATATGAGATTGTATTTGGCCTCCAAATCTCCTGAAAAAAATAAAAAGCCATCTATTTAATTTAGTCGGAATTAAGAATCTCCATCTTCTAAACAGCTATAAAAGCTAAAGCTTTTTTATCTCCAGATCAGGGGCAGGCGGAAGTCCGGTCACTTTGAGGATTTCTTCTTCCTCCAAGGTTTCTTTTTCCAACAACGCCTTTGCAAGTGCGTCCAATTCTTTTCGGTGTAACTTCAAAAGTCGGATCGCCTCATCATGGCATTCATTGATGATTTTTACTATTTCTGCATCGATCTTTTTTGCGGTTTCCTCGCTGTAGGTGTAAGGTAAATCGCCATACGATACTCCCAAGTATTCATTTTGAGTAGGCCCCAACTGGACCAGGCCTAATTCCTCACTCATCCCCCAACGAGTCACCATGCCCCAGGCAATTTCAGTTGCTTGTTCGATGTCATTTTCCGCTCCGGTGGTTTTGGTTCCATAGACCACTTCTTCTGCCGAGCGACCACCCAAAATACCGATGATCCGAGCTCTGAGATATTCCTCCTCATAATTATACTTGTCCCGGTCGGGACGCTGATAAGTAACTCCCAAAGCCTGACCTCGGGGCACAATAGTCACCCGGTTGACCGGCTCCGCACCAGGTACCAAAAGGCCCAGTATGGCATGGCCACTTTCGTGATAAGCTATTCGTTCCCGATCCTCCGGACTAAGTAAAATGGGTCGTTCTGGACCTAAGACAATCTTCTCCAAAGCATCCATGAAATGAGCTTGGGTAACTTTGTCGGCATTTTCGTGTGCCGCTTGAAGAGCAGCTTCGTTTACCAAATTCTTAAGATCGGCTCCTGTAAATCCCGGAGTCGTAGCAGCAATCTCTTCAAAGCTGAATTTTTCTTCCAGGGGTACCTTTCGGGTATGAACTTTCAAGATCGCGATCCGTCCAGCCTTATCCGGAGGATTGATAACAATTCTGCGATCAAATCGACCGGCTCTTAGCAAGGCCTTGTCGAGTATCTCTGGCTGATTGGTGGCAGCCAAAACGATAACCCCTTCCTTGCTCGAAAACCCATCCATCTCAGTTAAGATTTGGTTGAGCGTTTGTTCCTGCTCACTGGCACCTCCTACCACATATTGCCCCCGAGATCGACCCACAGAATCCAGCTCGTCTATGAAGATGATGGAAGGTGCATTTTCTCTGGCAAGCCGAAACAAATCCCGAACCCGGGCAGCACCCACCCCCACGATCATTTCTACAAACTCTGAGGCACTCATGGAAAAAAACGGGACTCCGGATTCTCCCGCCACTGCCCGGGCAAGAAGAGTTTTTCCCGTACCCGGAGCTCCTACCAGCAAAACCCCTTTGGGAGCGGTCCCACCAAGCCGGGTAAACTTCTCCGGATTTTTCAAAAATTCCACAATCTCCACCAATTCATTTTCCGCTTCATCTATCCCCGCCACGTCCTCAAATGTCACTCTTTCCTCTGTTCTTACATCAAAAAGCTTGGCGTTGCTTTCTCCCATTCCCATCATCCCTCCAAAGCCCCCCCGAGCCTGAGCCCTACGAAACAGCCAGATATAAAAAAGAATAATCAAAACCGCCGGACCAAAAGAAGCCAGAAAAGTCCAAAACGGGCTGCTCTCACTCTCGGTCGGGCTGGCAATGATCTCTACCTGATGTTCGTGGAGCAAGGCTTCCAAATCCTGCCCCGCAAATGCCGGAACGATGGTTTTGAAATGGGTGACTTCTTGTAATTTGGGCTCTTGCTTTTTCTCAATTTCAGGTTTTTGATAGGTTACTGCATTCTGGAATTTCCCGGATAAAAGCTCCCCCTTGGACGTAATCGCTTTTACATTTCCTTTGGTAACCTCCTCTTTAAACAGGGAATAAGGAATTGAAACCTCTGGTGCTTCTCTTGGGAAAAAGAAGTGAACTACAAAGTAGTTGAGAATCAAGATTGCAATAAAAATCAGCCAAGTCCTTTTGGAGGGAAGTCTACTTGGTTCTTCTGAAGGTTGGGACCAAGGATTTTGGGAATTAGGCTCTTCTTGAGTTGATCTGAAAATACCCATAAGGCTAAAGGGAGATGAACTACAAGGAATTTAGCCAAATTATCTTTTGCAAAAAGCTTTTTTCAGGAATTTCTGTTTTTTTGAATAGACTTATTCTTGGGATCTGTTTTTGAAATCAAAAAATCATCTGGTACATCTCCTCCAGTTTACTTACCTGGAGGATTTGGATCTTAAACTTGCTCAGATCCAAGCCTTTCACGGCGTATTTGGAGACCACGATCTTTTTGAAACCCAACTTTTCCGCTTCGGCGATACGATTTTCGATACGGGATACGGCTCGAATCTCTCCACCTAATCCCACTTCTCCAGCAAAGCATATCTGCTCCGATACGGGCGTATCCTCATAGCTGGAAATCAGCGAAGCACAAACCGCTAGATCCAATCCCGGATCATCCACCCTGAGTCCACCAGCCACGTTCAAGAACACGTCCTGCTGACCCAATCGCATGCCTCCACGCTTTTCCAAAACCGCCAAGAGCATGTTTAATCGCTTGGCATCGTGGCCCGTGCTGCTTCGCTGTGGAGTACCATAAGTTGCCGGACTAACCAAGGATTGGATTTCAATCAAAAGGGGTCGATTCCCTTCCATCATGGCACCGATAGCCACGCCGTTGAGTACTTCTTCCCGCTGGGTAAGGAGAATTTCTGATGGATTGGCCACGGATCTCAATCCTTCCGCCCGCATTTCGTAAATCCCGAGCTCATGGGTGGAGCCAAAGCGGTTTTTGGAGGTACGGAGAATCCGGTAGGTCAAATGACGATCACCTTCAAACTGCAAGACGGTATCAACCATGTGTTCAAGCACTTTGGGTCCGGCGATAGACCCATCTTTGGTAATATGTCCAATAAGAAATACCGGAGTGCCCGTTTCCTTGGCGAATTTCATCAGCTCGGCTGTACATTCTCTTACTTGAGACACAGAGCCTGCGGCTGATTCTACATATTGACTACTTAAGGTCTGAATGGAATCAATAATCAAAAAATCTGGCTTCAGAATCTCAATCTGCTGAAAAATCTGTTGGGTGTTGGTTTCCGAAAGCACATAGCAATCCGGATTTTTGGCGGACATGCGATCTGCTCGCATTTTGATTTGGGCTTCGCTTTCTTCCCCAGAGACATAAAGGACTTTTTTCCCTTTCAATGTCAAGGCAATCTGAAGCATCAGCGTGGACTTTCCGATACCTGGCTCGCCCCCGATCAAGACCAAAGAACCTGAGACAATTCCTCCTCCAAGTACCCGGTCCAACTCCGGATCTGAAGTGATCCATCTGGGCTGTTCCTCGTAATTGACCTCGGCAATTTTTTTGGGAACACTGGCTTTTTTGAGTCCGGAGCCCTGGGGCTTCCAACTTCCCTTTCCGGTTTCTTCTTTTTGGAGAATCTCCTCTACATAGGTATTCCACTCCCCACAGGCGGGACATTTTCCCAGCCACTTGGGACTTTGTGCACCGCAGTTTTGACAGAAAAAGGTGGTTTTGACTTTAGCCATCCGTGAAGTATCAAGTAGTTGGTATCAAGTATCAAGACGTGATGCTCAAAATGAGACCAACCAATTTTTTAATTTTGAAATATTCCAATTTTTCAATCCTAGTGTGCTTGGAGCCAATCTGAACCCACGCCCACTTCCACTTCGATCGGTACAGGTAGTTTGATGGCATTGGACATCAATCCCGGAATATGCTTTTTGAGCAGATCTACTTCGTCCTTGTGGGCATCGAAGACCAATTCATCATGCACTTGAAGGATCATTTTGGATTTGATCTTTTCTTTTTTCATCCAGTCATGCACGTGGATCATGGCAACTTTGATCAGGTCGGCGGCTGAGCCCTGAAGCGGGGCATTGATGGCGTTTCGCTCTGCAAAACCCCTCATGGTCATATTTCGGCTGTTGATATCGCGCAGGTAGCGACGACGGCCGAGTATAGTTTCCACATATTCATGCTTGCGTGCCTTTTCGATGGCTCCATCCATGTATTCTTTGACTGCCGGAAACTCCGTGAAATAGGCGTCGATTATTTCTTTGGCTTCAGTCCTGGGAATAGACAATCGTTGGGCTAATCCAAAGGCAGAAATCCCGTAAATAATCCCAAAATTGGCGGTTTTGGCCTTCCTTCTCATATCAGAAGTTACCTCTTCCAATGGCACTTTGAAGATCTTGGCAGCAGTAGTAGCATGGATATCCCTACCATTTTTAAATGCTTCCAGCATAGACTCATCTTGAGAAAAAGCGGCCATCAGGCGAAGTTCAATCTGGGAATAATCCGCAGAAAGCAGAACGTGATCTTTATCTCTGGGCACAAATGCCTTGCGTATTTCTCTTCCCCGGTCAGTCCGAATAGGGATATTTTGAAGGTTGGGATTGATGGAGGATAATCGTCCTGTCGCTGCGACAAATTGATTGTAGGTGGTATGGATTCGTCCTGTTTTGGGATTGATCATCGTCGGAAGCGCATCCACATAGGTGGACTTCAACTTGACCATTTGTCTGTGATCGAGAATGGCTTGGGCGATTTCATGTTCATCAGCCAATTTACTGAGGATCTCCTCGCCAGTGGCATACTGACCGGTTTTGGTCTTTTTGGCTTTCGGATCGAGTTTGAGCTTTTCAAAAAGTACCTCGCCCAGTTGCTTTGGGGAGGCAAGATTAAACCTTACTCCGGCCAACTCATAGACCCGCTTCTCAATTTCCTTGCTTTCTTGCTCCAAAGCCACAGACAATTCTGTCAAACATTCCGTGTCAATCCGAACACCTTCAAACTCCATATCGGTCAACACTCGAATCAAAGGATTTTCGACTTCATCAAATAGTTTTTCCAAGCCGTTGGTCGAAATAATCGGATCCAGTTTACCTTTTAGCCTTAGGGTAATGTCCGCGTCCTCGGCGGCATAGGCAGTCACTTCGTCCTCATCCACATCCCGCATATTTCCCTGTCCTTTTCCTTTTTTGCCGATGAGTTCAGTGATAGAGACAGGGCGGTAGTTCAGGTATTGTTGGGCCAGCCAGTCCATCCCGTGTTTTCCCTCCGGCTCAATAAGGTAATGGGCAAGCATGGTATCATAGAGTGTTCCCTTCACCTCAAGGCCATAGTTCTTCAGCACGAGCATATCATATTTGATATTTTGCCCAATCTTGATGATGGATTCATTTTCAAATACAGGCCGAAGCAACTCAAGGATTTCCTGAGTTTCGTTTTGATCAGATGATACAGGGATGTAGTAAGCTTCCCCCTCGATATAGGCAAAGGAAAGCCCGACCAGTTCTGCTTTCATTGCATCCAGATCGGTCGTTTCGGTATCAAAGCAGATTTCCTTTTGCAAAAGGAGGTAATCTACCAGCTCCTGAACAGCCTCTTTTCCTTTGATTTTGTGGTAATTGTGGACATTGGTGTGGATGGTATCCAATATGGCGGGAGTAGTAATGGAAACTTCCTCCTCTGGGGTTTCCTCTTCCTCTGTCCTGGCAGGTGCTGATGATGGTGCCCCAAAAAGGTCCATCTGCGCGGGAGCTGCAATGGCTGCTTTTTTTCCGGTGGAATCTTTGAATATTCGGCTGGCAAGGGTTCTAAACTCCAGTTCACTAAAAATAGCCCGGAGTTTTTCCTCGTCAAATCCATCATACCTCAAATCCACTTCATCAAATTCCACGGGAACATCAATTTTGATGGTTGCCAATTCTTTGGATAAAAGCCCTTGCTGTGCAAAACTCTCCACATTCTCCTTTTGCTTGCCCTTAAGCTTATCCACATTGGCAATCAACCCTTCCACTGTGCCAAATTCCTTGAGCAGTTTCACGGCAGTTTTTTCACCAATTCCGGGTATTCCGGGAATGTTGTCCACGGCATCTCCCATCAATCCGAGAATATCCCTTACTTGATCTACATGTTCGATATCCCATTTTTCACAGACTTGCTTAGGCCCTAGTACATCCACACCATTACCCATAAAGGCGGGTTTATATAAGAAAATATGGTCGTCGACAATTTGTCCATAATCCTTATCCGGAGTCATCATGTACACGGTGAAGTGCTCCTTTTCAGCCTTTTTGGCTAGAGTCCCGATGATATCATCTGCTTCAAAGCCATCCATTTCCAGGACCGGAATCCTAAAAGCTTTTACAATCTCCTTTACCCATGGAATAGAAGCCGTAATGTCCTCTGGCTGTTCCAAGCGATTGGCTTTATACGGCTCATATTGGGCATGTCTAAACGTGGGTGCTTTAGTATCAAAGGCCACGGCAATATGACTGGGCTTTTCCTTTTCCAAGACTTCCAAAAGGGTGTTGGTAAATCCCAACATCACACCGGTATTAAGTCCTTTTGAATTGATTCTTGGATTTTTACTGAAGGCAAAATGAGCTCTGTAAATCAAAGCCATTGCGTCCAGCAAAAAGAGTTTATGGGGTTGTTTTTGAGACATAGAAATCAAACTTGACTAGGAAAAAACACTTTGGGTAGCCAAGTTAAGAAATAATCTATTGGCCTTTGGACCCGAAACCCCAAAAGAAAGTCTCCTATACAGACAGAACCTTTAGGCTTGTGATTCGGATTGATTAAGGTAATTTTTGACCTGAAGACTTCTCAGAAAAATAAGTATTAATGGGATAAGCCATACCAATTCATTGAATACCAAATGAAAAATACTTCGCTTATTCCAACTCAGATCCGGTGCAAAGCCAAGTGTAAACCAAATCGCTGTGATGATTTTTCCCGTAATCCCTGCCAGAATTAACCAAACCCAGGAAACAGGATAAAAAGCAGAAACAAATATGATCAATCCGACAAGGATGCCAAAAGTCCCAAAATAGTTGGAAGGAAGACTTTGCAACTCCGGATTTCCCATAGCCATCCACTTCAACAACTCCGGGCCAAACCACTTGTAAAATGCCGACCAAGCTATGGTGTACATTCCCGCCAAGAGCAACAAGCCTCGGAAGTGCATGGGAAATGTGGGAAAGCTCGTATTTTGATCCATGGGTGGTTTGATTTTTTTCGGGTATTTGAACACCTTCAGGCGCTACTTGTTTGGTAATTACACAAAACTATCCAATGGAACGAAAAAATCACCCAGGCTCGCGTTCTTTTCTGATTCTCGGAGCCATTGCTATTCTCTCACTGGGTTTTACCCTAGGCAGAAATTTAGGGGATATCAGCCCCTCTACCATTGATTATGCAGCTGATTTGATCGGCCTGACTTTTACCCCACAGGAGAAAGACAGCATGATCAGTACCCTAAACAACCACCGAAGCAATTTTGAAATTCTTAGGAAAACAAAACTGGAGAATTCAGTTTCTCCAGCCTTGGTATTTAATCCATTGCCCCAAGGCTTTTTCCCAAGTCAAGACCAGAAGCCTTACGATTGGGGCCTGCCAACCAAGGTGGATTTGCCTTCTAAGGAAAATGATATCGCCTTTCTTTCGGTTAGCCACCTTTCTGTCTTGATCAAAAACAAACAAATCACCTCCGAGCGTCTGACCAGAATTTATCTAGACCGGATCAAGAGCTATTCGGATACCCTTCAATGTTTGGTCTCTCTGATGGAAGAATCTGCCCTGAAAAAAGCCAGGGAAATGGATCAGGAGATTTCTCAAGGAAAATATCGCGGTCCACTCCATGGTATTCCTTATGGAATCAAAGACCTTCTGGCAGTACCGGGAACCAAAACCACCTGGGGCGCCATGCCATACAAAGATCAAGTTATCGATGAAACTGCCACAGTCGTACAAAAGCTAGAAGATGCAGGAGGAGTGTTGGTGGGAAAATTCACTTTGGGTGCTCTTGCGATGGGAGACGTCTGGTTTGGAGGAGTAACGAAAAACCCATGGAATCTCAAACAAGGATCCAGTGGGTCTTCTGCAGGATCAGCTTCTGCAGTCAGTGCAGGACTGGTTCCTTTTGCCATCGGCACAGAAACACTGGGCTCCATCGTTTCACCTTCTACTCGAAACGGCGTAACCGGCCTTCGCCCTACCTACGGAAGGGTGAGTAAGCACGGTGCTATGGCCCTCAGTTGGTCTATGGACAAAATCGGACCGATTTCAAGGTCAGCCCTGGACAATGCAATTGTGCTTTCTGTGATCAATGGAATGGATGGGAAAGATGCCTCCACGATTCCTGCTGCTTTCAATTATTCGGCTAAAAATGATGTGAAAAAGCTCAAAGTAGGCTATTTCAAGCCATTTTTCGAAGGAGATCGGGCAACTAGCAAAAATGATCAGGCAGTATTGGATGTTTTGAAAAATCAGGGAATCGAACTTCATCCCTTGGAACTTAAAACTAGCATCAATGCGGCACCTTTGGTCTCTATGCTATTGGTGGAAGGGGCGGCAGCATTTGATGAATTGACCCGGTTGGATCTAGACGACCAGTTGGTCGCGCAGCATCGAAATGCCTGGCCGAATATATTCCGTGCGGCTAGATTTATCCCGGCAGTGGAATATGTTCAGATGAGTCGTCAGCGCAGTATACTGATCCAAGAAATGCATGAATTAATGAAAGACTATGATGTGATCGTGACTCCATCATTTGCCGGCCAGCAGTTACAGATAACCAATCTTACAGGTCATCCTGCACTTTGCCTGCCCAACGGTTTTGCTGAAAACGGCAGCCCAACGTCCATTACCCTTCTGGCCAACCTTTTTGAGGAGGAAAAACTGATCATGCTGGGGAGATTGATCCAAGAAAACACAGATTGGCAGGCGAAAAGGCCTCCCATGTTTGATAAATAAAAATAAAAGAGGCTCTTGGATCACAGGAGCCTCTTTCAGCTTAAGTGCGAGGATTCTAATTTATTTTTAATTCCTTTTCATAAACTCATTTTTTGCCGCATCCAAATATTCCACAAAAGCCAAGATATCCGTATTGTACCCCCTTGGTTTAGCTACAAGTTGCTCATTGTGGTCTAAAATGACATAATACGGCTGGGCATTGTTGTTGAATCGGGTGATCTGGAAATCGGCGTTTTGCTTGCCAAGGGTTTTTTTCACCTTACCATCATAGCTCGAGGTGTACCATTCACTTTCCGGAAGTTCCAGCCGCTCGTCGATGTAAAGTGCGACCATCACAAAGTCTTCCTTCAAGCGCATCAGAACTTGTGGATCCACCCAGACATTTTCTTCCATCTTGCGGCAATTTACACAGCCGTGACCGGTGAAGTCGATCAAAAGAGGCTTACCTTCCCGCTTGGCTGCGGCCAAAGCTTGTTCGTAGTCGAAATAGCCCGGAATTCCGTGGGGAATTTTCAGGCGATCAGCGTATTTGATCACTTCGGTGGAAGTAGAGGGCGTTTCCCCTGAAGCGATCCCTCCTTCAATTTTGAATTGTTGCGTAGTGATTGGAGGCAGATAACCGCTGAGTATTTTGAGCGGAGCGCCCCAAAGTCCCGGAATCATGTGAACCACAAAAGCAAAAGTCAGCAATGCCAACAGCAATCTAGGTACGCCGATGTGGTCGAGCTTGGAATCGTGAGGCAAGCGGATTTTTCCCAAAAGGTAAAGTCCCAAAGCGGAGAAGATCACAATCCAGATCGCCAGAAAAATATCCCGATCCAGAATGCCCCAATGGTAAACAAGGTCGGCGATGGAAAGGAATTTGAATGCCAAGGCCAATTCCAAAAAACCCAAGACCACTTTTACAGAATTCAACCAACCTCCTGACTTTGGAAGTCGCTGCATCCACTCTGGGAAAATGGCGAAGAGGGTGAAAGGAATGGCGAATGCCAAACCGAATGAAAACATACCCAATACCGGCTTGACCAGTTCGCCGCCCGCAGAGGAAATCAGAATCGATCCTACAATCGGCCCTGTGCAGGAGAAAGAAACCAACACCAAGGTAAAGGCCATAAAGAATACGCCACCTAGTCCGCCTTTTTCTGCTTTGGCATCCATCTTATTTACCAAACTCGAAGGCAAGGTCAGTTCAAACATGCCCAAAAATGCTAAGGCAAAGACAATAAAGATCCCAAAGAAAAAGACATTGGGAATCCAGTGGGTAGCCAGCCAGTTAGCAAACTCGGGACCTTGAATCGCTGCTACGGCTGTTCCCGCAATCGTATAAATCGCAATGATGGAAATTCCATAAATAAAGGCCTGACGAATTCCTTCCGATCGTTTTTTTGATCTCCCGGTGAAAAAGCTCACTGTCATCGGAATCATCGGAAACACGCAAGGTGTAATCAATGCCGCCAATCCTGCCAAAAAAGCCAAAACCATAAATCCCCAAAGCGACTCCGTTTCCCCTTCGGCAGTGAAGTCTTGGGGAATTTCAGTTTGCTGTTCTGCTTCTCCTGTTTGCTGTCCTGCTTCTCCAGAAGCAGGACTTAAAGCAAATGGTGATTCAATTGAAGTCGAATCACTCGCTGATTGTTTATTTTCTCCTTCAATTCCGACTGTTTGGTTTGCTCCTGCTTCAGGAGAAGCAGGAGAACTTGCAGATTGTGTTTTCGGCGAGCTTTCCTTCGCCGTAAACTTAATCTCAATATCCTGCTCGTAATTGATGCACTGCCCAGTTAGGTCGGAGCACATTTGGTATTCCAGTGAGCCTTTGATCATTCCGGAAGTGGTTTTAATGGTCACAGGCTGCTCAAATCGCCCTTTTCCCATAAAGTAGGTCACATCCCCTTCCCAGACCTCGTCAAATTTCTTCTTCGGATTGATGGCTTTTAGTTTGGAGGCTACGGCAAAATCTCCCGACTCCGCTGGAACAAACTCAGTCAAAAGCGGGCCCAAATCCTTGTCAAAATCGTTGGAATAAACATACCAACCCATTGGAATCTCCGCCTCCATGATCACTGTGGCTTTTTCTCCCACTTGCAGTTCCTTTGGTTCAAGAGAAAAGGTCCACTTGGGTGGCTTTACCAATTGAGCTTGGGCAAGAAAGGAGATCAAAAGAAAAACCGGAAGCAGAAGCTTACCGATCTTTTGAGGAGTTGGGTTCATTCAATGTTGGGATTTACTCTGGCAAACAAGGATTTAGGTCTTGGGGTTCGAAATTAAACCCTTTGGAAATAGCTTTCGGCGACTTTGATCACTTTCCGCTGAGCTTTCTGAAGTGTCTGAAGAATGCCGCAATGGTCTCGATGCCGATAAAATAGTTTTTCACCCCATAATGCTCATTAGGAGAGTGAAGCGCATCGGTATCCAAGCCAAAGCCGAACAGAATCGGATCGCTACCCAATTCTTTTTGGAACAAAGCCACAATCGGAATCGAGCCGCCTTCCCGAGTTGGAATCGGTCTTTTTCCGAAGGTTTCTTCCATCGCTGCTTCTGCTGCCTGATAGCCGATCGATGAATCAGACACTACTGCAGGAGCTCCGCCATGGTGGGCTTTGACCTTTACTTTGACGGATTTTGGCGCAATGGCTTTGAAATGAGACTCGAAAAGCTGGGCGATTTCATGCCAATCCTGATCCGGTACCAATCGCATGGAGATTTTAGCGTAGGCCTTCGAAGGCAAAACGGTCTTCGCTCCTTCTCCGGTATATCCACCCCAAATTCCGTTGACATCCAAGGTCGGACGGATACCCACGCGCTCGATGGTGGTGTAGTCCTTTTCCCCATGGACATCGTCGATATCGAGTTTTCCTTTGTATTCATTAAGGTCAAAAGGCGCCTCATTCAGTCGCTGACGCTGCTGAGCAGTCAGTTCCTGTACTTTTTCATAAAATCCCGGAATGGTGATGTGCTCATTTTCATCCTTCATGGAAGCGATCATTTTGCACAGCACATTGATCGGGTTGGCGACAGCACCGCCATAAGTTCCTGAATGAAGGTCGCGATTGGAACCTGTCACTTCTACTTCCATGTAAGCCATGCCGCGAAGTCCTACTGTAATTGACGGATCCTGCATACTGATCATGTGGGTGTCGGAAATCAAAATCACATCGGCTTTTAGTCGCTCCTTGTTTTCCAAAACAAACTTGTCCAAGTTGTCCGAACCCACTTCTTCTTCACCTTCGATCATGAACTTGACATTGCAGGGCAAATCTCCTGAAGCCATCATCGATTCAAAAGCTTTGATGTGCATATAAAATTGTCCCTTGTCATCTGCAGATCCACGGGCAAAAATGGCTCCCTCGGGATGATTGGGGGTGTTTTTGATGACAGGTTCGAAAGGTGGAGAATCCCAAAGTTCGTATGGGTCAGCAGGCTGCACATCGTAGTGGCCATAGACTAGGACCGTTGGCAATGATGGATCAATGATTTTTTCCCCATAAACAATAGGATAGCCTGCTGTTTCACAGATTTCAGCGACATCGGCTCCTGCTTTTTCCAGCGATTCTTTGACAAACTGGGCCGCTGCAAAGACTTCGTTTTTGAATTTGGGATCTGCACTGACGGAAGGAATCCGAAGCAGATCTAGGAGTTCATTGAGGAAACGGTCTTTGTTGGAGGCGATAAATGCAGCTACGGACATATTTGGGTGTTTTAGGTTTCTAAAGGCCTCAAAATTATTCCTTTCGGGAGGATTTGCCTAGGAATTTTCTCTTTTTGCCACGAAGACCCAAAGTCACAAAAAAATTTAATTGCCACTAAGGCAAAAAGGCCCAAAGAAGATTAGGTGTTTACAAACCGTCTTATTCCTTTTTTTATAAGTGGGACGTTGAAATTAATCAAGTAACCAAGGTTTAATTTTGAAAGTTTGAGATGACTGATGATTTGAGCTTCCCAAACGGGATTTAACACATCTACCGCTTTAAGTTCTACAATCACCCTGTCTTCAATAAGCAAATCCAGCCTAAGTCCTTCATCAAACCAAATCCCATCATAGCTGATCGGAATATTGACTTGTCTTTTTACTTCAAATCCAGCTTTTTTGAGTTCATGCTCCATGCAAACTTCATAAATCCTTTCCAAAAGTCCTGGCCCAAGTTCCTTGTGAATAGTAAAAGCAGCATGAACCACAGCTGTCCCGATTTCTTCTTCAAAATCTGTTGGCTTGGTGTGATTCATTGAAATTCAAAACTTTAAATCTTTAATTTAATGAATCCTTACCGTCTTTGTGCCTTCGTGGCAAAAATCGTGGCAAAACTCAAACTATGAAAGCACTACTCTGTACCCAATTTGGCCTTCCTGAAGCCTTAGCTGTTCAGGAAATTCCAAACCCCACTGTCAGCCCAAATCAAATCCTGATCGCTGTCGAAGCCTGCGGAGTTAATTTTCCCGATGTGCTGATTATCCAGAATAAGTACCAGTTTAAGCCGGAATTGCCTTTTGCGCCGGGAGGAGAAGTGGCGGGAAAAATCATCGGATTGGGTGAAAAGGTACAGGGATTCCAAATCGGGCAGCCGGTTTTGGCGCTTTGTGGATGGGGTGGCTTTGCGGAAAAAGTTGCTGTGGATATCGATCGGGTGTTTCCTTTGCCTCCCGGACTTTCGGCTGAAGTGGCAGCTACCACACTTTACACCTATGGCACTTCTTACCATGCGCTAAAGGATCGTGCAAATCTCCAACCCGGAGAAACTTTGCTGGTGCTGGGTGCGGCAGGCGGAGTAGGTTTAGCCGCAGTGGAGCTAGGGAAACTGATGGGTGCCAAAGTCATTGCGGCGGCCTCTTCAGAAGAGAAGCTTGCCCTTTGCAGGAAAAAAGGTGCAGATCTCACCATCAACTACGAAACGGAAGATCTCAAAACCCGCATCAAGGAACTCACCGGTGGCAAAGGTGTGGATGTGGTCTATGATCCCGTTGGAGGAAAATTCACCGAGCCTGCACTTCGGGGCATGGCTTGGAAAGGTCGCTACCTGATTGTGGGCTTTGCCAATGGGGAAATCCCGCAAATCCCGATGAATTTACCCTTGCTCAAAGGCTGTTCGATTGTAGGAGTGTTTTGGGGACAGTTTTCCAAAGTGGAGGCGAAGGCGAGTTTCCAGAATATCCGCCAACTCGTTGCCTGGATTCAGGAAGGAAAAATCAAACAGCATATCGGAAAAACGTATAGTCTTGAGGAAGCACCGGAAGCCTTGCAGGCGATTTTGGATCGCAAGATGCTGGGAAAAGGGGTGGTGGTGATTTAGATGTCCGATGACGGATGTCAGGTGACCGATGTTTTTTGCTCAAGTATAGTTGTCCTATGAATGTATTTTGAAGAAAAAGTTCGTGCCGGAGATAGATTTCACAAAAAGCATTTACCATGAAAATCGTAAATACAACTTTCGATTTTCATGGTAAAAGGATTTGATTTCTTTTTTAATAATCCTACTTTTACCATGAAATCCGTAAATACAACTTTCGATTTTCATGGTAAAGGACCGTCAAATTCTCCCTCTTTTGCAGGAATATCTTTCCATTTTCCCAGCTGTAGGCCTATTGGGCCCTCGTCAGGTGGGAAAGACAACTTTGGTCAAAAACCTGAAACTTGAAAAAGACAGCCTCTACCTCGATCTGGAAAAAGCCTCTGATCGTGCCAAATTGGTAGATCCCGAGCTTTTCCTCAAAGCGCATGCTGACAAAACCGTCATTCTCGATGAAATCCAACTCATGCCGGAGCTTTTTGCGGAGCTTCGGAGTCTGATTGATGAGCAAAGGGAACCCGGACGATTTATCCTATTGGGTTCGGCTTCTCCGGATTTGATCCGAAAGAGTGCAGATTCCTTGGCCGGCCGGATTGGTTATTTGGAACTGACCCCTTTTTACCTGGGAGAGATTGGTTCCGACGAGCTCCAAAAGCTCTGGATTCGGGGCGGATTTCCGCTGTCCTTTCTGGCCAAAAGTGAACGGGAATCGCTACTTTGGAGGCAAAACTTCATCAAGACCTATCTGGAGCGGGATTTGGCACAAATCGGGTTAAGCACCGATCCCCGGCTGGTAGAGCGATTTTGGATGATGCTGGCCAATGCACAGGGAGGCATCTGGAATGCAGAGAGTTTTGCCAAAGCACTCGGCATCACCCGCCCGACGGTCAACAGATACTTGGAGTTTCTCGAAGGATCTTTTATGGTGCGGGTCTTGGCGCCTTTTCACCACAATATCAAAAAGCGTCTGGTCAAATCGCCCAAGGTGTTTATCCGGGATACGGGATTGCTGCATTCCCTGACTGGAGTGGATAGCATGGATGCTTTGATCAACCAGCTGCTGGTTGGGCCGAGCTGGGAGGGGTTTGTGATTGAACAGATCATCGCTACGCTGAGGGAAGAGTACGAGTACTACTTCTACCGAACCCATCAGGGGGCGGAATGCGACCTACTTTTGGTAAAAAATGGGGTGGTCAAAACGGCAATTGAGATCAAAAACACCCTTTCTCCCAAACTCAGCAAAGGCATGCAGATCAGCATGGAGGATACCGGAGCTGAAAAGGGCGTGATTATTTGCCGGATTGCAGACAGTTATCCCCTGTCGGAAAATGTAAGGGCAGTGGGTTTGAAGGAGTTTTTGAAGGAAGTATAGCCACGAAGACGCAAAGTCGCTAAGGGTTTTGAATAAAAAATGCACAAAGTCCAGAAGGAATTTGTGCCTTTAAAGTGCTTGGAGCGGGTAATGAGTCTCGAACTCACGACCTTCAGCTTGGGAAGCTGACGCTCTACCAACTGAGCTACACCCGCATATCTTTTCAAATTTATCTATTTACCAAAAAGGCACAAAATCTTAGAGACTTTGTGCCTTGGTGGCTAAATAAGTGGAATCTAAGGGATTCGAACCCATGACCTCTGCTCTGTCAAAGCAGCGCTCTAAACCAGCTGAGCTAAGATTCCAATTTTGACCGATCTAAACCTCCCGATAGCTATCGTGGATGAGCTAAGATTCCTGTTTGTGCTTGCGAAGATAGGAAACCTGTCAGGTTTTGGAAACCTGACGGGTTTGAAAATCACACAAAACTCTCCCTCACATACTTCGCCGTGAAATTTCCCTCTTCTTTTGCCAAATCCTCCGGCGTACCGGCAAAAGTCAAATGACCTCCTTTGTGCCCTCCCTCAGGACCCAAGTCAATCACCCAATCGGCTGACTTGATCACCTCGGTATTGTGCTCGATGATGATCACCGAGTGACCCTGATCGATCAGCGCATTGATGCTATGCAGGAGCTTGCTGATGTCGTGGAAGTGAAGTCCGGTAGTGGGTTCGTCGAAAATAAAGAGGATATGATCTCCGGTCTTTGTCCCTCCTTTTCCCAGAAAAGAAGCCAGTTTCACCCGTTGAGCTTCCCCGCCAGATAGCGTATTCGAGCTTTGGCCCATGCCGATATAGCCCAAGCCTACTTCCTGAAGGGGCTGGAGGCGGTTGACGATTTGGGTTTTTCCTTTGAAGAATTCCAAAGCTTCGTCGATGGTCATGTCCAATACTTCGGAAATATCCTTGTCCTTGTATTTGACCTCAAGGATTTCATTTTTGAAGCGCTTGCCCTTGCAGGATTCGCAGGTCAGGTGTATGTCAGCCATGAATTGCATTTCCACGGTGATGGTGCCTTCGCCCTGACAGGCCTCGCATCTGCCTCCGTCCACATTAAATGAGAAAAAGGCGGGTTTGTACCCACGCTGCTTGGATAGCGGCTGCTCGGAAAAGAGGTTTCGGATCGCATCGTAAGCCTTCACGTAGGTTACCGGATTGGAACGGGATGACTTGCCGATCGGATCTTGATCCACAAATTCCACTTGCGTGATTCGCTTATAGTCGCCTTCGATCTTATCGTATTTCCCGCCTTCGTCAATCACTGTGCCCAGCATTTTTCCCAAGGCGGGATATAATACTTTTTTGATCAAGGTGGATTTTCCAGAACCTGAAACTCCCGTAACGACGGTGAGGGTGTTGAGTGGAAATTGGACGGTCAGATTTTTCAGGTTGTTTTCACGGGCGCCCTTGACGGTGATGGAATCTTTCCATTTTCGGTTACCCGTTTTGGTGAAAATCTTCTCTTCTCCTCGGAGGTATTTGGCCGTGTAGGTGGTTCCGCTAGTGATCAGATCTTCGATTTTCCCTTGGAAAAGCAACTCTCCCCCTTTCACTCCTGCATCTGGGCCTATGTCAATGATCTGATCAGAGGCTTTCATGACTTTTTCCTCATGCTCCACCACAATGACGGTGTTGCCGAGATTTTTCAGCTCTTTTAGCACGCCAACCAAGCGATCGGTATCTCTCGGGTGAAGTCCGATGCTGGGTTCGTCGAGGATGTACATGGATCCGACCAGTGCCGAACCCAAGGATGTGGCCAATTTGATCCGTTGATATTCCCCACCGGAAAGTGTGGAGGTCAGTCGGTTGAGCGTCAAATAACCCAATCCCACCTGATCCATAAATTCCAGTCGGCTAGTGATTTCCTTCAGCAGTCGGTTGGCTACTTTGGCTTCGTGCTCGGTAAGTTGGAGATTTTGGAAGAAAGCCAAAGCATCCTCGATGGGCATCAGCACCAAATCGGTGATGGATTTTCCGTCGATTTTGACGTAGCTGGCATCTTTTCGGAGGCGGGTTCCGCGGCAATCCGGACAAGTGGTTCGACCACGGAATCGGGAGAGCATGACCCGGTATTGGATTTTATAGGTTTTGCTTTCCAGATCTTCGAAAAAAGCATTCAACCCTTGGAAATACTTGTTTCCAGTCCAGAGTAATTCCTGTTCTTTCTCGGTGAGTTCATTGTAGGATCTGTGAATCGGAAAGTCAAACTCGATTCCTTTTTTTAAAAGTGGCTCTAGCCAGCCTTTTCCGCTTTCTCCCCGCCAAGGAGCTATAGCTCCTTCATAGATAGAGAGGTCTTTATCTGGGAAAACCAAGTCTTTGTCGATCCCCAAGACATTTCCAAAACCCTCACATCGCTTGCAGGCTCCGTAAGGATTGTTGAAGGAGAAAAAGTTGACCGAGGGAAGCTCAAAACTCAACCCATCGAGTTCGAATCGGTCGGAGAAAGATCGTGTTTCTACTTCGGGAACCGTGATTTTGCAATCGCCATGACCTTCGAAAAGGGCGGTTTGGACTGAGTCGGCAATACGGAATTGGTTGTCTTCGTCTTCTTTTCGGACAGTGGCCCGGTCAATCAGGATTTCGTAGTTGCCTTTGGGGACTTTCTTTTCTCCCAAAAGATCTTCGACGAAATAGACTTCTCCATTGATCAGGATTCGGGTATAGCCTTTTTGAAGCAAAAGCTCGAGTTCCTGTTCGATTTTTCTTCCTCTGCCTACTTGAAGTGGACAGGAAATCATGACTTTCGCTCCCTCTTCAAAGGAGAGTACATAATCGACGATATCCGTTACGGTGTGATGCTTGACTTCCTTCCCTGATATCGGGGAAAAGGTTTTTCCAACTCGGGCAAAAAGCAATTTGAGGTAATCATAAATCTCGGTGGTCGTGCCGACCGTGGATCGGGGATTTTTAGTACTGACTTTTTGCTGGATGGCAATCGCAGGAGCTACGCCTTTGATGTATTCCACATCGGGCTTTTCCATTCGACCAAGGAATTGACGGGCGTAGGAGCTTAGGCTTTCCACATACATGCGCTGGCCTTCGGCAAAAAGTGTATCAAACGCCAAGGAAGATTTGCCCGAACCTGAGAGTCCAGTCACCACGACGAATTGGTTTCTGGGAATGGCGACACTCAGGCTTTTGAGGTTGTTGACCCTTGCATTTTTGATGATGATGTATTCTTTGGGATCGAGGGAATCGATGTCGATTTTAGCGGGTAAAGTGCTTAAAGTCATAGCTGGCAAAGTTAACAATCAAACCCGGCAAGTGGGAGAAAAGTTAATAAGGTAATGAATAATGCCATGGGCTGATCAGCGTGGTACAAGTCAGGGAAAAAATTCATTACTTAACATTGTTTCTTAATGGAATATTTTGAGAAAAATTAAATTTCTTAATTAAAAATTTATACTTTAATAAGAAGCTTTTATGTTGACTGTTTCAAATCGTGATTGGTAACTGAGGCTTTTTGTACTAGATCAAGTAAGCTTTTAACGTTTTTAAGATGATTTATACGAAGTACAATATTTCTCAAAAAATAAGTGAAAATAACAGGTATGTGGTCTACAAAGCCAATCGAATACCTGAAGGGAATCCTGTATCAATCCAAACGTTTAGAACCGACTTTCCTAGTTTCCGGGATATTAATTTACTCAAACAGGAATTTCACTTACTTTCCAAGTTATCTCATCCCAATCTATTGGGCATTTTGGAAATGGACCGCATGGGAAACCTTCCTGTTTTGGTCAACGAGGAAATTTCAGGCATATCACTCAAAGCTTATCTTTCTGGGGGAAAGCTGAGTATTTTGGATTTTTTGAAAATCGCAATAGAACTCACAAAAGGTCTATTATACCTGCATAGTAAAAAGATCATTCACAAGAATATCAATCCTGAACATATCCTGATTGAGCCCAAAGCCAAGCAGGTGAAAATTTGGGGGTTTGATTTTGCCGTGGAACGGGGGCGGGATTTGTCCTATGCCAGTGTCTCCGAGGCGATGGAACTTGGTCTACATTACATTTCACCGGAACAAACCGGTCGGATGAACAGGCCGATTGATTTCAGGTCAGATCTCTATTCACTGGGGGCAGTTTTCTATGAGATGCTGACAGGAGGCAAACTTTTCAAGATAGAAGACCCCATTGAGTTGATTCATGCCCAATTGGCTTTGGTACCAGAGTCTCCTTCCAAGTTAAGACCTGATCTTCCGGAGATGATCAACCGCATGGTCATCAAACTCCTTCAAAAAAACATGGAGGAAAGATATCAAACCTGCACAGGTCTATTATACGATTTAGAGCAGTGTCTTGACCGGCTTCTGGATACCAATGGAATCACTGAGTTTTCTTTGGGCTCTCATGACCAATCAGATCAGTTTCAGATTTCCTCCAAGCTTTATGGCAGAGAGGAAGAATTGTTGATTTTGGAAAAATCATTTAAACGAATCCAATCCGGGCCAGTCGAGTTGGCCCTTGTTTCAGGGTATTCGGGAGTGGGAAAATCCAGGTTTGTCAAGGAGTTTCAAAAGCACGTGGAGTTGGAAGGAGGATTTTTTATCAGTGGTAAATTCGAACAATACAAGAAAAACCCTCCACTGAGTTCACTATTGGGCGCCTTGAATGATCTCATTGATCAGCTCCTGATTTTGGGTGAGGAGCAGCGTACTTTTTGGAAAAACGTGATTCTTCAGGCAGTGGGAAATTCCGGTCAGATTATCTTGGATATTCTCCCCGACTTGGAATTACTGATAGGCCCTCAGCCTTCTGTTCCGTCCCTATCGGTCAATGAGTCCAGTAATCGCTTTGACCAGGTTTTCAACAGTTTTGTTCGTTGTTTTGCCCGTGAAGATCACCCCCTATGCATATTTTTGGATGACCTTCAGTGGCTGGACTCGACCACAAGGAGGTGGTTGGAAGGTACCCTTCATGATCCCGGACTCCGCAATTTGCAGGTAATCAGTGCCTATCGGGAAAATGAAGTTTCGGATTCCCATCCCCTTAAATTGATGATCGATCGACTACGGTCTGATCATGTCCATATTTTGGAGGTTCATTTAAAACCTCTCGAAAAAGGAAAGGTGGCCCAGTTGATCTCAGAATCTTTGGGAATTACAGTGGCAAAAGCGGAACAGTTGTCAGAAACCGTTTTTAGAAAAACCCTGGGTAATCCGTTTTTTGTTCGCCAGTGTTTGCTGACCCTTTATGAGACGGGGGCGATCTACCTTTCGGCTAATTCCCATGAATGGAGTTATAGCCCTGAAAAAGTCAACCGCGTGCAGATCAGTGACAATGTCATAGACTTGATGACTGAACTGTTCTTCAGGCTTCCTCAGGAGGTCCAGCAAAGCCTGAAATATGCCTCCTGCATCGGTAGTGTGTTTTCTATTTCCACCCTGTGCGAATTGGTCCAGGTGCCTCAGGAGGAGTTGGATCTGCAAATGCAACTCGCGGAGAAACTTTGTATCCTGGAAAATATCAACATCAAGGACAAATCTGATGATGGAGATTACTCCTTTCAGCATGACAAAATCCAACAGGCTGCCTTAGGCTTGATGAGTGATGCTGAGAAGAAGGAGATTCGTTTTCAGATTGCAGTCGGCTACCTGAAATCGAAAGCCGGATTTGAACTGACTGATCAACTGTACATCGTAGTGGATCATTTCAATTTTGCATCAGATCTGATCAGAGACCAGGCTTTGTCGAGAAGGTTGGTGGAGCTCAACCTGATGGCTAGCACCAGGGCACAATCCTCCAACTCCTATGAGTCTTCTCTGGCGTATATCAAAAAAGCGATGGACTTGGTCAAAGATTTTTCCATGGACATTTCGGGGACGCTTCGACGGGATCTTCATCTCCAACGCGCAGAATCCGAACATCTCAGCGGATTCAATCAAGATGCAGAATTTTATTTCGGAGAGGCCTTAAGATTTGCCACAGATGAGATTGACAAGGCGAAAGTGACCATTCGGATTATCCAATTTTACAATAACCTGAGGAGATTTCAGGATGCTTTCAGAAGTTGTTGGGAGATGACACAGGCCTTGGGGGTAAAAATCCCCGCTAAGTTCACTCCTCCAGTATTGATCAAGGAGTTTCTCACATTCCAGATACTCAAGGGAAAAAGGAAATTGGAGGAGTTGATCGACTTGCCTGAAATGCAGGATGAAAAGCTCAAAATTGCTGTCAAACTCATGGCCGCTGCAGGTCAGTCCGCTTTTCAAATTCAGCCTGAATTGTGTGTGGCACTTTGCGCCAAAATGGTCAATGTATCGCTCCAGCACGGTAATTCAGAAGGTGCGATTATTGGCTATTTGGGATTTGGCCCGGTGTTTCACAGCGGGATACTCAAGCAGTGGAACAAGGGATTCAAATTCGGAGAGTTGACCTTGGCTTTGGTCGAAAAATATAAAAGCCATTCCTCCCGTGCCGAAGCAAATTTCGTGACCGGATATTTTGCAGTTCCATGGCAAAAACCGGCGCTGGAAATGGAAAAATTCTGGCAAATAGCCTATGAATCAGGCTTGGAGTCAGGGGATCAATTTCATTCCAGCTGCGCAGCCAGCGCCACAATTCAAAGCTATTTCATGCGCGGAGTAAGATTTGATCAGATTTTGGAAACAGCCAAATCCTATAATGATTTCCTAAGCCGAATCTCCAACGAGGAGGGTTTGCTCACTCTATCAGCCGTAACTCAGACCATCAAAAATCTTAGATCTCAGACAGTTTCTCCCGAGTCTTACAGCGATTCGGAGTTCGATGAAACGATCTATGTTGAAAAACTCCAGCATTTCAGATCCCGGCACTTTGCCCATTTTTATTACATCAACAAGATGCAGGCTCTTTATCTCTATGAAAAATATGAGGACGCCTCCCGGATAGCCAGGATTTCAGACGGGTTTTTGTCGGATTCCCCCGGGATGCTCCATACTGCCGAACATTTTTTTTATAAGGGCTTGATCCTGGCAGCAAAGAATCAGGGAGTGAAAGCCTCATTTGCAGATCAACGAAAAGTGAGGGCGATTTTATCCAAATTTAGGAAATACAGCGAGGCCTGTCCGGCTAATTTCCTGGCTAAAAAGCTGATTTTAGAAGCGGAATTTGCAAGGATGAAAGGACACTTGGCTGAGTCGGAGAAGTTGCTCCACCAAACAATCGAAGCTTCAGAGACGTATGAATACTTGCAGATTCAAGCCCTTGCCAATGCACTTCTGTTTAAGTTAAACCTAGTCCAGGAAAAGAAAAAAATCGCCCTTTTCCATCTTCAGGACGCCTTAAATCTCTATGGGTATTTGGGAGCCAATAGTGTGGTAGAGTTGCTCAAAAAGAAAAAATCTGAAACAAATTTTTCGGAAAAAGACCTTCGCATAGGAGAATTAGTGCAACATAATCTGGCAAACTCCAACGGAGGATTGGATGTGGATCTTCGGTCTGTAATCAAATCTACTGAAGCGATCTCCAAACAGATCCGATTGAAGGATTTGCTGGAGACAATGATGCGGATAATCCTAGAAAATGCCGGAGCTCAACGTATAGTCTTTTTGATGAAGGATGATCATCAATCCTGGAAAGTTCAGGCAGAGAATACCGCTGAAGTTGAGCGCCCTGAGTTTCATGAAAACACCACGCTCCAATCGGTTTCCAATTTGCCAAAGGAACTCATCAAACAGGTGGCCAAGCAAAAGGAAAGTGTCATCCTGGATCATGCTGCTGCCAACCGTCATTGGCTAAGAGATCCATACTTCCAGGCAAACCAAGTGAAGTCCGTCTTGTGCGTTCCTCTGATCAAGCAAAATTCATGTACAGGTATCATTTATCTGGAAAACAATCTTATTGCCGGAGCTTTCTCCAAAGACCGAATCGACCTGATCCATATTTTGTCTGGCCAGATGGCCATCTCGCTCGAAAATGCCCTTCTCTATGAAAACATGGAGGAAAAAATCAGACTGAGAACGCAAGAACTTCAGGAGGAAAAAGAAAAATCAGACGAGTTGCTCTTAAATATCCTCCCTTTGGATATCGCAGAGGAACTCAAGCAAAACGGCACTTCCAAAGCCAGGAGTTTTGATCAGGTAAGTGTAATGTTTACAGACATTGTCAATTTTTCGTCCATTTGTGAGAAAATGAGTGCTGAAGAGCTCGTGGCCGAACTCAATGATTTCTACTCTCATTTTGATCGGATCATTGAAAAGTATGGGATTGAAAAAATCAAGACCATCGGTGACAGCTACATGTGCGCGGGTGGCTTGAATGAACGGAAAGACTTTGACCATTCCAACATGATACTTGCCGCTTTGGAAATCAGAGAATGGATCCAAAAACACAAGTTGGAAAACTTGTCAGGCGGAAAAAATCTGATCGATATGCGGATCGGAATCCATACCGGATCGGTGATAGCAGGCATCGTGGGGCTCAACAAATTTGCCTACGACATCTGGGGCGACTCGGTCAATATCGCATCCCGAATGGAAACTGCCGGAGAAGCCGGAAAAATCAATGTCAGTCAGGACACCAAGAAATTGGTGGAGGAAAAGTTTCACTGTATTCCAAGAGGAAAAATCCAGGTAAAAAATAAAGGATCTATCGAAATGTACTTTGTAGAGCCTAAATAACCGAGTTTTCCAAATTCAAGTCTGTCAAGCCTTCTACCCAACTCGGGCACTTGACAGATAAAATTCAAAAGTATAGACATTACCTGTTTTTTGGGTTCCCTATCAGATTTTAACCTTACTTATATCGCTATGAGTTATTTCAGCTTTCCCCGTATCAATTTTAGTGGGCGGTTTTTCACCGATCCTTCTACCGTCAATAATGATCCCACACACTATGAGGTAGACAATACCAGACCCTCACCCTGGCAAAACCCAAAAGGATTACATCGGTTTCAATTGAGAGACTGCTTGGTAACTTCGGTAATCGGTACCTCAGGCCAAGTCCAGGATAATCTGGTAGGACTTCCAATTCTAACCACTGACATGCCAAGCCCGGCCAAAATAGTGGACCTGGATGTCTATCAACAGGGAGTACCGACGATTTTTGGGATGGAAGTAGAGATTCCAATCGATTCAAGCACAAGGCTAAAAGGGAAAGTAGATCCCGCAGTGCTCAATCACTTGTGGTGGCTGGCCGTACTTCCCACAAGAAGCTGGAGTGACTCTGATTATGGCCAAGATAGCTTTGGAGGAGACATGAATGCTTGTGGTTTTTATCAATCCATCATTCGGGTAAAAACCCAAGATTGGCCAAAGCAGGGTAATTCAGCGGCTCTGGATGAATTAAAAACCAAAACAGTGCAAGAAGATGGGTATTACCTGCTATCCATCCGATTCATAGTGGATGGGTATAGAAATGTACCCGAAGACCAGCATTACCAAACCGGGAGAATCCTCGGGGCACTTGGCCCAGTGTATCCCAATGAACCCCGATACAACCCCGGGGTTAGGTGGCTCCAAGGCCGAGAGCAGGTTAAGACAGACCCATGGTACTATCCTACATTTTATAAATGCCCGTTTTTTTTGGATGAAACCCGAAAAATGCTGGTGGTGGATTTGGCGAATGGAATATGCCGGGAAAAAGCAGGCGGAGGACCAGTAGATCTAGGCGATCTGTCGGTTTGGGTCAAAACGAAGGACGGCAAGCACCAACTTCTGGGCAATCTGGACTATTCTGAATTTTGTGCGAATACGTATTCTCATATCGCAGAATTGCCCATTAAATCGGACTGGCTTGAGCTTGTAAGAAATAACCCTATTCTTCTCAAAACATCCCGCACAGATATTGGAGATCCGGAGATTTTCAAAGAGGATCCCAATGCCTATCAAATCGAAGTGGAAGTCCGTCCCGTCCGCATGTCAGGTAATCCCGGTGCAAAGGCTCAAGTAAAAGCATATGTCAGCCAACTCGGAAAACCCAAAGCCGGGGTTCTATTGGATTGCCAAGTGGTCAGTGTCCATGGAAATACCCCCGGAGCGACTGTACCACCCTCCAATCCCGGAAATACGATGCAGGCGGAAGGGGCACTAATGGCCCAATCCCAACCAACTGACGCAAATGGATTTGCAACGATCACCTTGGTCGTGCTCGCGGATCCGGGATTCCGCACTCCCCTGTTGGATGGCCAATTATACTTCATCAATCTCAGGCCTCAGGGCACCAGTCAAGAGTTTCCTGTGGACCAAAATGCCATGATTTCCTGTTTGGTCTGGTCCCAGTATCAGGTAAACGAAAACCCAAGTTGGGATGAGATCCTCCGGATTTTCCAGGGTTATGTTAAGCTTTTTCCCGGCATGACGGAGAAAGTTGACCTTTCTGATTTCCACACCTTCAATATTTTTTCATTCAATCCTCCCTGGTCACGTGGATATAATGATCCAAACCCAGGCCCATTGGGGATACAAAATGGCGCCATCCCTTATTACCTCAGCCGAGAGGTAACTGACCCACGCTACATGCCAGTCACCCGTGATCTTTCCCCCGAAAAAATCCTCACGGTGATGCATTTCATCAAAAACCTTCAGTCTGGTAACTCTTACTCCACACCTTCTTCCACTCAGCCATGAATCTGAACCTTCTCAATTTTCGACGCCTACTGCTTTTCAGCCCTGCCATACTCCTTTTTGCTTGTTCAGGTTCCAATGAGAATTCGTCTGGACTAGCGGAAAACGCCCAATTGGTGGAGATCAACGATCCCAATGTACAGGCAGATGTGCTACCCTTCTCCTTAGAATTCGTGGAACAGACTTTCTCGAATGAACAGCCACTTCCACGACTGCAATCCTACGTACATGTTATGGGTAAAAGTGGAGAGTTGTTGATTTTGGGTGGAAGAAAGCAGGGACTTCATACCTTCAAATCAGAGGGAAGTAATTTTGTACGTGACAGTTCCAATCACTTTATGTTTGTCATTGACCCTTCCACAGGTAAGCAATGGTCATTGGATGTAAACCAGCTTGGTGATGAACTTTCCGCCCCGCTGTCCGCCACCAATATGCAGGCGTATCACGATCGGGCATCAGATCAGTTTTACATTGCGGGAGGATATGGGTGGAAAGCAGATGGCTCAAACATGATCACCTTTCCTAGCATGATGGCTTTCAAAGTGGAAGACATGATCAAAGCTATAAAATCCGGGGCCTCCGCAGATCAGATTAAAGGATTGATTTCTATCGGAAAGGATGAGCGATATGCGGTGACAGGAGGGGAGTTATTTTTGCTCAACGGGAATTTTTACCTCGTTTTTGGTCAGCGATTCGATGGGCAATACAGAGCATTTGGGGGTTCGGATTTTACCCAACAGTACACGGAGGAAATCCGGATTTTCACCTTGAAGCGAAATTCACTTGAAATTTTAAGCTATGGTAGCACCAAATCCAGTGATGCAGAAAGGCCCTTTCACCGCAGAGACGGAAATCTCTTGGAGGACATCGACCCGGTAACCCTCAATCCACGGATTGCAGCGATGGGCGGAGTGTTTTTGCCAGGAATAATCGGAGCGTATGATTATCCAATTTACATCTCAGGCCCACAGAATCCTGAGATCAAAAAGGACATTCGACAGAGATTCAGCCAATATGAATGCCCGGTAATCAGTGTGGTACAGGAGGGGGATTCACTTAATTCGGTTTTTCATACCTTCTTTGGTGGAATCAGTGCATATTATTATTTCCAGACCCCAGCTCAAAAGAACGTCTATGATTCCGTCACGGTAGAACATCGTAATGATGGTTTTCCATTTATTGCTGACATCAGCACATTCCAAGTTTCCAGCGATGGATCCTACGCGGAGTACATTCTTCCGAAGCCCATTCCAGGATCCAGGTTATTAGGCGCAAGTATCCGATTTATTCCCAATCGGGCCTTGGTAGACTTAGGATTGGCTTTTGAAAATGGTATAATTCGGCTATCTAAGGTTCCAAATGGAGAAAAAATCCTGGCCGGTTACATTTATGGAGGAATAGAAGCAGAAAATCCCCTTCCACGTGCACCCAATACTGGGACATTTGTGTCCAATTCCCTTTTTGCCGTCTACTTGAACCCTAAGCCTTCTGGAGCAATCCCTGCTGAAAAAGCTAAAAAAGCCGTATTTAATTACAATCAGGAGCATTCCAGTGGAGATTGAAAGCAAGACTTTGAGCTTTAGTTGCTCTAGATGACTTCGGTTGGGATAAATTTTCCTTAATTCGGGCCATGGATTTTCAATTTCTCCTCGACGGATTTGCTCAAGGCATTCAAAACATGACTTGGCTGGAAGCGGTGGCGGTATTTTTTGGGATTGCCTCGGTGTTTTATTCCATGCGGGAGCATATCTGGGTGTATCCCACGGGGATTGTCTCCACGCTGATTTACGTTTGGATTTGCTTTGAATACAAGCTCTATGCAGACATGGGGATTAATGCCTATTATTTTGCCATGTCTATTTATGGTTGGTACGTATGGACCCATCCAAAGGAAAATCAAGATGTCCTGCCCGTGACTTGGCTGGATGGAAAAGGCTGGTTGATTTCGGCTGTCCTATTTGCGGTTTCCTATCCTACTTTGGTTTTGGTCCTGAGCAATTTTACAGACAGCGATGTGCCCTATTGGGATTCATTTACCACGGCTTCGGCATTTGTCGGCATGTGGTTGATGGCAAAGAAAAAGGTGGAAAACTGGATTTTCTGGATCATTACGGATCTGGTTTCGGTGCCTTTGTATTTCTACAAAGGCTTGGTGTTAACCTCATTTCAGTTTTTGTTTTTTACTGTCCTAGCTACCATGGGCCTTTTTGCTTGGATCAAATCAGCCAAAACCTATGCAAAAGCCTAAGCGGATATTGATTCTGGGTCCGGAATCTACGGGAAAAAGTACCTTGGCGGAAGATCTGGCCAATCATTTCGGCGAACCTTGGGTCCTCGAATTTGCCCGGGAATATCTGGAAAAAATAGACCGACCTTATCTATTTGAAGACTTGGCAGAAATTGGAAAAGGGCAACTTGAGTTAGAGGATCGATTGGCTGAAAAGGCCCAAAAATTCCTTTTTTGTGATACCGATCTGAGGGTTATCCACATTTGGTCGGAGCATCGGTTTGGGAAAACGGATCCTTGGGTTTTGGAAGAAATCCAGGTAAGAAAATACGAGTTGATTTTGCTCACGGATACCGATTTGCCTTGGGAACCCGATCCGCTTCGGGAATATCCGGAATTGGAGATGCGGCAGTATTTTTTTGAGAAGTATCGAAAGTTGGCCGAGCAAAGTGGCTTCCCCTATTTGATCGTTTCCGGGGATCGGGAAAAGCGATTAAAAGATGCAGTTACTGCTGTGGATAACTTGTCCAATCAATCCTGACAGGTTTTTGAAACCTGTCAGGATTTTCCTTAATTTTTTCCTCTAGTTTCTGTGTATAACCTTCCTATTTCGCCAAAGAATATTTTGTTATGAATTGGTAAGTGGCATCAAAAGCCTTCACCCAATTTTGGTGTAAAAGGAAAGCATGAACCTCGTCCGGAAAGACCAGTTGCTCCACTTCAACTCCCTGTTTACGAAGCACTTCAGCCAGTTCCACGCTTTCGGAGAAAAGCACATTCCGGTCATCGTCTCCATGGATCAAAAGTACCGGATCGACCCACTTATCCACATAGGCCATAGGGGATGATTTGAACGCTAGTTCGGCCATTTTTGGGAACTTCTCCGGAGCATACCAAGGTGCAAAAACCGGAATGTCATTGTTCCAGTTGTGTACGCCATGGATATCCACACCCACATGGAATTTTTCCGGAGCTTGAGAGAGTGCATGCGCTGTCAGATAGCCTCCATAGCTTCCGCCCCAAGGTGCAATTCTTGACGGATCGACATCCAATCGGGCTGCAAGAAAATCTGCAGCAGCCAACACGTCCCGCACTTCGCTGGCACCTCCGGCCCCGTAATTTTCTTCCTCACGGAAATCCATCCCATAGCCGATTCCGCTTCGATAGTTAATCGTTAAGGCGATGTAGCCCTGAGAAGCAAAAAACTGCTGGGCGCCATAAGTATGTGAATAATACAAACCATAATTGTAGCCCAAAAGCATTTGTCTTCTACTACCTCCATGGATAAAGATTACTGCCGGATATTTCTTTTTGGGATCATAATTGGCTGGAAGGAAAAGTTGGGCAGACGTTTCAAACCCGTCTTTGGCTTTGATTTTTACAGGCTCGGGTTTGCTGAGCGTTTTGGGAAAATTTGCAGGGAAATAGGATTCGGCTAGCATTTTCTTTTTCCCATATGATTGGATCATCGGCCAGCCGGGTTGGTTCCAGTCGGATTGAAACCAAGCCAATCCATTTTCTATCCGCACCGGAGCCCAATTAATGGTTTGCGGATCGGATAAGAGTTCCAACTCAAATGTGGATAAGTCCAGTCGAGACACTTGTCTTCGATCAATGTTTCCGATATTATGAGTGACCAACAATTCGTTTTTGGTAAAAGAGTTTTGCACCCATTCTACTTGTCCTTCGCCCGGAGTCAAGTGTCTAACCTCTTTAGTTTTAGGGTTGACAGCATAGAGTTGCATCCAATTGTTCTTTTCCCAAGGGAAAACCAAGGAACCGTTTGGAGTCCACCAAAGACGTTCGCCGATGGCCGGTAGATCATCTACCATGACTGAACCCCGACCCGGATCTGCTTTCCAAACTTCCTCGGCTTTCATGCTTGCCAAGTCCAAAACCCGAATACTCCAGGGATTGGCTTCTTTAATGGAAGTAAAAGGCAAAAGATTTAAGATGTTGGGGATTCTTAGGTAGGCCAGTTTTTTCCCGTCTGGGCTCCAAGCAGGATAGGAATCAAAATCCAAACTGGCCTCAGGGTAGGTCAATTGTTTTTTCTCCAAATCCCAGAGACCCACAAAGGAATGGTCACCTCGTCCCGAAACAAAGGCGAGGTATTTTCCATCCGGAGAAAATGAGAGCATGGAAGCACTGCCTCTCGCGGTGAAAAGCTGCTTGATTGAATCAGTCGTGTCTGAAGCTGCCTTCAGATAAACCGAACCTCCGATCAAATAAGCGACTTGTTCTCCATTTGGGCTGAAAACAGGCGAGGTTCCTGGTGAAAACCATCTCGATTCGCCGCTTTCAAGATCAAGACTGTAGATTTTTTTATCTGTGTTTTCTTGGAGCTGAGCAGGATTGGCAGGCTGACCGGCCGAGTTTCGGCCATTTCCCCTTACGAAAAGCAGGGTTTTTCCATCCGGAGAAAAAACCACAGGTCCAAGATCCACCCCGATGTCTCCTTTATATTCTGTCAGTTTTTTGGCTTCGTAGTTTGGAGCTTTGGCGTAGAAAACATTTCGTTCGCCTTTGTCATTGAACACCCAAGCAACTGCTTTTCCATCGGGAGCCGCAGTCATGTAAGTGGGAAAAGGGGCAGAAATGTAATCGGCGACGGATTGTGCCTTGACCTGTATTGCCAACAGAATCAAGATGGAGGCAAAAAGGATCTTTCTCATAGGGTTGGGGTTTGGTAAAAGGTACAAATTCCGCTTTATTTCCAAAAAGTAATTCTAATGGACAGGTTTATTTGGTATCGGCTTTTGCTGTTTTTGTCAATCAATCTTTTGGTTCTACCGACCTTTTCTCAGGAAAAAAAGGTGGTGTTTATTATTCTTGACGGGATTCCTGCTGGAGAACTGGAAGCTACCTCTACACCTAATTTGGATAAGATTGCGACTATTGGTGGCTATGCGAGAGCTTATACAGGAGGAGAAAAGGGTGGTGATTCCGAAACTCCTACGATTTCCGCCGTGGGTTATAATTCGCTCCTCACAGGCACTTGGGCCAATAAGCACAATGTCTGGGATAATGACATTGCAGCTCCAAATTATTCGTACTGGACGATCTTTAGGTTGATGCGAGAGGCAAAACCAAATTCCAAACTGGCGATTTTCTCTACTTGGGAAGATAATCGAACCAAGCTACTGGGACAGGGGCTTAAAGAAACTGGAAACTTGAAGTTGGATTTTGCTTTTGATGGATTTGAGAAAGACACCCTGACTTATCCACATGATTCGGACAAGGACTACATCCGTAAGATTGATAATCTGGTTTCATTTGAAGCAGCTCATATTCTGAAAACTCAGGCTCCGGATTTGTCATGGGTTTATCTGGAATTTACTGATGATATGGGACATCGGTTTGGAAAAAGCCCCCAATTGACCTCTGCTGTAGAATTGGCTGATGAGCAAGTAGGAAGAATCTGGGAAGCCATTCAGTTGAGGGAAAAGAAGTTTGGGGAAAAGTGGTTAATCTGGATTACGACCGACCACGGCAGAAAAGCCCCTGACTTTAAAGACCATGGAGGTCAAAGTGACTCCGAGCGGGAAATCTGGATGGTGACTAATGCTAAAAATTTATTGGATCGGTTTCATTCGGGAAAAGCGGCAATGGTGGATATTTTACCCAGTTTGGTTGACTTTTTGGAAATACCCGTGCCTGAAACACAACGGAAAAATTGGGATGGCAGCTCGCTTTTAAAGAAACAGTAGGATTGATTTTGAATCACTTTAAAGTATAAAAAATGTCACCTCAGGGGAGTCTAGAAACCTTGAATCCTCCGAGGTGACAAATTTTTTGATTAATACAGAAAGAATAATTCTACAGGCTTATTTTATCTCGAGATACGCTGAAACAAAATTCCGCCTTGACGAGTAGGTGATCTCTTGCTTGGCCATTCGGTCGGTTCACCGGTGCGGAAATCAACAGGAATTCTCATTTTTTTGGATACCATATTTTCTTCTTCGCAAGCCATATAGACCATGATGGCGGTTAGGATGGCGTTATTTTTTATGTCGTCGAAGACCAATTTGTCGTAGGTATCCAGGTTGGTATGCCAAGTGATCGTGCCATAATCCCAAGCCAAAGAGCTTAGGTTAAAGGCAGGAACTCCAGCAGCCACGAAGGAAACGTGATCCGTTCCGCCCGAACCCGGATTGCCGGGAAAAGTAGTCTCGATGTCTCTGGTGATCTCTCTTGGGACTTTGTTGAGCCAGCGGCCTAGGTACTCATAGCTATCCACGAAACCTTGACCTGAAATATTTGCAATTCGGCCGGTTCCGTTGTCTTGGTTGAAAAGGACCTGGATTTTTTCTAACATTTCGGGATGATCTTCTACGAAAGCTCGGGAACCGTTAAGGCCTTGCTCTTCAGATCCCCAATGGCCAACCAAGATGGTTCGCTTGGGATTTGGATACACTTTTTTCAGGATGCGCATTACTTCCATCATCAGGATAGTACCGCTCCCGTTATCTGTAGCTCCGGTGCCGCCCTGCCAAGAATCCAAATGTGCGGAAAGCATCACATATTCCTCTGGTTTTTCGGTTCCTTTGATCTCTGCGATAGTGTTAAAAGTGGGCTGTAATCCGGTTTCTTTCGACTGGGCATTGACGTGGATTTTCGGTTTTTTACCGCTTTCCACCAACCTAAACAGCATCCCATAATCCTCGATCGAAAGATCAATGGTGGGCACTTGTCTGGTAGAGGCAGAGAAGATTTTATTTGCACCCAGAGCCCTAGACCAATAGGAAGTAATCACCCCTACCGCCCCTGCATTTTCCAATGCTACAGGAAGTGCCGTACGGTTTTTCCCGGTCTTTTGGGTGCGCTCAAGCCAAGCTTTCTCCAAGGCTTCTCTTTTCTCTTTAATGGCCTCGAAAGATTCTTCGGTTCCCCATTTTTCCCAGTTGTCATCCGGACGTCCGGTGAGCTGTGGAGCTGAAATCATGACGTATTTGCCTTTCACCGACGGAAGCCATTTTTGGAAAGCAACTGAGTCTGCCAAATCTGGCAAAACGATCACTTCAGCGGTCAAGCCGCCTTCCGGTGATGCAGGACTCCAGGAAAGCTGTGTTCCAGCCAAGGTTCTCACCCAAGGCTCGACCATATCGATATGGGTGATCCCACGATCCCAACCTCTCCACTCGCCCCATTTTTCATTTTTAGCATCGATACCCCATGTTTGGTATTGCTTTACTGTCCAATCATGAGCCTGCTGCATTTGTGGGGTACCCACGAGTCTTGGACCAATCCCGTCCAGAAGTTCATGGGCGAGAGTTTCCAATTGAGAATTTTCATTTGCCTCTTTGATAATGGCATCGATGACTTGATTTTGGGCCTGCACTTTGACAGACACCAAAAGCAAAAGCCCAAGGCCATAGCGGTAGATTTTGTTCATTGGGTTTTAGTTTAGATGCTAAAATAAAAGTGTGGGGCAGATTTTGGCTAACCGTTGGTGGATATTTCATTTATAGCTTCTTCACCACCTGACATGGATTTCCAAAAGCCAATACATCATCCGGTAGGTCTTTGGTCACCACCGAACCCGCACCGATGGTCACATTATCTCCGATCGTGACACCGGGAAAAATGACCGAATTTCCTCCAATCCAAACATTATCACCTATGGTCACGGGTTTGGTGGAAGTATGATATCGTGTGCTTTCGCCCTCCTGATAGATTCGCTCGGAAGCTTTTAGCGGATGTGTTGCTGTATAAATCTGCACATAGGGAGCGATCAGTCCATTTTTTCCGATGGTGATTTTGTTGTCATCGAGGAACATGCAATTGGTGTTGACAAAAGTGTTTTCCCCAATTTCGATGTTGATTCCGTAGTCGCAGAAAAAGGGAGTTTCGATCCAGACACCTTTTCCCACCTTTCCCAAAAGTTGACTGATCAGCTCATTTCTCCTGTCCAAATCCCGGCTATCACAAGTATTGTAAGCTAAAATTAAGGCCCGAGCTCGATGGTAAAGCTCGAGGAGTTCGGGATCACGGGAGTCGTAAGCCTCTCCGTCTAGCATTTTTTGGAGGTTGGTTTTCATCCGAAATTAGTTTCAATACTTATGGCTTTATGGATTATCAACCTCTTGGATTTTTTTCTAAAAGGTTATTTCAGGAGATCAATTTGAAGTTCAAAAAGCTTTGCATCAATTTGAAATGCTTATCAAAAGAATATAAAGTCAGGTTTTCTTCAATCACTTGTTGTAGAATGATCAAGTCAGGAATACCAACCTTGTTTATTCCATTTTTGAGATTAAGAATTTGATATTGCCTTATCAAGTCCCAATCAATAGCAAATGGGATCTTTTCAATTGAAAACAAGCTTTCAATAGCTTCTGTCTTTCGTTGAAGCTTTAAGTTTGGAATTAATTCGCATAAGATAATGTCGTTAGTGGAAACTATATCTTCTTCAAGAAACTGATCTAAATGAGTAGGCCTAGAGTTTTTGAAGAATTCGATCCAAACGGAACTATCTACTAAAACCGGAGATCTGTTCATTCTACTTTCTATCCCTTAAAACATCTAAATCAATATCCAGATCTATTGATCCTTTCATGTTGATTAGTCTTTTCCTCTTGTTTCTGGCGATTTTTTCCTCCAGAGCCAACTTTATAGCTTGGCTTTTGGTCGTTGAGCCGGTTATTTTCATTACCTCCTCGATCAGTTCTTCGGGAATTTCGATGGTTGTTCTCATGGATTTATATGCAGAAATGCATCATTATTTATGTAAATCTAACCTCTTATTCAAAAATAAGGTTCTCCTCAGGGTAAATTCTTCATGATTTTAATCAGGATTGGCCTTTTCACCTTCCTTTTACCACATTTCCTTTGGCTTTTCTGAGGCTTTTGGATTTACTTTAACTCCGCTTCAAATCCGAAGAAAAACATGCAAACCCAAACTGACTTACTGGCTTTTTTTGAAAGCGTCTTGGCGTCACGAGCGGAGACCAAAGCGCTTGATTGGCTAAGCTCCCAAACCGAAAAAATCAATGCTGACGCATCGACCACCAAGTTTTTCTTGGCGTTTTCCCAAGCTTCCCGGTTTTTTAAAAAGGACAATCTCATTTTATCAGAGACCGAGAAAAAAACTACAGGTAGCTTGGTCTCAGGATTTGATCCCAGTCATTGGGATGTATTGCAAACTGCAAGAACGTATTTACTATTAAAATTTGCCCCGAGAAAAGAGGCTTGGCTGAAAGCAATTAACCAACTCTTTGAAACCGGCGACATGCACGAGCAGCAGGCGTTATATGCAGCCTTGCCTGTGATGCCTTATTCAGAAGACTTGCTTACTCGGGCGATTGACGGCTGCCGAACCAATATGACCCTGATCTTCGATGCGATTGCACTGAACAATCCGTATCCACCAGCTCATTTTCCCGAAGCCAATTGGAATCAATTGGTGCTGAAGTCCATCTTTATGCAGCGACCGATTTATAGGATTCAGCAATTGGACGAAAGGAGAAATCAGGCATTGGCGGAAATTGCTTCGGATTTTGCCCACGAACGTTGGGCTGCCGGTCGATCGGTCATGCCTGAATTGTGGCGTTTGGTGGTTCCTTTTCTCAACGAGCGTTTGCTGGAAGACTTGAAAAAAGTCGTCTTTTCAGAAGACCAATTGGAGGCTGAAGCCGGAGTCTTGGCCGCTTATCAATCGGACTTTGCACCAGCCAAAGACCTGCTCAAATCCTTCCCTGAAACCGTCTCTGCCATAGAATACGGAGAAATCTCATGGGAGAAAATCGGTAAGGATTTTCAGGACAAAAAAGCCTAAACAGGCCAAATTCGATTAATTTTAAAAAACTAATTCCACAAAGCCATGAGCAAGGAAATGTATATCGATCCTCATATTCACCTCGTCTCCCGAACCACAGATGACTACGAAGCCATGCGAAAGGCCGGCATCGTCGCCACCATCGAGCCCGCCTTTTGGCTGGGTCAGCCGCGTACGGAAGTTGGATCCTTCAAAGACTACTTTTCCACTTTGGTCGGCTGGGAGCGGTTCCGCGCCAGTCAGTTCGGCATTGTGCACTATTGCACCATGGGATTGAATTCCAAGGAAGCCAACAATGTGCCTTTGGCTGAGCAGGTGATGGAATTACTTCCGCTCTATGCAGGTAAAGAAGGCGTGGTGGCAATCGGGGAGATCGGCTATGATGATCAAACTGAAGCCGAAGATCGTTTTTACCGCCTTCAACTGGAACTGGCTAAAGATGTCAATCTTCCGGTATTGATCCACACTCCTCATCGAGATAAAAAGAAAGGAACAACCCGCTCTATGGACGTGGCCGAAGAGCATGGCATGGACCCAGGATGGGTGGTCGTCGATCACAACAATGAGGAGACGGTAAAAGAAGTGTTGGATCGAGGATTTTGGGCAGCATTTACTATTTATCCACATACCAAAATGGGGTCCGAGCGTATGGTCGAGATCGTCAAGCAATATGGACCCGAGCGAATCATCGTGAACTCAGCAGCGGATTGGGGAATTTCTGACCCGATCGCTGTGCCAAAGACAGCGGCCCTCATGCGCAAAATGGGAATTCCTGAAGAGCATGTGCGTCTGACTACTTATCAAAATGCTTTGACGGTATTCGGTCTCAGTGGACAAATGCATGAAGACGATTGGCTCAAAGCTCCGCCGATCGATCAGACCAAAAAATTGGGAGGAAATTCCGTACTTCGTGGAGGTCAGGTGCCTCGCGTAGAGGGTCCTGCCGATCGAGTAGAAAATTAATCCATGAAAAATACCAAGCTTTTCGCTTATCTACAGCTAACCCGCCCAGCCAATGTGATCACCGCGATCGCAGACATCTGGGCGGGTTTTGCCATTGCAGGCGCCTGGGATTATATGGCCACCAATTGGGTCTATGGAGACCAGCAATTTTGGTGGAATCTACTCTGGCTTTCATTGAGTACAATTGGTTTGTATGCAGGTGGAGTAGCCTTCAATGATGTCGCAGATGCAGACTTGGATGCTATCGAGCGGCCTGAGCGCCCTATTCCGAGTGGAAGAGCCTCCAAAAAGGCTGCTTTTTGGATGTCTTCCTTACTTTTGGCTTTCGGAATTAGCTGTGCCTTTCAGGTCAATCAAGTCGCCGGAATCCTAGCCATTGCCATTGCAGCCTGTGCTGTGCTTTATGATTATTGGGGCAAGCATCAGCGGATCCTCGGTCCAATCAATATGGGGCTTTGTCGCTCCGGTAATTTATTGCTGGGCGTCAGTGTGGCTCCGGAAGTGTTGGAAAAAATCTGGCCCATCGGTCTTTTGCCCTTGATCTATGTAGCTGCTATTACCATGATCAGTCGGGGAGAAGTACATGGCAAAAACCGAAAAGCGCTTTTTGCGGGAGGAGCTATGTATGCATCCATTTTCTTGGCGATTTTTGGCTTGGCCTATCTGGAGAGTCCGGGATACCTGCAAGTGATTCCTTTTTTAGCTTTGCTGGGCTATATGATCTTTCCTCCTTTGGCAAAAGCCATCCGAACTCAAGAACCCAAATTCATCGGCAAATCGGTGAAAGCAGCGGTGATTTCACTCATCATTGTCAATGCTTCTTTGGCTTCGGCCTTTTCGGGATGGCCCATTGGAATCATCGTTTTGCTGCTTCTTCCCATTTCCCTTTGGTTAGCCAAAAAATTTGCTGTAACCTAGGCCTGATTTAAACCTATTTCTTTCACAAATTGTCTTGAAACTGAAGTATGCATTAGAATTCGTAGTAGATTTTCTGGTGCATATCCTGGTTGACAGAAAACCCGAATAACCTATTGCCTTAAGCCATGAATACGATTCTCGAACAGTCCTTTTCGGTTCCTTTCCGTTACCCGGTAGCCTTTACCGAGAATCTATTTGATCCACAAAATCAAATCCTAGCCAATGTCCTTCGTGGCGAGCGCGTGCCCAAAGTACTCTTTGTCATCGACAGCGGAGTGGCCGACACTCATCCCCATTTGATCGCAGAGGTGAAAAACTATGCTTTGGCACATGCAGATGTATTCACCTTAGCCTCCGAACCAATGATTGCAATCGGGGGGGAGGCCTGCAAAAATGAGGAATCCGAATACCAAAAGATCGTAGAAGCGACGCATCTCTATGGGATCGACCGTCATTCCTACATTGCAGCCATCGGTGGCGGTGCAGTACTGGATATGGTGGGCTTTGCAGCGGCTATTTCCCATCGGGGCATTCGTCTGATTCGGATTCCGACCACCGTTTTGTCGCAAAATGACTCCGCTGTAGGTGTCAAAAACAGTGTCAACGCCTTTGGTAAAAAGAATTACCTCGGCACGTTTGTTCCGCCGGTAGCGGTATTGAATGATTTCAATTTCCTCAAAACCCTCGATGACCGTGACTGGAGAGCAGGAATTTCCGAAGCCATCAAAGTGGCTTTGATCAAAGATTTGAGCTTTTTCGAGTGGTTGGAAAATGCGGGAGAAGCCCTTGCCCGCAGAGAGATGGAACCCATGAAAGTCCATATCATTCGCTCTGCGAAAATGCACATGGACCATATCGCCGGCAAAGATCCTTTTGAATTTGGAAGCTCCCGACCCCTGGATTTCGGACATTGGGCCGCACATAAATTGGAAAAATTGAGTGACTTCCGCATCCGTCACGGGGAGGCTGTGGCCATCGGGATTGCCTTGGATTCTGCCTATTCCTATTTACAGGGGAGAATCACAGAGTCGGATTTCAACCGGATCATTCAACTGATGCATACCCTGGGTTTTGAGCTTTTTGCGCCAGAACTTCAGGGAGAAAATCTGATTAAAGGGTTAAAGGAATTCCAGGAACACTTAGGCGGTCAGTTGACCATCATGCTCTTGGAAAAGTTGGGCAAAGGCGTGGAAGTCCATGAAATGGATCACGACTTGATCTTTAAATCTGTGGAAATTCTCCGTAGGTTAGAGAAAAAGTCTGCCGTTCACGCATCTTGATTTTTTCCCAGCCTATGAAAATCCATGACTTTCACCTAAGCTATTGTAGCAATATCCATCCCGGAGAAACATGGGATGCGACCTTCGAAAACCTCAAGATCTATATTCCTGAGGTCAAAAATCGCCTCAAACATAAAGGCCCTTTTGGCATCGGGCTTCGGCTTTCCCACGAGGCTTCCTTGATTTTGCAGCGTCCGGAGCGGATGCGGGAGTTTCAGGACTGGCTGAAAAAGGCCAATGCCTATGTGTTTACCCTAAATTGCTTTCCGTATGGAGGCTTTCACCGAACCAAAGTGAAAGAAAATGTCCACACGCCGGATTGGACTACCGCGGAAAGAAAGGATTACACGATTCGGAGTTTTCGGATTTTAGCCCAACTCCTTCCCGAGGGAATGGAGGGAGGTATTTCCACCTCCCCGCTTTCCTACCGGCATTGGTTTTCTTCCGAAAAGAAAAAGAATGAAGCGATCCAAAAATCTACGGATCACCTGATCGAGGTAGTGGAGGAGTTGGTGAAAATCCATCAGGAAACCGGCAAGCTCCTGCATTTAGACATTGAGCCCGAACCGGATGGGATTTTGGAGAATTCGGACGAACTGATCAGTTACTTTCAGAAGTGGTTGTTGCCTTGTGGGAAAACAGCCTTGTCTGAAAAGCTAAAAATTTCCTCAGAAGAGGCGGAAAAGCTGATCAAAACCCATATTCAGGCTTGCTATGATGTATGTCACTTTGCAATTGTGTATGAAAATCCGGCCGATACTTTCCAGAAATTGGAATCCGCAGGGATTCAAATCGGAAAGATTCAGATTTCGGCTGCACTGAAGGTGATGATTCCGGAGTCCGCCGTGGAGCGGTTTACACTCAGCAAACGATTGGAAGAATTTGCCGAATCTACCTACCTGCATCAAGTCGTCGCTCGAAAAAAAGACGGGCAGTTTGCCTCTTATCCCGACTTGCCTCAGGCCATCGAACACCTTGGTAAAACCAAAGATTTGGAATGGAGGATTCACTTCCATGTGCCCGTCTTTTTGGATAATTATGGCTCATTCCAGTCTACACAGAACGATATTTCGATTGTACTCAATCAAATTTTAACCAACCCAACCCTCACTAAACACTTGGAAGTCGAGACCTATACTTGGGAGGTTCTGCCCGAGGACACACACCTGACCCTAGGCGAGTCGATTGCCAGGGAGCTCAGCTGGGTGATCGAAGAATTGGGTTAGGAATAAATGATCGTGTAATTACGATTTTTGATTTACGATTTACGAGGGAGAGAGTAGTTTTAGGCTTTTTCTCAGGATTTAACCTTTTTGAGAACAAGGTTTGAAGTTCGATTATAGGTCGTAAATCGTAATTCTGAATTCGTAAATCTGTTCCTTAACATTAGCATAATTGGGTTCAGCCCGTTGATTTGAGAGTTTAACCATGAAGAAGACCGTAGTCCTAGATATTGTTGCTTTGTCTCCCCGAGTAATCGGAGAGCACACGCCTTTTTTGAAAAAATGGATCGCCTCCAAAAAGCAAGCCGTGGTCGAACCCGTACTTCCTGCAGTGACTTGCTCGGCTCAATCCGTGTATCTGACCGGAAAGTGGCCGACCGAAAATGGTATCGTGGGCAATGGCTGGTACTTTCAGGATGAGTGCGAGATCAAGTTTTGGCGGCAGTCCAACAAGCTCGTACAGGCCGAAAAAGTGTGGGAAGTCCTCCGGAAAGAGAATCCTGGGTTCACCGTAGCCAACATGTTCTGGTGGTACAATATGTACTCTTCCGCTGACTATGCCGTGACTCCGCGACCGCTGTATCCTGCAGATGGGCGCAAATTGCCCGATTGCCATAGCCAACCCATGGAGCTGCGAGACCGGCTTCAGGCCGAGTTGGGCCAGTTTCCGCTCTTCACTTTTTGGGGACCGAATACCACCATCGAATCCAGCAAGTGGATCGCCGAGGCAGCCAAAAAAGTGGAGGAATGGTACAATCCCACGCTCAATCTGATCTACATTCCGCATTTGGATTACAACCTGCAGAAGTACGGCATTGACTTTTCCAAAATCTCCAAGGATCTCCGTGAGGTGGATGACTTAGCCAAGGACCTGATCACCTTTTTTGAAAATCGGGGTGCTGAGGTCCTGCTACTTTCTGAATATGGCATTACGAGTGTGAGTAAGCCGATTCACCTCAACCGGATTTTCCGGGAAAAAGGCTGGATTCAGGTAAAGAATGAGTTGGGCAGGGAGACCCTCGATGCCGGCACATCGGCGGTATTTGCGGTAGCGGATCATCAAGTCGCCCATGTCCATGTCAACGATCACTCCAAACTTGCCGAGGTCAAAGCACTGCTGGAAAAGACTCCCGGTGTGGAAAAAGTGCTGGATGCCCAAGGCAAAAAAGATTTCCACATCGATCACGCCCGCTCGGGAGACTTGGTCGTGATCGCCGATGCGGAATCGTGGTTTACCTACTATTTCTGGCTGGACGATGCCAAAGCGCCTGACTATGCGCGCTGCGTGGATATCCATCGCAAACCCGGGTACGATCCGGTCGAGCTGGTTCTCGATCCCGCAATCAAAATCCCAATTCTGAAAATCGGCTCCAAGGTGCTTAAGAAAAAGCTTGGGTTCCGCTACCTGATGGATGTGATTCCTTTGGATGCGACTTTGGTGAAGGGAGCTCACGGGCGAATTCCCGAGTCTGACTTGGACAAGCCGCTTTTGGTCGCCGATTCCGGCATTCTTGACGCGGACCGAATCCAACCCACGGCTGTCTTTGACCTGATCATCAAAGCAGTAAATCGTTAAGATTCGTAAAAATCCGAGTCAATTCTTTGATCTTAGTTTATTCTCGCTTTCTTAGTAGAAAAATTATTTTCTGTGAGAAAGCTTTTTATGTTTCTTTTAGCTCCCTTGATTTTTTCCTGCGGAGGGAATTCTTCTGAAAAAGCCGAATCGGGCAATATCTTGGAGAATTTGAGTTTTACGGTGGATACTGTTTTGGTCGATCCGGGTGAGGAACTCATCAATCTGGCTTCAGGCCTACGCTTGGCGGATTTTTCTCCAGATAAAAAAAAGCTTTATCTCCTCAACGGGGTAGATCAAAGCCTAGCAGTGATCGATATGGAGGTTCTTAAACTGTCGGGAAAGAATCAGTTTGAGGCAGAAGGACCCAATGGGATTGGAAACTACCACAACAGAATCCAGATTCTTTCAGGAGATCGAATGTATATCAACAGTTTTCAGAGCAATGCAATTTTCAATTTTCAGGGAATCAAAGAAGAAACTATCAAGATCTTGGCTGAGAATATCGACAGTCTTTCCATAGAAGATGAGCAAAATGCCTGGTATGGCTTAATGCTTAGCAAGGACGAGAAGAAGGTTTTTTCCTTGCCAGGCAACTTTTTTGAAGGAGGCAGAAACCTATTGGTGGCTGATTTTCCAAGTCTGAAGGGGAAGGTGATCCAACTTCCTGCAACTGATTTGGCTTCCAACCTCCGGGTGATTCTGAAGAGTAAAGAGATGATGAGCGTGTCGGTTCAGGAAATTTTTCTTCAAGAATTCAATGGGAAAATCATCATTGGCAATTCTGCCTCGAGTGATGTGTACCAATATGATTATGTTGTGGATTCCCTTGAGTTGAAGACTTATCAACATGTCCTCGTGCCCAACCGAAAAGAAGTTTCTGTGAAGGCTGAGGTGGAATCCCAGGAAGAGTTTCAAGCTGAAATGGACAAAATCAACCAGCAGATCGCCTTTCAACGGTTTTTTGAGGATCCTGAAATGAAAAGATATTACCGATTTGGGAAAATCAACCTTCCCAAACCCAGTCCAGATGCTGAACAAAAAGAGGAGGTTTTTTTATTCGCCTATGACAGGGATTTTAATCTCATCGGTGAAAGCCGATTGAAAGAACTGACCAAAGTACCTCAATTCCCCTTTTTCAAAGACGGCAAGCTCTGGTCCTATGTCAATGTGGAGGATGAATTGGGCTTTGCAGTATTCGACCTTAGCTTTTGATAAACTATGAAAAAACTGTCCCTACTTCTTTTTCTTCCCTTATTATTTTCCTGTGGAGGGAATACTTCTGAAAAGGCCGAATCAGGCAATATTTTGGAGAACCTGACTTTTGCGGTGGATACTGTTTTGATCGATCCGGGGGAGGATATTTTTATTCTTACCAACGGTTTGGGGGCTAAAGAACTAAATGCGGATAAAAGCACCTTGATCTTTTTCGAAAGAGATCCTTTGCAGCTCGTGGAGGTCGATCTCAATGCCTTACGATTGATACGCAAAACACCCTTTCAAAAAGAAGGTCCGGATGGTGTGGGGCCCTATTTGGTGGGGTTTCAATTGGGACCAGAAGGAGAACTTTTTGTTCAGGGGTTTCCAGCCCAGGCTATATTTTCCAAGGATGGAAAAATAATCGAACCGCTTAATGTGATTCCGAATGGGATAGATCCGGAGCATGCAAAAGATCTTAGGAAGCTGTATGGAAAAGTGGTTTATGATTTTTCGAAAAACAGAATATACACTCAGCCTTCCCTCGAAATGGTGGAGCAGAATGAACTTTTTATCATTGATCCCGAGACCAAAGAAGCGGAAATCAGAACTATTCCCGAAATGAAATCTATCCAGGAATTTTCGGGAACGCTCATTACCAAATCCGGTGAAGCTACGATGTATCGATATTACGGAGTAGGTAGCTTTATGACCATTGAAAATGGTCAGCTTCTGATTTCTTCGGGAGCGATGAGTGGGATTTATCGGCTGGATTCCGAGACGGACAGTCTTTATTTTGTCCCGATTCAGCACCGAAACTTTCCCAACCGGATGGACATCACCGTGGCTAATCTACCCACGGATGAAAATCTGTTTTTCGAAGACCGGAGAAAGGTCTATGCCCAATTGAACTACATGGAGCCTCGTTGGGACGAGACCCGAAAGATGTATCTGAGACTGGGGAAAAGAACTTTTTTGGGTGAAAACAGAGGTGATCCTCCCACGTTTGAAGTGTTTCTCTTTGCGTATGACAAGGAGTTCAATGTCTTGGGTGAGACCAAAATCGAAGGATTGAAGCAGGTTCCTGAAAACGCCTTTTGGAAAGACGGCAAGCTCTGGTCCTATGTCAATGTCGAAGACGAATTGGGCTTTGCTGTGATTGACTTTAAATTTTAAGACAATGAAAAAACTAGCAGTACTTCTTTCTATTCCTATTCTATTTTCCTGTGGAGAAAATTCATCTGAAAAATCGGAATCTGGAAACGCATTGGAGTCTTTGACCTATTCAGTAGATACATTGGTGATCGATGCCAGGGAAGAGTTCCTCTTCATTCAGTGGGGATTGCTCGGTTCGGCAGTTACCCGTGATCTGAGGCAGTTGTATAATTTCAACCTAAAGGATTTTAAGCTGGAGCAGATTGATTTGGATAGTCGGACTCTAATTAAGAAAATACCCTTGGAACGAGAGGGACCACTTGGAACTGGGGATTCTCAATTGATCCAGCTGGACAAAGCCGGAAACATCTATTTCATCGGCATGTGGGAGCTTCGGATTTTCAATCCAAGCCTAGACTCAATGACCTTGTTCAAGTTGAATCCGGATACGCTGAGCGGTCTGGAACCAGATGATGCCGTGGGTTCTGAGGCACTTGTGACAGCAGATGGCAAATCCTTTATTTCCACCTATTTTTCCAAAGAACAAACGCAGGCGGGGCTGTTGGTGATTTCCTTGGAAGACCTTTCTGCCAAAAAGTACCCCTTTGATCTCGGTGTAAAATTGGAGCCCTTTCGATTTACATTGATTGAAGATGGCATGGTGAGAGCGAGTACCATGGAACGGATTTATTTGACAGAAGTGGATCAAAAAGTTCTTGTTTCCTCTGCGCACTTCAATGAGGCCTACGTCTTAGATCTTAGCCAAGACACCTTGATGGTGAAAAGACACCACTCTCAGCTTACCGCCAACGAAAAGACAAAGCCACAAAAGTCAACTGCCTACTCTTTCAAGGAATTGGAAGATATCCTTGCAGAAACCGGTAAACAAGTCCGCTTTGGAAGCTATGTTTATGACCCATTCCAAAAGCAGATTTGGAGATTTTCGCAGGTGCTGGAAAGTGAGCTGGAAGGAAAAAAGACCTATAAAAATGTCGTTACCCTTTTTGACTCAGAACTGAATCAAGTTGGCGAAACAGTGCTCCCGATTTTTCCGGAGATACCTTTTTTCTTCAAAGACGGCAAGCTCTGGTCCTATGTCAATGTAGAGGATGAATTAGGCTTTGCGGTGATCGACTTTAACTTTTAAAATACTTTGAAAAAACTTGCCCTACTTCTTTGGCTTCCCTTGATTTTTGCCTGTGAAGGCAATTCTTCCGAAAAAGCTGAATCGGAAAATATCTTAGAGAATCTGACGCTCGCCATCGATACGGTAGTGGTCGATCCCAAAGGAGAAATCATTGATTTGGGGTATGGAATCAACAGATCCTCCATTTCTTCGGATGCCAGGACCCTTTATTTTTTTGACATGAGAAAGACTGTGATCAATGAAATAGACCTGGATAAATTAGAGCTAATTGGTAGTTATCCATTTTCTAAAGAAGGACCCAATGCAGTTGGTTTTAATCCTCCCAGTATCCAATCCCTGGCCAATGATCGATTTTTGATCATCTCTCCATTGATCAATGTCGGAACCTACACCAAGAATGGTCAGAAAGAAAAAAGCTTAAAATTCAATTTCAAAGAAATTGAAGGACTGGGTGTGGATGAAGAAGGCTTGATCACCAATAGAATTACCCTTTCCCATGATGAGAGGCTAATGTTTGCTCTTACTAGGCTTGACCCCTCTGAAAATGAAGTCAGACTCTTGATAATTAATCCCGACGCTAAAACCGGAAAGAGTATCGAGCTGCCCAATATGCTTCAGACATTGAAATTAACCTTGTTGCTACGACTCGAAGAGCAAAAAAGGATGGCGAGGACCGGTGAAAACATTTGGCTGAGAACCATTAATGAAGCGCTTCATATCACCAGTTCGGTCACCTCAGACCTGTATGTGTATGACTATAAAAAGGATTCTCTGCGCTTGGTTGAATTCGATCATCAACTAGTCCCCAAAAAGAAAACCGGTGATTTTGAAAGTAATGTGTTTACCGATGAAAAAGAGTTTGAAGATGCTATGGAAAAGCAAATGAACCAGGTTGCTTTTAGGGAATTGATTTGGGATGATCAGCGAAAGCAATTCTTCCGCTTTGGCTATAGGCCGATTAAAGATGCAGAAGGCAACTGGTACAAACGCGCGGAAGTTTACCTTTTTGTTTATGATGCCGATCTGAAACTGTTAGGGGAAAAATTTCTGCCCGAATTGACCAATGTTCCTGAATTTACCTTCTTCAAAGACGGCAAGCTTTGGTCCTATGTCAATGTCGAAGACGAATTGGGTTTTGCGGTGATGGAGTTTAAATTTTGATAAACTATGAAAAACACGATTTTAATTTTTTTGGCAGTTGCATTTCTTGGTTCTTGTAAGGAATCTGAAAAGCAGGCTAACCCCTCTTCTTTAGAGGTAGCATTTCTGGAGATCGATACCGTGATGATCGATTCCAAAGGCTATTTCTTTTACCTTACAGAGTCCTTAGGCAAATCTTTCCTCTCCAGGGATACTGACATTCTATACAATTTAAACCAAAAAATCCCTCAACTGGAGTTAGTTGACCTTAACTCTCTATCTCTGTTGGATTCCATTCCATTGGAAAGGGAAGGACCCACTGGAATCGGGAATTATCCGGTTTTTGATGGGTTTCAACTCACCGAGAATGGGGATATCTTCTTTTTTGCCTGGGAGGAATTGGTCAAACTAACTCATGACCGAACCCAAGTAACCAAGTATAGATTTGACAATCTTCCTTTGCATGGAGATGTTCCCTTACCTGGAGAAGTCATTCGGTATAGAGGATTGGTCACGGATAACGGGAAGTATTACATCGGTTTTTATGGAAGTGCTGAGGATACCCATTCCAGGCATGGATTGGTGAAAATCGATCTGAAAGAATTCACCGTGGAGAAAATAAACCTCCCTATTTTCCAATAATTGGTGTCTTATGAAATTAAAACCAAGACATCAAGCGACTATCCATACACCTATGTCGAGCCTGTTTTTTTGACTCAAGCTGGGGATAACCTCTTGGTATCTGCTGCACCTGTAAATGAAGTTTATCGAGTGGATTTGGAATCCAGAGAATTTGACCTGATTTCCTTCAACTCAAAACTTACGTCAAATAAAGTAAAAATCACCTATCCCACGGTCAACCCCCAGTACGAAGGATTGTACGAGCGCTGGAAACAGGTTTCTTTTTATGGATTCCACTGGGACGAACAATCCCAACTGTTTTGGAGAAAGACCAATCAGACATTTGTAGAGTCGGAAACTAGGCCAAACAAGGTTCACCTTACTTTTTTTGATAAAAATCTTAACCAAGTAGGTGAATTTGAGCTTCCTGATGACTGGAAGATTCAGGGACCTCAATTTGTCATACAGGGGATGTACTGGCAGTATATCAATCTCAACGACGAAATGGCCTTTGCAAGGCTTAAGCCAAAATTCAATGAAAAATAAGTATTTTATTTTCCTCTTGGGACCATTTTTTATTTTTTCCTGTGGAGGCGCTTCATCCGAAAAAGCTGAATCGGGCAATATTTTGGAGAATTTGACTTTTATGGTAGACACCGTTATGATCGATTCCAAAGGAGCGCTTTTTGAATTGATAAGGGGTCCGCATACCTCTTCCGTCTCTGAAGATGGCAAATACCTGTACCTGTTCAATTCCAGAACCCATCAAATCCAACAGATCAATTTGGATAAATTGAGTTGGGAAAAGGACTTTGACTTTGAAGTGGAAGGGCCGAATGGCATCAGCGATATGGTTTTAAAAACCCAAACTTTGGGTGATGGCACCTTCCTGATTACCGCTTTTAATAGATTGGGTGTTTTTTCACAGGATGGCACAAAGTTGAAAGATCTGTCTATTTCATCACTTCCTCTTCAGACGGATTTACAGGAGTTGGAATACAGTATGGTTCTTTCCAAGGAGCAAAACCAGCTTTTTTCCCTTCCGGGAGTTCGGTTTCAGGGACCTCGAACTTTTGCAAAAATCGATCTGCAGACTTATGAAATTGAAAACTTCCCCATCAAGGAGATGGATTGGATTTTTGAGTTGAAAGTTGGGACGGCCAATCAAGTGGTTTTTCAAGAATACATGTACTTGCACGAGACAAACAATCAGATATTGACCCTTAGTCCTTCTACTTCTGCGTTTTATCGCTATGACCTAAAGAAGGATTCGCTCACCTACCATTCTTTTGTACATGCCTTAAGTCCGGTAGCCAATGATAGTAAGCCGAGAACCATTGTCGAGACAGATCAGGAGTACCAAGAAGAAATGAGGAAGTATTTTATGGGGATGTATTTTGGACCTTTGATCTGGCAAGAGGACAAGCAGGTTTATCTCCGATTTGGAAGAAAGTCAAATGAAATAGATGAATCTTGGCAAAGCACCTCAAGCCAGGTCTTTATGTATGCCTATGATCGGGATTTCAATCTGATCGGAGAGGCTCAAGTGCCCGAAAAAACGGCATTTCCTAGAGATTTCTTCTTCAAAGACGGCAAGCTCTGGTCCTATGTCAATGTAGAAGATGAATTGGGTTTTGCGGTGTTTGACTTTAAATTTTAGAGTTATGAAAAGATTTCCTTTTCCAGTTTTATTTTCAATGGTAACCTTGGTTGCTTGTCAACCTGACAAATCAGAAGATACTGGAGCCAATTCTCTGACTTTTTCCTATGAAATCGACACGGTTCGGATCGATGCCAAAGAGGAGTTTTTGTTTTTGAATATGGGTCTTTTCATGTCAGATTACAGGCCCAAAAACGACCTTTTGTATAATCTCAATCCCGAAACCAGCCGCTTGGAAATGATTGATCTGGAGAAAAACGAGTTGAAAGAAATCGTCCAGTTTGACCAAGACGGGCCCAATGCCGTCAAGGAAATCTTCACCTCGGGAATTAAGATTACTGATTCGGGAGAAAAGTGGTTTACAGACTATTACGGGCTGATTCATCTCAATGCCGCTGGCGAAAGAGTAGGTCAATTTCGTCTTACAAATGATGTTTTTCAAGGAGATACACTTCCGGTCGGATTCGAGATCGATGGAATGGGTAAGATCACCCGATCCGGAAGGTACTTTGTCAGTCACTACGGAAACTATTCGCAGAAGGATGGATTAAAAGGCTTGGCTGTAATCGATCTGGAAAGCAAGACTAAGCGATTAATTCCTTTAGGAGTATTTCAGGCGCTTGAAAAGTATGAATTAGCAGGTCCCGGCAGGGAAGGTCAAAACGTAAGCTCAGGTATCACAGCATCTGAACGGAATTTTATCACCCCAACGGATCAACAGATTCTCCATTCCAACTCTGCCCAAAATCGGCTCCTGAGTCTAGACTTAGTTTCCGGAGAACATCGGGAAGTAAAGCTAAACAGTAAACTTCTTTCTGACGAAAAACCTGGGCTTTATCCCAAGCAGGCAAATTCGATCGAGCAGTTTGATGAATTTAATGAGATGAAAAAGCAGGAGGTCACATTTGGACCCTGGATTTATGATTATGACCGTGGATATTTTTGGAGAGTCAGTCGGGAGAAAAGTGGTGGAACAGTAGAAAATCCGGTTTTTGCCTTTTTTATCACTGTACTTGACAGGGATTTAAAACAAATTGCTGAAGCTCAACTTACTGAAGGCGATACGCTACCATTTGATGGGCTTCCTTCGGTAAGTTTTTTCAAAAATGGAATGTTGTATATGTTTTTGAATGAGGAGGACGAAATGGCTTTTGTCAGATTCAAACCAAATTTTGACTAAACCAACCCCAGCCTTTTCTTCACCTTCAGCAGATTTTCCTGCTTTTTGGGTTCGCGGTTTTGCCGACAATATTCGGTGTGGTAGTGATGCTTTTGCATAAAGACCAGCTGTAGTTCATCCCATGCCTGCTCGGTAAAGTTGGGATTGAAGTGCTTGAGTTCTTGGTAAAGATTTTCTCCGATTTCCTCAAAAAGGTCTGTACCTAAATACTCCAAGTCGGCGTCGGCAAGGATATTTTCCAGGTGATTGGTTGGACTTTGGGGAATTTTGGTAGCCATGATCATCCCATGGATTTTTGCCAAGTCCTCTCTGGAATATTCATCTGCCAAATAGCTTTCGGCTATTTTACAGCCCTTTTCTTCGTGGTCTTTGGGATTATCTATGAATCCGGTATCGTGGAATAAGGCTGCCAATTTGAGTAATTCTAGGTCAGCAGCGCCAACTTTCGATTGATTTGCCAAAAAGATCGCCTTTTCTAAGACATAGGCAGTATGGTCCAGATTATGGTAAGTAAGGTGTGAAGGCAATTTTTCCAAAATGTCTTCGTATATCCTGTTTTTTATTTCTTCGAAAACCATCAGCTGTGTTTGCTTCCAATTTGTTTGACTACTCCTCCTTTGACCTCTTTTATGGTTTGAACGTAGAAGAACGCCTTGGGATCGATTTGTTGTATGGCTAGTTTGATTCGGTGTACTTCCAGTCGGGTGACTACCGTCATGATGATATCGCAGGGATGATGAATATGGAAGGTATCCGGCAAGTATCCCCGTTCACCTTTGTAGACCGAGATGGCCTTTCCAAATTCCTTTACGATCAGTTCCTTCACCTTGTCGTCTTCCTTTGAAATGATGGTAAGTGCAGTGTATTCTTCAAAGCCTTCCACCACATAATCAGTCATTTTGATGGCGGTGAAATAGGTTAAAATCGAGTACATCGCCGCCTCGATTCCAAAAAATAAGGCTGCAAAGAGCATGATCAAAGAATTGAGAAACACGGTGATCTCACTGGCAGAAAGGGCTGAATTCTTTTGAAAATAAGTGGTAATGACTTCAAATCCATCGATCAAGCCACCTCCACGGATAATCAGGCCAATGCCCACCCCCATCAATACCCCTCCAAATACCGCGATGAGTACCTTGTCCTCGGTCACGGTCGGAATCTCCATAAATTCCAAAACTAAAACCAGCAAAAAGACCGAGAAAATGGATTGCACAGTGAATGTCTTTCCTATTTTTTTCCATGCCACCGCAAAGAAAGGCGCGTTGATCAAAACCAGTAAAAGATTAAGGTCCACGTCGTAATGCAGATTCAGAATGATAGCAATACCCGTCACCCCACCATCCAAAAATTTATTGGGAAGCATAAAAGCTTCCAAGGAAACCGCCGCACAAAAGACTCCCAAAATGATAAGCACCAAAGACTTGGGATCAAAGAAAGCTTTCCAGTTTACTTTTTCAGCTTTGGAACTCATTGAGGCAATTGTGAAAAATATGGTGAATACGGGGTTTCAGCAATCATTTTATGAAACAAATAAAATGTTTTTTGTAAATTAACTTTTTAAAATATTAAATGTAAACGGATTGAAAAAATTTTCTTTCAATCTAAAACCTAATCCAGAGTGGGTAAGCTCAACTTGTACTTCATCGCAATCAGACGGATCGCAATAATCACGCTCATAGACAGCAGCAAATTATATTCTCGATCCATTCCTAGGTGGTTTAGTACTAGATAAATCACTGCACCAGCAAGACAGGCAGAGGCATAGATTTCTTTACGGAAAAGGATGGGTATTTCATTGGTCAGTGTATCCCTGATCACTCCACCCATCACGGCGGTAAACATGCCCATTATGGCAGCGATTTCAGGTCGCACACCCAAGGAAAGTGCTTTTTCCACACCCAAAACCGTGAAAAACCCTATTCCTAGGGTGTCAAACAGAAAAAAAGTTTTCCTAAGCCGACTGAGCAGATTGGGAAAAATGAACGCTGCCAAAATTCCCAAAAGGATCGCATAGAGAAAGTGGATGTCTCCTATCCAAACCAACGGATAGCTATCCAGCAAAATGTCCCGAAGGGTACCGCCACCGATAGCTGTGATAAATCCCGTAAACCCTGCCCCAAACATATCGTGTTCCTTTTCCCGTACTGCCAATGCCCCCGAAATGGCAAAGACAAACGTACCGATCAGTTCTATGGCGTATTGGAGAGTCATGATCTATGTTATGGGAATTAAGGGCCAGATTAAAGTCCGATCTAAGTGAAATTAAAAGTAATGAACTCTCAGGTAAAAGACAGATTGTTTACCTAAAGTGTAGTCATATCCAAGATTTTTTGAAAATACTGAAATATCTGGGTAAATCGAGTTAAAATAAGTGTGAGACTTTCTCCCAAGCCTATTTCCATGAATACTCTGCTGCATTATGACTTGCTTCGTTTGGAAGCTTTTCAAAAAAACCACGCAGTACGCAATTCCATCGCGATTTCTCAGGAGCGAGAGCTCACCCTTCTGAAGTTCAAGCCGATCAACTATTTCAATTATTGCTTGGGGAAGATTGAAACACCACACATGCTTGATTTGGTGCGTGAATTTTACTCGGATACAGTAGAAAAGCAGCACCAGATCTTGATTGATTCCAGGGATGAAGTTTCTAAATCTATCTTGAGTCATCGTCTTGATTATCGGATAGATCAAAAGATTGCAGTCATGAGTCTATCGTCTGATGAGCCTCACCATCGGTTTTTTCATCCCGATATCCAGCTAAAGGAAGTAACGGAAAAGGAGATAAGCGAATTTGCATGGTTGTATTTGGACTGTTTCGATGCCGAAAATCGTCATGCTGAATCCGTGGAGGAAAACTTCCTGCATAAACTCCGGGTAGAGGGTCTTAAGTTTTATTTTGTGAATTGGAATGATCTCCATGTGGGGATAACTGGCCTCTACCAAAATGGCGATTTCCAGTTGCTTTCTGTAGGGGCGGTAAAGAACACTTTTCGAAACTTGGGTTTTCATAAATCCGCACTGAGTTGGAGAATAGAATTGTGCCGAAGCCAAAACCCTGAGCTACCCATTTTTTCGTGGGCCTACCAAAACAGCATCAGTCACATGAATATGATCAAATCTGGAATGAAGCTTCATCAAGAAATTTTAGCCTATAAGTATGTGGGATAGACTGCTCGACTTAAGGAAAAGCCTAGGTAACCAACCTGCTATACTAGGTCCTGAACGTTCCCTTTCTTATACCCAACTGATCGATGAGGCACTTCGTGCTGCGGCTTTTTTTCAGGCCCGATCTCTATCCTATCAAGTAATCGGCATCTCCTTGGAGAGCAAAACAGAGGAGGTGATCTGCGCCCTATCAGTGCTTCTTTCAGGAAATGCCTTCTTTTTCATACCTCATCAGCCTGCCTCTGATTTGCTTTCGCAAGTACCCTTAGGTTTGCTAGTCACTGATCGGCACCACTTTGCCAATGAGGAGGTTTTGCGGGTCAACTGGTCAAGTGTGAAAAATTCAAAATCAGGCAATCTGGATGCATGGTGGAACAGTGACTTATCTTGGCTAAGTCGCCCTTTCTGTGTGTATGCGACCTCGGGGACGACCGGTAAGGCAAAATACGTACTACATGATTACATATCCATCGAGGAAGATACCCTCAGGCAGATCGAAGAAAATGAGATTCACTCTAGCGATCGGATCGATTTTCTATTCGCGTCATCTTTCAGTTCTTCCTTGGCAAGTATTTTTCCAGCATTCCTGTCGGGAGCTAGCCTTATTGTCTTTGACCTCAAGGAGTCAAATCTAAAGGAGATACCTGGTTTTTGGAAAACGCATCAGGTTTCTATCACCACCCTGACCTGCTCGGCCTTCAGAGCCATTTGTCGCATGTATGGCCCAAATCTCGCCGAATTCACCCAAAGTGTTCGATTTCTTTGCCTAGGCGGTGAGGCAGTTTTGAAGTCGGATCTTGAGTTGGTTGCCAAATATTTTCCTCCAGATGTCACCCTGCAACTCGCCTATGCCAGTACAGAGACCCGAACCATGGCCGAGATCAAGCTTTTCCCCGGTCGAAGTCAGCTTATAATCCCCCATGATGGTTTTCCGGTAAGAAACAAAGCCCTCTATATTCTTGGACGGTCCGACAAATCAGATGCTGAAGGAGAAATCGAAATTCGATCCAAGCATATCTGCGTGGGATACTGGAATGATCAAAAAATAATCCCTCTTCCTGTGATCGGAGATCAGCGGATCTACCAAACCGGAGATCTAGGCATAACTACTTCAGAGGGAGGAATCAAGCTAATTGGCAGAACTCAGTCTCGAGTGAAGGTAAATGGCCTTTTTGTGGATTTAGTCGAGCTGGAAAATGAAATATTAGCGCAAAGCCCGCATCCATTTTCCTGTAAAGTTCTTGTGTTGCGGGATGCAAGAGGACTGGAGTTTATTGCTGCCTTTTTGGCAACGGGAAGTATAAGGCTAAGCCGAGAGGAAATAAGGCATTGGAAAAGCAAGACCTACTCGACCAGGCCCAGGCAATGGGTTTTCATGGAACAGTTTCCGCTAAATCCACATGGAAAAATTGATCGAAAAGAGCTGGAATCGATGGTATGGAAGCAAATTGAGCAAGAAATCATTCAAGAGTCAAACGACCTCATTTTGCAGACAGTTTATGCCGCTTGGTTAGAGGAATTAGGCAATCCAGCCATGGGTTGGGAGGAAGATTTCTTCTCCGAACTAGGTGGTAGTTCACTCGGGGCCGAAATGGTTATGGGAGAATTGAGTCTCAAATTGGGCAGAACTCTCCCAACTTCATTGATTTATATACATCGCACAATTCATGGTCTGACTGACTACCTGAAAGAGGAGTTGAAGCCTGTGTTTCCTAAGCTGGATTGGAAAAAGCAGTCAGTTTCGAGTAGTCCGACTCTGGTTTTTGTGGAAGTGGGGCATTTTGATTCCTTTGAGGAAATCATTCGTCCCTTGGGGAATATCTCTGATTTATCCATTGTCACGCTACGCTATGATTTGTACCAAGTACTCGAAGGGGAAAGTCCACAGGAATGTTTGAATAAGCTGGTGAATCTCCTTAGTCCTTTGCATTCTATTTGCCTGGTAGGGATTAGTTTCAATGGCTGGCTAGCAGCAAAGATTGCTGAACGCCTAGGCTGTTCGGTGGTGATTTTGGATTCGCCTTTTTATAATTCGGGTGAAAATCGGTTGTTAAACAGAAATGCCGGTTCCAGAATAAGCTATGCTTTGTCTCAACTTCAAGCGAAAGGAATCCGAAAAGCCCTGCCTCCTTTACTTCATGCGTTTGGAAATATGCTTGTAAAAAAAACTGCCTTTAAACCACAAACCCTGAGTCTTTTTCAACGAAGTGTAGAAGCTTTCCTGAAGCAAAGCACACCTGTGGCCAAGTTGCAAAACGTACTCTATGTCTATTCGAGCTTATCGATGATGACTTCGGAAAAAGACATCTCTTTTTGGAAAGAAAGAGCTGTGGATAACTTTGAAACCTATCGTCTTCCAGGAGATCATTTGGAGGCTTGTTCGGAAAAATTTGGGGAAACCGTTGCTCAAAAAATTACCGATTTTATTTATCCTAATTTAGACAGGAACTAAATCAAGAATAAAATTACCCAGTTTTTTCCAGTACAAAAACCCCCATTTCCCGCTGCCCGCGAATCAGCACCGTCTTGCAGGGCTCCAGAAATCTAAAGCCGATTTCCGCTAACTTATCCACATACTCTGGCAGGAACAAAAACCGCTCAGATTCATCCGGAAGGACATATTTCCCCTCTCCAAGGGCTGAACTGTACTGCAAGATTCCTCCAAATGCAGTAGTCATCCGAAACCAAAAAACACCTCCTGGTTTTAAGACCCGATGGATTTCATGGATCATTTGCCAGAAGTTATCCACACTCTCTGCAAAGTGAAGGACTGCCGAGCAGATCACCGCATCAAAAGCTCCGGTATGGAACGGAATGTCTTCCAACTTTCCCACCTGAAACCGATGGGTGTCGAAAGCTGGATCCAAACTCTTAGATAGATAACGACAATATTGAATCGCTAAATCATTGGGGTCAATGCCGAAAATCTGGTAATTCTTTTGAATGAAATAGACTGCATTACGTCCTTCTCCACAGCCTGCATCGAGGATCTTCATTTCCTTGGTGAATCTACCTTTTAGGATTTGATCCAAGAGGTAGATATCCATATTGCCCAATAGACGGTTCAGCTCATTGATTTCCATGCTCGAGTTGGTCTAAGGCTTCTTTGGCCTTCAATCGGCCAATTTCGATCATTTCGGCAGATCGATGAAATTCCAAGGTTCCGGCTTGCTTTCTGGAAATTTTGATTTTCACATCCACTGGATATTTTTCCAGAAGCAGTTCACAAAACCGATCCTGAAGCAGGTCAAATGACCGAGTCACCAATTCCAAAGATGAATAGGCTGTTTTTGATTCTGCTTTTTTTTCTTCTGGGAAAAATTGCCGCATTTTAGACTGATATTCCTTCAGCCAACCTGGTAAGGTGATCAACTGCTTACCGGACTCGTCTTTTTTGGGAGGTGAAATAAATTCATTTTCCAATCCGTTGACATCCACAACTACAACCAAGCTTTTTGCAGGGTCTGAAATAAGTGAAATGGGCACAGGATTGAGAACTCCACCGTCAATAAAATGATTCTTTTCGATTTTGGCAGGTAAAAAGACAGAAGGAATACTTCCAGATGCGCGGATGGCTTTGTAGAGGCTTCCCTTTCTGAATACATATTCTTTGCCGGAATGAACTTCCACTGCATTGCAAGAAAACTGGATTGGCAAGTCTTCAATTTGACAATCGGGAACCACTTTTTTCAATGCGCTATACACCTTCTCTCCTTTAATAAATCCCCTGCTCGAAAAGGTAAAATCCATCAATGAAAACACATCCACCCGATCCAAATTGCAGATCCATTCTTTGAATTCAGGCATTTTGCCGGTAGCATACATGCCTCCTACTAACGCACCTGCGGAGCAGCCGGCGATTTCGATGATCTCATATCCTCGCTTTTCCAACTCTTCGATCACTCCTACATGCGCCAATCCCCTCGCACCGCCACTGCTCAAAACCAATGAAACTGTTTTCTTTTTTGACATATATTTAGGCTTCAAAAGTTGTCTGAACAATTAAAAATCACCTACAATACTAACCAATATGAGCGAATTTAAACCTTTTCACCTCGCTTTCCCCATCCGTGACATCGAAGAAACCCGCCAATTCTACGGAGAATTGTTGGGTTGCGAAATCGGCCGAAGCACCGACAAATGGATCGATTTCAACTTTTTTGGACATCAGCTCTCTGCCCATATCAAGCCTGAAGAATTGGCCAATGCCAAAACAAATGAGGTAGACGGAAAAAATGTTCCAGTTCGTCATTTCGGAGCAATTTTAGGTTGGGACGAGTGGCATCAGCTTGCCGATAAGCTCAAGGCTCATGGAATGGAGTTTGTCATCGAGCCCTACATCCGGTTCAAGGGAGAAGTCGGCGAACAGGCCACCATGTTCTTCCTCGATCCTTGTGGAAATGCGCTGGAGTTTAAATCTTTCCAAGATCCTACACAGATTTTTGCCAAATAGTCCAGATTGTGAATAATCTGAACCTAGATCGGCGTATTGGCCCGACTATTCAGGTCGGGAAAAAGAGTTACCTCTTTTTCAGTGGAACGTCCTATCTCGGTATAGATCATGATCAACACTACCAAGCAGTATTAGTAGACTGCATCCGACAATATGGATTCAGCCATGGGCTAAGCCGGGTCAACAATGTTCGATTGAAGGTTTATGAAGCGTTTGAGCACTTTTTCGCAAAAAAAGCTCAGGCTGAAGATGCCGCAGTGATGAGTTCAGGATACCTGTCCGGCATCACGGCTATCCAATACCTATATCCTCAATCAGACCTCTGCTGGGCAGCGCCGGACACGCATCCTGCTATTCTGCCGACAGGCTTTAAATCTGATATTCAATTGAATTTTATACAATGGAAAAATCAGTGTTTGGAGCAATCAGAGGAGCTTTCAACAAGGAAAATTCTGATTTTGGGTAATGCGGTTGATCCGCTTCGAGCCGAGATTCATGACTATTCATGGGTTCAGGAAGTAGCCAAAAAGCATGAGGTCACACTCCTAATCGATGACAGCCATGCCTTTGGGGTTTTGGGAAAAAGTGTTTTCGGAACCTATGCTGAAAATTCGTTTCCGAATGTGAATTTGGTCATCTCCGGTTCTTTGGGAAAAGGCTTGGCCATGCCGGCAGGTATTATTTTGGGAAAAAAGGAGGTGATTCAGGGAATCAAAAGTCAGGCGATTTTTGCAGGAGCTTCACCCTGTTCACCGGCAAATCTCCAGGCATTTCTGGAAACTCAAGAGATTTATAAGGTGCAAAGTCAAAAAATCAGAGACTTCTCCGCTATTTTCCATCAGGAAACAGCCGACTTATCCACAGTTTCAGGTTCAGCAAAATTCCCGGTTTTTGTCCTGAAAGACCCCACTTGGTCAGATGAGTTGGAGAAAATGGGTTTTATCACGTCCTCTTTTTCCTATCCTACCCCTCAAAGTCCCCGTATCAGTCGTATCGTCCTTTCAGGCTTTCATTCGCTTGGTGACCTGATGGCCTTAAATGAAGCCCTTCATCAACTTTCCGAAAAATCATGAAAAAGCTACTCTATCTCCTTGCCGTTTCTTTTTGGATGATTTCTTGCGAGAGCAAAGATCCTGTGCTTTTTGAGCAAGGATTGGAAAACTACCCGACTTTGAAAAAAGTACTTTCGGATACGTCCAAATTCCAGGTTCAGATTATCTATACGCAGATTGACCGCAACGAACACGGGAATCCGCTTTTTACAGACCATTCTTTTAATCTGAACGATAATCACTATTTCTATCCCGCATCCACGGTGAAGTTACCGATTGCTTTGTTGGCCTTGGAGTGGCTCGAGGAGCAAAATATTGATGGATTAACCATGGAAACCACCATGCTCACTGATTCGGTGAGGCCTTCCCAGATTCCGGCTTATACTGACACCACCGCTCAACATGGTCTTCCAAGCATCGGACATTACATCAAGAAGATTTTGCTGGTTTCTGACAATGATGCTTCCAACCGACTCTATGAGTTGATGGGTATGGATTATATCAACAAAAAGCTAAGGGAAAAGGGTCTATTGAATACGGTCATCACCCAGCGCTTGAGTTTTCCTATTTCTCCCGAAGAAAACAGGCATTTCAACCCGATTCGATTTGTGGATAACTCCGGAAAAACCCTTTTAGAACTGCCTGCTAGACACTCGGACAGTACGTATGTGGTGCTGGGGAATCCAAAAATCGGCCAGGCTTTTTATCGAAATGATTCCCTTATACAGGGAGGAATGGATTTTTCTTACAAAAATAAGTTTGCCCTTTCAGATCTGCATGGTGTGGTAAAGCGAATCGTATTTCCAGAAGCTTTTGTAGGGATCGAGCGATTTAATCTGAATGAGGAGCACCGAAATTTTGTATTGAAGTACATGAGTATGCTTCCCCGAGAAAGTGAATTCCCCAAGTACGACACCACGGAATACTACGATAGCTATTCGAAGTTTTTCAAGTTTGGGGCCGACAAAAAACCGATTCCTTCCAGATTCCGGATTTTCAATAAGACAGGCTGGTCCTATGGCTTCCTGATTGACGGATCTTATTTTGTGGATTATGAGTCAGGGGTTGAGTTTTTTGTTTCCGCTGTGGTCTATGTCAACGAGGATCAGATCCTCAACGATGACAAGTACGAGACCGAGGAGATTGGCTTACCTTTTTTCGCAGAGTTGGGCGACTATTTGTACCAAAGAGAATTGAAAAGGAAAAAGCAGATACCGGCGAATTTTGAGCAATTTAGGTTTGATTATTAAGTGCTAAGGCCCTTTTGAAGTAAATGAAAGATTTCATCGACTACCTTAAATGGAAACCAACTTGGATGGGAATAGTAGCTTTCAGTATATTTTTCTTTCTTCTTGGACAAGCTTATGTTTATCCCACGCTCAGTTTTGATTTTTCGGTGATCTATGAATGGGAAACCTGGGTTAAGCTTATTTCAATTAATTTAGGAATGACTATTTTGAATTACTTATGGATAGGAAGATTTAACAAGGATAAATTCCAAAAGAAAAAACCTCAGCATACTGAGGTTTAACGGGTAATCAGTAACTTTAATAAGACTTTTCAAGCGTCGGAATTTTTACTTGAGGCTGTGGATAAGTATGGCCTAGTTGAATCTTTAATGCTCTCAATTGGGATGTGGATAACTCCCAAGGTTGATGGATATCAAATCCCTTAATCGACTGTAATTCAGGAATCCAAAGCCTTACAAAATCGCCTTTTTTATCGTAATTGTTGGCCTGTCTGAGGATGTTGAAATACCGATTTTCCCGAGGGTCATTTCCTACGCCTCCCACATACATCCAATTGCCCCAGTTGGAGCAGACATCGTAATCAATCAGCTGACTTTCGAAGTAGCTTGCTCCCCAAGTCCAGTCAATTCCCAGGTCATTGACCAAGAAACTCGCCACGTTTTGGCGGCCACGATTGGACATAAACCCTGTCGACTTCAACTCACGCATATTGGCATCCACAAAAGGAACTCCCGTCAACCCCTCAACCCAACGCTGAAACTGCGCCTTGTCTCTCCTCCAGGAGTCCTTTTGAAATCGGATGCCTTGAATATCAAAGATTTTATCGCCGTGCTTTTTGGCAATAAACCGGAAATAATCCCTCCAAATCAGCTCAAAAATAAGCCAATACGTACTGTCATTTTTCTTTCGCTCCCGTTCGTATTTTTTGACCTCTTCATAAATAGTCCTAGGGGAAATACAACCCAAGGCCAACCAAGGGGAAAACTTGGAGCTATAGTCCATTCCAATCAGCCCATTTCGGGTTTCCTTGTATACTTTGAGCAAATCTTTTTCCCAGAAATAGGACCGGAGTCGCCCCAGCGCGGATGTCTCTCCACCCTTTATCTCCAACCACGATTTTGCATCCTGCTTGGGTTCCTCCAGTCCATAAGTTTTAAGCGTGGGCAAATCACCTGCTTGGGCATCAATTGCCTCTTTTGGATAGTTTATTTTTTTTGGCTCAGGAAAAGTCAATCGAATTTTTGAAAGCTTTTCCACTTCCTTCCGAAATTGGGTAAATACCTCCGGGGTCTGTTTTGCCGGAAAAGGCAAATCATCCAAGTGGTAAAGCGTGCTTTGCCAAAAACTTTCGCAGGCAATTCCATTTGAAAACGCAGCTTTTTCCAAAGACTTATCCACATTTCGTTCTTCGGAAGTGACTTCTTTCGAGAAGAAAATAGCCTTTGCTTCCACTTTTTTAGCCAATTCAATTACAGCTTCTTCTGGCTTCCCCTGAAGAACCACCAAATCTCCGCCAATCTTTCGAAAGGACTGACGTAGATCGGATACAGATTCCAATAAGAATTTGGCTCGAAAAGCACCGGTTTTGGGAAATCCCAATTCGGTTTTTCCAAACATCCTAGGATCAAAGCAATAGACAGGAATCACCTCCTTTCCCTGCTGAATAGCTCGGGCCAAGACTTCATTGTCCTTGAGTCTAAGGTCGCTTCTAAACCAAACCAGTATCCTGTTGTACTTCATGTTTGGCGAACAGGATGTTTAAGAAAAGTGTTTGAAAACTTCCACAAAAAATCTTTTTGGGTAAAGGATGAAAGTTTTTTAGAGTTGCAAGGAAATTACTTTTTCCAAGCCGATGCGTTTTGATTTCCTTATTTCAAGCGATTTGGCTTATCTTTTGGCTTAAATCTATTCTCAATGACCTTTAAATTTTGGCCTGTTGGCATATTGCTAGCCCTGGTTTCCTGTCAGACCTCTCTTACTCCTGAACAAAGTTTATTTGAAGATTTAAACACACAGGAAGGGCTTAAAGGAAAATCCGAATACCTCGCTTCCCCTTTTGTGGCTGCAGGTGATCGGGTGTATTTGATCGGTCATCAAAACGGTTCTTTCCCGGATTTGGGTTGGCATGTGGAGGGCGAGATGGGTGGTATTTGGCTTCATCCTATCAAATTGATGGATGGGTTTACCGCCTCAGTAAATGTGGATGGTGAATCTTTTTGTTTGGATCAGGCGAAGTCATTTACCAATTATCCCTTTTCCAATGTGCTTCAGTTTGCTTTGGAAAACGCGGGTATTGAGGTGCAGCGACTGCAGTTTGTACCCGATGGAAAAGAAGGCATGACCGTTCTTTTCCATATCAAAAATGTGGATAAGTCCGATAAGTCGATCCAATTTCAATTTAATGCATATGTCGATCTGATGCCCGTTTGGTTAGGTGAGCGTACAGGTATGATTGATCAGGTAGATCTGATTTCCTTTGATGAAATGACAAATACCTTTTCGGCAAAAGATCAAGGGAATCCTTGGTTTGCAGTTTGGGGAACAGCGGAAGGAATTTCGATTTCTCCTCAGGAAGAATTGACCTGTGCCTATTCACCCAAAGGAAAAGGGGCGGCCGCTGGATTTTCTCTGCAAGTGACCTTGCCGGCAGGTTCTGAGCAAATTATCCCAATATTTATCGCCGGTTCTACCGAAAGCGAATTAAAAGCCATGGAAACTTTAGTTGATCTCAGGCAAAACTTGGATTCGGATTGGTTTGCCAAAAAGAAGCGATATGAAGTTTTTGCCCACCAAGCAGAAATACAGATTCCCGATCCTGAATTGCAGCGAACGTTCCAATGGATCAAATACAATACGGATTGGCTGGTGCGGGATGTGCCGGGAATTGGGAGGGGTTTTGGAGCAGGCCTGCAGGATTATCCTTGGTTTTTTGGAGTCGATAGTGAATACACGATCCAGGGTTTGATTGCAACGGGAAGAAAGGACCTCGTTTACTCTACCCTCGAACTTATCCACAGTCTATCTGAAAAAGAGAACGGAAATGGCAGAATCATCCATGAGGTAAGTACTAATGGAGCGGTATTTAATCCCGGAAATATCAATGAGACCCCACAATGGGCATCCACGATTTGGGAAGTGTATCGCTGGACTGGAGATCGGGAATTGTTGGAAAAGTATTTTCCTTCCATAGAAAAAGGATTGGATTGGTTGCTCCGGGAAAATGACAAAGATGGCAATCTACTTGCTGACGGTTATGGAATGATGGAAATCCACGGGCTCAAATCCGAAATGATTGATGTAGCTGCTTATTCCCAAAAGGCATTTGCAGATGCCGCGAAAATGGCTGAAATCCTTGGAAAAACCGATCTTTCGAAAAGTTATCAACATACTTCCGATGCCCTGGCAGCTAAGATCAATTCTGATTTTTGGGTAGAGGAATTTGGAAGTTATGCGGATTTTATCGGGACCGTAGACGAGGCTTTGCACTTGGTGGATGATGCAATCATCCGTGCGGATACGCTGAAAAAACCTTGGGCAGTGGAAGAGCTGAATGCTACTAAAGCCAAGTTATCCACATTGCCCAAGAATCAGAAACAGGGTTTTGTACTCTTCCACAACTGGGTAGTCAATACCCCGATGGAAACCGGAATTGCGGATCCTGAAAAGGCTAAAATCGCTTTGGCCACCGCTAAAAAATACACCAATCCTTTTGGCACCTTTGTGACGGGTATCGATCGAGACGAACAGGCGGAAAATGAAGATGGATCTTTTGCAGGAAGCAAGAGCTTTTCCTACACGGGTGCGGTGATGACTTTGCCCACGGGAGTTTCTGCCATCGGAGAAAACAACTATGGCAATCCGGATGCAGCTCTGGACTACCTGAAGCGGATGACAAGAAGTTTTGGCTTTGCCTTGCCGGGATCGATGTATGAGGTTTCTCCGGATTATGGCATGTTTACGCAGGCGTGGAACATGTACAGCTTTGGTGTGCCGATCGTGATGCAGTTTTTCGGCATACAGCCCGATGCCGGAAACAAGGTAATTTACATCCGCCCTCAGATGCCAACAGCCTGGGAGGAAGCTTCTATCCAAAAAGTCATCGTGGGAGACAATGAAATCCGAATGAGCTATGTGGATAAGTCAGGTGTTCGAGCCATTGAAGTGGAGCAAACCCAATCCAAATGGGGCATTTCCATTGAGATTCCTGAGGAATTTTCGAAAGTAAAAGTCCTTGGGAAAGAAGTCAGCTCGGATACAAAAGATGGGTATCGAAGGATTTTGATGACGGGGAAAAAAGTACGGGTGGAGGCGAGTAAATGACCTTAAGACCTGTCAGGTTTTTGAAAACCTGACAGGTCTACGCATTTACAAATTCAACCAGTAATTCAACTTAAACACCAGCGAGCGCTGCTTGGGCATAAAGTCTCCTGGGAAATAGTTGTCCGTATAAACCAAGAAAAGATCAGATACTGGCGCATATCGCCATTGCAATCGGGTATTGATATTGAGGTTGTCGATCTGATTATTGTATTGGATAAAAGTCGTCCAGAAGAGGTTTTTGGTAAAGGTCAAATCGATTCGGGGCCCCACTAGTACTAAATCAGCATCGTTTTGAGGTTGGGGAAGACGGATACGGGCGTAGTTAAAGTTCATTGAAATATTGGCAAGGTATCCCAACCTCAACCCCATTTGGCTGATTACACGTTGGAAATTTCCGGTGTAGTACTGACCCGCTTCTGCATCCAATTCGATATTAAACACATTCCTTGGATTACTTTGGTACTCTATTCTCACTGTCTTGTTTGTGTAATCAGTTCCAGCCGGTAAAGGTTCTCCCCCTGTTCTCGTGGGATCAAAATCATTGAACAAATACACGTATCGGTTTCTCTGTGTCACGGTAAGCTGAGAAAGTGAATTGAATCGAATCAGATAACTAAGGTTGATGTCCCGGTCGGTCTGTCCAAGTGTTTCATTCCAATACCCTTCATATTCAAGTTTGGGTCCATGACGATTTATCAGCTTGGATTTAGGATAAAATAAATAAGACACATCAGGATTTACCCTTTTGAAGTCCACCCGGGGAACAAATCCCACGGCAGGATTAAATTCCTTGCCTATATCCTGAACACTCACGCTCCAATTCCAATGAATATCAGTAAAGAGCATATATGCATTAAAGGAGTAGGGAGATTTCTTTTCCTCGTATTCAAAGGTTCGATGATAAAACATTTTACCCGTCCATTTACCATTGGCTGAGTTTAGGTTATAATCCACCCCGATCAGTCGATTGTAAGCGGTGGGATCAAAGAGTTGTTGAAATTCATCTACGGCCAGGGACTCCCTATCCACATAGATAAAACCAACATTTGACCGGGTAAAGACTTTTTTCTGAACCGCCATTACCGTAAAGTTTTTCCCTACTATTCCGGCTTGATCGTCGGTGGCAGTTTGCATATTCATAGCCCCGATTCTCCAGTTTTCTGTCACTTTTCCGCTAAGTCGGGCACCATAGATGATCTTACTCTGGATGTTCTGACCTGTGGCAGAGTCGATGTCAACGCCTATTCTTCGGGAGAAAAAAGGCCTGGAACGCATTTGTCCAAAACTGTCAAAGAGATCGGCATTTTCTAGGAAAAACTGTCTTCTTTCCGGGAAAAAGATCTCAAAACGATCCAAATTGGTGACCTGTTGGTCCACCTCCACTTGGGAAAAATCCGGATTAAAAGTCAAATCCAAATTTAAAGCCGGACCGATACCGACCTTAGCATCTCCGCCAAAAGAAGGCGTCAGTTCTTCTTGAGTTCCTTCCAGAAAATTTTTTGAAGCTCTGGCAGCCGTATAGGGGATCAATGAAATATTTGCTGAACTTTTTTTGAGAGGTTCTTCAAAAATCAGCTTCCTCAAAAATGCAGTAGAAATTATGGGAAGGTTTCTCGGTATCGGAGACCAAGTACTTCGCTCACCATAGTGGCTATCAATTCGATAAAAATTAACGTTCCAGTTCTGCGCTCCTTCATTAAATCGGATGGTTGAAAGAGGAATGATCAGTTCTGCCTGCCAGTGATTTTCAAATATTTTAGCTTGGGAATACCATTTATTGTCCCAAGCCAAACTCAAGTCTTCCGTTCGGGTACCTCCATTGGAAACCAATCCTTCTCTCTGTACTCCATAGGGATTGACGCCAAACTGGAATGCATTGGTTTTGTCATTGAAGGTATCCAGGACAAAAACAATCGCATCATTCTGTTCACCCCTAAAATCCCGCCTTAATGAAGTGGATACATACTTCCTGGGCCCGTTACTCTCCATCACCGCCGCGATGTAGAGATTATTTTCATCAAAAGCGATTTTAACGCGGGTTTTGACCTGAGAACTGGAAGTATCAGAAGGGAAGTATTGCCTGAAATCTCCATTCCATCCTTCTGCTTCTACCCAAATTGGCTCATCCAGGATCCCATCCAGCTGAATGGGCTCTTTGAGTTTAAATGCAAAGGCATTTTGTCCAGGTAAATTCTGTGCTTCAGCTTGAATGGCAAAGAACAATCCCGCCAGAAAAGCAAGTCCAAAGTTAATTTTCATGTAAGGTCGGAGCTGTACAAAAGTAAGTTTGCAACATCTCCCAATCCAAGGAATTTTATCAATGGTAAAGAAGGATTTCCAGTGGATTATGAGGCACCGAAAGCAGTCAAGACCAAGTTTCTAGGTCCACCAAGATGCCTGAACTCACACAGGTAGATCCCCTGCCAAACCCCCAAGGCAAGCCGTCCTCCAGTAATCGGAATCTGAATACTTGTTCCGAAAAAAGCACTTTTGATATGGGCAGGCATATCGTCTGCTCCCTCGTAATTGTGGATAAAACGCGGGTAGGTTTCCGGGATCAATTCATTTACGAAAGTTTGGAAATCCTTCCTGACCGTTGGATCTGCGTTTTCATTGATACACAGTCCCGCAGAAGTATGCTGGATAAATACCTGTAAAAAACCGATTTGAATTTGCTTGATTTCAGGAATGGAACGCTCCACCTGATCTGTTATCAGGTGGTAGCCTTGCGGATAACTCGGAAGTCTTACCTGCTTTTGGAAGAAAAGAGACATGGTCTAAATCAATCCCACCTTATTTTCCAATGTCCCGATACCTTCAATCGTGATTTTCACTACATCTCCTGCATGAAGGGTGAAATGATCAGGCACGATACCTGTTCCGGTCATCATGAGGCAGCCGATAGGAAAGGTATTTGCCCGGAAAAGCCAATCGGCAAGTTCCTGAGGTTTGCGTTTCATTTGAGCCAAGGTAGTTTCGCCTGAAGCTTCGGTTTTTCCATTTCTAAGAATTTCCAAACTGATTTTGGTGGAATCGTCCAGCATTTCTTCCTGAATCAAAATACAAGGTCCAACTGAGGCACAACCCTGATACACTTTGGCTTGGGGAAGATAGAGCGGGTTTTCTCCTTCAATGCTTCGACTGCTCATGTCATTGCCTACAGTGAATCCTTGTACTTTTCCTGATGGAGAAATCAACAGGGTAAGCTCCGGCTCAGGTACATCCCAAGAGGAATCTTTTCGGATATTGACCGTTTCGCCCGGATTGGATACCCGGCTGGCTGTAGCTTTGAAGAAAAGCTCAGGTCGGTCTGCTACATAGACTTTGTCATAAAAATCCGCCCCTCCAGCATCTTTGGATTCTTCCATGCGGGCAGTTCGGCTACGGTAGTAGGTCACTCCCGCAGCCCAAATTTCCTGATTGCCCATGGGTGCCAAAAGGCCCTCGGATTTGAGTTGCTCAGCTTCTTTTTCGGAAATTTTCTCCCAATGGGCAGCCTCTGATTTCAGTAATTGGGGCAAGTGTTCCCTCCCCAAGAGTTGATCCCAATCCAGTTCGGGACCCAGAAAAATCTCAGAATCAGTTTCCAAAAGCGTTCCGGCAATCAGTTTATATAGGCGCATGCGGTTATGGGTTTGAGGTTAGGCCATGAATTTATGAAAAAGGGATTGAAGCAAAGGCCTTGGAAAAAAACTTTTCCCAATTACCTTTGTCCTCAGATCATAAGGGGTGCCTTAATACAACGGGCTGAGATCATACCCATACGACCTGATCCGGGTAATGCCGGCGAAGGGAAATGAGAAAGCAAAGTAAAAGTCGAGTTAATAAGCCGAAGCGGTACCCTTCGTGCTTTGTCCAGATTTTATGCTTTGCATGCGGGTAAAACAATCACGGAAAACCTCCCCTGGGTTTTCTAATGTTTCACTCAAACACCCGAAAGGGAAGAAGTAATCATGAAAAAAACAGTACTTGGCTTGATCCTGTATCTGGCCAGTTTGACCGCTTGGGCCCAAAACACCCTTAGCGGAAAAGTAGTGGATGCCAAAAGCAATTTGCCTTTGGTAGGTGCATCGGTGTGGTCCGAAACTGCCGGGAGAGGAACTGTTACCGATGAAAATGGACAATTTACACTCAACAGATTGCCACAGGGAAATATTGAAATCCGGATTTCTTATCTCGGCTATGAGACCGAACGGTTTATGGTTTCGGTTCCTTTTGAGGGAGATTTGGAGGTTAAGTTAGAACCGAAAGACTTCCTGACCGAAGAATTCATAGTCTCTGCGACAAGAGCATCCGAAAATACCCCAACTACCTTCTCAGTGGTGGATAAATCGGAGATTGCCAAACGGAACTTGGGACAGGACATACCCATTTTGCTCAATTTTACGCCCTCCGTGGTCAGCCACTCAGATGCAGGAGCAGGAATAGGATACACCGGCCTCAGAATCCGAGGAACTGATCAAACCAGAATCAACGCCACCATCAACGGGATTCCCCTTAATGACGCAGAATCTCATGGGGTATTCTGGGTAAATATGCCCGATTTTGCTTCCTCGGTCGAAAATGTCCAAATCCAGCGAGGTGTGGGAACCTCGACCAATGGGGCAGCCACTTTTGGTGCCAGCCTCAACTTCCAGACAGACACCCGACGTGACGAAGCCTATGCCGAATTGGATAATGGGTTTGGATCTTTCAATACCTGGAGGCATACGGTCAAGGCGGGAACCGGCCTGCTCAACAACCGTTTTGCAGTAGATGCCCGTCTGTCAAAAATCACCTCTGATGGGTATGTGGATCGGGCATTTTCTGACCTCAGCAGCTGGTTTGTATCTGGTGGATATTATGGAGAAAAAAGCGTGATCAAACTGGTCGCTTTCTCTGGAAAAGAACAAACCTACCAAAGCTGGTGGGGATTGCCCGAGGATAAACTGGGAAATGACCGCACCTGGAACTACTACACCTACGACAATGAAACCGATAATTACCAGCAGGATCATTATCAGCTGATTTACACTGGAAAAGTTGGCAAAAATTGGAAAACCAATCTGGCGCTGCATTATACCTATGGAAGAGGATTTTATGAGCAGTTCCGGGAAAATGATCGGTTTTCTCGCTACAACTTACCCGATGTAATAGTCGGCGATGAGGTCATTTCCCGTTCGGACATCATTCGACGTCGCTGGCTGGACAATGATTTCTATGGGTTTGTGGGTTCGGCAAATTATGTGTCTACCGACGGAAAATTAGACTTCATCATCGGTGGTGGTGCCAATCGCTACGATGGAGGACATTTTGGCGAAATCATCTGGGCGAGATTTGCCGGCAATACCAATATCCGCGATCGATACTATGACAACAACGCCATAAAAGATGACCGGAATATCTACACCAAAGCCACCTATGAAATCAAGCCCGGCTTGAATCTATTTGGAGACTTGCAGTTGAGAGGAATCAATTATTCTTTCTTTGGAGTAAACGATGATCTTCGAATTGTAGACGGACGTGCCGACTATACTTTCTTCAACCCCAAGTTTGGATTCTCCTACGAATCAGGAAATCAAACCTGGTATGCAAGCTATGCAGTGGCCAATCGGGAACCCACCCGATCGGATTTTACAGACAATCCAATTACTGAGGTACCTCGTCCTGAACGACTTAATAATGTGGAGGCAGGAGTAAGAGCAAAATCAGGGAATCTGAGCTACAATGCCAATTTCTATTTCATGGATTATAAGGATCAGTTGATTTTGACAGGACAAATCAATGATGTAGGTGCTTATATCCGGGAAAATGTAGCATCATCCTACAGGGCAGGGATCGAGCTTGATGGAGCCTATCGCCTTTCATCTTCTTGGACTCTGGGCGGAAACATTGCGCTAAGTCAAAATAAAATCAGGGAATTCACGGAATATGTGGATGATTACAGTACCGAAGAATTCCAGCAGGAAAGTTTCACCTATTCCAATACCGATATCGCTTTCTCTCCCAATGTGGTAGGAGCAGCAATTATCGAATTCAGGCCGATTAAACACTTGTCAGTCAACTGGCTCAGCAAATATGTGGGACAGCAATACTTGGACAATACCTCCAATGATGCGAGGTCTTTAGATACCTTCTTTACCAATGATCTGCGAATCAGCTATTCGGCTACACCAAGGTTCTTTAAAGGGCTAGAGCTCAACCTACTGATCAACAACATTTTCAATGAAATGTACGAACCCAATGGCTACACCTTCAGCTATTTTGTGCCAGGAGGAAACGGTCGTGAACTGGTGACGGAAAACTTCTACTATCCACAGGCAGGAACCAATTTCTTGCTAGGACTACGGATGAAATTTTAACTAAAAACAGCCACAGATGCGCAGATATAAAATTCTGTGAATCTGTGGCTTTCTTTTCAAGTTGTCCTGCTTTCGGAAAAGCAGGACTTTTTTTGTCCCACGATGGATCTGAAATAACGTTACACCAACTCCGCTCCAATTCCCGGCCCCTCGGGGAAAGTCACTTTTTCCGGAGTGATTGTCACCCCTCTTGCCGGATCTTTGGCCAACAGCATCGCACCATCCATATCCACATAGTCCAAGAGCGGAGAAATATGAGCGATGGCAGTGATTCCGACCGAGGATTCGGTCATGCAACCCACCATGGTTTTCATCCCGAGTGACTTGGCTTCATGAATCATGCGTAGTCCGGGAGTGATACCTCCTGCCTTGACTAGTTTCACATTGATCGCATGGAACAGTCCATGGCATTTCTTCACGTCACTTTCTACAATACAGCTTTCATCTGCCATGACAGGGAGTTTGGAATACTTGAAGACTTCTTTCATTCCCTCCAGATCATCTTTTCCCAAAGGCTGCTCCATAAATTCCACACCCAGCTTCGCCAGATCCTCCGAATTACGGATGGCTTGCTCGGCTGTCCAAGCACAGTTGGCATCGATGCGAAAGACGGAATTGGTGTGCTTTCGGAGTTCTCGGACGATTTCTAGGTCATTGTCTGTTCCGAGCTTGATTTTGTAGATCGGCCAATCCACCTCCTTCATCTTGGTGACCATTTTCTCCACGGTATCAATGCCGATGGTGAAATTAGTGGTCGGGATTTTCCGGGGGTCAAGGTTCAGGTACTCGTAGAGTTTTTTCCCCTGTTTCTTGGTGAAAAAATCCCACGCAGCCATGTCCAAGGCACATTGAGCAAAGGGATTATTTCGGAAAATCACTCTTCCTAATTCCCAAAGCTGTTCTGGATTTTCCCAGTTTCCGGATTCCACCACTGGGCGAAATTCTTCTAAGCAAGCACTCATGTTTTCGATGGTCATGCCGTAAAATGGATTGGTGGTCGACTCCCCCAATCCGTAAATTCCGTCTTCCTCCAGCTTGACAATCAGCGTGTCCTGTACATCCCGACTTTGGTGGGCGATGGTAAAGGTATGCTTGAGTGGAAGGTCATAAACCTGATAACTGAGCTTCATGGCATGATTTTTTGTGCTTGAGCAAAAATACAGGTATTTATTTCACCCGAATGGCTAGTTTTAAAATCGATAGACTCCAAGACCTTATTCTATGAAATCCGCTTTCCTTACACCGTTCCTTCTCTTTTTTTTAGTCCTCAGTTTCTACACTTCGGCACAGGTAGCCTATCAAAAAATGCCTGTGGAAAAGCTGGAAGCAGCTTATGAAAAATATAAGGAACCCGCCATCACTCACCGAAGATTCAAACACGCAGACCTTCAGCCCTTGATCCAAAAACATGGTGCGGATTTCAAATTGGAGGAATTAGGCAAATCCGTAGAGGGGCGAAGTATCACCTCGATGAAATGGGGACAAGGCGCCACCAAAGTCATGCTTTGGTCACAGATGCACGGCAATGAAAGTACGGCCACCATGGCGCTTTTTGACCTGTTCAATTTTCTTGAGGGAAAAAATGACGGATACGACGAGCTAAGAACCCTGCTGAAAAATCAAATCAGCCTGAAATTCATCCCCATGATCAATCCCGACGGGGCGTATGCCTTCAAGCGCAGAAATGCCTTGGATATCGATCTGAACCGGGATGCGATTTCCCAGATTTCTCCCGAGGCAGTGATTTTGAAAAAAGCCCGGGACGACTTTGAGCCAGAGTTTGGGTTCAACCTTCACGATCAGCAGATCTACTACAACGTGGTCAATACGCCCAAGCAGGCCACGATTTCCCTTTTGGCACCGGCGTATAACTATGAGACCGAGATCAACGAGGTGCGCGGTCGTGCCATGCAGACCATCGCGGGGATGAATGAATTATTGCAGGAATTGATCCCTGGGCAGGTCGGAAAGTACGACGATGCTTTTGAACCAAGAGCGTTTGGTGACAATATCCAAAAGTGGGGCACCAGTACCATCCTGATTGAGTCGGGAGGCTACCAAGGTGATCCTGAAAAGCAGTATATCCGCAAGATCAACTTCATGATCATCCTCAACGCCTTGCATCAGATCGCTACGCGAGGCTATGAGCAATACACCACCGAGCAGTATTTCGCTATTCCGGACAACGGTTTCCAGCTGATGGACTTGATCATCAACGAAATGCAGGTAAACGTGAAGGGAGAATGGTATCCCTTGGATATCGCCATTCGCAGACGTGAAACTGAAAATGCTGCCGGTTATTTCATGAGCGCATCGGTGGAAGATCTCGGTGATATGCAGATTTTCTTCGGTTTTGAGACCTTGGATGCCACAGGACTACAATACCTTGAGGGAAAAGTGTATTCCACCGCTTTTGAATCGGTTAAGGATATTTCGGAGGAAAAAGCTATCGAATTACTCCGTCAGGGTTTTATGGCGGTCAAGGTGAAAAACGGGGAAGCCAGACAAATGCACAGTCTGCCGATTTTGGTATTGAAAACCACCGAAAAATACTCGAGCGGGTGGATGACCGGTTCGGCTACCAATTTCTTTTTAGCTAAAGAAGGCAAACCGAGGTATGCGATCGTCAACGGCTATCTGATCGATTTGGAAAACCCTAAAAAGCAGGAAATCCGAAATCGGGTGTTTTGAAATGAGTAAATAATTATTTACTTTTTGGAATCATTTTTTAATGAAACAAATTTATGAAGTGTTCCGAGCTACTACGGATTCTATTGAGAGATGGCTGGTTTATTGTTTCTCAATCAGGGTCCCATGTTAAGTTAAGACACGAAGTAAAACCAGGGATTATCATTTTCCCAAACCATGGAACCAAAGAGATAGGTAAAGGATTGGAAAAAAAATACTGAAAGAGGCCGAAATTAAACTGGGTTAATTATGAAAAAGTATCGAATGATCATAGAAAAGACAGACACTGGTTTTTCTGCCTATTCAATGGATTTTCCAGTTTTTACTACCGGAGATTCTATGAACGAGGTTTTTGAAAATTCGGTTGAGGCATTAAATTTTTACTTAGAAGAAAAAAATCTTGTAGTCAAACCAGATCAGATCAAATTAGAAATAGATTTCCAACAGTTTTTTCAATACTACAATGTGATTAATGCCAAGGTTCTGGCGGAAAAAATCGGAATGAATCCAACCTTGCTTTCTCAATATGTAAGTGGAAAAAAAAGACCCTCAGAAGCTCAAAGTCAAAGAATTCTTAACGGAATAAATCGAATAGGAAAAGAGCTTTCTGAATTAAAACTCACCTTTAATTAAAGTTAAAACCCGCCAACTCGGCGGGTTTTTTGCATTTGATCCCAACTGGAATTCAGGTAAATTCCAATCACTTTTCCTCCAAGCGCTATGAAAAACAATCTTTCCTCCGTCCTTTTTGCCCTGGCGATCATTATCGCTGCCTATCTCCTCGGCAATGCCGTCATTAACCGTAACCGTCCACAAGGCACCATTCACGTGACAGGATTAGGTGAGCAAAATTTTACCTCAGACCTGATTGTGTGGGAAGGGAATTTTACCCGGGAAAGCAAAGACCTCAAAGCAGCCTATGCAGATCTGGAGCGAGATCGATCAGCAGTGACCAATTACCTGAAATCCAAAGGTATTCCAGAAGAACAACTGGTTTTCAATGCGGTAACTACATTGCCGCAATATCAGCAACATTATACTGCTTCGGGCAATTATGCCGGGCAGACCTTTACAGGCTATCAACTCAGTCAGACCTTGATTATTGAGTCAAAAGAAGTAGAAAAAGTGGAAAAAATCTCCCGCGAGATCACCGAACTGCTCAATCAGGGGATCACCTTGTACTCTCAGCCTCCGCGCTACTACTACACCCAACTCGAGTCGCTCAAACTGGAAATGGTCGCCAAAGCCACGGAAGATGGCCGGGTGCGTGCTGAACGCATCGCCGAAAACTCCAACTCCCAACTTGGAGATCTGATCACAGCCAACATGGGCGTATTCCAAATCACGGGACAAAATTCCGGCGAAGACTACTCCTGGGGAGGAGTTTTCAACACGTCGTCCAAAAACAAAACGGCTTCGATTACCATGAAGCTGAGTTTTGAAGTGGATTGAGTTAGTTTTGGCGAATGAAAGGGAAAGAAATACCTGCTAGACTCCACCCCCGCAATCTCCATCAAGGCCGCTACGATCTCGAAGCACTTTCGGAGACCTTGCCAGAGCTTAAATCCTTCCTTTTTACCAATGAATATGGAAATCTGACCTTGGATTTTGCCAATCCAAAAGCTGTCAAAGCGCTGAATCAGGCGCTTTTGAAGCACTTTTATCAAGTTGCGTTTTGGGATATTCCAGATGGATTTCTCTGTCCGCCCATTCCCGGTCGGGCCGATTACATTTATCATTTGGCTGATCTGCTGGCGCAAAGTAATGGCGGAAGATCTCCAAAAAGTGCAAAAATCAACGTACTGGATATTGGGACAGGTGCCAATCTGATCTACCCCATTCTCGGAAATGCGATCTACGATTGGAGTTTTGTGGGTTCTGAATTGAGTCCAAAAGCTATCGAATCCGCCAAGCAAATTCTTGCTAAGAATCCCCTATTTCAAGGCAAAATAGAGCTTAGGCCTCAGCCGGATTCCTCCAGGATTTTTTTCAATATCATCCAATCCGAAGAGTTCTTCGATCTTACCCTTTGCAATCCACCTTTTCACGAATCGGCTCACGCCGCCCAGGAAGGCAGTCAGCGAAAAGTCCGAAATCTTACCGGAAAGCCCGTTGCCAAGGCAGAATTAAACTTTGGCGGACAAGCTGCTGAACTTTGGACGGAGGGTGGAGAACTGGTGTTTATCAGAAAGATGATCGCTGAAAGTCTCCACTTTAAGAATCATGTCTTTTGGTTTACCACCTTGGTATCGAAATCTGAAAATCTCAAACCCATTCAAAATCAACTGCAAAAAGTCGGAGTTACCGATCAAAAAGTCATCGAAATGGCCCAAGGAAACAAGAAAAGCCGATTGGTAGCCTGGACTTTTCTGACTGAAAAGCAACAGGCTGCTTGGAAGACTTACCGGTGGAAATAAAAACCCTCCAAGGATTTTAAATCCCTTGGAGGGCTGATTTTTTTAAGCCGAAGTTTGTGAGGACACAAACCTCACGTTCAATCAATTCAACGTGTATTCCACACTGATTTCCATATTCAAGGCTCTGGAGATCGGGCAGTTTTTCTCAGCGTCTTTCACCAGTTCGGAAAATTGTTCTTCAGAGATACCATCCACTTTTGCGTTCAACACTAGGTGAGATCTTTTCAAGGTGCCTTCTTCAAAAGTAATATGAGAAGTCACATTCAATTCTTGTGGAGGAAAATTGGCTCCGCTGAGGTTGAAGCTAAGCTTCATCGCAAAACATCCTGCATGTGCCGCTGCGATCAATTCTTCTGGGTTGGTACCTACACCGTCTTCAAATCGGGTGTTGAAAGAGTATTGGGTTTGATTAAGTACGGTAGAGTCGGTGGTCAAGTGTCCTTTGCCTTCTTTGCCGCTTCCGTTCCATACGGCGGTTGCTTTTCTGATCATGGGATTAAAGAGTTTTTATGGTGAAAAGATAATGGATAAAGGAAATATTGAGTATGAAAGTTTCAATGAATTATTAGTTCCCGCAGATATGCAAAGAAAAGGTCGCAGATACGCGCAGATTTTTTTAGATCAAGGGGATCAGCGAATTAGATCGGCGTGAATCAGCGGGAAATCCTTAGTTTTCTAAACACCTCCAAATAGCGCTCTGTCACATAATCCCAATTGTACTTTTGGGTCAGACCGAATCGCGCATTCTGTCGTAAATCGCTCATTGTTTCAGGCTCTGATTCAGCTTTCTCCACGATCTCTTTCACGGATTCCGCCTTTTTCTCAAAGTACCATCCATGCTTGCCGTTTTGCAGCATCTCTTGGTTGAAGGGCGTATCCAAAGCCAAAATCGCACAGCCATAACCCAGTGCCTTCAGCATCGCAGGATTGGTACCACCAAACTCATGCCCATGAAAGTACGCATAGCAATGCGAATACAAGGCCGCCAATTCATTCGGATCGGTAACATAGCCGGTAAACAGCAGTCTTGGATCCTGAATACTCTTCAAGCGATTGGCCCATTCGTCAGCAAAAGGCACATCGCCCACCACAACCAGTTTTTTTTGGGAATCGGATTTCAAAAAACCATCAATAATCAAATCCGCATTGTTGTCAGGAACCAGTCTTCCCACAATCAGGTAATAGCCTCTGCTTTTCAGATCCCATCGCTTGATAGGCTTCGCATCGACACTTTCCCGGGGATTCGCCCCATAGGCAATGACTTCCGAGTCCTTCTGAAATAGCTCGAGATAGACGCGCCGCATCTCATCAGAATCATTAATCACCTGATCATAAAATTTGGTCGCCATCTTGGAAGCCCAGAAAAAGTACTTCGCTCCAAGTCCTTTCCATTTTGGTCGCAGCCACTCTAGCCCATCCACGTTGATAGCGGTTGGTTTACCAAAAATCTTAGCAATCAATCCAAAAGGCCCATTTCCACTATTCACCACAAAAATAACATCGACGTCCGAAAAACAGGCATGGAGCATAGAAATGAAGGTGTGCGTGAGCTGAGTCAAACTTTTCGATTCAATCGCAGGGGTATAAATGCACTCAATTCCATTGACAAATCGCGGGCGTTCCTTAAACAGCGCCCGATGATTGTACACCCGGACATGCACGCCTTTGGCTACCAGTCTTTCTCCAAGCTCCTTGATCATCGTGTCATAGCCCCCATAGACATAGGGATAGCCCTTGGCACCCATGATGGCGACTTTTAGCTTTTTCTCAGATGATGCCATAGGTGATTGACGATTTTTTGCTCAAATGCCTCCAGACTGTAGGAATATAGTGTGCGATTTCTCCCATTTGCTCCCATTTGCTCACGCAGGGATTGGTCTTGGATTAGTTTTTCCAAGGCTAAGAATCCCTCTTCCACATCACCTATTGAAATTAAATAACCTGTTTCTCCCTCCACAACCATTTCAGAAGCACCCCCAGATCGAGTGGCAACAACGGGCTTTCCAGCGGCCATCGCTTCCAAAATCACTGTAGGAAAAGAATCGGGTAGGACTGAAGGCAACACAAAAATATCCAAGGAAGCCATCACCTCTGGAATATCCTCCCGAAATCCGAGGTAAAACACGCTATTCTCTAATCTCTTGTTTCTTATCTCTAATTTCACTTCTTCCAAAATCGGCTCGTACCCCGGAAATGGATCACCAACCAACACAAAATGTACTTCAGGAAAAGATTTGGAAAGTCTGTCTGCCAAGTCGATGAAAAAAAACTGGCCCTTCCCGGGATTAATCCGGCCGATCATGCCGATCAAAATACTGGAATCAGAAAGCCCCAGCTCCTTTTTCAGGGTTGGCTTTGCCTCTAAAAATTGTTCATAAGGTATTCCATTGTGTATGACCTGGATTTTGGATCTTTTCAACAGTGGCTGCCAATTATCTGCCACCGCTTGAGAAACAGCAATCGGTCGGAAAGTACTACTGTCCAGCAATCCTGCCAACCAACTACGCAAAGGTCTCGGACCAAGAAGGATCTCATGAATATGCCAGATATGTGGGATTCTATTTCGCTTTGCCCAATAGGCACCTACCACCACTGCCAGCGTATTGGAATACACCAGCTCGAATCGGTACTTCTCATGCAGTTTAGAAAGAAATCGATAGGCCTTTAGATTTTTGCTCAGTCTATTGAGTAATCCCGAAGGACTGACATATTTTCTCCTCAGAATGCCCAGATTGTGCACATAAAAAGGGATGTTCAGCTGCACCAAGTCTTTTTGAATCGGCCCCTCACTGGTCAACACCACCACTGGCGAAAGGCCCTGATTCTGGTAAAATCGAAGTACCTGCAGGATAATTTTACCCGACCCATAGCCCTCCGAAGAGCTTTGCAAGAAAAGTATATGTCGGGTTTTGGTCATTATGCGAAAATATAACTGAAAGCCATGGTCTATGCTGATACCGGCCCTCCTGATTATTTTTTCTTTCGAAAATACAACCCCATTACTCCTGATTTCCCAAAACCAACCGATAAAACTTCCAGTATCCAGGCAAATGGAAGTGTCGCTCCAATCAAAAGTACCAGTCCCAGGGTCTTTTTCCTTTTTAATCTCAAAATCAGGTTTTCTCTAAATCCCACGCTCGAAAGCAACCCCTGCAACATACCCAAGACACCCAAATGCACAGAATACTCACGTTTTCCAACCAGGGAAAAGCCCAATTTTTCCAGTTGTCCTACCAACACCGGCTCAGTCCAATGTGTCAGGTGCTTGGGAATATCCCAATGCATCCAGTGATTTCCCGCGATGTTGGCTTGCCAAGAATCCGCCCGAGGCACCTCGATATACAGTAATCCATTTGAACTCAGATTGGACTCAACCAGCTTTTCCAAAAGTACCATGGGCTGGGGCAAATGCTCCAACACATGATTGAGGGCTAGGAGATCGGCAGGTTTTTCCAAGATTTTTCCTCCTTGATAATATTCACACCTCACCTCCACTCCATATTTATCTCTTGCGAAATCTGCCCTTGCTTTCTCGGTTTCAATGCCAATTCCTTTCCAGCCTTGCGCTTTGGCCATGGCCAAGAACTGCCCTTTTCCAGAACCAAAATCGAGCAAGTTTGAAGCTTTTGGATTAATGGATCGAGCTTGGTTGAGTACCTTTTTTGCCTCAGAAAATATGATTTTTTCAAAAATCGACTGCCGATTGTCTACCACAGCATAGACTTCATCCCGATATAGTTTTTCGGAATCGATCTGCTCGGGAATAAAGGTCCAAATCACCCCACAGGAGCTGCATTTCACTCTGCTCAAAGCAGGAGGGGATTGGGAGGAGGATGTAAAACAAACCGGACAGGTAATTTGCCGCATGCCTTAAAATGACGGCTTCAATATCAGCCGATGAAAAGCTTGAATAAATTTTTCTGCCGAAAAGTCCTTGGCCCGCTCTTTTCCTTTGATGATGAGCTGGTCTCTGAGATCCTTTTCGCGGTCCAAAAGTATTAATTTTTCGGTCAAATCATTCCCATTTCCAGTATGGAAAGGTAATCCTGCACCTCCGGCTACTTCCATCAAAGCCGGCTGATCGGAATGAATCACTGGGATCCCAAAACCCATCGATTCCAATATCGGAATGCCAAATCCCTCATTCAGAGAAGGAAAAACATAAGCAAAAGCGCCCTCATACAATGCCTTAATCTCTCCGTCACTCAGGTAGCCAGGGAGAATAATGTGTTCCTGTAGGCCAAGATCAGTAACAAGCTTTTGAACTACCGGAAAATCATCCATCCGCTTACTCTGACCGGCACCACCTGCCAAAACCAATTTTTTCGAGGATTGGGATTGATGCAAAAAAGCAGCAAAAGCCTCCACCAACAGAGGAAGTAGCTTCCTTCGGTCAAATGTGCCGATATGAAGAAAGTATTCCTGTGGTTGTAAGCCCTTCTTTCTTAGAAACTGAGGATCTGCAGCCGCCAGAAGTCCTTTTGGGGCTTGGTAAACCACTGAAATCGGCCAGTCATCCCCCAAATGTTCTATCAAAGAAGCTTTGGAATATTCCGTCGTGGTGATGAGGGTAGTGTCTTCTCTCAGTCCTTTTTTGATCAGGTTGAGGAAGTATTTCCTCCACCATCGGGGATAGTTTTCGGGCATTTGCCAAAAGAAGGCATCGTGAATCACCGTCAGTCTTCTGCAAGGTAGGGAAGCCGCCGGTGAGACAAAATCAGGGCAGATCAACACATCCGGCTTGTACTTTTTCACCAAATCAGGAAGCTGAAATTCCTTCCACCTGAAATAATCCAGGTGGTAGTTCAGTTTCTGAATCTTGGATTTGGGCCCTTTGAATGAATCATCTGCGGCTTGCTTCTCAGGCTCATGGGAAAAAATCCACTCAATCTCAGGATGGGGGTATTTCCGTGCCGCCTTGGCCAATTCCAACATGTAGGTTTTGATACCCGTGGTGGCGACGTTGAGGTATTGGAGATCAAGAAGAACTTTCAAGGCATTGGCTTTTACAGGTCAAAGAAAGCCACCTGCCCAAAAGCTTCCATGGCGTTCTCAATGAAGGTTCAAGTTAGGCATTAAGTGAAAAGATTGGTGTACCTTTTTCAAAATTGAACTCCTTCTCCATTTCCATACGATGGATAGGAAAAGCTCCTCCAAATGAACTCGTGAGTTATTTATTTTTCATTTATACCTCATAATTGGTCGAAATCATGAGGCATAACATTGAGTTTATACCTCACGATCTTTTCCAGGTTCCAATACCCAACATGAGAAATGGCGGGCTAAAGGGAACCTGCTATTTTCTGAATCTTGAAAAATTCACCTAAGCCGCCTTGAGAGTGACAGGTTTTGGATTAGTAATCAAGCTATACTCCCTTATGCTATAGCCAATCATCCACCAAGTGACCCATGCCACATAGGTATACATCTCCGCATTGGCGGTGAAAAGCGGCAGAAGCATTCCCACTTTGGTCACCGCACCCACAAAAGCAATTCGAGCTGTCATGGTTTTATCCGTCCGATAAAATACCCTAAGACTTAAAATCACCCCAGTAGCTAGCGTCAAGATGTATAATAGCATCCCCAACCACCCCAACTGCACACCATAAATCAGAAACTGATTTTCACCCCCGACCCGTAAATCTTCCTCTACACTTCCGGCATTTCCGCTCATGGCCAATCCTATCCCCAGCGGATTGGCGATCATGGAATCCAATGCCAAAAGCCACTCCACGACGTGCCCAATGCTGGAGGTATTTTCAAAAGTCAAGGTATCGATGACAAAAAAGTAAAAGTCATCTGAAGCCAAAAACACCACATAAAAACCAAACCCAATCAAGGCCAAAAATCCAACTCCAATCAATTTGTACAGTCGAAAAACCAAGGCCACAAAGAAAATCATCACAAAAAAAGCCCCGAATGCGGCCCTTGAGGCAGAGAAAATCAAGCTTCCTATGGAACAGGCCATGACTAGGAGATAAACCCAGCTCTCTTCTTTTTTGGAGGTCAAAAACCAAATCAATCCGGCTGAAAAACCCATCAAAACTGAACTCGCCATTTCCAATGGATCAGAAAAAAAGCTCGCCAGTCGCTTGCTCACTGCTTGGGTTTCAAAAGTCCAGGTCAATCCGAAATTTCCGGTCGGGTCGATGTCATTGATGGCTTGGTTATAGAGTGCGTATCCGGAAAATTGCTGCAAATGCGCTCCAAGAAGGAAGCTTTCTATACAGTTGACCAAGAAAGCTCCAATCGCGATGGCAAAAATGAGGGTAAATAGATTTTTGACCTTTAAATCAGTCATGCTGGTGTTTCTTCCTAAAAAATAGACCAATCCGGGGATCAGCATGGTTTTATAATAGAGGGCTTTGCCCAAAAATGAAACTTCTCCCAAGGGTAAAAACACATAAATGAATCCCAATCCCAATAATCCCAACATCATCCAGTCGGTAGAATGCAGCCGTAAAGGATAATCGAACACCCTTTTTTGATAAAAAAGCCAAACCAAGACCGCGACCAAGACTACGATTTCCTTCAAAATCTGAAATATGGCTACCACTTCCTCCGAACGGGTGGCAAGGTAAATCACACTCAGACTGATAATGTAAAACGGAAGAAAAGCTGCCAAGAAAAAGATAAAATGACTCCAATTCCCCTTAAAAACCATCTCTTGGATGATCCAAAGAAACCCACCTCCCACCAACAGGGCGATGATCAGGAAAAAAATCAAGGCCATTTTTCCGCGGATTTTAAAGGTTGAAACATCCCGTCTCGAACTCCCTTCATCACCGCTTTCAGCTTTTGGAATCTTCCTCTTACCAGAAAATAGCCCATCCAAAGCAAAAATCGGAGCAGATGGTAAGGAAATCCTGTCCAGATCCCCAGTTGACGAATCAGGAAAAACTGGTTTCTGACATGGTAATAAAACACCTTTGGACTAAGAATTCCCTCGGAATGCTTCTTTTTGGAGGAAGCACCGGCCTCATGATAAATCACCGCTTTCTCGGCCAACCCAATTCCATATCCAGCTTTTTTGATTCTGAGAGACCACTCTACGTCCTCGAAGTAGGTAAAATACTGTTCATTGAGCAATCCGGCTTTCAACAAGGCCTCTCTGGTCAGCAGCATACAGCATCCGGTAGCCCAGTCTAATTCCCTCTTCGAAAACCGATAATCCGCTAGAGGCTCCTGATCTCCCAAGGTAATGGCTCTTCCCAAAGAGGTGAGCCATTTTCCTCCGGCACTCCAGATCTTCCTCTTATCATGCAGAAAAAGAATCAAAGGCTGAACCACCCCGTATTCTGTATTCTTGGCGAGTTTAAGAAGCATTTCTCCCAAAAAATCGGGCTCCACTTCCGTGTCATTATTCAGCAGGAGTACATGAGAATACCCCTGATCCAATGCAAATCGAATTCCGACATTGTTACCTCCTGCAAAGCCTAAATTGGACCTATTTTCAATCAAATGGATTTCCGGAAAGGCTTTTTTGAGAAGAGGTCCTTCCTGATTTTTTGAGCCATTATCGACAAGGATTATTTTGAAATCAGGGTAATCCACCCTTCTCAAGGAGGAAAGACAGGCCTGTGTAAATTCCAGGCCGTTCCAGTTGACCAAAATGATCGCAACCGATGCCTCAGAAGTAAAAGCCATGCAAGAGATCTTTTTTATGACGGTACAAAAGGAAAAGACAAATCAGAAAAACCACGATTTCTGTGGAAATAATACCAATGCACAAACCTACTCCGCCCATCAGACCGGTAAGGTAGGCCGAAATGGCAACCATATAGAGGCACAGCATCCAACTTGCCCTAAACAGCAATTCCTTCAAATCGGCTACTAGCATCATGGTGACATTGGCCACGTTGATACAAGCCAAAAAAGGAATGAAAGCGAGGAGTTTAAGATAAATGACGGATTCCTGCATTTGTCCACGGGATAAAATCTGGATAATCCATGGTGCTGCCAAAAAAGCTCCAGTGCTAATCACCGCTCCTCCCAGCAAGACTCGGAAATACACTTTCCTCAAAAAAGTGAAAAATGCAGGCGGATCCAAATGATAAAGCTTGGAGGCATTGGGGAAAACTGCCTGAATGATCAAGGCAGGAAAAAGCCTCAGTACCATGACCACACGTTCTGCCAGACTGTACATCCCCAAAGTCTCAGCGGAGGAGAAAAAACTTAGGATAATCAATCCTCCATTGATGGAGATATGACTGGCCAGATTACTGAAAAACAACAAGACATTGTCCTTAAGATTCTTCAAAATGGAAGAAAACTGGGGCCGATAAAATCGGATTCCCATAAAGCCATGGATGTATCCCAGCAAAGTAAGGTTGATTCCCAGGCCAAAAAAACCCATCAGAAAATTAACCCATTTGCTCTGTTCAGGCTTTTGAATAAATAAGACGATACCCATCAAAAAGAGGAGTTTGGAAAAAATATTGGCAATGGATACCAGTTTCATTTTTTCCATTCCCTGAAAAAACCATAACGGCAAGGTGGCTTCTGAGAAAAGCAATAGCACCGAAAAGACCAAAATCATCCGGTACTCAGGAAAAAGATTGAACCCAAAAGCACCAATCAGAATCAAAACCGTAGCTAGGGCAGCCAGGAGAATTTTTGCAGAAAATACATTGGACACCACATGAGACAGCGCTTCCCGGTCAGTTTGCCGGATTGCAACCTCCCTCGGGGAGCTCAGATTGAATCCAAATCCTACCAGAATATTCAACAGGATGATGACGGATAGGGCCAGATTGACCAATCCAAATTGGTCTGTGCCGATGCTCTGGATGAGTAAGGGCATAGAAATGATCGAAATCAGCACATTGGAGGACTGAATAATCGCCAGAAAAAGGAAGTTCTGGATGGACTTATTCCGGATAAAATTCCCTATTGGGATCAACAGATTCAGTTTTTCAAACATGGCAGCTCAGGGTTTAGCTTTCCTGCACATGCTTCTGATACAGTCGCCGGAAATAAAGAAAAAACAAAACCAAAAGACCGGTAATCACTGCACCCAACACCATTCCTTTGACCAATCGGATTTCGGATCTTTTAAGCGGAAACCTAGGAGAATCGATGATTTGGATCAAGGGGGAGTTATTACGGTGATTGACCTTGGCAATTTCCAGGTTTTTGACAATTTCCTGATAGACAGCCGCAGTGGCTTGTACGTCTATTTGACGCTTTCGGCTTTCCACAGTGGCTGAGGTGAGCAGCGGGTTGGCATTGGGCACTCTATCCTGAGCCGATGCGTAGGCACCTATGCTTTCGTCCAAAATTGCCCTCACCGAATCCGCCTGAGTTTGAAGAATACTCAGGTTTTCTCCTGTTTTCTTGGTTTTGGTTTCGAAATAAAAGGTGTTGACTTTGTTGACCAAGGTCTCGTTAAACACCTTGGCAAAAGGTTCATCCTTGGAAGAAATGGTCACTTGGATGATACTCAATTTCCGGTCAGGCTTAGCTACAACAAGTTGTTTCTCTCGGATCAGTTTGGCGACTTCTTTGACTACAGAATCTTGAGTAACGCTGAAGCTTTCTCGTGGGATCGAAAAATCCAACCTAGAGAAATCCACTTTGGAGGACCATTTTTCATCCAGTTTTTCGAATTTGACAAATCGGTCAATCAATGACTCCTGTTCATCAAAAGGACTCAAGAGTGTTTCCCCCAGCATTCGGTCGGAGCGATACAATTCCATGATGTTGTCCCCCTGAAAAAGGCCACTGGTACTTCCCAAGGAACCTAAATTTACTCCTACCAGCGAAGCCAAGCCGGACATCTGACCCAATCCAGGCCCATCTCCTTCTTCAAGTACGAAGGAGGTTTCTGCATGGAATACCGGCTTTTTCAACTGAGAAACCAAAGCGCCCAAACCCATTCCGATTACTCCCGAAAGCAGCATCACTTTCCATTTGGAGACAAAAAAAGCCAACCACTCGCGTAGGTTTAGCATCACTTCGCGAAGGGTAAACTGATTGTCCGAAAAATGCTTATTCTCTGTCATTGCCAATTGATTTGCGAAAGCACCAAAGCCAATGTAGCCAAACCTGTAGTTACGCCCACCACATCCCCAAGTCTCAGAGGAATTTTAGGCCCTTTGGTAGGCACAATTACTTCAGCACCGGGCTCTACGGGAGGAAATGCTTTAATGCCAAGTATGCTTCTGGTTCGCTTCACAGCACCGTTGGCATAGACTACATATGTTTGCTTGCGGTTTGCCCTGCGCTCAAAACCACCGGCTCCGTTGATGAAATATTTCAGGCCACGGCCTTGTTCATGACGAAGCGTAGTTGGATACACCACGTCTCCTCTCATTCGGACAGTCTGAAGCAATTTTGGAACAGTAAGAATATCGCCTTCTTCCAAAATCAAATCTTCTTCAGAACCCGGATTGGCCAGGATTTTTTCCAAATTGATTGCCACTGCCTCTGATTCCTTGATTTTCACGGCAAATCCCGGTGTTTCCGATGCAATTTGATCTAAGGATTCCCTTTTGGCATTAGACAGCAAAGTATCCACCGGACTGACTTTTTCCTTGGGAAGATCTCTGAAAAGCCGTTGCAAAAGCTCTTCCTGAGCCTCTGAATTGTTTGGATCCTCCATGAGTCGCATTCTAAGGGCCTCCAGGTTTCGCTGTCTACGGATTTGCTCGGATTCAGTGTTGAAAAATTCGGTTCGGCGGATCAAGGTTGCCCCTTTGGAATAAGCAAACTGGTTTAGACCACCCGCTCTTTTGACTAAATCAGAAATTCGGTCTACGCTGGTCTGGATGGCAAAAATTCCGGGAGAATTGACCTGACCTTCCACGGCAACAAGTCTTTGCATATTGAAATTTGCCCGCTTTCTCACAATTACTTGGTCGAATGGCTGTAGTGAAATCGCTTCGGGATTAAAAGAAAGGTCTGGATTGACGGTAGTTGCTATAATATCCGCAAGTGTTCCCAAGTCTGAATCTTCCAGCCTTCGCGCGATTTCAATTTCTCTGGTGTTGGCAGATTCCTGAAGTCCTCCTGCCAGTAGAATCAGTTCTTCCGGAGTCATCCCCTCAGAAAAAGGATAGGTTCCAGGCCGTTTTACTTCTCCTAAAATCTGAACATAACGTTCGTTTTGGATATCATAAATGCTGGAAATCCTCACCACATCTTCCCGTTTCAGCACAAGGTCAGGCTGTGATCCGTCCAAAATTGATTTGAGGTTTACTTCAATCACTTCCGAACTCAGATCTTCTTTGGTTCTAAGAATGCTGGCACGCTGAGTATAGGCATCACCTTTTAGTCCTTCTGCATTTTTGATCAGTTGGGAAAGAGTCATTCCTTCAGTCAAGGCGAATGTTCCCTGGCGGAAAACCGCTCCCTTGATCTGGACACGGTTTGCGTACCGGTTTAGGATACGACCCACGTTGATTTCATCGCCACCTTTGAGGATAAACATCCCAAACTGGTTTTGGAATACATCGGAAACAGACCGTTGATTTCCGGTGATTCTTGAAATGGAAATTCGATCTTTGAATGCCAAGTCGGTAAATCCTCCGGCATATCTCAGCAAGTCATCCAAGGTATCCTCACCTTTGACTTCAAAAGTAAGCGGGCGCTTTACTTCACCGGTCACTTTCACTCGAGACAAAAATGGCTGTATCAACAATACATCCTGATCCTGTAACTGCACATCTAGATTGGCCGTGCCATTAATCAACAGGTCGTAAACATCTATTTCTGCAAATTGCTTGTTGTTGCGCATCAGCTTGATGGCACGCAAAGTTCCATTCTCATTGGGGCCTCCTGCAGCATACAAAGCATTAAATACCGTGGAAAAAGCGCTCAGAGTGAATGTACCTGGCAGTCTCACTTCTCCGAGAATGTGTACTTTGATAGTGCGCACATTTCCCAATGTCACCTGAAGGAAAGTGTTGGGATTAGATCCTTGGAGCCCGGTGTAAAACCTTGATACCCGGTTTTTGATTATTCCTGTAGCCTCTTCTATGGTTTTTCCTGAGACAGAAATAGAACCAATATTATCCAAAAGGATAAAGCCATCAGGATTTACAGTAGCCTCATAATATTTTTCAGACTGACCGTAAATATCCACATAGATCAGATCTCCAGGGCCCAAAATGTAGCTTTTTGGAGTGGCTTGATTGAGGCTGGGTTCAAAACTGAGTCTCCTGTTTTTCTGAAAAAATAGGTTACTCCCGAAAATCAGGTTATCGACAGGTTGGGTTTCAGCCAACTCCTGAGTCTGTGTCAATCCTCGGGTAATGTCATTTAAGTCGAGCTGTGTTCTGGGGTCACGTCTAGAAACATTGGAAGAGCGGGAACTAGCAGAACCAAGATTAAGGGTTTCGATCCTGTTTCTCAGTTTTTCCACTTCGGCAGAGGGCATCCCACGCATCTGTGCCATTTGAAGAAAATCAGTGGTACTTAATCCTGCTTCCTGAGCCCTTTTGATCAATTCTTCAATCTGATCATCGCTGAGTTCGTCTACTTTGATGGAAGTAATATCTGTATTCTGCTGACCAATAACCTCAGGCTGGACCAGGGCCAGGAAGGAAAGTAATGCAAAAAAGTACCTGATTCTTTTGAATAAAATCATGAGTTAAAGAGAGTTCCGGGGAATTAAGGGTATTCTGATCGATAAAAATCCATCTATTTATTAATTCTACCAAATCTGAGTCCAGATTTGAAGAGGAGGAAAGGGCTTATTCGGTACAATTTTTACAAATTTCGATTTGGCTACGGTCTAGTAAAAGCTGGGTTCTAAAGGACCGGTATCCCTGTGAATTCCATATTTCTGTAAGGGGCTTTTCTTTTAGATCTCCCATCACATGTTGCGCATCCTTGTCAAAGCAGCAAGGAACTACTTTTCCGTCCCAAGTCACCACAGCACCCTGCCACATTCTCCAACATTTGTTTTCGATTTGTTTCTTGAGCTTCCATTTTCCTGTACCGTCAGGAATATACCTAGAATAGCCCAATTCGGAGGGGATCAATTCCGAGCCATTTTCGAAGTCATAGATTTGGGTGGTTTTCATCTGAAGCTCATCTACGCCGATTTCCTTTGCCCAATCCTTCAATCTTGGTATCTGATGTTCATTTTGTCCGGTGACAAGGAATTGAAGAATGACTCTTGGAAACTTTCGCCCTTCTTCATTTCGCTTTTCGAGCAATAGTCTCAATCCCTTTTTGACCTTTTCCAAGCTGCCTCCCACCCGATATTTTTCATAAATCTCCTGGGAAATTCCATCCATGGAGACAATGAGTTGCTTTAGGCCTGATGCCAGGATTTCGGAGACGTTTTTTTCATTCAGGTAATGGGCATTGGTAGAGGTGGAGGTAAAAATTCGTTTTTCGTCCGCATACTTGACCAAGTCCAAAAATCCTGGATGCAGAAATGGCTCTCCTTGGAAATACAAGTGCAACCACGTCAAGTTGCCTGCGGATTGGTCAATTACTTTTTTGTACAGTGAGGACTCGAGCATGCCGGTAGGCCGGGTAAACGATCGCAGTCCGGATGGACACTCCGGACATCTCAAGTTGCAGCTGGTAGTCGGTTCAATGCTCAGCGTAGTAGGCAATCCCCACATTGTTGGCCTTTTGAAAAGCCTACTCCTATAAAAAGAGAGGGACAACTTAATCAAGTTGATTGATTTCCTGACCGTCAAATAAGAAATCCAGGCTTTAAATGTGATCCATTGGTTTTTCACAACGGAAATAAGGAAGTAAATGCGAAAAAGCCACCTCGGAGGGCGGCTTTTTCGTTAGTGTATCTGCTTATTGAGATTATTCTTCATCAGATGGAAGCAAAACCTGGTCAATGGGATGGATGACCCCATTGATGCCATGGATATTTAAACTCTCCGCCAGCAATCCGCTTTCATTGATTCTGAGATTAGCCAAATCCACTCGCAACGTTTGACCTTCCAAAAGGGTAGGTAAGGTCGCGTCCTGTCTCAAATCCTGAGAAAAAGCTCTCGATGGTACCACATGATAAAGAAGGACATCAGTAAGAATTTCCAAAGGAATTTCGTCCACACTACTTACCCCCAAATCGGTAAACAATTGCTGAAATGCAGCATCCGTAGGGGCGAAAACGGTAAGATTATCTGAAAAATCTCCATTCACTGCATCTACCAAATCCGCTCGTGAGAGCGCTGCTACCAACTGGGTAAATTCCGGTGTTGTGCTTTGTGAGGCCTGGATGGCGATTTCAGCAATCGTATTTATCGGAGCTGTTAGGACATAATCTACCACATGGATCACTCCATTACTAGCCTGCACGTCTGTCTGGATCACTCTGCTTTTGCCGTTTATCCATATTGCCCCATTGGGGTCCACACTGACGAAAAACGGCTGACCCGAATTGGTTTCCACAGCTCCCTGCTGAATATCGCTAGACAGTGCTCTGCCATTCACCAAATGGTAGTTGAGAATACCCTCCAATTGGGGGTTGGATAAAAGGTCCTGTGCCGAAATGCCCTGATCCCCCAAAAAGGTATTGAAAGCCTCATCATTTGGAGCAAAAACAGTCACCGGACCAGAGGTAGCCAAAGCATTGGTCAATCCAGCTTGGTCTACTGCCGTTACCAATGTGCTAAACGAAGGATTGGAAGAGGCGATTTCCAATACATTTTGAGAAGGTACATCCGGTGAGTCGTCATTGTTGCATGAGCTTAGACCTAAGGCCATGAATGCCCCCGACAAAGTCAACCATCTCGTGGTTTTAAATAAGGTGTTTGTGTTCATGATAGGTAATATTTGGTTAGTCAGGGATTCCGGATCAAAAACCGATCGAAAAAGAAAAGGATCTTTTTAATACGGGGTTCTTGGCGATACAACTGAGGATGTACCGATATGTAAACAAAACGAACAGCTGAATTAAGAAAGTAATCGAACTGGATCTAAACAAAACGACCAGCTCAGTCAAAATCGGAAAACTGAGGAAAAATGTGGTTATTTTGGGGCAATTTGGGTGTTTTTTGCAAAGAATGAGCGTTTAGAATGTTTGGTTAACTTTGTATCAAATCAGCATTTTCAGATGGAAAAAAGAATCGGGTATTATTTCATGGTGGCTTTGGGATGGGCTTTTTTCATTTCCTGTAAACCCCAGACAGAATCCTGCCAATTAGACGAAGATATCATCAAAACCAAGCCCAATCTAGAAATCAAAAGGTTGGAAGATGAATTTTTCGCAGCTAAAACACCTGAAGATGTTAATCATCTGATCGAGAAATACCCCGACTTTGCAGATCGTTTTTTGGAGAGGAGCCTATATCCGAGCCAGGATTCTTTGGTATCGGTCCTCTTAGAGGCACACTCCGACTCTGCCTTGCGGGTATTGTATGATTCGGTAAAGGTAGAATTCACGGATATCTCAGATATCCAAACAGATCTGGAAAATGCGTTTGCCTACATCAAACATTACTTCCCCGATTTCAAAACGCCAAAAGTCTACACCTACGTATCCGGCTTCAACGCCGACCTGCTAATAGAGGAAGATTTGATCGTCATCGGCTTGGATTATTTCCTGCCTGAAGATCATGCATTTCAGCCTGATCTTCCCCGGTATCTGGCATCCCGATATGAACGAAAATACCTGGTTCCCATGATTGTATTGGCCATTTCTTCCAGATACAACAAGGTGAATCCGGCTGATAACACGCTCCTTTCTGAGATGATTTTCTATGGAAAAGCCTACCATTTTGTCAAGGCCATCATGCCCTGTACATCGGACCAGTTTATCATCGGTTATACTCCGGAGGAAATCCAAGAATGCTGGGCAAATGAAGAATTTATATGGTCTCACTTTGTGGAAAATGAGCTACTCTTCCAGACCAATCCTTTCGAAATCCGCAAATACATTGGTGAAGCCCCTTTCACCGATGCCATCAGCACCAATGCTCCAGGAAGATTAGGCAGATGGGTAGGATGGAATATTGTGGATGACTATCAAATGAACCAAAGTTTGGATTTACCAGTACTAATGGCTGAGTCCGATGCGGAAAAGATCTTCAGGCAATCCGGATATCGACCACGCCGGCCGGAGTAGATTTTGGATTGGGCCGGATCACTTCGATCAATCGGCCCACTGCGATTTCTTTGGCAAATTGGGTTTCGGCGAGTTTTCTGGCCCGGTTTCCCATTTTTTGAATTTCTTCAGGATTTACTTCTAATTCCTCTAAGCGAGCAAACGCTTTTTCCCATTTCCCTGGAAGGAAAGAAATCCCCAAGTCATGGGTTTTCACAAGGTCATTCACCCAGCCTTTGTGGTTGACCAGAATTGCTTTTCCTGCAGCAATGGCATCAAAAAATTTATTTGGGCTATTGGTCTTCAATACGGGATAGTGTGCAAAAGAAATCCATGCAAAATCAGTGAAACTGAAGACCTCATTGACTTGCTGCTTTGATCCAAAAGGGATAAATCGGAGGTTAACTAGCTGAAAATCTTGAGCTTTCCGCCGAAGGATAGGTTCATGACTCCCTTCTCCCATGATGAGAAAATTCCAGTTTTTGCCTCGATCTTGGGCCATTTTGGCAAGCTCCAACAATTCCTCCACCGCGTTCACTTGCCCCAAAGCTCCGGTGTAGGCGATCGTCAATCCAAAAGTCAGTCCGATGGAATTTGCAAGGGTTTGGTTTTTCTTCTTGGGGAAAAACTGACTGAGATCTGAAAAATTGGGAATCAAAGCAACGCTCCGTTCAGGACTGATGTGCTTGAGATGAGCAGCAATCCCCGGCGATAAAGCCACCAAGCTCAGAGATTGATCGTAGATTTTTTTCTCCAAGCTTCTCAAAAATCGGATCAACAGGGGATTTTGGATCGCTCCGACCTGAATCGGCGCCTCCGGCCAAAGGTCACGCACTTCAAAAATGTAGGGAAGGGCAAGCTTTCTTTTAGCCCATAAGCCTATCCATCCTGTCGTAAGTGGAGTGGAAGTGATGTAAAGAAGGTCAGGTCGGGTAAGCCTCTTCAGAAGCTTTTTGCTCTTTCTGACAAATTGGAGAAAGGACCATACCCGCCTAAAAAACCCAAATTTCTGATCATAGGCCACCGGCAGGTAATGCACCTTAATGCCGTCCATCCAGCGTTGATCGTAAGTCATTCCCGAGTGAGCGGTGATCATTTCTACTTCCATTCCAGCCTCCACCAGTCCCTTTGCCAGGTGGTAGGACCTGACGGCCCCACCTTGCTCGGGTGTGCGGAAATACTGGTGGATGTAGATGATTTTCATGGCTTGTGCAATTTCAGCCATTCGGCGAAAAGAAAGAGGTTATACACAGATAAAAATTGATACTTGACCGCTTGATGGGGATTTTGAGTCAATTGGAAGATTTCTATGGGCAATTCACTTCGATAGTTGACTCCAAATTCCTTCAAAGCAGAAAACACTTTTTTGGCAAAAGGCCCATTTTCACTCAACCATTCCAAAAGGGGAAGTCCAAATCCTGATTTTTTCCTTTCGGTAATCCAGGTCAATTCAAGGTCTTCCAAACAAGATACAATCCAAGGTTTTCCGCGCAAAAGAGCTGTATCTTCCACCTTTTTCCAAAGTTGAATAAGCTGATGATCCAAATAGGGAGAGCGTCCTTCGATTCCATGCGCCATCAGCGCGTTGTCTTGGATCTTGAGTATGTCCTGTACCAAATAAAGCTGACGGTCAAAATCCAGCGCGCGCTTGTATTCCGGCAGATCAGCATCCATAATTCTCAGATAATCGTCGAGTAATTCCGATTTGGGATTACTCAAAGCCGAAAAATTCAGAAATGTCTCATTGGCACTTGTACGGATGCCAGAATTAAATTTCTTCCATGATCTTCCAAATGGGAGATTCTTTAGCAGAGGAGCCCAAGTGATCCAAAAATTTTTGCTTTCAAGGTATTGATGAAAGGCTTTATGACGCTGATAACCGCCCCAAAGCTCGTCTGCCCCTGCACCCGAAGCGAGTACCTTGACTTGATCTTTGGCCTTTTTGCCGATCATCCAAGTGAGAAATCCCGCCGAATCTCCAATGGGCTGATCTACACTTAGGATAAATTCATGCCAATGGTCCAAAACGGTTTTCTGATCTATCTCCACGAGTTGGTGATCCGCAGGTATGGTTTGGGTAAATCTTGAGGCTGCGTCTCCGTCAGCATATTTTTTCCGGTATTGTTTCTCCACCTGTATGGTAAAAGCTGGAAGTGGAGTGCCGGTTTGCCGATACCACAGCGCATACAAAAGGCTACTATCCATCCCTCCGCTCAGCATCACTCCTACCGGTACGTCGGCATGGAATTGGTTGAGTATCACCTTTTCTAAAGTGTCTCTGAACAGTTCTTTACTTAGTGGATCCTCGTTGGACTGGTCTATCTTCAAGGTATCCCATCTAAAGGTATTGTGATGATGGATTTGACTATATCTTCCGGGTTTCCACGCACGGACTCCCTTGTAAAAAGTCTTTCCAGGAGCTGGATTTCGGAAATAAAAATAATTATTCAGTTGTCCTAAGTCTACCTCTGATCCAGAAAGCCGGGCTATTCCACGGCTTTCGGAAGAGATAATCAAAGTATCGGGGGATTGGGAAAAATAAAGAGGTTTTTCTCCGTTTGGATCCCTGGCTACAAGAACTGTTTTTGTTACCAAATCCACGAAGATGAAGGCAAACATCCCCTGAATTTTCTTGAATCCTTCGATACCAAAAAATTTCAGGTAATAGACCAATACTTCTGTATCAGACTGGGTGAGGACCTCCACTCCCAAAGATCGGAGCACATTTCTCAAATCCTTGAAATTATAAATTTCCCCATTCCATATCAGCAACCCCGTGCCATCCTGGGTCCAAAAGGGCTGATCGGCATCCGGACCCGGATGCAAGATTCGAAGCCGGTTGACACCGATCCATAAACCCGGCCATGGAGAATAAACAGCCTCTTGATCCGGACCGCGGTGTCTGGAACCAGTGACCAAGGTCTGAATAGAGCGTTCATTGGCTCCTTTTCCCCAAATCAGATGGATACCGCACATCAGCTTTCGGATTCTTCTTTCTTGACTTTCCCCTGGGTTTTTTCAAAGTGCTTGCAAAGGTGTGTAATGGAACATTCCCCACATTTTGGATTCCTTGCAAGACACGTATAGCGCCCGTGGAGAATCAGCCAATGATGTGCTTTATGGATATACTTTTTGGGGATATGTTTGATCAGCTGCTTCTCCACTTCCAAGGGAGTCTTTGCCGTCAATGGCACCAAGCCCAATCTCCTCGACACCCGGAACACGTGGGTATCCACAGCCATATTGGGTTGCTGCCACACCACGGAGGTGATGACATTGGCTGTTTTGCGACCTACTCCGGGCAACTTAACCAATTCTTCGACTGTCGAAGGCACTTCCCCACCAAAGTCTTCCATGAGCATTTTGCCCAAGCCGATCAGGTGCTTGGTTTTATTATTTGGATAGGAAATAGATCGGATATAGGGAAAAAGCTCATCAAAGTGGGTAGCTGCCAAATGCGCGGCAGTAGGAAAATGCTTGAACAGCTCGCGGGTAACGATATTCACCCGTTTGTCCGTGCATTGGGCGGAAAGCACGACTGCCACGAGAAGTTGAAAAGGGTTTTCATACTCCAGTTCCGTCTCAGCCACAGGCATATTTTCGGAAAAATGCTGGATAAAAGCCTCGTAACGTTGTTTTTTGAGCATTTCTGTTTGGATCTTGGAAAGGGGAGGTAAGATAGGTATTATTGGAAGATTGGAAGATTTGAAAATTGAAAATTTAGTCTCGCCAGCATGAAATCCCCATCTGCATTGAGTTTACTCATAACCCTTCTTTTCCTAACGATGCATCCTAGTTTTTCCCAAACCCGCCCCCGCGATTTGGGGGTACCATTCGGTATTTTACCCATAGGTCCACTCAATTCTATCACGGATGTGCCTGGAGTCAAAGTAGGTCAATTGACCAAAATCGAGGGACAAGACATCCGCACAGGAGTTACGGCCATTTTACCTCATGGAGATAATCTCTTCCAGCAAAAAGTCCCTGCGGCGATTTTTGTGGGTAATGGATTTGGCAAGCTTGCAGGTGTCACACAAGTACAGGAATTGGGAAATCTGGAATCTCCCATTATCCTCACCAATACCTTGAGCGTCGCTGCCGGAATCGAAGGGGTAGTTCGCTATTCGCTCAGCCAACCCGGAAATGAATTCGTTCAATCGGTCAATGCAGTAGTCGGCGAAACCAACGACGGCTACCTGAATGATATACGGAGCATGCATATTTCTCCAGAGGAAGTCGTGCAGACTATTCAATCCGCCAAAACAGGTCAAGTCGAGGAAGGAAATGTCGGTGCGGGCACAGGCACGGTTTGTTTTGGATGGAAAGGAGGAATCGGAACTGCTTCGAGAAGACTTCCCGAAAGTCTCGGTGGCCACACCGTTGGGATATTGGTGCAGACCAATTTTGGAGGAAATCTGCAAATCGCAGGTGTACCAGTAGGTGAAAAGCTTGGGAAGTACCCGTTCAAAGATGCCTTGGAAAAATCTGATGGCAGCTGCATGATTGTGGTGGCGACCGATGCGCCGGTCCTCGAGCGAAACTTGGAAAGGATGGCGCAGCGGGCCATGATGGGCTTGGCCAAGACAGGTGGCATCGCTTCCAATGGGTCAGGGGATTATGTGATTGCTTTTTCTACTCATGAAGGCCTTCGAATCCCGCATTCGATACCATCCCAGCAACTCCAAAAAGCGGAATTTCTTGGAAATGAAGACATGACGGCGCTGTTTATGGCTGTCATCGAAGCCACTGAGGAGGCGATTATCAACTCACTTTTTGCTGCGGAAACGATGGTCGGAAAAGAAAACCGAAAAATTGAGGCCCTGCCCAGAGAAAAAGTTTTGGAATGGGTGAAAAAATCTCATTATTAGCCTTTTATCCATTTTTTTATGGAACAACAGACAGACAAAAAACAACAGGACCTCACTTGGCTGGAACATTTACAAAAAAACAGCTGGGAGCCGGAGGTCATCATTTCAGGTATTACCCTGGCGGTACTTTTTATCATTCCCTCCCGATTATTTGAAATTTCAGTAGTCCTAATTCAGGATTATGGTTTGGAACAGATTCCCGCCCAGCTGATTTTAGTCTACTTTTCTATGATTGTCACCGTGTTTAAGATCTTTTTGGTGATTCACTTGGTCATGCGTTTTATCTGGGCAGGAATGTTGGGAATTACCTATGCATTTCCCGAAGGAGTCATTAAAGAAAATCTGTTTAAATACTCCCAAGACGTAGATTATCCACATCCAAACACCTACCTGATCAAACTGGAGCGCTGGTGCAGCATGCTCTATGGGTTTCCAATTTCAGTGGCAATTCCAATCTTGAGCATCACCACTTACTTATGCCTTTTGATAGGTATTTACTTGGTTTTCAACCTGGACTTTCAGGTGGTTTATCTAATTTTTATGATCACCATGGTGATTTTGGCAGGTTTTTCCTTTGCAGGTAAATCATCCCGACTAAAAGACAGCATCGGTAAAAGTATGAGCGGAACGATAGGTGCGGTATACCAAAGTCACTTAGGAAAATGGTTCTTTATCTCCTTCTCAGTGGTATTAGTAGCTATTTCTGCACCCTTCATTTCTCAGGATTTGAAAGGATTTTCTGACTTTGACATCAATTCCAATTTGGATGAGGCAGCATATGACTGGCCGAATGATCGCATCTATTTTGAAGAATACAATTCCGAAAAGAAACGGTTTGCCAGGGTTTGGACCACCAAGAAAACAGTGGATTCGGAGATGTTACCCATTTTTTTACCCCGATATATCCGAGACGAATATTCAGCGGTAAATATGAATGCCCTTTTGCCAACGGACACGATCCAATGGAGTACCATCAAAGACTACCAAGATCAGTTTCGAATATACCTCAATGACTCTCTCGTTCAAGTGCAGAATTGGTCCAAAGTAAGGGCTGGTCATACCGGTCAAATGGCCCTTTTTGGGCAAATTCCAGTTGCATACCTAGATCCCGGCATCCACGAATTGCGGGTGGAAAAGCTGATATATAGACCTCCTTTTTTGACTACAGGCAATGAACTTCGGCATCGGAAAAAATGGGCTCGATTTGAATTTGTGAAGAAATAAGCTTTTTACATTCGAATGCGCCATTCCTTTGGATAATAGTTATTGAGGCGATTTCCGAGATTTTTCCCCCAGCCCAAAGGCAAATTGTGGTAGGTGAACAGAATCCAGCCTTTGGGAAGATCATCAAAAGATTGGTCGTTTTTTCTCAGGAACTCCAAAGCCTGCTCGTGGCTGAGTTCAACTTGTGAAAATCCATTTTTCGGCAAGATCGAAATCGCCCACTCGTGACTGGGAATCCACTCGTTTTTCTGCTTTTTACCCAATTCTACACCAAAGTATCGAAGGCTGAGGGCCTGTGCGATTTTCTCAAAATGGCGATAATACTCTCGATTGATTCGGAAAAAGGAATCATTCAAGAGGTAATATTTTCCCGTCCCATCAAATCCCAATTCCTGCTCCAAAGCCTCACTTTCCCGATCTCCCAATGCCTTCAGGAAAGGATGCTTGAAGTCTTTGATTCGTCCCGGTTCTTGGGAGGAAGCAGAATCAGGTCGCTTCAACACCGTGATAAAAAAGCCTTCTCCTTCGACTTTGTGTGGGAAAAAGCGATAACCGAAAAATGTTCCGTCTTCAGTATCCACACTTGTTTCGATGATTCCCCAAGATTCTTCCAATGGAATACGAATCGGCTCGAAGGCGAATTCTTCCGTCAGAAATCGGATCATTTCCTCATTTTCCTGCTCGTTGAAGGTACAGGTAGAGTAAATCAGATAGCCACCACCTTTGACCAATGCTCCCGCCTGATCCATGATGCGTTTTTGTCTGGAAGAGCAGAGTGTTACATGATCGAGGGACCATTCCTCTCTTGCTTGAGGATCCTTGCGAAACATGCCCTCACCTGAACATGGGGCATCGACCAAGACCAGATCGAAGAACCCTTCCAAGTCAGAAAAGTGATCGGGATCGTTGTTGGTCACCACGATATTTCCCAATCCCCATTTGATGGCATTTTCCTTGAGGATTTGAGCTCGGGATTGAATGACTTCGTTGGCTACGAGCATTCCATCATTTCCCAAATAGGAGGAAAGCAGCGTACTTTTTCCTCCCGGTGCGGCGGCTAGATCGAGGTAAACTCCTTGGGGGATTTCCAGACTAGTTAGGACATGCTCGATAAACATGGACGATGCTTCCTGCACGTAATAGGCCCCTGCGTGAAAGGCCGGATCGAGGGTAAAGCTGGGACGTTCTTCCAAAAAATAACCCTGAGCTGACCAGGGAATCGGGCTTTTGGGCCAAGCAGGGGAAAATGGTTTTTCCGAGTTAAGTCGGATGGAGGTTCGTGGGCTCTGGTTAATTGCAGATTTAAAAAGTTCGAATTCTTGCGCTCCCAAAAGGGCTCGCATTTGGGACTCAAAGTCTTTGGGCAGTTGAAAGTCGGACATGCGGTAAAGATAGTGATCAGTTCCCAGAAGGAAGTAGGGAGGTTTGGAAGCATGGGAGATGGCCAGTCAAAAATGGGGCCGGATGATTCTGAAGACTGAGACTGTCCACCGAACACTCCAAAAATGTGTAACTTAATCCTAAACTCGTGCTGCTATGGAAATCCTCACTAACCTTGTCATCGGCATGATCGCCGCACTTCATTTGTATTTTCTTTGGTTTGAGATGTTTGCCTGGGAGACCACGGGGAGGAAGATTTTTCGGCAGATGCCTGCGGAAATTTTTCCCCAAACCAAAGTGATGGCCGCCAATCAGGGTTTGTATAATGGGTTTTTGGTGGCAGGATTGGTCTGGTCTTTGGTGATCACCGATCCGATTTGGGCAGAAAAAGTCGCCCTGTTTTTCCTGACCTGCGTGCTAATTGCAGGGATTTTTGGGGCGATTACCGCAAGTAAAAAGATCTTCTATGTGCAGGGCTTGCCGGCTTTGGTGGCGATTGTGTTGATTTTGATCGGTTAATTTTGATTTACCGCAGAGGCGCAGAGGACGCAAAGTGGATTTTAAAAACTAAATTTTAATTCATTTCTTCAAAAAATTCAACTAATTTAAAACCAGTATTTTGGGTCTTTTTAATCGTATTGTTTTAAGTCAGAGAACGAAGTTTCATCCCAGATAATCGGTGCAACAATTGAAGTGCATAAACATCTAGGTCCTGGCCTGCTTGAAAGTAGCTATGAAGCTTGCCTACTTTTTGAATTAAGGCAAAGGGGATTAAATGTTAAATCACAAGTTGCATTGCCTATTTCATACAAAGGGTTTCAATTAGAAGCAGGGTACCGAATCGATATCCTCGTTGAGGAAAGAGTAATAATTGAAATCAAAACGGTTGAAGAATTTGCTGATATTCACATAGCTCAGATTCTCACTTATCTTAAGCTCACTAACCTAAAACTGGGGTTACTAATCAATTTTAATTCCGTCAAATTAGTTAATGGTCTTAAGAGAGTGGTCAATAATCTTTAATTTTCTCCGCGTTCTCTGCGCCTCCGCGTTGCAAAGAAAAAAAGAGGCTTTCGCCCCTTTCTTTAATTGTCATCCTCATCGAAGTCGTCCTCTTCATCCCCTGCACCCATGTCAAACATGGAACTGAATAGGTCTTTAAACTGAAGTCCGGTGTCCAAAAGCTTTTTGCTCAATTGGGAATATTCAGCCAAACCGTGTAGCGCAAACTCCATGAAGAATTCCTTCTCTTTTTCCGGTAGGTTTTTCACCATCTGGGTGACTACTTCCTCCAGTCCTGGAACGGAGTGAAGCAAGGTTTTATATTCCTTATCAGACTGGGAAGCCAAAATATCCAGCTCGTTTCCTTCCCCAAACCAAGCCAAAGGAATCACGTAAGGATTGCCGTTTTTGTCTTTTTTCTTTTGTTCAGGAGAAGGGAAATAGTTCACAAACTGGGTACGGATCGCTTTTCCAATCAGGTTGTACGCGACTAGACCTGCACCTTCCTGTTCGCCTTCATAGACCAACTCAACCTTTCCGGTAATTGCCGGAATTACGCCGATCAGGTCGGCGATTCGAACTACGGTGTTGCTTTCTCCATTTAAGTAAAGTCTTCTTTCTGCAGCGGAAATCAGGTTTTCATAGGCCGAAATCGTCAATCGTGCCGAAACCCCGCTTTTCTCATCCACAAACTCAGAACCTCTTGCCTCGATAGCAATCTGCTCGATCAGGTCTTTCATCAACTCAGGTACATGGATTTGGTCTACTGGCTTTCCAGCAAGGTTGGCTTCCTGAGCGGTGATTTTTTTGCCGATCTCGATGGATTTTGGATAGTGGGTGATGATCTGACTCTCGATTCGGTCTTTCAGCGGAGTCACGATGCTTCCCCGGTTAGTATAGTCCTCCGGGTTAGCAGTGAAGACAAACTGGATGTCCAAAGGAAGTCTCAACTTGAACCCACGGATTTGGATGTCTCCTTCCTGCAAAATATTGAACAAAGCCACTTGAATCCTTGCTTGCAAGTCCGGCAATTCATTGATCACGAAAATGCATCGGTGCGAACGCGGTACCAATCCGTAATGAATCACCCGCTCATCGTTGTAGCTGAGTTTCATCGTCGCCGCTTTGATCGGATCCACGTCTCCGATCAAGTCGGCCACGGAAACATCCGGTGTGGCCAATTTTTCTGCATAGCGATCCTCCCTATGAAGCCAGGAGACCGGTGTGTCGTCACCTTTTTCCTCGATCAGATTTTTGGCAAAAGAGGAGAGCGGATGAATCGGATCGTCATTGAGTTCCGAGCCAACCAATACAGGGACGTATTCATCCAGCAGATGCGTCATCATCCGCGCGATTCGGGTTTTGGCCTGACCGCGTAAACCGAGCAAGTTGATGTTGTGACGGGAAAGAATCGCTCGCTCGATGTCGGGTATGACCGTATCCTCATAGCCCCAAATGCCGGCAAAGACATTTTCTTTGGCTTTGATCTTTTGAATCAGATTGTCACGGAGTTCTTCTTTGATGGATTTGGGTTGATATCCTGAAGCCTTGAGCTGGCCGAGGGTCTTGATCTGTAAGAGTTGGTGTCCGGTGAGTTTTTGGTAGTCCATGCTTAGAAGCGTTTGGTGCGGTTTCGTCTATAATCTTCAAAAATGAGGTCACCCAATCCCTTCAGGCTGCTGTAGTAGGCATTGCCGTTGTTGACTTTGGTAAACTCTTTCACAAATTCTTTGAGGTAGGGGTCCGAGGCGATCATAAAGGTCGTCACAGGAATTTTCAATTTTCGGCATTGGGCAGCGAGTTTGAGCGTTTCCGCAAGGATTTTGCTGTCGATGCCAAAGGCATTTTTGTAGTATTTGATCCCGACTTTGAGGCAAGTAGGCTTGCCATCCGTGATCATGAAGATCTGCTTGTTGGGATTTTTTCTTCTTCGAAGCAAATCCATGGCAAGCTCGAGTCCGGCAACGGTATTGGTATGGTAAGGACCGACTTGGAGGTAAGGCAAATCCTTGATTTCGATCTGCCAAGCATCATTTCCGAAGACAATCACATCGAGCGTATCCTTGGGATAGCGGGTCTTGATCAGTTCGGCCAAAGCCATGGCGACTTTTTTTGCAGGGGTGATCCGGTCTTCCCCATAGAGGATCATCGAGTGGGAAATATCGATCATCAGCACCGTGGAGGTTTGCGATCTGACTTCATTTTCCATGACTTCCAAATCATCCTCCGTGAGCAGGTAATCGCCCGAAAGGCCGTGATTAGCTTGGGCATTTCGAAGGGAATCGGTTAATGCGATCTGATCCAGATTGTCTCCAAATTCGAAGGCCCGACGGTCGGTACCTCGCTCATCTCCGGTTCCGGAATGGGTGGTTTTGTGTTGACCGGATTTGCCTCGCTTGAGTTTGCCAAAGATTTCTTCCAAAGCGGATTTACGAATCGTCTGCTCGGCTTTTCCGGTGATTTTGAGCTCGCCCTTTTGGTTTTCCTCGGTCAAGTAGCCCTTGGATTTGAGGTCCTCGATGAAGTCGCCGATGCCGTAGTTGGGATTGGTGAGGTTGTAGCGCTTGTCCAGATTGGTCAGCCAACTGAGCGCCTCAGCCACATCTCCTCCCGTCATGGTAACGAGCTGAAGGAAAATATTCAGCAGATTTTCGAAGGTATTTTTCTCCGGGTCTTGGGGTGGGACATATTGGGTAAATCGGAAACCTTTCATTTTTGGACGCTAGACGTGAGATGCAAGACACAAGATTTTAGTAGCAAGTAGCTGGTATCTAGTATCAGGTAGCTGATAACTGGATTTGTTGAGGGATTAACAAAGTGGAGGGCAACTGAGTTTAGTATTCCTCAGAAAAACCGGGGAAAAGATGCAAAACTATCACAGCGCTGTTGGGATCGTGACAGGAGTGTTGATCCTGTTTGTCACTTTGATTCAGTTTAATATCGCGCAGGTATTGATTTGGGCGATTTTTTTGGCAGGGCCATTTTTGATCTTGTGGATGGTGTGGGCGGTTTTAGCCGCACCAGTGAAAATCGAAGAGACCTTTGAGGAGCAGTGGTATCAGGATCGGGAGGATTTGCACAGAAAGGACTGACAAGCAGCTGATTCAATTTTAACTTTTGAAACGATTTTTTAAATTGCAAAGATGACAAAACAGGAGAAAATCAGGTTTTCTGGTAGCGTCCCGATAAGTGTG
>NZ_QEIG01000030.1 GCF_014324365.1 Algoriphagus sp. AK58
TGGTGGATAATTTATCCTACACCTATGCTACCCATAGCAATAAGCTGTCCTACCTTTATGATGCACAGACTTTACCCAATTATCTGGCCAAAGACTACAAAAATCTGGGAACCAGTACCTACAATTACGATGCTAACGGAAACCTCTTGGGGAATAATGATCAATACAGCGTGGTCATTACCTACAATCACCTAAACCTTCCCAAGTCCATTGTCTTCTCAGGGACTGGGAGAAGCCTCACCTATTGGTACAATGCCGAAGGAGTGAAGGTCCGTCAGGTAAATGTAGAAGGGGCCACTACCACTACGTTGGATTATTTGGGGGAATTTGTGTTTGAAAAAATCAATTCGGGAGCCAATACACTGTCCTATATCATGCATGAGGAAGGACGCGCTGCCTTTGAGAACTCAGCCTTCCAATACGAATTCTTCGTCAAAGATCATTTGGGAAATGTACGTCAGGTAGTCCGTGCACCACAGTCCACGCTGAGAATGGCAACCATGGAGCCTGAAAAGGCCGAAGAGGAGGAGGAGCTGTTTGACAATATCAAGGAATCTCGCCAAGGCGCAAGTGAGCATAACAAGACCCCCGGAGGCTATGCGACAGCGTGGCTCAATGCGGATCGTGGAAGAATACTTGGTCCTTCCCGAAGTCAAGAGGTGCAGCAGGGAGACAGTGTGGAGATCGGAGTTTTTGGGAAATATATGGATCCTAAGAAAGTCAGATTAAGCCCGGCCAGTTTCGTTCGAACAGGATTGGACCAAAAGATAATCCGAACCTTAGGGGAGTATGGTCAGAATCTGGCAGCCTCTCCCAATGAAATAGCGATCGCCAATGTAATCGCCTTGGTAATCTCAGAAGTCCAGCAAAAGCCGGCTCCGGAAGCCTATATGGGCTATGCGCTTTATGATGCAGACAGTAATCTGTACGAACAAGGAAAGGTCATCTTATCCAAAAAAGCCCGAAACAAACACGAGGAACTGATTCAAAAGCTGGCGATCAAGAAGGATGGCTATATAGAGACCTACTTGGTCAATGAAACTTCTGAAAACGTTTGGTTTGACCAGTTCAGGATCATGAGTACAGGTCCGCTGATCGTACAGGAAACCCACTATGACCCGTGGGGAGTCGATCTTTCAGGTCTTGGTTACCAATATGGAGGAATCAAAATAAATCCGTATTTATACAATAGCAAAGAACTGACAAGCGGCTTAGGTGTGATCATGTATGATTACGGGGCGAGATTCTATATTCCGGCGATTGGAAGATGGTTTGTGCATGATCCGCTAGCTGAGAAAGCAAGAAGGCATAGTCCATACAACTATGCACTTAATAACCCGATGCGCTTTATCGATCCAGACGGGATGGAGGCCTATTCGGTACAGGGGACACCTGTTTTTACGGCTGAGAGGGAACCGGAAGACCCATTGATGAAAAGTGTGGTTAATGGCGAGGAGACAAATCCAACAGGTGATACTGATTGCGAAACGTGTTCATCATTGCCTGAATTTGTTGTTGAGGCACCCAAAGTAGACAAGGCAATTACTTTTGCCTTTGTAGGATCAAGGCCCGCTTTCTCCGTAAATCCTGTTTTTGCATGGGTTGGAATTTCAGCAGGAGCAACCTATGTTGCTTTTGACGCTGGAATTAATATCGAAGAAACGACTATATCTATTGCAAATTTTTTAGTTAGCTTAGGTGTACCAGAACATGTCTTGCATTCTAAAGGTGGGAGGAAGAATATTTGGCCAGACCAATACGGAACCCCACCTAAGGTTAGTGATGTTGATTGGAGTAAATCCGATTCTCAATTAGCTGATAAAATATCAAATGAGGTTGGAGATAGCAAGCGGGGTCCAACTTCGCCAAATAATCAATTAAAAAAATGGTTTAGAGATAAACGGCCTAAATAATTAATGTATGTTGGTATCAGACAAATATAGAAAGTACTTAATTTGTTTTAAATTAAGCGAGGGTGATTTTTTTTCAGTCTGGGGTTCTGATTTAACAGATAATGAGAATGATAAATTGGTTGTATCCGAAAACAGTCTAATTGTTTGTTCAAAGGAATTGAAAGCCTTGAAGAATTATCTATTGTTAAATGTAGATTCTTTCTTTGATTCCAATAATTTGAGAAAATGGCTATTAGAAAATGGGGTTGATGAATCCTGTGTTTCATATAATTTAAAGTGTATTGATTTATTGATTCAAAGAGAAAGTAATCTAGATGAAATTTATGATAAAAATAATCTAGTTAAAATAGTTGATTTTCTTAACATAGCTCTTGATTATTCAATTCAAACTAATAACCTTATTTTAACTAATTTATTGGAGAGGCCGGATTTGATGGTATTTAAAGATTATGTATATTCTAATTTTTTATGGAAGTCTGAATTAGGCGATATCACTCTATTTAATCAAGTAATATTTGATCATAAAAATTTTTATTCTAATTTAAGAGATGTGTTAAGTATATTAATGAATAGTATGTTTTTTATCTAGTTAAAATATCGAGGTTACCTATAAGGGATTATTGGAGTGTTAAGTTTTAAGTGTTCATTTAAATTTTCCATGTGATGTTTATATAGACTCCCCCTTTTGGGTGAAGGGGTGTCGTGAAGTCCTTGATGTGAATCAAAGACATATTGTATAAGAGATGGTAGTAGGTCTACCACAGTCGCCGAGTAAGCTGAGGTTGCAAATCACCTCCCGGTGCTGATTTAGAAGCGAAACGAAATTAAAAGGAAAGAGAAAGAGGAGCTTTGACAATATTCGGGAATCCAAACAGGGAGCTTCCGAGCATAATAAGACCTAGGAGGCTAGGCCACTGCCTGGCTGAATGCCGATCGCGGAAGAATACTCGGTCCTTCCCGAAGTCAGGAAGTGCAGCAGGGAGACAGTGTGGAAATCGGAGTTTTTGGGAAATATATGGATCCTAAGAAAGTCAGATTAAGCCCGGCCAGTTTCGTTCGTACAGGATTGGACCAAAAGATAATCCGAACCTTAGGGGAGTATGGTCAGAATCTGGCAGCTGCTCCAAATGAACTGGCTATTGCCAATGTGATTGCCTTAGTAATCTCAGAAGTCCAGCAAAAGCCGGCTCCGGAAGCCTATATGGGCTATGCGCTTTATGATGCAGACAGTAATCTGTACGAACAAGGAAAGGTCATCTTATCCAAAAAAGCCCGAAACAAACACGAGGAACTGATTCAAAAGCTGGCGATCAAGAAGGATGGCTATATAGAGACCTACTTGGTCAATGAAACTTCTGAAAACGTTTGGTTTGACCAGTTCAGGATCATGAGTACAGGTCCGCTGATCGTACAGGAGACGCACTACGATCCCTGGGGGGTAGATCTTTCAGGCTTAGGGTATCAATATGGAGGAATCAAGGTGAATCCTTATCTTTATAATGGCAAAGAGCTGACAAGCGGCTTGGGCGTAATCATGTATGATTACGGGGCGAGATTCTATATTCCTGCGATTGGGCGATGGTTTGTGCATGATCCTTTGGCTGAAAAGGCAAGAAGACAAAGTCCGTATAACTACGCACTCAACAATCCGATGCGTTTTATCGATCCAGATGGCATGGAGGCGTATTCGGTGATGGGAGAAGTAAAGCAGGGAGAACCAGAAGCAGAGGATTCAACAGAGAAGAGTGTGGTGAATGGTGAAGAAACCAATCCAGATTCAGAGGATGTTTGGGTTGAAATGGGTTATGGTAAAGTCCTTTCAAGCGAAGTAATGGGTGCTGATTATATAGGAAATTTTGAAACAGTTGGTGGAAATGGGAAATCAACTAATCAAAATTGTTGCGGAGATAATAACAAAGCCCCTAATGAAATTGAAAGAAAAAATGGGCGAGGATATGGTTATACAGGTACCTCTGAATCTAGAAATGGGCAAGTTTGGTATCAAATGTCAGATCAAAGAGGAAAGTTTTTTTGGGTAGATAAAAATTGGAATGGACGTAATGGTTCAAGTATGATAGATTATATGCCAGGAGGGAGAAAGTTTGGTGAAACAGATATGGGTAAGTCAAAACTCGGGATTTACATTCGAGAACACCTTATGAATCATTTAGATAATATTCTTTGGCTTTGGGGACCAAAAATGCCTCCTGGAACAATGCCTGGACAGCCTTATTTTGGGCCGGGATTGCCCTTAGAAAACCCAAGCTCAGGTAAAACTAAAATAAAGTTATGAAAGAAATTGTTGATTTCACATTTAAATTAACACCAGAAGGTATTCATCTTCTAAGAAATAGATATACTTATCGATTAATATTATATAGTGAAATAGAAAAGGCTTTTTTAAGGAAAGGCAGATCCGTTAAAAATTGGGTGATAGTATTATTTATTGGGGTTGTATTTTTAATTTTATTGATTTTTTCTATATACATTATTATAAATAGTGTACTGGTTTCGGAAAAGAGTGTGAGATTTTTTAATATATTAGGGCATGGCCTAATTGCAATTATGGTACTAGGAGGGATGTCAGCTTTTTCTTTTTATAATGGATTGAAAATTATACCAGTCATTGATATTTTGGTTAAAGGTAGAGTCCATAAATTAAGGATAGAAAAAAATAAAAAAGAAGTGTTAGGTATTATAGAATTTCTAGAGTCTCATGGGGTTTATGTGGCTAAATGATTAAAAAGAAAAATGGATAAAGTTGATGAACATAGGTCATAATTGATAAGCATGATTTAAACAAGATAAATTAAAAATGTAGTGTTTAGTAGTTTCAAATTCTTGAAAAAATACAAGCTGTATTTGAAGATGAAGAAACTCAAAATGCTTTGAGGTCCTTAGGGTGAGAACATAACTACAAGAGTGTTTGATGGGAGATGTTTTAGTCAAAATTAAATAGTATATAAAGAATACTTCTCTAAAAAAAAATCTTTGATTAATGTTTTGAATCATGAATTATTACAGCGTTAGTTTTTATCTCAGCCAAGATAAATATCCAGAAATAAGTTCAGTTTTGGGATTGGATTTTGAATGGGATAATCAGACAGGTAGATTTGAATTCAATTGTGATTTTAATGAATATTATTGGGCCTATTAACCTTTTACTTAATAAATTAATTTAAAATGTTTGGACTCAAAATAATTATAATTTTACCTTGATTATTGAAGATCAAGCAAGTTTATTATCGGAGTTAACAGCTTTGATGCAAATCTTAAAGAGTTCAGGAAACAATTCTAAATCTGATTTTATTTATAGATTGATTGAATAATTTTATCAAAATAATCTTGGTAGTTTTGAAAAACTAATAAATAGGGTGATTTGTGGGGGCTGGTGCGATTTGGGAAGCTTTCATTGAGGATGAAAATAAATCAAAGGAATTTTAAAAAGAGATGTTAAACCTTATCTACATAAAGGAGAAAATAAAAATTATCCGGAGTAAATAATATAAAATGGTATTTTATGAAAAAAATTGTTATTGTTATATTGATGTTATTTAATTGTTATTTTTCTTTTTGCCAAGAAAAAGATAAGGTCAATCTTTCAAAGATTTATCAAAAGCTTGATAGCATTGATAGGAAATCAATTAGGACACAAAACTTTTTGAATAAAGGGTTTCTTTTAGGCCAATTTAGAAAAGAAATGATAGGTTTTTTTGAAAATGATAAAGAATACAAGATTATTTTCACTGATGAATATGCATTCAAATCGAACTTTATTGGAATAAAGAATTCAGAAATGGGTAAACGTTCCTTGGTATCAGATCCTCAAATAATTCTTACCGAAATTAAAAAGAAAGAGGAAATTGTTCCTTTTGGCATAATTTATTCTGTTGGTGAATGGTTAGATGAGTATGAAATTGAAGAAAATATTCATGCAGTAAAGAGAGGTTATCAACCTTCAAAAATTTATGATACTATTCCAATAATAGATGCCAGTCCATTAATCAGTGATGTATATACCAAGAATGTTAATTTTTTTTTCGATTCAACTCTATTCGTTTCAAAAAAAAATGTTAAAATTTTGGCTGATTTCTACGATGGCAGGGGGTTTCAGGAAGTTGTTAAAAATCAAAAGATTGAGATTTATTATCCCGGACCTGGAGAAAAATCAATTACAGTAAAATTTGTAGAGAATAATTATGTGACTTTTGTCCATAGTAAAATAAATGTTAACGTGTTCGAGGGTAGTGAGCCTGACTATATTTTTGACATTCCTACAATAAGCTCTCTTTCATCTGTAGGTGGCAGAATAGAAAATTTATCGGGTGGAATTGGCCAACTTTTTAATGGATGCGACTTTATATTTGATAAACCTGTGATTATAGTAGAAGGTTTCGACGCAGGAAATCTTGTTGGAATTGAGGAACTTAGATCAAGGTACCTTTCACAAGTTGATGTGAAGTTTCGAAATAACGGTTATGATGTAATTTATTTGAATTTTTCAAATGGTGGTGCAGATATTAGAACAAATGCCCAAGTTCTAGAACGATTAATTCTTGATGTGAAACAGCGAAAATCAGGAAATAATAAAATTATAGTGATTGGAGAAAGTATGGGGGGATTAGTAGCTCGTTATAGTTTAAGTAGTATGGAATCAAGAAATATACAGCATGGTGTGAGTCACTTTATAAGTTTTGATTCTCCACATAAAGGGGCGAATGTGCCGGTTGGTTTTCAGAAAATGGCTGAGGATTTGGATGATATTGATCTATTAAATTTATTTAACATAGCACAAACTGAAATTAATGATGCCCTTTTCTTATTAAATAGCACTGCTGCAAAGCAAATGCTCCTTAGATACAAAGGACCTAGTCCACATGCTGAGTTCCTATCTCTCCAAAATGACTTAAATCAATTTGGATTTCCTTCACAGGCAGGAATTCGAAATATTGCAATAATAAATGGTAGTAGTTTAGGAACCCAACAAAGCCCGGTAAGTTCTTTTGTTCCAAATAGCTTAATGCTGGATATAAATTACGTTTCTCCTGTATCTGCATTTGTTAAGATAGCAACGAATAATTTGAATACAAATTCAACAGTTTCATCAATTCAGGCGTATTTTTCTGGTATTCCAACTACTTCAAAAGTTAGAACTTTCAATTTTGATGCTTTCAATTATGATATCGCCTCTGGCGGATATCAAACAAATCAAGGGATCGGAAATGCGGACATAGGATTTTGGAAAATCTTCAACATTCTAGAATTGTTTGAAGGATTTCAAACTATAAATACATACGGAAGAGATTTTTTCTCATTTGTCCCGCTATTTAGCTCTTTAGCCTCCGCAGCTCCAAGAACTCAACAGAGCCATTTGAACTATTCTGTTAGCCATCTACAGTCTAACGGATTGACCCCATTTCAAGCAATTTATAGTAATAATTCAAATTCCAAACATGTTATAGATTTGAATGATATTTCACTGCCCTGGACCAATTTACTATCAAATGAGTTTAATATTTCAAGTTTTTTCTGTGCATCTGGTACTTCTGCTCCACCCCCAGCCCCTAGATTTAATACAACCCAATGGTTTATGTGTCCAAATCAGTCTTTAAATTTTTGGATTACGGATGATTCTGCTGTTGGAAATCTTTACAATCATACATGGCAAGTTACTGGGCCTAATAATTTTCTTTACTCATCAACGTCGGATCAAATTTTTCTTAGCAGTTTAGCTCCTGGCGCGTACACAATCACGTTAATAAGAACGTATTCAGGTGGAGTGGTTTCTAACTTTTCGTCTTCGACTAGTAGGGTGCTAAATGTTTACCCTTCTGGTGATACAAACTGCGGGGGCGGCGGCGGGGGACCTATAGAGAGGATTATGTTTGATGATTCTTCACAAGAAAAAATATCAAAATCAATTCCTCCAGTCGAAATTATTACTAAAATCACATTCTGGCCAAATCCCGCCAGTAAAGATCTCAATATTTTATACAAAGTTAATAAGTCATCAAATGTACAAATTGACCTTATCCCTGCTTCCAGTTCGAATAGTGGAGTCATCCCACTTAGTTTCGGATATCGACCAGTAGGAGATTACAACGAGAAATTTGCTGTAGATCATATTCCTTCTGGTCTGTATATCATTCAGATTCAAACAGAAGAGCAGATTCTGCAAAAAAGATTGATTTTAAATTAAATACTAGATTTATGAAATCACGAATTATTACTTGCTTAATTTTATTTTCTTTATTTTCCTGTATAAAGAAGGATTCTTTAACAAGGTTCAAAATAAAGATAATAGATCAAAATATTCCTTCTCGGTATTCAAATGTGTTTATTGTGGTTACAGGATATAAGAATATAGGATTTCCAAATAGTAAGATAGAAAGTGTAGATACTATAAAAAACAATGTAAATGAATCATTTGAATTCTCATTAAATAACCCAGAAGTTGATCAATATTCTATTACTTTAATTGATAGTTCCGCACCTTCAAATCAGGCCATAATTAACATTGATAATCTTAATTGTCAGCCATATGAATGTTCACAACCGTTTTTTGTAGGGAAAAAGTATGAATTCGACATCATTATTTTACCTTGATCGCCACCGCTTGGGAATTAATATAAAGATTAGATCAATTTGTAGTTGTGTAATGTATTCTAAATAAATAGGTTAATAACTTGATATTTATAAAAGGTAGTATTTAAAGATGCCAATTTCAAATTGGTGGGCATGCTAGTGTGATTTTGTAAATACGCCTAGCCTAAAACTGTAATTTAAAAGTGATTTTTAGTGTACTATTGCTTCCGCTGATTTCGGGATTACTATATGTTCACGGCAGAATTCCCATTTGGTAACCGTCAGTCCCAGTAGTGGGGCTCTTTCATTTTATCTGAATGTTTCAACACTTGGTCTGTGCGGTATTCCAGCCAACGCCAGTAAATATGTTACAGTCTCCAGTGATGGCGGCGGAGGTCCTATTGCGAGAATTTCTACGGGAGCGGAGGCTGTATTTTATCCCAACCCTGTGATTTCCAATCAGGTCAGTTTTAGAATCCCAGAAACAGCCGACACTGACATTTTAAATGTGACAATTATGAGTAGTACTGACGATATTCCAGTAAAGTTTCTTGAATGCTGGAGATCATCAGAACCTATTGATGTTAGTTCGCTTATGTCAGGAGTTTATATCGTAATTTACGTTTTGGATGGAAAAATCCGTAACGCTAAACTTATAATTCAATGAGGAATTTCCTTTTAATTTTGGTAAGTGCTTTGTTTTCATTTTCATGCCATCCAAAAGAATCACCTGGTGAACCACCGATATGGAGTCATTTTATAAGACTTGAAACAGCAGAAGGGAAAGATTATTTCACCGTAAACGAAAACTATAGAATTTCAGATTTGAAATTATGTACAAGTCGAAGTGAACCATTTTGTACTCTAGTAACTTCAGATACACTTTATTATACCGAAAAAGATGCCTTCAAAGTAATTGGTGTAGGGAAAAAAGGTGATAGGTATCTGGATTTTGGAAATGGTGATATTGATACTTTAAGCTATCAATGGGGTCCGAATGTAGATCCTAGCAGTAACTTTGATAATCTTGATTATTTCGAAGTTTTTTATAATGGCAAGAAAGTGTTCCGTTATGATTTTGAAAATGATAACCCTTCTTGGCAGGACCTAATGGTAAGAAATGGAAATAAGTTTAAAGAAAATCTAATTATTATCCCAATTGTCAAAGAGGACTTTGAGGAGGGGCTGATTAGTTTTGTTGCGAAATGGCCAATTGATGTCAGTAGCATGACAAAATGGAAATAGTAGAAAGGGGATTATCCAATCGTACTCTTCGTACAGCTCGTACATATCGCAGGTACGAATTGTTCGAAGGTTGAAATTGGAAATCGATCAAAGAAATATTGAATGGCTAAATTGCTGAATAACAAAATACGGTTTAAGATCTTCGAATTGGAAATTATTTCGGGATTCGGATTTTGACTTCAAAAAAGAAAAAATCATTCAAATCTCGAACGCCTTAATTGGCTCTCAAATCGTGATTTTATTGATAAATTCAGGTTGTAGATTAAAATCAATTCAAATGAATTTGAAATTTTTGGCCCAAAATGAACCTGTCCCCCTATTTGTCCTCCTTTATTCATAAAAGTCTATATATCAATAAAATATAACAGTCCTGTTCCCGCTACTAAATAATTAGTTGATCGTTTTACGGTCAACTTTTTGTTTTTTATACCCTTTTTTGGAGTGTTTGTAAATTCGAATCAAATGGAATTGATTCGAATTGTCCCCGATTCTGTCCCCTTTTTCTTTTTTTAAGGTTTTAGAGCTTTGTGAAACCAAGAATTAAGCAGTTTGGGTGAGTTTTTATATGGTTTGCGTTTTTTTTATCTCATCTTAACTAAGAATCCCACCGCTTTTTCCAGGCAGTAAATTCGGACGGTCTGATTCGGTAGCGGACAAAATTTCCTTCATGTAATCCCAAGAGTTCTGTTTCTACTACTTCGGAGAGCCTGGATTGGTCTGGTTCTGGTAATTTTTTGACTTCGGATTTTATTGCTTCGGATGCTGCTTCTTTATCCATTGCATTGCTTACAATTTGGCTGACGATCCCGCGTATTTCTTCTCGGTATTTTAAGCGAAAAGGATCCGGCTCGCCAAGAGATTGACGAATGGCTGCATACCTTAGGGCTGACCGCTCATAGGCCCACAGAAACACATCCTTGAATAATTCGATGCGGTTTAATTCATAAATGCCTAGCATTCCTTTGATATAGCTTTCTTCCGGTAGGTCTATAAATGAAAGAGGAGCAAGGTTGTGTCGGTTCAAAGGAATATTGGCAGCCAATCTGGATACTCGCTTATTGACATCATCAAATGGTTGGAGATAGGGAAGCTGAACCAATACAAAAAAAGCCTGCTCAAACGGATTTTGGATTTGGCTTGCCTTTGCTAGTATTAGGTCAAAAGATTCTTCGATGAGTTGTGGAATTCCCAACGGAGTAAATACCGAATTAGTGATTCCCACGCCAAATGTTCTAAGCCTGCCGGATGCCGCCGGATTTGGCAACAGGTTGTTTGAAAGCAGGGCATGGAGATTAAGAAAAGTGTAGCGATTGAAGCCCACCTCATCAGACGATTCTACCAAAAACTCGATAGCCTCCTTGTGGTTGAGAATCATCTGGGTTTCCATGGGTGATTTGTTCGAGGGGGTTTTTCCGTTATGGATAAGCAGCTCTGTATCCAACAAGGAATAGGTGTTCCCTTCTAGTCTGCTTGAATTCCAAGAAAGGTCGATCAAGAGGCGATTTAATATTTCTCTTGCATAGGTCCCGGCTGGCTGTTCTCCATTCCTGGTATTTCCCCATTCAGCCAGTTTTTGTTTTTCTCGGTTGCTGAGAAAGCTGTCGATGTTGGGACGGTAATTTTCCAAGAAACTTCGTTCGTATCCGACAGGTTTCCTTTGTGCAACAGGACGTGAGACCAAGGCCCAAACTTCTTTGCCCTCTTGAGAAAGAGGAGGAGTCATTGACGAGTCGTCCTTCGTTGCAATCTTAGATTGAAGAGCAGCCGAACCAATGATAAAATACCGTGTAGCACGAGAGCCACCTTCGGAATAGATGAGCTGGTCTTCTTTGAGTATCTTTAATCTTCTCTGAAGGGTTCTTCTTTCTAGAGGGACAGAAAGAGCTTCATTCAGCTCCTCGATACTTGCACCATTTGGAAAGGACTTCAAAGCATGCAGAATACTATCAAGCTCATTTGGTATGTTCATGACACTAAATCATTTTTGCGACAATTATAGAGGATAATTGTCGCAAAATTTAAATGCGCGACAAATTAATGTCGCAAAAGTAAAAAGATGTCGTGGAATCAGAATAAAAAATGGTTTCTAAAGGAAGAATAGCAGTCGATTTAAAGATTTTGCCACATATACTTTAAAGGGCTTTATTAGCTGAAGAATCCCGGAAATGGAGAACCATTAAAAAATTAAGTATGTCTTGAATAACCAAATTATATTTATCAAGGAAGGGAAGATCAATACGGATCTCAATGCTTTTACAAGGATGATTTTTCAAATGGATTTTTCAAAAAACCACAAACATTAAACTGTTTCCCCAAGGACATAATGGCGATATGTACACCTACACCGAATTTTTTATTAGTTGAAGTGTCCTTTAAGGTTACATTATTTTTTCTTTCAAAAATCTCTAATTTTTTTCTATAAACTTTCTAATTCGATTTAGGATTTTAATTATAAAATGGGATTAAAATTTTACTCCTTATGATTTATTTTGCAC
>NZ_QEIG01000032.1 GCF_014324365.1 Algoriphagus sp. AK58
TGGTTAACATCTTACTGACTTCGAGTCTTTGTGGCAAAAAATAATACTCCATGAATTTGTAACCCCCGATTCCATTCCCCACCTATCTGCCATGCCTGTTCGCCCTGGTGTAGCGGATTCGGCGTTCGACAGGTACCAGTCGAAATTGTCCGGCTTTTCTGGTTAAAAAACTAACCAGAAAGCCGGACAACCTACCTCCGGCAGGCAGGAAAACTGGACAAACTGATAAATAGACAACTTAACTCAGGTAGACAAGCCCGAAAACGGAACAACTAGCCAACTGGATATTCAGACAACCAGACAACTTCCCCAATTTTCACCCCATCAGGTGCTTAAGCTATTTATCCTAGATGACTTTTGATTACCTGGGTAGAATTATCTTGGTGTCTAATGCAGCTCCTTTTATGGTGTCGATCTTGGAGGTACTCAACACCCCGGTACTCAACACCCCCGAATTACGCAGCCTGATGCCACCTTCCAGATCAAGGTTAAACTGAGCCTTTGTTTTCAGCTTGTTGCTCAGATCATAGACTTCCGTAGAAATTCGTGAAGTAGCAGTACCTCCCGAACTGACAATATCTATTCCTTCAATTCCTGGCTGAACCGAAAAAACCAATTCCCTGTCTTTCCCGGTAGGAATATTTTCGATTTTGGTACGGATAATCTCCTGTCCGATTTTCTGACTTAACTCAACCTCGTAAAGTTTGGCTTCCTTACTCAAAATGGAAACCTGACTTTCCTGAGAACCTAATTTTCTGGCCTGAAATAATTCGATTTCTCCTGTCTTAAAGGCTGTATTGTATCGCAGTTCTCCATTCAGATTGGCGATACCATAGCTGAATGGACTGGTTTTCTTTGCCCGGATTTGATGGTTGAAATTGTTGGACAGACCAAATCCTTTCTGCATGTAAATATTTCCCCCCATTACCCCATTTAGACCATGGAAAGGAATAAACATCTGATGTCTTCTGGAAGCCTCTCCCTGACTGAGTTTTCCCCCGTTTAGATTGTTGCCGGATGAATCGGTCAGTGCAACGGTTTCCCCACTGTCAGCAAAGATTAAAACGGATCCGGTCAACAAAAGAAGTATGGCATCCCAAATCGGAGTCCTGGGCTCCCCACTGAGAATAAACCAAGGCATATAATGAAATCTCCCCCCAGTCCAGGCAGTTCCTGAATACGTCCGCCCATTGTTGTAATTGAAACTGTTGGTCCTGGCATTGATGTGGATGGTACGGTTCCCATCCAGATTGTTGGGGTCAAAACAGTCGATATACCAATTGTCGCCCTCTTTACGCCACCTGTGGGGATAAATACAGTGAGGTGCCCCGCTAAAATCATAATTCTGGGAAATGCAGATCACCGGTTTGTTCCCGATCGAATTGAAATACTCGGTTTCCGAAAATACCCGCTTGGGATCATGGGTATTCCCGGTGATAAATTGTCCGACAAACCACCAGATCGCATTGGCGCCTACCTGGTATTGATGCTTGATATTGAATTCCCGCTCTGTTTGAGCCCAGGTAAATCGGTTTAAAGGTTTTCCATACCGGCTCATGCATTTCAGAGCATAGATTCCCTCCAAAGACATTCCAAAGCAATTTCCGCTGGCTGCCAATCCCTTGACTACCAGTTCGTAAAATAAAGACTTGAGGGATACATGGTCGAAAAAGTTAACCCCTTTGGTCACATCTGAAAACGCATCCGCATAAGTATCCCAAGAGATCGTACTTGTCCCTCGGTTGGATGCTCCCCAAAAAAAGTAATTCCGGTCCGGAATGGCTCCCTGAGGAATTCTGGGTCGAACCGACCAGTCTAGCTTCAGCCCATGACTACCGCCTGCTCTGTTGAAAATTCCCTGCGTACCCAAAAGTCCCCAAGCGTTTGAGGCGGAAAGGGTTTGCCTGTAAAAGCCAAGATTATCATCCCCTCCACCAAATGGTCTACCATTGTCACTGTCCCAAGCCTGAAACTCCAATACCACGGTCTGATGGATTTGATTGGGCGTGAAAATCCGGTTGACGGTATGATTCAATGTCGCCTCCGTGGTGTTGGAATAGGTTCCGGAATTAGGTTTGACCGAACTGTGCACTTGGTGCCCGTTTTCTAAGACAATGATCTTGGCGTAGATATCACTGTCATCTTTGAAAATGATGTCGTCATCCGCATCCCGTGTGGAAACCCTTTGAAGATGAATTTCAAAAGGATAACAGATAAATGTTCCATGACTGGGAAACCAGACTATGGAGCCGTTTTTGAAAGTGTTCATCCTAGCTCCGGCAGCACCCGGAACGTTCTCCTCATTGGAGGTTGGAAAACCAAGCGCACTCAGTGGACCTCCGATAAGATCATAATTTTCCCTGATCGCTCCATAAATTTCATAGGCCCCCGTCGAAGCACTCCAATAAATATCACAAGCCTCAAATTCGGATATTTTACCAATGACCAAAGTCCCGTTTTTCACATCGAGTTCATTGGAGATCGGAAAACCTTTTTTGACCGGACCGCCCAGAGCCAGATACCTTTCTAATATCAATCCATGTACCTCAAATGCTCTGGGAGAACCATTTTTATGATACATCCTTCCTCTTTGGAAAACCTGCTGTCGCCCGCTGCCGACTGCACTGTATCTGCCAATCGGCAAGCCAATTACCGAACTGTCCGCTCCCAAAGATTCATATTCCAAATACATTTCACCCACTACCGGATAGGCCCTACTTGAGGAAGACCAGTAAATGGCTCCTCGCTGAAATACCGATTTCCGGACCCCACTGAGTCTTCCGTCAACCTCATCACTGATCAGAGCCCCAAGTTCATTAGACAGAGCCGTTCCCAAGGCCTCATAGGCAGCAAGTATTTCCCCGTAAATAGCAAAAGCTCCAAAACTGGGATGATATTGGATCACTCCCCTTTCAAACTTTCTGAAAAAGCTTCCTGCTCGGCTTTGGATGCTTCCAAGGGGATTGCCTAAATCCCGGTCTTTCTTGAAATCCTGGTATTTATAACTGATATGCCAGGCAGGAAGAGTTCGTTGTTGATCCAGTTCGTTCTCCAATTCCAATGGAAGGCCATGGGTGAGTTCCAAAAATGCCATTTCTCCAATAAGTGCATTTCGCACTCCGTCCACCCAGGTTCCTATAAAGGCTGTCGATCCAGTTCCCGGCTTGAGTTCCCCTTTGGGAAATGCATGGATGACTCTGGATCTGCCATCAATTTTTACCAACAGGGTATCTAGATCATAGCCGATTTCCAATCTGACCCAACTTCCAACACTCATTTCATAGTCAAACTTGGTGATGGCCGAACTCCAGCCATATTCTTTGGTGTGGACGGAAGCGTGAAGGAAATATTTGCCCGGAGCAGAACCAGGCATGGCAAACACGGAAAAAGGGAGAGAGTTGGCCTCAAATAGGTTGATTCTGCCCGATGGGTTTTCCGTGATTCTAAAAATAAGCCTTAGGGAAAATTGCCTCAGATCCAACTCCTCTTTGGCTAGCGAAACTCGAATACCTCCCGTACCATTGAAAATAAATGAAGAGGGAAAATCTCCCCAACCGCTTACTCTCCCTGGACCTTGACCCAAAGTGCAGTTTTTGACTTGGGCTTGTTTCGTTCCGTCTGCATTTGAAAGTGACAAATCTGTAAAACGATAGGATAAAATTGATGTTGACATAAAAGTTTGATTTTAGTGAAACAATTGAATTATTCAAATAATTAATAATCAGAAAGTTACAAAGTTTTAATTCGTATTTCCAGCACGTTTTGAGCTTAAAAAATCTGGAAAAAGACCAAAGCGAAAATTTATTTTATTGATTTTTACTAAAAATGGATTTCCTGATCAAACTGCTTTAAGCCTTTACCTAAGCACTCCACTAATAGAATGCAAGTCACTCCACCCCCCGAACGTCGAACCCTAAACTCTTAACCCTTTAACGAGTAACGCTTAACCTTTAATCTTCAACGATCCTCCACACCGCCTCCCGACTTCCCATTATTTAGTTTTGTTCAATCGATATAAATTGTTTCTTTTGATCGTACGCACTATCAGAAATGGCAACAGACTCCTTAGAGCATCGTCAACTTGTAATCCAATTGTCCTTAGGCGATGAAAAAGCTTTTGAGAAGTTGTATTTCCTGTTTTCGGAAAAGATCTACCATATCTCCCGAAAAATGAACCTAAGTCATGAAGATGCGGAAGGGGTAGTGCAGGAGGTTTTTTTAAAGATTTGGAAAAACAGATCAAAGCTCGATCCAGAGCTCTCGATCAATGCCTACCTCATTGCCATTGTCCGGTCATTGGTTATCAAAAAAGCCAAAAAAGATGCCCGATTCTTCGCATTCCAGCAATACAAAATCCCCTTGATTCAACAAATTGCTTCCCCCGGTGCCGACGATGAGCTGATCTTCTCGGAGTTTAGTCAACTCACCAGGGAGATCATTGAAAAGCTTCCTCCCGCTCAGAAAAAAATATTCCAGCTCCGCTACTTCGAAAACCTAAGTGTGGCAGAGATCGCCGATCAACTCAATATCTCCAAACGGACGGTAGAAAATCAGATTTTCCGTGCCACTTCAGCCGTGAGGGAAAAACTTACCAAACTCAAGATCATTTCCTCAGGCCTGTTGTTTTTTGTGGTCGATTCCCTTCTTTTGGCCTTGATGGATTGAGCAAGGTAGTTTCAAGAAGCAAGAATCAAGAGACAAGACCGAAGAATCAAAACCCTTCGATATTCGATATTAAAAAGTTCGAAGTTCGTGTTCTGTGGAGTTCGACATTCGAAGTTCATCATTTGACATTCGATATTTATTACCTTAAATCTATCTTTCAGTCCTTGCAGATGACGCTTTAACGCTTAACAATTAACGTTTAACGATCAAGAACTAACCCCGACAACTTCCAGACTTCCATACTCCCATCCAAAAAAAAACAAACTTTTTTTCTTTCCCAGTGAGTAGTTCCGATAGCTTAAGGGTATATGATCCAGTAATCGACCTCTCATGGATCACAAAAAGCGAATTGATGATTTTTATTCGGGAAAACTGAGCCCCCAAGAAGCTCTCGAATTCCTCGAATGGCTGGAAAGCCCCGAAGCGGAAGAGTTTCTTTCGGCGGAGATCATCCAACTCTGGAGCGAAAAAATCAAATCCCAAGACTATACCTGGGACAATAACTTACTTTGGCAGAAGATCAACTCAGAGAAATCAGGATATGCCAAGCCTTTTATCAGCAAATCCCAACCGCTGAAAACAAGGATTTCCTTCTCAACTTGGACAAAATATGCGGCCGCACTGGCCTTAATTGCACTTTCAGCTTACGCCTACTTTTCCACCCAACAGCAACCTGAAACTAGGGTTTTAACAGAGGCCACTAGCTCCCCCCAGTGGATTACCCGAACCAACCCTTCGGGACAGAAAACCAAAATCCTCCTTTCGGATGGATCCACCATCTACCTCAATTCCGCAAGTTCGGTTTCCTATCCGGAGGATTTTCAGACCAACCGGAAGGTGAACTTAGAAGGGGAGGCTTTTTTTGAAGTGGCTAAAGATCCCGATCATCCCTTTTCTGTAGAAGCCAAAGGTATTACCACCACTGCACTGGGTACATCCTTCAATATCTCCACCTTCAACCGACAGGATAAAGTGGCAGTCACCCTAGTCACAGGAAAAGTAAAACTACAACAGCTGGGCAACTCCAAGGAGCTCGAACTCAATCCGGGAGAAGAATCCATGCTCGCCGTGGATGAGCCCAATCCCATCAAATACCAAGTCAATACCCGAGATCGAATCCTGTGGATAGATGGAGTACTGAAGTTCCAGAATACCACCTTTCCTGAGATGGTCGACATCCTTCAGCGATGGTATGGAGTCAGTGTGAAAGTCAGTGGAAATCCTTCTTCAGATAAAGCAACGGGTACTTTTGATAATAACGAATCCCTTCGCAATGTGCTTCATGTCCTCAGCGAATCCATGGGTTTCACCTATCAGCTCAATGAAAAAGAAGTCTTTATTCACTTTAAGTAAATCCTGCCTATGAATAAATGAAAGCTGAATAAAAAAAAACAGGAGCGTACGGCTATACACTCCTGTGAAAATCAAAACACGGCACCCAAGGATTGAAGATTCGCGGTCTGGCATCCTGAGGGTATTTCTATGTTTCAACTTACCATTCCAAATTATGAAAAAAATCCTACCGTTAATAGTCATGTCTATTAAGATGCTAGTTCGGGGAGTAGCTGTCCTCTGCCTGACCTTGAGTCCGCTCATGGCTAGTACCTCTGAAGCTCAGGTCAAGAGCATCGATGAAGTACACCTGAAGTTGGAAAAAAACAGTTATTCTATCCTTCAGCTTTTTCAGGAAATCGAGCGAAAAACCGATTTCAAATTCTTTTACACCCAGCAGGCTGTAAAAAACGCACCGACCATCGCCTCCATTAATACTTCCGCCAGTGTGGAAGAACACCTGGTAGAGGTAGCCAAGCAGACTAATCTCCGCTTCAAACAGGTCAACAATACCATTTCTGTCATTCCCGCAAGCAATCAAACCCAAGATCTGATTACCAAAGAAATCCAATTTGCAACGATAAAAGGGAAAGTCACAGATGAGACAGGCGCACCGATTCCCGGTGTGACAGTTCTTCTTCAGGGAACTACCAGTGGTACAGTCACCGATATCGATGGTAACTACACCATCGAAGCATCTGAAGGTCAGGTATTGGTTTTCTCCTTTATTGGCTATCAGACCCTCAGTAGGGTAGTGGGTACTTCCTCTATCCTTGATGTGCGCTTGGCTGTGGAAGAAAACAACCTGCAGGAATTTGTGGTCATCGGCTACGGTACCATTCAGAAAAAAGATATTACTGGCTCCGTAAGTGCAATCAATTCGGATAAGATCAGAGATCAACAGGTTCCCAGCCTAGACTTGGCGATGGCCGGTCAGATGGCGGGTGTGGTAGTCACCCAATCTACAGGTGCACCGGGTGGAGGGGCCAGCGTGCGAATCAGAGGTGCAGGTTCACTCAGTGCCGGAAATGAGCCACTCTATGTGGTTGACGGATTTCCGGTGACTAATGATTTTGACCAAAGAAACAACCCGCTCAATACCATAAACCCATCCGATATCGACAATATTCAGGTGCTGAAAGATGCATCGGCTACGGCGATCTACGGTTCCAGAGGTGCCAATGGGGTGATTTTGATTACCACCAAATCAGGTAAAAACGGTACTTCCCGAATCGACTTTAACGTCAGCACAGGCGTGCAGCAAGTGGAAAAACTGGTTGACGTATTGAATGCAAGGGAATTTGCGGCTTACATCAATGAGTCCAGAAATAATGCCTGGGTCAATTCCGGTCCAAATAGACTGGCTACCGATCCCAATTCGGTCAGACTCAACAACGTGATGTATTTGCTTCCTGAGGTATTCCAAAATCCGGAATCTCTGGGCGAAGGTACCAACTGGCAGAAGGAAATCTTCCGTACTGCAAGGATGAACAACTACCAGCTCAACTTTTCTGGAGGTAATGACAAGACCAAATATTTTGTCTCAGCAGGCTATCTTGATCAGCAGGGTGTAATTATCAATTCTGACCTCAAGCGCTATTCCTTCCGCGTCAACGTGGAGTCTCAGATGAATAAAAGAGTAAAAGTAGGCGCCAATATCACGCCATCTTATACCTTCTCAAATCAGTCTTTGGCTGAAGGCAACTGGCAGGGGGGAGGCATCATCCAATCCGCTATCACCGCGGCACCTCACCTGACTCCTTATGATGAATTTGGCAATTACACCAAGGTGACGGGACAAGGTATCGGCCTCTCTGAAGTGGATAATCCGGTAAAAATTGCCCGGGAATATTTCCATCAGCAAGGAACACTCAGACTCTTGGGTACTGCTTTCGCAGAATATTCCATCCTGGACAACCTGAAGTTTAAAACCTTGGTGGGTGGAGACATCCGAAATTTCCGTGAAGATATTTTCTCCAATTCACTCATCAATCCAAACAGTGTCAACCCTACCAAACCTGCTGTAGGAACCAATGCAACCAGTCAAACCAGAAACTGGCTTGCTGAATTTACCTTGAGCTATGCCAAGTCATTTGGCAAGCATAATGTTGATGCAGTTTTGGGTTATACTGCTCAAAATGAGTTGCTTGACGTGAATCGTATGACGGGAACCAACTTCCCGAATGACAATATCAAAACGATCAATGCCGCTGGTCTCATCACCAGTGCCTTCAACACCAAAGAAGAATGGTCTTTGCTTTCTTATCTGGCAAGGGTGAACTACAACTTCGATGACCGATACCTTTTGACGGCTACATTCCGTCGGGATGGTTCTTCCCGTTTTGGAGTAGATAGCCGTTGGGGTTCTTTCCCATCCGTTTCTTTGGGTTGGAGAATTTCGGAGGAAAACTTCATGAGCGAGGTAAGCTGGATTTCAGAGCTGCGTCTCCGTGCCAGTACCGGTTTGACCGGGAATAATTTCATTGCCAACTATGGGGCAATTGGTCTTACTGCTCAGGAAAATTACATCTTCGGTGCCAATGGTGGAGTACTCAACAACGGGATTCGACTTGCCAATATTCCAAACAGTAGACTGGGTTGGGAAACCAACCGTCAGACGGATATCGGGGTGGAGTTTGGTGTGATGCAAAACCGCTTCTACCTCTCAGCGGATTATTACCAAAAGCGTACCTCTGACCTTCTCTTGAATGTGCCTGTTCCCACCCTCACGGGTTACAATACGGCGCTTCAAAACATCGGAGAAATCCTCAACAAAGGTTTAGAATTCACGGTAACCAGCCGCAATACGGTTGGAGCTTTCAAGTGGACGACGGATTTCAACATCTCTACCAACAATATCAGCGTGCAAGCTTTGGGGCCGGATGGTTCTCCGATCATCTCCAGACAAGTGACTTCCGCCTCCTCACCGACTCACATTACGCAGATCGGTTCTGAGCCCGGAAGCTACTATGGATATCAAGTGGTAGGTGTCTACCAAAACCAGCAGGATCTGGACAGCAGTCCGGTAATACTCAACGGTAACGGAACAGTACAGTCCAAGCCTGGCCAACTCAAATTTGCCGATATCAACGGGGATGGAGTCATTACTACAGCCGATCGTACTGTCTTGGGAAGTCCTTTCCCGGACTATACCTACGGGATGACCAATTCATTCAATTACAAGAGTTTTGACTTCTCATTTACCCTTCAGGGTGTGCAGGGTTTCGAAGTACTCAATCTAGCCAGAAGATACTATGGCAATTACTCCGGTACCTATAATGTGCTCAGAAGTACATCTAATGGCTGGATGTCAGAGACGGATCGTGGTGATGGGGTTTCTCCTCAGATTGACCGAAACTTCAATGCCTTGGCAGGAAGCAATGTGGTGAATAACGTAACCTCCTTGTTTGTGGAAGACGGCTCTTTCCTGAGAATCCGAAATATCACACTCGGCTACAATCTGCCTCAACCATCTCTTCAGAAGTTGAAACTCTCCAGCGCCAGACTCAGCTTTACTGTGCAAAACGCCTTCACATTCACCAAATACGAAGGATATAATCCTGAAGTGAGTGCCCAAGGCGGAAGTACCCTGGTGCCAGGAGTGGATGCAGGGGGATATCCTTTGGCCCGTTCCTTTATGTTTGGTTTAAATGTTGGCTTCTAATCTGATTCTCACTATGAAAAATTATAAAATTATTTTCGCAGCAGGAGCTTTGGCCCTCATGACGGCCACCGGATGCAGCAGTGATTTTCTGGATTTGGCTCCTATTTCCCAGCAAAACAGCAACAACTTCTACAAGACTCCGGAGGACATGAAAAATGCCCTCACAGCAGTGTATGGTTCCTTACAGTATGGAGGACAGTATTATTCTTCCATGCACATCATCGGCGAACTGCGCTCTGACAATACCGAAATCACTAACCCCGCAGCAGGGGCAGACCAGCAGGCGGTGGATGATTTTACCAATGTGCCAGTCACTTCGATCAGCTCCAATACCTGGAATGCCCACTACCAGGGAATTCAGGCAGCGAATATTTTGATCGACAAAATCCAGCCGATCCAGATGGATGCCGCTCTGAAAGCGAGATATATCGGGGAAGCGAAATTCCTTCGTGCGATGATGTACTTCAACCTGGTAAGGATCTATGGAGACGTGCCTTTGGTCACTGTGGTGATCAATAACCCTCAGGAAGGATACGCCTTTGGGCGTGAATCAGCCGATAAAGTATACGAGCAAATCATCGCTGACTTGGTGGATGCAGAGGGAGCACTTCCTTTTTCCTACACCGGTGCTGATATCGGAAGGGCTACCAAAGGTGCCGCCATGTCTTTGCTTGGCAAAGTCTATCTGACCAGAAGACAATGGACACTCGCAGCGGAAAAGCTCAAGCAAGTAATCGATGCAGCAAGTCAAACCAGGTACCAGTTGAGACCAACCTATGCCTCCATCTTTGGACCCGCCAATGAAAATAATACAGAGTCTATTTTCGAGGTCCAGTTTAAAGGTGGTTCCAATGGGGAAGGAAGTCCATTTTCCAACCAGTTTGCTCCAATAGGCTCCGGAACCGCAGTAGTCGCTGTCGGTAATCCCTTGGGACAAAATATTCCCACCGATGAAATGTATCAGTCGTATGAGACTGGAGATTTGAGAAGGGATGTTTCCATGGCAACCAGCTATGTGCTAAGCGGAAGAGAGACCAAGCACAACTACATCCTCAAATACCGCAGCACACCTGCGGCCAACTTGGATGCTGATGTCAACTGGATCGTGCTTCGCTACGCAGACGTGCTCTTGATGTATGCCGAGGCGCTCAATGAAGTGGGGTATGTGGCTAATGGACCCGCTTTCGAGTTCCTCAACCAGATCAGAACCAGAGCCGGGCTTCCAGCCTTGAGTAGCACCAATGCCAATCCATCCTTGAGAATCACAAATCAGACGGAATTCAGATTGGCTGTGGAAAAGGAGAGAAGATCCGAATTGGCTTTTGAAGGTCATCGTTGGTTTGACTTAGTCCGGACCGGAAGAGCAATCGAGGTTTTGGCTTCCAAAGGCATGCAAGCGCATCAGGCCCTGTTCCCGATTCCTCAAAGCCAGATTGATATCAATCCCGGTGTAATGACCCAGAATCCTGGGTATTGATAGCCTGCTGGATAAGATCCAAGGAAGGTTGAATCCTAGTGAAGTATTTGAAAATTAAGCAGTCCCAACTCCCCCTTCCTAAGGGGGCAGGGGGGATTTCCCTTCAAATGCAGAGTAGAAAAGCCAAACCTTAATTTATCCTCCGTATCACTAATTATTTCCTCAAAACCTACTTTCCAGCCTGTCCAATACTTTCTTGGATGGGCGGGCTGGGAGGGGTTTGGGTTTTGGAATGGGAAAAAGAAGACGGAAGACACAAGACATTAGACACAAGACATTAGACACAAGACACTAGACTCAAGATCTTAGACCGAGAAATTAGAAAACCCGGACAACTGGACAACCCGACAACAAGACAACAAGACAACCAATATCTCATTAACCACCCTCAATCTCCCTAACTCCCAAACATCCCAACCCCCAAACTTCCCAACCTCCATTCTCCCTCATGCGACCCATCATCCTACTTTTTCTCCTCACACTGAGCTTCCCAGTACTCGGGCAAAATCCGAAGCTGCTCAATCAGCCGGATACCGGCTATCGGGGCATTTGGTACAGCAACGAGCCTTCCAATGACGAGTACGTGTACAAATACAGCGGAGGCCTGGGCACCTATCCCGCCAATCATTATCCTTTTTCTATTTATGTGAAGGAAGTGAACAAAACCTTCTTCTGCTACGGGGGTGCAGACCCTTCAGGAAATACTCTTCTGCACATGGTGTCTTATTTTGATCACAAAACTGGGATGGTTCCCCGTCCCACCATCGTGCTGGACAAGGAAACCGACAATGCCCATGACAATCCGGTGATGAATATCGATTCGGAGGGATTTATCTGGATTTTCTCCACCGCACATGGTACCAACAGTCCGGCATACATCAGCCGAAGCAAAAAGCCTTATGATATTTCTGAGTTTGAGAGCATTCAGTCCACCAAAGAGGTCAAAGGGCAAAGGGTTCCCATGGACAATTTTTCCTATCTCCAGTCTTGGTACCAATCCGGAAAAGGGTTTTTAAACCTTTTCACTCATTACGAGCGTCAGGTAATTCCCGGCCAACCCTCCAAACCTCGCCGCACCATTGGGTTTATGCGAAGTGCCGATGGAATACACTATTCCGAATGGAAAGACCTAGCCGCAATTTCCGAAGGCCATTACCAAACCAGCGGAATGAAAGGCACCACACTCGGGACAGCCTTCAACTACCATCCCATCAAGGAAGGAGTCAATGGGCTGAACTTCCGCACCAATCTTTACTACCTCGAAACCCGGGATTTTGGAGACTCTTGGCAAACCGCCACCGGAGAAAAAGTCCAGCTTCCGGTGACCGAAGTCCAAGCTCCAGCCTTAGTCGCTGAATATGAATCCAAAGGCCTATTGGTTTATATCAATGACTTGACCTATGATGAAAAGGGCCGTCCCGTCATCGTTTTTGTCACGAGCAAAGGATATGAGGCAGGACCTGAAAAAGGCCCACGCACTTGGCATACCGCTCGATTTACAGGACTGGAATGGGAAATTCTCCCCGTCACCAACTCAGACAATAACTACGATATGGGTTCGCTCTACATCGATGCAAAAGGCGAATGGCGCATCATCGGGCCCACCGCCACCGGACCTCAGCCTTACAATACCGGAGGGGAAATGGTCCTTTGGATCAGCAAAAACCAAGGGAAAACCTGGAAAAGTAAGATCATGACTGCAGGTTCAGAGCGAAATCATTCCTATGCCCGAAGACCGGTCCATGTGCATCCCGATTTCTTCGCCTTTTGGGCGGATGGTCACGGAAGGGAAAAGTCCTTTTCCCAGCTCTATTTCTCGGATAAGAAAGGGAATGTATTTCTCCTGCCTACTCAGATGAATACAGACTTTGCCAAGCCAGTTCAGATCAAACCCAAGTCCAGAAAATGAGTAAGAATTGGTTTTTTGCCCTGGCCTTTTTGGCTTCCTGCCAAACCAAGCTGCCTGAGCTCTCTTTAATTCAATTGGATACCATCCAACTTGCAGCCTCTACGCTAAAAGTGGAGGTGTTGGCCGATTCCTTGAATGTTCCTTGGGATCTCGAGGTGGATTCGGAAGGCTTTCTCTGGATTGCAGAGCAGGAGGGAAAAGTGTCCCGAATCAATCTCCAAACCGGGGAGCAACGCTATCTACTTCAGATTCCTGAGGTTTGGAAAGTCCGCACTTCCGGGCTTTTGGGAATGGTGGCGCATCCTGACTTTTCCAAAAACCCATTCCTTTACCTCAATTACACGGTCAAGAATGATTCGATTATCCGAAGCAAACTGGTCCGATATACTTATAAAGGAGATACGCTCATCGAGCCCAAAGTTTTGCTGGAGATCGAAGGGGGCACCTCTCATAATGGATCCCGCCTGGCTTTTGGCCCGGATGGAAAGCTCTATTGGGCGACCGGAGACAAGCACGATTATACCTATGCCCAAAATCGAGAAAAGCTCAATGGAAAAATCCTCCGTCTCAATCCCGATGGCAGTATCCCGGCAGACAATCCTGACCCAACCAGTGCGGTTTGGGCCTGGGGCTTTCGCAATATGCAGGGCTTGGCCTTCTCTTCTTCGGGTTTGCTTTACACTTCAGAGCACGGAGATGCCATCGAGGATGAGGTCAATTTGATCCAAAAATCCGGCAATTACGGTTGGCCGGCCATCGAAGGAAAGCAGGATTTACCAGCTGAGTTGGAGTTTGCAGCCGCCAATCAAACCATCGAACCCATCCGTTCCTGGACCCCTGTGATTGCACCTGCGGGAATGACTTACTATGGTTCGGAGGCGATTCCTGAATGGAAAAATACCCTGCTGTTGACCACATTAAAAGGCAAAAGCCTCCGGATTCTTTTTTTGAGTGCCGATGGTCAATCCATCCCTTCGGAGGAGATTTTATTTGAAAACCGGTATGGGCGACTGCGGGATGTGGCCGTGGGCCCGGATGGAGCCATTTACCTCAGCACAAGCAATCAGGATTGGAATCCACAGCCGGGTTTTCCCCTTCCCGGAGATGATAAAATTATCAAAATCAGTCCAACCCAAACGCAAAGCACCAATTCCATTTCCCCGGTCAAAGCCACCGAAGTATTGGGCTTGGATGGCGAGCAACTCTACCAAAGCTACTGCGCTTCCTGCCACAAAGCGGATGGGGCAGGAGTGGAGGGTGTTTTTCCTGCTTTGGCAAAAAATCCATGGGTGAGTGGTGATCCCAAACCCCTGATCGAGCTTTTGCTCCAAGGAAAGACTTCGGCCAATGGTGCACAAGCCATGCCTGCCTTTTCCTTCCTCGACAATCGGGAGGCTGCTGAAATCCTGACCTATATCCGCTCGGCTTGGGGCAATCCGTCCAGTCCTATTTCTTCCACCCAAATCGAATCCCTACGCTGATGACTGCCAAATCCAAACTCATTCCCTTCTTTCAAACGCTCGGTCCGGGGATCATTACCGCAGCGTTGGTTTTCGGTCCCAGCAAGATGACCCTCACCTCCAAGCTTGGGGCCAGCTATGGCTATGAGACACTTTGGCTGGTGGTGGTCGCGATTTTCTTCATGCTCATTTTCACTCAAATGGGCGCAAGAATCGGCCTGAGCTCGGATCAAAGCCTCCTTTCGCTGATCCGTCAGAAATGGGGAAAAGTGGCAGGTATTGTCATCGGCTTCGGTGTATTTCTGGTGACCACCTCCTTTCAGGCGGGCAATTCCATCGGTGTAGGCATCGCAGTGGCTGAGGCTACGGATACCCCAACTTGGTTGTGGGTTTTGGTATTCAATCTTTTGGGGATGGGCCTACTCTTCTTCAGAAGCTTTTACAAGACATTGGAAAAGCTGATGATCGCCTTGGTAGGCTTGATGCTCTTTTCCTTTCTGACTACACTCTTTCTTAGCAAGCCTTCTATTAGCGGTATCATCAAGGGCTTTGTGCCTTCGATTCCCTTGGGATCTGCCGGATTGTTGATCGCTTTTGTGGCTTCCTGTTTCTCCATCGTCGGGGCATTTTATCAGGCCTATTTGGTGCAGGAAAGCCGAAAATCCGGTTCCGGACAAACGAGTGCAAAGCGTAGTGCCACCGGGATTTACATCCTCGGAATCATGAGTGCGGTCGTCATCATCTGTGCCGCTGCTGTTCTTCAGCCTCAGGGTATTTCGGTGAATTCCGCTTCGGAAATGTCCAAAGCACTCGAACCTCTTTTTGGTAGTTATGCGGCCCATTTATTCCTGGCGGGGCTATTTGGGGCTTCCTTTTCCTCCTTGGTAGGCAATGCCACCGTGGGCGGAAGTTTGCTCGGCGACGCCTTGGGTTTTGGAAATCAGCTAAGTGGAAAGGCCGTTCGGGGACTGATTGCCTTGGTGATGATCTGTGGGGCAAGCATCTCGCTGATCTTCGGAAAGCTCCCGCTCGAACTCATCATTTTCGCCCAAAGTGTCACCATTTTCCTCGTGCCCTTTATCGGCCTAGCCATGTATGCCGTGGCTAATGACGAAGAAATCATGGGTAAAAAAGTCAATTCTCCTTTTGCCAAAATCGGCGGGGCGATCGGACTCCTACTGCTCTCTGGTCTGGCGGTTTGGAATTTCAATGAATTGTTTTTGTGAGAATCAAGAAGCTAGAGACAATATGCAAGACATAAGACACAAGATACTAGATCATAGACACAAGATGCGAGACTCAAGATCTTAGACCGAGAAATTAGAAAACCCGGACAACTGGACAACTGGACAACCCTGACAACTGGACAACTCGACAACCCGACAACTGGACAACCCGACAACTCGACAACCCGGACAACTCGACAACCCGACAACTGGACAACCCGACAACTGGACAACCCGACAACTGGACAACCCGGACAACTCGACAACCCTGACAACCCGACAACTGGACAGCTCGACAACAAGACAACCAATATCTCAATAACCACCCCCAAACTCCCTAACCCCCAAACTCCCCAACCCCCAAACCTCCTAACAATGAAATCCCTAACCCAACTCGAAAACGATCTTCTTGCACCCTCTACTGCCCTGATTGAGGACATGGCCAAAATCCAAGGTGACATCATCCTGCTTGGCATTGGTGGAAAAATGGGTCCCAGCATGGGGAAACTTGCCGTTCAGGCAGCCCAAGCTGCCGGTGTCAATAAACGCATCATCGGCATTTCCCGGTTTTCCGACCCCAAAGCCAAAGCCCAACTTGAAGCCAATGGCGTAGAAACTATCTCCTGTGACTTGCTCAATGATGCCGAACTCCAAGCCCTTCCCGATGCCCCCAATGTGATTTATCTGGCAGGGAATAAATTTGGCACCACCGGAAATGAATCGTTTACTTGGGCCATGAACGCCTACCTTCCAGGGCGGGTAGCAGAGAAGTACAAAAACTCCAACATCGTCGCTTTTTCCTCAGGAAATGTGCTGCCTTTTGTGCCCGTGACCTCGGGAGGAGCGTCTGAAGAAACGGCTCCCGATCCTCTTGGAGAATACGCCCAATCCTGCCTGGGCCGTGAGCGGATTTTTGAGTATTTCTCCAAAAAAAACCAAACTCCCATGCTGATCTACCGACTCAACTATGCGGTGGATTTCCGGTACGGTGTAGTCATGGAAATCGCCAAATCGGTCAGAGATGGCAAAGCCATAGACCTGCGAACTGAAAACGTCAATGTCATCTGGCAGGGAGACGCCAATGAAATCGCCATTCGCTCCCTTTTGCACTGCGAGACTCCCGCCAAAATCCTCAATGTCACCGGACCGGAGATCCTTTCCACCCGATGGCTAGCCCATCAGTTTGGGCTGAAGTTTGGCAAGGAGCCTGTCTTTGTCAACGAACCTACTGGCACAGCTTTACTCAATAACGCTTCGGAATGCCATCGAATTTTTGGCTATCCACGCGTCACCATCCGCGAGATCATCGACATCACCGCCACCTGGATGCTACAGGGGGGTGAGGAGTTTGGCAAAGCCACCCATTTTCAAGAGAGAGGAGGAAAATTCTAATTACTATGCTAGATCATACCTTAAAACTACACCTTCATCAGGGCACGGTCATTCCTGCCCATCCCTTGGCACTCGATGCCAACCGTCAGTTGGACGAGGCCATGCAACGCCAACTCACCCGCTACTACATCGCCTCCGGTGCAGGAGGAGTAGCGGTGGGGGTGCATTCCACCCAGTTTGAGATCCGGGAACCCCAGCACAATCTCTTCGAAAAAGTACTCGCCCTTGCGGCAGAAGAAGTTGAAAAAGCGGAATTGAAGCGGCCCTTTATCAAAGTGGCCGGAATCTGCGGACCTACACATCAAGCGATCACAGAAGCGGAAACAGCGCTCCGACTAGGCTACGACATGGGACTGCTCAGCATGGGAGGACTGCAAGGCTGGACCGAAGCCCAGATTTTGGATCGGGTTAGAGCGGTGGCAGCTGTCATTCCGGTATTCGGGTTTTACCTACAGCCCTCTGTGGGAGGCCGTATTTTCAGCTATGGATTTTGGGAGCAGTTTGCCGAAATCGAAAACGTGGAGGCCATCAAATGCGCCTCCTTCAACCGCTACCAAACCCTCGATGTGATGCGTGCCGTGGCACAAAGCAGCCGTCGGGATCAGATCGCCATGTACACCGGAAATGATGACAACATTGTGGCGGACTTGCTGACCACCTATCGATTTGAAGTGGGAGGCAAAGTGTATGAAAAAGAATTTGTCGGAGGATTGTTAGGTCATTGGGCGGTGTGGACTCAAAAAGCGGTCGCACTTTTGGAAGAAATCAAAGCCTGTAAATCCAAAGGAACCGGGGAAGACTGGGCCAGACTCTTGACTAAGGGGATTGCCGTGACGGATGTCAATGCGGTCATGTTTGATCCTGCGAATCACTTTCATGGCTGCATTCCGGGAATGCATGAATTCCTTCGCCGACAAGGATTGCTGAAAGGGACTTGGTGTCTCAATCCACAGGAACTCATGTCTCCGGGACAGTCCGAGGAAATCGATCGAGTTTATCGCGATTATCCAGAGCTGCACGATGATGCTTTTGTAAAGCAATTTTTAACCCAATCCTCCCAAGACGCATGAAGAAATTAATCCAAGGTACAGTGATGGCTTTGCTGCTTTTCACTTTTTCCCTACCTACCAAAGCGCAAGTCGATACCACTCGCTTTACTAACCATGGTTCCCAGCTTTTTGCGTCCATGATTCAGGGAAGTGTCTTTGCCAAGGGACCAAATGGGCGTGCATTGGTATATACCGTAGTGCGAGGGGAACCGGCGCATTTGCTCGGATACGATGTGGAAACGCGGGAATTACTTATCGATCAGGCATTACCAAAAGCTGACGGGGCTTGGGATTTGGCTCAGTCCAGCGATGGTACCATTTACGCTCCCGGGGCCAATGGAAGCTTGTTTGCCCATACGCCCGGAACTCAGGAAGTCAAGGATTTGGGAGTGGTATTGGAAGGTGAAAATTACCTTTGGAACCTCACTGCCGGAGTAGATGGGGAAGTTTTTGGAGCTACCTATCCGGGTTGCCGGGTGTTTCGCTATCATCCCAAAGACGGTTTTTCCGATGTGGGAAAGGGGCCTTTGGTCGAAAAAGAAAATTACGTCAGAAGCTTGGCCTACTATCCCAAAACAGGAATGCTCTATGCAGGTGTGGGATCCAAAGCTCACCTGATCGAGCTCAATCCAAAGACGGGTGAAAAGAAGGAATTATTGCCTGAAAAATTCAAAAACTATGAGTTTGTCTATGGATTGGAAATCGTCCCCGGTGTGGATGGGAATGACCGGCTTTTTGCGCTGATTACCAATGGAAGTATCACCTTGGTGTACAACCTGAAAACCCGTGAATTTGAACAGGAAATAGAGGGGATGGACATGCGGGCCATCACCGGAGATCCCAATGGAAAGGCAGTTTACCTGACTTCCAAATCCCAATTGAAGCGATTTGATCCTGCAAAAAACTACCAAACGGCAGAAGTGTTGGGCGAAGAAATCGGCACTGCTCTGGCATTCCACTATGCGGAGGATGGTAAAGTCTACTTCCTCACCTCAGGAGCTAATCTGTTTTCCTTCAATCCCAAGGATAACTCGCTAAGCAAAAACAAGCTTCAAATTCCCGGACAACCGATTCCCATCCATTCTTTGGTCACCGGTCCTGATGGGAAAATCTGGTCAGGCGGCTACCTGGCCGGTGGAAATGCAGCCTACGATCCAAAAACGGGAAAATCCACCTTCCTCCCGGGTTTGGATCAGACGGAGGGAATGTCGGTCTTGGGTGACAAGATTTATTTTGGTATCTATCCCAAGGGGAAATTCTATGTCCACGACACCAAATCCGCTTGGGCACCCAAGGAAGGCAATCCCAAGTTTCTAGGGCAATTTGAAAATCAGAGCCGTGCCTTTGCCCATGCGGTGCTGAAGGACAAAAATCAAGTGGTGTTTGGTATGATTCCGGAATATGGAAAGCTAGGCGGCGCTTTGGTTAAGTTTGATGAGCTAACCGAAAAACTGGATTATTTCCCAAGTCCCGTGGAGAAGCAGGCAATAGCAGGCATCGCTTATACCGGGGAATATGTCTTGGTCGGAACAACTATTTCAGGAGGATTGGGCGTCGCGCCAGAGACGAAAGAAGCGCACTTAGTGGGCTGGAATCCGGAGACTGGGGAAAAGCTATTTGATCTGATTCCAGTGCCTGGTGCTACTGCCTTGACTGGTTTTCTCAACATGCCGGATGGTAGCATTTGGGGTATGGGTGACGGTCAGCTGTTCATCTTTGATCCAAAAAGCAGGCAAGTAAAATCTGTGACCAAGCTTTTTGACTATCCTCCATTCAAAAGCCATATCTGGAGAAGTGCCTTTATGGTGCTCCATCCTGACGGGAATATCTATGGTACGGATTGGGAAAAGCTGTTCAAACTCGACCCGAAATCGCTCGAATTCACCGAACTAGCCAAAGAAGCGGCTTTGTTGGTCATGGGTGAGGATGGAACGCTGTATTTCAAGCGAAAAACAGAATTGTGGTCATTTAGGCCTTGAGATAATTTGATTGGGTAATAAGAAATCAATTACTGGTTTCTAAAAGGTGAAAACCAATGGGCTTCTGGCTCATTGGTTTTTTTGATTTTGATTATCCTGTCTCTTTGTTGACCTCATATCCGTTGACCGATTTTGGAAATTGAGCCTTTTGAAATTTGGCTATTGAGTCAGTTTATCGAGCAAGTCGAAATAGTTCGAAATCCGGTTTTTAAGTTCATCAGCAAATTCAACATGATAACCCGACAACCTATCCCAGGAGGCAAGCCGGACTACCTGATTTTTTGACTGCCTGCCTTCCGGACAAGCAGTCGCACAGCGCAGAAAACCTGATCACTTTACAGTACTGAGACCTTGGAAAACAGACCTTCTGATCCTCCAAGACTTAAAACACTTCCAAATCCCCCAAACTCCAAGCCCAAGGAAGATCCAAAGGATTGATTTCAGGATTAATCTGCTTCAATGTGATCCATGGGCCGATTTTTAAAGCAGGAAGAAATCCTTTCAACAAATGATCATTTTGGGAAAATGCGAGGCCAGAAAGCGTGGTAAACCTTGATTTTTCAACCCGTTCCACTCTTCGGAGGTGGTCGTTGAGCAATTTTTGGTCGATATTTCCTAATGTGAACAGGTCGCAGATTCGAAGTTCCTTACCCCATCGGGTGTCTTTTGTTCGATAGACCAAAAAATAGCTATGGTAATCTGTCAGGATTTTATAGTTCACCACAGGGCATTCCCGGTATCTCCAAGTAAGGTATCCCGGTACCAGATGCGTATGCAATCGACTTGATTCAGGCTCATTACGTTCAATTTGTCGGACGATCAATTCGGCCTTTTCCCAATCTGAAGGTGGAGAGAGCTTTTCTTCACTTCCAAAATAGAAAGTGGGTTTTACTTTGATGGGGAGCCTATCCCATTTTTCCCAACCCATCTTCAGATAACCGGGTGTACTGGATTGGTTTGGGGTATTGAACAGAAGATCCACTCCCTCGATTCTGGATTTATCCAATAATTTCCTTGTCAATTGACTGAATATCCCTTTTCCTTGGAAATCAGGATGAACAGCTGTGTCTACTGCTCTATTAGCACGGATGATTTTTCCTTCCCATCGGTATTCCCAATTCATAAACGCCCTGACTCCGATGAGTTTGTCCTCCGTTACAGCTAGCAGCACTGGGGATTTTCCAAACGGATTGAGCACATGCTTCCAGATCCACAGCGCTTCGGACTTGGGTAGTAGCTGTTCGCCAAGAGACTGTTTCAGGAGTTGGGCTATTTCTGGAATATCATTTTCTGTACCTAGGCGGATAATCATTGGATGAAGATAGCTTTCTGAACAACAAAAAAGTGGAACTTCATTCAGTTTAGCATAGGAATTGTTCTTTTAATTTCATGGGTTTGGCAAATCGGAGGCTGGAAGGGAAATTTGTATATATTTGACCAGTTGTGATGTTAAGATATCAATGAAGAGACTTCTTTTTTACCTCCCAATTCTGTTTTTGGCAGCTTCCTGTATTAGCAACAAGAGGATTACCTATTTGCAAAATCTTTCCGACAGTACTGCTATTGGTTTAGAAGAGTTTATCCCTTTTGCAGAAGTAGAATACAAGTACATTCTCCAGCCTTTTGATATCGTTCAGATTGATTTTGCCAGTTCAGATCCAGAGTTGGTGGAAGGGTTTACCTTTCAGAGACCCTCTCAACAAGGTATGATGGCTGGCGGAGGAGGTCAGGGAAGTGATCCCTTATACATGAATGGGTATTCCATTGATGAGATGGGCATGGTTGAAATTCCCCGAATAGGCAAAGTAAAGATTGGAGGATTAAACGAAGAACAGGCAAAAGACTTGGTTCAGGAAAAAATCAATGCCTATTTCAAAGACGATGTCTATGTGAGGCTAAGAATTGCGGGTATTCGATATACTACCTTAGGGGAATTCAATCGGGTGGGGGTTCAGATTATTTACAAAAACAGAGCAACGATCTTCGATGCTTTAGCCAATTCAGGAGAGACTTCGTTGCTGGGTAAAAAGAATAAAATGTTTCTTATTCGCCAATATGGAGAAGGAACAAAAATTCATCAGATCAATCTGAATGACAGGGCACTGTTGGCTAGCCCCTTTTATTTTATTCAGCCTAATGATATCTTGTATATCGAACCTATGAAGATCCGGCAAATCGGGACAGCAGATAACCTGACTTCTTCCCTAGCTCTTTTTGCCGGAATATTGGCATCTGTACTTTTAATAATAAATTTGGTTACCGGGGAAATTTAAGTCATGGAAAAACTCGATCTCAGTCAGTTAGATAATGAGGAGAAAGCACTGGAGATCCGGTATGTAGTTGCCAAATACATCCGGTATTGGCCTTGGTATATTCTGTTTATTTTCATTTTCGTTTTTGCTACCTATACTTTTCATAGATATACTGTCGACGAATTTGAAGTCACTGGTTCTTTGGTGATTAAAAACAGCTCCACTCCTGAATCCAGAATCCTTGACCGATCCAATATTTTCAATAATGGGATCAACCTTGAAAATGACATCCTTCGCCTTAGGTCAAAAAATCTAGCGAGAGAGGCTTTGAAAAAACTTCATTTTGACGTGGAGTATTTTGCCAAAACCAATATCAAGGATATCGAACTCTATGACAGGTCTCCCATCAGAATTGAGGTAGATTGGAGCCATTTGCAAGTGACCGAAATTCCTGTTGAGCTTGAAATTCTGTCAGAAACCAATTTTAGATTGGCACCGGTACAAGGCGGATTGATGGATTTCAATACAGTGCAGGCCGCTGGAGATGAGTCTATTCTCAATAAGACGTATTCTTTTGGGCAGGCTGTGGAAACTCCAAGATCCAAATTCACCGTTCACCTCACAAATCCCGGCAGAGTAGGGGATATGGTTATTTTCAGATTAGTCAATCCTACTGTTCTGGAAGACCGGCTGGCTGGTTCAGTTCAGGTTGGATTGGCAAACGATTATTCTTCTGTACTTCGGATCAGCACCGTCACCAAAGTGCCCGAAAAAGGAAGGGATTATATCAACGCCTTGATGCAGTCCTACATCGATTATGACCTGAACGAGAAGAATAAAATCCAAGAAAATTCCATCGCCTTTATTGAGGAGCAATTAGGCTTTTTGGAAGATTCGATGAAGACCAAGCAACGAGAGCTTCTAAGCTTCAAAGTAGAAAATAAGCTACTGGATGTCTCCGCAGAATTCTCCAATATCCTTGCAAAAATGAATACGCTGGATGAGAAGGATGCAGAGTTGGAGTACCAGCTGAAATACTTTGAAGAGATCAAAGACTACATGGAACGGAAGAGTAAAGATTTTTCTGATGTAATTGCCCCTTCTGTTATCGGAGTGCCAGATCCACTGCTCAATGGCCTGATTCAAAATTTGGTTACCCTTTCCCAAGACCGAAGAAAGCTCTTGGCCACGGTCAACGAAAATCATCCTGAAGTCGTCAAAATTGATGTGCAGATGGAAAAAGTTCAGGATGCCCTGTTTGAAAACGTGGTCAATCTTATTGAGAACACCAAGAAACAGCAAGCAGGAATTCAAAGAGAAATCCGCTCTTACGACTCTGAGTTTTCCAGACTTCCAGAGTCTGAATCCCAATACTCAGACATTTTTCGGGAGTTCCAACTTCGCGAAAACATCTTTACTTATCTTCTGGAAAAGAGGGTGGAAGCCGGAATTGCACGAGCTGCCAACGTGTCCGACAATGCGATTTTGGACCTTGCCAAAAGAGGTACCTTGGTTTTTCCCAAAAAGACACAGAATTATGGTTTGGCAATTGCCTTAGGCTTTTTGCTTCCTTTTGGGTTTATTGTTTTAAGGGATATTTTTGACGATACCATCAAAGATCAGCGGGATCTAAAGAAGCACTTTATGATTCCGCAGTTGGGGGTAATCGGATACAGCACCAAGGAAACCAATATGGTGGTTTTGGAACATCCCAAAACGGCAGTAGCAGAGTCTTTCCGCTCCTTGAGGTCAGCAATTACCTATTTGGCCTCTGGCAAAAACACTAAAAAAATCCTAGTTACCTCTTCGGTTTCCGGAGAAGGAAAAACCTTTACTTCCCTTAATTTGGCATCAGCGATGGCCTTGGGTTCGAAAAAGACGGTCGTAGTAGGTGCTGACTTAAGAAGACCAAAACTTGCTACCTATTTCAATCATTCCGATAAAGTAGGACTTTCTACGTACCTGATTGGAAAAGTATCAGCAGAGGAAATTATCATTCCGTCCCAGCATGAAAACCTATTTTTCGTTCCCTCAGGAGTGATTCCTCCCAATCCGGCCGAATTGCTGCAGACGCCAAGACTGCTTGAATTTTTAAAATACTTGGAAGATCGATTTGATATAGTGGTATTCGACACACCTCCTATGGGCCTGGTATCTGAAACCATTGACTTGATGCGCCTTTTTGATATAAATCTCTATGTGGTCAGACAAAATTATACCGTAAAAGATCACCTGGTTATGATCAATGATTTGTTCAACAATAAACAAGTGAAGAGTGTCTACGGAGTGTTTAATGGTATCATCAATTCCGGCTACCATTACGAGGGCTATAACTACGGTTATGGAAATACCTACCTGTATTCCCAAAATAACAAGTACATGTATAATTATTATGGGGAAGATCTCGAGACCAAGAAAAAGAAAATCAAAAAGTCTGATAAGTTTGATCCTGTGAAATTCATGAAAAAGGCCTTTAGGCTGAGGTAACTCCTGGATTCTTTGGAATAAAAGACTACTTTTTCTCAAAAGAGGAACTATGTGAGGATTCTTTGAAAGAGGCATTTAACGATTTGAGGGGTAGGAAGTGACTTAAAGTATTCTGTGTTTTGTAGTTCAAGAGTGGAAAACCTCAAATAATTCTTTTTTTTCTTGAGTTAATTTTTGGTTAGTTTGAACTCTGTTACCATCGCCTAAATACTTTGAAAACTGCTGCTCTTATTCCTGCCCGATACGCCTCTACCCGTCTTCCTGCCAAATTGGTTCAAGATCTTGGGGGTATTTCGGTGATCCAAAGAACCTATGTCAGCACTTTGGCAACGGGAGTTTTTGATGAGGTATGGGTGGTCACTGACCATGAAAAGATCAGAGAACAAATTTTGGATTTGGGCGGAAAGGTATATTTCAGTCAGCGTCCCCATGAAAGTGGTTCTGACCGTATCGCAGAGGCATTGGAAGTGGTCGATGCGGATTTGATTGTGAATGTCCAGGGTGATGAACCTTTTCAGGACGGCAAATCTCTAATGGATTTGGTTGCGGCCTTTGACCGTCCAAAAGTGAAGATGGCGAGTTTGATGTGCCGGATTTCTGAAGATGAAGCCTACAACCCCAATGCCGTGAAGGTGGTAATCGATGAAAAAAGTAACGCGATCTATTTCTCACGCTCACCTATTCCCTTCAACCGGGAGCGAAGAGAGGATATTTTTTATTGGAAACATATCGGGGTGTATGCCTACACCAGAGAGCTTCTCCAGGAATTTACCTCTTGGCCCAAGGGAAATCTGGAGCAGATCGAAATGCTCGAACAGTTGCGCTTAATCGAGCGTGGTGTAAGCATCAAAATGGTGGAAACAACCCATCAAGCCATAGCCATTGATACTAAGGAAGATTTGGATAGAGCAAGAAACTTTTTGAAAAGTATACTTTGACCTTTTCCAAGGTTTTCATCTTTGGAAAAGGCAAATTGGAGGCTGAACATCCACCTTTGAAGTTCAAATATTCTCCTTGTTCCCAGCTTTTACATGTTATTTCCCCCTATTGACAGTATTTTTTCAATAGCTCCCGATCTATCCCTTTCTTTTTTATTCCTTTTGCCAACAAGGTTCCAAGAGGCTGGAGGAGTTTAAACAGCAATCCATGAACCTTGGAATCGTTGATTTCACCTAGCCAAAAAGCGACGCCAAGATCTTTTGGGATTCCGTTTTTCGCGGTAAGTCCATCTTGGGCCAAACCGTACATGATGCGGAGGGAGTTTTCAAAACCTGTGTGGCCGGGTTTGATTTGGATAGTAAACCGAATTTCCTGGTTGTCACTGGGATTGAAAAACCCGTGTCCTTCCATTTTTTTGACCGTATAGCTTTCCCCGGGTTTTAGGATAAGCGTTTTGTCTTTGAGCTTTAAACCCAAGTCCCCCTTCACCGCAGTAAACGTCTCCTCAAACGAGGTATGATGATGCATGGGATTTCCTCCTTTTGGACTCAAGATGAGATCCAATTCGGTGATTTTACCACCGGTTTCTTCGCTGGTTTGGGTAAAAGTAACCTGGTCTTTGTAGAGTGGATTGATGATCGTACGGTTCATTTCAAGAAATGGGTTAAAAGTGTAAGTATACAAATTGGGATTGATCCGTTAAGGATCAAATCAACTAAATCAACAATTCAACTCAAATTCAGAAGATTTGGTTTGCTTGGCGGGAATATTGGGCCATGGGATTTATTCTGCATGCTGCATCAGAAACCATAAGCGTAAGTACTGAAGATTCTCAGAGGTAGTTTAACAGGCAAAAAATTTCATCATTTCAAGAATGAAGGCATCCCGTATCGACAGAGAACTTGCCACAATCTAATATGGGCTCTTTTAGTCATTTCCAGAGGTATAATAAGATTCGCACTAGTCTGATAATAAAGCTTTTGGATGAAAGAAGCTTTGCTCACATTGGTAATTCCTCTACTATCTCCCGCAGAAAAGGAAAATTATAGCTGTTTTTATCTGGTTTTTGGAACCAAATTAAATAAGTGCAAAGTAATTTAGTTGTTAATTGAAAAAAGAGCTTTTTAAGTATTGAAGTAAGCATGGTAAATTTCAAAAAGAAGGGCAATCAGTCAGGGCTTTTATCCTGAAATTCCATCTGCTTGTTATTCTGGTAAATAGTTCTAAATTTAAATGCTTTTATGAACTTGATTTTTGATGTTAAAACAAGCATCCATGGAGAAAGCTTAGTTTTTCTCTCTCCGTTTCAGAAAAATTCTCTGAAAGCTTTTTTGTATTTCTTTTCGTCTGATTTGATTTTAGACTTACGAACGATTTCTTATTTCCAAGTACTCCGCTTTAATTTTTTGAAAGTTATCCTTAAAAAGTTCCTCTGCTTAGGGCAAAGAAAGCATTTGGATTTTGTATTTGGGATCCGTTTTAAGTCAGTTTCATTTAAATCTACAACGCTTGCTTATTTGATTAATAGTTGTACAAACTATGTTTTCATTTTTAAATTTTCTTCTTATGGATGAGTCCATTGTAGTTGTAAAACTGGTTGCGGGCAATTTTGCACCTAAAGGATGGCCTTTTTGTAATGTGCAGCTGTTGTCCATTTCCGAAAATACAGCATTACTAAGCATCATAGGAATTGCCTATGGATTTGATGAGGTCACTAAATTTGCTTTGACCAATCTTTCAAAACGGCTTCCTATTAGTACAGGCCATGGCACAATCGGCAATACTTATGTCAGTGGAAAGGCTGGAGGGCAAGAAAACATAACCCTTTCTGCAGCCGAAATACCTTTTCACGATCATTCAATCTTGGTGAATGCTTCACCAGGAAATGTGAACATGGGTACAAATAATTTCCTCGCTTCAGGACAAGTTCATGAGGATCGGACAAGTCCAATTTTATCCACAAATTCAGTTTGTACCGAGCCCGCTGGTGCCAGCACCTTGAATACGGCAACCGTAACTCCTGCGGGAGGTATTATGCCACATTCAACTATTTAGCCCTTTCTGGGCATGAATTACAATATCCGTCTGGAAGGATTGTATCCTAAAAGACCATCATAAAAAGTCCCCTGGATCGGTTGAGAACATCGTTTAAAGGGGCTAACGAGACTTATGAGAATTTCTTTACCCTCATTTCGATGAAAAAACTTCTACTTCTACCGATCCTTTTACTGACATTTTTAGTGTCAAGTTTCCTTCAGCAGGGATTTGCTCAGACGGTTATTGATTTTGAAAATCCGCCAGCCATTGGAGCAATAAAGTCCATTTCCTATGAAGGATTTACCTTTGCTGCTACCATTGCCAATCCTGAATTTAACATTGGATTTTTAAATGGTGTAGGAGTTGGAGGTTCTTTTGCTCTTATTGATGGAAATACTGCCCCTGGTGGTCTGACTAAGTGGACAATTACCAGAGATGGTGGTTCAGAATTTCAATTTATAAGTATTTTTATCCAAGAAAGAGGTCTCGGTTCTAGCACAAGTGGTACCATAAGGGGATATAAGGATGGAGCTCCTACCGGATTAGCAAAACCGATTAATTTCAACGGGGTACAATCTTTCGAGAATGATCCGGATTTTTATGATGTAGATGAAATTCGAATAGAGGCATCAGACATTTATGTTGCTATAGATAATTTCACGTATAGTATAGGTCCTGTCGCTACGGCTCCCTCAGCTCCTACAGTTCAGGAAGATGCCGTGGCTGTGCCTCTTGCAGACAATATACAAGTGAGTGATGTAGATGGAGATAACCAGACTGTAACTTTTACAGTAACCGGAGGTACGGTTACGCTAGGTACTGCCGGAATTACTTTTGGAGGTGGAGGAAACGGAACATCCAGCTTCACAGCTTCGGGTACTTTAGCTGCAATCAATACGGCTTTGGATGCTGCTACTTTTACACCAACCCCTAATTTATTTGGTACAAATGCAGGTTCAATTTCTTTCTTTTCAAATGACGGTACGGTAAATTCAAATACGGCAACAGTTACTTTTAATATTTTAGGGGTAAATGATGATCCTTTTGTTACCGGCATGCCAACTTTGATTACCCTACAAGAAGATGCAGATCCTTTAACAGATCCAGCAGCTGATGATTTTGATCTAAGTTCGATGGTAATCAATGATATCGATGCAGGAAGTGGTCTCTTGACGCTAAGGTTAGAAGCTATAGGTGGTATTTTTGACGTGGCTGCTGGGATAAGTTTTGTGGGTAATAGAACGAGTACGGTTACCTTCTCAGGTACTTTAGCCGACCTCAATAATTACATTGGCCAGTCTTCCAATATTTATTTTATAACAAATTCTAATCTTAGCGGTACTGGGGCTGCTTCGGTTTCTGTTTTCATTAATGACAATGGAAATACAGGATCAGGTGGAGGAACCGATATCTCAATAGGCACTATTCCTATCGATATTACCCCAGTTAATGATGCCCCAACAGATATTCTGCTGGATAATTCAACCGTGTCGGAAAATGAACCTGTTGGTACTACTGTCGGGATGTTTTCAGCCACAGATCCGGATACTGGAGATTCGTTTACTTTTACTTTAGCCCCAGGGACAGGAGCTGATGACAATGCCTCCTTTAGTATTTCAGGAAATCAGTTAAGAACTTCTCAGGTTTTTGATTTTAGTGTCAAAAACAGTTATTCCATCCGGATTAGAGTAACAGATTCGGGGAATTTGATTTTTGAAAAAGTATTCGTCATCACGGTTGAGGAGTTTAATGAAGCACCTACAGACCTACTATTGTCGAATAATTCGGTAGCTGAAAATTCAGCAATTGGAACAGCTGTTGGAACCTTTACGGCGGTTGACTCCAAAAGCGGCGAAACCTTCACCTACACCCTTGTAACAGGTGTTGGAGATGATGACAATGGATCATTCAGTATTTCGGGTGATGTGCTTCAGTCTGCAGCGATTTTTGATTTCGAAACCAAAAACTCCTATTCCATTCGAGTCCGTGTGACAGATTCAGGGAATCTGACTTTTGACCAGGTTTTCACAGTTAGTATTACCAATGTCAATGAGGCTCCTGCGGTTACTGCCCCGCTAAGTATAGAAGCGTTTGAAGATGTACCTCTTGCATTAACTGGTATTTCTTTCAGTGATGTAGATGCGGGTTCAAATGCAGTGATAGCGACATTTAGTGTACTTAGCGGTACCCTCTCTGCCACGAGCGGAGGAGGTGTGACGGTAGGAGGTATTTCAAGTTCGCTGACACTTTCTGGTACTATAAACGATATCAATACTTTCATTGCGGCAAATAACCTGACTTTTACTACGTCCCTGAACTCAACTACCAATGTGGTTTTGAGTATCACCATAAGTGATGATGGAAACACAGGATCGGGTAGTGCTCAAAGTGATACAGCATCACTGATCCTTGTCGTTACTTCCCTAAATGATGCTCCTGTAAATACGGTTCCTGGATCTCAAACCATTGATCAGGATACAGATTTGATTTTCAGTTCAGGAAATGGAAACGGCATCAGTATTTCCGATGTAGATGCTGGTTCAAATGCGATTCAGGTTGAACTGACAGCTACGAACGGGAGGATAACCTTAAGTACAATCAACGGTCTAACCTTTACTGTGGGATCTGGAATTAATGATACTGGGATTATCATGCAAGGCTCGCTTACCAATATAAATTTTGCCTTAGATGGTTTGATTTTCCGTCCTAACTCAGGGTATACGGGTCCAGCCAATTTTAGGATTTTTACCAATGATCAAGGAAATTCTGGCTCTGGAGGTGCATTGGAGGACACAGATGATATAAGTATCACAGTGAACCTACCAAGTCCCGTAATTACGGGGTTGACAGCAAGTAGTGTAGATGGATTATACAAAATCGGAGACCAGATTTTCATTGTCATTAATTTCAGTCAGCCTTTAGTCGTGAATACATCAGGAGGAACCCCATCCCTAACTTTGGAAACCGGTCTGACTGATGCAGTCGCAAGTTATCTGTCAGGTTCAGGCTCCACCGCCCTGGTATTTACCTACACCGTGCAGGAGGGGAATGTTACCTCCGACTTGGATTACACCAGTACTTCTTCTTTATTGTTGAATGGGGGGACTATACGTAATGTGACCGATCAGGATGCCATATTGACCCTTCCCAATCCTGGTGCCACAGGCTCGCTGGGGGCAAACAAAGCATTGGTTGTGGATGGAGTTAGGCCTTCGGCCACCCTTTCGGTGAATGATACCCAGTTGATTCTTGGAGAGACGACTACGGTTACGGTCACCTTCAGCGAGGCGGTCACGGGATTGACAGTTGCCGATTTTACGGTAGGCAACGGGACATTGAGCGGATTGAGCACTGTGGACGGAGGAATTACCTGGACAGCGACACTGACACCGGACAACGGCGTGGAGGACGCGAACAATGTGATCACGCTGGATAACACAGGATATCAGGATGTAGCGGGAAATGCAGGCACAGACACCACCGATTCGAACGACTATGCAGTGGACACCCGGCGTCCAACGGTTATAACCTTCACGATATCAGAGACTCAGTTGGCAATCGGTCAAACAGCCACGGTAACGATTACCTTCAGCGAGGCGGTCACGGGCTTGACTGCTGCGGACTTCACGGTGGCTAACGGAACATTGAGCGGATTGAGTACTGCGGACGGAGGGATTACGTGGACGGCGACGCTGACTCCGGTCAATGGCGTGGTGGATTCGAGCAATATTCTCCAGCTGGACAATTCGGGATTTGCAGATCTTGCCGGCAATCCGGGAAGCGGAGTTTCCGGATCTAATGAATATGCGGTGGACACGCAGCGTCCGGTTGTTGTGAGTTTCATGGTATCGGACCTCCAATTGATTTCAGAGGAAACCAGCATGGTGACCCTCACCTTCAGCGAGGCCGTCACGGGTTTGACGGCTGCCGATTTTACGGTAG
>NZ_QEIG01000033.1 GCF_014324365.1 Algoriphagus sp. AK58
TTTGCGTTATCTCTTCATTCCGGGCAGCATGCCCGGTTGGTTTTTTACATCGTGTCCACTTTCTTCTGTCTGCCCGTATAGCCGTAGGATGTCTTGCCTACACGGAGTTCGGTCCTGCGGTTCAGCTGGTGCATCGCAGGGGTACAGGTCACCGTGTTGCAGTCGTGGATCGGACGGGTCTTGCCGTACCACTGGGACTCCAGCCTGTTCTCCTCGATGCCTCGGTTCTTCAGGTAGTCCTTCACCGCCTGCGCCCTGCGCTCGGACAGCTTCTGGTTGTACTCCTCGTTGCCGCGCTGGTCGGTGTGGCCCTCGATGTACAGCATCAGGTTCGGCATACGCTTCAGCATCACCGCCGTGCGCTCCAGCTCCTGCTTGTGTACACTTCTAAGCATCGCCTTGTCAAAGTCAAAGTAGATCGTCGGAATGTCGTTGATCTCCTCCTGGATCTTCTCGAAGATGTCCTCCGGCTCGCAGAAGTCAATGTCCTTCAGCTCCTGGGGAATCTCGTACTGCTTGGTCGGATCAGGGAAGGCCTCCAGAACCAGCTCGGATCTTCTGTTCAGCTGGTGGCTGGACTCCGGACAGGGCTTGCCGTTGCCGCAGTCGTTCACCAGCTGGCTTTCCCCAAACCACTCCAGTCTCACCCGGTCCGCACTGATGCCCTTGCCTCCCAGGTATTCGGTCACCGCCTTCGCCCGGTTGTTGGACAGTCGGATGTTGTACTCGTCACTCGCCCTGGAGTCCGTGTGGCTGGCCACCAGCAGGTCCAGGAAGCTGTACTTCTGCATCAGCTCGGCCAGCTTGTCCAAGGCCGGCATCGCGTCCTTGCGGATCACAAACTTGTCCAGGTCATAGTACACAATGTCCACATGCACCGGCAGCTGGTACGGAATCGGCTTGAGCACATACTCCCGCTTCACCGTGTCGCCCGAAAAGCCCTTCGTGCTGATGTTCTCGTCGGTCAGGGTAAAGTACCCCGGCTTGGAGATGCTGATCCCGAAGTCACTCTCCGGCTCCAGCTGTGCGGTCAGCTCGCCCCTGCCGTTTCTTGCCGTCGGTACCATGATCCCCTGCGTCTTGTCACGGAAGGTCGCCAGATAGCTCGACGTGATCACCGCACCGTTGCAGTCCAGCACCCTGGCCAGGAACTGCTTGTACATCTCCTTGGCCATGTAGATGTCGTCCAGCCCCATGCCCCCTCTTCTGTTCGAAGAAAGGTACACCGTACGGTCCTTGTCTTCACGGTAGGCAAAATCATCGGCCAGCGAGTTGATCGGAAGACCCATGTTCACCACGTTGCTGATCGATGAGGCCGTGTAGTTCGCCTCGAAGATATCCATGCCCCCCAGACCCTTGTGGCCCGTGGAGGAAAAGTAAAACTTGTTGTCCTTGCGGAACGGATGCGTCTCGTTCCCTTCCGTGTTCACCGAAGGTCCCAGGTTCACCGGGGCCGAAAACGTCATGCTGTCCGTGTATTCGGAATAGTACAGGTCAAAGCCTCCCATGCCCCCGGGCATGTCCGAGGCGAAGTACAGTCTCCTGCTCTCCTCGTCCACAAACGGATGCATCACCGCATAGCCCAGCGAATCGTTGTACGGAAACGCCGCAAACCCTTCCAGCTTCCCGTCAGGGCCTACCTTGCTGTAAAATATCTCCGGCTGCACCGTGATGTCACGGTTCTTCTTCACCTTCTTGATGTCACGGGTCACCGAATAAAACAACAGCCTCTCTTTGGGACCGTAGCTCGGATCCGAAAAACTCACCGAACCCGGAACGTTGGACACCACCTGGCTGATGCTGCCTTCCTTGTCCTGCCTGTATACCGTAAAATATCCACGGCCCGTCTGTCCGCTTGACTCCGGACTGAAAAACTTGTTACGCCCGTCGATCCGGATCCCCGGCATCTTCCTGGTATAGCTGCCTCCCCGGTCCGACACAAAGTACTTGTTGCCCTCTCCGTCTTCCACCATCGAAAAGTCAGACTCCGTGGAGTTCAATCCTTCCACTCCCGTCACCTTCAGGTTCCGAGAACTTTGCGGAATGCTCCCCGGGGTGAGGCCCAGCGTTTCGGCCGTAACCCCCTTCGCTTCCAGAAAAGACTTCGCCTCCTCAAAATTGTCCGACAGAATACCCGTCCTGAGCAGCTGCAGGTAATCCTCGTTGGTCACTTCCTCATACCCCGCCGTCGTCTTCCACCAGTCATACGCCTGGGCGTAATCCCTCACCTTGTCCTGTGCCACGGCCGTCTTGCGGGCCGTCTCATAGTTGGGCTTCTTGGCATACGCCTCCTTGTACACGTCCAGCGCGTGCTGATAGTTCATCAGCCCCATCTGCTCATCCGCATACCGGACCTTCGACTTCTGCGCCTGTACGCCCGCGGTGCTCCCCAAGCAAAGTGCCGCCGCTATTCCCAATATTGTCAGTGTCTTTTTCATAATCAGAACCATCTTTGGTTTTTCATCTTAGCCGTACGCGGTATCATGTAGAAGCCCACCGACAACTCGTGAGAGTTGTGGCGGTAATCCTGTAGCACGTTCAGACTCTGGTCATATGCATACCCCAGTCTCAGACGGTCCGTGGCAAACACCTCGATGATCGCAGCCACCGCGTTGCGGCTGGTCAGATCCTGGTCCACCTCCGTCCACAGCTTCATGTTCGAACGGTAGGAGGCTCCCACCCACAGACGCTCGAAAAACAGAAACATCCCGTTGATGTCGTAGTTGGTCGGCGCTCCCTTCACCTGACGGATCAGAAAGCTCGGCTTGAATCCCACGTTGTCCGAAAGGTTCAGCATCGCTCCCGCGGTCAGGTAGTAGTGAAAATCATGGTACGCCAGCGCGATGTCTTCCTGCTCCAGCGAATTCTTCCCGATCATGTTGTACACGCTGAAGCCCGCATAAAACTTGTCGTTGTGGAAAAACAACCCCGTGTTCAGGTTCGGCGTGAACATGTTCACACGGCCCTCCGGTATCAACACATCCCCCTGGTCATTCGGATCAAACAGCGCCCCGTCGATCATGTACTCCGACACCCCCACGCTCGCTCCCAAACCCAGGAAGCTCTTTCTCCCGGTCTGGATACGATATGCATAGGTCAGCAGACCCGTCGTCGTCCTGGCAGGACCCAGCTGGTCGCTCAGCAGCGAAAATCCAAAGCCCATCGTCCCCTCGTTCGCACTCAGGTCCGCCGTCACCGTGAACGTCTCCGGTGCGCCCGGAAAATCAATCCACTGGCTTCGGTATGTACTCTGAAGGTACGGCTCTCCCTTGTAGCCCGCATACCCCGGATTCACGTGCAGCCCGTTGAAAATGTACTGGCTGAACTGGGGCAACTGCTGCCCAAAAGCCCCCCCGGTGGCCAGCATGGCCACCAGTGAGAGTATTCCTATCGATTTTAAAGTCCTTTTCATGGCACTTGATGATTAGTCTTTGATTACTTGGATCCATCCCTTGAACTCGGTCGTCTCTCCTGATGTACCGGTCACACGCAGTACATAGAAGTAGGTACCCGCTACCTGACCGGGTGCATCCCAGTCGTTGCCGTAGTTCGCACGCTCAAAGACGTGGTCTCCGTACCTGTTAAAGATCACGATGCTGTTGCTCGCATACTTGCCCAAGCCCTTGATCTCAAACCTGTCATTCTTGCCGTCTCCGTTTGGCGTGATCACGTTCGGTATCCTGAACGGCTGGATCTCCGTCTGTGCAGAATCCGTGTTGTCACCCTCGTTGATGTCGTCCTCGGAAGAACCTACCACCGCCGTGTTCACCACCGTGCCCGCAGCACCCGCCTTCACTCTGATTCGGATCGTCACCGAACTGCCAGGACCCATAAACGGTATCGCAAAGCTCAGATTGTTGCCGCTCACCGTCGCAGTCACCTGGGAGCCGCTCGTGTTCGCCGTCACCGCATGGCTCTGATAAGTCACCCCGCTTGGCAGGTTGTCCGTCAACACCACGTTGGTCGCATCCGTCTGGCCCACGTTCCTCACCACGATCTCGTAGTCGAACAGGTCGCCTTCGAACACATCGTCTGACAGCGCTTCCTTGCTCACCGACAGATCCGCATCGTTGTTCAGAATCCTGAAGAACACAAACGCATCGTCGCTGTTGCCCGGATTCACCGTCTCTCTCAGCACATATTGCAGCTTGTAGTCCCTGATCTCGTTCACGCCCGGTATCAGACTCAGCACACCGTTGTCGTTGATCAACAGACCGATGATGCCGTCCAGTTCGGTGAATTCAAAGTCCACATCCGCAGCGTCAGGACGCTGGCCGTCCAGACGGTCGTTGTCCAGTATGTTCCCGATAGGTCCTCCGTAGCGCAGGAAGTAGCTGCCAAACTCGTCGTCGTTGGCGATGATCTCCTTCTTGCCCGCACCGATCGTCACTCCGTCGCTGTCTTCCACTTCTTTGCCATCAGGTGTCGTCGCCTTCACCGTCGCCACGTTGGCAACGCTGCCGGCAGACATGTCAGCCAGTGTCACCACATACTCGGTCTCGAACACCGCAGACTCGCCCGGCAACAGTACCTCTACCGTCTCTTCCAGACCCGTCAGCGGATCCTTCACCGAGATGCCTGTCAGCGTCACGTTGCCCGTATTGGTCACCGTCAACGTATAGACCACCTTCTCGCCCGCTCCGAAGATCGACGTCTTGTCCGCAGTCTTCTCTATTACTATCGACGGCAGCTGCGTGATCGGGGTAGTCACCTCATCCACGTCCGTAGGATTGTCGTCCCCTTCGTTCGGACTCTCGCCCGTAGCTGTCGCCTCGTTGGTCACTTTGCCCGCATCCACATCTTCCTGAGTCACCGGATAGCTCACCTCGATCTGCTTGCTCTCGCCCGGAGCCAAGGTGCCCACGTTCACCACCGTGCCCGTCTTGCTGTCCACAACCGTCACGTTGGTCAGGGTCACATTACCCGTGTTGGTCACCGTGATCGTATACGGAATCTCCTGACCAACCTCGGTGATCTCCGCATCATTGTCGGTGATCTCTACGTCGATCGCAGGGGTCTGCTCAATCTCGGTCACAATCTCGTCTTCTCCCTCAGGATCTTCCCCGTCAGGGCTGTCACCTTTCACAAATACAGTGTTCAATACGCTGCCTCTGTCAACATCTGCCTGAGTAACTGTATATTCGGTCGTCACTGACGCGCTCGCACCAGGATTCAACGTGCCCAGATTCTGGTTCAGACCCGTCAACGGATCCGTTACCGTCACATTCTCAATCGTTACGTTACCTGTATTAGTCGCCGTCAAGGTATAAGTAATAACCTCGCCCGCTTCCTTCACGTCAGCCCCGTTGTCGGTCTTAACCACACTCAGGGAAGGATTACGCAATGCGGATACAGTCACGCCGTCCTGGTCAGTTACTGTCTGGCCGGAAACGGTACCCGAAGCCGTAGCCAGGTTCACCACTGAACCGCTGTTCATGTCTGCCAAGGTCGCGGTGTACTGGGTAGTCACTG
>NZ_QEIG01000034.1 GCF_014324365.1 Algoriphagus sp. AK58
CTATCGAAAAAAATCCCCCCGCCCCCTTTGACCGGATCTTGCAGTCAATTGCAGGAATGAAAATAAAGCGGGAATCCATCCTCGAACCTTTTTCTTGTGCCTTATGTCTTGCGTCTAAAATCTAGTGTCTTGCTTCTTGCTTCTTGCTTCTTGCTTCTTGTGTCTAAAATCTAGTGTCTTGCTTCTTGTGTCTTGCTTCTTGTGTCTAAAATCTTGCGTCTTGCTTCTTATGTCTAAAATCTATCATCCTGATACTTCCCCCTAAGTCTTGGAGCACAAAAAAAGGCTCCTTTCGGAGCCTCCCAGCGAAACAGTCAAACCGGACTATTATCTCACTACGTTTTCTAAGGTGGCCAGGTAAATCCACTTTTGATCTCTTGAATTGAGCCCTGCATTCACAGCGGCTCTTTGCTCGGCAGTTTGATTCAAATCCTCATACGCCTGAGCATTGAAAAACTGCATGTAATCTTTGTACAAATTTACAGTCAAATGGGTAGAACCTGCCTCTGAACCCTGAGGCAAAGCGGCCCTCAGGAAACTCCAATGCCCCATCATACCCTGATTGATTCGGCTTTGGTGAATAGGCTTAAAAACTTCAATTTCGGCTTTTTCATAAGCGCTGAATTTTCCCTCCACTGCCTTCATCAGGTCAAAAGAAGCCAATACTCCGGGCTTGAATTGAAAATCATCATTGGTTTCTGCCAGTTGCCTCATATACAATCGCATGGGAGAATCTTTCACAGATAAGGCTTGCTGAAATAAAGTTCTGACCTGAGCCTCTGATAGGTGAGGATAGGCAATTTTGGTGTATTCAATCATTGTCTCATCTTCCAATCCATTCATCATTTTGACCGGATCATTGAAATAGGTCACCATGATGTATTGAAAATTACCCTGGTCCGCACCGTTTTGAAGTCTCCAAATATCCCATCCATTGATAATCTTGTCATTAAGGGCCTGTCGATAGACTTTTTCCATCAGATCTTTAAACTCGATGTAGTCAAAAAGCTGGTCTTTTTCCACCTTGATGAACTCGAATACCATGTACTGAGTTTGTTGCGCCTTGAGTATGTTGGCCCAAAGCAACCCACAAACCAACAGAGCTAATGTCTTTTTCATAGTAAGTTTGGGTTTAGGGTTAATTGCGCTTAGGAAAATTTAAAAATATATTTTGTAAAAAACGAAAATTCAGAATTAAAATAATTTTTTGATCGATTTTACAAAAAATACTTTCATTCAATAAAGTCGAGCCAAAAATGGAATTTTGTTAACATTCTTTGAAAAAGCTTAGTATTTTACCAATCAAAATCGAAAAAATATGAAGGGACTATCACGAAGAGATTGGATAAAATCTGCATCATTGACAAGTGGATTGGCTTTATTGGGTGGAAATGGAATGATATCCTCCCTGAGTGCCGAAGAAATCCGAAAGTTCAACCCAAGACCATTGGCAGGACCCATCCGCTTGGGATCCAATGAAAATCCTTATGGTCCCTCCGAATCCATGCGAAAAGCCATGACGGCTGCTTTTGACAATGGTTGCAGGTACCCTTGGGGCTACAATGCTTCCTTGACCAAGATGATTGCGGAAAAAGAAGGCGTTCCAGAGGACCACATCGTACTCGTAGCCGGATCCACAGAAGGCCTGAAAGTAGCCGGAATTACCTTCGGCAAAGGCGGTGAAATCATCACCTGCTCTCCTACTTTTCTGTCCATGATGGAATATGCCGAACTCTGGGGTACCGAGATCAACTGGGTTCCCTTGAACAAGGACCTAGACTTTGATCTGGAAGAAATCGAAAAAAGGGTCTCTCATGAAACCCGACTGGTATTTCTCTGCAATCCCAACAATCCCACCGGCAAGCTTCTTCCGGCTGACAAAGTGATAGACTTTTGCGAAACGGTCAGCAAGCGGGCTGTAGTCTTTAGTGACGAAGCCTACTATGACTACATCACGGAGCCCAATTATCCTTCTATGGTTGAATTGGTCAAAAAAGGTCATGATGTCGTGGTATCCCGTACCCTTTCCAAAGTTTATGGACTGGCAGGAATCCGCATGGGTTACCTGATAGCCAAACCCGAACTAGCCACCAAACTTAGGGATCGAGTGGTCGCCAATACCAATATCATGGCCATAGAAGCTGGAAAAGCCGCGCTCCAGGACAAGGAATTTTATAAGTTCTCCCTTCAAAAAAATGCCGAAGCAAAGGCGCTTTTGTGCAAGACTCTGGACGAGCTCAAGCTTCCCTACCTGGAGTCTCATGCCAACTTTGTCTTTTTTCAATCAGGAAGAGACGTAAGCGAATTAGGTAAAACCATGGCACAAAAAGGGTTTATCATAGGCCGACCATTCCCTCCACTCAACGATTGGTGCAGGATTTCGACAGGAACGATCGAGGAAGTACAGCTTTACAATCAAGCCATCAAAGAAGTCCTGGGATGATGGTCGATCGAAACCTGATTTTGGAAAATGAAACCGTCCTGCTGAGGCCTATGTCCCGGCAGGATTTTCCTTTTTTACAGCTATTGAGTTCAGACCCCAATATGTGGATTTATTTCACTCACGATCTGAGTAAGGCAGAGGAGTTTGAAAGTTGGGCAGCAGGACATTTTTCAGGGGAAAGACTTCAGTTTACCGTCATTGAAAAAAGTTCCGGTAAAATAGCCGGCGCTACGGCTTTTGGAAATTTTTCTCCCAGAGATCAACGCTTAGAAATCGGTTGGACCTGGCTTGGAAAGGAATTTCAGGGAACAGGGATCAATCCGGCCATGAAAAAACTGATGCTGGACCATTGCTTTGGTACCTTGAAGCTCAAGCGTGTGGAGATCAAAACGGACGTATTGAATATACCCGCAAGGAAAGCGCTTCAACACATCGGGGCCGTGGAAGAAGGTGTCCTGAGAAGCCATACCCTCCTGACCCACGGTAGGCGTAGGGATACGATTTATTATAGTTTTCTGGAAGGGGAATGGAATTGGGAGAAAATGAGATAGGAGATAAAGAGATAAGAGATAAAGAGATAGGAGATAGATTAAAAGCCGAGCTGAAAGGGACGGGGGTCTTGACTGGGTTCTAAAACCTGAATCTGCGCTGCGGGGATTCGGTGGATGTACTGTCTTAAGAAGTAAACTGTCTCAGGAATAAGGGGAACAAGCTCCAAATCCTCGGGCTGAATCTCCTCCTTTTCCAAAAATCCATAACTGCGGAGCATCCCTCCTTCGAAGAGGCAGGCTGCTTTTTCTCCTTCTTTTCTCCCCGGTAAAGTGATCAACAATCCCTTTTTCGATTCCCTGATCAACCGGATAAACTGATCCACCCGGGAATTGTAGGTTTCGGGATGCTCGTCCGAACTACAGGCTCCTTGGCAGTGTGGATCCTGTACTACCTCACAGGAGATTTTTCGGATGCCACACAGTTTTTGGCACAGCTGATACACCTCTACCGCTTCCATCAGAAATTGACGGGCTTCCTCAGCGGAAAAAAAGGTTTCCAAAGGCTTCAGGTGTTTGGACACTTTGGCGATCTGAAAGCGCCCGTAACCGGAAGCGTCCTGGTAGTGAAAAAGTCCCCAAAGGGTCTTGGGTAGTTTCAGAGCCGAGTTGTATTTAGGCCAAAGTCGTTTGATTTCGAGTGTTTCTACCAACAAGGCCATAAATTCTGTTCCAGTCAGTTGCCACTGCAGGTCGACGACCTCAGCTTTGAGTTGTTGCTTAAGTTGAGGAAGTACCTTGCCCGAAAAATGCCCCTTAAATCTTTCCTTGATATTGTTAGCCTTGCCTACGTAGATGACCTTTCCCTTGTCATTGAGCATGTAATAGACCCCACAGGTCTCCGGAATCTGACGGAATTTGGATAAAGAGAAAAGAGGAGGTAAAAATGTCTCGCCGGTATTTTTCCTCAAAGAAGAATAAATGACTTCTTGCTTTTCCCGGATCATTCGGTCAAAAAGAATTGCTGTGGCCTTCGCATCGCCCATAGCCCGGTGACGGGCAAGGATAGGGATTCTTTGCTGCTCGCAGATTCTCCCCAAACTGTAAGAACCCAATCCCGGGAACACTTTCCGGGCAAGCCGTACCGTACACAGCCTAGGCGAGTTGAGTTCCTTGCCTGATTTCAAAAATGCCTCCCGGATAAAACTGAAATCAAAATTGACCTGATGGGCCACGAAGACCCTTCCTTCCAACAAATCCCAGAGCTCTTCTGCAATCTCCCCAAATGTGGGAGCATTTCGGACCATAGCATTGTCAATTCCCGTAAGACCAGTGATGAATGCCGGAACAGGTTGCTGGGGATTGATCAGGGTCTGAAATTCTTGAGTAATCTCCTGCCCGTTGTGGATGACCACCGCAATCTCCGTGATGCCTCCTCCAGAAGGATTCCCGCCCGTTGTCTCAATATCCACGATGGCAAATTCCATACGTCAAAGGTAAGTGCTTTGGGAATACGGAAAGGGATAGTGACAGAGGTTGACGGAGGGATGAAAAATGTTTTATGATTCTTGGTTTGGAATTCAACGTTGAACTCCAAACCAAGAACTACCTTTTCACATACATCGCAATCAACTTCTCGGCGCATCGCTCTCCATCCATAGCGGCAGAAACAATCCCGCCTGCATAGCCTGCCCCTTCCCCGCAGGGAAATAAGCGTTTGATCTGAGGATGCTCGAAGCTCTCCTTATCTCTGGGAATCCGAACTGGAGAAGAAGTCCTGCTTTCCACTCCGATGAGTTGGGCCTCGTTGGTGAGGTAACCTTTCATTTTTTGGCCAAAACCTTTGAAGGCCATCCCCATACGGGCCGCGATGAAATCAGGAAGGACCTCCCGCATGTCCACAGATTCCAGGCCGGGTTGATAGGACGTGTCCAATAACGATGAACTCACTTTCCGATTGACAAAGTCCACCATTCGTTGGGCTGGGGCCACTTGAGTCTTTCCTCCCATCTCCCAGGCTTTCTTTTCCACTTCGGCCTGAAAATGCATGGCTGCCAGGGGGCCGTATTTCCGGTACTGTGGCAAATCTTCCAACTCCACCGAAACCACCATCCCCGAATTGGCAAACTTGCTGTCTCGCCTGCTTGGACTCATCCCGTTGACCACCAATTCTCCGGGAGCAGTGGCCGCAGGCACGATAAAGCCCCCCGGACACATGCAGAAACTAAATACCCCCCGCTGTTTGCCCTGATAGTCTGTCTGCTGGACTAAGGAATAGGCGGAAGCCGGAAGGTAAGGTCCTCTATCCACTGCACAATGGTACTGAATGCGATCGATCAGGTTTTGGCTATGCTCGATCCGGACACCCAAGGCAAAGGGCTTGGCTTCGATCAGGATGTTTTTATGGTGAAGCAGGTGAAAAATATCTCTTGCAGAGTGTCCAGTAGCGAGAATTACTCCTATTCCTTTGATTTTTTCTCCGGACTGCGTGAGCACTCCCCTGATCTCGTTGTCCTCAAGAATGAGATCCTCCACACGGGTTTCAAAGAGAATCTCCCCTCCTGCCTGAAGAATGCTTTCCCGGAGTTTGGCAACCAAAACAGGGAGTTTGTTGGTGCCAATATGGGGATGGGCATCTACCAGAATTTCTTCCGTAGCTCCATGGTAGACCAATATTTCCATGATACGACGGATATCCCCGCGCTTTTTGGATCGGGTGTAGAGCTTCCCGTCGGAATAGGTTCCTGCCCCCCCTTCCCCAAAGCAATAATTGGAATCCGGATTGACTATTCCCTCCTTATTGATCGCGGCAAGGTCACGCCTTCTGGCGCGGACGTCCTTTCCACGCTCTATGACGATGGGCTTTACCCCCAACTCTATCGCCCGAAGGGCCGCAAATAAACCAGCAGGCCCGGCCCCAACGATAATGAGTGGATCGGATTGACCGACCTGAGGGTAGTCCGGCAAATGATCCAACAGGGAACCCGGAGTTTCATTGATAAAAAGTTCGGCTTCTACATTGACCAGCACTTTTCTTCCCCGTGCATCGATGGAGCGTCGCGTCTGTCTGGCGAAAGTGTGGGGAGAATCTACGGGAAGTCCTGCTTTTTTGAGAACAGCCTGCTTGAAATTAGCTTCATCGTAAGCCTCCTCCGGGCTTAATTGAAGCGAAAAGGTCTTTTTCATCGGTAAGGTGTTTATCCTTAAATCCCCGCAAAGGTACAAACAGGAGGTAAAGAAACTGGAATTTGCTTGGGTTAATTAAAATGGGAAAAAGGGAATGCGGATTGAAAATCCTGGAACAAGGATTGAAATTGTGAATTTCCTGAAATGGAGAGGGGGTGAGGGTTAAACGTTAAGGGTTAAACGTTAAGGGTTAAGCGTTAAACGTTAAGCGTTAAGCGTTAAACGTTAAGGGTTAAGCGTTAAGCGTTGGTGACTCTTAGCAATAAACTATATGTTTTTGTAAAGAAATCGGGGCAATGATCAAGGGACAAGGTAGATGGAGTATAATTCGTATGGGCCTTTCTTGACCTTGCAAATATTAAGAAGCCAAAATTTGAATAGGATCCTGGCTTTATTCCACTCTTTAAAAATTTGCGTTCTGATTTCAGGCTTTAGCCAAAGTTGCCTGTTCAAAAATCTGATTATCTGTTTCTTTACCAGTAATTCCACGAGGCCTAGACTTGGTTTGACTACGCCCCCCATCTCTTAGCCACCGCGTTGGAAGCTTTTATTGGAAGGGAGGAAAAGTGGCATTAAGTATTCAAAAATTTGGGCTAAAGCCAGGATAAAAGCAGTCTTCCGAAGGTGTCTTCCAAAGATCTGGAGGCAATTAAAGACCAAAAGAGATAGTCGATGATCATCCTGAATTATCCGGACAATATTCAAATTCAATGATCTAAGAAAAACGGATGGCAAATCCGGAGCAGTTGGAGTTCCGAGGCTAAAAACAGGTTCCAGAAATCGTGCTGGACCAATAAAAACAAAAAAGGCCGCAAATCACTTTGGCGGCCATTACAATCAATGTTTTAAAGTTCAAACCCAATGAACAATTTTCAAGGAAGATCCACTTGAGCTTGGTTCATTGGGAATTGATCAATTCATCCGGTCGAGCACTTCAAAACGGGACGAATTGGAAATAAATTCTGGAACCAATGCTTTCAAGTGGCGCACAAGATCCGTTTCATTGTTTTTCCCGATCAATTCCTGGAAAAGTTCGATCTGCCCATCAATCTTATGGTAAGAGGATGGCTGCACTTGGGCAATTTTGATCTTAGGATGATGCGTGATCTTTACCGTCTCAAAATCATTCAGCAGTTCTTCGTAAAGTTTTTCTCCTTCTCTGAGGCCTGTAAACTGAATTTTGATGTCCTGATCCACTTCTTTTCCGGACAGCTGGATCATCTTTTTGGCGAGGTCGAGGATTTTCACCGGTTCCCCCATGTCAAAGACATAGATTTCACCACCATTACCCATGACCCCTGCTTCCAATACCAATTGGCAAGCTTCCGGAATGGTCATGAAATAGCGGGTGATTTCCGGATGAGTAACGGTCAATGGTCCTCCGTGCAAAATTTGCTTTTTGAAAAGTGGAATAACCGAACCGTTTGATCCCAATACGTTACCAAAACGGGTAGTAATAAATTTGGTATGATACTTCCTGTGATTGTTCTCCAAATATTCGTTAAGCGCCTGCACATACATCTCCGCTGCCCGCTTGCTCGCTCCCATCACATTGGTAGGATTAACAGCCTTATCCGTAGAAACAAAAACGAATTTCTCTACTTGGGCAAGAACAGACAAATCAGCGAGAATTTTTGTACCGATCACATTGGCGTGAATAGCTTCTTCGGGATAGTTCTCCATCATGGGCACATGCTTGTAGGCAGCGGCATGGAAAACGACCTGAGGCTTGTAGTCCCTGAAGACTTCTTTCATCTTCTTTTTGTTGCGGACATCACCCAAAATAATCTTGATCTTACAACCCGGGTAATGTTCTTTAAACTCCTGCTCGATATCGTAAAGCGGAGATTCTGCAATATCAAGCATCACCAGCAGACGAGGATGATAATGACTGATCTGACGGCAAAGCTCTGAACCAATTGATCCCGCCGCTCCAGTGACCAGCACCACTTTTCCCCGAAGATCTTCCTCAATCTGAGGATTATCCAAGAGTATCTGTTCACGGCTGAGCAAATCCTCAATTTTGATTTCCCGAATGGCACCGGCAGTCAAGCCACCATTGATCCATTGATCTACCGGAGGCACCATGGACACCGACACATTCAGCCTGAGGCATTCGTCGATAATTTCATTTTTCCGCTGAACAGACAAGTCTCTTACCGCTATGATCAACTCAGTAATGCCAAATTGCTTGACCATCTTTTCCAGATCGCCCAAGCCTTTGTAGATGCGCTTTCCATCAATGTTTTTGCCTTCCTTCTTGGAATCATCATCCATAAAAGCTACCACATTGATTTCGGTTTTGCTGTCTCTCTTGATCGCTTCCTGCGCGATGATACCAGCCTCACCCGCTCCAAAAATTACTGCATGACGAAGATTCCTCTCGGTAACCCCATTTTTGATGTACACAAACAGTTCCTTTACCAAAAGCCGGTAAAAAACCAGCATAAACAGGGCCGATAAACTGGCAATGATCAATACCGAAGTGGGAAGCAGGAAACGGTCATTCAGGAAGTTGCCGTGGAAAAAATTCAGGAACAAAAACAGGATGAAATTGATCACCACTGTCTTGAAAATATTGGAACCATCCCGGAATCCTGTATGCCTTACAATCCCTTCGTAACTTCGGGTGTTTTGCATTACCAAAAGACCACCAACCATGAATGTAAAACTTCCCGCAAAGGCGTCATATTCCTCAATAAGTTCTAATTCGAAATTGAATCGGACCAAATAACCAAACAAGGCACATTGAAAAAGAATTAGGGAATCCAGGGTAGCAATGATCCAACGAGGAAGGATTTTTAATCGGGATAAAAAATTCATATGTAAAGTTTTTTCAAATAGTCAAAATCGCTTGAAGCCTACTATTTTTTCAGATAATAGACACAAAGTAAACAGAAATTTTAATTTTCTTCAATTTTCCAAGAATTTATAGTGATTATTTTAAATCAGAAAATCATATCAAAAACCATCAAAATACAAAGTCTGGGAAAAACCACTTTTATAAGTAGTTGAACTTCATATTTCTATTCACTTAATTTTTGGACTGGTTTTTTTTAATTCAACTTTTTTAGTACAAATTCTTGTTTTCTATTTTAAAAATAGGGTTGTCTTCAATTGCACCACCAGCCAAATACTCTTTGATTAATGGGTCAGAAGATCGAAGGATTCCAGATTTCAACCTCTTCGAGAAATTTCTTAAGCCAGGAAAGGCCTTTGGTAAAAAAGCGGATATACAGATAAAAAAAACTAATATCAGGCATCCCGGGAGATCAAATTGCCTTTGAATTTACCCACAGTGACATGACCTTGCTGACTGACCCCCTTGCCTCTCAATACATTCCATAAGGTCCTAAACAGAATTTTCACATCCAAGCCAAAAGAAACATGGTGAACGTACCAAACATCAAAGGCGAATTTTTCTTCCCAACTGATGGCATTTCTTCCGTTGATTTGGGCCCAGCCTGTGACTCCGGGTCTCAGGAGGTGTCTTTGGGACTGTTCCTTGGAATAAAGCGGAAGGTATTCGACTAAAAGAGGCCTGGGGCCCACCAAACTCATATCGCCCTTGATTACATTGAGCAATTGGGGGAGTTCATCCAAAGAGGTCTTTCTGACCAATTTGCCAAGACCAGACAGACGTTGTTCATCGGGCAAGGGATTCCCCTCTTCATCCCGGAGGTCCGACATGGTTTTGAATTTGATGATCTTGAAAATTCGGGAATTTTTGCCGGGTCTTTCCTGAAAAAAAAACGGAGAGCCTCCGAAGTGAACGGAAAGTACGAGGAAAAGCAGCAAGAAGACAGGGAAAAAGACGATAAACATCAATCCCCCCAAAAAAAGGTCTAAGGCTCTCTTACCGAAGTCAGGATAATTCACTTTAGGACACTTTGCTCAGTTCTTTTTCAATCAGGCCACAGATCACTTTCTGATCTTCAAAGGTAAGGCTGACGGAACTGGGAAGGCAAAGGCCCCGCAAAAATAAATTTTCAGAAACATTGCCTCCGTAGAACGGGGCAGATTTATATACAGGCTGAAGGTGAAGAGGCTTCCACAAAAAACGGGTCTCTATCCCGTTTTTAAACAAAAGAACTCTCAATCTATCGTTGGAAACTCCTGCTAAGGCTTCGTCGACCAAAATGGTCGTCAACCAATAGTTAGACTTTACATTTCCGGTTTCGGTCTGAAAGTCAATCCCCGGAATATCGCTTAGGAGTTCTCTATACCTTTCGTTGACCAATCTTCTCTTGGCAATCCAAGCATCCAGTTTTTCGAGCTGTGCCACTCCGATGGCCGCAGCCATATTGTTCATCCGGTAATTGTAACCGATTTCCAGATGCTGGTAAAAAGGTAAGTCTTCCCGAGCTTGGGTGGACAGGTATTTGGCACGCTCCACCAATCCGGCATCCCTGGAAAGCAAAGCTCCTCCTCCCCCGGTCGTGACTATTTTATTTCCGTTGAAGGAATAAATTCCAATCGTACCGAAAGTTCCGCAGTATTTCCCCTCATAGGTACTTCCCACAGCTTCAGCGGCATCTTCCAATACTGGAATTCCGTATTTGTTGGCCACCTCCAGAATTTCATTCAATTTGGCTGGCATCCCAAACAGGTGCACCAATACAACGGCCTTGGGCTTTTTGCCAACCGCTATTCTACCAAGGATAGCGTCTTCAAGCAGTTCAGGATCAATATTCCAAGTCTCTTTTTCACTGTCTACAAAAATGGGAGTGGCTCCGAGGTAGACGATGGGATTGGCGGAAGCACAAAAAGTAAAGGATTGACAAATCACTTCATCACCCTGACCTACGCCCAAGAGCACCAAGGCAAGATGCAGAGCAGAGGTCCCTGAATTCAAGGCAACGGCCTGATGGGTACGGATCTTTTTGGATAGTTTGGATTCAAATTTTCTGATAAACTCTCCACTTGTAGCCAAATAACCGGAGCTCAATGCCTGCTGCAAGTACAGGTTTTCATTGCCTTCGAATACCGGGAAAGAGAGAGGAACAGAGTAAGACATTCAATCCTGAAATGGTAAGATTCCGTTAAACATAGCATTTAACACACAAAAACCCAACCAAATTTTCAGGAAACTTCAACTCACTTCGGATCTCTATAAATACAATTTATTCAATCCTTTAAGCCAAATCTTAATTAAGATTCATATTTCCTGATTCAACGGTCTGATTTTCAACTTTAATTTTAATCCGGCGGGAGGCATCCAATGGTCGCAAGTCCAAGACTTTGGGTTCCCGATGCACTCTTTTTTTCAGAGATTTTACGGTGATTTTATCCAACCTGGAGCCCAACAATAATACCACCGCAGAGAGAATAGGTAAAACTATATTATCAGAATAGCTTCCTAGAGCAATTACCAATCCGATCAGCCCCAATTGAATGGTCCCTAACAGCAGGGCTACTTGGTTATGCTTCAGTCCGGAACGAAGTAAAAAGTGGTGCACATGACTCTTGTCCGCACTCATGGGATGTCTTCCCTTAGAGATTCTTCTGGTAAAGACCCTTGCCATATCATACAGCGGATAGATCATTAAGACCACTCCCATGGTAAAGGAAGGCTCCATTTTCATAAACGCGCCCTGAGGCAATGCGGCATTGTATTCCATAAAGGCCACGATCAAACTGCCAATGGAAAATCCCAGGGCCAAAGAACCCGTGTCTCCCATGAAAATCTTGGCCGGGTGCCAGTTGAATACCAAGAAGGCGAGAATTCCTCCCAATAAGGAGAAGCTTAGGACAGCAAAGCTTTCCAATCCCTGAACGTAGAACCAAACTCCTAGGAGTGACAAGGAGATGGTGGCGATTGTACCTGCCAAGCCATCCAAGCCATCAATAAGGTTGAACGCGTTGGTCAAGGCTAAAAGTACAAAGGAGGTAAAGAGGTAACTGACAATTAGGGGAAGCTCTTCGATTCCGAGGAAACCGTGAAATTCCTTGATCCGGATATCCCCTGCCACGACCACAAGCAGGACCGAAACCAGCTGTCCGAGTAGTTTATGCTTAGGATTGAGCTCCACCATATCATCGCGGAAACCTACAAAGAACATCAGGGCAATAGCGCCTAGTAAATAACGGATATCAGGTAAAGGAAACTGCCAGCCCCAAATGGCCAGGGATACATAAGTAGCTACCATAAAAGCGATCCCGCCCATGGAGGGAGTGAACTTTTTGTGGATTTTTCGGCCACCCGGCACATCGCCGATTTTGGCCTTTCTGAGCACTGAAATCACAATCGGGGTTAATAAAAAACTCACCGAAAAAGAGGTTAGGATAGCTAAAAGAAAATACATAACAAGTTGGTTATCAAAGAATATTAATCGTTTCTAAATTTAAGTTTTTACAATAATTATGCCTAATTTTTGATAAGAAAATAATTTTGAAGCCTAGGGGTTGAAAAGTTTTAAAATAATCAAAAATGGACATCAAATTGCTCCATCCTGGTTTAAATTACGTTTTAGAGTATTTAAAGATTTTTTTGTTTTTTTTCTTGTTCACAAAGGTAACGAGGGATATCGAGGAAATGCTACACATCCTAGGGAAAATTCTCACAGTTTAAGATGGTTATTGATCAATTTTCAAGGGTCGAGCATTGAAAAACCTATGCATTGGTCCCGAAATAAAAAATTTCGAGAAACTACAGGTTCAGATGGTCTGTGGGAGCATAGGCCACGGCATAGGAAGCTACCACGTCATCGCGAGAAGCAGAACTGTTAGTTACTATTATTTCAGACTTTTGCTGCTTTGAAGCGATTTTGGGTTGTAATCGGTCAAGGTTGCTTCGGGTAGGTTAGGCAAGAAACTATCCGATCGTCACTACCCTAGCTTCGCAATGACAGATTTGATTGGGAGACTGCTTCACTCCCCGTCATTTGTCGGGGCAGGCAGTACCTCGTTCGCAGTGACGAATCCGTCATGGCTCCTTTGTAAATGCCAATTTATCTAACTCGCATTGAAGGAAGGCGTCATCGCGAAGGAGCAAGTAGCAGACGCTTTACCAGTAAAAGTCTTAAGGCGACTGAAGCGATCTTTTGGTTTTACCCGTAAAGATTGCTTCGGGTAGAGGTGATTGGAGTTACCAATCAATATTCCCTACCCTCGCAATGACGTCACCTCGCAATAGCGGTCACTTCTTCTTCCAAAAATAAATCGCAGAGACCTGCGCCATCACACTCGTCAGATTCTCCCCTTTCGGAAAGTCTGAAGTGCTTTGCGAATCCAACTGCCATTGGTAATTCCTGGCATGAATCAACTGAAGCTTGGAGCTAAGGAGAAGGTTATTGAACTGTTTGTCGTAGAGGAAGCCAAGGGAATAGTCTACCCATGGGCGACGTTCGGTAAACTGAAAAAGTGCCTTGTAGTAAAAATCCTGATTATTGGCCAATCGCTCAAAAAGAAGGCCCATTTTATTTACCCCTTCCACCAAGGAAACCTCCAGAGTTTGCACATTAGAACCAGTGCCTATGCCCACCCCTAAAGGCTGTCCATAATTCACAAATCCTCTTGTCGGCGTATGCGTGTGCCAGGATAGTCCGCCCCCCAGGCCTCCATTTCGGATATACCTATTGATTGATTCCTGCTGATGGGTCATCTCTCCACGGATTTGAATCATCTTATCTGATGCAGGAAGATCCAAAAGCTGGGTAAAACCCAACAAAAACGCTCGGGCATGCTCAGGATTTAAGACAAATTCTCGCCAATTGATAGCATGATCTCTTCTACCGAATTCGAAATAGATTTCATTTTTAGCTTTCGGTAGGACTAATCGTCCAAAAATTGTGATTTGCTGGTCCTGACCGATTCCATCTCTGTCAAAACCGTAGGAACTCTTGGTGACAGCTTCAAAAACAGGGAAATAAGCTAAAAATCCTGAACCCATCCGTTCAGAGTATTGCTGAAAGGTTCTGGTCATTCCCAAATGCAATCCTGAAATCCATTTGGGGCTGTACGATATCATGAGGGCATTCAGATACCGCCAATCGCCAGTAAAAGGAAGGAAAAAACGATCATTCAGCTCAGAAACCTGAGAAGGAGGAACACCTGAATTTTCCAGCCTTCCTACAATCAATTGGGTTTCAAAATTTCCCAAAAAAGTTTTGGCTGGCTTGGTCGTATTCAAGGTCAGATGAGGGAATCCTTGGGCATTATTGGAAAAGGTAAGAGCATTCCACTGACCAGGGCCCCACCAAAGATTTTGTGTACTTGCTCCTATTTCAAACGAACCATATTGAAAAGTAAGTTTGGATTGCCCCCACCATGGATTTACTACCCACGATTCACCAAATCGTTCAGGAAAATCACCCCAATTCCATAGGAAAAAACGGCTTCGGATTTCATTTATCTGCATGTTTTCCAAATCAGTCTCAAAGCCTTTATTCTGGGCAATGACCAATTCGGGGCGAAACGTGAAATTGATAAACTTGTATTTTGCCTGAATTCCAGCTGAAACATAAGTTTGGAATCCTGGATTTGGAATAAGACCATAATCTCCCCAACCATAAGGGCGTTTGGTTGTAATTCGGGTGGTGTTAATCAATGGAAGTATTCCAAGTTCTAAAGACTCTACAGGTGTTGAAAAATCCTCTGTAACCCCATAAAGCGTATAATCTGACAGATTGGGACGAAGTAAAAAAGAGGAATTAGTGGCAGATTCTTTTGCTAAGGTCTGATTTCTACGCATCAATTCCTCCAAAATAGGAAAACCCGCCGGAATAACTTGTGCGGGAAGGCTCTTAATAAATAAAAATGAAATTAATAATAGTAGCGCTCTCAAGTTGTCAAATTACCAATTGTAGAATAAATCTTTATTATAACGAAAATCGTCATTTTTTGACTCATCGAGCGTCAAATCTGAAAAAACCATAACAGATGAATCTTGAGTTTGCAATTGGATACCGTTAGCAAATCCACAAGGAATAATTAATAATTCAGGTTTATTTGAATCCAAAATAAATTCAAAAATTTTTCCTGATTTCGGTTGCAAAAAATTTAAAATTTCTACTGCAACTATTTTCGTTACGCCAGAAAGGGGTAAAATGAACTTTGATTCAGTTTTATGAGCTTGCCAAGCTCGTATTTCTTTGCCTTCGCTCGATGAAATTACATAAAATCTTCTTATAGTCTGTAAATCAATTTCATTACAGAATTTGATTATTCCACGCTCATCTTTATGGCTTGATACAGGAATAGCTATAGGACTAAAAAAACGCAAGTTCTGTCAATTTTTGAATATTCTTCTTTCTATTGAAGTAATTTTCCAATAGAAATTTAGCGGATTCGCCCATTTTTACAAGATCATCTTTTGGTTTTTCAGCCATCCGCTTAAAACCGTTAGCTATTTCCAAAATATCATTTGAATCAGCAAACTCCCCAATTCCATGTTCTCTAATCAGGTTTGGAACTTCTCCCTTCATTACAGCGAAAATAGGTTTACTATATTGAAGATAGGTTTGGAACTTACTGGGAATCATTTTTTCATAAATCGGAGCATCAACCAATGAGATAATTAAAACATCACTTGCACCAAAATATTCAGGCATTTCTTCCAATGGTCTTCTGCCTGTAAAATTCACATTGGGAATGTTTTGGGACATTACTAACTTCTTCAAATCCTCCAAAGCAGAGCCGTCTCCTACAAGATTTAGCCACATTCCGGGAAAATCTTTTACTGCCTCGTTAAAACCCAAAATAACCTTGTCAAGATTTTGAACTCTTCCAATATTACCAGCAAAAGTGAAATTAATTTCTCCAGGCAAACTTTTTGGATTTTTAGCTTCTTTATCAATCATAGGCCAATTTGGAATCCAAAAAACTTCTTTTGTTGAATTTAAAAATTGGAAAAGTCGTGGTTTAAATCCCTTGCAAGAAACAGCTATTCTATCCGAAGAATTATACACAAATGAAACCAAAGTATTCAAACTATAATCTAAAATCGGATTTGGCTTAAAGCCATATGCATAAACGGTGTCTGGCCATAAATCTTGAGTCCAAATAGTAAGAGGTTTCTTAAAAATGATCTTTAAAAGGACCCCAGGTAAAGCAACTGTTAAAGGTCCAGTTTGATAAATAAATACTTTATCAAATTTTCTTCCTATAAAAATTGCAACTAATGAAGCAAAGAATACAAAACTGAAATAATTAAGAACTTTTATCACCTTACTTTTCTGATATCCTGGAATTACAAGAACTCTATGAACCAGAATATCCTCAAAATAAGTCTTTTGGTATAGTTTATTCTTATAACCTTTATAAACTTTACCATAAGGGTAAGAAGGATTCCTCGTCAGTACCTCCACTCGGTAACCATTACCTGACCATTCTTTTACTAAGTCGTTGATTATAAAATCTTCGGGAAAAAAAGCCTCCCCTATAATTAAAAGCTTTTTATCCGGCATTGGAATAAATATTGGAATAAAGATTAGGGTTCTGATCCATAAAAAGTTTCATTTCATGAATCATTTCAGAATAACTTGGAATAGTAGAAAAAACTTCAGGAAAGTTGGTTTTTAAACTCTTATTTACTTGTTTACCTTCAACTAGCTTAACGTTCAACCCTTTCTGAAAAACTTTATTGAAAAGGTTAAGTAGCTCATATTTAGAAATGGATTCCCCGTTAGTCACATGAAATAAACCTGAAAGATTATTCAAAATAGATTGTTCAATAACCCTAGCAAGTTCAAGTGTGGTAACACCTCCCCAAAATGCTTTGGTAAACCCATTTACCTCATTGGATTGATTCATGAACCAGTGAAAAAGACCTTCTCCATTTTTTTTCAACTCAGGCCCAATAATGGAAGTTCTTAAAGTTAGATGTTGTTCAGATTGGATCTCGCCAAGTGCCTTAGTCCTACCATAAATATCATCTGCATCCCGGAAATCTGACTCTACGTAGTCTCCTTTCTTACCTGAGAATACACAATCTGTAGATATATGAATTACTTTAGCGCCAATTTGATCTGAAACCGACACTAAAAAATGGGGCAGGTAGGAATTGATTAGAATGGAGTTTTTAGGATTCTCATTCGAACCTTTGATCAAAATACCAATGCAATTGATAATAAACTCAGGTTGAAGGTCTTTAATTACCTGTGACAAGCGAGTAAAATCTGTAACATCACAAATAATCGTTTCCTCCCTCAACCTATTTCTAAAGGAAATATCAAAAATTTCAAACCTTGGATTTCTATTTAGCTTGAAAAATACTTGATGTCCCAACATGCCTGTGGAACCTAAAACTAAAATCTTACTCATTATTTATTCCAGGTTACGCGATTAATAATTGATGTATAGCTTTGAATAGCTCTAATTACCCTAGTAGAACAATTTTTTATTTCGTATTCGAAAGGAAGATGGTCCTGACCAAATTGATGAAGTTCTCTAGCAATAGGAATGGACTGAAGCATACTTTCCGTAGATATTCCACCTAAGACAATAGTACCAGCGTCTATGGCTTCTGGCCTTTCTGTACTAGTTCTGATACTTACAGCAGGGAAATTCATCATGGCTGATTCTTCTGAAATCGTACCTGAATCAGAAAGGACTACAAAAGCCTCCTTTTGCAATTTGACATAATCAAAGAATCCAAGCGGCTCCACATTTCTGATCAAATCATGGAAAATAATTCCCTTCTCCTGAATCCTTTTTTTCGTGCGCGGATGTGTGCTGAAAATGATCGGCATTTGGTAGGTTTCCGCAACAGCATTGAGAGCCTCTGACAAAATTTCAAAATGATCCTTCAGATCAATGTTTTCTTCTCGATGAGCACTGACAACAATAAAATTCCTTGGTTCCAATCCAAGTCTATGAACCACATCAGAAGCTAAAATTCCTGATTCATATTTATCCAAGACCTCTTTCAATGGAGAACCTGTTACAAAAACATGGTCTTTTCTGAACCCTTCACTAAGTAAATACCTGCGACTATTCTCCGTGTAAGTCAGGTTAATATCTGAAATATGATCAGAGATTTTTCGATTGATTTCTTCTGGGACATTTTGATCAAAACAACGGTTTCCCGCTTCCATGTGGAAAATAGGAATCTTTAATCGCTTTGCGGCAATGGTGCAAAGGACACTGTTGGTGTCACCCAAAACTAATAATGAGTCTGGCCGAATTTGAGCTAAAACTTCAAAAGATTTAGCAATGACGTTACCAATGGTCTCTCCGAGATGCCTACCTGCTACATTCAGATAAAAATCAGGTTCTCGGAGTTGAAGATCCTCAAAGAATATTTGATTTAAGGTATAATCGTAGTTTTGTCCTGTATGAACTAAAACATGATCAAAGAATTGATCACATTTTTTGATGCATTCGGCAAGGCGAATGATCTCTGGACGGGTGCCTACCACCGTGACCACTTTTAACTTCTTCATGAGGTTCTCCAATTAGCAAGTTCATCCTGAATAAAAGGCAGAGAAAGTAACTTCTCTTTAATTTCTGGAATTGTCAGGCGAATCGTGTTGTGTGAGTTATAATCTTCCAATGTTTCTACTTTAGTACTACCCTCGGTAAAATAATTCCCATAGTTCAAATCTCTATTATCAGCTGGAATCCTATAAAAATCACCCAGATCTTCCGCCTTCTCCATTTCTTCTTTGGTACAAAGCGTTTCATAAAGTTTTTCTCCATGACGAGTACCGATGATTCGGATTGGATTATTTGCATTAAAAATCTCTTTAATAGCTATTGCCAAATCTCCTATAGTCGAAGCCGGAGCTTTTTGGACAAAAAGATCACCCTGATTCCCGTGTTCAAATGCAAAAAGAACCAAATCTACTGCTTCCTCCAAGGACATCAAATAGCGTGTCATATCAGGATTGGTTATTGTCAGCTCTTTCCCTGCTTTTAACTGCTCTACAAAAAGAGGAATGACCGAACCACGGGAAGCCATGACATTGCCATACCGAGTCAAACAAACCTTAGTATCATTTCCTTTAATATTTCTGGATTCAGCTACTGCTACCTTTTCCATTAGTGCTTTGGTCATTCCCATGGCATTAATAGGGTAAGCTGCTTTATCTGTACTAAGACAAATAATATTTTTAACTTTGTTGGAGACACAGGCTTTGATCACATTCTCAGTGCCAAAAACATTGGTTTTGGTAGCTTCTATCGGGAAGAACTCACAGGAAGGAACTTGCTTCAGAGCCGCAGCCTGGAATACATAATCGACACCTTTAAGAGCTAGATCCAAGCTGTTGTAATCTCGGACATCCCCTATATAAAATTTCACTTTAGGATGATTTAAAGCCACACGCATATCGTGTTGCTTTTTTTCATCCCGAGAAAAAATTCGAATCTCATCAATTTCTGAATCTAAAAACCGGGAAAGCACCGCATTACCAAAGGATCCAGTACCACCAGTAATTAAAAGGGTTTTGTCTTTAAACATGACAATTAATAGATGATTATTGAATTAATGAATTATAAAGATTCTCATAAAGAGTGGTCATTCTTTTAGAAGAAAAATTACTCTCCACAAAATTCTTGGAAATGCCCTCAAAACTATTGGAAGACAACTTTTCAACCTCCAAAACTTTTACTTGAAAATCATTAACATCGTTATTTGTAAACAATTTTCCTAATTCAAAATTTGAATGATTAAGTATTTCTTGGTGCATAGGAATATTTGACAACAAGCAAGGTTTACCAATAAGCAAGGCTTCTAAAACAGCATTAGGCAAACCCTCAACAAAAGATGCTGAAACAAAAAAATCTGACAATTTAAAATACTCATAAACATTAGAAACATGACCCGTAAAAATGATATTCTTCGAGCCTGCACCTGCGGCTTTCTCAGTTTGGCTAAAATTTCCTGCTAAAATAAGGACCCTGTCTTTTTGGTTTTTAAAATACTCTATCAAAAAAATATTATTTTTAATTTTAGATCCATTAGTAATAGTAATAAATACTTTCTTTTCAACCGGTATACCAAACTTTTTTCTAAGTTCAAACGAATTTGAAAAAAATGGAACAAAATTTATGTCTATCCCATTTTGAATAGTAACTTTCTTAAACTTAGAAAGTTCTTTAGCCTTATAAACACTTTCTGAACAAGCTACTAAAATATCAAATTTTTTATAATAAAATAATTGCATTTGGGTTAAAATAAAACCAACTATTCCTCCATAATTAAGATAATTATTCTGCAATGGCGAATTTCGTATAGTCGCTACTTTAATCACATTTTTAATATTATACAATAAAAATTCCACTCGTAAAGCAAAAGTAAAACTGTGAATAATCTCAATATTTTTTTCCTTAACTATTTCCCTCAATCTTGTTCTTCCTAAAAATAAACTTTCAAAAAAACCAAGATTCAAATTAATAATTTCTACATTCTCGTTATTAAAAAGATTATATATGGAAGGCTCTACTTCGGATGAAATTTTAATAATAATTGGAGTAAATTTTTTTCTATCAATATTTTGAATAAAATAAAGCAATTGTTTGTTAGGCCCATGCCTAACAAACCTAGTAGTAACTAAAGCCAACTTTACCATAAATAAACAAACTAGCTAATAGATCTAATTAAATCCTCAACCATCCAACTTTGAGGATTAAAACTTCCTTGAAACCAAGATAAAGAATCATCCCAATATCCCGGACAATTATCATAGGCGTTTTGGTAAAACCCAAAACTAATTTCAGCAATAAGAGGATTAGCATTAACATCAAACAAAAAATCAAATGTCAAACAATTAGCATTCAATTTCTTAACAACTTCAAAAGCAATTTTTATGCATCTAAGATCAATTTCATCTTTATTATATATAATACTACCACTACCTGATGCACGAAAATCATTTTTCCTAACCAATCGTTTTAATGCAAACGCCCTATTACCTATCACAACTACTCTGATGTCAAAACTATTGTTGGGCAAAAATTCTTGAAAATAAACGTAACCTTTTTCATTTCCTTTAATCGATTCATAATCGGATTTAAAAAAAATCTTAAGAAAAGTCTTTACCAAATTAAAAAAATTCGAATCTTTTCTTTTAAACTTATTAAACTCATCCAAAAATAAAGAGGTTCTATCAAATTGTCTAAATCCAGAACTAAAAGCAACATTAATAAGTTTTTTTGCATTTTTATAACTCTTTACCAACTTTACATTACTTGAAGAAGCACCTCCTCTAAGCTTGAAAACTTTAGGAAAATCCGTTGTATTAATCCATTGAATTGCTTCCTTCTTATTAAAAAATACCCAAGTCTTAATAAATGGAGCATCCAAGATTTCCAAAAGATACTTTTGTGCTAACTTATCATCAAAATGCCAACAAGAATTATAGTTAGGAAATGTTTTAATTCCAATAGACTCTAATGAGGAAATCAAACTTATTGAAATAAGATAATCTAACTTGTTACCCTGAGCAAAATGCCACATGAAACCAGAACAGTCTTTTAAATCTTCAACAATATTACTTGAAGAACAATCTACAATAACATATGGAATATTATTTGATTCACAATATTCTATCCATCTTTTACTAAAAAAACCTTCTCTTGGTGAATGATGAATTGCTATTTTCATAAATTTTAATAATTTATTGCAAATCGATTTTTATACCCGGAGTGAAGAATAAATGCGAAATAAATCCAAATAATTTTGGAATTTAAACCTCCTCCAGCTTTAAACCAATGCATTAAAACAAGTATAAGAAAAACTACGGGCAATAAAGACTTATTTGATAGATAGTTTATAAAAACATTTTTACAAAGCCTAAACAAAAATAAAGATAAAAAGAAAAATCCGATAATACCCCCACAAGCTAGAACGTATAAATAAACATTATGAGGTTCATTAAGTCCAACAAATGGAGATGGAATAAACTCTATGCCATTTTCTCCTACCCCAATTAGAGGGTTATTTAAAAAGATATTCCATGCAAAAAACCATCTTTCTGTTCTCCCAGTAGTGTTACCTTCTTCAATAAAATTTTCCCAGCGCTCTGAAAGAACTGAATTTTCCAACAAAGTACTATAGACAAATAATGAACCCAAAATACCTAAAACAAAAATAGGAACCTTAAACTTAATGGGTTTATTTAAAAAAGTAAAATAAACAAACAAACCAATCATTAGTAATAATAATGCACCTTTGGAACCAGTTCTCGCAATTGTTTGAACCAAAAAAGGAAATAATAAAAGTAACAGATATCTCTTAGAAGAAATATTCATTGGATTTTCTATAATTAAATATAGTATAGAAAAAAAAGAAAAAATAACATTCAATCCGATAATATTCGCATTATTCCCTAATAATGATTCTCTCCCCATATATCCAACATCAATACCAATTCCAAAAAAAGACAATAACGAAATAAAAAAACCATTTAAAACAACAACAACAATAAAATTAAAATATAATTTAGGATATTTCCTAAGATCATTAGAAAGTAGCCAAAACGAAACAACACAAATAATAAAAGTAAAATTAAGAGTCAAATCTACACTAGGATAGTTGATGAAGAAAATAATTGAAGATACAAGCAAACAGAACCAGAGGTAAAAAATTGGCGAAAGGTATGCTTTTAAACTAGAAATTCTAAAATTTCTAAATTTAAAAAAAGACAAACCAATATAACCAAAAGCCATAATTAAGGCTGGCCGAAACAAATCAGTAGGACCTCCCCAAGGAGACCAATTTTCGATAGGTAATAAAAATAAATAACTATAAAGAAAAATAATCCTTAAATTATCCATTTATCTCTTTCTTAAATCTGATTCTAATAAGTTTTTTAACATATCATGGTGAGATTGACATCTAATATTATTTAAAAGAAACTTTTTAAAGTGAGTAGTCAATAATAAATTACCAAACCCCATTTTATTTAAAAGACCACGAAAATACTTATTATTGAACACATTCGATACAGAAAGAGTGTTAAAGTATTTTCTTTTTTCTTGTAACTGATAGTTTAACCAGAGTTGATTAAGAATCTCCGGATTTTTAATTGCATTATTCAATTTATGAAACACATCAAATAAAACTCCTTCATTATCAATCTTCAGTTTAAAAGATTTAGGATCTTGACTTGTAGAAAATAAACTAAAGCTTATAGTTTTTCCTTTTTCTATAAAAAGTTTAACGACTAATCCAGAATACCATTCTTTATAACTAGAAGGTAAGGAAAACAACAAATTACCTAAACTATATAAAATTGGAACATTATTATAAATTTCAAAACCACTTATACAGTGGGTATGATGTCCAATTATAGCATCAGCTCCATTATCAGCATAAAATCGATATTGTTTAACCATCCTAGGACTAGGAAGATTAAAATATTCATGACCTCCATGAATAATACATATTACTTTATCACAAATATCTTTTGCTTGTTTAATTTGATTAATATTATCGATAACATCTAAGGGATTAGCCCCCATATTTCCACCATTTACTACAGACCACTCATTTTCACAAAAATTAAGAACTGCTACCTTAATACCATTTTTATTGATAAAAAGAGGCCTAGAGGCCTCTACATAGCCTTTACCTATGCCCACATATTCAATATTTTCTTTACTTAAAGAATTTAAGGTATCCAATATCCCATTTTCACCATAGTCTAGAATATGGTTATTAGCTAAAGTAACCGCATCAATCTTTAATTGTTTAAGATAGGGAATGGTAGTTTCAGGTAAAGAGGACAAATGAGGCCCTGACTTAAGAATTTTGTTCTTAGAAATATCAGATGTTAATGGAGATTCTAAATTAACTATACGATAATCTACTGAATTAAATACATCAACAATAGATTCATCTATAACAATCCTTTCATTATAATAATTAGAAATAAAGAAATCACCACCAATTAAAATATTCATTTAATTATTATTAAGTTTTTTATAATTATTATAAAAGTTATAAAAGGTTTTTATTATTAAAATAATATCGATCAACAGTGCTCTTTTGCTATTTTTAGATTTTTGATAAACATTACTATAGGAATCGCTAACAGAATCTAAATCAAAGAAATTGTTAAAACAATCCATCGAGAAAGACGATATTCTTTCATAGTATGATTCCTTTTTAATCAACTCAAGTATATTCATCCAATTTTTTTCTGGGTCCAAACTTTCAAAAATATTCCGCTCAGAAAAATTGGACTTAAATGCCATATCAAAATTGTCTCTATTTAAAAGAACGGGCGTACTAGAATTCTTGTCGATAGCAAAAATTGGTAATCCTAACGAAGCCGCTTCCATTAAACCTCTACCTGTCCCAATAACAGCATCAGCCAAATATAGCATTTTGGATGCTTCATTTGTATAAATAGGATCAGACAAAATCGTAACAAACTTACTCATCGAAGAAATAATCTCATCTATTTCTTTCAAAACATATTCATCTTGTATAACTCCTACAATATATAATTTAACATTTCCATAACCATTTTCATTCAATTTAGATATTAAATATATTGAATCTAAAATACTTTTCTTGTAAGAATCACAAATTCTACAAATACGCATAAAAATAAATTCATTTTGATTCTTTATAATTGGTCGAAACTTAAGATCTATTTTTAAAGATTTAACTCGGTTTGGAATAAGGTAAATATTAGATGCTTTAAATTTTTTTTGACTGTCAAACCAAATCAAATTCTCTAGACTAAATAAAACAATATTTTTCGCATATGGATAAAACTTAGGATTAGGTCCTCCACATTTATTCAATATTATCTTAGACTTAGTTGAATTAGTAATTAAACGAACCAAATTGTAACTATCAACATCAAAAAAATGAAAAATATCGGGTTGAAATTTCAAAAATTCAGTTCTAAGTAACTTTTTAAAATAGAAGAAATTTAAACCAGTAAATTTAATATGCCTGAGAAAATGCGGATTTGATTCAATAATTTGACTATTACCAGGTCCAATTGATATAATTCTCACTTCAAATTTTTCACCTATTTTTCTAGAAATGTGATTTAAGCTATGAAAATGCCCTCCACTACCATGACCTTGAACTGTAATAAAGAAAAGAATTTTCATTTTCAAATTATCCGCTGTTCAACTTCCAAATCAATACCGAAATTATCTTTGACTTGATATTTAATTTCAGCAATTAATCTAAGAATATCTTCACCACTAGCATTTCCCCTATTCACGATAAACCCACTATGCTTTTCTGAAACTTGAGCTCCACCAATACTAAAACCTTTTAATCCCAATTCATCAATCATTGGTCCAACAAACACGCCAGGAGGTCTTTTAAAGACACTTCCACAGTTTGGATATTCTCTAGGCTGGATACTCCATCGACGGCATTTACTTTCATGCATCTTTTTTCTAATTACAATAGGTTCTCCTAAACTCAATAAAAACCAAGCCTTGAGAATAATAGCATCCGAATTATCTTGAAAAATACTGGACCTATAATTTAAATTAACTTGATCTTTTTCTAATTCCTTAAATTGAAGATTCTTTAAATCAAGAAATCTGACCTTCTGAAGAACATCAGAAATTACACCTTCCTTAGTTCCCGCATTCATTACTACAGCCCCACCTACGGAACTTGGAATATCATAACAAAACTCAAGACCAGAAAGCGAATTCCTTAATGCTAATTCACTAATCTCATGCAAATAAGCTCCTGCTCCAGCTTCGATGACATTGTAATTTACCCTAGCTTCATTAATAACATTGTTAATTATTAAAAATGGTTGTTCATAGTATTCCTTTGAAAGTATAATATTATGACCACTGCCTATTATGGTCAAATTATCCTCCTTAGAAATTATATCTAAAATATCTTCTTCATTTTCAGGAAAGTATGCTATTTTACAAAAACTTTTTATCCTATAGCCGTTATATTCAGTTAATTCAAAGTTATATTGAACGTTCATGAGATTTAAGAAAGTCTAGGAATAAGTTTGAAAATTGGATCAAAATCTTTTTTAGAAAAACTAAGAATTTCCTTTATTGGTAATCGTACCGCTCTTGAATAAATAATCAAAAACAAAATTGCAGCAATTGAATAACTAATTGAAGAAGATCCTGCAGCACCAGCAGCTCCATATTTAGGAATAAGATAAAAATTCAACAAAATATTGACCAAGAGAGAAGGTAACATAGCATAAATAGCTAGCCATGGTTTCCCTTTGCCAGCTAAATCCATATTCATAACCTTAAAAATCGTTAAAATCAAAACCCCAGGTAGAAGATAATTAAGAACTGCAATACTATCGCTAAATTGATCTCCATACATTCCTATGATTAGGATTTCGGAAAAGGCGAAAAGACCAATGGACACAATACCAACAACCACAAAAGAAACACGTAAAAGTTGAGCTACTTTTAAGGAAAACACGTAATCATCAGTAGAAACCGCACTTCGAGCGAAAACGACCGAACTTAACAGCATAGGAATCTGCCATAAATATTGTGTGATTCCGGCACCTTTAGAATAAATCCCCAACTGGTGAGCACTACTTAGTTTATCTAATAAAATAATATCAATTCTGTAATTTAAATTAATCACAAATAAGGCGGTGGCATAAATAATACCAAGCGATAACATTTGTTTAATTATACCCCAATTGTAGCGGAATGAAAAAAAAGCTAAAAACTTATTTTTAAATAGAAGCATAAAAAACATAAATAAGGGTCCTCCAGTTGATGCTGTCATGGCACCTTTTACGTCCAATTGCATTAACACAATAAGAATTATAGTTCCAATCAAAGATATCAACGAAGGGATCCAATTAATTTTGTTAAAAGTTTTAATATCATTTTTCCCTAAAAAGATACCTGAATTATATATATTAAATAAACTGAAAGGAATAGGAAGAAGTGCTAACAATACTAGGATTATATCGGTTCCGGAATTACTGAAATAATACATTAAAATAAACGATACAATCAATGAAAAAAATGTGGTCATTATCCATATCTGGGTAATTGCTGTTTTAATTTCCTCTTCTGAAAAAATTCCTTTACCTAAAAAATAGGTAGTCGACTGCCTTATCCCTAAAGAGCCGATCGTCATGAATAAAGATGGGTATACTGTAAGGCCAGCTATAATTCCGTTCCCTTCAGGACCTATATAACGCGCAGTAATAATAGAAGTAGCCAATCCGAAAATAATTATAAAAATCTGCGAAATACCTACTCTTAAAAAATCACTTATAAAAGAAGAATTCTTTTCAATCATTTAACTAATATTTTACATGGAATCCCGACTGCAGTTGCATTAGCTGGGACATCAATGTTTACTACCGAATTTGCTCCTATAGTTGCATTTTCCCCAATAGTAATTCCTCCTATAATTTTTGCACCAGCGAAAATTCTAACATTATCTTTTATGACAGGATAGTTCTTTTTTAAAGCATTCTTACCATGACTTCCAAAAGTTACATTTTGCCAAATTTTTACATTATTTCCAATAATAACATTTTTTCCAATTACAATACCAATAGGATGTGCAAATTTAACATTCCTACCTATAACTGCTGAATAATCAATTTGACAAGATCTTTTTATATACATTTTATTCTGATAATATAAAGCCAAATATCTTACGATTTTAATCTTGGATTTTTTTAGATATTTACCAATTCTAAAATTTAGTAAAAGTCTGAAGGAATGATTAAAAAAAAATCCTTTTAAAACAACTCCTATACTAAGTTTACTTACGTTAAGATCAGATTTTAAGGTAGAGATAATTTTACCCAAAATACTACTCATATTAAACTTGACAATTTAGTCCCAAAATTCTCATAACCCCGCTCTATTTGCCATGCATTTTCAATAATAGTTTCTCCTTCTGCAACAAGTCCAGCTAAGAGCAAGGCCATACCTGCTCTTAGGTCTAAGGCTTTAACAGTTGCACCCTTTAATTCATTACCTCCTTCAATTTTTAATAAATCGCCCTCAATACTTGAATGAACTCCCATTTTGGCTAACTCTTCCGCATAGGCATATCTACCTGGAAATCTAAGGTCTATTATCCTTGATTCCCCTTTTGACATAGCTCCATAGATTGCAAATAAAGGTTGCATATCAGAATTAATTCCCGGATAGGGACCAGTACTAATTTCAACGGGAAATGGCGTACCTCCTCTTACAATAAGTGAGTTTTCCCCTCTAAAGAATTTCATTCCACTTTCCCTTAAATTGATCAAAGGGACTTCCAAATGTTCAAAAGGAAAATCTAAAATTTCGACATCTCCACCTGTTATAGTTGCTCCAATCGCCCAGGTGATAGCTTCCATATTGTCAGGAATGGCACTATGCTTGACTCCATGAAGACCTTCTACACCATCAACGACAATACACTTCTGACCAAAAATTTGAATCCTTGCTCCCATTTTATTTAGCATAGCCACCAAATCAACGATTTCAGGGCGAATATGAGGATTCCAAATAATGGTCTGGCCAACTGCAATAGAGGAACTTAAAATCGCGTTTTCAGTAGCTCCAGTGGATCTAATTGGGAGAAAAATTTCGGTTCCTTTGAGCCTACCGTCAACTTTAGTACAAAGATACCCTTCTTCCTCCCAAACCTTTGCCCCAAGCTTTTCAAGTACCATTACGTGAAGATCAAATTTTCTATCACCAAGCTTGCATCCACCGGGTAAAGGAACTATCCCTTCTCCAAACCTTGCAGTAAGACAACCTAAAATCAATAAAGAGTTTCGAATTGATCTTTCATCCCATTTAAGTTCTGGTTTCAAAAAATTCTCTTTGATTTTAATATAACTACCATCTACCACACACTCCTTCCCCATTTGATCCAACATTCCGATGTGGACTTGCATATCCAAAAGCCCTGAAGGACAATTAAAAAGTTCAACATCCTCAGAGGTTAAACATGAGGCTGTAAGAAGCTTTAAGGCATTATTCTTTGCACCACTTACTTTAACTTGACCAACAAGTTTTGATTTACTGATTTTTAGAATATCTGTGACCATTTTTTTAATTTAAAGAATAAAACCCTTTATACCATGCTACAAAATCATTAATCCCCTTTCCTATTGTTGTACTTGGAGAGTAACCTAAATTTTCAATCAAATCCTCAACATCAGCCTGAGTCATTGGAACGTCTCCAGGTTGAATGGGTAAATAATCAATTTTTGCTTTTTTATTCAGATTCTTTTCTATTTCAGAAACATAATCTAGTAACTGAACAGGATTTGAATTCCCAATATTATATACCTTATATGGAGCAGTCTGACTTTCAGAAGGATTAATTTCTTTAGTTGAAATAGTTGGAGCGTTATCTAAAACTCGAATTACACCTTCCACAATATCAGCCACATAAGTAAAATCTCTTACCATTTTACCATTATTAAAAACTTGAATAGGCTCATTATTATGAATTGCTTTTGTGAAAAGAAAAAGTGCCATATCTGGCCTACCCCAAGGTCCATACACTGTGAAAAATCTAAGCCCAGTGGTAGGTAAACCAAAAAGGTGGCTATAGGTATGGGCCATTAATTCATTACTTTTTTTTGTAGCTGCATACAAACTAATAGGATGATCTACATTATCAGAGGTACTTAGAGGCATTTTCTTATTGTTCCCATATACACTTGAAGAACTGGCATAAGCGAGGTGCTTTATATGATTATGACGACAAGCCTCAAGGACATTTACAAATCCAACAATATTACTGCTTATATATGTATATGGATTTTCTAAACTATATCTTACACCAGCTTGAGCAGCTAAATTACAAACTTTATCAAATTTCTCATTTCCAAAAAGTTCAAATAGATTCTCTCTATCCTCTAAATTCATCCTTACAAACTTAAATTTGGGATATTTTTCACTTAAAACTTCCAAATACCATTTCTCAGCATTCATATTTATCCCTAATTCTTTGAGTCTTGCAAATTTTAAATTAGGATCATAATAATCATTAATATTATCTATCCCTATTACTTCATCACCCCTTTCGAGAAGACTTTTACAAAGATGAAAGCCGATAAATCCGGCAGCTCCAGTTACTAATATTTTCATGAAAAATTTATTTAAAGTCTTGCATCCACCTTATCCTTATCGAGTACACTCTTCACATCAAACACCACTTGATTGGATGACTTCTGAATTGGCCAGGATTTGAATTCTTTGTGTGCGACGGCTAGGATAATGGCCGCATAATCCTCGAGAACCGGCTTAGCTCCACCATTGATTACGTCAATACCATACTCATGCTTTACTTCTGCCGAGTCTGCCCAAGGATCATACACACACACGTCCATATCAAAGGACTTGAGCTCCTGATAGATATCGATCACCCGGGTATTGCGCACATCGGGACAGTCCTCCTTGAAGGTAAAGCCAAGAATCAGCACCTTGGAATCAATCACCTTCAGATCCTTGCGCATCATGTGCTTGATCACTTCAGTAGCTACATATTTCCCCATCGAGTCATTGAGTCTACGCCCGGCCAGGATAATCTCCGGATGGTAGCCTACTTCTTGGGCCTTTTGAGCCAGGTAGAAAGGGTCTACCCCAATGCAGTGCCCTCCTACCAATCCCGGACGGAAAGGAAGGAAGTTCCACTTGGTACCCGCAGCCTCGAGTACCTCCTGTGTATCAATACCCAACAAATTGAAGATCTTACTGAGCTCGTTGACAAAAGCGATATTGATATCACGCTGGGAGTTTTCGATCACTTTGGCTGCTTCTGCTACCTTGATCGAAGAAGCCTTGTGGGTACCGGCAGTGATTACAGCCTTATACAGTTGGTCCACGTATTCGGCTACTTCGGGTGTACTGCCGGAGGTCACTTTCAGAATTTTGGTTACCGTATGTTCTTTGTCTCCAGGGTTGATACGCTCAGGAGAATAACCCGCAAAGAAGTCCTCGTTGAATTTCATACCGGAGACTCTTTCCAAGACTGGCACACATTCTTCTTCGGTCACGCCTGGATAAACTGTGGATTCATAGATCACCACATCCCCTTTTTTCAGCACTTTACCGATTGCTTCGGAAGCCTTCAGCATAGGCGTAAGCACAGGACGGTTGTGTTTGTCGGTTGGAGTAGGAACCGTCACGATGTAGATGCTGGCATTTGCCATTTCGGAGGCAGAATCGGTCACTAAAAGACCTTTGCCGGCTTGTTCCAGCTGCTCAGAAGAGGATACCAAGACAGACTGAAGTAAGTCGTCTTCTACTTCCAGGGTACGGTCATGGCCTTTTTGGAGTTCGCCGACCCTCTTGGAATCGATATCGTATCCAATGGCTTTGAATTTTTCCGCGAAAGCGGTCGCCAAGGGCAGTCCTACATATCCTAGGCCGATGATGGCAATTTTGCTTTCGTTAAAAGGTTTTAGCATGGAAAAGTAAATTGGTAATTATAAAGTTGGTTTGGTGTTTAGTCTGAGTTGGAGAAGGGTTCGGGGGAGTTAAAAGTTAAGTTGTTAATCGTTAATCGTTAATTCGTTAAGTGTTAATTTGTTTAGTTTATGTTCGTTAAACGTTAAGTTGGTAAGGGTTAGGGACGGTTACGTTTAACGTTTTAACATTTAACGGGTATTTTAAGGTTTATTTGTACCCCTTTCCACCACTGTATTTTAATGTATTTATTAGTCCTTGGAGTTTGTGTTTTAATTTTTCTGTCAATACCAGTATTTCTGATTGCTCTTCGTTTGAGATATACTTCCAATCCAAAGCTCGATAGGACTGGGATCGAACTTCTCCGTTTGAACCTTTTGAGATGTAAAGAAAATTGATGAACTCCTTGTTTCCATCGCGCTCAAAGCCCTCCGCAATATTATCCATGCAAGAACCTGCCGCTGAATTAATCTGAGCTGAAAATTTGAAATCTTTTAAAAAAGGGCCTTTTGATGTTAAGCGTTTGACAAGTTTGCAAAGCTCTCTAGCTAACTGCCAAACTTCCAGATCCTCAAAATTCTCAATTCTTGCCAAGCGAATTACTAGTCAGGTTAAGCGTTAAGGTGTTAAAGGTTGAGCGCGTTGAAGTTTAACGTTTTAACAGTTAACGAATTAACGGATATTCCTTAAGCAATTATTTATACCATGCTTAACGTTTCACATTGAACCTCTTTAAAGCTTCGCCCTTTCAGTCCCAGTCAGTACAAAAAAGGCTTGTGAGAAGTGGGGAACTGAAGGCAAAATACACCCCTCTGATCTTCCCCTGATACTTTCCTTAGCCTTTCTGTCTTTTTGGGACCTAGCTTTTACTTTCTGGTCTGGCCTGAAAGGATTGACTTTCAGGTATTTTGGGTTTGTCTCTTAAAAAAGGGCCTCAGTTTTAAAATCTGAGGGATTCCCTTAAAAACACTGTGCCAAAGTTACTCAATCAGGCAGTTTTTGTACTCATTTTAAATCCAATTTTTTAAAGCTTTTTTCATATAAATGAAAATGCATTTTATACCCAATTCAGCACCGTCTGTTTCTGATGAAATTTTGGGTTGAGTGTTTGCCTAGGATATCCTCCAGATATTCAGCTTTTCAGAATCAGTAAAATACCAAATCTGGGTATGGCCAAATTTTTCCAAAAACACCTGCTCCCCCTTTGTACTCGTAAAGAACCATTGATACCTTGAGTTATCCAGAGGGCTTTGATTGAGGTTTGACAGCTTTTGTGCTAATTCAGGTAGCTGTGCCCCGTAATCGTACTTTCTTCTAAAATGTCCAAAGCTTGTTCCATTCATCTCGAAATGGTAATAGCTAAATGGATGCAGACCATCTTTTCCGGTAAAGCGAGAGACTTTGAGTTCATTCCCTCGATGGGTACAGGTGCAGATGACCGATGGAGCATCCTGTTCCCCCTGAAGGGAAAACAAAGGGACTAACTCTGTCTTGGGAACTTTCAAAGGCAAGTGCTGTACCTCCTTGTCTTCTGCTCTATGCATGAATTCTCGTATCATCAGGAAAGGATCAAAAAATACCGGTTTGCCTGAATATAAGTACCTGCATTCCACGCCACTTAATTGCCTCTTAACGGTGGAATATCCTGTAACTAGCTTCTTAAAATAATTAAACATACTGGGTTGTGTTAAAAAGGCTACTTACTGAGTGTGATCCCAGTATGTAGTAAACGCACCCAACCTTTATTCCAAAAACAGGTTTAATCAAAATATTACGGCTGGGAACGCGTCCGTAAAATTAAGCCAAAGCCAGGCTAATTTGGAATCATACCCCATAATTTTTTAAGATTTTTTTCGATAAATTATTAATATCCTTTATAAAACCCATTTATTCTTTGATTTTTTTAAAATTTTTTCTTTGTTTATTTATATTTTTATAAATAAGGAAAAATGCACTATACACTCGAAATCAAGAAGATACTCCCCCAAAATGTGTTATTCCAATGAATTGAAATTGGACAAGAATGAGTGCGTTTTTTTAAAGAAATCCAATCCTCCAAGGGCATCCGCAGGATCAGCCTAAAGACCGATACAGGAGACTTGTGTCGAAAGAGTCTACAAGCTGGTTAGGATTACCTCAGTAGTCAGGTAATGATTAGCATCGAGGGTTGATCGGGGGAAATCGGCTAAGAAATGAGGGATGGCAGCGAATGCTAATTATGAGACATAGGGTGAATGTGGAGAGGTTGGTAAGCGTTAAGCGTTAAGGGTTAAGCGTTAAGGGTTAAGGGTTAAGCGTTAAGGCGTTAAGGAAGTCTGAAAAATAAGCGGAGTTTGGGGGCAGGGAGGTCAGGAGGCATGGAAGTTTCGGAAACATCGAATGATGAATATTGAAGTGGGGGCAGGTCGTTAAGCGTTAATGGTTAAGCGTTAAGGAGGTCTGAAAAGG
>NZ_QEIG01000035.1 GCF_014324365.1 Algoriphagus sp. AK58
GCTGTTGGCATAATGGTCATAGAGCTTCATTCTTTCACTATGTCCTTAGTTCTGCCGTATATTTCCGCGTTGCTGTTGGTACGCGTTTTGCTTTCTACTTTTTTTTTTTACTGATCCCTCTAAAGCTTTTTGACCAACTGTCAAGGTTCCATTGACTAGGGTGATTGCATAGTTCTGATCTGATCCGCCAATTAGGGTAATTGGATAAGTGCCCACATTTGAGCTTGCGTTGCAGTCGTGCTGATGCTTGGTTCAGTAGTCACTTTCGTGTCACCATTCACCAAACCTGTATAACTGAAGGTCAAGACTGGATTTGCTTCGCCATACACTTTTGACTTATCATCCGCCGTGATCGTCAAAGCTTTTTGACCAACTGTTAAGGTGCCGTTCACCAAAGTGATCGCATAGTTTAGATCCGATCCACCGCTTAGCGTGATTGGATAAGTACCCACATTCGATCCTTGGGTTGCGGTTGTGCTGATGCTTGGTTCAGTGGTCACTTTCGTGTCACCATTCACCAAACCTGTATAACTGAAGGTCAAGACTGGATTCGCTTCCCCATAAATCTTCTGCTTATCATCTGCGGTGATGGTCACCGCTTTTTGACCAACTGTCAAAGTTCCGTTGACCAAGGTAATCGCATAATTTGGATCGGATCCACCGCTTAAGGTGATCGGGTAAGTGCCCACGTTCGATCCTTGTGTTGCGGTTGTGCTGATGCTCGGTTCGGTGGTCACTTGGGTATCGCCATTTACCAGACCAGTGTAAGTAAAGGTCAAAGTTGGATTTGATTCTCCATACACTTTTGACTTATCATCCGCCGTGATCGTCAAAGCTTTTTGACCAATTGTCAAGGTTCCGTTGACCAAGGTGATCGCATAGTTCTGATCTGAGCCACCGCTTAAGGTGATCGGGTAAGTTCCGACATTCGATCCTTGGGTTGCGGTTGTGCTGATGCTAGGTAAAGTTGTCACTTGCGTATCGCCATTTACTAGACCGTTATAGCTGATGGTCAGGACTGGATTCGCTTCGCCGTACACTTTCGACTTATCATCCGCCGTGATCGTCAAAGCTTTTTGACCAACTATCAAGGTTCCATTGACCAGGGTGATTGCATAGTTCTGATCTGATCCGCCAATTAGGGTAATTGGATAAGTGCCCACATTTGAGCTTGCCGTTGCAGTCGTGCTGATGCTTGGTTCAGTAGTCACTTTCGTGTCACCATTCACCAAACCTGTATAACTGAAGGTCAGGACTGGATTTGCTTCCCCATAGATCTTCTGCTGATCATCTGCTGTGATCGTTAAACTAGCTGGGGTAATGCTCAAGGTGCCATTTACCAAATTGAATGCATAATTTGGATCTGAGCCGCCTGTTAACGTGATATCATAAGTTCCTACCGGGGAGCTTATCGTTGCTTCAGTGGAAATGGTCGGTTCGATCTGGATTTGGGTATCGCCTTCCAATAAGCCTACGTAACTGAAGGTCAATGGTGGATTGGCCTGTCCATACACTTTGCTTTGATTAGCAGCAGTGATTGTGACTGTCTTTTGTCCGATGGTCAAGATCCCGTTTACTCGTGAGATCGAATAGTTAGGATCGGAGCCACCAGTTAGGGTGATTGGATAGTTTCCTACTGGAGAAATTTGAGTAGCGGTTGTTTCAAGAGTTGGCTCTGTCTGAATCTGCGTGTCTCCATTTACCAGTCCCTCATAGGTGAAGGTCAACGGTGGATTCGCTTCGCCGTAGATCTTCTGCTTATTATCCACTGTGATCGTTAGGGGTGCAGGCGTAACGCTCAAGGTACCATTTACCCTCGTGATCGCATAGTTCGGATCTGAACCTCCAGTCAAGGTGATCGGATAAGTTCCCACATTGGAACTTGAGGTAGCTGTCGTGGCTAGACTTGGCTCAACGGCAACTCCGGTATCACCATTGACTAACCCTGCGTAACTGAATGTCAAGGGCGGATTGACTGCTCCATATACCCTAGATTTATCATCCGCAATGATCGTTAATGTTGCCGGAGTAATGCTCAGCGTTCCATTGACCAGTGTAAAGTCATAGTTTGGATCTGAGCCACCTGTCAATGTGATATCATAAGTTCCAACCGGGGAGCTGATCGTAGCTTCAGTGGAAATGGTCGGTTCGATCTGAATTTGAGTATCTCCATCCAATAAACCATTATAGCTAAAGGTCAAAACTGGATTGGCTTCACCGTATACTTTGCTTTGATTGGATGCTGTGATCGTTACTGTTTTTTGTCCAATGGTCAAGGTTCCCTCTACTCGCAAGATCGAATAGTTGGGATCTGAGCCGCCCGTCACTGTAATATCATAAGTTCCTACAGGGGAGCTGATTGTAGCTTCAGTAGAGAGGGTCGGTTCGACAGCTAATTGCGTATCACCATTAACAAGACCATCATACGTGAAGGTCAAGGGCGGATTGGCTTCTCCATAGATCTTCTGCTTGTCATCTGCAATAATCCTCAACGGTGCAGGTGTAATTAAGAAGGGAGTAGTACTGATCAACTGCAGATTGTAATTGGCACCCGCAGTCAGTGTTCCTAAGTTATACCCATATGTGCCCACATTCTCTCCTCCGGTTCGACCAAGTGCTCCTCCAAGGATCGAAGCAGTGTCATTTAGCTTAAAGCCAGTAGGGGTATAAGTGTAGACTGGATTATCGTCTCCATATACTTTTTCAAGCTCGTCTACTTGGATCGACAATGTGGCTGGAGTAATCGTAAATACCTCCGGGTTAAGCACTAATTCATAATTCGGGCCTGCGTTCAGGTTGCCTAATGTGTAGGCATAAGTGCCTGCATCTTCTCCGACTTCCCTTGATAAAGCTCCTGTCAAAATGGAGATATTATCACCATTTTTGAAGCCCTCAACCGTATAGGCATAAGCATCCGGATCAGTATCTCCATATTCCTTATTTTGTCCTGCTGTCGGAGTAATAATGAGTTCAGTCGCGACATCATCGTCACTGATCGTCATCGTTGCTTCACTTGGTGTGCCTATAGTCACCAGGTCATTATCAGTGCCGGTCAAGGTTAAAATAATCGTCTCCTCACCTTCTACATTAAAGTCATCGATTATCGAAACCGGCAGGATCACACTAGGTGTATTTCCTGGGAAAACGAAGGAGGTTCCCAAGGCTTGGTAATCCGAACCCGGACTTGCAGTTCCACCCACTTGAATGGTAACTGTGGTATTTGTCGCAAACAGGTTATCAGTCAAAATCTCAAATTCCCCATCTGTAGCGTTATTCTCTCCAGCTTGTGTCCTTACGGTGATGGTCAAAACTGCAGGTAAACGTTTTTCAACTGTATCGCTTACTTCGCCCCCTTCATTACCTGAAGCATCCGTTAAGGTGACTGTCAGGGTTAAGATTCCATCAGGAAGACTACTTACATTGACCCCATCAATGAGTTGATTCTGACTAGTGACGTCTCCGGTTCCGGTAACAGGGGTCCCTCCTGCACTGCTACTGATCGAAAATGAGTAATCCGAACCTAATTCTCCATCTATGAGGCTGAAACTAAAATTGTTCTGGTTTACTCCATTTATTCTATCAGGAACTATGGAAACGGAATAGCCTGCGGGAATTTGTGTATCCACGGAATAATTATTGGACTCCGTTATTCCGGATCCAGTATTTCCGGCTAAATCCTGGTAACCCGTATTGTCTAGTATGATCAAGTTACTGGCATCTTCTACTCCCGAATCAGGAGTCAGCGTTGCCGTCCAGGTTATTCCTCCATTAACAGATTCCAAATCAGAAAGAATGCCGTTTGCAACACTAAAATCATCCAGCATCAATCCTGTCACAGCTTCTGTAAATGTGATCGTGACCAGACTCGTCTTTCCTGAGTTCAATTCAGCTTCCGCCACTACTATCGTAGCAGTTGGACGCCGGGTATCGATTTCATAATTGAAGGATTCTGTGGTTCCATTTCCGGCATTACCGGCCAGGTCGGTATATCCTGCATTGTTTAGTGAAATTACATTCGTATCATCCTCAATCCCTAAACTTGGAGTAAAACTTGCAGTCCAAGTTTCTCCTCCGTCTGAAGAGGACAAACCGGAAAGAATTCCATTACCAACTGTAAAATCAGTAGCTTGAAGGCCTGAGATTCTTTCGCTAAGGATCAGGGTAAGGGTTGCCGTTTGGCCGATGGCAAACGAATTGTCATTCAAACTCAAACTTACCACCGTTGGCGCTACTCCGTCAACTAACACCTGACTGGTGCTTCCTACAGTATTGATGGTTAGGTTGGCATTATTTCCTGCCGCATCCCTAATCGTTCCATCATTGAGTGACAAAGACCCTACAACAATTCCGTTTAGATCAAGGTCGCCGCTTTGTACAGTATACCTGAAAACCAAAACATTGGAACCTGAACCGGATAAATAACTTGCCTGAGCTGTATTTGTCCCAATTGTAAGACTTAATTGTGGAGTACCATTGACTAGCACCGCTTCAGAGAGGTTGATCGTAAAATCCAAGTTCTGACCGATGGCATAAACCCCATTAGAAGGGACCGAAACGGAAGTAATTACAGGAACAACTCCGTCAATGCCAATATCCTTTTGTCCTGAGAGAGAATTAGCAGTTCCAGCAGCAGGCAGATCCAAAACTGCAGGATCATTTGAAACATTCTCAATAATACCTCCATTCAATGCAAGGGCATCAATTCCAGAGTAGTCCAAATCCGATGAAAAATCCCCTTGCTGTACGGTGTAGGAGAAGCTTAAGGTATTAGTTCCAGAACCTTCCAAATAGACTGCTTGCCTGTCTGTTGCTCCTGTTTCCAGACTTAGGGTTGGAGAGCCTCCAGTAGTATTCACCTCTACCACCTGATCAAACTCAACCTCAATAGTAAGAACGTCCCCTATCTTATAAAATCCGTCGGCTACACTGCTAGTCACCCGATTTACGATTGGATTAATTGAATTGACTGTGATTGAAATCTCGTCCGTGTCTGTCAAGACACCCCCAAGTCCAAATTTCCCCCCATCATTTGATGTGATGGTAAGACTTGCATTTCCGAAATATCCAGGGGTAGGCCGGAACTCCAAGCCATTCATGGCATTATTAACATTCGTAACTGTCCCCGAAAGGGTAATTGATGAATCATCAATCCCATCTCCAGGGCTGGTGGTCACACCAATAACACTGATCGAGGTGAGCGTGCCATTTATCGCCGTAAGGGTGACCGTGATATCATCATTAAGCCTAGTTTCCACATCTGAGGTAGAAATAGCATTACCGTTTGCTGTACTGAAAATCAAAATTCCTCCCTGATCCACGGATTGTGGCCCGGGAACTATATTTACCGGAGGATCATTTACGGAAAGAACCAATAAAAATACAGTCGATCTATTGGTTAAGGCACCACCTGTTCCCGTATTGCCATTATCATTCACCTCCAATTCCATCTCTACTTGATCCGTTTGGTTCAAAGCTGTCGTAAAGCCCACATGACCGGCTGAAATGAAATCATTCAGATCTGATAAGCTTCCTGAAAGGGTAAGTGCAGTTGTTGTTCCTCCTACGGTAACTCCGCCTCCAGAGGTAGCAGAAAGCGCACCCGAAGTTACACTTAGCGTCAAGGTCATCTCCCCTGAACCTGCATCAACATCCTCAATACTGATTCCTGTCAAAGGTGACAAAACATCTTCAGTTACCTGGATAAAAAATGGCGCAGTGATCACCGGAGCATCATTAACCCCTACCACAATTAGGGTAAAAGTGTCAGAAACAGAGGCCCCATCTGAATCACTTGCCGTCACCACAACATCCAAGTTGCCCACATCCGAATTCCCAGGTGTTCCGCTAAATGTTCGAGTAGTCCCATCAAAGCTCAGCCAAGTTGGCAAGGATCCACCACCTGCCAATTGAGCGGTGTAGGATAGTTCATCCCCCACATCGATGTCATTGAATACATTCAATCCAAACTGGAAGTTGAAAGCACTGTTCTCTGTGGCAAACTGATCCGGAATCGGATTGGCCACCGTTGGCGCATCATTGGTATTAAGTACCGTGATGTCAAAGGTGTCCGTTTCCGTCCCTCCGTTACCGTCATCTGCCGTCACAGCGATGGTGATCGTACCTACCTCTGAATTGGTCGGAGTTCCGCTGAAGGTTCTGTTGGCTGGATTGAAGGTTAACCAAGTAGGCAAAGTTCCTCCTCCGGCCAGCTGGACAGAATAACTCAGTTCATCCCCGTCCGCATCAAAGAAGACATCCGAGTCAAACTGGAAAACAAATTCGACATCCTCTGTTGCGTTTTGGTTGGGAATGGAATTCTGTACCGTTGGCGCATCATTGACATTAACCACAGTAATTTTAAAGGTATCGGTTATTGATCCACCTTTTCCATCACTCGCTATGACATCAATTTCCAAATCACCCACATCGGCCTGAGCTGGAGTACCAGTAAACCTTCGGTTAAGCCCATCAAAGCTCAGCCAAGTTGGCAAGGATCCACCACCTGCCAATTGAGCGGTGTAGGATAGTTCATCCCCCACATCGATGTCATTGAATACATTCAATCCAAACTGGAAGTTGAAAGCACTGTTCTCTGTGGCAAACTGATCCGGAATCGGATTGGCCACCGTTGGCGCATCATTGGTATTGAGTACCGTGATGTCAAAGGTGTCCGTTTCCGTCCCTCCGTTACCGTCATCTGCCGTCACCGCGAGCGGGATAGTAACGAACTCGGAAGAGCTCGGAGTTCCACTGAAGGTTCTGTAGGCTGGATTGAAGGTAACCCAAGTAGGCAAGGTTCCTCCTC
>NZ_QEIG01000036.1 GCF_014324365.1 Algoriphagus sp. AK58
TAATTAACATTAGGCTGGTGATGATGTACCGGGTCTGGCTGTGAATGGGTCAACGGGTGGATTATGCTACCAACGTGCAGTTGGGGTTTATAGCCGGAAAGCTTCGCATGGGCTACGTGTATGAATTTCCGGTGGTGGAAAGCTACCTGTTGCCGGGAGGCATCCATGAGTTTACCCTGACCTTGAACCTGTTCCGTTTGAATGAGCGGCAGACCAAAGATGAGGTGATCATGTGGTGATAAAATTCACTAAGGCTGAAATAAAGAAAAGGGATTGCTAAGCTTGTAGGCTTTTATTGGGATTAGTTTGAAAAAATATAAACTTCTTCCAGTTGAGGTGTTCAAAATGAAGATTCTTCTACTCATCCTATTTAGAAAATAAAGAAGTATTACAGGTGTTTTTTAAATGAATTTTGATGTAATACAAAAAAAGAGGCATGGCCTCTTTTTTTGCTTATGTAAAATAAATTTTTAGTGATTGGTGAAAAAAATTCTTGATTTTATGGTATAAGAAATTTTAATTTAATGTAGTTGTACAAGGTTTTCCTTCCATTAATTTTCTCAAAAATCATTAAATTTTTTGTTAGTTTGATTTTTGGTATTATATTTATAGTCATTTTTATGAACTTGATTTTTGATTTTAAAATAAGCTTGGTTGGGGGGAATACATGTTTTTGCTCCAATTTTCAGGGAATTCCTCTGAAGGAGGATTTTTATAAAACCTTCAGTTTTCCTGAAGCCTTCCTGGGGATTTACAAATTCAAGGTATTGAGTTGTTCCTTTTCTGAATTTTTTCTTCAAGAAGGTGTACTTATTAAGAAGAAAATAATACGTGGTCCTTGTTTTCCTGTTCTTGGTTTTAAGAAGCCTTTTTTGTCAATAACATCAATTTATTTAGTTTAAATATTTTAATTATAGTTACACAATCTAATCTTTAACCTTAAAATTTTCTAATTATGGATGAGTACATCGGAGTAATCAAAATGTTCGCTGGAAGTTTTGCTCCAAAGGGCTGGGCATTTTGTCAAGGTCAAATTTTACCAATAGCGCAGTATAATGCTTTGTACAGTTTGTTGGGAACCACTTATGGCGGAAATGGGACGACCACGTTTGGTCTTCCAAATCTTTGTGGGAGAGTTCCGGTCGGAACAGGACAAAGCACCACAGGAACTACCTATGTCAGTGGACAAATGGATGGAGTAGAGTCAGTTTCCTTGATTTCTGCCCAACTTGCCCCTCATACCCATGGCGCTCAGATCAATGTCAATGCCACTGCAGGAACGACCAATAATCCGGTTGGTAATTTTCCTGCTGCCAGTCAAGTCCAGTTGGAACGATCTGGCCCTACCTATCCGGTAAATTCCTATGCCAATGCTTCTACAGGTGGGGCCTCCAGTCAGGCGATTACCATTTTGCCGGAAGGACAGGGAGCTCCCCATACCAATATGCAGCCTTATTTGGGTGTGAATTACATTATCTGCCTAGAAGGCCTTTATCCCACAAGAGATTGATTCCCCTTACCCTTGAAGCCATAGGTTTCAAGGGTGTTTTTTATTACCTACTCTTCAAATTTTGAATAGATGAAAAAAATTCTACTTCTTCCGGTCTTTTTAATTACACTTTTATGGTCAAGTTTCCTTCAGCAGGGATTTGCTCAGACCGTTATTGATTTTAATAATCCACCAAGTATTGGAGCAGTAAAGTCCATTCCCTATGAAGGATTTACCTTTGCAGCTACAATTGCCAATCCATCATTTAATATTGGATTTGATAATGTGGGTGTGGGAGGTTCTTTTGCTCTAATTGATGGAAATAATGACCAAAATGGATTGACAAGATGGACCATAACCCGTGATGGAGGAATAGAATTTCAGTTCCAAAAAATATGGATATTTAATCGAGATCCGGGTACTTTTAATACCTCTACTTCTGGAACAATACAAGGGTTTAAGAATGGAAATCCTGTTGGACCAGCAAAACCGATCCTTTTTAATGGTGAAAGCGTCTTTTCTGCCGATCCTGATTTTTTCGATGTGGATGAGATCCGAATTGAAGCACCGGATATTTATGTTGCAATAGATGATTTCACCTATGGTCCCGTATTCGTTCCAGTAGATTCTGACCCAGCAGAAGTTACTTCTATATCCCTAAGCGGTGCTCCACTTTCGAATGTGTCTTCAGTTGCCTTCACAGTTAATTTTTCAAAAACAGCACTCAATGTCAGTGTGGATGATTTTCAATTAACAAGTACCGGGACTGCTGCCGGTACAATTACTTCGGTGGCTGGTTCGGGTACTTCTTATACCGTAACAGTCAATGGAATCACGGGAGAGGGAAGCTTAAGGCTTGATTTAAAATCAGGTACAAATATCACCAATGAAAGAGGAGATGATGGTACCGCTCCATTTACCTCTGGTCAGGTGCATTTTGTGAGTCCCTGTTTGGTGGAGACTTTTGAGGGTGAAACCATAGGAAGTAAGACTTTTGCAGCAGGATCAAACTCATTTACCATCACGGGTAATCTGGAAGTCTATCGAGGCCCAACCTTAAATATTGGAATAGGTGGCTCTAGCAATGTTTTGAAAAATACCGGAACAGGATCGTACACAATTACATCGGGAAGTGGTGCTATTTTAATGAACTCGGCGGCCTTTTTTCTTTCCTCTGATCCCAATGGAGCCACTCCTACAGGTACAGGCACGCTGACTTTGGTAGGAAAAAGAGGGGGCAATACGGTCTATACAATTACTAAAAATTCCGGGTTCAATACCAGCTTTTCTACCAATAGCGGCTATACGATTGTTAATTTCGGTACTGAAGGTGGGGTCAATAATGCTACCAAGCCCATCGATCAGTTGGAGATCAACATAGGGGGAGGTTTTGTGTATTTGAATGTAGATAACTTCCAGTTCTGTACCGATACTGAAGCCCCATCAGGGTATACGGCCACAATCGACCAGGATTTGATCAATACAGCCAACCAAAATTCCGTCAGTTTCACCTTAGCTGGTGCTGAGGTTGGATCTTCTTATAATTATACATTCTCAAGTTCTGGGGGAGGAACGTACGTGACAGGATCCGGAACTGTGGTCAGTTCTACCCAACAAGTCAGCGGAATTAATCTTACTGGTCTTCCAGATGGAACCATTACCCTAAGTGTCACTCTAACAGACCCGTCTTCCAATACAGGAACTGCAGCAACGGATACAAGCATCAAATTGCTCAATAATGTACCAATTGCTTTACCTCCTACCAATACTTCAGCCTTTGAAGACGCATTCCTTGATCTTAACGGGATGGCAGTTACTGACCCAGACGGAGACAATCAACTTGTGTCATTCACCATTACAGGGGGAATTCTTACCATTGGAACCCAGAATATTTCATTCGGAGGAAATGGTAATGGTTCTTCTTCTTTTACCGCTTCAGGTACGCTTAGTGATATAAACACGGCCTTGGCACAAGCGAGATTTAGACCTACTTCTAATTTGTTCGGAATAGATGCAGCTACCATCCGCTTCACTTCAAATGATGGATTCTCCATTTCTGAAGAAGCAAGTACCACTTTTGATATCGAAGCTGTGAATGATCCTCCCTTGTTAATCATTCCCGGATTTCAAGTGACGGATGAAGATACCCCGTTGGTATTTTCTTCCGCAAATAGTAACCAAATCCAAATCGAAGATATTGATGCGGGTACAGGACCGATGAACTTGGAAATTAGTGCTACTAATGGAACGTTTACCTTGGCAACCATCCAAAACATCAGCTTTGCCCCAGGACGTGGAGATGGTACAGATGATCCAAGAATGGATTTTTCTGGGACTCTCGCTGCAATCAACTCGGCAATTAGTACACTCACTTTTACTCCGGCTGCAAATTTTTCAGGGGAAGCAACCCTAGAACTTATTATCAGTGATTTGGGAAGTACAGGTTTGGGCGGAACTTTAACTGACATGGAAACGATACGCATTGTGGTGACTGCCCAGAATGATGCGCCAACGGTACAGAATTCCATTCCCCACCAAAACGCAACAGAGGATGTCGAATTTGTTTTCCAGTTTGACTCGGATGTCTTCTTTGATGCGGACGGGGATGAACTGAGTTATTCCGCCCAGCTGGCCGGAGGAGGAACTTTGCCTACTTGGTTAACCTTCAATCCAGCCAACAGAACCTTCAGCGGAACTCCGGCCAATTCAGAGGTAGGTACGATCACCATCGCGGTGACGGCAGATGACGGTAACGGAGGGACGGAAACGGACACCTTTGACATCACGGTACTCAATACCAATGATGCGCCAACGGTGGCCAATCCGATTCCGGATCAGTTTGCCACAGAGAACAGTGCTTTCAACTTCCAGTTTGGATTGAATGTATTCAATGACATCGATGTGGGGGATGAACTATCCTACACCGCTCAATTGGCAGGTGGTGGATCCTTGCCAACTTGGCTGAGCTTTGATGGGCTTAACCGAAGGTTTCCTGTTACTTCAGCCCTAGCACATCTGGCTAATTT
>NZ_QEIG01000037.1 GCF_014324365.1 Algoriphagus sp. AK58
TATCCCTACCCGCCGCGCTCCTCCTCTACTTGGTCACAATCACCGTGTCGGCCTGCGGTGCCAAGCTCGCTATCACCTGGTTCAAGCCGGTCAACGGATCGGTCACCACGATGCCTTTCAGCGTCACGTTGCCATCGTTGGTCACCGTGATGTCGTAGCTGATCTCCTCGCCTACCGAATCGTAGGTCTGCGGTGTCGCCACCTTGGTAATGCTATAATCAAAGTCCTGACAAATAACAACCTCAGTAACCCCTTCCGGTGTAGAAGTACTTGGACTGGATAAATCAAAAATATTCTTACCTGCACCAGTTGCAGTTGCCTTGGCTTGGTTAGAAATTAATCCATTATTAATATCTCCCTGTTGAACTACATAGGTAGCAGTATAGGTAGCTACTTCGCCTACTTTCAAGGTACCGGCTGCACTTCCCATGGTACTGCTTACAAATGATATGGCACTCATTGCACCAGCACCGGAGAAGCTTTCTTCCACAACCGCTACATTGATGAGCTGTGTATTGCCTTTATTAGTGACCGTAAACGTATAGGTAATAGTTTCACCTACTTCCAAGTCAACGCAATCTTCTCCCTGCAACGGATTTTTATTGGACACTTTGATTATTTCTATCACAGCGTTCTGACAAATCGGCGTAACCGTCTGCAGGTCATTATCCACCGTAGTACCTGACAAGTCACTCACTTGATATCCATTAAATGAACCTCTTGCGGTAGCCTGATTGGTCACCTGACCTGCTTCGATATCTGAAGCCAAAATGGTATAAGAACCCGTATAAACCCATGATTCACCTGATTCAAGGATACCATTAGTATTGGTGTCACCAGATTGATAAGTGATCGTTGGAACCTTTGGATCAGTAATTGAAACGTTACTTAAAGGAAAACTCTGAGACCCTAACGTTGCCGTAAACGTGTAGTTGATTACAGGATTAAGGGTAGGATCCAGACACTCGTCTTCGCTGAGCGTATTGGTAAACTCCTTGACCAATCTGATCGCACATGTACCAATACTAACAGTCACCGACTTTACTACGAAACAACCTGAACTGCTTGTAGCTTTGATATAATAGGTACCGGATGATGCAACCGCTAATGGATTAGGGACAGGTTGTGTGGCTTCTGAATCAAGCCAATAGGAGAATGTCGCTCCTTGAGCTGCTGTATGAGTAGTTGTTAAATTAATGGTGTTAGGAGAACAAACCGCAGCAGGAGGAATCACTGAAAAATCGGGAAGCGGATTAATAGTGACCACGACCGGTCTAATCAACTGACATCCCGTGATGGGATTTACCCCCTTGATATAGTAAGTGCCAGAAATTGAAACAGCACTAGGATTAGCTAGTGGTTGGGTAGCCAAATTATCTGTCCAATAGGTAAATGTCAACCCTGAAGATGAACCGTTGGTTACCGCAGGAAGGGTAAGATCAACAGTACCAGGTGAACAGACAGCCGGTGGAGCATTAATAGTTAAGGCGATAGGGTCATAAACTGTCACCTGCTTGGAAATAGTTTTAATCACACCTGATTTGGTGGAAGTCAACGTTACTGTATAGGTCCCAGCGGATGCATAAGTATGGGTTGGATTATTAGTCGTGTTCAAAGGACTTCCATCACCAAAATTCCATGAATAAGTGGCATTAACCGCAGGGTCACCACCTGTAGTTAAATTGGTAAATGAAACGTTTCGATTTTCACAAAAAGTTTGAAAATTAAAATTCGCTACTAGAGGAGTGTTAACAATAATACCAGAAGCATTAAAGTAGCATTGAGATTGGAGATTACCAGGACTGCAATCTTGATTAAATCCGTTTCCAGTTTGCCATGCGAAATAAACATTTTTGATTTCCAGTTTACTTCCCCATGGCCAACTGAAATCACCAATGCTAACTGGTGTGTTAAGCGGCTGATTAACACGAGGAGAAATACATTCAACCTTGGTTGTTATCAAAGTATCATTTACCCAAACTTCATATTGAGCATAGATTGAATAAAAATTACCTGAACTTCCACCAAAAGTTGCAAAAATTTTCCCGTCAACAGGTTCCCCAATATTATACAAATCATCGTCTGCCAGCGTAAAGGGATCTCCATTTGGTTTTACAAACCGCACATTATTAACTAATGCATTGTTCTGGGGACAACCAGGCACCCTGGAAGTAAAATTTACAGGACCTCCGAATTGAGAAAAGACTTGAGATTGAAAACCTATCAGTAAAAACAAAATGAAAAATAATTCCATTCTTACTTTAACCCTTCCAAAAGGTCCTCTTCTATTTGGCCGGGGGCTTGTCTGACAATTGGATAAGTTGTCCATATCGCTATTGGTTAAATTTTTCGAGTTCGTAATGCTTAGAAGCTAAGAATTCACTCTTTAGTGATTGATTTTCAAATACTTAAATCCTCTTCAAAATGGTTTTTTATTAATTCGAAAAGCCAAAACATCTGAAAAGTTCTCTCGTATTTATAATTTTGCTTTAAAAATACATTTTTTTGTTTTTCATATCCAAGAGATAGGTCGAAAAAATTTTTGTAATGCATTTTTTTTTATACGAAATGCTTTTAGAAAGCGGTTGGAACTTTGATTTACTTTTAAAAACCTAAGCCTTTT
>NZ_QEIG01000038.1 GCF_014324365.1 Algoriphagus sp. AK58
ACCTATCCCCTGACAATCATTCATTTTTGTGTGGCATTGAAACTTTGCTCGTCGGTTAGTTTCAGAGCCTTGAACAAGGTGATCGTCTCCATGAACCTTTATTTTGATTGTTCGCTAAGGACACCGTCACATGCGACCATATTGCTTTGGGTTAAAAAGTATGGATTCTTTCTGCTTTCCAAGCCTGTTCAAAAGGCTGACGATTGGGTCCTTATTATTGATGAAAGTGTGCAGTTTGGACAAAACAAGCTCCTGCTGGTTTATGGAATCAGACATTCGGACATCCCAATCAACAGAGGATTGATTTTCAGCGACCTGACTCCTTTAGTTTTGGCCTCAAAATCCAGCTGGACAGGTGATCTGATCGCACAGGAACTTGAGAAGCTGGAAGAATCCATTGGAACGATCAAGTATGCTGTCGCTGACCAGGGTAATTCCATTCGAAAAGCACTGAGAATCAAGGAAATTTTTCATGTTTATGATATCACCCACTGCATATCCATTATAGTCGAACGTGTTTATAAAAGTGACCCCGAGTTTATTGAGTACACTAAAAAGCTTGCTCACCTGAGAGGAGCACAAGCCTTGGGTAAAAACTCCCACCTGCTTCCCCCTGCCCAGCGGGCCAATTCAAGATTTATGAATCTGAGACCCATTGCGGACTGGGGCATGTCTGTCCTACACTTCTTGGAACAGGCTCCACAAGCTTACTACCAAGAAGAACAAAACCATCTAAATTGGGTCTTGGGGCACCAGTACCTCATCCGGGAACTCAATCTGCTCAACCAATTCATAAACGCTGTCCAATTGATCCTAAAGACAAACGGACTGTCTGAAACATCCCTCAAGGATTGTGAAAAATTACTCAGTCAAAGCAAAAATCCCAGATTGCTGCTCGTCGAAGAAAATTTGATTGAATACCTAGGAGAAACTCTCAAAAACAGCCCTATGGATAAAAATGGCGCTATGCTTTGTTCATCTGACTGCATAGAATCCGCATTCGGCAAATACAAAAACTATATACAGGACAATCCCATGACTGGAATCACGAATCTTTCCCTAAGTTTGGCCGCATTCACAGGAAAGTTGTCAAAAGAAGAAATTTCAGAAGCAATCCAGTCAACACGAGTAGAAAATGTGAAAAATTGGTCTGAAAAAAACATCGGGCAAACCACTCTTTCCAAGAGATTAAAAACCTTAAAGTGGGATGCAAATAAAAAACCAAAAATGGCACAAATTTGACACCCCACCT
>NZ_QEIG01000039.1 GCF_014324365.1 Algoriphagus sp. AK58
ACCCGTCTGCTACACCTCCCTCCACGTCCACTCTTTCTTACGATCCTTACATCGACCCCCAATCTGAAATATTTCCGAGGGGGCAGGGTACAGGTCTTTGACAGAGACGGTAGAAGGTTGTTTTACACCGAAAGTCCGACAGTCAGTTGGGACGGTACCTATGAAGGCAAGGAGATGCCTACGGGGACGTACATCTGGATATTGGAATCCAGGGAGACCGGAGAAGTGAGAAGGGGAACCTTAACGCTGATCAGACAATAAATAGTTTTTTCACACAGGGAAGAGGTTTTTTTCCTCTTCCCGATTTTCCAAAACACGATGATGCGATTTTCTATGAGACCTAAGGTATATGTTTTGTTGATCATGCTGCTAGCGGCTTCGGAGACGATGGCCCAGTCCCGTAAGTTCATCAGCCAGTTTTCCCATTTCCAGAGTTATTTCAATCCTGCTTTGACAGGCTATGAAGGAAGCGTGGTGAGGGGGTTGGTGAGGAATCAGTGGGGAGGTATAGAGGGAGCGCCGAAGACGTATTATCTCTCGGCGGAACTGGACTTCGGAGAGCTGGCCGGCGAGGTAAACCCCGCGCTTCTGGGAAAGAACGCGCTATCGGTCAACCTGCTTCAGGACAACTTTGGTGCATTCCGGGAGAACGAACTGACGGTGAACTATGCGGCCAGGGTGAGGCTGACCGAAACGCACAACCTCCGACTGGGTACCGGGTTGAGCTACCAGAGCATCCGATTGGACGGCAATGCGCTGACTACAGAGGAGGCAAACGATCCGACGATAGGACAGTACCTGGGGACATTCAGCAATCTGAATGTTATCGACTTCAACGTCGGGATGGCCCTGACGCATGCCAACTACTATGTGTCGTATGGGATCCACCGGGTCAACGGCGGCTCTCTACAGCGGGGAGACGAGTTTATGGACGGCTATCCTGCCGAACATATGGTCCAGGCAGGTTTCCGTCAGGCTCTGAATGAAAATCTTGCCTTGACCACGAATGCCTTTTACAGAAGCAGAAAGAACCTTCCGGACGTGCTGGAAATGAACCTGAAGCTGTTGATGATGGACCGGTTCTGGCTGGGAATGGGTCACCGGGTGGATTATGCTACCAACGTGCAGTTGGGGTTTATAGCCGGAAAGCTTCGCATGGGCTACGTGTATGAATTTCCGGTGGTGGAAAGCTACCTGTTGCCGGGAGGCATCCATGAGTTTACCCTGACCTTGAACCTGTTCCGTTTGAATGAGCGGCAGACC
>NZ_QEIG01000004.1 GCF_014324365.1 Algoriphagus sp. AK58
AGACTACAAAAAAATGGACCATGCCCATCCGAGACTGGGGCATGATCCTAAACCAATTTATGATTATGTTTGAAAACCGTCTAAAACTCTAACTAACCCCAAAATCTATTTACACACTTTTCGGGATAGTGTCAAGAAGAATAATGATCCATTTCCATCCCGGTAGCCTTGGGGATCTACCTAGCGGGAGGAGATCGCCTTATTTGTTACTATCAGTTTTACTTATTCGAATTTGCCGCGGAACATCCACTAAAAATCTTCAGCTTAGGACTTCTTCCTTGGATTACTTTTCAAATCGCAGGTCTGCATGTGAAGACAAGGCCACAATTTTGTGTATAAGACTATCCAAGTTTTTGGATTCTGCTAAAATCATGGTGATAAATTCTTCTCTTTCCTGTTCGGAATCTTGGGAATAATTGATTACCAAATCACATAAGGCTAATATGTTGGCCACATACCTTCTCAATCCATGGGATTGATGCCAGGTTATTTCTTTCAACAGTTCATTCTGTTTAAGAATTCGATCTTCGTTTTCCTTCATCAAGGAAATATCCTTCATGATGTAGGATACTCCTATAATTTCACTTCGTTCACTGTCAAATACTGGCTCCATCAAAATATCCCACCATCTTGAATCCTGAAATTTTTGAAAATTGATTTTAGAACCAGCAATTACTTGCTTGAGGTAAGATGCTACCTCCATGTTGGAATTGAGATGAGGAAAATCCAAAAACGATTCTCCGATGGTCATGGGTCGCCCGAGCAGGGACTGGGTCAGCAGTTTTGCCGCCTTATTACTGGATTTAATCTTCAACTCCTTATCTAGAAAAAACCAGGCCTCAGATGTACTGTTATAGATTGCGTTCAACATCCCCTGGCTTTCCTTGAGTTCGAGTTCGGTCAGTTTCCTGGCGTTGATATCCTTGATATTCATGGCTACTCCCATCAATGAACCAGAAGCGTCTCTAACTGGAAAATAAGATACTTCAAACCAATAGGGCACTCCTCTCAAATAACGGAGTACTTCAATTTGAACCTGATTTCCTTCAAGGGCTCTCGGGAAATTCTCACGAAATCCTTCCAAACTATCCTCAGGTAGAAAATCCTCTATTGAGCTGCCCAATACCAATTCTTTCCCCTTTGTTTTCAGAGAAGTTTCATTGGCTACTCTGTTGAAATTCAATATTTCCCCTTCTAAGCCAATCAGTAGGTTGCTGTCCACCGTGCTATCATAGACCGCTTTCAGCTTGTTTTCAGAAAGCTCTATATGAGCTTTTCTTCTTTTCTCCTCAGTGATATCCCTGATAAAACAGGTGAGGCCGGCATTGGAAGGATAAACAGTAATCAAAACCCATTTTTGGGAGGGAACTAGAAATTCCTCAAAAACAGCCAACTGATTCTCCAGAAGAATGGTGGAGAACTTTTGTAAAAGATTTTCATTAAACCCCTTGTCTTCCAATTCTGGGGCAGATTTGCCGAGGATGTCCTTTCGATCCAATTCAAAAAGCCGCTCAAATTTGGAATTGATCCTTCGAATCTCCATGTTGACTCCAAGGTGTAAAAATCCGTCTGAAATTTCTTCCAAAATAGTTTCCACTCTTTCGGCTAATTCCTGGGCTTTGCGTGTGGCTTTTTCTGCATCGGTTATGTCATGACCAATACACAACACTCCGAGGGGAACCTGATTTTCATCAAGCAGGGTCGAAAACTCCCAATGAGACCAGACATGTTCTTTTTGGCCTTTTATAGGTTTTCTCAAAAAGACCGGAACTATCCTACCCGGATGAGCAAGGCATGATTTGACAGTTTCCAGGCAAATCAGGTGATCATCAGGATGAATCCCGACCATGAATGACTTTCCTATGAAATCTGACCCCAAAAAATCAAACCGCGCCTGAAAACGCTTATTGACGTATTGGTAGACCCCTTCCAAATCTGTCACTATCGCAAAATAGACCGTGGAGTTTTTGATAAAATCCGGTACAAAAATTTCAAAATTCGGACTTGCCATTTTAAACAGTGGCGATGAACTATCATTAATATAAATAAACTGAGGAAAATTAATCTAATTCAAAGAAATGTAAAAGCTGAAATTATCAATTGCAAAAATATGTAAACACAAGGGATTCCAGTTGAGGGCTCCGTTCCAATTTTATCCCCAAATTGATCGAGGCAGGATCTACTTAAAAAAGAATTTGAGGAAGAAAATCCACTTGAGCTAAATAATAAAGTCGGGAAGCCAGAGGATCGTGTTGTATTGGAGAATTGATCAATAACCTGTGCAACTATAACCGCTTCCGGAAATAGAGTCTGAAAACTGAAAGAATGCGGAATTTCGAATAGCTAAAAAATATCGAAGGTCGAATAGCGAATGATGAATATTGAAGTGGGGGGAGGTTGTTTAGCGTTAAGGGTTAAGCGTTAAGGCGTTAAGAAAGTCTGAAAAATGAGTGGAGTTTGGAGGCAGGGATGTCAGGAGGCATGGAAGATTAGGAAACATCGAATGATGAATATTGAAGTGGGGGCAGGTCGTTAAGCGTTAAGGGTTAAGCGTTAAGGAAGTCTGAAAAATAAGTGGAGCTTGGGGGCAGGGATGTCAGGAGGCATGGAAGTTTCGAAAACATCGAATGATGAATATTGAAGTGAGGGGCAGGTCGTTAAGCGTTAATGGTTAAGCGTTAAGGAAGTCTGAAGGATTTGTCAGGAAATCTGAAAACTGAAAGAATAGCGAATTTCGAATAGCGAATGATGATGATCGAAGGGATGGAAAGGGCGGATGGGAAGTGAAGACTTTCCTGTGTCCATCTGGTTAAATTGGATAGAAAAAAGGTCCGGGTAACTTCACCCGGACCTTTATGATCATGAAAGCATTTTGAGTTTACTGTAGTCTTGATCTACCACCAATTGGGAGACGGTAATCAAAACGATACCTCCTGTCAGACAATGCTGAGCCCATGTAAGAAGGATTTCCGGTAATTCCCCGGGGGCAGTTAGTACTGCCGTTCCTACCGCAGCCACCATAAAACCTACTCTCTTCAATTTTTGAAAAAAAGGAGGTGTTGGAGCCTGAGCTCTATATTTAATCTCATCTAAAGTTGACATTGATTTTGAAGTTTGACGTTGATAATTAAACACTTACTTTTTCCTAGTTACCAGACACTTGACCGTGTCACAAAGGGCTGAAATTCAGGATTGGAGCAATGGCTTTCGTTTTCCAGTTTTGTTATACAAAAGGGACTTTATTCGGCTTTGCTCATGTTCCAATCGGATCAAAGACTCTCTGAACACCAGTACTTGGTCTCTCAATTGCCTGAAATCCTGAATCAAAAGTTTTAGGAAATAGGCAATTACCGACAGCAATAGGGAAACCAGTGCCCCCAACCATCCTAATAGAACGAGGCTATCCGGCATGATTCCAACCGATAAGGAACTCCCACAGATACTACCTGCAACTCCACCACCTCTCCCCGCTCCCACCAACAGCCCAATTCATCAAGCAAGCGCTGAAAAGCCAATCGGGTAAAAAGCGGAGTACCATCTGCCCGATAGCTGGTCACAGGTGCCATGATTCTTGAGGTTGGAGGTTGATCCGGGCCCAGGGATTTGATCCCGCCCTGTTCCCCTACCCGAATCATCCAGCCCGCTTCTTCGGTATATTCCGGACTGAGCTCATACACCCCCTCTTCGAGGCAAGAATGCGCTCCGCCGAAACAGGCCTTGGGCGCTTCTCTCACAAAGCAGAGTTGGCGCTGTCCCAGATATAGCCTCCCCAGGGTGGCCCGGGGAGTATATCTTCTTTTAAGGATTAATCTCATCAGCTTGACTTAATGGCACCAAGAATTTTGGCTGCATTGTGAGCCCCATTGTTGATCGCATACTCCACACCGTTGACGATCTGGATAAATTCCACACTCAACAAGAAAACGAAGTGGGTACCGCTGAGCTCTGCCTTATTTACCGAAAGGGATTGGGCTGTGGCTGCATCCAAAACAGACTGAGCACCGGCTGTGGAACTGACCACCGTACGGGTACCCAAATCAAAATCTACCCCAACCCCTGTGGCCGAGATTCTGTAATGGGTAGCCCCCATCGGGATCGCAATCATATCTCCTGGAACAAACGCCGGAAGTTGCACCTGCCAGGCACTTGGAGAATCCAAACTCTGTATCTCAAAAAAAAGCGTACTCCTTAAAGATGATCTTGAGTTCATCTCCATGTCCTTGATCAATTCCCAATTGCCAAGTTTGACTTTTCGATCACCTCTGACACTTTCCTCATCAGACTTCAACACCTGCATCAATACCTGGGTAATCCTCAGATTGAGTCTTCTGTCTCCGATCTTCGAAATCACAGGTCTCAGCGCATCGCGAAGAAGCTTGGATGAGGTCGCATTGTCGGTAAACTCCCGGATATTTTCCCGGGTACGGGCAAATCTGGGATCATTCATGATCCTGGACTTTTCTATCCCGCCTTTTTCCCTGGCGAGGTAACCATTTCGGGTCTTGTAAAAGGACAGTCTCCCGACCGGTCCTTTAAGCGTAATTACTCCTGTTTGCTTTGCCATATTACATGGGGTTTAAGTGAAACATGACACCAAGATCAAAGGCATTGAATTGATTATCAATTGAATGTGCGGTCTGCGCCATCTATGCAAAACTTATCCTAAAAAGATCATCCGTGTATCAAAATGAAGGTTTTCGCAGATTATGCAGATTATGCATAGGCATGCAGGAACTTCCATTTCCTAGACACCTAAGTAGCCCTCATACAACTTTGCTATGCTGAATTACATCAAGGGAAACAAAAAAAGACCTGTCCGAATAGAGCTCTTCTGGACAGGTCATTGCCATGATGGATTTATTCTAAAATTCCGACAAGAGTCGATTAATTATCCAAGGCTTAATCAGTCAATTCATTTTGGATTTGAACTCCAATTGAAGCTATTCTCTTAAGGTCAAAAACCTAGTTTCAAAAAAATCCCAGGCATACAGAATCCGAAAACTCCACTCCATTTTTCTTGATTCTATAAAAGGATAAATAATGGTAAAACTTCCCTTGCAAGGGGCCGCTCCAAGGAAACTCTATCTTTAGGTTACCATTTTTCCTGTACCCCCCTTCCCTCACACTCCATTTTCTTTGGGTTAGGGGATCATAAGCAACATAAAATACGCTATCCGCATCCACCCCGTTTCCTTCAAAAGAATTGGGCCTCCATTGTATAGCAAGAGTGTGGGGAGATTCCCATTCCATCTGGCAATCAACCGGACCGAGCAGATCTCCTGTTGAAGTATAGATAAGTTCGGGATAAAGCTCGGGAACACCTTGTTCGGGAAATACGGCTTTCTTTACGGCCAGAGAAAGTGCTTTTCCAAAGCGTTTGGAGTTCTCTCCCTTGATCCCTGAAAAACCAAATTCAATCTCCTTACGGATAGGGGTCAAAAAGGTAGACACCTTGGCAAATGCCTTTCGCTGATAGATTTGTTTGGGTGATGGCGGGACGTTGATTTTCTCCGGTTTAGACCGTACACACAGCTTTCCGTTTCGCTCATATAAGATGAGTTTACCGAGCTTCCCACTCACACTCCCCAATAAATTTTCCAATCGTATAGCCATACGTATAGTTAAGGTTATTCATCCGGGCACTTTTTCTACTCCGTATTGCCTTTTTTCCGATTCAGGATAGGATTGAACCCAAGCATGATACGGCCTTGAGTCCAAGATGAGTCGAAGATGACCCGAAATTGATAGCCTGTATCCTTGTGCTGGGGTTTACTCTACTCTTTCATTAGGTGAAATGTATCCTTATTTACAGAAAGGCCAAAGGGAGCCAAAACAACCCTCTGTCTATAAAATATAAGGTTCGATTTGCTCGATAGGAATTCCCGAAAAAGCAGAGAATTCATCCAAGGTGACGTATTGATGAGACTCTTTGCGGTAAAACTTTCTGATCTTCTGAATCAGGGAATGACTGTACCGCTCGCTCCTACCTGTGATAATCTGAATGTCTTTAGGATAGATAACACAACGTTTCTTAAGCATGGTCTCCCTCCTTTCATTCTAGATACCTCGATTTACCATTGATCCCACTTGTATATCTAAAGGTCATGTTTGACCAGGCCATACAGCCACCCACCAGATACAGCAGACTATCCACCCACTGTCTGCATTCTTCGGATTTTAAACTCAACAATTCAGAGAGGTAAAAAATCTTCTTTTTGAGCATGTCAAGCTCCTGGTTGACCATGGCATCTGCTTTTTCCCCATAGAACGATCTCAGGAGTAAAAGTTCGTTGTGACGATCATTCATTTCTAATTCTTTTACCCATGATGCCAAATCGTTGGACAGGCAGATAAATCTGGCGATGGTCAGTTCCAATAGCTGGGTATCACATTCTTCTAATACTTGCCTTGGTTTAAGAAGATGGATGGCCAAAAAAACTCCCGAAGAATGGGGTCTCATCATCTGGTATTCGGTGATGGAGGGAGTATTTTTCAAAGACCGGTTGATGGTCTCCCACTGAAGGCCTTCCATGTAAAATTGCCAAACTTCCCTCCAGGACTGGCCGCCAGTAAGACACGGAGCTTGCTGTTCAAGTTGCAATCCAAGAAGAGATATTTCAAAACCCAGTCTCCCTAGCCTGGATTCCAGGTCAAAAGTGGACTGTCCGGGAACCATGAGGGAGTCCAAAAATTCCACCTGATGCTTGCCATATTCCACGTCCAACAGATCATCCAGTAAAAAAAGACATAGGAACAGCTTCATACTTACCTGAAGCTTATCCTCATTGGCTTCAGGAAAAAGAAATCCTGCAAAACTATTGATCTTTTGAGTACGTAGGCGTTCCAGTTCTTCCACATCAGCTACCAGCTTCTTTTCCCAAGCCCATCTCAAGATTTTCTCATCCAACAAATCGGTTGAGGGATTCAATTTGAAAGGGAATTCATGCTTTTTCATCGGGTTGGGATTTATAGTAGTTCCTCTTATATCTCTCAACAGTACTTAGACTAACTCCGAAATAATCAGCCAATTCCCGATTCTTCAGGATCTGATCGATTCCGGGGAAACGCTTTAAAAGCATGGGAAATCCTGTTTCAAACTTTTTAGCCTTGATAATCGACTGTTCAAAGTTTCGGTAATTGATCCGGTGAGCGACTTCTAGAGCTAAAAAAGCAAACTCGGGATTTTGAACCAATAAGGCTTGTTCGGCCTCGATAGGGAATTCAAATAAAATGGTCGGTGAAAGTGTCTTCAGTGAAAAAGAAGAAGGAATTTTCTTCCTAAATGATTGCTCATCAAATACGGTATCGGTGGGTCCATAAAGCAAAACCAGCCTATTTTCATTCTCCTCCGAATAATGAAACATGCCCACATATCCTTCACAGATATATCTGCTTCGGTCATCCGATTTATTGGATTTTTTAAGAACAAAGTTTTTAGGAAGCCTTCTAAACAACAATTTTTGAAATACTGCTCGGTAAGCTTCCTCCGAAAAAGGTCTGATTGAATTGTAATCAGCCATCAACTGGTTAAAATACATTTTCTCCATAGGTATATTTTGGTTTAGTTAAGACTCAAAATCAGATTGAAAAATGGCGCGCTATGGACCTAATATTGGGTTGTATCACAAAATACCCAGTGTTAAATTATTGTTACGAACTAAAAGAACAAATATCGATATCGGCAACTTTAATTTTTTTCAATAAAAACCCGTCAAATAAAGGCTTTTAGGCAAAATACTTTCTTCCAGTATGCAATAAAACCAATGATCTAATTACAGATCCTTTCTTACTGGCTGAAATTATCAGTTTTTTCTCCTTTGGACAGGTGGTTCAGTATCCTTGAAAGCCATGTCATTTGGAGTGGTTAATTGGATGATTTTTTTGGATTCAATGAAGGGATGAAAATTTTTGGCCTAAAAATCCTTCAAATTAAGTCGCCTGATTTAATCTCCTTTAAATGAGGGAATTGTAATTACAGAAGCAATTTAAATTTCATCACACATTTGGCCTGGGTTCTAATTTATAAACTTGGTTAGAACAGGTTTGATTAGCTCTCAGCCGAATTGGAAAAAGTATTAAGTCCATATATAAAACAAGGATTAAGGCATGAAAACAATACAAGGACATATTCCTTATAGCCTATTGATTTTCATTTGGGTCTATACCGGCTTTGAAAAACTGCTTCGATTCGAGCAAAGCCGAAAGGCATTCCATAATCAGACCTTTCCGGCAGAACTGGCAGAAATTCTTTCTTATTCTGTACCCATTACTGAGTTGCTACTCGCCCTACTCCTGCTCTTTTCGGTAACACGATGGTGGGGATACTTGGGCAGTGCTTTACTGCTGACAGTATTCGTCACTTATGTGGGACTGATTTGGGTAGGAGCTTTTCCCCGTGTACCCTGCAACTGTGCCGGGATCATCGAAAGCCTGGGATGGGGAGCACATTTTGTTTTGAATATGGTCTTGATTGGGATTTCTGTGGCCGGAATGAGGCTGGAGATGGGGAGAAAGTCAGAAAGCTGAAGGGAGAAGGCAAAAAGATTGGAATTCGAGTAGCGGGCAAGAAGAGATCTTGAAAAATGAATCTTCGGGATGCAAAATCCTTTAACTGCAATTCACCTTTCCAAAAGGCATGAAACCAGCGGATTAAGATTCTTAAGGTTTTCAGCTCTGAAAGGAAAACCAAAAACCAAAAAATGGAGCGGTGGGTGTCTCAACCGCTCCGCAGCCCTGAATTATTCTAAGGTAAAGGCTGCAAAAAAACAGAAGAGCTTTAAGACCAAAGATTAGATATGCTTCGAGTTATAAGTTAAAAAAACAAAAACATAATTACAAAGAGTCATACCGTCTTCTCCAAGGTTGGTGAGAATGGAGAAACTAACCTATCTCGACGGTGTGGGGAGTACGAACCGACTCCTCAACCGGGGCAACCCGGACGGTTCAGCCTCTGGAATGGTGTCCTTTTGGATGGCGTCCTCACGAAGGACAAAATCCGCGGACCGGATGCCAAACCAGAGGTCCTGAGTACCAATAACCGATGTGTAACCCGAGGAGCCATCCTCACAAACAACACCGTTATGAAACGAATGACAAACCTGCTCTCTGTACTGGCACTGGTACTGGGAGCAACAGCCGCCGTGGCAATGAATTTTGCCAGTCCGACTAACAACAATCCGCAATATGGAACTCCTGACGGAGGCGAAACCTGGGTAGTGGTAAACGATCCGCAAAATCCCGTCAATTACCGATGTGACATCGGCACCGAAGCCTGCCTTTACAGCCAAGAGAGCTTGATGCATCCCATTGGCACAACTGACAAGCAGTTTGTCTTGATTCCATAAATCAATTACTCAGGGCGGAGCACTACCTCCGCCCTGTTTGCTTCATTCAATTCACAAAACTCAATTCCCTGGGAGGAACGGGTAAGACATACGTTCTTGCCTGTGGGCTTATTTCAAATTCCGCTCCTTGAAAGGTTCTCCGCATCGTAATTTGGAATGCAGGTTCCCTATTGAGCCTCCTCAAGTCTGACCACCTGATTCCTCTAAATACCAACTCTTTTCTCCTTTCTTCCAATATTCTTTTCAGAAGTGCCTCTCCTTCCAAATTTTGAAGGGGCTGAAAACCGATAGCATATCTGTTGGAAAGCAAGGTATTCAGATCGACCAAGGCCCTGGTCGTTTGACCTGCTCTTGCCAAACATTCCGCCCGGATCAACAGCATTTCCCCCGTGGTCAATCCGGTAAACAAGGTGTTGCTTCCGTCATAACTTCCCCGAAAATTGAATGGGCCATTAGTTCGCCTCACAAAATACAAGGTCCTCCTGAGGTCTGTGGTTTCATACAGGGAATACAAGCCCGGATCTACCTGAAAAGCGGTCTGCGAAAAAATAAAGTTGTAACTCCCCATTCTACTCTGCCAGATAACTTCTCTGTTAACCAGTTCGAAAGGAAAGGATGCAGTCTGATTCACCATTTTGTAATCAAGCAATTGCCTGTAAGAATTCAGGACGTTTTCTGCGCCCTGCAAAGCCAAGTCATACGCTCCCCGGGCAAGGTACACCCGAGCCTGCAAAGCATAGGCTGCAATTTTTGAAGGCCTAAACAAGTATTGGGACTGGTTTGGCAACAATCCCACTGACTCTTCCAAATCCGTCTTGATCAGTGACAGTATCTCTTCTCTGCCGGCAAATTCAGCACTCAGGCCGATCGCTGTAGTCCTCCGAACCGGAATGGAAAGATTGAGATTCAAACTCTCCAGGTTTGGACCGTCCAAAAACAGGTTATACAGGTTGAAATACGCATGGGCTCTGAAAAACAGGGCTGCACCGCGGATTTCAGACCAACGGGAGTCATTTTTGGGCAACTGCTCCAGTTGCTCAAGAATTACATTGGCGTTCTGAACCTGATTGTACATGTTTCTCCAGTCAAACACCAAATCATCCACCTGAAAGGGTTCGGATTTCCACAGGTATAGGTTTTGCTGCCAAATCGGCAACGCCAGTATTCCCGCATCATCTGATACATATTCTCCTCCCAGAATAAGCGGAAGTGCGGGTTGGAAATTCATGGTGGATGAGTTGTCCAACATCGCTTGCAACGCATCAAAGGAGGTGGGGGTGTCCAATGTTTTGCTGGGTTTCTCGTCCAGAAACCCAGCACAGCCGAAAAGGAACACAAGTATGGGGAAGTAAAGTAAGTTTTTCATTCAGATTTTAGTTTTTAGAAACTTTTGAGATTTCTGTTGGTCATTTTTTGATCCGAATCATGGGACCGGTCCGTGTGGGAAAAAGCCTTTTTTAGAAATCTATTCTTAAACCCACCGCCGCAGTTCGCCGTGGCAATGCAGTCGGAAAATCAGGATCGAGCGGCTGGTCTGTGGCTTTCCAGATCAGACCGAGATTGTTGAGGTAGGTGAAAACCTCCATCCTACTGAAGGGAAATCGAGGATTGGCAGGTTTGGAAAAGGTATAGCCAAACCTCAGGTCCTGAAACCGCACATGATCGCCCCGCTCCACCAATAGGGAGGACCGCTGGTAAAAACTTTGTCGAACGGTATTTAAAGCAGTTGGCTGAGAAGGGACCTGGGTAGTCAATTCATCTCCGGGATTTTGCCATCTGATCCCATAGTCCGCATGTGAAATTTGTCCCCTCGAGAGTGCTGCATAATCCACGCTGCTTCTTCGGAAAAAATACCCCGCACGGAATGTGACATTGAACGAAAGACTGAATCCTTTGTAATCAAAGGTGTTTCTCAACGACCCAAAAACCGTGGGCCGGGCTGATCCGTGAAATCGAATCGATTCCGGTGTGGCTGTGGAAATGATCGCGCTGTAGTTTTCGGAAAGCTCCCCATCCAAAAAGCCTCTCGGATTGCCCGTGTCCGGACTCAGTCCTCCCCAAGGCAGCGAATAGATGGAAAACAAAGGTTTTCCTTCCAGGGGAACCACATTGGAAGAATTGCTTCCAAAGTACTGGGCAACGGTCCTTGACCCTTTAAATTCGGTTACCTCATCCTTCCAGCCGCTAATCAGCGTCTGGGTACTCCAACGAACCGCTTTATTCAGGTTGATGGTGTTAAGGGTAAGGTCAAAACCCCGGGTGAGTGTGGAAGAAAAGTTTCCTCTGTACTGATACAACCCGTTGGAATCCGGCACCTCGGTTTCACCGATCAGGTCCTGCCCGTTTTTGGAATAGAATTCCAAACTGCCTCCCAAGCGCCCGCTTTTGGTATCAAAGTCTACTGCCGCATTTATGATTCTTATCTTTTCCCATCTCAGACCGGGATTCGGAGGATTGGAGATAAACGCATAGCGGAATCCGGGAATGTATTCATGGAAATTGTCATACCTGATGGTCGTGAAGGCGGTTGTACTTTTGTCCACATTGCCGTTTAAGCCGTAGGTCATCCGCAACTTCACATAGGGCATGGCGTCCCATTTGTAAAATGATTCATTGCTCAGGATCCATCCGCCACCCACACTCCACAGCGGAACTCCCTTTTGGTTGGTCTCCACCCCGAAGAGGTTGGACATGTCCTTTCTGGCGCTGGCTGACAACAGGTATTTTTCTTTGTGGATGTAAGAGGCGTTTCCGAAGTAGGAAATGTAGTGGTCACTGATTCCCGTATGGCTTCCTCCGTACGGGATAGTCAGTCTGAGTCCCGGATTGAAGTATTGGGGAAAACGGGTCTGGTAATCCACCGGGGTACTGAGCCCCAACGCGTCGTTGTACCCAAAGTACTGCATGCGGTCTGACCTTGAATTGAGATCCCTCAACTCCCATCCTGCAAGGGCGTTCCATTCCCCTGTTGCTTTTTTGAGCTGATAGTTGAGATTTGCCCGGATATTGTGACTGAATGACACCTCATGGGAAGTGGTAAAGCGCTCTCCTCTGGGAATGGCATAAGTCAAAGTACCGCCCGGTCCCACTTGGGTAAAGCTGTTGATTTGATGCCTGACTTCATAGAGGTCGGGGGTCTCCAAAGACCTGCTTTCGGTGTGGTTGGTCCAATACTGGTACCTGGCTTCCGCTTTCAGTCCCGGTACCAACTGATAGGTCAGTCCGAGGTTTCCCCGAAAGTCCATGCCTGTGATATTCAGGTTTCGCTTTCCGATTTCCTCCAGCGGAATAAATCGCCAATCCAAAAGCCCCGCCTGAGCCGTGCTTTCCACATACCTGTTGCTCAGGGCACCCACTACGGGCAAGGGATTGCCTTCGGAGTCTGCCAGCAACTCGTAGGGTCGCAGGGTGGGAACGGATGTGGTAACGGTATTTTTACTCCGGGATAGGTATAGTCCTGTACTTATCTCCAGCTTGTCTTTCAACAGCTTCCAGTTTTGTCTGGCATTGAGCGTGATCCGATCATTGAGATTACCGACTACCTCTGAAGTATTTCTGTCATATCCGCCGGAAAAGTTGAAGTTATACCTGTCTCCTCCTCCTGAAATCTGAAATGCATGCTGTTGAAGCACCGCTTTTTGATAATAGTAGTTCAACAGGTCTGCTCTGCTGTCCTGATTGCTGTACTCCTGCAGGAGACGATCTCCCTCTGAGGCTGTAAGCTGTCCGTTTCTTACTTTCAGCAGGGTCTCCACCACCGGGGAAAGCGGAGTTCTTGCCGTGGAATTGATCATGGAGTTGTAAAATCCGGAATTGAACAGCCTTCTCTCCTGCTCCACAAAATCCCCAATTGCCATTTGCGGAGCATAAAACAGATCGGGCTTCTCGACCACCGTCACATTGGATTGGACAGACACCCGGATAGGCTGCTTGTATGCCCCCGTTTTCGTAGTCAGGATGATTACGCCGTTTCCTGCCTGTGCTCCCCATATGGATGCCGCTGCTGCATCTTTCAAAATGGTAATCGATGTCACATCGTTGGGATTGATGGCTTCCAGCGGGCCTTCGTAGGGCAGGTTATCAATGACGATCAGCGGCCGGGTATTGCCAAACAACGTGGAACGCCCACGGATACTGATCGGGTCCGCACCTCCTACCGTGCGGTTAAAAATCACCCCGGAGGAGACATCTTCTATCCGGTCCAAAATGGAAGTACTCACCCTCCTATCGACAAGCTGCTGGTCAATCTGCACAAAGGACCCCGTGGCCCGTTCCTTGGGAATCTGCTGGTAGCCGGTAGAAACTACTTCCACGGCACCGAGGTCAAATTCTTCGGTCAGAAGCTTAAACTCCCTGACGGTCTTCTCACCGGTGTTTACCACTTGTTTGAGTGTCTTGAAGCCCACAAAACTGATTGTCAGTTCATGGTCTCCCTCCGGTAGGCTTAAGGAAAAATTACCGAATGCATCTGTCACCGAGGATAGGGAAAGTGAGGATACCAACACCATGGCACCGGGCAGCGGAGCTCCCGTTTCGGATTCGAGAACCACTCCTGTCAGGGTGATCAATTTTGGTCTGTCCTGTGACCAGGAAGTTCCGGTAAACTGGATAAGCAGCACAGCAATCAGAAGCACTGCTTTGGGAATCAGTAGTCTGTTCATAGCTTGGGATGTGTTGGAGAGGGTTGAGGAGTAGCAGTTGAATTTGCGGGCAGGTAAGACTCGATGAGTTGCTTCCAGCCTTCATAGGTTTGGGGAAAATTTCCTGTCTGAAGGATCTTGCCTTCTGTATCGATCAGGATTTGGGCAGGAAAAGCGCGGATTTGGTAGAGTTTGAGCAAGGGGTGTTCCGGTCCTCCGGAAAAGAGGTTAATGCTCTCGGGGTGTGTATAGTTGCCACTTTTTAGGCTGTTCAGCCAAGTCTCTTGTTTGACATCTCCTGAAACGGTGACAAAAAGCAGGTCCGGGTGATCACCGAACTCGCTGAGCAAGGGGAAAAACCGGTCATGGGCAAAGGAAAGGCAAGCGCCGCATCCGGAAAGCCAAAAGTCCACCAGGACGACTTTCCCTTTCCAGGATTCGGGATAGACCGGAGTTCCGGACCGATCTGTCAGGGGCAAGTTGGCAAAAGGCCGCCCGTTCAGGTTGGAACGGTAGAGGTCACTCAGGTAGGTCCCGATGAGCGGCGAGGCGGTCAGGGCCATGGCTCTTTGAAAGAGGTCGGCAGGGTTTGCCAGTTCTTTGTATTCCCTGATGAGGTACAGGGCATTGACTTGGTCCCTCAGCGGTCCGGGAAGTGACTCAGACCAATCCAGAAACTCCAAGGGAATCAGCTTTGCCGTCAGCAAATGGTCCAGGTAAAGGGTTTCTACGAGCTCCTGCGGTGCAAATTCCCATCGGTCGAAACGCCCGAGTTCCTCTTTAGCCATGCTGTTGCTCAGGAGAAGCTCCCCCCAAGCGGGAGAATTGGGATTTGCAATACGGACAAACTCATAGGCTCCTTTTTTGAGTTTTCCTGTCCAGTATGCCTTCAGCCAGTCATAAAACTCCGGGTCCAGGCCCGACTCCGCTTCGCTTAAGGTTTTCCAGATGGGATGAGTCTTACCTGCTTCCAGAAAGAGCCGCTTTGCCCGGTTTAGCTTTTGGGTATCGGTCTGGAGCAATTCCATTTTTCGGGTCCAGGCGGGAAGGTAGTTTTCCAAGGCCTGCTTTCTGGCTGTTTGCTCTTTTTCGGAAGCAAACACGACCGAGGAATCCGACAGGATCATCACCGGATTTCGTTGTACCTGCGCTTCTTCAAATTGGCGCTGAAGGGTCAATTGGAGGTTTATTTTCGCTGCATCCGGGCCCCAGAAGATGGTTTTTCCCGATTTGGCATCGTATCGAAGCGCAAGCGAGTCCCCCTGCTGCAACCATAGGTCTTTGACCACTTGCTTTTCTCCGAGGTTTAGGGAAACCTTGCTGAACTTCTCCTCCGTGGCGAAGCGTGCCAAACCTTTTTTGAAAGCAGGAGATCCCTCCGCCATGGTGCCCGGGTTTAGGTACATGTCCAGCTCCCGAAGGTTTTCAAACCCGAATTTCGGTTCGAGCTGCCTATTGGACAGCAAAAGCGTGGGACGGATGGAATCCTGTGCATTGGTCTCCAAGAGAATCGTAATGCTCAGGTGGTCGGTTAAGGTCCTGCCTGAGTCCAAAGAAACTTGGTCCATAAAGACTGGGACCGAGGTGGAATGGAAGTTTGAGGCTTCCTTTCCTACCTCATTGTCCTGGTCGGGATTTATTAAACCAAAATTTAACTTGATGTCGGATGTCCGATGTCGGATGTCGGATGTCTGAAGAATAGGTCCACCGTCGACGGTCGACAGTCCACTGCAGTGTAGAGGTGGACTGGAGATTTCTGTTCCACTTAAATACTTAAGAAAAGTATCGGAGAGGGTTTCCCCTCCCCGATGGGGGCCGATGGAGGTAGGGAGAGAATCGGCCCCGGGTGACTGAGCAACTAGACTCAGGAAAGGTGATGAACAACATAGAAGTAGCACAATCAAGGAAACGGGACTGAGCAATACTACTTGATCCTTGAGATACGCTTCGCGAAATACACTTCGCTTCGCGAGGTAAAATACGCCTCCGGCGAAATAGGCTAGCGTAGAGTTATTCCTACCTTCGGAAGGCGGACTTAGAAATCCAAGGCGATCCTTTATCGCCTTGCGCTTAATTCTGGCTTTCTGGAAAAGGCATAGCAATGCCAGGAAGCATGTGAGTATGATTTTTTTCATGCTACTAGTGGTTTGTAATGATTGCTTGGATTGGGGAGAGATACCGCTGCACTGAGATATGCTGTGCGAGATACCGCTACGCGAAATACACTCCTCCTGCGTCGGAGTGAAATACACCTCCCTGCGGTCGGTGAAATATTGGGTTCCGAATCGGGTTCAAGTATTTCAGACGCCGAAGGCGTCTTTATTTCAACGATATTTCAATTGTATTTCAGATTAGGAAATAACTTCCCATCCTGACTCCGTATAAGTCAAGCAATCAATGAGTTAATAAATAAGTAGATCCTAGAAGGAAAAAGATACGCTGCAGTCGATCGGCTCCTTCTGGAAGCGGTACACCCTGATGATCAGTAGTAGTTCACCTTGGCGAGGCAATCAGGGGCGAAAAATGATCAGGTGGGGTTTTTGATCAGGTTTTTAAAGAGCAGCTTGGTGCTCTGGATGACTCGGGGAGTCGGGATTGAACGTGCTGACATAATTGAAGAAATTGGAATTTCGGATTGCGGAATTCGGATTTCGGTCCGTCCACTTCTTGATACTTGATACCTACCTTCGGCAGGCAGGCCAGATACTCTTAAGAAATCTTCGATTTCCACCATGCCAGGGAATACCTCTAGCGGCAAAGAATAGGTTTGAGGGAAATACAGCTATTCAGAGATTCGCTTCGCAAAATAGGCTAAAGCGAAATAAGCTCCCTGCGGTCGCGAAATACTGGAGATACTGGTGGAACCAACTATTTCAGACGCCGAAAGCGGCTTTATTTCAATAGTGTTTCCACTGTATTTCTACCATATTTCAACTGTATACCCAAGATCAGAAAAAGGGCAACTCGAATTTTCGATGGTATGTCCTTGCGCGCATAGGAGCAATCCGAGTAGAAAAGTAAATCGTGAGATCCTCAAATCGGGTTTTTCGGCTTCAGGGGATAGAGCCAATCGGAGGCGATGATCCCGGAATACGAAAATCCAAGCTTGGATCGAATAGGTTTGAAAAACAAGAAACAGGTTACCCGAGAGACGCAAGGCACAGGCAGCGATCCCTTCCGGAGAACTCCTCCCGGGAAGTGGCTTAATCCAGAAAAAATCAAGGTCTGTTCCATGATACTTAGGTTATAACTATGTCCAAGTTGAGACCAAGCCTAAAAAGGAGGCGTGGGACTCAAACTACCGCCTTAGAGGTACTGCCATACCAAAGACACGATAAAGTGAGCCCACGCCATAAGGCGTGAGCATTTTCACTTTACTTCTCGTGTCTTTTTTGAAAATTGGCAGTTTTCTAAGACGAGACGATAAAGTGCAAATGCATCGATTTCCTTTCGAAGAATTCGCAAAATAGAGAAATCAAAATTTATTTCTCTTCCCAATTCTACAAACAAAATCAATGCTATACAAATATTTTATCAATTTTTACATCACTTTTTTGATGTAAAACACTATTTAATATTCGAAATTCCTCATTTCCCATTTTTTTATATTTGAAAAAACTGGCAGTTTTCAATGGAAAAAAGGGATTTAAACCGAATTAAGGCAGTTCTAGCCGAAAAAAAGAAGCAAAATAAAGAGCTTGCCGAAAGATTAAATGTTGCTCCTACCACGGTTTCAAATTGGGCAACAAATAAATCTCAGCCTTCCATTGAGACCCTTTTTGAAATCGCTGATTACCTTCAGGTTGATGTGAGGATTTTACTTGTCTCTAATCTTGAAAAATAGGTACCCATTAAAAATTGGCTTCTTCTTAAAAATCAAAATTAATGACTTTTTCGTCCCTTAAACTGTCTAAATTTGGGAGAAGCTTACAAATCCAATCTGGGCTGCACCAGTCAGGAGCAGGATCATTTTGAAGAAGCGGAAAATCAAGAAAACCCTGAAATGCTGGAATCTCTTGGTCAGTCAAGGATTGGCAATTGACTAACTGTCAATTAGATTCTCAAGAAATGAAAAAATCTGGAACTAAAAAATACCAAAACTGGGTATTTTTAAGGTGAATCGGAAAAAGTTATCCACAAACTCACCTATTCCTCTTTTACCTAAGTAGCCCCGGAGATCCACGCGAAAGTCAAGCTTTAGGGGGTCAATATGCTCCGGAACATCCAGGGCCAATTTAGGAATAATTACTCCCAGGATTAAGGTACTTTCATCCTTTGGAAGAGTAATCGTTTTGAGCTATATTCAGAGTTCAAGGCAGACACAGAGCTTTCCTTTTTCACGCTTCGCACGCAATGAAAGCCTAGTTGTTAGCACCAGTACTTATTTGACAAGTCGCCTATATTCTAACGAATAGTTTGTCGCTTGTTCAGGGTTGTGTTCTACAGTAACATTTTCATCGTTTCTAAACTCTGCGTTATTTGACCAATTGTAGGATCCTGTTATGACTACTTGATTGTCTATTACGCAAAATTTATGATGCATTATACCACCTTTAGTTCCTTTTAGAAAATAATGATTGTAAAACATGGTTATGTCAACACCATATTTTGCGTTTATTGAATCATCAAAAATTGCAACTCTAACGTCTAGACCTTCATTTTGCTTATCAAGTAATTTTGCATAAAGTGTCTTATTTGTCAACCAGGCAGAAACAACCCAAATAGAAATTTTAGCCTTGTCTAAAGCTGTCAATATTCTATTCTGAATTTCTTGAAAATGGGCCTCATTGATTACTGGTTTAGCTTTCATTATTACTCCGCCTTGAATATTGTAAGTCCCGTCATTTTGTTCAATTACATAACCTTCATCATTTAGAAGACCTTGTATGTTGTCAATTATTTCCGGCATTTTATTAATTACAATGTTTAGTAATTCTCGTAACGAACCATCATTTTTACTTGAAAGTCGATTTAGTCTGTCTTTAACATACTCTGTTTTGCTTGGTGGTTGCCCATTCTTTTTACCGATGTAAGGAAGTCCTCCTTTGTCGGATGAGTAGATGTCTTTAAAACCGAACTGGTTGAAAAGTTTAACTAAGTCTTTTCCTTTTCCATATCCGATTATATGAGGAGAAATGTTATCAATAAAATATTCTGTCACTTTCATTGGATGTCTTTATAGTATTGGTGCTAATTGGGTCAGGCGAGGGAATTTCATCCTTACCTTCCCAAAGAACTCCGGTAAAAACGGGACTGGCTGTGCGTGAGACTCTCATCTCACACAACCTGTCACGATCCTTATCGGGAGCTCTTTATGTTTGTAAATGGCTTCGTACGAGAAGTACCTAAGGTTGAATCAATTTCAAATGTTCGAATAAGCATAGACTTATCATGCAAAAGATTGCTGCCGAAATCTAAGCCTATCACTTGCTTGGCTTCGTAGCGTTACCTCCGCGCTTAAGGGACTTTCACCCGTTGGAACGGTCATCGTTATGACCTATATCCACCATTCAAGGCACACACAGCGGTTTCATTGTTCGTGCTGCGCACGCAACGGAAACCTAGTTGTTACAAGCTGGGCTTCTCATTTAATTTCTTCAGACCTTTCATTATTAAGAAAATTATCTCATGTATATTTTGACTTTCAAACAAAACGAGATTTTCATCAACTGATAAACCATTCAAATCAGAGAACACTTCTAGATTAAATTGCTTCAAAAAGTGAATTAGTTTATCGTAGTCCATTGGGACACTTGCCTTATCTTGGAATTCCTTTTTGAAATTTTGAAGGATTTCATTATTGTACTGAAATTCATTTGTCAACTCTTTCGGAAGTTCACCGCAAATAACTTTTGATAGTGATTTTGCAGCACCGCCAAAACCTCCAATGATGTAAACTGGTTTATTCGCTTTTAATGAATAGTAAGCTTCTTCAACTATTCCTGGCATATAGCCAAGAAATTTACTTTGCTTACCACCTACTACAATTCTTGCATGGCTGTTCTTAGCCATTATGTTTCTCATGTCTGAGAAGCATTCTGAGAAAATAAATTTATCTTCAATGTTTTTAAATGGGTCATATTGACGTTGCTTGTCAATTGCACCCAAATGTTCTGGTATTTCTATAATAATTGGCTCCACTTGTTGCTTAACAAAGTCTGCTTTTATTTCTATTGTTAGGCTGATACTGTTCGGGAAAGGAAAGTAGTTTACAAAACGAAATGAAGTATCATTTAGAAATTTATATTGATAAGACAGTTCTGCAAATAGCCTAGTATATCCTTCGTTCTTCAAATGACCACCATACAAAAGAGTTCCACCATTTGCCATTAAGTAACGTGCTACCTCTATCATTATATCTTTCAGGTGCTGCTTTGACAGACCTAATTGCTCTAATTCTTCATTTTCTGAAACGGATACAGCTATTCTTATTCCATCCAGAATTCCTTTTTTTCTAGATTGGTTTTCCAGTTCTTTTTGTTCGACTATTGACTCAGCTAAATTCTCTGAAATGCCAGAAATGTTTTTTTCTGTTTCCATCTTTATAACGTTGGTAAATAAATAGGTGTGATGAACTTTATATCCTTATCTAAATCATTCAATATCCTTAGTTCTTCTGCACCTAATGGCGGTTCTGGATATAGTACTATAAGTTTCTTCTTTTCAGTCAACTTCATTTTATACAAATCGATGTAATTGAAAAGTTCTGGTGGTGATGTGATTGTAACAAACTCGACTTTAACATTTTTAAATTTTTCTTCAAATGATTTTAAAAGCTCACGTTGATAGAGAATGTTTAATACTTGATATAGAGTTAAAGTCAAAATCTCAGTAAAGCTTAAATTTTCTTCTTGCTTTAAGGTTATGGTAGGGGTATTTCCCATGTAAGGAAATGCTCTTTTTTCACCATTTTTAATATCATTTACTACAACGATTGAACATTTATTCCTTTTAGCAACTAGTACTTCAATTCTGCACCATTCTCTTGAAGAGTATTCATCCGTATGGAAAACTACTAACGCTGCATTTTCAATATTGGCTTCTATTTGCTTTTCAAACTCATAGCCATCAGCAATATCTACTGTGTCAAAGAATATATCTAGTTTTGTTTCTGATTCAACAAATACTTTAAATTTCTTAGTTGTTTCTTCACCGTCTTTTTTGGCATGGCTTAGAAATAATTTTACTGGCGATGGAATTTTGGTACCCTTCTTGTCCATCCACATAGGTTGGAAATTCATCAGCAATCTTGCACAATCATGAAGTAATTCTGATTTAATTTTTTTTAATCCTCTATCAAATTCCTCCCGAATATTGATATATCCATCGTGATACCTGATAAACTGAATTGAGTCAAGACCACAGCCAATTCCGGTAGCTTGTTTGCATAATGCAATTGGATAAACTCGGGTGTTATCATCTGTAAGTCCTACAAGTTGTTTCGTATAATCTTGAAAACCATTATCAACCATATAGTTTTCATCAATGAGCAAAATAATTGCATTACGAGTTGCAATATTTTTGTCGATAGGAATTAATGAAACACTTCTATAGTAAACTTGTATTCCGAGACCTCTAGATAATGGTTCTTCAATATCTCTGCAAAATGTGCTATACAAATCATTAGCAATTTGTTTCCCCTCAGCAAAGGAATGATGCCAAACCACGAAAAGTGATAACGGGTATTTCAGTCTGTCTTTCATTTGCAAGTGTCTTCGTGCATTTGAATACGTGAATTGGTTCTTTTATCAGTCATCGAAGACCGCTTTTCAAAAGCTTCTTCTATATAGGATTGCATTTTCACTCTATCATTCGTCCAATCTCTTATAATGGCATAACCTGATTTAAAATTGTCGGCTAGTCGGGCAGGCATTAAGTTATATGTTGCTTGACCTGTGCCGTAATCAGGATGTGATGGAAGAAGGATACCTAATAATCCTGCATTGCGGTCACCTACTTTCAAATTCAAAGCCCCAGAAATTTCCCAATCCACATGCATTCTGCATTTGGTTTTAGGTCCAATTAAAACCACTAAAACAGTTGTGTCAGATAAGTATTCTTTCTGAATCAACTGCTTGATGTATTCATCACTGTTATCGGAATCTATATCATCTTTTTCAACAGATTTACTTATAATTAAATCTCCGAATAGGTTCTCGAATTTTTCTCTGAAGGATTGATCATCATGATGATAGTAACTAACAAAAGTTTTTCTTCTAGATATATTCTTAGGGACAATAAACCAGCTAAATATTTGTCCATCGTAGCTTAAGTCGCCTATTTTGTTCCACTTTCCTAAATCGTTTCTTCTAATTGAGCAAAAGGTTTTTCCATTTTCAACTTGTTGAACCATCCAATTTCTATTTCTTTCTAATGCTTCATTGTGTAAAGATTCTCCTAAATCTTTATATATAAGTACATTGTTGATTAACCCATTTTCAGTTAATGATAGCTTTGAAATACAATAGTCTGCCCATTTCATGTCGTTAAATTTTATTGATTCCAGTCTAAATAATTATCCAACGGATGGCTACTCATAGTATGACTTTTGATTAAGTCAATACTTTCCATCATTGATTGAATTCGACCAGTTATAGAAGCAATGTATGCATTGAGAGATTTTGTTCCCCTAATAATTGTGGTAGTTTTAAGATAATCTGGTAAGGATTCGTCCTTAATCCCTTTTAAGGTGAGCACACCCAAATGGGTGTTATCATAACCATATCCAACTTCCCAAGGTACCCAACTTGAGTAAAGTGTATTAGGAGAAACCACAACCAGCATGTGGCTACTATAGTTGATTCCTTTCTTAATGCTATCAACAACTCCCTGAGGTCTGTTGGTTTGCCGATATGCTTTTAAGTCCTCATCATCTTCGTCAAAGTACACATCAATATCTGCCGCAGTTAAATAATCGGAAATTTTTCTGCAAACATCTTTATCCTTTTGTTGATGGCTTAGAAAAACACATTTTACTCCTGTCGCTTTCCTTGATTCGGAAAACATTCGAAAGTTTTTCGCTGCTCTGTTAATACCTGCCATAATTCTTAAATTCTAAATCCAAATAAATCCCAATAATCTTCTTCCATCCGTTCTCTGCTATTATCAATTTTTCTTGTGACATTAGTTCTATTCCAATAAGCATAGTTTACCTTACTTTCAAAGTCTCTTTCTAAATTTTCCCATTTCATACTTAGAGCATATCCAGATTTGATATTGTCGGTTAATCTGTTAGGCACAGAGTGACTGTCGGTTGGAAGGTAGATTGCTAAAAGTCCATTCGGTTTAAATGATTTTAATGGGTCATATGGATGTGTATAACTTCTTAGTGAAGCCCAGATTTCCCAGTCAATCCATTTACGATGTCCAGTTCGTGAACCAACTAAAACAACGGTCACCGAACAGTTCCGCATTTTCTCACGGACTTTCTTGTAAATGGTTTCATCGGTTAAGTGTCCAATGTCGTCTTTGAGTGAATAGTCGGCAACCCTCATATTTGTAATTTTCTTGCGGAGGGAGTTTTGCCAAATATTTTTGGTCGTTGTCGTGATGGTAACTCCCTCTGAGAGTAGCCAAATCATCGAGGGTGCTGGGTGGGATTTGCAATCCCACCCTAGTATCCTTACCAATTTTCAATTGGCCCCTTATTCTACCCCGAAAGCTGCCAGCGATAACGACTTCCAGCCGATACTTTTCGGGAGCATCGAGAACCTTGGTCTACCTCACCCCTCTCCCGACACACTGCGCGTCACGGGACACGCTCTCTCCTTGAGGAGAAGGCATTCATGCAGCGGAAAACTCAAGGCTAGAATCCATAGGGGCTTATCCCACAATCGATTTGGCTGATTATCAAAATCTTCGTTGTGCTAAGAAAGGGGATTTTACGGAGGAAAAAATACCCACAATTGGGTATTTTTAGGCTGAGTCGTAAAAAGTTATCCACGATCTCAGCTCTCATAGGCCATCCTGCAAGCTAAACTAAGCTTAAAGCAACCCGCTGGGCTATTTCTTAACTGGTTGTTTTGGTACTGGGTATTTTTGGTGGGAAAGTGAGAAAAGTGAGGGGGAAGAGAAGACTACAGGCTGTCGATTTTCCAAGACAACAAAAAAAAATCAAACTTCCCTAAATGGTATTTCGGAAGCTCTTATTTGAATTTTTCTAATCTTCGGATCATGCCTTATGAATTCTTCGACTCCCAATTTATGTAGTTCGCCATTTAGGGGATGTGTAGTTATATCTAAAATACATTCAGGCGCTTTTAAGCTTAGACAAACATAACTTACAAAAACTCCCGAAGATGAGATTTTAAAACTCACCCTTTCTCCTTCTTTTAGCCCAGAAGCTTCGGAAATTATCAAGCGAACTTCCTCCTCCCTAGCATATGCGGGATGTTTGAATCCAATTCTTAGTTTTTCAAGATCATCAATATATTTTTCTTGAATTCCGTCAGTCTTACTAAAAAAGTAATCATGTACCCCTTCAGTAGAATCACTTTCTAGTCTCTCTAACTCTTCGTTAAAAAATTGGGCATGTTCTTTATGTTTAAAAAACAACTCCTCTAATTGTTCAAGTTGATAGACTTTGTCATAATTGATCTCAACTTGCTGGATCGAAAAGTCAGTAGAACGATTTAAGTCCATAATTTTCTGAATATCAATTCCAAAATTATAACCATTGCCTTTAGAGTAATAATTCCACATAGATAACGAATCTCCATTCTTACTGAACGACGCAACAAATTTCTCAGTTGGGCTTAAGACTGCTTGCCGATATGATTTATTATAGAGCGTATCATGAATAAATTTGAACTCTTCATTTGCACTACATAACTCTTCAATGAGCTGTTCGAAATATGATTCCTCTGAAGGATCATTCATAAACCTTAGGTTTGAGCACTGAAGTGACTGTGAATTCAAAATACTAAAGAGACCTTGTCCTGAGGTATAATGATATACTTTCATAGCTCCGATTTATTCAATACCCCCACTATTCCCCTAAACCCATCCAAGGCAGCCTCCACGTCTTCGATAATTTCTTCAGCCAATTCATCCGGATCGGGTAGGTTGTCTAGGTCTGCTAGGCTTTTATCCTTGAGCCAGAAAATATCCAGATTGGTCTTGTCTCGGGCGATGATCTCCTCATAGGTAAACTTTCTCCATCTACCTTCTGGATTGGACTCCGAATACGTTTCAGATCGCTTGTGTCGGTTGGAAGGATTGTAGCAGGTGATGAAGTCCTGCAAATCCTCCAGCTTCATGGTACCCTTTTTCAGGGTATGGTGGATATTGGTTCGGTAATCGTAGATCCACACTTCCTTAGTCCAAGCTTCCTTGGAGGCGGGCTTGTTGTCGAAGAAGAGCACATTTGCCTTAACTCCATGGGCGTAGAAGATCCCGGTGGGCAAACGCAAGATGGTATGCAATTCGGTCGTTTTGAGCAATTCCTTGCGAACTGTCTCTCCCGCACCGCCTTCAAAGAGCACATTGTCTGGAAGGACCACTGCTGCTTCACCATTGACTTTGAGCAGAGTGCGGATATGCTGTAGGAAATTCAGCTGCTTGTTGGAGGTGGTGGCCCAGAAGTCCTGTCGGTTGTAGCTGAGGTCCTGCTTTTCCTGTTCACCTTCCTCGTTGGTGATGGTCATGGAGCTTTTCTTCCCAAAGGGAGGATTAGCCAGGACGTAATCCACTCGGTTTCCCTCATCTGAAATCAGGGCATCATTGGGCGAAATAAAGGTCTCTCCATCGATCTCTCCGATATTGTGGAGGAACATATTCATCAGGCAAAGCCTGCGTGTACTGGCCACGATCTCGTTTCCGGAAAAGGTTTTGTTCTTCAGGAAATGCTTTTGATCCCTATCCAGCTGATGGTGGGAAGTGATGTAATCGTAGGCCGCTAAGAAAAACCCTCCTGTACCGCAACTCGGGTCATGGATGGTCTTGCCCGGAACAGGCGCCAAGCATTCCACCATGGCTCTGATCAAGGCTCTAGGAGTGAAGTATTGCCCTGCACCGGACTTGGTATCGGCAGCGTTCTTTTCCAGCAATCCTTCGTAGATATCACCCTTTACATCTGCACCTACCAAGGTCCAGTTTTCCTTGTCGATCATGTCGATCACCCGAAGCAACTTGGCTGGGTCTTGGATTTTGTTCTGCGACTTGGTGAAGATCTGGCCAAGTATTCCTTTTTCCGTACCAAGGGACCGCAGCATTTGGGAATAGTAGGCTTCCAACTCGGCTCCTCGTTTCTTGGACAAGGTTTCCCAATTGCAGAATTCCCCATTGGAAATTTCACGACCTTCGGTGTCCTTGATACGTGGGAACTGAATGTTTTTGGAATAGGGAGGCTTGGACATCTCGTCAGCCATCTTGAGGAAAAGCAGGTAGGTAATCTGCTCCAGGTAATCCCCATAGCCAACACCATCATCCCGGAGTACATTGGCAAAATTCCAGACTTTTGATATTAGGGCGGATTCGGTCATATTTTGGCTTTGATTGCTTCTTTAATTAGCTCTTCTCTGCGAGTTAAAAACATGTTGAAGTTCGCCTCAACATCCTCTGAAGAACTTTCAGAGTCAACACTTTTCATTATTGAGTACATACCAGGACTTATGAAGTGTTTTTGAAGAAGTTCAACCACTTTATCTTCTCCTCCAAGTTTGTTCTCCATCACCTTCAGATATTCTCCGGGTGACTTTTTGCTAATGCTTCTATTGGTAGAATTATGGATAAGGGTTCTGTTTAAAACAGAATTGACATTGGACTTAACACCCTTCTCTTCCAAAAAAGCCTTGGGGAAAATATGATGATCATCCAATTCCATACGGGTGAATTTGATCTTATCATCCTCGTAAAAATCTTTCGCGTCATTGATAAATAGAAGGTTGAAAACTCCTTTGTAAATGGAATTTCCTGCATTCTCCTTATCTATCAATTTAAAAGTCTTGTCAAGGCTGTTTCGGAAATCAGAAATCACTTCCGGGATAGAAGCTTCATCTGTAAACCAAGTTTGAACCTCCCTAAAGTCCTTCGAAACCTTGCTTTCCACAGATCCGGCATATCGCTCACTAAACACAGAGCTCCAATACCATTTATTGATTTTTGAAACACTGAAATTTCCTTTTAGGAAAAAGGCCAGATATGGGATCAGCATTGGCGAATAAGGTAGCCACTTGTCAACTCTTGCAACACCATACTCATTGACATCTAGTAATCTTGCAAAAACGCTCGACTCTGCAACCTGAGCAAGTTTATTCCAATTCTCCTCATTCAAAATGGAATCATCTACGCCCAGCATGTCTCGTGCTTTGATGCTTTTTCCGTTTGCTAAAACAAGTGCTTGAATGAAATAGTAGGCTACAGCGGTGTCCCGCTTATTATTAAGCACATACTTTCTTATGTTTTCAGATTCATCAAAAGCAGATTCCCAAAGCATCCTCAAGTTGAGGAACTTGTACATTCTCGCCACCAATAAATCAAACACAGATAGCTTTATTCCTGTCCGGTTAATGCGCTCAAAAAGGACCGCTATGTTTTCAGCCTTCTCATTGATTGGAACATCAAGAGTTAATGCTTGATAGCCGGTAATGTTATCTATGTAATTCTGAATCAATTCACTTTCATCAGAATTGAAATGGGAATCATATTTCGAATACCAAATTTTCGAAAAATTACCAGACATGAATGTCATGGGGATTAGCTTTTGCTGAATCAACTTTTCAAAATTGAACTCTCCATCAGGGAGCAGGAGACTTGTATATTCCCGGTAAGCCTTGGATCTACTTATAACACTGTTTTCCAAATCCCCTTCTAAAAGAGCTGCAATGGAGATGAAAAATGCATAAGGTGTAGTTGCGTTTTTAAGAGGGAAATTTGGAGAGTAAATGGCATAGAAAAATGAGCTTAATCGCTGCTGTCCATCCAACACTAAAATCGAAGGTTTTTCTTGAAAATTTGGATTTAATTCCCTTGCTCCTTCGATAGGGATAGGTTTAAATGGAGGATCTAACGGGTTTACATTGTGGATCAAAAAGTTACCAATGAACATTTTCTCAAGCATAGACTTGATCAGCTCCTCGATATCTTGTCTGGCCCAAACAAAGTTTCGCTGAAAATCTGGAAGCATAATTTCTCCTTTGAATGCTCCTTTTGCCAAGTCCATTAGACTTTTATTTCCTTGGGATAATTCCATTATTTCTTGACTTTACTTTTCTCACTCTTTATCCTCTCCAACAACCTCTCCGCCGGTTCCCAATCGGCTTCCTTGCGACAGGCTTCCACTTCAACTTCCCTGAGTAGGCTGCCTTCAAATGCCTTTTTCAGGATACTCTGACGTAGGGCTTCGGATTTTTGGAGATTGGTTTGGATGGTCTCTGCCAACTTATCCGCTACCGAAAGCCGGGATTCCATTTCTTGGACGATTTGGATCTGTTCCCTTATTTCAGGAAGTTCAATTTCAAGGTCTAAAAGACGATTCTGAGTTAAATTAACTCCACTATCATTTCCTCCTGTTTTTATAGACTCAATCTTATTTATGAATTCCGCCGAATTCATTTTCAACATGAAAAATGAAAGGTTGACCGATTTCTTAAGCCTTATCCTGTAGACCTTATCACAGTTAATTAGTCTTGGTCTTACTTTCTTGACTTCACAACATACACCAACCCGTTCTCTAGGGCCGGCACGAGTTATCAGTATATCACCAATCTTGATTTCATGCTGGCTTCGAGGAACAAGTTCTTTTGGCAGAATCTTGTTCTCTTCTTCAATAAACTTTCCGTGCTGAATAGCCGAGGTTTTTATGACAGCCCACTCATTTGGATCAATTGAAGCTTGATTAATGCATTTTGGACTCCAACCTTGGGAAAGATTGTCTACAATTTCTTCAAGCTTAAATACTCTCCATTCTTCCGGAAGAGAATTTTCCGATCTGAACTCCTCAGTAAATCCCCCCTCAAACGCCTTTTTCAGCACGGCTTGGCGGTAGATTTCGAGTTTGGCTTTGGCAGACTTGAGATTGGAAACCGCATGGTCCAACTCGCTAAACAGTTCCTCGATCCGGGCGACAATGGCCCGCTGTTCGGGGAGGGGGGGAAGGGGAATGTGGTAATTTTCAAGAAATTGCTTGGGTACTCTTCTTAATCCCACTGCTCCGGTCATTTCATGTTGGGCCTCATTTCTGAATTTTGACCGAACTAGAAAGTAGAAAAGAAAGCTTTCATGAATGGCTTTTGAAGGTCTCAATACATGAAATTCAGAAGATCCAAATCCAATTTGATTCTTCAGACCCTTTGCAATGGCAATCTTTCCATTTTCCATACAAGGTGTCACTTTTGCAAAAAGAACATCACCTTCAGCAAAATAGGTATAGTTCTTCTGTTGTACCTCAGAAAACTTTCTTGTCTCAGTAAGGTGAATTTTATTGGCCACTTCTTCTACCAACGCCATTGGAAGAAATTGAACCTCCAATTCGGCTGAAATGGATTCCTTGTTTTTAAGCCTAGGATTCAGCTCACACAATTCGGCTATTTCAACTTCAATCCAATCCGCTTTCATCCTGTAATTTGTTGTAATTCATGGTATTTCTGATCTCCATGCCGATAAATAAAAACCCGGTCGAATGTTGATTGAATTTCAGGTAACCCTCTGTCAAAATTGAAATCCATGGTGATGTTAAAGGGGCTAGCAACAAAAACAAGCCAGATTTGAGAATAATCTCGCTTGTAGTTTTTGGGACGTCTATTCTTCTTTTTAATCTTCTCAATAAGCTGGGAAAATTCCAAAGAAGGAACCAAATGTGCAGAAACGGGAAAAAATGAAGCGGAATCTAACTCCTTTGAATTCCCAATATTGATAGAACTTATGAGTGGTGTTAGGAAATAGCTTCCTGTATAGGGGTCAGGGTTTTCGAAGTATTTATATTCTCCAAGGCTTGGCAAATTTTCTAAAACAAAGGATGCAATTTGTTGAGCGAGAGTAGTTTTTGAGACTTTTTTCAAGCTTGGTGGATTTTCTAATTTTCGATAAAAACTCATTGTCGAGTAAAAAGAGGCAGAAACGTGAGCTTTAAGATTGGACTTGCTCTTAAAGATATCTTCCGCTTTTTGCATGATATCATTAGCCAATCCTTCTTCCTCGACAGGATTTATTCCATTTTCATCCACCTTTTTAAACAATCGGGTGTGCTCTATTCCAATCAAGCCTAAATTGGTTTCCGCCCAAAAATCAGGCTCCGGAGGACATTGGCGATCAGATTCATAAACTTCCAGGCCTTCTACCAAGGTCAGAAATTCATCGATGTGGATTTTTTCAATTGGGGAATCTGCCATTACAAATCAGTCGTCCATACTTTCCAAACCAGAGGATTTGGAGGTGATCTTATACGAGAAGGGGCGGGATTTTTTGGAGACTACCTTGATGATTTCTTCCCAATGTTTGACCAAGAGCTTAACCATCTCCCAATAGGAAAAGCCTGATTTGGAAGGTGGGCGAAAATAAAACATGCCTAAGCCGTGCTTTTCACACAAATCCCTCTGGTGCCTGATTCTTTGGATATTGTAGTCTTGAGTCAAAACGCAGGAGTTTTCCTCGCCTGCAATCGGAATCCATTCCTCATCGGGAGTTCCTTCCCCAAATACTTCTTTGATAGATTTTATCTCAATGGGGTCTTTAATTCCCATTTGAAAATTAAGTGGGGCTTGAAGCAGGTTAAAGCCTCTTGCAAGGACTGGAGCCATATTTTCATCTACATAGATGATCATGCAGCTTCACAGAAATCAATTGCGTCTTGAACCTCTTTCTCTGTAATCTCAAAAATGTAGGCAATAAAGGGTATCGTATCGCCAGCTTTGAAGTATCCATGCAAGGTTTCGGGATAGATGTTTCTTCCGTCCAAAATCGGGTGACCGAACTTGCGCTGAGGATCTACTACGATGGAGTTTTCCTTCCCTCTTGGCCAGAACTTGGCTGCCATGTCCGATTGATCGAAGTCCAGTCGTTTAAGCAGAAGTTTGATGAAAGGAATATTCAATTGCTTTGTTCCATTGAGATTTACCGGAGTTCCGTGATCATCCCAATAGATTTTTTTAGTCTTTGGATCAAAGCTTATTCCTTCGATCACACTCTTTAGAGCAAATGGAAACTTGGTATTAAATGCCTTAGACATTTCCTGATGAGCCAACAACACATCTTTTGATTTGACTCCAGCCTCATGAAACTGCCCCATTACAAATAATTCGATTAAGGTATGGAAGCTAATGGCTCTTGAATCTTCAATCTCCCAAGAATACTTTTCTTGAAAATGCTTTCCCAGCTTACCGTCCCAAAAGTTTGTAATCCACCGATTAGCCTTTTCATAGCTAATATTCAGAATCTTAGCCACATCCCGTGTGACGTAGATTCCTTTTCCTATTTCAGGTTTGTTTTCGAAAGCGATCATTGTTTAAGCGGTTAAAAAGTTTTACAAATTAAGAATTTTAGTTTATGCTCAAATGCATTAGCTCAACCTTATTGTCAGTCATTTTGATCAAAGACTCAGCCAGATGCTTCCGATGGCATTGGCAGATATTCGCTTCAAAACAGGTTATAGCCACCCGATCGTGGGTCTTGATCAGATTCAGAATCTCCTCCTGCTGACTCAGGGTCTGAGGCAAAACGGTGTTTTTGTAATCTTCAAAAAGGATGTCGTAGTCACGCTGTGTGTGGAGTTCTCTCCGCTTGTCAGAGACAATCCCGACCTCGGGGATATGGATAAAACGGATCCCTACCCCATCGCAGGCCATCTGCAGTTGGGATTTATTGAAGCCATACTTCATGCTGTAGGAGTTCTTTCGCACATCGCAGAGCACCTTGACATCTGCTGCCAACAGCTTGTTAATGTATTCTTCCAAACTGAGTCCTTCATAGCCAATGGTAAAAAGGGCCTTTTTATTGGATCTCGGTTTCGTTGACGCAACAATTGACTTCTCCAGCGCATTCAAATACCTGTCCGCTACGGTGCTGTTGATGGCAAAGTATGGATAGTGCATATAGGTGAATCGGATCAGTTCCTCCGAAGAATGGCCTTGAAATTTTGTTTTCAATCTGGCGATAGCTTTTCTATCCTCCGGCTTCAGAGTTGACCAGTAGGCAGTTGGATCGGTCTTTTTCCAAGTTCTTTCTCCTTCCTCCACCTGAGCATATTTCTTCATGGTCGAAAGATCCGCATTGGCCTGAAAGGAAAAGCAACCGAACTTATAAGGAACAAAATGATAACTCTTATCCTCTTGGTAGGTGGTAAACAGCATCAGCAGCTTTTGTAGCTGAAGCTTTTCCAGCTCACCTCCAAAGGCTTCCAAAAGTGCGAGTACTATTTTTCTTCGGTAATACATCATAATCAGGTGCAAAGGTACACTTACCCAAGGCTAGGCAGAAAGTTCTTTATTCAATTCCTCGATAATCGAGACCATTTCTGTCCCAAAAAGATTCCACATTCCTCCTCTTCCTCCAAATTTGTCAAACGGTGTGTAATCCAAATCCTCCACATCGATATGGAAACTACTGGAGATATGATCTTTGATCATCCGCAGCCAATCCACTTGCTCCTCGGTAAAGCGGTTGTGCTGTCCGGCATTTTGCTGGAAGATCCATTTCTGGAAATTCTGATTGACCGTGCGGTCATACGGAGTCAGTTGGGTATCGATCCCGGTTACCTTGCGCACGAGTGATACCAAAGCAATCAGTTCGCTTTTGGGTGAGTTTTCCTTGACTTGATCGAGTTGCTGATAGGCTTCCCAGACATAGGTAGGAGCCAAAAGCGGTCGATCAAGTTTGAGTTGATCGAGCAGATCTTTGATCATTTTCAGGGTCAGTTCCCGTCTGCGATACGGCTGATCGTAGAAGATGCTCAGAGCAGTAATCTCATCCTTGTGCGTCTCGATGTATTCGGCAAACTCTTGCACGACTTGCTGTGCTTTGTCTTGGGTAAAAGTGTCCCACTCGGCCTTGAGGAGTAGATCGGTATTCACATGGTCAATGACCTGATCATGGGCTTTGCGCACTTTCTCCACGTATTCTGTCAGTTCTCCGGTGAATACTTGAGCAACGGAATTCCGAAGTCCCTCCACTTCCTGGGCAATGGTTTTGGAGATCTGATCAGGGGCCTGTCCAACCAAGTCCTGAGCAACTTTTGCCTCGATGCTTTCGATCACATCAGGATTGTAGGCATTCAGCAGGCCTTTGATGACAGTTTGCAGGCTCTTTCCTTGGGCCAGTTCGGAAAACTTCTCTTTCTCGGGTTCCGTCAGTTCTTTTTCCAATCGTAGAAGTCGGTTGGCCAAGGAGAGAAACAAATCCTCATCCTGAGCCCCCATTTTCACCGCTCCGAGTAGATCCTTCAGAGGAACAGAAGGCTTTCGCTCCAGAGGTCGGCTGTCTGTCTTTTTGGATTTTATCGCACCGATCGCATCCACGATCACAAAGTGTGTTTTGGTATGCTTGGCGGTACGGGTCACCTTTTGCAAGTCGTCAAACTTGATCGTGCGGGTACCCCGGCCTTTCATCTGCTCGAAGTAGTTAATGCTTTTCACATCCCGCATAAATAGCAGGACCTCCAAGGGCTTCACATCTGTGCCTGTGGCAATCATATCCACCGTCACGGCAATTCGTGGAGCCCAGGAATTACGAAAGCGGTTCAGTACCGACTTGGGATCTTCCTCGATCTTGTAGGTGACTTTCTTGCAAAAGTCATTTCCCTCGTTGAATTCCTCCCGGACAATTTGAATAATGTCATCCGCATGGCTGTCCGTCTTGGCGAAAATCAGGGTTTTCGGTACTTCAAATTCTCCCTTTTCATCAAATCGGTCGGGAAAAATAGTAGGCAAGGCTTCTTTGAAAGCTCGGATCACAGTCCGTATTTGATTGGGATTGACAATGTCCTTATCGAGTTGGCTAGGTTTGTATTCCAAGTCTTCCTCCAATTGCTCCCAGCGTTTACGACGGGTGAGTTTTTCACGCTTGTCCACAAACTCCTTTGCCTTGATAATGGATCCAGCTTTGGTGATTTCGGTCTCGATGGTAAAGACATCATAAGGCACATTCACCCCGTCCAGCACCGACTCTTCGTAAGTGTATTCGCTGACCACGTTTTGATTGAAAAATCCAAAGGTGCGCTTGTCAGGTGTCGCTGTTAGGCCCACCAAGAAGGCATCGTAGTAATCCAGCACCTGCTTCCAGAGGTTGTAAATCGAGCGGTGGCATTCGTCTACGATGATAAAATCAAACTGCTCGATGGGATTCTTGGGATTGTAGGCCACAGGAAGTGGTTCTTTTTTCTGCCAAGTCCAAGCTGATTCGTTTGGGTTTTCTTCCTCGGCTGATTCATCGAGTTCCTTTCCTTGAAGGATGGAATACAAGCGTTGAATCGTGGAAATACAGACTTGCGCATCCGAAGCGATGTATGCCGAACTCAATCGCTGCACATTGTACAATTCGGTGAATTTGCGGTTATCATCCGTAGGCTGAAACTTCAAAAATTCCTGCTCTGCCTGTTCGCCCAGGTTTTTGGTATCAACCAGAAACAAGACACGCTTTGCCTTGGCAAACTTGAGCAAGCGATAGATAAAAGTGCAAGCAGTAAATGTTTTTCCGGCACCCGTAGCCATTTGAATGAGGGCTTTGGGGCGATTTTCTTTGAAAGAATGTTCGAGGTTTCGGATTGCCCGGATTTGTGCTGGCCGAAGTCCGTCCTCATCCAGATGGGGAATATCCTGCACCCTTGCCCGAAGCGGCTTGGATTGGCCTTGCCACTCGGAAAATGTCTCGGGTCGATGGAACGTGAATACAGGTCTTGAACGAGGCTTGGGATCACGGTAGTCTGTAAATCGGGTCAAGGCTCCAGTACTTTCATACACAAAAGGAAGATCCCCGTGATTCAGGTATTTCAGTTTGCTTGTCGCATACTCAAAAGATTGATCCTCCACTGTTGTCAATCTTTCACCTTCTTCTTCACGCTTTGCTTCGATGATTCCTAGCGGTTTTCGATCTACAAAAAGAACATAGTCGGCAGGACCTGAAGAAGTTTGATATTCCCGAACAGCAATTCCCCTACCTGCTGCAAGATTGACTTCATTTTTGGATTGCACCACCCATCCTGCCTGAGCCAATTGATCATCGATCAAGTCTCTTGCGATTTGCTCTGGATTTTGGTTGGGTTGAGGAGTCATGAAAAAGTGATTTCAAAGGGTTCAAATTATGGATTTAATTTGGGAAAATTAAAAACTACCTCGCATTTTACCATTTGGAATTTGTAATCAAACCCAGTCTAAGAGTAATACCATCATCGTTAGGACTGGTTGGGATTTACCTACCCCCTCTGGGAATCTACCCGCCCTGCATCCCGGCCCAAGGCTAATATCTTTTACATAAAGATTTTTTTCCTTGTCCTACCTCGTGTCCTAGCCATCTTTCAATTGGTTTTTATCCCTTCCCGATACGCTACGCTTTTCGGTGCAGGCTGATTAAGTCAAGACGATCATGAAGTGGAAAGCTCAAGGCTAGAAATCCATATGAGCTTATTCCCGCTGGGATTTCCAAACCGAGAAGGTGGACACTGTCCTAAGGAAGCCGTATTGCCGCCAATGCCCACTCTGGGAGTAGTCAAATCATTGTTAGGACTAGGTGGAATTTGCAATACCACCTCACCCCAGCCCTTCCCGAAATCGCTGAGCTCATCGGGACAGGCTTCCTTGAGGAGAGGGCGATCGTCCGGTAGAAAATCCAAGATTAGTAATCCTTTAGCACTTCTCCCGGTTACTCTCGCTGGTTATCAAAAGCTTCGTTGTGCTGAGAAAGGGGATTTGAGGGGATTTCCTAGCCTTACAGTCTGGCCCTGAGCTAAATTCCTCCTTGCAGCCCAGCCTCCTGATCTGCTATGCTACTCAGGACAGACTTTCGCTAGATTAACCCTTAATGGGTTAATCCTTCAGGCTCACTCCCATTTCTTTGGCGCAAAAACCTGATATTCCACCCTAAAAAAAAAGCTGATCTTAAAAATCATTACTTTTTTCTTCCAAGAACCGAAGTGCAGGGTAGGCAAACTACCTTGCATCACTCATTTTATCTTTTCAAGACAACTTTCTTTCCATAGCAAACGGAACAGGTCTCCTGTCCCTCGTACGAGGACGGGGTAGTATAGCTGGTTGTTTTGATGTAATCACCCGAAACCGTGGAGCCTGATACCAATTCGGGTTTGGAATATACCGTGATTGGAGTCATTTTGAAGGTCTTGGTTACTTTTCCCGAACCCGCGCAAGCATAACAAGAGGTCATAAATTGATCTGAACTTTCATTGAGAACCTTGTAATCAGTTTCTGTCAATGGCAGATAAGTTCCATTACTCAATTCCACTCCCTTTTGAGTTCCGTGCAAAACCATGAATTTTTCACCCTTATAAAGAATTACTTGTCCATATTTCAGATTTGTAGCCAAGTTCATTTCAGACAGCTCCTCCAGTTTGTATTCGGGCAATGGACTTTGATTTGCCGAGGCCGCTCTTTTGGCAGCATTCAAATGTTCTGCTGCTAAAGTCTTGTTCCCCTCCCGAAAGGCCATTTTAGCCAGCTCAATATGGGCCCCGACCCGTGTATAGCTGGTTTGAGGGGTAGTTTTCACTACTTCTTCATAGTAAAATCTGGCGCTGTCAGGTTGGTTTTCCCAACGGAAATATTCAGCAAGTTCTAATAGGTAGGATGGGGACTGTTTTCCCGCAAGTCGATAGAGGCTACTGAGATTTAAGCCCTCTTGAGCCTGAAGGAATTCAGGATTACTACGAAGAAACTCCGCCAGTTTCACCAGTGCATATTGAGAGTCAGGAGCTTCCTGCCAACCTTGATAGAGCCAGTTAAAGGCCTCAGCGGGATTATTGTATTCTCGACTGGTGGAATAATAAGTAGTTCCCAACAGCGTTTTTTCAACCCCTTTGAGTTTTCCGGATTGCTCTAAGAGCATGAGTCTTTTACCTACCACCTGCTGATTACCCATAACGAAACAGCATGAGTTGGCAGTAGCACCAAGGTCCACCTCATTGGACAGATTGATATAAAAAGGTTCGGAATTTCTGGAAGAGGCTCTAAAAAGATGGGCCACAGGATAGAGAATACCGTTCATTTCTCCCCCACCATAGTCAAGACTGAGGTATTGAGGGGGAATCTGAACAGTTCCATCGATATGGATTATTCCCCAATTGAAATTTTCATCCTTAACCAAGAGGCTGGACCTTACACCATCGGGATTTTTAATTTCCCGGTAACCTTCTTTAGTGATCTTTTTGAGCTCAAAGTCATACACATAGTAGTTACCGTTTTGGATCAATATTAGAAAGGTATTGCCTCGAGATAAAAACAGTGGAGCCTTAAGGCCACTTTCTTGAGGCACTTTTTCTCCTGTCTGAACATCAAATAGCTCAAAGGTATAGTCCTCTTTGACCCCTATGATATGCTTTCCTTCGTTAAGGATTTCGACAGCTCGGAGATTTTTCATGACCGTTTTTCCTTTGGCATTCACTATTTCATAGCTACCCATGCTAAACCCACTTTTGGTTAGGTTTTGGGAAAAGCAAGGATTAGAAAAAAACAAACTAGCAGCCAAAAGGCTCCAAAAAACGATGGTGTTAACTTGTTTCATTGAACTAGGAAAAGGATGCAAGAAAATAGGGAACTGATTCCTGCCAAATCACTGAACAGGATGAGAAATAGCAGTTGAATTTATGTTTTTTGTTTGCTTAATCACTAGGCAACTGGAAGATTTTCAAATAGAAGGCTTCAAAACAATACCGTCCTCCATAAATATAGAGTTTCACCCTCCAAGCGTAGTCTTTCCTCAGCATCTCCGAAGTTCAGTTCGGGGCTGGGTGGAATTTGCCTTCCCCTCATCCTGGCCCAAGGCTAATTCCGATCATAATCGGAATCACATAAAGATTTCTTTACACCTAGACCTACCCTCGTATCCTAACCAATTTTCAATTGGCTTTTTTACCTCACTCTGTAAGCATCCGCAAAAATCCGGAGCAATTGATCAAGCGATCCCGATCGCATGGGGGTGGGTATAGGAGTTAAAAGGAAGAGGTCAGAAGGCTGAGGTACTCAGGCCTATAAATGCAACTGAAATTCCGATTCAATACTTGTAAGAACCTTGCCGATTTTCCCTAAATAATCGGGACAGGCAGTGCAAAAGTGCTTTCATTTTTTCCTTGTTGTCATCGGAAAGGGTTGTACCCCACACGCAATTCCTTATGACCCTGTAGGGGTCGACCTGTGAATACCTGTGCGCCGTGGCGTAGCCCCGGGTTGCACCCGGGGTTGAGAATCAAGGTTTTGAGTGAGGCGCTGGTGTAAGGTCTTGATTTGAAATACAATCCTTGGTACCAGCGCAATGGAAAAAAGGTATGGTCTAAGGAAGGATTGGGGTTGGGAAGTGGAGCTCAACCATTTGGAATTACAACTCCCTAAAATACTTGGGTCGAATTGCGTCCTGATAGCATTCGGGATCGACCCAGCGGGGTAATGGGAAGTAGTAAAGATCCTGCTTCTGGAGAAGCAGGACAACAGGAACATGCCTTGGTACCAGCGCAATAGAAAAAAGGCATGGCCCAAGGGAGGATTGAGGTTGGGATGTGGGGCTCTACCATTTGGAATTACAAATTCCTATATTCCTGTTTAAAACCCTTATTTAAGCTTTTTTGAGGGGTTTTTGCTTGCTTTTTAGGGGTATTTATTACACCTTTGATTACACCAAAGGACAAAGGAATATTAACCTGAAACTAAGCAAATAATTATGAAATCCTTATTCTACCTGAAAAATGCAGCTGCTAAAGCTTCTGATTCAAATTCAATCCTTCTAAGGTATTACCTCAAATCAACCAAGAAATATAAGGTAAAAGGACTTGGAATCACCTGCACAAAGGATCAATGGAATCAACAGGATCAAAAGGTTAAACGGTCTAATACTAGTCATACCCTATTCAATAGGCGATTGAATAAGATTGCTGAATTGATTGATGAACTTGAAGAAAAGAAAGGATCTGAAAATATCACATCAGAAGATATTGATTTGATTGTTGAAGCTGCAATCAAGAATGTTGAAGTAAAGGAAGTAATTAATCAATCAGAACATATTAATCAGGCCATTGAGATTAAGGTAAAAAGCTTAGTAGTTAATGGAAAATCTGAAGATATGCTATACAGATACAGAAGATTGAAGGATATAATGGGAGCTATAGAAAAGAAATATTCTATTAATATCAATATGGATTACATTGATAAGAATAATCTTCAAATGAAAGAATTAATTATTGAATATGGAAAATCATTAGGCTGGTCAGATACAAATGTTAAGAATATTCTTAATTATACCAATATGGCTATTAATAAGTATAATGAACTTAAAAACAAATCCATTAAGACTTTTAATATTAAATCATTTGAGATCAACCGAGAAGAAGAAAAAGATGCTGTATATATTACTCTAAATGAAATCAAAATTTTTTACAAATTTATTTTTGAACCAACTGAAGAACAATTAAAAGTTCAAAGGATTGATTTGGATTATTTAAAATATTACTTAGTAAGATGTTTTTCAGGTGTAAGATTACAAGATATGAATTCAGACAATTTCAATAATACTAGAATGCAAGATTTTTTTACCAAGAAATCTTTACTTCTATACACGAACAAAAGAAAGAAAACTGTAAATATTCCATTTATCGGTAATTATCTATTTGATCTATGTGAATCTTTAAGCTGGAATTTTCCAGAATTTTCAACAAGTAGTCAAGTTTCACATTTTGGAAGTAAAGAATCCGTTGCAGTCAAATATTATTATGAATCTTTAATCAAGCCTATTAGAACCATTCAGGTTAAGCGGAAAAAGAAAATTGTATATCCACCTATCACAGAATACTTAACAAGTCATACAGCCCGTAAAAGCTTTGCAATGCTAGTATATGATCTTACTAAATCAGTGCTTCAAGTATCAAAGATGCTTGGTCATTCAAGTACAGAAGTAACCCAAAGATATTTAGGGCTTCCTGATGATTTTGAAAAGTTTGAAATGATTGATTTGAAATTTTGATTAGTGATTAATTAACTATATTAAGTATTCCATATTAATTTTTTAAATCCTGCTGGTTCTACTGCTAGGATTTTTTTATTCGTAGTACCTAATTTTTTAAATAAAAATATTTTTTCCAGTATTTATAATTAAAAAAATAATATGGAAAAAAATTTCAAAATGTATGAGCAAAATGAATTTTCAATTGCTGATACCTTAACTAGGCTTTATCCTGTGAAGGATATTAAAATTAACCCTACAATCAATCCTTTTGAAAGAATTGATCTTTTCTTTACAAATCAAAAGGATATCAAATATGCTTGTGAAATCAAGTGTAGGAACAAATTAAGTCTTGGAATGATGATAGAACAAACCAAATTAATTGAATTGGTGAAGTACTGGAAACTGGGAAATAATTGTAAGTATGTCAATTACATTGAATCAAATGATCAATTGATAATCTTTGACCTAAATTCCAGATTTGAGAGGCTTGATTTAAAGGATATAGCTGATGATCCTTACAATTCAAACCTATATTCATCTATAATTTCAAAAGCTGCAACTGCTGAAGATCGGGGTGAATCGGTTAAGCTGATTAAATTGCTGTATTTCGATCCTAATGGAACCAATGACTTTGCGATTTCCAATTATAGTTCAACTTTAGCCAAAGAAGGAATTAAATTTAATTACAACGGAAAAATCATCAATGAAGACTTTATTTAATCTTGGGCTTATAGGGCTTTCCCTTCTTTGCGTACTATTGGGGTTAATGGCCTGGAACTTCTTCACCGTTTATTTCTTTGGGCTTGCTGTGATTCCATTGATAATCTTTTACGATTTCAGGAAAAGAATAAGTATCCAATAGAACCGATTAAATTTTCACTAAATGAGGATTTTTTATTTGTGGAGGTCATGGATTAAGGATTTTTCCTATATTGAAGAAAAAAGGGAAAGAAAATGGAAAATGAGTTTTTTAAGCCAATTTTAAAGGAAGGTTCCAAAGAGGTAATTGATCACTATCTTTTTCAAGATAATCGATTGACAAAAAATATTCCAGAAGGAATATATGAAGGATTAGATGATTCTATAAAAAAATTTAAGTTTTTTTCAATTGGATTTGATTCTTTACAGAAATTTAAATCAGTAATTAAGGAAGGAAAATTCTTAGAATTTAGTGATTGTTCTTTTGGAGAATTTGATTTAGCAGAAATATCAAATTGTCGAATAACATTTTCAAATTCAATTAGGAAAACCTCAGGTTCTTTAACTTTTTTACATTGTAAAAATCTAGAAATTTTTATCTCAGTATCTAGTAGTTTCCCAAACTTAAATTTTTTAAATTGTATTAAAAATACACTTAGAACTTTTTATACTCCAAAAATATTATTAACAACTTATTACTCTGATTGTGAGGATTGTATAATTGACGTTAATCTATTTTCAACATTTCAATTTTCATTAGATTCACGAAAATCCACTTTTGGGAAAATTAAAGTATCAAAGTGTAAAATATCCAAATTTCAGTTTGATACTGATAGCTCTTTTAATGAACTACAATTAAACAATATTTTATCAGACACAAGTTTAAATCTTGATATTTCAAATTTTGGATGCGAATTAATACAAATATATAGTTGTAAATTTAAATATATTGAAGTACATGGTAGATATTATGGTTCCTTTGAGCCTGATGATATATTGATAGAAAATAGTTATATTAGAAAGATATCAATATTGAATTCCTCTCCCTTAAAGATAAACAATCTAAAAATTTTCTTACTTACTATCGAAGGTACTGATTCAAAAGATATCAGTATATCACAATCAATTTTTAGTAATATTACCCTTAAGAATTTTAGTATTGCTGAAAATGTAAAATTTAATTCAAATTTTGAAATTGATATGGATAAATTAAAACTTGAGAATTCAATTTTAAATGGGTTAGAGATTAACCCTTCATTTCTCCATCACTTTAGCCAATTTGAATTTAAAAATAGTAGTTTAGAAGGTATTAAAATTGTCAATTTTAATCCAATATCTCAGAATTCAATTGAACGTTCTAAAGATATGACAATTAATCAAAAAATTGATTTTACTAGAGAATTAGCTGAATTAATGGTTAAACAAGGAAATAGATACCTTGCAACGGTTTATAAAGCATTAGAGCAGGATTTTAGACTTCAATCCAATAATTTCACCACTAAATCAGATAAAATCATTCTTACTCTTAATTCTCTTTCCAACGCACACGGGACAAAGCCTGAAAAAGCATTTATTCTAATGCTTGGATTGATATTAATTCATTTTCTGGCAATGAGAGTTGAATTTGCTTGGTTTAATGAAAATCTTTTAGCTTTTGATTTTTTCTGGACTAATCTTTCTTACTATATTAAACCTATTACTTTTATTTCTGACATTAATTATAAAGAATATTCTTTTAGCAAGCCTTTTGTTGTATTGGATTTCTTTTATAAGATTTCATTTGGTTATCTTCTCTATCAGTTTATTGCAGCTTTTAGGAAGTTTAATAAATAAAAATTATTTATAGTTAGACAAAAAGGTAATTGCATCTTCTTTGTTTTTAAAAATTGCATCAATTTTATCACCAGTATTATATCTTATTATCACTTCATATTTTACAAATGGATTTATGGATTCTTTTTCCTCATAAAATTCTAAATATTTTATAGCATCTATTATTGATGAATATTCTGAAGAAATCCCATGAAGACAGAATATACTAATACTTTCAATTTCTCGCTTTATTGATTTTGCTAGTTCTTTAAAAAACGTGTTAAATTCAGCTTTGTTTTCTAACAATAATTCTTGTGCAATTTCATTTTTATGCTTAAAAGTTTCCCATTGATTAATTTTTCTTTCAAATTCTTCCAATGAAGTTTCCTCATCAAAAGAAGCATCTATTCCAAACTTTGAAAAAACTTTAATGAAACTTTGGTAAGGAATATATAGAACATTAAATCCAAGTGATCTTAATTGTGTTAATGCTCCGCTAGTAAATTCTCCTGCTAAAACAACACCTATAAATGGGGAAAATTCTTTATACTTCTCAAACAAAGGAATTATAGCCCCTTGTATTTCCTGTGCTTTATTCCTAGAATGTTTAGTGTATCTCCTCCAAGCAGTTTCAATAAATGCTACTGGTTCACCAATATTTTCTTGACTCCCATTCTTTTCTAAAACAAAATCCAAATCGTGTTTATTTGCTTTTAGATCATACCAACTTACCTTTTTTCCTTTCCTACATAGTCTATCTCCTTGCTTATCTAGGAAAAGATTGTTTTGCTTTGCAAAAGTGTTTAGATGTGGGTACAATGCGATTTCTAATAAATCCCCTAAAATTTGTCCCCATTTGTGTGAATCTGATTTTGCCATATCCTAACCATTAATCCAAAGTCTTCCTTCTTTAAGAGGGACTCGATGTTTTCTGTTTTTCCATTTAACATTTCTATCTCTAAGTTTCTCAAAGGTATAGTCTGTAAATCCTGCTGAAATAGCCAATTCTCCTAACCATATATCTACTGGAACGTAAATTCCATATGGTGCTGAATCACCTATTACAAAACACATTTTACTTCCATTCCTCATTATTCTTCTTAAAGATTGAAATACTTTTGCCATATCATAAAAATAGGCTACAATCATAAAGTGATAGTTCTTTTTTCCTCCATGACTTAACCTTTCCACTTTCAATGTTTCATATACCTCCTTTAATTCTTCCCTAATAGAGTTCAATATTGGATCATCTAGAAATTCATTAACCTCTTTTTGCATACTTGAAACGTGTTGAGTGCAAGCACGTATTAATCTTTTTCGGACCTTATCCTGTAAATCAGACCATCCTTCAATATCACCCCAAAAAGTCATTTCTAATCTCGTTGCATCCGCATAATCATAATTATTTGCATAAGGAGGAGAAGTTATCACTAAATCACCCCAATTTTCGGGAATTGATTCAATGTTTCTTGCATCTTCATTATATATATTTACAACTATATCATTGTTATAGTTTTTGCTTTGCATAATTTCCATATCTTTTGCCATTTGAATTACTTTTAATTCATATGCTTGATATGGATCTAACACCTTTCCTTTTGATTTATTAGGTTGAATATATTGCCATTGGGCTGTTCCAACTGGCGATGTTGTTCTTAATATTGATGTTATTATGAACCAAGTAAAATTTTTTATTTCTTCATTATCCTTAGATTGATTCCAAGCAAACTTCAAAGATTCAAGTTTCTCTATTGTCTCAAGTGGATAACATTTTTCTATAAGTTTAGGGTATTTTTTTTCTTTGATTTCAAGACCTTCTGCAACTTTTAAAAGTTCTAAAGCTGCATCTTTGAATTCTTTTATATTATAATTCCATTGTAATTTTGTTTTGGCTATCCTGTAAATATATGGATGTGATTCAACTCCCATTGAATTAACACCTGCAAATTCTGCTTCCAAAAGTACCGTTCCAGAACCTACAAAAGGTTCAACTATATTTATTCCATCAATTTTTTTTGATTCTAAAATTAAATCTTTTACCCATTCGGCGGAAAATCCTGCTGTGTATCTATACCATCCGTGAATCGGGATACTCATATTTCCTGAAAATGTTGATGAATAGTCCTGATTATCAGCTTCTTCTAAAGGAATTAAACTTAATTGATTTTTGTTTTTGTTTCTTGCCATTCTGCAATTTAAGTCTAAAATCCTTTTTCTAAAAAAAAAGAAAATTTTACTCCAAGTATTTATATTAAAATAATTAATATGAATACTGAAGTTTACAATTACGTTTATTCTATTGCTAATAAAATAAAAAATAAATCGGACAAAGAGGATGTTGCACAAGAAGTACTTTTAATCCTTTGCAGAAAGAATCTTGTAGAAACTGAATTAACTGAAGGTCTTAAAAATTACATTAAAGGGATTGTTTGGAATTATTCGACTACTTTATATAATCAATTCAATCAAGATACTTTTTATATTAATTCTACCTTTGATCAAATTGATTCAACTGAAGATGAAATAAATGAATCTAATTTTTCTAATGAAGTTTTAAGAAAGGTGAAAAATTATGTTTATCAGAATTATTTTATTAAAGGGAGAAATCTTAACCGTTGGAGGGTTTTTTATCTTTGGTATAGAGGTTATAATTATGATTATATTTCTAACAGGCTTAAGATAAATAGAAGAAGTTGTGTTGAATATACTTATTTGAACTTGAAGGAATTGAAACAAAATTTATTGTGTCAGTAAATTTTTTTAGGGGTACGGGATCTTATAATCTATTTATGATCGATTACCTACCGACTACTGGGAGAAAAGCTTATGCATATCCAATTTCCTTTAGGGGTGGGTAATTGACCTTTTTATAATTATTGGTATAAATACAGATTATGCCAAATATTTTTATTCCAGATGAAATCAAGGCCAAAAAAGGTACACTTAGAAAATGTAGGGTTAACAAATCTAAACCCCAATTTCAAAAGCTGGATTCAGATTCATTGAAAGTTCCGTCTCACTTGAATAGGTGGGGAAAATCCTTTTATAAAAAGATTTTTGAAATACTTGTTGAATCCGATGTACTCAGTATTTCAGATTTGGATTCATTGGAAATTTTAGCTTCAGAGTATGGAAAGTATCTGGAAGCACAAAATCACCTTAAATCTGAAGGTTATGTGATTCAGGGAATCAATAAAAATGGATCATCTTATTTGATGTCTTCACCTTGGGTAAATATTGCCAATAACGCTTTTAAGAATTATCAATCCTTAATGGGAAAATTTGGGCTTAGTCCTTCTGAAAGATCCAAGATTTCAATTAATCCCAACAAACCTGAAAATGATCCATTGCAAGAATTTTTTAATAATTGAAAACCACAATAGACTTTTTAAAAATTGATACCAAGAAATATTACTTTGATGAATATGCAGCCGACAAGGTGGTTAGATTCATTGAAACTTTTTGCACTCACGTCAAAGGCAAATTGGCTGGTTCACCTTATATCCTTCAGGACTGGGAAAGGGATTTTGTAAGGAATTTATTTGGGTGGAAAATCAAATCAACTGGTTTAAGGAAATTCAGAGAATCCTATTTACAGATTCCTAGAAAAAACAGTAAAACAACTTTATCAGCTGGAATTAGCCTTTATATGATTTTAGCTGATGGGGAAAAGGGAGGTGAAGGATTTTTTGGAGCTTCTTCAAGGGATCAAGCTAGGATTGCTTTTGAAATCATTTCAGGGATGATCCGAAACAATCAGACCTTATCGAAACACTTACAAGTTTATAGGAACTCCATTGAATTCAGTCAGGAAAATTCCTTTTTCAAAGTGGTAAGTTCTGAAGCTGGAACTTCTCACGGTGCCAATCTTTCATTTGCTTTGGTCGATGAATTTCACACCCATAGAAATTCTGAATTATACGATGTCTTCAAAACTTCGATGGGTGCCAGAGAGCAACCTTTATTGTTGACCATTTCCACGGCTGGAAGTGATAAAAATTCAGCTTGCTTTGATTTGTACGACTATTCCAGAAAAATCATTGATGGAATAATTGAAGATGAATCTTTCTTACCTGTGATTTATGAAGGAATTGATTCAAGTGACTTGGATAAGGTTCTTTCCATGGAGAACGTCAAACGGGCAAATCCAAGTTTTGGAAAATCCATTAGGGAAGATTACATCATTGATCAAATAAATAAGGCTAAACAAATGCCTTCTTACCTGAATACCTTCAAACAGTTGCATTTGAATATTTGGGTGGATAGTGCTGAATCTTGGATTTCCAATTCTGATTGGATGGCCAATTCCATTGATTACGGTGAAGAAGATTTGATTGGGCAAGAATGTTGGGCAGGTCTGGATTTGGCCAATAATCGGGACTTAAATGCCTTTATTTTAGCTTTTCCCCAATCCAACGGAAAAATCAAAACTCTTTCTTATACCTTTTTACCCCTTGAAGCTGCTGAAAAAAAGGATAATATAAGTGCTGGTAAAGCTTTTTTAGGTTGGGCAAGACAGAAGAACAATCATCTTTATTTGACGGATAAGAGATCAAGGGATGACGATTTCATTTTTGAAAAGATCAAAGAACTATCCCAAAAATTTATCATCAAGAAAACTGCTTATGATCGGTGGGGAGCTGATCAACTGGTAAGCAGGATTGAAACTGAATTGGGTTTAGAATTTACTTCATTTGGACAGGGGTATAAATCAATGTCACCTGCAATCAAAAAAATGGAATCCTTGGTAATTGAGAACAAATTACTTCATAACAACAATCCTGTATTAAAATGGTGCCTATCAAATACCAAGATTGTTAAAGATGATGCTGGAAACGTCAAAGTAAGTAAGGAAAGAAGCAAAGAAAAAATTGATGCCATAGTTGCTTTGATAATGGCGGTTGGACAATATCAACTTGATTTAGCTGAAGAAATGGCCAATCAAAGTATAAATAAAAGTCCATATGATGACAGAGGTTTTTTCTTTGTTTAAATTGATTTTTTAGTAATTATGGCTAAAAGATATAATGTTTGGATTTCAAAGTTTTGGTGATTTTTTTAATGCAATTTTTAAAAATATTGATACCAATTTTATAATAAAGTATTTGGTTCCTTTCGGAATTGTAATAGATGCAGTATTCAATTTTCTATTTCAGAATAATAATGCAATCTACTTTTTGATCACTCTTTATCTAATAGATTTTTTAACAGGTATAATCAAAGCTATTTATATCAGCTTAGAAATTAAAAGGTTCAAAAATCTGAATAAACCTATCCCTGAATCTTTTCATAGTAAGAAGCTTGTAAGTAAAAAATTTCCAAGATTTTTAATGACAATGCTTGCAGCATTATTAATTCTTACTTTGGTTAAATTTGCTGGAATCCATTCAGTAATATTTTTACCACTTTATTCTTTATCCTATTCTATATTTTTAGGACAGCAATTAATAAGTATTGCGGAAAATTTAAGCGAATTGAAATTACTTCCATTTAACATAGTAAAGAAACTGAAATCAAAACTATCAGATTTTTCCAAAGGTTAAAGAATTGATTATTTTTTAATTATTCAAAAAAAGAATGGATTTCAAATCAATTTTTAGGGTTCCTTCCATGGTAATTCCAAATGTTATTACTGTTGATGATATAGTTTCAAATAATGTTGTCAATGGAAATACGGCTTTACAGATTGCCAGTTTTTATCAGGGTATTTCAGCTATTGCCAACACCATTTCTTCAATGCCTTTGAAGATTTTCCAGAATAAAACGATTGCCAAAGATCATCCTGTTTTCTACCTGCTAAAGGAAAAACCAAATCCTTTCCAGACTGCTTTTGAATTCATTAATACAATGATTCTGATTATGCTGGTAAAGGGTAATTCCTTTGCCAAAATCATTAGAGACAATCAAGGGAATCCAAAAGAATTAAGGATTATAGTCTTTACTAGCGTTCAGGCTGTTTTTTACGGGGATAAGCTTTATTTCAAATTTGACGGGCAAAAGAACAATTTAATTGCCAATGAAGATTTGATTCACTTCAAAAATATTGGGACTGGATACCTGGGAATTGATCCTGTTACCAACTTTAAAAGAAACCTTGAAATCAACTTAAACGGGATCGATTACACCAACAATATTTACAATGGTGAAGGTGGTTCAATCAGGGGTACAATTCATTACGATAAGCCTTTGAATGATAAGCAGAGGGAATTTTTAAGGGGTGAATTAACCAACAATTTTTCAGGCAGAAAGGGAAAAAGGATTTTATTCCTAGAAGATGGAATGAAGCTGAACCCAATCCAGCTTGATCCTAGCCAAACCAAATTTTTGGAATCCAGACAATTTGAGAAAGAAGAAATTGCTTCAATGCTGAATTTACCATTATTCATTTTAAATGGTAATGCCAATGAAACTAATCAGAATATTGAATTCAATAATATTAGATTCTATCAAATGACTTTACTTCCAATCATTACTAAGATTGAATCAGAGTTCAAACATAAGCTTTTGACCAAAGATGAAATCCTAAGTGATAATTATATCAGGTTTAGTATTGAAGGAATATTAAGAGGTGATTCAAAAACTAGAGGTCAATTTTATAAAGATCTATTTTATTTAGGTGCTATCAGTCCTGAAGAAATAAGGGATCTTGAAGATATGAATCCTGAAGTAAAAGGTGAATCATTTATTCAAGCTAATCTAATTCCAAAAAATATTGTGAATAGATTTTGGGATTCAAAAGCTAGGGAAACTTACAGTAAAGCAGAATTAAATGAAAATGAATTAAACAATTTAGAATAATGGAAAAAAGATATATAAATAATAGTGAATTTAGATTTACTGAAGAAGGTGATAAAAAGTATATTGAAGGATATGCTTTAGTATTTGATTCAGAATCTAAAGATCTTGGTGGTTTTATTGAAGTAATTGATAGAAGTTCAATTAATGAATCAACTGATTTATCTGATGTAGTTGCTTTGATAAACCACGATTCAAATTTTGTACTTGCAAGAAAGAATGAAGAAGCTAATACTTTATTTCTTCAGGTAGATGAAAAGGGGTTAAAATATAGATTTGAAATTGATGAAGAAATTTCATATCAGAAGGATCTTTATAGAAATGTAATGAAAGGCAATTTATCTAAATCATCTTTTGCATTTACATTACCTAGAAATGGAAGTGGTGAAAAATGGGAAAAAAGAACTGATGGTAAGTATATCAGGACAATCAAACAATTTGCTTCTATTCAAGATGTAAGTGTTGTTACTAATCCTGCTTATCACAATACAGTAAGTTTATCAAGATCATTTGAAGAAATCAAAAAGGAATTTGAAGAATCTAAGAATGAATCAAACCTTAATGAATATATGTATAAATATATTTCATTGAATACGAAATAAATTATTGATTACTTTTTAATTATTGAAAAATAAATATTGATATAAAATTTTTTAAAATATATGAAACTATCTGTTGAATTAAGAAAAAAATTAGCTGCTATTGATGCTGAATTGAAAGGAATTTTGGATTCTGCAAAAACTGAAAATAGAAGCTTGAATGATACTGAACAAAATACCTTTAATACAAAATTTGCTGAAGCTGAAGGATTGAAGAAATCTATTGAAGATGCTGAAAAAATTGAAGCTTTTGAAGTAAGAATGGCTTCTGAAAAAGGTGTTGAAGTTCCTAATGTGATTAATACTCACAAAGAAAAATATTCTATCCTTGGCCATATTAACGCTGTAAGAAGTGGTAAAGTGGAAGGAATTTTTGCTGAAGCTCAGGCAGAAGGTGAAAAAGAACTTAGAAGTGCTGGTGTTGCTGTTAATGCCAATGCTGTTTACATCCCTACTAACTACAGAGATTTTTCAGTAGGTGGTGATTCAGGTACTAAAGGTGGTAAAATGGTTGCAACTGAAAAAGGTGGAATTATTGAATCATTGTGGGAAGGTTCACTTTTGAATAAACTTGGTGCTACTTCTTTCCTTGGTCTAACTTCTAACTTGGATCTTCCAAAAGGTGGTAAAGTTACTTCAACTTGGTTGGGTGAAAATGCTGAAAATACTGCTTCTGATCATACCATTGGACAAATTGAGTTAAGACCAAACAGACTTGCAACTAGAATGAATGTAAGTAATTTGTTAATGACTCAATCAAATGAATCTGTAGAAGCTTATTTGAGATCTGAAATCGAAAAATCAATCCAGAAGGCTTTAGATGAAAAATACATTGAATTCTTGTTGGCTTCTTCTGATGTTCAAGCGGTTGAAATGGGCTTATCTGGTGGTACTTTGACCTATGAGAAAGTTCAGGAATTTATTGAGAAGGTTGGAAAAGCTGAAGCAGATGTTGCAGCTTCTAAATTCTTGATTAATTATGATGTTCATTCAGCTTTAAAGGCACTTCCAAAAGTTGTTGGTTCTGATAAGTTTGTACTTTCTGATGGAAGATTAGACGGGTTTGAATTTGTGGTATCTAATCGAGTACCTTCTAACCTTACTAAAGCAGGAGTAAATAACCTATCTGCAATGATGTTCGGAAATTGGGCAGATGCAATTGTTGCTGGATTTGGGGCAATTGAGATACTTTTAGATCCTTATTCCAGAGGTCAATTTGGACAAACAGTTCTTCAGCTTGGATCTTACTGGGATATCAAAGATATGTATGCAGAAGGTAAAGCGGTTGCAAAAGATATTGTTGCTTAATAATAAATTTGGTTTAAATAATCAAAGGTGGTTGATTAATTTCAATCACCTTTTTTATTTGATTATTTTTTAATTATTAATATGAAAATTTACAAGATTCAAATACTTAAATCCCGTACAGGTTCAGGATATTTTACAGGTAGAATTATTGAAGTTGATGAAGAATCATTAGATAATATAAAAAAATATAATGATGTATTGATTCTGGAAGAACCTGAAGTAAAGAAAAAATCTAAGAATAAATGATAGCCAAAGTTGTTAAGAAATCAAATCAAACATTAATTAGCCTAGAAGAAGCCAAAGATCATTTGAGGATATTAAATTCTTTTGAAGATATTTATATCAATACATTACTTTCAGTTGTAACAGAATCAATTGAAAATGAATTGGAAAGGGATTTGGTAGATACAACCTATGAATTTTCAATCTTTGAAAAGATTGATCTTAATGAGTTTATCTATTTTCCAAATGCACCTATTTATAATGTTACTGATGTAAAAGTATATAGTGGTACAACTGAAGTAAATTCTAATCAGGTTGAATATTCCTTTTCTGATGAATATATTTCTTTTTCAATTTTACCTGAAACTTATACTTCAATAAAAATTACCTACAAAAAAGGAATCGAAGATTCTGATGATTTACCTGAAGGAATCAAACAGGCTGCTAAAATAATGCTAACTGATTTATATCAATTCAGAGGTACAATTATTCTAGGTAAGTCAGTTGTTAATTTAGATAAGGTTGTTCAAAGATTATTGCAGCCTTATAAGAATATTAAATTTTTATAAGATGTATATCAGGTTAGAAGATTCAAGGTATTTAATCAAGGTTAATAAATTAACCAAGACCAAAGATAAATTTGGACACGAAAAAGAATCTTATTCTTATTATGCTTCCTTTTGGGCTTCAAAGTATGAATGGCAAAACAGAGAAATATTTGAAGGAAAAAATCTAATTGATAGTAATATCTTCATCTTTAAGATCTATTATGATCCAAATATTACCACTGATGATCAAATTGAATTTGAAGAAAAAACTTTCAAGATTACTGGTATCAAGGAATTAGGATATAAAGAAGGATTAGAAATTACTTCACAGTATAAATCAAATAAGTAATGGGTAAGACTGCAATTTCATTAGATATAAAAAAACTACTTGGACAATTGAAACATTTACCTGATGATATTCAAGATAAGGTGATAAAAAGGTCAGTTAGAAAAGGTGCTAATGAAATTAAAAAAGATGCTGTATCAAATGTACCTGTAGATACTGGATTTATGAAATCAAGGGTAAAGGTTAGGCAAGCAAGAAAATCCAGTGAAGCAGGACAATTTGTATTTATTGTTAATGTAAAATCACCTGCACATCATTTGATTGAATTGGGTACAGAAGATAGAGAACCAACAAAGAAAAGGGTATTGGTATTTGAAAATAAAAATGGTGAATTGATCTATGTACAGCAAGTGAAAGGTGTAAAAGCTAATCCTTTTTTAGGAAGATCTTATGAAACAAATAAGGATAAGGTATTTGATATTTTTAGAACTGAATTAATCAGGCAATTAAATAAGTTATGACAATAGAGGAAACAATTTTTGAAGTGTTGAGTGGATCAACCGAACTACAGGAAATTTTTAATAATAATATTTTTCCCTTAACTGGTAAGAAATCAAAACTACCTGCTTTGATGTACCAAGTATATCAAACTGATACAGAACATACCAAATTAACTTCAAGCCTGAAAGACCTGTATTTATTGAAGCTTCATTTGTTTTCTGAAGATTATTCTGATGTGGTTAATTCAATTGGTATTTTAAAGGATCTTTTGGATAATAAAGAATTTACTGATCAAGATGATAATATCATTATTGATCTAATTAGGTTTGAAGGTTTTACTGATGATTTTGAAGAAAAATCAGGATTGTTTTACAGAACAATGACTTTTGCAATGCACATTTATAATTGATATACTTTTAATTACTATAAATAAAATTGACTTTTTAAAATTGATATAAATATGACAAATCAAGATTCAAATAAAATATTAATCCAGCTTAAAGAAGAATCTGTTTCAGGGACAACTTTAACAACTTTGGCTGGTCAAACTTCAGCAAGTATTGAAATCACTAAAGAAATGATTGAATATACTAGCAAAACAACTGTAGAAGGTGGAGTTCCTGTAAGAAAGTATATTCCAACAAGATCTACTTCAACAATCAGTATTGAAGCTTTATATGATCCAACTGGAACTTTAACAAGTGCTGATATATTAGAAATCTGCTATAATGGTGCAAAGGTTCAATTTGCTTTGGGTGATAATACAAATGGTAATAAAGTAATTAAAGGATTTGGATATCTTTCAGCTGGATCTAATACTTATGATATGGATAGTGTTGCAGCTGGATCATTTACACTTCAGGTTGATGGTGGACTTACTTTTGAAACAGTCAGCTAATTTTTAGACTTATTTTTTTATGGACTGTTTAAGGGGTAGAAATACCCCTTTTTTATTTGATTAAATTCTAATTATAAAAAATAAGTTATATGATCGAGTATATAGAACTAAACGAAAAACAAATTCCAGTTAGAATTAATAGAAAAGTAATTATCAAATTTGAAAAGATGTTTAAGGTTGGACTTCAGGATTTAGCCAATGTTGATACTGAAGGTTTATCTAATCTTTTATATTTTGGTGTTATTGAAGGTTATTCATTTTTAAATGAAAAGAATCCATATAAGAAATATGAAGATTTTGAAGTTGAATTGGATAGTATTTCAATTAGTGAATTCTTTGAAGTTGCTACTAAAGCAATATCAAGTTTTTTTACAAACGAGAAGAAGAAATAAAATCTTCTTCTCAAATTAATGAAACTGATGTAAATGATTCTGATATTTCTTTATCATTAGCTTTTGAAGCTGGATTAGGTTTAAATGATTTTTATAATCTAACTCCAAAGGAATTTGGAGATTTTTTAAAAGGTTATAACAATAGAAGAAAAAAAGAATATGAGTTAGCAAGATTCATAAGTTATTTTGTAATTAAACCACATTTAGAAAAAAATGCTCAATCAAAAAACCTTACTGATCTAATTCCTTTTGAATGGGAAAAGAAGGTAAATAAGATTAAAAAACTTTCTGAAGATGAATTTAAAGACCTTCAAAGAAAGTGGAATTTTTTATAATATTTTTTAAATGTCAAGATTCACAGGTCTATTAAATATTCTTATTGGTGGTAATGCAGAAAACTTTTATCAGGCAATAGGTGGTGTTCAAAAGAAGTTACAAGTTTTTCAAAAAGACTTAGACCGTATTAGTAAAGATATATCAATGAATATATCCTTACCACTATCTATAATGGGTGGTGTTGCAACTAATACATTTGCTTCATTTGAAGATTCAATGTTATTGGTTAAAGCTGCAACCAATGCAACTGAAGATGAATTTAAGAAACTAAGTGAAACGGCTAAATTACTTGGTATCAATACCAAATTTTCAGCAAGTCAGGTTGGGCAAGGGATGGCAGAACTTGCAAAAGCTGGATGGAATACAACACAAATATTATCAGGGGTTGAAGGGGTTCTTAGTCTTGCTGCTGCTTCAGGTGAAGAATTAAATACAGTTACAACAATTCTTGTTGATACACTTGCTTCTTTTGGTGATGCTTCTGATAGGGCTGCTTATTATTCCGATATACTAGCTAATACAGCTAATCTAAGTACAACTGATGTAAGAGAACTTGGGGAGGGTCTAAAATTCGTTGCTCCAGTTGCAGGGGCTTTAGGCTTCAAAATTGAAGATGTTGCTTTGGCAATGGGTTTGATGGCTTCCAATGGTATCAAAGGAAGTCAGGCAGGAACGGCACTTAGAGCCACATTATCAAGGCTGGTTAAACCTACAGCTGAGAGCCAAGAAGCCTTATCTAAGCTTGGATTTTCTGCTTTGAATACAGATGGATCAATCAAGCCATTAACCCAAATAATCGAAGAATTAAGGGGTAAATTCAAAGATTTATCACCTGCACAAAAAGCTTCAACGGCTGGAATGCTTGCAGGGCAAGAAGCAATGTCAGGTTTACTATCCTTGATGAATGCTTCTGATCAATCCTTCAATGATTTTAAATCTAATCTGGAATTATCTGAAGGATCTGCAAAAACATTTGGTGATTTACTTGAATCTGGTTTGGGTGGATCTTTGCGAAGATTAAGATCTTCCTTAGAAGGTATTATGATTACCATAGGTGAAAATCTTGCACCTTACATCAAATTAGCTACTGATTTTGTAAACGATTTTTCCAATGCATTTAATAATCTGAATCCAACTGTAATTAAAATCATTACGGGATTTGGAGTATTATTAACTGTTATACCACCTTTGATAGTGGGTATAGGTGGAATAATTAAAATAATTACTTCTTCTATTGCTTCAATCAAAGTTCTTATTCCTTTATTAAGTGGTATTTCTGCACCTGTATTAGGTATTGCAGTTGCCGTTGGTGCTGCTGTATTTTTGATCATTAAATATTGGGATGAAATTAAAGCTTATTTTACTTCAGGTGAAGGAACTGTATTTATTACTGCTATTAAGGAATTATGGGAAACAGTATTAAATAATATTAAATCTTTGATATCTGAATTTACTTCATATGGCAAAAAGGTTTGGTCAGATTATGGAAGTCAGATTACAAATATTTTTAAATCACTATTTCAGGTTGTTAAAGGATCATTTGATAATATTGTTAAAATAATTGCTTTAGGCATTAGATTTATTACAACCAATATCCAAGTTTTATTGAAGTTTATCCAAGGTGATTTTAAAGGTGGTTTTGGGCTGTTAAAAAATTACGTTGTAGATGTATTTAAAACTATTGCAGGTGTTGTAATTAATTCAGTTAAATCAATTCTTGGTGTTGCAGGATCTATTGCAGATAGTTTAGGATTTGATACTATCAGTAATGGAATTGATAAAGCTGTAAAAAAATTAGAAAGCTTTAATTCAAAGATTGAAGAAACAAAAAAATTAAATGAAGCTATTGCACAACCTTTAACCGTTACATCTGCTTCAACTGTATTGCCTGATTTAAATTTAGATACAAATAATACTAAAGGTGGTGCAAAGAAATCAATAAGAGAAACTATTGATTCAATCAAGTTCGTTAAAGAAGAATTTAACAGAACAACCGATTTAATGGGTAAGAAGATAGAAGAAATTACCACTAAAGCTTTTAATGTATCGATCAAGGCAAAGGAAGTAACCAAAAATATCCAATGGAGTTTGGGCGAGTATATGGATTACTTCTATCAGTATAACCAATCCTTATTCCTATTTGGTGAAGGGGTATTGGTATTGGGTGCTTCACTTCAAAATCAATTAATGAATCTGTTTGAAACTGGAAAATTCAGCTTCAAAGGACTTATAAAAGAAGTAGGTGGATTTATTGCCAAACTTGTTTCTGCTGTTGCAATAGCTGCAATCCTATCAACTTTGGTTGGTGCTATCTTTGGCGGTGCTTCTGCAATCGGATCTGCTTTAAGCTTTGGAAATATTGCTAAACAACTTTCAGGAGGTCTATTAAATTTTGGAGGTTCAAGGGCAATGGGTGGAAGTGTTGATATTGGAAATGCTTATAGGGTAGGTGAATTTGGGGCTGAATTATTTGTGCCAAATCAATCAGGAACTATTATATCTTCTAATGATCTTCAATCAGGTTTAAATCAATCAATCCTATTGGATGGAAAATTCAGAATAGAAGGATCTGATTTGGTTTATTTGGTAAATAAAGAGAATCAAAAAAGGGGTAGAATTTGATAAATAATTAATTATTGGTAATATAAATACTTATGTATAATACCAAATATATAATTGATTATCCAAATGTAAATAATCAAAATACCCAAATATTTATTAAGGAAGTAAATTTTACAGGTCAACCAATTGTAATTCAAAAGTTTGGTTATTCACCTTTGATATTAAAATATTACGGTGAAGGAAAAGAAAAATTTCAACCAATAAAAACAAGTGAAGCAAGAATTAATTTATTATCAGAAGTTGATTTTGAATGGTTTGAATTTGCTTCATTTGAAGAAAAACAATTTCTAATTGAAATTACATTTGATCAAATTATCTTTTGGTCTGGTTATTTGGTTGCAGATAATTATAGTGAAAATTACACCTTTCCACCTTATGAAGTTACTATTGTAGCAATTGATTATTTAACTACCTTAAAAGATATTCCATTTTTAGATGAAGGAAATTTTATCTATGAAAATAAAACTGCTTTAGAAATCATCCTTTTTATTCTGAATAAATTGGAATTAGGATTAGAAGTTTGGGATGCTACAGATGTTTATCCTTTAAGCGGTAATACAAATTTTGGTGCTTTATCACAGGTTTATATTGATTGCAAAAAGTACATCAACAATATCAGAGAAGAAAATCAAGAAGCTTTTAATTGCTTTGATGTTTTAAATGATATTCTTCTATCTTATGGTTTAACCTTATCACAAAATAAAAACCGTTGGGAAATCAAACATTTTGATTCATTTGTGAAAAGATATTACAAATATAATTCAGTTGGTACTTTCATTGAATTAGAAGAAGTTGATCAAATCAGAAATCTTGATTCAATTGATTTATTCCTTTTGGAAGGATCTGGAAATATTGAAGTTGAAGGATCTTATAAAACTGTAATTCTAAACCACGATTTAGGGAGAAAAAATATAAGTGTAAGAGGTGGTGATTTTTATCCTGATTCTTGGACTGGTATATCTGTAATGCTAAACCAACATAAGTATTTTAATTTTGTTAGTGGTGGTGGTTTATTTTTCCCTAATGGAAATAGAGCTGTTTTTTCTAAGCAAAATGATAATAAAATTTATACTACACTTCCAAATAATGAGACAATAATTAATGCTGCTAAGGATAGTTATATTTATTTTGATGTACCTTTTTCAAAGTTACCTATTCCAGATAAAACCATTGATTATCATTTGGACTTTAATTTCTTTACCCAATTAATTGCCCAATATGATTTACCACCTTTATATGATGATCCAAGCTTTGATAGGGTTATATTTGAAAACTTCTTAGAACAACAATTAAATCAACTTTTTGGAAATTTGGTATTTAACCACCTTTGGAAATTGGAAATACATAATCAAACAACCAATACAACTTGGTATTTAAGTTATAATCCTTTGTTTGATAATGGTGGTGATACTGAGAAAATTGATGATAGGTATGGTTGGACTACAACGGATACAAATGATTGGGAGGAATTCACGGGTGAAGAACTTGAAGAAACTGGAAATATTGATCCTTTATTGAATAAGAAAAAATATAGACCAAATAGACGGGCGGGAAACGCAATTACTTGGACTGATCCAACTTATGAATTTAAACAAAGAATTCAGCTTTATGAATTAACTTCAAATACAAATAAATTAATCAATAAAAATGATGAAGGATTTTTAAGGGTCTATATTTCTTCACCGTACTTTTTTCAGGTTAATGATTATCATTCAGGGGTTCCAACTGATTACAGGGTAAATTTTCAAAGAGTTAATTCCTATATCCGTTTGATGGATTTTACAAATGATAATTTCAATGTTTCAAATAATGAAACTTATATTGGTGATGCAGATAAGAATATCAGAAATCTTGCAACTATTGATGTTAGGTTAGGTGGTGGTAATTCAGTTTCTCAAAATAGTTTATTTGATGCTTCTGGAAATACCTTTACCAATTTTGTCAAAGGTTTAGAAGAAGGTGATTTTTTACAGTTCACAGCAAATAGAATAATTAATCAATATGAAAATCCTAGTGTAAGATTTAGAGGTAGAATATTTACTAAAGGTGATAAGCTTGATCTAAGTCAATTAATATATATTGAAGAAATTGATAAGTTCTTTGTGATTCACGGATTAACTTATGAAGATATAGAAAATTTTTATGATGTAGAATTAATTGAACTTGCTGGATTTAGTGGATTTGGAAATAGACAATTAAGCTGGATTAAAAGTATGGCGGTTACAATAGTGAATAATGAAGAAGGTTATTCAATTGAGATTATAGAAGAAGAAAATTAAAAAATATGGCAATAACATTAAAACAATTATATGCAGGTGGTACAGAAGGTAATTCAACCAAAATAAAAGCTAGGCTTGATTTAGGTGCTGTAAACACTATAGAGAACAATATTAAAGTATATACGATTCAATACAAATGGCCAACAAGTCCAGGAAAGTTAAGGCTTTGGATAAACAATGAATTAATTCAAGAAGTGGATTCAACGGGTGTTCAACCCTATTTTGAAAACCTTTTGATCGGTGGTGATGAAGAAAATCTGGAAGGGTATATTTATGAAATTGTAGCTTTAAAGACTGGTTTTAATTCCGTTCTGGATACTGAATTACAGGCTTATAATAATTGGCTTGCTGATAAATGGCTTCCTACAGGATCAAATTTTAATGGTTATACTGTTAATTCTACTGCTGGAACTGAACCAACGTTTACAACGGGTTCAAATAGATTTTTAGCTAAATGGCTTCATTTGGATGAATCAACTATTGTTGATGATGGATCTGGATTAGTAAATCAATGGAATGATAAAGCAGGATTTTCAGGAGTTAATAAAGTTTCTTCCTATTACAATTTCCCGACTTCCAACAAATTACCACTTGAAACAACTGGTAAAGGTGGTAAAAGGGTTGTAAGGTTTAATAGGGATAACTTCTTTAAACTTGATGTACAGAATGCAGGGGTAAATGATCCTGCTGATCCTGATTATATCACCTTCTTCATTGTGGCCAAATTTGATGATTTTGATAGGTCAGGTGGATTTTCAGAATCTCAAACCCTATTGGGTTCAATTACTGATGCTGGTGCTTTTAATACTGCTATACGGTTAAAAAAATACCCTACTGATAATTTTCTATCACTAAGAATGCAAATTGGGGGAACCTTCAGAAATGGACAATTTCCAAGGAATAAGGTTTTAGATATTACCACAATTGAAGGTGCTGAATCTGCAAATCTCAGATTGGCTTATACTAAAGATGAAACCTTTTCCACTGGTATTACCTATACTTCAGGTGTTACGATCACAGAAACAAATAAAGGTGCTGCAATTTTTAATCTAACTGGATTAGATTATGATACATATTATGTAAGAGCTGAAATTGATTCAGTACTTAATCCACATACTGCAAAATTCAAAACCTTCAGAAAATCTAATCCTGAAGGGTTCAGTTTTATTTTTGGTAGCTGTAATAACACCAATTCAAACCATATAATTTGGGATGCAATGAAGGAAAAGAATCCTGATCTATTCTTTCATTTAGGTGATTTACATTACGAAGATATTGCAACACCTGATACAGATTTATTCAGAGATGCTTATAATTCTACAGTTGAACAACCTAGGCAAAAGGATTTTTATTCTAATCAATCTAATTACTATATATGGGATGATCACGATTACGGGCCAAATAACAGTGATAAAGATTCACCAAGTAGGGCTAATGCAATTGAATTTTATTTAAGTAATATCCCATATCAAAATATAATTACTGATCCTATAACTAATGGAATATCTCAATATTATGATATTGGAAGATGTAGGTTTGTAATGACTGATTTAAGAGCAAATAGAGATGATTGGATGATTGAACCTTATACTGATCCAAATAAAACTGTATTAGGTACTGCAACAAAAAACTGGTTTAAAAATTTACTTCTGGATTATAAGAATAATAATAATCTTGATGTTCTATTTTGGATGAATCCTTTTGGTTGGACGGGTGATGAAACTGATCCTTACAGCTGGTCTTATAATGTAACTACTGAAACTTGGTCTGTATATTTGTCAGAACGTCAGGAATTAGCAAATTATATGTATTATAATAATATATCCAATGTGGTTATCTGTAATGGTGATACCCATATGATTGCAATAGATGATGGAAGAAATAATTTTTATGCAACTGATAATAGTGGTAATAGAATCAAGGCTTCCAACGTTCCTGCAAATCTTCAACATTTAATAATTGAATCTTCTCCATTTGATAGGGATGGTGATAAGCAAGGTGGATTATTTCAAATTGATGATCTTGATAATAGTGGTGGGCCTTTTCCAGTGGGTAACAACAATTTCAGCTTCATTACTGTAAATGATCTTGGAAGTAATTGGATTGAAGTTATCATTCAGCAATACGGGTATTTTCAATTTTTTGAAGGTGGTAATGAATTATATCTAATTAGAGAATTTAAAAAACAATACAGAACAAAAAGAAGTATTAATTCAATTCCACCACCACCACCATTTGTATCTTCAAATAAGGTTGGTTTTGGGGTTGTTACACTACCTGAAGAAGATCATCCTATTCAGAATAGCCTAATTCAAATAGATTCACCTATACCCCTTCTAAACACTTATAAAGGGGTGATTACAGGAAGGGTAATTAATTTTGATGTTAGTGGTGGTGGAATTGTAGCTGAATTATACAGAAGATCCGATCAAGACTATTTTGTCACTTTAGGTGCTGTTAATTCCACTACAGGTACATTTACTTTAACACCACCAAATAATCAAAGTGGTACTATTATTATCAAATTAAAAGATACTGAATTCAATTTTACATTTTTTGAATTTGTAAATGATGAAAACAATCCAAACTATCACAATAATTTATCTATTGAAAGATGGGTAACAACTGATATTGATTATTTCAGTGGTCAGGCAATTAATGTACCTGAAGGAAAAGAATTTAAATTACCTTTTTCACTTACTGAAGGTAAGGTGAAATTTAAATTGAAACGTACAACGGATAATGTTTATGTTGCTGAATCACCTTTTAAAACGGATTTGGCAAGATCATTTTTAATTGATGATAATGATCCTGAAGTAATTTCTTCACCATTTCCTTCAAGATCTTATTTATATGATATGGCTTTAGTATTGATAAGCAGTACGGGATTAAAGGATTTTAAATTTGCAGATAGGATTGTAAGTGGAATCATTGAAAGTCAGTATGCAAATGGTGCTTTTGCTTTTTCGGTAAATCATATTAATCCACGGCCTGAATTACAAGATCCTTATTTTCGTACAGGTGCAATCGGTTGGGTTGCTTATGCTTTAGGGTATTACCTGCAATACAGAAGGAATTCCCCTTTGAAATCTGAAGCTGAAAATGCTTTGGTAAAGGTGCTGGATTACATTGAATCTTTAGAATCAAATCCAATCGGACTTCCTACAGGTGGAAAAGGAAGATATTACTTAGAAGGTGGTTTAGAATTATTCGATCCTGATTATATCATTCCTTGGATAAGTACAGAACATTGTATTGATTACTTCTTTGCCTTAAAACAGGCTGGAAGGGTTCTAAATGATTCAACCTATACAGCTAAATCAAATCAGGTTAAAAACCTAATGATCAATCAATTATGGGATTCAACCAATAATAGATTTTTCCAAGGTATAAGTAATGCTGCAACCAATACTAAAGATACTGCTGATGCTTTGGATTGCAATAGTTGGGGTGCTTTGATGCTATTTTCGGCAGGTGAAACCGAAAAGGCTAATCAACTTCTTCCAAGACTTGAAAATTTTTACTATGTTGAAGATACAATTACAGGGGCAAAAGGATATAAGCCTTATTCTGATCAATGGGGATATCCTGGGGCTGCTGCAACTGTCTGGTTTGAAGGATCTTTTGGGGTTGCTTTGGCCTATTGGAGGGCGAAACAGTATGAAAAATATTCTGAAATAATGAATGATCTGAAGGAATTTGAAGAACCTGATGGATCTTACAGATATGCAGCTTTACGGGATGAAGTCTATCAGATATCAAACTATCCTTCAACCTGTTCAACTAGCTGGTATATCATTGCAGCTAGATTAAAAAATTCTGTTTGGATTTAATTTTGAAAAAATTAACTGTTTAATAATTATACCTATATGTTAGTTGAAAAAGTTGTTATTAGAAAAAGGAAGAAACTGATTTTATTAGTGGTTTCAATACTTGTGATTTTAATTAATTCAATTTATTTCATCTATAAATATTATCCAGTTGATAAGGATGTACCTGATGTAACTCAAAAAACATTTGAAAATTTTCTTGTGTCGGGTTATATTGATGAAATTACTATTATCACTAATGATCCTCTAGTATTTGTTACACTGAAACAAGAATCTAAAGAATACTTTTTTGAAAACTTTAAAGAAAAAATGATTGAGGATGGGCCACACTTTAAACTTCAGGTAACACATCAAGATTCTTTTAGGAGAAATTTGGAGGATATTCTGAATAAAATAAAAATTGATGAAAATCCAAGTGTAAAGGAAGAATATAAAATTTTTGCAAGATCTTTTTTTATAATGGAATTTTTTATTGTAGAGGTAATAATAATCACATTGATTATTTTTTTAATTTTTACACCTTCTTTTATTGCATCAAAAAAAACTTTTTTCAACCAAATATTTGCTTTAAACTTTTTCTTAGGATGGACTGGTTTAGGCTGGGTAATAGCTTTAGTTTGGAGTTTAAAAAATGAATGATTTTAAAATTCTCAATAATTACAAACACATTTATTTAAGCAAATTATGAAATCATCAATTCTAGTAACACCTACTGATTCAGTCAAAGGATTGGAAATAGAGCGATATATCGAATTTATTTCAACAAATGTTGTTGTAGGCACAAATTTATTTTCTGATGCAGGTGCTTCACTTATTGACTTTTTTGGAGGAATGTCTAATTCATATCAAGAAAAATTAGATAAGATACAAAAGGTTGGTATTGACAAATTAAAACATAAGGCACAAAATCTTGGGGCTAATGGAATAATAAGCCTCAGAACTGATTTTGATGAAATATCAGGTAAGGGAAAATCAATGTTTATGGTATCAATTTCAGGTATGGCAGTAAGATTTACCCAAAATCAAAGTATAGATTCAAAAGTTGAAATTGCTTTACCTGATGATTTGGATATTGAAATTTCAAAAATAAAAATTTCAGAAGTTATAAGAAATGGAAGTTTACCTTCAGAGGAGGAATGGACTTTTTTACTTTCAAATCCAATTCCTGAAATCATTCCAGATTTACTTAATTCCTACTTGAAACGGTTTGAACATTATTCTTCCCCAATAAATGATATTGAAAAAACTGCAAGAAATTTCTTCCCATTAATTCTTAAAAATCTTGATGAAGAATTTGTTTCAGATATCCTTTATTCAAAACTTATTGAAATAACTGATCTAAAAAAGAAGGAAAATATAATTGTTATTAAAACACTTATAGAAGAATCACAAACATTTGCGGTAAAATGGATCATCAAAATGATAGCAGATGGGAAAAAATCAAGTGCGATCCTAACGTTAAATTCAAATAAAAGAAGCTTTAAAAAATCCGATAGTGAGGAATTTAAAAAGGTTCTGAACATCCTAGATAATTTGCCAGATACAGGAAAAATTGAAATGGTCAAATCATTACTTGGAACAAAGGAGAAATATATCTGTGAATCTAATCATACTAGTGATTCAAGTTCCAAGTACTGTAATAATGTAGATTGTGGAAAGAATATTAAAGGCTTAATATCCTCAGAGATTGCAATAATTGAAGAATTCAGAATTAAGGTTAAAGCTTTAGAAAATATCTTTAATTAATTCCTGTTTCTTAGAAGTTCCAGCAATCTAATCTTCTTTTCTTCAGTACAGATACTTTGAAGTTTTCCAAATTCCAAATGGTAAAGGAATTCATCTAAGGTATTTATACCCCTTGTTTGGGCTGTTTTCTGTTGGTGGTTAAGAAAATCCAAGGATTGAAGATTAAATTCTTCCAATTCAAATTCCTTGGTAATGGATCTTGGAATAATATGATCTACAATTACGGCAGGTGAAACAATTCCAAATTGAAGTTTTAATTCATCCAAGGGGTATAAATCAATATGTTTCTTCCTTAAACTTCTCCAAGATGCTGAATAGTAGAAAGGATCTGTTTCACCTTTCCAGCCTGTTTTGATTTTCATAAACTTTAAATATAATTATCCTTAAATCAATCATATGGAAGAGCAAATAAATAAAATCAAGGAATTACCAAGTATTCTTGGTGAATTGAAGGAATTAGTATTTGAAAGAATCAGAAATCCCTTCTTAGCTTCATTTTCATTTTTTTGGATTATTATAAACTGGAAAATCCCGTTCTACTTAATTGCTTCAAATAAAGAAGTTGAAGAAAGATTTGAATTTGTGTCTTTAAATTATAGCAGTATATATTATACTCTTTTAATGCCTTTAGTTTTAGCTATTGGATATTTATATTTAAAGGATATTATTTTCAATTTCCTTGAAAAAACAACCAATAATTTTTTCATCAAAAGGAAAGAGACCGAAACAGATAAAGCTGTAGAACTTATAAAATTAGAAGTAAGAAAAGTTGATGCGCTAAATGAACTTAAGGATGCTCAGGAAAGAAATAAACTGGCGCAATCTTTAAAGGATTGTGAAAGTAAATATAATGAATTAAAAAAGACAGTTTCAAAATTAACCACGGATAAAGTCAATTCAGAAAAAATGGTTGATTCACTTAGAAAAACTATAGAATATGATTTTCAATTTGATCTTATAGATGAAAAGATTCAGCGTTTTCTTAATGAAAAAAGTGAAACTGAAATTCAAACTCTTGGAATTAAATTAAGTCAATTATTAACAGAATTTGAAATGTTTGCAAATGAGGAAATTAAAAGTATTATAAATGAACTTACCAAAGAAGAATTAGGATATTTTAGACTGAATTCAGATGGTAAATTGGTAGATGTTGAATTATTTTCTACTGGAAAATTTGCCTTAAGATATTACATTTATTCTAATAGTAATTTTATTCCATTAAAACTTAACCTTAAAAAACGAGAAAATAGAATATGAACTGGAAGGAATCAATCAAAGAAGCTTTAGGAATGCTTGAAAAATCTGATCGAGGAATTATTTTCTTAGATATGTACAATAAGGTAATTCATCCTGCTGATGCTGCATTCTATAAGCAGGAAGTTTACCCAAAGGATCTGGTAAAAACCTTGGAGGATCATTTTACATCAATGGGATTACCCCTTAAAGATCCTGAAGTAAGAAAGGATCTGATTGATCTAATCCAGAAGTACGAAGAAGCCAAATTAAGAAGGCCAAAAAAACTTTTATAAATTTAGAAGGATTCTAAATAGGTTGTAAAATAATGAATATCAACCGATTGACTATTTCAAATGAATTCAATTAACTTACTTAACTTTATTGCTTGCAGGGTTTTCAGGCTTGATCTACCTTTGATGCAAGCAAACGGGAAAAGAATCAGTAAACCCATACTAAGTACTATAAATAATTTTAAATCAGTCAGTTATGAAATTCATTAGAACTTGGAATCAAAAATTTGAAGGTGCAAAAGAACACGCAAAAGTTAAACCTGCTATTCTAGCTTTATTTGAACCTGATGGATTGATTGGATCTTCAAGATTATCAAGATATGATGAAGCAAGAAATGAACTTTGTGTAACTGATACAGCTGGTAAGGATATTTTTGAAATCGTTAATCTTGGTAACGGTAATTTTGATATGATAATTACAGATAGAATTTTAAAACATTTAGATCTTGAAAAACCATTGAGTTTTAGAGATAGAATTAATGGTAGGAAAAGAGAAGTAAAAAATGATTACCAAATATTCTTGGTTTTGATGAACCTATTTTTAAGTGAGAAGAATGAAGATTATGTTTTTAACTTTACTAATTTAGATCAAAATGAATATTTTGAAATTTGTTCCAAGATTTGGGATATGGACAAAATGAATGAGATATTAGAAAAAACTTCATAATAATTTGTATTAAGGTTAAACATTGATTAATTAAGTCCTACTGGTAATGCTGGTAGGATTTTTTATTTGGTTACTGTATAGTCATATAAGAGTATTAGTAACTGTATAGTGATATAAGGGTTTTAATTACTGTATAGCCATATAAGAGTACAAGTAACTGTATAGTGATATAAGACTAAGGTGATTTTTTCAAACTGTATAGCCATAAGGTAGTATTATTCTATTTGTTTATTATTGTATTTATAGTAGTTTATGAGTATAGTAAGAATATAAAGAAATATAATAGATATAATAGTAAATGTAATGCATATTAATACTTATATTTATCATATTATTACAAGATATTAACAAATATCATTAGATTATAAGATATTCAATAAGATATCTGTATTACTTGTTTTGGCAATGTTACAGCTATTATCTAGGTTTAATTGATATCTTCATATCATTTCAATAGAAAACTTCTGTAATGGCTTAAAAATAGGTTTATTTCTAATACAGTATTTTAATTACAGATGTAAATTCTACAGTGGTTTTAAATTCAAATAAATTAATTTGAATAATTAACAATTATTTAACACAAAAACCTGTACTTTTTTATTTTATTGAGTATTTATATTTGCAGATTGAAAATATACTGTTTAAATTTGCAGATTGATAATTTCATTATTGGTTATTTAAGTGTTAAGTGGTGTTGGAGTGTTGCAAAACTTCAACACCATATTTAAATGAATCAAATGAGATTATTAAATAACACTTAAATAAAATACTTATAACCATTAATGAAGAAGCACAATGATTCAATTAAACTATTCAGTACAATTACCCCTGATGATCTAACCCAAAGATTATTAGAACTTGGAATAGAAGAAAAGCACATCAAAAACCACCTAGTAAAGTATATTTACATCATTGATAAGATTTATACCAATGATGTCATTAATAAGAATGCTGAAGTTTGCAGATTAAATTTTGATCTACTGGTTAAACTGTTTGGTGCTAGATATACCAAACCAATTATCAAAAACCTGATTGATACAGGTATTATTCAATTAGTCAGCAAACATTATGCAGGGGTTCAATCAAACGGGTATATCCTTACAGAACCAAGGGGTGCAAAGGAATATACCTTTGAAAATCAGAGGTTTGTAACAAAGATCATTGAAGAAAGAACTTCTAGGATTGAAATAGATAGCCAAACTTTGGCTAGGCTTTTTAGGGCTATGTCAAACCTGCAACTTGATCATATTGATTTAAACCAATTGACTGAAGATGAATTTAAATTTGTTCGGATGCTTCAGCACAACCCATTTCAAAAAGTAGGAAAAAAGGGTAAACGGGTTTACAACAACTTCTGCAATCTTCCTAAATCGGTTAGATCAATGGTGAAGCTTCAAAATCAGGATCTTGGTTTTGTTGATATTGTGAATAGTCAAATGGTTTTTTTGGCTGGGGTCATATCTGACTACCTTTTTAACAATGGGTTTGAATTTTCTGAATCAACCAATGATTTTATCAGATTATCCACTTCAGGTAAGCTTTATAATAGGCTAATGGAATTATCTGGTATTGAAGATAGATCTGAGGTAAAGGAATTAACCTTTCAAATCATCTTTTCAGAAAAATCCTATTCAGATATCAAATGGGTATTTGAAAAGGAATTCAATCAGGTTTATCAGGTTATCAAACAACTGAAGAAAGATGATCATAATGTATTATCTCACCTGATGCAGCAAAAGGAAGCTAAGATTGTTTTTAGGGCTTTAGATTCAATCCCGTATCAAAAAGAGATCCTTACTATCCACGATTCATTATATGCACCTGAAAGCGAATTAAACACCATTAAGGAAGCTTTGATCAATTCCTTCAAGTTTGAAAGGATTAATGCAACCATAAATGTTAATGATGAATATAATCTTACAGTATTTGACTATTCACCAAATCAAATTGAAAATATAATGAAAGAACCTACTTTACCATTATCTGAAAAGGTACAGGAAATTGAAGAATCATTTATTAATGAAAGTTCAAACCAGATTGAAGAACCTGTAAAAGAACTACCTATCAACAAATCAGAAGTATATTCATTTGATGAATATGATGAAGATTTAGCTGAAATAGATTTTATAGTATCTAAAATTAAAATGAATTAATCATTAAATATATGAACTATAATACATACAAATACATAAGGGAAATTACAGATAGATTTAAAGAAAAAATTATAGGTGCATTTACTTCACCAAGATTCAAAAATAATCCTGAATTTATGGCAGCTTTACAGGTTATTCTGAAGAACTGGGAAAGAAAGGTATTTCAAGAATATTTGAACCTTAGAAGGGGTTCCAGTACCTTCAAGGATCTGGAATTTATCAGGGTGTTTTCTGAAGATCTGATCTTCAGGATATCAGTAAAGATTGTTGGATTGGTGTAATATGGGTTGAGATAAAATTAAATTTAATATCCAATCTATTACACCAAACAATATAATCTACTGATAATCAGTATATAAAAAAGAATTACAAATCCCTAAGACACCTTGGTGGAATTGCATCCTGATAGCATTCGGAATCGACCCAGCGGGGTAATGGGAAGTGGTAAAGATCCTGCTTCTGGAGAAGCAGGACAACAAGACCCTGTAGGGGTCGACCTGTGAATACCTGTGCGCCGTGGCGTAGCCCCGGGTTGCACCCGGGGTTGAGAATCAAGGTTTTGAGTGAGGCGCTGGTGTAGGGTCTTGATTTGAAATACAATCCTTGGTACCAGCGCAATGGAAAAAAGGTATGGTCTAAGGGAGGATTGGGGTTGGGAAGCGTGGCTCAACCATTTGGAATTACAACTCCCTGAGATACCTGGGTCGAATTGCGTCCTGATAGCATTCAGGATCTACCCATCAGAGTATTGGGAAGTAGTTAAAATCCTGCTTCTGGAGAAGCAGGACAACAGAAATTATTGGATTCAATTAATGCTGCCTCGGTCACCTATCGATTTGAAAAAGTGGAAAGTTCAAGCCAAAACCCTTGAATTCTTTTTACTCCATCCATGAAGTCATCCATATTCATCGACTTTTTGACATAGCTATTGCAATGATTATCGTAAGCAAGATCAATATCCTTTTGATTTGAGGACGTAGTAAGGACCACTACCGGAATACTTTTCAAAATAGGATCTGCCTTAACTTGCCTCAAAACTTCATGGCCATTGAATATTGGAATATTAATGTCCAAAAGAACCATATCAGGCCTTTCTACTTCGGAAAAGGCACCCCTTCTAAATAAAAAATCAAGCGCCTCCTGCCCATTCCTGGCTATACTTATTTTTGTTTTTACACTGCCTTCCTCAAATGCTTCAAGCAAAAGGAAAATATCCCCTTCATTATCTTCCACAAGCAGAATGTGGTATATCCTTTCCATTATTTAGTTTTTGGTTTCATTAGGATTCTGGATTTAGGGTATTAGCCTAAACTTCTAAAATTTTGGCGGTACTTGATTCAATCAAACGTATCTCCTGCATGTAGTTTAAGGTTAATAATTCATTCAGACATTTCTTTTCTCGCTTTTCTGTAGGAGTTGAAGTAGAATATTAAAATTTTGATACACCAAATCAACCTTTAGGCAAGGTAAAATGGAAGATTGAACCCTCTCCCGGAGTTGATTCCAGCCAAATCCTGCCTCCTAAAAATTCAACGTTCTTTTTAGCAATGGATAAGCCTATTCCAGTCCCCTCAAATTCGTCCTGGTTATGTAATCGTTGAAAAATCACAAAAATCTTTTCGTGAAACTGCGGAGCAATTCCTATCCCATTGTCTTTAATTGAAAATTTCCATTCGTTTTCAATAGTTTCAAAGCCAACTTCAATACTTGGACTGACTCCAGGCTTGGAATACTTTATTGCGTTATCCAATAATGAATGAAAAACTTGGACAATACCGGCTTTATAGGTGTAAACAGTAGGCAATTCTTGGGAATGAATGGTAGCGGACTTCTCTGAAATAATTTTCTTTCGTAGCAAAAGATATTCTTGAATTACTTTATCCAATTGAATATTTTCTTTGGATACTGTTGGCTTACTGGCCCTGGAATACTCCAACAAATCTAAAACAATGTTTTTCATTCGTTTTGCTCCATCAGTTGCAAAGTGAATGTATTGATGAGCCCTCTCATCCAGTTTACTTCCATACTTCCTTTCAAGGAGCTGCATAAAGCTTGATATCATCCTTAAAGGTTCTTGCAAATCATGCGAGGCTACGTAAGCAAATTGTTCCAACTCCTCATTTGAACGCTCCAGGTCTTGAGTATATCGTTTAAGCAAATACTGATTTTCCCGTTCTGAGGAAATATCCGAAGAGATACTGATAATTCCCGAAAGTAGGTCATTCTCATCATAGATAGGGGCTCTGGAGCCCCTTACTGGAATCCACTTTTTAGCCTTATTTTGAATTTGAAATTCTCCAGACCAAGTTTTTCCACTTTTCAAAAGGTCCATGATTTCATCTTTCTGTTCTTCATTCAGGTCATTTGGACATATCCTGTCAATTTCTTGCCCGATAGTTTCATCTTCTGACCAACCGAAAATAGATTCTGCGGCCTTATTCCAAAAGCTAATCACTCCGTTAAGATCAGTTGCTATTGCAGCCTGACCTACCGTTTTTAGTAAACTTGCTTTAAACCTATTCTCCTTTTCTGATATCTTTTGTTCTGTGATATCAGTCATTGCTCCCACCATCCGTAGCGCTTTGCCATATTGATCTCTTACGATCACTCCTTGATCTACGACAAATCTAATTTCTCCCTCCGGATTGATTATCCGGTACTCGGTTTTCCATTTTTTGATAGCCGGATCACTTAGTGCATTTAAAACACTTTCTTTAATTCGTACTACATCATCGGGATGAAAAGGGTCTTTCCAAAAATTAGAACTTGAAAAATACTTCAGTGCATTTTTCCCGAAAAAACGTTCAATCATATTAGACCTATAAAACTTATCATTTTGGATATCCCAATCCCAAATTGCATCGTCAGTGGCCTCTGTTACTTTTTCAAACCGCTCATTAGCACGCAAAATTTCAAATTCTGTATTTTTTCGATCAGTGATGTCAATATTTCCTCCAATCATCCTAACAGGCTTCCCATTGATATCTCGGGATACTATCGCATTTCCCTCAATGTACCGAATGCTCTTATCAGGCCATACTACTCTGAATATGGAATTAAACTCTCGTTTTCCTTCAAGGGCATCATTTAAATCCTTATTCGCTTGTTCAAAATCGTCAGGATGTAACACCTTTTGCCATGCGCTAACTGCACCTTCGAAATCCTCTTTTTGAATTCTGTACATTTCGTACATTCTATCGTCCCATATCAATTGATTTTTTGGGATATCCCAGTCCCATATTCCCATTTTAGCAGAAGAAGTGGCAAGGCGCAGGCGTTCTGATGTGGAAATTAAATCTTGCTCTGCTTTTTTGCGCTCTGTTATATCCAGTATGATTGCCACAAAGCTTTTGGTCTTAGAGTATGTCACTAATTTAAGGTGAACTTCAACAGGATAAAGGCTTCCATCCTTACGTTTGTGATGCGTGAAAAAAATGACCTTGTCTTTTTCATTCCGTTTTAAGGGAGAAACTAATTGACCAAATGTCTGTTCGGTGAATTCAGGTTTGAGGTCAAGGGGAGTCAATTTTAATAATTCATCCAAGGTATACCCCAAATTCAGGATCGCTCCTTTATTAACATAGGTAAACAGGAGTGTCTCAGCATCAAACATATAGATTTCATTCAGACTATTCTCCAATGTTTCCTGAAATCTATTCTTGGCTAGTTCGGCCTGTTTGCGATGATCTATGTCCTGAAACCCGCCATATAGTCTAATACATTTACCATTGACTATCTCGGCATTCCCAATAGAACGAATCCAAAGTTCATTTTTCTTTGCTGTTACAATTACTGCTTCAAAATCCCAGCCCTCTCCAGTTTCGATGGTATTTACTACCGCCAAACGAACCATTTCACGGAAATCATTTCGAAAAAAATTGATTCCATCTTCCAAATTAGGCACATAGGTTTTGGGGTCAGTTTCATGCAATTGATGGATTTGTTCCGACCAAAAAACTTTATTCTCTGTCAAATCGATACTCCAACTCCCAATTTTTACCATTCTTGCAACTTCCCGGTTCAGGTCTTGCAAATACTTCTCAGCAGTAACATTTTGCAGTACCCCAGATTCCCCTATTACTTGCTGATTGGAATCATAAACAGGCTGCATGAGCATCCTGATATGGATATCTTCATTTTTAGAATTAATTAATTTCAATTCTAGATCATAAGCCTCTCCATTTAATAGTAACTCCTGTGTTGCCTGGAGAATTTTTTCTTGGGAAGGTTTATCAAAAAAGCTGATTGCTTCATTATATGTTAAGACGGGGTCATTTGGGTCCAATCCATAAATGCTAAATACGAAATCAGACCAATTGAGACGGTCTGTTTTAAAATTGTAATCCCAATATCCGATTTTCGCCAATTTACTGGCCTGAGCCATAGTCAACTGGCTTTTTTCTGCTTTTTCCTTAGCTTTTTTTAGTTCATTCTCAATTATGATTCGCTCTGAAATGTCTTGGGTTGTGCCTTTGAAGGCTATCACCTTCTTATTATTATCAAAAATCGGAGCTCCAATGGTATTAACTGTTTTGTAAGTTCCATCAGGACGAAGAAGGTCTAATTCCATCTTATATGAAATCCCATTCTCAATCGCATGATTGATCACTTCATTGAATCGATTCCAATCCTTGGGATGAACCAGTTTTTCATGATCCTTAAGATTGACAGAGGCAATGGAAGGATCCAAACCCCAGATATTGTAGGTTTCCTCTGACCATTCCGAAACCTGATTGATTACATCATAATACCAACTCCCCAAATGCGCAAGCTTCTGAGCTTCTTTCATTTTCCGCTCATTTTCTTCCGCTATCTCCTTGGCTTTTATTAGATTTTCTTCAACACCTTTTAATTCAGTAATATCCTTTTGAATGGCTATCCAATTGGTAATAATTTGCTCTTCATTTTTTACCGGAAATAACTTGAAGTGGATCAAAAACTCCTCTCCACTTTTTTTATAATTAACTGTGGTTATGGTGGACTCATTTCCATTAATTACAGCTTGTTTAAGCTTAGCCAATTCTTGGTAATTTGAATTTGGTCCTTGCAAGAATTTGGGGGACTTTCCCAATACTTCCGAAGCGGAATAACCCGTCATTCTGGAAAAGGAATCATTGACGTAAACAATTTTTAGTCCTTCCTTATGAAATGGATCTGCATCGGTAATTAAGACAGAATCATTTGTATTAGAAGCTATTTTATAAAGTAATTGTAGTTGATTTTGATCGCTTTTTTCTTTAGTAATATCTCGACAAATCGCTAAAACACACGGGTTGCCCTCTACCTCTACTTTTGCTGCATGGATTTCAAAATAAAGTGAGTTTCCATTTTTATCATTTAAAAGGAAGTTTCCTAAAAAGACACTTTCCTCTCCAAATTCGAGTGGTTTTATGGCATTTAAAAATCTATCTACCTCATTCGATGGCATTAAGTCCTCCAAACAAAGTACTTGAACATGCTTTTGTGTATTTCCCCAAACTTTCAAACCTAAGCTATTGAAGCTCAGAATAGACTTTGAGTTTTCACTATAAATCCATGATGGAAAAGGGGATAACTTAAAGAAATCAGAAGTGGCGAGATTAATTTTCATGTTAGGCACATTCAATTACAACACTACTGATAAAAAATAATTTTCTAAAAAACTTTACCACTTCATTTCCTAAATATTTTAATATGATTGTCCGCAATAGTACCACCAGCCAACTACTCTTCAATTAATGGGGCGGAAGACCGATGACCGAAGACCGAAGCATTCCGGATTTCAACCTTTTCTAGAAATTTTTTAAGCTCGCTAAGCCTTCTGATAAAAAAGCGGATATACAGAATATTTTAATATGATTGTCCGCAATAGTACCACCAGCCAACTACTCTTCGATTAATGGGGTTGGGGCCTTTCCTTTGTCAGGTAGAACCAAAGACGGATCCTGAAAAAAATCTTGACCTTAACTTACACTTTAGCACTTAGAGATATCTTTCTGTTAATGTACTTATATCCATCTATTTTTAATGAATATTAGGAACTCTGAAAGAATCCAAATCATACACTGACAAGTTTGTGAATGTCGATTGGGTATCTGTCTAAAGTTAGGTTGTTTAGTTAAAACAAAGGTATTGAATATGAATATTTTGAGGTTTGAGGAGGGTTTCCCAGATAAAAAAATCCTCGTCTGGGAGAAGTAAAAAAACGTTTGGTCTGGGTGGGAGTCGATCATGCAGTTAGAAATCCGGGGTTTGAAATCCGCGGGTATTTGAATGCTTATTTTGGCAGAGTATCAAAATCTTCGTTTTTTCAAGAAAAGGGTTATTGGGAAATAAAAATACTTGGTTTTGGAAGACAGACCCATTAACAAGAAACCAAATTTTAATCTAATCAAGCCATAACTGCAAGGATTTTAAGGAAGTGGAGCGCCAATTCTCGATTTCCATTTACTTCCAAAGATTGTTCTGCGCGAGCCGAGGGAATCCCTTTGGTGAAAATCCTCCAAGCTATCTGGTCTGGGATGGTTAGCTGAGCTTTTGGCTCAAGTTTAGAAAAGGGCACCAGTTGCCAAGCCGATTCTGTACGCTTTATCCACCAAGAATGAGCAAACTGTCCGGTGATTGTGATTTTGACCAGTGTGCCCTTGGGACTTTCTATAGATCGATAGTGGTAAGGAAGAGCCCTTAGGGAAGTTTCCAAATAGGGTAGGTAAAGGCGCTTGCTCAACAGAGATCGGTCTTCTGGATCCACCGCATGGAAAATCTGTTGGGTATGGTGCCATTTCTCGGTATACTCTCTGGCAATATGAAACCAATTTTGAGACTCCTCTTCCCCTGCCCAAGCCACACTGAACAAGGCTTTTTCAAAAGGCTTTAAACTGTTGATCAGGGTCCTATATTCCTTTCCACTTGTTTCCAATAAAGCAATCAAAACCTGGGGACTCAGTCTGTTGGTGGCAGTCACCCATTCCGCATTGAGTCGATTGAGAAATCTGACCAAATCCTGATAGGAAGATAGGGGGCCGGGATTCTCTCCAAAAAAACCATCCCGAATCATGGAAATAGCTCTTAAATTTCCATCCAACAAATGGGCAGTGATATGCTTGATGGTCCATTGCCCAGCCAAAGTTGGTAAACTCCATTGTTTTGGTGAAAGAGATTTAAGCTTGGTGATTAAAAGTTCATCCAGTTCCTGGAAAAGATGCCGAGTCCGAATAGGGATAGAAGTGTTCATGAAAAGGGTAATTTCTCCGAAATAATGCCAAACTCCAACAAAATCAAAGTCTTTGTCCATGGTCTTTCTACCTCAGTCCTCCTTTTAATCTCTTCCATCCCACCTTATTGTGCGGCCCAAGTCTACAATCCCAACTCACATTGCCACTTACCGCTATTCCTCTACCTGCTAGCTCGACTATTTCTTAATGATCTATCCTCAGCTAGTGGGTATTTTTGGGGGCAAAAGTGGGACAAGAGAGATTGGAATTTGGGTAGCTGAGAATTCAGATGAGCTCATAAAACCCCGAAAACTTGGTTCCTTTCGATGCTGGCAATGGTGTTCAGTATTGAAAGAGGGAACCCCCAAACTCCCGAAGCATACCAAGTGGATCGGTTTTTTTTCCAACTATGTCTTTGTAGTGGACAGGGCTATGGTACTTTCCAGCAAATGCCTTTCCCTGTTTTGAATCGATTTGTTTTTCCAGGCCTTCCCTTCCGAATAAGGAGGATTGCCAAACTTGTTTCTATCAGTCCTATCTATTCGAATTTGCTGTGGACCATCCACTAAAAATCTTCAGCTTAGGACTTCTTCCTTGGATTACTTTTCAAATCTCAGGTCTGCATGTGAAGACAAGGCCACGATTTTGTGAATAAGGCTATCCAAGTTTTTGGATTCTGCTAAAATCATGCTGATAAACTCTTCTCTTTCCTGTTCGGAATCTTGGGAATAATTGATTACCAAATCACATAAGGCTAATATGTTGGCCACATACCTTCTCAATCCATGGGATTGATACCAGGTTATTTCTTTCAACAGTTCATTCTGTTTAAGAATTCGATCTTCATTTTCCTTCATCAAGGAAATATCCTTCATGATGTAGGATACTCCTATAATTTCACTTCGTTCACTGTCAAATACTGGCTCCATCAAAATATCCCACCATCTTGAATCCTGAAATTTTTGAAAATTGATTTTAGAACCAGCAATTACTTGCTTGAGGTAAGATGCTACCTCCTTGGTGGAATTGAGATGAGGAAAATCCAAAAACGATTCTCCGATGGTCATGGGTCGCCCGAGCAGGGACTGGGTCAGCAGTTTTGCCGCCTTATTACTGGATTTAATCTTCAACTCCTTATCAAGAAAAAACCAGGCCTCAGATGTACTGTTATAGATTGCATTCAACATCCCCTGGCTTTCCTTGAGTTCGAGTTCGGTCAGTTTCCTGGCGTTGATATCCTTGATATTCATGGCTACTCCCATCAATGAACCAGAAGCATCCCTAACTGGAAAATAAGAGACTTCAAACCAATAGGGCACTCCTCTCAAATAACGGAGTACTTCAATTTGGACCTGATTTCCTTCAAGGGCTCTCGGGAAATTCTCACGAAATCCTTCCAAACTATCCTCAGGTAGAAAATCCTCTATTGAGCTGCCCAATGTCAATTCTTTCCCCTTTGTTCTCAGAGACGTTTCATTGGCTACTCTGTTGAAATTCAATATTTCCCCTTCTAAGCCAATCAGTAGGTTGCTGTCCACGGTGCTATCATAGACCGCTTTCAGCTTGTTTTCAGAAAGCTCTATATGAGCTTTTCTTCTTTTCTCCTCGGTGATGTCCCTGATAAAACAGGTGAGGCCGGCATTGGAAGGATAAACAGTGATCAAAACCCATTTTTTGGAGGGAACTAGAAATTCCTCAAAAACAGCCAACTGATTCTCCAGAAAAATGGTGGAGAGCTTTTGTAAAAGATTTTCATTAAACCCCTTGCCTTCCAATTCTGGGGCAGATTTGCCTAGGATGTCCTTTCGATCCAGTTCAAAAAGACGCTCAAATTTGGAATTGATCCTTCGAATCTCCATGTTGACTCCAAGGTGTAAAAATCCGTCTGAAATTTCTTCCAAAATAGTTTCCACTCTTTCTGCTAATTCCTGGGCTTTGCGTGTGGCTTTTTCTGCATCGGTTATGTCATGACCAATACACAACACTCCGAGGGGAACCTGATTTTCATCAAGCAGGGTCGAAAACTCCCAATGAGACCAGACATGTTCTTTTTGGCCTTTTACAGGTTTTCTCAAAAAGACCGGAACTATCCTGCCCGGATGAGCAAGGCATGATTTGACAGTTTCCAGGCAAATCAGGTGATCATCAGGATGAATCCCGACCATAAATGACTTTCCAATGAAATCTGACCCCAAAAAATCAAACCGCGCCTGAAAACGCTTATTGACGTATTGGTAGACCCCTTCCAAATCTGTCACTATCGCAAAATAGACCGTGGAGTTTTTGATAAAATCCGGTACAAAAATTTCAAAATTCGGACTTGCCATTTTAAACAGTGGCGATGAACTACCATTAATATAAATAAACTGAGGAAAATTAATCTAATTCAAAGAAATGTAAAAGCTGAAATTATCAATTGTAAAAATATGTAAACACAAGGGATTCCAGTTGTGGGCTCCGCTCCAATTTTACCCCCAACTTGATCGAAGTGGGATCTACTTGATAAAGAATTCGAGGAAGAAAATACACTTCGGCTAAGTAATGCTGCCCGGAAACAAGAAGACTGCGTTTTATTAAAGAATTGTCCAATCGCCCATATAACATTGCCCGGCAAAGGAGTCTGAAAACTGAAAGAATACGGAATTTCGAAAAGCTAAAAAATATCGAGTGATGAACACCGAATGATGAATATTGAAGTGGGGGGAAGTGGTTAAGCGTTAATGGTTAAACGTTAAAGTGGTAAGGAAGCCAGGAGGATTGGTCAGGAAATCTGAAAACCGAAAGGATAGCGAATTTCGAATAGTGAATGATGATTATCGAAGCCTATTCCTCGGATTTAACCCATTGCCTTTGCCAACTCAAGTCCCCAAACCAATGTCTTGGAACTGCTTAAAACTAAATCAATCTCAGGCTATTCCACCCCTAGCTTAAGGCTATAGAAAATTCTTCTTTTCAATCGGTCGATCGCGTATTTTCTCTTTCTTGGCAGCATCCCCAATTTTATCCACCTACATCCCGACTAGATTGGGTTCAGTTCTTCCTTCAAAACCCGACGCCTTTGGGTCTGGTTTGGTAAGGGGTTGGGAAAGCTATCGTATAGACAAGATTAGTGCTTCCCTTTTGAAAGCACTTTTTGTTAAGTCCCAGGTTCAAATACAGCAACTGCGCGTACCGGTGAGCCTGTTCCACCTCTGATTTTCAAAGGTAAGGCAATAAAGCGAAAACGCCCTCTATTGATTAATCGGTAGAGATTGATCATATTTTCATAGTGCGTAAACCCCAATTCCCCGCAAATTTGATGAACTTCTTTATTTTAAACTTTTGGAACACCCGGAGACATGGTTTCTACTCCAAAGGCTGAAATTTTCCTCTCTCCTAACCAACGCGCGGCGGCGGCTGATATTCCGGGACCATTACTCCAGTGTTCTGTACCGAAATATTTCCTGTAATGGTCCGTGTATATCAAAACGGTATCTCCTTTTTTAATTCCGACTTTGGCTTTGTGGCAAGCCTCTTCCATATCAGCGGGTTCTATCAGCTCTTTCAAGTTTTATGTGAAAAATCCAAACAGATCCCTTCGGTATAAAACATGGAAAGAGGCATCGTATCAATGGATTGTCCTGCAAAGGATCTCCCCATGTGACTTAGTGCATCCACGTGAGTTCCTGTGTGTTCGCTTAACTCCAAGCGATAGACGCTTGGGGTCATGGTAGTCGGATTGGGGATCTTGTCCCACTGTTCATGCGTGGCATGGATACTCATTTGAACTTCCGGAAGTCCATGATACACGGGCATTCCTACAAATATTTCCTGGCTGAGGTCAATTATTTCTACCATATTATCTATTTCTCAAGCTTACCAAAACCTTTCCGAAGTGCGGTACTGGACGGGCATCTCATTTCACACTAGCCCTTAGGATCCCTACCGGGTGGAGCTGTTGCAAAAAATCTTTATCGAGCTAAATGTACTACCGATTTCACCAAACTCCAATGTATAAGTCTGGGGAAGTCTTGCATGATTCTTATAGACCACACCCATGCTTTAGCCCTATTCTTAAAAGACAAGTGGGAAAATTTCATGCTACAAACCTTGGCTCTCATTTCTGCACATGGTACGAGTAAATATCAAACCCAAAAGACATAGGAGTAGAGCCTTGTCCTGTTTGGAATATCAAAACCTAAAGCCTTATCTTAAAAAACAAACATGAAGACCTGTCCCTTATAATATTAAAATACAAATCATCAAAAAATAATTATATTTCAAGTTTTAAAAAATTGAAAAAATAAAACAAAAATAAATAAAACAATGAAACATCCTTGTTAAAATTAAACATTAAAAAAATATAAACAAAAGTATTGAAATAAGGTTTTTTTGAAAACATTATCATTAATAACAAGGTAATTTAACCCTATATTTAAGCACAATTGATCCTATATTATTTTACTTGATTTTTGAATTTTATATACAAAAAAATGAAATCTGCTATTGACGACATTAATTTGTTGCTTTCGGCAAAGACCGAACAAGATCAATTACTGGATGAAATCACCAATCTGGCCGCTTATACCTGTGATTGCCGGGTAGGTCTGATTGTTTTGTTGGGATCTGAAAAGCAGGTTTTCAAATCTTCGTATGGCTTTGACCTCAAGGAAACACCACTTGAATATTCGGTTTGTCAAAAAATAAAACAGGAGAAATTGGATTTTTTACTGATTGAAGACCTTCATGCTGATCAGGAATTTCAAGGCCACCCCGCTTATCAGGAGCTAGGTATCAGGTTTTACGCAGGGTATCCTCTAAAATCAGAAAGTGGGGAAATTTTCGGGACATGCTGTGTATTGGACTATGAACCCAAAACATTAACCACCTATCAAATAAAAAACTTGGGGATACTAACCAAGCAGGTATCTAATCTTATTGAAATCCATAAACAAAATTACCAGGTCAAAAAAGAAAAAGAGAAACTGGAAATATGGAAAGATACAATTTATGACATAGCTAAAGTTGCTAAAATAGGAGCTATCATTATTGATTATACCAAAGAAAAAATAGTTATCAGCGACTATACCAGAAAATTTCTGGAGATTGAGGAAACCAAGTCGTATACTTTTGAATGGTTTTTACAATTAGAGCATACTTTCTCCAATGCATTTGAAGAATTACTTGTAGAAGTAAAAAGAAATATAAGGGAGCATAACTCCGGGAATGGAGTATTCAATTACCAATTGAATCGTCAGAATCGGAGCTTTCAAGTAAACTATTCCTTCAACGAAACCAACCTAACCATAACCTTTAAAGACATCTCCAGTATCAGCAAGCTTGAGCATGATTTGCTTCGGTACAAATCCTTGATGGAAGAAGTAGAGCGGCAAAGGATGATTGGTGCATGGGAGTTTAATATTAAAGAGAACTCTATCTTTTGGACTCAAAACACCTACAAAATTTATGGGATCAGTACGGATACTCCTCTTACCCTGGATTTTGTTAAAAGCTTTTATCCGGATGACAGCTACATCCAAATGGAGAATGACTTCTCAGCCTGTATTGCCACGGGAAATCCCTACAGCAATATTTATCGATTTAAGTCTTACCAAGGGGAGTTAAAATGGGTGAAGGTAGTCGCCAATCCCCTTATGGAAAATGGCGTCGTTCAAAAGGTAATTGGGAGTTTCCAGGATGTAACAGAGGATACGGAGCTGAAAATCCATCTAAACGGTACAAATGTATTGTTGGAAAAACGAACACTTCTACTGGAAAGTCTGGTAAATAATAATACCTTTTTCATCTTTAGAATGACCTCTTCCAGGGAAATTGTATTTGTAAATGAGTATTACAAAACCCACTTTGGCTTTGAGGACAATTTTGAGGCAGGTCAGATGGTTGATACTTCGGTTTTAGACGAAATCAGTCTGAAGGAATCTGAAAAAATGGCAGTCGATGCGATCAATAATCCAGGAAACATTTACCGGGCAATTCTCAAACAATACACTAAAAAGGGAAAAGAAATTTATTGCGAGTGGGATGTGGTGTTTCTTGGAGACCAAATCTCCGAAGGCTTGCTCTGGATTGGGCGTGACATTACGGAACAAATCAAGCAGAAGAAGGAACTATCCCGTATTACCAACCTCACTTCCTTTCTAAACGCAAAGTTGGTTGAGTTTAACAATATCACTTCCCATTTATTCAGAGGACAAATCGCTAACCTGGCAGGAATATACCGTCTGATTGAGCTTTCCCATTCCTACGAGGAAAAGATCAAGTTTCTGAATTTATCCAAAAGCTGTCTGGATAAAATAGAAGAAATAATTACTGACTTGGATGCTATTACGAGAATAGATTTACCTCAATCCGCGGAATACGAACCGATCGATGTCAGGTTTATGGTATTGGAGGTGATCAATAAGTACTTTCCATATTTCAACAATGAATTCAATACGTTAAAGGTATTGATCCCGGATGATTTTCTCATCTTATCTGCCCCTTACTATATTCGGCTTGCGCTCAATCAAATCTTTTCTTTTTCCTATAAAAATCGAAACAAAGAGCTTCCCTTCGATATCACGATAAAAGCTTTTCAAGAAAGTAACGACTACGCCACACTGGAGTTGAGAGTTTATTTACCTCTACTCAAAGAAGGGTTTGAAGATCAAGATTTGGGTAGCTTGCCTGAACTAGAAGCTTGGAAGCTTAAATCCTCATCCACCTTGATGGAATTAATCAACGGTCACCTTTCTATATCCTCTTTAACCCAAGGTTATATACTCTTTAAATTAACTATACCCAATGTTTTGTAAAAGTATCACTATCATTGACGATGATCCTATAAGCATTATTTTAAGCAAAAAGTTGTTAGAAAAATACAATGTATTAACTGATGGTATTCAGTTCAATTCCTTTACCTCTCCCATCGCTGGCCTTGATTTCATCAAGGCACATAAAAATGAAGAAACTTTAAACATACTTTTACTGGACATTAATATGCCGGAGATGAGCGGGTTTGAAGTGCTTAATGAACTTAGCAAGCTTAATCTGAAAAATTTTAACGTATTCATGCTTACCTCCTCAATTTCCGATTCTCATAGGGATACTGCTTATGAGTACGAACTGGTAAAAAAATTCTTTAGGAAACCTTTGCTGGAGGAGGCTATTCTTGAAATAAATAGGTACCTGGGTTTTAAGGAATGAGTGGTCATCCTGCTTCCGTAGAAGCAGGACAACCTAAGACTCGAAGAATCAGCTTTTCCTTCTTAACGCCCGTTTCCACCAAGGAAGCTGCACCTCGTCGTGATAACCGTAGGAATTGCTGCCGTAGCCATAACCATACCCATATCCGTAACCATAACCATATCCTTTGTCGATATGCAGGTCGTTCAGGATTCCATAGATTTTGGTCACTCCGCCTTTTTCTACCAGGTTGTTCAAAATCTGAGAATTACCCTTCATCGAATATCCTTGTCTAAACACGTAGAAATTGACATCCGAATACGAGAAAAGTTCCTTGGTTTCAGACACCAGACCTACCGGAGGACAGTCGAATACCACTACATCGTATTGTTCTTTGATCTCTTTGACGATTTTACCAAACTTTTCCTGAAGCAATAATTCGGCAGGGTTTGGTGGGATGGGGCCGGAAAGGATCACATCCAAATTCTCATATCCGGAAGGTTTGATCACTTCTTTCCAAGAGACCGAGCTACTTAAGCAAGTACTCATCCCCTTATCATTGACCAATCCGAAATCTTGGGCGATTCGAGGTTTGCGCAAATCCAATCCGATCAGGATAGTCTTTTTCCCCATCAGGGCAAAAACCGAGGCCACGTTCATGGATACGAAGGTTTTTCCCTCACCTGAAATCGAAGAGGTAAACAAAAGCGTAAGCTTGTCTTTTTGAGGACTCAGGTAGGTAAGATCTGCTCTTAGGGAACGGAACGATTCCGTAACGGTTGACCTTGGATTATTCAATACCGGAAGAGCATCTCCTGAATTATTTCTGCCGATCATCCCGATCAGAGGAACTTTGATTTGCTTCTCCAGTTCTTTTGGATCCTCGATTTTGGTATTCAGGAAGTCCTTCACCGTGATGAATCCTATGGGCAGGATCAATCCCAAAATCAAGCCTATCAGCAAGTTGAGCGACTTTTTAGGAGCAACGGGCAATTGCCCGGACTTGGCATAGTCCAAGATCATATTGCTCGGCATATTGGAGGCTTTGGTGATTTCTGCCTCTGCCTTCTTCTGAAGAAAATAGATGTAAATATTTTCGTTGATGGTAAACTGACGCGTGTAGCTAAGGAGGTTACGCTCCGTTTCAGGCAGTTGATTGATGTCCCGCTCGATCATCCGGATCTGAGAAGTCAAATTGGAGATCAGATTTTGGGTATTTGTGATTGCCGAATTTACGTTTTCCTGCAAGGCTTTGGACGTACTTTGAATTCGGGCATTGATGTCTCTTACCTGTGGAGTTTGGTCTGAGAAATTGGCAGTCAATCTCACCCGGTCTGCCTGCAATTCGGAAAGATTTTGTACCAATGCATTTAACAAGGGATCTGTAGTACCCACAATGGAGGGAGCGATCAAATCCCCTGTCTGACTGTTTTTCAAATAATCATTTAAGGTCTGCAGGTATTTGAGATTAATCTCATTCAGGCTTTTATCTTTCTCCAATTCCTGAAGTCTGGCAAAAATGACCGATCCCTCTTGGGAAAGGTTGAAAATCTTGTTTTCAGAGCGATACTGCTGCAGTTTGGTTTCCGAAAAGCGAAGGGAGTCCGTGATCCCGCTCAATTGCTGATCGATAAATCGAATGGTATTTTCAGCTGTCCGGTTTTTATCATCCAATTCCCGCTGAAGATAGGTTTCCATCAGCTTGTTCAGGTAATCTACTCCCATTCGGCGGAGTGGTGTTTCCAAACCCAAAGTCAGGATTGAACTCTGCTTATTGGTGGGAGCAACAGAAATATTCTGAGTCAATTGCAGCGCCAAAGAAGGAGTATCCACCAATCTGAAAAACAGGATTTCACCTGGCAGAGCGGAAACTTTTTCCACCGTAAACTCAAAAAATTCATTGCTTACCGGCTTCCCGAATTCAAACACAGACTGAACCAATTCGAGGGATTCCAGCTGGGATTTATAATTTGGGTCCTTTGGGTTAAAAAGCTGAAATTCATTTTCTTCCACACTTAATTCAAAGGTAGTTTCGTCAATTACCTCCAGACGAAATAAGCCTCCCACAGCCTGATCTTTTGTCCAGTCCACCTTGACAAAAATCGGCACATTCCCATAGACCTGCTGTTTGGAAAAAATCCCATCCCGGAAATATTGGACGTTCATCTCCAGTTGGCTAAGCGTAGATTGGGCAAGAGAATATGACTTCAGGACTCCTATCTCATTTTCAATATTACTTTTTCCCTGCAAGCCCATTAGACCCGCTGTAGCGAATAGGTCAGCTCCCAAGGAAGTGTTTTCGTCCTTGATGATCACCGTGGACTCTACCTTATAGATTGGGGTAGCAAAACGGTTGAAGAGAAAGGCCGAAACAATTCCCAAAAAGGCAAAAAGAATAATCCAGGGCCAATACTGTAGGTAGTTGAATAGAATGACTTTCAAATCAATCTCATCATCTTGGTGAATTACGAATGGATTGGAAGAATTCGTGGGATTTTGAGGAGTATTCGGATACATTTTTAATTGGTAAACAAATTAATAACCAACAAGACAGCCGTTAAAACAGAGCTAAACAAAAGAAGGGACTGGGCCGCATTTTCACCTGCGCCGACCTCTCTCACCTTCATGGGCTCGGCATAGAGTTGGTCATTGGGTTGAATAAAATAAAAAGGGGATTTAATCAAATTTCTATCGTTGAGGTTGATCCGGTGGAGCTTGGTGCCTTCCGGATACTGGCGGATAAGCATTATTTCATCCCTCTTCGCCACTACATTCAAGTCACCGGCATTGGCGATGGCTTCAAAAATGGTCATTCTGTCCTGAAGCACCACAAATTTTCCCGGTCTCCGAAACTCTCCCAAGGCCGAGTAACGAATCCCTCCAAGTTTGACTTTGACATACACTTCGGTGACCACATATTCCTTCAGGCGTTTTTCAATTTCAATTCTGGCTTCCTCGATGGTCTTGTCTTTGACATTTACTTCTCCGATGATGGGCAGACGGATATTTCCGTTTCTATCTACCGTGTAACCCGTCATGTAATAGATGTCCCCTCCGCCTTGGGCCATTTGCATTCGCATGGCATTGACATTTTCAGTAGAGGTATTGAATCCATTTTTCAAAAGATCATCCACGGTCTGCACATTCACATCGATGATATCGTTGTATTGTAGTTTGTATTCGGGAATTTCGTAGGAAATCAATTCACCCTCAGAAATCTGTTCTTTGTCTTCTAAATTTTGAAGGTAGATGATTTTTTCATTGGAAACACAGGAGATCACCAGGCCGCACAACAGGATCCACAACCCTCCTTTCAAAAGATTTTTCATAGAAATTTACTAGTCAAAACGATCAAAAACCCGACAAACATACAGGAAAAAGCTCAAATTTTCTTTGATTCCCCCAATCGGGGAAGCATTTTTTTATTGAAGGTACGAGACTTGGGATACCAGGATCTTGGGATTTGGGAACGAGTTGGAATAGGCAAGTCGGATTTTTCCTGCTTCTTCCGACATAGGTCTTCGGTAAAGTTGACTACTCTAGGATCTGTTTTCTCTCGGCCCGCTTTGGCGGGAGATTCAAGGATTCAAAGGGGAGAGGAAGTTGGCTTGGAATAGTCCATGTTTAATGAACACCTACCAAAAACCCTAAAGAATTGCTCATTCCTCCATTACCCAATCCCCTCTCCAATCCACTTCCTTCCGGAAAAAATCAAGAAGTCTATCCAGAAGTACAGAGACTTCTCTTCTGTTCAACTTTTTATCCATGGTAAACTGTCCCGGTAAACCGGTCTCTTTCCAAGTCTGGGCTACCAGGGATTCACTCAAATCCGGTCGAATGGGACTTAGAAGTTTGATCAGTCGGTCTCCGATCAGGTAATCCCCTGAGGCTCCCCAGAAATCTTTCAGCTCGGGATAAAAAGGTCTCAGACCATCTACTACCTCAAATTCTGTAGCCAGTCGCTCAGGATAATACCAGGTTTGGTTGGCCCAAAGATAGGGCACTCCCTCTCCTTTGAAGATCCCTGTGGCTCCTGCCTTTTGCATGGCCTGAAAATGGGGATCAGCAGGATTCATATCCAGGAAAGGCATAATGTAGGCCTTTTGATCCAAGAGAACTTGTTGCACTTCACGAATGGAAACCTCGGAAAGGGGCTTTTTATTTCTTAAGGCCACTGTAGCCAATACACCTGCCGCATGCCCTATGCCCAACACCACCGGTTGAAGCCGGGTAGCTCCATTCACAATATTGGATACAGAAATGCTCTTTTCGGCAAGAATCAAGGCGGGGTGATTTTGAGGAATCAGGGCACCTAGAGGAACATTGTAGGAAGGAACCCGGATTTTAATAAAATCAATGGCAGGGGCTTCGAGATTTTTCTTATGGTGGTGGTCTATGGTATAATCTCCAACGGCCACGCCGGTGCGATACAGTGGGCTGGGTGCCGAGTAAGGGTTTCGTACGTAAGGAAGTGTAAAATCCACCAATCCCCGGTATCTTCTGGATTCCCGATGGTAGGGAATCATAGGGAGATCATCCTGGGTGGGGTATTCCTCTTCGGCCAATCCTAAGTGCCTGAATCCCAATTCATGTTGAATGTAGTAGACAAAGCGAAGGGTGGTCTGTTTCGCTTTTTCGAGTTCTTTCTCCCTTTCTTCCGGACTCATTTCCACCAGATTGACATAATGGTCATTGCCGCAATTGGGCCAGTTGATCATGTATTTGCCATTGGGAAGCTTACCGTAATCCAGCATTTTACCACAGTCTAGGGTCGGCGCATCGTCAGTGGTTGGATCTGCATGGGCACAGGCACAGGCAAATTCAGCCGGATCGTAGTTGGCAGGCTTTGGGATGGTTTTATTCGCTCCCTGACCATAATCCTGAAGGGTGGCCACATAGGTCAGGTCTTGGACAATGTCATTTGCCTGTTCGGGAGCAAACTCCTCCCCTATTTCAGCTCGGGCATCCATTCCCAATCGGTAAGGCAAACCTTGGGCAGCAGCTACGTCTCCCAGCTCGGTAGCATCGATGAGCATGGGCGCTGTGATTTGGAATTCCTTGCCATTTTGCACATACACTACGGTCCAGATGCCATTGGAGTAGCTGGCTGATTTCCAATGACTTTGGAATTTCACCTGGAGGCTAGGCACGGAGGCGGCCATTTTCTGAAGGATTTGATTTCCTACTTTGGGTTCGAAAAGCGTATTGCTCACCCAACCGGTGGAGAGTTTTTCCGGTCCACCGTAATAGGTTTCCAGCTCTTTTCGGAACTCTCCCCAAATCCCCGAGGGTAATCGGTGATTGCCATCGATAGCCGAGACTCCGGCAGCTGTGAGCATTCCTCCCAGCCAAGGGGTGGGTTCGAGAATGAGCGTTTGGGTTCCCAATCGACCGGCGGCGATTCCCGCAGCGGTTCCACTCGCTCCTCCGCCGACAATGATTAACTCTACCTGCTGTTGGGCTTGGAGGTGGGTGAAGAAGAAGAAAAGAAAAAGGTAAATGAGGAGTTTTTTCATTTTAGGTTTGATTAATTACTAAGTTAAAAAAGGAGAAACGGCTCCGATCAGCGCAGCTTTCTCTCCCAACGCTGAAACTTGAATAGGAACCTTAATCCCGAATTTTTCTAAATAGCCTTGGGTAAAGGGAACAAACCGATCCCCTACAAGGGAGATTTTCCCACCCAAAATCACCTTTTGAATCTGTAGGCGAACCACATAAGGCAGAAGAAACTCCCCCAAGGTGGCTCCGAATTCCCGAAAAATCGCCTGAGCTACCCGGGGATCCCTATCGGGCTGGAGGAGATCCTTTACCCCTTTGATTTGCAAGCCATAATCGGTGTTGGCTTTTTGGACAAACCAAGCCGTACCCAGGTAATCTTCCGCGATTCCATCGCGGAATGGTGCTGTCCAAAGTTTAGCGTCCTTGGTGACGTCCTGGATTTTGATTGCCGAACCCAAGCCTGTGCCCAGTGTGATTCCGATCAGATTTTCCATACCCATCCCCGCTCCGGCCAGATTTTCACCTATCAGAAAGGCCTCTGCATCATTGGTGAAGCGGATTTTCTCAGCCGGTACGCCTAAAGAAGAAGCCAAAAGTTCTTTTACAGATAAGCCATACAGGGCTCTCATTTTGCCTTGAGTTTGGATCAGGGAAATTCCCCTTTCGTAGTCAAAAGGTCCGGGCATGGAGATTCCGAGATAGAAATCCTTTTCCCCTTGGGACACCTCCGCAATCAATTCAGCCCAGGAAGAAATAATGGAGTCTGCATCCTGAGAGGTATCTACATCCCGTTGTAAAGGAAAATCCACCCCTAAGCCTCCACTTTCCGATCTGAGCTCAGCCACGGAAATATGCGTTCCCCCAATATCTGCACCGATCAGTTTCAATTTTCTTAGTTATTTAATTCCTTGTCCATCGTTTCCAAAAGGGTTCCATCGGGATCTTCAGACAGTTCCCAAAACATGGCTCCTGCCAATCCCTTTTCTTTGATGTATTTCATCTTGATTGCCATGGAGCGCTCATCCTCATAGGTCACCCAATGTTTGTTCGCAGGCGAATATAAAAATGGAGTTTGCGAAGTAGAGTCCCAATACTTTTCATAGGAAGGATCCAATAGCAATTCCTTGATCCTAGCATAAGGCATGGACTGATCAAACTCAGCAGGCTGATACCTGCCTAGGGTCTGCCCTGCCTCCACGTTTTTCCAGCGTTTCCCATAAAATGGAACCCCTACAACCAATTTCTCGGCAGGAACTCCAAATTCTATGTGGTCCAATACTGCCGAGTGAGCCGATCTCCCTTTTTTCATTTCAGGCACCAATTCAGGTTCTCCGTCAAACAGGTTGGCATGGTGTCCGGTAAACGGATCTCCTGCCCCAAAAAAGTCATAGGCCATGATGTTAATGAAGTCTAGGTAGTGCTGTGCGCTTCTAAGATCATTGACCTCCAGGTATTGTCTGAATCCCCCGGATGCGATGGTGCTGAGGTAATGTTTCCCGTGAAGGCTGCCCAAGGAGTCCAATGCCTCACGGAAACTTTTGAGCATGGCCACGAAATTCTCTCTGTCCTCAGGTCTGACCGGATTATTGTCTCCCGGCCAGGCAGGATATTCCCAGTCAAAGTCCAATCCATCCAATCGGTGTTTAATTAAAAAATCGATGCCGGATTTTGTGAGTTTGGTAAGGCCCTCTGCTGTCAAGACTGCATCTGAGAATCCTTTGGACCAAGTCCATCCACCTATGGACACCAGGATTTTGAGGTCGGGATTTCTTTGTTTGAGTTGTTGGAGCAGGATGAAATTCAGACTATCCCGCTCGGCCAGTCCTTTGCCGGAGGTCACGATTCCATCTTCCACATTGGCAAAGGCATAGTTGAGATGGGTGAGTTTTTCAGCGGGAATTTGGTCAGGATCCACGCCCTTCCAGGAGGCAACATATCCGACGATGTAGGGTTTTTGTGCCAAAGAAGAAAAGGGAAAAGTGATGACCAAAGTCAAGGAGAATACTACGTTCCTAAACAGAGATTGATTCATGCAAAATGGGTTTTGGTTCAAAAAAACAGAGGTCTTGGACGAATCCAAAACCTCTGGAATAAAAATTATAGTTATTTGGAACTTTGCATTCAATGAGCATTTAAGGGCATAAAGCTAAAATTCCCTTACCTCCCTTTAGAAAGGGGAATTCTCTTAATCAGCACTTCAATTCCAATTTAAAACTGGTGAAATACAAACTCAGGGAACCCCATTGTACAATCTGAGGGAATTAATTACCTCCGTCCCACCAAGTTCTGGTGATCCAGTCATCGCCTCCCATTCTGGAAATAGCCCCATTCAAGGCATCCGCATTCAGAGAAGTTTCACCATTTGGAAAAGGCTGTCTTCTTGGAATCTGTCCTGAAGAGAAGTTTCCGGGGAAATTTACCGGAGTAAGGTTAGGAAAACCAGACCTCTTCCAGTTGTTCCAGGCTTCTACAAAGTTGGCAAAGAGACTGGTGGTCGCCCAGATTTGTTCATTGATCATTTTCATAGAAGCATCCATAGAACTAACGTCCAATGGATTGGCTGCCACATACGAGGCGATCGAATTGGCAGAAATGCTTGCTCCGCCAAATTTAGCCATTGAAGTAAATGCTGCAGTCACACCATTTCGGTAATAGTCTGCAGGAGAGCCGGTGGTCCAGCCTCTCAACGCAGCCTCAGCAAGTAACAACTGCACTTCGGCATAAGTCAACGCAAAAACGGGAGCATTTCTGTTTCGATAAAGTGAAGTAGGACGTGAATAGGCTCCAATAGGTGCGATGTCATTTCCTGTGCCAGTACCTCCCGGAAAATCAGGATGTCTGGAGATATCAAATTGTCCACCACGAAGGTCAAAACCATTAGGAAGGCCGATTTGAACGTTCGGGTTGCTATTACCTGGGTCACCGCTACGATTAGCCGCGAGTCCTGGGTTGGGAACTTCGGCTACCAAAGGAAGGCGAGGATCGTTGGTTGCCTTCAGGTAGTCGATCATTTTCTTTGACCATCTTACCTCATAGATATCGTCAGGTACATTTAGAGCATTGGCGCTGGAATTTGAGTATCCATTTGCTTCATCGCCCGGAATCAACGCATCATCAGCTGTGGAAGAAAATACCCCCCCTGCTACAGCCTTTTGAACCCAGGTTCTACCGGCTGCTGCATCTTTTTTCACCAGGCGCATGGCCATTTTGAGCATTAAAGAGTACCCAAATCTTCTCCATTTAGCAATATCACCTTTATAGATCACATCATTTCGGATGGCATCTCCTGTTGGGCTAAGGGCTACCAGAGAAGCCTCCAATTCGGTAAGCATTGCAATGTAAGCTTGGGATTGGCTATCATATTTAGGCTGAGTAATTCCTTCGTCACCTTTAAGTGCGTCAGAATAAGGAATATCACCATAGATATCCGAAACAAATGACAGAGTAAGAACTTTGAAGATACCTCCTACTGCCACCAGGTTATTCATTCCTTTTGTTCTGGCCAATTTTTGCATTTGCTGAATTCTCGAAGCTGTGCTGTAGCCATTATTCCAGACGTTGGCAATGTAGGAATTGGTACTTCCAGATATGACATACTTATCTGCGTTTGAATAATAGTTGGCACCACCTGTAGAAGTAGAAGCCATAGCCTGAATCCACATACTCTGAAACAAAATAGCTCCTGAGTAACCTGATATCATTCCCCCATACCCATTAGCTGCGATCGGTAAAATAAGATTGGGGTCAAAAACTGTAGCATCTGCCCTGTTAGGGTCTGTGTTAAGCTCCTCAAAATTCGAATCACATGAGGTCACCCCCAGAAAACCCGCTAAAAGAAAAGCACTGATATATTTTTTCATAGTTAATTCAATTTGAAGTTTAAGTTGAATCCAATGGATCTGGTACTTGGAAGGCTTGTTCCTTCAATTCCCAAGTAGCTGATATTAGAACCAAAAGTGGCTTCCGGATCGATGTTTTCCGCCTTTCGCATCAAAATAGCCAAGTTTCTGGCAACAATAGAAGCTGTCAAACCTTTCAGCACCGGAACTGAATTAAACATTTCACGTGGGAAAGTATAGCCAAAGGTAAGTTGACGGAGCTTTATGAAATCACCATCTACCACGCTGGTTCTGGTTACGTTTTGAACTAGACCTCTGTAGTAATTTTCTGCTGTGGCAGTGATCTCATTGGTGGTGACACCACCTTCACGACCCACCAGTGTATTTTGGTGCAAGCCTCTGAAGTGAGAATAAAATTCGGTTGCTGACAACACTTTATTTCCAAAGCTGTAATCTATCAAAACGCCGAAAGTGAAGCTTTTAAATGTGAAATCGTTATTCCAGCCACCATACACGGTAGGAAGGACAGATCCCCAGTTTTTAAGTTCACCTCTTTCAGGGATACCTGCGCTGTTGACTACGATATTGCCATTGGCATCATACTTATAGTCATAAGCACGGATTTGAGGTCCAGGAAGTCCAACCACATAGGCAGTAACTGCGTTGCCTAAGGTTGCTCTATTTTGTCCAAGGTTGATCGGATTGTTGTTTGGATCAGTACTCAATACCTCATTTTTCACATTAGTAAAGTTGAGAGAAGACTTCCAGGAGAAATTGGCAGTTTGCACTGGGATACCAGTCACCAACACTTCTATACCTTTGTTACGAGTAGAACCTGTCGCAACCACCCCCGAATTAAAGCCTGAAGAAATGGAATAGTTGGCATTCATGATCTCATTGTTGGTGGTTTTGGTAAAATAGGCCATGTCAAAGGAGAGTCTTGTCTTGAAGAAGCTAAGGTCAAAGCCAACTTCGATTTCATCGGTGGTAAAGGGCTTCAAGGAGAGATTAGGAAGGCCCAAAGGTGAAGAACCTGCTGGAACACCTGCATATGAATTGGCGGAGTTGTAATAAAACTGGGTTTGATATGCTGCAAAAGGTTCACCGCTGGTCACTGCATAAGATGCTCTCAACTTACCGAAATCCAAAGCTGGCATATTCAAAAACTTATCGAACAAAAACGCACCCGTCACCGATGGGGAGAAGATGTTGTTGTTATTGACAGGCAAAGTACTGTACACATCATATCTACCTGTGGTAGTCAAGGTCAAGAAATCCTTGTATCCAAAGCCGAGAGAATAGAAACCAGAATGTACCTCACGTTCTTCAAAGCCATAGGATCGACCAAAGTTTACTACGTTGAATGGAGAGTATAGACCTGGAATTACAAAGCGCGAACCGCTTACTCCCACTGTTTCGAAGCTATTTTTTCGGATAGTACCACCAACCAAGGCGTCTAGGGAAATATCATCTGAAAGCTTAAAATCTCCTCCTAACAATGCATCCACGTTTAGTTCGGTACGGGTAGAAAGCCCTCTACCTCCAAGGTTCCCCTGCAAGTTTGCAGTGTAAGCCAATCCTGTAGGTTCGACATTGTAGAAGTCATCGTTGGAAACGTCATTACCGACGCGAAGCATGGCATAGATCTTAGGAGTAAAGCTATACTTTGCCGAAAGAGCAGAAATAGTCCGCTTTCTTCCAAGGTTATTGATGTTTTTGTTGGCTACGAAATATGGGTTAGTTACGAAAATATCATCACTGAAGACGATTTCATTTCCTGCTTCATCATAACCGGGAGCAAAGATGCTTGGTCGAATATTCGGAGCCAAAAACAGAAAGTTGTTTGGGTTTCTAGGCCCATCACTTAGGGAAGGAATGTTGGTCTGCTCTTGATCTATATAGTTGATCATGGCAGTAATATTTAGCTTTTCTGTGATATTTTGATCGATATTGAGGTTGATATTGAGTCGATCTACACCACTATTTGGAACGATAGAATTCGATTTTAAATTAGAAAGTGACAGTCGGAAGGCGCCGTCTTTTCCCAATCCCTTAGATATAGCCACCGAATTGGTAGTATTTGTACCAGTTCGGTAGAAATCAATATATCCTTCACTAGAAGGGGCATAAGGATATTGATTTCCATCGTAGCCGATTACATTTCCACCCATTCTTTCACCCCAGGCAAATCGGCCAGAAGTTCTCGCATCAGTTGCGGTAATGGGACGTTGACCTCCTGTACCTTGACCATATTCTCTTTGGAAATTGGTGAAATCCACAGCGTTTTCAGTCATCACGTTAAGGTTGTAAGTCAAGGACCAGTCTCCTCCTTTTTGAGCACCTTTGGTCGTGATAAGGATGACACCGTTTGAAGCACGGGCACCATATAGGGCTGAGGCAGCCTGACCTTTCAATACGGTCATGGTCTCGATATCGTCAGGGCTTAGGTTACCGATACCATCCCCATTGTCACTACCACCCCACTGTCCGGCAGAACCACGCTGGGTGTTGTCCATAGGAACCCCATTGATTACAAATAGAGGTGAACCTGTACCTGAAATACTTGGGAGACCGCGAAGGACGATATTGGATGAACCTCCAGGGCCACCATTGGTACCTTTTACCACCAAACCGGCTACCTGACCTGCCAGGGAATTTGCCACGTTGGTTTCTCTGGCTTTATCAAGGACTTCACTACTGACGGTTGAAACTGAATACCCGACTTTTTCCTTTTCCTTGGTAAGACCTAGTGCTACTACCACTACTTCTCCCAATACTCTTGAATCTTCCTCAAGAACCACATCCAATTGGGTCATGTTGCCCACGGTGTATTCTTTGCTGGCATAGCCGATAAAGGAAAAAACCAAAACGGACTTATCCGTTACCGAAATCGAATACTGTCCGTCTACATCGGTAGTAGTACCCGTCTGATTACTCTTGTCCAGGATTGTAACTCCCGGCATGGGAAGACCATCTGTCGAAGCAGTGACCTTTCCCTTCAACACTCTTCTCTGGTCCTGTGCCGAGACAGAAAAGCTCAGCAATAGCACCAATGCGAAAGTAATTGATAGAAACTTTCTCATAGCTGGTAATAAAAGGTTAGAAATAAATTGATTGGATTACCCGGATTCCCGGATGCTTTGGAGGAGAAAGGATTAAGTAAACCCTGCACCATATAATGACAATTAAAACCTACCACACAATTGAAAAGATCTGAAAATGAGAGAAAAACCACAGAAAATAGTTCGATTAAACAGTCTCACCTTAGTCTATAAGTTCTAAAGCTAAATAAATTAAAAATCCCTCAAAAGAATTTTATGAGTTTTTTTTGAAAAAAGTCATAAAATTTTCTCAATTTTTTTAAAAAAGTAAAGAATTAAGACCGTCATTTTTTAGGTTTATAGCTTTACTTTTTAAACATTTCTAAAAGAATTCATCAAGAAACACAAAAAACGAAATAATTAAAATATAACTTCTTTAAACTTGGCCCTAAAAGTCATTCAAAAATGACTAGAAACTGGAAAGATTTATTAGTTTCTGTTTTAAGATTTATAAAAATTTTTAAAAATGCCTTTATAAAAAAAGCCATCCTGATTCAGGATGGCTTTTCGACGACAATCACAAAGATTATCGGATAAAGAGCATTTCACGATATTTCACCAAAGGCCAGCTTTCGTCATCCACCAGCAGCTCAAGCTTGTCAACTGCATAGCGAATTTTGTCGAAATAAGCCTCTTTTACTTCCTTCTGATAGCCTTTTGCCCGCTTAATCACATCTTCTTCTTTGTTGAGCTTCTTCCGAGCTTCTGTCATCTCGTTGACAAAGGTTCTCAAGTTTGCAATGTGCTTAGACACTTCTTTGATCGTCTCCACAGGCGCGGAATTGTCCAGTCCCAGACCTTTCAAACCGTTTGCATTTTCGATCAGTTTGTTTTGATACAAAATCGCAGTAGGAATGATGTGATTCAAAGCCAAATCACCCATCACACGGCTTTCGATCTGTACTTTTTTGATGTAGGCTTCCAATTCGATCTCATGACGGGCATGCACCTCGATGTGGTTGAGTACGTTGTGACGTTCGAAAAGCTCTTTGGTCCCTTTCTTAGTATACACGTCCAAAGCTTCAGGAGTGGATTTGAAGTTATTCAAGCCTCTCTTCTCAGCTTCTTTTGCCCACTCTTCTGAGTAGCCATCCCCTTCAAAGCGGATCTTTTTAGATTCCTTGATGTATTTTCTGAGGACATTGACGATGGCTATTTTCTTCTCTTTGCCAGCGTTCATTTCCTTCTCGATGTCCTTATAAAGCTGCTTCAGCACCTCAGCCACGATCACGTTGAGGGTCATCATCGGACCTCCACAGTTGGCAGAAGAACCTACTGCACGGAATTCGAATTTGTTTCCGGTAAATGCAAATGGAGAGGTTCTGTTTCGGTCAGTATTGTCCAGGATGATTTCAGGGATCTTAGAGATGCCCAACTTCATATACATGTTGTCACCCTTCTCGATTTTCACGTTTCCGTTTTTCTCCAACTCATCCAAGAGTTCGGAAAGCGTTGCCCCTAAGAACACGGACATAATTGCCGGAGGTGCTTCGTTTGCTCCCAATCGGAAGTCGTTGGATGCAGAAGCAATACTTGCTCTCAACAAATCGGCATGGTCGTACACTGCCTTTACCGTTGCTACAAGGAATACCAAGAACTGAAGATTTTCTCTTGCAGAATTGCTTGGCTGGAACAAGTTGACCCCGGTATCAGTGATCAATGACCAGTTGTTGTGCTTACCGCTACCGTTTACGCCTGCAAATGGCTTTTCGTGAAAAAGAACTTTCAAACTGTGCTTCTCAGCTACTTTATCCATCAAGTCCATCAACAACTGATTGTGATCGATGGCTTTGTTGATCTCTTCGAAAATCGGAGCAACTTCAAACTGTCCGGGAGCTACCTCATTGTGACGGGTGGAAACCGGAATGCCCAACTTGTGCGCCTCCACTTCAAAGTCCATCATGAAATCTTTCACGCGGGTAGGGATAGAACCAAAATAGTGGTCTTCCAACTGCTGACCTCTTGCCGGAGTATGTCCATAAACAGATCTACCTGCCATCACCAAGTCTGGACGAGCTGCAAAGAGTGCTTTATCTACCACGAAGTATTCCTGCTCAATACCCAAGGATGGAGTCACTTTTCTCACATTACGGTCAAAGAGCTGACAGATCGCAACTGCGGCCTCGTTGATCGCCTCCATGGATTTCAATAAAGGAGTTTTGTAATCCAAAGCCTCTCCTGTGTAAGACACGAAGATGGTGGGAATACAAAGGGTCTTGTCAAACACGAAAATCGGAGAAGATGGGTCCCAAGCGGTATATCCTCTTGCCTCAAACGTAGAACGGATACCTCCGTGAGGGAAAGAAGATGCGTCTGGCTCTTGCTGAACAAGAGCTGAACCCTTGAATTTCTCCATACCGGCATACATGTCAAAGAAGGAATCATGCTTCTCTGCCGTAGAACCGGTCAATGGCTGAAACCAGTGGGTGTAGTGGGTTACCCCTTTAGATATGGCCCAAATTTTCACCGCGGATGCCACTTCTTCAGCGGTTGACGGATCGATTTTAGTTCCTTTGTCGATCGCTTCCATTACTTTTTTGTAAACGGAAGGAGCGAGAGACTGCTTCATTTGCGCAGGTCCAAACACATTGGTACCGAAGTAGTCTGAAATTTTGGTGGAAGGCGGGGTTACGCCGACACGAGGTCTTGCCTGAACCATTGCCAAGGCTGATTGTCTCAATGTTGCCATATCTACGATTTGTGGTTTAAGATTACACCCACAAAAATAGAAAAATATGTTTCTGAAAAAGAGAATGGCTCATTTTTGAGGTGATTTTTCAAAAAATTTCCACTTTTTTCAAAAAATCATGGTGATTTTATAGCCTTAAGCTGAAAAAAAGTGTGTTTTCGGGCCACAATTTCGAAAATTGTAAAAAGCTGGGGATTACTTACCTTTGCAAATCCATTATCTGAAGGAGAAAATTGAAAAAAGTTGCCTTTTATACACTCGGTTGCAAGCTAAATTTCTCAGAAACGTCTACAATCAGCAGACAATTTGAAGAAAAAGGCTACCTGAAAGTCGATTTTCAGGAAAATCCCGACATTTTCATCATCAACACCTGTTCGGTGACCGAGAATGCCGATAAAAAGTGTAAAAAGATTGTCAAGGAGGCCAAAAAGATATCTCCCAACTCTTATGTAGCCATCATCGGCTGCTATGCGCAACTCAAACCCACCGAAATTTCCGAAATCGAAGGAGTAGACGCGGTACTTGGTGCTGCCGAAAAATTCCGACTACACGAACTTCTGGGCGACTTTGCCAAAGAACAGGAAGCCAAAGTTCTCGCAAGCGAAATCACCGAAGCCAAATCCTTTAATAACGCCTACTCAATTAATGACCGCACTCGGACTTTTCTGAAAGTTCAGGACGGATGCAATTACGGCTGTGCTTTCTGCACTATTCCTTTGGCCAGAGGAAAAAGCCGAAGCAATACCATCGAGTCTGTGTTGGCTTCAGCCCGGGAAATCGCCGCTACCGATGTGAAGGAAATCGTCTTGACCGGTGTCAATATAGGAGACTTCGGCATCGTGGAAGGAAAACGAGTGGAGCGATTTGCGGATTTAGTGGTGGCACTGGATGAGGTAGAAGGGATCGACCGATTCCGAATCTCTTCCATCGAACCCAACCTCCTGACCAACGAGATCATCGAGTTTGTCTCCCGATCCAAGCGATTTGTTCCCCACTTCCATATTCCTCTTCAGTCAGGCTCCAACACTATATTAAGGAGAATGGGTCGCCGTTACCTTCGTGAACTTTACGAAGACCGTGTCAGCAAAATCAAAACCCTGATGCCGAATGCCTGCATCGGTGTGGATGTGATCGTGGGCTTTCCGGGGGAGACAGATGAACTTTTCCTTGAAACTTACAACTTCCTCAACGAGCTGAATATTTCTTACCTCCACGTATTTACCTATTCCGAGCGGGCTAATACCCGAGCTGTGGAGATGGATGGCATTGTGCCCTTGAAAAAGCGAAACGAGCGATCCAAGATGCTGAGAATCCTTTCTGAGAAAAAGAGAAGAAAGTTTTATGAGGAAAATCTGGGGCAGACCTTTACCGTTCTTTTTGAAGAAGACGTGGAAGATGGCAAGATGCATGGCTTCACCGAAAACTACATCCGAGTGGCTGCCAAGTACGACCCCATGCTCGTCAACGAACTCAAGCAAGTCACCCTGGATGCTATCAACGCTGCCGGAAACGTAGAGGTAAGGGAGCCGGAGATGGTATTCGAAAAGCATTAATTCCCAAACCATTTCAAATTTCACCCCTTCGAGACTCCAAGTCTGTGATATTTTTTTACCTCGGCACATGGGTATTGGGAGAAGTTGGATTTTATTGCTGAGGTAAGGAAATGGTGTTTTTCTTGGTCGGATTAGAAATCCTATCATATGACCTCGGAATTTCAAATTCCGAGGACCGCAAGGAAAGTAAAGCCTTACCGGGAATTCAAACCTCTTTCCTACTCGACAAACGTGAAATAATACCAAAAGGGCCTGGTCAAAGGGTTTGGTGGAACCCTAATTGTACAACTTTCTCATCTCCTGATTATTGGGCTTTTGTAATGGCCGGAGGAGCCCAAGAACCATCCATGGCTGCTTGCTCAGGACCATACACCCTCAGCACCAGATAAAACGGTTCCTTTGGGGCGGGCAGCCAGTTTGCTTTTTGCTCTGAACCGGCAGGCATATCAGGTTGGATGTAAATTGTAAACCCACCGTCCTTGTCATAAACCAAGCCTTCTGTAGTTGAATTTATCAGAAACCGATTGATCGGGTTTTTGACCATGTATCCGGCCACACCATCCGCTTGCTTATTGTACATGGTGATCGACCAGAAATACTTAGCTGGAGGGATATCCGACTTGTTGAAGTGGACCTTGTAGTTATGTTTGCTTCCGTCCAGAACTTCATTATCTGCATCCACATAGGCTATCGGATAGAACGCTTCCGCCTTATCGTTGGCATAGATACCCACCATCACTGCTGCTGCACGCAACAACCAATCTCCTTTGTAAAATTCCCTTGGCCCAAAGGCTTCCATCATATTCCAGCCATTTACCCGCTGGGCAATATTTTCGGCCTTATCCTGAATGTCCGTAATGGCAGCCTTTATCCCTTTATCAATGGCTGCAAGTACTTCTGGGGAATACTTGGTTGAATCGAAATCAGCACCAGGTGTTATGCCTATTTTCTCAAAGCGCTGAAGCGCCTCGCTGTCTTCGGCATGAAAAGGCTGTACCATGCTCAGGTAAAAATTGACATATTTAATAAATCTGGCGTCTCCAAATTCTTCAGGATTGAGTGGCACCCAATCTATTTTGGGAACCGGTAAAGGCTCCTTGCCATTGAATTCGTTTAGAGATTGAAGTTTGTATCCTTTTTGGATCTGCAGCACATTCGGAAGGTCGTCATTTCCTTTGAGCTGGGTCCTTCCTATAATGGTGACGAACTGGCTCTCACTGTAAAAAACAGCCTTAAACTTATCTGTTGGTATTTCACCCGTGTAACCCGGTCCCACAAACAGGTAATCCCCAGCTTCTGTGCCCGTGGTACGGGTGCCTATGAATGCAAAATTGTGGGTAAAAAGGTCTATGCATTGAAACACATAGTATCTATCCTTTATTTCCGGGATGGAGAGTACCATGGGTTCAGCCCTTAAATCCAGACCGAAGGGAGTATAAGGTGTATCTCCATTCATGGTGACCACATCCTTTCGGGTATCATCTGCAGGAATGGTATCATTCGTAATCCGGTTGAGGGGTCCGCGATAACCCGGGCTTTGGGGAGCTGCGGAAAAGTATTGGGCCTGGTACCCCATCAGCAATGGATAGGAGAAAATATAGGCTTCTTTGGCAATCGATTCAGCCTCATCGATATCTGTGGTAAGGATGGACTGTTTTTCGGGAAAGCATGATTGAAACATCCATACCAAACCCAAACAAAGGGTAAGAGAAAACTTTTTCATTGCGTGCTTTTATTAATTGTTGGCAATCATTTTCGGGTTCACCCATTTTCCCTGCAATACCTCTTCCTTAGGCCCATAAAGCCTCATCACAGCATAAAAAGGACCTGAGGGAGCAGGCAGCCAATTTGATTCAAGCGCCTTACCCGGCGATTCATCCTGAATGTAGAAGGTGATAGAGCCGTCTTGGTTTTTGACAAAACTATTGGCATGGGTAGAGCTGATCAGGTATTTGTTTAAGGGGTTGTCGACCAACAGTTGAGTTTTCCCGTCGTACATGGTCAGTGACCAAAACGATTGCACGGGTGGCAATTGACCCGGTTCAAATGTGAGGGTATACTTATGTTTGGAGGCATCGAGGGACTCCCCAAGGTGATCGGTTAGATACATGGGATAAGTCGCCTCCTGGGCTGAATTCCCATAAATCCCCAAAAAAGCCCCGACAGCCCTGAGCAAATAGAAATCGTCGAATCCGTAATTTTCTTTTGCACTTTTTTCCAGGAATTCCCGGGTTCCAAATATTTTGGAGCTTCCCAATGGATCGGATGACTGGGATTTAATAAAGGCATTCATCTCCTCAAATCCTTCGCTCACGCCCTTCTTGATTGCCTCCTGTATTTCCGGATTGAAAGAAGTCAGCTCAAATCCCTGCTTAGTTCCAATCCCCAATTTTGCAAACTCCGCAAATAAAGAATCCTCCTTTTCAATAGGTTCAATAAACTGGACAATGGCATCAAAGTAGCGGAATGAGGCTTCGGTAAATTGATCTCCCTCTACCCATTCTGGAAACACATTCTGGAATTTATTTTCCACAGCTGCTTTGCCCAGATACTCGTTGAGCGTCTGTACCTGATAGTCATTCTGCAGTTTTTTTACATTATCCAGATCGTTGGCATCAAAGAGCTGGGTACGGATAATCGTAAAAAAAAGCCCTGTTTCGCAGCGCACTACCTGGGTAATCCCTTTCGGAATTTCACCCTCCCAATCCTGGTTTGCGATCAGGTAGTTTCCGGCTTTGTGGCCCGTGGTTAAAGAACCGATGTAGAAAAAGTTGTGGGTATATAAATCGATCAACTGGAAGCTATAGTATCGGTCCGGGTCAACTTCAGGAACAGACAAAACGAGGGGCTCATTTCGAATGTCACTCCAAAACATACAATAGGGGGTGTCGGAATTTGGGGTCACGATTGCTTTATCCTGTGGGGAGAATAGTCGCGCTTCACAAGACTTTTCATTGAACTCCCCCTTGTAATCGCCGGAATTTTTATCGATGGTATTCGCATAGAGCGCCTTATAATTCATGACCATGGGAAATCCATAAATAAATGCTTTTTTGGCTATTTCCCGGGCTTCGGAAGGATTAAGTTCTCTGTTTTTTTGGCATTGGGTAAAAAGAAGGATGCCCAAAATCAGGAAAAGGAAAAATCTGGATGTATGTACCATTTAGTTCGTGTTGGTTGAATTGAAAAACTGATTTCAAAAAGAACTTGACTAAAGGAAGAATTAAAAAAAACCTCCTCAAAAACATGCAACCTAAGACCTGACAAGCATGGCTGAAATAGCTAAAACTAAGCTAGAAAGAGCCGATTTCAGGAATATTGATCCACCGTAAATGGTTTCAATGACTTAATTAACTTATCTTTTTGATTTTATTCAAGAAAAAATGTAATTATTGTGCCTATCAATTTATCGTTTCTTTATTAAACTGATTTTTATTTTTCCTTTAATGCTATTGAAAATAGGTTTTGGTTGTAAGTTTTCAAACTAGAAAACGCTTGGCTAAATCCCAGCAATTCTTCTACCCTTTCTGAATAGGAATTAGATATAAGTGAGGGGTTGATGAGTAATTTTTTAAGAATTTAAAGGGTAAGGATTCCGGCTTAGTCAGATCGTCGAGTCTCGGGTTAAAGTAGCCGAATTTAGCTTAAGCCATGAGAGGGGATTTTGAGGGAAGGTTTCTCAACAGAAATGATCAAGGGAGAATTTGGATACCGGGGTATAGAACTGATTTTTTGGTCGGATTGAAAATCCTACCAAAGATGGCCCAAACACCAAATGTCTAGTATTAGGAAATCACTTTACACCCTCTTTAAAATGACTCCGAGTAGAAGGGCATTTTGTGAGTCCTTAAAAATCCAGTCCAAATTTTCAACATTCGAGTAACAAGGGCTTTTGAAAATATCCAAAGACCTCTTTGAAGGTGGAGGCCCTTTCTTCCCCTTTGGGGTCCAGGCTCAACCCCCTTAAATATCCTCAGCTCCAGCGGAGGTCATGAAGAATCACGATCCTTCGGATCTCCTTTAAAGACAATTCCTCTATCCTAACCAGTGAAATCTTGGAACACGCAACTCCCAAGAAGCAACGATATCCATCACCGCAGGCGGGAGCCCGTGGTTGCCACATCCCTTCCAACTTTAGCCACGCAGTGGTGAAACTTTTCTTCCCCACTTCCATTCCTAACATTTTTTTTTAATTTCATCCTAGGCAAAAAACCATTTTTTGTGAAAGACCCAATGCAATTACCACTGATCGCCGACGAACCCTGGCTCAAACCTTTTGAAGCCGTAATCAAAAAGCGATACGACAATTTCCAATCCGCCATCCGTACTATCAACGATTTCTCCGGTAACATCCTGGAGTTTGCCCGAATGCATGAGTACTATGGAATCCAATTCGATAAAATCCGCAATGGCTGGATCTATCGGGAATGGGCACCGGCTGCCAAGGCCCTTTTCCTCATGGGCGATTTCAACTGGTGGGACCGCAATTCCCATCCCCTTCGCCGCAATCACCGGGGAGATTGGGAGATCTTCCTGCCTTTAGAGCAATACAAGCATACGTTTGTCCATGGAAGCCGAATCAAAGTCCGTGTCATCGGTGCCAATGAAACCGATCTGGACCGTATTCCGGCCTATATACGTCGGGTGATTCAGGACGAGTCCACCCATGACTTTGCCGGGCAACTCTGGTTTCCAGAAAGCGAATTTGGCTGGACCGATCAGGAATTTTCCCTGAAAGAAGCTGCCCAAATGCCCTTGATCTACGAATGCCATGTGGGCATGGCCCAGGAAAAACTCGGGGTCGGCACCTATAAAGAATTCGAGGAACTCATCCTCCCCCGCATCAAAGCCGGGGGCTACAATGCCATACAAATGATGGCGGTCATGGAACACCCCTATTACGGTTCCTTCGGCTATCATGTCTCCAATTTCTTTGCGCCTTCCTCCCGATTTGGGACACCGGAAGAATTGAAAAGCCTGATCAATACTGCCCACCGCATGGGCATCGCCGTCATCATGGACATCGTGCATTCCCATGCGGTGAAAAACGTGCTCGAAGGCCTCAATGAATTTGACGGAAGTGCCGATCAATACTTTCATCCCGGACCCAGAGGGTATCACGAGGGCTGGGACTCCAAGCTTTTCAACTATGGCAAGTGGGAAGTGCAACAGTTTCTCCTCTCCAATATCCGCTACTGGCTGGAGGAGTTTCACTTTGACGGATTCCGCTTCGACGGGGCCACTTCCATGCTCTACCATCACCACGGACATGTGTCTTTTGATTCGGCGGAGAAGTACTTCGATGCAGGAGTGGACGAAGAGGCCGTACTCTATTTTCAGCTGGCCAATACGCTGATTCATGGACTCAAGCCCCAGGCGATTTCCATAGCCGAAGAGGTCAGCGGCATGCCGGGACTGAGTCGAAAAGTGGAAGATGGAGGTCTTGGTTTCAATTTCCGTCTGGCCATGGGGATTCCTGATTTCTGGATCAAGACACTGAAGCACAAGCTGGATGAGCAGTGGGACATGTTTGAGCTATGGCACGAGTTGACCAACCGACCGCTTCGGGAAAAATCCATCGCCTATGCCGAGAGTCACGATCAGGCGCTGGTCGGGGACAAAAGCATTGCCTTCTGGCTGATGGACAAGGAGATGTACTTCTCCATGTCCGTCTTGGAGCAAAACTTGGTGGTGGATCGGGGCATCGCCCTGCACAAACTGATCCGCATGATCACGCTCACGCTGGGCGGTGAGGGCTACCTCAACTTTATCGGCAATGAATTCGGGCATCCCGAGTGGGTGGACTTCCCCCGACTGGGCAACGACTGGAGCTACCAATACGCCCGTCGGCAGTGGTCACTCGTGGATACGCCTCACCTACGCTACCGCCAACTCGACGCCTGGGATAAGGTCATGATCCAACTCGCCACCGAACACCGACTCCTCTCCACCCCTCCTGCCGAGCAACTCTTCCTCGATCCCGACAAGAAGATCCTAGCCTATACCCGTGGGGGATTGATCTTTGTATTTTCTTTCCATCCTACCGAGTCCTTTTTCGGTTTCCCGATCCGTATGCCCGAGGCAGGAACTTATCATATCCTGCTCAATTCCGATGAAAAAATCTACGGGGGCTTCGAGCGCCTTGAAAAGTCCATCGCCTACCCTACGGACAAAGACCAACAGGTGCATTTGTATGTGCCGAACCGGGTGGTGATGGTGATGGAGAGGAAAAAATAAAGGAATAAAAGTGGATTAATTGATCCAAATCTGAATCGAAATTACTTTTGAAGTACTTTAAAATAAAAGTTAAGGAAAGTTGCGTCTAGATTAAACTTCTCTTTTTATAGTCGAGGTTTGTGACCACACCTCCGTATTCCTTCAAATTTTTAATTTGCTTTCCTTAGAAATCACGGTTTTATGGAAGAACGACATACAAAAGTACTTGGGAAAATTTTTGATGCAGGTCCTGAGGGTTTCCAAGGCAGCATGAGTGCAAAAAAATACATGTCCATCACCCAAGTTTCCAATGCAACAACTACCAGATACCTGCAATACCTCTATGAGCGGGGTATGCTGACCAAATCGGGGCAGGGTGTCGGTGCGGTATGCGTTGAACTTTTCTTTGTAAAAAACAATAATGAGAAGCATTTCTGGTTGGCTTCTAAGAGGTGGGTGAGTATCAGCTTCGGTTCAGGATTTCATATTTGAATCACTTTTCCATAATAAATAAGCATGTAGTCCTATCCAAAAAAAGTACATCCCAAAACCAATTCGCTGACCAACTCCTGGAATTTCAGGAAAAATAAAAGTCCAATTGCCACAAACAATGCTAAGCCAAGTAATGATTAATCCAATCCATCGGCCATTATTCCAATAGCTGATTTTATTCATTAATCGTGGGAAGGTGAAGGCACCTATCAGAAAGAAAATGTAAGAACCAACGCTTCCAATACTGTGCAAAATCATAGTGGTGGAATTCCTATCTTCAAAATCTCCCGGAAAAATCCCTGCCAAAGCCATGAATAATCCGCTCCCGACAATGCCTATAAGAGGCCATTTGTTGGAATTGTTTTCTTTCAGGTATTGGAAAAGTCCATAACCAAACAGAGAAATCATCAAACCGGGCAGTATATAGCCAAACAAATTAAATACCCAGCGGTTGGCCACATCCATTGACCCCAATTCACTGACAGCTTTGGTCAGATGACTGTATTCTGGTCTACCACTGCTAATTGACAGGTAGGTCATGACAAATAAAGCAGGTGCCAGAAGTCCCAACAAAGCATATACTTTTTGTGGATGCTTCATAATGCAAAAAGTCGATAGATGAAGCTCAATGGATTGTAGTACTTATGAGTTTGTTGCCTTTTTTGATGGTAGTGGTTTCTTTCGACTTTAAACTTTTCTTTTATTGACTTTTTCGGAATAACTGCTGAATCAATCTTTTGCAAGACCGTGTCTACTTTTACTGAGTTTTGCTCTAGATCATTGCCAGGCAAATTGTTAGCCTGTTGTGCTTGGATTGGCAGGCAAGATATCCAACAAATAGAGAAAATGAGGATTAGTTTTGTTAGCATATTGAATGAAATTCTGTGATTTGCTTGCAAAACTTGTGTAGGGTTTTCAATAAAAATTTGATCTATATCAAAAAGGGTCTTTTTCAGCCCTTATACGACTCAGGGTTTCTTGTGTTATCCCTAAGTAGGAAGCGAGCATCCCTAAGGGAACTCTTGAAACTTTGCTCTTAGAGGTCTTATTAAAGTACAGGTAGCGTTCCTTTGCACTAAAAAATTTAAAAGAGAGCGAACGCTCAGAATGTTCTAAGAAATAAGAAGAAATTAGGTTCCTTCCAAATCGCTCCATTTCATGGTAGGTGGCAAAACAGTTTTCAAGGTCTTCAACCCTTATGGCAATAAGTTCGCAAGGTTCGAGCGCTTGGATGAAAAAGTTATCTGGAATATTTCTCATGAAGCTATACACGGAGGTAATCCATTCTCCCTCAGCTGCAAAGTTGTCCGTGATTTCCTTATCGTCTTTTTGGTAATAAATACGAAGGAGTCCGGTATGGATAAAATAGGTGTGAGTACAAATTTTCCCCGGCTGATGCAGAAATGTTCCCTTAGGTACAATGATTTCTTTGCATATTTTTTGGATAGACTCCCGCAATGAATCTGAGACAGGTATATACCTTTCTAAGTGTTGGATAAGATGAGTGAGCATAGGAATCCTTGTTAAAATTGAACAGTTGGGTATTAGAAAGAAATTTTTTTTTAGGGAAAGATAGTTTTTTAGGTTTTAAAAAAAACCAAAGGCAACTATTACCAAATGGTAATTGAAATCATCTAGCCTTGCGCTTTTTTTGATACTCATATTCTACAGAAAATATTATATGTATATCCGCAATGACACCAGTAGCCAAATAAGTTCTTACTGACAGTTAGTGACAATTGCTTTAGTTGGGTTTCAACTTGCTTTTAATTAGGTCAAAATAGACGGTTTTGACCATGAACATTATCAATTTCATTAATCGGTTTCCGGACGAAGCTTCCTGTGTTGAATTCATCAAAGAACAAAGAATCCGGCAAGGGATCATTTGTAAGAAGTGCACTGGTCTCAAACACTATTGGCTTGAAAACAAGCTTTCTTTCCAGTGTGCCGCCTGTGGGTTCAGAACCAGCATCAAGAGCGGTACAGTCATGGAGAGCAGCAACTTACCGATTAGGATCTGGATGATGGCTATCACATTCATTACCGCTACCAAGAAGGGATTCAGTGCGGCTGAACTCCAAAGACAACTGGGGATGAAGCGTTATGAACCGATTTTCAGAATGTATCACAAGCTCAGGGCAGTCATGGGAAAACGTGATGACCGCTACAGACTTGAAGACATGGTTGAATACGATGAAGCTTTTGTGGGAAAGTCCACCAAAGTCCAAGTCCGAAGCAAACTCAAGCGAGGCCGAGGTACTCAAAAACAGTCAAAAGTGGCTGTGATGGCCGAATCGACTGTTTTAGAAGACCCTGAGTCGGGAAAGTTTGCTAAGAGCTGTAGGTACTTCAAAATGAAGAAAATAAAGAACTTGGAGGCAAAAACAGCACAGACTTTAATCAAGGAATACATTGATTCAAACGCTGTACTTCAAACAGATAAGAGTACCACCTTCTCAGATCTGAGTGATTGTATAGATGTCCATGTCAGAGAAATCTCTGGAACCAAAGAGGGCAATTTTAACCTCAAGTGGGTTCATATTGCCATCAGTAACTTAAAGAAACACCTGCAGACATACCATATGATAAGCGAACGAATGATGCAGAACTACCTGGATGAGTTTTGCTACAAGCTCAACAGAAGATACTTTGGTCAAAAACTCTTTGACCGACTCATCATTGCTTCGATTTACCCTTACTGGTATGATTGCGGATAATCATAAAATATTAAAAAATGACTTAAGCTTGGTTCTTTGGTAGTATTGGATTTTCCAAAAAAAAAAAAAATAAAAATGTTTATGTCATATTCAAGAATTACCATGACCTCCTCAGCTGCTTTTTTAGTTATCATGGGAATGGTTTTTTCATTTTTCCCACAGGAAATTTTATCAGATTTGGTTCAAGAACCAACCACTGCCTTAATACTCATATTCCAACTTCTCGGAGCTGTTTATATAGGATTTGGAGTAATGAACTGGATGTTGAAAAATACCAAAATCGGGGGAATTTATGCCAGACCCTTAATACTGGGAAATTTTGCGCATTTTTTTATTGGAGGATTGTCTATTCTTCGGGTGATTATGACAGGAGAAGTCGGTTCCAATATCTTCTTCCTAATCCTTGGGCTTTATATACTCTTCATATCATTGTTTGGCAGATTAATTTTTGTTGAGAGTAATTAGAGAATAACTTACCTATTTTATTAAAAAATGGTAATGAAAAAGATTTGGTTGTGCCTAATCTTGGCTTCCGGTAACAGCAACCATCCGATTGGAGCAAATATTTTTTTTAAGAAAGCCTAACATTGATGTTGATTCTTCACGATAATTAAAAAATTGGTAAGCTTAAAACTTCCCAAGACTAAGGCCCTTTCAATAAAACAAATTTTGCTATTTTCGATAAATCGGAGCTTTATTCATCATTAAAATAAAGGATACTGATAATGAAAGGTTCAGATTTGCTCTTGGTCTTGATGAGTGGATTGGGAGTCCTACATGGGATATTTTGTGTGATTTATCTCCTGTTTTCTACCAAATCAAGAGGTTTTTCTTCCCAAAAGATTTTAGCTATTTTGGTGTTATTCCTTTCATTGAGGGTAGGAAAATCCCTTTGGTTATACTTTGCTGACTTCATTCCACTGAAGGTCATTTTTGTAGGACTAACTTTTATGCTTACCATCGGTCCATTATACGTTATGTATATGGATAAACTTATTCATGGGAACGAGTGGAGGACTAAGGAAAGCTTCCATTTTATTCCCTTTATTATGTTCTTTTTGTTTGGAATCAGTATGGAAGAAGCTTTTCTAAAAGCACTTCCTACAGCGGGTGTCCTTTTATTTTTTATAATTTTTTACGGTCATTATATTGGCTATATAATCTTTGGATTATTCAGGGTAAAATCATCAAGTTCTACTGCTGTAAAAAAAGAGTGGTTAAACCTGATTGGGATTGCGCTTGTCTGTATTTGGTTTGTCTATGTCTTGAATCTTTTTGAAGAAAAAGTCCCTTATGTCATTGGGCCTATAGTGTATTCGGCCGTAGTTTACAGTACGACACTGATAGCTATCAAGAAATCTTACCTGACCTCAATCGCCCATCAAAAATATAAGAGTACCCCATTGGGAGATCCTGAGATTTCTTCATTGTATCAGGCAATTCTTGCCTATTTAACTACCCATGACGCATATACTAACCCTGATTTGACTTTAGATAAATTGAGCGAGGCCGTCCATGCCACTCCACAAAAAGTTTCAATGGTAATTAATCATCAATCAGGGAAAAATTTCAATCAGTTTATCAATGGATTCAGGGTTGAACAGGCAAAAAAACTCTTAAAGAGTTCAAACCATTCCCATTTTACGGTTGCAGCCATCGGTATGGAAGCTGGATTTAACAGTATCAATACCTTTAATCAGGCATTTAAAAAAGAAACGGGAATTACTCCATCTGAATTCAGAAAACAGCAAGATTAAATTTCAGGTTTTATTTTTTATTTCAACTGAATGACCATTTGGTATAGCGGAATGACCATTTTGACAGCTTTGGGTTATTGAATTTCAGTCATTTGCAGAAAAAAAAGCAAATGAAAACATTATTCTTTTTCTTTCTTACAGTATGTGTAGTTGGGACAGTCCAAGCACAGGTAAAAGGTGTCAAAGTTGAAGACGAGCGGAGGAGGTACCTGGTTTACCTTCCAAAGGCTTATCATGAAAACCCCGAACAGTCTTTCCCATTAGTGTTCAATTTCCATGGCGGGGGGATGACTGCGGCCGAGCAGATGTTCTATACCGGGATGAATAATACAGCCGATAAATATGGGTTTATCGTGGTATATCCTACCGGAATCAACCAAGATTGGAATGTTGGTTTTGATATGTCCTATCAGCATGGGCATAAGGATGTTGAATTTGTACAAGCGATGCTGACGTCTTTGAAAAAAGAATACTCCATTGATGAGAAGGCTATTTTTGCCTGCGGATTATCCAGAGGAGGCTTTTTCACCCATAGGCTAGCATCCGAATTGCCAGATACCTTTGCGGCTATTGCCTCCATATCTGGTCCTTTACCGGATTCTGTTCAATTTTTTCATAAACAGGCAAATCCTATCAGTGTCATGCAGGTTCATGGAACCGAAGATAGGGTAGTCAACTTTGACGGGAAACCCAACGCCTATGCATCTGCCCAAGATACCTTTCATTTTTGGTTAAAAAACAACGGTTTAAATCCAACAGGGGCAATTTCACAGGTGTTTGATAAACATCAGGAAGATTCAACTTCACTTGAGTGGATTCAAGTTAAGGGAAAGGTTGTGTCCGTACATTTGCTTTCGATCACAGGAGGAGGACATACATGGCCGGGTGCGGACCCTTTTAATATTGGTTTTCCACTAGGGAAAACCTCCAAGGAATTGGATATGAATGAAGTGCTCTGGGATTTTTTCAGTAAAAATAAAAAGCCTTAAGGGTTTTATAGAGGCTTTGTAAGAAAAGCACATTCATAAGAATTTAAAAAGAGCTCATATGTTCCAAGTTAGAAAAATTCTTGCTGTGATAGCTGTCATTATTGGTGGTAGCGTGTTGCTTTTAGCCCTATTGGTGGTATTGCCCGTTCGCCCAATCCAGCTAGACTATCCAAAGGGAGAACACCTGTTGATAAAAAACATTGCCGTAGTAGATGTTAAAAATGACACGATTCTTCCAGAGAGAAATGTATGGATTGTTGGAAATAAAATTCAGTCAATTGATACAAATGAAATTGCTGTCCCCAATGATACCAAAATCCTAAACGGCTCCGGGAAATTTCTGATGCCTGCCTTATGGGATATGCATGTTCACTTGATGCAATTATCTCCAGCCATAGGATACCCTCAGTTTATGGCTCATGGAGTAATGCATGTACGGGATATGAGGGGAGCACTGAACAATCGGGATGTATTTGCGAGTAGGAAAGCAAGTCTTGAGAAATGGAACCGACAAGTACAAAAAGGAGAATGGGTTGGACCTTTGGTCCATTCCTATTCTACCCCCGCATTAGACGGGCCTCATCGCATGTATAGGTCATTACCGGATTACTTCAATTGTGCTACCCCTGAGGATGCCATCAGGCTTGTTAAGCATGTCGTGGAAGCAGGCTATAACCAAATCAAAATTTACAACAACCTATCCCGCGAGTCTTTTTTTGCCCTAGCAAAGGAAGCCCAAGCACAAGGAATAACTATAGCGGGCCATAAACCATATAGGGTTACAGCCATAGAGGCATCCAATGCCGGTATGAAAAGCTTGGAACATGGCAAGTTTTTGCTATGGGAAAGCACCGACCGGAGAGATAACATCATCAGGCATGAGAATCCCGAGCGTCTGGATAATACAAATTTCCGAAGGCACCTGATTGATGACCACGATACGGTTTTGGTAAAGGATATTTTCAAAACCATGGTGAACAATGGTACCTATTACTGTCCAACTCTTTTGACGCGCAAGGCAGATGCCTTTGCAGATGATGATCAGTTCAGAAGCCGTTATGATAAAATCAACCCGATTTTTCGTTTTCTTTCCTTTGAAGATTTGGACCAAACGATTTCAGAAGACACATCCAAACTTGGGAGAAAAACCTATAGGGACTTTTATTTCAAAAGCAGAGAGGTAACCTATCAAGCTTACAGAAATGGGGTAAAAATATTGGCAGGCACGGATGTGCCTGAATTGCCGGGCTCTACTTTGCACGAGGAACTGCAGGAATTATCCGATTCAGGAATTCCTGCAGGGGAGGTTTTACGTACGGCAACTCTTTATCCGGCACAGTACTTCAAACTTGAACATCTCCACGGAAGTGTAGAAGAAGGAAAGCTTGCAGATTTAGTGATTTTGCATGCCAATCCTCTGGAAAATATATCCCATACCCAACAAATTCAGTCGTTAATTGTACAGGGAAGGTATATCAATGAACCTCAAAGGAAGGATTTATTAGAGCAATCGGTCAAAAAATCAAAGAGTATCCAAGTCACAATCAAATTGATTTGGGGAATGCTGTTATTTCTTACTGTCTAATCAACTGGGATGTTAACTTTCTGCAATTAAGGTAAAATCTCCCCTAACTCGTAAAAAAGAGCAGGCCAAGAAAGCGTAGCAGGCGTAAACAATCCATATTCGAACCCAAGCCTTACAATAACAAGGTTCTTGGAAGGTATGATGTAAATGTATTGCCCTTTATTGCCCATTGCAAAGAAATCAGATGACGCAGTGGGCCTTTTTTTACCCCACCACAGATACTGATAATAAAGATTGTTTTTTACAAAGAAATCGCCTTCGGGTTTGTTATCCATACTTGGCTGTGTGGAAAATTCAACCCAATTAGGAGAAATGATTCTTCTATTATCAACAAAGCCTTGATTCAGCATCATCAATCCTAATCTGGCATAATCCATAGGAATCGCATTGAATCCACTTTCCATTTTTTCGAACCCCTCCTCATCCAAACTCCAGCTTGCATCGGATTCACCTATGAAATCCCATAATGAATACTTTAAAAAATCAGATACATTCTTTCCGGTAGCACGCTCCAAAATCATACCCAAAAGAATCAGGTTATAATTATTGTATTTCCAAGTTTTTCCAGGGGATTCAACGAGTTCAATCTTTTCCAAAGTGATGCTTCGAAGGTCAGGAGCTATATAGGTATAATCATCATCAGAAGGAAACCCACTATCGTCGTAGCGTAGCCCAGAGCGCATGGTCAATAAATCTTTGAGGGAAATTGTATTGAACTTCGGATCTTTTTCGGCTAATTCCGGAATATAGTCAGTTAATTTATCATCCAAACTTTTAATTGAGCCTTCCTGAACGGCCAAACCTACCAGGATACTTGTAATTGATTTAGCAACAGAAAAAGAAGTAACCACTGAGTCTTTGTTATAGCCATTGTAGTAACGCTCCAAGAGTACAGTATCTTTATGCAGAACTATTAAAGCGGTAGTCTGACTTCGCTCCATTAAGTTATCAAAGCTGTGAACTTTTGGATAGTAGGTCTTCAGAAAATTGGTATTCATAAAAGCTTTCTCAGTTCGAATAGCTCCATTGACTGAGTAATTCAGTGGATTTTTAGAAATATCAGATTTAGGAATCGTTCGTTTCTTGAATAGGTAGTAATCCATGATGGAAGCATCACCCCCTTGGGCTCTTCCAACTAATGTAGAAAAATCCTGAATTTTATCTTTTTTGTAGGCCAGGCGTTTGGATATATCTATACCAGAAGTAGAAGTAATCGGTTTAGGTTCCAACCCAATCAATTCGATGGGATGGAACTGGTCTATTTGATTCTTATTTCGGTGTTCAATGAAAGGAAACTGAAACTCTCGACCTGCACTGATACTATTGTAAATATATAGTACTCCAATCTTAGGGTTTTTTCCCAAGGGGAAGGGCAAGTCTTGAATGGGGATTTTAATTTCAATCTGAAAGCCATTCGGGTGGGAGTAAGATTCTGCAAACCAATCAATAGAAAAAGAGTTAGACAGGTCCTTAGCAGCATTCAAGGTGCCATCAAATTGGTTTCCAAATCTATCTACAATAAATGTATAAGCTGTAATCCCATCGTTATAGGTGTCTAAAGATACAGCTACCCATTCATTTGATAAAATAGCCTCGCTGTCTTTTGGGAGCTCCGCTTGGATCATATGATTATTTGGGCTTCCTTCTACACCTATGCCCAAATACAGAAATTCATTGTCATAGGTGAAATGAATAGAGGATTGGGTGTTTTTAAGTTTGGGATTGTCTTTGAAATACAGAAATGAAGATATTTGACTCTTCTTCCAAAATGATTCATCTAGTCTCCCGTCTAAAATTAGTTTATCTAAATTACCAAGTTTGATTCCCTGATACCCCTGTCCCAAAAGGACGTAATGGTTAAAAACAATCAATAATCCGCTGAGGCTTAGTCTGAACATCATGAAATTTTAAATTATTTTTTACTAAGCGCAATATTCAAAAGCTTAATCATCGTTCGGAAAGAAGCATCTGGATATGCTACCTGATTGACCGTACCAGTAAGGTAAATGGTTTTTTCAGGACTATAGTAGGCCAAAGCACCAGATAAACCTGAGTGACCAATGAGGTATGGTATTTTCCCTGTAGGGTTAAAGAACCAAGGGACTTTGAAAAGATGGATACCGACTCCGCTTTTGACTGGAAAAAAAATGCTGTTCCAAATCTGCATTTCTGAAATGTACTCTATTGGGAACAATTTCCCAGAAAAGAATGCCTCTAAAAACACCATTAAATCTGCTGATGTTGACACCATTCCTCCATCTGCACCGAAAGAGGCCATGGCTTTGGGGATTTTAAGATAACTGTGTTTGTATCTCATATCAGCAGGTGTACTATCCTTTGGATCTGTATACAGGTAGGTATTTTTTAATTTTAGAGGTTGTATAAGAAGTAAATCACATGCCTGGGCATAGGAAAGCCCTGTCAGATTTTCAATGATTTTCCCAAGCAGTTGGTAATTGGTGTCCGAATAGTGAGCCTTGTTTTTGGTTCCAGGAGCAAATTTGGGTTTCATTGTTTTTGATCGGGTAATAGCCTCTTCAAAACTCCAACCTTGGTCCACTTCCTTGAAAAGTTGTTCAGAAAGAATTCCCCCATTATCACTTTTATCTTGCAGGTAGTCAGGCAAACCTGAAGTATGAGCCATGAGGTGCCTGATGGTCAGTTCTCGGGAATAGTCTTTCCCTTTCCATCTATGCAATCCGTCTATAATAACTGGAGGCAGATAAGAAGCTATAGGATCGTCCCAGTTTAGTTGATTTTGGTTTTTTAGGTAAAGAATTTGCGCAGTTGTAAATAATTTAGTTGTGCTTGCAATGAAGTACGAACTGTCGATAGAGAGTTCCCCGGAAGCACCATGCCAATAAAAGTCAGGAGATTGAATGGTAAAGGATGTGCCAAAAACTTTTTTTCCATCAATGGACTGATCCAGTATTGCTTGGAGTTGGGAAGAAATTGCTACTTGTTGGCCCATAAGTGACTGAAAGTTGATGTGAAGAAGGAAGCACGCTTACAAAAGCCGCATCTCATGAATTTTTAATTTTTCACGACAAAAATCCCCCCATCTCCGGCGCTCTCTATTACCAAATGGTAAAAATCACTTATCCCGTTTTATTCTACTTAAACTTTGAGGGGTGATGCCTAAGTAAGATGCGATGTGGTGTTGGGCAATCCGGTTTTGAATATTTGGGAATTGTTGGAGCAGCAAATGGTAGCGTTGGCTTGCGGTTTTGGTGAGCAACTCTATTTGCTGCCGTTGCTTATCCACAAAGGATACCTCAGCCGCAACCAACCTAAGAATTTGACCGGTGGGTGTTTTGGTCAATTCGAAGTAATTTTCTTTGCTCATCCGCAATAGCAGGCAATCTTCCAAAGCCATCATGTGTAAAGGCGTAGGTTCACCCGTAAGCAAGGACATATAATCAGAACAAAATTGTCCTTCAAAAGCGAAATCCAAACACACAGGATTGTTTTCTTTCCACAAAAAAAGGCCAACCGCCCCCTTGACTATAAAGTAAAAATAACTCTCAAGTGTATCATGTTCTTTGATGACAGTATCTCTTGGAACGGTAATAGGCTTGCACCTCTGGGCAAAATCTTCCCAATTAGCCAATGGCACTTTAAAAAACGGGTCAAATGAAGATTTGAGCAGTTTAGCGTAATCCATTCAGAAAAAGTGATTCTTACAATAACCTAAAATACAGTCTTTGAATCAAACATACTAAAGCCATTTTGTGTGTATCTAGTATTTAGTTTTATAAATTAATATTTGATTAATCGGGCATTAGAAAAAATTACTTTCCGCTAGGCCTATTATCATTTAAGTATACTTTGAAAACTTGAATTTGAAGCTCAGCTAATGGTGCAACTCACCTAATCGTAGTTTCTATTCACCACATTTGAAGTTCAATTTGGAGTCCCGCCCCCCCTGGGCCTAGTCTACTTCATTTAGGATTGAAGTTCTTTTGTAGCTGGGTGTAATTTGCAATTACACCCTCCTATCCTTTCGAATTTGTAATTCGATCCAGTTCAAAACCCAATTTCAATTCATAAACCAAGCTCATGGTTTGATCAATCGTCCAATTATCCTAAATTTAGACTATGACAGACACCACATTAAAACTGGAAATCAATTCATTGCCCAAGGAAATGAGGGCTGAGGTTGCGGATTTTGTGGCATTTCTCAAAACAAAATCCAAGTCAAAACCCAAACTTAAAGCCCGTGAATTTGGGTTTGCAAAAGGCAAAATCAAATTATCTCCGGATTTTGATGAGCCTTTGGAGGACTTCAACCAATACATGTGATGGCCTATCTGTTGGATACACACACCTTACTTTGGTTTGTAGCTGGTGACAAGCAATTGCCAGAATCATCCAAAGAGATCATAAAAAATGTGAATGAATCCTGCTTTTTAAGTGCCACAAGTCTTTGGGAAATCACCATCAAACATCAATTAAAAAAACTTGAATTAGGAATCTCCCTGGAAGAACTTTTTGAATTTGTGGAGAGGAATCAAATTGAGATTATCCCAATAAACTCCCTTCACCTACTTCAACTTTCCAAATTGCCTTTTTACCATCATGATCCGTTTGACAGAATGATCATTGCTCAAGCCATCTCTGAAAATTTAAAGTTGATCTCCAGAGACCATATTTTCAAAAATTACCCAGTAAGTCTGGTTTGGGAATAAAATAAATGCCCTTCTTGGCCTACCCCCCCTAGGCGTAGTCTCAATTAAACGCCTTTAAATAGCAATTTAGCGCTGGGTGAAGTTTTCCCACCCTGCAATCCGGCCCATGGCTAATTCCGACCACGATCGAAATTCTTCACGCCTTGTCCTGCTATTTTTATCCAAGCCAATTTGTAAGTGGCATCCAACACCTAGCCCTATATCAATCCCTAGAGCTCCCAGAGAAACAGGCCTGGAAAAACAACAAACCTCCTTGTGCCTTGGCGACTTGGTGGCGCCTGACCTTAAAATCGTCCCCATTCGGACAAAAATGTTCAGTATTGCTTACCGATTTTCTTCCAAAACCCCACTAATTGCGCTGTTTAGGCATTTTTTTCCTTGGCACCGCATTCGTATAGCCTACCGTGTCCAGAATCCGGGTGGTCGGCTATCAGCTGAAGTGATCGGATTCGGGAGTAGTTTTCATCCTGATTTGATCTAAACCCTAACCGACTATGTGGAAAAATTACCTGAAAGTAGCCTTCCGAAATCTGATGCGATACAAGATTTTTTCCTTTATCAATGTTTTCGGACTCGGCGTGAGCATGGCTCTCAGCCTGATTGTCATCACACTTGTACTTGATCAGTACAAATACGACCGGCACAACACCCAAAAGGAGCGCATCTTCCGGGTCAATACCCTTTCTGAAAAGTACAAACCCAGCGCTACTACCACTATGGCGCTCAAAGAAGCCATGCTCAACGAAGTGCCCGGAGTAGAAAAAGCCGGACGGATCAAACGGGGCTTCGGCAATATGAGCATGATGGATTTCAAGCAGGATGTGAACATTCCGATCACGGGGTACTTTGCCGATCCGGAAGTCTTGGACATTTTTGAGCTGGAATTCGAATCCGGAAATCCTGCCACCGCCCTGAACGATCCTTATTCGGTCGTCCTGACCCGAGAGGCTGCTGACAAACTGTTCAGTAGCCCCAATCCAATCGGGGAAAGCATCAAAGTGGGCGATCAAGGGGAATACAAGGTCACCGGAATCCTCAAAGACAAACCCGATCAAAAGTCACATGTGATGTTTGAGGGATTGGCCTCCTTTGCGACCCTTAAAAGTCTGAATCCGGTAGATAGCACGGGATTTGATCCCCTTCAATCTTGGAAACAGGATCATCAAGGCTATTTGTACATACTGCTTCAGGAGGAAGCCTCTTCAGAACAAGTCCAGGCACAGCTCCACCAAATCGCCAAAGACCACTATGCTGCCGATGATCCCAACAAGCATGATTTTGCACTGCAAAACCTGGCAGATATCGCGCTCGGCCCGGACATCAACAATCCCATTGGGCCCTTTTTACCCCGAATATTCGTGATTTTTCTCAGTGCCTTGGCGGCCATTGTGATGCTGACCTCCTGCTTCAACTACACCAACCTCTCCATCGCCCGTTCGCTGACTCGCGCCAAAGAGATCGGTATACGCAAAGTCACCGGTGCGGCCCGTTCCCAGATTTTTTTCCAATTTATCGCTGAAGCCATCCTGACTTCTGGACTAGCCTTGGCTTTTTCCTGGATTTTGGTCATCCTGAGCAAGCCGTATCTCCTGAACCTGCGCTTGGTGCAACTCCTGCGTTGGGACTTTTCCACTTCCTTGGAGGTGTATCCTTATCTGATTGGTTTTGCCGTATTGGTGGGGTTGATGGCAGGATTTTTCCCGGCAGTGGTGCTTTCTTCCCTACAGCCGATCCGGGTATTGAAAAACTTCGGCAGCATCCGATTACTTTCCAGGTTTGGGCTTCGCAAAGCCCTGCTCGTGATGCAGTTTGCCATTTCTCTGATGTTTATTGTTTCCGCCATTTTGGTTTATCGGCAGACCGATTTGTTTTTGAACAAAGACCGGGGATTTGCGGTGGATGACAAGGTGCTGATCAAGCTCAACCAAACCAATGGAGAGCAGCTCAAGGCTGAATTGATCCGGTTCAGCAACGTGGAAAGCGTATCCGCTATTTCCCATATTCCCGGCGCCGGAGTGACCATGGGCGATGATTTCAAAGTCGCTCCCGAAGCCGAAGCTTATGAAATGGACTACTTCCATGTGGATGAGGAATACCTTAATAACATGGGATTTAAACTGCTTGCGGGCAGAAATTTCTCCTCTCAAAATCCTGAGTCAAATAAAACCCAAATCCTGATCAATGAATTGGCGGTAGAGAAATTTGGTTTTGGCAGTCCCTCGGAAGCCATTGGCCAGGCCATTTACCGGGGCAGCGATCCCACCCTGTACGAAATCATCGGCGTGGTGCCCAATTACATCCATCGCCACATGCTGATGCAGGATGCGCCCATGGCCTTGATGTACAATCCGGCGGAGTTCAGTCAGCTGCAGGTCAAATACAGCGGAAGTGAAAAAGCAATGCTCTCCACCATTCAGGCTGCCTGGGAAAAGATCAATCCCGAACTGAAAATGAACTATGCATTTTTCGAGGTGGAGATGAATGAAATGTACAATGTATTCTTCGGCGTGCTGGGTAAAGTGGTGGGATTGGTGGCTTTCCTAGCGATCACTATCTCTTGTCTTGGACTGCTGGGTATGGCCACCTACGCGGCTGAGGTGCGAACCAAAGAAGTGGCGATCCGAAAATCCATGGGTGCCTCCGTCCCGGAAATTGCGATCCAACTTTCCATGGGTTTTGTCAAATTGGTAGGCATCGCGATCCTAATCGGACTTCCCTTGGCTTGGATGGTCAATAATCTCTGGTTGCAAAATCTGGCTTATCGGGTATCCATTGGACTCGGCACGATTGGACTTTCCCTTCTATTCATCGCCTTATTGACCCTATTGACTGTAGGATCTCAGGCCTTGAAAGCTGCCTTGCTGAATCCTTCGGATAGCCTCAGAAATGAATGAAAATCATTTTTTTGAAAGCCGATAAAACTTAACACGGCCTTCTAAATCCTGTCTCCCATGAGGCAGGATTTTTTTATGTTTTATCAAACCATTAGGAAAGGGAGGGAATGAATTCTGATAAAAACAAAAAAACAGCTTAAAACCATTATTTTTAACTGACTGATCCTCAAACCCAAACACGTTGAACAAACCCAGCACAGCCCCCTATTCCAAAAGCTATTTTTCATGGATTACCGTGATCCTTTTAGTTCTTGCCCTGATCGCTTTTTCAGACAATCTCATTTACGATATCGGTCAGGAAAGCAACAGTGATCCGAAATTTGTCATTCATGGACTGTTCTTCTTGGCCTGGTTTATCATTTTGGTAGTTCAGACCAATCTGATTCGCAAAGGAGACATTCGAGCCCATCGGAAATGGGGAATGATCGGGATGGGAATCGGCTTGGGTGTAGTAGTCAGTACTTTTTATGTGTTTTATGCGGTTTATGAAGGCTGGGAAGCCATGGAGGGTTTTGTGAGGGCTAATCGGATTTTCACACTAAGTTTCACCATCATGCTTGCTTGGGCATACTGGAAAAGGAATAAGCCAGACTTGCACAAACGGCTCCTAATGGTAGGAACTTGGTTGACGCTGGGGCCGGTAGTTGACCGCGTGGCGGGAAAATTGGGCGGAGAAAGCGATTGGTATTACCTGCTTTTTGAAGTCATCATCTGGAATGGACTTTTTATTTCCCTGATCCTCTTTGACCGCAAAACACTTGGAAAAGTCCATCCCGTCACTTGGATCGGTTTTTTATGGTTTTATGTCGTTTGGATGTATTCTTGGCTCGTATAGTTGATTTTTCTATTAGGCTTAGACAACCTCCCAATACCAAGACTCTTTATCCTGAACAACATTTTCTCCAAAAAACAATCCCAATGCCTCTTACCAATAAACCCAGACTATTGACACTCGCACTTTGTGGGATTTACCTAGTGGTACTCTATTGGACCATCGTCCTGAAGTTTAACCTAAGCGCCTATCATGCCGGCGTGGAACGAAGCATGAATTGGATTCCTTTTCCGGGTCTGTTTGGTCTTCCTGGACAAGGAGATTTGAATGAGTCTCTGCTGAATATTTTTATTTTTATTCCTTTTGGATTGTATGCAGAAATTCTGATTCCAGAATGGCCCTTACAGAAAAAGACACTCCTGTTTTTTCTGAGCAGTTTCTTTTTTGAAATCAGTCAATACCTATTCAAATACGGAGCTTTTGACAGTACCGATCTGATCAACAATACACTTGGAGGAATCCTCGGAATCGGACTTTTCTCTGGATTCGAAAAGGTGCTGAAAAGCCGAATCAAGGCCCAAACACTCGTCAATCTACTCTGTCTGATCGGTACGGTTCTCATTTTATCCATTTTACTTTTCCTCAAACTAAACCATCTCTGGATTTTCAGAATGCAATTGTTGGAGAGGTAAAATAGGCTATAAGAAATAATTTTTTTTCCAATACATTTTCCTGAAATCCAGTCAGCATTCGACTGGTCCTAAAGGTAACGGAATAAGGAACCAAGTTGATTTTTATCAGGTAACTATCTGACTAATAAGCGATAAATACCACATTCCTGAGAGTAGATTTAGTAAGGATTTCTCCAAATGTGGAGTGAGTTTTTAGTGGAGAAATCCCAAAAAAAAAGGATTTCACAAAACTACCTTAAAAATGAAAGATCAACACATCAACCGGATCGCAGTGATGATGGTGGCTTTGAGTTTGGTATTGATTGGTGCCTGCAACTACTACAAACCTGTAACCACCTCACCCAAGTATTCATCCAGCGACAAAACGAAGGAAATAGCCTCTTTGAGCCAAAAGACATTTATTATCCGAAGCAATCGGGGCGATTTTCTGTTGCAAAACCCTGTGGTTTTACTCGATCAGGAAGCTTTGACAGGCACCTTACAACTAGTGCCGGAAGAAAACCAGCTGTACATCAAAGATGACAGTAAAAAGTATGCCTTTAGTGAAAGCAATCCGGCAGTACTTCAGGAATTGCACGTGTATACTTCTCTGGATTCCACGGCAAAAATTGGGGCAAATGTTTCCATTCCGGTATCCGGCATTTCCAAAATGGAACTGATCCAAAAGGACAAATCAAAAAGCTCAACCAACTCCATTATTTTGGCTTCGGGGGTTACCCTCGGGGCACTTGCAGTGGCAGCGATCATTGCCACAGCTGTTGCAGCTGAAGCGATAGACAGTTCGATTCCTTCCGATCCTGAAAGTTCCTGTCCTTTTGTAAACGCTTACGATGGGAAAGAATTTGTTTTCCAGGGAGAGATTTTTGGTGGTGCCTTATTTCCATCTGTAGCCCGACAGGATTTCCTTCCTCTTCCTGCTTTGGCAATTGGTCCCGATCTTCAATTGATGATCAGCAATGAACGCAAGGAAAATCAATACATCGATATGGCAGACTTGCTTTTGGTCGAGCACGATCCGGGGCAAAAAGTATTGGCCGATCCCAAAGGTCCTCTTTTTCTCGTGCAAAACTTGAGTAAACCCACAGAAGCTATTTTAAACGCTAAAATCCCCATGCTGGAAAGAGTCAGCAACTCGGATTTTGTATTCTGCTCTTTCCATGACGTGACCGCCAACTCTTCCCTTAATGAATTGAGGGTAAAGTTTGACAATCCAGGACCAGGCAAGGACTTGGCCTTGTATCTGAATCTGAGAGATTCCCCTTCGCTGGAATTCATTTTTGAAGAGTACATGAGCAATTACGGAGAGGAATACCCGGCATTTGAAAACATGATGGCCTCCAAGCCGGCAGAGGAATTATACCTCTGGCAGGAAATGAACCTCGTTCCCTTAACTATTTCTGTCAAAACAGATCAGGGTTGGAAAGAGGTGTCTCAAACTAGATTCGTCGGTCCGATTATGAACAGGGAAATCGCCATTTCTCTCGAGGGATTAGACCTGAAAGAACCTATCCTCGAATTCTCTTTAAAAACCGGATTTCTCTATTGGGAGATTGATCAACTCGCCTTGGCTACGGTAAAATCTGTTTCTCCCGAATTCATTACAGTGCTAAAACCTGCCAAAGCAGTGGATGAGAACGGAGGAGACAAACTGGCTTTGATTTCTGAATTTGACAGTCAATTTGTCCAACAGCAGAAAACCGGAAACTTAACTTCCCTAAGCTACCGCTTTAAGGTGTATTCGGAGGAAAAAACCTATTCAGCTTTCCTGCATACTTCGGGTTATTACCAACCTAACTTAAACTTTGACGGACCAAAGAACGAGAAGTTCTTTGCCAAGTATGAAAAACCCGGAGGATTGGCAGACTACAGTATGAGAAGGTTTTTGGAAGTTTCGCAATTCGCTTCAAGTTCAGCTAAATAAGTCCAAAATGCAGTGTTATTAAGCCATCCTAATCGGGAAAAGCATCAGGAATATTTCTGAAAAAATTTCCCCACATCCTATACCAAGGCCCCACTCGATTCGCTGGTTTGAAGCAAGAAATCGAGCGGGGCTGTTTTTACGAAGTACCTGACTGTAACCGTTTGAGGGGGATAAAAAACAATTCAAGTTTCACCTTGTACCCAGTGCAACCAAAAGCAGACTACATTTTCCGCTAAATTTCTAAAGCTTAATTTTTTGGGAAAAGGATTTCCTGATTTTAACTTCCACCAAATGATTCCCTTGCTTGATCACGTAGTTTGCCGAAACCACATCCCCAACTTTTCTGGTCATCTTCGGAAAGATTTTATATTTTAATTTCAAACTAATATCCTGATGTCCTTTTCCAGCCACTTGAAACACCTTGCTTTTGCCTTGATTCTTGGATTTGGCCAAAGCCTTTTTACCCAAAGTTCTGCTCTTGCTCAAGAAATCCAACCCAAACAACCCAACATCATCGTCATATTCGCCGATGACCTCGGCTATGGGGATTTGGGTACTTTTGGCACCCCCAACATCCGTACGCCTCACTTGGATCAGATGGCCAATGAGGGTCAAAAATGGACCAATTTCTATGTAGCAGCTTCCGTCTGCACGCCCAGCCGGGCTGGATTGCTCACCGGGCGACTTCCCATTCGCTCCGGCATGACCAGCGATAAGCGTGGGGTTCTATTTCCTGATTCCAAGGGTGGATTGCCTCAGTCCGAATTGACCCTAGCCAGAATGTTGAAACAAGTGGGCTATCAAACCGCCGCTGTCGGTAAGTGGCATTTGGGGCACTTGTCTCCACACTTGCCCACAGACCATGGATTTGACAGCTACTTTGGGATCCCTTACTCCAACGACATGAACCGTACAGAAAATATCGAAGGGAAAAACTGGATCGATGCTCAGATACAATTGGCTGAGGAAGAAAGGTTTCTGGCGTATAATGTCCCACTGATGCGAAATAGGGAAATCATTGAACAGCCCACTGATCAAAGAACACTGACCAAGCGCTACACCGAAGAAACTGTCTCCCAAATCAAACAGATGAAAGAGGGAACATTTTTTATCTACCTAGCCCATTCCCTTCCGCATATTCCTTTGTTTCGATCTGAAGAATTCAAAAATGTATCCAAAGGAGGAATGTATGGAGATGTAGTAGAAGAAATTGACTGGTCGGTCGGAAAGATACTTCAGACCTTGAAAGAAGAGGGGTTGGCTGAAAACACCCTAGTGATTTTCACCTCTGACAATGGTCCATGGCATATTTTCAAAGCACACGGAGGTTCGGCAGGAATGCTACGAGGCGCAAAAGGAGGTACTTTCGAAGGTGGACTGCGTGTACCGACCATTTTCTGGTGGCCGGGAAATTTAAACCAAGGGGTGGTGATGGACATGGCGACGACCTTGGATCTTTTGCCGACCATCAGCAAGTTGACGGGGGCAGAATTGCCAAATGATCGAGAATATGACGGGTATGATATTTCACCCCTGCTTTTCGGAACAGGCAAAAGCCAACGTGAAGTGGTTTTTTACTACCAAGGGGCACAAGTGCATGCACTTAGATGGGGGGATTACAAAGCCCATTTTTACCTCCAAGGTGAGTACGGCACCCAAACTGCTCATCCCACCACCAATCCTCCAACTGAAGTTCCCAGTCAGCGGACTATCCAGGATCCTCCCTTGCTGTTTGATTTGTCTACCGACCCCGGAGAGCGCCACAATATTGCTGAAAACCACCCGGAGATCATCGCTGAAATCCGACGAATTCTTGAGGCGCATTTGGCTACCATCAAGCCTGTGGAAAATCAACTGGAGAAATAGCACTTTGGGAATTGGGAGTAAGATTCCCGGAAAATTTGACCAAAATCTTAGTAGCATTCTTGTCAAAAAAGTCCATTTTAGTCCTCACATCGCTCATTTTTACTTATGTCCAACATCCAACTTATTATCGAAGAGCGCGCCGCCGATATCGGCAAATTCCTCGTAGGCCGTCTGCTTCCCTTCCGCCAAAAGCGAATGATCGGCCCATTTATTTACCTAGACCACATGGGTCCTGTGAAACTCAACGCCCGGGAACAGATGGATATCCGACCCCATCCCCATATCGGGCTTTCTACGCTGACTTTCCTTTTCGAAGGAAGCATCATGCATCGGGACAGCTTGGGGAATGCCGTCGAGATTCAGCCCGGAGCCGTCAATTGGATGACTGCGGGGAAAGGAATCGTTCACTCCGAGCGCACTCCGGAATACCTGAGGGATTCGGAAAAAATCAAGCACGGCTTGCAAATCTGGGTGGCTTTGCCCAAGGACTTGGAGCAAATGGAACCTGAGTTTTTTCATATCGAAGCCCAACAGCTGCCTACCTGGGAGGAGAATAAGCTTCAATTCAAACTGGTAGCAGGAGAAGTGATGGGGCATCGTTCGGCAGTACCGGTCTATAGTCCGCTGTATATGCTGGAGATCAAAAGTAAACAAAGACAAACCGTGGATCTGGAGGGAAAACTGTTTGGGGAAAGCGGCTTGTATATTCTGGAAGGAGGAATCGAAAGTGAAGGAAATCAATTTGGCCCCAAGCAAATCCTTGTAGCCAAGGATACCAGCTTATGTGCATTTACCATCGAGGCCAACAGTACGATTTATATTTTTGGTGGAGAGGCTTTTCCTGAGGAGCGGTTTATTGACTGGAATTTTGTGGCTTCCGACAAGGAACTGATCCGAATAGCGAAAGAAAACTGGAAAGCTCAAGCTTTTGATAAAATTCCTGGAGATGAAGAAGAGTTTGTTCCCTACCCCACCTTTCCCCGCAACTAACCATGGCCAGGATAACTGCAAGTATCAAAAAGGAGCTGTATAAAACAGAGATTCACTCCTCCTCAGGAAATCTCCTGATAGCAGACGAACCCGAAACCGTGGGAGGCAAAAATCAGGGCTTTTCTCCTACCGAACTGTTGGCCTCTTCCCTGGCAGCCTGCACCAGCGCCACACTTCGGATGTATGCCGATCGCAAAGGCTGGGATTTGGAAGAAGTAAAACTGGAGATCATTCTCGAAGTCAATCGAGATGAAAAAAGAACGGAGATTCACCGCAAAATCGAACTGATCGGAAACCTGGATCAAGCCCAACGCGACCGGATGCTTGCCATCGCCAATGCCTGTCCCGTGCATAAAATCCTGAGTGGAACGATTGCTATTCAGACCGAACTGAAGAGAAATTAGAAGTATGAAGTTAGAAATGTGAAAGCTGAAGGTTTCAGCTGTCTGATTTCAGATTTCTGACTTAACTCTCTTTAACTTTTCCTCCGCGCTCTCTGCGCCTCTGCGGTGAAATAAACAAAAAAAGCGGCCCCTTTCGAGACCGCTTTCAGGTGTGATTAGCACTTTTCTATCGGATTACTTCAGATCAAATCGATCCAAGTTCATCACCTTGTTCCAAGCTGCCACGAAGTCTTTTACAAACTTCGCTTTACCGTCTTCGCAACCATAAACCTCAGCATAAGCTCTCAATTCAGAGTTGGAACCGAAGATCAAGTCCGCGCGAGTTGCGGTCCACTTAGGCTCACCGGTTTTTCTGTCGCTACCTACGAATACGTTTTGCTTGTCAGAAGTTGCTCTCCAGGTTGTTCCCATATCCAGCAAGTTCACGAAGAAGTCGTTGGTCAACTTACCAGGAGTAGCGGTGAACACACCATGCTTACCTCCATCCCAGTTGGCACCCAAAGCTCTCATACCACCTACAAGGGCAGTCATTTCAGGAGCAGTAAGCGTCAACAACTGTGCTTTGTCGATCAATGCTTCCTCAGCTTTCACGGTGCAATCAGCTGACATGTAGTTTCTGAAACCATCAGCCCAAGGCTTCAACCACTCGAAAGAATCCACTTCGGTTTCTTCCTGAGAAGCATCGGTACGGCCTGGAGTAAACGGAACAGTGATATCGAAACCAGCTTCTTTAGCAGCCTTCTCTACCGCAGCACAACCGCCCAATACGATCAAGTCAGCCATGGAGATTTTCTTGCCTCCACCTGCAGTGCTATTGAATTCTTCCTGAATGCTTGCCAATACGCCCAATACCTTGTTCAATTGAGCAGGATTGTTGGCTTCCCAGTTTTTCTGAGGCTCCAGACGGATGCGGCCACCATTGGCACCGCCTCTGAAGTCAGAACCGCGGAAAGTTGAAGCAGAAGCCCAAGCAGTAGAGACCAACTCAGCTACGGTCAAGCCGGAAGCCAAGATGTTGGCTTTCAAGCCAGCGATATCCGCTGCATCAGCCAAAGGATGGTTTACAGCAGGGATTGGATCTTGCCAGATCAGATCTTCAGCAGGTACTTCAGGACCTTTGTAACGGGCCTTAGGTCCCATGTCGCGGTGAGTCAGTTTGAACCAAGCTCTTGCGAAGGCGTCTGCAAAGTACTCAGGATCTTCATAGAATTTTCTGGATACCTTTTCATACTCCGGATCAAATCTCATCGACAAGTCGGTAGTCAGCATGAAAGGCTTGTGGAATTTGCCAGGAATGTGTGCGTCAGGAATGATTGCTTCAGCATTCTTAGCTACCCACTGATGTGCTCCAGCAGGGCTCTTGGTCAATTCCCACTCGTATTCAAACAAGAACTTGAAGTAATCATGTCCCCACTTGGCTGGAGTAGAGGTCCAAGCACCTTCCAATCCGGAGGTGATGGTATCTGCGCCGTGGCCAGTGCCATACGTGCTGTTCCAGCCTGTGCTCATTTCTTCGATAGAAGCACCTGCAGGCTCAGCGCCCACATATTTGCCCGGATCAGCAGCACCGTGTGTCTTACCGAATGTGTGTCCACCTGCGATCAACGCGCAAGTTTCCTCATCGTTCATTGCCATACGGCCGAAAGTCTCACGGATTGCCTTCGCAGCCAAAAGTGGATCTGGCACCTTGTTAGGACCTTCTGGGTTCACGTAGATCAAGCCCATTTCGGTAGCTCCCAGTGGATTTTCCAAAGCTTCCGGATTACGGTGAGCAACCCATTCTTTCTCAGAACCCCAATAGATATCCTGCTCAGGCTCCCATACGTCTGCACGACCACCACCGAAACCGAAGGTCTTGAAACCCATGGATTCCAGAGCCACGTTACCGGTCAAGATCATCAAGTCAGCCCAAGAAAGCTTTCTGCCATACTTCTGCTTCACTGGCCAAAGGAGCAAACGCGCCTTGTCCAAGTTGGCGTTATCAGGCCAAGAGTTCAAAGGAGCAAAACGCTGCGTACCTGTTCCGGCACCGCCACGTCCGTCCTGCACGCGGTAAGTACCCGCGCTATGCCAAGCCATACGGATCATGAATGGACCATAGTGACCGTAGTCAGCTGGCCACCAATCCTGAGAAGTAGTCAACACCTTTTCGATGTCTGCCTTCACTTCTGCCAAGTTCAAAGATTCGAATTCCTTCGCATAGTCAAATCCCTCATCCATTGGGTTGGACAAAGAAGAATGCTGACGAAGGATGTTGAGCTTCAGTTGGTTTGGCCACCAATCAATGTTTTGCTGACCCTTGCCTGCTGCTGCAGCCATTGAGCCATTGTGGAAAGGACACTTTGAAATGTCGCCTCCGTTTTTACCGTGTGTATCCATAGTTTATCGTTAAGTTAAATTGAATCGTTTGCGAATTTAGAAAAAGGAAGCCGTATAAAAATTATTTTCCGATTGATAAAAACTATGACTCTTGTCAGGAAATAAAGAAGTTAGGGAGGAAGGAAGTTTGGAGGTTTGGAGGATAGAAAGTTGGGAAGAATGGAAGTGGGAAATTGGAAAAATTCAAAGTTGGGAAACTCCTGGCCACCCGAAAAAGAAGTCAAAATTCATTGGAAAGTGATTCGATGGAGCGCAGCAGTTGAATGATTTCCTGGTGGATTTCTCCATCTGGACTGTGCATGGAAAAGCCTGTAGGTTTTTGGTTTTCTTTACTTAGGGAGAACGAAAAAGAAGTTCCGTCGAGAACAAATCGATTTGGGTTTTTAAGATTTGATTGCTCCACCAAATTATTCCATTGGCTGACTAAAAGATCAATTTCTTCCAGCACTTTTTTATTTGTAATCAACATCGAATCAGAAATGTAGGTCGTCTTGTAATCGACAAATTCCTGTAAAAGAATTCTTTGTTCGTCTGAGGGTTTTTCCAAGACGGTGGTTAGATACAGGCTATCCGCTGCACTCCCTTTCGAGGGGAAAATCTTTTCTTTGACGATCAGAAGCCCTCCTTCATCACTTCGCTGAAGCGTAAAATTTATTTCCTCTTGTGCAGCGCTGGCTTTTTTGGTGATACTGAGTTTGTAACAAGGCGAGGATTGGCTAAAAGCGAAAGTTGCCGAGAAGAGCAAAAAAAACGATAAGAAAGCATTTTTGACCATGGCATAACTTACGAACAATTTAGGATCAAGTTGTCCCCAAAAATCAAATTCTAGAAAACAAACTGACAAATAGGGGAAAGAAGTTTAAGAATTACATGCCAGTCTATTTTCTTAAACCACTATAGTGACATAGTGCCACATAGACTAAAAAGAAGGCTCTTCATCTATGTTCTCTATGTGTCTATTGTGGTTTTTATAAAAAAACCTTGTGGAAGGAAAAATTTTAACCGTTACCACTCTTCTCGCCTTTTCAAAATCCTTTGTGCCATAGAGCCTTTGTGGCGAACAATTTTTAGAACTTTTTAGCAACGCCCTCAAAAAGGAAAAATCAACAACGCATGTTGGCTGACCGTATTGAAATCCCGCCAAACACGGTTGAGCTCGGTGTGGGTTTTGGCAGCTTCCAAACCGGCAAAGGGATGCATTTTGGAATTGATTTCTCGACAGATTTGAGTGAGTTTTCGACTGGATTTGCTGACTGATCTGAGGGATTTGTTGGAGATTTTTCCATTGATCTCCAGTTCTTGCCAGGAAATCTCAACCGCCTCGTAAAACTTCATCCTCGCTATCTCCAGTTTGGACGCACAGGATTTTTCCAGCTTTTGAAAATAACCCAAGTGCTTTTGATCGTACTTTCGGAATTCATGTCGCTTCCAAAACGTATCCGAAATCAGCCTTTGCAAATGTTGCGTAATCCCCAGAATATTAACCGCCAAAGTAGCCTCTGCAAACTGGAGAAAAGGATAGCGGTAAATCGACTCAGTTCTTGTGACTTTTTCTGGAAGGATTTCAAAAACCCGGTTATGAGGCACTTTAAGATTTTCGGTTTTGAAGGCATGACTTCCCGTTGCGATCATACCCATATAGCTCCATCCGTCGAGAATTTCCACTTCTTCTTTTTTCAGAATAAAAGCCTTGACAAGGGGTTTTCCATTCGCATCCAACAGCGCTTTTCCATCCTCCAGCATCTCGCAATTGGCCGTAAAATGCGTCGCATGCAAAGCCCCAGAAGCATAGGTCCAACTGCCGGAAATCTCATAATGATCTCCCTTCCGATTGGCTTTTCCTCCCACAAAACCGCTTCCTGCCAGGCAAACCTTGGGATCAGCAAAAATTTCCCGACTGAGCTTTTCATCCAAAAACCCTACAAACCAGCCCGCCCCGGCACAGAGCGTCACCGTCCAACCCATACTCGCATCGAGCCGTGCAATTTTTTCTTCCAAATACAAGGCGTCGGGTAAGGTCAAACCTAGGCCCCTTAATTCAATTGGAACAAAGAGCTTAAACCATTTTTCATGATAAATCAGATCGAGCATTTCCGGGGTAAGGCTGCCCGTTTTTTCAGCTTTTGGTGCCCAATCGGTATTGATCTGTTCGGTGGAAATCATGAGGCAAGTTTACGAATAAAAAGACCTGCCAGGTTGGCTGCTGTCCTGCTTCTCCAGAAATTGGACCTTCAAGAACAAAAAATCCTGCTTTCGGAAAAGCAGGATAACAGTATCCGCTCGCAAAGCCGGTAAGCCGCAAAGAAGCCAAAAATCTTAGCGGCTTTGGCGGCTTCGCGAGAATAAAACAGGCAAGCTGTCCTGCTTCTCCAGAAGCTGGACTATCTGTAGCTAGAATGTATTGACTTTGCAAAAAAAATCCTGCTTTCGGAAAAGCAGGATAACAGTATCCTCTCGCAAAGCCGGTAAGCCGCAAAGTGGCTTAAACCCTTAGCATCTTATGTGCCTTTGCGAGAAACTAACTTTGTCTCAAAAGGTCTTTTTCTGACTCTTTCCCCAAATCACTTCTTCTTTTTCTGCGCAGCCATCCACTCCATGATGGTCACGGGCCGGCCATTGAGCATTACCGGTGAACCGTCAAAATCGGTTCGGGCAACATTGGCATGGGAATAAATCCAAGACCAGTGGCCATTGTAGCGATAGTCTTTTCCACCGTAGAATCCGGTGATGTCGTACACATTGTCATAGTAGGTGAAAAAGACATTTTTCGCTCCTGCTTGCTTCAATCGGTGGTATAAAGGAACCACGGTTTCATCAGGCTTGGTGGTCATGTCGTCTTTGGCATGCACAAACCACATGGGCACATTCTTGATTTTTTCTACCTGGGCATCTGTGATAAACTCATTGTTGTAAGCCAAGGCAGAGATATATCCTGCTGCAAAATAATCCGGATGCTCGAGGATCAATTTGAGGGACATGTAACCACCATTGGAGCAGCCTCCTACATAGATTCGAGTAGGATCTACCATCGGGTTTTTGGCCACAAAATCCTGAATCAAAGCAAATACGGCAGCATTATAAATGTCATTGGTTTTGCCTCGAGTCATGCCTTCTCCTGCATTCATCCAGAAAGTTGGGGTCTGAGGGGCCAACACAAAAGCGCCTTCGCCAAACAACACCTGAATCTCAGGAGAAGCATAATTGAAGGCTTTATTACCCATTAGGGCTATCGTCGGATCGGTTCCGCCTTCGCCTCCACCGTGAAGCCAGATGATCAATGGAGCTTTTGTTTTCAGATTTTTTGGAGAAAAGGCGCCATAGGTCAAGGTCGTATTCTCATGGGTGAATTTGCCTGTTAGGTCAAACTCATCGACAATGGGACGGATTCGGCCAGCTTCCTCTCCCCAACTTTTTCCTGATTTGGTATGGATTACAGTGACGCCATAATCGATCCAGACATTGGAAGCTCGGTTGCCCATTCTCAGGTATTGGATTCCCGAACCGAGCGGATTGACTGGACTGACGGCAAGGACCAAGGTCAAGTGAGTGCCGTCATCTTTTCGGTTTCCATTTTCGTCGGAAGCATAAGAGTAAACGATGCTACGCTTGCCGGAAGCCTGTGCCGCGGGAATCTCACCCAAGGAAGTCGATCGGGTGACAAAAACCTCAAAATCCGCAGCACTGGTTTCCTTGGTGGGATTGGCATCGTGAAGAATCACCTTGCTGACTGCAGGTCCCCAGTCAAATCCTTCGATCACGAGTTTGTATTTACCCGGTGCAGGAGGGGTATCATTTTTTGCCCAAACCAAAAAAGGAAGGGCAAAAAGGAAGAATAGAACAGGTATGTTTTTTTTCATAAAGGGTAGGTTTGGGTTTGATGGAAATCGAAATGAAATTTCGCAAATGTCAGGAATAGACCTAAGAAAATTACTCGAAAGGTAGAAGTCAAAAACTAAGAAGAAGTTTTTCAGCAAAAAGTATGAAATCTAAATTCAGAAAGCTGAAAAGAGGTTTGCTTTGTCAAAATTTCAGCTTTCTCAATTCATACTTCTGACTTACTTGATATTTCCCTTCTTCAACTCCTTGACCGCATAATCCACCGCACGTGCAGTCAGGGCCATGTAGGTAATGGATGGGTTTTGAGTGCCGGTAGAGGTCATCGCTGCCCCGTCCGTCACAAATACATTGGGCGCCAAGTGCATCTGATTGAAGCCATTCAAAAGTGACGTTTTGGGATCACGTCCCATCCGGACTCCACCCATTTCGTGAATATCTAAACCAGGGGCTTGCTTGCTGTCGTTTTTGTAAATATTGGTCACTCCTGCTTTGGTCAGCATCTCTTCGCCCTGCTCGAGAAAGTCTTTGATGATTTTTTCATCATTATCATCGTAGGCGATATCAATCTGGAGCTGCGGAATACCCCAAGGATCTTTCAAATCCGGACTGAGCGACACCAGATTGGTTTCTTTTGGGATCGTCTCGCCTTGCATCATCATGGATATCCACCAAGGTCCAGGCTCGGAATTAGCCTCTTTGAATTCCGCTCCAAAAGGTACATCTCTAGCTCCGCCCCAGCCTCCACGACCTGCAGAATAAAAAGTCATGTAACCTCGAAGGAAATCCATTTCCTGTTTTTTCACATTTCGGAAATTGGGCAGCATGACCGCAGTGGGCCTACGGCCATAATAGTATTTGTCTTCAAAACCTTCAAATCTGCCTCCCAAGGTGCCACGGTAATTATGGAAAGCAATGTATTTGCCCAAAATCCCGGAATCATTTCCCAATCCATTCGGGAAGCGACTGGAAGTAGAATTGAGCAAAATCAGGTTGGTATTCAGGCAAGCGGCATTCAGAAAAATAACATTTGCGAAGTATTCGGTAGCTTCCTTGGTCACTCGGTCAATCACCCGGACACCGGTGGCTTTACCCTTTTCTTCATCCCAAATCACCGAATGAACCACCGAATCCGGTCGGATGGTCAGGTTTCCTGTTTTAGCAGCAGCCGGCAAGGTGGAGGAGTTGGAACTGAAATAGCCTCCAAAAGGACAGCCCCGATAGCATTGATTTCTGGCCTGGCATTGTCCACGGCCTTGAGCCAGATGAACATCCTTCGGCTGAGTGAGATGAGCACAGCGTCCGATTACAAACTTCCGGTCACCATAGGCTTCCAAAATCCGCTTTTGAACTTCTTTCTCCACACAATTCATCTCCCAAGCAGGAAGAAATTCTCCATCCGGAAGGGTTTCCAATCCGTCATAGTTGCCGCTGATTCCCACAAACCGCTCCACATAACTGTACCAGGGAGCAATGTCTTCATATCGAATCGGCCAATCCACGGCAAAACCATCCCGCCCCGGACCTTCAAAATCATATTTACTCCAGCGCTGCGTTTGGCGCGCCCAAATCAGTGATTTCCCGCCGACCTGATAGCCTCTGATCCAGTCAAAAGGCTTGTTTTGAACATAAGGATGTTCACTGTCTTTTACGAAAAAATGCTGCGTGTCTTCTGCATAAGCATAGCAACGGTTGACCACCGGATTTTCCAGTTCATCTGCCAGGGGAATTCTGTTGCGGTGAGGCATATCCCAGACATTGGCTGTCATGGTTGGGTAATCTTTCAGGTGCTCAACCTGCCTACCCCGTTCAAGCACAAGCGTTTTCAAGCCTTTTTCACAAAGTTCTTTGGCAGCCCAGCCTCCTGAAATACCAGAACCCACTACTATCGCGTCGTATTGATGAGAATTCATAATTGAAAAATAGGACTTTCGCTCTAAACTTTTTGAAAATTTTTGTCTTTGTGGAAGTTGGTAGGTAAGGGAGTTGGGAAGTTAGGGCGTTTGGAAGCTGGGAAATGAATTGAAAAACAGAAACCCCAATCCGGTTCAAAGTTTCCGAATTGGGGCAAATCTTCTTATCTAATGCTTAATCCTCAAAAACTCCGTTCTTAACTAGTTGAGGTTTTGTGTAAAGGCGAAATTCAAGTTTAAGATTTCTTCGATCTTCGGTCTTCCTGCCCAAATTCAGAAGTTAAGAACCAAAAGCCATAACCAGAAAATCTGTCCTAGAAAATAATTACTCGTATCTCAAAGACTCGATCGGATCCAATTTACTTGCTTTGAAAGCAGGAATATATCCGGCAATCAGGCCAACCACGATACAGATAATAAAGGAAACGATCATCCAAAGCCAAGGTACCAAAAAACCTCCCGGACCAATAAAGTTGGCTATGATATTACCGATGCCAATTCCCAGCATCATACCAAATATCCCCCCTATCACACAGATCGTAATGGCTTCGATCAAAAACTGCTGCCTGATTCTAAGTGGTGTAGCCCCAAGAGCTTTTCGGATTCCGATTTCCCGGGTTCTTTCCGTCACTGAAACGAGCATGATATTCATCAAACCAATCGATGCACCTAAAAGCGTGATAAAGCCTATGCCAAAACCCCCAATCCGAAGATATCCGGCCACTTCCTCCAAACTTTCTGCTACGGATTGACTCTTGGCCAGTTCGAAGGAATCTTCCTGAGCGACTCTATCCTGACGAATTTTTCTCATCATTCCTGTAGCCTGTCCCATTTCATAATCTATCTTTCCGGGGTCGGAGGCTACACCTGTAATCCGGTAATTAAAAGTACCTCGGGTATCAAGTCTAGCTGCATTTTCTATCGGAATCAAAATCTGCCGATCCGCTCCTTGATCTTGCCCTACTCCTCCCTGCTTATCCAATACCCCGATGATGGTGTAAGGCTTTCCAAGAAATGTAATTTTTTGATTGAGCGGATCTTCACCGCTTTCAAAGAGGGTTTCTTCCAATTCTTTCCCGATGATCGCCACACTATTGCCATACCTGACTTCCATTTGGCTAAAATTTCTTCCCTTAGCCAATTTGATTGCTTTGATGGACAAATAGTTTTCATCTCCGCCTCTGATTCGAGTGTTTGGATTGGTCTTTTTCGAACCGCGTTTGATTTCGGCTGCACCTGTTACAGAAGTAAAGACCGTTGATATTCCTATGGAAGCATACTGTTCCTTGAAACTTTGGGCTTCTCGAAAAGTGATCGGAGGGTAAGTTTTTTCGGTCTTCCCTTCCTGAACTACCCTTCCCCCACTTGCTCCTTTATTTCGGATGTCAAATGAATTTGCCCCAAGTCCGGCGAAACTTTCTGCAATCTGTGCCTTAATTCCATCTATGGCGGTTAACATCCCTACCAAAGAGGATATCCCAATGGCTATGATGGCTCCCGTCAAAACAGTTCGAAGCAGGTGAACTTTCACCGAATTCAAGGCTTCGCGGACATTTTCGATCAAATTCATGGTTTGTTCGTTTTGGAACAGGTTTTTAAAAATTTTTGAAAAGCAAAGATTAATATTAGGTAAAATGGACTGAAATCAAGCAAAGGAGCGCTTTTTTTAACTTTTTTCAAGGCTTCACCAGCCCGTTGCTAATGCAATTTTACGAAAGCAAATTTTCAGGACTTCCAAATTAATGCATCCGATCTCCCCGAAGCTCCATGTTTTTCAACACCTCGGCTTCATACGTCAGCCACTCCTGCCAACGCTTGTTTACTTTTTCCGGGTCATGGTACATTCGGGCCATCTCGATAAACGTCACATAGTGACCGGCTTCTGAAATCATAAGCTCATAATAAAACTTCTGAAGATCTTCATCCTGAATATTTTTTGACAGGAGTTTAAACCTCTCACAGCTTCTAGCTTCAATCAGGGCATTCATAAGCAGGTACTCGGTGAGTTGCTGCATACGACTCCCCCCTTTTTTTACAAACTCATTGAGCTTGGCTACATACTCATCTTTGCGCTGCTTGCCAAACTTCAACCCACGCTTCTTTAGCTGTTCCATCACACGCTCGAAATGGCCCCATTCTTCGGCAACGATCGGTGTCAGCGTCTCCACCAAATAATCCAAATCATTATACCTTACAATCAGGCTAATACATGAAGAAGCAGCTTTTTGCTCGCAGTAGGCATGATCTACCAAGATATCCTCTATCTGCATCTGAGCGATGTCCACCCATCTCGGATCTGTGGGTAGTTTGAGGTGAAGCATCTTTTGACGGGTGGTTTCTTCCCAACTCATATTTAATTAACCTTTACAAATAGTCATTCTTACACTTCAACATTCATCATTCGGCGTTCGAAATTCGACATTTTTCACTGTTAAATGTAAGGCGTTAACGGTTCAGCGTTAATTTCTTCTTCGTTCAGATCTGGAGGTTCGAAGTTCAGAGTTAGAGATTGTTCTAATGCTGAATACCGAATGATGAATATCGAAAGTCGAAGATTGGTAATCCTTAATTCAACCTACTTTTCAATCAAACAAATACCAAGAAATTCCCAAATCAAGGAAAGACCGATATCCTGTGTAATCCGGAGTCACAAAATACCCCTCTCTGGATAACAAACCCGCATTGAGGTGATTGTACTTTAGCAAAACCCTTGTTCTGTTGATGCGGAAATCCAAAAAGAAATCCAAAACAGGATAGGCATATACATCGAAGGTGTTTTGAAGATGGAATTGCTGATAAGATGGGTTGTAGGCTTCGGCAAAATAGGACGACTTAAACCTAAAGTCTACTCCCGTTTGGACAACTACATTTCCATTAAACATGGGGCCGTCAAAATAAAGCCGGGTATTATTATACCATTCTGGAATTCTGAAATTATCCGCCGCATCCCCTGTGATTTTCGTAAAGATTACTTCGGTATCCAACCGGATTTTTTTACCAAGTTTGAGATTGGCCAGCAATCCCGGCATAATCATAAATGCCTCTCCACTGGCTTGGGCGACTTGCAGATCTTCACCGAAATACACGTAATTATTGATCCTGTTGAGCGTGAGATTTGGTCTGATCTTGATATTTTCCAAATCGACTTTGACCGTACCTTTGATTTGATCTACCCCGATATCAGAAAAGTCATTTTCCCATTGAAAATGATTTCCGTAATAGATCTGTTGCATGGAGGTAGGCTTATACAGAGCCTTGGTGTATTCCAAATCCAGCCATGGTGAAATAAAAATCCCATGGATTTTAAAATTGCCCGGGATCAAATATTCGCCGTCTGCACTGACCTCCCACTTTTCCGAAAGCTTGCCGATCAATTCCGCTCCAATATAAAATTCATTGAAAGACTCTCTTTTGTCTGGGAAGAATGGGCTTTCCATTCGCCCGTTCCTGAGCTTTACATAAGAATTGTAATAGAATCCTTTGAATGTCCCTTTGATCCCCAACTCATTTCTCCACTCCGCAAAATCACTTTTGTTTTGGGTAGTATCGGGATGGTTGAATCTGTTTTTATTAAAAAAAGCCGAATCAGAAGAGGTCAAGGGAGATTCAAAAACCAGATTTTGATTCTTTCTATCCAAGACATGATAAAACTGGAGTCCATTACCCAGTTTGTATTCCTGATAGGTATGAATATCCTGCCTCAAGTCTCTTGCCCTTGAATTTTGCAACCAAACTTTTGCATCCTCATAGGTAAAATACAGGGAGGTAGGATCTACTTCAGGAGGTATGATCCCTCCAATCTCGTTTACCACATGTTTCATTCTGGAAAACGCACCTAGAATCCAATACCTTCCATTTTCCGATCGGTAATTGGTATGAAGGCCGTACGCATTGTGAAAAGTCATGTGATCATCCCTCTGAGCTGGATTGAGTGTCTTTCGAATACGCATGGTATTGAAATCAAGCCCTATATTCCAGCGTGGGTTTACATTCCTGGCAAAAGCAATATCGAGCATGTTGCGATTGCCTCCACCGAAAAAAGCTGCCATTTCAGTAAATGGGGATTTGGTGTCAAAAAATCTCCGTTTTGCAGGATCTCGGTAATACAGATCATAGGCATGAAACCCGGAGGTCAAGCCGATCAACTCAGGGACTGTGTAATAAACAGGCTTTGCAGCACTGCCTATGTTTCCCAGATCCTGGTATTTCCAGCCTGACTTGGCGACAGGATCATAATTGTGAAAGTTATCCAACAAGGTATCCTGCTCATACAATTTCAGGCTATTTCTCTTGATGGCTTTTTCATAAAAAAAAAGAGAGGTCTTTGGTCCGTACACCTGCTTGGTGCTGTCGTCCAACAGCGTACGACGCCCCTCCGTATCCTGATCTTCCGGATTGGCCAATTGCCTACCTTGACGAGCCCCTTGATTGCCTCCTGTATTGATTTGAGGGAAAGGCCGCTGAGCAAAAAGTGACTGAAAAGCCAGCAGAATGAAGAAAAAAACTGGGACTAATGCTCTTCTGATCACTTTTCAATGAATTTTTCTCGGATGATGCTGAGCAACATTTCCTGCTCGCTTGGTTCAAATTTTACCTCAATAGGAAGCGCAAAAATCGGAATTTCCTCCAAAAATCCCTGTTTGGCTAGGGATTTAAGTTTTTCGGCATCTTTTTCTGTGGTAAGTAAAACGACCTTGGCATCCTGATGTTTTTTAACAAGACCCACAAGAGTGGTGGCATCTTCCCTTCTATACTCATAGTGGTCCGGAAATGATACGCTATCCACCACTTCAAATGTATTTTTACAAAATTCCAAGAACAGGGAATCATCTGCCAAGCCAGAAACCACTACGACCTTGGGGATAAATTCAGATTTATTCCCCCAAACCAGATAAGGAGCCCCATATCCTATTCCTGAAAAGAAAATTTCAGCACTTGAGGAGGAATACTTCCTGATTTGATCCCCGTACCTTTCTTTTTCCTTAAGGCTCAACCCTGAAGGGCACTTCGTCACGATGATCACATGGGCACGCCTGGCTCCCTTCCTCGACTCTCTGAGCCTGCCTGCCGGCAAAAGAAAATCCCTGAAGAAAGGTTTTGAAAAAGAGGTAAGTATGATACTGAAATCAGGTTTCAATTTGCGGTGCTGAAATGCATCATCCAAAATCACACCTTGGATGGTAGAGTTGAGTTTGGCCATTTTTTTTAATGCCTCCACTCGGTCCTCTCCCACAAATACGGGAACATTACTTTTAAATTTTTGAAAAATTTGAAGGGGTTCATCCCCAATTTCTTTGGGAGAACTATTCGAATTCGCCATCAAAAATCCTTGGGTCTTTCTACCATATCCCCTGCTTAGGGAAGCTAAATGTATTTTTCCCTTCAAAGAATGGATCAAAAATTCAACCATAGGTGTCTTTCCTGTCCCCCCCACTGACAAATTCCCCACTACCAAAGTCTTGATGGGGGATTTATGGCTTTTTAATAGCTCATGATCATACAGGAAGTTTCTGACCTCTGTGATCAAACGAAAAATAAAAGCGAATGGAAGAAGGAAAAATCCGTACCAAGGCATTGGGCAGAATTGCTAATTTTGATCAAAGAAAAGAAAAATATGGGATACCGAATCCAGGATGTGCTATCCTTTCTTGAGCAATTTGCTCCTCCGGCCTATCAGGAAAGTTACGACAACGCTACCTTAATATGCGGGAATCGCAATTCTAAACTCACCGGAATCCTTTGTGCCTTAGACTGCACAGAGCAGGTCGTTGAAGAGGCCATAGAATTAGGAGCTAACCTGATCGTCGCACACCATCCCATAGTATTTAAAGGCCTAAAAAGCCTTACCGGAAAAAATTATGTAGAAAGAACGGTCATCAAGGCTATCAAACATGATATAGCTATCTATGCTATTCACACCAACCTGGACCATGTTTCTTCCGGAGTAAACAAAAGAATCAGTGATCGGATTGGATTGACCGATACCCGAATACTGCAACCCAAAAAGCAAATTTTAAACAAGCTTGTTTTTTTTGTTCCCAGTGACAATAAAGACCAAGTATTGAAGGCCATATTTGAAGCTGGTGCGGGACAAATCGGCGAGTATAAAGACTGTTCCTTTCAATTGGAAGGAATGGGCACCTACACTCCTTCTGAGAAAGCCAATCCTTTTATTGGGGAGAGAGGCATACCCCAATATGAGCGTGAAACACGCGTGGAAGTAATTTTACCTGGGTATCTCAGTGGAAAAATAGTCTCAGAAATGAAAAAAAACCACCCCTATGAAGAGGTGGCTTATTACCTTTCTGTATTGGAAAATGAAAATCAGGAAGTAGGTGCAGGTATGATCGGTACATTGGAACACCCTATGTCCGAGGATGAATTTTTGGATTTTTTAAAAGAGAGAATGAATCTACGAATCATCAAACATACTTCCCTGAGAAACAAACCGGTCAAAAAGGTGGCCGTTTGTGGGGGTGCAGGCATTTTCCTGCTTTCAGATGCCAAAAAAGCAGGAGCTGATGCCTTTGTCACTTCAGATATCAAATACCATGAATTTTTTGATGCTGAGGGACAGCTGATCCTATGTGATATCGGCCATTATGAAAGCGAAATTTTTACAAAAGATTTACTGGCCGAACTATTGTCACAAAATTTTCCTAATATTGCACTCTATTTGACAAAAGTAGTTACTAATCCCACATCCTACCGATAGTACATGGAAAGTACAGTAGCACAGAAACTCGAAGCTATCTACAACCTTCAACTTATAGATTCAAGACTAGATGCCATCGTAAAAGTAAGAGGAGCACTTCCTGAAGAAGTCCAAGACCTCGAAGACGAGATAGCAGGCTACGAAACCCGACTCGAAAAATTCAAAAGAGACATCGAAGGATTCGAAGAAGACATCAAGCGGTACAAAGAAAACATCAAAGACTCTGAAAAACTGATCAAAAAGTATCAGGAACAGCAGATGAATGTTAGAAATAACCGTGAGTACGACGCGATCACCAAAGAACTTGAACTTCAGGATCTTGAAATTCAGGTATCCAAGAAAAAGATTGCAGAAGCAGGGGTTAAAATCGACAACAAGAAGGCGGACCTTGAGGAGTTGAGCAACTTGATGAAGGACCGTCAAAAAGACTTGGATCTTAAAAAAGAGGAGCTTTCAACCATTGTCTCTGAGAGTGAGGCTGAAGAATCCAAACTGATTGCAGAAAGAGAAAAAGCCAGCAAAAAGGTTGAAGAGCGATTGGTAAAGTCTTACACCAAAATTCGCGCGAATGCCAAAAACGGATTAGCCGTAGTCATGGTAAAAAGAGGTGCTTGCGGTGGTTGTTTCAATACCGTTCCTCCACAAAGACAGGCAGATATTCGGGAAAAGAAAAAGTTGATTGTTTGTGAGCATTGCGGAAGAATTTTAGCAGGTGTTGAGGATGAGGTGGAAGATGACAGCGCAAAAGCAAAACGAAGAACAGCTAAAGCTTAATTATTCATAAGATTTTTGAAAATCTCCGAGAACTCGGAGATTTTTTTTTGCCAAAACATTTTTAACTATTTATGGCTTTTATTTTTAAATTGCTTGTCATGAAAAAGTTGGCAATACTTTTATTCATTTTCATCTTTAGTTCTTCGGGATTTGCAAAAGATCCCGAGTCGAAGACGTTTTTAGCCCTCTTTAAGTCCAAAGAATTAAAAGATTATAAAACCAATCTCAAGGACATTGAATCTCAGTTTTCCTCCTTTTTCTCTACAAAAACTTACGATGGAAATTCAGAATTAGCTCTTTTGATTGAAATTCCCTCCTGCGATTTTGATGAATGCTTTCTTGGCGAATTCTTGGTAAATCTTGGCGATGGGTCCAAAATTCAACTCCAAAATCTAGCGTTTAGACTTTTTGATTTGACAGAGAACAAGTCATTACACCAAACCTACCAAGCTATGTACGAAGCAAGCATGGCACAAAAAAAGAAAATTCAAAAATCTGCTAAATCGGCATCACTCCCTTAAGGTGAGTTTGATCGTTGAATTTTCTAACCACGAAGGAATCATCCGGTAGCTGTTCCAAGAGATAAAGGCACAAGTTGTTGTGTTCGAATTGATCCATGTATCTCAGGTCATAATTTAAAATGAGGCTGAGAAATATACGCATCGCCCGACCGTGCATACAGACCAAGATGGTCTCTCCCGGACCATTTAAAATAATATCAATTCCCCGCTTCATCCTGACTGCAACGGTATTTGGACTTTCACCGCCCGCAATAGCATAATCCAGATTTCCCTGTTGCCACTGATGGAGCATGTGCCGGTAGTACTCGCCTTCCTCAGGCGTCATTGGTGTCCCTTCGTAATCTCCCCATGAAATCTCATTAAGCTCCGCTAATGCTCTTGTACGTATTCCCAAATCAATAAACCCCTGAATTGACTGTTTGGTCCGGATCAAGGCCGTATGATAAATTTGATCAAAGGGCACATTTCTGTAGGACTCAAAAAATGCTTGAGCTTGGGCCCTTCCCGTGGCATTGATGGGAGCATCAATACCGCTTCCTTGTACCACGCCTTGAAGGTTGAAATCAGTCTGCCCGTGTCGGACGAGGTAAATTTTTTTTCGGTTCAAGTTTCTTTATTTTTGTCCAAAGCCCAAATAAACTTCATTTAGCCCAGATTTTAATGGTTTTTATTTCCAAACCCACCCTCAATCAGCTAAATAATCCCAAGCTCCCATCTATGGTGGATCACCTTGGCATCGAATACACCGCTATAGGTGAGGATTCCTTGGAAGCTACTATGCCAGTGGACCATCGAACCATACAGCCTTATGGCTTGTTACACGGTGGAGCAAGCGTTGCATTGGCGGAGACTTTGGGAAGTGTGGCTTCATCACTGACCTTGGACCTTGAAAAGCAAATCTGTGTAGGCTTGGAAATCAACGCCAATCACCTGAAATCTGTAAGAGAAGGAAAGGTAAAAGGGATAGCCAAACCTGTTCACTTGGGTAAATCCACTCAAGTCTGGGAAATAAAAATCTACAACGAAGCCGATCAATTGTGCTGCATCAGCCGCATTACGATGGCGATTTTGGATAAAAAATGAATTTGACAGAATCGATCACTTCGATCACTCAGGAAGAAGCAATCCATCTGCTTTTCCTCCAAGGACTACAGTCCGGAGGATCCTTTGCTCTTTGGAGAAAACCACGGACACAAACCCTGGAATTTATTCTGGACGAAAAACAGGAGCCAAATCGTGTCGGGTTGAATCTGGAAGAATTACCACCCGGCTTTGTGATTCACCCATTCGCAGATCAGGAGGACAAAAAGGCATTCTATATCCAAGCCAATCAGTATTTCAAATTTAATCTGACAGAATCCATCGCGGCAGAAGAACTTCCCGCTTGGCTACAATCAAGTCTGGGGCAGACTAAAAGCAAAGCCAACGAGATCGAAAAGCTTCTTCGAGCTAATACCTTTGTCTCCAGCAGAAAGCAGGTTCAAGGTTCTGAAAAAGAATCGTTTATTCATTTGGTGAACCAAGGCATTGGAGCCATTGCCTCTGGGTTGATGGAGAAAATCGTTCCAGCCCGTACCAAAGTATTAGAACTACCAAAGGGATTTGATTTGGGAAAAACCTTTCTTCAACTCATTTACTCTTATCCCAATTCTTTTGTCAATTTCTTCCATATTCCCCAGGTTGGTACCTGGATGGGTGCGACTCCAGAAGTGCTGATCGAGACCAAAGGCGACATTTTCTACACTATGGCTTTGGCGGGTACCCAAGCGGCAAAAGGAGACAACCCATTAAAATCTGCTGCTTGGACACAAAAAGAAATCGAAGAGCAAGCGTTGGTTAGTCGATACATCGTGGATTGCTTTAAGAAAATCCGTCTTAGGGAGTACGAAGAACATGGTCCCAAAACCGTAATGGCTGGCAATCTGCTTCACTTGAGATCTGACTTTAAGGTAAATATGAAAGCCACAGGTTTTCCTCAGCTTGGTTCGGTGATGTTGGACTTGCTTCACCCCACCTCTGCTGTTTGTGGCATGCCAAGACGTGAGGCTCATGAATTTTTGCAAGAAAATGAAAGCTTTGACCGAAGCTTCTTTGCAGGTTTTCTGGGTCCGGTCAATATTGAGTCCGAAACTTCCATTTACGTTAATCTTCGCACGGCTAACTTCCAAAAAAACCAGGTTGTCCTCTTTGCAGGCGCAGGGGTGACGGAAGATTCCGACCCTGAAAAGGAGTGGGAGGAAACCGAAATGAAGTGTGAAATCATCGGCAAATTCATTAAACATCCAAGCGCTTGATCATTCAGCCTATTCTCGATCTGGTGGCCATTTGTGCCCAAAAAGGCATCCAAAACGCCATCCTTTCCCCGGGTTCACGCTGTGCACCTTTGACTCTGGCCTTTGCCAGGCATCCGGAGATCCATTCTCGTACCATTTCAGATGAGCGATCGGCTGCTTTTATTGCCTTGGGAATGGCGCAGCAGTTGGGTCAGCCTGTGGTGTTGGTCTGCACCTCAGGGTCGGCGGCTTTAAATTATTTTCCAGCGATTTCAGAAGCTTTTTTCCAGCAGATCCCTTTGGTGATACTCACCGCTGACAGACCGGCTGAATGGATAGATCAATGGGATGGACAGACGATTTTTCAGGAGGAAGTCTATGGCAAGCATGTAAAAAAGACCTTCCGCTTTCCGGATTCCTTTGAGCAAAAAGATCAGGTTTGGCATGCCAGTAGAATCGTCAATGAAGCCATCAACTTAAGCAGGCAATTTCCTGCTGGACCTGTCCACATCAACATTCCACTTCGAGAGCCATTTTATCCTTCAGAGGGAGAAAAGTTTGAATATCCAGAGATTCCGAGGGAATTCACCACAGTTTCCAGCCAAAGCCAACTCAGCGAAGAAAGCCTCAGGCACATCAAAAATCGCCTTCAGGAAGTCAAGCGACTGATGATTGTCCCTGGTCAGCAAAAACCAAATCCTCAACTTCAAACTTTGCTGGATCACCTTGCCAAAAACCAAAACGTGGTGGTCGTAGCCGATACCATTTCCAACCTTCAGGGAGAGCAAAGCATTTCCCTTCATGATCATTGGTTGGGGCATGAAAACCTCCACGGAGATCTTGCACCCGATTTGGTAATTTCCTTTGGAAAATCAGTCATTTCAAAGTCACTCAAACAGTTTCTTCGAAAACAAAAAATTTCACATTGGCATATTCAGCCCGATGGTCAGGCGAAGGACACCTATCAGCACTTAACCCGGGTTTTAGCTTGTTTGCCCATAGGCTTTTTCACTTGGCTGTCGCAAAACCTACCTACTCAGGAAAGTGAGTTTGCACAAGCTTGGATGAATTTGGAAAAAAAGGTTCTGGCTGTGTTGCCTGAAGCTTTTGAATCGGTGGAATTTGGAGAATATCCAGCTTTGCACACGCTCCTGAAAAAAATCCCTCCGTTTTCCAAAATTCACCTGGCCAATTCCATGGCAGTGCGGTATGTGAATTTTCTTGGGAAACGAAATCAGGAAATCATCTGCAACCGGGGCACGAGCGGAATAGACGGGAGCAACAGTACAGCCGTTGGATGCACTTTTACCACTAAAGAACCGGTTACCTTGATCACCGGCGACATGGCATTTTTCTATGACAGAAATGCCTTTTGGCACAACTACGCTATGCCTAACCTGCGGATTGTGATTCTGAACAATCATGCTGGAGGGATTTTCCGACTGATCGACGGTCCAGCCAAGCAGCCGGAATTGGAGGAGTTTTTTGAAACCAGGCAAAAACTCAATGCTTTCCATTTAGCGGCAGAGTTTGGTTTTGAATACCAGTTGATAAAAAATCAGGAGGAATTGGAAAAAGCCCTGACTAACTTCTACGAACCAAGCCTAAAACCTAAAATCCTGGAAATTGAATCCTCTAGTCCTAAGAATGCCGAGATATTGAAGCAGGTGAAGGAAAAGATTAAAAGGGCGATTGAAGGAAAATGAGACTCCTACTCATAACACTGACGGTCTTAGTAATTAGCTGCACCACTAGAGACAAGGAAAATGGACTATTTGATAACTTAGTCGACAAAGAAACGGCTGTTGTCTACCTGGGTCAGTATAATCTTGATAGTGTCCCCAGCGAAATTGGCAAATTGAAAAAAGTAATGTCCTTGTATATCACAAAGGACAGCACGGGAGGCTGGGCAATTTATCCCTCATCGAGCGAGCTAGAGCAAATGACGGAAGTTCCTCCCTTTCGACAGTTACCAAAAGAACTTGGAGAACTGACGAATCTCCAAAATCTCGGTCTAGTAGGGCTTGATTTAAAAGAATTGCCAGACAATTTTGGGCAACTTCAAAATCTGGACAGTTTGAATTTGATGATGAACAAACTGACTATTTCTGAAGAGATTGGCAAACTAAAAGAACTGAAGAACCTAAAGTATTTAGCTCTTTTTGGAAACAAAGTGGACTCAACCGATGTAAGTGAGCTTAAAAAAGCAAATCCAAACCTAGTAATAGCTTTTGACTAATTTTTCAGGCTAACATGTCTTTTTTATCTTCTATTCAGGTGAAATTCTGAAATAACCAGGGTACCAAAAAACTTGGCAAAAGTGCAGTTGATAAGAATACTTTAAAAACTATCGGGAGAAGTGCTTCTCCCGATTTTTTGTATGAAGTAAATCATTAATCCCAACTGACCGATTTCGAAAAAAGTCATCGGTACGAGGCCAAATACCACTCCAAATCCTGAAAAAATCAGAATCCCTGCGATCAAACCCAAGGCACCAATTACCTGCCCAAGTCCATATTTCAAATTTTTATACCCAAAATAACTTGCTCCCAGAAAAGCATAGCCCAAGCCAAATGCTTCAAACTTAATCCAGTAATAATCCTCGATACTGAATAAGGCCGTATAAAGAGCAATCATATCTGCTGAATACATGAACAGATTAAAGCCGATCATGACCCAGAGAGCGATTTTCAAATACTTGTTTGGATAAAATCGCTCTAATCCGAGCAATCCGAGCAAAAAGCCAACATAGCTGAAAAAGGTGATCAATTTCACTCCGGTAAAGCCTGTTTTATTGGATACAAAACCATCTTCTATCCATTCATATTCCCAACCGATCTCAAAAAAAGCAATGAAAAAATAGAGTAAGCCCGACGCGAAAGCAACGTACAGATAGGCTGGCACTTTTCTCTCCTCATCCTTAAAGCTACTTTTCTCTTCTTCCCATTGAAAATCCAAGGCTTCAAAAAGCGCCTTGACCGTGTAACTTCTCGGAGTCACTTCTCCTGCTTCGATCCTCTGAATGGTACGGACATTCAGGTTGCATTTTTCGACGAGCTCCTCTTGTGTGAGCCCTTTGGCTTTTCTCAGTTCCGAGATTTTCTTGCCCAATTCTGGTTGCTTCATTGTGAATTGTGTTTGTGATTTAACCATGGCAAGATCTCAGATTAGATTTTTTGAAAGGCCGAAACACGGGCGGAATTGACCCGACATTAAGCCGACATTTACTCAAAAATAGGTTTTTAGGCTTCTATTAAGTCTTTTTCTTTCAAATCATCCCAAATACCTTCCCTAAAACAGGGTTCCGATTTTCGGGCTTCCAAATCACCGATAGCTCCGTAAACTGCGAGATTCCCGGAATCTCCATAAAACGAACCTTCAAATCATAACCTTCCTTTAGGGAAGTTGGTACAATGGCGACTCCCAATCCATTTTCCACCAATCGGAAAATCGTCAAGGCATGCACGGATTTGTGCTTGATCTTCGGCATAAATCCCGCATCCCGACAAATCCCCATGATCTGCTCGTAGTAATAATTGGAGTAATCGGACGAAAAAAGGATAAACGGCTCTGCGGCAAATTGGCCTACACTTTTGAAATCCTTGGACTGAATGGGATGATCTGCGGGAACCACCAAAGAAAACGTATCCCGAAAAACCGGTTTCATTTCCAAGTCCTCAGGTACAGATGCCAATCGAACAAAGCCCAAGTCCAATTTGTCCTTTTGGATCATTTCGACTTGAATTTGGTTGCTGAGTTCTTCGAGGCTTGTGGTGATTTTTGGAAAATTCAGACTGAGTTTTTTAAGTAAATCCGGAAGTACTTGATTGGAAGCCGAACCTAAAAAACCCACCCTCAACTCCCCTTCTCTGCCCTCAGCAATTTCCAACAACTGCTGCTTCGTGCTCTCCAAATGGTTCAAGACAAAATCCACTTCTCCTTTTAGGAAAGCTCCTGCAGCTGTCAGCTCCACATGTTTTTTATCCCGCTCAAATAGCTGCACACCCAATTCCTCCTCCAGCTGCTTAATCTGCCTACTGAGTCCGGGTTGAGAGATAAACAACCGCTCGGCCGCTTTTCGATAGTTCAATTCCTCCGCCACCGCTTGAAAATAACTCAAATGTCTCAGTTCCATTGATGCTTATCAGTTATCATTTAGTGACAATAATAGTATCAAAAAGCATCAAAAGGAAGAGGTAATTTTACTGTTCCAGACCTGTCAGGTTTTGAAAACCTGACAGGTCTTACATCAAAATACCATGAATATCTTCCGCTACGGACAAGACACACTCACCGCTTCACTTGCACTTGGATTGGCAAGAAAAGAGATCAAAGGAATACTTAGTCCTGAAACCATTCGAAAAATCCAAGATTCTGCCGAAGCTGTAGAAAAAATCGCCCTAGGCGAAACTATCGTCTATGGGATCAATACGGGCTTTGGACCACTCTGCACCACCAAAATCTCAGCAGCAGACACCAAAACCCTGCAGGAAAATCTCCTGAAAAGCCATGCAGTCGGAGTAGGCGAACCAGTCGATCTGGAAATCTCCAAACTGATGTTGGTACTGAAAATCCACGCCTTGGCACAAGGTTTTTCAGGAATCCGTTTGGAGACCATAGAACGGATTATCTGGATGCTGGAAAATGATATTGTTCCGGTGGTTCCGATTCAGGGTTCCGTAGGTGCGTCTGGAGATTTGGCTCCTCTTTCTCATTTGTTTTTGCCCTTGATCGGTTTGGGTAAAGTCCATTACCAGGAAAAAATAGAGCGGACCGATACAGTTTTGGCTCAATTCGACAAAAAACCGCTCCACCTAGGACCCAAGGAAGGTTTGGCTTTAATAAACGGAACCCAATTTATGGCTGCTCATGGAGTAAAAGTGGTGGAGCGACTGCACAACCTTCTAACTCATTCGAGCATCACGGGTGCGATGATGATCGAAGGGTTGATGGGTTCAGTAAAACCTTTTTCCTCCGAACTCCATCAACTCCGGCCCTATTCAGGCAACAAACACGTGGCACAGACCATCCTGAATCTATTGAAAGACTCAGAAATCGTTGCTTCGCATCTGCATTGTGCGCGAGTTCAGGATCCTTATTCCCTCCGATGCATGCCACAGGTTCATGGGGCAAGTTGGAATGCATATCTCCATCTGAAGGAAACTCTCGAAATCGAAATCAATTCAGTGACGGACAATCCAGTAGTTTTTGATGAAACGCACACCATTTCCGGAGGCCACTTTCACGGACAGCCCATTGCATTACCCTTGGACTATGCTTGCCTAGCTGCATCCGAAATCGGAAATATTGCCGATCGCAGAATCTACCTTTCCATCGAAGGGGACACCCCGGGAGTTCCAAAACTTTTGCTCAAAGAAACCGGCCTCAACTCAGGATTGATGATCCCTCAGTACACCACAGCGGCTTTGGCTTCGGAAAATAAAGGCCTTTGTTTTCCTGCTTCGGCAGATTCTATTCCCACTTCACTGGGACAGGAAGATCATGTCAGCATGGGAAGTATCAGTGCCAGAAAGGCCCTTCGTGTGATCGAAAACGTGGAAAAAATCCTCGGAATCGAATTATTCTACGCCGCACAGGCAATGGACTACCACGCACCATTGAAGTCTGGTAAAATCATGACCGCCATTTACGAGCGGGTAAGAAGGGCTATTGATCCGGTGTTTTCTGATCGGATCTTGTACGAAGATATGGAGACAGCCATTGAGTTGGTGAAAAGCGGAGAGTTGGTAAGTCTAGCCAAAAAGGTGGCTGATCGGGAAGGATTGGCTTTCGAAACGGAATGGAGTAAGATTTTTAACTATTAAAATTTCCCACAGATTGGCACAGAAAAAGCCACAGATCTTCACGGATTTTAAATCTGTGGCTATCTGTGATTTTTTCTAAGAAAATCTGTGGGAAACAATAACATGAAAAAGCTAAAACTAATCGGCCCAATCACCCAAGTTTTGACCTTGGACCATCTCCCCCTCAAAGGAGCGCTGAAAGACGATCAATTGGAAATCATCGAGCAGGCAGGAATCCTGATCGAGGGTGAAAAAATCCTACAAGTTGGAAACTGGAAAACACTTCGCCCACAATTTCCAGAAGCGGAAATTTTTGGGTTGGAAGGTGACTATGTGGCCATGCCAGGAATGGTAGATTGCCACACCCACATCTGCTTTGGAGGATCGAGGGCCAAGGATTTTGCGATGCGAAATGCCGGAAAATCCTATCTCGAGATCGCCCAAGCCGGAGGAGGAATCTGGGATACGGTGACCCAAAGCCGAAAACTCAGCCCATCCGAATTGGCTAAAATCACTGCTAATCATGCCAATCGACACCTTTCCGAAGGAGTGACAACCATCGAAGTGAAAAGTGGGTATGGACTTTCTATCGAGGAAGAACTGAAAATGCTTCGGGCGATTCAAGAGGCAAATCGATCCACTTCAGCCGATTTGGTCTCTACTTGCCTCGCTGCGCACATGAAGCCAAAGGATTTTTCAGGTTCGAATTCGGAGTATTTGTCAATGATTTCAAACGAGCTTTTCCCCATTCTGAAAAAAGAAAAGCTGACCAACCGAATTGATGCCTTCGTGGAGAAAAGCGCTTTTTCCCCTGAAGAAATCGCGCCGTATTTCCAACATGCAAAAGAGCTAGGCTTTGACCTCACAGTTCATGCAGATCAATTTTCAAAAGGTGGATCAAAAGTTGCCGTTGAATTTGGTGCTCGGTCGGCTGATCACTTGGAAGCCTCCGGAGACGAAGAAATCAAACTTTTAGCCCAATCAAACACCATTGCTGTCGCTCTTCCGGGTGCTTCCATCGGTTTGGGTTGTGCTTTTACTCCTGCTAGAAAACTCCTGGACCAAGGAGCCGCATTGGCCATTGCCTCCGACTGGAATCCGGGTTCGGCCCCGATGGGAGACTTGCTGGCGCAGGCTTCCATTTTGGCCACATTCGAAAAACTCAGCACCGCAGAGGTCTTGGCAGGAATTACTTTCCGAGCAGCGGCTGCCTTGGGATTGAATGATCGAGGAAAATTAAGCACTGGTCAATTGGCTGATTTTATCCTTTTTCCTACTTCGGATTATAGGGAGATTTTGTACCAGCAAGGGAAGATGAAGCCAGTAGAAGTGTGGAAGAATGGCCAAAGACAATAGACATTAGACACAAGACTTAAGACCTGAAATCAGGCATTATAAAGTAGTTCATCTTCGTTAACCTGTACTGAGCGTAGTCGAAGTATCAAAAATCGTAATTGGTAAATACCATGTCTTTTCAAGATCAAATCATACAAGGAATCCCTTCAGCGTTACCTCCAAAAAAACTGCGAAATACCGCTATTTCTCATGCGCCGAAGCGGAAGGATATTCTTTCTCCGGAGGAGAAAAAACTGGCTCTTCGAAATGCATTACGCTATTTCCCTAAAGAATGGCATCAGGAACTGGCTGTTGAATTTTTAGAAGAATTGAAGGAATACGGACGAATCTACATGTATCGCTTCATGCCGGATTACCCCATGTATGCCCGGCCGATTTCCGAGTATCCTGCCAAATCCAAACAGGCCGCAGCGATCATGCTGATGATCCAAAACAACCTAGACCCAACAGTTGCGCAGCATCCCGAGGAGCTAATCACTTACGGAGGAAACGGAGCCGTATTTCAGAATTGGGCGCAATACCTCCTGACCATGAAATACCTCGCGGAGATGACTGATGAGCAAACGCTCCATATGTATTCAGGGCATCCCATGGGACTTTTCCCTTCCTCTCCCGAGGCACCACGGGTCATTGTCACCAATGGCATGATGATCCCAAACTACTCCAAACCGGATGATTGGGAGCGATTCAACGCCCTCGGAGTCACCCAATATGGTCAGATGACGGCGGGTTCATACATGTATATCGGTCCTCAGGGAATCGTTCATGGCACCACAATCACAGTCATGAATGCCTTTCGCAAAAAATTGGGACCCGGTCAATCGTCCAAAGGAAAGCTTTTCCTCACAGCCGGGCTGGGTGGCATGAGTGGCGCGCAGCCCAAAGCAGGGAATATTGCGGGTTGCGTGACCGTATGTGCGGAGGTCAATCCCGCTGCTGCCCGAAAACGATTCGAACAAGGTTGGGTAGATGAATTGATCGAAGACTTGGATCAATTGGTAGATCGGGTAAAAAAGGCAAAATCAGAGGTAGAAGTGGTTTCCATCGCCTTTTTGGGCAATGTGGTAGAGGTTTGGGAGCGATTTGATTCCGAAAGTATCTTTGTTGAACTCGGGTCAGATCAGACTTCTCTTCATAATCCATGGGCAGGTGGCTACTACCCTGTTGAGCTTACTTTCGAAGAATCTAATCAACTGATGGCAGAAAATCCGGGAGCTTTCAAAGCAAAAGTTCAGGAATCTCTTCGTAGACAGGCCGCTGCGATCAATCGGCACGCAGCCAAAGGAACTTACTTTTTTGATTATGGCAATGCCTTTTTGCTCGAAGCCTCAAGGGCCGGTGCTGAGGTCATGGCTGAAAATGGAATCGACTTTCGATACCCTAGCTATGTGCAGGATATCTTGGGACCGATGTGCTTTGATTATGGATTCGGGCCATTCCGCTGGGTTTGTACTTCTGGAAAGACCGAAGACCTACAAAAAACCGATCTGATTGCTGCTTCAGTTTTGAAGGAACTTATGATAAATGCCCCTGCATCCATTTCCCAACAAATGCAGGATAACCTCACCTGGATTGAGGAAGCCGAGAAAAACAAATTGGTGGTGGGTTCACAGGCGAGAATTCTCTATGCCGATGCGGAAGGTCGGGCGAAAATCGCAGATGCTTTCAATCAAGCCATTGCATCCGGTGAAATCTCAGCCCCGATTGTCTTGGGCAGAGATCATCATGACGTGAGCGGAACCGATTCCCCCTATCGGGAAACGAGCAATATCTATGATGGGAGTCGATTTACGGCCGATATGGCCATCCACAATGTGATTGGAGACTCCTTCCGGGGCGCCACTTGGGTATCCATCCACAACGGTGGCGGAGTCGGCTGGGGTGAGGTGATCAATGGTGGATTTGGGCTGGTTTTGGACGGAAGTCAAGAGGCTGAAAGAAGGCTAAAATCCATGCTTTTCTATGATGTGAACAATGGAATTGCCCGAAGAGCCTGGGCGAGAAATTCAGGTTCGATGGAAGCGATTCAGCGAGAAATGGACCGGACTCCGGGATTGAAAGTGACTGTGCCTGAATTGGTGGATGATGAAATTCTTTCCAAAATGCAATTCAAAGGAAACAAAAATTGAAAAGGTTAAATCGATATATTTGATTAAACATCAATCCTATGTTGACAAAAGCCAAAGTTGTCAAACAACTTGAAAAATTACCTGAAGAATTCACTTTGGATCAATTGGTTGACCAATTAATCCTGATTCAAAAAATTGAAAAAGGGCTAAAAGACTCAGAAGAGGGGAAGGTCATATCTGAAGAAGAATTAGACAGTGAAATAGAAAAATGGTTCAAATAAAATGGACTGATCAAGCTGTTTTAGATTTGAAAGCAATCGCCCTATACATCAGTAGGGATTCAAAAAAAATATGCGAAAATTCAAGTTCAAAAAATCAAAGAAAGAACCCAAATTCTCAAGAGATACCCTTATTCTGGCCAAATAGTTACATTTTTCAATCTTAAAGATATCCGGCAACTCGTGGTTGGGTCATACATCATCATATACAAAATAATCAATGAAACTCAGATTGATATTTTGACTATTCATCATAGTTCAAGAGACCTTGGCTCGAGAGAAATAGAGATCCAAAATCTTAAAACCGGTTTAGTTGCCTAAAACTTTTCAACAATTTTAAACTTAGGTCTACCTAGAAATCAACTTTCCTCAAAAACCTCCTCCAAAGCCAGTTCAAATCCGGGAAGTACAGTGGATGTTACTTTTTGACCTGTAGTAAAAAGCCGCGAAGGCTGATAGACCCCATTCACCAACACATTGATCTGAAGGGTATTTTCTACAGGGTGAATAATCCAATATTCCTTCACTCCAAACTCCTGATAGAGCTCGTATTTTTCCTGTAATTCCGTTGTATTATTTCCTTTCGATAAAATTTCGATAATCAAATCCGGAGAGCCAAAACATCCCCTTTCATCAAGTTTAATTGGGTCCAAAATCAAACAAATATCCGGCTGAACAACCGTAACTATTTTTCCATCTTCATTCGCTCCGCCAAATCGAACATCGAAAGGAGCATAGTAAAGTTCACCTGTCCCTTTGGTAAGCGATTTATTGATCTGTAAAAAAAATTTTAACAGAATTTCTTGATGCCTAGTTCCTGGAAATGGTGGTTTGACGAAAACCCTTCCTTTTATCAACTCCACAATTTCCTCAAAATCCCATGTCAAATAATCAGCATAGCTGTATCCAGGAAAGGAAGAATCAGGCAGCTTAAACCTTGTCAAGTCAATTTTTTCCTTTTGTGGAATTCGGTTGTATTTTACCTCCATACTGAGTTGATGTCAAAGAAATTAACAACAAGTTTCCTTAAGTTAGAGTAAAAACCACAAGACTCAAATCGAAAACCTATGAACCTTCACCAAAACCCTTCTCCCTATCACTGGTCCGGTCGAAAATCCGATCAACTCGACTATTGGCATCAAGCGGTGCAAACCATCTCCAACTTGAACCTTGTTCAAACCACGGAAAAGAAAGTGGGAATACTTGGCTATGCAGGTGAAGAAGGTGTGATCCGAAATCAAGGCCGTCTCGGAACCTTAGAAGGTCCTGCCGCTATCCGTAAAATGCTGGGTTCGGTGGCCTATCACCTTCCCGAAAATCTACCGCTTCTGGATTACGGAGATATTTTCACCATTAATCAAGATTTGGAGGCCTCACATGTGGCTATCTCTCAAATCACCCTTGATCTGCTTAAAAGCCATCACTTCCCTGTCCTGATTGGAGGCGGTCATGACTTAGCCTATGCCCATGGCCGAGGAGTGCAGCAATACATTTCTGAAAAAGGCGAAAAACTCGGAATCATCAATTTGGATGCACACTTTGACCTGAGACCCTTGGCAGATGGCAAAGCCCACTCCGGTTCGCCTTTCCTTCAATTGGCCCAAGAATTTCCGAATAACTTCCATTACCTGGCCTTGGGTATTCAGCGGGCAGCCAACCCCAAATCACTCTTCCAGACAGCTGAAAAACTAAACGCCCGATACCTAGTCATGGAAGACTTTCGACTCAACAATTGGGAGTACATCGAGGAACAAATCATCTGGTTTTTAGACTCGGTCAACAAGGTGTATCTGAGCATTGACCTGGATGGATTTTCTTCCGCTTTTGCACCCGGAGTGTCTGCCCCATCCCCCATGGGTTTTAATCCTCAGATCGCTTTCAAGGTCTTTGAACTGATCGCCAAAAGCAAAAAATTGATCAGCTTGGATGTGGTCGAACTCAACCCTAAATACGATCAGGACAATGCGACGGCAAGGCTCGCGGCAAGGGCAATTGAGTATATTTTGAGGAAGGTTTTTGGGTGAAAACTTTGGTTGTGCTGCTTCTCCAGAAGCAGCATTTTTTGATTTGAAGTGCAAGTCCTGCTTTCGGAAAAGCAGGATAGCAAACGGGAAAAATGAGAGTCCTGCTTTAAGAAAGGGAGAACAAATAGGAAAAATTAAGGGTCCTAATTCTGGAGAAGCAGGACATCACAAACGGAGAAAAAAGAGGCTGAATTTTTCGAATTCAGCCTCTTTTTTTACTTGAAATAGATTATGGTATCCATTTGATATTCTTGAAGTTTGGCTTTCTCTTTTCAAGAAATGCATTACGCCCTTCTTTAGCCTCCTCGGTCATGTATGCAAGGCGAGTTGCCTCTCCTGCAAAGACCTGTTGACCGACCATTCCATCGTCGGTTAGGTTCATCGCGAACTTGAGCATTTTAATCGAAGTAGGTGACTTGGCAAGGATCTCTTGAGCCCATTCATAGGCGGTATCTTCCAATTCGGCATGTGGTATCACGGCATTGACCATTCCCATATCGAAGGCATCCTGGGCAGAATAATTTCGGCCCAAAAAGAAGATCTCTCTCGCCTTTTTCTGTCCGACCATTTTGGCCAAATAAGCCGAACCATACCCCCCGTCAAAGCTAGTCACATCGGCATCCGTCTGCTTGAAAATCGCATGCTCTTTACTCGCCAAAGTCAGGTCACACACCACATGCAAACTGTGCCCACCTCCTACTGCCCAGCCTGGAACTACGGCGATTACCACCTTTGGCATGAAGCGAATCAGACGCTGAACCTCTAGGATATTCAATCGATGATAGCCATCCTCACCCACGTAGCCTTGATGACCTCTAGCACGCTGATCTCCTCCGGAACAAAATGCCCAACCCCCATCTTTCGGAGAAGGTCCTTCCCCGGACAGCAAAACCACTCCGATAGAAGTATCTTCTTGCGCATCGTAAAAGGCATCATAAAGTTCGGCAGTGGTTTTTGGACGAAAGGCATTTCGGACTTCGGGGCGATTGAAGGCGATTCTAGCCACGCCATTGCATTTTTTGTAGGTGATATCTTCGTATTCTTTGGCAGTAATCCAGTTGATCATGATCGTTTGGTTTAAAAATCACATTTTTGTGCAAGTTAACCCTCTCCTGCGGAATTTGTTACTTGGATAAACGCTTTCTAACCGCTTCCCAAACTATGTTTCGACTCCATTTTGAGAATCAAGTCTATTTGAAAGCACAAGATTTTGAGGTAAATCCATATGATTTGCCGGAGTTTGCCAAGTCAGCATTTTCCTTTTGCAAAAGCTGGTTGGAAGGAGAAAAAACCTTTACCCAATTCACTTCCGGTTCTACAGGAACCCCCAAGCAAATCAGCATTTCCCGGTTTCAAATGGAGGAAAGCGCCAAAGCAACCGGAGCTTTTTTCAAAACTGACTCAAATTCAAAACTTCTTTGTTGCCTGAATCCTGCTTACATCGCAGGAAAAATGATGCTGGTGAGAGCGATGGTTTGGAACAGCGAAATCCACTTGGTGGAGCCAAGTTCCAACCCGCTGAGCGGAGTCGACGGAGATTTTGATTTTGTAGCAATGGTTCCCTTACAAGTACAGGCATCCTTGGAAGATGAACAGAGCCTTCAAAAACTCAAATCCATCCAACATCTGATCATCGGTGGCGCTCCAATTTCCTCGAAGTTGAAAGCCAATTTGGTGGAAAACGGAATCAAAGCGTGGCAGACCTTCGGAATGACCGAGACAGTATCTCACATCGCACTAGCTGAAATCGGAAATAAAGAACTGCTTTATCAAACTCTTCCCGGAGTAGAAATAGGCCAAGATTCCCGAGGTGCGCTTTGGATCAAATCGGAAATGAGTGGCCCTGATCCTATTCAAACCAACGACCTGATTGAACTTCGGTCAGAAACATCGTTTGTTTGGCTGGGGAGGGTAGATTTTGTGGTCAATTCGGGGGGAATCAAGCTTTTCCCTGAACTGATCGAGCAAAAAGCTGAGGAAGTAATCGAAGAGATTTTTCCTGGAATTCCTTATTTCTTCTTTGGGGAAAAAGATGAACTACTCGGAGAAAAACTGGTGCTGTTTTTGGAAACACAAGAAAGCAGCAGTCGGGTAAAGATTTTGAAAGAAAGGTTAAAAGATGTTTTGGGAAAATATGAATTGCCCAAGAAAATCTATTTCAGCCCGAAATTTGCCAGAACCGAAAGCGGAAAAATAAACCGTTTGGCAACCTTTAATACGCTATGATTCCTCTCATTCAAGTCCTTTTCTTTTCGCTTTCTGTATTAGTTCTGAATCCGGACAATCCCAAGCTGGAAATTCAAATCAATCAGGCCAAATCCGATAAAGGAATGATCAGAGTGTTGATTTTTTCAAAGGAAACCGGTTTTCCGGACCAACCTACTAAAGCACTCAAAAGCCTTTCCATTTCACCTAAAAACAAGTCCGGCCTCCTTTCTGTAACCGACCTTCCTCCGGGAAGATATGCCGTTTCGGTGATTCACGATGAGGACAACGACGGCAAACTCACCACCAATGCCGTAGGATACCCTACGGAGAAATTCGGCTTCTCCAATAATCCCAAAGTGTATTTCAGTCCTCCAAGCTTTGAAAAAGCAGCTTTTGAACTTCAGTCAGAATCAAAAAGAATTGAGATCAATCTTCGCTAATCAATATTTCTCAACCATCCTGTGATAGAAATTCTTTCTTTTTTGGTAGGTAAGACTTCATGAGGGATCTCTGCACTTAAGAATACCACCAATCTACCACCTAGAGGAAGTACATCCTCGATACGCTCGCTACCGTCTTCAAGAGGAAAGTACATTCGAAGAGCTCCCTCGTCCTCTGTTGACCAAGAGTCATTTAAATATAAAATTATGGTCACAACCCGATGAGGTACTGCATGAAACTGGTCCAAGTGCTTTTTGTAAAATGATCCAATGGGATATCGGGCAAAATGTCCTTCAAACGAGCGCAATCCTAAAAAGCATCTCTGATTGAGTACTTGGCGGATTTGCTCGATTTTTTCCCAATAGGCAGCCTGAAGTGGACTGAGATTATCCTGATCCATCCATAGTACTTCATCGCTTCGGATTTCGGTCCGGACCTGCTTTTGTCCGCCTTTCCCCACCGCTGCATGGCGAAACATTCCTTTTTCTAGCAACTCCGTCTGCTCTTTTAGCAGGGCTTTTCTGAACTCCTCATCCACAAAATCATCGATGATCACATAGGAATTTTGGTAAATCTCTACGCTGATCCGATCCAGTACTTCTTCCATATAGGGTGCTTTGGTTTGCAAAATAACCACTTAATTACCCGAAAAACCATACTTTTGCGACTGCTATGAAAATGAATTCTTCCAAAACCTCCCTTACCGGAATCATCCTTGAATACGATTCAGGAATTATCCCTCCCCCCTACAGTCATGTGTTCAGACTTGCCCTCGACTGGGGAAAGGGAAATTTGGAGGTTAAACTAGACCTGCATTATACCGAACGGGAAGAGCTCAGTGAGCAGGAAATCCTCGATGAGGGTTTTACCTTAAATGATGATTACAGCTATAACGGAAAGTTAAACTCGGTTTGGATCCAGCCTATTCAGTATCTCTTTGCCACCACCCGCTGGACCAACAAGGATATTGATGAAGGCGGAATTACGGTCACTCCTCTTGAAAAAGGCAAAGATGAAGGAGTGAAGATTCCAATGAATCAAGAGGAATGGCAGCTGATGGCTCAAGACCTGATTCAGGCGATCTATGAGACGGTCAAAAAAGAGCTTCCGCTCACGGTACACTATCGCTTGGTCGAAAATGATCAGACCACAGATTGTAGCCTGACTGTTCACTTTTCCAACCGTGAGGTGATATTCGAAAAAGGAGGAAGTAGCCGGACGATCCATTGGGAATACGCCATTCAACTGATGAAAATGGTGTTTACCCCAGACTACCATTACGAGCTAGCCAAAGAAGAGCCGGGGAAAAAACGCGGCGCTTACATCGATTGTGGAGACGGATTTTGGCACGAACTGGGAAAAGGAGTAGTCAATATTGACCCTTCCTTTGATGCAGTGAATAAAATCCGGTCGGGATTTAATACTTTGATAGAAGAATAGAATTTGTTTGAAAAGGGGTCACCTCTTGATTCTTCTCAAATCTTCCTGAATATCTTTGATCATTTCCCCTAAGTCTTCCAGAGTTAGGGGTTTCTTTTTGTCTCCTGGGTTGGGGAAGTCGGTGCTGATAAAGGCTTTGGCCTCCCAAACCTCCAAGACATCTTCTCCCCTTACCTCGTAGGGCTTGTAATGCTCATTGTCAGAAGCCAAAAAAAGCTTCCCATTTTCTTCCAGGTAGTTGAATACCCTTTTGTAAACGACTCCTTCTGTCTGAGTCACGAGGATATAGGTCCTCCCGCTTTTGATTTGCTTAAGTTGCTCCACATAGGCCCCAATAACGATTGTGCCCGGGATAAGCGGAAGCATGGAATCACCCGCAAGCTCAAAGGCTCTGTAAGTAGTCTGTCGGGAAAGATTGGGAAGGTGAAACTGGGGCAAGGTCTCCATATACTCCGGATCTGCAAAACCATTGAGATAGCCTGCTGAAGCCTTTTGCCCTACCAGTGTGATATTTTCTTTGTCTGAGTCATCCGCAGCAATGGTCAAAATATTGATTCCACGGTTTTGGATTGCCTTACGGCCCATGTTCTCAATATCATGCTCCAAAAGTTCTTCCAGCCCCACCTCCAAAATCTCGCAAAGCTTTTTCAGTGTGGTCAGCTTAGGCTCTGATCTTCCATCTTCATAGGCAGAAATCATGGTCCGCTGCACATCCAATTGATCTGCTAAATCATTTTGGGTTATTCCCTTATGCTTTCGCAAAAACTTAAGATTAGAGGCTAAGTAACTCATGCTGAAAACAAATAAAATTTGTGATCTTCTTCGACTGGAGGCAACGGAAAAAAGGGATTCAAATTCATCATTTCTTCTCTTCTGCGTTCCAATCTGCTTTTGATTTCCTCAATGATATCTCCAACCGGCTTGGCTTCGGTCATCAACAAATATCCATATTGAGGTTTACGCTCATCCTCAATAAAAAATTTCACCTGACAATTTCCAGAAGAAAGCGTTTTGGTAGTGATACTGATTTTTTCTGTAGTCTCCATATCGTCTCTGTTAACGCCAGCTAAGTTAAAAATGTTATTTTTTTTAACATGCTAAAGATTAAAAAATCAACATTTTTATCTGACAAAAACTGTCAGACATTCCAAAGGCTTGATAATTCTCTAGTATTCAGGATAGTACAGGACAGGAAAGGCCTGACAATTTTATCATTCCATGAATGGAAGCTGCTCATTGGATATATCTACCGCTCACCCAAAAAGTTGATGATTTGGAAACATTTGAGGATTTTCTTTGTAAGAATATTGACTATCCTACTCCATTTCAATTAGTAGGCAGGCACAAGTACAGCTCCAAACTATCCAATGAAATATCTAGTATTGTTTCTTTTTGCATTAGTGACTTTGTTTAACGCCAATGCCCAAACTTTCAGCGTTAAAGGGAAGGTTTTCGAATTCGGAAAAGACGATCCAATTCCCTATGCCAACGTACTTTTGTTATCAGTATCTGACTCTTCTCAGGTAGCAGGATCAATTACCGAAATGGACGGAGAATTCGAAATTTCCGGAATCAGAGAAGGTCAGTATCTATTCAAGATCCAATACCTCGGGTATCAGTCGTTTTTTAAAACCCTTTTGATTGAGTCCAACCAAGACTTGGGCAAAATCAGTCTAAAGGAGGAAGCAACGGCCCTAAGTGAGGTGGTTGTCGCAGCCAGGAGGGCTACGGGTTCACAGAAAAGTGATACCACCATGTACAATGCAGACGCTTTCAAAACCATGAAAGACGCCAGTGCACAGGTATTGATCGAGAAATTGCCGGGTGTCGTCTCCGAAGGCGGAGTACTTCAAGCCCAAGGAGAGGCAATTGCCCAGATCCTGGTAGACGGAAAGCCATTTTTCGGAACAGATGTACAGGCTGCCTTACAAAACCTACCTGCTGAGGTAATTCAGAGCATCGAGATCTTCGATCAGAAGAGTGAAAAGGCTCAACTGAGCGGTTTTGATGATGGAGTAAGGTTGAAAACCATCAATATCATCACCAAGCCCAACCGAAGAAAGGGCCAATTTGGAAAGACTACGGCAGGCTATGGTACAGATGACCGTTATCTCGTGGGAGCCAGTATCAATGCATTTAATGAAGATCAAAGGTTGACCATCACCGGATTGGCAAATAACGTCAACATGTTGAATTACTCCAGTGATGCCAATTCTCAGGCCGATGGAAGGCCTCAAGAAGGCATTGTCTCAACCAATATTTTGGGGATGAATTATTCTGATCTTATTGGAAAAAAAATAAAACTAACCGGAAGCTACACTTATACCAATCGTGAAAATGTGGGGATCGTTAATCGTGTCAGGGATTTTGTAACTACTGACGAATCCAGTCAAACCTATACTGAAACGTCCAGAGATGTCAGAATCAATCATCAGCACCAGGCCGATCTTAGGTTTGAATACAATCCAAACGAAAAGCACAGAATCCTCTACATCCCCAGATTCTCAGCCCGGTTTGAAAATGAAAACTCAGGATTTTTTGGAGAAACCAACGACGGCCCCACCCCGATCAACAAGGTGGAAAACCAAAGATTGGGGGATTATCAGGACTATGATTTTTTCAACAGATTCATTTATAGTTACAAATTTGACAAGCCTGGAAGAACCATCACCTGGAGGTCTATCCTCCACAATGGATGGAACATTGACGAATCTGACCGAAAAGCCAGAAATCTTTATTATGAAACCGGTGGAGAGCGAATCGAACGGATCGACCAACGAACCACCCGAGAACGTCAGGGGCTCCGTTGGGAAACCGGTGTTTCACTAACCGAAAAAATCGGGGAAAAAGGACAGGTCGAATTGGAATATGAGATCGGAAACCGGGCAAATGATTCAGATCAGAGAGTTTTCAATGTCGAAGGTGGAGATTTTGAGGGAGGCACGATGATATTGGACACCACTCTTACCAACGTTTTCAAAAGTGATTACCTCACCCAAGAATTCGAGTTTGGCTACCAGTTTACGGCAGAAAATTTCAAATTCCAGACTGAGGTACAATATCAAAATGCCAAACTGGATAATCTTCAGGAATTTCCTCAACCCTTTGAACTTCAAAGAAGGTTCACCGCCGTATTACCCACTATGAGGATGGAGTATAAATTCTCCCCCAATACCAATATCCAGATTGATTACGACACCCGAACTGCAGAGCCGCAAATCCGGCAGTTGCAGCCGGTAATTGACAACTCTAATCCTCTTCAATTGCGGACAGGGAATCCGGATCTGGATCAGTCGTATGGACATGAAGTAAGGGTGAGATTCCGAAGTCAAAACCCCGACTCCGATAAAAGCTGGTTTTTGTTTACCAGTTCCTCCCTAGTCAATAATTTCATCAGCAACAGTACATTCATTGCCAGCGAAGCCACTGAAATCCAAGATGGAATAGTTTTGGAAAAAGGTTCCCAACTCAATAGACCGGTAAACTTGGATGGGTATTGGGATCTGAGATCGTGGCTAAGCTACGGTATGCCAATGGATTTTATCAAATCCAAACTCAACCTGAATATGGGAGGAGGAGTCACGCGTCGTCCCGGACAAGTCAATGACCTAATCGGATTCAACAATTCCCAACGAATCAATACAGGATTTTCGATCAACAGCAGCATCAGTGATCAAATCGACTTTAACATTTGGTCCCGGTCCTCTTTCAACAGAGTGGAAAACACGCTTAATCCCAACCTAAATGACAAATTTTTCCAACAGCGTTTCCGAATCAATTTCAATTGGATCATCTGGGAAGGGATTGTGTATCGTTTGGACTTAAATCATCAAATCAATTCAGGTTTGAATGAAGGATTTGACAATAACTTCTCTTTGATCATTATGAGTTTGGGGAAAAAGATTTTCAACAATCAGCGGGGAGAAGTCAGTATTATGGTCTACGACCTATTGGGGCAAAATGCAAATGTCCGCAGAAACATTTCCGAAACCTTTATCGAAGACATTCAGACCAATGTTCTTCAACAATATTTCATGGTCTCCTTCACCTATAACCTCCGACGCTTCAGCAAAGGAATGGATGAGGAAAAGTACAATGAACTTTATCAGGATGACAGGAATAATCGACCCTAAGAAAAATACCTAAAAAGCTCAAAAGGAGGCCTTATGCTTTTATTTTCATAAAGAAAGCACTAAGCTCTTCTGCGCATTTTCTTGCCAGCTCATTATGCTTCATGACCTCCTCCCAATTCTTTTTGGAGATCGCTTCTACTTGCATTTCCAGGTGGCTAACCAGCTTTTGTAGGCTTTCTTCTTCTGTGTTTTTTTTCAAGACACTCCTGGTGTCGGTGTCCTTGATTTTGACACTCTCGTTTTTTTGTTCTTTTGCTTTCTTCTTTTCCAAAACGGAAAAGACCGAATTCAATAGTAATCTTGCAGAAATCGGCTTGGTCAGGTAATCATCTGCCCCCATCGCAATTCCTTTTTCTTGATCATCTTTTCGGGCCTTGGCACTGAGAAAGATAAAGGGGATGGAAGTAAACTTTTCCTGAGAACGGATGTATTCCAAAACCTCAAACCCGTCCATTAAGGGCATCATGATGTCACAGATAACCAGATCAATTTCATAATTCTCCAGTTTCACTACAGCTTCCTGACCATGGTCAGCCGTGAGGAGTTTGAATCCACTATACTCCAGAATTTCTTTGAGATTTTGCTGGAGTTCGATCTCATCTTCAATCAGCAATATTGTTTCTTTCATAAGGAAGGGTGATGGTAAATGTGGAGCCTTTGCTTTCTTCAGAATCGCAACTCAGTTTTCCTCCCAGCTTTTTAACCAAATCATTGACTATACTTAGTCCCAGGCCTGTTCCCTTGATATTTTTCACATTGGAAGCTCGGAAGAAGGTATCGAAAATAAACTTCATCTCTTCTTTAGGTATTCCAATGCCAAAGTCTTTTACTTCGACCTCGACTTTTTTGGCCTTGGGGATGAGTTTCAGAATTGGCTTTGGAGCATCTTCCGGGGAATATTTGATTGCATTCTCGATCAGATTCCGAAAGACATGAAAGAGTAAATCGGGATCGGACTTGATCATCAGCGGCTTTTCTCCCAGATCCAGGTGGATTTTAGCCTCGTTTTCTCCTTGAGCAAACTGATTAAAAACCAACTGGATTATCATAGCCCTAAGATCTAAGTCAGTTTGATTAAACTGCAGCTTCCCTTCATTATTCTTCTCGAAGAGCATCACATCAGAGATGATCTGAGTCAGCCGACCTAGTTGAATGTGGATTTTTCTGATTTGCTTAACCAATCCTTCGTAAGCCTTGGGGTCTTGCACCGAATCTGTAAAGATTTCCATTAAATCCGCAGAGCTCTGTATAGTAGCAAGTGGAGTGCGCAACTCATGGGAAGTCATGGAAATAAACTTGGATTTCAATTGATTGAGCTCTATTTCTTTTTCCAGCGTTTTCTTAAGCTCTTCGAGGACAAGTTCGCGTTCGGTCACATCTCTGGATGCGGCCAAATAAGAGCTTAACTCTCCTTTCTCAGTGTAAATGGGCTTCCATAGCATTTCAAGCCTGATTTCCTTTCCGGAGGTGGAATGCTTGAGAGGAATAATAAATCTCGGAAACTTGGAAAAATCCGCCCCATCATAAGGCTTAAAATCAAAAAAACTAAAAAAGTCTTGCCCTAGAAACTGTTCTGCTTTATACCCTGTCACCTTCTCTATCGAAGGGGAGGCATAGACTGTTTTCAATTCCAGGTCATGCAGAGTGACGATATCATCTATATTTTCAGATAGCAATCGGTACAGACTTTCCGACTGTTTTTGGCGCATTTCTGCATTTCTCTTCTCTCTGTTTACATTGAGAGAAGCTATCAAATTAGCATAGCTAGACAAAAAAGGCTTCAAAAAGTCCACATCCTCTTGCGCATAGGGTTTTTCCTTGTTGGCCAGTCCTACCATTCCCACAAACTTGTCTCCTTTGAAAATGGGTATCCCCAAAAAACGGCGAAGCGTAGGATGACCGGGAGGAGTAGAGTGAGGGCTTCTTCTTGGATCTTGTTCGACCTCATTACAGATCATCGTTTCCTTATTCACCAAAACCCATCCAAAAAGGGAATTGAGGTTTCTAAATTCCATTCCCACCCGGAAGTTTTTCTGGTAATAATCCTCGGTTTCCTGATTCCAGGAGATATTGCTGATTGCATTTGACTTTAAGTAGGGCAAGCCATTTTCGTCGTATAAGACTTCTCCCAGAAAACCGAAAGAACTATCCGTAAAGCCAATGAGATTCTCCAACAACATATAAAAGGTATCCTGAATCTCATTATCCATCGAAAAATCCATCTGAGTCTGATTAATGGCCTGAATCACATCATTCATCCTAATCAGCTCCAATTCACTCAGCTTTCGCTTATTGATGTTGTAAAAAACGAGGGCCCTAGCCACCCCATTTTTATAGGGTATCAACTGACTGCTGATACTATACCACTGGACACCTTCTTTGGCGTTGATTTGTGCTTCATAGTTGGAAAAATTAGCATTCAACTGGAAAAAGTTGAGAAACGATTCCCTTGAATCGGGTGAGACTACCTGATTGATCCAGAAATTTCCAAAATCCCCCCCTTCAAAATTATTGCTTTGGAAGTTTTCATAGAAGGCAAAATTGTAATAGAGAAGTTTGAAATCATCATCCCTACAGAGGATAAATGGAAAAGGAAGGTTCTCGGTGATAATCCTAAATCTGTTTTCGGTCTGTTCCAATTGAACTTCCTTGTTCTTTTTTTCCGTGATGTCTGATATTCTTCCATGTATTCGGACAGCTTTATGGTCGGCATTGTATTCAATACCCGACTTATCGTAGACCCATGCAATACTTCCATCCGGCTTCCGAATACGGTATTCCATTTCAAAAAGCGGAAGCTTTTTCTCTACAAACTCTGTAAAAGTACGCTTGACATTTGGACGATCCTCGGGCACTATCTGAATCCACCAAAACTGTGGATCGGAGAGAAAATCCTCTCTTTTAAAACCAAACCTCTCAATTTTCTCGGAAATAATCAGAAGTCTTCCGGTTTTGGCATCCAAAGAATAGAGAACGTCCTCCACAGTTTCGAAAAGTGCTTTAAACTTCGATTCGCTTTCCTTAAGTAGATCAAAATTGATCTGGCTTTGATGGACATCATTGATGGTTCCAAAAAATTCAACCCGCTCCCCTTTTTGGTTTTTTTTCAGATTGACACGGATAAAGTATAAGGTTCCGTCCAATTTTCGAAAAGCAGTCCGAATCGACACATTCCGATCTCCATTGGCATCCATAAGGGCCAATTCTGATGTCAACTTTCTAGCCCCCTCTTCTACAAAAAAACCGCTGAGAGGTTTTCCAACACAATCCAGAATACTACGGTCTGTCATTTTGGACCATGCCCCATTCAAATAGGTGATATTCCACTTTTCGTCCAACTTGAATACCACATCTTGAATATTTGAAATAATCTGCTTGTATTTTAGCTGATTCCGGACTGCCTTTTTAAGACTTCTTTTTGCAAAAATCAAATTACCCAAGGTGGTGGCAAAGGCATGTAAAGCACTGGCTTGCTCTGTGGTGAAAAGCTCTTCTCTGGTACAGTTGTCAAACCCAATAAATCCCCAAAACTCATTGTGTACCAAAATCGGAATAAAGAGATAAGCTACTATATCTTGCTGAGCCATGACCTCTCTGAAAAGCGCATTGGAAGAATCCTTGACCAGCTTATTCTGAACTCTGTTATTTCTCAGTTCAATTTCCAATTCGGGAAAAATGCTCCAGGGCACCCCAAACAGATTTTCATTATCCATCTGAACGCTTACCCCCGCTCTGCACCATTCATCGAGATAGGTAAGACAAAACTCTCCCTCGGGATTGTAGTAATTCCGAAATACATAAACCCGGTCAACCGATGAAGCCTCACCAAGTTTTGGCAGAATCCTGTTGATCGCTTTTTTCAGATTCTTAGACCCTTCCAAGAGGGCATAAGACTCACCAATTGCTGATAATATTTTTACACTTAAATGGGTTTTTTCGATCATTTTGGATGAATTGTAAAAAAAGTAAATATATAAGGCCTCAAATTCGCGATCTGACACTTCATATATATTTTTAGTCAATTCACTTCAACACTGTGTAATCCTCAAGATAAAAAGGTTCAAATTTAGCCATGAGTTTGAAAGTGTTGATTATAGAAGACGAGCTAGACTTAGCTGAAAACATTTCCGAATACCTAATCCAGCATGGATACGAAGTGCTAGGCATTATTCCAGAGGCTGAGGAAGTACTGGCATTCTTGGAAAACCATCAAGTTGATCTGTTTTTGGTGGACATTATGCTCAAAGGCAATGTAAAAGGAATAGAAATAGCCAGCCTTATCAGAAAAAAAAATCCAAAAAGCGGGATCTTGTTTACGACAGCGTTGTCAGCAAAGAACGTCTTGGACAAAATATCCGACACGCTTTACGATGGATATTTGTTAAAGCCTTTTAGCTTGAAGTCGTTGGAATCAACCCTTTATCTGATTTCCAAAAAACTTGAAAAACCTGAAGTAGCTGAAAAATCCGGTCAAAAAAGAAACCTCCTGCCAATACGTGATAAGGGAAAAATCATTCTAATCGATGAAAACGATATCCAGTTTATCAAAGCCGAAGGATTGTATTTAAGAATATTCACCGAAAACAAAACCTATTTGATCCGGGAATTACTCAAGACATTTTTACCCAAACTCAGTCAGGAAAAATTCCTCAGAATACATAAATCCTTTGTGGTGAATCTCAATAAAGTAAAAGACCTAAATTCAAAAGAGTGCACGGTTCAAAATCAACAGATCCCAATCCGAAGAGGGTTTTACAAGGACTTCCTTTCAATTTTACAGCAAAACAGAATCCATTAAAAGCCAGTCCATTTAATAAAAAAACCCCGGATCTACGGGGTTTTTCAAACAAACAAACAATTTAATTTTGGGGTGATTCAACTTTTCTGCTACGCTACTTTTACTAATTCTTTTTTAAAGGTTCCCGCGCTGGGATCTACGAATCAAAGGTAGCAAACAAACCATGATCTACAGAATAAATGTATATGAAGAACGTGTTTTTAGATATGAACTGCTTTTAGAACATATTTACCCAACTTAAAAGGTTTCCTTTTGATGAGAACAGTATCTTTTGGAATACAGCATTGGACTATTTACCGAATTGGGCCTTAAGCATCGCCAACTTGTCCGCCATACTTCCTTCCTCCTGTTTTTTTACGGCTTTGGATTCAGACTTCTCCAATTTTTTTCCTCGCTCTGCAAAAGGATCTGATTTCATACTTAGACCAATTCGCTTTCTGGCACTATCTACCTCCATCACGGTTACCTGAACTTTTTGAGCCACGCTTACCACTTCATTGGGATCTTTGACAAAACGGTCCGCAAGGTGGCTGAGGTGTACCAATCCATCCTGATGCACTCCTATGTCCACAAAAGCCCCAAATGCGGTAATGTTGGTAATGATACCCGGAAGCTTCATTCCCACTTTCAGGTCAGCCATGGAATTGACCCCATCTTGAAACTGGAAGACCTCAAAGGTCTCCCGAGGATCACGTCCAGGTTTGGCTAATTCCTCTAGGATATCCTGAAGTGTGGGAAGTCCTACCGTTTCCGAGACATAGTTCTTCAGCACAATTCGGTTACGAAGGTCCTCCGAACTCATCAAATCCTGCACAGAGGCTTGTAGGTCTTGAGCCATCTTTTCAACCAGCTCATACCGCTCAGGATGTACCGCTGACCGATCCAATGGATGCTTAGCATTGCGGATTCTTAAAAAGCCGGCTGCTTGCTCAAAGGCCTTTTCTCCCAATCTAGGCACTTTTTTCAATTGTGTTCGGCTGATGAATGGTCCGTTTTCCTTACGGAAATCCACAATATTTTGAGCCAATACCGGCCCTAATCCGGAAACATAGGTCAGAAGTTCTTTGGAAGCGGTATTCACCTCCACTCCCACTCCGTTTACCGCAGACATGACCGTGTCATCGAGGGCATTTTTGAGTGAATTTTGATCCACATCGTGTTGATACTGGCCCACGCCAATGGATTTAGGATCGATTTTTACGAGTTCGGCCAAGGGGTCCATCAGTCTTCTACCAATCGATACCGCACCTCTGACTGTCAAATCCAATTCAGGGAATTCATTTCTTGCCACTTCGGAAGCGGAATAAATCGATGCTCCGGCTTCATTGACCATGGTCACTATCACTGATTTGGGAAGGCCTAGGGATTTGACAAATGCTTCTGTCTCACGTCCGGCAGTACCATTTCCAATTGCGATCGCCTGAATGCCAAATTTCTCCACCAATCCTCTGACGGTCATTCCTGCAGCGGCCGTCTGCCGTTGAGGTTCATGTGGGAAAATAGCCTCATAATGCAGCAATTGTCCCTGTGGACCGAGGCAAACCAACTTACAGCCGGTTCGGAAGCCCGGATCTATGGCCATGACGGACTTTTCGCCGAGGGGAGCTCCAAGCAATAATTGGCGGAGATTCTCAGCGAATACCCTAATCGCTTCTTCATCTGCCTTTTTCTTGGTCAAAAGCCGGATTTCTGTCTCCATGCTTGGCTTGAGCAGTCGCTTATAGCAGTCTTTGATTGCCATTTTCACCTGATCCACTGCCGAATTTGCGGCAAATTCAAGAAGTTCGCGTTCCATCAGTGCCAAAGCAGAACCTTCGTCAGGGCAGGAATCGAGCATCAAGAAAAGCTCTTTTTCTCCCCTTCTCATGGCCAATACACGATGGGACGGAGCAGTCTTGATCGGCTCGGACCACTCAAAATAATCCTTGTATTTGATCGCTTCGGCTTCTTTCCCCGGGATCACACGGGAAGTGAAGACTCCTTCTTCAAGAAACAGCTTTCGCATTTTCTCACGGACTTGGGCATTTTCATTGATCCATTCAGCGATGATGTCTCTGGCGCCCTGCAGGGCCTCCTCGATGGTTTTCACCTCTTTTTCTTCGCTGAGGTATTTCTCGGCTTCAGCCAGAAGATCAAAAGAAGTCTGGGCAAAAATCCTTTCTGCCAGCGGCTCCAAGCCCTTTTCCTTGGCAATGGTTGCTTTGGTTCTTCGTTTTGGCTTATAGGGAAGGTAAATATCTTCCAACTTAGCCATGGTCTCAGCAGCATCAATTGATTTTTTGAGTTCAGGAGTCAGTTTTCCCTGTTCCTCAATAGACTTAAGTATGGCCTCACGACGCTTGTCCAATTCCCGGAGCTGCTCGATCCGATCCCGAATGGTAGCCACCTGCACTTCATCAAGTGTACCGGTTGCCTCTTTTCGATAGCGAGAGATAAATGGGACGGTAGCCCCTCCATCCAATAGTTCGATTGTTGCCAAAACCTGATGAGGTTTAACCCCAAGTTCGGAGGCAATTTTACTTTCGTAATTCATATTTTGAGAAAATCTTCTTCTAGAAACGGGGACGCAAGATAAGCCTGCTTTTGAACACAAAAACCCAAAATGTGCGGTTGGTCACTAAACGTCTGGAATTGTGGGGTTAATTTTGAGTCTGGTGATGGTTCGGGGTTCGATATTCTTTGTTGGAAATTCGATATTTCGTGTTGTTTGTTCGATGTTCAAGGTTCGGAGTTAGATAGTCCCAATCTGAATCAGGTAATCATTAAAACTTCAAAGGCCGCTCACCGTGTCGTAAATCGTCATTCAAAAATTCGTCATCGTTTCATGGATTGGAAAAAAGAAATTAAATCTTGGGGCCTCATTTTGGCTTTTTTTGCATTTCTCTACTTCACAGGATTACTTCCGGTGATTCAGGGAGGCATTCAATCAGTTTTGCTTTCTACAGGCTTGATCAAGCCCAAACTGGAAATCCCAGATCTGACTGATCAAAAGTTTGACTACCGAGGACAATTCAAAGATTTTGAAGGCCAGGTAATAGACCTTCAAGACTACCGTAACAAGACTGTTTTCATCAATCTTTGGGCATCCTGGTGTGGACCTTGCCGAGCCGAAATGCCGCATATTGCCGAACTGTACAAATCAGTCCAAGGCACTCCAGACCTTGAGTTTCTCATGATCGGACTGGACAATGACATCAAAAAAAGCCAAGGCTTCATGGAAGGAAAAACTTGGGGATTCCCTGTAGTACATGCCAGCTATGGGCTCAACCAGAGTCTCCAAAGTGAGTCCATCCCTACCACCTTAGTGGTCAACAAAGAAGGCAAAATCGTCTTTTATCAGCAGGGAATGAGCAATTTCAACACGGACGAATTCAGGAATTTCCTTTTGAGTCAATAAACCTAAACAGTCTATTACTGAATTCCCTAATGTTGCGGTTAGGAAAGTAGCATTTCGGTTACGGCTCCTAAGTCCAGCATCAGTAGATTTAGGAAAACAGGGACATCGAATTAGGTTATTCTTTTCTTTTAAGAAATCACCCCTTTTAAATCCGCTTTTTTAGGTTGTTTAGCACTTTTTGATTGTCGGGAAAGAGAAAAAACTGTAATCTGTGGGTTCAACCCAAATAACCTATGAAGAGAGTTGTCCTGACATTCTGTTGGGTGATCTGTTGTATTTTTTCTATCCAGGCCCAAAAGTCCGTTCTTTGGTACACCCAGCCTGCAGAGCGTTGGGAAGAGGCGCTCCCAATAGGGAATGGCCGATTGGGGGCTATGGTTTTTGGAAAAATCGGTCAAGACCGGATTCAGCTCAATGAAGATTCGCTTTGGCCAGGAGGCCCTGAGGATTGGGGACTGGCCGAGGGCAGGCCAGAAGACTTGGCTCAAATCAGAAAATTCCTGATCGCAGGCGAGCATCAAAAGGCCGATTCCCTTTTGGTAATGAAATTTTCCAGAAAAGAAATTACCCGATCCCATCAGACACTTGGAGACTTGTGGCTGGACTTTGACTGGAAGGAAGTCACCGAATACCGAAGATCCTTGAATCTGAAAGAGGCCATTACCGAGGTTTCCTTTTTGAGTGAAGGTCACCAAGTCCGTCAGCAAGTCTTTGCCTCAGCTCCGGATCAGGCAGTATTGATCCAACTTTACACCGATCATCCCGATGGATTCAACGGAAAAATTCGGCTGTATCGCCCCGCCGATCAGGGATTCCCTACCGCTGAAACTAAAGCCCTTCATCCTCAACTACTCGAAATGAGCGGAATGGTTACCCAACGAGGAGGACGGATTGACTCCAAGCCGTTTCCTATCACAGAAGGTGTAAAATTCCGAACCCTTCTTTCTGCTCAAAGTCCTGATGGAAAAATTCAGGATACTTCAGATGGACTGGAGGTTCAGGGGGCAAAAACGATTTACCTCAAACTGGTCACTGCCACCTCCTATTACCACCCAAACTTCGAACAAGTTGCATTGGATCAACTTGAAAAAATATCCTTCAAAAGCTGGGGAGAGCTGCAATCCGCGCACGAACGGGAGTACCAAAGTTGGTTTAATCGAATGAATCTTTCCCTGGGCGATTCAGGTGAGGACCTAATTCCAACGGACCAAAGGATCTCCAGAGTAAAAAACGGTGCCACGGATCTCTACCTCGAAAAGCTGCTTTTTGACTTCGGCAGATACCTGCTGATTTCATCTTCCAGGCCAGGAACCAACCCCGCCAATCTTCAAGGACTGTGGAATCAGCACATTTCAGCCCCTTGGAATGCAGATTATCACCTGAATATCAATCTGCAGATGAACTACTGGCCGGCAGAGGTCACCGGGCTCAGCGAGCTTCATCTGCCTCTTTTTGATTTCACCGACGGTTTGATCGAAAATGGCAAGAAGGCCGCATCTGTCAATTTCAACATGAGGGGATCCATGATTCCCCATACCACCGATCTATGGAAAACACCCTTTCTGCAAGCTGCCACAGCCTACTGGGGAAGTTGGATCGGGGCAGGTGCGTGGCTAGGTAGGCATTATTGGGAACACTACCTGTTTACCGGGGATGAGAAGTTTCTGAAAGAAAGAGCTTTTCCTGCTTTTGAGCAGATTGCCCAGTTCTACTCCGATTGGCTCATGACCGATCCGAGAGATGGAAAACTGATTTCCGCTCCTTCTACCTCCCCCGAAAATCAGTTTATCAATGAAAAAGGCATTACAGCGGCCTCCACTCTCGGTGCCGCCATGGATCAACAGTTGATTGAGGACATTTTTTCCATATATATCAATACTTCCAACCTCCTGAACCTGGAAACTCCACTGAAATCTACCCTTGAAACCCAACTGAAATCCCTAAGGACGGGTGTTGTTCTCGGGCCTGACGGAAGGATTTTGGAATGGGACAGATCCTATGAGGAACCCGAAAAAGGCCATCGACACATGTCCCATTTATATGCTTTTCATCCAGGAAATGCCATCACCCAAAGCAGAACACCTGATTATTTCGAAGCCGTCAAAAAGACACTTTCCTATCGCCTTGACCATGGTGGAGCCGGCACCGGCTGGTCCAGAGCCTGGCTGATCAATTTCTCAGCGCGGCTGATGGACGGGAATATGGCTCACGATCATATTCAAAAACTGGTTTCCTCATCCCTTTACCCCAATCTTTTTGATGCCCATCCTCCCTTTCAGATCGACGGAAACTTTGGCTATACTGCAGGAGTAGCCGAGATGTTGCTTCAGTCACATGAGGAAGGGATCATCCGGGTATTACCTGCCTTGCCTAAAGCTTGGAATTCGGGAAAAGTCTCGGGATTGAAAGCAAGAGGTGGTTTTACGTTGGATTTCTCATGGGAAAATGGCCAAATCAAAACCCTGAAAATCCACTCTCACTTGGGAAAGAGAATCACGATCTATGCCGATGGTTCAGAAATGGAACTTGGTATCGGTAAGGGTGAAAGTTTTGAAATGGAATTTTGACACGAAAATATGGACAGGCTTTCCCAATCTCACCCCTAACTTCTATTTATGATCCCCAATCAAGTTCAAGTAGTCATTGTTGGAGGAGGTTTCTCCGGTATAGCCGCAGCCAAAAAACTCCATGAAGCGGGAGTTTCATTTCTGGTATTGGAGGCGAGAGAAAGGCTTGGGGGCCGAGTGTATACCAAGCGTTTCGAAAACGGCCTCTACCTTGACTTTGGAGGACAATGGATAGGTCCTACCCAAGACCGGATGTATGCACTCTGCCAAGAGCATGGAATAGCCTATTTTGAAACTTTCAATGAAGGAAAAAACATACTCGATCTTGGCAACAAGCTAAAAACCTACCGCGGAACCATCCCCAAACTGGATCTTTTCTCCTTGCTCAATCTGGATTGGATCATCCGAAAACTAGAAAACCTTGCCCGACAAATTGATCTTCATGCTCCTTGGAATCATCCCAAGGCCGGGGAGTTTGATGGACAAACACTTGATCATTTTCTACGAAAATATGCCAAAACCAAGGCGTGTTATCAAGTCATCCGGGTAGGTTGCGAAACCGTCTTTGCCTGTGACCCGGATGAGCTCTCACTGCTTCATTGCCTGTTTTACATACGTTCAGGCACTTCCTTGGATTGCCTGATCAATATCAAAAACGGCGCCCAGCAGCACCGAATCAAAGGAGGCATGCAAACGCTGGTGGAAGCCATGGCCAAACCATTCATTGGCCAAATCAGATTTAAGTCTCCTGTCAAAGGAATTTCTTATTCCCAAGAGCGAGTGGAAATCCACGGCAAGGACTTTACACTATCGGCACAAAAAGTCATTCTTGCAGTTCCCCCTCCCCTTTTGGCAGAGATCCAGTTTTCTCCCGAATTACCAAAAGAAAAAAAGAAACTCCTTCAACACTATCCCATGGGAAGGGTGGGAAAATGCTTTATGATCTACCAAGAGCCTTTTTGGAGAAAACTGGGATTTTCCGGGCAGTCTGTGGCAGGGGAAGACACCTACTTCCAAACCCTTTTTGACTGTTCTCCGGTCGATGGAAAAAAAGGAATCCTGATGGGCTTTACTATTGGAAGTAGAGCGGATCAGTTTTTTCAGCTGACTGAAAGAGAAAGAAAAAAGGAGATGCAAACTACCCTCGTACGGTATTTTGGAGAAGAAGCCCATCACGCTCTTCAGTATGAGGATTTTTCGATGAAGGAGGAGAATTGGTCTAGGGGATGCTACGCGGGCTTGATGCAACCCCAAGCTTGGACACAAGCGCAGGACTCGTATCGAAAATCTGTTTCTCCTTTGTATTTTGCCGGTACAGAAGCCGCTGTCAGATGGCATGGCTACATCGAAGGGGCTGTTTTGGCCGGAGAAGCCGCTGCCAACGAAATTTTAGAATCCTTGAAGAATGATTAAAAAACTTATCAGTTTATTCATCCTTTTCATTTTTATCGGACTGATCTGGTCCTTTGCCGGGCGAAATCAACCGCTGATTCCCCCACAGGGATATATTTCACAAATCCAGGAAATCAATTCTCCGGATAGTTTGTCAAGAACCCTTGTAGGCATACAACCTTTCATGAAGGTGAGTGATTACTTCTATCAGGAAAGCTTTGAGGACAAACTGCGGATATACCTGGAAGAGGCAAATTCCAAAGGGTTTCTTGACAAAAAATCCATGGTGATCTTTCCGGAGTATCTTGGAACATGGCTGGTAATAGAAGGCGAAAAGCAAAGCATTGCAAAAAAAGAAACCCTCCAGGATGCGATGACGCTGATGGTACTCAGCAATTTTTTTGAATTTGGAATTTTTTATTTTCAAACGGGAGCTATTCAAGATAAAGCAGCAGCGGCACTTTTTAAGATGAAATCCATGAAAATGGCCAAAAGCTATTACTCTACTTTCAGTAATCTTTCGAAGGAGTTTAAAACTTACCTTTTAGCGGGTTCTATCATCCTTCCCAATCCCACGGTGGTGGATGGGAAATTGTATGTGGATACCACCGGAGACTTGGTAAATGCAAGTTTTATCTTTGGCCCAGATGGACAAATCATCGGTAAACCTATTCTTAAAGCTTTTCCTATCGAATCGGAACAGCCTTTTCTTTCAGCAAAAAATCCCTCCGACATCCCTGTTTTCGACCTGCCATTGGGAAAAACTTCAGTCTTGATCTGCGCAGACAGCTGGTACCCCGAAGCCTACCAAAATGCCAAAAACGAGCAGGCAGAACTCATCCTAGTACCTTCCTATTGTACGGGTGATGGTACTATGAACAACCTTTGGAATGGATACAGTGGCTATGATGAACCTTTGGGAACAGATCTAACCGACATTGGAAAAATCACGGAACAGGCTGCATGGGAGAAATATGCGCTTCCTGGACAAATCGGCAAATCCGGAGCGGCATTGGGCATGAATGTCTTTCTAAGAGGGGAATTATGGGATCTTGGCTCGGATGGTCAGCCCTTGGTAGTTTCCAAAGGAAAGCTACTTCCAATCCAACCTGCCGAAAAAGCAGGCATCTGGGCGTTAAACTTTTAATCAGATGTGTGATACTCTTGTAGCCTTACCCTCCATCACCTCCACCGGCAATCTGATCTTTGGTAAAAATTCAGATCGAGAACCCTTGGAGGCTCAAGCCATCGGTCATTTGCCCAGACAAATCCATCAGAAAAAAACGCTCCAATGTACCTACATCTCCATTCCTCAGGTAGAGGTAACTCATGAAGTGATTCTCTCCAAGCCATTTCAAATGTGGGGAGCCGAAATGGGAGTCAACGAGTATGGCGTCGTAATCGGAAACGAAGCAGTCTTTACCAATGTCAAGTTTGACAAGAAGCAAGTAGGATTGACTGGTATGGATCTGCTAAGGCTGGGGCTGGAGCGTGGAAAAACGGCGAAGGAAGCCCTTGAAGTCATCTTGATTCTCTTACAAACCTACGGTCAAAATGCCTGCGGAGGTTATCAAAACAGGAACTTCTACTACCATAACAGTTTCCTGATAGCTGATCCCAATGAAGCCTTTATTCTGGAGACAGCAGGAAAATCCTGGGCCTACAAGGCTGTGGAAGACTTGGGAAGTATCTCTAACGGACTGACTATCGGGGAAAATTATCTGGAAGCGCATTTCGAAAAAGAACCAAGAACGATCCAATCCCTATTCTCAGGCAATCCCAAAAGCTTTCGGGAAAACTTTTCAGACCTGATCTATACCACCGCAGGAAGGTCCAGACAGCGACAGGCATGTACCTTGGGCTTTATGCAAAAAAAGAAAAATCCCTGCATTGAGGATTTTATCCAAGCCCTGAGACAGCATGATAAGGAGAATTTTAATCCCAAAAAGGCATCCACAGGATGTATCTGCATGCATGCGACCGGCTTCACCAATCCCTCTGACACCACCGGGAGTATGGTGGCAGAAATCCGAAAAGCAGGTCCCTCGACCGTTTGGCTGACAGGCACTTCCTACCCTTGTATGAGCCTGTATATCCCTTTTTACTTTGGTCAATCGATGGAATCCGAACTTTTAAATCCGGGAGAAAAGGAAGACCAAAGCCTTTGGTGGCAGGCAAAAAGGTTCCAAAAATCAGTTTTGAATAATTTTAGCCTTTTCCAGCCCAAGATGAGAGAAACCTGGAATCAAATCCAAAACTCCTGGATAGAAAAAGACAAAGAATTGATCCGAAAAAATGCTACTTCCAGTGAGTTGAGCCAATTTTCCAAAGCCTGTTTGAATGAATATTGGAATCTATTGAAGGGATAATCAAGTATTCACCTTCCACACATGTCCCTCGGTATCTAGGATTTCCCTTCCCCACACCGGCAATTCTGCTTTGATCCGCTCCACCAATTCGTCGCATGCCTCCATTGCAGCCTTGCGATGTTTGGAAGAAGTGAAAACAAAAAGGCAAATCTCACCGACCTTAATCTCACCAAGACTGTGATAGATATGCATGCAGGTTAGCGGATACTTAGCAAAAATAGCCTCTCGGATTTCAAAGGCTTTTTCTAGTGCCATTTCCTCATAAGCGGTGTAGTCAATCGCAATCACTTTTCCTTCCGGTTTTTCATCGGCACGGATCTGTCCGAGAAAAATCGAATGTCCGCCTATATCCGTTTTAATGGCGTGATTGGCAATGGACTGGGCGATTTTCTCAGGCGAAATGGGACCTTGGACAAAGATATTCTTGGGTTTTCGCTCTTTTTCCATGGGTAGATTAAGATTTTAAGGCGTTGATTCCGCCCCGGATGGAGAAGATTTTTTTATCGGGATAGACTTGCTGAAGTTGTTGAGCAGCCTTTTGACTGCGGATTCCACTTTGACAGAAAAAGAGAACTTCCTCCGCATCCTCAAATCGGTCCAATTGACTGGAAAGGGTGGAGAAAGGCACTTTCATCAGTCCTGTACATTCCAGAGGAGGCAATTCACCCGGTTCGCGCACATCCACAAAAGCCACGTCATGACCCATGAGCTTCATGGCTTCATTCCAGGATAGCTGTTTGATTCCCTCACAGGCAAGTTCGTAATCCATCTGCTCAAAATCCTTCCAAGTTTCAGGAATGGAAGATTTGGAATCAGAATTGGCCGAGATTTCCACTTCGTAGGTCTGAGAGGTCAGGCTATTGAAAAAGAGCACCTTGTTTTTCAAAGGCTTTCCAAATCCGCTTAACACCTTGATCGACTCCAATGCCATTAAGTTTCCAATGATCCCTGGCAACACGCCCAAGACGCCTGTTTCCGAACAGTTGGGAATTTCCTTGGCTGAAGGCATTTGTGGGTACAAGTCACGATAGTTGCAGGAATTGGGTCCATGATTGAAAACAGAGACCTGTCCCTCATGCTGATAGATGGCACCAAAAACCAGCGGCTTTTCCATCAGAACGCATGCATCATTGACCAAGTAGCGGGTCGGGAAATTATCCGAGCCATCAATCACCAGATCATAGCCTAAAATGAGTTCTTGTGCATTTTCGACGGTAATGAATTCGGGAAAAATCTCCCATTGGATATCGCTGTATTTATCCTGAAAGTATCGTACCGCCGTTTCGGCTTTGTTTTTTCTCAGATCCTTTTCTCCGAAAAGTACCTGCCGGTTGAGATTGGAAAGAGACACTACGTCCCCATCCACTACCCCGATCTTACCCACTCCTGCCGCTGCCAGGTAAAGCAACACCGGACAACCCAAGCCACCTGCCCCGATCACCAAAACAGAAGACTGCTTCAGCTTGCCTTGTCCCTCGGGACCAAATCCCGGTAAAATCACTTGTCTTTCAAATCTATCCATCACTTATCCTCCTGAAAATGGGGGTAACAAGGCAATTTCCTTGCCTTGTGAAATATCGGTATCCTCCTGAATCATTTTTTTATCCACGGCTAAGCTAAATTTCATGGATTTCAGTCCTGGAAACTGAGCTTCAAGTTGCTTTTTCAAAGCCAAGGAGGTTCCCGGATTCTCTATTTCCAAAGAGTCCGATCCGATCGCTTCAGCAATCATTCCAAAGGCTTTGATTTGGATTACGTCAGGCATGTTTAAATTAATTCCGTTACCAAGTTAAGGGTTAGTATTTTTTTACCCCAAAGAAAGTCACATCAGAAGGGTAAGTTTTTCATGGGAGATAAAGCATGGTCTGTAACAAAAACCTCAGTTCCTCTGAGTATCCACGGTGAATCATCATCCCAGGATCAACTTCACTGCCGCAAAGGCCAAGACAAATGCCAAGAGGTATTTCAGCGCATTTGGGCTGAACTTTTTGGCACCCAAATAGGCACCCAATGCCCCTCCTGCAATCGTCAGGGGAAGTAAAATCCAGAGTTGGGTTGAAAACTCAATGTGGAACACCGATGCCCCCAGAAATCCAGCCACCGAATTGAGAAAGATGAAAAGCGCACTCAAGGCTGCGGTTTCTTTTACTCCTGCCCATCCCAACATGAGAATAATGGGAGAAAGTATAATCCCACCTCCTATCCCGATCATGCCGGAAAGCAAGCCGATAACAAAACCCAAAACCGGGGCCATCCACCATTTTTGCTCCACCCGCAAGGTCTCCGAAATAGGAAAAACGCCCGCAAATCTCAAAACCGGAAAGAGCAACAACACACCCAAAACTTGCTTGTAAATGCCTGTATCTAATAAAATCCTTCCTCCCAAATAAGCTGCAGGAATGGAAAAAATGATTAAAGACAAAAAGAGTTTGGTCGGAAATACACCAGACTTTCGATAGTTCAAAAAGGAGATCATGGACACAAACATGTTTAAAATCAATGCAGAGGGACGGATCTCTTCCGGTGCAAAACCCAACAACGCTAAAATCATCAAGTAGCTACTCGCCCCTCCATGCCCCACCGAGGCATACATGAATGCTGCAAAAGGCATCAAAAAGTAGAGAACTACATCCCAAAGCTCCATGAGATTACCAAGGGTAAAAAGCAACCAAACTTCCTTCTTCCAGGTGTTCCTGCATTTCAGGGATCTCAAGGATCCCATCAGCTTCCCCAAAAGACAATAGGTTGAATGATTCTTGAGCCGGAAGAACAACTGCCCGATTGTTTTCAAGTTTTGCTTTGAGAAAAAAGGTCAAGGGAGCTTTTTTATTGAAATCCGCAGCAATCGGATAATAGACAGGAGAAGTCCAGGCATTGGGATTACCAAGCAAGCGAAGAAGACAGGGCTTTACATATTGAATAAAACAGGTGAGCACAGAGGCAGGATTACCGGGAAGGGCAAAGACCAATTTTTCACCTTTTATTCCTGCAAAAATCGGCTTTCCGGGTTTTTGCTTGACTTTGTAAAAAAGCTGTTGCACACCGTTTTCCTCCAAACTCCCCTTTACAAAATCATAATCCCCTACTGATATCCCTCCGGTCAATAATACTATACCTGAGCTTTCCAAAGCTTCTCCGATCACTCGGCTGACTTCGGATTTTTCATCTCTTACCTTTAAAACTTCTACTTTATCAATTCCCAATTGACTCAAATAGGCCATCAAAGCAGGACCGTTGGCATTGTAGATTTGTCCGGGTTGAAGGGTTTGTCCGATTTCGAGGATTTCGTCTCCGGTCAAAATAACAGAGACTTTGGGCGCGTCAAAGACTCCCACCTGCTCAATCCCCAAAGAGGCCAGAAGCCCGATGGTACCGGGAGTAATCAGGGTGCCTGAGTTCAGGATCAATTCACCCTCCTGACATTGGGATCCTGCCTTTCTGACGTTCATTCCCTGAGTCAATTTTGCCAACTCAAAGAAGACGGTATCACCGACCACATCCACCCATTCTTGTTGCACTACAGTGTCAGCACCTTTTGGTATCGGCGCTCCGGTGAAAATTCGAACCGCCGCTCCTTTTTCCAAGTTAAAATCAGGATTAGCACCTGCCTGAACCACTTGGGCCAGTTTGCGGCTTTCGCCCAAATCTTCCCAGGAAAATGCATACCCATCCATCCCGGAATTATCGAAGGATGGCACATTCATCGGGGCCAACACAGGGCTGGCCGTGAATCTTCCCAAAGCCTGGGATAGAGTCACCTGTGTATTTTTTGGGGAAATGGCAAGGCCTTTCAGCAGTTCCTTGGCTTTAGGCACCTCTATGAACTCATTCATCATCCTCCAATTTTGATCATGCTTCTATTTTCGATGGCATCGGGATTGGCTTTCAGGTAATCCGGAGTAAACTGCCCTCCCAAGGCTGCATGTTTTCTGGAAACAGAAAGCCGGATTAGCGATTCTACTTCCTCTCCTCTACGCAAAGCACCCAGCAAATCCAACTCTTCCTTTCCAAAAAGGCAATTTTTGATTTTCCCATCGGCAGTCAGTCGGAGTCGGTTACAGTCCCCGCAAAAGTGCTCACTCATGGTGGTGATAAAAGCAAAAGTACCCTGAAATCCCGGTACCTGATATTTTTTTGCGGTATCGTGCTTTTTGTCTTCGAGTTTGACCACTTCAAACTTGGCTTTGACCAAGTCCAGCAGCTGCGCGGCGGTCACGACCTTGTTACTTTGCCAGTGATTGCCTTGGAAAGGCATAAATTCGATAAATCGGACATGAAGGGGAAGCTTTTCGGTCTGTTGTACAAATTCACAGATTTCATCTTCGATCAGTCCGTGAAGTGCCACGGCATTGACTTTGACCCGAAAGCCTTCTTTCAGAAGCAGGAGGATATTTTCCCAAACCTGATCCAATTGGTCACGACGGGTGAGTTTGAGAAATTTTTCCCTGTTGAGGGTATCCAGGCTGACATTGACCGAACGAACTCCGGCTTTTTTCAAGGTATCGATATGCTTGTGGATCAGCACTCCGTTGGTGGTCAATGTTAGCTCCACGGGAAAAGCAGAGAGTCTTTCCAAGATTTCCGGAAATTCTTTTCTTACCAATGGTTCACCTCCGGTCAAGCGGATTTTTTTTACACCAAGAGCAATAAAAATCTCCGCCAATTTCAAAATCTCCTCTTTACTCATCAGCTTGGACTGGGGCATCCACTCCATCTCCTCCACCGGCATGCAATAGGCGCAGCGGAAATTGCAGTTGTCCGTAAGGGAAATCCTCAGGTAATCGTGTACACGTCCGAAAGCATCTTGAAGCATAGCCCTAGTTTAGGTAATTGTCCTGTGAAAAACACATGGAATTTTGCCGGGGAACCAATTTAAGGATGAACCCATGAATTTCTTTCATCTCGAATCTCTTACTCTCAATCTTTGATCTCTTCTCTTTCTCAACTCCCCTTCCTAAACTGTGTAGGGCTTTGATTAAGTTGTTTTTTGAAGAAATTATTGAAGTGAGTCACCTCGGTAAATCCAAGCGCAAAGGCCACTTCGGACACATTCCAGGAACTGTGCTTCAGCAACACTTTGGACTCCTGAAGGATGCGCTCACCGATCAGTTGGGTGGTGGTTTTTCCCGTCATTTCCTTCACTGCCCGGTTGAGATGATTGACGTGGATATTCAGCTGATCCGCAAAATCCGATGCGGACCTGAGTTGAATGGAGGTGTGGCTTTCATCAATCGGAAATTGCCGCTCAAGCAGTTCCAGAAAAATGGAAGCAATTCTCAGGGAGGCATTGCCATGCTGGACCTGTTGAATAGCAGCCGGCTGAAGCTTCATCCCAAAATGGATCAGCTCAAAAACAAGATTGCGCAGCACATCATACTTGTACTTATACTCCGAGTCAAATTCCTGACGCATCCTTTTGAAAATTTCCTCTACCTTTTCGGCCTCAGTATCGCTCAGCTCAAATACGTGAGTTCCGTTAGGGTGAAACACCTCATACTGCTGGATTTGTCCGAAATTCACGAAAAAATGCGGGTTGAATATGCAATACACACCCGAAGCATTTTGGCTCATATGATCCCATTTGTAGGGCACCAGAGGATTGGAAAAGGAAAGAGCCTGCTTCTTGACTTCGTAAACGCGGTCGGCGTAATGTACCGTGCTCGCCCCCTTGAAGAACATCACTTTGTAAAAATCCCTTCTCCGGTAAGGAACAGCCTTCATCTTCCCCTCCAAGTAAGGTTCCAAGTAAAAGAGATTGAAATGCCCCAAGTCATTCTTCAGGTTCTCCGGAATCCAATTGAATTTCCGTTTGTAAAATTCCTCCAGGCTTTCTGCTTTTTCCATGATTCCTAGAGTTTATCTTTTTTGTAGTCGTTTGCGAAGTTGTAGTACAAGCCCAAATTCCAGACAAAATCATCCCCAGGAACCGTGGAGTCGATTTTTTGCGTCAGCGTCGAATTAATTCCAATCGGGAAATCATTCTTTTTGAGCGCAAAATTTGAAGTCACGTAGGTTCCTGAGGTATCATCCACTCGAAGAAAGAAAAACTGGGGATTGACCCGCAATTCCATATTCCAGAACAAAGGCAATTCCGAAAACACCGTATTCAAGGCGAGGAAATTGGAGTTATAAGGAGGCGTAGGATTGAATCCATGGCCTTGGAGGTAATATAAGCCAAAACTGAATCGCTCCGAAACCTTGTACATCGGCGCCAACTCCCCGGCCAAAAACCGCTTGGTCACCAGCATTTTCTCCTCCTTTCCATCCACCATCACGGGCATTTCGCTGAAAATAAATGCCGGATGGGCTCCGACATTCAGCGTAAACCGCCGGTCTTTGACGACTTTGTATCGCCACCAAAACACAAAAGACCAAGGCTTTCCATCCATCCCGAATCGGAACATGGGATCGAAAGAAAGCCGCTCCCCTCCCACACTCAAATCAAAAAATACCGCCGGTCGGCCAAGTGTAAAAGATGGGATCAGGGAAATACCATTGTTGGTAGCTGTGATAGTTCCACTGAAGTGATGGCTGGATTTAGCCTCCTGTGAAAATGACTTTGTGAAAACAGCAAAACTTATCAGGATCAAATAGCTGCTTTTTCGCAAGGTGTGACTGGACAATCCTTCCAAAAGGGTTGAGCAAGAAGTTTTGAAAATAGGTTTCATAGGTAAGTTGGGGATAAACAGCTACAAAAGTCGCAAAAGAATCCCTTGGAAACCCGACTATTTTCAAATCAAAACTTATGTTTTTCAAACAAATGTAAACTCGTAGAAGAATCCCTGCCTGATAGGCCGCGGCAAAAACTAAGCTTTATTTTATTTTTTTGTCACCAACAGTATCAAAACTATGACTCCTGCCCAACTGAATGAAGCCACCAAACTGTTTGGCCGCTTTGAAATGAGCAAGGGAAAAGCGCTGGAAAAATGCTTCGAGCATCAGACCCACCACCGAGGTCAGACGACAGTTTACCTCCGCTTGGCCGGTGCGACTCCTCCTCAGGAGAAGTTGTTTTGATCTTCTGAGTAAAAATCCATCCTGGTGAGAGACAACTTTTCCAAAGGTCGCCCCGGTTAGTGTCTCACTAACCGGAATGAAAAATTGATCAAGTGAGTGGAGACACTCACTTGGGCCACAGAATCAACTTTTCCAAAGTTCAAAACTGTGGAAAAGTTTGGTCAACTCTCCGCCCAGGTTAGTGTCCCCACTAACCGGGAATTTAAAAGTGAGTGAAGGCACTCACTTCGGCTGTGGTATAAGCCCAAAATTCTAATGACTGCGAATTTTTGTTTTACATAAAAAATACTTTCCAACTTTATTTTCCGCAAAAAACAGTAAGCCGTACTGGGAATTAGGGTAGCCTGCTCAAAGGCAA
>NZ_QEIG01000040.1 GCF_014324365.1 Algoriphagus sp. AK58
AAGCTTCATGGTATCGGACCTCCAGTTGACTTCAGAGGAAACCAGCATGGTTACGATCACCTTCAGTGAGGCGGTCACGGGTTTAACGGCTGCCGATTTTACGGTAGCCAACGGGACACTGAGCGGATTGAGTACTGCGGACGGAGGGATTACCTGGACTGCCACACTGACTCCCGACATCGGAGTGGAAGACCCGACCAATGTGATCACGCTGGATAACACGGGATATCAGGATGCAGCCGGCAATGAAGGCACAGGCACCACAGATTCGAACAACTATGCGGTGGATACCCAGCGTCCTACTGCTACCATCACGGTTGCCGACACCCAGCTTACGGTTGGAGAGACGACTATAGTTACGATCGCCTTCAGTGAAGCGGTGACCGGATTGAGCCTTGGAGATTTTATCGTTTCAAACGGACTTTTGGGAAGCCTGAGCACCGAGGACAACATGACCTACACCGCAATCTTGACCCCTTTGCCCAATACCGAAGATGCAACCAATGTGATCCGGTTGGATAATGCCGGTTTCCGGGATTTAGCGGGTAATTCAGGTTCGGGAACTACCGATTCGAACAACTATCTGGTGGATACACAGCCTCCATTGGTAAACACCCAGAATATCACGATTCAGCTGGATGGCACTGGCAACGTCAGTATCCAGGCCAACCAGGTTGACGATAACAGTACCGACGGATTTGGAATCGCAAATCTGATGATCGACCAAACTGATTTCGACTGCACCAACGTAGGACCAAACACGGTGATCCTGACAGTAACCGATGTCAACGGCAATACGGCCACAGGTACCGCCACAGTAACGGTAGAGGATACAACCGCGCCTACAGTGACGACCCGAAACCTCACGGTTCAGCTGGATGCGACAGGCAATGCTAGCATCACGGCAGCCCAGCTGAACAATGGCAGTACGGACGCCTGCGGAATCCAGAGCATCACGGCAAGCAAGACCAGCTTCGACTGCAGCAACGTGGGACCGAACATCGTGACCCTGACCGTGACGGATGTGAACGGCAACACAGCCACCGGCACGGCAACGGTAACGGTGGAAGACAACACGGCTCCGGTGGTGAACACGCAAAACATCACGGTTCAGCTGGACGCTACAGGCAATGCCAGCATCACGGCAGATCAATTGAACAATGGAAGCACCGATTCCTGCGGGATCCAGAGCATCACGGCAAGCAAAACCACCTTCGACTGCACCAACGTGGGAACGAATACGGTCACCCTGACCGTGACGGATGTGAACGGCAACCAGGCTACGGGCACGGCAACGGTAACGGTAGAAGACAACACGGCTCCGACAGTGACAACCCGAAACCTCACGATCCAACTGGACGCTACAGGCAATGCCAGCATCACGGCAGATCAATTGAACAATGGAAGCACCGATGCCTGCGGGATCCAGAGCATCACGGCAAGCAAAACCACGTTCGATTGCACTAACGTGGGACCGAACACCGTGACCCTGACAGTGACGGATGTAAACGGCAACACGGCTACGGGCACAGCAATCGTCACGGTAGAGGACACCACAGCTCCAATTGTACAGACCCGAAGCATCACGATCCAACTGGATGCGACAGGCAATGCCAGTATCATGGCAGCCCAACTGGACAACGGAAGTACGGATGCCTGCGGAATCCAGAGTATCACGGCAAGCAAAACCACGTTCGATTGCACTAACGTAGGACCGAATACGGTCACCCTGACGGTAACGGATGTCAACGGCAATACGGCCACAGGCACTGCAATCGTCACGGTAGAAGATAACATCGCTCCGGTGGTGAACACCCGAAACCTCACGGTCCAACTTGATGCGACAGGCAATGCGAGCATTACTGCTGAACAGATCAACAATGGCAGTACGGACGCCTGCGGAATCCAGAGCATTACGGCAAGCAAGACCAGCTTCGACTGCACCAACGTGGGACCGAATACGGTCACCCTGACCGTGACGGATGTGAACGGCAATACGGCCACGGGCACCGCCACGGTAACGGTAGAGGACACCACAGCTCCAATTGTACAGACCCGAAACCTCACGATCCAACTGGATGCGACAGGCAATGCGAGCATTACTGCTGAACAGATCAACAATGGCAGTACGGACGCATGCGGAATCCAGAGCATTACGGCAAGCAAGATCGCCTTCGACTGTAGCAATGTGGGACCGAACAACGTGACCCTGACGGTAACCGATGTGAACGGCAATACGGCTACGGGCACGGCAACGGTAACGGTAGAAGACAAGCTGGCACCGGTTCCTTCACAGTCCCAATTACCGGTGATCACAGCGGTTTGCAGTCTTGACACGCTGACTCCTCCAAGGGCCACAGACAACTGCCAGGGAACCCTGGTTGCGACTACAGCGACAGTTCTGCCGATCAGTGAAAGCACCGTTGTGACCTGGGTATTTACAGATCCAAGCGGGAACAGGACACAACAGACGCAGGAGGTTAGAATTGTGGATGGCACATCACCGGAGATCAGGGAAGTTCCGGAGGATTTTGAAGTGATTCTGTACAGTGACAGGCCTTACGTGCTGGCAGACTTCACGCAAATTGCCAAAGCGTCGGACAACTGTAAGCTGGTGAGCTTTAGCCAAACTCCTCAGGCGGGCACAGTATACTCCCAGCCGGGAGAAGTGGTGGTTACGTTGACGGCGAGAGACAGTTTTGACAATGAGACGAAGGTCAGCTTCACCATCACGCTGAGCAACCGTCTGATTATCGGTCTGGTAAATCCGGAGATGATCACTGTTCCGTGGAATACTCCTCCGGCAGCGATCAGCTTACCGGCCTCCGTCCGGGTGACGCTTTCAAACGGAGAGCAGGCAGCCCTTCCGGTAACCTGGAACACGGCAGGATATAATCCGTTGCTGTCGGCAGTGTACCCCTTGACGGGAACGCTTCAGCTGGGGGATATTGAGAATCCGGATAACTTCAGCCCCACCCAGTTGATTCTGGTACAGGATAAGCTTCCGCCAACGGATATTCTTTTGTCCAACAATGAATTTGGGGCCAATACATCGACCAACCAGTCGATAGGCGTACTGACCACGGTCGATGCACAGGACAATATACATACCTACGGGCTGGTAAATGTGCAGGGCAACGATGGACAGTATTTCCGAGTTGAAGGCAACCAGCTGTATCTGAACACAGAGGATCCCCTTCCGGGCAAAACCCTGTTTACGATTGTGGTAAGGAGTACCGACAGGGTGGGCAATTCGATCGAGAGAACCTTTGTGCTCAACAGAACCCGGATTCCGGTGAATGAGGTGGAGATTTTCAATTCTTTCACACCG
>NZ_QEIG01000041.1 GCF_014324365.1 Algoriphagus sp. AK58
CTTCTAAGCCTCTCTTTTTGACCTGGCCACGAAAAGCTTTAATGCTCTTCTCCGTTTTTAAACTGCTTGAGGAACTCCTCGCTGAATGCATCTTCTTTTTTCATAGCTTAAGTGTGTGAAGGTATCCCGAAAAAGTTATTTCCGTAATTTTTCAAGGCCTTTGAAGGGGCCGAAAAATTCCAGAATACCTTTTTCTACCACTTACACACTTATCGGGACGCTACCTTCTTCTTTTCCATCGCACTATCACGATATTTAAATGTCAAGAAAAAAGTCCTTAGCGACCAGCGCTATGACCGAGAAAACAACTTTACCAAGGGTTTCTTTCAGTCACCTGTGGTCATGAAATGTTTGATCCTTTCGGGATTAATTTTCTGGTGAAATTTGAATCATCAGCCCTCTGGAGCTTGAGATTTTGGCCTTTCTTTCACCCTTCCCCCCACTTCAATATTCATCATTCGGTGTTCATCATTCGATGTTTCCGAAACTTCCATGCCTCCTGACATCCCTGCTCCCAAACTCCACTCATTTTCCAGACTTCATCCTCTTGTGCTAAGCTTCGGTGCCTGAACGTGTCGAAGCAATATCTTCCTGACCTCCTTAACGCTTAACCCTTAACGCTTAACGACCTCCCCCCACTTCAATATCATCATTCGATATTCTCGAATCTTTCATGCCTCCTGACATCCCTGCCCCCAAGCTCCACTTATTTTTCAGACTTCCTTAACGCTTAACCATTAACGCTTAACGACCTGCCCCACTTCAATATTCATCATTCGGTGTTCATCATTCGATATTGTCGAATCTTCTATGCCTCCTGACATCCCTGCCCCAAGCTCCACTTATTTTTCAGACTTCCTTAACGCCTAACCATTAACGCTTAACGACCTGCCCCCACTTCAATATTCATCATTCGATATTTCCGAATCTTCCATGCCTCCTGACATCCCTGCCCCCAAGCTCCACTTATTTTTCAGACTTCCTTAACGCTTAACCATTAACGCTTAACGACCTGCCCCACTTCAATATTCATCATTCGGTGTTCATCATTCGATATTGTCGAATCTTCCATGCCTCCTGACCTCCCTGCCCCCAAGCTCCGCTTATTTTTCAGACCTCCTTAACGCTTAACCATTAACGCTTAACGACCTGCCCCCACTTCAATATTCATCATTCGATGTTTCCGAAACTTCCATGCCTCCTGACCTCCCCCAATATCAGCCGATGAAAAGCTTGAATAAATTTTTCTGCCGAAAAGTCCTTGGCCCGCTCTTTTCCTTTGATGATGAGCTGGTATCTGAGATCCTTTTCGCGGTCCAAAATTATTAATTTTTGGGTCAAATCATTCCCCTTTCTA
>NZ_QEIG01000042.1 GCF_014324365.1 Algoriphagus sp. AK58
TTCATCTTGGAGCCCTTAAAAAAGCTGAATCAACACCGGCAAGAAATGAAGTTCAAAAAGACCTAAACCTTTGATTACCTTGAATCTTTGGGTTCTTTGTGGTTAACATCTTACTGCCTTCGAGCCTTTGTGGCTCCCCATGAAAGGCCCAATATCGGGAATCAAAAAATGAAGTTCGAAAGGAGATAAACCTCTGATCAATTCAAAACTTGGAGCTTTTTGCGGTTAAATCAATCACGAAACCACCGGACAACCTATACAACAAACTGCGCTTTTTCTAGGCATAGTGTTTCCAATGGTCTTGTATGGACTTAATAGGTAGGGGGGATAAGGAAATTACGTGTTTTATCTAAAAAGATTACCTGCTGTTCAGAATTCTTTGCCAGATCGCATGCCTGAAGGTCTTGCTTTTCAAAGTAATTCAGGCAACTGTCAAATTCAGTAAGCACCTGTCTAAGTTGGTCGCCTACATCGTACTAAACATATTCTTCAAAAGTAAACTCTTTAAAAGGCCAGGCTAAACCTATTTCAGATACTAATAATCCTCTTTGATGAAGCCAACCGCGGAATTTATTTCCGGATTTTTACAATAATACCTCTATAAAAATTCAGATTACATAAATTCGACCATCCAAAACATAAGTCAGACAGTATTCAACTCAGCGTATTAATAAAAATTTAAATGGCCTCTCTTTATTTTACACTTTGCTCTAATAATTACCTCCCCTTTGCCCTCTCCTTGGGTCAGTCTGTTAAGAGTTTTGAACCGGATGCATGTTTTTTGATCGGATTGGTGGATAAATTTAATCCACAAATTGATTATTCCGTTTGGAAGCAGTTTGAGTTTTTGCCTTGCTTTGATTTGGGCTATTCAGAATTTGAGTCCATGCTCTCCCGGTACAATATCATCGAATTTAATACGGCGGTGAAGCCATTTTATTTTGAATACCTCTTTGGTAAATATTCGGAAATAGATACAATCTATTACCTTGATCCTGATTTGTGTTTTTACCAATCCCCTAAGATTATGGATAGGGAATGGGAAGATGCAGAAATCCTGTTGACTCCCCATCTGATAGATATTCCCCAGAAACCCAGTGCCGGGGAGTTGACATCTCTGGGGCATGGGATTTATAATTTGGGTTTTATGGGGTTAAGAAGGGGCAAAGAGTCCCTCCGACTTATTCAATGGTGGAAAGAACGCCTAAAGGAGCATTGTCGCATCGATAAATGTCGCGGCATCTTTGTGGATCAAAAGTGGATCGATTTGGCGCCCTTTTTTTTTGATAAAATTAAATCCGTCAAACATCCCGGTTGGAATATGGCTTGGTGGAACTTCAGTGAACGTAAACTTCTCAAGACTTCCCAAGGGTATTCAATAAATCATGAGGAGACACCTTTGTTGTTTTTTCATTTTAGTGGATTTAAACCCGAGCAAACCCACCTAACAGAACGTGTTTTTATTTCGGAATTTGAAAATGAAGAGAATAAGGATTTGGCCGACTTGTTTGAGGATTACCGAAGCCGTCTCATTACTAATAACTATTACCTTTTGTCCAAGATCAAGCCGCTTCTCACATTTCCAGAGCCCCCTAATACTCTCAGGAATAGAGTAGGAAGGAAGCTTAAATCCAAAATGAATAAGGCAATTTACCAATTATTCGGCGTCTAGATTATCAGAATATACTTCCAGCTTTTCAGAATTCAGACAGCCAATTCACCCGAAGGTCACTTTAAACATTCCCCAAACCCACATCAATCCTACAATTTTCAGGGATTTGCAAGTCCAAATAATCTACCGTTCCATTGCGCTGTTACCGAGCACCGTATACCAAATCATGATCTTTCCCCGCATTCTGGTACATTAGCCAATTCAGTCCAAAGGACTGATTTTTTACGCTCGGTCTTACCAGCGCTGGGGATCAAAGGCAATCTATAAATCCCAGGTGATGGTTCGTCAAGCTCAACAACCCACCCCGGGTAACGCCACAGTACATAGGTATTTAGATATTAGACTATTTCTTTGCCATCTGGAAGGCCCTATGGGCTCATGACGAATTCAATTGACCATCGAGAAAAGCTTTAGCTTTTCATCTTGGAGCCCTTAAAAAAGCTGAATCAACACCGT
>NZ_QEIG01000043.1 GCF_014324365.1 Algoriphagus sp. AK58
CCCCCACTTGCCTTCCAGCTGATCCAGAGCAAGCTGTGCTGCATCCCGGTTGGGGGCAGTGTAAATCCCCTTCATATCGGCAGTGAACGGCTTTCTGTCCTTCCAGACTACAAAACGGCAGGCATTCCGGATCTGGTGGACGATGCAGATCTGTTTGGTGGACAGTGGAAACACGCTTCGGATGGCCTCGGTGAAGCCTTTGAGATTGTCTGTAGCCGTGACCAGAATGTCCTCAACTCCTCTGGCTTTCAGGTCGGTCAGGACGCTTAGCCAAAAAGAGGCGGATTCGTTTTTGCCCAACCAGAGTCCCAGAACTTCTTTTTTGCCGTCTGTCCGCAGGCCTACGGCCAGGTAGATGGTCTTGTCGATGACTTTGGAGTTTTCCCGGACTTTGAACACGATCCCGTCCATCCAGACAATACAGTAGACCGATTCCAAGGGTCTGTTTTGCCAGATCGTCACTTCCTGAGCCACCCGCTCAGTGATCCGGGAGATGGCTGAGGTGGAGATGTCAAAGTTGTAGAGATCTTTGATCTGCTCTTCGATGTCGCTGACACTCATTCCTTTGGCGTACAGGGAGATGATGATGGTTTCCACTCCGTCGGCAATGTTCTTCCGCTTGGGAACAAGCATCGGCTCAAAAGAGCTTTTCCGGTCTCTGGGAACTTGGATTTCAGTCTCTCCATACTGGTTGCGGAGTTTTTTCTTACCATGTCCATTTCGGGTGTTTTCCCCGGTGGACTCCCCATGCTTCTCATAGCCCAGGTGGTTATCCATCTCTCCTTCCAGGATGGCTTCTACGCCTCGCTTTTGGAGCTGGCCAAGAAAAGCGTAAAGCTCTTCTCCGTTTTTAAACTGCTTGAGGAACTCCTCGCTGAATGCATCTTCTTTTTTCATAGCTTAAGTGTGTGAAGGTATCCCGAAAAAGTTATTTCCGTAATTTTTCAAGGCCTTTGAAGGGGCCGAAAAATTCCAGAATACCTTTTTCTACCACTTACACACTTATCGGGACGCTACCGTTAATCTTTCACGTCCCAAAAGATACACCTATCCCCTGACAATCATTCATTTTTGTGTGGCATTGAAACTTTGCTCGTCGGTTAGTTTCAGAGCCTTGAACAAGGTGATCGTCTCCATGAACCTTTATTTTGATTGTTCGCTAAGGACACCGTCACATGCGACCATATTGCTTTGGGTTAAAAAGTATGAGTTCTC
>NZ_QEIG01000044.1 GCF_014324365.1 Algoriphagus sp. AK58
AGAAGTTCATTGACATATTGAAGTAGAGACTGTAACAATGGTTCACATGCGAATGTGGACGAAAGTAGAAGTAAGTGAATAAGGGCGCACGGGGGATGCCTAGGCTCTCAGAGGCGAGGAAGGACGTGATAAGCTGCGAAAAGCTACGGGGATTGGCCAATGCGAGTTGATCCGTAGATATCCGAATGGGGCAACCCAGTCTTTAAGACTATCTCGAAAGAGAAGCGAACGTGGGGAACTGAAACATCTAAGTACCCATAGGAGGAGAAAATAACAATGATTCCGTGAGTAGTGGCGAGCGAAAGCGGAGGAGCCCAAACCGGTTATGTTACGGCATGACCGGGGTTGTAGGACCTGCATAATAAGAAGACAATTGACTGGAACGGCATGGGAAGGCCGATCACAGAGGGTGAGAATCCCGTACAGGAAGGTTGTTTATTTGGCGGGTATCCTGAGTAGGGCGGGACCGGAGGAATCCCGTTTGAAACTGCCGGCACCATCCGGTAAGGCTAAATACTCCTGAGAGACCGATAGTGGACTAGTACCGTGAGGGAAAGGTGAAAAGTACTCCGAATAGGAGGGTGAAATAGAACCTGAAACCGTGCGCTTACAAGCGGTCGGAGCCACGCGATGTGGTGACGGCGTGCCTTTTGCATAATGAGCCTACGAGTTACTCCTCTCCGGCAAGGGTAAGGTATTAAGTACTGTACCCGGAGCGAAAGCGAGTCTGAAAGGGCGTTTGAGTCGGAGGGGGTAGACGCGAAACTTAGTGATCTACCCATGGCCAGGTTGAAGGTTGGGTAAAACCAACTGGAGGACCGAACTGATAAGCGTTGAAAAGCTTCCGGATGAGCTGTGGGTAGGGGTGAAAGGCTAATCAAACTGAGAAATAGCTCGTACTCCCCGAAATGTTTTTAGGAACAGCGTCGGGAATTGTATGACGGAGGTAGAGCTACCGATAGGACTAGGGGGAGTCAAATCCTACCAAATCCTGACGAACTCCGAATGCCGTCATACAGAACCGGCAGTGAGGGCTGGGGTGCTAAGGTCCCAGTCCGAGAGGGAAAGAACCCAGACCTTCCGCTAAGGTCCCCAAATCTAGATTAAGTTGAACAAAGGTGGTCCAGTTGCAGAGACAGCCAGGAGGTTAGCTTGGAAGCAGCTATTCCTTTAAAGAGTGCGTAACAGCTCACTGGTCGAGCGACAGGGCGTCGATAATAATCGGGCATCAAATCTAGTACCGAAGCGAAGGATTGCAGCAATGCAGTGGTAGGGGAGCATTCCAACGGCGGCGAAGGTATCCTGTAAGGGGTGCTGGAGCTTTTGGAAAAGCAAATGTAGGCATAAGTAACGATAAGGCGGGCGAGAAACCCGCCCACCGTAAGACCCAGGTTTCCTGATCAACGTTAATCGGATCAGGGTTAGTCGGGGCCTAAGGCGAACCCGAGAGGGGTAGTCGATGGACAATGGGTTAATATTCCCATACTATTCATACAGGTGACGGAGTGACGGAGTGATGAAAGATCCGCCCGGTGACGGAATACCGGGTTAAAGCGGGTAGGTATTGGGGCTATAGTTAAATGCGTAGCCCTAGCCGAACGTGACAGTACCGAGCGTCTTCGGACAATCGGATAGTGATCCTAAGGGCTTCCAAGAAAAACTTCTAGCGTTAAGCGTATGAGTACCCGTACCGCAAACCGACACAGGTGGTCGAGGAGAGAATCCTAAGGTGCTCGAGTGAATCATGGCTAAGGAACTCGGCAAAATGGCCCTGTAACTTCGGGAGAAGGGGCGCCCCTGTCACAGGGGGCCGCAGTGAAGAGGCCCAGGCGACTGTTTAACAAAAACACATGGCTTTGCGAAGTTTCAAGACTAAGTATAAGGCCTGACACCTGCCCGGTGCTGGAAGGTTAAGAGGGGATGTTAGCGCAAGCGACGCATTGAATCGAAGCCCCAGTAAACGGCGGCCGTAACTATAACGGTCCTAAGGTAGCGAAATTCCTTGTCGGGTAAGTTCCGACCTGCACGAATGGTGTAACGATCTGGGCGCTGTCTCAGCCATGAGCTCGGTGAAATTGTAGTCACGGTGAAGATGCCGTGTACCCGCAACGGGACGGAAAGACCCCATGCACCTTTACTGCAGCTTAGCATTGGTACTGGGCAAACGATGTGTAGGATAGGTGGGAGACAGTGAAGCGGGCACGCCAGTGTCTGTGGAGTCGCCGTTGAAATACCACCCTTTGTTTGCTTGGTATCTAACCCCTGTAGGGGGACATTGCTTGGTGGGTAGTTTGACTGGGGTGGTCGCCTCCAAAAGGATAACGGAGGCTTCCAAAGGTTCCCTCAGTACGCTTGGTAACCGTACGAGGAGTGCAATAGCATAAGGGAGCTTGACTGTAAGGCCGACAAGCCGAGCAGGGTGGAAACACGGGTATAGTGATCCGGCGGTTCTGAATGGAAGGGCCGTCGCTCAAAGGATAAAAGGTACGCTGGGGATAACAGGCTGATCTCCCCCAAGAGCTCATATCGACGGGGAGGTTTGGCACCTCGATGTCGGCTCGTCACATCCTGGGGCTGGAGAAGGTCCCAAGGGTTCGGCTGTTCGCCGATTAAAGTGGCACGCGAGCTGGGTTCAGAACGTCGTGAGACAGTTCGGTCCCTATCTGTTGCGGGCGTGGGAAGTTTGCGAGGACCTGACCTTAGTACGAGAGGACCGGGTTGGACTGACCGCTGGTGTACCGGTTGTGGTGCCAACTGCACTGCCGGGTAGCTACGTCGGGAAGAGATAAGCGCTGAAAGCATCTAAGTGCGAAACTCCCCTCAAGATGAGACTTCCATATAGGGCCGTCAGAGACGATGACGTTGATAGGCTGCAGGTGTAAAGTCAGCAATGGCATAGCTGAGCAGTACTAATTGCCCGAAAGCTTACCTACGGATTGTTACAGTTTCTACGAAATATGTTAAAAAAGGCCTGAAGTCGATAGACCGAAGACCGAAGAACACATGATATTAGATGCAGACTGATCACCGGTCACTGCATACTTACAAATTAGGCGGCCTAGCGCAGGGGTCCCACCTCTTCCCATCCCGAACAGAGAAGTTAAGCCCTGCAGCGCCGATGGTACTGGGGTTACTC
>NZ_QEIG01000045.1 GCF_014324365.1 Algoriphagus sp. AK58
GTTGTTTGAATATCGATATCGTTTTTTTGTATGTTGTGGTGTGTTTTTTTTTTTTCTGATTGTCAGGGGATAGGTATATCTTTTGGGACGTGAAAGATTAACCTTTAATACGACAGAATCTCGTTCAGTTTTTTTTTGATTAACTCCAGATCATGCTCGAGTTTGTCCGCTTTTTCCTTTTGAACCATGTACTTTTCTTTCCATCCATCTCTGCTCTTAATGAGTTCCTTGCGTCGCTTATTTAATTCTTTGTTCTCCAGTCTTCTTGAAATAGCTCTTTCTTTCCAACTTGTACTGTCATCTTCCATAGGTCAATAAATTTAGACAATGGAATATAATAAAATGGGGTGTAAAATATTGAATTTTAAATCAAATATTTTACACCCCACCTGACAGGTTTTCAAAACCTGTCAGGTCTCAACTAAGTGGAATCTCTATTTTAGCCACTCTTTCTTTCACCCTTTCTCCAAGATATGCCATATTCTGGCTTAACATGCCGTATTTTTCTTTTAATCGGGAAAAATGATCGAGAATCTTTTTCAACTCGGCCATACAGGCTTCAGGATTGTTTCCAAAATTGTGGGGATGCCACCAGAGGTGATAAACTTCTCCAAGCTGCGCGGCTTTTTCCATTTCATTTAATATCCGTGTAAGTCTGACAGAATTAAAAAGTGAATTACCGTTGGAATGGGGTCTCAAAATCCGGGAAGCAGGTAAGATAATCGGTTCTTCCCTGATCCAGTTGATTTCCTCAAAAGGGTAGGAGGTTCGGCTGCCCACGGGGAAAAAACAATCTGCGGACCGAAACCACTTCTTACTCTGATCTTCGTGTTGGGTCTCCTGCCAAAACCAGTTTTTGGGATTTCCTCTTACAAAATCGAATCCCTCCTCCAGACAGATTTTTAGGTAAAGTTCATTGATATGGTTTCGGGGAAATACCAAGGATCTTAAACTCACCCCAAATTTCTCCCGGGCAATTTTTTGAGAAGCCTGAAGGTCTTCCCGAAACTGCTCGGGACTTTGTCCTCGCATCAAGGTGTAATAATGCGCAAAAGAGTGGGACCCCAGTTCCTGATGTGGAGTCTCCAGAATCTTTTGGATAAGCTCTGGAGCAAAATGAACCTCCGGCCGTATGCCATTCACTTTGGCCCAATGGTAAGCCGAGTATTTTTTTTCCCGATAGGAGGGAAGAAAAGAAGGGGAATACTGTTTCCATTCCTCTTCGTTTTCCGCGAAAAGCATCCCTACCGTGGCCCAAGTCACCTGAATCTGGTTTCGTCCAAAAAGCTCCAGCATCTCAGGAATGATCCTTCGGGTATTGGAAAAATACTCCGGTTTATAACGGGTACCCACTTTGTCAAAAATACCCCATAAAAGCTCGAAGTCTAGGCTAATGGTAAGGGTTCCGGGCATAGGGAGGGATTTTTAATGAAAGGCTTAATTTAAATTTTATTTGGTCATTTGGTACGGTTATCAAGTTGTCACGGTTATCCAGTAATCGGCTTCGCGCCTGCCTACCGGAGGTTGGTTGTCGAGGTTATCACGTTGTCCAGTTGTAAGAGATAACAGCCGTAGGCGGACAACCTGATAACAGCGTTAGCGGATAACATGACAACAGCCGTAGGCGGATAACAGCTTCAGCAGACAACACGACAACAGTCGCAGGCGGACAACCTGACAACACCATCAATTCAAACCATTTGTTTTTCCTGCTCCGCCAACTCCCGATTCCTTCGTTCCTCTTCTACAATCCGGTTATAAATCTCTGCGCGTTTTTTGATTCTATTGGTTTTTTCCCAGTCCATAAAGGCCACGATCACAAAGAGCATGTAGTACATGATTTGGGATTTTTGGCGAATGATAATACCCAAATTGGACATGACATAAGTCATGGATACCGAAATGGAGAAGAATACGATGGCAGACATTTTTACCATCGCAGGGGCCACCCGGATATAATCGATAAAACTTTTCTTAAATATCCGGCTGAACATGTAGATATACAGCGCATTTTCGAAGGAAACCGCTATGCCTAGAATATTGGGAGAATCGATAAACAAGGGTCTAAACCAGAAGGTGAAGAGTTTCATGGGGAGGCTGTAGCTTGACATATCTACACCAGAACCTGCCGATTGAAGTCTTTGGGCATTCAAGGCCGATTCTTCCTCAAAGCTTGCCACCACGTTATTGGGATCATAGCCCAAATAGATGAGCAGTTTGTCATAGACCAAAATACTGATCACAATTCCCGCCAATGCGGCAAGGTATTTTTGGTAAGCAGGTACTTTTTCACGACCTAGGATAAAACCTACTCCCATCCCGATCATCACCGCAAAAAGAATGTGTGGCCGTATCATGTAACAGATAAAAGCTCCCAAAACGATATGGAAAATCCGCTTTCCGGGCCAGGAAAGCCCATAAGTCAAAAAGCCCAAGCCTGCAAAGATGTAAGCTCCTTTTCCAAGAGATGCAGTCCAAAAGTGCATATTGGGCAGAAACATAAAGATCGTGATGGCATCCCAACCTTCAAATTTCGGGTTAAACTTCAGGTTTTCTTTAAAAAAGCAATAGAAATAGACAAAGCCCCAAAAACCAACCCAAGTGCTGAAAAACATCATCATGTCGTAATTGAATCCCAGCCATTTGGCAAAGGGATAATTCACCCATTCGATGAATAGTGTGCCTGGTTCGAAGGTATCAAACCAGTTTGAGTACCATTTATGGCTATTGTAATAACTAACTGAATCAGAGCGATTAAACTGTGCGTAGGTCCAATAGACTAAGCCAAAAAGCATATGGTACCAATACATTTGGTTGAGCAAGCCTGCCTTAAGCCATTTGTGTTCCGTTTGAATGGCGTTGAGGATTGGCTGCGAGGCAAAAAAGAGGAAGATGACAAGAAAAGCAGCTCCGAGCACTTTTTGGGAATTTTAGGATTAAAGTAAGAGATTTTTCGGGAATTTGCCGGAAAACTAGCGTCTGAAAATTTCCATTCCTTCCGTTCCTCCGTTCCTCCACATTTGCAATGTCGAGGTCTTGTTACAGGATTTGCAATCCGACAACTCAGCTACCTCCTTTTTTCGCCTCCGTGAGTGTCCTCACTCACGGCAAACTACCAAGTTGTCCTGCTTCTCCAGAAGCTGGACTCGATCTGTCGACAACTGGACAACCCGACAACAGGACAA
>NZ_QEIG01000046.1 GCF_014324365.1 Algoriphagus sp. AK58
CAACCTACTCAAGTGGATACACTTTCCAAAGGAGAACAAAAAATGTTGGGCATCTGGAAATTTGACCTTCCCAGTCAAAAAGTGGAAGGACCGTCTACCAAAAAATTCAAATCTGATGAAGAGGGTGTTGCAGAAGAAAAGAAATTCTGGAAGAAGACTGAATCCTGGATTTGCCACCTCAGGGAAGACAAAACCTATTTAAAGGCATGGGTTGAAAATGGAGTTCTAAAGGAACAAGAAGGCACTTGGTCTTTTGATGAAGCTGCCATGGCATTGACTCTTGTTTTTAAAGAGGAATCCAGCACCTATGAGATCACCTACCGGGAGAAAGGGCAAATGTGGAAACCTTTGAAGAAGGAAAAAGAAGAATTTAATGTATTGTTTCTTAAACGTCTTGGCTCATGAAATCATTTTTTACCCTAATTTTTGCTGTAGGACTTATAGCTACCAGCTATGCTCAGGTGGTGTCCTCCTCTGTTTGCACAACGGTTATTCCTTCTGCAGCATCGGAGACACTTACTTCAAGTAATTCGGTAAACTTGACCGCAAGCGTCGCCCCGTCCGGTTTTACTTATCGCTGGTATGATTCGGACGGGGTGTCTTTGATGTCCAGCAGCCAGATTTTCAGTACCCCTATACTTACAGCTTCCCGGTTGTTTTATCTGGCGTTTTACCACACGTCTACCGGTTGCCTCACGACCAAGGTGCCTGTCTGGGTTTACTTTTATCCTGAAAACCTTAATTGGGTCAGGGAATTTACTTCAAGGGATACGCTGACCAATGCCTTCTCCCTTCGGAGTTCTGCCCAGAAGGTGTCCTATAAATCGACCAATTACCACGATGGATTGGGAAGATCAGTACAGACTGTCCAACTCTCAGCTTCATCGGATGGTTCGGATGTGATCGGTACCCTGGCTTTCGATGCCTTTGGAAGGCAGTATCGGGACTATTTGCCTTTCCCAAATAACGACTCCGGCTCTAAAGGAAAATTCCGGACCAATGCGGCTTCCCTAAACTCGACCTACTATACCACTGCCTACAGTGATTCCAAGGGCTACGCTGACAAGACGTTTGAATCCTCCCCTTTAAACCGAGTGATCAAACAGGGTGTTCCAGGGACCGCCTGGACTGGGAAGGATATCCAAATCAATGAGATGACCAATACGGCAACCGAAGAGGTGCGAATCTGGACTCTGGATGGATCCGGTTTACCGGTTACCTCAGCCAATTTCGCCACGGGAACCCTGACTAAGACGGAAGTATTGGATGAAGATCTCCGTCGCGTGATTGAGTATAAGGACAAACTGGGAAGATTGATTTTAAAGAAAGTTCAGGATGCAGCGAGTCCCGGAATCACTCATACAGGCTGGCTTTGTACCTATTACGTTTATGATACCTTCGGGCGCTTGCGGGTAGTGATGCCGCCAAAAGCGGTGGTTGAAGTTATAACCAACGGTCAGAGTTCCACCTTATCCACCATCAGGGACGGACTGTATTACCTCTATACCTACGATGAACGAGGCCGCCAAATCACCAAAAAGCTTCCGGACAAGGGAACTGAAGAAATGGTCTATGACCTTCAGGATCGCTTGGTGGCCTATCGGGATGCGAATCTGGCAGGTCAGGGAAAATGGTTATATACCAAATACGATGCTTTGGGAAGAGAAGTCATGACCGGATTGGTGACCAATTCATCCACCCGTGCTTCCCTACAGACTACGGTCAACACCTTGGCAAGTAACAATGCAGTGATCAACTCGACCTCAGGTAAAACGGGGACTACCAATGCCGGAGGATTTCCCAGAGCAGTAGACGGGGGAGAGGGAGAAGTGCTGACTGTCAACTATTTTGATCATTACAGTTTCAGGAAGGGGGCGCTGACGTATTCCAAACCCAATGCTTCCTATCATGATCAGACGACCAAAATCCACGGTTTATTGACCGGAAAATTGGTTAGAAATCTGGATAATAATACGCTTTACGAAACAGCCATTTATTACGATGATTTGGGTCGATTGATTCAGACCATTGAGGACCATCATTTG
>NZ_QEIG01000047.1 GCF_014324365.1 Algoriphagus sp. AK58
TTGGGAGGCACTATCCGGGCATCTACCCGATTTGACTTTGAAAACAAGCCTATCGAGACCATTTCCCAACTCACTACCCCGGGAACCCAAACCATTACCAAAAACTATGCTTACAACAATGCAGGTCTATTGACCTCCATTTCCCATAAAATCAATTCTGATCCTGCGGTCACCTTGGTCAATTTTCAGTATGACCAACTTGGGCAACTGACCAATAAAACGTTTCCTGTGGCTGCCAATGCGGCGATGAATTATACCTACAATATCAGAGGTTGGCTGAAGCGCATCAACAATCCCCAGACGAGCAATGCCTCGGACAAAGTCTTTGCCCAGGAATTGTTTTACGAATCGGGAGGTACGACCCCTCAATACAACGGGAATATTTCCAAGGCTGAATGGAAAGGACAGGATGATACCAAGCGGGTCTACAACTATTCCTATGACCGAAGCAATCGGATCAATGGTGCTGCCTATACCGTACCGGGGCTTAGTGCTCAAGATGGAAGGTTTAACATAGGAAGCATCACTTACGATGCAAATGGGAATCTTTCTTCCTTGCAGCGGAATAACCAACAGACAGTAAGTACCTGGGGATTGGTGGATAATTTATCCTACACCTATGCTACCCATAGCAATAAGCTGTCCTACCTTTATGATGCACAGACTTTACCCAATTATCTGGCCAAAGACTACAAAAATCTGGGAACCAGTACCTACAATTACGATGCTAACGGAAACCTCTTGGGGAATAATGATCAATACAGTGTGGTCATTACCTACAATCATCTAAACCTTCCCAAGTCCATCATATTCTCAGGGACTGGAAGAAGCCTCACCTATTGGTACAATGCGGAAGGGGTGAAGGTTCGCCAAGTAAATGTAGAAGGGGCCACTACCACTACCTTGGATTATTTGGGGGAATTTGTGTTTGAAAAAATCAATACGGTAGTCATGACACGTGCATTAATCATGA
>NZ_QEIG01000048.1 GCF_014324365.1 Algoriphagus sp. AK58
GTAAAACAACCTTCTACCGTCTCTGTCAAAGACCTGTACCCTGCCCCCTCGGAAATATTTCAGATCAGGAATACCCCAAGTGTCGTTCACGCCGTCTCCGTTTGGTGAGAAGGTATTGAATACCTCAATTTCTTCGATATCCTTACGGTCTCTGGTGATAATGAAGGACTTTTCAATCACATTTCCATCTCGGTCAGTGACCCGGACTACAATTGTAAACTCAGTCACTCCTGCTGCTTCATCCGCGCTGCTCCAGAACAGGATGTCGGAGTTGATTTCGAAATAGCCATTGTCAGCTGCTCCCGGTACTAACTCTACCGTATGAATATCATCAAATTCATCAATAACCGTGAAGAACCCAATGTCCTGGAAGAACACGTTTGAATTCGGTATAAATTGATTGTTGGAGAGATTGATATCCGTTGGCGCGGGTTTTGGTAGCACAATGACCTGCAATACTGCTTTCTGACCGGATGGATTGAGTATTCCTGCCGGAAGGTTTACTGTTCCAAAGATGGTGTAAGTACCTCGCTTGAACACATTTAGCGTGGAACTATCCCAAACGACTTCATAGGTTAGAATTTGACCGTCCTGCGTCAGCACATCGACCTGATTTGGTAAGACAGGTTCTTCAGACCACGAAGTAGTGATATCCCCACCTGTCAGGAATTCGGCCAGTTGAGCTGGAATAATCTCCAATTCACTGCCTACAAACTCAATCTGATAGTTGCCTCCCGCATCCAATGTGCCTTGGTTAATTGAGTAGATCCCGACTGTTTCACCTTGTACTCGAGTCAAACCACCCGTCAGGATCGCTTCCGTATCTGAAAGTTTAAATCCATTGGCCTTGAAGGTCAATTCTGGGTCTTGATTTCCGAAAATCTTACTCTTGGAATCCGCTATAATTACTAACACGGCTGGATTAACTGTCAAGCTTCCATTGACCAAGGTGATCGCATAGTTCTGATCTGATCCGCCACTTAGCGTGATTGGATAAGTACCCACATTCGATCCTTGTGTTGCGATTGTGCTGATGCTTGGTAAAGTTGTCACTTGCGTATCGCCATTGACCAAACCAGTATAGCTAAAGGTCAGAGCAGGATTTGCATCGCCGTACACTTTTGACTTGTCATCCGCCGTGATCGTTATAGCTTTTTGACCAATTGTCAAGGTTCCGTTGACCAGAGTGATCGCATAGTTTTGATCCGATCCACCGCTTAGCGTGATTGGATAAGTACCCACATTCGATCCTTGTGTTGCGGTTGTGCTGATGCTTGGTAAAGTTGTCACTTGGGTATCGCCATTTACCAGACCATTGTAACTGAAGGTCAAGACTGGATTCGCTTCGCCATACACTTTCGACTTATCATCCGCCGTGATCGTCAAAGCTTTTTGACCAACTGTTAAGATGCCGTTCACCAAAGTGATCGCATAGTTCTGATCTGATCCGCCGCTTAGCGTGATTGGATAAGTGCCCACATTCGATCCTTGGGTAGCAGTAGTACTGATGCTTGGTTCGGTAGTCACTTGTGAATCTCCATTGACCAGGCCATTGTAACTGAAGGTCAAAGGTGGATTCGCTTCTCCATACACTTTCGACTTATCAT
>NZ_QEIG01000049.1 GCF_014324365.1 Algoriphagus sp. AK58
TCGCAGTGACGTGCCAAAGGCAAGAAAGAGACTGCTTCGTCGTTCCTCCTCTCAGTGATGTGACCGTCATTGCGAGGGGCAATTATCTAGATTGAATTTGTAAATTTGTTTGACTGCCCCGAAGCAATCTCATGATTTTTATTTTATTTTCAACTTAACTTTTAGATATCATGAAAAAGGGAGGTGCAGTTTATATTATGACCAATTCTCATAATACAGTTTTATACACTGGAGTTACAAGTGACTTATTTAGGAGGGTTTTTGAGCATAGGAATGGGTTAAATCCAAATTCATTTTCTTCCAAGTACAATGTTTCCAAATTAGTTTATTTTGAATCCTTTCATTCTATTGAGGAAGCAATCGTAAGAGAAAAGCAGATCAAAAGTGGGAATCGAAAAAGGAAAGAGGATTTGATCAATTCTTTAAATCCAGAATGGAAAGATTTGTGGGAAGAGATCCAGAATTGGTGAAGACTGATATTACAATCATTGCGAGGGGCTGTCAAAGAGCTTGATATTGAGGACTGCGTAATAGCCCCGAAGCAATCTC
>NZ_QEIG01000005.1 GCF_014324365.1 Algoriphagus sp. AK58
GCTACACCCCGAAACTTTTTTCAATATTTTAGATAATCAGCCGTTTGCTGATTGAGGGATTCGAACCTGGACCTTCCCGATTCCTATCGGGACGAGATACCGGGCTACGCTACACCCCGAAACTTTTTTCAATATTTTAGATAATCAGCCGTTTGCTGATTGAGGGATTCGAACCTGGACCTTCCCGATTCCTATCGGGATGCGCTACCGGGCTACGCTACACCCCGAAATTTTACTTTACCCCTTTCGGATTAAGTCGTGCAAACTTAGGGAAAATTCAGAATTTCAAGCGTGCCGGAGAATAAAAAAACCTTGATTTTCTGTATTGGCCAGACCTGTTTGGGTCAAATGCTTGATTTCAAATGAATTGATTTTCCTCTTTTTTTATAATATTCAATAAAAGAATCAACCAAAATGAAAAAAAGAGTTACCGGAATCGGAGGAATATTCTTCAAAGTAAAAAATCCTGACCAAACCAAAGCATGGTATCATAAGCATTTGGGACTGGAAGTGGATAGATATGGAACGGCCTTCGAGTGGAGAAGCAGTGAAAATCCTTCTCAAAAAAGCTTCTCCCAATGGTCGCCCATGAAGGAGGATACCACTTATTTTCAACCTTCTAAGAAAGACTTTATGATCAATTATCGGGTAGAAAATCTAGAGCTACTTGTTGAGGAATTGAAAAGGGAAGGCGTGGTCATTTTGGATGACATCCAAACTTTTGACTACGGGAAATTTGTGCATATCCTCGATCCGGATGGTCATAGCATCGAGCTTTGGGAACCCAATGACAAAGTTTACGATCAGATTGTCGAAGCTAGGACGGTGAGTTGATCAGAGGAGAAGTCACCATCATGAGAGAAAGAGGATCAGAATGAATATCAATCCAAGTAAAAGCCAAGCTGCCAGTACTTTACTTTTCCATTTTCTTTCTAATGTTTTTCGTCCCATTCGGTGTTGGATTGATTCTTCCAATTCTTCCCCTTTGGCGTTTTTCCCGGTTCTCGTGGATATAGCGTCTGATTTTTCAGGTCTGATTTGACCTAATGAACGATTATCTTTAAAAGATTGAGAAGCTTGTTTGCTAAATCCTGCACCTCCTGTCATAAATTCAATTTCTTATTCCTGTTACAATATAATGATCACATACTGTAGAGAAAAACATATTGCCTTGGAAGAATATGTGTCGATCTTAACTGATTCAGGTCTTGCATTAAGAAGACCGATGGATGAGCCAGACCTCCTGAATCGTATAATACAGGGTTCTAATCTATGGGTTACTGCCAGAAAAGATGGAGAATTGGTAGGGCTGCTGAGGGGCCTGTCAGATTTTTGTTATCGATGTTTTGTGGCAGACTTGGCAGTGGCGAAGGATTTCCAAGGAAAAGGAATAGGCAAAACTATTCTTCAATTCACCCGAGATTTGGCTCCAGATGCAAGGATCTTTTTGTTTTCAGCTGAAGATGCTGAAGGGTTTTACCAAAAATTGGGCTTTCATTTACACGAGCGATGCTATCAGTTGAAGCCAGGCGAAGAGCTTTTATGATTATTGTTTTATCTTTCTTATTAAAATCACCCTTATTAGATCACCTTATGAAGAAAATTAGCCTTACAGGATTACTAGTGTTGCTTTCGATGGGAGTTTTTGCCCAGAAAACTTACATTCATGCCGGTCGTCTGATCGATGTTAAATCCAAGAAAGTATTGACGGAACAAACCATTTTGGTAGAAGGCGATAAGATCATTTCAGTCAGTGCAGGTTATCAGACTCCATCCAGCGGAGATAAACTGATAGATTTAAAGAATACAACCGTCATGCCTGGGCTCATGGATTTGCATGTCCATATTGAGAGTCAAACCAGTCCAACGCGTTATGTGGACGGTTTTCGGGACAATGAAGCAGATGTTGCTTACAAAGCGCTGCCCTATGCCCAAATTACTTTGATGTCTGGGTTTACCACTGTCAGGGATATGGGTGGAACAGGGGTCAATATTGCGCTGAGGAATGCAATCAACAATGGCCTTGTGGTAGGGCCTAGGATTTATACCGCAGGAAAGTCCATTGCTCCCACGGGTGGACATGCTGATCCTACCAACGGGGTGAAGCGAGAACTGATGGGAGATCCAGGACCTGACCAAGGAGTAATCAACGGGCCTTACGATGCCCGAAAAGCGGTACGTCAAGCAGTCAAATACGGGTCGGATGTAATCAAAGTGACTGCCACAGGGGGAGTATTGTCCGTAGCTAGGGACGGCTCCGCTCCTCAATTCCAGCAGGATGAATTGGAAGCAGTGGTAGAGACGGCAAAGGATTTTGGTATTCATGTGGCAGCACATGCCCATGGAGATGAAGGAATGAAAAGAGCTGTCAAAGCAGGAATTCATTCCATTGAGCACGGGACTTTGATGACTGAGGAAACCATGGACATGATGATCAAATCAGGTACTTGGTATGTACCTACGGTGACCGCTGGCATGTCAGCTGCAGAATATGCCAAAATTCCGGGATATTATCCTCCAGTCGTAAGAGATAAAGCCATGAAGATTGGGGCCCAAATTCAACAGACTTTTGCTAAAGCCTATAAAAAAGGAGTGAAAATCGCATTTGGGACAGATGCGGGTGTTTTTCCCCATGGTGAGAATTATAGGGAATTTATCTACATGACCGAGGTGGGAATGCCCAATCTGGAAGCGATTCAGGCCGCGACATTCAATGCCGCTGTACTGATGGGAATAGAAGACAAGCTTGGAACCCTCGAAGCCGGAAAGATAGCAGATATCATCGCGGTCAGTGGAAATCCCGACCAGGATATCAAAGTCATGAAAGAGGTCGTCTTTGTCATGAAAGATGGGAAAATCTACAAACAGTGATCATTTTCAGGTGGGAGTGTTCAGGTTGTAGTTCAAAAACGAGATTTTCTGACAACTTGGTAACTCAATAATTTCAGAACCTAAGAAACTCTATTTTATACCAAAACAAGAACCATTAACTCAAAATCTATGAAAATTCGATTTTTACTAGTTTTCCTTTTATTCTCCAGCTTTGCTTTGGCGCAGGATAAAAAGGAAGATACAGTCGCTCCGCTTCCTAAAGCTCAGGTTTTTGAATCCAAGCAATCCGTCACAATTGACGGTAAAGTCATCAGCCTGAATGCAAAAGCTGGAACGATGCAACTGAAGGATGAAAATAACAAGCCGATTGCCCTGTTTGGGTTTACTGCCTATTTCAAAGAGAATCCGGAGAAAAACAGACCGATAGTTTTTGCATACAACGGCGGACCAGGTTCCTCTTCCTACTGGCTTCACATGGGCATTATGGGACCCAAGCGGATTGTGGTCAACGATCCAGAATACAATCCTGCGGCCCCGTATGAGCTTACCAATAATGAATTTTCAATTTTGGATGTTGCCGATGTGGTCATGATGGATCCGGTGGGTACAGGATTGAGTGTGCCGATAGGAGAGGCCAAAGGATCGGATTTCTGGGGTGTGGATCAGGATATCCGCAGCATCAGCTTATTTATCATGCAGTTTTTGAAAGAGCATAATCGACTTAATTCCCCAAAATACATTCTGGGAGAAAGTTATGGGACTTTTAGAAATGCAGGTGTAATGAATTATTTATTGGACAAAGGGTATGCATTGAATGGAGTGATCATGGTATCGGCCGTTTTTGATTTGCGTACGCTTTTCTTTGCTCCGAATGAAGATCTACCCTATATCGTTTATTTGCCTACCGTAGCGGCAACTAGCTGGTACCACAATAAAGTGGTGGATAGAGGCCCGGATCTGCCTTCGTTTGTTCAGCGCGTGAGGGAGTTTACCGAGAATGAATATGCACCGGCCTTGTTTAAAGGAAATAGAATTTCACCTGCAGAAAAATCAGCTATGGCGAAAAAACTGGAAGGATTTACTGGCATTTCCGCTGAAGTATGGGAAAGAGCAGATCTTAAACTCACAGCCAATGAATATTATCAGGAATTGCTCAGAAAAGACGGCATGACGGTGGGTAGACTGGATTCGCGGTACAAAGGGATCAATATAGATCCTATGGCGATGTCGGCCTTTACTGATCCTCAAAGTGATGCTATCTCACCGGCTTATACCATGGGATTCTTGGACTATTACCATGGTAGTCTTGGAGTGAGCAAAGACTTGCTTTATGCCACTTCTGCCTATTCCAAAGAAGGCTTCAAGTGGGATTGGAAGCATCAAGGGAATAACTTCTGGGGAGCAGATGCTGCAGTCACTACCTTACCTGATATGGCTGAAGCTTTGAGTAAGGATCCTTATGTTAAAGTATTGATTATGAATGGGTATTATGATTTGGCAACTGTCTTTCACGGAGTAGAGCATTCGATTTCCCATATCGGTTTGCCTCAGTCCGCTACAGACAGGATTATCATGACGTATTATGAAGCAGGGCACATGATGTACACCCACCTTCCTTCGGCCAAATTATTCAGAGAAGACCTGAAAAAATTCATCCAGGATACCTTAAGAAAATAAAAAATGAGGCTCAGTACTTCGAATTCATGTTTTACTGTTTTGGTCAAAATACTTTTGCTGTACTGGGCCATTTTTCTTGTAAATCCCATACAAGCTCAAAATTCAGGTTCACCTAGCTTTTCCGGTCTGTATTTTCCTCCTTCGGGGTCAAGCGATTGGGAGAAAGTAACCATACCTGACTTGGGCTGGAATCAGAATTTGCTGGCTGAACTTCTGGCTTGGTTGCCTACTCAAGATACAAGGGCGTTTATTGTTTTGAAGGATGGGAAATTAGTCTTGGAGGAGTATTGGGGTGCAAAACTGACCGGAACAGGGGAAATGGATCAGAATTCGTACTGGTATTGGGAATCAGCTGGTAAAACATTAACTGCTACACTGATTGGAATAGCACAGCAGGAGAAACTGCTGGCTATCAAAGACAGGACCCAAAAGTATCTGGGTGAGGGTTGGACATCGATGCCAATTTCTCAGGAAAAAAATATCCGATTAATCCATCACCTGTCTTTTTCTACAGGTATCAATGACCAGGTGGCCAACTTAGATACTTATTCTCCTTCCAGCTTTACCTATTTGGCTAAACCGGGAACCCGCTGGAGCTATCACAATGCCACTTATTCTGTATTGGAAAAAGTGCTGGAAAAAGCCTCCGGGAAGGAGTTTGATACTTATTTCAAGGAAAAAATAGGAGATAGAATCGGTATGAAAGGCCTCTGGCAAAAATCCGGTCAAAACACCATGTTCTATTCCGATGCCAGATCCCTCGCAAGGTTTGGCCTACTCTTGTTGGCGAGAGGAAATTGGAATGGGAATCAAATTTGGTCCGGGCCTTACTTTGACGAGATGATTCAGTCTTCCCAGAAACTGAATCAGAGCTATGGCTATTTTACTTGGCTTAATGGTAAGGAAAACTATATGTTGCCAGGAAACCAGCAAAGGGTATCAGGGTCATTTATCCCATCGGGACCCACAGATATGTATATGGCAGTAGGGGGTAATGGACAGCTTTTGATGGTGGTACCCTCCAAAAATCTTGTCATAGTAAGAATGGGAGGTGCGCCGGGCAACTTACCGGTACCTTATTTATTGATCAGGCAATTTTGGGACAGAATGTCGGAAGTGATTCGGTGAAGTCAGAAGTTTTCCAGTTGATTGTTGATCTTGTCCAGAGTTAAAGGTTTTTCCAAAAATCCAGCGACAATCTGAAATTCCGAAGCTCTCTGTCGGTCCTGAAAATCTATTGAGCTTGAAAGGATGACGATTTTATCTTTTCGGTGGGAGAAAGAGGCCAAGTATTTGTTTAAAAATTCCCAACCGTTTAACACAGGCATATTTATATCCAGAAAAATTAGTAGACGGGCTGAGGGAGATATTTCTTCTAGTTTTTCAAGAGCCTCCTCACCCCCTAAAAATTCCAGAATTGTTTGGCTGATGCCTGTTTTACCTAACAATCTTTTATTAATCAGGTTGTTAATAGGATCATCATCCACCAAAAAAATTGCGTCAAATTGGATCATCAAATTATCTAATCAGGCATTGCAGCGTGTTAATCCACCAAAATACAATTATTCCTTTTGCAAGTAAAAGGATTAATCACCTTTTTGTTTGAGTTTGTTTCCATTATTTGAAAATCGAGGAAAAAAAGAGGGAGATCTTTTGGATCTCCCCTTTAGGATTGTTTAGCTGATATTACATCATTCCGCCCATTCCTCCTCCGCCCATTGGAGGCATGGCAGGAGCGTCTTCTTTCACATCTGCCACCACACATTCGGTGGTCAACAACAATGCGGCAATGGAAGCGGCATTTTCCAAAGCAAGGCGGGTTACCTTGGTAGGGTCGATTACACCTGCTTCAAACAGATCTTCGTATTGGTCGGTACGTGCATTGTAACCGAAGTTTCCTTTGTTTTCTCTGATCTTATTGATCACTACAGAAGGCTCACCACCGGCATTGCTTACAATAGTTCTCAATGGAGCTTCGATCGCGGTTCTGATGATGTTGATACCAGTGTCCTGATCATCGTTTGAACCTTTCAGCCTGTCGAGGGCTGAAGCAGCTCTTACCAGTGCTACACCACCACCTACTACCACACCTTCTTGTACGGCAGCTCTTGTAGCGTGCAAAGCGTCATCTACTCTGTCTTTCTTTTCTTTCATTTCTACTTCAGTAGCTGCCCCAATGTAAAGGATTGCTACACCGCCAGAAAGCTTAGCAAGTCTTTCCTGCAATTTTTCTCTGTCGTAGTCGGAAGTAGTTTTTTCGATTTGAGCTTTGATCTCAGCGATTCTGCCTTTGATGGCAGCGGCATCACCTGCACCGTTTACGATGGTAGTGTTGTCCTTATCGATGTTGATTTTTTCTGCTCGACCTAGCATGTCAGGAGTAGCGTTCTCCAGTTTGAAACCTCTTTCTTCAGAGATTACGGTACCACCAGTCAGGATGGCAATGTCTTCCAACATAGCCTTTCTTCTGTCACCGAAGCCAGGAGCTTTGACAGCAGCAACTTTCAAAGCACCTCTGATTTTATTTACTACCAAGGTAGCCAAAGCTTCACCATCCACATCTTCAGCAATGATCAACAAAGGCTTGCCTGACTGAGCTACTGGCTCAAGAACTGGAAGAAGTTCTTTCATGGAAGAGATTTTCTTATCATAGATCAACACGAATGGGTGATCCAGCTCAGCTTCCATTTTCTCAGTGTTGGTCACGAAATAAGGAGAAAGGTAACCTCTGTCAAACTGCATACCTTCTACAGTTTTTACTTCGGTTTCGGTTCCTTTTGCTTCTTCTACCGTGATTACACCGTCTTTTCCTACTTTATCCATCGCGTCAGCGATCATGTTACCGATTTCCTCATCGTTGTTTGCGGAAACAGTAGCCACTTGAGCGATTTCCTTGGAGGTAGAGATTTGCTTGGAGTTTTCTTTCAACTGAGCTACTACTGCAGCTACAGCTTTATCGATACCTCTCTTCAGGTCCATTGGGTTGGCACCTGCAGCGACGTTTTTAATACCTACGTTGAAGATTGCCTGAGCAAGTACAGTTGCGGTGGTAGTACCATCACCTGCATTGTCTGCAGTTTTGGAAGCCACTTCTTTCACAAGCTGAGCGCCCATGTTTTCGATCGGCTCTTTCAGTTCGATTTCTTTTGCTACGGACACCCCGTCTTTAGTGATGGTAGGCGCTCCGAATTTTTTGTCGATGATGACATTACGGCCCTTTGGACCCAAAGTTACTTTTACTGCATCTGCCAATGCATCTACGCCTTTTTTCAATTGATCTCTGGCGTTGGTATCGAAAAACAGTTGTTTAGCCATTTTTTTTAGAATTTTTCAGTTTATGAATGAATGATTAAAGGATTGCGAAAATGTCAGATTCTCTCATGATGAGGTAGTCGTTGCCATCTACGCTTAGTTCTGTGCCGGAGTATTTACCGTACAAAACAGTGTCTCCTACTTTTACAGTCAATGGCTCATCTTTTTTGCCGTTGCCCACTGCTACGACAGTTCCTCTCTGAGGCTTTTCTTTGGCGGTATCCGGAATGTAAAGACCGGAAGCAGTTTTTTCTTCGGCTGCAGCTGGCTGTACCAAAACTCGGTCTGCAAGAGGTTTGATGTTCACGTTTGACATAACTATGTATTGTTTAAGGTTAGATTAAAATGCTATTCCCCACTCTGCACTTCCTGTGCCAATGCCGGATGATTTACCATTTCTGACAAATCGGCCGTAAATCTGAGATTTTTCTTCGGCTTAAGCATCTTTTTTTGACATGCGGTACTGTCAAAATTTCTCTGATGTCAGCAAAAAATGTCAGAATTATTTAAATTATGTCAGACCATTAATTACCTGTTTGATATGAAGACTTTGCCGAAAAATTGGATCACCGAAGGTCTGATTGATTTTGAGTACAAAAAGTATCAGTTGCTAGCTTACCTTCAGGCCACTGAAAAAGAGTTTAAAGCAGTAAAGCTCTATCCTTCACTGAGTGATTTGATTGATCATCACCGAACTTTGAGGGAATTGGAGTCAGGAAAAACAGAGTTGAAAAATCTTTTTCCTAAAGCATTGAATGGGATAGATCTTCAGAATGCCCAACTTCGGTTTGAATCCAAAGTTCAGGAAGGAAATGTCATGGAAGAAATTGCTCAGATTACCGCTTTTGCACTACCTAAACTCCAGCATCAAATCGAAGAAGGAAAAGCAATCTATGATTTTGTAGAAGAGCAGGTGGAGTTTGAACCGGTAGGGCTTTTGCCCATCTATACTCGCGAGGGATATATTTTCATGACTCAGGAAAGTCAGTCAGAAGTGCATGCGTTTCGCTATAGGAGTAATTTTTTACAATTAGCTGGAGAGAAATTCCGAAGCATCTCGTTTTGGCTGATTGGGATTTTCCAAAGATCTCTAGTATACACATTGGAAAAATTAAAACTCCATCTGATCAAAGAAATTAAGGAATTGCCCAACCCTGCAACTTGGCGCCTGCATAGTCCTCATCATTTTCCAATCGAAGAAACGCTGATACCTGTAAGCAAAAGATTGCTTTTGAGGTCGGTGACAGAATGATGTCAGCCCGTAATTGAAAAAATTACTGAACCTATGAATTCCAAATCGGTCAAATAAAAAAGTCTGCCTGAAGGGCAGACTTTGTTTAATGCTGTTAGAAAAACGGATTAGTTACCTGTAGAATCCTGAGTTTCTGTGGAAGTTCCTTCTGCCGGCGCTGCATTCTGTGTGTCACCAAAGGCCGGTGTAACTACCTGCTGCTTAGCGCTTTCAATGTTTGGGGAAGAAAACTGATTAGGCTGGCTTGAAGTATAGAAAGCCGAAGAAGCCAAGGAAAGAACCAAGATGGCTACAGCAAGTATCCAAGTTGCTTTTTCCAATACATTTCCGGTACGGGTTACTCCCATGATTTGAGAAGCACTGCCTCCAAAAGCCGCCCCGGCTCCACCTTTTGAGTTTTGGCCCAGAATCACCAGAATAAGCAAAACTGCCAAAATCAAAATAATACTGATTAATAAGGTAAACATATAAGTAAGGTTAATCTTTCAAATTTTCAATCAAGTCCGCAAAGTAAGTCCTTTTATCGGGAAACTTCAAAGCGAGTTTCTCATAAATTTCCTTAGCCATCCCTTTTTTGCCCTGTTTTATCAGGATTTTGGCAAAGGTTTCAGAAACCAGATTGTCATTAAGTTTGGTGCTGGAGTCTGCGAGGTTTTCGGTGTTCTGATTGGCCTCGATTTCTTTAATCGTGGCCAATTTGATATCTTTTTTGCTGAATGCCTTGATAAGATCGATTTGCTCCTTCTTTTTGGAGTCAAGAATTTCCCTCTTTTCTTTTTTCTTGATGGTCTCGATCAAATCATCTTTTGGTGGCTTTCTTTTTTTGGGTTTTGGTTTAGATACTTCCTCTTCAGAAGAGGATCCTCCTTTCAGCTGTTCGCCTAGTTTGATCAGGGAGGCTGTTCTTCTCTGAGAGTCGAGTTCCTGTTTCGGTTCTTCGGGAAGAAGGTCTACTTTTTCTGGATTTAATGGAATCGTAGCTGCTGGTCTTTCTATCCAATTCTTCAACGAAACCCTATCCGGACTGCTCAATGCAGCCATGGGTAGGGAAGGGCCCGGTTTACCCTCGTTTTTCAAAAATTCAAATCGTGCCGCAAGACCATGAGCCAAATTGAAATAGGGGAAATTTTCCTGTATTTTCTTCAAATGAAGGAAATCTGCCTTTTCCAGCCGATCTGATTTTGAAATGAGTTCCAGAAATTGATTTGCGTTCACACCTGTAAGGATTTGCTTTCAATATAAGGATTTTACCAGTTTGCCACTGTAGCTGTAAAGATATCCTGGATAATGGTGTCGAAAATTTCCTCTACCAGTTGATTTTCCACATCCAAAAGGGTGACGGTCCTTGGATCGTAATCTTTAAAGAATGAAAAGGTTTGCTTTTTATTTTCTTCCTCATTAGTCAGATTGACGTATTCTACATCCACCGATATCGTCAATCGCATCTGACCGGCTCGGTCGGGAAGATTCGGATCACCACTCGATACCACTGCCTGAGGGGAAAGGGTATATCTTGAAATCGCTCCAGAAAACTGGAGATCTCCATTGGTTCTGACCAACTCCAGTTGGGTGTTTCGCTGATAATATTCTTTGAGCGCTTCGGTGAATCGCTGCTCCATATTGGCTGGTCCGCCGCCTGAATCGTTGAAGAAATTTTCCACCGAGAAAGTCTTAACAATCTCATAATTGATATTCGTTCCGGTGAAGCTGTATTTAACCGAACAGCCGGAAATCCCCAAAAAGATTCCCAAAAAAAGAAGTGCTATGCGCTTATTCAATTTCATACTGTTTGATTTTTCGATACAGTGTCCGCTCAGAGATACCGAGATCACTTGCAGCATATTTCCGCTTGTTGTTGTGCTTTCTCAGTGCCTTTAGGATCATTTCTTTCTCCTTTCGTTCTAAGGAAAGGGAGTTGTCGTCTTCTTCGTGTACAATGTCCTCTATCACATCGTCTTCATACTCTTCCTCTGGATTGGCAGGAGATTTTTTTGAATCAATCACCAATGGCATCGAATACGGAGAGGTGGCTTCGACAGGCTCCTTCGAAATCATGCCTGTGTCAATGTCCTCGAAAAGTCCTTGATGTTTTTGCATCAGAGAGGGGTTGATTCCCCCACTTTGGAAGGATTCCAAAACCAACTTTTTCAGATCATTCATGTCCTTTTTCATGTCAAAAAGAACTTTGTACAAAATGTCTCGCTCAGAAAAATCCATGCTTTCGCTACCTCCAAGGCCGATTGCCATGGGGAGTTTGGCACTCTCCTGAGGCAGGTACCTAGAGAGTGTCTGTGCATTTACCTCTCTGTTTTCTTCCAAAAGTGAAATTTGCTCGGCTATATTTTTCAGCTGACGGATATTTCCGGGAAAAGCATAGCGCATCAACAGCTGTTGTGCTTCATGATCCAGACTGATTGGCCTCACATGGTATTTTTCAGAAAAGTCTCCAGTGAATTTGCGAAACAAAAGGACCACGTCTTCCCCTCGTTCTCTCAAAGGAGGAACGAAAATCGGAACAGTGTTGAGTCGGTAGTACAGGTCCTCCCGGAACTTTCCTTTTTCTACTGCTTTGATCAGATTGACGTTGGTAGCAGTGATTACTCTGACGTTGGTCTTTTGGACTTTGGAAGAACCCACTTTGATGAATTCCCCGTTTTCCAGCACTCGTAGAAGTCGGGCCTGTGTACCGAGGGGCATCTCGCCAATTTCGTCCAAGAAAATGGAACCTCCGTCCGTAACTTCGAAATAGCCTTTTCTGGCTTCATGCGCTCCTGTAAAAGAGCCTTTTTCATGACCAAAAAGCTCGGAATCAATGGTTCCTTCAGGGATTGCTCCGCAGTTGATAGCGATGAATTTGCCATGCTTACGCAGAGAAAGCGAATGGATGATTTTGGAAAAACTCTCCTTTCCGCTACCGCTTTCTCCTGTAATCAGCACCGTCATGTCTGTCGGAGAAGCCTGCATAGCCACCTGAATCGCGTGATTCAGCAGAGGGCTGTTGCCAATGATCCCAAAGCGTTGTTTGACACTTTGTATTTCCTGTGGAGTAATCATACCAAGCTAGGATTGATTTCCAATACCTCACCAAACAAGGTAGCTGCTGAGCAGTCAGTAATTCTCACTTTTACATAGTCGCCCATTTTTAATCCTTGAGCCGGTACAATGACGACTTTGTTGGCTGAGTTTCGGCCTTTGAGCTCGGATTGGGATTTTTTGGAAGTGCCCTCGATAAGGATCAATTGCTCTTTTCCTACATCCAGTTTGTTGCGCTGTAAGGAAAGTTGATTTTGCCGATCGATGATCTCGGCTAGTCTTCTTTTCTTTACCTCCAAAGGAATGTCATCTACAAACTTTTTAGCGGCCAGCGTTCCCGGTCTCTCGGAATAGTAGAACATGTAGGAAAAGTCGTATTGCACGATATCCATCAAGGAAAGAGTGTCCTGATGTTCTTCTTCGGTTTCAGTACAGAAACCGGCTATCATGTCTGAGGAGATTCCACACTCTTCACCCAAAATCTCGCGGATTGCCTTCACTCGGTCCAAATACCATTCCCGGTCATAGGTACGGTTCATGAGTTCCAAAACGCGACTATTACCGGATTGAACAGGGAGATGGATGTATTTGCAGATGTTGTCGTACTTCTTCATGGTGTGAAGTACTTCATCGGTAATGTCCTTAGGATGGGAAGTGGAGAAGCGAACGCGGAGCAAAGGACTCACTTGTGCCACCATTTCCAGAAGATGGGCAAAGTTGACTACTTGGCTTACTTCATCTTCTTTCTTGTTCAAACGAGCTTTATTATTCTCTTCAGGTGACCATTTGTAAGAGTCTACATTTTGACCCAAAAGGGTTACTTCGCGATAGCCTTTGCTAAACAGGTCCTGGGCCTCTGCAACAATCGAGTGTGGATCACGGCTTCTTTCCCTTCCTCGGGTAAAAGGAACCACGCAGAAAGAGCACATGTTGTCACAGCCACGCATGATGGATATGAAAGCGGTGACCCCATTGGAATTTAATCGAACCGGAGCAATATCGGCGTAGGTTTCCTCACGGGAGAGAAACGTGTTGACAGCCTTTTGACCTTCCTCTGCCACGGCCACCAAATTGGGAAGGTCTCTGTATGCGTCAGGTCCTACGACCACGTCTACAATCTTTTCTTCTTCGAGTAGTTTTTCTTTTAGTCGCTCAGCCATACAGCCCAAAACCCCGATGGTCATTTCAGGCTTATGCTTTTTGACCGCATTGAAATGGTTGAGTCGGTTCCGGACAGTCTGTTCGGCTTTCTCACGGATGGAGCAGGTATTGAGGAATACCACATCGGCCTGATTGAAGTCAGAAGTGGTATCGAATCCGTTTTCCTTCATGATTGAGGCCACGATCTCCGAGTCAGAGAAGTTCATCTGACAGCCGTAACTCTCGATGTAGAGTTTTTTGGTTTTTCCGGTGTTTTCGTCCGGCGTGGTTTTATAATCACAAGCTTGTGCCTCTTCGGCAGAGATAATGTCGATGTCTTTGATCAAGTCCATGGAATGGAGATAGGTGTTAATTCAGGTGAGTAAGATTCGCTCGGGTAGTTTGAATTTTTTAAAACCCCAAAACAATCTTTCAGGTTGCAAAATTAGGAAAATGCAGACAAAATGGCAGGATTCCCTGCCTTTTAATTCAGGTTTCTTCTTTCTGAATCTGAAATGGAATTTTCAGCTGCTCTCCAAAATGCACTTGCTCCTCGGTGGTATTTAAGTTGGATATTCCCAGACCCAACAGACGGACAGGTTGCGGGATGCCTTCCTGACGCAGAAGTTCCAGACCTACTTGCCAAATTTGTGTTGCATCAGGATACTGTTCCAGTGTTTTGCTTCTGGTTTGCAGGGTGAAATCCGCAAATTTGATTTTCAAGGTGACTGTCCTTCCCTTGATCCCACTTTTTTCGATCCTTCGAATCACTTCCTCAAAAACAGGATAAAGGTTTTCCTCCATCTCAGATAAGGTGTTCAAGTCTTTTTCAAAGGTGTTTTCCGCGCTGAGGCTTTTTCGGACCCGATGAGGCTGAACTTCCGAAAGGTGAATTCCACGAACAATATTGTAATAGTGTAGGCCTGACTTTCCGAACTTCTTGGTCAAAAACTGAAGGGAGTATTCTTTCAGGTCTTTGCCGGTGTGGATGCCCAGGCTTTGCATTTTTTCTGCAGTGACTTTTCCTATGCCGAAGAATTTTACGATTGGCAATTTTTCCAAAAAGGCCTCAGCTTCTTCAGGTAGGATGACCGCTTGACCATTGGGTTTGTTGAGATCGGAGGCAGTTTTGGCCAAAAACTTATTATAGCTGACTCCTGCGGAGGCATTGAGACCAGTTTTTTCCTTGATTTTGGCTCGTATTTGTCGGGCGATAAGGATGGCTGATTTCATCCCTTGTTTATTTTCAGTGACATCTAAGAAGGCCTCATCCAAGGAAAGAGGCTCCACCAAGTCAGTGTATTCATAAAAGATCTCCCGTATCTGGAGAGAAATCTCCTTGTACCGTTCAAATCTGGGCCTTGCAAAAATCAATTGAGGACATTTCTTGGCAGCCAATGCAGAAGACATAGCGGAATGAATTCCATATTTCCTTGCTTCATAGCTAGCTGCTGCCACGACGCCCCGGGCTTCGTTTCCTCCCACTACCAGAGGTTTTCCTCTCCATTCCGGATGATCCAGCTGCTCCACGGAGGCATAGAAAGCATCCATATCCACGTGGATGATTTTACGGATGAGGCTGGTGTTTTCAGGATTTGTTTCCACTGATCAGTTCAAAGATGGCCTGGGCTTTCAGTGCGCATTCTTCGTATTCCTGTTCTGCAAAGGCATCAATGGTAATGGCACTGCCTACCCCAAAATAGAGTTTTTTTGCATCCAAATCAGCAATAATGGATCGGATGACCACAGAAAAGTCAAAATCACCCCGATCATCAATCCAGCCAAAAGCACCGGAAAACCATCCTCTTCGGAAACGTTCCTCCCGGTCGATGATTTGCATCGTGCTGATTTTTGGAGCTCCGGTCATACTTCCCATAGGGAAAGTAGCTTCAATGATTTGCCTTAAAGATACCTCGGTTTTCAGGGTGGCACTGATGGTGCTTATCATCTGAAAAACTCTAGGAAGCGGGTAAATGCCAAATAGTTCATCGACTTGGACGCTGCCAGTTTCAGAGATCCTTGCCAGGTCATTCCGCATCAAGTCGGTGATCATGAGATTTTCGGCCCGTTCTTTTTCGCTGTGAAAGAGTGATTCTCTGTTTATTTGATCTTGGATAGGGTCAGGGGCTCTTTTGATGGTTCCTTTGATGGGCTGAGCGATGATTCTTTTTCCTGTTTTTTTGAGGAACCGCTCAGGAGAAGCAGATACGAGCCATTTGGATTTTGCTTTGAAAAGGGCCGCGAAGGGCATGTTGGATAAGTCATTTAACCTGAAAAAAGCTGCAATCGGATCCCAAGCTTCAAAATGACCCGAATAGGCTTGGCAGAAATTGGCTTCGTAGGTATTTCCTTCCAAAATTTCCTTCTGAATGGTGGAAACATGCCGGAGATATTCATCTTTGGAAAGTTGGGGAACGACCTCACATCGGGTTGTTTTTTTTTGTGTTAAAGGCTGGTTTTCTATTTCTCTAAGCCATTGTTCCGGAAAAGGGGAGGAGCTTGAAAACCCGTTTTCTTCGATTTTCAGGACCCAATCGGGCTCAAAGAAGCATAAGTCAGGCAATGTGAAAAAATCAGGGTTAGTGCTTGTCAGGTTTTCGATTTGGTTTTTGAAGTCATAGCCAATTATACCTACTTTCCAAGTTGGGGAATGAAGTTTTTCCCAAGCAGCCACTTCATTTTCGCCCAGAAATAAATAGTCTCCGAATGGACCTTCTTTATAGCTATGACCATTACCTGAAGTCCATGCAAAAAAGGAGAATTCTTTATTGGACCAATAAAGCAGTTTTTCCTTCCAATCTTTGAATCTCAAGGAATAGTGGTAGTCAGTTTTCATTTTGGGGCAAAAAAAAGAGGAATTCTTCAGAATTCCCCCTTTTCAATCATTGTGGTAGTTGTTTTATTATTTGGCAGTCACGTCCAATACCAATGAAACGGTATTGTAGATAAACTGATCTTTTGCTTTGTCAACGGCAGCGGATTCGTCACCGTACATCAAGCCCCACTGGGTTCTGTCTATGTTGAAGCCTGCTTTTGCAGTTACTACACCATTGACAATACTCACAGAAGCTGGGAATTTAATGTTTTTGGTAGTTCCTCTCATTGTCAAGTTACCGCTGATCCAATGCGTAGGGTTAGCTGGAGTCAAGGCGCTGTCAGAAGAAGGAGTGTTGTCAGTAGCAAACTCCTGCTTGTCAGCGATCACATCAGTAGCAGCGAATGGCTGTACTCCGGTGATTTCAAAAGTTGCAGTTGGGAAGTTGGCAGCATCAAAGAAGTCTGCTGACTGAAGGTGGCCATACAGTTTACCATGGTTTTCAGAGCCAGCCTCCATGTCTTCGATGGTCAAACCTGGGATATCGAACGTGAAAGTTCCCGCAGTGATTTGGTCACCAGCTACAGTTAGAGTACCGCCTGTAGAAGGGATTTTCCCGAAATGCTTACCAGCTGGCTTGTATCCTGTCCAGGAAACGGTAGAAGCTGCAAGGTCTAGATTCAAGGTTTGTCCTTCTCCAGCTGCTACTTCCTGAGCATCTGTAGTTTCTACAGTTTCACCTGGCTTTCCGCATGCAAATGCAATCATGGATGCAGCTACAAATAGGCCGATTTGCTTTGTAATTTTCATAGTTGATTTTTTGTGTTGGATTGGTTTCTACAATTAATGTATAGACACGTAAAACCCATGAGCTCAAAAAAAGTTCACGGATAGATCAAAATTTTTAATTTTCGGGAATAAAATTTTTACAGAAAATCCCAATCAATTGAAAATATGGCGCTTATCATGGATGTAAATGGAAAAACCCCAGAATTTGGAGAAAACTGTTGGCTTGCTCCCAATGCTACGGTGGTCGGGGATGTGAAAATGGGCAATAATTGCACGGTTTGGTTTAATGCCGTGGTCAGAGGAGATGTCCATGAGATCCGGATTGGAGATGATACCAATATTCAGGATGGTGCGGTCATTCATTGTACCTATCAAAAAGCTGCAACCTACATAGGAAATAAAGTTTCCATAGCCCATAATGCGATTGTACATGGTTGTACGATCCATGACCGGGTGTTGATAGGGATGGGGGCCATAGTGATGGATGGGGCTGTTATTCATTCCGATTCCGTGATAGCGGCGGGGGCAGTTGTTTTAGCCGGAACTATTGTAGAAGCTGGTTCAATCTACGCGGGAATGCCTGCAAAAAAAGTAAAAGAAATAGGTCCTGAAATGAAGGAGGTGATTGAAAGAACGGCAAGAAATTATCCCATGTACTCTTCTTGGTTTGAAAATATGAAATAGAATTATTTGGAGTTAATAATCTCCTTTTTGTATTTTCGAGCTTAAATTTTTGAATATGCACGCACTTTTTGAATTCGTTGGAAAAAGCAAGAATTTGTTTTTTTTGGGTTTTTTGTTCTTAAGTTTCAACTTTTTGCTTTTTAACTTCATGCCCAAGGAATATGCACTGGACCTTAAGTTTGCTTATACAGCGGAAGAGGCATATTTGGCACTGGGTCATTTAGATCAAGCTCAAAGAGAATATTATCGGATTGGTGTATGGGCTTTGGATATGCCATACATGGTGATATACACTCTTTTTTTTATAGGAGTCCTCAATACCCTTTGGAATAGCAGGCGTTTTGTAGGGTTACCTGTAGGAATTTTGGTTATGGATTTTTTTGAAAATATCCTCATTCTAAAAATCCTTAAAATTTATCCTCGGCAAGATGAATTATTGGTAATGACTGCCTCTTGTTTCTCAACAGTCAAATGGCTGCTTGTAGGATTTTTGCTGATCTTGATCGTAGCCGGGATTTTATCTTGGATAAATCAACGTGGGTATTCGCATTCCAAATCATCTGAAGTGAGACTTTAATCATTCCGATAAAAAGGGACCTTCACTTTTTTTCTTTTCCCTGAAATTTGATTAGTATTTGCTATCGGTAACTATTTGCCGGGAATTCATCAAATTGAAGGAATGAAAGAAGAATATTTTAAATGGTACTCCCCACACCTAAATCGGGATGTTGAAATGCTGGTTTTCGGTCATGCCGGGTATCCTGTTGTCGTTTTTCCAACTTCTATGGGGTCATTCCATGAAAATAGGGATATGGGTCTAATTGGATCTGCTCAATGGTTTATTGAGCAGGGACTAATACAGATTTATTGCCCCGAGAGCAATGACAAACAGAGCTTTTACAATAAGGGAATTCATCCACACGATCGGATTCAAAATCATGTGGCCTATGACAAAATGATTTGTCATGAAATTGTGGAAAGAATCCGGCTCAATACCCCTTCAGCCAAAGTAGTTGTTGCAGGGTGCAGTTTTGGAGGGTATCATGCCACCAATTTCGCTTTTCGCCATCCGGGATACGTAAGTCACCTCTTTAGCATGAGTGGTGCTTTTGAGATCCGAAACTTCATGGACGGGTATCAGCACGATGACATCTATTACAACAGTCCTCTTGAATATCTGCCCGGTCTTCAAGACGGTGAACTTTGGAATATGGGAATAGTCCTTGGGACATCCAACTGGGATATTTGTTTTGACTCCAACATCAAACTGCACGAAGTGCTCAAGAGCAAAAATATTTCGCATTGGTTTGATGTGAGGCAAGATAAGCAGCATGATTGGCCACTATGGAGAGAGATGTTTCCACACTATTTGTCTACTATCAAATTTGATTAAAGAAATTCAACTAACAACCTTTCTATTTTAACAGAGAACATGAAAAAAATCGGGATACTTTTCGGAATGGAGGATACTTTTCCTCATGCCTTTGTGGAGCGAGTAAACCAAAAAGCGGAAAAAGGCATTATCGCCGAGCCCGTGAGAATTGATAAGGTAATGCAAAATCAACTCACAGACTATGCGGTAATCATTGACCGAATTTCGCAGGACGTACCATTTTACAGAGCCTATCTGAAAAATGCAGCCTTGACAGGAACCGCCGTCATAAACAATCCTTTTTGGTGGAGTGCGGATGATAAATTTTTCAACAACTGTCTGGCTGACACTCTTGGGGTGCCACTTCCCAAAACCGTGATATTACCTTCGGCAAAGCATCCGGATGATACCACTTCCAAATCTTTCCGAAATTTGGTTGCCCCATTGGATTGGGAGGGTATGTTTAATTACGTTGGTTTTCCGGCGTATATGAAGCCTTATGCAGGTGGAGGATGGAAAAATGTCTATCGATTGGAAAACAAGGAAGAATTTTTCCAGAAGCATCCCGAGACCGGTCAATTGGTAATGTTGCTTCAGGAAGAGATTGTCTTTGATGAATATTTTCGAGTTTATTGTCTAGGGGGCAAGGCGGTGAGAATCATGGAATATGAGCCGCGAAATCCTCATCATTTGCGCTATGTGGTGGATCGAGCGCCTGCCTCCAAAAAGCTTTTGGCGACTGTAAAAGACTATACTATCCGACTGTGTACTGGATTGGGATATGATTTTAATACCGTTGAGTTTGCCGTGCGAGACGGTATCCCTTATGCCATTGATTTTGGAAATCCTGCACCGGATGCGGATGTGAATTCTGTGGGACAGGAAAATTTCGAATGGGTAGTAGAAGAAGCAGCTAAGATGGCCATCGCCTATGCCAAATCCCATAAGCCGGGAAAGATGAATCTGACTTGGGGAACTTTTGTGAAAAATTCGGTCGAAATGGCCAAGAGATTCTAATCCTTTACCACTATGCCTATTGCTTTAAAGTCACTACCCAAATTTACCTTGGGCGTGGAAGAAGAATACATGATCATTGATCCTGTCACTCGGGATTTAAGGTCTCATATGTCCAAAATCGTGGAAGGAGGAAAGATTCAACTCCGAGAGCAGGTCAAAGCCGAAATGCACCAATCCGTGGTTGAGGTCGGCACCAACATCTGTCAGAATGTGGCAGAAGCCCGTAGAGAGGTATCCTACCTAAGGAATAAAATTTCTGAGTTGGCTAAGGCGCAGGGGTTGACGGTGGGTGCATCAAGTACTCATCCCTTTGCCAAATGGCAGGATCAGGAGATTACCGATGATCCACGCTATCACAACATCGTCAATGAGCTAAAAGACATCGCCCGATCCAATTTGATCTTTGGTCTTCATGTCCATGTGGGCATAGAAAGCCGGGATGTGGCCTTGCAGCTGATGAATCAGGCCTGTTACTTCTTGCCCCATATTTATGCTTTGACCACCAATTCTCCATTTTGGGAAGGAAGGAATACCGGTTTTAAAGCATTCAGAGCCAAAGTTTTCGCCAAGTTTCCTAGAACTGGCCTTCCGGAATATTTCGATTCTGTTCAGTCCTATGATAATTTTCTCGAAATTCTGGTTAAGACTAACTGCATAGATAATCCCAAAAAAATCTGGTGGGATCTCAGAATGCATCCTTTTTTCAGTACGATCGAGTTCAGGATTTGCGACATGTGTCTGACAGTGGATGAGACAATCTGTATCGTAGCGATTATTCAAGCAGTGGTAGCTAAGCTTTACAAGCTTCATATGAGCAACACCAGTTTCAATATCTATCGGATTGCTTTGATAAGGGAGAATAAATTCAGAGCAGCCCGAAATGGGATTGAAGGATTATTGATCGACTTCGGGAAAAAAGTCGAGGTACCAACCAAAGAATTGATCATGGAATTACTTGAATTTATCGATGATGTGGTGGATGATTTGGGAAGCAGAGAGGAGATCAATTACGTGCATAAAATTCTGGAGAGAGGTACAGGCGCTGATCAACAATTGGCTGTTTTTGAAAAAACGGGCAGCTTGGAGGCAGTGGTCGATTTTATTACAGGGAAGTTTACCGAGGGGATCTGATTGAATGCTTACCTTTGGCTGGAAGACCAAAACGACAAAACAGTGCCTAGGAAAAAAATTAATCTTGCCATCTTGGATATGTATGACGGTGAGCCCAACCAAGGGATGCGCTGTATTCATGATATTTTGGGAAGATTTTCAGATCAGTTCAGTTTCAGGGAGTTTGATGTGAGAAAAAAAAGCAATCTCCCCGATATCCGGGAGTTTGATATTTTTATTTCTACAGGAGGCCCCGGCAACCCCTTGGAAGGAGATGGAAACTGGGATTTGAAATACTTTGATTTTTTAGACCAGGTATGGATTTGGAATCAAAATCACAGTCAAAAAAAGCATCTCCTCCTTATTTGCCATTCCTTTCAGATGGCGTGTAAGCATTTTGGATTAGGCGATATCACGAAAAGAAAATCCCAATCTTTTGGTGTTATGACTGTACACAAAACGCCTGAAGGAATAAATGATCCTATTTTTCAAAATCTGGAAAATCCGTTTTGGGCAGTTGATTCCAGAGATTATCAGGTAGTGCAGCCCAATCATCGGAAGTTTAAAATGTTGGGATCCAAAATTATTGCACTGGAAAAAATTAGGACTCATGTAGAGTACGAACGGGCAATTATGGCAATCAGATTTTCGGAAGAAATCCTAGGGACTCAATTTCACCCTGAAGCGGATCCAACCAGTTTTCTGGAACATTTGAAAAAACCCATGGTGAGAGAAAAGATCATCGAACTTAAAGGAAAGGCCAAATACAGGACTATGCTTGAAAACTTGGTGGATGAGGACAAAATTTACAGGACTAATGAAACGTTCATTCCTAATTTCTTGGAACAGGCATTGCGAAAAATCAGAGTTTCTCAATCCCCTTCACTAAAATGATATGATTTCTTCAATTAGGGAAAAGTTTAATAAGGAGTTTTCGGCGGAAAAGTATCAGGGATTCCTTAATGAAATAGCCTCAGATTTTGACTATGCTCCTACCTTTCGGATTGCTGAGACTCCTTTTTTTATTCCAAAAGAGCTTGAAAATCAACTGTTAGAGGCTTCAAATCAGGTTATTGATTTTATCAAAAGGCCTGATTTCAAAAACCTAACGCAAAGATCTATCGAACTGAATACGGCGGTTCCCAATGAAGACTCCCATACTCAGTTTTTGGCTATTGACTTTGGGGTATGCGAGGAAAATGGAAAAATCATTCCCAAGTTGATAGAAGTACAGGGATTCCCTTCGATTTTCAATTTTCAGTTTAATTTATTCCGAAAGATTCAGAAGTTTTATCCTTTTCTTTCCGGATTGACCCCATACCCCAACGGGATAGATGAGAACCGGTATATTCAGCTTTTGAAAGAGGTAATATTCGGAAAATGGTCTCCGGAACATGTGGTTTTATTGGAGATTGAACCTGAAAAGCAGAATACCAAAATTGATTTTTATTATGCCAGGAAAGACTTAGGTCTGAAAATTCTCTGCGTCACAGAAGTAATCAAAGAGGGGGATCGATTGTACTATTTAAATGAAAACGGAAAAAAGGTTCGGATTCACCGAATCTACAATCGGGTAATTTTTGACGAACTCAATCAGAGAAAAGATCTTAGGCTTCAGTTTTCATTTGAAGATCATCTGCAGGTAGAATGGGCAGGTCATCCCAATTGGTATACCCGAATCTCCAAGTTTATCCTTCCTTATCTGAAAGGACCCTATTTCATTGACACTCAACTGTTGAGTGAGCTGGAGGTTATTCCTGAAGACTTGGAAAATTATGTTCTAAAGCCTCTATTTTCTTTTTCAGGGGCCGGTGTTATTTTCCATGTCAAGAGGGAAGATATAGAATCTGTCAAGGAAAAGGATCTTTATATCCTACAGAAAAAAGTTTCCTACCTTCCGGTGGTACAATCCCCGGATGGAAAAGTGAAGGTGGAGGTGAGAATCTTGTGCCTTTGGCCGGAAAAAGATGAAAGCCCAACCATTGTCGGAAATCTGGCCCGCCTATCCCGAGGTGAGATGATCGGTGTGAAATTTAATAAGGATAAAGACTGGGTAGGGGGATCGATAGGTCTCTTCGAAAAATAAGAAAGCCGGCTAACCGGCTTTTAGTGTTATTGCATCCATTCTCCCGGATTTTTTCTCCATTCGGAGAGAGATTTCAAAGTGGACTCATCGATGTATTTACTGGTTACTGCCTGAGGTAAAAGGGCGTCGTAGTGACTTAAGCAAATCAGTCTCACTCCCGCCTCAGAAAAGTTTTTGTCAGCTACATCAAAGCCATAGCTGAAGATGGCTACCATTCCCAATACCTCAAAACCCGCATTTTTCAGGTCTTGTGCAGCTTTAAGCGAGCTTCCTCCCGTAGAGACCAAATCCTCAACTACCACCACTTTTTGGCCGGGCACTACCTTTCCCTCAATCATGTTTTCCATTCCGTGTCCTTTGGGTTTGGATCTCACATACACGAAAGGAAGATTAAGTTCATTAGCGATAAGTGCTCCCTGAGGAATTCCCGCAGTAGCCACCCCGGCGATGGCTTCTACCTCCGGAAAATAATGCTTGACAGCTTTTACCAGATTTTCCTTGATTAGATTTCTGACTTCAGGAAAGGAAAGTGAAAGTCTGTTATCACAATAAATGGGGGATTTCCAGCCTGAAGCCCAAGTAAAGGGTTTTTCGGGCTGTAATCTAATGGCTTGAATCTCAAGTAGCTTTTGAGCTACCTCTGCAGCGGTGCTTGGGTTTAGGATTTCCATGGTACCAAAATTAATGGATTAACCAGCTTTGAGATTGTGCCAGCTGATTTTTTTATGCATTTTTGACCAAACCACCATCTCTTACACAGACGTCACATGAAGATCTTTGTGAATGACAAGCCTTTGGAAATAGTCAACTATGAAGAGCTTGATTCTTCCAAATCATTTGAGCATAGCTATAAAAATCTGGATGAACTTCCCGAGGAGGTAGAATGGGAAGATGATGTGATTTTTCATGAACCCAGTCAGGATGTTGTCATTAGATTGCTCTATTTGATGAGAACCAGGAAAATGAAGAAACTGGATTCAGTCACTTTGGTGACTCATGATAAAAAAGCGCTGAAAGAATTTGTCAAAAGCCGATTTTTGATCATCAAAGCTGCAGGTGGGATTGTTTCCAAAAAAGAAAAGATTCTGATGATCTATCGCTTGGGTAAATGGGATTTTCCAAAGGGAAAATTTGATAAAGGGGAAACTCCTGAGGAATGTGCGAAACGAGAGGTAGAGGAGGAGTGTAATGTCAAGGTGAAGTTGAATGCGCCTATCTGTAACACCTGGCATACCTATACTCAAAACAGAAGGAGTATTCTCAAAAAAACCTACTGGTATGCCATGGATTGTGTAAACGATTCGGGTATGAAGCCTCAGCAAGAAGAGGGAATAGATGAAATCCGGTGGCTTTCCGAAAGTGATGCAAAAACTGCCCTGATCAATTCGTATCCGTCCATGAGGTATCTTTTTAAACAATACCTCTTAAATCACTTAAAACCTCAGATTTTGTAAGGTAAAAATTCGCTTACATCGCCTCCGTAGCGATGAACTTCCCGGATGACTGTAGAGCTGATTGCGGCGAATTGTGGGGAAGTGATCAAAAAAACTGTTTCCAATTCACCGTTTAGATAACGGTTCATCTGGCTGATCGTGTTTTCATATTCGAAATCCGTCGTGTTTCTCAAGCCCCGGATCAAAAATTGGGCATCCAGTTTTTTGGCAAGGGTAGAAGTGAGTTCATTATACACTACTACCTTTACACGGTCAGTTTCAGAATACACACTTTTGATTTTTTCCACCATGACCTCTACGTCGAAATATCTGTTTTTCTTCGTGGAGTTGTAGCCAATTCCAATCACGACTTCATCAAAAAGTTGCAAACTCCTCATGACAATGTCATGATGACCCATGGTATAAGGATCAAATGATCCTGGAAAAATCGCTGTTTTTTTCATTGATCAGTCGTATTGCCAATGGGCTTCAAAGATGTGTTCGGATTTCAAATGCTTGAAACCATGTGAATAGTTTTGATTCTCATACGGTTTTAGCATTCTGAAATTAGTAAAATACTGGCTCCCCCATTCTTCGTTGATCTCAGTTTTTTCGGAGAGCCCAAAAAGACTTATCCTTACATGGTTTCGGTCATATTTTAGTGTCTCGATCATGATCAGGATGTATTTCAGGATGTCCTCTTTCGTGTTGATCTCAAATCTGTTGAAAACCGATAAATCCTGGTCTGTAAAAGCAGCTAAATACATGTGCTTGCCAAAATAGTTTACCAAGATTTCCTGTCCTATAAGGTTAAACCTTTCCTTGAAAAGATAAGAGAGAAAGGAACTGGCACCATGAATAAAGCTGAGTTCCGAAAATCTTGATTCTAGGCTTTTTTTGATTTTGGAGGAAATGTAGGAGACAATTTGAATGTTGTTGCTGTCCAAAGGGGTATTGAAAAAATGAGCGTTTTCCGGCAAATCCCCAATAAGTTGAAGATATTCAGACTCCTTTCCCGGTTGGAATAAGACTCCTGGTATCAAGCTGAATAAGCCTTCGTGGATGAAGATTTTTGCAGGAACGTCTGCTTTCAGAAGAGGATCAGCACTGAGTTCTTCTTCGATTTTATTCCAGTTAAAATTCTGGTGATGATGGACTGCGATATTCGCCTGATTTTTATCCTTAGCGAAAACAAAAAAGGAATTGGGGTAAAGAAAAAGCGATAAGCTCGCTGTGTCTTCCACATCAAACTTATCGCTTTTGTATACTTTAAGGTTGTTTTCCAAGTTTTTAGGTTATTATTTCCAGTTACCTTCTGTAGAAGCATCAGTCCTGGAACCTACTCTCAAAGCTTTTTCGTTATTGTTGGCTCTTCTTTTTGGATTTATTGGAGAAGGGTCACGGATTTCAAAAACGTTAACCATGTAACCTCCAGTTTTTTCTACTTTGTCAGCGAAGAACTCAAACTGCTTTCCTCCGGAACCTGGTACAACAGGAAGTAGTTCAATGTTGAAATCAGGAAATTTTCTAGCGTTAAACAAAGAATCCATCACATTTACGGAACCTAGCGTATCATAAGTCACTTTGATTTCCTCTGCTCCGTAATCAAGAAGTTTGGTTGTTTCAGTTCTTTGTACGATCCAGATCGTGCCGTTCTCAATGAACATTTTCAACGAATCCCAAGTGCTCGCATATTTCCCATTGGACGCTTGGTATGCCAATTGTGCATCACGAAGCATTTCTAATTTTTCAATGGTAGCTGCTTCTAGCAAGGCAATTTTCTTTTCTTCTTCCACTACGTCGTTTACACCTTTCCAAAGCAGGTAGCCGAGGTACGCAGCAACGGCAAAGAAAACTAATGAGAGAACTTTTGTAAGATTCATTTTGATTAAGATTTAGAAATCTGGTTAAGGTTGAAGGTTTTTAAAACGTGCTATTTTATAGAAATATTTCCAAAATTAAAATATCCTTTACACAATCCCAGCTCAGATAGAGATTTAATTCCCCAAAATGCGCGATGAAGGGATTTCTTTTCTAAAGAATGGATATCTTCTATCGACATCCACTGTATATCAGACAGGATTTGATTTTCGGCAGAAAGCTCGGGGTCTTTTCCCAGTACTGCAATACCGCCAGTCCTTTTTACCAAGAAAAAATGTTCCATAGCATGGAGAGGAGGTTCCAGAAATTCGTGAAGGAACAAAAACTCCAATACCTCAATTTCCAAACCTGTTTCTTCTTCGAATTCTCGTTGGAGATTTTCAATTGCGGTGGTTCCGTAGTTCATTCCTCCTCCAGGAGTAGACCATAATACCCGGCCATTTCCCATTCGGTGCTTGACCATAAGAATTTTATCTTCTTCGATTAGAATCCCATTTACACGGGTTCGTAATTGATGCCCAAATTTTGACTCGATTTCTTTGCCGATCTTGTCTTCTGACATTTACATTCGCTGTTTCATGGATAAAATTAAGCAGGCAACTCCAAAGCCCTCTGACTTACTTTTAAAATATTTCCCTTTTCGGCCTACAGAGGGACAGGCTAGATTTTTTGCAAAAATGGACACTTTTCTTTTAAAAAAACCGGAAGAAAAGCCTCTTTTTATCCTGAAGGGATATGCCGGTACTGGGAAAACCTCCTTGATATCAGCCTTGGTGAAAGTACTTCCCCGAATGGACATGCGCTCGCTATTGCTTGCCCCTACAGGTAGGGCTGCCAAGGTGATGAGTAATTACTCAGGTAGAGGCGCCTATACGATCCATAAAATCATTTACAAACCAAAAGGTGATCCGGGCGCCTCAGCAGGAGGATTTATTCTTCAGAAAAATTATTACAAAGACACCGTTTTTATTGTCGATGAATCTTCCATGCTTGCTGATGACGGAGGTATGTCAGGTAACCTGCTTTGGGATTTGATCACCTTTGTTTTTTCAGGCTCGGGCAACAGGTTACTTCTAATAGGCGATACAGCTCAATTGCCACCGGTAGGAAGTACCTACAGTCCTGCTTTGGAAAGTAGCTATCTGCAGAGACACTACAGGCTTGAGCCTGATCAGATTGAGCTTTCTGAAGTGATGCGTCAAAAACTGGAGTCAGGCATTCTGTTTAATGCAACCGGCCTTAGAAAAGAATTGGAAGTAGAAAATCCAACTATTAAAATTCAAACACACTTATTCAAGGACATATTTAAAATGACCTCAGAACGATTGGAGGATGGCTTGAGGTACGCTTACAGTAAGTTTGGTACAGAAAACACGACCATTGTCACCCGATCCAACAAGGCAGCTGTCCAATACAATCTCTACATCAGGCGGGTTATCCATTTTTTCGAGGATGAAATCAGTACAGGAGATCTATTGATGATCGTGAAGAACAATTACACCTATATGGCCGAGTCCGATAAAGTGAATTTTTTAGCCAATGGCGATATGGCCGAAGTGATGAAAATCAGGAGCTTTGAAGAACTCTACGGGCTAAGATTTGCTACGCTGGAACTGAGGTTGCTGGATTATCCCGATGAGCCTTTTTTCGAAGCTAAGGTAATTTTGGATACGCTTTACTCTTCAAGTCCGTCTTTGACTCGAGAACAATACCGGACGCTTTATGATCAGGTAGCGGAAGACTATGCGGATGTCGCCAACAAAACCGAGCGCATGGAATTGATCCGTAAAGATCCTTATCTCAATGCGCTTCAGGTCAAATTTGCCTATGCGCTGACCTGCCACAAAGCTCAAGGTGGACAGTGGAAGGCAGTTTTTGTGGATCAAGGTTACCTTTCTGAAGACCAAGTGGACCGGGAGTTTGTCCGATGGCTATACACAGCTGTCACCCGAGCAACGGATGAATTGTATTTGGTCAATTTTTCACCATCATTTTTTGTGAAAGGGTTGGTTACAGAGGAATAAAACCGCTTTCACACATTTTAACTTTTGCTGTTGTCTCATTTGGCATGTATTTTTCAGCTTTGGAATTAAAACAAATCCCTTTCGGTTATTTGGTTGGATTAAATCAAATTTTGAATATTTGAACTTTGGTTCAACCTTACAGGCGAGTATTTACTTATCACTATTATCCAATAAAAGTAAAGCTGCCTTCCAATCGAGATTAACGACGTCTTTAAATAAAAATGGTAAACACATGAAAAAGCTAGCAATCCTATTCAGTCTCTTCGCATTTGTGATGGTTTTTCAAGCCCAAGCCCAAGATGCAGGATCAGGTGCCGTCATCTCCTTCAAAGAAAGTTCGGTTGATTTTGGAGACATTGTGCAGGGACAAACAGTGCAGCATACCTTCGTACTGACGAATACCGGCAAAAGTCCTCTGGTCATTTCCAACGTTGCCGCTACCTGTGGCTGTACTGTACCCAGCTGGCCAAAAGAGCCTGTTGCTCCAGGAAAATCTGCTGAGATCAAGGTCTCATTCAACTCTACAGGAAAAATGGGTAAGCAAAACTCAGTAGTAAGAATTTACTCCAATGCTACCGAGCCTATCGAGAAAGTATCCCTGATTTCTAATGTGATTCCTAAATCAAACTAGAAATTATCCAATTAACGGTAAAAAGCCTGTCGACTCATGACAGGCTTTTTTACTTTTGGGCGGTAAGGAATTAAATCAACCTAATCTCCGTTGGTAGTTTCTTTGGTAATCCTTTTGGTTTCAAACAAATACTTAAAAGAAGAAATTACCGGAAATTTTATTCTTGCTTCTCATTTACACTCTTCAATAATCTATGCCAAAATCAAAAGAACGTCGCGTCACGATGCGGCAAGTTTTTTCCACCATCATCTGGCCAAGAAGAAAGCATCTCTTTCTGGGGCTTTTTTTGATCATCATAAGCAGACTTTCAGGCCTGGTTTTGCCAGGAGCAAGCAAGTATCTGGTCGATGATGTCATTCCCAGCAATGATTTGAATATGCTGAAATGGCTGCTATTGGCGGTGGTGGTTTCTATTGTCATTCAGTCTGTGACCTCCTATTCACTGACCCAAATTCTAAGTGTGGAAGCACAGCACCTGATCGCTAAGTTGAGATCAAAAGTACAGCAGCACATTATCAAATTGCCCATTCGGTTTTTTGACAATGCGAAAACCGGAGAACTGGTCTCCCGAATCATGACGGATGTAGAGGGTGTGAGAAATTTGGTGGGTACAGGCTTTGCCCAGATGATCGGAGGTATATTGACTGCCGTGATTTCTCTGATCTTGCTTATTTCCATCAGTCCACTGATGACGCTCTATGTGCTTCTTCCAGTCCTTATTTTTGGATTGGTTTCCCTGAAAGCCTTTGGCAAAATAAGGCCTATTTTTCGGGAAAGAGGAAAAATCAATGCTCAGGTGACAGGGAGATTGACCGAAACTTTGGGTGGAATCCGTGTGATCAAAGGCTTCAATGCCGAAGCCCAGGAGATCAAAACCTTTGAAAAGGGCGTGGAAGAGCTTTTTCTGAATGTCAAAGCCAGCTTGACAGCTACCAGCTTTGTGACTTCAGCTGGCTCACTTTTACTTGGATTGGCTTCTGCAGGGATCATGGGGATTGGAGGATATATGATTATGGAAGGCAAGATGACTTTTGGAGATTTTCTGGCCTTCACACTTTACTTGGGTTTTATGATCGCTCCGATTGTACAGATGTCCAATATTGGGAGTCAGTTGACAGAAGCCTTTGCCGGACTGGACCGCACGGAAGAAATTATGAATATGCCTTTGGAATCAGATGACCGAAAGAGAACTGTTGACTTGAAAACCATCCGAGGCGATATGAAATTTGAACAGGTTTCTTTCGCCTATGAGTCAGGAAAAGAGGTAGTGAAAGGAATTAGTTTTGAGGCGCCGGCTGGATCTGTCACTGCTTTGGTCGGGACATCGGGTTCGGGTAAAACCACTATTGCCGGTCTCGCAGCCACTTTTCTCAATCCGGATTCCGGAACAATTTTTCTGGATGGCATTGATCTTCAGACGATTACATTGGAGTCATTTAGATCTAAGCTTGGGGTAGTTTTGCAGGATGACTTTTTGTTTGAAGGCACGATCCGGGAAAATATCCTATTCCCAAGGCCAAATGCCACTGAAGAGGAGCTGCTTAAGGCTGTTAAAGCGGCTCATGTGCAAGAGTTTACAGATCGGTTTGAGCAGGGCTTGGATACATTGATCGGTGAGAGAGGAGTGAAGTTGTCTGGTGGACAGCGACAGCGTATTGCCATAGCCAGGGCTATTTTGGCGGATCCGAAGATTTTGATTTTGGATGAGGCTACCTCCAATCTCGATACCGAATCAGAGACCCTTATTCAGGCGAGTTTGAAGGAATTGATGAAGGGAAGGACTACTTTTGTGATTGCCCATCGGTTGAGCACGATAAGACAAGCAGATCAAATTCTAGTAATTGAGCAAGGAAAAATCGTGGAAAAGGGTAAGCACGAGGAGTTGATCGAAAAAGAAGGACGATATTATCAGCTTTATACGTATCAAGCGAGAATATAAAAGGAGAAAAAAAATGATTTATAACATTTTGTTATGATTATGGAGTATTTCTTTTAATTTAGAAAAGATCAAATGCTACCCCTGACTCTAAAGTTTGCTAAAATCCTTAGTTATCAAGGAATTACCCTAATTCATTTCCGGAATCTATTTTTTAATTGAAAATATAAATCATGGATTTAATAATAGTAGGTGCCAATAAAATAGGTGAATACATCGTCAAAAACTATTCTCAGTTTGGGCTTAGGCATCGTATTGTTGGATTCGTGGATGAGAATGCCGATTTGAAAGGGAAAAAAGTTGCAGGAATTCCAGTTTTGGGAATTCCTGAAGATATTTTGCTCCAGAGTAAGGTGGCTGTTGTCCTAGCTATTCCATCTGCGTATGAGAAAATGGCCTTGGTCAGGAAATTGGCAGGAAATTCCAATCTAGAGTTTCCCAATTTGTTTTCTTCGGGTTCCTGGATTTCCAGAGATTGTATTTTTGGAAAAGGGAATATTATCCTTGAAGGAAGCCTGATCAATTTTGGAACATTGGTAGGCAGCTTCAATTTTTTCGGAACAAAATGTTCGATTGGCCATGAGTCAGTGATCGGTGATTACAACTGCTTGGAAGAAGAAGTCAACTTTGGAGGGTTTTCGATTTTGGAAGGACAAATTACTGTGAAAAAAGGAGCTTGGATCGGGCAGGGTATTCGGGTAGGCAAAGATTCGGTGATTGAAAAATTTGCAGAGATAAAAGAGGATGTTGTTCCCAATTCCTCCGTCAAAAAGTAAATCTATTTGATAGGGAAGGAGACATAGAATTCTGACCCCATTCCTTCTTTGCTTTTAAACCAGATTTCTCCTTTCAGTTTTTTGGTGAGCTCTTGGACTATATTCAGTCCCAAACCGGTACCCTTTATATTTCCCACGTTTTTTGCGCGGTAAAATGATCCAAAAATATTTTCATGCTCTTCTCTTGGGATGCCGATTCCATAATCCTTCACCATAATCTCTATGAAGTTCCCCATGAAATTCAGGTGTACCTCGGGATCAGAGGATTCTGGAGAATAATTCAAGGCGTTTTGGATCAAGTTGCGGACGATATGTACCAGCATAGACTCATCGGTGAGTATTTGCTTTTCGCTTCCGGATTGAAAGAATCTCACTGTCCTTCGATTCAAGTTTTCCTCATTGATTTCGTGGATCAAATTGCTTAGAAATCTACTGATGGAGAGTTTTTTCAGATTCAGTTTTACGTCTTGTTGGATGCTTTTTTCCAGCAAAAGCACATCGCTCATGATGGTCGTCAGTCGGTTGCTCTGATTGATTATTTTGTCAATATGGGAAAGTAATTTGGATCTGATCTCCTCAGAAAACTCTTTTTCCAAAAGCATCTGCATTATCATCACACTGCTTACAATGGTGGCAATAGGCGTTTTGAATTCATGTGAAGCCATTGAAACGAACCTAGACTTCATCTGATTCAATTCCTTCTCCTTGAATGCTATGTCTTTGAATTTCTTAAGTACCAATTCTCGTTCGGTCACATCTCTTCCGATGGCGAAAATGAATTTCCCGGCTTTATCTTTGAATTGTATAGGTTTAAACTGAAATTCGAGCATCAGGCTTTTTTTGCTTTCCTTCAGGTTTACCGGAATGACCATTTTCTGATTCGGCTTCATCAAGGGAAGTGATGGGAAATTGACCAGCACTTGATTGAATTTTTTGCCCAAGTTGGCAGAAGTGGGGATTTGAAGGACTTTTTCGAATGCAGGAGAAAGGTAAACAGCCTCCATTTCGTCATTGAGGATTACCAAAATATCGTCCGAAATTTCGAGGAAAAACCGAAGCAGTTCAGTTTCGGTGAAATTGTTGATTGAATCAGGAGTCATGTCAGGCTGAGCTATTCTTTCTAGATCAATTTAATGCGAAATCTTTCAATACGCATAAAACAGATCAAAAGCTGAAATTAAGAGGAATGAAATCCTACTTCAATAAAGGAGGAAACCGTACATTTACATATAGATGCAACTAGGCCAAATTCTTGGGTTTAATCATCTTTTAAGATCTCTTTTTTGAAACAATACTTTTAATTTTAATTCCATGAAAAAGATTCTAATTGTTGAGGACGAAGAAGAACTGGCCTCAAATATTGCCGAAATATTATCTGGTTTGGATTATCAGGTAGCGGGCATCGTCGATAATGCGATCAGTGCCCTTGAATTTTTGGAGGGTAATCTGGTAGATCTTGTGCTCATGGATATCCTTATCAAAGGTGACGTGGATGGAATTGACCTTGCCTACAAGATTCGGGAAAAATACGATTTACCAATCGTGTTCAGTACAGCGTATTCCGGTACCGAATTTCTTGAAAGGATTTCATCCGATATCCATGAAGGCTATTTGCTCAAACCATTCACCTTGGACTCGCTCAAGACTGCAGTTTTTTTTGGTTTGAAAAGATATCAGGAACGTTTACCGAGACCGGAGAAGTCAAGAGGTTCTCTCAAGGTTATGGATAAAGGCTTCTTGGTTCCGATTCCGTTTAATGAGATTTTGTATCTCAAGGCGGATGGATTATACACCAAGGTGTTTTCAAAAGTTAAGTCCTATTTAGTTAGAGATATTTTGAAAAGCTTTGAAGACAAACTTCCTGAAGAACAGTTCTTACGAGTCCATAAGTCATTTTTGATCAATGTGAATCACGTGAGCTCTTTCAATGCCAAAAAGATAAACTTGGGAGAAGTAGCTATTCCCATCCGCAGAGGTCTTTACAAAGAATTGATCGAAAAATTGCATGTGGAATAAAGAATGCCTAATTCGAAGAAAAATTTAAAGGAGGAAAATATTTTTGTTTGCTTTAAATACCTATTTGAAGTTTGAAAAATCTAAATAAATCACCCAAATGAAGAGAATTAAAGTATTGTTGGTGGAGGATAATCCGGGAGATGTATTGCTTACCTCAGAAGCTTTACAAGAGAGTAAATTTTTGATTGATTTGGAGGTGGTAAATAACGGCAAAGAAGGGGTAGATTATCTTTTTTCAAGAGGGGAATTTTTAAGTAAGTCAAAACCTGATGTGGTTTTATTGGATATCAATTTACCGTTGAAAACCGGACACGAGGTATTGAAAGAAGTGAAAGAAAATACCGAGACAAATGGTATTCCTATCGTAATGCTTACTACTTCTTCGATCCAGGATGATATTCTGAAAAGTTTTCAAGAGCAGGCGAGTTGCTACATTGTAAAACCTGTAGAGGTAGAGCAGTTTGATGAATTTATCAAGGTATTCGACCGATTCTGCGAGACAATTGATGTTTAGAAGTAGGTTTTTTACCAATAAATTCTAATGATCAGGTCTCTTTGGATACAGTAAGCAAGATTACCGTAAAGAGGATCAGAATTGTGCCGATCCAATCCATACCCGTAAAGGAAACGTTGAGCCAAAAAACAGCTGTCAAGGCAGCAGCAAGTGGTTCGACACTGCATAGCAAACTTGCAAATGTCGCCCCAATAATGGTCACTGATCTGAGGAAAAAGTAAAAAGCGGTGACCGTTCCAAAAAGAACAATGTAGCTAAATGCCATCCATGTGCCCTCATCCCACTGCCCGGAGATACTCCAAGGCTGTGTGAATAGAGAGAAAAACAAGCCTCCTACCAACATCCCCCAGCCCGTGACTGCCGCAGGTGAGAAGGTTCGCAAAAGCCCAACTGGCTGAATCGTGTAGAATGCTAAGGCCAAAGCAGACAAAATCCCCCAGAATACGGCCTTATCCGAAATCACCAGCTGCTCCAATGATCCGTGCGTTACCAGAAGGAAGGTGCCGGATAAAGCCAAAATCAAAGCTGCATATTCTGCAACAACTGGCCATTTCCGGTTTTTTAAGGCATAATAGGCCACTACAAAGACAGGGCCGATGTACTGAAGAATGGTGGCAGTAGCAGCATTGGAGAGAGAAATGCTATAGAAGTAGGTGAATTGGACAGCAACCATTCCCAAGAGCCCAAAAAGCAGCAATTGGATGGCGTTTTTGGGTTTTCTCCAGATCTCAAATGCGACTTTTTTTTCGCTGACTATCGAAAAAACAACCAAAATAGAGCCTGCCAGAATCATTCTCCAGGTCACTAACCAAGCAGGATCCAATCCTTTGGATTCAAACAGATACTGGGCACAAGTCCCTGATATTCCCCAGAAAACGGCAGATGAAAGTGCCATGATCAATCCGGGAACTTTTTGGTAGGAGGTAGGCTGGGGCATGGAATTGCTAACGGACAGCGAAGATATTCAGGCTTAAATGCATTTTGAAAAAAAAGTGCTCGAATTGGAAGGTTTTTGAATTCTTTTGTGATTGAAAAGTTAGAAGTATAAAGCCAAGGAAATAGATTTTGTCTTTGGAACCCACTTGTTTTAAAAACTTAAAATTAACATGAAATTGGATTTAAAGCCGGTACCTGAATTTAGAAGGGCGGTTTTTCAGGATAAAGAGGAGTTGTGGCAAATCATTCATCCCATTGTCCAAGAGGGAGGGACTTATGTTTTTGATCCGGATACGGATGAGGAGTCCATGATGGCTTATTGGCTTGATTCCGATAAAAACACCTATGTGGCAGAAGTAGGTGGGGAAATCCTGGGAACCTTCTACATCAAAGCGAATCAGCCTGATTTGGGAAATCATATCTGCAATGCCGGATTTATGGTTTCAAAAAAAGCTGCTGGCAGGGGAATCGGGAAAGCCATGGGGAGGTTTGCCTTGGAGGAGGCCAAAAGGCTTGGGTACCATGGGATGCAGTTCAATTTTGTCATCAAGACCAATGAAAAGGCGGTGAACCTTTGGAAATCGTTGGGTTTTCGGGTAATCGGTGAAATCCCCGAAGCTTATCGGCATCCTCAACTGGGTATGGTACCTGCTTTGATCATGTACCAAAAGCTTTAACTTGAGCTTCTTCCAAAAAAAAATCCTAATCTATGAAGACAGGTTCGTCTCCTACATCCCGACGGGATTTTCTGAAAGCTGCCTCAGCTACGGTTTTTTCCCTTGCCTTGCCCGAGTCAATGCTTTCCCTTTTCTCTAAAAATCAAAAAGCTGTCCATATTGGAATGATTACGGATTTGCATGTGGATATTATTCATGATGCAGCAATCCGATTCCATACGTTTTTGGAGGAGATGAAAAAGCTTCAGGTAGATGCTTTATTTCAATTGGGGGATTTTGCCATTCCCAAAGCTGAGAATCTCCCATATATCCAATCATTCAATCAGGCTCATCAGCATTCCTTTCATGTTTTAGGCAATCACGATATGGATGAGGGATTTTCCCTCGAGGAAGTAGTCAAAAGGTATGGAATGCCCGGAAACTATTATTCTGTAGAAGTAGGAGGGATACAGATTCTTGTTCTCGATGGAAATGATACAGGTTCTCCTAGGTACAAATCAGGATACCATTCCTATGTGGGGCCAAAACAACAAGCTTGGTTAAGAAAGGAGCTTGAAAAGGCAAATAAGCCAGTTCTGATCATTTCCCATCAACCTATTGCTGGAATTTATACCATTGACAATGCCCAGGAAATACAGAGACTCCTAAGTGAATTTTCGGATAAAATCCTGCTAGCCATTAATGGACATGCACATGTAGATCAGCATGTTTTGGTCGGAGGAGTAAATTATCTCCACCTCAATTCTGCCTCATACTATTGGGTAGGAGAAAAGTTGGCTCACTTGAGCTTGCCAGAGGAAATTCACACCCAATATCCTTCTTTACGGTTTACTTGCCCCTATTCGGATGCATTGTTTGGGTTGTTGACGATCGATCCTGTGGAAAAGACGATTTCCCTTAAAGGAAAAAAGGCCCGGTGGGTCGGGCCTTCTCCTTTGGAATTGGGATATTCGATTGTTTCTCCAGAGCTGCAAAAGCTGCATGTTCAGCCTCAGATTTCAGATCGGGAGATTTGAATTATTTCTTGGGCAAGCTCTCTAAAACCAACCGTACCAACTCGGCCTTATCTCCGTTTGGAATCCATCTGGCCACGATCAGGAGGTCATTTTCCTGATCCAGATAGATCATGTTGGTGCCTGCCCCAATGTGCAAAAATGCTGTTTTGGGAGCCGCTGGGACTTCTTTCAAGTCATTGTTTAAGAAGTAATTCATGAAACCGTAGCCTGGATTGGCTGCAGTTGGAGTTCGGGACAGATCAATCCAGGATTTCGGAATCAATTGTTTGCCGTTCCAGTTTCCATTTCTCAGAGTGAGGTAGCCAAATCTAGCCTGATCCCAAGCGGAGAGCATCATGCCTCCACCCCAATGCGAACCTCCACTCACGGATTGGATGATCTGTCCATCGAGGTTGATGTAGGAGTTTTCATAACCGGTCCATCTCCAGGTGGCACTTGCTCCGATGGGATCCATAATTTTTTCCTTCAAGACAACGGGTAGCGGTTTTCTCCACACATTCAAGAGAGCCAAAGCCAACACGTTTACTCGAGTATCATTGTATTCATAGACTGTTCCGGGCTCATTTTGGGGCCGGGTTCGTTTTTGTCTCACTCCTTCAGAAGGTCGGTCTGCCCAATCGGGTTTGCCCCAGAGGGTTCCTTCCCAATCTGAGGTTTGTCTGAGCAAGTGCTCCCAGGTGATTTTCCGGTTGTGCTCGGTGTCAAAAAGCTCAAATACATCTTCTTGGTCCAAGTGATCCGCTTTATTCATTATCATCCGGTATGGATCATAAGGATAGATGGGTGCCATGTAGGGATAGACCAAATCCTTTTCCGACGAAATCAGTCCTTCTGCCACAGCTAGTCCGGCAGTGGTCGAAAGAAAACTTTTTGCCACGCTGAAGGTCAAATCTACCCTTGTAGGATCTCCCCATTGACCGACTACATAGCCTTTGTAAATGATTATTCCCGTAGCGGGTCCTCGTTCTTTCATAGGGCCTACAGGATAGCCAAACGGCTCTCTTCCAAAAGCACTTTCGTAATGTGCCAATTTAAGATTGGGATTTTCTTTACTTTCGTGAGTTTCGGCAAATTGAATCGCCTCCTGAAGCTTGGAAGGATTCATCCCCAATTCCTGAGGACTCTTGGTTGCCCAGGAGTTTTTGTCCGGAAAATAAGTTTGGGCATTAATTCCTGAAATAAGAAGGATCTGGGTGAAAGTGATCAGAATGAGCTTCTTCATGGTGGTTGCATTTGCTGCGATTTTACTACAATGAAGGTTGAAAAAATGACCACTCGTCAAATCTTTTTTTCAAGATCCAAATCAAAACTCTTTTGTTTCTGATTGGTTAACGTGCTACCCGGCCACTTTTTTTCTTGTATCATGCAGGAAGAATATGCCTTTTTTTATTTTCGCCTGATAGACTTAGCAAATGAAAGAAAAGAAGATTTATATCATCGGTGCAGGGCTTTCGGGCCTTATAGCAGCACTTGAACTTGAAAAAGCAGGATTTTCACCAATCATACTTGAAGCATCTGACCGAGTAGGGGGGCGAATGAAGACGGACGAAGTCGATGGATTCAGATTAGATCATGGGTTCCAAGTGTTGAATACAGCCTATCCTGAGGCCAAAAAATACTTGGATCTTCAAGGATTGCACCTCAAAACTTTTGATCCCGGTGCGGTGATTTTTGACGGAAAAGACTCTTATGTCATCACGGACCCGTTGAGAAATCCTCTCAAGGTTGTAGGAATGGCTTTTTCCAAAGTAGGAACCTTTTTGGATAAGGTAAAGATGTTTTCTCTCACCCAGGAGGTAAAAAAGAAAAGCAATGAGGAAATATTTTCTGAGCCTTCTATACCAACACACCAATACTTAAAGCAATACGGTTTTTCAGACCAAATCATCAACAATTTCTTTAAGCCCTTTTTCAGGGGAATTTTCTTGGAAAAGCATCTGAATACCAGCTCAAGAATGTTTGAGTTTGTGTTTAAAATGTTTGCCTTAGGACATGCTTCTGTTCCCGAAAAAGGCATGGGAGAGATTCCGGAAATGATCAGAAGACAATTGGCTTCTACTCAGATTTATTTCAACTCTCCGGTCAAGTCGGTGGATGGAACTGTGATCTCCATGGAAAATGGGGATCAGCTTCATGCGGATCGAGTCATTGTCGCTGTGCAGCCTGACCGAGTGATGAAGCAGCTTCAAGGGCAGTTTGCTGTACCAAGGAAGGTCATCAATTTGTACTTTTCTACTCAAAAATCTTTCCTTGCCAGACCAATGATCGCTTTACTTCCTAATGGTCAGCTGATTAATAATCTGGTGTTTATGGATGATGTTTCAAAGGCGTATTCAAGTAATGGCAGATCCCTTCTATCTGTGACAGTTTTGGAATCTGAATTAGCAGAGAAGGAGTTGATCAAAGCGGTACAGGCAGAGTTGGAGTCTATTTCAGGAATAAAGGCCGAATATTTTAAGCCCGTAAAAAATTATACCATCACGTATGCTTTACCCCAAGTAGACGACATGAAATACAGTATTCCTCATACCGAGTGTAAAATTTTTGACCAGGTATATTTGGCTGGGGATTACCTGCTTAATGGCTCGATCAATGCCGCCATGACTTCAGGAAGGATTGTAGCTGAGGCGGTGATTCATTCGTTTATGCCTACTCACTAAAAAAAAAAGGAAGGTGATGAGCCTTCCATTTTTGTTTTACTTTTCATCCAAATTGAAAATGGATTTCAGTTCTACTGCATCTTCGGGTTTCATCCGCTTTGCCAAAACCAATCGGAGCTGACGTCTTCGAAGGGCTCCTTCATACAATTCTTTTTCTTCTTCAGTTTCGGCAATCACTTCAGGGACTTCGATAGGCTTTCCGTTTTGATCCACCGCCACAAAGGTGAAAAATGCCCGATGAGTCATGATTTTTTTGCTGGCGGGAATATCCTCGGCTGTTACCTCAATAAAAACCTCCATGGAGGAATTGAATGCTCTCGTCACCTGGGAACGAAGGGTGACCACATTTCCCAAATTAATCGGTTGCTTAAAGGAAATGCTGTCTGCCGATGCTGTGACAACGATCCGGTTAGAATGTTTTTGCGCAGCGATGGCTGCTACAATGTCCATCCAGTGCATCAAACGTCCCCCCATAAGGTTATTCAGCGTGTTGGTGTCGTTGGGTAGCACCATCTCGGTCATGATGGTCTGGGATTCTCTTGCAAACTTCTGCTTAGCCATAAAAACTGATTTAGGACAAAAATAGAAATAAAATTTTTCCTTAGGACTTTATGGATAGAAAGAGTGAAATTAAATTTTGAAAATTTGGCAAAAACCTATGATTTTTCATACTCTCCATCCATCTCTTCCCAAAAGGGGGACAAAGGCAAAGCCTTCAAACTCCTCCTTGATGGTTTCTCTCGATGATTTTTTGGTGATTTTGACCATTCTCTGACGCTGTCGATCTCCTACGGGAATTACCAAAATGCCGCCTACTTTCAATTGTTGGATAAGGGCATCGGGTATGACGGGAGCACCGGCGGTAACGATGATTTTATCATAGGGAGCATTCGTAGGAAGCCCGCCTGTTCCGTCACCATAAAAAAGGTGCATTTGGATTCCTAATCGATGAAGGAATCTTGAAGTATGTTCGAAAAGTTTTTTCTGGTATTCAATGGTAAAAACTTCTGCTCCCAACAGGTGTAAAATGGAAGCCTGATATCCAGAACCGGTACCTATTTCAAGGATTTTGTCTCCAGGCCTTACATCCAAAAGTTCGGTCTGGAAAGCTACGGTGTAGGGTTGGGAGATTGTTTGTCCTTCTCCGATAGGAAAGGCTTTGTCCTCATAGGCATGTGAGATCAAAGCCGTGTCAAAAAAGAAATGCCTCGGAAGAGTATTGATGGCCTCTAAGACGCGCTCGCTTTGGATACCTTTTTTTCGCAGTTCGGCCACTAGAGCACGGCGTTTTCCTTTATGTAGGTAGGTATCTTCAAGTTTCAGCATTTAGGTTGGGGTTTGGTGTTCGAAGATAAATGAATATTTCCCTTACTTTGAACCGGGAAAGGCATTTTTTGCTTATTCTGTTGATACATCGAAGTTTAAAAAATCACACATGTTCACAGGTATTATCGAGTCGTTTGGCACTATCCAACAAATCACCAAAGAAGGCAGCAATGTTCATTTTGACCTGAGCTCTCCTATCTGTTCAGAGCTTAAAATTGACCAATCTTTGGCCCATGACGGGGTTTGTCTCACGGTGGTTGAGGTGACTCCAGCACATTATCGGGTTACGGCTATTGATGAGACATTAAAGAAAACCAATCTTGCCAGTTGGGATGTTGGGAAAAAAGTGAATTTGGAGCGGTGCATGCCTGCTAATGGGCGATTTGACGGGCATATTGTCCAAGGTCATGTAGATCAGGTAGGCACTGTTCAAAATATTTCCGATCAGGATGGGTCTTGGCTTTTTGATATTTCATATGATTCTAGTCTTGGAAATGTAACTGTGGAAAAAGGATCAATTACCATCAACGGCACCAGTCTGACCTGCTTTAATTCAGGTCCCGGGAAATTCTCTGTTGCCATCATCCCCTACACTTACGAGCATACCAATTTTCACCAGCTTCGGGTAGGCGATCCGGTAAATCTGGAATTCGATATTGTAGGAAAGTATATCCAGCGAATTCTAAAGGGTTATGGTCAGGGGTGAGATTTTTTCTCTGGTTATCGAGTTGTCTTGTTTTCGTGTTCTTCGGTAGCTTGGTAATCAGGTTTTTTTAGGAGGACATAAATGGGCCGCATGAGCAAATACAATCATTGGTTCTTCCGCCCTTTGGTTAAGGAAGGTTTGGAATTAGGGGAAAGGTGTAGTGCCTCATTGGTTTTTCACCTAAGAGATGCTCGATAAAATAATCCCAGCGCTTCTTGGTAAAGTAATCTCCAGGAGGTGTTCCGAAACTGTGGCTTCTACTGGGCCAAATAAAGAGATCAATGTCTTTGCCCGCTTTGATCAGCTCTTCGGCAAACTTAAATGTTGCGGATGGATTTACATTTTCATCGATCCCTCCATGGGCCAGAAGTAAATGCCCCTTTAAGTTGGATGCATTGGTAATGTTGGACTGTTCGTGGTAGTATTCGCCGACAGGATAGCCCATGTACATTTCAGGCCACCAGGCTTTTTCCATTCGGAAATCATGATCCCCTGCAGAAGCTACGCCCACTTTGTAAAAATCAGGATGAAGCAACATAGCCCTCGCCGCATCGTATCCGCCAGCCGAATGACCAAATATTCCGACCCGGTCAATGTCTAAAAATCGATTTTTGCTGGCAAGTTGCGTAATGGCCAATACGTGGTCTGTGGTGCCATCCCCAAGGTTGCAATAGGATACATCTGCAAAGGCCTTGGATCGCCCAAAACCACCCAATCCATCTATGGTCACCACTACAAATCCCAACTCGGCCATGGGTTGCTGATGGCCCATGAGCCCCGCTTTGAAGGTTTTGGGCACTGTCGAAGTATGGGGTCCGGTGTAGGTGTAGTCGATGATAGGGTATTTCTTTTTGCTATCGAAAGTGGTAGGAAGGAAGTAAACGGCATGAATTTCGGTTTTTTGATCCTTTGCCGTTGCGGTAAATGGAACAGGAAACTTGTATCCTTTCTTCTTCAGGTTGGAAATGTCAGCTTCTGAAATTTTAGCAACCTGCTTTCCACTTTGAAGATCCAGTAAAATTGACTGGGTGGCTTGGTTGACTGTGGAAAAATTATCCACTGCAAATTTTCCGTTAGGACTGACATAAATCTCATGGAAGGCATCCTCAGAGGTCAGAAGTTGAATTCCTGTCCCATCCAAATTGATGCGATAGAGATGATTGAAGTAAGGATTCCTGCCGGGCTCTTTACCTGAGGCCTCAAAATAAAGGACTCCATTTGCTTCATCCAGATGAGTGAGTTTATTTACCACATACTCTCCGGAAGTGATTTGACGTATTTCTTTTCCGGTTTTCCAGTCCATCAGGTAAAGCTGGTTCCAGCCTGATTTTTCTGAGCCTAAAATAAACAGGTCGTTTTTCAGGTTTCGAAAAATATTGTCCCGGTTGATATGGGTTGGTGAGGATTCTGAATATATTTTCCGTATGCCGAGTGTCTCAGCGTCCACCTCTACCAAATGATACTCTTTGTAACCTCTTGGAAAATAAAAACCGGATAGTGTCTTACTGGTTTCTGACCATCGAAGTTGGATGCCAATAAAGTGCGGAGCACTCAGTTCGAGGATCGGTTTTTCCTCTTTTTTCTCCAGATCAAAAATAACCGGAATGTACATCACCACAGTACTGTCACCGGGCGATCCCCGATAATAGGAGAGAAGATCAGGTCGGAATTTTTCTTCTTTGCTGAAGTCGAGAAGGTACATTTTCTCTGCAATTCGCAGATCTACGATTTGGGTGAAGATCTTTTTGGAATCTGGTGACCATTGCACCATGAATCGCTCCGGTCGTTCTCCGCTTTCTCCCTCGATCAAGTCGCTCCAACCATAATATGAGGCATATTCCAATCCCTTTCTGCCCTTGTTGCTCAATTGGATTTCCTGGCCGGTTTCCAGGTTTTGGACGAAGAGGTTGTAGTTTCTGGAGTAGGCTTTCCATTTTCGGTCAGGTGAAAAGGACTCCAGTTCGTTTCGGGAATTAATTGGCATGGAGCTCAGCGTGTTTTCTTTGGTATTCCAAGTCCAATCCTGGTTTCTCCATCTGAAAGCGACAATATGACTGTTTCTCACTCCCGTAAAGTTGATGGGAAGGTCCTTTGGATCCAGTTTTTCCCCTGTTTTACTTTCGATTAAACCCGCCAAAGCCTCTGGATCAAAGGCTTCTTTGGTAGCAAATGTTTGGGCATGGGTGATGAAAAATCGTTTTCCTTTCTCTGTATACGCAGTATGACCAAAAAGCTGTTCTCCTTCCATCCAAATGGGTATGACTTCTAGATGGTAGACTTCTTTTTGAATCGAATTGGTCAAAAAATAACTTGCTCGTTGATAAGTAGCTTCGGTGATTTGACTTTTAGAGGGATGGACAAGTCCAAAGGTTGAAATAATAGCTGCCCAAATGGCCAGGGTAAAGGTTGTTCGGGATTTTTTCATGGATCATTCACAGGGTTCGAAGGAAGTTAAGAAAAAACAAAAAGGGCTGAATCCTTTTTTCAACGATTCAGCCCATTTGGGGATAGGGGGTTAAAAGGATTTTCGATGGTAAAAAATGAAGATCTTATGCTTCTACCTCAGTATACACGGGGTAATGATCAGAGACCAAAACCAGCTGATTTTTCAAACTTTGGATCACCGGATCGTTTTTTTCCAAATAGGGATTCCATACCTGCCCTTTTATGATTTTTAAACCCTGGCTGACCAAAATATGATCAATCAACACAGTAAACTGGTCTCCGGTAATCCGGTCTTTGAATCTGCCGGAATAAGGCGTCCAGCCGTTGGCATTCAGTTTTGGTCGGGGTAATACCGAACGAAGTACCCATTCCGGTTTCCAAAGGTCGCCGAGAAGGATTTCCACTGCGCTTTTGGAAAATCGATTTTCATAAAAATCCAATTCAAATCCGTCATTGATATCTCCCATGACGATCACCTGCTGACCTTTGCCAAGATAGCTGTCGCAGCGTTCGCGGATGTGCATGCATTCTCCAAAAAGTCTCAACCGATCCCGTTGGGAAAGCTGCTCAAATCGGGCGTAATCTACCTTATCAAAGATCCCTTTGGATTTGGTATGGGCAATAATGACTCGGGTAAGCATACGGTCATCAAGTCCAAGAATACTCAGTTCCAAGGGTGGACGATAATGCTGGTATTGCTCTTTGATCATCCGGTTGGTGGTGTCCATCAAGAAAGGTTGATTAAATCGGTCTCCTTCCTTGGTCTCAGGAGTGAATAGGACTTTGACTTTATCCGGTCTGTAGATCGCACAAAGTTCTTGTTGACCGGCAGAAGGATATCCGTGGATAGCCTTGAAGGTCATATCCGGAAGGTAGTGGGATGTCCAGGCTTCAAGTTGCTGAGTGGAGGTTTTGGCTCCACTGACGAGGGTGTCTGGTCCCTCCACGATTCCCAAAAAATCCGGGTTCATGCTCCGGATGATATCTGCCAGTTGTTTGCTTCTGGTCTCTTCTTTCCCTGTGGTTTTGGGACTGCCGTTAGGTTCAAAAAGATCCCTCATCCAGGCAATGTTGTAAACTCCGATTTTGAGCTGCATAAAAAAAGCTTTTGGTTTAAAACAGTAAATTGAATTTACCGATTTGCACCAAAAGCCTTATTATCAGGAGGATATTTTTTACACCTTGACGTAGATTTTTTTCTTATCCATCCATAATCCGATCAACCAAATCAATAGCATGTAAGCAATGGCAAATAGAAAGGAGGCATTTTTAGGTCCCAGCCAACTGGTGAAAAACGTGGAATAAATCCATCCTTTAAAACTGGTTTCACCCACAGGAATGATGGAGAAAAGGGTGATTACCACTCCTGAACAGACATAAAGAATCAAAGGATTTCGGCCAAAGGCCTGGAAGAAATACGTCCATTTCGTGAGTTTTTGAATTTCGACCAAGAAAATCAGTCCACCAAGCAAAATCAAATCCCAGCCAACCGTGAGAAGAACGTATGGACTAGTCCAGATTTTCTTGTTGATCGGAAAGCCCAAGTCCCAAACATACGCCAAGGCAAGAAGGACAACGCCAGAGATCAAAAGGGACTGGACAGTGGATAAGGTATTTCCTTTTTTCTGGATGAATTTGCCGACGATAAATCCCGCCAGCACATTGACAATCGAGGTTAGCGTGCTAAGAATTCCTTCTGGATCAAAAGGTATCCCTTCTCCCATATACATTCTCTTTTCTCCTATGATTGCGAGGTCGAGTTTTATTTGAGCATTGCCAGTAAGGCTGTAAGGATCTCCCGCATCTCCAAAGAAGTACATGATCGGCCAGTAAATGATCAAAGAAGCGATACTAACGATCCAAGCACCTCGCTCTCCGCTCCAGTACACCACTAAAGCAGCAAGCAGATAAGCTAAAGCTATGCGCTGTAATACCCCTAGCAGACGAACTTCAGAAAGTTTGACAGCTACTATTTCTCCGGCCTCATTGTAATCGAAAAAAGGGAAATAATTGAGTAGCCAACCAATCAGAAATATCAATGCCGCCCGCTTGAAGACTTTTTTATAAAAGTCGCTAGGCTTCATCTCATTCAATTTCTTCAATGCAAAGCTCATGGCATTTCCAACGACGAAAAGGAAGGTCGGAAATACCAGATCGGTGGGAGTGAATCCATGCCAATCTGCATGGGCGAGGGGACCATAAAGGTTACTCCAGCTTCCGGGAGTATTTACGATAATCATAAAAGCAATGGTCATGCCTCGCAAGACATCCAGTGCCAAGTAGCGGTTGGAGAGGATTTTGGATTGGTGGTCGATGGACATAAACTGATTAAGGGTGGTTTACGACATTAAGATAAAATTTTCCTTCAAAATTCAAGAGTATTGCTAGTGAGAGGGCTAAGAAATAAAAAAGGACTAAGTTTCTTCAAGAGTTATTTTTGGACATAATAAAAAAACTCACACAAAATCTTGTTTAATGACCTGTTCAAATAGTAAATTAAGGGTAATTCAAATACTTGATTTTTAATTATTTATTAAGGATTATGGGGCTTTACCCATATTCGATTGTATTTGGCAGAATTTCGACAGCGCTCGGTACCTGATAGGTTATATTTTGAAATAGAGGGGAAAAGGTCACCATTGACTTGGCGGCTGAGGGAAGTCGATACCTTTTTGAACTACTGTTAAGAAAGCGGATTTGTACTTATTTAAAATCGGTAATATGAAAAAAGCGCCACTTATTCTCTTTGTTTTACTTTTTTTTTCTTGTGAAAAAAGAAATATACCCACATCCAATCAAATAAAAGAAGATAGCTCTGATTTTACTTTCAATCCTTACCAGGTGCCGGATAGTCTACTGATTCCAAATTCCTATCTGGTATTGATGAATGAAAAGAAATTTGAACCTGTGCTCAGTGAATCCAATGCCGGGTTACTTTCAGATAGCATTGAAGTTAAAGCATTGGAAAAAAAGATTTATGGGCAACTGATTGAATTTGCAAAAGAGAAAGGGCTTCAGATCGACCCCAATCAAGTTTTGGTGAATTCTCTGACAGGGTTTGTTTTGGAAAATGTCGAACTATCCAAGCTAAAAGAACTTAAGGCTGATAAGCAGAATATTGCGAGGATCCAACAGAATTTCAGACTTGGAATGGAAACCATCCGGGCACGGATGCAGTCGGACGTTTTGGCCCAAACCGTGCGAGCCAGAATGCAGGAGAATCCCCAATGGGGCTATGATGAGGAGAATTTTACCTCCAAAGCCATCATTTATCTTGCAGGTACTGATCGTAAAATCAATAAACAGAATAAAATATGGGTGGTTGACTCAGGGATTGATAAGGATCATCAGGACTTAAAAAACCAGGTAGATCAGAACCTAAGTCGATCTTTTGTGCTTCGCAATGCCAGTGTTTTTGACTCGAATCCTTTCTTTGATTTTTGGGGACATGGAACCCACTGTGCAGGCTTAGCGGCTGCTAAATCTATGAATCAGGGAAACCCTGACAGGAGGTTGATAGGAATGAACGGTGTAGCTCCCGGAGCACCACTTGTCTCTTTGAAGGTCTTTGGTCAGGAAGGCTACGCAGAATTTACCTGGGTATTACAGGCATTGGAATATGCCTCCAGTAGGAGTAGGCTTAAGGAAGGTGATGTGATATCAATGAGTTTGGGTGGTAGAGTCAGTGATTGTGCTCAGGATGGATTGATGGCACAAATGCTCCGTATTTCCAATTTTTATAAGGTTAGTATAGTAGTTGCTGCTGGCAACGGATATTTTTGGACCGGTGAGCCGGCATCGGGATTTTTGCCTGCTTGTGTGAATGGAGAGAAGATCTATACGATAGGATCGGTTGATTTGGATTATTTATCACCTTCGCCGCAAGTGAATTTCTCCGCATTTTCCAATTATGGTTTGCCTCCTATAGATTGGGTTGTGCCGGGCAACATGATTTTTTCAACCTATCCAAATGATAAATATGCGGTAATGGGAGGTACATCCATGTCAGCAGCTCTGATGTCTGGGCTTCTTTATCTCTCCCAAGGAAACATAAGAACAAAAACAACGGTAGCTGATCAACAAGGGAACACCTATCCTATTCCTGAGAAATAGTCAAAGAATTCCAGAAATCCCTCTCCTCAGAAAACCCCTCACGAGGGGTTTTTCTTTGATTTTTCACAAGTTTTAAAAATAAAAAGTGGATCATGTAAAAGTTGAACTTAAAAGAGTTAAGTTTCTGAATAGCTAATAACTCCAATAATGAAAAAATCAATCTTGGGTATTTTTCTTTTTGCCTTGTCTTTTTCTGTTTTTTCTCAAAATCAACGATATGTAGTTTTGTTAACTGAGAACTTTGAAGCTCCTGTAAGAAAGACAAGGACTAATAATCAAGACCGAGGTCAGCAAGAAAATCAGAATAAAGGGCAGAGGGATGTCAAGCTTTCAAAAATTGATAATCTGCTTAATGCTAAGGGGATAATAGTTGGACAAAACAAAAAATTTGTCGATGCAGGTGTTGGATTTGTGGCAGATCTTTCATCCGAACAAGTGCAAAACCTACAGATGGACCCTAATGTAAAAGGGGTTTTCGAAGACTTTACAATGCAAACTAGAGCCAGAATGCAGACTAGGGCCAGGATGCAGGGAGAAGCTATCGAATCAGATATGTTGTATGATTACAATACCAAATCAAGTTGCGCAGTCAACTTGGTAGGAAGGTCTCAGCCGTCAATCAATCGAAGTTCTTCTATCTGGATATTGGATTCAGGAATAGATGCCAATCATGTTGATTTGAATGTAAATCCTAGCCGCAGATTTTCAGTTTCCTTTGTGGATGGGGATTCCGATCCTTTGGTAGATTATGTGGGCCACGGAACGCACTGCGCCGGGTTGGCTGCTGGCAATGGTCGAGGAAATCCAGGGGTAAATGGAGTTTCTGCAGGAGCTGACCTGATATCGTTGAAAGTGCTGGATAGGCAGGGCTATGGATCTTGGTCATCTTTAATTTTGGCATTGGATCATGTTGAAAAATTCGGAATTTCAGGGGATGTGGTTTTGATGAGTTTGGGAGGTTATGGGATAAACAATTGTGCGAATTCTGATCCGATTTTGGCTGATATCATTAGCGATTTGGGTGAGAAGGGCATTTTTGTCGTCATGTCCGCAGGAAATGATCAGGGACAATCTTCTCTTAATTTACCGGGATGCATCGACGGATCAAATGTGTTCACCGTAAGTTCTTATGATTTTGATTGCAGTGGGTTCACTCAATTTACCTCCACTGCAAATTTTGGAATTCCATCTGTTGATTGGGTTGCACCAGGTGAACAAGTCTTTTCTGCCTATCCCGGAAACCAGTATGCTGTGATGTCCGGAACCTCGATGTCGGCAGCATTGGTTGCCGGTCTGATCCATTCCAGAGGAGGAAGTCCAAGATCCATTCGGAGAGAATCCTACCAGGGAGTTATTTATCCCTTTGCAGGGAGGTAGAAGTCAATTTTTGATTGATTTGATTAATGTCTGATCGAATTTGCCCGATGATTTTGGCATACCTGCTATCGTTTCTTAACTCTCCGAACGCAGGGTTAAATTCAGTGAAAAAGTAATCTCTCCATCCTCTATCATAGGCAATTTGCAGGTATTTTAATGCTTCTTCCTTTTGGTTTTTAATCGCATATGCTGTTGAAACATCCAAGGGTAAATAGTAATCTTCATATCCTAAGCTGATGGCTTCAATTTTTATCTGAATCATTGCATTGAGAAGTGAATCTGCTCTTTGGGAATCTCCTCTTTGCTTCAAAAGATAAGAGAAGTTTATAGGTGTACTGTAGTATTTATCAAAACCAGACTTGATATTTCTACTGACAGAAATGTCCCAAACTTTATAAGCTGAATCATATTCCTGTGCGAAAAACAGGATTGAACCAGCTACTCTCACATTGTATTCTAAGCTATCTGTCAAAGGAAGGTTTTCCAAAAGTTTTAAGGCATCAGATTTTTTGCCTTGTTCAATCAATGACATTCCCTTTAACTCGTAAGAAACTTGGTTTTTACTGATTTTCAATGATTTGTCAAACCATTGGTCAGCTTCTTCAAACTTTCCCAGGATTTTGTGTATCCAAGCGATATTTTGATAGGGTAGATACGAGTTAGGGCCAAGATTTGCAGATTTGGTCTGTAGACTTAAGGCTTCCAGCAGATTGCCCTGAGCAAATTCAATGGTAGCCAAATTGCCAATTGCGTCGCTCAGGTTAGGATAAAATGAAAGTGCCGTTTCCAGCATATTTTTAGCTTTTGCATATTGGCCCAGGTCGTAATAAACGATTCCTCTTGCACTGTAACCTTCCGCTAATTTAGGTTCAAGTTCAAGAGCTTTAGAGCTCATTTCCAGGCTCATGTCATACCAGGAGCCGTTTGGATCATCGTAGGCAATTTGGAAATAAGTTTTGGCAAGCCAAGTGTATGCAAGGGCATAGTTAGGGTCCAATTCAATTGCTTTTTTCAATAATTCTGCCGCTTTAAAAAATAAAGTAGGGTCTCCAAATCCTTCATAATAAAGTCTTTTTGCCCTGAATAGTAAATCGTAAGCCTCTGCATTGCTTGTTTCTCCTTTTCCAATTTGGATTACTTCTTCTGCCGTCAGCTTAGCATCAAGGACTCTAGCAATGTCTCTTGCAATTTCATTTTGAAGTTGGGTAATGTCTTTACCTTCGCGAGAATATTCATCAGTCCAAATATTTTTGTTTTCAGCTATATCTATCAACTGCAATTTGAATCGGTATCCCGAATTGAGTTCTTCTACAGATCCTTTCAAAACTGTAGTGACCCCGAGCACATTTGCCAAGGAATCGAGTGGACGTTCCCAAGATCTGAAATCAGCCATTGTGGAATAAGAAATCGTTTTGATGGAATTGATTTTTGAAATCTGTCCGATGAGATTTTCTGTCAATCCATCCGTGAAGTAGTCTAATTCTGGGTTTCCGCTAAGGTTAAAAAAGGGCATTACTGCCACGGATTTATCTTTCTCCCAAACTGAACTGTTCCAAAAAATCGAATAAATCACCAAGGTGAGTAATAAAAATATCACTCCGATTCCAATCCCATATTTCAAAGGGTTTTTCTCCTGAAATCTTATGTTTTGAAGGATGTCCAGCCTCTTGGGTACGGTGAGTGGAGGTGTGGTTAAAGCATGAAGTTCAACTTTTTGTGCCACGTTCTTTAAGGAAAATCCACCCAACTTGATGGTCAAAAAGGGGCTCTCTTTTGGAAGTTGATTAAAAAGTTGCTCAGAAATCAAAATACTTGAAGGTACTCCGACACTCTGAATCCGTGAGCTTTGATTTACTGCATCACCGAAAACATCCCCATGGTCGAAAATAATGTCTCCGCAGTGCATTCCTATTCGGATGGAAAATTTTCCCAAAGCGATTATTTCCTTTTGAATTTCAATGGATGCCAAAATTGCATTTTGAGGAGAGTCAAAAACCCCCAAAATTCCGTCACCCAGCTCTTTGATTAGTTGGCCTTCAAATTTTTCAAAGTACCGTTTGTGGATCGTTAAATTGTCTTTCATCAGTTGAAATGCCCCATCTTCGTCCTTTCCCATCAGACGGGTGTAACCAACGATATCAGAAAAATAAACTACTGATTGTTTTCGAATTAATCCTTGACTCATAAAAACGTCATCAATTATGTTGGTGTTGAATGACTCATTCCAAGCTAGGGATTTTTGGGTTGTAAAAAAAGTCGGGTTTTATCCTGAAAAATGTACTTGTTAAACAAAGGTTGGTTAATTTGATAAGGTAATATCCAACTCTTAAGAACTAAGGAATATGAGAAAAAGTCTTTTAATGTTCTTTTTAATACTTTTATCAAGTAAGTCCATGGCACAGTTGAATGCCCAATGGAATTTACTTGAAAACAAGTTTACTACCCCCCAACTTCATAAAGCTGAAATTTCAATTTCTAATTTGGGTACTTCCTCAGTTCAGGAAGGGTGGAAGCTTTATTTCAACACTATTTTTATTTCAGTAAACACCCTTTCTCAAATTCCCGAGACTCAAATCAGGCATTTGCAGGGTGATTTTTTTGTAGTTGAGGGAAAAACACCTGAAATCATGCCAGGCAGTACATTTTCTATTCCTTACCAAAGTAGAGGAGCTTTTTTGAAAAATTCCTATGCCCCGGAAAGCCTGATTTTAGTCCATGCTGATGGGAAAGTAGAAGAAATCAGCCAATACCAAACTCAAATTCTTTCCGAAGCGGAACTGGCCGAAATGGCCAAATCAAGTGCTCTTCCGGTCCCTTCTTCTCAAGCTCGGTATGAAGAAAATCGGAAATTGACCCAAATACCGGATTCAGAAATTCCGCCTTTTCTTCCATCTCCTAAAAAGTGGAGATACACAGGGGAACCCATCACCATTCAAAATGCAGGGGCGGCGGTGGTAGGAGCTGAGGAATTTTCAGAGGTGACAAAGTTCCTTTTGTTATCCCTTATAAAAGGCTATAAACCCCAAGTGGATCGAAGTCAGGCTCCCATTAATATCAAACTCTCCAAGGTGGAGGGGCTAGCTGAAGAAGCCTATGCACTGAAAATCTCCAATCGAAGAGTCGATATTCTCGCTTCGACACCTAAGGGAGCCTTTTATGGGATCCAATCTTTTTTGGCTTTGATGAAGCCTGATTTTTGGAAAGAGGCGAGCAATCAAATCACACTCCCACAGGTGGAAATTGAGGATGAACCCGCCTTTGGATATCGTGGGTTTTTCTTGGATGTAGCCCGAAATTTCCAAACCAAAGAGCAGGTCAAGAAGATTTTGGATTTGATGGCTTTTTATAAATTAAATGTATTCCACTTTAATTTAGCCAATGATGAAGGATGGAGGATTGAGATTCCTGGATTGCCCGAACTGACAGAATTTGGAGCCCGTCGCGGATTTTCTTCCGATGAATCGGAATTTCTCTGGCCCTACTATGGATCAGGGGCTTTTCCTGAGAAAAGTCAAACCGGCACAGGATATTACACCGTTGCCGATTTTCAGGAAATTTTGGCCTATGCCAAGGAGAGGCATATTGAAGTCATTCCGGAGTTGGGTGTGCCGGCCCATTCCCGTGCGGCGATTTTGGCGATGGAGAAAAGATATAGGGAACTCATGAAAGCCGGTAAAGGCCAGGAGGCCCAACAGTATCGTTTGGCAGATCCGGACGACCAATCCATCTATCTCTCGGCTCAAAATTTCAAGGGAAATACCATCTGTGTATGCCAAGAGTCGACCTATGCTTTTTATGAAAAGCTGGTTATAGAGATTCAGAAAATGTATACAGGGGCAGGAATTGAACTCAAAAACTGGCATACCGGAGGAGATGAAGTACCAAGAGGTGTTTGGACGGCTTCTCCTATCTGTAAGGAGTTTTTGACTAGAAACCCTGATCTTAAGGTGGAAGATTTGAACGATTATTTCAGAAACCGGACGGGTCAGATTCTTCAAAAATATGGCCTTCAAATGGGAGGATGGGAAGAAATCGGTCAGACTCATCGAGGCAATGACGTAATTCCAAATCCAAAATTTGCAGACCAAAACTGGAGGCTTTATGCCTGGAATGCTGTTGCCGGTTGGGGAGGAGAGGATATGGCCTATCGCTTGGCCAATGCCGGGTACCCCGTGGTCATCTGCTCCAGCGCCAATTTTTATTTCGACTTAGCGTATGATTGGGACCCGGATGAGCGTGGACATACCTGGAGTGGGGTAGTGGATATGTATCAATCCTGGAAGACTGTTCCCAGAAAACTCTATCTATCCCACGATAAGACCATAGAAGGAAATGCTTGGGATTGGTCGGAAGCTGAAAAGCGATTCACTCCACTGACTGAGTTAGGTAAAAGGAACATTTTGGGAGTTTCTGGACAGCTTTGGACGGAGACGGTCAAAGGTCCGGAGATGATGGAATATTACCTTTTGCCCAAAATGCTGGGCTACATCGAACGAGCTTGGCAAGGAGATCCAGATTGGTCAAAAGCAGGATCAGAATCAGAAATCAAAGAAAGAAGGGAGCAAGAATGGAACCGGTTTGTGAATTTGGTTGGTCAAAAGGAATTGCCCCGCTTGGAGTCAATTTTTGGGGGATTCAAGTATAGATTGCCTCGACCGGGTGTGATGATTAAGGACGGGAGAGTTTTGGTCAATTCGGCATATCCGGGATTATTGATCCGATACACGGACAATGGATCGGAACCGGATGAAAATTCTCCTATTTACCGGGAACCGATACCTTATTTCTCTGGATATACTCCCCAGTTTAAGTTATTTACACAAGGGGGTAGTAGTGGAAGGAGTGGCGGATTGGATTAGGGTTGGAGATTTAGAGATGAGGAGACAAGACGTAAGATTCAAGACACCAGATTTGGGTGCGTAAACTTTTGAAAAGTTCTTAACCCAAACCAAGTTGCTTTAGGACAATAGAGGAGTGTCTATTCCAGACTAAAGAATTTTAACTTCTTTTTTGTACTTGGCGAGAAGTGCCTCATTGTGAGCTTCCCCTATGTCGGAGTTGGAGCTGATAAACACCTCTGGAGTGATGCCTTCTTCCAACAATAGCCCGACTGCCTGAACCATGATGGCCTGTAGTAGTGCTGCTCCTATGACGGTGGACGTTGCTCCGACTCTTCCTTCCAATCCTTCAAAAGAAATCGAGGCATCTCCTATCTCCCCAAAATTATCCAAAAACAGATCACAGACCTGGAAAAGCTTCAAGCCTGAAGAATGCCTGGAATCCACGGATTTGCTGTGAAGATAATTGGTGATTACGATGACTTTCGCTCCTTTTTCCTTGGCAAATTGCGCCATTTCAATACTTACAGGGTTCCTTCCCGAATTGGAGGAGATGATGAATACATCGTTGGAGTTGATTCGAAAGGGTTTGAGAAGTTTTTGGGCGTAGCCTTCTCTACGCTCCACCTCAGTACTCCCGGAAGCATCTTTGTGAAGCATCAGATCGGGATCCAAAATAGGCTGGACTCTGGCAAATCCTCCTGCCCGATAGAAAATCTCCTCGGCAAACATATGTGAGTGCCCTGTTCCACTTGTATAAATCCAGCCTTCGTTTTTAAGGGTATTCGCTATCCATTTGGCTGCACACTGAATTTCTTTTTCTTGCCTGAAGGCCTTTTGAAGTTTCTCAACTACCGTATCCCGGTACCGTTTGTAAGGTTCTGAAGTCATGGATTAAACTTTGGGTGATGACTTAATATAGTACAATTTCATCAACAAACACCCATCCCTTTGCACCGGCACCCGGATGCCATTTGGGTAATTTGGAAATTGGCTTTAAGCGCACCTTAAGCTGGTCGAAAGAATTATCTGGAAGCTGGAAGGAAATTAATCCAAATCTAACCTCTTCTATTTTAGAGGATTGAGTGGTAGAAGGTGTCTGGATTTTCGTCCAATTTCCTTCGGATCCAGTCCAGATTTCCACCGATTCTGGTGGGAAAATATAGGCCCCTTCATGTAAGAGATGGCTGATTTCCAGAGATTTGGGGCGTTGATTATTTTCCAAGAAAATTTCAATTTCCATTGGACTGTCTGTAAATCCCAACCAATCACCCGAGGTATGATTGGCTTTCCCCTTTACTCCGTCAAATAGGCTAGTGGCACCTTTGGCTTTGTATCGGTTATGCGGCTCATTTACCAACTTGTAGGATTGGGGTTTTAAGCCCTCTTTGAAAAGCAGGGTTTTGGATTCTTCACTTCCTATCCATCCCGGGGCAAAGGCTTTGGCTCGGATCTGAGACGTTTTGGTCAGAGAAATGGGCTGGGAATAAACAGGTGATCCGATGCTATCAGGTTCGCTTCCATCCAGGGTGTATCGGATTTCTGCTGTTTTGATGGGATGGGAGATTTTGACTTCCGCTTTCTCCTTAAACATCACTTCCTCAAAATCAATCTTTGGAGGATTAAGCGGATAGATGATGCCTTTGTCATCGAAGCCAAAATCAATCTGCGTATTGGATAAAGCCTTCTTTAGGTCATTTTTTTCATCCTCACCCAATCCGGACTGCCAGAGATAAAGTCTTTTTAGTTGTGTCAGATTTTTCAGTTCCTGAATTCCTGATTCTCCCAAAGGATTTCCAGAGATAGCCAAGCTTCGGAGGGTTGTGATGTTGCTCAATCCTTTCAATTGAACTGAAGTGATTCCAGTAAAGTTGAGTTGAATCTCTTCAAGATTTTGAAAATCAGAAAGAAAAGACAGATCTACATTTTCCAAAGGCATGCGATTCAAATTGATTTTTACCACCTGCTCTTTGACTTTCTTCAAATCCGAAAGAGAGTTGGGCTCGAAGGTAGATGAACCAAAATAAGCGACTTCCAGAGCCGGTGAACCAGGGAATATGGGTTTTACTTTTCTGAAGAAGTTGTTCAGGTTTTCGATTTCACTTGCATCTGCAGCCCTAAAGGAGTACGGTTTTTCCGTTGAAAAGCGATTTGAAGCAAGAAGGAAAAGTGGCTCTTCCTTTGAAAGTTCGGTTACTTTTTGCTCAAAAGAGGCACCGCTTGCTACCCACAGCCTGAGGATTTCCAGCTCTTCGTCGGTAAGTTGAAGTTTGTTTTTGGGAGGCATGTGTTCCTCATTTTCCAACGGAAGGTGTATTCTTGTAATCAGAAGGGATTCGTCAGGATTTCCGGCCAAAACAAAGGGGCCAGATTTGCCACCTTTTTGGATTCCTTCCAGATGGTCCATTCGAAGTTCGCCTTTGATTTTACCCTCTTTGTGGCAGGAAATGCATTTGGTCTCGAAAATGGGCTGAACCAAATCCCGAAACACCTCTGCCTCTTCCAAGGCTACGGTCTTTACTTCTTTTGTTAAGAGTGGAGCTATAAGGAAATCCTCTCCATGGGTAAGATTGGCTCCAAAATGCCCTGTCAGTAACAGAATAACAGCCAAAGAAGAAGCAATCAGTCTGTGGTAATTTAGAAGTTGTTCTTGAAAAAAATAAAGTAATACAGAAAACCCAAGAGAAAGAACTCCCAACCATTTGTGCCAGGAAAGAGCCTCTCCCTCATAATCTTCTGCAGCCAGAAGTAATCCGGCCAACACGGTTATTCCCGCGAAATTGGCTCCCACAAGCAAAAAGCTACTTCCCAATTTTTTCCAATTTTCGTCCCTGATCCAAAGGACAAAAACAGCCATAATTAGTAAGACAATTGGGAAGTGCAGCACCAGAGGATGCAACCTTCCTGCTACCTGCAGCCAGGCAGGTATTGCTAAAGATTCACCACCGATCAAAAGAATCAGGGTCAGACCACACCAAAAGAAAAGCAGGTTTTCCAACCAGGAAATACTCCGGGAAAATCGAGACATAAATCGGGATTAAGCAATAAGATCTTTGACTACATGACCATGTACATCGGTGAGCCGGTAGCGTCTCCCCAAATGCTTATAGGTGAGTTTTTCATGGTCTATGCCCATCAAGTGCATGACTGTAGCTTGAAAATCATGCACATGAACCGGGTTTTCGGTAATGTTGTACCCAAAATCATCCGTCTCTCCATAGACCATTCCGGACTTGACTCCACCTCCTGCCATGAAGATGGAAAATGCCCTTGGGTGATGGTCCCGGCCATAGTTTTCAGGAGCAATTTTTCCCTGACAATAGTTTGTTCGGCCAAATTCTCCTCCCCAAATGACCAAAGTTTCATCTAAAAGTCCTCGCTGCTTTAGATCCGTGATCAAGGCAGCAGAAGCCTGGTCCACGTCTTTTGCCTGTCCGATCATCTGATTGGGCAGGTTGTCATGGGCATCCCATCCTTGGTGATAGAGCTGGACAAATCGGACGCCATTTTCGGAGAGTTTTCTAGCCAGAAGACAATTGGCAGCGTAGGTTCCCGGTACGAGACAATCCGGGCCATAAAGTTTGACCACACTGTCGGGTTCTTTGGTCACATCGGTGATTTCAGGAACGGCAGTCTGCATGCGGTAAGCCATTTCGTATTGCTGGACTTTGGCGGTGATTTGTGGGTCATTGAATTCCTTGTAGCTCAAGTCATTCATAGCGGCAATTTGATCCAGCATTTTTCTTCTTTGATCACGGGTCATCCCGTTTGGATCGGAAAGGTAAAGTACGGGGTCTTCAGAATTTGAAAACTGAACACCTTGATGTTTGGCATCAAGGAACCCATTGGACCAAAGCTTGGAATAGACTCCCTGACCATTACCTTTTCCACGGCTGAGCAGCACACAAAAGGCGGGTAGGTTTTCATTTTCACTTCCCAAACCATAGCTCAACCATGCCCCCATACTGGGGCGGTTACCGACCTGAGCACCTGTTTGGAAAAAGGTGAGTGCAGGGTCATGATTGATGGCCTCGGTATGCATGGATTTAACGATGCAGAGGTCGTCTACCACACTGGCGATATGCGGGAAAAGCGAAGAGATCCATGCCCGGCTTTGACCATATTGATTAAAATCGAAATAGGAACCCACCAGAGGGAAAGAACTCTGTCCGGCAGTCATACCGGTAAGTCTCTGTCCCATTCGAATGGAGTCGGGGAGCTCCTGACCAAAATTTGTTCTTAGGAGAGGTTTGTAATCGAAAGTTTCCAACTGGGAAGGGGCACCGTTTTGGAAAAGGTAGATGATTCGTTTGGCTTTTGGGGCAAAATGGGGAAGGGCCCTCATCAGGGAATCTTCCGCCTCCTTTTTTCCCGAGAATAAGTCAGGGATCAAAAGAGAACCCAACGCTACACTGCCAACGCCCAAACTTAGTCGGGAAAGAAATTTTCTCCGGTTGTGATTTAATCCTTGTTCTAATATTTCCTTCTCCATATCAACTCTTGGTAATGGTTTCTTCTAAATTGTACAAACTCACGATGACTTGCATCAGGGCGGCATTTTGAGGTGTCATGGCCGCCTCGTTCATGGGGTATTCTCCTACATCCAAGGTTTTCTTAGCTTCTTCGGGATTGTTTTGATAATGCTCTAATTCGCTCTCGTAGTAATCCATGAGCAGACTTTTCTCTTTGGATTTCATTTCACGGCATACGATTCGCTTGAATGCCTCTTCAATGGCTTTTTCCGGGTCCGTATGTTTTTCGGCAAGTTTGGTCGAAAGTACCCTGGAGGCTTCCAGCACCATGGGGTCATTCATCATGACCAAGGCTTGGAGAGGGGTATTTGTTCTGTTTCGGGAAATTTCACATCGGTCTCGATTGCTAGAATCGAAAATGATGGCTTTTGGAGGAGGAACGGTCAATTTGATAAAGTTGTAAATTCCTCTGCGATAGAGTTTATCGCCGGAGTCCTGCACGTAATTTGCGAGGGTTCCACGACCCGAAGTAGCCGCTTCCCAAAGTCCTGGAGGCTGGTAAGGTTTCACACTTGGGCCACCGATTTGATTGACCAAAAGTCCGCTACTTGCCAAAACTAGATCTTGAATATTCTCAGCAGGAAGTCTTAGCCTAGGCGCTCTGGCGAGGTATAGATTATCCGGGTCGACTTCTAAATGTTTGTTGGAAATCGCAGCGGATTGGCGATAAGTGGCCGAGGTCATGATCTGCTTTAAAAGTCGTTTTACATTCCAGCCATTTTCCATAAAATCTGCTGCCAGCCAATTAAGCAGTTCGGGATGGGTAGGAAGGTCTCCTTGCATCCCAAAATCCCCCGCTGATTTGACGATTCCTTTTCCGAACAGTTCCTGCCAGATCAGGTTGACAAAAACCCGTGAGGTAAGCGGATTGTCCCGGTGTGTGGTCCATTTGGCCAAGCCAAGTCTATTTTTTTCAAAGGTTTCGGGGAATTTCAAAACCGATGTAGGTGTGGAAGCTTCTACCGGAACGGTAGGAGCATCGTAGACTCCTCGGTCAAGAATGTAGGTGGTTCGGCTTTCCTCAGGTCCAAGTTCTCCCATGACCGATACCATCAATTTGCTGGTGTCCTGATGGTTGATGAATTTCAGCAGTCCGTCAATATCCTCCCGTTCTATCCAAAGAATAGGGGTTTTGGCTGGCTTAGAACGACTTACATCACCTTCAAAGCCCTGTTCTTTGGAATTGTTGAAAAAAGCATAAAGCTGAAAATATTCTTTTTGGGAAACCGGGTCGTATTTGTGGTCGTGGCATTGGGCACACTCCATGGTCAGGCCTAGGACTCCTTTGCTGAAGGTATTGGTTTTATCCAAAACATATTCAACCCGGTACTCTTCGTGGATGACGCCGCCTTCTTCCGTGTATTTATGGTTACGGTTAAATGCAGTCGCCAAGATCTGTTCTTTGGTTGGGTTGGGCAACAGGTCGCCTGCAAGTTGCCATGTAAGAAATTGGTCGTAGGGAAGATTGTTGTTGAAGGCATGGATCACCCAATCCCGATAAGGCCATTGGCTTCGAACTTCATCATCCTGGTAGCCGTAGCTGTCTGAGTATCGGGAGATATCCAACCAGAGGATCGCCAATTTTTCTCCGTAGGAGGGCATGGCCATGAGTTCGTCCAAGAGTTTCTCGTAGGTATTTGAACCGGAAAAGCCGGCGTATTTGTCCAAAAGTTCAGGAGTAGGGGGTAAGCCAGTCAGATCCAAGCTTGCCCGTTTGATTAACTCATAGGAACTGGCTTCAGGGTTGGGCTTAAGACCTTTGGATTTGATTTTGGAATGAACAAAAGCATCGATTTCACTATTCCCCCAGTCGGAAGACGGAACGGTTGGCTTTTCGACTTTCATAAACGCCCAATGTGGCTCGTATTTAGCTCCCTGCTCGATCCATCGCTTGATCAGATCAATTTCTTCCTGTGTCAATGAAAGATTGGACTCAGGTGGAGGCATCAATGCACTTGGATCCGAAGTGGTGATCCGGTGGTATACCTCCGATTCCAAGGGCTTACCTGATACCAAAGCGAATTTTCCAGGACTTTCTTTGAGTGCTGCATATGCACCCTCTTCGGTGTCTAGCCTCAGATCAGCTTCCCTCTTGTTGGCGTCAGGCCCATGACAGGCAAAACATTTATCCGAAAGAATAGGACGGATATGGAAGTTGTAACTGATTTGGTCCCCTGATTCTAAATTGATAGATGTCTTTTGATCTTGATTACAGGACAATGTCAATGCTCCCGAAACAAGAAGTGGTAATAAATGGGACAGCTTGACTCTAATCATTATTGATATTTTGGTTTTATTGGGTTTATTCTAGTAAAAGTCAATCACTTGACTTCACTATTGTCGGTCATATTCAAATCTAATAATTGTATTCAAAAAGTTGCTTGGTTTTATGAAATATAGAGTTGAAGAGATCTTTTGGGAAAAAGACCTCTTCAACTCTAAGGAATCAAGGGCATTAGAAGCCGGTGTTTTGGGTAAGAATTGGGTTTGTTTGGATTTCCCTTAAAGGAATCGGAAATAAGAGATTCCTTTCTTGGAAAGTTGCTCCGAACACGTTTCTATGTCCAATAAAATCATCGTACTGTTTTGTGACATCATTTCTCACTTTTCTTGTTCTCACCATATCAAACCAGATTTTGCCTTCAAAGCTCAATTCGAAATACCGTTGATTCCAAACTTCTCTCTCAAATGCTTCGCTGTTTAGATTTCCTATAGGAGCTAATGTGGCCCTTGCCCTAATTTCATTTACTACATCTTTAGCCAATTGATTAGGAGAACCTTCCGCACGGTTGGAAGCCTCAGCATACATCAACATGACGTCAGGCATTCGATAGATCGAGAAATTAAGTTCTGACCTGGTATCTGAATCAACGGCAACCTTGTCAAACCATTTGTATATATAATGGCCACCAAGTTGCTTTCCATTGTATTCCGTGAAGAAATATTGTTTTTCAGCCACCCGCTTATCATTGGGATCAAAGGATCTAATGAATTCCACTCTGGGCACTAGTCCGCCAAATTCGTTGGCATACCTGGAAATTCCTGCGAAAGTGGGTAAGACTACAGGAGTTAAGGGATTGTTTCTGTTTACTTTATCAAACTGAACTTGGAAAATGAATTCCCCTGTATTTTTATTAGAAGGAAGTATCATTTCCCGATATTCCTTGAACAATGGAAAAGTACTTGTTCTCAAATCGACCAATTCTTTGGAGCGTTTTGCTGATTCTACATAGGCAGATTGACCGGCATTCACCGGAAATCCAGCATAGGTCAAATACACATCTGCCAATAAAGCTTTCACAAATCCTCTGGATACTTCACCATTGGGTCTTCTCCAGGGTAAGGGTGCCTTTTCAGCTTCCAACAAGTCGGGAATGATGACCTGATCATAGATTTGCTTTACAGGTGTTCTGGGCGTATTTACATCATTGAGACTGGTTATAGGTTCTGTAACCATAGGAACATCCCCAAACATTCTTACCAAATAGAAATAGTAGAAAGCTCTCAGTGCTCGTACTTCTGCCAGAAATTCAGCTTTTTGAGTTTCGTTTAAAACACTGAAACCAGGAATTTGCTTCAATGCAACATTGCATCTCAAAATGCCTTGATAGGCGCTTTGCCAATACGTGTCAATGTAAAATGCCTGTGAATCATGGGTCAGCTGATTGAAGCGGAAAGCTTCTGTCTGGGCCACACCATCTGCTTTTCCGGACATAAATTCCAAAAGAGAAAGCGTATTGCCGCCCCAGCCTCCGGAACCAACAGCTACTAAGTTGACATTACCATAAATACTTGCTAAAAAGGCTCTTGCGGCCTCAATGCTGGTTACGTTAGCCTGAGTAGTCAGCGTATTTGGATTTTCTTCCAAAAATTCATTGCAGGATACTGCTCCAGTTACAATGACAAAGGATAAGAGGTATTTAATATATCGTTTCATTTGATTTCCGTTTTTAAGAATTAAAAGCTCAAATTAAGTCCTGCACTAAAGGTTCTCGGTCTGGCAAACGGGAAGAAGTCAAGACCAACCGGAAGTTGACCTGAACCCTCGAAGGTGTTTACCTCAGGATCATAACCTGTATAATCAGTCAAGACAAATAAATTCTGACCGCTGAAGAATACTCTGGCTTTGGTTAGCTTCCATTTATCCAACAAAACAGAGGGAAGATTGTACCCCAACATTAAGTTTTGAAGTCTGACGAAGGAACCATCCTCCATCCAATGCGTGTCACCGTTGGTGAGGTATGGGGTTCCCCATGCTCTAACTTCAGCTATCATGGTATTCTGATTGTCTGGTCTCCAGGCATTCAATACGGTTGCATAGCTGTTAGCTAAGGTTTGTCTGTCTTCTACTGAATGTTTAGTAGCGTTAATGACGTTATTGCCCTCTACAAATCTCAATTCAAAGGATAAGTCAAAGTTTTTGTAAACGAAGGTGTTTGTCATATTGGCAGTCCATTTCGGATACATTCTCCCGATAATCTTGGAGTCATTTCCGTCTATTCTGCCATCGTTATTTAGGTCTTGCCATTTGATATCTCCCGGTCTCAACCCATAGCGAGCTGCCTCATCCGCCTCGTCAGTGCCCCAAGTACCAAGTCTTACACGGCCCCAAATACTACCGATTTGCTGACCTACCCGTAAAATATTGGTTGGTCCAAGGAAATTAGGGCCGGGGAAAATGTCGGCATTGTTTGCTCCTAGTTTTAGAATTTCGTTTCTGTTAGTAGCAAAATTCAGATCTGTGGACCAGGAGAAGTCTCCTTTTTCAACGTTTACACTATTAATGGTAAATTCAATACCCTTATTTTCAACGCTTCCTATGTTTCGACTAACTGATCCGAAACCTGTAGACCAAGGAAGAGGCGCATTCAAGATCAAATCATTGGTTACTTTATAGTAAACGTCCGTTTCGATATTCAATCTGCTGTTAAAGAAGCTCATTTCAATCCCCATATCATATTGATCGGTAGATTCCCACTTTAAATCACTGTTACCGAAAGAAGTCTGAGAAATAGCAATCTCATTCCCGGCTGCTTTGAGGACGTTGAACGTTCCTAAAAATTGAAGTGAGTTAAAGTTGCCTATCTCCTGATTTCCTGTTCTTCCTGCGCTGGCTCTAACCTTAAGGTCATTCATTATGCCACCTTTGTTAAAAAATTCTTCTTCGGAAACTCTCCAAGCCACACCTAATGAAGGGAAAAAAGCATACTGATTATTTGCCCCAAATCGTGAAGATCCATCGTATCTACCTGTTGCTGTCACCAAATATTTGTTCTTGAAGCTATAGTTAGCTCTGGCAAAATAAGAGTTCAATTGAGACGCTCCTACGTTTCCATTAATGCCAGCTATCGGGATAATATTGCCTGCTCGTATGTTTGTCCATTCAAAGAAATCATCTATGAAACCTTCAGATCTTACGCTCAAATTCTCAAAAGAATCTCTCTGCCAGCTGAATCCAAACATCGCGTTGATCCTATGATCTTCACCGAACTGTTTATTCCAGTTTAAGAAATTCTCACTTTGCCAATAAACTCTATCCTGCATGCTGACAGTTGCAATGCCTCTTTGGTCAGCAGATAAAAGTCTCAGGTTTCTGGAAGAATAGAAATTGTTTTTAGTGGATTCTAAGATGGTACTGAAGGTGGTTTTGAACTCCAATTCTGGAGATATCTTAAAATTCAAATACACATCAGAATAAAACTGAGTAACATTTGCCTCCGTACCCCTATTTTGAGCGATGTTGACTGGGTTTTCAGCACCTTCTGTTCCCGGCCAGTCAGAGTTGGCTCCCCATCTTCCGTCAGGATATTTTACCGGAATGATGGGCAAGGCTTCAGCAACCATTCGAGGCACGTTCAAACTTCCATTTCCATCGTCAACTATATTTCTTTTACTTTTTGTGCCCAGGATACTCCCGCCTACGGTCAACCACTTTTTTACATCAGAGTCGATCGATATTTTACCATTGAATCGCTCAAATCCTGATCCCATCATGATACCGTCTTCATTGGTGTAGCCAAGAGAAACGTTGTAAGCAGTGTTGCTTGAGCCGCCTCTAAAAGCCAGGTTATGGTTTTGTCCGAAGGCAGGGTTGTAGATTTCGTCCTCCCAATTTGTGTTGTACAATGGCTTTCCGCTGGAATCGAAAAGGTTTGGATAATTTGCTGGATCTGCTCTTCTATATCGTCCTTGCGCAAATCCGGATGGATCATACTTGGCGGCATTATCAAAAGCTCGGTTATATATTTCCATGAACTCAGTGGAATTCAATCCTGGAACACTATTAGCCAGAGTAGACACAGAGAAGAAATTGTCATAAATCACCTGACTTTGATTTTTCTTGCCTCTTTTGGTGGTGACCATAATTACGCCGTTGGCTCCACGGGCACCATAAATTGCTGCTGAAGAAGCGTCTTTTAAGACTTCCATGGATTCAATATCTCCAGGGTTGATCATGTTGAGGTCGCCTCCGATAATACCGTCAATTACGAAGAGAGGCTGAACTCCCGAGTTAATGGAGTTGATTCCTCTGATTCGGATTCGGGCACCAGCCCCCGGAGCGTTTTGGGTATTTAATACTTCCACACCAGCAACACGCCCTTGGAGAGATTTCACGGCATTTGTCTGGGATCTGTCCATTAGTTTTTCACCTCTCACGGATCCTACAGAACCTGTTAAGTCGGATTTTTTCATGGTACCATATCCCACCACCACAATTTCATCGAGTGATTGACTGTCTTCCTGAAGGACTATATCTACCACGCTTTGGGACTGAACGGTGACGGTTTGGGAAGCAAATCCGATAAATGAAAACACAATTGATCCTCCTTCGGGAACTGACACCGAATATTTCCCATCCAGATCAGTCACAGTTCCTTTGTTAGTTCCTTTTACTAAGACACTCACCCCGGGTAGAGGAGCGCCCGTTGCATCTTTGACTGTGCCCGAGACAGTCTTTTCTGCTTGTTGGTAATAAAAAGGGGCTGAACTCTCTGCTTTTGCAGGAGGCATGCCCCATAGGAGGGTTGCACAGAGAGGTAGTGCAACGGTAAGGAGACCGGAAGGTGCTTTCCTTTTTCCCGGAACTTTCCTTGAAGTGGTAAAATTCTTCATTGTTTTATGGGTTATTGTTAATAAAAAGGTTTCAATATTTAAAAGTCGTCACTACTTCATCTCAAAACACTTCAGTTAATGTATTGAATAATTTTTAAGTTGGTGTCCTGTACTGTCATGAATTATTTAAAAAAATTAAAAAAGTTATTTAATAAAGTTTAAAAAATAGAATTTTAAGTTTTATTTATATTATAAATATAAATTATTTATAACCGGAATTGAGTCTAAAAAAGAGGGATACTATTAGTTTAGATTAGATCTCAAAAAGTATGGTATATGAAGTTTTTTTTGGGCGAAATGTGCCCAGCTTCTTTTCTCTGTTTTTAACTTGATGAAGGGTTGTTTTTTTGTGTTTGTTCTATCTGAATAGATGTAACGTTTTTCCACTTTTTGGTAATAAAGTCGTCGTATATAATAAAGAGAGTAAAGTAGCTTCAGCTTTAGTTAGTGCAAGGATAATGATGGAATGGAATTTTTCGTTTGATTTCAGTATTGGACTAATCGATATGTAGGGAATAAATAAAAAAAACCACTCTTTTGGAGTGGCTTTCTAGTATGGAGTAAGATGTCAATTATCCTTTAATCACCGAGAAATCGAATGTTTCCAAAAACTTTGTGGTGAAGTTTCCTTCTTTGAATTGCTCATTTTCAAGCAAGGCTATATGGAATGGAATAGTAGTCTTGATTCCGTCGATGACGAATTCTTCCAAGGCACGCTTCATTCTCACAATCACTTCCTCTCTGGACTGACCGCTCACAATCAGCTTGGCAATCATGGAGTCATAGTTTGGTGGGATCACATAGCCCGCATATACGTGAGAATCCACTCTGACTCCTCGACCTCCCGGAATATGAAGGTTGTTGATTTTTCCTGGGCTAGGACGAAAGCCGTTGGCAGGATCTTCTGCATTGATTCGGCACTCCATGGCGTAGAGCTTGGGGAAATAGTTTCTTCCAGAAATGGTTTCACCCGCGGCAACCTTAATTTGTTCTTTAATCAGGTCAAAGTCCGTTACTTCCTCTGTAATGGGATGTTCTACCTGAATTCGGGTGTTCATCTCCATGAAGTAGAAGTTACGATGCTTGTCAACCAAAAACTCAATCGTGCCAGCACCTTCGTAGCCGATGGCTTCAGCACCTTTGATGGCCGCTTTGCCCATCGCTTCTCGTAACTCCTCGGTAATGAATGGGGAAGGGGTTTCCTCGACCAGTTTCTGATGTCTTCTCTGGATGGAGCAATCTCGCTCAGAGAGATGGCAAGCTTTACCTGTTTTGTCACCGACTACCTGAATCTCAATGTGTCGTGGTTCCTCAACGAATTTTTCAAGGTAAAGACCGTCGTTTCCAAAAGCCGCACCGGATTCCATTTTGGCATCATCCCATGCTTTTTTGAATTCTTTGTCTTCCTTGACAATCCTCATTCCCCGTCCACCACCACCGGCGGTAGCTTTTAGAATCACAGGGTAGCCCATCTCATTGGCGATTTTCAGGCCCTGCTCTATAGAATCCAACAATCCATCCGAACCTGGAATGGTAGGTACGCCGGCTGCTTTCATGGTCGCCTTGGCAGTAGCCTTATCGCCCATTTTGGCGATCATATCCGGTGAGGCTCCAATAAACTTGATTCCGTATTCTTCACAAATTCTGGAGAATTCTGCATTTTCAGAGAGGAAACCATATCCCGGATGGATGGCATCTGCATTGGTAATTTCCGCCGCCGCAATGATCCGAGGAATATTCAGGTAAGATTCACGGCTAGGTGCAGGACCGATACAAACAGCTTCATCAGCAAATCGCACATGAAGACTGTCTTTGTCAGCAGTGGAATATACGGCCACGGTTTTGATGCCCATTTCTTTGCAGGTTCGAATTACCCGAAGGGCGATTTCACCGCGGTTGGCAATTAAGATTTTCTTAAACACGCTCTTTTTGATTTAGTGGAAAAATCATCCAGCTGGATCAACAAGGAACAAGGGCTGGTCGTACTCTACTGGTGTTGCATTCGAAACCAAGATTTTAACAATCTTTCCGGAAACCTCAGATTCGATTTCGTTGAAAAGCTTCATGGCCTCGATTATGCATACTGTCTGACCAGCTTTCACAGATGAACCTTCAGTAACGAAAGGAGCTGAATCCGGATTTGGGGTCAAGTAGAAAGTTCCGATCATGGGAGATTTAATTTCTACCAGATTGGATGGGGTAGAGGCTGGTGCTGCTGTTGGAGCTGGAGCAGCCGCAGGTGCCGGCGCAGCCGCCACTGGGGCATGTACCGGAGCAGGAGCATGCATGATGACCGGTGCTGGAGCTACTGTCGCAGAATCCGCATATTTTTTAATGGAAAGTTCGAATTCTTCGGTCTTGATTTTGACCTCTGCCAGGCCGGAGTTGGAGATATAATCGATCAACTCCTGAATCTCTTTCGCTTTCATAGGGTTCTTTTTTTGTTCAATGTCTTTGGACATCTTGGGGTTGGGTTAAAAACAATAAAGCTGTGTAATTTACAGAAATCACACAGCCAATTACAATTATTTTACTCTTTCCGAGTATGATCCGTCTCTCGTGTCCACTCTTATCAAGGTGTCCTGATCCACAAAGAGAGGTACCATCACTGTGGCGCCGGTTTCTACTGTCGCAGGTTTCAGGGCATTGGTGGCGGTATCGCCTTTGATACCGGGCTCGGTGTACGTTATCATTAATTCCACGAATGGAGGCAACTCTACCGAAAGCGGGGTTTCCGTTTCTGCATGTACAAGAATGTCCACGTTTTGTCCGTCTTTCAATAGTTTCGGTCTTTCGATAAGTCTTTCTTCCAAGGTAATCTGTTCGAAAGTCTCCGTGTCCATGAAGTTATAGCCCATGTCATCCGCATAAAGAAACTGATGAGGCCTTTTTTCAACTCTTGCCGTGGTTACTTTTTCACCTGCGTTAAAAGTCTTGTCCAGTGTTTTTCCTGTTTTGAGGCTTTTCAATTTTGTTCTAACAAAAGCCGCTCCTTTGCCTGGTTTTACGTGCTGAAACTCGACAATTGAAAAAATGTCGTTGTTCATCTCCAGACAAAGTCCATTCTTGAAATCTGCAGTACTTGCCATAGGTTAGTTTATATTCTGTTAATTATTTCGGATCGTAGGCCCATTTCAGGTAAATGGATCCCCAAGTAAAACCACCTCCAAAGGCAGCGAGGATCAGATTGTCTCCTTTTTTCAGTTGGTGTTCATATTCCCAAAGACACAACGGAATCGTGGCTGCGGTGGTATTTCCATATCGCTCGATATTCATCATGACTTTTTCAGGTCCGACCCCCATTCGATTTGCTGTAGCATCGATGATTCGCTTGTTTGCCTGATGAGGTACAAGCCAGGCAATATCCTCGCCTTTCAGTCCGTTCCGTTCCATTACTTCAGCACTCACATCAGCCATATTGGTTACTGCAAATTTGAATACCGTAGCGCCTTCCTGATAGGCAAAATGTTCGCGGTTTAGGACTGTCTCGGTTGAGGCGGGTTTTCTGCTTCCTCCGGCTTTCATGTGAAGGAAAGGTTCGCCTGAACCATCGGCTTTTAGAATAGCATCCATGATGCCCATTTTTTCCGTAGTAGGCTCAAGAAGTACGGCTCCGGCACCATCTCCAAAAAGAATGCAGGTGGTTCGGTCTTGGTAGTCCACGATGGCAGACATTTTATCTGCACCAACTACCACTACCTTTTTGTGAGTACCTGCTTGAATGAATTGAGCGCCCAGTTGAAGCGCATACAAAAAACCGGAACAGGCAGCACCCACATCAAAAGAAAAGGAGTTTTTTGCACCGACTTTGTCTGCGATAATATTTGCAGTTGCAGGAAAAGGCATATCAGGGGTTACCGTCGCACAGATGATTAATTCGATATCCAAAGGATTGGTGCCTGTTTTCTCCAAAAGACCTTTTACTGCTTCGATACCCATGACGGAGGTCCCCTGGTTTTCACCTTTTAGGATTCTTCTTTCTTTGATACCCGTGCGGGAGGTGATCCATTCGTCGTTGGTATCCACTAGGGATTCAAGCTCTTTGTTGGTCAGACGATACTCCGGGACGTATCCCTGAATACCGGTAATCATGGCTCTGATTTTGTCCATTTTGCTAGGTTTGATAGTGAGAAATTTCGAAAAGATTTCTCAAACTGGGCTGTTTGTCTTTCAGGAATTTCCTGAGCAGGGCCAAAAATAGTACAATGCCCTCTGACCACCAAAACCAAACCATCCCAGTGTGTTTAAGTACTTAAAATTCAGTTGTTTTCAGTTTTTAGAAACAAAAAATCCATCCCTCAAAAGGGATGGATTTGAAAGATGACTTGATCAAAGATTGATTAAGCTCTGATTTCTTTTTCGATGATTACCTGTCCTTTGTAATACAGTTTACCATCAAGCCAGAAAGCTCTGTGAGGTAAATGCATTTCTCCGGTAGTAGGACATTTTGCCAATCCAGGAGCTTCCAGTTTATAGTGAGTTCTTCTTTTATCTCTTCTGGTTTTCGAAATTTTGCGTTTAGGATGTGCCATTTTATGCGTGGTTTATGATTGTTCTTTATTTTTTAATTTTAATAACTTTTCCCATCGAGGATCAATGGGCTTTGATTCCTCATCTTTTGGGCCATCATCTTTGGTAAATACTTCATTTTCTGATTCATTATCCAAATAGATGTAACCCCCTTCGGTATCGTAATCCTCCTCATCATCCAGTTCATTTCTGTAATCAGGATGAATTTTTTTGGCCGGTAGTGCCAATAGGATAAACTCATAGATCAATTGTGCCACATTGATCGAGGGAGTATCCCTTGTGATCATGTATACATTTTCATCTATTTCCTGCTCTTCAGACCCATATTTATAGATCATCTTTTCTGAGATATTCAGGGGATGATCAAATACTTCCAAGCTTCGGTCGCAGGTGAGTTCTACGGTACCATTAATCAAAAAGGTAAGTTCAATCAAATTGACTCCCTTTTCCATGATGACCCGTACGGTCAACTTTCCTTTCTCCAGGATTTCATTGTCTTCGAAGCTCTGAAAAAAGTCGTCTCCAATTTCAAAGTCAATTTCATGTTGTCCTTCTTTGAACTTAATGACTTCAATATCAAAGGTTTTCCAGAATTTCACGATTCTTCCTCCTGATTTAAGACCGCAAATGTAGGCAATAATTTAAAATAGCCGAAACTGTTTTAAAATAAAATTTGGTTTTGATTCTATTTTTTGATGAAACTTTCACCCTTCCGCATCCTCTCCATGATGTAAGGTGGCAATATCAGCTGCCAAGTGCAGGGCCGCTCTCATAGAGCCTTCGTCTGCGATGTTTTTACCGGCAATATTGTAGGCCGTGCCATGGTCAGGGGAGGTCCGGATTACAGGAAGTCCAGCAGTAAAGTTTACCCCAGAGCTAAATGCGATAGATTTGAATGGAATTAACCCTTGGTCATGGTACATAGCCAGTACGCCATCGAATCGTTTTTGGTGCATCATTCCAAAGAATCCGTCTGCAGGATAGGGGCCAAACACATACTGGTTTTTATCCTTCATTTCTCGGATAGCAGGTTTCAAAAGTTCTTCCTCTTCTGTGCCTAAGAGTCCATCTTCACCAGCATGCGGGTTGAGTCCAAGAATGGCGATTTTTGGCTTATCTATTCCGAAATCCTCTTTTAGACTTTTTAGGAAAATGGAGGTTTTCTGGAGGATTTTTTCTTTGGTCAATGACTCGGATACTTTGGCTAATGGAATATGGCCGGTTACTAATCCTACCCTCAAGTCTTCGCTGACCATCATCATCAGGCTGTCTTTTGCACCTACTGCCTGAGTGATAAATTCGGTATGGCCAACAAAGGGAAGTTCTTCCGAATTGATGTTGTTTTTATTGACAGGGGCCGTGACTAGACCTTGAATTTTTCCAGACTTCAGGTCTTCTACGGCGACCTTGAGGGATTCCAATGCAAATTTACCAGCTTCCTGAGTTTCTACGCCGGGTATAATTTCCGGACATTCCTCGGTCACATTGATCACATTGATTTTTCTATGTTGTATCTCTTCGACGGTTCTGATTTGCGAAAAATTGAAATCTTCCAGGCTGATCAGCTTTCGGTAAAAAGTCAGCACTTTTCCATGACCATAAATAAGCGGAGTGAAAGACTTGTATACTCTTGCATCTGCTAAAGCTTTGAGAGTGACCTCAACACCAATCCCGTTGATGTCTCCGATGCTGATTCCAATGATGGGTTTATGTTTTCTTGCGCTCATGCTAGTTTTCTTTCCTCAGGGGTCAATGGACAATTTTCCAAGGCATTTTGGAATATTCCCGTATTTTTAGGCCTGCAATTTATAAAAATTTATCAGAGCCGAAGGATGGAAAAAGTCAAACCTAAAAAGCACCTCGGGCAGCATTTTTTGACCGATTTGAGTATCGCTGAGCGAATCGCTCAGGCAGTCAAAGGTCATGGTGGCGTAAGCAAGGTGCTGGAAATAGGTCCAGGTATGGGTGTATTGACAGATTTCCTTCTGAAGGGGAATTTGGATCTATACCTGATAGATATTGATAAAGAGAGCATTGGATACCTACATCAAAAATACCCACAGCTTGGAGATAAAATTATTGACGGAGACTTTTTGAAATATGATTTTTCCAAAGTCTTTCCTGATAAATACGCCATAGCTGGCAACTTTCCTTACAATATTTCTTCACAGATCTTTTTTAAAGTGCTGGATGACAAAGACCGGGTAACTGAGGTGGTCTGTATGCTCCAAAAAGAAGTAGCCCAACGGATAGCTTCTCCGAAAGGAAATAAAGATTACGGAATCCTTTCAGTGCTACTGCAGGCTTGGTACGATATTGAGTACCTGTTTTCCGTGCCGCCAGGGGTATTCAATCCTCCACCTAAAGTCAATTCAGGTGTGATTCGGCTTACCCGAAATCAGACCGAAAAACTGAATTGTGATGAGAAGTTATTCAAGCAAGTGGTGAAGGCTGGCTTTGGAAATCGCAGAAAAACGCTTCGGAATTCCCTGAAATCCTTTCAACTTTCCGAAGAATTCAAATCAAATCCTATCTTGGACAAGCGCGCTGAGCAGTTGGATGTGGCGGAATTTGTGTTTTTGACCCAACAAATCGAAAAAGGTCGTGGAGCCCATTAAGCAATTTGAGCTATCGAAAGAGTACCTGGAAAGTCTCCAACTGGGGATTGAGGAGGGAAATATTGACTTTATCCTCGAGTCACTCGATGGGGTCAATGTAGCTGATATTGCCGCCTTGTTGGATGAATTGTCCATGCAGGAGTCCATTTATGTGCTTCGGCTTTTGGAGAAGCAGTTGGCTTCCGATATTCTGATCGAGTTGGACGAAGATACCCTGGCCAAGGTTCTTCCGGAGTTGGAAATAGCGGAAGTCGCGTCTTGGATCGAATTGATGGATTCCGATGACGGAGCTGATATCGTGAGTTTTTTCCCTGAAAAAGAAAGGGAGGAGATCATTGCCGAAATTCAGGACAAGGTAAAGCTGGATCAAATCCTCGAACTCCTACGGTATGAGGAAGACTCTGCCGGGGGTATCATGGCCAAGGAATTTATACGGGCCAACAAAAACTGGAATGTAGTCCAGACCATCAATGAGATCCGACGACAGGCGGAAAATGTAGAAAAAATCTACTCTATCTATGTCGTCAACAACAAGCAGCAACTTCTCGGTAGGGTCTCTTTGAAAAAAATTATTTTGGCAGCTGCAGAGACTAAAATCGAAGATATCTACGATGAAGATGTGATTTCTGTGCCAGTCCACCTGGATCAGGAAGAGGTCGCCTCCATCATGAGAAAGTATGACTTGGAATCGGTGCCAGTAGTCAATGCCAAAAATAAGTTGGTGGGAAGAATTACCGTAGATGACATCTTGGACGTCGTGCAGGAAGAGGCAGATGAAGATATTCAGGCAATGGCCGGGGTGTCGGCTGACATTGAGGAATCTGACTCGGTGTTTACGATTTCGAAGGCCCGTTTGCCTTGGCTGCTTATCGGTGTGATCGGTGGATTGATGGGAGCAAAAATTATCGGCTTTTTTGAGGACGGGTTGAGTAAATATTTGGCCCTGGCTTCCTTTATTCCTTTGGTCGCAGCTACAGGAGGAAATGTGGGGATTCAGGCATCTTCACTGATTGTACAGTCATTGGCATCCAAGTCCGCATTTGACGATACTCCTTGGCAAAGATTTCTCAAAGGTTTGTTTGTGGCCTTATTGAATGGCTTTGTGTTGGGAGGCTTTGTCTTTTTGGTTGTAGTATTTCTTTATGGATTCGAACCTATTTTCGGGATTACGGTGGGAGCAGCCTTATTCTGTGTAGTGTTGCTGTCCTCCTTCATGGGTACGGTGACACCCTTGGTTCTGAATCGTTTCGGGATCAACCCTGCTATTGCTTCCGGTCCATTTATCACCACCACCAATGATCTCTTAGGCTTGGCAGTATATTTTGGTGTGGCCATGCTGTTGCTTAAACTTTGATTATGAAGATTTTAATCATCGACGAGATGCATCTGAGCATCCTCGATATGCTGGAAAAGGAAGGCTTTCAGGTCACCTACACTCCCAAAATCACCCGTGCTGAAATAATCGATCAAGTAGGTGAGTACGAGGGATTGATAATCCGTTCCAAAACTCCCATGGATCGGGAGCTTTTGGAAAAAGCAACTCGACTGAAATTTATCGGAAGGGCAGGGGCAGGCTTGGATCAGATTGATCTGGATTATTTGGCTGACCGCGGAGTGAAGCTTTTCCATGCGGCAAAAGGAAATCGGGATGCGGTAGCAGAACATGCTATTGGTGGGCTTTTAGCCCTTTTTAACCATATCCCAAAAGCGGACCTAGAAGTCCGAAGGGGGATTTGGGACAGAGAGGGAAACCGTGGCCATGAATTGATGGGCAAGACCGTTGGCATTTTCGGCTACGGAAATATGGGAAGGGCTTTTGCCAAAAGACTGAAAGGTTTTGGTGTTCAAGTATTGGCCTATGATAAATACAAAGTTGACTTTGGAACTGAATCCATACAGGAGGTGATGTGGGAAAAACTAAAGGCCGAGGCGGATATTTTGAGTATTCATGTGCCTTTGACTCCTGAGACTAGAAATTTTTTCACTTTGGAGGAGCTAAAAAGTTTCTCTAAACCCTTTTGGTTGATCAATACAGCGAGGGGAGAGGTAATCAGTTTTAAGACACTCAATCAAGCCTTGGATCTAGGAGTTCTTAGAGGGGCTGTTTTGGATGTCCTGGAAAATGAGAAATTCCAAAAGTTTTCTCCTGAGCAAAAGTCAGAGTTCGAGCGATTGGCCCAGCGTGAAAATGTGATCTTTTCTCCCCATGTGGCAGGGTGGACCTTTGAGTCCTATGAAAAGATCAACAGTGTTTTAGTCAAGCAAATCAAAAGGGAGTTCAGGAATTAAAATCAGCGAAAATGGCCCGTAGGAGTATTTTTTTTCGACTTGTTTTGTGAGAATGCTTTCCTATCTTTGCAGTGTACATAAAGGCAAACACGAAGTAACGGTCTCCGGAAAGTGACCGTTACTTTGTTTTTTGTGCCTTTTGAAAATCAGTTAGCTATGTCAAAAGTACAGTATTACACCGAAGAGGGACTGAAGAGGTTGAAAGATGAACTTCAGGAGTTGAAGACCAAGGGAAGAGCGGATATCGCCCGTCAGATTGCCGAGGCGCGTGACAAGGGAGATCTCAGTGAAAATGCCGAGTACGATGCGGCAAAGGATGCTCAGGGCCTTCTCGAACTCAAAATTGCAAAGTTGGAGGAGGTAGTAGGCAATGCCCGTGTACTTGACAATTCCAAAATGGATACTTCCAAGGCGGGTATTTTAAGTACCGTCAAAATCAAAAACGTCAAAAATGGGATGACGGTAAGTTACACTTTGGTGTCGGAGGAAGAGGCCGACCTGAAGGCAGGGAAAATTTCCCTCGCTTCTCCATTCGGAAAAGGACTGGTTGGGAAGTCTGTGGGCGAAATCGCAGAAATCAACGCTCCTGCAGGAAAGCTTCAATTCGAAATCCTGGAAATCAATTATTAAAACACTAATCGAATCCCGGTAATCCTATCGGGATTTTTTAATTCTTATATAGTATGGCAAGCATCTTCACCAAAATCATCAATCGAGAAATTCCCGCTCAAATCATTGCAGAGGACGAACAGCATATTGCTTTTTTGGATATCATGCCACTGGTCAAAGGGCATGTTTTGGTAGTTCCGAAAAGAGAGGTGAACTATATTTTTGACATGGAGCCAAATGAACTGGCAGCCCTTCACCTTTTTGCTCAGAAAGTGGCCAAAGCCATGGATAAAACCATCAAGTGTACCCGAATCGGGGTGGCGGTGATTGGATTGGAAGTACCGCATGTGCACATTCACTTGGTGCCCTTGAGGACGATGGATGACATTAATTTTACAAGACCGAAATTGAAATTGAGTCCTGAGGAACTGGCTGAAGTGGCTGAGGTGATTAGAGGGGAATTTTGAGTGAACAATGATCAGTCTCAGTGGTCAGTGAACAGTCACAGTGATCAGATGATATTGGTAAGTGTGTATCCTTATTAAATTAAATAAATTGTTCACTAGTGAATAGATGTGGCGATTAAATGAGATGATCACTTTATTTTTGATTGTAAAAAAACAGATCCGGAAATAGCCTAAGTTGAATATAAAACTTGGGCTATTTTTTTGTTTTAGTAGATTTAATAAGATCTAAATATACTAACATGGACTTCAAAGAACTTTTAGCTTACCAAAAGGCCTTCAAGCTTGCGATGGAGATTTTTCAACTTTCCAAAAGTTTTCCAAAGGAAGAACGATATTCCCTAACAGATCAAATCAGAAGGTCTAGCAGGTCTGTTTGTACTTGTATTGCAGAAGCTTACCGAAAAAGAAAGTATCAGGCTCATTTCATCTCTAAACTCAGTGATGCTGATATGGAAAATAGCGAGACCCATGTTTGGCTAGAGTTTGCATTCGCCTGTGAATATATCGAAGAAGCTACCCACGAAAGATTGGTATCTGAGGTTATTGAAATTGGCAAACTTCTAAATTTCATGATGCTAAATCCGGAAAAATTCGGATCAAAAAATCAATCTAAAAGTTAAATCCTAAAGAAAAACATTGGGTCAGCTAAATTTTATCCGCTGACCCAATGTTGCATGACCAATCCTTGGTTATTGCAACTAACAACTGGTATTGTCCACTTTTCACTTCTATTGAAAGCTGAACCCTGAGACTATTTTCTAACCACTGATCACTGAGACTGCCTACTGCCTCTGTCCACTGCTCCCTAAAACTGTCTACTATTCACTGATCACCGAATCACTTAACTTCCTTGATCCAAATATTCCGATACAGTACATCATGGCCTTCGGCTTGAAGTTTTAGCCCTCCGGGAGTATCGGTGATGCCTTTTCCTCCGTCATTTCCCCCATCAATTCCTGAATTAGGACCACCCCAGACCTGCTGGATTTCCACATTGTCGTGGATTTTTACGCCGTTGAAATAGACAGTTACTCTAGCTTTTTCGGTCAACTTTCCGTTTTCGAATCGGGCAGCCCGGAACTGAATGTCATACGCATTCCATTTTCCTACTCCGTTGTACACTTTTTGGGTTGGGAGGTGCTCATTGATCACTGCGGCCATTCCATGAAGGCCATAGTCTCCATCCAGAATTTGGATTTCGTATCGGTTTTGAAGATAAACCCCGCTATTACCTTTTTCCTTTAGGACCAAAAACTCGACGTGTGCTTCAAAATCCCTAAACTCATCTTTGGTTACGATATCTGCGGCACCATATTTTCCTCCTGCTCCAGCAGGATCATTGGCTGAAATGGCTTTTTTACCATCCACGGGATCAGTGACTTCCGGCCATTTGATAGGCATTTCAGAAGAAAAGCGCGGTCCCTCCCAGTATTTCCAGTTTTTGTGGAGAGATTCCTTGGTGCCATCGAGATACACTTTGGCTCCTTTGGGAGGTTTGGTACCGAGATAACTTGCGGTTTGTGAAAAAGCAGATAAGGAAAAGAGCATGCAAAGGGCAAAAACTCCAAGAAGTGCAATTCGATTCATAGGTTTAGGGTTTATTTTGTCTATTCGGGTTTAAACCGATTTTATTCATCCTCAATTTGGCTAATTTTATCTGAAATCAAACTTTTTATCAGATGAAATGCCTATGAGAAAATGCTTCTCACACAGGGAAATGATTATCCAGGGCATTCTCCCGATGAAAAATCGGGACAGGCTATGTGGCAAATGAAAATCAAATTATAAACACATGAAATCGAGCATGACGCAAGCGACATACAGAGGGAGGATTATAGTCCATGCGAGATTCCATCTGACCATTAAAAATCAAATTATAAACAGATGAAATGGCAAGGCAGAAGACAAAGCTCCAATATCGATGACCGACGGGGGCAGGGTGGTCCAAAGATGGGGGCAGGAGGTTTTAATCCCATGCTCCTTGGCCCTCTGTTGAAGATTTTATTTTCCAAAGTGGGATTGGTCCTCATCGGATTGTTTTTGGCTGTTTCCTTTTTGACAGGTAATAACCCACTTTCTCTTTTGGGTAATCTTCTGGGAGGTGGTGGCATGAGCTCTGCCGTGGAGTCAAATTACGCTCCTACTGCAGAGGAGGAAGAGCTTGCGGCTTTTTCGGCTACCATCCTTGCAGATACAGAAGATGTTTGGAACCAGCTGATTGAAAATTACAGAGAACCCACTTTAGTGCTTTTTACCGGATCGGTTTCCTCGGCGTGTGGATCAGCGAGCAGTGCCACAGGTCCGTTTTATTGTCCTGCGGATGAAAAGCTCTACATCGATCTCAGCTTTTTTGAAGACATGGAGACCAAATTAAGAGCAGGTGGAGACTTTGCCTATGCCTACGTCATCGCACATGAAGTAGGTCATCACATCCAGAAAATCATGGGAATCACTGACAAAGTCCATAATCTAAGAGGGAAAGTCAGTGAAAAAGAATACAATCTGAACTCAGTCCGATTGGAGCTTCAGGCTGATTTTTTGGCTGGAGTTTGGGCTCACCACATCCAGAAAATCTCAGGCATGATGGAGTCAGGTGACCTGGAAGAAGCCTTGAATGCAGCCAACGCCATCGGGGACGATCGACTTCAAAAACAAGCGACAGGTCAAGTGGTTCCTGATTCATTTACCCATGGCACTTCTGCTCAACGGATGAAATGGTTTAAAAAAGGATTTGAAACCGGAGACCTTTCTCAAGGCGATACCTTCAGTGCCAGAGACCTTTAATATTGGCTTTTTCCTAAAACCAACCGAACACGCTTCCTACACTTTTGACGCCTAGAATCAGCGTGATCAGCCAAATAAACACTCCAAAAAGAACGCCTTTCCGGCTCAAGGCAAATGCTCCAAGCCATGATTTTTGACTAGCTGCCCAAAGAAGCCAAGCACTGATGATGGGAAGAAGTACACCATTGGCTAATTGGGCGAGGGTAATGAGGGTGACTGGTTTTATCCCCAAGGAAGAAAAAATAATCCCCAAACCTAAAATCAATCCCATGCTTCCTCTCATAGCAGGGGTTTTGATATCCTGACTCCATCCCAAAATCCCGCATATCACTAATCCCCCAGCCAAAGGGGCCGTAAGAGAGGATGTCAGTCCTGCTGCAAGCAAACCAAATCCCATCAGGTAGGTTCCTATGCTTCCGAATACACCGGTCAATCCACTGGCTATATCTTGTGCGGTCTCCAAACTTTCGGAAGGATTTGCGACGCCGACTACCAAGATCCCCATGGAGACTAATCCTCCCAAAATGACAGAAATCTTTATGTCTCTTTTCATCAATGGAAGATTTTCCTTCTGTGACCACTGCTTTTTTACCAGGCTAGCATAAAGGAATAGGTTGTAGGGAACTACCGTGGTGCCAATTAATGCCACGATAGTTGGAAATTTTTCTGAAGAAAAAGAAGGAATAAAACCTCGAGATATTGAAACCCAATCTGGTCTGGTGATGAAAGCTGTGGCTATAAAGGCAATTGACATCAAAAGCACCAAAGCGACAAGAATTTGCTCCAGTTGTTTGTAATTTCCGGACCAAAGCAACAGAAAGGCGAAAATGCCAATAATCAGATTTCCTGGTAGTACTGTAAAGGGACCAAGATTCCAACTAGGAAACTCCAGGAAAATTCCTAACCCCAGGTTTGCTCCGGATATATTTCCGCTTTGGTAGGCGGCATTCCCCAGTCCGATAGCCAGGAGAATCAGCCCCATAATCAATCCTCTTAAAATCTTGTTTCCCGATTGGCCTCTGACCAATTCACTCAAATCCTTTCTGGTAATTATTCCCAGCCTCCCGGATAACTCCTGAAGAAAAACAGTAGCTATGATGCTGAGAACCAATGCCCAGAGAAGGGTGTAATCAAATCGGATTCCTGCTAAGGTGCAGACTGTGACTGTTCCCGGGCCGATAAATGCTGCGGTGATCAAAGGTCCCGGACCAATGGAGTCCACCAATTTTTTAAGCTTCACTGGGCTAAGTTTTCGGGAAAATAGAGATTTGGGAAGATTTTTTGTAGGTTTTGTTTATCACTTGGAAAAATTAAAGGGCATGCGCTGGACAAACCGAATTTTGAAATTACTCGCTATTCTTATCCTTTCTTTTGTATTCTTTCTGGCTTTATTATTTAGGTCAGATATTTCTGCAGAAGAAGCGATTGAGAAATACCGTACGCCCCAATCACATTTTATCGAGGTGGACGGGGTCAATGTCCATGTGAGATTCCTCGGAGAGGGAGATCCTATTTTTCTTTTGCATGGCAGCTTTTCATCGTTACACACTTGGGAAGTATGGCAGCAGGAATTGAGCCCTTATTTCATGACGATTTCTTTGGATTTTCCGGGTCATGGTCTCACGGGACCGGATGAATTAAAGCGATACAGTGTGGAGGATTACAGTCACTTGGTTCTTTCTTTGGCAGAAAAGCTCAATCTCCCAAAGTTTCACTTGGCAGGTAATTCCATGGGAGGAGCAGTTGCTCTACAGATTGCATCAGATAGTCCCGAAAAGGTGCTTTCATTAAACCTGATCGATGCCTCCGGTGCGCCGAGGAGAGAAAATCGAAGTGTTGACTCCACTCAAAATCAGCAACGAGGAGGAGGAGCTTGGATTTTTAAAGTGGCCTCTAATCCTGTTTTTTCTAAAATTCTCCTCAAGTGTACTCCCAAATTCCTGTTTGCCATGAATATGAAGGAAGTCTACGGGGATGATGAAAAAGTAACCGATCAGGCAGTCACCCGATATTATGAACTGCTGCTAAGGGAAGGTAATAGACAGGCGACGATTGATCGACTTACTCAACCTAGAAGTTCATCCATCAATTTTGATCGGTTGACTATGCCCACTTTGATTCTTTGGGGAGCCAAGGATACCTGGATTCCGCTTGCCCAAGGTCGGGCTTTGGAAAAAGCCATTCCGGGAGCCAATCTGGTAGTTTTCGAAGAGGCTGGCCATGTGCCCATGGAAGAAATTCCGACGGAGTCTGTCGCAGAATACCTCAGTTTTCTCGGTGTGGAGGTTAGAAAAAACTACCTTGAACCTCCGAAACACGTCGCTTATGCAGATTGAACTTTTGATTTATGTTCTTTTGATGATCCAAGTTTTGTTTTTGGTCATTTACGTACTGGATAGAAAAAACGGCAAAGCCAATCAACTCTTACAGGACCAACTCCAACAAATCAACCGAGACCTCAACCAGTCCTTGACCGAAGGCAGAAAAGAATCGGCTGATAACCTGATCCGGCAATTTCAGTTGGTTTTTGAAAATCAACGTGCCGGTTCGAAGGATCAAAATGAAGCGCTCAGGCAATTTGGTGAAACTGTCAGGCAATCCATGCTGGACCTGAGTAATCTTCAGCGGGAAAAGCTGTCCGAATTGAGCCGACGTCAGGAAGAACTTGTCAAAAATACGGAAGAAAGGCTAGAGAAAATCAGGGAAACAGTGGATGAAAAACTCCAAAAAACGCTGGAAGTCCGATTGGGGCAATCTTTTGAACTGGTAAGCAACCAACTCCAGGCTGTGCAAAAAGGATTGGGAGAGATGCAAAGTTTGGCCAATGGAGTGGGAGATCTCAAGCGGGTCTTGACCAATGTAAAAAGTAGGGGAGTATTGGGCGAATACCAGTTGCAGGCCATCTTGGAAAACCTACTTTCTCCGGATCAATATTTGGTCAATGCGTCTGTCAATGGCACGAGGGAAAGGGTGGAATTTGCCATCAAAATGCCAGGTCAGGAGGAAGCCGTTCTTTTGCCGATCGACTCCAAATTTCCCCAAGAATCCTATCTGAGATTGGTGGATGCTTATGAGACTAATGAAAAGTCTTCTATTGATTTTTACCGTGCCGAATTGATCAAGGCAGTCAAGAAATCTGCTTTGGATATTCAGGCCAAGTACATTCATCCCCCCAGCACCACGGATTTTGCTATTCTTTTTCTTCCGGTCGAAAGCCTCTATGCAGAGATTCTCCGCGAACCTGGTCTTGCACAGCAGATTCAGCAGGATTACAAAGTCATTGTCACGGGACCGACCACACTTTCTGCTATTTTGAATTCCCTTCAAATGGGTTTCAGAACACTGGCTATCCAAAAAAGAAGCGCAGAGGTTTGGCAGGTGTTGGGCGCGATCAAAACCGAGTTTGGAAAGTTTGGTGAGTTGCTGGAAAGAACCCAAAAGAAACTTACTGAAGCAAATTCAGAATTGGATAAACTCGTGGGTGTCCGTACCCGGGTTATTCAGCGAAAGCTGAAAGAAGTTCAGGAACTCCCTGAATCAGAAAGTAAACACCTGCTCGAGGATTAGTGGACAAAAGGGCTTATGGTGAAATTTTCTGGGCTAGATTGATTTTCTAATTTGACGATTACTTACCTTTTCTGTTCATTTAGAAAACAAAATGGTAATTACCCTGAAAACCATTCGGAAAGCAGTTAATTTTGCCTCTTCTCCGATCACTTGATTTGCCTCTATGGGAATGAGTATTGTGATCGCAGGTGCGGGAGATATGGGATATCACCTAGCCGAGCGATTGAGTTTTGACAACAAGGATATCACCCTGATTGATACTGAGCGTGATGTCTTGGACTATGCTGCATCCAAACTGGATGTGCTGACCATACAAGGAGACGCCACCTCCATAGATGTGCTTCAGCAAGCCAATGTAGAAAATGCCCACATGGTGCTGGCAGTTACTACTTCCGAAAAAACCAACATTGTGACGGCAGTTTTGGCGAAGCAGCTGGGGGCAAAGAGAGTGATGGCAAGGGTGAGAAATCACACCTACCTCAAAGAGGAAAATGTTCCGTATTTCAATAATCTAGGAATCGACAATCTCATTTCTCCGACAATGCTCTGTTCGAGAGAGATTTTCAACATGATTGAAAACTCCAGCTTCACGGAAGTGTTTGACTTTGGAGGAGGAAAACTCAATATCGTAGGGGTAACCTTAGATCAATATAATCCGCTTGTTAATCAGCGGATTATGGATACCAAGTCTAATCCTATTTATGAAGATATCCGAATCATCGCGATTGTCCGAGATCAAAAGACCATCATCCCTCGAGGCAGTACGATCATGAGAAACAATGATCATGCTTACTTCATATCCTACAAGAAAAACTCTGAGTCGATCATTGAAGCTTTGGGCCAAAAAAAGGTCAATATCAAAAATATCATGATTATCGGGGGAGATGATATGGCTGTGACCACTGCCATCAAGCTTCAGGATAAATATCGGGTGACCCTGGTAAACAAGGATAAAGAACGATGCAAATGGCTCGCCGAACACCTTCCCAGTACCTTGGTGATCAATGGTGATTATAAAAACATCGAATTGTTGGTAGAAGAAGGTTTAGAGCAGATGGATGCTTTTCTTGCCTTGACTGAATCCTCGGAAACCAACATCATCACCAGTCTTTCGGCAAAAAACCATGGAGTTTACAAAACTATCGCCCATGTGGATACTCGGGAGTATATTCATATCTCCCACAGTATCGGTGTGGATTCCCTCATCAACAAGAAGCTGGTAGCAGCAAATGAAATCTCCAGATTTTTGAAAAAAGGTACGGTAGATGCAGTTTCGGGAATATATGGAGTGGATGCTGAATTTATTCAATATAGCGTATGTAAGACCAACCGTCTGACCAAACATCCCATCAGAGAACTTCACTTTCCTGAAACAGCCCTTGTCGCCGGGGTAATAAGGGAAGAAGAGGTATACATTCCTGATGGGGATTTCAGGCTTCAGATAGGGGATAAAGCGATCGTATTTGCACTTCCTGAAGCGAAAACGTCACTTGAAAAGCTTTTTCATTAATTCATGATTCATCTCAAGGCCATTGGTAAAATCATGGGGGCACTCTTATTTCTGATAGGAGTGCTGATGCTGCCTGCTACAGCCATTTCTTGGATCTATCGGGAGAATTCCATGCCTTTGATGATCTCCGCGGCGATATCCCTTTTCATTGGAATGATCTTGTTTTTCTCTTTTTCTAAGCAGGATGAGTTTGTACGGAAAAGAGAGGGATACCTCATTGTGGCGCTGAGTTGGATATTCATGACCGGATTTGGGATGCTTCCATTCATTCTTTCCAAAGAGATTACCAGTGTTTCGGATGCCATTTTTGAGACCATGTCGGGTTTGACTACGACTGGAGCTTCGATTTTGATCGATATTGAGGCTATGCCCAAGGGCTTGCTTTTCTGGAGAAGTATGACCCAATGGATTGGTGGATTGGGAATTATCGTATTGACTGTGGCAATTTTTCCCCTTTTGGGAATTGGGGGTATTGAACTTTTTGTGGCAGAATCTCCCGGGCCTACTTCTGATAAAGTACATCCAAGGATTTCAGAAACAGCCAAGCGTCTATGGTATGTGTATGTAGGACTGACGCTTTCTGCGGCTCTGCTATATTGGGTAGGTGGAATGACCCTCTATGATGCAGTCAATCACGCCCTGACTACCTTAGCTACCGGTGGGTTTTCTACCAAAAATGCCTCCATGGCCTACTATGACGCCTACCCATTTATTCAGTATACCGCTGTAGTATTTATGTTTTTGGCAGGTACCAACTTTACGTTGATTTACTTTGGGCTAGTCGGTAAGTTTAGCAGGATTTTGAAAAGCGATGAGTTTAAATCCTATGCACTCGCTGTGGTAATGCTCACCCTGATCTTATTTGTACCCATCTATTCTCAGACTGACTATGGTTGGGAGTTTTCTCTGCGTAAAGCGGCTTTTCAGGTGGTTTCATTGATTACCACTACCGGATTTGTGTCTGATGATTACACTCAATATGGACAGGGCGTTTCCTTTATTTGTTTTATGCTTTTGTTTTTAGGAGCATCAGCTGGGTCTACCTCCGGGGGAATAAAATTTGTCCGTCATGCCACTTTCTTGAAAAATACCTGGCTTGAATTTAAGCGCATTGTTCATCCACGGGCCATTGTGCCATTGATTATTAACGGGGAACGGGTCACCGGAAGGATCATCAACAACATCATGAATTTCCTCCTGATTTACCTGATTACATTTGTAGTGGGGTCTTTGGTGATTTCATTGATGGGGTATGATTTTGCCACATCCTTGGGGGCGGTAGCGACTTGTCTGGGAAATGTCGGACCTGCTATTGGTGAGGTAGGCCCAGTGGACAATTTTGCGTTTTTCTCGCCTCAGGCCAAACTCATGCTATCCTTCTTGATGCTTTTAGGTCGTTTGGAATTGTTCACCATCTTGATCTTGTTTACACCTTTCTTTTGGAGAGCCAACTGATTGGGTTAGTCTTTTTTATTTTCTGAAAGGTATTTCACATTGAAATAAAGCCCTAGCAGGTTTTTTTCCAATTCTTAATTCCTGGATTTCCTTTTGGTAAGCTGCTTTAAATTCATGATTCGGTTAAAAACGAATCATGAGTTGGAGTTATTCCCAATCACATGATTAGGATGAAAACTCAGAAAACCAGATAGTACAGGAAAGAAGAATTACGGATTAAAATGAGATTTGATTAGGTGTGATTGGTTAACTACAAATCCCAAATCAAAAAACTAGCTTATGAGTATCCAAATACAAACTAGCAAGGAATCCTATGATGTAATCATTGTAGGGTCTGGGGCAGGCGGTGGTATGGCCACCAAAATTCTTTCGGAAGCTGGCCTTTCTGTGGCATTGGTAGAAGCGGGAGGTGATTGGGATCCGGCAAAGGAAGAGGATCGTACTCAATTACGATTTCCTTGGGAGTCCCCAAGGCGAGGAGCAAGTACTCAGATCAGGCCATTTGGCGATTTTGATGCAGCAATTGGCGGATGGGAAATGCCTGATGAACCCTACACCCGGAAAAATGGAACTCAGTTTGACTGGTTTCGGTCAAGAATGGTTGGTGGGAGGACCAACCATTGGGGAAGAATTTCACTCCGATTTGGACCGGATGATTTCAAGAGGAAGAGTATTGATGGATTAGGAGATGATTGGCCCATTGGGTATGAGGAAGTGAAACCCTATTATGATAAAGTCGACAAGCTGATAGGTGTTTTTGGTTCCAAAGAAGGGATACACAATGAACCGGATGGCTTATTTCTCCCACCTCCAAAACCCAGACTTCATGAGATGTTTTTGATGAAGGGGGCCAAGAAAATGGAGCTTCCCATCATCCCTTCCAGATTGTCCATCTTGACCAAGCCCATCAACAAGGATCGCGGGGTTTGCTTTTTTTGCAGGCAATGCAACAGAGGGTGTCAGGTGTATGGGGACTTTTCCTCAAGTACCTGTTTGGTAAAACCGGCCATGAAGTCTGGTCAGGTAGACCTTTTTACCCATTGCATGGTGCGTAAGGTGACAACCAATGACCAAGGTTTGGCGACTGGAGTTTCTTATGTCGACAAAAGAGACATGAAGGAATACAAGTTGAAAGGAAGGACCGTGGTACTGGGAGCTTCTGCTTGTGAATCAGCCCGTATTCTCCTGAATTCAAAATCCAAAACTCATCCAAATGGCCTTGGTAATTCCAGTGGAATGGTAGGCAGATACCTGCATGACTCTACAGGTGCAAGTCGCTCGGGTATCATTCCTGATTTGATGGGACGGCAGCGCTATAATGAAGATGGGGTGGGAGGAATGCACGTTTACACGCCTTGGTGGCTGGATAATAAAAAACTGGATTTTGCAAGAGGCTACCATATCGAGTACGGAGGAGGAATGAATATGCCATCTTATGGTTTTGGATTTTCCATGGACGTGGTGCGAAAGCATATCCTGGATCAATTTGGAAAACCCAGTCCAAATGGAGGCTATGGGGAAGGTCTTAAAAAAGATATCAGAGCTTATTATGGCAGCACGGTGAGTATGTCGGGCCGGGGAGAGAGTGTTCCTCAATATGACAACTATTGCGAAATAGATCCGACTGTGGTGGATAAATTCGGAATTCCAGTTCTCAGATTTCACTATAAGTGGACCGATAATGAAGTCAAGCAGGCCAAGCACATGCAGGATACCTTCGAGGAATTATTGCATCAAGTGGGTGCAATACCTTTGGGAACCAAGCCCGGAGCAGATACCCAATACGGACTGGCCGCCCCGGGAAGAATCATCCATGAAGTCGGGACCACACGCATGGGGAATGACCCGACTACTTCTGTACTCAACAGCAACTGTCAAGCGCATGACTGCAAAAACCTATTTGTGGTAGATGCAGGTCCCTTTGTCTCTCAGGCCGATAAAAATCCAACCTGGACTATTCTGGCGCTGGCCTGGAGAACCTCTGATTTTATCATCAACGAAATGAAAAGCAAAAATATCTAAGCCTTATAGCCATGAACAGAAGAGAAAATCTCAAACTTTTGTTGACCGGTTCGCTTGGAACTGGCTGGATATTGTCCTCTTGTACTCCTGAGGATAAGGCGGCTGACCTTTCTCCTAAAATCATGGGTACACCTGGAGGAAGAGTACCTGAGGAAGTGGCGATTGATAATAAATTACTCTCTGAGAAGTTTTTTACAGAGCAGGAAATGGCCATGCTCACCATCCTAGTAGATATCGTCCTTCCAAGAGATGAAGTGTCGCCAAGTGCTTCTGAAGCAAGAGTCCCCGATTTCATTGAATTTATGATGAAAGACCAGCCGGCAAATCAAACGCCATTTAGAGGCGGATTGATGTGGATCAATCACCGGGCATTTGAATTATTCAACAAGACATTTACGGAACTATCCGAAAAAGAGCGTCTTCAACTTATTGATGAAATCGCTTGGCCAGAAAAAGCCAGCAAAGAGGTAGAAAGCGGTGTGAAGTTCTTTAATATGCTTCGAAACCTTACCATAACTGGCTTTTATACTTCGGAGGCTGGATTTAAGGATATCGGATATATAGGAAATGCTCCGAATGTATGGGATGGTGTACCACAAGAAGTGATGGACCAATACGGCTTGGCATTGGATCAAAAATACCTGGATGTCTACTTGCGTTCCGATGAAAGAGGGAATGTTGCTGAATGGGATGAACAGGGAAATTTAAAACGGTGAGCTATTAGCCTTTTGGGGGTTGATGGTACAGCTTCACCGGTCACAAGATGAAATATAGATTGGGTAATAAGTAGAAAATTCTGGTCAGCTTCTGATCAGATTTTTTTTTGAAAATACCAATCACGTTAAAATCAGGGGGTAACTCTTGCCAATTCTTTGACCTCTAACGGATAAAAGGTGATAGTCTTGTGAGAAATTAGCTTTCGCTCATCTGCGCCAGGATTTTGGCCACTTTGTCTTCCACACTTTCGGAAGAAATGTTGGTTCGGCTGAGTCGGTCTACCATGATCGGGAAAGAAAAAGGCGTGAACTGAGTAGGATGCTTGACTACGATCTCCAAGCGATTCAGTTTTTTCATCGCTTGAATAAACATCTCCTGTTCCATTTGTTGGTTCAAAGCTTCCTCACGTGCCTGCTTCAAAAGCAGATTCTCAGGATCGTATTGTTCAAATACTTGGAAAAGTAGGCTAGAATTGGCCTGAATGTGCTTGAAAGAGGTTGGCTTGCCGGGATACCCCTGAAAAACCAAGCCCGCAATGCTTGCAATTTCCCTGAATTTCCTTCGGGACATCTCGCTTTCGTTGACACAGTGGAGAATGTCTTCCTCGATATTTTTCAGACTGAAAATATCCTCTTCCAAAATCTCCTCAGCCGAAATAGGCACATCGGATAGAATCTCAAATCCATAATCGTTCATCGCCATATTGAGCGACACAGGAAAGCTCTGAGAAATGCGGTAAGCAATCAGCGCACTCATGAGTTCGTGCATCATGCGTCCTTCAAAAGGGTAAAAAAACAAATGATACCCATCACGACTTTGAAGGGATTCGATCAAAAAGGTGTTTTCATCCGGTACTATGGAAAGTTTGCTTTGCAAATCCAGAATAGGCAATACTTTCCTCAATTCCTCAGATCGGATGATTCCTTGGTTGTATTCCCGGAAGATTTCCCTGATTTTGTGCGAGAGCATGGAGGAAAGCGACATCCGCGCTCCCATCCAGCTCACCACATTGCTGGTTTTCTTTTCGGTGACTTTCACAAATACATCCAGTCCTTTTACCTGCAGCAGTTCCAGATTTCTTCCGGCAAAGAAAAAGCGGTCACCGGTTTTCAGTCTGGAAATAAAGTATTCCTCTACTGTGCCGAGGTAGGTTCCATTTTTCAATTTCACTTTCAGTGCCACATCGCTCACAATTGTACCCATGCTGAGCCGATGCTTCATGGCGATTTTCTTGCTTTTCACCCGATACTTACCGTCTTCATCTTCCACCACTTTGAGAAAATCCTCATAGCTACCTAAGGAGGCCCCGCCTTTGGTGATAAAATCCATCACCCATTGAATTTCCTCATCTGACAGTTTGCTGAAAGAAGCAGTTTTCTTGATTATTGGAAAAATCACCTTGGGGTCAAATCCATCGCCCACTGCCAAGGTCACCAAAAACTGAATCAAAACATCATAGGGGAGTTCGGGCGTAAACTGCGACTCCATGTCCTCTTGTTCGATGGCATTCCTCAAAGCAGCCGCCTCGATCAGCTCGAGCGAATTGGTCGGAACAAAGTAGATCACCGAAGGCAGCCCCGGTTGATGTCCTGCCCGACCTGCCCGCTGCACAAATCGGGAAACTCCCTTGGGACTTCCCACTTGAATCACCCGATCCACAGGTCTGAAATCTACGCCCAAGTCCAAACTTGAAGTGCACACCACCAGTTTGAGGATGCCTTCATGAAGGGCATTTTCTACCCAGGCTCTCACCGAGTTATCGAGGGAACCGTGGTGCATGGCAATCCAGCCTGCCCAGTCGGGCCGTGCTTCCAGGATTTTTTGGTACCAAATCTCGGTTTGTGAGCGGGTATTGGTAAAGAGGAGGACGGATCGACCTCCTTCGATAATGTCGATTACCTGATCCATCAGGCGGATCCCCAAGTGTCCTGACCAGGGATACTTCTCGATTTCGTCCGGAAAAACAGAGTGAATCATAATCTCTTTATCCACTTTGGCCTTGATAATATGGACAGGAAGGGGACTTCCTAAAAGAGTTTGCGCTGCCTGTTGGAGATTTCCGATCGTGGCAGAGACCGCCCATCGCTTGAATCTGTTAGGATTGATGCTTTGAATATATTCCAAAGCCAACTGCACTTGAACCCCGCGCTTATTTCCCACCAATTCATGCCATTCGTCTACGACGATGGCGTTTAGGGATTGGAAAAGCTCGTGATGGTCTTTTTGTGAAATAAGGATGTGCAGCGTTTCGGGGGTGGTAATCAAGCATTCTGGAGGTCTTCGCTTCATGGCTGAGCGAGTTTTGGCGTCCGTGTCTCCATTTCTTACGGCCACTTGCCAGGGCAGACCGATCACCTCGCAAACTTCCTGCATGGCTTTTTGAAGATCTTGAGCCAAAGCCCGAAGTGGGGTCACCCAAATCAGCTGAATTCCGTTGTTTTGAGGGTTTTTCCAGGTAGCAGGATGATTTTGGATGTATTCTAAAAGGGCAGGAAACCAAAGGGCAAAGGTCTTTCCTGAACCCGTGGGCGCGTTGAGTAATCCGGATTTTCCATCTAAAAAGTCTTTCCAAGCTTGGATTTGGAAAGGAAAAGGTTTCCAGCCTTTCTTCCGAAAGTATTCCAGTCCGATTTCCAGTCGCTTATCCTCCATACTGCTTCAGTAAGGCTTTGAGATCCTCCAGTGTATTGGCTTCTTCTTTGGGCTTGTCTTTTCTCCAACGTGAAATTCGGGGAAATCTCAGCGCTATCCCACTTTTGTGACGGGGGCTGTCCTGAATTCCTTCAAAGGCAATCTCAAAGACCAATTCGGCTTTGACAGTACGAACGGGCCCAAATCGTTCCCGGGTATTTTTCTTCACAAAGGCGTCCACTTCTCGGATCTCTGCATCAGTCAGACCGGAGTAGGCTTTGGCAAACGGAACTAAACCTTCCCCATCCCACACCGCAAAGGTGTAATCGGTGTACAAATCAGCACGGCGTCCGTGGCCCTTTTGGGCATAGATCATCACTCCGTCAATCGTCAGCGGCTCGATTTTCCACTTCCACCAGCTTCCCCGCTTTCGCCCGGTTTCATAGCTGGAAGAGGCCTTTTTCAACATGAGACCCTCTGCCAGATAGTCTCTAGAAGCCTGTCTGATTTGTGCCAATTCCTCCCAAGATATAGCTTCCACACGTTGGGAAAGTTCAAGTTTGGGATGTGCTTGGGACTGATGCAAGGATTCCAAAAGTACTCTTCGCTGTCGCATGGGCCAGTTTCGTATGTCTTTACCTTCCCATTCGAGAAGATCATAGGCAATAAAGCTTACGGGAGCTTCCTGAAGCTGTTTTTTGCTGATGGTTTTTCTGCCTATTCGGGTTTGAAGGAGAGAAAAGGGGAGAGGAATTCCATCTTTGAAGGCGATAATTTCACCATCCAATACGGTTCCGTCCGGAAGATTAGCTGCCAAATCGAGCAACTCGGGAAATTTCTCATTGACCAGTTCTTCTCCTCGGCTCCAGATAAAGGATTGGCTTTCTCTTCGGATGAGCTGTCCACGTATTCCGTCCCATTTCCATTCGGCAACCCATTCCTCAATTTCGCCCAACTCTGATACTGGATTTTCCAATGGATGTGCTAAGAAAAATGGATAGGGTTTGGAAATGTCTTTGGTCACTCCGGCAGGAGATCCCAGGGTCTCCATTTGGATCTCTTCAGGATTCCAATTACCCATCAAGGCATGGGCGATTTGGGATTTGTCTACTCCAAGATGCTTTGCTAGCGCTTGGATGATCAGGCTTTGACTGACTCCGATTCGGAAACCACCCGTTATCAGTTTGTTGAATACAAATCGTTCGGTTCGATCCAAACAGTCCCAAGCAGAAAGGATAAAGTTCTTTTTTGTTTCCTCTTCCTGATTTTCAAGGGATTTTAAATTATTGATCCATTCCGACAGGCTTTTCTGATGGCTAGCCTGTGCAGGTGGAAGCAAAAGAGCAATAGTTTCAGCTAAGTCACCTACGGATTGGTAGCATTCTTCAAAAAGCCAGTCGGGAATTCCAGCTTTTTCCTGACACCACGTTCTCAATTGGCGGGTTGTGACTTGTCTTTTTGGCCTGCGGTGAGAAAAAATAGCAATCCCCCAGATCTGATCCTCCGAAGAGGCATGTTGGAAGAAGGAAGCCAAGGCATCCAGTTTATCTCCGGTTTTGTTGGACTGATCCAGGCGGGTAATAAGCTCCGCAAAGTGTTTCATCGAAAAAGATGCTTTTCTTTTGGTATTTGGAAACCTTTGATAGTTCCAATGTGGGTGAAATTGATAATTTTATTTCAAAATCGAACAGGTTTTACGTTCTGTTCGTTTTACCTGAAAACAGACAATCCATGAAAAAGTTACTTCTTGTCTTTATCGCTGCTTTTTTCTTTTTGTCTTGCTCCGAACAGGAGGAAGGTAAATACACCGGAAATCAGCTGGAGTTTCAGCTGTATCAATCCAGTACTTACAATTTCAATGGTAATTTGACTGCTAGAGAATTGGTCAATGGGAGTTTGGAGTTCACTCTTCGACTGGATGGATCTAAAACTAACACAGACTATTCCTATCCTGCGCATTTACACTTCGGAAGTTATGATCAGAAGGACAGCCCAATTGCTTTTTTATTGAATCCAGTTTCTGCGAGAAACCTTGAATCAGTAACCGTTTTGGGAACATTGTCTGATGGTTCCAAACTCAACTTTGAATCGATGAAATCGTTTGACGGCCATGTCAAAATCCATTTGGCCAATGAAGGACCTGATTATGGAGTGATTTTGGTGTCAGGAAATGTTGGGCCTAAGTCGGCAGCCAAATTTGAACTCGAAAACTTGGCCATTTGTGGGAATGAATTTTGATCAAATAAAGACCTTAAAAAGGGGTGAGTCAGATCTGATTCACCCTTTTGTTTTTGAGGGATTAATTCAATATCACAGGGAAGGTGATATCTAAATCAGTCTCACCACCGGCTTGAACAAAGTTTTCAAAATTTGGACTACTTGCACCCAGAAATTTTTTATCCAAGTCATGTCTTAAAACAATTCTCCAAATGGTATTATTCGTGTCAGGCGAATTAGTTGTACTTAAGATGTTTCTCAAACCGATACTTTTTCCGCTTGGATCCACATAAGATATTGCAATGATGTTGGATGAAAATGCCGGGCCTAAGAAATAGAACTGATGCTGATCCGCTTCTTTTATAATGTTCTCCGTGATATCAATATTTTCAATGCTGTTCAGCACTTGGATGGTCATTAAATAGGTCTTATTTCGATCCAATGTAATAGCTTCGATGGTAGGTGATCCTCCAATTCCTATGCCCTGTGAGTCACTTGCTTTAAAGTATAATGGGGGGGCGATAGGTGTAATTGTTTGGTTGACTTCAACGAATGTTAGAATTAAATCCGTAATCAATTCCCGGTCATTTTCCAATACAGGTGCTTCGCTATTGCAGGAAGCAAAACTTAACGAGAGTACACCAAGTAACAAAATGTTTAATCTTTGAATGTTGCTCATGGATCTGGATATCTTGGGTTTGAAAAAATTATAATTTCAACTTACAGTGTACGAAAATCTCTATTTGTTACGAAGAGTTTCGACAATAGGTTCCCCTAGACATCTATAGATTCCAAAAATGAGATTGGTGGATACAAAAAAAGCAGCCTAATCAGGCTGCTTTTAAGACTTTTAAGTGACTACTTAGTTGATAATAATAGGGAAGGTGATGTCTAAATCAGATTCTCCTCCTGCCTGAACAAAGTTTTCAAAATTTGGATTGCTAGCACCAGAAAAACTCTTGTTTAAGTCATGTCTAAGTACCACTCTCATGGAAGTGTTGTTAGTTCCTGGAGAAGAGGATACCGTCAATCTAGTCTGCACTCCAATCAATTTTCCTCCTGGATCTGCATAGGAGATGGAAAGAATATTGCTGGTGAACGCTGAACCGAGGAAGAAGAACTGATGCTCATCTGCTTCTTCAATGATTTCTTGTGTGATATCTTCATTTTCGATTGAGTTTCTTACCTCAATATTCATTTGGTATCTTTTTCCTCTTGTAAGTGTAACGGTTTCTATGGTTGGAGCGCCACCTACCACGATACCTTGTGAATCACTTGCCTTGAAGGAGAAGGAACTGCCTACTGGGTTATTTGATCCATCAATTTCCTGAAACTTTAGGATGACATCAGTGATGACTTCACCTTCGTTTTCTTTCTCAGGATCTTCACTTTCACAAGATGCAAATCCCAAAGTAAGGACAGCAAATAGGTAGAGGGGTAGTTTTTGTAGGTTTTTCATAATAATTGATAGTTAGAATTGGTAATTGAGTTTAAGTAAAATGTTTCTTCCCATGTCTGCGGTAAAGTACCTGAATCGATTCATGTATTCCTTGTATTCGGTATTCAGTAGATTGTTTACCTGAAGTCCCACATTGAATTGATTTTCACCTAGTTTAAATTTCCTGTTGTATCCCAAATTAAACAAAGCGTAAGCCGGAGGGGCAGGAGCTAAATCAAATTCGGGTTCGCGGGTTTGCTTTGCCACAAGAACATTGCTTAGGGTAATTCGATTCGCCAGGTTTCCAAAGGAATAAGCCAGTCCCCAGTCCATTCGGTCAGATGGGATAAAAGGAAAATAGGTTTGAGTTTCAGTATTTTTTGCCCGAATGATGGACCCTTTCAGGTAGCCATTGAATTTTTCAGAGAAACTATAGGTTCCTGAAAGATCAAATCCATAAAAGAATGCGTCTGCTTGCAAGTACTCATACACATTGAATGTCCCTCTCAAGCTGACAAAGGTTTCTCCAGTCGGATTAAGGTAGATGTAATCGTTGATTTGATTTAAGTAGGCTGTGAATTCTACTGAGGCCTTTTTTCCTTCATATTCCAGTCCATTGACCCATTTGAGGGATTTTTCAGAGTTGAGATTGGGATCCCCGATCTCAACTGCAGCTGCTCCATGATGAAGTCCTTGGCTAAATAATTCATTGACATTTGGTGGTCTCCAAGCAGTACCTAGATTGGTGGTAAAGGCGAAATAGGGACTTAATTGGTATAGCCCACCAAGAAAAGCCGAGAAGTTTTGGTAGTCTAATTCCGCCTCTTGCAGTTCGTTTCCAATAAATCGTGCAGCGCTTACTTTTCTAAAATCATAGCGTATCCCACCTTCTATTTCTAGCGGACCTTTCAGGTATTTCTCCATGAGGTAGACTCCACCGTTGACCATGTCGTAATTGGGAATCAACGGCGTAACGCCTGTACCTGGAATGTTACTGTTGGCTTGTTGGATGACATTGATTCCCACCGAACCGCTCCAGCTGGATTTGCGGCTGTGGTCCAAAAAAATGTCAAGTGTATTGGTAAACAACTCTAGGTCGAGGCTTGGACGAGCATTCAGTTCACCTCTCCTTCGATCAAACTCTTGTCGCTGGTTCAATTGGAAGCCATACTGAAAGTTGAGTTTCATCTCAGGGCTAAGGTGGTAATGCGCTTTCAGCTTGGCCAAGTGATGGGATACCACTTGTTTGGGATTGTTGATTTCATAAGTGAAATCCGGCTTGATAAAGGGTTCTCCATTTTGGATGATCTCGATCAAATCTGTTAAGTTCCCGGTGTGGGAGTCTCTTAGAATTCCGATTTCGGTATCGAAATAGCTGTAATAGCCTTCTATTCCTAGCTTTTTGGAGCTGTAGCCAATCGAGCCGGAGAAGTTGTATTCTGCCATTCCCGTGTTTGCCTGATAATAGTTTGGCGTCCGGATGTTTCCTGCACGTTTTACCGAACCTTGGACTCGGTAACCCAATCCTTGGATTTTCTCTGACCCTCCGGAGTGCGAAGCGGCGAAATTGCCCATTCTGCCGTTGCTTCCTCCAAGCAGGTTGAGTTCAGTGGTATGTTTCTTGTTTGTAGGAAGGGTAGGAGGATTGACGAGAATCACACCACCCATGGCTTCCGGACCGAATCTTACAGTCTCAGCCCCTTTGATCACGGTGATTTCATCAGCCAAGAAGGGATCTATTTCAGGGGCATGTTCAGCACCCCATTGCTGTCCTTCCAGGCGGATTCCATTGTTTAGAATCATGATTCGATTGCTGTGAAGCCCGTGAATAACTGGTTTTGAAATGGTGTTGCCGGTTGAGAAAGTAGTTACCCCGGCTACACGTTTCAGGCTTTCACCCAAGCTTTCACCTCTGGATTGAAGCAGGGCCTCCCCATACAGTGAAGTCACTGCTGTGGTGGTCTGGACGGCATCCCTATGCCCATGTACTTCTACTCCCGACAGATCCATCGATTCTTCCTGCATCTTGAAGGTTTGATTGGTCGTGCTTCCGCTTAGGTTAATCGTTTCCCTGATTTCTTTATGACCCAAATATTGGACTGTTACCGTGTATGTTCCTGGGCATAGTTCTCGAATGACAAAGTTTCCGTTTTGATCTGTCACTGCTCCTGTTCGAGTTTCTAAAATCCAGACATATGCCGCTTCAATCGGCTGGTCATTTTCCAGGTGAAGGATTTTTCCCCGAAGGACTAAATCACACTTCTGTGCTGAAACCTGAGTGACAGCAAATGCGAATAAGGCAATGGAGAAAATGACCTTTTGAATCATTGTTGCAAAAGTAGGAGGAGAATATTTATTAAACCAAAGTTTTTGAAACAAAGTTGCAAAAAGTTTTTTCAGAGGGAATTTTGGCATAGGGTAACTTATTTTTGGATAAATCGATACCGATTTAAACAAAAAAAACCGGCTTTAAAGCCGGTTTTTGATGGGTAGTAATCGTAGGATTAACCTAACCAAGCAGACCAAGGAATTCGGCTTAGGATAAGCAACAATCCCACGGCATACATCATATAGATACTTCTGAATTTGGATCTTGACTGTTCAAGTTTTTTAGCGCGGATATATCCTACAGAGATAATTGCAATCGCCACAATGTTGATTAGCGGGTGTTCTAAAGCTGTCAGTCTGGACGCTGCGTCAGCCATTGCGCCGCCTCCTGTCAAAAGTGAAAATCCAAGCGGGCTGACGAAGTAGAGAATCAGTCCAAGAAGTAGCTGGATGTGAGAAAGGATGAAAGCGATCATGGCGATTTTTCGGTCTTTTTCTTGGAATTCCCTTCCGGAGAGTGAACCAAACAAAGCCCAGAAAATGACAACGACCAAGCCTAAAAGGGCCAAATAGGCCATTCCTGAGTGAGCGTGTTGAAGTCCGATGTACATAGTGTTGTATTTAGTTTCGTGAAATTAGCAGAAATGAAAATAGGTTAAGGCTTAAATTGTTTGAAACTTATTCCACAAAGAGAACCAGACCTTTAAGGTATTCGGTTTCTGGGTGGAAAATATTGATGGGGTGATCAGCAGGTTGGGAGAGTTGGTGTAGGATCCTAACTTTTCGTTTGCTTTCCATGGCTGCTGCTGTGATGGTATGTGTAAATAGACTTTTGTCCACTACCTGACTGCATGAGAAAGTGAAAAGTATTCCTCCCGGCTTGATTTTGCGAAGCGCTTCGGCATTCAGGCGCTTGTAGGCTTGAACCGCATTGTGTCTGGCTTTGAGGTTTTTGGCAAAGGCAGGTGGATCCAAAATGATCAAGTCAAAATCGTCACCAATCTCCCGAATGTATTTGACCACATCTGCTACGATGGACTCGTGCTTTCCTGAGAAGCCCGAATTCAAGCGCACGTTTTCCTCAGTCAGCTCGATGGCTTTGGAAGAAATATCTACCGAATGCACCTCCGAGGCTCCTTCCTGCAGAGCCAAAACGGAAAATCCTCCTGAATAACAAAAGGTGTTGAGTACTTTTTTACCTTTTGAGTAGGAGGAAACCAGCTTTCTGTTTTCACGCTGATCAATAAAAAAGCCGGTTTTTTGGCCCTTTTCCCAATCGATTCGGTATGCAGCTCCATACTCTTTCACCAAGTCGGTTTCTGCTTTCCCCCAAATCCATTCGTTGGATTCGATTCCCATATTTTTGGGAAGGGTTTCTGCACTCTTGTCATAGACACCTTTTAAGCCGTCTCCATAGACACTTTTCAAAGCCTCCGCGATCTCTTGACTGTGACGGTGCATTCCCACATGATGGGCTTGGATGACAGCTGTGCCATTATAAAAATCAATGATCAATCCCGGCAATCCGTCACCTTCTCCATGAATCAATCGATAGACGTTAGTTTCTTGATTTTCAGTCAGTCCTAATGCTTTTCTTACTTCAAAGGCTGAAGTAATTTTTTCCTTCCAGAATTGCTGATCGATGACTCTTTCCTCAAAAGATATGATCCTGACCATGATGGATCCTTGGGAAAAATGCCCGATTCCCAGAAATTCAGTTTTGGAGGAATACACCGCAACCAAATCCCCATTTTCCACTCCGGGATCTGTTTTGGCTATCGCCCCGGAAAAGACCCAATGATGCCTTCTTAGCAAAGAGACTTCTTTTCCCTTTTGTAATATCAGTTTAGGATAGTTCATACTTAGAATTGGTTTTATCTGGAAAGAGCATGCTGCCTACCAACATAGATAGCCCGCTGCCAAAAAGGCCAATGAGGTGGGACTCCTCAGTTTGTAAGTAATTTTCTGAAGCAAGGTATACGATCATTCCGAATACCATGGACATCAAGGCTCCCATTTTGGAGGCTTTTTTCCAGTAAAGACCGGCTGTAAGCGGAACAAATAAGGAAACCAACATCAAAATGGAGGCGCCCGCGACTAGTTCGTATATATTGGATTTCCAACTTGCCATCAGGATAGCAATCAGTGCGACGGCTACCACATTGATCCTTAAAATCCAGAGGAAATGACGGTCTTTAAGCTTTCTACCAAAGTAAGGCCGGATGAGGTTTTCTGAAATGATTGCCGAAGGAGCCAATAATCCGGAACTCGTGGTACTCATGATTGCGGAAATCAAAGCGCCGAAAAAGACAATCTGCACCGGCATTCCTCCATGCTGAAGCACCATGGAGGGCAGTAGCATTTGCTTATTTTCGAGATAAAGCTCCGGATATAGAACTTTTGCTCCCAAGGCAATAAACAGCGGTAGCAATCCAAAACTGAGATAAAATGCCCCCGCCAAATAGGTGGACCGGACCGCTACTTTTTCTGATTTGGAAGACATCACGCGCTGGTAGATGTCCTGGGAAGGAATGCTTCCTAAGCCAAGGATAATCCAAGCTCCGAGGTATTTGGTCCAACCGGAAACGGTGGACTCAGGGAAAAACTGAAAGCTCTCCGGAGGTGCCTGTGCGAAAATCTCTCCCACTCCTCCTGCTTCTTTAGCCACCATCACAGCGACCCAAAGCAAACCTACCACGATCATGGTGGTCTGGATAAAGTCTGTGATGGATATCGCCCACATTCCGCCGAGGAAAGTGTAGAACACCACGATTCCCGCGGAAATCAATATTCCCTCGGTCATGCTCAGGTCGGTCACCGCTCCCAATACCAGGCTCAAGGCCACCAATTGGGCCGCCACATAGCCGAAGTAAGCAGGAATCATAAAGATGGAGGCGAAAAATTCAATCCGCTTTCCAAAAATCTTTTTGAATACGTCACCGATGGTCAGCACATTCATACGGTACATGGGCTTCAGGAAAAACATCCCAAACAGCACCAGGCATAATGCTCCGCCAAAGGGATCTTCGATCACACCTAGTAATCCCTCCTCCAAATACACCGAAGAAGCGCCAAAAATGGTCTCTGAACCAAACCAGGTAGCAAAAAGGGCCGAGGCAGAAAGAAAAAGAGGCAGGGATCGCCCTGCCAATACGAAGTCGTTGGAGTTTTTGACCAACTTGGAAGACCAAGCTCCTACAGCTACAGTCAATGCAAGATAGATGATAATCGCAGTGAGCAGCAAGGTGGTGGAGCTTAGCTTTTGCCGTACATTTTTTCACGAAGCGCCTTGATTTCAGCACTTGCCAAATAATCATCGTAAGGCATTCTTCTGTCTATGGTGCCGCTAGGAGTGAATTCCACGATCCGGTTACAGGAGGACTGCACAAAGGTGTGGTCATAGGAGGACATCAATACGGTACCGTTAAACTCGATGATGGCATTGTTGAAGGCGGTGATCGATTCCAAGTCCAAGTGGTTGGTAGGTTCGTCCATGACCAAGAGGTTAGGGTTCTGAAGCATCATCTTGGAGATCATGCAGCGGACTTTTTCACCTCCGGAAAGCACCGTACATTTTTTCAACGTTTCCTCACCGGTGAAGAGCATTCTGCCTAGGAAGGTTCTCACGTATGCTTCCTCCTGATTGGTAGAGTATTGACGTAACCAATCGATCAAGTTCAGGTCAGTCTGGAAATAGGTTGAGTTATCATTTGGCAAATAGGCCTTATTAATGGTGACTCCCCACTTGAAGTTTCCTTTTGTGGGTTTGCCTTCTTCCATAATGGTTTGGAAAAATTTGTTGACCGCTTGCTTGGTTTTTGATATGAAGGCGATTTTATCACCCTTATCTACCATCAGGTTGACGTCAGTAAAATAGGTAACTCCTCCTTCTTTCAGCTCAAGGTTTTCGGTCATGAAGATCTGATCACCGGCCTCACGCTCAGGTTTGAAGATGATCCCTGGATATTTTCTGCTGGAAGGCTCGATCTCGTCCACATTGAGTTTTTCGAGCATTTTCTTTCTGGCGGTCGCCTGACGGGATTTGGCAACGTTGGCAGAGAATCGGGCAATAAAGTCCTGAAGTTCTTTTCGCTTTTCTTCCGCCTTTTTGTTTTGATCGGATCGCTGCTTCAGGGCAAGTTGAGAAGATTCGTACCAGAAGGTATAGTTGCCAGAGTAGATTTTGATTTTTCCGAAGTCAATATCTACAATGTGGGTGGAAACGGTATCGAGGAAGTGACGGTCGTGAGAAACGACAATCACGAGGTTTTTGAAATCGATCAGGAAGTCTTCCAGCCACACGATGGTTTCTGCATCCAGGTCGTTGGTAGGTTCGTCAAGAATCAGGATGTCCGGATTTCCAAAAAGAGCCTGTGCCAAGAGTACCCGTACTTTTTGATTACCGGCAAGGTCTTTCATCAGACTATAGTGCAGGTCTTCGGTGATTCCCAAGCCTGAAAGAAGTGCTGCTGCATCCGACTCCGCATTCCAACCGTCCATTTCAGCAAATTCCGCTTCCAATTCGGAAGCACGGATGCCGTCTTCTTCAGTAAAGTCTGCTTTCATGTAGATGGCGTCCTTCTCCTGCATGATGGAAAAAAGCTTCTTGTGACCCATCAGGACTGTTTTCAACACTTCTACCTCATCAAACTCGAAATGGTTCTGCTTCAAAACAGCCATTCGTTGTCCGGGAGTGATGTTGATAGCACCGGAGGTGGAATCAATCTCACCGGCAAGGATCTTCAAGAAAGTGGATTTGCCCGCCCCGTTGGCCCCGATCACCCCGTAGCAGTTGCCGGGGGTAAATTTTAAATTGACATCTTCGAAAAGTGTTCGTTTGCCAAACTTGAGCGATAAATTATCTACTGAGATCATGTGTGTATTCCGGTTTTGGGAGGCGCAAAGATAGGTAATTATATTTTTTTGGTTGACCAAAATCCCCCACATCTACCGCTAATTTTCCAATTGATAGAAATCGATGAGAATTAGTTGGGTGGGTTATTTATATTGTCAAATCTATTAGTGAAACATGAGATTGAGTATCCGGGAAATTTTATCTAAAGCACTATTTCTTCTGTTAGCAGGGGTTATTCCAGTTCTTACTGGGGTGGCTCAGATTTCCACAGTGGGAAAAGAGTTTTGGGTGGGATTTATGGAAAACAACCGGGTTCCAGCAAGTTTTAACAGTCCCGGTGCTCCTGATTATTGGATTGTGTTGATCACGGCCAGTGAAAACACCACTGGTGCGATTGAATACTTGGGTAGTTCGACCGCCTTTTCTCTAGGAGCAGGTCAACAGTATACCCTTAGGGTTTCTTCCCTTGACATAGATCTGCTTCATAGGACCTCAGGAGTCATTGAGAACAAAGGCATCCGAATTACTTCCACGGGCAAAGTTGCTGTGCATGCATTTAATGAACGGCTGAGAAGTGCGGATGGAACGGTCGTACTTCCTTTGGGAGCATTGGGAAAAGACCATTACATCACCTCCCATTTTGAAATCAATCCACAGAATAATTTAAATCAGTCCAATGAGTCTACTCTTCTGGTAGTGGCCACAGAGGAAAATACCCGGGTGGAAATTACCCTTGCCGAAGCTTCCATTTCCGGAAATCCAAAGGGAACACCTTATGAAATCACACTCAATCGTGGACAGAGTTATCAAATCAAAGCCCGTGGAGATCTGACGGGTTCGAGGGTGAGAGTAGTGGGAGACAATGCAGATGAGTGCAAAAAAATTGCTGTTTTCGGGGGTAATAAGTGGACCTCAGTAGGGGCATGCGGGGATGCCAATGACCATCTTTTTCAGCAGGCCTACCCGGTCAATTCCTGGGGAACAAGTTTTGTCCATGTTGCCTTGGAAGGAAGATCTTCGGGAGAACTGGTAAAGGTCTTGGCTGCAGAGGACAATACCGAAATCCGGGTAAACGGAACGGCCCGAGGGGTAATCAACAGAGGTCAGTGGCTGCCTTTTGAATTTGGGGCAGATGAATCGGTTAAAATTGAGACATCCAAACCTTCTTCAGTGACTGTGTTTTCGAAAAGTCAGTCCTGTAATGCGCCGGGTTCTTCCAATGCCAATTTCGGAGATCCTTTTATGATCACCTACAGCCCTGTGGAGCAGTTTTTGACTCAGCTCACCTTCAATGCCATCAATCTTCCCTCCATCGTCAATCACTATGTCAATATTGTAGTTAAGACAGGCGATCAGGGTTCTACTAGGCTGGATGGACAAAACATTTCCAACAGTTTTTCTCCCTTGCCTGGCGATCCTTCTTTTCAGATCGCGAGAGTTCCCATTTCCCAGGGAGTACACAATTTGTCTAATTCCTTGGGTTTTGCGGCCTATGTGTATGGATTTGGAAACATCGAGTCTTACGGATATGCCGCCGGAGCTGCACTCAACAATTTAAACTTCCTCACCGATACCAAATATGATTTTGATGTCACAGGAGAAAAAGTAGCCTGTCTGAATCAAGAGGGAGACTGGACGATCAATCCCGAAAATCCCGATTTCACTTACTTCGTTTGGAATTTTGGAGACGGAAGTCCTTTCAAAACGGGAAAGGATGTCACCCATACCTTTTCCAATCCAGGTGTGTATGAAGTCGAAGTAGTAGCTTCCCTCAGCCCCAATTCCTGCGACGATCAGGAAACCATAACTTTTGAGGTACAGGTATTGGAAACCAATGCGGAGATTGTTGGAGAGCAATCGGTGTGTCCTGACGTGGAACAGGTGATGTACCGCATCAAAAACAAACAGAACATTGGTTCAGCGAAATTTGAAGTAGAAGGTGGAGTGATTTTGGAATCTTATGAGGATTCTGTTTTGGTCAGTTGGGGGCCCGCTAATCTCAATGCAGTCTTGAGGATGATTCCCTTTACCGAAAGCGGATGTCCTGGTAATCCTATCGAATTGAATGTGGTAATCAACCAAAGAATAGAGGTAACTGAAGCTGCAGGATTGTTGCAGGTCTGTTTTGATCCTACTATCCAACATATTTACACTGCTCCCAATGCACAGCCTGGACGAGGTTACGAATGGGTTATCACGGGTGGTACCTTGGTTAGTTCACAGGGATTGCCTCAAGCAGAAGTGGTCTGGGACCAGCCCGGAATCACAGGGATAGTGGAATACACCGCATACAGCTTGGTGGATAATTCCTGCGAAGGAAAATCTCCTCCAATCGAAGTGAAGGTTGCACCTGATTTTCAGGCAGAGTTAGCTTCGGTAACCTCAGTGCTCTGTTTTGGAGAATCAACCGGACAGATCAAATTGACAGTGACTGGCGGCCAAGCACCTTACAAATTTGAATGGTCTCATCAATCTACCCTCAATGCTCCGGAAGCCGCAAATCTCCAAGCAGGATTGTATTCTGTGAAGATCATCGATCAATTAGGCTGCGAAAGATTGATCGAAGCCATCGAGATTTCCCAACCTCTTCTTCTTCAACTTAAAGAAGTTCTACCTCAAGGGACTTCTTGCTATGGTAAAAGTGACGGAGAAGTAAGAATTTTGGTGGAAGGAGGAGTAGCGCCCTATTCTCTTGATTTTGAAGGAATAAATTCATTTTCCTCAGAAATCAAGATTCCCGGTCTTTCTTCGGGAAAGTACTCTTGGGAGGTAAAAGATGTCAATGGGTGTAAAATTCCAGTCAACTTTGAGGTTACCTCACCTGCTCCTTTGCTTGTGGATGTACGCTTGGAAAAACCAGCCTGTCCAGGTGGATCAAACGGTGAATTGTTTGTCTTGCCTTCAGGAAATACAGGGCCTTTTCTCTATCGTTGGGGTGATCCGCTTCTGAATGGTCAGTTGGTTACGGGATTATCGAAAGGGACTTATGAGGTAGAAGTCACGGATGCTGCTGGATGTGTTTCTTTGGGAGAGGGGACAGTTACTGAGGCGGTACCCATAATCAGAATGCCTACGGGATTTGATCCTAGGCAAACACCGGGAATATATAAGGGAGTTTCAAACTGTGAGACCGAATTCCAGTTATCAATTTATAATCGCTGGGGGCAGCTGATCTATTTTGGAAATTCGGGCTGGGATGGCACGATTTCTGGAGAGCTCGCACCTGGTGGAACCTATTCCTACTCAGTTAATTATTACTTTCAATTGGAAGAAAAGTCAGAAGTAAGTAATATTAGAGGATCGTTCACCCTGATCAGATAATAACCCCAAACAATAACTAATTTGAGACATCCTTATTCTTAAAAATGAAGCAACACAAAAGACTCACCCTCTTTTTTGTGTGCATTTCATTTTTACTGAGCTTTTCATCAATAGCTCAAAGCACCGTTGGTAAAGAATTTATAGTCGGCTTCATGGAAAATAACCGTAAGGCAACCCAAGCCGATAAAGCTGTGATCGTGGTCACTGCCCAAGAAGCTGCTGCTGGTAGTGTAGACTATCAGGGCCAGAGTTATCCTTTTTCTCTTGCCAAAGGTGAATCGTTTGTTCAGGAGTTCCTTTCTACCACTCAGGATGTTATTCACCGTGATTCTGAGACGGTTTCATCAAAATCCATTTCTATTTCCTCCAGTGGGAATGTTTCGGTTTATGCCTACAACTCCAGACAGAACAGCTCAGATGGCACCTTGGTTCTTCCGATTCCGGCCCTTGGGGATACATATTTTTTAACCGCACACTTTAGTCCTCTCAGTGCAGGGCCTGACAATTCAGAGAGTACGGCTCTGATCATTGCCACTGAAGACAATACACAGGTTGAAATTACACCTTCGCATGCTACCCTTAATGGAAAGCCAGCAAAGATTCCCTTCACGGTGACTCTGAACCAAGGTCAAACTTATCAAATTAAGGCTTTGGGCGACCTGACAGGCACTAGTGTTAGGATTCTTAACCCTTCAGAGGGCAATTGTAAAAAGTTGGCAGTCTTTGGAGGAAATAAAATGACCAGTGCAGGCTCTTGCGGTAGGACAGGGGATCACTTGTTCCAGCAGGCTATTCCAATTGACTATTGGGGTAGATCATTCGTGCATGTTCCCTTACGAAACCGTACTTCTGGAGAAATAGTAAAGGTCTTGGCAGCTCAAAATGGTACTGAGGTAAAAGTGAACGGAACTAGCAATGGAGTGTTGAATGCCGGTGAATTTTTAACTCTTGAATTTGGAACCACTGATTTTGGGGTTATCGAAACATCATTGCCCTCCTCGGTTACTCTTTTGGCAAAGAGTCAAGATTGCAATACACTCGCCAACAATATCGGAGATCCATTTTTGCTGACCTACCAAAGCAATGACCAAATGGTCAAGGACATTGTATTTTACTCCGTCAATGAATTTTATAACAATGCGAATATCATCGCGCCCACTGCAACCCTAAGCCAAATCCGATTGAACGGAGCGGCTATCACTTCCCAGTTTAAACCTTATCCCGGAAAACCGGAATTATCGTACGCCCAAGTCAATGTTGTTGATTTTGAAAATACTTTTTCAAGCCCGGAAGGAGCGATCATTTATGTCTATGGTGCGGGGCAGCGTTCGTCTTATGGCTATTCCGCAGGGTTCAATCTAGCCGGTGGTCCCGATGCGTCAGAGGAAGTAAAATATGAGTTCACCACGGCAGGGGAAGAAGTGGCCTGTATTGGCGTTGAAAGTTCTTGGGAGATTCTTCCCAAGGACGAGATTTTCAAGTTCTTTAAGTGGAATTTTGGCGATGGTTCTCCTTTGGTGGAAGGGAAAACAGCCAATCATACCTATTCCGCTGCAGGAAAGTATAAAGTGATCGTACAGGCAAGTTCGGGTCAAGGAACCTGCGATGTCAACACGGAGTATGAGTTTGAAATTGAGGTGCTACCGGAAGTGGAGGCTAGTATTTCGGGTCCTGAAAAATCCTGTGCTGACCTGGAGGTTACCTATCTCATCCAAGGGAATAATCCTTCAGTTAAGGGTAAGTGGCTCGATGTAGTAGGAGGGCAGAAAGTCTCAGAAACTGAAAATTCCATTACTGTGAGGTGGAATGCTCTAGAGACAGAAGGCGTAATCCGTGCGATTCCTTATGTCGATTCCCGGTGTCTTGGAAAGGAAATTGAATTGAAAGTCGCGATAGGTGAAGGGGAATTATTGGATGCTCCTGAGGGACTTGCAGGCATTTGTGGGATAATAGATGGTCCTGTCACCTACAAAGTGCCCCAGCCCTCATCTTCTGCAACCTACGAATGGGTGGTAAAGGGCGGACAATTTACTTCCGGCGCCACTCCAGCAGAGGTGAAAGTGACTTGGGACCTCGATGCTGCAGTAAAAGAAATTTCTTACAAGGTCACAGATGCGAATGCACCTACCTGTTCGACCGTTTCTGAGATTTTGCAAGTGGTTTCACTTGATCCGATCCAAGTATTGGATGCCGAAAAGGTTCTTCCTACCTGTCCCGGTGAATCAAATGCCTCTGTTTCATTAAAGGTTTCAGGGGGTTCAGGTGATTACATTTACACATGGTCACACGACCCAAATCTTCAATCTTCAATCGCTTCAAACCTAAAAGCAGGAAGCTATTTGGTCACGATTTCGGATAAAAGCGGCTGCGGGAGTCTAAAACATGAAATCGTCATTGCTGACCCATCGGCCATGAGATTGACCAGAGAGTTACAGATTTTGCCCACTACTTGTGCCGGTGTCAATGATGGAGGATTCCGTGCGAAAATCAGTGGGGGAGTTCCTCCTTACTCCGTGGAAGGTTTCAATTCCACCTGGAACGGTGAAGAGTTGGAAGTGAAAAATCTTTCTTCAGGAAATTTCTCGCTGTTTATTTTGGATTCAAAGGGGTGTTCTTTACCCGTATCAGGGATTATCCCTGAAAATAAGCCCATGGTTTTGTCCTTTACGGAAGTTTCCCCAGGCTGTCCAGGCGGGGCAAGCGGGGCCCTTACCGTTAATATTAGTGGCGGAAAACCTCCCTACCTCATCAATTGGACCGAGGGTGATGGAAGTCCCTCGATTTTGGGTGCGGCATCCTCAAAATCCCAATTATCAACAGGTCCAACGCTTAGTGCTGTGCCATCAGGATTTTACTCAGTAGCAGTGATGGATGCCAATGGATGCATTGTATCTTCCTATGGACGAGTCAGAGAAACGGCTCCTAAAGTCAGAATGCCGACAGGTTACATGCCAAAAGATGGTCTATTTGGCCCGGTGTCCAATTGTTCGGTCGACTTTACGTTGCAGGTTTGGGATAGATGGGGACAGGTAATATATCTGGGAAATGAAGGATGGGATGGTACTGTCAGAGGAAATGATGCTCCAGTCGGATCCTATACCTATCAGCTTACCTATTCTTACACAATTGAAGGAATTCCCGAACAAGTCTCAAACCGAGGAGTTTTCACCTTAATCAGGTAAATTAATGCGATCGATAGAGGGGCTGTTCCATGTTTTCCAATTCAAAATTTCTTAAGAACCTTTTCCTTTTAGTTGTTCTTTTGGGACAATCATTGGTAGCTTTTGCCCAATTAAATACCTTGGGAAAGGAGTTTTATTTGGGGTTCATGGAAAATAATGCAACCTCATTTTTGCCCGTCACCGCCTCAGTGATTGTAACAGCGGATGAGAAAGCAACGGGATACATTGAATATAGCAATAAGAAGTACTTTTTTGATCTTGAGCCCGGACAGCAATTCATCCAGGATTTTGAAGAGGCTAAAGACTTTGTGTTGCATCGCTCCTCAGGAGTGACGGAGGAGAAGAGTATCTATATCAATTCTACAGGAAATGTGGCCGTACATGCATTTAATAAGCGACAAGCCAGTGCAGACGGTACTGTGATTTTGCCTTTAACAGCTCTGGGCAAGGATTATTATATCACCTCCCATTTTGATTTGTTTGAGCCTGGATTGGATATCGCTCCGACTAACCGAAATTTTGAAAGTGCCCTGTTGATTGTAGCTGTGGAAGACGAAACCCAAGTGGAAATACTTCCCAGTGCCAGGATAGATTTCAATGGTAGACCAGTGCCAGCCGGAGCACCAGTTCAGATTAAACTTGATGCAGGCCAGACCTTTCAGCTAAAATCCGATCAAGGAGACCTTACAGGTACCCGTGTTCGGGTTCTTAATGGTTCCGAAGGGGATTGTAAAAATATTGCAGTGTTTGGAGGGAATAAAATGACCAGTGCAGGTGACAATTGCGCTACTTCCGGGGACCATTTGTTTCAGCAATCCTACCCGGTGAACTCCTGGGGGAAATCATTTATCCATATTCCATTAGCCGACCGAACCTCCGGGGAGATCATCAAGGTCCTGGCATCTCAGGACAATACTCAGGTCAAAGTCAATGGGCAAGTCAGAGGCACCATCAATCAGGGGAAGTTTTTAATTTTTGAATTTGGAAGAAACGATATCGTAGCTGTAGAAACCTCTAAACCTGCATCGGTCTCCATGATTGCCAAAAGTGGGAATTGTAACGATCAGAGCGATCCTTATTCCAGATACGGAGATCCTTCGCTAGTCACGTTGAGTCCTGTCAATCAGATGATGAAGGATGTCGTTTTTTCGGCAGTGAAAATCACTTGGATCAGAAGTCACCTCGTCAACATCATTGTCAAAAAAGGAACTTCCAATCAAACCATTCTCAACGGACAACCCGTGGGCAATCAATTTAAGATTGTTCCTACAAACCCCGCTTTTGAATACGCAAGTATTGTGGTCAATGAAGGTGCGAACCGATTGCAAAATAAGGAGGGTTTTATCGCCTATGTGTATGGTTCAGGGGCCGTGGAGTCCTATGCTTATCCTGTCGGTGCAAGCCTGGACGCGATCCAATTTGAGACGGAAACGAAGTATAATTTTGATGTCACGGGAGACAAAGTAGCTTGTTTGGGTGAGGAGGGATCCTGGGAGATTTTCCCCGATTTTCCGGGGTTCAAGGACTTTACCTGGAGTTTCGGGGATGGTTCAGCCGTAAAGGATGGAAAAAAGGTGAGCCATATTTTTCAAAAACCCGGAAAATTTGAAGTTACCGTGTTGGCATCTACCGGTGATGGAAACTGTGATAGCGAGGAAACTTTCCGATTTGAAGTAGAAGTGAAGGAAGTGGGGGGACAGCTCGAAGGTCCGGATACGGTATGTCCTCTGATTGATGAATTTGTGTACACACTGGAGGATGCAGGTCAAGTTGGAAGTATTCAATGGGAGGTAGTGGGTGGTACTGTGTTGGAGGAAAAGGACAATCAGATCAAAATAAAATGGGGAGCCACAGGCACAGCAGCAAAAGTCAAAGCGATCCCATATACTGAAGCGGGTTGTCCTGGAGAATCGGTTGAAATGGAGGTTGAAATCACGGATTCCCTAGAACCTGCTTTACCTAAAGGAAGCTCAGGGCTTTGTGGAATCAATTCTCCATTATTTTATGAAGTTCCATTTCAGACCTCGGGAAGGTCGTATACTTGGGAGATCGTAGGAGGCCAAATTCTTGGTGGTCAAAATACGGCCAAAGTGGAGGTATTGTGGGATTTGAATTCACCTTCCAGAACTATTTTTTATGAAGAAGTCAGCACGGTAAATGGAGCCTGTGCTGGTGTGTCTGAAGTGCTGGAAGTGAAAATTTATCCCCAGTTTAAGCTAGAAGTGGCTGAGGTTTTGAATCCTGCTTGCCAGGGCCAATCCAATGGAAGCATCCGTCTCCGGCCTTCCGGGGGCTCTGGAAAATATACCTATCAATGGTCCCATGATGCCAAGCTTCAATCAGAATTTGCAAGTGGCTTGCCGGTCGGAACTTATGATGTGATTGTGCAGGATGCCTCAGGCTGTGCATTGGAAAAAATGAGTTTTGAGCTAAAAAATCCTGAGCCTATCCGATTGGATGGCTCTATTCAGGTGATACAAAACTCCTGTTTTGGTGGATCAGATGGACTGTTTAAGTTGAAATTGAAAGGAGGAACTCCACCTTATTCTGTGGTTGGTTTTGAGTCGCGTTGGGATGGTACATTTTTGGAAGTCATTGGGGTAGGTGAGGGGAAATACCTATTAAGCATTCAGGATAGCAGAGGATGTTTCATCCCGGTAGATGCAGAAATGATAGGGCCAGATCAAATGTTAGTGGAGCCTATTGTGGTAAGACCAGGATGCGAAGGAAGCCAGGATGGGGCTTTGGAACTACAAATCACCGGAGGATTTGAGCCTTATGAGGTGGTTTGGGATAATGGGGCTACAGGTGCCAAAATCACTGATTTGCCTCCGGGGGATTTTGGCTATACGGTTACCGATTCAAAAGGCTGTGTGGCCATAGGGATGGCAACCATCAGGCAAGCCCTGCCTCAGCTGAGAATGCCCACAGGATTCTATCCTGATCAAGGGTTGTTTCAGCCCGTATCCAATTGCAGGATTTCTTACGAGCTTATCATCTGGGACCGATGGGGAGAAATGATTTTTGCCGGATCGGAAGGTTGGGATGGGACCATAAAAGGGGTGGAAGCCCCATTGGGTTCGTATTCTTATTTGATTCGATATGATTATTTGTTGGAAGGGATTCGGACCACCTCAGAGAAAACAGGGACATTTACCCTTATTCGATAAGTTTATCCATTTTCTAATTCGGGGATTTGAATAGCTTTGCCCATTCAAATTTTTCGTCGATAATGAAAAAAATCTTGATTACAGGCGGTGCCGGATACATCGGTTCCCATACCGCTGTAGAGTTATGGAATTCAGGGATGGAGCCAATAATCCTTGACGATTTGTCCAATTCCAATGAAGATGTCCTGCATCGTCTGAAGGAAATTACCGGTAAGCAGTTCGTTTTCTACAAAGGGGATTGCAATGACCAATCACTTTTAGAAAAGATATGCACGGAGCATCGGATCGAAGGCGTGATTCATTTTGCAGCTTTCAAAGCCGTTGGTGAGAGCACCCAAGTTCCTTTGAAGTATTACCAAAATAATGTCGGTTCGCTTCTAGTCCTATTGGAGGTAATGAAAGAAAAAGGGATCCACGACCTGGTTTTCTCTTCTTCTTGTACGGTCTATGGTCAGCCGGATGTGTTGCCGGTGACCGAGGCAACTCCGAGAAAAGAAGCGGAAAGCCCTTATGGCAATACCAAGAAAATCTGTGAGGACATTTTGATGGACTATGTGAAAAGCAAACCGGGAATCCGGGTCATTTCCTTGCGCTATTTCAATCCGGTTGGTGCTCATCCAAGCAGTAAAATTGGGGAATTGCCCATCGGTACTCCACAAAACCTCGTGCCTTTCATCACCCAAACCGCAGCGGGTATCCGGGAGAAATTAACCGTCTTTGGCAATGACTACGACACGTCAGACGGAAGCTGCGTGAGGGATTACATTCACGTCGTGGACTTGGCTGATGCTCATGTGAAGGCTTTTCAGTACCTAGCTGAAAAAGGTTCAGATTTTTATGATGTCTTCAACGTGGGTACGGGAAATGGAAATACCGTACTGGAAGTAATCCATGCTTTTGAAAAAGTGAGCGGACAGAAGCTCAACTACGTGATCGGTCCACGTAGACCGGGAGATGTAGTGAAGACCTGGGCGGACACCACCAAGATCAACCAAGTGCTTGGCTGGTATCCCAAGTATTCCCTGGAAGACTCTATGCGGGATAGCTGGAATTGGCAGAAGAGTTTGGGGTAAAAGAAGCGGGTTTAGGCCCGCTTTTTTTTGCTTCTGGAGGTTTGTAGCTTCAAAACCCAGTCTTATTGAAATAGAACCCCAAGGATAAGACCTCCAACTTGCAAATTTGGAGGAGCTGGTGGGAGCGGAGGCATTGGGCTAAAGCCCGGAAATATTGAGTGATCCTTCTTTTCCCCACCTAAAGGTGGAGGCAATTCAAAGTTTGAAATACGATCCTTTGAATAGTAATGTGGCTTTAGCCCATTCCCCAGAATATGCAGAAAATCATCTGGGCTTTAGCCCAATTAGTATGGATATAAAATCCACCTCCTTTATTTTCCAATCTCGAGAACCTACCTCTGGATTTAAAATTCAAGGATAGGACCTCCAAATTAAAAATTTGGAGGAGCTGTTGGGAGTTGAGGCATTGGGCTAAAGCCCGGAAATAATGAGTGATCCTTCTTTTCCCCCACCTAAAGGTGGAGGCAATTCAAAGTTTGGAATACGATCCTTTAAATAGGAATGTGGCTTTAGCCCATTCCCCAGAATATCCAGAAAATCATCTGGGCTTTAGCCTAAATTTTAATACCCAGCCGCTTGTCCGTCTTTTCGGGATTCGGAGGCGCCGATATAGACTTTGTTGACTTTGTCGTAATAGATGGCTTGGTACCCTCCGTAGTGGCCTACGGTATATTCTACCCGATGGCCCATTTCCTTGAGTTGTCGGATCACCTCATAGGAAAAGCCGCTTTCTAAGTTCAGCGAACCTCCATTGCTCATTTTTGAGCCGGTGGGTTCCGAGGAACCGTTGTGCCGCATACGTGGAGCATCGCCAGCTTCCTGCAGGTTCATGCCGAAATCAATCAAATTGACCACAATCTGGGTATGGCCTTGGGGCTGTACCGAACCGCCCATCAGGCCGAAACTGATGTAAGGTTCCCCATCTTTGGTGATAAAGGCCGGGATGATCGTGTGAAATGGACGCTTGCCTTTGGCCAAGGAATTCCAGTGGTTGGGATCCTGCACATTGAACTGTTGTCCGCGGTTTTGGAGTACAAAACCCAATCCGTCCGGCACCATGCCCGATCCAAACTCATCGTAAATGCTCTGGATAAAGGAGACCATATTGCCTTCCTTGTCCGCTACGGTCAGGTAGGTGGTGTTGCCTTTTTCGATTTCTCCGGCAGGGTAGGCTAGGGCTGCTTTGTTGGGATCAATGAGTTTTCGGCGCTCGGCCGCGTATTCTTTGGAGATCAATTTCTCAACCGGGATTTGATTGAATGCCGGGTCGGCATAAAATTTTGCCCGATCCTCGAAAGCCAATTTCTTGGCTTCGGTCAGCACGTGCAGGTATTCCGCACTGCCAAAGCCCATGGATTGGATGTCATAGCCTTCTAGTATATTCAGCATTTGCAGGACGGCGATTCCCTGTCCGTTGGGTGGGAGCTCCCACACATCGTAGCCCCGGTAATTGGTGCTGACGGGCTCTACCCACTCGGAGGTGTGTTTTTTCAAATCCTCATAGCGGAGATAGCCCCCGTTTTCTTTCATAAACCGGTCGATGGTTCGGGCGATTTCACCTTCATAAAAAGCGGAACGTCCTTCTTTTGCGATCAATGAATAGGTTCTTCCCAAGTCAGGATTTTTGAATACTTCCCCTTTTCTCGGGGTGTTTTTGCCATTTGGCATAAAGGTTTTTCGGAAACCGGGAATATCCTGCATCTCCGGCCACATGTGATCCATCTGCCAAGCGATCACTTCAGTGACGGGAAAGCCATTGTTGGCATATTCGATGGAAGGCTGGAGGATTTCCTGCATGGATAGCTTTCCAAAGCGCTTGTGCATCTCAAACCATCCATCCACGCAACCAGGAACTGAAACTGGAAGAGGACCGAGTAAGGGTACGGTACTTAATCCCTTTTCCTTGAAAACATCCATCGTCAGTAATTCAGGAGCGCGACCGCTTCCATTGAAGCCATAAAGCTTTTTGGTTTTGGCATCCCAAATGATGGCAAAGACATCTCCACCGATGCCGCAGCCGTTGGGCTCGACCAAGCCCAGCATGGCATTGGCTGCGATGGCGGCATCCATGGCCGAACCGCCTTTTTTCAACACATCCAAAGCCACTTGGGTAGCTAGAGGTTGTGCAGTCGCGACCATTCCATTTTGGGCGATGACTTCAGATCGGGTAGTGAAAGTTTTGCCAGTAACCCGGTCTTGGGAGAAGCTCAGGAAGGGTAAAGACACGGCAAGTGCGAGAAAACAGAAGTTCTTGAAGGAGCTCATACACATGAAGGAAAACAGAATCCGAAAATAGGGGGCAGGCAGAAAAATGAATTTACCGAAAGTGTAATTTCTTTCAGAGTCAATGTTTAACAGAAGGCCAAAGGAATTAATCCAGCACCCTTACCAACAACCGCTCGCATACCTTTTCACTCAAGGTTTCTGAAGGATGATGGGCATAGCTTACCACCATGCTTTGGTCATAAGATTCTTTGGAAAGGATGGTCAGTTGGGTTCCTAAGGAAAGTTTTCGACTATTAAGAAACTCTAAGAACTCCGTGGAAGAATTGGTCAAGGCTGCTAATTGTACGTGTTGACCAGGCTTCGCATGGGCGAGAGGAGTATAGGAAAGGGGAGTGATTTTACCCTGGGGGTCAGGAATGGGCGAGCCATGAGGATCGACCGTGGGAAATCCCAACATCTGATCCATTCGCTCGAAAAATTTTGGAGCGTGAATATGTTCAATCTGCTCGGCGACTTCATGCACTTCCTCCCATCCGAAATTCATCACTTTGACTAGAAACATTTCTGTCAGCCGGTGTTTGCGTATGATCAAGGCTGCGGTCTTTTTGCCTTCTTTAGTTAAAGTCAGGGGCTTGTACTTTTCATAAATCACCCAACCGCTCTTTTGGAGGGATTTGACCATGCTGTTTGCCGTTGGCAAACTTACTTGCAAGCTCGCAGCCAATTCAGACAGGTTGACTTCTCCCTGGACATTGGCAAGATTGTATAGGGACTTGAGGTAGTTTTCTTCGGTGCTCGATGCCATAGGTTGTAATTCATTTCAAATTAAAATGGCTTTAATAAGAAAAACAAATTTGTTAGAATAGTCTAACTTTGTAATTTTGCAATTCTAATAATCTTGATTTTGACTTTCTGGATTTTTGAAATAGTTGCGGAAGTACAAAACCTTGTTATTAATTTGGAGTATAAATGCAATATTGTTGCATATATGAATAGGAAACTAGTACCATTATTGATGTTTGTGGGCATGATTTGCTCAAGTCTGTCCGCTCAGAGTCTGCTAAAAGGAGAGGTCAAATCCCAGAAAGGTGAAGGACTTGAGCTGGTTCAGGTGCTCATAAAGGAAACCGGAAAAGGCACGTTGACAGACAGCCTGGGTAGGTTTGAATTGGCCATTCCTTCTACCGAACGAGTGACCCTTCAATTTTCTCGTTTGGGATTTCAGTCTTTTTCCAAAGTCCTGGAAACAGGAGAAAAAGAGCTTAGCATCACCTTGTCAGCCATGGATAATCAATTGGACGAAGTGGTGGTGAGCGGGACACTACAGGAGGTTTCCAGGCTAGATAGCCCGGTGCCGGTAGAAGTATATAAAAGTTCTTTTTTCAGGTCTAATCCTGCTCCGTCACTTTTTGAGTCCTTTCAAAATATCAATGGCGTCCGGCCACAGGTCAACTGTAACATTTGCAACACCGGAGATATCCAGATCAACGGCTTGGCGGGACCTTATACCATGATTTTGATTGATGGAATGCCGATTGTGAGTGGGTTGGCAACGGTTTATGGGCTTTCGGGTATTCCTCAGGCCTTGATAGACCGAATCGAGGTGGTCAAAGGGCCTGCTTCGACGCTTTATGGTTCAGAAGCTGTCGGAGGATTGATTAATATCATTACGAAAAGGCCGGAAAATGCTCCTTTGGTTTCTTTTGATGCTTTTGGTACCACTTGGGGAGAACTCAATCTGGACTTGGGTATCAAGTCTTCCTTTGGAAAAAAAATCCAATCCCTCACCGGAGTCAATACCTTCTGGTATGATAATCCGATCGACAACAACCAGGACGGAATGACCGATCTGACGTTGCAAAAGCGATTTTCTGTTTTTCAGAAGCTTCAAATCACCCAAAAGAAAGGCAACCTTCTCTCTCTTGCTGGGAGGTATATTCATGAGGACCGCTGGGGTGGTCAGATGAGCTGGACTCCGGCTTTTCGGGGAGGAGATGTGATCTATGGGGAAAGCATCCGCACGCAGCGTTGGGAGTTTTTTGGCAACTATCAGCTTCCCGTGAAAGAGCAGATCAATTTCCAGTTTTCAGCAAACGGTCACAAGCAAGATTCCTATTACGGGGATGTGTTTTATGGAGCAGACCAGCGGATCGGATTCGGTCAGCTTACATGGAATAAATTATTGGGCAAAAATCAACTCTTGGCAGGTGCAGCTTACCGATTGACTTACTATGATGACAGCACTCCTGCAACTGCAGAAAGTAATGGACAGGGGAATTCCCCCTTTATCACTCATTTGCCGGGGTTATTTTTGCAGAATGAATTGAAATTGTCAAAGACACAAAGCCTATTGGGAGGGATTCGATACGACTATAACACGGTGCACGGCTCCATTTGGTCTCCCAGACTGAATTATAAAATCAGTTCAGAAGATAAGTCGCTGATCTGGAGAACATCGATTGGCAATGGATTCCGGGTAGCGAATGTATTCACCGAAGACCATGCGGCCTTGACAGGTGCCAGACAGGTAGTTTTTGAGGAAGAACTGGATCCGGAAAGAAGCTGGAATGTGAATACCAACCTCGTCAAGAAAATTTACAGCGACCAAGGGAATTATTTCGGTCTTGAAGGCAGTGTTTTCTACACCCAATTTTCCAATCAGATCATTCCTGACTATGAGACCAACCCCAATCAAATCATTTATGCCAATCTGGATGGTACTTCGAGGAGTCAGGGGCTAAGTTTCAATTTTGACGGCTTGTGGGCCAATGGATTTAAGCTGTTAACAGGAATTACCTTGATGGATGTTTCCTTGGAGGAAAATGGTGTCAGGGAAAGGCAGCTGTTTACTGAGCGGTTTTCCGGTGTTTGGACTATCGGATATCATATCCATCCTCTCGAATTGACTATAGATTATACCGGAAATGTGTACAGTCCGATGAGGCTTCCTTTGCTGGGTGAGTTGGATGACCGTCCCGAATATTCCCCTTGGTGGAGTCTTCAAAATATTCAGATTACCAAAGGCTTGGGAGAAAAATGGGAAATCTATGGAGGGGTAAAAAATCTCCTCAATTACACCCCTCCAGCTAACAGCATCGCGAGAGCTTTTGATCCTTTTGACCGGGGAGTGGCGTTTGACGGTGCCGGAAATGTGGTTCCGACTCCTGAAAATCCAAATGCCCTTACGTTTGACCCCACGTATATGTTTGCTCCTAATCAGGGGATCAGAGGCTTTTTTGGAGTAAGGTACACATGGAATTAGGATGAATTTTTAAAAATCCGATAGCCTCTGTTAGTTTCCTATTTATGCCGCTGTTAGTGTCTTCACTAACAGCTTTTTTATTCTTACTATCCTTATTATCAATTTATTAATGGGTTTAATTGAACTAACCAATCCTAATAAAAACTGTGAGCGAGGACGCTCAAGGTGGCTTGAAAATGAAACTTCCTCGGTGGAAGCGAGCAAAAAAATCCCCGCACTAGGCGGGGATCAGACTTTATTATTTTTTCTCTTCCTCAGGTTTTGGGGTGGTGAGTTTCTTCACTTTATCCCCTTCTTTTAATTGTTTGCTCACGATGAAATATGGACCTGAAATGACTTCATCGCCTTCCTTCAGGCCTTCCAGGATTTCAATGTTTTCATAATCTGAAATTCCTGTTTTTACGGTTCTGGTTTTAGCTTCTCCGTTTTCGCTCACAAACACAATTTCTTTGGCCTTGGTTGCACCGCCAGTCAAGCTGTCTTGTTTGGATTCACGAGTGGTCACTGCTGAAAGAGGAATAGCCAGTGCATCGGTTTTGGCATTGGTCATGATCTCTACCGAAGCGGTCATTCCAGGACGGAAAGGATATTTATTTCCAGCCTTGACCAGATCTGCATAGGAATCATTAAGAATTCTGATTTTCACTTTGAATTCGGTTACCGCATCTACTGAAGCTTTCGTATTTGCGGTATTTGCGATACTGGTTACGATACCTTTGAACTTTTTTCCGGTGGATGAATACGCATCCACATCGATGATGGTAGTATCGCCAAGGGAAAGTCTTACGATATCATTTTCATTGACGTCCACTCTAACTTCCATTTTTGACAGGTCGGCAATGGTCATCATCTCAGTACCGGCCATCTGCTGCGTTCCCACCACGCGCTCACCTTTTTCTACTTTCAAGCTGGACACGATGCCGGAAACCGGAGAGTTCACATTAGTCAAGCGCAGATTTTCAGAGGCTTCATTGACTGATGCTTGCGAGCTTTTTACGATAAATTCTGCTGCTATCACATTCTGTTTGGCAGCTTCCAGGTCTTTCTGTGCCGTGATGTAGTTGGCAAGAGCCTGTTCATAGTCTGCATCGGAGATGGCTTTCTGCTCATGAAGGGTTTTTTGTCTTTTAAAATCCAACTCAGATCTCGTAAACTGAGCCTCTGCACGCTGCAAGCTGGCTCTGGATTGGGCCAGGTTGGCCATTTGCTGGTTGAGATTGGCTCGGGTTCTATCCAAAGCAGAAATGAAGTTGTCAGGTCTGATTTTAACCAGAAGTTTACCTAATTCCACAGAGTCGCCTTCCTGTACATTGAGCTCGATGATTTCCCCCGCTACGTCTGGGGATAGTTTAACCTCGACCTCAGGCTGGATTTCTCCGGAAGCACTTACTTTCTCTACGATAGCCGTCTTTTTGACAGTAGCAAATTCTACTTCGGTTTCTTTTGCCCCACCAATCCAGCCTGCAGAGCGACCGATAACAGCAAAGACAATAATCACTCCTACTGCTCCGAGTAGGTAATAAAGAAGTTTATTAGACTTTTTAGTAGCCATGGTTTAGTTAAGATTAATGGGGTTACCTAAGTAGAAATCAAGAACTTTTACTCTGAAAATGTAGGTGTATTTGGCATTGAGAAGGTCAGCCTGTGCATTGAATAGGTTGTTTTGGGCGATTTGGAAATCCACTGAGTTGATCGCTCCCAAATCAAATCTTTGCTGTGCGATTCTGAATGTTTCTTCGAGGCTTTTTACCCGAGTCTGGGAAGCTTCAAAGGAGAGCTGTGCAGAAAGGGCACTGTTGTAAGCTGTTTCTATGTCTTGTCTCAATTTGTTTTTCGCCTCTAAGGCAGCCACTTCACTGATTTGCTGCTGAGCTCTCGCTCTCTGCAAATTAGATTTGTTGTTGAAGTTGGTAAAAATCGGGATGCTTAATTGCAATTGTGCGGCTTGGGAAAGGTTGGTTTCGATTTGGGTACCAAAGGAGGGTCTGTCTTGACCAAATACCTGATCGACATAGTTAGTGAAAACGTTGGCCCCTAGTCCTAAAGTGGGATAAAATGCTCCTTTTGCAATTTTTACCCCGTATTCGGCACTACGAAGATCTGTTTCGGCAGCTTTGATTTCAGGCATGTATTCTACTGCCTTCGCAAATATTTCTTCCGGATTTTCGGAAGCCATCAAGGTATTGTTGATTTCAAATTTTGGTTCAATTACATCAAAATCATCCGTAAACGGGATTTGCATGGCTTGCGCCAGATTCAATTTGGCTATCCGTAGGTTGTTTTTGGCATTGATTACTTCCAGTTGGTTGGAGGCATTTTGAGACTGAAGGTCCAGTTGGTCAGAAATCGGCAAAGAACCGGCCGCCACGAGTTTGGAGGTTCTTTCCAATTGTTCCTGAGTGGTTTTCAATTGGTTTTCGGCTATTTTGACCTGCTCTCTGTTGAATACCACGTTGATAAATAAATTGATAATATTTAGCGTAATCTCATTTTTTGTTGCTTCAAGGGTATACATCCCGGATTCGAGATTCGTTTTTGCTCTGGCAATGTTGTTATTGATCTGATTACCCCTGAATAGGGCCACATTGGAATTGGCTGTAAGGTTGACGTTTCCAATCCGGTTATTTTCGAAGAGGTTGGTTACTGGGTTGATGGATCGTCCCCATCGGAATCCATAGCTTGAACCTGTTGAAAGGGTGGGGATCCTTTGCCCTTTATTTTGAAGGAGATCTGCCTCGATGATCTGCTGATTCAACTCGGTTCGTTTTAAGGTCAGGTTGTTATCCAACGCAATTTGGACACAGGACTCCAAATCATAGGTAGAATTTTGAGCAAGTCCTGTAAACTGGCTCCCAATCACGAGGAGCAGGGTTAGCAAAAAGTTTCTCATAGGTAGTTGGTTATTTTTTCTTGTTGATTAAAGGTCAATATCGGGAATGTAAATCAATTGCTTAACCCAGGGTAGGGATTTGAGATAGGCAATAGTGGTTTCTCTAATGCCTGAGTCCATTTCAATTACATGGCATGCCAAGTCGTTTTTTCCTTTTCTTGAAACAGACATGGTTGCAATATTCGTTTTTTCTTGGGCAATAACGCTGGAAATAAATGCGATAGCTCCAGAAATGTCATCTGCCTTTATAATCAGGGTATGTGCTTGAGCTGAGAAATTTGCCACAAATCCATCCACTTCAGCAATATTAATTACACCTCCTCCAAGGCTTTCGCCGACTACTTCGATTTGATCGTTGCCTTTTTTCAGGTTTAGCTTGATGGTATTGGGGTGATGAACAGAAGAATTCCCGATGGATTTGAATGTGTACTTCAGGTTACTCTTCTGGGCAAGTTCAATGGCATTTTTTATCCTTGGGTCATCCGTCTGAAAATCCATCAACCCTCCTAAAATCGCCCGGTCACTGCCATGCCCTTCGTAGGTTCTGGCAAAGGAATTATAGAATGTAACCACCGCTTCATCAGGTATTCCCCCCAAAATTCGAATGGCTGCTCTTGCAATTCTTACCACGCCTGCAGTATGAGAAGAAGATGGCCCAATCATTACCGGACCAATCATATCAAATACACTGCTCTTATTTGCCATATCTTAAACAAGTCCAATTATAATGCTAAGTCAAAATCGATTTCAAGATTAAGCTATTTTTTGCAATCAATCCGTATTTTTTCGGCTTAAACGGCAGTTTGTTTATCTAATTTAACATCATCAGAATAGAACAGATGGATAATGTGGCCGAAAACGGACAGTGAAATGAGCGATACCGATACAACTTTTGTTTTTTCGGATGAAAATACTACCTGGATACCCCTGTCAAGCTATCCTATTCCAAACAGGGGGATGAATTTTGGGGACGGTGTTTTTGAAACGATGGTGTTTGATGAAGTTAAAATACGGTTTTTAGATCATCATAGGCAGAGGGCCAAGGAAGGCCTGCTTGCTTTGGGAATTGACACAAAGTATGCTGATCCTAGAAGCATTGAGAATCTTATCGCTTTCAAATATCCCGGTCAGAAATTGAGAGTTCGATGGAATCTTTTCCGATCGGGTACCGGCAAATACACGCCCCTTGAAAACCATTTGGTTCAGACGATTCACCTAGAACCCTTTCACGCTTCACCGAAGGTAAAATCCTTGGCTGGGTTTTCGGATTCAGTTCGCCTATTTTATTCTCCTTGGAGTCGATTCAAGACGTTAAACTCACTTCCCTACATTCTTGCTGCTCAGGAAAGGTTGAGGAAGAACTGGGATGAAATCCTTCTCCTGGATGCTTCGGGGAATATTTCAGAAGCCGGGGCTTCCAATATTTTTTGGGAAAAAGACGGTCAGATTTTTACTCCTTCACTTTTTTGTGGATGTATATCGGGTGTATCCAGAAGGGTAATTATTGAAGAATTTTGGAAAAAAGACATCACGATTTTGGAGGGCGCATTTGATCCTATGGAGATTCTAAATGCCGAAAGAGCTTGGGTTTCTAATGTTACGGGTGTTAGTTATTTGGATAAACTTAATCAGACGAAATTTTCTACTGAACCCATTGAGTGGCTTGACAAAATTTTTGAATAAGAAAGGATTTGCGTCTGGAAAATATGCACACGTTTGCATCAAAGCCTTATATTTATCGACCTTAATTTGTAAAATTTAAACTAATAACCTTACTCGTTACCCAAAAACCTCAATCAACCTTGTTTTATGCTCTTAGAACCTATCGATCTACTCGTATTCTTTGGCTACTGTTTTCTGATTATCGGGATGGGAATTTTCGTTTCCCGAGAGAAAAAAGGACATGTCAAAAACTCATCTGATTATTTTCTGGCAAGTAAAGCACTTCCATGGTGGGCAGTAGGTGCCTCCCTGATTGCATCCAATATTTCAGCGGAGCAGTTTATCGGAATGTCAGGTTCCGGTTTTGCTCTTGGTCTTGCCATTTCGACCTACGAGTGGATGGCAGCGGCCACTTTGCTGGTAGTGGCGATTTTCTTTCTCCCGGTTTATATCAAGAAAGGAATCTATACCATGCCGGGATTCCTTTTGGACCGCTATGACACCAGAGTCCGAACTACCATGGCTGTTTTCTGGCTGTTGCTTTACGTGTTTGTCAACCTCACCTCGGTGTTGTATCTCGGTGCCTTAAGTTTGAATACCATTTTAAATGTTCCTCTTACTTATGGAATCATCGGTTTGGCTTTGTTTGCCATGATTTACTCGATCTATGGAGGATTGAAGGCCGTGGCCTGGACGGATGTGATTCAAGTGGTCTTTTTGATTGCAGGTGGATTGGCGACCACTTACATTGCCTTGGGTATGGTTGGAAATGGTGATGCTTGGGAAGGGCTCAGTTTGCTCAGAAAAGAAGTTCCCGGCCATTTTTCCATGATTCTTTCTAAAGGAGAAATGATGATTCCCGATGGAAAAGGCGGAACAAGAGATGCTTACCTGGATTTACCTGGACTCTCTGTATTAGTTGGTGGTATGTGGATCACCAACCTCAGTTATTGGGGTTTCAATCAGTACATCACTCAAAGAGCCTTGGCCGCCAAAAGCTTGGATGAAGCCCAGAAAGGGATGATTTTCGCCGGATTTCTGAAGTTATTGATGCCTTTGATCGTGGTTATTCCCGGAATTGCCGCCTTGGTAATTGTGAATAATGGCACTGATGTGGCATTTATTGAGTCCATGAAAGACCCGGTGACAGGAATCATCAAGTCTGACCGTGCTTACCCGACTCTACTTCAAATCCTTCCTACCGGATTGAAAGGCCTTGCTTTTGCGGCTTTGACAGCTGCCATCGTTTCTTCTTTGGCGTCTATGGCCAACAGTACCTCGACTATTTTCACCATGGACATCTATAATAAGTACTTTGGAAAGAGTGCTTCGGAAGCCACTCAGGTAAAAGTAGGTCGAATCACAGCCTTAGTAGCTTTTGTGATTGCAGCTATTGTTGCCCCGGCTTTAGGTCAATTGGATCAGGCGTTCCAGTTTATTCAGGAGTATACAGGCTTTATCAGCCCGGGAGTTTTTGCGATTTTCTTCTTCGGCGTGTTCTGGAAAAAGACCACTTCCAATGCAGCATTGGTTGGGGCTTCCTTGAGTATTCCGCTTTCAGTAGTGCTCAAAGTGGTCTTCCCTGCCTTACCTTTCATTGACCGAATGGGATTTGTGTTTTTGATTTTGGCAGCTTTGATGATTGTCATTTCTCTGGTGGAAGGCAAAGGCAAGGATCATCCAAACAGCATCGATGTCAACTCAGACCTTTTCAGAACCAGTACAGGATTTAAGATCGGAGCAATTTTGATCGCAGGTATTACAGCAGCACTTTATATAGTTTTCTGGTAAAATGAGAAAGTTATTATTGGGACTTGATATCGGAAGCTCTTCGGTGAAAGCTTCCCTTTTGGATGCTGATTCAGGCAAATCCATTGCATCCAAAGCTTTTCCGGAAGAAGAAATGCCTATTGATTCTCCCCAATCCGGCTGGGCCGAACAGGACCCGGAGATGTGGTGGAAGTATGTGAAGGAATGTATCGCTTTTGTCCAAAAAAAGGCAGAAGTAAAAAAAGGCGAACTCAAGGCCATCGGCATTGCCTATCAGATGCACGGCTTAGTCTGTGTGGATAAAAATCAAAAGGTGCTTCGACCATCCATTATCTGGTGCGATAGCCGGGCTGTGGCAATAGGAGATAAGGCATTCAAGAAGTTGGGAGCAGATTATTGTCTTCCTCATTTACTCAATTCCCCAGGCAACTTCACCGCGTCTAAGTTGAGATGGGTGATGGAAAATCAGCCTGAAGTGGCTTCCCAAATTCATAAGATCATGCTTCCAGGAGATTTCATTGCCATGAAACTCACAGGAGAAATCATGACTTCTGAGACAGGACTCTCTGAGGGCATTTTCTGGGATTTCAAAAAGAACGGCTTGAGCGAAAAGCTCTTAAAGCAAATGGAGATCCCCAAAGAATGGATGCCCGAGGCTGTTCCATCTTTTTCTGTACAAGGAAAAGTAACTGCTGCTGCTGCCAAAGAAACTGGACTGGAAGCAGGAATACCCATTTCCTATCGGGCAGGAGATCAACCAAATAATGCCTTTTCGCTTCAGGTTCTCAAGCCAGGCGAATTAGCCACTACTGCAGGAACCTCCGGAACGGTCTATGGGGTATGTGACGAACCACTATATGATCCACAGTCTAGGGTGAATACTTTCGTCCATGTCAACCACTCAAAGAAAAAGCCTTCCTACGGAGTATTACTTTGCGTAAATGGCACCGGAATTCTCAATTCTTGGCTGAAAAAAGTCATGGGTGGCTCTAGAATCACCTATGAAGAGATGAATAGCCTTGGAAATGGGGCTTTGATCGGATCAGAAGGATTGGTCTTTATTCCATTTGGAAACGGAGTGGAGCGAATCATGCAAAACAAACCTGTAGGCGCTCATCTGTTGGGCCTGGATTTGCTTAAGCATGACAAAAGACATGTGGTAAGAGCCGCACAGGAAGGAATTGTTTCCGCCCTGACCTTTGGATTCAGAATCATGAAGGATATGGGGATGAATCTGAAGACGGTAAAGGCTGGCCACGCCAATATGTTTTTGAGTCCGCTTTTCCGAAAAACCTTCGTACACATGAACCGGGTAAATCTGGAATTGTATAGTACGGATGGCGCGCAAGGTGCTGCAAGAGGAGCCGGAATCGGCGCCGGGGTATTTGCCGATGAAAACCAGGCTTTCCATGGTTTGGAATTGTTGGAAACTCTGGAACCAAATGCCAACTTCTACGAACCCTATGAAGAGGTCTATTTCAACTGGGAAAAGAGGCTGAAAGAACTGGCACGTGAGTAGTGAGAGATCTTCAATCTCTTCATCTATGACGCCTTAGTTTCAAACTTCTCAATCCCATATTGCAGAACCTATTTACCTATTTATTATATAACCCAAAAAACAATGTCAAAGACCTATTTCCCTAACATCGGAAAAATCCAGTATGAAGGACACAACAGTGACAATCCACTAGCCTTCAGATACTATGACGAAAACCGCGTCGTGGCCGGAAAGACCATGAAGGAGCACTTCAAGTTTGCAATTGCTTATTGGCATTCCTTCTGCGGTACAGGTGGAGATCCATTTGGCCCCGGTACTATCGTTCATCCTTGGGATGCTCATCCCGACCCTATTCAGAGAGCCAAAGATAAAATGGATGCAGCTTTTGAATTCATCACTAAAATCGGTGTGGATTACTACTGTTTCCATGATGTGGATTTGATCGATGAGGGTCCAAACTTGGCAGAATATGAAAAACGCATGCAGATCATCACCGATTATGCTGCAGAGCATCAGAAGGCAAGCGGTGTGAAGCTGCTCTGGGGCACTGCCAATGTATTCAGCAATCCTCGGTATATGAATGGTGCTTCCACAAACCCAAACTTTGATGTATTGGCTTTTGCCGGAACTCAAGTAAAAAATGCGCTGGATGCTACCATCAAATTGGGTGGTGAAAACTACGTGTTTTGGGGAGGAAGAGAAGGATACATGTCCTTGCTTAACACCGACATGAAGCGGGAGAAGGAGCATTTGGCCAGATTCCTCACCATGGCTAGAGATTATGCCAGAAAGAACGGTTTTAAAGGTACCTTCTTTATCGAGCCTAAGCCTATGGAGCCAACCAAGCATCAGTATGATTATGATTCCGAGACCGTGATCGGCTTCCTTCGTCACTTTGGTTTAGATAAGGATTTCAAACTCAACATTGAAGTCAATCATGCGACTTTGGCTGGTCATACCTTCCAGCACGAACTTCAAGTAGCAGCCGACGCCGGCATGTTGGGATCCATCGATGCCAACCGAGGAGATTACCAAAATGGCTGGGATACAGATCAGTTTGCCTTGAATCTCCAGGAATTGGCTGAGTCCATGCTAGTGATTCTGGCAGCTGGAGGCTTGCAGGGTGGCGGTGTCAACTTTGATGCGAAAGTGAGAAGAAACTCTACTGATCCTGAGGATCTCTTCCTAGCACACATCGGCAGTATGGATGCCTTTGCTAGAGGATTGCTTATTGCTGCCGATATCATGGAAAAATCCGATTACCTGGCCAGAAGAAAGAACCGCTATGCTAGCTTTGACTCCGGTAAGGGAAAGGCTTTCGAAGAGGGTAAGTTGACTCTGGAAGATCTCAGAGCCTATGCATTTGAAGTGGGTGAACCAAAGCAATACAGTGGTAAGCAAGAATACTTCGAAAATTTGATCAATCGATTTATTTGATCGATCTTAAAGGGAGACAAAAGTCTCCCTTTTTTTTTAACCGCATCACTTATGAGAAAGTACGCTTTAATACTTGGCCTAGTGGCCATTCTGTTTGGTTGTGAGGTTCCGATCCCTCAATCTCCAGTGATTTTGCCTAAGTTGATTTCCAAAGGAATGGTCTTGCAACGGGATCAACCTGTTCAGATTTGGGGAAAGGGGAGCCCTGGAGAAAAGGTAAGGGTGGCTTTGGCCGGTGCGGTAGGAAGTGCTAAAGTTGCAGAAGACAGTACTTGGAAGGTTCAGCTTCCCCCTTTAGCTGCTGGGGGACCTTTTCAGCTCCAAGTCAATGTTCAAACAGTCGAAGACGTGTACATCGGAGACGTGTGGCTGGCAGGTGGTCAGTCCAATATGGAGTGGGCGCTCAATGCCGGAGTGATCGGTAGGGAGGAGGAATTTGCCAATCCGGATTATCCACAGATTCGGTTTTTTAAGGTTGAAAAGGATTATAGTGCTGCAGAGAAGTCTGATGTTTCTTCAGGTAGTTGGAAGGTGGCCAATGCGGAAAACCTTCCTGATTTCTCGGCAGTGGCTTGGTTTTTTGCCAAAAAGAATCATCTGGAGCAAAATGTTCCCGTGGGGATCATCGAGTCCAATTGGGGAGGAACACCGGCAGAAGGATGGACCGAGGCGCAGGTTTTGGCAAAAATAGAGGATCGATCCTATACAGAGGAAGCGAGGGAAGTGATCGAAAATCAGGCTAAATGGAAAGAAATCCTGACAGAAAATGAAAAGAGGAGGGAAATGAGGGACTTGCTGGTACGTCGTCCTGATTCGCTGATGGCCGGGGAGGTAGCTTCCCTGGCTTACACAGAATCCGGATGGAAAAATATTTCCCTTCCGGCTGCCAATCCTTTGGAACATATCGCTTGGGTAAGGAAAAAGTTTAACCTCTCCTCCAAAGCGCCTGTCATACTCACGCTCAGCAGGGTGGAGCAAATGGGATTTATTTATCTCAATGGAGTGCAGATTCATTACAAAGACTGGGGAGCAGCGATGCCGGACCTGGAACTTCCAGCTGACTTGCTCAAGATGGGGCAAAATGTACTCACCATTCGCGCGATCAATACTTGGGACAACCACCCGGCCATCGGTACAGCAGGTGGGATGTATCTTACACAAAACGGTAAAAAAATCAGTTTGGAAGGTAATTGGTCCTATTCCAATGATGTGGTAGAACCTCAACTGCCCAAAGTGGAATACTTCAACTGGAAGCCGGGATTCATGTTTAACGCCATGATAGCTCCGTTGACCAGTTATGCTATCAGGGGAGTGATTTGGTATCAGGGAGAAAGCAATGCCGGAAGGGCAGAAGAATACCGGGAGTTGTTTGGCACGATGATCACCAACTGGAGAACCCGCTGGAATCAGGAGGAAATGCCATTCCTGTTTGTTCAATTGGCTAATTTTATGGAGCGTAAGGAAGTGCAGCCTGAGAGTAACTGGGCTTTTTTAAGAGAAGCACAGACTCAGACCCTGGAACTGCCCAATACCGGCATGGCCACGATTATCGATATTGGTGAAGAAGGTGATATTCACCCTAGAAACAAAAAAGATGTGGGAGAAAGGCTTTGGCTTCAGGCTAGAAAAGTGGTTTTTGGAGAGGAAATTTTAGCTTCTGGACCCCAAATCAGAGAAGTGAAGCGGGAAGGCAACCACGTTTTGGTCAGCTTTGACGAAGTGGGAGAGGGATTGAAGCTGGCGTTTGGAGATGAAGTCCTGGGTTTTATCATGGAAGATGCCGAAGGTCAATTTGAAGTGGTCAAGGGGGCGATTTCCGGCTCTGACCTTGTCACCCTTACCATTCCTGAAGGACTCACTCCGGTTGGTATCCGATACGCTTGGGCAGATAATCCCGAGGTCAATTTGGTCAACTCGATCCATCTTCCTACGACACCATTCAGGAAATCATTCTAAAAAAATGAGCGGGAAATTTCCCGCTCATTTTTTGTTTTAGTTCATTTTTTGAAGAAGTTCATTCGCTTTTGTCATTTCTTCCACGCGCTTTTGATAGACTTCTCGGGCAGGAACTTTGGCTACATTTTCCAGAAAGTCAATCGTACTAAACAAGACTGTCTGCCAGTCTTGAGAAGTGATGGAAGAAGCGATCACGTGGTCTCCTGTTTTTGGAAAAGCCATTTCTCTTTTTAAAGTCGAGTCGGTTCCTACCTGGCTGTACATTTCCAGCATTTTGGGTACTGAAACCACGAAGTCTTGTTCCTGATCGTTTTTGTAATAATATCCCAAAAACAAAGGCTGAGTGACTTTGGAGAAGGTCTCCTGATTCATTTCGCTGTAGAGCAAGACAGCCAGGCTTTCGTATCCGTTGATATGGTAATCTTCTGACCAGTAAGCTGCCTTTTCTCCCTTTCTCTGTTGATGAATCACACTGTTTTCCATCATTGTTTTCTCCATGAGCCACTTTGTCCAGGGCTTAAAAAAGCCTTCAAGCCTGGATCCTCCATCCCGAATAGCAGGAGAATAAAGGACCAATGCATGAATATCAGGCTGCTGACTCGCCAAAAGTAGGGTCAAAGCGCCACCCATGGAGGTACCCACCACGATGACTTTATCTCCTAGACTTTTCCCGATCTGATAAGCTTCACCAGCGGCGTCGGCTAATTTCTGCGCAGTCAGGTAGGCCATTCCGTTTTCCCGTCTAATGCCGTGTTCGGGCAGGCGGGTCACGAAAAGATTGGCTCCAAAGTGATCCGCCAAGAATCGATGCACCGGATCTCCTTCCATAGGTCCAGCCCCAAATCCATGGATGTAGACTATAGAGTAAGGAGTTTTGGTTTTATTGGCGGTGTCTGCCCACACGATATAGGCTTCATTTCCCTCTTTAAGTCCGATTACCGAGTCTTCCCTGTTTCTAAGGTACTCTTCAAGTTCTGTAATTCGGGTGGGTACCTCCGGGAATTCAATTTGGAGTTCCTGAGTTTTTACCTTGGGTCCGAGCATGTAGACAATGGCAAGGATCATTGCGGTGGCAAAAAGTCCCAGGAAGATTTTTTTGAGCATAAAATCAGTCAATCTTTAAATAAGGTGAGGTAGAATCCATGAATGCTTGATCACCATTCCGGAAGAATACAAATATCCGGGTTTTTAATTGAGAATAAGGTGCAGGTCTTAGGGTAAGTTTGGATCCAAAATACACAGAGATGTTTTCAAAGTTTCTCAAGTCAGAGATTCGCTTTCCATCGGGAGTGATTAGCGCGTAGGAAATATCAGTTCCGATAGGCAATCCTGCAAAAGGCCCTGTCAATACCACTGAGATATTGGAAATATTACCAATGTGAAAGGTTTCCTCACAGGTGAGAGGATAAGCATTTTGCCAGGTGTCTTCAGTATTGTCGTTTTGCCTTTTTTTCACTTCCAGCTCAAAATTGAACCCGAAATCGGAAATAGAAACGGTGTCTGAAGTGTTGGCGTAGCGTTTATTACGATAAGGACTAAAAAAGACCTCCTTGATTCCTGTTGCTTCCGCCTTGATGGGAAGTGGGCATTGGTTGTACGGATCCTCGTCTACTTGAATACAAGCAGTAAGAAGTAGAGGAATTCCAAGACCTAGAGTAAAGGTGACCCAACTTGGTTTTTGAAAAAATGCTTTTTTCTCGAACATGCTTAAAATTAATCGATTAGTACTATTATTAACCGCCTTTTGGACTTTTTGATTTTAAAAAAATGAGCTTTTGTAGCTACCCGAGTCGATTTTTCGTACTACTTTCAGATTGTTAAACTAAACCTACTATGAAGAAAGCGCTTTTGATTTTATTAATTCTTACCCTTGGGATAAAATCCCATGCCCAAGAAAATGTGACGCCCTACCGATCAGTCTATTTGGAATTGGGTGGTGCAGGATTGGCCTATAGCTTTAATTATGATTTCCGTTTTGATAAGAGCCGGATGGATTCTTGGGGAATGCGAATCGGAGCTGGGGGGTATGGTACAGAGGGTGATTCCTTCTTTTCCCTTCCTGTGATGGTCAATAAGTTATACGGAAAAGGGCCTCACTATTTTGAGCTGGGATTGGGTGCCACGTTTTTTGCGTTTAATGAGCCTGAAAATTCCACCTATTGCTCCAATTGGTATTATGACAGTAATGGTAATTATGTCTGTAATTCTTATGAAACCTATGGAGGCTATGAATTTATTCTACCGGTTGATGGATCACCGAGCATAATGGGAACCATGAACTTCGGTTATAGGAAAATTCCTGTTGATGGTGGATTTACTTGGAGATTTAATCTGACTCCCATTTTCAACAACAATGGATTCTGGCCCTTATTCGCTGGGATAGGTTTTGGGTATGCCTTTTAAGCCTCAAAAATTGAGTTAATTCGGACAATGCCTGTACAATTTCGTACAGGTTTTTTTGTTTTTAAACACTTTGTTTTCAGTGATTTAAGTTTTTTGAAAATTAATTTCTCTTAACCTTTTGGATACCATGCAACCCGGAGATTTTTAAAATCTAAGCCGATCTGTACGGTAGTGATACAAATGGACAGGCTTTTTCCCACATCTGGTCACAAAAAACACTTTTTGGGTCAGGGAGCAGAATTCAAGACTTGAATGACAATGCTTAAAAAATGCTAATCTGACCTCAATAGAAAGGCGAATATGGAATGTGCCAGATCGAGTTGGTATGTGCTTGGCAAGATAGCTAGCACAACACTAAACCAACATGTTTTATGAAAACCTTATTCACTTTCGCACTTGCAGGCGCTTTATCTTTTAGCAGCCTAGCCGCCAACGCCGCAGATGATTTGATGTCACTGTCAAATGTTCAGGCAAAATTTAAAACAGTCAATGTACTCCTGAAAGAAGGAGTAGGAGAGGCAAAGGTTGCCATCTTTGACCACACGGGAAGAAAGCTTCACCAGAAAAAGGTCAAAGTCGGCACACAAGATTTGATTATTCCTTACAATCTCAGTCAAATGCCATGTGGAGAATATCGGGTTAAGATCACTACGGGTGATGAAGAAGTAGTCTATGAGGTAGCGACTTTTGACAAACAAAAGCCGACGGAAGAACTTCCCCTTGCGGCCTACGGAAAAAAGATTGACGATGGAACAATCAATTTGACAGTGGTAGGACTGGACGAACCGGGTGTGGATGTTCAGATTCGACACGGTGTTACAAACCAGCTTATTTTTTCAGAAGAAATCCAGGAATCTGAAGGCTTTAGAAAGAACTACAAGTTGAAAGGAGTCTCTCCGGAGGAAGTCTATGTAAAAGTGACCGATGCCCACGGAAGATCCAAAGCTTTGTATTTCGAATAAATCTCAAAGGCTCCTTTTTCAAAAAGTCCCGGAATTAAAGAATCCGGGACTTTTTTTTTGACACGTTCTTGTTTTTAAAGTGTAAGAAATCCTTTTGTTAAAAACCAAACAAATCAAATTACCTATTTTTGATGGCAGAAAAACTAAACCCAAATATGTTCGGACTACATCGATCCTTATTTACTGAAGAGCATGAACTTTTCAGACAAAGTGTAAGAGATTTTATCGCCAAAGAGATCACCCCCCACAACGCAGCATGGGAAAAGCAGAAAATGGTAAGCAGGGAATCTTGGCTCAAATTTGGAGAAAATGGATTTTTGGGAATTCAAGCTCCTGAAGACTTGGGAGGATTGAATATTCAAGACTTCAGATACAATGCGATTTTGATCGAAGAATTAGGGCTAAGCGGATGTTCTGGACCGGCAATCGGCTATCCACTTCACAGTGATATTGTGATGCCATATATTCTACACTATGCCACTAAGGAAGCCAAGCAAAAGTACATTCCCAAGATGATTTCCGGTGAGTATATTGGGGCTGTTGCAATGACTGAGCCTGGAGCAGGATCAGATTTGCAAGGGATGAGGACTTCAGCCGTTGACCATGGAGATCACTTTGTCATCAATGGGGCAAAGACTTTTATTACCAATGGATATTTATCAGACGTGGTGGTGGTAGCAGCCAAAACAGATCCTACACGAGGTGCAAAAGGAATATCTCTATTTTTGGTTGATAAAGATATGCAGGGTTTTTCCAAAGGAGTTCCTTTTGAGAAAGTTGGGTTACATGCGCAAGACACGTGTGAGCTTTTCTTTGAAGACGTGAAAGTACCCAAAGAGAATCTCCTGGGAAAGGTAGGAGAAGGTTTCAAATATCTGATGACCGAACTTGCTCAGGAAAGACTCGTGGTAGCTCTTGCCGCTTTGGCTTTGGCGGAGTTTGCACTTTCCAGTACCATAGACTACGTCAAGCAGCGCAAGGCATTTGGAAAGGCAATTTCTGAGTTTCAAAATACCCGATTCAAATTGGCTGAAATGGCTGCTCAGGTAGAACAGGGACGAATCTACTGCGATTACCTTGTACAGCTACACAATGACGGCAAGCTCGATCCGGCTATGGCTTCCGCTGCCAAATACAACATGACAGAACTGCAATGTAAAGTAGCTGACGAATGTGTGCAGCTCCATGGCGGCTATGGGTATATGTGGGAGTACGGAGTAGCAAGGGCTTGGGCTGATGCCCGTGTGCAGCGTATCTATGCGGGCACCAACGAAATCATGAAAGAATTGATTGCCCGCAAAATTTTGAGCTGATTTGAATACGATTTGGTGAAGCCCAATAATTTTGAGTAATTGATGCTGTAAGAAACACCCAAAATATCCAACGTATGAGCGATTTCCCCTGGTTGAAATTTTATCCGGCATCTGTCGATAAAGAAGTGGATTGCAAGGCCTATTCTAGTGTGACAGAGCTTTTCGAAGAGAGTGTGAAAAAGTTTGGTTCTGCCGTTGCCTTTGAATGCATGGGCAAAACCATGACTTTTCAGGAACTAGACCGACTGAGTGCCCACTTCTCCAATTACCTGACTCAAGAATTGAAGTTGGCTAAAGGATCCAGGGTCGCTATTCAGATGCCCAATGTTCTTCAATATCCGGTTGTTATGTTTGGTGCGCTACGTGCTGGAATGGTGGTGGTCAATACTAACCCACTTTACACGCCGGCTGAAATGAAACACCAGTTCAATGATTCTGGGGCAGATGTTATTGTGATTGTAGCCAATTTTGCTTCCAATTTGGAGAAAATTCGAACTGAAATCCAAGCCAAGCACATCATCCTCACAGAGCTGGGAGATCTTCTTGGAGGGCTGAAAGGGACAATCGTCAATCTTGTGGTGAAGCATGTCAAGAAGATGGTTCCGCCTTTCTCACTTCCGGGTTCGATTACTTTGAAATCTGCCCTTGCCAAGGGTTCATCCCACCAGTTTAAGCCGGTGAAATCGAGTTTGGAAGATCCTGCATTTTTGCAGTATACGGGAGGGACGACCGGTGTTTCCAAAGGTGCCGAATTGACGCATGGAAATATTGTTGCCAACATGCAGCAGATTTCCGCCTGGATGAAGCCAAAACTAAAGGAAAGGGAAGAGATCGTGATCACTGCTCTTCCACTTTACCACATCTTTGCTTTGACAGTCAACTGTTTGGCAATGCTTAAGATTGGTGCTCATAATGTGTTGATTACCAATCCAAGAGACATGAAGGCCTTTATTGGAGATTTAGCCAAGAAACGCTTTACCGTCATTACAGGGGTAAATACCTTGTTTAATGGCTTGCTGAATCAAGAAGCTTTTAAATCACTGGATTTTTCAGGTTTGAAAATAGCCGTGGGGGGTGGTATGGCCGTGCAAAAAGCTACTGCTGAAAAATGGAAAGCAATTACCGGAGTGCCTTTGGCCGAAGGCTATGGATTGACCGAAACAGCTCCTGTAGCCACTTGTAACCCAATTGACGGAACCGAACGAATCGGTACCATTGGCTTGCCTCTGCCCAATACGGAAGTGATGATTGCCGATGATCATGGAAATGCGCTACCTATTGGTGAGCGTGGAGAAATCCTGATCAAAGGCCCCCAGGTGATGCGAGGTTATTGGAAAAGACCTGAAGAAACAGCCAATGTCATGCATGGAGATTGGTTTAAGTCCGGTGATATCGGTGTGATGGATGCAGATGGATTTACCAAAATCGTAGATCGTAAAAAAGAAATGATTTTGGTGTCCGGTTTTAATGTGTATCCAAATGAAGTGGAGGACGCCATCGCTTCCTGCCCTGGAGTGCTCGAAGTAGGAGTAATCGGAATGCCTGACCCTAAATCCACCGAGAAGGTCGTTGCCTATGTGGTGAAAAAAGATGCCGGACTTACTTCAGAAAAAGTAATAGAACACTGCAAGGAATACCTGACCAATTACAAGGTGCCAAAAGAGGTTTATTTCACCAATGAACTTCCAAAAACCAATGTGGGGAAAATTCTGAGAAGGAAAATCAAAGAAGCTCATGTCGAGAAAGTAGGTTCCTAATCCTTTTTTTTCACACAGGGATAAAGTACAGAAACCGCGATTTCGCGGTTTTTTTTTGTTCCTTTGCAGCCCGACTTATCCAATTTTAACTCAAGACTTATTTCAAACATATTTTTATGACCTGGCAATTAATCAAAGATGCCATTCTGGGTAAAGAACAGGATTTCACTCGCTTATCGCTGAAAACGGCGATAGTGATATTGGCTATCCCCATGATCTTGGAGATGATGATGGAGTCTGCCTTTGCAGTGGTTGATATTTTTTTCGTAGCCAAACTCGGGGAATTTGCCATTGCTACTGTGGGTCTTACAGAATCTGTCATTGTACTGACCTATGCGATCGGATTTGGGATCAGTATGGCGGCCACTGCTTTGATTTCAAGGAGGTTTGGAGAAAAAGAGTATGAGGAGGCTGGTTCTGCCACTTTCCAACTCTTGGTGGTAGGTGGAGTAATTTCCATTTTTCTGGGTATCGGAGGGTGGATACTTGCTCCGGATTTGCTGAGAATTATGGGGGCAGAAGAGCAGGTGGTCACTTCGGGAACCAACTACGCTCGAATTGTTTTTGCGGGAAACACGGCCATTATGCTGCTGTTTCTGATCAACGGGGCATTTCGCGGAGCCGGACAAGCCCATCATGCCATGCGTTCCCTTTGGATTGCCAATGGACTGAATATTTTGCTGGATCCTATTTTGATTTTCGGAATAGGGTCTTGGGACGGATTTGGATTGGACGGGGCCGCAATTGCTACCACCACGGGGAGAAGCATAGGGGTATTTTATCAGCTCTATCACCTTTTCAATGGGAAGCATAAGCTGAGAATTCTTCCTCAAAATGTCCGTATCAATTGGCAAACTGTCCAAAAAATCCTCAATCTGTCCATAGGAGGGATGGGACAGTTTTTGATAGATTCCTTGTCGTGGGTAGCGCTTACCCGCATCAATGCGGAATTTGGCTCAGTTCCTTTGGCAGGATACACGATCGCATCAAGGATTTTGATATTCACGATTCTGCCAGCCTGGGGTTTGTCAGGAGCTGCGGCGACTTTGGTAGGGCAAAATCTTGGGGCCAAAAAGGTCAGGCGAGCCGAGCAGGCTGTATGGCTAATCACACGATATAATGTGATTTTTATGGCTTCGGTCACCGGGATCTATCTGCTCTTCAGCAATCAATTGGCAGGACTGTTTACTGATATCCAGGATGTTCAATCCATTGCTGCTCAGGGACTCTGGGTGGTAGCCCTCGGGTATGTGTTTTTTGCCGTGGGCATGGTCTTAACTCAGGCTTTCAATGGTGCAGGTGATACCAAAACCCCTGCCTGGATCAATACCGTCGTACTCTTGGGTATGGAGGTTCCTTTAGCTTATTTTCTCGCTTTTCCGATGGAAATGGAATATATGGGTGTGTTTATTTCCATCGCGTTTTGCCATTCTTTCCATGCCTTGGTCTCCTTGTATTTTTTCAGAAAAGGCAGATGGAAAAGTAAAATAGTTTGATGGTGAATTTGATTATGACTTTGATATTCAGTTGTTTTTAAATTTTTAGGATGTTGTTAGGTGATGTGCTTGTTCTTGGCAGTGAGTGCAATTTATAGGATTGAATCTGGGCCTAGATTGACTTCGCTCCCAAAAAAACAGAGGCTGAGCGAAGTTTTTTGCGTCCTGAAGTGGAGTGAAAAATTCAGAGATGGATCATTTCACGCTTCATCTTTTGAAAACCCGCACCTCTGGAGTCGGAGCTTTTTCACCGGTTTTGCCGAACTGTCTAAGCCGCTTTTTGCTTTAATTCAGATGGAAAGAAGGGCCAAGTCATCTTCTCTTATTTACACTTTTTAAGAAAAATATTCAAAATTCACCATTATCAGTTTGTGCAAAATATTATTTAAGCTTTGCGGTGAAATTATTTTATTAAATTTTTTAAAAATCAAAAATACCACTTTGCTTTTTGGTTTTAAGATTAAATCTGCTTAGGTACCAAATAAAATTTGGCAACGTGTTTGGTTTTTTGGTTGCCTATGAAAAAGTTTTACGTTTTCACTTTACTTCTATTTTCATCGACACACCTTTCTTTCGGACAATCCAAAAAAGTCTATGAAGGAAATTACATCTACCTTGGAAAATCCGGGGAGGCTTCATTTGAATTTATCTTGAATTCAGACTTTGAGCAGATTAAAGATGGCCGTTTTTATTTTCAGTTTGAGGATAGAAAAGACAACGGCAAAAGTGAGTTTTTTAAAAGGTCCTATTCCGGTTTTTTTTCAGCAGATTCCAGAGAAGGGGATTGGGAGATAGAAGAAGAAAATCTGTTTGTAAAGATCAGCGATATCATTGATCTGAAGGTGAACACCAGCCTGTCTGGAATTCAAACGAAAATTCTGGCATCCTATAAGGCAGGACTGCCAGAGGGCAGTTGGACTTTCCAAAAAAGGCTCATAGAGGATGGTCAAGTCAATCAATCCATTCAGTCGGACAGGATTTTTTTCAAAAAAGGAAAATTAGCCAATCGACTGGAGTTTAGAATTAGCAATGGGAAAAGTGTTCAGTTTGCCAAAGGAGAGGTTCAAGATGAAGGGGTAATGTCGGGTGAATGGACGTTGGTCTATTTATCCGAAGATCGACTGGTCAACGAGGTAAGAAATTATGAAAATGGCTTTCTTCTCGGTTTGGTTAAGAGGGATTTGAAGACAGGAGAGATTTTGGATGAGGCGGTTTTCTTCGATACCATCGAAAAGCTCAATTTGATAAGACAAGGATCCCAAGCAGGATTTCGGATTGCGGATGAATATTTTGGACTTGAGTATGCGGATGGATTTTTGAGCAGCGATTCCTTGGCCCAAATCCAAAAGGATGGAAATGATTTTCTAAAAAGTTTTTTGGGTGACCTGCTAGCACATGATCCGAATTTTATTGATCAAAATGGGAATGTGATTTTTTATCCCATTCATACCAGAAGGATGGTTTATGAATTGTCACGATCTGATCAGAAAATGGTGGAGGAAATGCCCCATAGGTATGAACAATTGAAAGACTTGTTTGAAAAGCAATTAAATGATCCTGCTTTCAGATTAAACAGGTTTCAGAATGATTCTTTAGCCTTGGCTTACCGGTTTTTTGAAGTCCAAAATAAAAAATTGGAAAAGTTGAAAGAGTTAGTAGAATTGATCAAAACCAAGCAGATTCAATATTACGACCTCAATGGGTTTGCCGGTTTTGTATCGGCCATTTTCGTGGAGAAGGAAGAAGTACTTGTAAAGGTTGACGAGAAAGAAAAGGCCTTTTCTTTTCAGTACCCAAAAAGAGATTTTGAGACGGATTTCTATTCTGCATTCCAACTTTCTCTGGAAGACATTCGTGCAAAGGCCGATCAATTTTTAGCCTACAGCGGAAAAACACTGACTGTCCTTAGGGAAAATGAAGAATTGCTCGGCCTGAGCAAATCGCTGGATCTGAAGAGAATGGAAGTCTTGGAATTGTATGAAGATTCATCCGGTGAAAACGCTCTGGTTGAAGCTCTGAAAGAGCGCTTTTTGGTCCAGCAGATGGAGCTGGAAGAGATGACATTAGCTAAAATTGAAGGATTTGAAAAAAAGAAGGTCTACTACCAACGGATTGAATTGTTGTTGGATTCCATGAAAGAAATCTATGGTCAACTTGGAATATGGACAAATCAGGAGGAGGAATTAGACAGGATTTACCTCGAGGAAATTTTTAACCCTTTCACCTATACCAAATACAATCAAAGGGTAAAACCTAGGTTGTTTGAATCCTATGAACTCCTTTTTTCTCATTATTTAACTTCATTTTCTGAAGAAACTGATTACACCAATCTGAAAGTATGGATCTCAAAAGCTGAAAAACTGGGTGAACGAATACGAAAGCTAAGAAATGAGGATACCCGAAAACTCGAGAAATCGCTGAATAAGGCAAAAACAATTTCAAAACTGGAGTCCCTGTTGGGCTTGTAAAATCTAAAGCAAAATGGGATTTCTACTTAAATATAAATGGATTGTACTGCTTAGCTTTTTTGTGCTTGTGGCAGGAAATAATACGATGGCTCAATCGGAAGTCGCCCCACCTCCGGCTAAAACAAACCTGCCCGCCACGACCGAACTCTGGAATGGGTTTTATTTGAAATTGAGGTTTTCGGATCGCTGGTGGTGGTATCAAGAAAATCACTACCGCAGGAGAAATAGCTTGGACAACCGTTCCGACTTTGTAGGGAGGATGAGCCAGTTTTACAATCGATTTGGGCTAACTTACATGTTTACAGATCGGTTTGAAGTCACTTTTGGACCTACGTTGGTATGGAACTATTCTCCCGACCCCGAAAATCCTGAATTCGTCAATTCTGTCATGGAGCCCAGATTTTGGCACCAATGGCTGTTTACAGACAATGTAGGCAGGGTGAAGGTCTTGCATCAGTTTCGATTTGAGCATCGGTTTAAGCGGGATAATGATATCGGGGCAGAGTATAAGTTTACCAACCGATGGAGATATAAAATCACGGCTTACATTCCACTCAATAAGCCAAAAATGGAAAATCACACCTTGTTTTTGGCTCCTTCCAATGAATTCTTTTTTGAATCCGGAAGGCATGTTCAGAATATTTTCGAGGAAAACCGGGTGTATACGGCGATTGGGTACACACACAATCAATTGATGCTTTTCGGAGGTCATATGTGGACCTATGGGCCCACCAGTACACCGGGCACCTATCGAAACAGGCACATTATCCGCCTAAATGTGATGTATAATTTTGATCTGAGAGGCAAGCGGAAGCCGATCACCCGTGATTTTCAATATTGATCTATGAAAAAGTGGCTAAAATTTACTCCCATACTTGTATTGTTCTGCTTGTTTCATTTTGGGGCATTTGGCCAGTACAAAGGTCAGTTTAGGGGTATCAGTGCCTATGAGTATGATTTTGGGTCAAAATTGACTGGGTTTAATTTTGCGGGAGAGTACTTTCCTGCTCATTACCTTTCTTTTTCACCCTCTTATACGATCTTTTTTCCAGGAGATGGAAAAACTCTTGAATTGGGGCTCAATGGAAGATATTACCTGACCGAAAAAATGAAGCAATGGTATGGGACTCTGGGATATGGATCACTCACCCGAATAGAAGAGTTGGATGGAAACCGGAAAACCGTTTCTCACTTTGCCAACATCGGAATTGGCGGCATGATAAAATTCAACGATGTGTTGGGGATCAATCCTGAAATCAGTCAGCAAATCGGACAGCAAAACAATCTGGTTTTTAGATTAGGAGTGGTTTACTTCATTAACTGACCTATCCCAGAAGATGAATTCAATCTTCAATGGGATGAATGATCAGGACAGATGGTGCTTCGGTAAGCCATAGATTTTTGGCCTCAGTCAGCTTCCTCCATCCATCAAAGGAGACGACCATAAGGTCTTGGGTGGACAAAAAGGATGGGGTCAGGTTTTGCTCTTTAATCACCTGAATATGATTAGGCGCATAGTGACCAAGAGCCCGAATGGATTCCTTGATTTCGTGGGCGGAATTGATTTGGTTTTCGGAATCTATCATACTGACTTGAGCCCCTGAGTTTCTGATCCATTTTTGTACATATCCCATCAGAAAGGCATCTTTTTCGGAGAATAAAGGGATAAAAATCTGCTCAGCTTTGCTCAACCCCTTGTCGATCAAAATTCCAACCGGGACTTTGCTTCCTCGGATGATCGTTCTCGTCCGATCATCAAGAGGCAAATTTTCAAAGAGATTTTCCTTGCCTCTGACTTGATTCAGCAGGTTTTCGGGATTGATGATTTTGGTCGTAAATCCCAATATTTTCCCCAGAATGCTTCCTTCAAAAATGGACTGACCCACGCCTATGAGAAGAAGATCGAAGTCTCCGGAGTTGGCCACTTCCACGATATCGTTTTCAATATCGGTGGAAGGCTTAAATAGTGTCGTCACTTTTTGACCTATTCGCTGAGATTCTTGGATCAAAGGCGCAAAGCTTTCTTTCTCATAAGTTTCTGTATTGAAATAGGTGAGTTCGTCTGCCGGAGTCAAATGCATGGCAGTTAGCGAAGAATTCCGTTGAGTAGTTCCTATCAGACTGTGGGCGAGTCTGACTAAGGATTTTCCCCGCTCAGGCATGCCAAATGAAACCAAAATCCGATAGGTCGATTTTTGAATTACTTCTTGGGGTACCAAGGTTTGATCTTTTGGGAATACCTTCTGGATGAGATCAATGGCTGGCCCAGTCATAAAGGTGGTCAATAAGGCCATGATGACCATCATGGCAAAAATCTCTGGGGTCAACACCCCCAAATCATACCCGATATTCAGGACAACCAATTCCATCAGCCCACGGGTATTCATCAATGCGCCGATGGTGAGACTGTCTTTCCAATTTTGGCCTACAAACTTCGCTGCTACGGCGCTTCCGATAAATTTGCCTACTACCGCAACCCCAATGATCCACAGGGTGATCACCCAAAGTTGAGGATCATTGAGCAATCCTATCTGAGTTCGCAATCCGGTGTACACAAAAAACAGGGGCAATAAGAGCACAAGGGCAATATCTTCTATTTTTTCGACGAAAATATTTCTGAATTTGGTGTTTTCAGGCATGATGGCTCCCGCCATAAACGCTCCAAACAAGGCATGAATCCCAATGATTTCCGTGGCATAGGAGGAGAGAAGCAGGGTGATGAAGAAAATGGCCACCACAGGTTTGCTCAGGTTTTCCTGTGAGGTGTGCAGGTCACCAATGCGTTTCAAAAATGGCCTTACTACTTTGATCATCAGGAATACGTAGCCTACAGCAAGTCCGATCACATATAGGGAACTCAGGAAGGATCCCGCTTTGACGATGGCAATCACGGCTGCAAGCAAACACCAGGCTGTAATATCATCTGCTGCGGCACAGGTGATGACCACAGTTCCCAGACGGGTTTTTTGAATGCCTCTTTCCTGTACAATTCTGGCCAAAACCGGAAACGCTGTAATGCTCATGGCTATTCCCAAGAATAGGGCAAAGGATAAAAACTCGATTCCTTCAGGAGCAAAAGCATCATAGATAAAATAGGCCAAGGCCATTCCCAAGGTAAAGGGGAAAAGAATACTGGCATGGGAAATGACCACCGCATCATGCGCTTTGTTGCGGAGGACTTTTAGGTCGAGCTCCATGCCCACCACAAACATGAATAAAATCAATCCGATTTGGCTTAGAAACTCAAGGTTTCCAAGAGAAGAAATAGGGAAGAGGGAGGAGGAAAACTCCGGGAAAACGCTTCCTAATAAGGAGGGACCCAAGAGAATTCCTGCAATTATTTCTCCTATGACCGTAGGCTGCCCCATTTTTTTGAACACCCAACCCATAGCTCGGGCAACGGTAATGATGGAGACAATCTGAGCCAGAAGAATGGCCAAGGGATGATGGATATTGTATTGCATCGATTCCAAAAAATCTTTCCAAGCCGAGCCATTGGGGTTGACTTCTCTGGAAGATAATGCTGGATTCAAGGCTGACCCTAGTTCTACAATCAGGTACATCAAGCCCCCGAATACAAGAATAATGATCAGGTAAAAAATGGTATTTCGGTGGACCTTCCTCATAACGGGTATGCTTTGGTCCGGGAGAAAGAAACAAATGGCTTGATCTATTGACCGATGAGCTATCTGTTTCTGTTCCCCGGGTATGGGTTTTGGTTGGTAGACAAGGATAAATTTGGCGGAAAATCTTTTTAATTGAATTTACCCTGTACCTGATGAAGTATCTTTTGCATCAAAAGCCAAAAAAAATGTAACCAATCCATCCAGTCAGGATTGAATCCTGGCCATAAACTCCATCCGGAATTTTTCACCCAAAGTCAGGGTGATCGGCTTGCCTTGGTCGTTGGTCTGATGCGTAGTGATTTCGTCGTGTATGAAATAATGAACCTGATCCAACCTGACTAATTCTCCCTTGTTTACTTGGATCATTTCCCCTTGAGAAAGTAAGGCGAGCAGCGCAGAAATGCTTTTGTTCTTTATCAGCACCTGAGATCCATCCTGAAGCGTTACCACTTTGTCCCGGCTATCACTTTGGGAAGTTTGAATGATTGCGATTTGATTAAGGGGTAAAATAGTTTTGCCCTTCGGTGTATTGAAGGCGACCAGTTTGGTGCCAGGGGTTTGGATTTTGTCTCTGACTTTTCCGATTGCCTGGACAAGTCGCTCTTGAGAAACTGGTTTTCGGAGGTAATCTACCGCATTGAGGTCAAAGGCCTCCGGAGCATAATCGCGGTAAGCCGTGGCAAAAATCACAGGAATCCCCGCAATAAGGTTGGCAATCTGAAGCCCATTGAAATGGGGCATTTCGATATCGATAATGCAAAAATCCACTTCAAGACTTTTAATTTGAGCTACGAAAAGGGAGGGATCGGCAAATGCTTTGACGACTTCCAAGTCAGGGACTTGCTCGCATAAAAGTTTGAGATAGGCCAAACCCGGGAGTTCGTCATCCAAAAGAGCACATTTAAGAATTTTTGCCATGGGGCTGTATGATCAAATGAGCGATAAATTTGTCTTCCTCGGTGTATCTTTTCAGCGAGTGTCTTCCGGGATGAAGTATTTCCAATCGTTGTTCCAAGGTATGGCTTCCTATCCCGCTTTGTGGCTTTTTGATGGGAGACTTTTGAGAAACTTTGTTTGAGACCAGCAAGGAAAGCGTTCCTTGGTTCCAGGCAAGATGGATTCGGATAAATGAATCCTGACTTTGTAGATCAGTATGTTTGAAGGCATTTTCGATCAAATCTACCAAAATCATTGGAGCGATGGATTTTTGGTGATACCCTTCATCCTCTTCAATTTTGACTTTGACTTGCAGCTCAAACAGGGGAGAGAGCTTTACTTTGTTGATCTCAATGAGGTTAAGTGCAAACTGTATTTCTTGTTCAGGTGTCACTGGTCCACGATTGCTTTCATAGAGGATATAATCCAGGACATTGGCCAGCTTGTCCAGCGATTGATAGGTTTGGAACGCATGGGATTGGATGGAGTTTAGCACATTTTTGAACAGGTGAGGATTCAGCTTGGCTTGAAGATTCTCCAATTGTATAGGCTCTACCTCTTGTTGCAGGGAGTTAAGCTTCGCTTTTGTCTGTTCCAGTTCCTTCACTTTCCTCGAAAGCTGAAAATAGAGACTGATCACCAAGATCAGGAGAAGGCAGACAGATAGGGCTAGGTAGATCATAAAAAAGGAAAGCTGGTAAATTCCTTCAAATTAAAGGACCAACCAGCCAAACCGAAAGTATTTTTTATGGATATACGGAACTTTGCCAGTAGCTCATCTTAAATAGTTGAAGATCAAGATTACGACAAGTTTTTGTAACTCTTCGGTCATCGGTTGCCTATGCTGAGCACCTTACCGACGAGAGTCGGTAAGTTCGAAGCATCCGACCAAAATTTACGGGGAAATTCGTCGACTGGCAGAATAACGTATAATTAGATTATTTCTTTCTGTTTCCGGGGAGTTCTCCTTTCTGCCGCGGATACCTATTTCGCTTTTTTATGAAATTTATATCCCATTCCTACAGAACCTATCCAAGTGTCGGAAGCCTCCTTGTGGAAAAAAGGAGCAAAAAACACCAGGTTTTTATAATCAATTCGGGGAGCGACACCCAACCGGGCCCCAAGATTTCCATTCAATAAATAGAGAGAAGGAAATGCTCCAAGTCCTACTTTGAGGTCTGGATTTAGGTTTAAAAATAAAGCTGGACCTCCCACATTCATGGAGTAAAAGTCCTTCCCAAATGAGAATCCAAGCATTCCTTCCAAACTGATGGTGAAGTCCTTTTTTTCTTCCGAAGTATTAACAGTCTGGCCAAAACTTTCTTGAATTCTTAAACCTAGTATTGCAAAGAATAGAATGATATGGCTTTCATGTGTTTATAATTTGATTTTCATTTGCCTCATAGCCTGTCCCGATTTTTCATCGGGAGAATGCCCTGGATAATCATTTCCTTGTGTGAGAAGCAATTTCTCATGGGCATTTCATATTTTGATGAATTGAAGTGAAATGATTCTTGGTCGACTTTGATTTTCAAAATGGCTTTTTATAACATGCCCATTTACTTGGCTCAAAATGCATATCGGAAAGTCATTCCAAATGTCAATGGATCTCCCAATACTGCGGCATAATGTCCCGCATTGCCGGCAGCCGGCAGAAGTTGCTCATAATAGTTTTGGTTGAGTAGGTTTCTGGCCCAAACAAAAGCAGAAAACCCTTCTGTTACCCTAAAGCCTGTACGGGCATTAACCAAGGCATAGCCCTCTACATTGAGGTAGCGAGAAGGAGAGGGGCTTGAAGAAAACTCTGATCGGTAAAAAAGGTCGGTTCCAAAAAAGAAAGTACCTGACTTTTTGAAAAACTTGGCTGGTTTGGAATATTCTCCACCCAAGGTTCCTGCCCACTTGGAAACACCAGGTAGTCTTCCCCCCGAAATATCCTTGAAAGCAGATTCTCCCCCGGTTTCCTCCAAAGGAACGGGTGCATTGGGGAAGGAAACATAAATGGCATCGGTGTAGGCCAAAGCAGCGTTGAGGTAGATGAAGGGACTAAGCCTTACATTTCCGTCCAGTTCCAAACCGCTTACCCGTACTTCTTCTGCGTTAGCCAAGTAACCCCGATTGACTCCCACCTCTGCGGTCTGTACCAAAGTCTGGTAATCTTGGATGTTGGTATTGAAAAAGGTGACATTGAGAGAAGATCCTTTGACCGGAGTAGTTTTTACTCCCAATTCGAAGTGCCTGACAAATTCCGGCTTCACCTCAGCAAGCTCCAAAAGGGGCTGACCATTGGCGGTGGGAAGTCCCCCGAGATTGATTCCCACAGGCTTGTAGCTGGTAGAAAAGGTTCCGAACGTGTTGATTTTATCATTGAACTGGTAGGTGAGGGTAGCTTGCCCAGACCAGTTTTGATCTTCTACGTCAGCGACAAACTGTTGTGGGGCATATACCGAGCGCTGGATAGCCAGCAAGGCAGGATCGGTGGTTTGCAGTCCGCCGTAAGTCTCCCGATTGAAATCAACCGATTTTTGGTCGTAATTAAATCGGATTCCCGGCAGGAAATGGAGTTTTTCTGTGATCGCCCAATCAAGTTGTCCAAAAAGTGCCGCACCCACGGACTCCAGGGTCGAATAGGTTCTGATGCCATAACCATCCAATAAGCCCGGAGTAGCCCATAATGGGTTGGTAGAACTCTGGGAAAACCGCCACTGTGCAGCGCCGGATTCTTCGGTATGGTAGGGGCTGGTTTTTAGATTTTGGCTGAGAAAAAATACTCCGAAGACACCGCTGAGTTTATTGGAGAAATCCCCTGCATACCGGATTTCCTGAGAAAACTGCTCATGTCTGGATGGAGCTTGAGACAGTGACAAAACGGGTAAGCCAGTAAAATCCCGATCGTTGGAAGGACCCCAGTTCCAATATCTCCAAGCCGTGGTAGAGGTTAGAATTCCTTCTCCCAAGGTAATATCAGCATTGAGGGAAACCCCTCCCAGGTCATTTTTGGATCGCCAAGGGGTGTCATGATCTACTTTTCGGTCAAAGGCATTTCTGGAGGGGAGTTGGTAATTAAGGTCCGAAATGATCTGCTCAAACCTTCTGTAAGGGGCGCGTTGGGTTTCTACCACGCCTGCCACTACCTGTGCGTATCCGTCAGGCCGCTGAGAAGTGGCGTCTCCAGCCAAAATGATTTCTACTTTACTGGAAGGATTATAGAGTAATTGACCACGAAAGCCGAGATTGTTCAGATCATTGATCATTTTTCCGGTTGCGATATTTTCAATCACACCGTCTCGCTGGGTACCGGAAAAGGAAACTCGGGCAGCCAGGTTTTTGGTAAGTGGACCGGTTATGGAAGTTTTGGCTTGAATGAATCCATAATTCCCATAGCTTAATTCCACGGTTCCTCCTGGGGTATAGCTAGGCAGCCTGGTGGTGATATTGAATGCTCCGGCTGTGGTGTTTTTGCCGAATAGTGTACCCTGCGGCCCTCTCAAAACCTCAATTTGCTCGATATCGATAAAATCCAAGGAGGTGGCAGCCGGTCTGGCGTAGTAAACTCCATCCACATAAAATCCTACTCCTGGATCGATTCCATCATTGGTCAAGCCAAAGGTCGATCCCAAACCTCGGATATTGAGAGTTGTATTTCTTGGATTGGAGGAGTAAAGCTGAACCGTTGGGACCAGTTCTTTGACCCGGTTCACATTGAAAGAGCCCGATTCTTCTATCCTTGGGCCACCGACTACAGAAATGGGGATGGGGACTTTCTGCACTTCTTCCGATCTGCGGCGGGCAGTGATCAATACTTCCGATAGCTCGAGGTCGTCTTCCATTATATAGGTGATCTGCTCTTCGGATGGAGTGGTTAGTTCTGTAGTTATTTCCTTAAAGCCCACAAAATTTAGTTGAAGGATTGCCGGAAAGGCTTTTGAATAGGAGAGGTCAAACTCTCCCCGTTCATTGGTTAGAGTGTACTGATTGGTTCCTCTGATGACCACAGTTGCGCCGATCAGGGGTTCGTGCTTGCTGTCCAATACTTTTCCTTTAATGGATGATTGGGCCCAGCCGGCTGAAAAGCCTCCAATAAGCATAGTTAAAATAAGAGATAAGGTTTTCAATGGATGGATAGGTTTGAAAGTTATACATAATCTATATATCCTATAAAAAAGATAGGAATTATAGACAAAAGTAATTTTCACAATCTTGATTCAAAAAGAAATCGATAAAATTTTCGAGAATTATTTTTGAAGGCCGTTTTTGGGTGGTTTAAAAGGCTTTTTTGTCAAAAAGTAAATCTATTCATGAAGCCAAATTTCTTTTTTTGTACTTTAATGGCATCACCAGTAGCCAAGATTCATGCTATCCAAAAAGGCAAAATACGCGATCAAAACCATTCTTTTTCTTCAGGATCATCCTGATTTGTTGCCTATATCCGCCAAGGCTATCGCTGAAAAGGAGCACATTCCTTACAAGTTTTTGGAAAATATCCTCAGGGATCTGAAGTCTCATCAATTGGTGAAGAGTATACGCGGAGCTGAAGGAGGCTATGCCTTAGCCAAGGATCCTTCTCAGATCAGTATTGCGCAGGTAATGCGTGCTATGGATGGACCGATTGCTTTGATACCTTGTATTTCGGAGCGATTTTATGAATCCTGCGCTGAATGCGAAGACGAAGAAACTTGCAGGATCCGCAGACTATTTGCGGAAGTGCGTACTGAGATGGTCGAGATATTGGAGAGACCGATTACGACGTTAGCCAAGGAAAGAGAATAATAGCAAAAGGGGCAGAATGGCCCCTTTTGCTTTGAGAATTTATTTTTTTGTCACTTCTGGAGTGATCATATAAATGCTTTGAGACTTGTAAGCAGCCAAAAAGGACGTGTTTTCGAAGGTCTGGTTAAACTGCTCCTTAAGGACTTCCCAGCTACCGTAGAATTCCGCCACCACTTCCAGGTTTTTATTGACCAGGATAATGCTGGGCTGAGGCTTGATTTTTTCAATTTGAACTGTAATGGGTTCCAATAATTCGGATTCGCTTACGAGTTTTACTTTTGATTCTTTAGCGCTTGCCTGATTAGATGCTCCTGCTAGGAAAGCCAAGAATACTAGTCCGAGGGCTAAGAATTTGCTGCCTGATAAAATCCTATTATTCCACATGATTTTTTGATTTTGGTTTGTTAGGAAAACTAACAGATCTAACGGGCTAGCTTACTTTGGGTTTCTTTTAGCAATCAAAAAATCAAAATTATATTCATAAAATATTTTTATTTAATTTTATTTATTCTGTGTAATGGGTGAAAAGTGTTTATTTTGAAATAATATTCTGTTTTTTTTATAATTCAATTTTGTCTCAAATCATATAAGGCAAATAAATGAAAGCGGCAATCACCAATGCTGTCAAGGCGGCAAAAGTCACCGCCCCGGAAGCCACGTCTTTAATGATTCCAATTTTCGGATGATAGTCAGGATGAATGAAATCGCAGATTTTCTCGATGGCTGTATTGAGACTTTCTGTACTTAGCACTAAGCCTATGGCTACTATCTGCCAAACCCATTCCTCCCTTGTAATGCCAAGGTAAAATCCCAAACCTGTGAATATCCCTGATATAATCAGCTGGGAAATGATGGCATGCTCGGTTCGGATCAGAAAAAAGAATCCTTTGAAAGCGTATCTAATGCTTTTGACACGGCCCCAAATGAAGTGTTTCAAAGTCATATCAAAGTAAAATTTTCATGCTTAGAATTCGAACTTCAACAAGGGGTCTGTCACGTTGATTGGTCTCGACAACGGCGATGGCATCAATTACCTCCATTCCGCTGATCACCTCACCAAAAACAGTGTAATTTTGATCCAAATGAGGAGATCCCCCTAAGGATTTGTAAACCTCTCTATGGGCCTCAGGAATTTGATACCTTTCAAACTTACTGTACTCCTTGGCGAGCTGGTTCCATCGAGAGTTAAGTGATTTCACCAATTCACTGTCATTGGCTTTCCTTGCCGCATCAAGTGAATCCAACAATGGCTTGTATTCGGGATCATTGACCGCGTAGTGACTTGCCAAAAACTGGTTGATTCTATTTTCATTGTGATTTAGAAGACTGTCATTCTGGATTCGGCCTTGTACGATGTAAAACTGAGTGCTACTGGAAGCTCGTTCAGGATTGTTGGTTCGGGCAGCGCCAATAGCTCCTTTCTTGTGGAAAAGCTTGGGATGTATTTCCGCCGGAATTCTGTAACCCAGATCCGATCCTCCAATGGTATCCTCAAGTGTAGCATTTTTGCTACGGATATCTCCTGCCTGAATCATGAAATTTTCTATGATGCGGTGAAATTGAAGGCTATCATAGACACCCTCACTGACCAATTTGATGAAATTGTCCCTGTGAAGAGGCGTTTCGTCATAGAGTTGGATGACCATGGTTCCATAGTTGGTGACTACCTCCACTTTGACAGGATTGGATCGAATTAATCCAAGAAAAAGAAAAAAGGCCAAAAGGAATGAAAGTAGAAAATTGGGCATAGTTGAATCAGATTTTTTTATGAATTAAAGAGAAAAACAAGTTATCCCAACTACCCGCCCCAAATTACTTTTGATCAAGTGATAAAATGTAGTAAACCATCAATTTGGCGTCCTCTTCGGATATTTTCGGATGGGGACTCATGACCGGGTAGCCCCAAGTACCGGTGCCGCCGCTGATTATTTTTCGGGCAAGCATGTCGACATAGGCTTTTTGGATCGGATACCGTTTGGAGATGTCAGTAAAGGCTGGACCTTTGGCACGGCTCTCTTCCCGATGACAATGGTAGCAATCATTGTAGGAAACCAAGACTTTTCCTTTTTTAATGGATTCCGGATCTAAGGGTTCATCTTCCCCAGGAATGACATAAAACTCTTCCTTGAGGTCTGGGGAATTAAGTTTTGTGACCTGCCTTTCCATTTTGGCCTGGCAACTCATTATGATCCATAAAGCGCAAACGATGAAATACGAGACAACTTTCATTCGATTACCGATTCGCCATCAATTGATCCATCAATTCTTTCCAAGCGGCATTTTCAAGCAAGTATAAGGTAAGCCCGATGCCGATGAAAATCAATGATGAACCTATCCAGGTAGCAGGGTGGATTTTCTTTTTGGTCATCCAGTCCACCGTTCCCAAAACCAGCACCAACATAATCCAAAGGGGCACAGAAAGGTATTGATTGAATTGCAGACCCAAAATAATTCTACCTAATCCGGGAAAAACTGCCGACAAGCTGGCTAAGAGCATAAACCTCTTATGAAAATCAGGCTTTGTTCGATAGACTATCCCCAAAGAATACAGAATGGTGAAATTGATCAGGATAAAAGTGTTAATAGTAGAAAATAAAAAAGCATCTGGTCTGTTGTAGTGGACCTTGCTCATGACAATTCCACTGATAAGGATACCAATTGCCAAAAGAATACTGGAATACCCAATTTTTCTATGGAGAGAAGTTTGTTTTTTTCGAATCAGGCCAGATTGAATCACGATCAAAACGTACCATCCAAACATGATTAAACCATGGATCCAAATGATTTTATGGGAAGGAGGAAGGGTTGAAGGATTAGTCATGGCATTTAACCCAAATCCAAGTACCACCAAACTCAAAATGATCAAGTTAAAGTTGAGGTAAAAGTTGGGCATATTCAGATGTCTTTCTGCCATAGTGTTGGGAGTTAACTCTTTAATTTAAGAGATTTATTTTCAAAAAAATCAGATATAAGCCCGGCTTAAGGGGATAATTCAAAAGCGGGTATTTCGTAGGCCGATGCAAAAGGCCATTTTGGGGCTTGTTTGGTTAAGTGGCTCAATCCCATTTTATTTTCCGAATAAAGGACGCTAAGGGAAATTCCCAGGGAAATACGGTGTCACTAGCCAAATTCCAGGTTTTTATTTCTGATAAGGGATAATTTTAGTCAGCTACTTTCTTATTTATTGTTCCTAATTTTAGTCATGGATAAGAAAGAGATATGGATTACTTCTTTTTTCTCTATCTCAATTTTTGGGATTCTATGGGGGCTTTTTGTGTTTTTCAAACCGTCAGGTGAAGTTCAGGGTAGTTTTGAGGAGCCTGAAGTTGTCTCTCAAGAAATAATTTCCAATGACACCCTAAATCAATTACCATTGGTTTTGCCCAAGGTCAAAGATGGTTTGGACAGTGCAGATTTTTATAGTCGTGTAAAAGCATTGGCACATGACAGTATCCCCAAGCCTTGGCAGGTGTTTTCCATTTACCCGGAGAAAGGGGCACTTTTGCCATTTTATCGTGTGGTGGCAATGTATGGGAATTTTTACTCCAAGCATATGGGGATTTTGGGAAGGGTTACGGAAGTAGAACTTTTGACTCTTTATCAAGAAGAACTTCAAGCTTGGAATCAGGCAGATTCTTTGACTCCGGCACTTCCTGCGGTACATTACATCGCCATCACGGCTCAAAAAGACCCCGGAAAAGAAGGGTGGCATAGGTTAAGAATGCCTGAATCTCAGATTCAAAAAGCCATTCAGCTGGGGAGGTCTTTGGATGGGATCACTTTTTTAGATGTTCAAGTGGGACATAGTACTGTAGAGAGAGAGGTCCCGACTTTAGAAAAATACTTGATGGAAAAAGATGTCCATCTCGGTCTCGATCCTGAGTGGTCTATGAAAGATGGAAGTGTTCCGGGTACCAAAATAGGCACACTTGACGCCGCTGATATCAACTTTGCCATAGGGTATCTGTCGAATTTGGTCAAGGAAAACAACTTGCCTCCCAAAATTCTGGTGGTTCATCGATTTACCAGAAACATGATTACCAATCACCAAGAAATAAAAGCGACACCGCAGGTTCAGGTAGTCATTAATATGGATGGTTTTGGATTTCCGGCCAAAAAGGTGGACAGTTACCGAGGATTTGTAGGAGGGATGCCGGTTCAGTTTACGGGAATAAAGCTTTTCTACATCAATGACAAACTCACCGCTCCCTACAGGTTGATGACTCCGAAAGAGATTTTAGGTCTTTATCCTAAACCCATTTACATCCAATACCAGTAAGCCTTAGTTGGAAATTGCTTGTTGTTAAGAAAGCATAGCTTTGGCCTATTAGTACCCTTTGCCAGTTGGACGAAGTTGACTGGTTGTATTTTTTTAAGTAAGACCTATCACCCTTGTCCTATTGAAACTTTCTCTCCAAAAAAAATACAGGGAAGTCGAAGTAGTGTCAGGCGTACGCTCGGATCATTTTTAGGCAGCGCCAGGTTTAGTTCAACTTCCCTCTACAAGTGATAAATCTGTCAAGACCTCAATGACAGCCTTCAGCGTGATCTACTATTCTCCCGTCCAGACTCAGGTATTCTCCCATGCAGTCGGCCGTCATACAGGAGTGAACAGGTAGAATACCCAATAAATCTCCAATTTGGACTTCAGCCAATAATTCATCCGAAGCCTTGATTACTCCGTGTTCCTGAGAAATACTTTTTAAGTAGGAGTAATGGGCTGGAATTGTCCATCCATTTTCATCCAGAAGCACTACCTCACCAAAATTCTTACTTCCATCAGGATTGACCAGGACATCTTTGGACAAATGAACTCCGCCGCCATGCACCAGTATTTCTTTTCGCTCCAAATTGATGTCTACCACAGGGACTGCCAGGCAAACAGCTATATCTTCTTTTCTACAGCTACCCAACTGAACCTGCATCAGGTCGAAAAAGACAAAATTTCCCGGTCCAAGCTCATCCACATCTCCAAATTCTTCCATCACCGCACAACCGGGTGTATCTCCCAAGCGGGTAATTAAGTTAGGATAAGCCAATTGATATTTTTCTTTCAAAAGATGGAGAGCCTCCCTGCTTTCCTCATGGATTTTAGCTTTATCTACTCCATAATAGGTATGGCCTGGATGAAGGTAAAAGCCCTTGAAATGAAGAAAGGGTGAGGTATTGGCTATTTTCAGAATTTCATCGATTGTTTCAAAATCAGAAATGTGAACTCCTGTTCGTCCATATCCCGCATCGATTTCGATAAAAAAACCGATACTCTTGGTCAGTTGATCCGCCATGAGTTGTGCAGTGACCGGGTTCACGATCTGAACCGAAATACTCTGGTTTTCAGCAAGGCGATCAAGTCTCCCGATCTCTCTTACATTGAATGGAAAAGCAATATGAATATTATCCCAACCTTGTCCGCAGAGGTATTCTGCAAGTTTGATGGAAGAAGCGGTCACTTCTTGAATACCATATTCCTGAGCCCATCGTCCGATTTCATGGGATTGTGCGGTCTTCCAGTGAGGCACTAGGCTTTTGCCATGTCGATCGGCTTTTGCTGCCATCTTTTGAAGATTGGCCCGGGTTATTTTTTCATTGATCAGTAAGGTAGGGGAAGTGATGCGCGCAAGGATGGACATAGGATTCAGTGTTTTCAATTTTTAAAATTAAAAAGGATTTGTCATCTATTGGGAAAATTAAACGATCCCTTTTCAGGACGGTAGAATGGACAAGGAATTCATCCATTTTTTAAGCTAAACTGATATTAATCATTATTTTTCCTGAGAAGCGGGGCAAAAATTTAAAATCCTACTCTGCAACTTAGAATCAACAAGAAAGCAATGGGATTACTTGCTAAAATAGACAACGAGTTTTTTCAGGAAGTGGGAGAAATCTCCCGCTTTACGGCTCGTTTTTTTAAGGAAGTCACTAAGCCAAAGCAAGAGTGGGAGGAGTTTATTAACCAATGCTATTGGATTGGGTATAAAACGCTGACTTTAGTAAGTATAACCGCATTTATCATGGGGCTTGTTTTGACGATACAATCCCGCCCTACCTTGGTGGAATTTGGCGCCGCATCACTGTTGCCTTCCATGGTGTCTGTGTCCTTGGTTAGAGAAATCACCCCGGTGATTACTTCTTTGATTTGCGCGGGTAAGATTGGCTCAGGAATTGGTGCCGAGCTGGGATCCATGCGAGTGACTGAGCAGATCGATGCGATGGAGGTTTCCGGCACCAATCCTTTCAAATACCTGGTAGTCACCAGGGTACTGGCCTCTACAGTCATGGTTCCAATTTTATCCATTTTGGCAATTGGCATTTCTCTCTATGGAGGATACCTAGGGGCAAATATCAGGGGAGAAGTAAGCTGGACACTGTTTTGGTTTCAGGCATTTGATGCCCTTTCTTATGGAGATTTCATTCCTTCCATTATCAAGACTGTATTCTTTGGATTTGCCATAGGAATAGTAGGTTGCTTCAAAGGATATACCTCAGAAAAGGGCACTGAAGGAGTAGGGAGGTCCGCAACAACGGCAGTGATTGTAGCTTCTTTGCTTGTTTTTGTGCTTGATTTGATCGCTGTTCAAATCACCGATTTATTGGGATTGACCTGAAAACAATGGAAAGAAAACCGATAATAGAAGTGGTGGCATTGAACAAATCCTTTGGGAAAAACCACGTGTTAAGAGATTTCTCACTTTCTCTATTTGAGGAGGAGAATCTGGTGATTCTTGGGAAATCAGGCTCTGGAAAATCGGTTCTTATCAAATGCATCATTCGATTGATCCAGCCAGATTCCGGTCGCATTATGGTCCTTGGTCAAGATATTTCCTTATTGGATCAGGACGAAATGGATATGCTGAGAAGGGACGTTGGTTTCTTATTTCAAAGCAATGCTCTTTACGATTCGATGACGGTACGCCAAAACCTCGAGTTTCCGCTTCGCAGGCATTGGACTTTAGAAGAAAGATTGGCAAATGCTGAAAATGCAGTAAAAGAGGCATTAGAAGATGTGGGCTTAGGTCATACCATCAACATGATGCCATCCGAGTTATCTGGGGGTATGCGAAAGCGAATAGCCTTGGCCAGAACCCTAATCTTAAAGCCCAAAATCATCCTATATGATGAGCCGACCACCGGATTAGATCCCATCACGGGAAGAGAGATCAGTGAATTGATCGTGAAAATTCAGAAGAAGTATAAAGCTTCGGCTATTATAATTTCCCATGATATGAATTGTATTCAACTTACCTCCAACAGAATTATCATGTTGATAGATGGGAAAAATTATGCCAGTGATACGTTTGAAAATTTAACCAAACTTGCTGATCCTAAGGTTAGTGAGTTTTTCCAAGGACTATGAAAGAAGATAAAAAAATGGCCAATGCCAAATTGGGAGCTTTGGTGGTCGCTGGTTTGGTGTTTTTGGTTTTTTCATTGTACATGATCGGGAAAAACCAAAACATCTTTGGATCATCAGTCATTGTTATAGCTGAAGTTCCTGAGGTAAACGGGCTCCTTCCCGGGAATAATGTCCGATTTAAAGGCATGGATGTAGGTACAGTGAAGGAAATCGAGATGATTACAGACTCTACCATCCATATCAAAATGCTCATCCATAAATCAATGGTGTCATTTATCCTTGATAATTCCAAGACCACCATAAACTCCGATGGGCTTATGGGAAATAAAATCATTCAGATTCATCCTCAGGAAGGGAGTGCATCTCCTGTAAAAGCAGGTGATATCCTTTTCCCTTTGTCTCAATTCAAGCCTGAAGATCTCCTGTTAAGGTTGGATAGCTCAGGAGACGTATTGGAAAAAATCCTGAATAATCTTGCGGAAATAACAGAAAAGCTCAACCAAAGTAAGGCGGTTTGGGATTTATTGTCAGACCCCACACTTTCTGCGGACATAAAAGGTTCCATTTCGGAGTTTAAAAAGGCGGGTATTCATGCTGCTGCTTTAGCCAAAGATGGAAGAGAAATGATCCGGACTTTCAAGGATGCCAAAGGCATGGTGAATGAAATTTTTGTGGACACCTTGAACGCACAAAGGTTTGAAAACTCCCTCATTCAATTGGAAAAGGCTTCTTTGGAGACTGCTTTGCTTATGGAAAGTTTAAAGGAAACCGTTTCCAAAATTGAAGCTGGGGAAGGCACGGCAGGTTTGATTTTGGCCGATTCAGCCTTTAGGGCACAGATGCAAAAAACCATGCTGAATCTGGAAAAGAGCACAGAAAACCTCAATCAGAACATGGAAGCGATGAAGTCCAATTTCTTGTTTAGGGGATATTTCAAGGATCAGGAAAAAGCAAAGAAGAAAGCTCAGAAAGAAGCTGATAATAAATGAAAATTGTGAGTGATTTTTTGTGATAAAGTCATTTCGGAGGAATCATAGAGTTAACTTCTGTTTAGAAAATCGGAAACCTTAAAATCCGTTTCTCTAATTTTTTTGGACTTCCTCAAATTCCTGACTCAATTGCTCATAAGCCCATCAATTCTGTTAATTTTGTCACCCGATAAAAAGTGCCCATTTCAAGGGCCGAAATAAGATTTTATACTAACTGCACCTCAGACCTTCCATGGAAGCTAAGAAAATCCGGAGTACCTTCATCGAGTTTTTCCAATCCAAACAGCATCAGTACGTTCCTTCATCTCCCATTGTGGTCAAAAATGACCCGACACTCATGTTTACCAATGCGGGGATGAACCAATTTAAGGACGCATTTCTCGGTAACGAAGTAGCCAAATATCCAAGAGTTGCCAACTCACAGAAATGCCTTCGGGTCAGTGGTAAGCACAATGACCTCGAAGAAGTGGGAGTGGACACCTATCATCACACCATGTTTGAGATGCTCGGCAACTGGTCTTTTGGAGATTACTTCAAAAAGGAAGCCATAGAATGGGCTTGGGAGCTACTTACTGAGGTATATAAGCTTCCTAAAGATCGGCTTTATGTTTCTGTTTTTCAGGGAGATGAAGGTGATAAGCTAGAAAAAGATCAAGAAGCCTATGACCTCTGGAAAGGCATTGTGGCGGAAGATCGGATCATCATGGGCTCCAAGAAGGATAACTTCTGGGAAATGGGCGACACAGGACCATGCGGACCTTGCTCTGAAATCCATGTTGACCTTAGGTCAGAAGCTGAAAGAGCTGCAATAGCTGGGCGTGATTTGGTCAACAATGATCATCCGCAGGTGATCGAAATATGGAACTTGGTTTTCATGCAATTCAACAGGTTGGCTGATGGAAGCCTCAAAGAACTTCCTGCCAAGCATGTGGATACAGGGATGGGCTTCGAGCGACTGGTTCGGGCGATCCAAATGAAGTCGTCCAATTACGACACCGACCTTTTCGGTCCGTTTATAAAGGCCTTGGAAGTTAAGTCCGGGAAGACCTATGGTAAAGATGAGCCTACGGATATTGCTTTCCGAGTGATCGTAGATCATATCCGTGCAATTTCATTCACCATTGCCGACGGCCAAATTCCTTCCAACAATAAGGCAGGCTACGTCATCAGACGCATTTTGAGGAGAGCGGTTCGCTATGGATACACCTTCTTGGGCTTCCATCAGCCGTTTTTATATGAACTGACTCCTTTGATCGCGGAGTATTTTGGGGATATTTTCCCTGAAGTAAGGGCTCAGCAGGAATTTATAGCCAAGGTGATTCAGGAGGAAGAAACGTCTTTCTTGAGGACTTTGGACAATGGTCTGAAGATGCTCGAGTCCATCAAAGCCGAACTTTTAGCCAAGGGAGAAATGGTGATTCCTGGTAGAACCGCCTTTGAACTCTATGACACATATGGTTTTCCGTTGGATTTAACCTCCTTGATAGCAAGGGAAAATGGTTTCTCAGTGGATGAAAAGGGATTTGCCGAGGAAATGGAAAAACAAAAGACCCGTTCTCGCGCTGCTTCCGAACAGGAAACTGGTGATTGGGTATTTGTCCATGAGGATACCGGAGTTGAGTTTATTGGATACGACTTTACTGAAACGTATTCACACATTATCAAGCATAGGACGATCACTGATAAGAAAGGAGATCGTTATCAATTGGTATTGGACAAGACTCCATTCTATGCGGAAAGTGGCGGACAGGTTGGAGATACGGGCTGGTTGATCTCAGACAGCGAAAAAATCCGTGTCATCGATACCAAAAAGGAAAATGACTTGATTGTCCATTTTGTGGAAAAGCTTCCTGCCAATCCGGAGAAGCGTTTTTCGGCAGAGGTAGATAAAGAAAAGCGTCAGCTCACCATGAATAACCACACGGCTACCCACCTGCTTCAGTCTGCTTTGAAGGCAGTTTTGGGAGATCACATTCAGCAGCGTGGTTCATTGGTTAATGAAAATTTCCTTCGTTTCGATTTTTCTCATTTTGGAAAAATGACCGATGAGGAAATTGCCCGTGTTGAAGAGATCGTCAATGCTAAAGTCCGAGAAAACATCGCCCTTATCGAACAACGCAATGTGCCAATTGAAGAAGCCAAGAAAATGGGAGCAACTGCACTGTTTGGTGAAAAATATGGAGACTTTGTACGTGTGATCACTTTTGACAAACAATTCTCTGTGGAACTTTGCGGGGGTACTCATGTGCCGTTTACCAGTCAGATTGGGTTGTTCAAAATCACTTCAGAAGGATCTATTTCATCGGGAGTAAGAAGAATCGAAGCCATCACATCCAAGGCGGCCGAGTCGTATTTGCGTGAGCAGGAAGTTTTAGTAAAAGAGCTTCAGGAGTTGTTGAAAAATCCCAAAGACCTGAAAAAAGCCGTGGAATCCCTGATTCAGGAGCGCAACGAACTCAAAAAGGAAATTGAAGGGTTACACTTGGAAAAGGCAGCGGGAGTGAAAAACCAGCTCCTGGGACAATTTGTAGAAAAAGACGGAGTAAAGATTCTCATCGCTCAGGTGGAACTTCCGAATGTCGATTCTTTGAAAAAATTGGCTTATGAGCTTAAAAATGAAGTATCTAATGCCTTGGTAGTTTTGGCAGCCAATGTCGAAGATAAACCACAAATTGCCGTCATTTTAGAGGATGAGTTAGTAGCTTCCAAAGGTTGGAATGCCGGTCAATTGGTCAGAGAATTGGCCAAAGAAATCCAAGGCGGTGGGGGAGGTCAGCCTTTTTTCGCTACCGCAGGTGGAAAAGATCTGGCTGGATTGGGAAAAGTTGTCGTTAAGGCAAAAGAAATGTTTTTATAATCGCTGAAAGTCCAGGTAATGTTAAGGGAAGAAATCAAGAATAAATATCAGTTAGTGGTTGGGCTGGAGGTCCATGCCCAGCTATTGACTGAAAGTAAGATTTTTGCATCTGATTCTACCGAGTACGGCAATCTGCCCAATCGTCAGGTATCCGTGATTACCCTTGGACATCCTGGTACCTTGCCTAAACTGAATAAAAAAGTCATTGAATATGCGGTCAAAATGGGCTTGGCCTGCAATTCAGAAATTACCAGATATACTATTTTCTCCAGAAAAAATTACTTCTATCCGGATCTTCCCAAAGGGTTTCAGATCACCCAAGACAAAGGACCAATCTGTGTAGGAGGCGTTGTTCCTATTATCCTTTCTGATGGAACTGAGAAGGAAATTCGTCTCAATCGGGTTCACATGGAAGAAGATGCCGGAAAATCAATCCATTTAGCGGGAGAAATAGACACGTTGGTCGATTTCAACCGTGCCGGTACTCCTCTCATCGAAATCGTTTCAGAGCCTGATATTCGAACCTCCGAAGAAGCTTACGCTTTTCTGACTGAGATTAAAAAAATAGTCAAATACTTGGAAATCTGCGATGGAAATATGGAGGAAGGGTCTCTTCGATGCGATGCCAACGTTTCCGTGATGCTTAAAGGTGCTACGCAGTACGGGAAAAAAGTGGAGATAAAAAACATGAATTCTTTTCGGAATGTGGCCCGTGCAATAGAACATGAATTTGAACGTCAGGTTGAATTGATTGAAAGCGGAGAGACGATCGTTTCAGAAACACGTACGTATGATCCTACCACCGGTTCCTCTAGCAGCATGCGCACCAAGGAGGATCTGAATGATTACCGGTATTTCCCCGAGCCGGATTTGAGCCCGGTAGTCATCTCCGAAGAATGGCTCAATTCCATTAAAAGTCAAATGCCAACCCTTCCCAAGGAATTGTATCATAAGTTTATGGATGTGTATGGTTTGCCATCCTACGATGCAAGTTTCTTGACTGAAGCCAAAGAAATAGCGTTGTGGTTTGAAGAGCTTTGTACGAAAACTACCAACTACAAAGCCGCTTCTAATTGGGTTATGGGTCCCATCAAGTCTCTTTTGAATGAATATGCCTTGCATATCAAGGATTTTCCAATCAAAACTGAAACTTTGGCAAACTTAATCGCTTTAATAGATGATGGGAAAGTCTCTTTTACTGCGGCTTCTCAAAAAATCTACCCTGAGTTGGTAAAAGCGACGGGAGAAGCTCCCTTGGATATTGCCAAACGTCTCAATTTGATTCAGGAAAGTGATGAAGGATCCTTAAAACCCATAGTTGAAAGTGTTCTTGCGGAAAATTCCGGCAAAGTGGCTGAATATAAATCCGGAAAAAAAGGCCTCATGGGCATGTTTATGGGCGAAGTGATGAAAAAATCCAAAGGAAAGGCTGACCCAAAAGTGGCTACCAAATTGTTGACCGAATTATTGGAAAATTAATACTATGCGAAAAATTATGATTGGAGTATGGATTTTAGCCACCATGGCTTTTTTCTCTTGTGGAGAAAATAACTCTGCCACCGAAGGCAAAGTCCAGATCACGGGCAAAATTGAAAATGCACCTGAAGGCTTAGTCGTATTAACTCAATACACAGATAGCAGACCAAAAGTGTTGGATACTTTGGAAGTAGATTCCAAGGGGGAGTTTTCTTATGATTTGGAAGTCACTTCACCTACATTTTATGAGTTGAATCTGTACGGTCAACGTGCCGTAAAACTGGCTCTTTTCAAAGAAAATGTAGATGTAAAGTATAACTTCTCGGACCCTGCCAGTCTTCAGATAGAGGGTTCTCAGGATAGCAAAGAAATGCTTAAGCTGGAAAAGCTTATGGAAGAGTACCAATTGACTGTGAATGCCCTGAATGAGCAATACTATGAAGCCATGAGCAAAAATGACTCAGAAGCTATCAAAAGAATCCAAATGGAAGCGATGACTTTGGAATCCCAACAAGCAGAAAAGGTCAAAGAAATGATCAATAGTATGGGAGATTCCTTTGCTTCATTAGCTGCTATTGGCTTGCTAAATCCGAAAAACGATTTTCCTTTTATCGATGAATTAGTCAGCAAGCTTAACGAAAATTATCCAGGCACGATGTCTATCATGCAAATGAAGCAGCAATTGGATGAGATGAGAGCTCTTTCCGTTGGGCAAGTAGCTCCTGATTTTGAGCTTCCTGATCCAAATGGGAATATGGTTAAGCTTTCTGATTTGAGAGGAAAGTATGTCCTGATCGATTTTTGGGCAGCTTGGTGCAAGCCTTGCCGTCAGGAAAATCCTAATGTTGTGAGACTTTACAACCAGTATAAGGATAAAGGATTCGAAGTTTTTGGAGTGTCTTTGGACCGTACCAAAGAAGATTGGGTAAAAGCAATCGCTGATGATCAGTTGACTTGGACCCATGTGTCGGACCTCAAGTACTTCAATTCTGCTGCTGCGGAGCTTTACAAGATCGAAGCTATTCCTGCCACCTATATGATTGATCCTGATGGAAAGATTATAGCAAAGGATCTTAGAGGTCCGAGTTTAGAGAATAAGTTAGCCGAACTTTTTGACTAAAAGCTCAAAGTCTTTAGAAACTCAAAAGCCTTCTGATTTCCAGAAGGCTTTTTTTATGAGCAGAAATTAAGTTCTAAAGAAAAGGAAGGAGAAAAAGTTACCAAACAGTCCTTCCTTTAAAAGTCGCTTCATTTAAAAAGGATTAGCAAAAGTTGTTTATCACCCGAGACAAAACTAATAAAAAGATTCAAAAGAAAAACAATTCTAAAATTATTCTTTTTTTATCTAATTGTAATATTTTAATAATTATGTTGATTTTTCCGATAAGATGATTATTGAATGCTGATTTTTATTCGGGAATCGAAGGATTGGGCATGGGCTTAAATAAAAAAGCCTGCCAAAAAAAGTGGCAGGCTTAAAGTGAAATATTTGTTGGACGTTATTTTTCTATTTTTTCATAGCTGGCAATTACTCCCCTTACCATTGCAGAACTAAAACCTTGATGCTCCATTTCGTTGAGTCCCACAATGGTACATCCTTTTGGTGTGGTCACTTTATCAATTGCAGCTTCTGGATGGATATTTTTTTGAATCATGAGTTCTGCTGCCCCCTTCACGGTTTGGTTTACAATTTTGCTTGCTGTAACTGAATCAAACCCAATTTGTATTCCGCCCTGAATCATGGCTCTCATAAACCTGAGTACATAGGCAATGCCACAAGCGCCCAAGACAGTCGCGGCTTCCATTAGATTTTCATCAATTGTAATGGTATGGCCAATGGCATCGAAGAGTTCTTTTACCAAATCGACTTGGGAGCTTTTTGCATTTTGGTGACAGATGCAGGTAATGGACTCTTGAATATCTGCCGCAATATTGGGCATCGCCCGAAAAGTAACCGTGTTGGTATCGATGACCTCGTACATTTCCCTCAGCGTAATACCTGTAGCCAGCGAAATGATGACTTGTTTGGCGGGATCAAGAGCTGAATTGATTTCCTTAAGGATAGTCGCCACATTGTAGGGTTTTACCCCCAAAAGGATTAGATCGGCCTCTCTTGCGGCTGAAAGATTGTCTGAATGGACATTTACACCTCTAGAAGAAAATTCAGACAGGCTTTCTGTATGCCTTTTGGTAAGGGTTAGTTGGGAAGGGGAAAATCCCTCCAAACTCAACAGCCCATTGGCAATAGAGGTACCAAGGTTACCACAACCAATGATAGCTATTTTTACTTGCGAAATCATGAATTGATTAATTTTAACTAGGTTTAATTGAATAAAGGTAAACAAAATGGCTATTTTATTGATATTTTTCGAATGATATCTTCTATTTTTTGCTAGCTGTAAAATTTAAGAGACACTATTGTTGGATTGTAGGTTTGACTTGGCTGTCAGGCTAAATTCAGGAACTTGAGTTGGTGGAATTAGATGGGATTCCGCATGCTTTTTTAAAAGTTCAAGTCTTTTTGGCCTATGCCTTGTTTTTGAATAAGACTTCTGCTCTGAAAATTTTACCTTTGTTGGTTCTGAACCCTTAATAAATGCCCAAACTGATTCGAATTACAACTGTTCCGCTTTCCCTCAAACTTTTACTTGCTGGACAGATGAAGTTTATGAAAGCGCAGGGGTGGGAGGTGATCATGGTGAGTTCGGATGGTAGAGAGGTGTCTCAGGTAGTGAAAAATGAAGGAGTTCGTCATGAGGTAATTCCCTTTACCCGGAAAATCACCCCATTCCAGGACTTGAAATGTATCTGGCAGCTTTACAATCTTTTCAGAAGAGAAAAACCAGACATCGTTCATTCCCATACTCCTAAGGCAGGACTTTTGGGAATGATTGCAGCTAATCTTGCCGGGGTTAAAATCAGGATTCACACCTTAGCCGGTATTCCCGCCATGGCTGCCGAAGGAGGAAAAAAGACACTTCTCGAAAGCGCCGAAAAATGGACCTATGCCAATGCTACAGAAGTCTGGCCCAATTCTCAGGGCCTATACAAATTTGTGTTGAACCAAGGCCTAACTAATGAGGCAAAGCTAAGACTGATCGGAAAAGGTTCTTCCAATGGAGTGGATTTGGAGAGATTTAGACGGGAATCTCTTAAAGAAAATCATCTCGTAGCTGCTACCATGCGTATTATGCCCGGGGAGGATGACTTTATAATTTTGGCAGTCGGTCGATTGGTAAAAGATAAAGGGATTGAAGAATTGGTTTCAGCCTTTGTCAATTCCAAGATTGTGAGCATGTCCAAATTGGTTCTTTTGGGAGCGTTTGAACAAGAACTGAATCCTCTTTCTCAAGAAACTATCCAAACTATTCGGGAGCATCCCAAAATCGTACAGATTGACTGGAGCGATCATGTTTCTCATTATTTGGCTTTAGCGGATGTATTGGTTCATCCTTCGCACAGGGAGGGTTTTCCGAATGTCCTTCTGGAAGCCGGTGCCATGAATGTTCCCGTGATTTGCTCTGATATCATCGGGAATACCGATCTCATATCACAACAAAAAACCGGATTGATTTTTCCGGTGAAAGAAGCTTCAGTATTAAAAGAAGCACTTGAATTTGCGTATGTGAAGAGGGAAAAGATGGCCCAATATGCAGACAATCTCTACAATTTAATTTTGGAGCATTACGATCGAAAAAAGATTCATCAGGAAATTTTTAATAATTACAAGCGCCTCTTGAAGGCCGCTGAAATGGTGGAATAGTATATATTTGGGCTTAGATCAAATCCTGAACTTTTCTTTATGAAATACCTCGTGACCGGTACTGCCGGATTTATAGGTTTCCATGTAGCAAAATACTTAATAGACCGTGGGGATGAGGTGGTTGGTTTGGATGTCATCAATGACTACTACGATGTAAATCTGAAATTTGACAGACTGGGTCAACATGGGATTTTAAGGTCATCAATTCAATTGGGTAAGTTGGTTCAATCTGAAACTTTGGACAATTATCGATTTATCCAGCTCGATTTGGCTGAAAAAGAACCCTTGATGAGACTTTTTGAGCAAGAAAAATTTGATGTTGTCATTCACCTTGCTGCTCAGGCTGGGGTCCGGTATTCTCTGACTCATCCTGAGGTCTATATTCAAAGCAATATTTCTGCATTCCTAAATATTCTGGAATGTTGCCGTTTTCATCCGGTAAAGCACTTGGTTTATGCCTCTTCCAGCTCGGTGTATGGATCCAATGAAAAGATGCCTTTTTCTACTTCGGATTCGGTAGACCACCCGATTTCTTTGTATGCGGCATCAAAAAAGTCAAATGAGCTCATGGCTCATACCTACAGTCATTTGTTTGGAGTCCCTACTACAGGTTTGCGGTTTTTCACGGTCTATGGACCATGGGGTAGGCCTGATATGGCACTTTTTCTCTTTACTGAAGCCATATTGAAAGGCGAGCCAATCAAGGTATTCAACTATGGGAAAATGAAGCGTGATTTTACCTTCATCGATGATATTGTCAAAGGTGTCATAAAAGTCGCCGATAGACCGGCAAAACCAAATCCTGATTTTAATCCCCAAGCCCCCGATCCCGGAAGCTCCAAAGTGCCTTACAAAATTTACAATATCGGTAATTCATCTCCTGTTTTGCTGATGGACTACATTCATGCGGTGGAAAAGGGGCTGGGTAAACAAGCAAAAATGGAAATGCTTCCTTTACAACCGGGTGATGTTCCTGCCTCTCATGCAGATGTAGAAGATTTGGTGAGAGATACGGGGTATAAACCGGATACTTCTATTGAAGATGGAGTAAAAGCATTTACAGATTGGTATTTAAGTTATTATAAGAAATAAGATGTCAAAAACTATTTTAATAACAGGTGGGGCTGGCTTTATAGGAAGCCATGTAGTCAATCTTTTTGTTACTAAATATCCAGAATATAAAATCATCAACCTGGATGCCCTCACCTATGCTGGAAATCTCGAAAACCTGAAGGAAGTCGAGCATTATCCAAACTATGTGTTTGAAAAAGCAGATATTCAAGACGCAGATGCTTTGGATATTATTTTTGAAAAACATGGCATTACCGACGTAATTCATTTGGCTGCTGAGTCTCATGTGGACCGTTCGATCACAGATCCTTTGGCTTTCGTCAAAACCAATGTTTTTGGTACGGTGAATTTGTTGAATGCAGCTAAAAAAGCCTGGGCTGGGCAATTGGATCAACACTTGTTTTATCATGTTTCCACTGATGAGGTTTATGGTTCACTGCATGAGGGGGGCTTTTTTGTAGAAACAACCCCTTACGATCCTCAGTCTCCTTATTCAGCTTCCAAGGCTGCCTCTGATCATTTTGTGAGAGCCTATGCCAACACCTACAAAATGAAGACTGTGGTGTCCAACTGCTCCAATAATTATGGTCCGAATCACTTTCCTGAGAAATTGATTCCTCTTTGCATCAATAATATTAAAAACATGAAGCCACTTCCTGTTTATGGAAAAGGTGAAAATGTAAGGGATTGGCTGTTTGTAAAGGATCATGCGAGGGCCATAGATACCGTATTTCATAAAGGGAAGGCGGGAGAGACTTACAACATCGGTGGATTCAATGAATGGAAAAACATTGATATCGTGAGGCTGCTATGTAAAAAGATGGATGAAAAGCTCGGCAGAGAATCAGGTACATCGGAGAAGCTGATCACCTTTGTTCAGGATCGTGCAGGCCACGACCTGCGCTATGCGATTGATGCAACCAAAATCCAAAAAGAATTAGGCTGGGAACCAAGCCTGCAGTTTGAAGAAGGGATAGACATTACGATAGATTGGTATCTCCAAAACGAAGAGTGGCTTAATCATGTCACGTCGGGAGCGTATCAGGATTATTACAAAGAGCATTACGGAAATGCATAAAATGGCAAAAGCCCCGAGAATCGTCACTCTTGGGGCTTTCTTTTTAGTGAAGTTTTTTTAATCAGTAAAGAGTTCTGAACCGGATAGTTCCCGGGATATTTTTCAATGCCTCGATCGCATCTGCTTCATAGACCTTGTCAATATCTGTGATCACATAACCGATCTTTTCGTTGGTTTTTAGGTATTGTCCTACAATATTGATGTTGTAGCCTGCCAATACTTGGTTGATTTTTGCCAAAACTCCGGGTTCGTTGTGATGGATGTGAATCAGTCTGTGAGCGTCTTTAAGGAAAGGCAACTGGATATTAGGGAAATTGACCGAGTTATACGTATTGCCGGTGTTGATGTATTCCATGATTTTGCTAGGTACAAAACGGGCAATGTTTTCCTGGGCCTCCAGGGTACTTCCTCCGATGTGAGGCGTCAAAATCGTATTGGGTAATCCCTTGAGTTCTGATTCAAACGGCTCCTTGTTGTTTTTTGGCTCCTCAGGGAAAACATCCACTGCACAGCCGGCCAAATGACCGGAGAGTATTGCTTCTCTAAGTGCTGGAATATCTACCACATGACCGCGACTAAGGTTTACCAAGATGGCACCGGGCTTCATCTTGTTGATTTTTTCCCGGTCAATCAAGCATTTGTTTTCTTTCCTGCCATCCACATGGAGAGAAATGACATCGCAGGTACTTAGAAGTTCATCCAAGGAGCTCAGTTTAGTTGCATTGCCCAAAGCTAACTTTTCGATGACGTCATAATAGAAGACATTCATTCCCATGTTTTCCGCCAATACCGAAAGCTGTGCACCAATATTTCCGTAACCTACGATTCCAAGCTTTTTACCCCGAATCTCGAAGGAACCGGTAGCAGATTTATCCCATTTGCCCTGGTGCATTCCAACGGATTTATCTTGAAATCTTCTCATTAGGAAAATAATCTCAGCTATGGCCATTTCCACAACAGATCTTGTGTTGGAGAAAGGAGCATTGAAAACAGCTATTCCTCTCTTCTGACATTCCTCCAAATCGATTTGATTGGTTCCGATACAGAATGCGCCTATAGCAAGCAATCGGTTGGCATTTTCCAAAACCTTTTTGGTCACGTTTGTTTTGGATCGAATACCTAAAATGGAGATGTTTTTGATTTTTTCGCAAAGTTCATCTTCGCTCATTGCGCCGGTTGCAACCTCGACTTGATAGCCTTCTTCTTTCAGCAATTCTACCCCTATAGGATGAACATTCTCCAGAAGCAGTACCTTGATCCGGCTTTTGGGATAAGAAAATTTAGTATTCAATTTGTTGATGTATAAAATTTCGTCAAAACTAGGAGCAATGTGGTCAGCCTGGCTGGTAACCCTTGGCCGGTGTACATTTTCAGTGAAGGCATAAAACTTATTGGCCAGACCGGAGGCTTTGATTTCATAGTCAGTATAACCATCCCCAATTACGAAAATTTCCCCTTCTAAATTGACGTTTCGAATGGTCTCTGCTTTCCCGTTGTTTTTGGATAAGGGATTATCACGGTTAAAGTCAATGATTTTTCCGTTTTCGTCATAGACAAAGTCGTTTGCAAAAACATTTTCTTTTTGAATTCCATATTCACCAACAATGGGGATAATGAAATCCTTGAAACCGTTGGAAATAATGTAAACATCCTTGCCATTGTCTTTTAACCATTCCTTGTTTCGTTCAAAGGACTTGGATACTTTCTGCCTCAAACGTTCAATCAATTCTGCAATTTGAGACCGATTGGCTTGGAGTATGTTTAGTCTTTGTTCGAGACTTTCCCTAAAGGTAATTGTCCCTTCCATTCCTTTATCCGTAATATCTTTGATAGCTTGAAGCTTGGATTCTTGGTCAGGGTCACTTTTTAAGCTGATTTCTCCTAATATATCCAAGGCTTCCACTTGGGTAAACGTACTGTCAAAATCGATAATGAATTTTTTGGTGTAAGGCATAAATGCAGGGTCAATAGGTCATCGAGATTGTAAAATTACAGGATTGTTAAAAAATCCGAAGATTTATTGATGGAATTAATCAAAAACTTTTCTTGAATTAATAAATTTCAAAAAACTATCCTTGAAACCAAAAAATCTTCAAAGAAGAAGGAGGTTTGAATGTAGAGATTTTTCACTGTACTGGTTTTTGGCTTATTTTTGAGTCTAAACAAAGCAAACTATGAAAATCACAAGCTTGGTTATCCTTACAGCCATATTAGGGTTGTCCGCATCCTGCCAAAAAAACACTGAAGGTTCTCAAAAAACCACCTATGAAGTAGTAGGGGAGGCCGAAGTAGTTCCCGGCAACTATGGGGACCTTATTGAAGATAATGAAGTGCTGAGCACGGGTGAAATGGTAGCAAAAGTAGAGGCTGAGGGTTCTTTCTCAGGAAAAATTTCGGGTGAAATCAAAGAAGTCTGTACCAAAAAAGGCTGTTGGTTTGCGATGGAACTACCAAACGGAGAATCCATGCGTGTGACCTTCAAAGATTACGGGTTTTTTATACCGACTAATTCCCAGGGTTTCCCCATCGTCATGGAAGGTGTAGCAACTCTATCCGAGACCGATGTGGAAACGCTCAGACACTTTGCGGAGGATCAAGGGAAATCAAAAGAAGAAGTGGAAGCTATAACCGAACCCAAAAAGGAAATTACCTTCGAGGCTACCGGAGTGGTGATCAAACCTAAAGCATAATGGCGATAGCATTGGACAACCTGAGAGTGGGGAGGATATACAAGTTGGTCAATCAGGGTGAGGTTCGAAAAATCGAGATCATGTCCCGGATTTCTGGGGAGAATTTCAAAGTGAAGGATTTGGATACTTTGGAATTTTACACCTTGCAAGAATTACTCCAGTGGGGGAAAGGGAAGGATTACGATTTGGAAGAAATAAGATAAAAAAGGGGCATCAAGCCCCTTTTTTAATGAATTGCCCGAAAACCAGGCTCATAGATTATTCTCAAAAATGATCCAAGCCCGGCATTGGGTTGACGGAGTGGGATGGCCGAAACAATTCCAACCATAAGATTTTCAGCAAGACCAAGCCTCATTTGGGGTCGTAGTGTTGAAAGAACCTCTCCTCCATGGATTTCCTGATTGACTTCTAAACCGATAAAGTTCCGGGTTCCAGTCACCATGTAATGAAAATTCAGGTTGATTTGAAAGGGAACAGTACTTTTGTGGTCAAACTCCTTAATGATTCTTGGTCCAGTGTAGATCAGAGTATGGTAATTGCTGCCCCAGCGTTTGGCAGCAACCAAGAATGGATTGAAAATATTTCCTCTCCATGCTTGCTCCTTTCCGAGTCTGTTTAGGTCCACAAGTTCAAATTCGTGGATATAGCCTAATGCAAGTGATACATTTCTTTTCTCCGAAACCAAGAAGGTAAACTGAGAAGCAAGTTTGAGTGACTCAAGTCTATTTGAAGGGGCTTGGGTTTCTCTGCTTCCGTTCCTAAAGGAGTAAAAACTGAATGGAAGCTCCACTTCAAATCCCAGCCTATCCACTGGAGCCCATTCGTATTCAATGAGTGCATGGAATTCGTCAAATCTTCTTTTATCCTGCATTCCCATTGCCACATTCCATTCTTTTTCGCCTTTTCTGGCTCCCAGATCGCGGATCAGGTCAATGTAAAGGGGTTCGGCATGAAGAACTTTTGGTTTTTTTAAGGGACCAGCGTTCTCTATTTCCTCTAAAAAAAGGCTATCCAATTGTTGTCTTTGGCTTCTGATACTGTCTTGCTCTGTTTGGCCAAATGAAATGAATGTCCATAGCCAAAAGGCTACGAAAATGTAGTTTTTCATAAATGATTGATTGATTTTGTACTGATTTTTGGAAGATTAAATCAGCAAACATCAGGGGGTGGGGTTCCCCGTGATAGAAAAATCGAGGGTAATAAATCTGTTTTATCCGAAGGTTTTTGGATTAAAATGGGAGACCCAATGATCCAGGTAATAAAAAAATCCGGAGAGCAGATCAGTTTCAAAGTCTTAAGATTTTGATCCTCCTGTTCTGTGCCGTTATCAGGAATGATATCCGAATCTCCTTCCATGCCCCATTCAAAGACCATTTCTGAGATGGTGTCAACAGGATCTTCCAATTCCTGCTTTTTTTCGGAAAAATTAACACACAGGTTGATAAAGTTTAAAGTGACAAGAATAAACAATAGTTTACCGAGGTAGCCAGAACGGAACCCGGAAAGTAAACTGTTATTTTTTGCCACTCTCATGCCTCAAAGGTACGAATTAGGTGAAATCGAGTTTCTAAAAAAACATTAAACGGGGAGGTTGGGTAACTCAGGTCACAATTTCTGGTATTCGAATCCTCGTAAATTCAAAGAAAAATCAGGTGTATATGTCAAAGAGTTTAGGATTAGCCATAGCTAAAGCGAAATGTCCACATTGTAGAGAGGGAAACCTTTTTCCGGTTGCACCTTTCAGTTATCGAAAGCTTTCGGCAACTAACAAACACTGCGAAGTCTGTGGGGTAAATCTGATCCCTGAACCTGGATTTTATGATGGAGCCATGTACATCAGCTATGCTTTTTCAGTTGCTTTGGTCATTACTTCCTTGGTTGCAGTGACCGTATTGGTCGAGGAGCCAGAGCTATGGATGTATTTGACAACTGTGGTCGTGCTTAATATTTTTCTTTTACCGGCCATGCTTCGATATTCCAAGACACTTTATCAATATGGAGTTGGTAAGTTGAAATTCCGAGGATTTTAACGCTGGCTTTTTTTTAGATCCAAGTTTCGGTTCTCATCGCAGATAAGTACTATCTTTTGCATCGAGATCAATCGATGGATTTAAATGAAAGTTTGGCAAAAAAAGGTCATCATTCATGGGATGGCTTATTTCTACACAGCGGCAGGAATCAACCATTTTATTGCTCCGGATTTTTATTTGCCGCTGATTCCCCCCTTCTTTTCCCAGCCTGAGCTAATTAATATTATTGCAGGCATTACGGAGATCTTATTAGGTATGGGAATTCTATATTTTCCCACCAGAAAAAGGGCGGCATGGGGAATCATACTGCTCCTTCTGGCTTTTATTCCTTCTCATGTTTATTTCATTCAAATAGGCTCCTGTGTGGAGGATGGGCTTTGTGTTCCTGAATGGATCGGCTGGCTAAGGTTGATTCTTATTCATCCTTTCATGATTTTTTGGGCATTTTGGATTGGTAAAAATCCTCGGATTTATGGATAAAAATGTTTTTGGAGAACCATTGATTCCCTGTAGTCTCAATCCGATCACAGGCTTTTTTCGGACAGGTTGTTGTGAGACTGGGGCATTGGATTTTGGAACTCACACCGTTTGTGCGGTAGTTACTTCAGAGTTTTTGGAGTTTTCGAAAAGTCGTGGAAATTATTTGATCACTCCGAGGCCAGAATATGAATTTCCCGGGTTAAATCCAGGTGATAAATGGTGCCTCTGTGTATTGAGATGGTTGGAGGCATTTAGGGAAGGAGTAGCTCCATTGGTTGTGTTGGAGGCTACTCATGAGAGGACATTGGAGTTTGTATCCATTAAGGATTTGATTTCCAAGGCTTGGAGGGGATGATATTAAAATAAACTTATTGTTATTATTACTAACAATAATAAAAGAATTGCAAACTTTTTGAAAGTATTACCCGTTTAGAAGGATGTTTTGTACATCCTGAAAGCATGGAATCAATTCTAAAAAAAATCCGAGTGGAGGTGAGCTCCAACCTCTACCTTAAAGAGCCCTTCAGTTCTGAGCTTGGTGTGATGATCGTTCGGGAAGGTTCCCGGATGATTCAGGACTTGGGAATGGAGCAGTTTACGTTTAAGAAGTTAGCAAATCAGATTGGAAGCACTGAAGCGGCAATTTATCGATACTTTGAAAATAAGCACAAGCTGTTATTATATCTAAATGCTTGGTATTGGGCTTGGTTAGAACATAATCTGGTTTTTGCAACGGTCAATTTGATCAATCCCGAAGAAAGGCTTTCTGTAGCCCTTCGGTTGATGGTAGATGGACCAATTTACCGTCAAAACGATTTTTTAGATCCTGATTCTCTCCGAAACATAGTGGTCAATGAGTCCATTAAAGGTTATCTTACCAAAGAGGTGGATGATGAGCACGAGTCGGGGATTTTCTCTCAGGTCTATAAGTTTAGCGAGCGAATCGCCTCCATCATCAAGGAAATTAATCCGGATTACCTTTTTCCAAAAACACTGGTTTCTACTATCATGGAATCCAGTCTCTTACAGTCCTTTAATTCCCAGCATTTGCCAGGAATGACCGAAGCAAAGCCTAATACTGGGGATCGATATCAGTTTTTCCACCAACTTGTGACCAAAGCCATATCATAATGCAAAGCACATCAGGTTTAACACCGGCCAAAAGGTTTTTCGGTCTCCTGAAAGAGGAGAAGAATCAAGTATATGCCATCTATTTTTACGCAATTCTAAATGGATTGATAACCCTTTCCTTACCACTTGGGATTCAGGCAATTTTGAACTTTATTCTAGGGGGTAGGATCACCACTTCTTGGGTAATTCTTGTGGTTATAGTAGCGTTAGGGGTAATTTTTGGAGGTTTTCTCCAGATCTCTCAGCTCCAGATTATGGAAAAGTTGCAGCAGCGCATTTTTTCCAAGTCAGGTCTGTCCATTGCTTATCGACTGCCGAGAGTGAAAACAGAGATTCTCCATGGAGAATATGGACCTGAGATCGTCAATCGGTTTTTTGATACAGTCAATCTTCAAAAAGGAATGGCAAAAATTCTGATTGATTTCTCGGCTGCGTTGCTTCAGGTGATCTTCGGATTGTTGCTTCTTTCGGTATATCATCCTACGTTTATTCTTTTTGGAATAGTGTTAATCGGGATTTTGTCCTTGATTTTTTATTTCACTGCTCCACAAGGTATGGAGACCGCCCTCAAGGAATCCTCTTACAAATACCAGACAGCCTATTGGCTCGAAGAGGTGGGGAGAACGCTCAATTCCTTCAAACTTGTTGGAAATACCCGACTTCCAATCCTTAGGGCAGACAAGCTGATTCAGAAATATGTAGAATTCAGGTCCAAGCACTTTAGTGTTCTCATCTTTCAATACAAGGTGATGATTGTGTTTAAGGTCTTGATTGTGACAAGTTTATTGTTGGCAGGCAGCTTGTTATTGATTAATGATCAGATTTCAATTGGTCAGTTTGTGGCGGCTGAAGTCATCATTGTTTTGGTTGTAAACTCTGTCGAAAAACTTATTCTCTCTCTGGAGACGGTTTACGATACCTTGGTTTCGGTAGAAAAACTTGGGCATGTCATGGATTTGGAATTAGAACATCATGGTCCAAATGAAAAGATCGTCCAGTCCAAACCTGAAGGATTAAAATTTTCCTTACAGGATGTGGTTTTTCAGCCAGCAGATTCTCCAGCGCCAATTTTGAATGGGGTTTCCTTGACTATCGATCCAGGTAAGAAAGTTGTGGTCACAGGACAAAGTGGAAGTGGGAAAAGTGCCATGATGGCGCTTTTTTCTGGATTGTATGAAGAATATGAAGGAAAGGTCTTGGTCAATGACTTATCCCTTGAATACATCAATCTGGAGAAATTCAGAGCGATGGTCGGAGATTTTCTGGAGCTACAGCAGATATTTCATGGGACTATCAAAGAAAATATCCTAATGGGCAGAGATTATGACCAGAGTCAGGTGGAGTATATACTGAACCTCGTAGGATTAAATGATTATATCTACCAGCAACCAGCCGGACTTGATACCATGCTCCAACCTGAAGGAAAAGGTTTGTCCAAAACTTTGGCACATCAGATCCTTTTGGCCAGAGGATTAGTAGGGATGCCCAAAGCCTTGATTATGGAAAATGTGCTCCGGTATGTAGATCCTCAAATTCAGGAGAAGGTGATTGATTACATCATGAAAGGTCAGTGGACATTGCTGATGGTATCTGACGACGAAAAGGTGCTGCAAAAAGCCGATGAAATAATCCTGATGGATAAAGGTAAACTGGTGTTTCAGGGGAAATACGAAGATTTTAAAAAATTCAAAAAATAAGAGGCCATGTTGAACATATCATCCAATACGATTAAGGACTCAATTCCTTTCAGCGGTGCCAAAAGCTTGGTCATGACTCTTCCCAGAAAAGAGAGTCAGAGGAGGCTGAGAATTCTGACAGGAGTATTGATCTCGGTTTTCATCATGCTCTTTTTGCCTTGGACGCAGAATATCAGGTCTAAGGGGTATGTAACTGCATTGCGACCCGATCAAAGACCTCAAACTGTCCATTCCATCATTGCGGGAAGAATCGAAAAGTGGTATGTCGCAGAAGGAGACTATGTCGCTGCCGGGGATACTATCCTTAGAATTTCCGAGGTGAAAGACGAATACTTTGATTCTTTGCTTTTACCCCGAACCCAACAGCAGGTGGAGGCCAAATCTCTATCTGCCAAATCTTATGGCGAAAAAGTATCTGCACTTCAGGACCAGATTGCAGCACTTAGGAGAAACAACATCCTGAAATTGCAACAGGCAGACAATAAACTTCGGATTGCCCAGCTAAAGGTACAATCTGACAGTATAGAGTTTGAGCAGGCGAAAGTCAATTATGACATCGGAAAATATCAGCTGGATCGAGCAGAGCAGCTTTTCAAAGAGGGGCTCAATTCATTGACTGTCCTGGAAGGTCGAAGACTGAAGTTTCAGGAAGTTCAGGCCAAACTGGTTAGTTCCGAAAACAAATTGCTTAGCAGTAAAAATGAGCTCATTACGGCCAGAATTGACCTAGATGCCATCGACAATGAATTCAAGGATAAGCTCGCTAAAGCTGAATCCGATATGTATACGGCCATGTCCTCCCAATTTGATGCAGAGGCGACCGTGACCAAACTTGAAAATCAATATTCAAATTACGAGCAACGGACTCGATACCGATACATTCTTGCCCCTCAAAACGGATACATAGCCAAGGCTATTCAAGTCGGAATCGGTGAGACCATTAAGGAAGGCGCGGAGATCGTGAATATAGTACCCGCCGAAGCAGAACTTGCGGTGGAAATGTATGTTCAGCCTGTCGATTTGCCTTTGATCAAGGTGGGAAACAGGGTTCGGTTTATTTTCGATGGCTGGCCAGCAATCGTATTCTCCGGTTGGCCTCAAATCTCCAATGGTACATTTGGTGGTGTGGTAGTGGCGATTGATCAGTTTGCCGGTCCCAATAATCAGTATCGAGTCTTGGTTACCGAAGATCCTGAGGAAGATGCATGGCCGGATTTATTGAGAATCGGTTCCGGTGCTGACGGAATCGCCCTACTCAATGATGTACCAGTTTGGTATGAAATCTGGCGTCAGCTCAATGGATTCCCAGCCGATTATTACTCTTCCGAGGAAAAGGAGAAAACAGCTTCCGCTAAAAAATGAAAAAAGGATTTATCATCATATTGATTGCTTTTGTCTCGCTTTCAGTCAAAGCTCAGGATTCCTTAAAATTGAACTTTGAGGAGTACATGGAGTGGGTAAGGCTCTATCATCCCATTGCAGTGCAAGCTGAAATTAACTTGAGAATGGGTCAAATGGAGGTCAGACAGGCTCGAGGGGGATTTGATCCTTTGGTTTATGGCAATTTGGACAAGAAAGAGTACAAAGAGTCAACCTATTATGATAAAAGAGAAGCGGGAATTGTGGTACCCACTTGGATGGGAGTGGAGCTCAATGGTACGTTTGAACAAAACACAGGGAAATTTCTGAATTCAGAAAGCAACGTTCCCACAGAGGGGCTTCTTTCGGCGGGAGCGGCGGTAAATCTGGGGCAAGGTCTGATCCTTGACGACCGCCGAGCCGCTTTGAGAAAAGCACAAATTTATCAGCAAGCCACCGAAGTGGAGCGAACCAACTTATTGAACCAACTCAATCTCCAGGCTACGGATATGTATTGGCGTTGGGCATTGGCCCATGAAAACATGTTGGTGTTGAAAGAAGGGGTTGAACTGGCAAAGTTTCGGTTCAATGCAGTGAAAAGATTTTTCGAACAGGGAGATCAAGCAGCAATTGATACCGTGGAAGCTTTCACACAACTGCTCAATAGACAGTATAGGCTTCAAATTGCTGAAAACACCTTCTTTGCTACTACTCAAGAGCTCAATACATTCCTTTGGGATGGGGAAGGGAATCCTATGGAGCTTGATCCTGAGGTAAAACCTCAAGGGCTTTTTGAGGAATTTAATTTGGCTCCTGATGCACAGGAATTAAGAACTTTGGTTTTGCGACATCCTGAGCTCCGGTTGACGGACTATGAAATTGCCAGTTTGGATGTAGACAAAAGACTAAAGACTCAACAACTCTTACCGGTGGTGAAATTGAAGTATAATTTTCTTTCTGAATCGACTTCAAATTTTAATCCCTCTCCCTTTTTTGAAAACAATTATAAGTGGGGAGTATCTTTTTATACCCCGCTTCTGTTGAGAAAAACCCGAGGGGCCGTTGGGCTTGCCAATGCCAAAATCGAAATGAAACAGACCTCAAGGGACCTGAAGGAGCTTCAATTGATCACCAAGTTGGAATCCGAGCTCAACAATTGGACTGTTTTGAACCAACAGGTCCATACCATTTCTCAAAATGTAAAAAGCTTAGAAGCCCTTCTCACTGGGGAGACCCGTAGATTCGAGATCGGGGAAAGTTCTCTCTTCTTGGTCAATGCCAGAGAAGTAGCTGTATTTGACTCCCGATTGACTCTGAACGACCTAGCTTCTAAGCTTCGGGTGTCCTACGCAAAAACCCGTTTTGCTGCAGGATTGGGATTTGAGGAGAATTAATCTCTCTTAGGTAATAAATCTTGACATGCTTTTTGGATCACTTGATGGTCCGTAAGTCCAAAAAGTTTTGAGCTTGCAAATATCACTTGATACGCTTCAGATAGTTCTTTGGGAATGGAGGAATAGAAGTCTGTTACTTCTTGAGTGTCTTTAACTTTCTCAGGAAATCTAAGATAAAACAGGATTAAACCCACTAATCCCCGAGTTGCAATAGGAGGCAGGGTTTTGTTTTTTTCAAGATAAGCATGGAAAATAGGAGCTAATCTACTCTTGAATTTTGCTGTGGAATTGAGTGAAATATCTGCCAGTTTGTGAGATACAAATGGATTCCTAAACCTGTCGATTACCTGAGCTGCATATTTTCTCAACTCTTCGACAGGTGCGTGGAGCGTTGGGAAAATTTCGGTTTCCAATAGCGAATGAAGTTCCTCCAGATTCTCAGGTTGGTTGACATATTCCCCTACAGTTTCAAATCCCTTGAGCAAACCTTTCCCAGTCATAAAGGTGTGAAGGCCGTTTAGGATCCGTATTTTCCTAAGAGAATAAAAATCAATCGTCTCCGTAAGCAACACTTCTGCTTTGCTTCCCAAAAAAGGAAGGTACTTCCGATCCTCTTCATTTCCTTCGATTGCCCAAAAGCAATAAGGCTCTGTTTGGACAATAAAAGAATCTGTTTCCTTTTCCTTTAAATTTAAATGATGAGGGAATCCAGGTACAATCCTATCGACCAAAGAGTTGAAGAATCTGCATTTTCTGTTTATCCAGTCTGAAAAATCTCTACTCTGATTCCAGTTTTCGGCATGTTTCAGAACGTAGGATTTGAGGATATTTCCGTTTTCAGGCAGAAGTTCACAGGGTAAAATCACCGTCTCAGCCTCTGGTAAAGATTCAAATCTTCGAAAAAGCCATTGAGTCAATCTTCCCGCAAAGGATTCCGCAAATTCTTGAAAATTTCCTTCAGTTTTCCAGATCATTCCGGCTTCGGTGACATTGGAAATGATCCATTTTACTTCTGGAATTGAGGCGAAGCTGAAGAACTTGTCCGAATCATCAGGAAGGATTAGCCCATCTTTTATGCAGGTGATTTTTCTGATTTGTTCCACTTTTTCTCCATTTTCCAAACCGGCTGTGAGTACATGGTATTCAAAATTTTGCTTTTTGAGATTTTCAAGTGTTTTTCCTCCGGTACTTTGTATCATGCAGATATTCAGATGAATATCCTTTTCTATTAAATCCTGGACCATGGGTTCTATAAAAGCCCGGAGGAAATTTCCAGTTCCGAATTGGAGAATTTGAATAGAGTTGTTTTTCATGTCGAAATAATTACTGAGTTTGGACAAACAAATCTTAGTACGTTATGCCAGCTTATATCTTGGTGGAAGTAGATATCCACAATATGGAAGTTTATGAAGAATACAAAAAATTGACACCGGGAAGCCTTGAGCCATTTGGAGGAAAATTCGTCATCCGTGGCTTACCGGTCGAGGCTTTGGAAGGAGAGTGGAAGCATGACCGCTTGGTTTTATTGGAATTTCCCAATAGGGAGAAAGCCTTGGAATGGTACAATTCTGAGAATTATCAAAAAGCTAAGAAAATTCGAGAAAAAGCCTCAAAAGCAAACTTTTTTATTGTCGGTTGATATTTTTGGCATTTTTATTGGTTTGAAATACAAAAATGATTGTGTTGAGCGAAAGTTGCTACTTATCACCCCCATTTCACATTCTTAGTTTTGTTAAATCAATGTCAATAAAAATCAATCACCCAAACCAAAAAATTCAATGAAAAAGATCTATTTAACTTGGTCAGGCCTAAGCTTGATTATCACGCTTGTCTTGTCTTCCTGTGTGCAGGAGATAGAGGCTCCTGTAGTCAATGAGGTGCCGAGTGCTGTCGAAAATACGGTTGAGGCAGACCTTGGAGGAGAAAACCTGAGAAAAAGCCCCAATGGGGTAGCCTATCAGGAGAAATTTTCCAATCAGTTGCAGTTAATCCCTGACTTTGCAGCTGGGTTTACACCGGAGTTACCATTTCCTGCTTGGTATCCAGGGACAGGTGTAGGTAATGCAACGTATATCGGAAAAGCATATTCTTTCATCAATCAAAGAGCTTTTTTGAGTGAACAAGGGCCCGTGACTGTCGGTGCTCCTGTCACCATGTTTCATGCTGAAAAATTAGAGGCACTGGGAATTACCAACGTTCCAGATGATGTAAGCTCCCTTACAACGGATGGAAAAGGAAATACCATCTATTTCAAAAACATCTTAAATGTGACCAATCCGGTCTCTGAAACCAGAATCAATTTCGTGGCAGATGTAGAGATCATTGGCGGAACAGGAATATTTGCAACAGCTTCTGGATCTGGAAAAGTAAATGGATTTTTTAATCCCGGAGATGGCAAAGGAGAAACTACGCTGAGAGCAACAATTTTATTTTAATCACCCTTAATTAAAGTAGGAAGAGCGGACCTGATTTTTAGGCCCGCTCTTTTCATTTATAGGGATACCCCTCTTTTCCAAGGGAGGAAATCAAAGTTCCGTTTTTCTTCAGCTTTGGTTTTTACTCGACCACTAGCCACTTCGATGATATAATCCAGCAGCTTGTCCCCGGCAGTTTCGATAGTGTCTTCTCCTGTGATAATAGTTCCTGTATTGAAATCGATGATATCAGGCATTTTAGTGGCCATTTTGGTATTGGTGGATACTTTGATCACGGGGCTAATCGGGTTTCCGGTAGGGGTCCCCAGTCCGGTGGTAAACAGGATTATGTTTGCCCCGCTACCGGCTAGTCCCGTCGTGCTTTCTACATCATTTCCTGGGGTACATAGTAAGTTAAGTCCTGGCGTTTTCACATATTCTGTGTAATCCAAAACGTCTGAAATTGGTGCTGTTCCCCCCTTTTTGGCTGCTCCGCAAGATTTTATTGCATCAGTCAACAGTCCGTCTTTAATATTTCCCGGGCTTGGATTCATATCAAATCCGCTGCCGACCCGTTTGGCAGCTTCATTGTAGGTTTCCATTAGATGAACAAATTTTTCTGCCAATTCGGGACTTTCGCATCGGTTGATGAGGTTTTGCTCAGCACCGCAGAGTTCTGGGAATTCGGAAAGTATAGCCACACCTCCAAGGGCAACGATCAGATCAGAAACTCTGCCAAGAGTAGGGTTGGCAGAAATACCCGAAAAACCATCCGAACCGCCACACTCCAATCCTATGACCAGCTTGTCAAGCGATACCGGTTCTCGTGTGGTTTGATTGGCTTGAACCAATCCCTCGAAGGTTTCTTTGATGGCTTTTGAAATTAATGCATCGGTAGTTCCTTCCTGCTGTTGTTCCACGATCACCAGAGGTTTGGTGCAGTTGAGTCTTTCCAATTTTTCCTTCAAAATCCTTACCTCAGCATTTTGACAGCCCAAGCTTAGTACTGTGGCTCCGGCTACATTGGGATGATGAATATATCCAGCCAAAAGCCCACAGAGAGAATCCGCATCCTGACGTGTTCCTCCGCAGCCCATGGAATGGGTGAGGAACCGGATTCCATCCAGATTTGGGAAGATTTTGGACCCTTCGGGTTCTACTTTTTGCGCAACCGTTTCCGTAGATTTTTCACTTTTAAGGCCATTAATCAGGTTTTTGATCTGGACTTCATAGGGATTGGGCTGGGTAAATCCCAAGGCATTTTCAAAGGCTTCCTGGAGCAGTTTTACATTGGTGTTTTCACAAAAAACCATCGGTAAAACCAACCAATAATTTGCTGTACCTACTTGATTATCAGACCTTCTATATCCCATAAAGCTACGGCTTTTCCAAGAGCTTACATCCGGTTCTTTCCATTCGTATTGGCCTGCATTCAGCTTGTAGGAGCGGGTTTTATGCTTGATATTTTGAAGCGTGATAGCATGTCCTTTGGGTATAGACTGTGTGGCTTCTCCCACTACGGTTCCATACATGATGATATCTTCACCCTTTGAAAAATCCCGGAGTGCAAACTTATGTTTGGCAGGTACAAACTCCTGAATATCAAGCTCATGATCTTGTAATCTTACTTTTTCACCGGCATTGAGATCGGTAAGTGCCACTCCTACATTGTCCGAAGTATCCAAAAGAAGCGAGGTATTGTTCATCGTTTTTATTCCTTATTTTGGTCAAATTAGAGAAAAAAATATTCTTCCATGAAGAAAATTGTCACCATTGGGGAAGTCATGCTGAGACTTTCTCCTCCCGGAAATCAGCGTTTTTTCCAAACTCATTCTTTCGATGTCGAATTTGGTGGATCAGAAGCAAATGTGGGTGCTGCCCTTGCTTATTGGGGAATGCATGTGGTACATATCACAGCTTTTCCTGACCATGAGATAGGCTGGGCAGCCTCAGGGCAACTTCGTAAAAATGGTATAGATACCCGATTTATACCCCATATCCCCGGAAGAATGGGTGTGTACTACCTTGAGCAGGGTGCCATGCAGCGGAGTTCACAGGTGATCTACGACAGGGCAGGTTCCGCCTTTGCCAATTTTGACGGTTCCAAGTTGGATTGGGACGCTATCTTGGAAGGTGCGGACTGGTTGCACTGGTCGGGTATTACACCGGCTTTATCCCAAAATTGTGCAGATATGACGCTGAAAGCTCTGGAAAAAGCCAATGAAAAAGGTGTAAAAGTCAGCGGAGATCTAAATTTCCGGAGTAATCTTTGGCAATTTGGAAAGGCCCCACACGAGATCATGCCCAAATTAATGGAACTCACCCATGTGATCATTGCGGGTACAAGGGATTTTAAACAATGTCTGAACGAGGACTACAAGAGCTTTACTGAAGTGAGAAACATGGCTTTTGATCGCTATCCTCAGTTGGAGTATATCGTGAAAACGGACAGGATATCCCACAGCTCTTCCAACAATACCATTTCCGCTACTCTATTCGGTAAGAAAAAGACTTATTCTTCCAGGTCCTATGAACTGACTCATATTGTAGATCGGGTGGGTACCGGAGATGCCTTTGGAGGAGGATTGATCTATGGGCTATTGCAAATGAAGCCTAAGGATGCCATTGAGTTTGCAATGGCTGCGGGTGCCATCAAGCATAGTGTACCGGGTGATATATTGCTTTGTTCCCTTCAAGAAGTGAAAGAATTGGCCGCTGGCGAAGGCGGCGGAAAAATCAAACGATAATGAGAAATCCAACCCCATTTATCCAGCGTATGCATGCCGGTGGCATGATGCCCATCTTTTTTCACCCCGATAAGCAAGTCTGCCTGGATCTTTTGTTTTCTGCCTATGAGGGTGGAGTACGTGTGATCGAGATGGTCAATCGTGGAAAAGAAGCCAAATCCATTTTTCCAAAAATCAGAGAAGCTGCTGACCGGATGCCGGGCCTTTATCTGGGGGCGGGAACCATCTATCATCCTCATGAAGCAGAGGAGTTTATCGATATGGGGGCGGAGTTTATTGTAGCTCCGGTGATGAATCCCAAACTGGGTGAATATTGTGCAAAAGTAGAGGTGCCTTGGATCCCTGGCTGCGGAACCGTTTCCGAAGTTTTTTTTGCTCAGGAACTTGGTTCTGAGCTGGTAAAGATCTATCCTGCTAACATTCTGACACCTGACTTTGTCCCCGCCGTACACGCCGTGATGCCAAAAATCGAGATCATTCCAACTGGTGGAGTAGAGCCGACAGCGGAGAGCTTGAAAGCTTGGTTTGACGCTGGAGTGCTCTGTGTAGGTATGGGGTCTCAGCTTTTCCGCAAAGACCTGATTGCAAAGCGGGCTTTTGCGGAAATTCAGGATTCAGTCAAAAATGCCATGAACATCATCGACTCGATAAGAGACAATAAACCCTGAAGATGCGTAACCTTAACTTGTTCCTTGGATTGATCATTCTTTTCCTTTATGGAGGATGTCAGTCCGACTCCCGTATCAAAATTATCAAAATGGGCCATGCCCAGGTGGTAGCCCATCCCGTCCACAATGCCATGGTTTTCCTTGCTGAGCGATTGGAAGAAAAATCAGGAGGGCGAATTAAAGTTAAAGTGTATCCTAATCAGCAATTGGGAACCGAGAGAGAGCTTTTGGAGCTTTTGCAGATCGGAAGTTTGGGAATGACTAAGGTCTCCGCAGCATCTCTTGAGGCTTTTTCTCCGGAAATCAGTGTGTTTGGATTGCCTTTCCTTTTTAGGGATGATGAGCATATTTCCAAGGTTCTCTATGGGGAAATCGGGAAGGAAATTTTGCTGAGTTGTGAGAAATTCTGGCTTCGGGGTCTTTGCTTTTATGATGCCGGAAAAAGGAGTTTTTACAGTAAAAACAAACCTATAGAAACTCCGGCAGACTTAGCCGGATTGAAAATTCGTGTGCAGGAGTCCAAAATGGCGATTAATATGATTCGTGGAATGGGAGGATCTCCTACTCCTGTAGCATATGGTGAGCTGTATACCGCCTTGCAGCAAGGGATTGTAGATGCGGCCGAAAACAATCCTCCAAGCTTTTACAATTCCAGACACTATGAGGTGTGTAAATATTATTCCATAGATGAGCATACCGCTGTGCCTGATGTAGTATTGGTAAGTACAAAAGTGTGGGAAGATCTCACTCCCGAAGAACAGCAGTGGCTTCAAGAGGCTGCAGATGAATCGGCTGTGTACCAAGCAGAACTTTGGAAAGCATCTGTTGAGGAATCCATGCGAGAAGTGGAAAAAGCAGGTGTAGAGATAAGCTATCCATCAAAAGAACCTTTTTTGAATCAGGTTCAGTCTGTTTATGAGCTTGTTAAAAAAGAGCAGCCTCAACTTGCCACCTTGATCGAACGAATCCAAAATACCCGGTAATGAAGATCAAATTACTACTCGACAAATCCATAAGCGTGCTCATTGCAGTCCTAATGGGACTGATGGTAATCAATGTGACCTGGCAAGTTTTCTCAAGATATGTTTTGGGAGACCCAAGTTCATTTACTGATGAACTTTCCAGATACAGTATGATATGGTTGGGACTGGCTGGAGCAGCATACGTCTCCGGAAAAAACGGGCATTTGGCTATTGATATCCTTCCGGAAAAACTGAAAGGAAAAAAGCTGCTGTATCTCCAACTTTTTATCCATTCGATGGTGATTTTCTTTGGCGCGGTAATAATGATTTGGGGAGGTGGTAACCTGGTTTACATTACCCAGACACTTCAGCAGAAATCTGCTACGCTTCAGATTCCTCTTTCTTGGATTTATGGAATTGTACCCGTCTCCGGCATTTTGGTGGTGTATTACCACCTCTTTCATATTGTGCAACTTATTAAAAATCAGGAATAGCCATGGAGTGGATAGGTATATTGATTTTGGTACTCAGCTTCGTGACCTTGTTGGTTTTGGGAGTGCCGGTCGCTTGGAGTTTAGGACTTTCTAGCTTTTTTACCCTGATCATTACGGTTGCTGCCTTGCCTTCTGCGACAACGATTGCTCAGCGACTGGCTACTGGACTGGATAGTTTCGCTCTTCTGGCGATTCCTTTTTTTGTCTTGGCAGGTGAGATTATGAACAAAGGCGGAATTGCCAATCGACTGATTGATTTCGCCAAAGGACTGACAGGTCGGCTTCCCGGAGGGCTTTTGTATGTGAATATTATTGCTTCTATGCTTTTTGGAGCTATTGCGGGTTCGGCTGCTGCCGCTGCTTCGGCTTTGGGGAGTATTTTAGGAAAAAGAATGGACGAAGAAGGCTACCCAAAAACGCTGGGTGCCGCAGTTAATATCACCTCATCTACGACAGGGCTGATCATTCCTCCTTCCAATGTATTGATCATTTATTCCTTGGCGAGTGGTGGAGTTTCTATCGCAGCGTTGTTTGTGGCAGGTTATCTTCCTGGGATTCTTCTGGGATTAGTCTTGATGGTTTGTGCAGCAATCTTTATTAGGAAAAACAATCTTCCTCCAGGTGAAATGGTATCTTTTTCCTTTTTAGCTAAGTCATTTTGGAGAGCATTACCAAGCTTATTTCTTTTGTTCGTAGTGATTGGAGGAATCGTAGCTGGAGTTTTTACAGCCACCGAAGCTTCAGCCATTGCTGTTGTATATACTTTGGTTCTTTCCTTTGCCTACAGGGAATTGAAGCTGAGTGAATTGCCGGGAATATTTGTGCGCGCATCGGAAACTACTGCGGTGGTTTTGCTTTTGATCGGTACTTCTATGAGTATGTCCTGGGTGATGTCTGCTGAGGATATTCCTCAGATGATCAGTGACTTTATGCTCAATGTGAGCGACAATAAATGGGTGATTCTCATTTTGATCAATATCATTTTGCTGGGAGTGGGTGTATTCATGGATATCACACCTGCCGTGTTGATTTTTACTCCGATTTTCCTCCCGGTAGTGACCAAAGTCGGTGTAGATCCTGTGCATTTCGGAATCATGATGGTGGTCAATCTGTGTATAGGCCTCTGTACTCCTCCTGTGGGATCCTTACTTTTCGTAGGAGTTTCTATAGCAAAAATTTCTTTGACTCAAGTAATCCGGCCTCTCCTGCCATTCTTCTTGGCAATGATTATTGCTTTGGCATTGATTATGATTTTCCCGGAAATCACGTTGATTTTGCCAAGATTATTTGATTTAATTTAAAAGACTTTAGAGGCTGCTCACCAGAATTTGGAAGCAGCCTCTTTTTTTGATCAAACCTGATCGTTCAAAAATTTTTCAAAGTCCTTCAATCCGAGCCATTTAAAGGAAGGATTGATTTATTCTTTAAACATAATGCCCCATGAGTTTTTTATAAGGTGTTGCTATACGTAATTTTCTATCTCTACTTTGTCCTAAAAAATCACCTATATGAAAACCTACTACAATCCTGAAGACCTCAAGAAATTTGGAAAAATCACTGATCTCCAAAAGCCAATGGGTGATAAGTTTTTTGCTTACTATGCTGAAGTATTCAAGGAGGGAGCACTTACAGCCCGTGAAAAATCCCTAATTGCCTTGGCAGTCGCGCACGCAATTCAGTGCCCCTATTGCATTGATGCGTACACCACCGATACCTTGGAAAAAGGCTGTGACGAGGAGCAAATGATGGAGGCAGTACACGTAGCCGCTGCTATACGGGGAGGAGCATCTTTGGTTCATGCTACCCAAATGATGAACAAAATCAATGAAATCTCCATGTAATGAAATCGCTTAAAGCACAAAACCATAGTTTGGCTAATCCCGAAGAGGAAATCCAGGTTCTTGAGGGGAATCTTCCGGGTGGCAAATTCGATTTCCGACACCATTTAGAGACCATTGGGTTATTTCCCTTGAGACCGACTCCTTTGGAAATTTTCCAGATTAACGTAGGCAAGATGTGCAATCAGGTCTGCAAGCATTGCCACGTAGATGCCGGCCCGGATCGAAAAGAGGTGATGACTAAGGAAACGATGACTCAGTGTCTCTCGATCCTAGCAAAAGAAACAAGCATCACAACTGTAGATCTGACTGGTGGAGCACCGGAGTTGAATCCAGAATTCCGCTGGTTTGTTACCGAAATAAGAAGGCTAAGGCCCGATGTAAAAATCATCGTAAGATGTAATCTTACCATCATTCTGGCCAATCCCAAATTTTATGATTTACCCGAGTTCTTCAAAATCAATAAGATTGAAGTAGTATCCTCTTTACCTTATTTCACGGCAATGAAGACTGATGCCCAAAGGGGGGAGGGTGTTTTTGAAAAATCTATTCAAGCACTTAAAATGCTCAATGCAGTAGGTTATGGTGAGGAGAATTCGGGTTTGATCATCAATTTAGTGTATAATCCCTCGGGTGCTTTTTTGCCAGGTTCTCAAAACGAATTGGAGCTTGAGTTTAAAAAGAAGCTTTGGGATCGGTATCAGATTAAGTTCAACTCTCTGTTTACGATTACCAACCTTCCCATTTCCAGATTTTTGGAATACCTGCTTCGTTCAGGCAATTACGAAAATTACATGGAAAAGCTGATTGATGCATTCAATCCCGTGGCTGCGTCAGGGGTAATGTGCCGAAACACCATTTCGGTGGGTTGGGACGGTTACCTGTTTGACTGTGATTTCAATCAAATGTTGGAATTAAAAGTAGATGCCCCAAAATCTCAACATATTTCATCTTGGGATTCTTCTGCCTTAGCCAATAGATCCATCGTGATCAACAATCATTGCTTTGGTTGTACTGCAGGTGCGGGCTCAAGCTGTGGAGGTACGACTGTATAATGGCAAAAGAAGCATTGATCGTTTTCCAGAAGAATATTGTCAAGGGGAAAGTAAAAACCCGATTGGCACAAAGTCTTGGAGAAGAGAAGACGCTGCAGATTTACCAGTTTTTAGTCGATAAGACATTTAGGGAAGTCAATAAAATCACTCCTGAGGTTTATGTTTTTTTTTCAGACTTTCTTCCGGAAAATCACTTTGAACCAAAGTATCATTTACGAATTCAAAAAGGAGAGGATCTTGGCGAAAAGATGAAACTTGCCTTTGAGGAAGTTTTTGCTCTTGGCTACAATAAGGCAGTCATCATCGGCACGGATTGTCCGGAGATAACGGCTGAAATCTTAGATCAGGCCTTTGATTTACTGGATCGGACTGACTTGGTCGTAGGTCCGGCTAAAGATGGAGGGTACTATTTGTTAGGAATGAAAACCAATCATTTTTTCCTGTTTCGGGAGATCCCATGGAGTACTTCCCACGTGTTTTCGCGAACTTTAGAAAAAGCAGAGTCAAATGGCTTAAATTACAGTATCTTACCTACGTTAAGTGATATAGATAGGGAAGAAGACTGGAATAAATTTATTACCCAAAATCCCAAGTATGAGTAATTACTTAGACACCACCATGGATGTCTACAAAAAGGCCGCACTTCAACCCGATGTGGGACTTTGTTGTACCACTACCCCAATTTGGCAATTGCCCGAGTTGACTATTCCCAAGATCATGCAGGAAATGAACTATGGCTGTGGAAGCACTGTCCATCCTCGTGATTTGGTGAATAATCCACGAATCCTCTACGTAGGTGTTGGAGGAGGAATGGAGGTATTGCAGTTTGCTTATTTCTCCAGACAAAATAGTGGTGTAATCGGTGTGGATGTGGTCGATGAAATGCTGGAAGCCTGTGACCAAAACCTGAAGTTGGCCCAGGAAGCTAATTCTTGGTTTAAGCGGGATTTTGTCACTTTGAAAAAAGGTAATGCCTTGGCCCTTCCTTTGGAGGATAGCTCGGTAGATGTAGCGGCTCAAAACTGCCTTTTCAATATTTTCACCAAAGAAGATTTGAAAAAAGCCTTGGCAGAAATGTATCGTGTGCTTAGGCCGCATGGCAGGTTGGTACTGAGTGACCCGATTACAGAAAGTCCCATGCCAGAAAATCTACGAAATGATGAGCGTTTGAGGGCTTTGTGTCTGAGTGGTTCGCTATCCATGGCAGAGTACCTACACATGATCACTGCAGCAGGTTTCGGAACGATTGAAGTGCGTGCCAAGAGACCGTACCGAATCTTGGCCCCCAATCAGTATGATACGCAGGAAATCATTCACCTTGACTCTATAGAGGTCTGCGCTATTAAAGATCCCATGCCTAGTGATGGTCCGTGTATTTTTACTGGAAAAACAGCAATTTTTTATGGCAAAGAGGATTACTTTGATGATCACAAGGGCCATGTTTTATTGAACAACCAGCCTTTGGCCGTGTGTGATAAAACAGCTTCTGCATTGGCATCCTTGGGTAGAAATGATATTTATATTTCTCCTTCAACCTTTTTTTATGATGGAGGAGGATGCTGTTAAATTTAGGCCTTTCGGCTTGATTTTCGGGCTGTTGTTTTTCTTCAGCCTTTCTTCTTATTCTCAAGAGAAAAGCGAGGTGATCCGATTTGAAATCCAGGTTTTAGGATTGAAAATCGGGGACATGAACGTTTCCAAATATCAAGTAGCCGACACAGTTCACTACGTAGCAGAAAGCCAGGTAAAGTTCTGGTTTTTTGGTACGGTCAATTTGACCATGAATACCCATTCCAAGTATCTGAATGGATATTTAGTAAAGAGCCATTCTAAGTCCAATACCAACAGAGGCAATTTCGCTTCCTATATTTATTGGGATGGGAAAAAGTATGTGGTCGATGCCAAATCATACAAATTTGAAAATCAAGATCCTGTTTTTGGATTGGCGGAATGGTGCTCCACACGTATGTTTTTTGATGAACTTCAGGTAGGGGAGAAATTTCTTTCAGAAGTATACGGTCTCGCCACTACAGTTAAAAAATTAGGACCCAATGTGTATCAAACAACCATTGCAGGAAATGAGAATAGATATTTTTACAAATTTGGGAAGCTTCAAAAAGTAGAACAAGAGAACAACATTAAAAATTTCACCTATAAACGAATTGAATAAGGAATAAAAGGCAAATATTTTGAATACTTCGTATTCCTAAATTCGCACGTTTTTTTGAATAGACCTTGGAAAGTTGAATCAATCTGTAAACCCTAACTGGCGACTTTTACCTGCCTGAAATTTTCTTTACCAAATCGACCAGCCTGTTGGCATAGCCAGATTCGTTGTCATACCACCCCACAACCTTCACCAGATTTCCTTTAGAGGAAGTGAGTGATTCGTCAATGATGCAGGAATGAGGATTTCCAATAATATCCATGGATACAATCGGATCGGATTCCACTTCCAGATATCCTTTCAGTTCGTTGTTGGCCGCCTTTTTAAAGGCTTGGTTTACTTGTTCGGATGTCACACTTGTAGCAAGTTCAACAATCAAATCGGTTAGGGAACCATCAGGCACAGGAACTCTCATTGCCGATGCTTCTATCTTTCCATCAAGGTTTGGTAATACCCGATCCAAGGCTTTTCCGGCATTGGTGGTAGTTGGGATGATCGAATAGGCCGCAGCTCTAGCCCTTCTTAAGTCCCGGTGTGGTGCATCATGAAGGTTCTGATCATTGGTGTAAGAGTGTACTGTTGAGGCAAACCCTTTCACTACTCCAAAATTTTCATCCAACACCTTGATCATTGGAGCAAGACAATTGGTTGTGCAGGAAGCATTGGAAATAATCGATTCATTCCCTCGTAAAAGGTGGTCATTTACTCCTAATACGATCATGGGGATGCTAGACTCCTGGGAAGGCGCAGAGATAATCACTTTTTTCGCTCCGGCGTTCAGGTGTTTTTGGGCACCTTCTCGACTGGTAAATCGTCCAGTACATTCGATTACCACATCTATTCCAAGTGATTCCCAAGGAAGATCTTCAGGATTGGACTTGGAGAAAAGTTCGATCTTTTCCCCATTTACTTCGAGAAATTCCTCTTTTAGGTTAATTGTCGCCTCAAATTTGCCATGAATGGAATCGTATTTCAGCAAGTGGGCAATAGCTTGATTATCTGCCAAATCATTGATTGCGACAAGCTTGAGGCTTGGGTTTTGCAATAAAAGTTTTGCAGTGTATCGGCCGATCCGACCAAATCCATTGATGGCAATTTTTACACTTGAAGAGGAAGTACGCATGAATTCTTATTTGGCAGGGCGAAATTAGATAAAAGCTCCGACTACATTCCAATCAAAATTTTATTCCTTTGGTTCAGCTTTTTAGGGGTAATTCCAAAGAAATTTTCGAGGTCATTTTGGGATTATTAATCCAACCCTCTATATTTGCACAACCTTTTGAAAAAGCACGTTTTTCAGGGCAAAAATGGTCCGTTCGTCTAGGGGTTAGGACGTATCCCTTTCACGGATAAAACACGGGTTCGATTCCCGTACGGACTACTAAAATACTGATTTTCAGTTAGTTAAATCAGTAATTGACATTTTTAACCCTAATGGTCCGTTCGTCTAGGGGTTAGGACGTATCCCTTTCACGGATAAAACACGGGTTCGATTCCCGTACGGACTACCAAGACTAAAAGCTCAATCCCCGAGAAGTCTTAAAATATTTTTGTTTTATGGTTGTTAGTGGTTAAAGTGAACAAAATCCCGACCCTTGGTCGGGATTTTTGTTTTTAAGACCATTTATATCAGCGGTAAGCATGGCATTTTCATTTTTTTTATTTTTCTGATCCTATTTATTATAAACCATGCTCAAACCTTTTTCCCATTCTGTTTTGAAAGGAACCTATGTGCTGGCCTTGTCGGGACTCCTGTTGGCCTGTAAAAAAGAAGAACCTGTTGATTTAAGAATTACTACACTAGCCAAAGAAGAAATCACTGTTCAGGCGGAAGCCGCAAGAAATTCTGTCACCCCGGTTTTGGCCGAAGGCTTAAAATTAGAGGTATGGGGGGTGGATTCTTTGGTAAAAGACCCTATAGCGATTCATGTGGCCGATGATGGGTCCATTTATTATTCACGATCACCCCGTAGACACAATTCCGAATTTGACATCAGAGGGCATCAAGCTTGGGAAATTCGCTCGATTGCCTTGCAGTCTATTGAGGATAAACGCAATTTTTTGAGAACAGAACTTTCACCGGAAAGATCATCTGAAAACACCTGGCTGAAAGACCTGAATGGAGATGGGTCCCATGATTGGAGGGACCTGACTGTGGAGCGAAATGAAATCTACCAGTTGAAGGATACGGATGGAGATGGTTTGGCAGATTGGGGGCAAATGCAGGTCAATGATTTTTATGATGAAGTCACTGATGCTGCCGGTGGCGTGATGAAAACAGATGACGCTCTCTATGTCGCAGTGGGGCCTGATATGTGGAGACTGATGGACAAAAACGGGGATGGTATCATGGATGAGAAAAAGTCCCTTTCTCATGGCTATGGGATTCATATTGGCTTTGGTTCTCATGGGATGTCAGGCGTGGAAATGGGACCTGACGGTCGGATTTACTGGGGCATAGGTGATATTGGATTTAATGGAAAAGGGGATGACGGAACAGAATACAAGTATCCCAACAGAGGAGTGATTGCCCGATCCAATCCCGATGGGAGTGATTTTGAAATTTTTGCTATGGGCGTGAGAAATACGCATGAGTTTGTTTTTGATCAATATACCAATCTGATTTCCGTGGATAATGATGGGGACCATGCAGGAGAAAAAGAGAGATTGGTTTATCTGACCCGTGGCTCAGATTCCGGCTGGAGAATCAACTGGCAGTTTGGAAAATACCGTGATCCGGATAACAATACCTATAAGGTATGGATGGACGAAAAGCTCTTCTTGCCCAGATGGGATGGTCAGGCTGCTTTTATCACTCCACCCATACAAAACTACGTGAGCGGTCCCACAGGCATGCTGTTCAATCCGGGAGCGGGCTTGGGCGAGCGATGGAAAAATCACTTTTTCGTCGTCGAATTTGTCGGTAGTGCGGCAAGTTCTGGATTGCACGCTTTTCAGCTTCAACCCAAGGGTGCATCCTTTGAACTGACCAAAACAGAGAAAATCATAGGTGGATTTCTTCCTACCGGAATTGATTTTGGGCCAGATGGAGCCATGTATATGGGAGACTGGGTGCTTGGTTGGAATGATAAAAATTATGGAAGGATCTGGAAGTTGACCGATGAGACCGCCAAAGGTTGGGCTCTTCAGAAACAAACGGAAGCAGAGATCAAGGCAGATTATAAGAAACTTTCTGAGAATGAGCTGAAAACAAAGCTGTACTTTGAAGACTTGAGAATCAGAAGGAAAGCTCAGTTTGAACTTGTAAAGCGAGGGAAAAAAGGAGCTGAAATATTCAATCAGGTAATCCAAGACAAAAGCAATCAACTGGCGAGAGTGCATGGAATTTTGGGATTGAGTCAGTTGGGCCGGTTAGACGATATGAGTTTTGCTGAACCCCTGGTGAGCTTGCTCAATGATGCCGATCCTGAAATTCGTGCCCAAGCTGCCAAGTGGCTTGGGGATATCCGCTATCCTAAAGCTGGCAAAGAGTTGATTGCCAACTTGACCCATGAAAATGCGAGGGTACGTTTTTTCAGTGCGGAAGCTTTAGGACGGACCAAAAATGCGGAAGCCATTCAGCCGTTGATTTCTCTTTTAGAGTCAAATAATGACGAAGATGCTTATCTAAGACACGCCGCTTCCTATGCACTTTCGCAGATTGGAAAAGTAGATCCTTTGGCGGCTTTGTCCAGCCACCCCTCCAAAGCAGTTCGAATGGGGGCTGTTTTAGCTTTGCGAAGATTGGAATCTCCAGAATTGGCCAGATTCCTCAATGACTCCGACGAGTTCATAGTGACTGAAGCTGCCCGAGCCATTCATGATGATTTTTCGGTAGAAGCCGCATTGCCTGCCTTGGGAGCCATTCTTACCACTACACCTTTTCAGAATGAACCTTTGATTCGAAGGGCAATCAGTGCTAATCAGCGAGTGGGTAATGAGGAGAACTTAAACCAATTGATCTCTTATTTAGGTAAAGCTGGAATTTCTGAGGTGCTGAAAAGTGAAACGATCGCAGCACTGGGTACTTGGGCCAAACCTTCCTTGGTGGATAGGGTAGACGGAAGGTATCGAGGTGAAGTGACCAGAGATCCTAGTCTGATCAGGGACAAGGTGAGGCCAATCCTGATTTCTCAGACCTCTGCCAAGGAAGAAGGTATCCGTGTGGAATCTATCAAAGCCATTGGAAAGCTAGGGATCACTGATGCCTCGGAATTACTATTGACTAAGTTAAAATCGGACCCTTCGGAATTGGTGAAGGTGCAAGCTCTCAACTCTTTGGTCGCTATGAATGCATCCAATCTTGGTGAAGCCATTTCCTATGCAATGACAGACAATAAAGAGTCTGTGCGGGTAGCTGGACTTGGATTGTTGGCTCAGACCTCCCTACCCAAAGACCAGAAGGTCACTCTTTTGACAGATATTATTGAGAAGCGAACCCTTCCCGAGAGACAGACTGCTCTTTTGACCTTAGGAGGATTGGAAGGAAGTAAGGATCTGCCCGTTTGGAATAAAATTCTTCAGGATTTTGATCAAGGGAAATTGCCTGAGGGTACTTGGGTAGAGTTAGAAGAAGCCTTGGTGGCCACCTCTTCTCCCGGGTTGAAGTCTCAGTTTGATGCACTTTTGGAAAAAAAGGCAGGTGGAGAATATTGGAAAAAATTTGTGGGGGCATTGGCGGAAGGAAGTGGCAGAAGGGGTCGAACCATCTTTTTTGAAAACCAAACGGCCCAATGTATTCGATGCCATTCCTATGATGACATGGGAGGAAATGCAGGTCCACCTTTAGATTCTATTGGCAGGATATTGTCCAAAGAAGAGCTATTGATTGCATTGGTAGATCCAAGCAAGCGCTTGGCCCCAGGCTATGGATTTATCTCTATCGAACTGAATTCAGGTGAAAAAGTAACGGGGACCATGATGGGCGAGAAAAAGGATTCCATGAGTGTAAAGGTGGGGAACGAAACCAAAGAAATCTTGAAAAAAGACATAAAATCCTCCCAAATGGCAGCCTCCAGTATGCCTCCAATGGGTGAACAATTGAGCAAAAGGGAAATTCGTGACCTGGTGACCTATCTTTCTAATTTGAGGCGTTCGGAATGAAAAAGTTATTGATTGTTTCTTTTGGGATTATCCTCTTTATTCTGCTTTCTCTGCCATGGGTATTGATCCTCGTGGGAAGAAACAAGCTGCATGACCTGGATATTCCTAAAAAGGAGCAGTTGATTTCTGATTCGCCTTCAAAAAAGATTTTGGCAATATTTCCTCACCCCGATGATGAGGTCACAGTAGCGGGTACGCTGATGAAACTGAAGAAAGACGGACACGTAGTTGCTTTAGCGTGCCTGACTCGGGGTGAAAAGGGTAATTCTTCGGGAATTGAGAATGAATTGGAATTAGCTAAGCTAAGGACTGGAGAAATGCAGCGAAGTGCAGAATTGATAGGTGTGGATCAGTTGATTCAAAAAGATTATCCGGACAGTGGCTTGGAAGATTTGGGAATGGACAGTCTCAAAAAGATTGTTTACCAGTTGATTTTAGAGGTGGACCCAGATGTGCTGATTTCCTATGATTCAAAAGTTGGCTTGTATGGTCATCCTGATCACCGCCTTACAGGGAAGGCGGTGGAAAAAATATTTCTAAAGCATAAAGGAGAAGAGGCTTTTCAGCCCCAACGCTTGTTTCAAGTCACCCTTTGTAAAAAGCAAGTGGATGTTGCGATGAAACTTTCGTCCGGGTTTCAAAGGAATTATCCGGAAAACCCTGAGATGGGGCTTCCGGATCCGGATTTTTCGGTTGCAACTCAACCTTACTTCCCAAAAATTCTTCAAGTCATGCAGGCTCACGAAACTCAGCAGCAAGTGCTAAAGGACCTAATGCCTTTTCATGACAAGGTTCCTGCTTGGATTTATTCCAGAGTATTTGACCGGGAATATTTCAGAGAAGTTAAATGAAGAAAAATGTCCGAGTTTGTTCGGACCTTTTTCTTTAGCTGAAGCCAAGTTTTTTTCGAATCTGATTCAAAAGAGGAAGAGCAATTTTTCTAGCCTTTTCTTCTCCTTCGATCAATCTCTTTTCGATCTCCTCTGGATTTTCCATGAAAAAGTTGAAAAGCTCTCTTTCCTTGGCATACTTCACAAGTATCAAGTCTAGCAATTCTTTTTTGGCATGTCCGTATCCATAATTTCCACCCAAATATTTTGCTCTCAACTCCTGAATTTTTTCCGGGGATGCCAGCAGGCTGTAAAGTTTGAAAACGGTGCAGGTATCAGGATCTTTTGGATCTTCAAGAGCTGTGCTATCCGTAATTATGGCATTGATATTTTTTTTCAGTTCTTTATCAGGCAGGAAGATGTCAATGATATTATTATAGGATTTACTCATTTTTTGCCCATCTGTTCCGGGCACGGTCATCACTTCTTCACTGATTCTGGCCTCAGGAAGGGTCAATAAATCTTCCTCCAGGATCCTGTTGAATGCAGTCGCGATGTCTCTGGTAATTTCCAGATGCTGCAATTGATCTTTTCCTACAGGCACCAAATTGGCTGAATAAAGCAAAATGTCTGAAGCCATCAGCACGGGATAAGTAAATAAGCCGGCATTCACATCGGCCAATCGTGAAGATTTATCCTTAAAGCTGTGCGCATTTGCCAGCATCGGAAAAGGAGTAAAGCAGTTGAGATACCAAGTCAGTTCGGTGACTTCTGGAATTCTGGACTGTCGGTAGAATACCGTTTTGCGGATATCAAGACCGAAGGCAAGCCAAGCCGCTGCCACCGCAAGAGTGTTTTCTTTTCGTATACCTCCGTCCTTTTGTGTGGTCAGAGAGTGGAAGTCCGCAATAAAAATAAATGACTCTTCCTGACTGTTTTGTTCGATCAATTGGATAGCTGGTACGATCGCTCCCAAAATGTTTCCCAGATGGGGTCTTCCGGAACTTTGAATACCCGTTAATACTCTTGCCATTTGCTCAATTTTGGCGCAAATTAACTAAAACAGACTATAATCATGGGGAAAATATGTGTTAATTGCAGGTATGAATCGATTACTTTCTTCCCTTTTTTGCCTGTTACTATGCTTGACTTTGGGTTATCCTTCTGTTGCCCAGCAGGCAAAGGTTCCAAGTTTAGTTTGGAAGGTAAACCGAATAGATTTAGGTACTATCCTTGAGGAGCAAGGCTTACAGACTGCTGAATTTGAGTTTACCTACACTCAAGACTCTATTTTTCGCATTGACGAAGTAGTTGCGGAATGTGGTTGTACATCTTTTGATTACACCAAGGATACGTTAAAAATGGGAGAATCAGGAAAGGTTATTCTCTCCCTTGATCCAACTTCAGCCGCAGGTTTTTTTTCCAAATTAGTTGTCGTTAAAGGAAATAATGGAAAAGTTCAGGATTCGCTTTACTTGGAAGGTATTGCTATTCCATATCCCACAAATTTGGAGAGGGCATATCCCATTAAAATGGGTAATCTTGGCTTCAGGCTCAGGAAAGTAAACATGGGGGATGTATTTGATAACGTGCCCAAGGTAAAGTATGTCGAGTTTTTTAACTTTGGTGAGGAGGTGTTGACCAAAGAGGATTTTTTACCGGAATCATCGGCTTATATCCAATTGGAGCAGGTTCAGGATTTTGTCCGTTCACAAGAAAGAGGATTGCTTAAATTCACCTACGATTCCAAGCAAAAGGGGGATTTGGGTTATTTTGAGGAGGAGGTTTCGATAGGATGGAAAGGAACATCTGTATCGGGAATCAACTTGGAGGTGATGGCGGATTTATTCGAGTATTTCCCTCCAATTCCAAAAGACCAACTCAATGAAGTTCCACAACTGTATATTCAACAGAAAGAAGTAGACCTAAGGGAGATTAGTTCAAGGACAGTCGTAAGGAGATCAGTTACCCTCTCTAATCCAGGGAGAAAGATGTTGGAGATCAGAAAAATCCAGGGGAATTGTGACTGTCTCACTATTGAGGCTCCAAAAACCACCTTGGCCCCCGGTGAGAGCATGGAGATCAAACTAATATTTGACCCAATAGGAAGAAGAGGCATAGATCAGCGGAATATTTACATTTTCAGTAATGATCCCGTAAATCCTGTTCAGCTGATTGTGTTGAAAAGTAGAATTGAATGATAATTGAGTGTTGTTGGATTTATTCCTAATCACCCGTATTGATCAAACAAAATCTGGTCTTAACCAGGAATAACCCAAAGGGTGTACTATTAGGCTTCCTGAGATTTTTGAAAAAATCAATTGTTCACAAATGAAGTGCTTGAAAAGACTTGTTTCAGTAACCATTTTTTGGATCGCCTTTAGCCTTTCTGCTTTTTCGCAATCCAATTTTAGGATTTTCCCTTATCTCCAGGTTAATCAGCAAAAAGTGCAGATACGATGGTTCTCAGGGGAAAATTATACTTCCAGTCTGATTATCAAAGATAATACAGGCACTATTGTTTTTTCAGGACAGATTCCCGGCATGGAGGTTTCCGAACTTTATTATACTCAAGCTGAAAAGAATCAAAGCATTCCGGGATTGGTTGCCCAAAGTTGGATTGGCCCTGAAAAATATTTCAAGTATGAAAAATCGGTGAGTCTTCAAGCAGGTAAAAATTACCAATACGCTGTCACCCTGAATGGCCAGACTTTCTCCTCTGAATTCAAAACCGCACCAAGTACCAGTGACTGGGAATCCATCCGATTTATTGCCCTCTCAGATTCTGAAACCGAACCTCGTGGCCGTGTGACCAATCGAGCTTGGTATCCAGGAGTTCCTTTGATCCGACTTTTTCCGGTGCCATCTGCATGGAAAAATGCTTTCGGGACTACCACGGAGGAAGGTTTTGAACTTCCAAACTACATGCTGACGGAGCAGAAAGGATTTGCTGAAAATCTAAAAATCCTTAAGTCCAGAAATCCGGATTTTGTCCTCATGCCGGGAGATTTGGTTCAAGGTGGAGCCTATATGCCAGGTTGGGATGAGTTTTGGAGGCATACTTCCGGAGAATTTGATCAGGTTTTTGATAAGTTTCCAGTCATACCTGCTTTGGGTAATTGGGAAGCTTTTGGAGGGGTCAGTGGTGGATATGGATTCAATGAGCGGGGTACGTTCAATCCTGTTCTAGGAAGAAGTCGATTTCATCGTTTTTTTGAATTCTCCACAGATGATCCTGACCAAAAACACCGGCAGAGCTATTATAGGACGGATTATGGACCGATCACTATTCTAACGTTGGACTCCTCCAATGGCACTCCTGATCAAAAAAGATCTGATTTTTCAGATTCCCAAAAAGTAAAAAACCAAGAATTGAATGAAATCGGTACCGATACGCAGGAAAACTATACTCAAGCCGAATACAATTCAGCAGGAGGGACAGACTTGTCCGGTTTTGGCCCAGGCAGTCCTCAATACGAATGGTTGGAGAAAAACCTTGAATTGGCTAAGAACGAAGGTCGACTGATTTTTGTGCAATTTCACCACATCCCTTACAGTTCGGGAGAAGGTGGGGTACCTATCAATCATGAATTGGCTACAGGTCAAGAAGGAATTCCAGTACGAATTTTAAATCCACTTTTTGAAAAATATGGGGTCATTGCTGTATTTGCCGGCCATGATGAACTATTTGAAAGAAGCTTTGTGGATGAAGATGGTGATGGTAAAGGGGTACACTATTATGACGTCGGAGTAGCAGGTGATGGGATGAGGGGTGTGAAAAGAAATTGGCTTTCCGCACCCTTGCAGACTTTGAATTATAATTCATTTTCCAAGTGGACTGCTGATCAAAAATCCGCTGAGGTATGGGATAATTCCAGTACCAATCCTGTGCTTCTGGATGGAGGTAAGCACTATGGGCACCTGGAGGTGAATGTCAAAAAGGTACAGGACGGAGCTAAAACCTTTGCCCAGATTGATTTTGAGCCGGTATATGCTTTCCCAGTGATGAATTCTCAGTACCAGTTGCAGCGTATGGAGAGACGGGTCTACAATGATCCAGTCAGAATCCTAGTGGAACTGAAAACAAGTGAGCCTACTATAGCTCCGCAATTCAAAACCTCAATTCAAGTGGAATTGAATTCAGAAGGAAGGTATGAAACCAAACCTTCGGATTACCTGGTTAACTCAATTCAGCAGGATTGGATCTTCTCTTTTTCCAGGAGTCCACTTTTTACTTGTGTGGATTTGGGAGTGAAGGAAATTTCCGTTACCGTAAAAAATTCACAGGCACAGGAATGGACCGGAAAGGTGACAGTCGAAGTTTTGGACAAAATTGCCCCAGATTTTGAAGCCACTGATGCCTTCTTGGCATTTGACAAGGTAATCGGAAAAGTAACTCTTACTCCGGAAAGCTTTTATATCCGAGAGGAATTCATTACCGAAAATTGCCTGAATAGTGGGGGAGTAAGTATTGATTTTGACAGAAAGGAATTGACCTGTTCGGATTTGACAGGCCAACCTATCCCAATCCTTATCACCGTAACTGATCGATCCGGAAACTCAACTTCCAAAATCCGTAGTGTTAACCTTAATCCCATTGAATCCAAAAAAATCTCCATTACTCCCTCCGGAACTCATCAGGGCAAGGTGGGAGATATCTTGGAAATTAAGCTGGGAGAGGAGTTTTCCTATGCGGTAGATGCCTGGCTAAGGAATGGTCAGGTCATAGAAGGTCAAAAAGGAAAGACCATTCAAGTGACCCAAACTGGTACCTACTATGCGAGAGTAATTCCTTTAGGAGGATGTGTGGTAGAATCTCAAAGGCTGGAGGTATCCTTTGTAGACAATCCCTATGGGCCTTTGAGGTCTCTTGTGGATCTTAATCTAAATTCTTCTGGCAAAGCGACACTTACTCCTTCGTCTCTATTCGTGACATGGCCTCTTTCTGATCCTACTTTGACTCTTACGCTTAGTCAGTCGGAATATACCTGCCAGGATATTGGCGAGAAGGAAGTGACTGTCACGATCAAAAATCAAACAGGTCAGACTTGGACAGAAAAGACAAGGGTGAAAATCCAGGATAAGGAAGCACCTGTTTTGGTAACGAAAACACCTTCTTTGAATTTTGATAAGGCGATTGGGGTCTTGGAACTTAATGCAGAAGATTTTGTCGATTCTGCTTCTGACAATTGCGGGGTAAAGTCTATTTCTCTCAGTAAAACGAGAATCACTTGCAGTGATTTGGGGCAACCTATAGAACTTCTTGTTTCTGTATCGGATCTAAGCGGTAATAGTACTTCCAAATCAGTGCAGATTAATCCAAATGTTCTGGAATCCAAAAAAATCTCCATTACTCCCTCCGGAACACATCAGGGCAAGGTAGGAGATATCTTGGAAATTAAGCTGGGAGAGGAGTTTTCCTACACGGTAGATGCCTGGCTAAGGAATGGTCAGGTCATAGAAGGTCAAAAAGGAAAGACTATCCAAGTGAACCAATCCGGTACCTACTTTGCAAGAGTAATATCCACCGGGGGTTGCCTAGTTGAGACCCAAAAGGTGGATGTCTCTTTCGAAGATCGTCCTTACGGCCCGCTAAAGTCTCTCTTGGAACTCAATCTTAATTCTTCAGGCAAAGCGACACTTACCCCTTCGTCTTTATTCGTGACATGGCCTCTTTCCGATCCTACTTTGACTCTTACGCTTAGTCAATCGGAATTTACCTGTCAGGATATTGGCGAGAAGGAAGTGACTGTCACGATCAAAAATCAAACAGGTCAGACTTGGACCGAAAAAACGAGGGTTAAAGTTCAGGATAAAGAAGCACCAATTTTGGTTTCGAAAGATTTTATCCTTGATTATGATGTGCAAAAAGGATCAGTAGAGTTAAAGCCTGAAAATTTCCTTTCCTCATTGACAGACAACTGTACTGTTTCCGAGGTTAGGATTTCCAAAACATCAGCTAGCTGTGAAGATTTGGGAAAAGAAATTACCGTGGCTATCCGTGCAGTAGATGGTTCAGGGAATGTTTCCGAAGCTACAGCTAAACTTACCGTCCGAAGGTTGGAAAACCAGCAAGTATCCATAACTGGCTCAACTCAGTTTTGCCAAGGAGAAAAGGGAACATTGGTGTTGAATTCATCGGCTTCTTTCGAAGTGATCCGATGGAGAAGAAATGGTTTAGAAATACCGGGTCAAACAGTGAAGACGCTTGAAGTTGCTGAATCGGGCAAGTATCATGCGGTCATACGATATGCAGGTGCATGTCTGTCTGAGACCGCGGAGTGGGAAGTCAAGGTAAATCCACTTCCTAGTGGCGAAATCAGTGTAGATGGAAATATTTTGAGAGCTCCGGAAGGGAATTTTACCTATCAATGGTATAGGAATGGGGAAATTATCCCAGGTGCCAACTCAAGGGCACTGACGGTCGATTTGATGGGGGATTATTCAGTGGAATTGACTTCTGCATCAGGTTGTATTGTACGACTTAAACCAGTTACTTTGACCATTTCAGGACTAGTAGGTAATTGGGTGAAAAACCCTATGGAGCTTAAACTTTTCCCAAATCCCACTTCTTCAAAAGTTCAACTCCAACTTCCAGATGATACCGTAATCGATATTTCCACCATTCAGATTTATAGTATGGAGGGGAAAAAAGTAACGGAGCTTGTATCAATTGTTAAAGTTTCTGACAGTCAGGTTGAACTGACAGTTTCTTCCCTACCTTCAGCTACCTATTTGGTTTGGATCATTGCGGAGTCACAAAACTCTTATCAAGGTAAATTCGTCGTTGTGAAATAAAATTAATTTATGAAAATCAGTTCACGCTCTGTAGTTTCTTTCCTTTTCATTTTAATCCTAGTTGCTCAGGCTTCTTTTGGCCAGACTGTTCCGTTTTCTGCAGGCAGAATTATCATCAGTTCGGATGGGAATGAGCATGATGAAGACGATTGGGCAGCAACTCCCATGTCCTTAGCGATCCTTGCTGCTTATGGCCTACAGGATAGAGTGACCGTGTATTCTTTTAGTGACCATACTTGGGGGTCTAATAAGGAAAAACCGGGAGCTGATGCTCAAATGAGAGAAAGTGCCTTTATCGGTGCAAAACAGTTTGGATTCAAAAAGACCAAATTTATTGAAGCAGTAGCAGCGCCCAATTATGCGATCATTGAAATCACGCTTCAAATCAATCAGAGTTCTGCCAAAAACCCATTGACCATCATTGCTGCCGGTCCCATGGAAATTATCGGCACGGCTCTCAATGAGGCAAAGTCGGAAAAATTGCAATATGTCAGATTGATTTCTCATTCCACTTGGAATGATGAGCATGCCGATAAACCCTATGAATGGGAATCGCACAAAGGATGGACTTGGGAAAAAATCAAAGAAAATTTTGGATCAAAGGGTTTACAGATGGACCATATTGTGGATCAAAATGGTGGACCTGATTATGAAGGCTTAAAAGCACACAAATCCAACTACGATTGGATCAAAACTTCCCCCAATAAAGATGGTAAACCTTTTCAAAAAGGATCCTGGGATTGGCTTTACAGCAGGCTGGAGGCCGCTCAAAAAGGGGAGGAGTTTGACCCTTCCGATGCGGGAATGATCATCTATCTCCTCACAGGTAAGCAGAAAACTAGTCCGGAGGACATTAGAGAAATTTTGGAAAATCCAGGAAAATTGAAGTAAGGAGAGCAATCTCCTTTTTTTATTTTCCGTAGGAATCTTCAAATGGAATTCATGAAGACAGGAGTTTGGGTCATTTTGTTTTTTGCTCTTTTTGAACCGTATTCTTTTGCACAGACCAGCAGTTCGCATCGAATAGGTCTAGAAAGCCACTATGGATGGATTATTCCTCACAATTCTGAATTGAAAGATATTTCATCCAGCAACCCGATTTCGATTGGGATTACTTCTCAATGGATGAAAAACTCAAGGAAGAATTGGGAGGCTTGCCATTGTTTTCATTATTTGGGACTAGGACTTTCAGTTACAGATTTTCAGAATCCTGCAGAATTGGGCAAGTCTTGGAATTTGACTGGAAGTTTTGAACCCTTTCTTTTCCGACGGGATAAATTTTCCATCAGTCTTGCGTCCGGCATTGGGGTTAGCTACCTCACCAAGGTATATGATCCCCTTGAAAACCCCCGAAATACATTTTTCAGCGCTCCGATAAGTTTTTTGCTTTTTGTAACTCCCAAATTCACCTTTGATTTTTCCCGAAATTGGGCCGTTCAAACCTCCTTTTCTTACAATCATATCTCCAACGGAGGTCAACGCCAGCCCAATCGGGGGATGAATTTCCCAATGTTAGGTTTGGGCGTTTTGTACTACACCAGAAAAATCGATTTGCCTGAATTTGAAAAACACCAGCTTCCTACTCGTTGGTTTTTTTACTCTGATTTGGGGATAAATTCCCGAAAAACGACGGATGGTACCCGAAAGCCCAATTTTACATTAGCCGCAGGTGCCTATCGAAAACTCAGTGGAATCATTGGGATAGGAGGGGGAATTGAGCTTGCAAAGGATTTTTCGCTACCTGTGGAGGAAAGCAGAATGGAAGCGTTGATTCCTGCCGTTTTTCTGGAGAACCATTTTCTCTTTGGACGCTTTGACTTTAGCCAGCGATTTGCAGCCTATCTGAGTAAACCCTTGGGTTATCAGGAAAATCAAGTGTTTTACCAGCGCTATACGCTCAGCTATCTTTTGGGTAAAAACGTTCAGTTGGGTGCTGGTCTAAAAGCCCATGGCCATGTAGCCGAATATTTGGATTTTAGGGTGGGCTGGAGGTTTTAAGTTTGAATCTTATTGACTTTCCAAAAGTTTGGAAGAAGCTCAGATGATACCTTGGGGCGGCTACATTTGATTGGACAGAGTAAGTTAAGTGTGCATACCCAAAAAACAGGACAGTAAGTTAACTTACGATTAATCTCTTAAATTTTTTTGAGGGGTGACAACAAGAAGAAAATTTACCTCCAAGTTTTAGACCAAGGTAGTTTTGGAATTATTAAAGGATCGCTCCTCGTTGGCCGAATTGGCCCTCATCGGCGCAGTCTATTGCCTTTAAGCTTTGAGGTTCTTTGAAGGCTGGGTGTAATTTGTAATTCCTTTTTCCAAAAGCTATCCTAAGGATTGGGCTAAAGCCTGGAAACCATGGTGCTTGATCCTTTGCCTCCAGCTAAAGCAGGAGGCAAGTCAAAAGCTTGAGTTTCTATTTTTGAATTGGAATGTGGCTTTTGCCCATTCAACTCTGAGGTTTTTTGTGTCTTATGATTGGGAGAGTAATGAGATGTTTGGATAGGGTAAAAAAAACCGTCAGCATTTCTGCCGACGGTTTTTGATGGATACAAGAATTTTTAAAAGTTTACTGCCAATCTATTTTACTTAAAAGCCTGTATCCCCGTGATCTCGTTACCCAAAATCAACAGGTGAATGTCGTGGGTACCTTCGTAGGTAATGACCGACTCCAAGTTCATCATGTGGCGCATGATCGGATACTCTCCGGTGATACCCATGCCTCCGTGGATTTGACGGGCCTCGCGGGCAATGTTCAGCGCCATTTCCACATTGTTTCGCTTGGCCATGGAGATATGTACGGTTTTGGCCTTTCCTTCATTCATCATCTTACCCACTTTCCAAGCTAGGAGTTGAGCCTTGGTAATTTCAGTTAGCATTTCAGAAAGCTTTTTTTGAGTCAGCTGGAATGCTCCGATTGGCTTGCCAAACTGAATACGCTCTGCAGCATAACGTCTTGCAGACTCGTAGCAATCCATTGCTGCTCCGATGGCACCCCAAGCGATACCAAATCTTGCGGAGTCCAAGCACATCATGGGAGCACCCAAACCGGATTTGCCCGGAAGAAGGTTTTCCTTAGGCACTTTTACATTGTCAAAAACGAGTTCACCGGTACAAGAAGCACGTAGTGACCATTTATTATGAGTTTCTGGAGTGGAAAAGCCTTCCATTCCCCGCTCTACGATTAAGCCGTGAATTCGGCCTTCTTCATTTTTTGCCCAAACCACGGCAATGTCAGCCTTTGGAGAGTTAGAAATCCACATTTTAGCTCCATTGAGCAAGTAGTGGTCACCCATGTCTTTGAAATTGGTCACCATGCCACTGGGGTTGGAACCATGGTCAGGTTCGGTCAGACCAAAGCACCCGAGCATTTCACCTGAGGCAAGCTTGGGAAGGTATTTTCTTTTTTGCTCTTCGGAACCAAACTTGTAAATCGGATACATCACCAAGGAACCCTGAACCGAGGCTGTAGAGCGCATACCTGAATCTCCGCGTTCGATTTCCTGCATGATCAATCCGTAGGAGATGTAATCCAATCCTCCGCCTCCATATTCTGCCGGAATCTGTGGTCCGAAAGCTCCCACATCTCCGAATTTTTTCACGATTTCGTATGGGAAATGTGCCTTCTGAGCCCAATCTTCGATATAGGGAGAGATTTCTTTTTTCACAAAATCCCGGATTGAAGATCGGATCAACTTCTGCTCTTCGGTCAGTAAATCGTCAATATCGAGAAAATCTACCCCTTCAAAAAGATCCTGCTTGAGGGATTTCTGGATCGCTACAGCCTCCATAGTATATTTGGTTTATAATTGGGAATAAGTCAATTTTGTCGGCACAAAGACCGCTCTTTGGATTCGAAATTAAGGAGAAAGGCTCTGAAAACACCACCTTTTTGATTAAAAATTCCCATGCACGAAACCCAGTTTGATCCAAAGATTCTAGAGAAAATCCATCAGCTACAGGAGAAATTCAAAGCTTCAGGTCAGGATATGCTCTCTTACCTCGAAGGCCTTTTGTATGCGGACTATCTTACTTACTGGGAATACATCAATCTGGATACGCTATTGTCATTGCAGCAACCCAAAACCAGCTTCAAAGACGAGAAGATTTTTATTATTTACCATCAGATCACCGAGCTGTATTTCAAGCTGATCATCTCCGAAATGGAGCAGATTGCCGATCAAAATCCCATTTCTGAGTCGTTTTTCCAAGCTCGTTTGGAGCGAATTCTGATGTATTTTGATCACCTGATCAGCTCCTTTGCCATGATGTGGAAGGGTATGGAAAAAGAGCAGTTTCTCAAGTTTAGAATGTCTCTGCTTCCTTCCTCCGGTTTTCAAAGCGCCCAATTTCGAGAGATCGAGTTGATGGCGACGGATGCATTTCACCTGATCACCTTGAGCAAAAGAGCTGAATTTGATTACCACAGTCCGGCTGATGATTTGTTCGCCCATTTGTATTGGCAACAGGGGGCGATTGAATTGGCTACAGGTCAAAAAACCCTAACACTGAAAAACTTTGAGGCAAAGTATGGTAAGAAACTGATCGAATTGATCGAAGATTACCGGCGTAAAAATCTCTGGCAGAAGTATATGGAATTGGAAAGTCCATCCAAGGAAATGACTGAGTTGATGCGTCAGTTTGATCTCAAAGCCAATGTGTTTTGGCCTTTGGCCCATTACAAGTCAGCTGTACGCTACCTGCAAAGGGATCCTGTCGATATCGCTGCCACTGGAGGTACCAACTGGCAGAAATATCTGCCACCACGTTTTCAAAAGGTCATCTTTTTCCCTGAACTCTGGTCAGAAAAGGAACAAGAAGAGTGGGGCAAAGGCTGGGTCGTGAAGGAGGTTTTCGGCGACGAAATTCAAAAGGGATAATTCTTATATGCCGAAGGAATCAGACTCTATTTTTGCAAAGAAATACAGGCCGGATGTCCTGATCTTTCTGGTATTGATTCCTTTGATCAGCGCTTTCAATTATTACCTGACCTATTCCAATATCCAATGGAATAGCTTTTTGCTGCTGACCTTTTCCATAGATACCACACAGGGCTATCTGGCTTGGGGGATCGTCCGCAAGATCATCTTTCAGTTGGATAGGGTTCTTCCTTTTGGTCCCCGTCCCCTCAAGAGAATTCTACTTCAGCTGGGTTTGACTACTGTTGCTGGATTGAGTTTTATCATTCTGACCACCGAATTGATCAGCTGGTTGGTGAAAGGAAGGCCTGCCATCCCTGAGTTTTATACCATGGATGTATTTATCATCGGAGTTTGGTTTTTGGTGATCAATGGCATTTACATCGGGTTGTTTTATTACCACACCCTACAGGAAATCCAGCAAGAAAAATCCAAAACTCAGCCGGATTTCCCCGGTATTCCCGTCAAATCCGGAAATCAGGAACTTTTGATTCTCAGATCTGAACTTGCTGCATTGAAGATTGACGAGGAATATGTCCTGCTTTTTTCACTGAATGGCAAGAAATACGTTCTCGATGAAAGCCTTGACTATTGGGAGAAAAACCTTCCCGAAACCGATTTTTTCAGAATAAACAGACAGACCCTCATTCACCGGCAGATTTTGATTGGGTTCAAAAAGCTAGACCATGGCAAACTGGAAGCGCAGGTCGATTCAAGTTTCCATTTTGACCTGGAACTTGGAATCAGCCGGGCCAAGGCGCCTGCATTTCGGGGCTGGTTTATGCCAAATCGCTGACAGTTCAGGGTTAATTTTGCTGCACTTCAGGGAATTCAAGGGTGCTTTTTTTTATCGCAAGTGGTGATTTGAAGTAAAATTGCTCCACAAACCGAAGCAAATGGAAAAACGAATCATCTTCTTTTTGATCCTCTGGACTGCATCCTTTAAGGCTGTAGCACAGGAAAGTCCGACGCCTGATTACAGGAATTTCCCTGTTACCATCACCCTTCAGTTTCAATCCTTTTCCCTTCCTTTCAAAAATCTGGGAAGCAATTTCAAAAACATGGGGATTGGAATCGGAACTGAAGTCAGTCACAACGGTGATCACGATTGGATACAGGAGTTTTCAATCTTTTGGATCCGCAACAAAGCCATGGGCAACGGGCTCTACCTAGTGACCCAGACTGCCTGGAGACCTTATCTAGGGAATCCGTTTTTCGGAGAACTAAAAGCCGGAGTAGGATATAAACTTGCGTTCCGACCCAGTGAATCATTTATCCAAAAAGAGGGAAAATGGCTTGCTGCCGGAAAAAAAGGAAAGGGAATGCTGGCAATCCCGATCGGCATCGGCCTGGGAATTCATGACTATTCCGAAAGTGTCTATTCCAGCCCTTTCATCAACTATCAGCCAGTCTTTCTGAAAGGATTTAATCAGGATATTCCTTTGGTGCCAGAGACAATTTTTCAATTGGGTACCCGAACTCACTTTAACAAACTGATAAAATGAAAAAGACCATCCTAAATCAATTTGTTGGGTTTTTCCTGATACTCTTTACTCCGTTTTTGTCAGTTGCCCAGAACCAATCCGCTTGCCAACCTTCCAATTCGGAGGCCTCCATCCGACAATTTGCAGGGGTGCAGAAGAAGATGGAGGACTTGGTCAATTTGGGTATTCCGGGGGTTGTGGCTGGAGTGAAAACAGGTGAAGGAACTTGGTATTCCGCAGCCGGATTTTCCCGATTGGAAGATTTGACTCCGATGAACTCGTGCAATCTTCAATACCTGCAAAGCATTTCCAAGACCTTTTTGGCTGCCAGCATTCTTATCCTGAAAGATCAGGGAAAGATTGATCTCGATCGGCCAGTGTTTGACTATTTGCCCACTGAATTGGCGAGTTGGATTCTCAAATCCGACCAGATGACTGTCAGAATGCTTCTGAATCATACCTCCGGAATTCCTGAGTACAATTATCTTCCCGAATACATTACCGTCCTTCTTCAGGATCCCGAACATGACTTTACACCTTTGGATTACATGGAGTTGATCAAGGGAAAAGAACCGGATTTTGAGCCTGGGAGCAGGTATTCTTACCGGAATTCCGGTTATGTTCTCCTTGCTTTGATGATGGATCACCTTACCGGAGATCATGCAAAATTTATCCGGGAAAATATCTTCGAGAGACTGGGGCTCAAAAGTACCTTTTACCAGGAAAGCCCGGATTATCTGGAAAAGTCGGCCTTGGTGGATGGCTATTGGGATCGGTATAGCAATGGGATTTTAGAAAATTCCAGTTACTTGCAAAAGCAGAATGTGAAGAAAATGGTTGGGGATGACGGTCTAGTTACCACCGCAGCCGATGGGATTCGATTTTTGGAAGCACTCCTATCTGGGGAATTGATCAGTCAGGAGTCTCTTGCAGAAATGAAAACCTGGGTGAATGATTCAAAAGGAACTCCACAGTATGGATTGGGATTGGATCTCACCACTTTAGGGGGAAAGCAGGCCATTGGTCACAGTGGGGGAGGTTTGGGTGCCGGTAGCCAGCTTTACTATTTTCCTGAGCAGAAGACCTACATTTTCCTCGCGATCAATTTGGCCACGGTGACCGGAAGTCCAATTCATAAAAAAGCTGAAGTGGTAGTTAATGAGTTGTATTTGGAAATTTTGAAGGGTGGAATTTAGATGTAAGAATCTGGACGCAAGATATAAGACTGGCCTGTATCTCAGATCTTGCGTCTTACTACTGTTTTCTTCTTGAGTCTTTGTTTACACTGGATAATTCTCCATGACAAATTCCTCGGCATTGGTATAACAAAAGTCATCCACCCACTTTTCTACCTCTGCTTTGCTCCTGAAATGAGCTAAATGAGTCGCTTTCAGGTCTTTTCTTGCAAGGTCTATTTCTTCCACCAATTGATTGGCCATCAACTCAAAACTCAAGGCAGTGGGGAAGGGGTCAACGGGATCTATCAGCCCTTCAAAATCTGTCCCGATAGTCAGACATTTCCAAATCCGGGATTTTTCAGCATCAGTCAGGTTTGGATTGGAATAGGCACTTTTCACGTAGCCTTCTATATTTTCCCAGATCAGCTGAATGCTGTTTCGCTTTTGGACGCGGGTTTTATCCTTTTTGAGATCATCGGAAGTGATGCCGAGAATACGCTGATCAAATGAAAGTCCGATCAAGCCTCTGGTTTTGATGATGATTTCTATGTCTTCATCGCAGAGGTTGATGTTCCAGGCATTGAATTTCCCTGAAGAATCGGTATAGTCGTCTTTTTCTTTTTTCTCCAGATCGATATGATCCTGTAAGGTTTTTATGCCCGAGTAGCCACAGTGGGAAGCAATGACCGGTATTCTATCTCCGTTTGCCAAACAGCTTTTAACCAAGTCATAAAACTCCATCCGTGAACGTGCAGCCATGTGCTTGACATCGATCAGGATTCTGTAACCCAATGATTCATCCCTCTCTCCAGCCAAATTAAGCCCCAAAATCTCCCTTATAATTCGTCGGCCATTTCGTCTGAATCCCTCATTCATGTGCGGGCGTTGTTTCATCAGTACTTTACCCGCTCCGGGAATAGAATGGGCATGTCCACAAAGATGATTGTCAAAATGGTGCGCAAACGTGAGGAAGAACACAGGAAACTCCCACACATTCTTGATGAATTGTACCCGGTCAGAGATGTCCTGTACCGATTTGACCCGATCTGTGCCAAGAGAATGAGCGCCTTCTATAGTGATGACCATGGTGATTTCGGTGTCATCGGCTAGGGATTTTTGAAGTTCGGCTCTGTTTTTTGGGATCCTGTAGCTCGCATTTTCGGCCACATAGGAATCAGGGTCTTCTTTGGCTCTCTTTTCGGCTGCTTTGCGATCTCCCAAAATGGCTCCTGGAACATGGATTTGGTTTTTCTTGATCCTTTTCCCGGAGTCAAGCCACACAAACTCTTTTTCCCGATTAAGGGATTCCCAATAATCATAATTCGAAGACTGAAAATAGTCTATCACCTTATCAGGGATTCTCATGTAAGCCGTTTGGAGTAGATCCCGACGAATACCGGAATGTCCCAATATGCCTCGCGCCACAAAATGGTACCATTTATCCTCAGTGATTTTCGGGTCCATTCCCTGTACAAACTGCCGCTCTAGGGGATAAAGAGAATTGAATGTCAGTCGAAGATTGGCATTCCAGCATTTGACCAGATCAATCTGACTGTAGCTGGCCCCCATTTTTCCTTTATCCTGTTTTTTGGAATTGGAGGCAATGACTGTCCAAGGGCTGAATTCTCCTTTTCGCGTAAATTTTCTTTCTTTCTCCTGCATGTGGAAATGTGCACGCATGTGGTTGTGACAGTGCAGATCTGAAAATTTTCTTTTCATGTGTTTATAATTTGATTTTCATTTGCCACATGGAATGCCCTTTTATAATCATCCCCCTGTGTGAGACATTTTCTCATGGGCATTTCATGATTTTAAAAATGGGTGGTTTAAGTGGAAAGCGGGTTTCAAAAATACCTGAGGCTCAGCTGCCTCAAGACCGATGCTATTCCTTTTCAGGAGTTTATGATTTCTTAATGTCAAAAATCTTGTGCGCTTTTGCAAGCCTGATTCTCTGAAGAATAACTAGCCGGCAGTATGAAGAAATTAAGAAATTTGATCATTAGCAATGGACTTTTCTTCACCCTTTCGCATTTTGGAGCCAAAACTGACATCATGAAAAAAATTACCCTTCTCCTGCTTTTTATTTTTGGTTTGTGTTCTTTCTTTTCCTTCGGACAGGAAAGTAAAAAAGTAACAGAGAATGCAATTCAGGTCATTGCCTTTGGTTCCTGTAATCGACAGGATGCTCCACAGCCGCTTTGGAAGCCGATTATGGCCGATCAGCCAGACCTTTGGATTTGGATGGGAGACAATATCTATGGAGATTCTCCGGTGATGGATACCCTAAAGGCAAAGTATGGCAGGCAAAATGCCAATCCTGACTATCAAGCGCTGAAAGCAGCGACGCCTATCATCGGAATATGGGATGATCATGATTTTGGGATCAACGATGGTGGGAAGTTTTTCGCACAAAAGAAGGAATCCCGCGATATCATGTTAGATTTTTTAGGGGTGCCAGCCCATGCCCCGGAAAGGAAGAGGGAAGGGGCTTATGCTTCTCATACCTTTGGTCAGGGAGAAAATCTGGTAAAAGTCATTTTGCTAGACGCCCGTTATTTCAGGGATACACTGGAGCGAGTGGATCGTGTCTATCAAATCAATCCTACTGGTGAGATTCTTGGAGAAAATCAGTGGAAATGGCTGGAAAATGAACTCAAGTCAAGTCCTGCCAAGGTCAACCTAATCGTTTCGGGTATCCAGATGCTGCCTACGGAGCATGCGTTTGAAAAATGGGCTAATTTCCCTCAGGAAAGAGAAAAATTGCTAAACTTAATTGCCAATTCTGGAGCCAAAACACCGGTATTGCTTAGTGGGGACCGGCATATTGCGGAGATTATGAAATTGGAAGATTCCCGATTTCCCAAAGGACTTTATGAAATCACCTCCAGTGGGCTCACTCACACCTGGAGCAGAATTTCCGAAGAACCCAATTCTTATAGAGTGGGGGACCTCATCGCTAAGCTAAATTATGGATTGGCCTCGATAGACTGGAATATGGGCGAAATTACTTTTCAAGTCAAAGGAGAACAAGGGGAAGTATATGCTAGTCAGGTGATTGAGATTGAGCAATGATCAAAGATCAAAGATCAATGACCAATTCTCAATGACTCAATAACTAATTACTCAATAACTATTAACCAATAACTCTATCTCCATCAAACCCCAACCCGTACCATGTTCAAAAGAAGAGATTTTATCAAAAGCCTTGGATTGACCTCTGCCGCTTGGCTGAGTTTTGGTGATTCCGTTTTGGCTGAGATTCAGCGTGAACTCCCATTCAGCAATCAACCAACGCTGTTTTTCCCCATCCGAATCAAAGGAAAAGTGAGCTCAGGTGGGAAAGGAATTGCAGGGGTTTCCGTTTCGGATGGACGATTGGTGGTACAGACCAACTCAGCCGGAGAATTTGAATTGATCTCAGGCTCGGACAGGGATTTTGTGTTCGTTTCCATCCCTTCAGGATATGAGATTCAGAAGCTTGCCAATGGTTCTGCTTCATTTTTTCAACTTATAGACAAAGGAAAAACTGAGCAATCCATAGGCTTTGACTTGAAAAAAGCTGATTCCCCAGATTCAAATCACCATTTTTTGCTTCTTTCTGACACACAGATTCAGGATGAATTCGAGGCCAATCAGTTATTGACCGTGGCAGCCCCCGATGTAGTCAGGACCCTTGCTTCCCTCAATGACCCCAATGCATTTGGCATAGGCTGTGGAGATTTGGTTTTTGATAAGCTGGAGCTATTCAAGGAGTACAATCAATCGGTGCAGATGTACAATATTCCTTTTTTCCAAGTCATTGGCAATCATGACATGGACTTTGGCGTGCGGTCGGATGCTTGGACTGCAAGCACATTTAAAGGACATTTTGGTCCGACCTACTATTCCTGGAATCGTGGAGAGATCCATTATGTGGTTTTGGATGATGTCTTTTACCTGGGTACAGGTACCCGCTATATCGGCCACCTGGCTGAGGAGCAGCTGGCTTGGCTGGAGCAAGATCTGATGACGGTCGAAAAAGGAAAAACCGTTGTGGTTTCTCTGCACATTCCCACCGTCACGGGCAATCTGAAACGTTATCCACAAAGTGATCCCCTTGGGGGAACAGTCAGCAATCGGGAGCACCTCTACCGAATGTTGGAAGGGTACAACGTACATATTCTCTCAGGCCACACTCACTTCAATGACAATATGATCAACGGTCACGTGTACGAGCATTGCCACGGAACGGTCTGTGGTGCTTGGTGGTCAGGACCTATTTGCCATGACGGAACACCCAATGGCTATGCTGTCTACGAAGCAAAAGGATCTGAACTCCGCTGGAAGTACAAGGGAACCGGCTTGGACATCAATGAGCAGTTTAGAGTTTATCCGGTTGGGTATCATAAAGATTTCCCGGAATTTATGTCTATCAATTGTTGGAACTACGATCCCGAATGGGAGATTTCTTGGTATGAAAACGGAGTGAAAAAAGGTTCTCCGGAAAAGATTGTGGCTGTGGATCCTTGGAGTGTAGAGTTACATACCGGACCTAATTTACCTGCTAGACGCACTTGGGTAGAGCCACAGCTGAATGATCACATGTTTTTCTTCAAGCCAGTGCAAAAGGATAATCTGGTAATTGAGGTTAAAGACAGATTTGGAAACGTGTATTCAAAAAAAGTTTAACTAACTGATTTAGGTTAAATTTCCGTCAAAGTGTAGCTGGCCTACATTGATCTTAGTTACTGTTTGATTAAAGGCAGTTCAGTAATGAGATTCTCTTTGAAGTGATCCTAATTCAGAAGGTTGGGGGATTTACTCTGTTTTTCGAATAAAGGTTCTCCACGTTATCTGATGAATTTCCTTTTGATCAATCAGTTGATATTCTGCTTTTAATCGATCCTCTAAATGATCCACTTCTTGCTGTTCCTCAGGATAGGCGTGCTGATGGTAAAAGTGAAGCAACACTTGTAATTTCTCCGGTTGAAGTCCTAAAACTGAATCTGTCTTTTCTATAGAGATCAATCTGGATTGAGAATTAGTATCAGAAGGGAGAAGGACTTCTTTACTGAAATTGATAAAACTATTAGTTAAAATAATATCTTGATTATCATTTGATAGGTTGATTTTGTTTAATGTTTCAATTAAACCTGAGTAGTTCTTAAGATCTTTTTGATATCGAATGGCAAATACCGTAGGAAAAAGCAAAGTGCCGGTGAGGAGCAAGTTTCGAAAAGGAAGCTTAGCTGACAGGATCCATACAATGATAAGACCCTGAAAACCCAGCATTTTCAAGTCTTGCTGGACAGCACTTATGCTGATTCCAATAAAAAATAATACAAGTATCCACTTTTTTAGAATGGGATCATCTGTCCATCTTTTCCAACCTACAGCAATTAAAAATGACAGGATAGGGACAAGTAGGATCAAGTGGCGCGGATTGAGGTAGATGGGATTATAAAACTCCAAAGTAGAGCTCATCACCCAAAATCCAGTGAGGATCAAAATACTTGCACAGGCATACTCCAAGATTGGCGAGGAATATCTCTGTTCCCTAATCTTCCAAATTCCAGCCAATCCAAAAACGATCCATGGCCAGTAACCTCTTTCAACAAAAGTGATAATCGGGAGGTAGCTTAATCTTCTCAAGATCGCCCTTAATCCTTTATCTGCATAGGTAAACTCTGAGATATAATGCCCTGAGTTGATGGAAGAAATCCGATAGAAAGGATCTCCAAAACTTACCCAAAAATAGCCTAGATAAACGACTGTAGTCACGATTGCCAAGGAGGTCAGATACAAGTAAAATTTGCTTGAGAAAGACGGATTGACCCTGTCAATAAAAAAAAGAATGATGGGGAGTGGCGCCAAAAATACGATGGTTTCCTTGGTTAGGAAACCAAAGAATAATCCCATAACCACACCTAAAGCCGCTAAAAAAGGCTTGCTTTTTCTAAAATAAGCCGAAAATGGAACTAAGACCGTCCAGAAAACCAACAGGGAATCAGGATAGACTTTGGTCAAAAAATGCAGGAAATAAACTTGGGTAGAGAACCATAAAACCAAAATCCAAGGATTACTTTTTTCGGGAAGAACTTTGATCAGCATCCAAAGTGATGCAGCATAACTGAGCAATGAGATCAGAGAGATCCTATGTGGTTCGAATCCTAAAATTTTTCCAACTAATCCAGCCGGGACATACGCTCCCCATCGGGAAGAAAAGTGATAGGAATTGACTGTCATCGTTCCTTCCCAAAACCGCTTTCCCGCAATCAAATAATATACATCATCTGAGAAAGTGATCCCGTCATATCCAAACCACCAATACAGAAAAAGAAATGCTGAACCTGCTAAAAATGCTAAGGTTTTTGGCTTGACCTGATTCAGCTTCTGTAATCTCATGAGGTAAAAATAGGAGAATAGTCCAAGTCAAAAGACATGAACCTCCAACCAAAGTCAAAATAAGTGAGTTGACTTTTCCGACAATATGCGTCAATGATTTCTTAAAATAGCGCTCATATTCCTACTTTTAGACACTTATCGTCACGACTTATGACACCATCCGGACAAATAGAACAGCAAAAGATTCTTCGCGTTTTCAAATTGATCAACCTTCTTCAGGGAAATATAGGAAAGCCTGTTCATCGACTGGCCGAACTGCTGGAGACGGATGAACGTACGATCTATCGGTATTTCAAGCTCCTAGAAGCTTTGGGATTTGTGGTGGTGAAAGAATTTAGCAAGTATAAAATTCAGGAAAGACCTGAATACCTTCCCAGTGCCTCGACCTATAGTACCTTTTCCTCTGAAGAGAATCAATGGCTAAAAGGCCTGATCGAAACACAGGGGAAAGGAAACCTGCTTAAGGACTCCATTTTGCAAAAGCTCCAGCTCAAATCTGAGGTGAAGCAGGGGAGTGAGCAACTTTTTAAGGCTAATTTGGGTAGACAGGTAGATCTGATAAGTCAGGGAATTTCCCAAAAAAAGCAGATTTGGCTTAAAGATTATTACTCTCTCAGCAGTGACACTGTTTCCGATCGATTGGTGGAACCTGTGGGCTTTACTTCTGATTATGAGAATATTTATGCTTTGGAGGTAGAAAGCAAAAGCATGAAGATGTTTAAAATCGAGAGGATAGGGGAAGTCGTGGTCAGTTCGGATGCCTGGAGATTTGAACCCAAACATGAATTGCCCGAACAATCGCTCTTTGGTTTTACAGGAAAGGGAAAATATGCCGTCAAACTCAAACTAAGTAAAAAGGCCTACCAACTTATGCTCGAAGAGCATCCCAATGCGCGGCCATTCATGCAGATCAAAAACCGAAACCAATATTATTTCCAAGGTGAAATCCCTCACTTACCCGGATTGGCAAGGTTTATTTTAGGGCTTCCCGGCGAAGTTAAAGTGGAAGAAGGAGAAGAAATGAAAGCTTATCTTAAAGAGCAGTTGGAAAAAGGGATTTTTTAAAAGGATAAGCAAGTAATTACCCATGATCAATTTTCAAAGAATGAAATGCCATCTCTGAAAATTGATCAATGGGTTTGGTAATTGACCATTTTATCCCTGATGTTCTTCTCTCAACAGATCATTGACGGTTTTCACAGGATTGAAAGTGATCAGTGGTACTTCGACAAAAAGCGTATTCCAGCCAGCCATGGCCCCATTCCAAAGCCCAGGCAATTCCAAAGCCTTCAGATCTCTTCCACTTTTTGATTTTTCGGTAATAAATCCTGTCTGCATGTCTCGAAATTTTAGCAAATCGAAGTTATACCCATGATAGTCTTTGGTACCACATACCAAATCCACCGGATTGAAGTGGGTAGAAGCCATCATTTGAGCTTTTGAACTTGGTTCATTCAAGTCGATTTGAGCGGTTTCCAAAATCTGCAAAGAGTGTGACCCGTCTTTTTCTTCGATCCAGAATGGACCGCCTCCCGGTTCACCGGTATTTTTCACCATTCCGCAGACTCGGATGGGCCGGTTTAACTTATCCTTGAGGTATCGGGCCAGTTCATGAAGCGATTGGGCGGATTCTGTAGTGGGGATTTTACCACCCAAAATTTCACTATAAACTTGTGCTGCTTCTGCGACTGACTGATGGGAAATATTTTCATCCAAACCCCTGATGGCATCGAATATTCGTCCTTGCGCTTCCAAAAGCAATCCGGCAATTGCCATCTTAAACTCCTTGGTGGTTGGTTTAAGACGGTCAGGAACCACATTGTCGATGTTTTTGATAAAAATGAGATCGGCTTTGATATCATTCAGGTTTTCCAGCAGAGCTCCATGTCCTGCAGGTCGAAACAAAAGGCTACCATCCTCTTCCTCAAATGGTGTATTGTCCATATTCACCGCAATGGTGTCAGTGGATTTTTTCTGCTGAGAGTAGCTTATGTCGAATTCTAAACCAGTTTCGCCCTTGATTTCAGGTAGTACTGCAGCAATTTCGGACTTGAATTTTTCTTCGTGCTCGGGTGATACCGTGAAATGAATTTTGACCGTATTTCCCTTTCCCACTGCATACTGTACCCCTTCGATGAGGTGTTCGTGTGCGGGTGTTCGATTTTCAGTGCTGTATCGATGAAATCTCAAAAGTCCTTTTGGGAGAGATCCGTATCCAAGGCCTTCCTCTGAAAGCAATCCAGAAACGATTTTTTTGTAATCTCCTTTTTCCAAACATGCATTGATCCCTGTTCCCTGTGATTGGAGGTACAAGTCCAGATCCTCGTAGAATGCGAATTTTTCTATGTTTTGGATAAACTTTTTGGTAAATGGGCTTTTTTCTAAATCTCCGTTACCTTCCAGAAATGAGAAGAGATCCTTAAACATCCTTGATGCAGCGCCCGACGCAGGCACAAATTTCACTACCTCTTTTTGGGTGGCTATCTGAGAATAAATGGATTGATAATGGGCCAGTTCTTCATCACCCAGAACTTTAATTCCATTTCCCGGAGTAGCTGGAGCGATGATTTTGAGAAAAGGAAAGCCGTTTTTAAAATTTTCAATTTGTTGGGCGACTGTTTCAGGGTTCATACCCTGATCTTTGACTTTTTCGAAAATGACAGAATCCATGTTGTTAGGAGTTGAAAATGGTTTTGTTCAAGTTAATGGGCAAAACCTAATCCTCAAATTCTTCAGAAAGAATTCTTGTTAACAAGCTGAAAATGTGCTTAAAAATCCTTCATTCGAAATCGGATAGGTTCTCCGCAATTTTTTTGGGCCAGATGGGATATAGAATCCTCATCGAGTTGAAGGATTCGTGGATAGCCTCCAGTGACTCCTGCGTCACGCATTAAGATCAACAATTTGCCTCCGGGAGTCAGTTGGACCGTGCCAGGAAATACAGGATTAGTAGGTAGTTCTGGAAGCCTATTATCTATGAGTTCTTCCAACTGAATTCCCATTCGGTTGGAAAGTTTGGAAAGGTGAAATATTCCATTTGTGATCCTAAATTGTGTATTTCTGTCGAGCAAATTCCAATCAGGTCCAGGATATGCCTCAAGCTCTTGTTTTTCAAACCATTCCGTTTTCCATTTTGGTTTTGACCTTGAAAGAGAAGAGCTGGATGAACGCAAACTTTGGAAGGGGAGATCCTCATGTTTTTTTACCATAGACTCGCCTGTCACCGGACTGAAATAGCTTCTGGAACCGAGAGTTATTTTAGTCTGAAAACCAGACTTTATTCCCAGGTAAACATACCTTCCAATAAAGATTTGGCCAATCTCGAGTATGTCCCCTGGTTGGATGGCGATCATGCTTGGATTAGAGATTTCTCTCTGATTCACCATAACCTTGGCTTTGGCTCCTGCAAGTGAAAGTAGTGTCGGGGCATCAAAATGAATCTTCAGCCCTGGCTGTGAAACTTCCAAAACAGCATCGTTGGGGTCATTTTGAAGAACATGGTTTACCCAATGATAGCTTTTTGGGTCCATGACCCCAGAGGTAGGAATGCCATATTTTGATCCAACCATTCTCCCCAAATCCTGAATAGAAGTTCCCGGTCCGGTTTGGAGGATTCTAGCTGTTGCCATTTCCTTATTCATTTTCGAGAGCTAATCGGTTTAATATCCGGCCAATTTTTGAATTCCTCTAAACGGATCGCTCGGAATTTGATGCGGTCTCCGGGTTGTGCCCAAACAGGCGGATCAGTGACTGGGTCAAAAAGGGAGATTGGAGTACGCCCAATGATGTGCCAGCCCCCCGGACTTTCTCCGGGATAAATACCGGTTTGGCCTCCACCTATTGCTACCGAACCCCTGGGAACAGAAAGTATGGGCACTGATTTTCTGGGCGTATGTAGGATTTCCGGTAGTCCATTGAGGTAAAAGAAACCTGGTAGAAAACCGAAAAAATGGATACGATATAGGACACAGGAATGTAGTTCAATAAATTGACTCGGGGTTAATTTCTTTTGTTCAGCCAGTAGAATCAGGTCAGGAGCAAATTCTTCATGATAGCAAACTGGGATTTCCCAAACGTCCTCAGGTAGTGGAAGCGGTTTAAGTTGAGTTTCCGAAAGGGAATTTTTGAATTCTATTTGGAATAATTCTTTTTTCCAAACCACACTAATTCGGGTAAATCCCTGCCGGAATTCCTTGATTTTTTCTGACCAATTCTTTTTAAGGAAATCCATGTACCCTATTTGCCAGGAAAGAAGTTCATCATTAGGAGCTTCATTCCAGACCAACTCACCCATCAGGGGAGTGATTTCCATGTAGTGGGGTCTCAAGTCCAATAGGTTTTGCGTAGGTAAGAAAGGAATTCTAGTATTCCTGGATTGTCTCCATGGAAACAAAGAGTATCGGCTTTGACAGGAATGAATTTTCCATCCACAGTTTTTATTTGTGATTCAAAAAGGATGAATTTAAGATGGCTGTCAATATTCTCTTTATTGGTCAGGAGAGACCCTTCCTGCGTTCTTGGAGCGAGTTGGTAATTCTCCAAGTAGGCACGGTCACCGAATATTTCCAGTCGGTGAGGTAGCCCCTTTTTCAAGGCATATTCCTCCATACGGGAATGCGGGGGAACAAAAACAGGAACTTTAGGCCACCTTTTTAGAATAAAATCAGTCAGAAAATCGGCTAATTGATCATCTTTTGCCGCATCGTTGTACAGCGCTCCGTGGAATTTGATGTGGTCGAATTCCATTCCAAGGGTATTGGAAACGTGGAGAAAGAACGAGATCTGTTCTTCAAGACTTTTTGCTAAATCATCTTTATGGATAACCATGGATTTCCTTCCAAAATTTTCCCGATCTGGATATGAAGGGTGCGCACCAGCTTTCTTTCCAAATTTTTTGGCAAGCTCCAATGTTTTTTTAACGGATTCTTCTGAACCAAAATGACCTCCACAAGCCACGCTTGCTGTATCGATCAAGGGGAAAATAAATTCTTCTCCAGGGACTCCTTCTCCTAGGTCACAGTTGATTTCAGGAAGTATAACTCTTGTATTTTCCATTGTATGATTGCCTAAAAATAAAAAAGTAGCTAAGATATTTTGGCCCAATTCAAGATTGATTTGACTCATTTTTTCCACTTTTTTAATTTAGTGCATTGTTAACTTAAATCTGAAAAACTATGGGTAAAGGAGACATGAAATCCAAGAAAGGAAAGATTAACCGCGGGTCATTCGGAGCGAGCCGTCCTAAGAAAAAGCAGAATAAGAAGGCGAGAATCGAAAAGTTGAACTTGGCAAAATCGGAATAAAAAAGAGGGCAAACTGCCCTCTTTTTGCATTTTATCTGGGTAATTTTTCCACCACACGTCCAGTATCAGGATCCACTACCACTCGAATAGGACCACGTGTCGCCGCATCTGTAGTCTGAAAAACCACCAAATAATTTCCATCTAACCAGGCTGAGACCTCTGCGTTTTTCCAATCCCCAATAACAGTCGCTTTTTCGGTGCTATTCAAAGAATTATAGGCAATTTCCCGATAGACATTCAAGGGATCTTCCTCTGAATTCAAGGAACAAGAGAACAGGAAAAGACTGAAAAATAATAGGATTAGAAAGTTGGTTTTCATCGATTTTAAGGTTAAAGCTGAGTTTTACCATTAAGACTGCACTAAAGTAAAAAACGCTACAGATTATTGTAATGTTTGATCCATTCATTGAGCTGCTTGAAGTCCAATTTTCCGGAAGCTGATTTGAGATGATGCAGGATGGCAAGGGATTTTTTCATTCTGGACTCAGGGTTTTTCACTTTTGTCACTAAATAGATTAAGCTTCTCTGCTTTCCCGGTGTAAGCTTCCTGAAGTACCCATTTCCTTCTTCATCTTGGTCCAAAAGTACCTGAAATTCCTCGGGAACCTCATGACCAAATTCGCTGTGATCGCGCTCAATCCGGAGAAGTATCGATTTTTCCAAAGCTAGCTGATGCTTCTTTCTCAACTCCTGATTGATAAGAATGTACCATGTTTCTTTGGCCTTCATCAAAGCCATCTGATAGGGGCCATGTCCATCGATCCATATCAAAACTCTTCTATGTTGCTGATCCATCATCTGTAGGGCGATTTGATCAGGCACAGGAAAGTGAAAATGCCAATGGTTGAAATCAAATTTTCCAAGAGAGGTATGGAATTCTAAACTTTTCATGAGATAAAAATGAATTAACTAATGAACTAAAACTCAGAACAAGAGCGCAAAATTGAACTACTTCCGATCTTTGTTTATCCATTTGTAAATCGGATTATCTTCAGAAAATTAACAGATTTTTACAAAAAAATACCGGATTTACACAACTCTAATCACTTGTTTGCGTGCACTCTGATGTAACTCAAGCCATAAATGAGTTATGGATTCCGGGATTACAACCGGGGAATTTGAGTTAGTTTAGGATAGTTTAGTTTAACCACCACAAACAAAAACCACATGAACACTTCAAAAACAAAACTTGCACTTTGGATCGGTGGTCTAGCTGCCGGAGTAGTAGCTGGAGCCTTGATCTATCAAAACCGCGAAAAGCTAGGTCCTCAAAAAGAAAAGCTTTCAAAGCTTTTGGGAGAACTTCAAAAAGCAGGTGAGGATCTGGGTAAAAGGCTGAAAACAGCAGGCATGGAAAGTCTCGAAAGAGGAAAGGCACTGGCACAGGCTTCAACCGAGAAAATGAACTAATCGGAATTCGTCAAACTTTGATCAAGCCGCGGATAAATCTGCGGCTTTTTCTTTTTCACACAAATCATAAAAATTTCTTTTATTCAATACTGTAAATTCTAGCCAAACTGTTTACATGACATTAGTTTCTAAACTGCCTCATATCGGAACTACCATCTTCACCATCATGTCCAAAATGGCAACAGATGAGGGGGCCATCAATCTTTCCCAGGGTTTTCCCGGTTTTGGATCCGACCCGGTATTGCTTGAGATGGTTGCCAAATACACCAAAGGAGGATTTAATCAATATGCCCCGATGTCCGGTATTCCTGCTTTGAAGGATATTTTGGCTAAAAAAACAGGTTTGACTCAGGGTTATTTTCCCAATCCGGAAACGGAAGTAACCATTGTATCGGGAGCGACTGAAGCTATTTTTTCGGCCGTGACTGCCGTTGTAAGAAAAGGGGATGAGGTGCTTGTTTTGGAACCGGCTTACGACAGTTACGAACCAGCCATCACCTTAAATGGAGGAATACCTGTGTATGTTTCTTTGAATTCAGGGGATTTTTCGGTCGACTGGCAAAAAGTGAAAGACGCTATAAGCCCTAAAACAAGGGCGATCATGGTCAATTCACCTCATAATCCCAGCGGATATGTCTGGACGGTAGAAGACGTGAATCAGCTTGCCGATTTGGTGGAAAAGACCGGAATCTATGTCATTAGTGACGAGGTCTATGAGCATATTACTTTTGATGGTAGAGTTCATCTTTCCCTTGGCGCTCATCCTGTTTTAAGAGAAAAGACTTTTGTCTGTGGCTCTTTTGGAAAAACATTCCATGTCACGGGATGGAAAATTGGGTATTGTATTGCTTCTGAGGAATTGTCTTCAGAGTTTCGAAAAATTCATCAATACGTTACGTTCAGCACGGTGACTCCAATTCAATATGCATTGGCAGAGTATCTCGAGGTGCCTGAGCGGTATTTGAGCATCCCTGACTTTTATCAAAAGAAAAGAGATTTGTTTGTTAAGGGATTGGCAAAAACAGAGTTTGAATTTACTCCTTCCCCAGGCAGTTTTTTCCAGTTGGTTTCTTATGGACACCTATCTTCCGTATCGGATCGTCTTTTAGCTGAGCGAATGACCAGGGAATTGAAAGTGGCTTGTATTCCAATCTCGGTCTTTTATTCTGACAAAAAGGACGATAAGATCATTCGCTTTTGCTTTGCCAAAGAAGGCGTTGAGTTGGAGCAAGCTTTGGATAGGCTTAAGAATCTGAAAAAAATATTAAGGTAGCAGCCGTATTTTCAGGAAATGGAAAACTGTTTAATGGCTTCTTTTCCTGTTGACCACCGTTTCTCTGATTTTGGGCTGAATGCTTTCTATTCAGTCAAGATAGACTCCCCAAGAAGAGCAGGACGTTGCCTTTGCTCGGTAAGCTTACCTATGGTCTAAGCTGCTGGATGATTTCTGTATACCTGTTCGAAAAAAAAATACTACTTCTATAAAACCTACCTTTTTTGTAGGGAATAATTTTTTTTCACTTACATTTGGAGGTCTCAACCTGCCTATTCCTCTTTTATTCATGGAAAAACTCCTGATTAGATTCCGAACAGAGCCATTTTGGTCTATGTTTTTTGCCTTTGCGGCGGTCATGTTCGCATTATTGGTGACTCAGACCTTGACCGAATCTATTCAGTCTTGGGAGATCGATACAGAAATGTTTCTATGGTTTTTACTGGTTGGATTTGTAGCCCAAAGTATTGATGGAGCTTTAGGAATGGCCTATGGGGTGAGTTCCAATTCCATTTTGTTGGGGATAGGAATTCCTCCGGCCACAGCCTCTGCTTGGGTTCATTTTGCCCAAGTATTTACCAGTTTGGCTTCCGGAATTTCCCATTGGAAAATGGGAAATGTGGATTGGAAATTGGCAAAAAGACTCTTGTTACCTGGGGTGTTGGGCTCCATTTTAGGTGCTTTTCTTCTTTCCAGTTTAGATCCGAATGTGGTGAAGCCTGTGATTGCGGTTTACCTGTTTGTAATGGGAATTGTAATTTTGAAAAAGGTAAGAAAGAAGCACATTCAGAAATTCAATCGAGAGAGCAGATCGATTCCAGTGCTGGCTACCGCCGGTGGTTTTGCTGATGCAGTAGGAGGAGGAGGTTGGGGGCCCATTGTCAACAGTACACTCCTGAGCAAAGGAAAAATTGCCCGATATGCCATAGGTACGGGGAACTTTGTTGAATTTTTTGTTTCCTTGGCTAGTGCATCGACCTTTTTGTTCTTTGTCAAAGAACTCAGTTTGGCTCCTGTGCTGGGCTTAATACTAGGGGGAATTATCGCGGCACCTTTTGCGGCTTACATTTGCAAACTAGTCAAGCCAAAGTATTTGATGATAGCCGTAGGTATTTTGATTATCATTCTCAGTATTCGTACCTTCTACCTAGCGATTTGATTTCCTGTTAATTAGATGAAATATTTTCTTTCCGGGTTTCTTGTTTTTCTTATTCTCATTGAGGAAACCAATGCACAGGTTAAAGAATTTGAAAACTGGAAAAGGGGAAGAGTTACCGAATTGACCTCAGAGGATGGTTGGATCAATCTGGTTGGCTTAATGTGGTATAATGGACAAAATTCCTTTTTAAATCAGATTTCAGCGGATAGCCTGGCCCTTTCGGATAGACCCGGGAAAAATAATATCGGTGTGTTCCGGTTCTCCCCGGACTCGGCATGGTTTGAATTCAACGCTAAGTTGGCTAAAAAGTCAAATCTTCAACCCCCTTTCAACAAATTGGTTTATCCCGCAGAATATGGAAAAGGCGGAATCTATTTTGATCATTGGAAGTGGACGGTAATCGAGAGAGGCGGACAATTTGCTGTGCGCTTAAGGGATTTAACACATCCCGGACTGGGGAAATTTGAAGGAATTCCTGTTTTTGACTACAATCCAATATTCCGGGTAAAGGCTTTTTTTGAACCAAAATTCAACGAAACCATGGAGATTCCAAATGTCCTCGGCCAAGTGATCGAATGGAAGGTTATGGGTATTTTAAAATTCAACTTAGACGGTGAGACTTATGAACTTACGGCTTTGGATGAGGCTGGGAGGTTGTTTGTCATCTTTTCTGATGCGACAAGTGGGAATGAAACTTATCCCACAGGCCGCTATCTCTACGTAAAATACCCCGATAAAACCGGAATGACGGAGATTGATTTCAATTTTTCTTATAATCCTCCCTGTGCATTTACAGCATTTGCTACCTGTCCCATACCACCCAAAGTAAATCGGCTACCATTGGCTTTAAGGGTGGGAGAGAAGGTCCCCAAAGGACATTGATTTACAAAATGCAAAAAAAAAACGGGCCGAATTGACCCGTTTTTGAGGATGTTATCCTAAAGCTTTTCGGCAGAATTCCAGACATTTCTGAACTTCTTTCACAGCATCCGATCCTTGAGGTACTTGGTATTCCAGTTCAATCGTCGCCGGGAATTTGTACTTGTTTTTTTGCATGAGCTTAAGAATATCACCGATTGGAGTATCACCGGTTCCCCAAGCCAAGTTTCCTTTTCCGTTGGCTGGAGTCTGACGATCTTTGGTATGCATGCTCAAGATTCGTGCATGGTGCTTTTCAATCAGTGGCATCAGATCATTATGACCTGCCGCGATGTAATGGCCCGCATCTAGGTTCAGTCCATTTTTTGGGCTTTGGGCAAGAGCGGTATCCCAAAAAGTGAACGTTTCTTGCTCATGTCCGTGATATCCAACAGCCATTCCATGCTGTTCTCCCAGTTTTCCCAAACGAAGCGTTTGCTCATCATCTGAAGGATGTTCCAGAGTCACATGGGATGCTCCCAATGCTTTTGCCGCCTTCATGCCATACGCAACTTCCAAATCCGAATTATTTTTGCCAAAGGCACTTGGCTTGAAAGCATAAATGCTTACTCCGGCATCATTGTACATTTTACGGAACTGCTCGAATTTCTTCATGTCGGCATTGGCTCTCCATTCGGCTACTACTTTGGTGTAGGCCGCACTTTGGGCCTGAAGGTCGGCTAGTTCTTTCTTTTCATCTTCAGTGAGTTCTTCTCCTCTTCTTTGCTTTCCCCCAAGCTGAAAAACTCTCATTCGGTTGAACGTAGGGGCAGGCATTCCGGCAAAACTTTCGGCAGGGTCGCCCATAAGCTCAATTGAGGAAATTCCCGAATCCAACACATACTTCAGGGTAGCCTCGGCACTTTGGTCGGGCATAGATCGATAAGAGTAAGTGATGCACCCGATCTGCACCCCATTGATGACGGAATTGGGTTTATTCAGGGACTTGATGAGCGCTGGGGCGCCTTGAAGCCAGGTAGGGGCAGTCACTAAGCCCGCAATTCCAAGTGCTGATTTTTGGAGAAATTCGCGACGGTTTTTCATAGGTTTATTATTGTTTTTTAGGGTCCACAGCGCTTGTCCTGAACTCGTTTTGAGAGGATCATGCAAATCGGATAGTAATGTCTCTAGGAGACGCTTTTGGACTGCTCGATTTCATGGTTGATGAGTCTGAAGGATAATTGAATGGAAGTTAAAATTTTTTATTAGATGCCCTCAGAAAATTAATCCAAAGTGGACGTAATAGGTTTTTTTGGCAATTATCGATTTTAAATGAACAGGAAGCCAGGTAAAGCATGCTTCATTTATCTATGAAATACTGCATTGATGGAGTCCAATGCCTGTAGTATGGGTTTTAATCCGATCTTTCTGAAAAGTTTCAATTCCATTTCCATGTCCAAGGGGATTTCTAAAAAAATTACACTGAGTTTTCTGTTAGTTCTGATCTTAACGGTGAAGGGATTTGCTCAGGACAGTTCTCTTCTTTGGCGTATATCAGGAAATGGACTGAACCAAGACTCCTACCTTTTTGGAACGATTCACCTGATTTGTAAGGATGATTTTTTTATGAATGATCAAATTCTAAAAGCTTTTCAAGAAAGTAAAAGTTTGGTCATGGAGTTGGATTTGAGTGATCCCCAATTGAATTCTAAAATGCAGCAGCTGTCTCTCAATCCGGGGATGAAAAATATTCAGTTGGATATGAGGGAGGAGGATGCCAAAATCATAGACGCCTTTTTTATTCAAAATTATGGAGCTGGCTTGGCTCAATTGGGTATTCTAAAGCCTTTTGTGCTCAGTTCTATGGCCTTGATTAAATCAATTTCCTGCACAGAAGTAGAGAGCTACGAGAGCTTTTTTACTGCCAAGGCAATAGAAGACAGAAAGCAAATCATAGGATTGGAGACCGTTGAGATTCAAATTGGAATTTTTGATCAGATACCCTTTTCTGTTCAGATTCAGGAAATGATTAATATGATTTCAGATAATTCGGGTGATGAGGATTTTCAGAAGATGATTAAAACATACCTCTCTCAGGATGTGGAAGCCTTATATCATACCATGAATTCGGAAGGAATGATCAAGGATTATCGTGAACTCATGCTTGACCAAAGGAATCAGTCTTGGATTAAAAGATTGGAACAGGGAATGGAGGATGAAAGTCTATTTGTAGCAGTTGGTGCAGGGCATCTTGGTGGGGAAATGGGTGTGATTTCCTTACTTAGGAAAGCGGGATATCAAGTCGAACCTGTCCTCGAATAATTCAATTTCGCCTTTGAGATGAGAAATAGATCCGCCTTGAGTAAAACACAGTTATACTGGCTGCTACAGATTCTGGGATGGAGTTCGATTGTCTTTGTGGAGACAATCAATTACACCTTTTTTATTCACGGGGTATTTGAATGGGATTTTTTCAAACAGTTTGTGTTTTATTCCTTGGTCGGCCTTTTTGTTTCTCACGGATACAAATCGGTTTTTATCCAGCAGAAAGTCTTTGAGAGGAGCCTTTCCCGAATCTGGATCAAAGCATTTTTTGACACACTGATCATTGCCTTGCTGATGGCATTTTTATTGTATTTCCCATATGTGTTCATTGATTTTAATGCCCTGAAGACCAAGCAGACATTGATTTCTTTTTTTGGTCAAGTGATGAATTTGGGACGCTATGTGCTGGTATGGATCATTATTTACTATCTGTATCACATTCTTAAGCGAAATTCAGAAATCAGCGAACAAAAACTCATGTTGGAGAATGTCGCCAAATCAGCCGAATTGGAGCTTTTGAAAATTCAACTGAATCCCCATTTTCTTTTCAATGCACTCAACAGCATCAAGGCGCTTGTTTTGATCGATCAGGAGAAGTCCAGAGATGCCATTATCAAACTCTCCGAGTTGCTCAGATTCTCCCTGAATTACGAAAAAGCCCCATTGATCACGGTCAATGATGAAATCAATGAGGTGATCAAGTATCTGGAATTAGAGAAAATCCGCTTTGGAAAAAGGCTGGAGGTAGAAATATTGGTTCAAGAAGAAACGCTACAGCAAAAAGTTCCTCCAGCAATGGTTTTGACCTTGGCTGAAAATGCCATCAAACATGGCATCACCAAACTTCCCGAAGGAGGAAAAATCAAAATCGAAAGTAAAATCAAAGGCCAAAAAGTTTGTTTGGAAGTAGTGAATTCTGGACAATTGGAAGAAGGTTTTAATCTCGGAATCGGATTAAACAACCTTCAGAAAAGACTTCAAAATATCTTTCCGGAAACATCTGCTTTTTACCTGGATAATTTGGGAAACCAACTAGTAAAAGCTACAATTACCTATCCTATGACAAGATGAAAAAGAGGGTTTATTTAGTCGATGATGAATTGTTGGCACTCGAAGAACTTAAAGTTCTTTTATCACCATTTGAGGATTTGGAGATCATAGGAGCTTGTGATCGAGTTGACCAGGCCATTAAAGAGTGTAATGAATTTAAGCCGGATTTGATTTTTTTGGATATCAATATGCCCGGAAAAGATGGGTTTGGCTTTTTGGAAAGTTTGGAGGAAGTCAAAGAGGTTATTTTTGTGACAGCATATGATCAGTATGCCATCAAGGCATTTGAGGTCAATGCCTTGGATTATTTGCTTAAGCCAATCAATCCCAAACGTCTTTCGGAAGCCATTCAGCGATTTAGATCCAAAAGTTCTTCTGCATCAGGAGGAGAAAGTTCAGAAGAACGGTTGAGTGCTGATAAACGGATTTTTATAAAGGATGGGGAAAAGTGCCATTTCGTGCCAATTTCGAAGATCTTCCTTCTGGAAAGCGAAGGAAATTATGTACGGGTCTATTATGAAAATCAAAAGCCTCTCCTTCATAAATCCCTAACCTATTTGGAACAGAAGCTGCCGGAAGAGCTTTTTTTCAGGGCCAACCGACAGTATATGTTTAACTTGGATTATGTGGAAAATATCGAGCCGTACTTTAACAGTACGCTTTTAATCATCTTGAAATCAGGTCATAAAATAGACTTAAGCCAAAGACAAAGTGCTAAGTTTCGAGAAATAACAGGTGTGTGAATTTTCTGGATGGATCAAGATGAATAGCAAGAGGTCGAATCAAAACTACTCACCCCTTACCATTCACCACATACATTTAAAAACCTGCGGCCTTATCATCTCCACGGGGGTCAGCGCCACCTTCCAATTTGCCGTCTGGCAAAACCAAGATCGCATCTACTTTTCCGATGATGGGGCTGTTATTTTCATTAATTAGGTATCCCCGTGATTTGAGTTTGGAGATCAAAGTGGAATCAAAGGAGTTGGGTTCGAAATTGACAAGGTCCGGCAGCCATTGATGATGGAATCGGGGTGACTCCACGGCTTGCTGCATTCCCATTCCAAATTCGGCCACATTCAGGATGGTCTGAAGTACAGAGGTGATGATCGTAGAACCGCCCGGAGTACCGACGACCATCCAGAGCTTTCCGCCTTTTTCTACAATGGTAGGAGTCATAGAGCTGAGCATTCTTTTTCCCGGGGCGATGCTATTGGCCTCGGCACCGATCAATCCAAACATGTTGGGAACGCCAGGCTTTGCACTGAAGTCGTCCATTTCGTTATTCATAAAAAAGCCCAATTCATCAATGTAGACTTTGGAACCATAGGCACCATTAAGGGTCGTGGTGACCGAAACCGCATTGCCTTCTGCATCTACGATGGAGTAGTGGGTCGTCTCCATACTCTCCGCAAAAGCGATCTTACCTTCTGAGATTTCTTCCGATTTGGTCGCTTTTTCGAAGGAAAAAGAACTCATCCTCGACTTGAGATATTCCTGTTCAAGCAATTGGTTTACAGGTATTTTTACAAAGTCTGGATCTCCTAAATAGAAATTCCGATCGGCATAGGCACGTCGCTCGGCTTCGACTAGAAGTTGGATGTATTCAGGACTGTGATGTCCCAAAGCCTTCAAATCAAAAGGCTCCAACATACTCATGATCTGAGCGAGAGTAATTCCTCCCGAACTGGGAGGTTCCATGGAGATGATTTTCAGATCTCGATAAGGAAATACAATCGGATCTCTCCAAGCGGCTTCATAAGTGGCCAAATCCGCTTCGGTAATGATCCCGCCTTTTTCCTGCATGTGGCGAGCCAGGATTTTGGCAGTTTCACCTTTGTAAAACTCATCCCTGCCGTTTTTGGCGATTCGTTCAAGAGTTGCCGCCAAAACAGGGATTTTCAGGGTATCACCTTCTTTGATTTCTTTGGCAAAAAAAGTCTCGGGACCATTCACTTCGATAAAAGACTCACGGTTTCGTTGAAGTCGCTCTGCTTGCGCTTTGGTTACTACAAACCCATTTCTGGCTAGGTCAATTACGGGTTGAAGTATCTCCTCAGGCTTCAGCTTTCCGAATTTAGCTTGAGCCTCAAAAATCCCGGCGATTGTGCCGGGCACTCCTGAAGCCAAGGCGCCTTTGGTGCTCAGCTGGGATAAAAATTCTCCATTCTCATCCAAGTACATATCCTTATGAGCTGCCATAGGGGCTTTTTCCCGGTAATCAATCGAACCTACACTTCCATCAGCCATCCGGTAGACCATAAATCCACCTCCTCCGAGATTTCCTGCAAAAGGAAATGTCACTGCCAAGGCCATTTCGGTAGCCATCATGGCATCAAATGCGTTTCCTCCTTTTTTAAGTATATCCAGTCCGATCTGTGAAGCTTCTTCCCGTGCAGACACCACCATGGCTTTTTCTGCGATCAGGCCAACTTTAGGAGTGGAGGGCTGCTCTTTTTTTCCGCAAGAGAAGAAAAGAACAGTGAGCGAAAGAGTAATGGATACTATTCCTGACGATTTCATTTTGATTCTTCCAAAAGGGTGGTATTGAATAATTTCAAAATACGCTTGTACTCATCAGCCCAAGAACTTGGCTCCACAAATCCATGATCCTCTACTGGGTATACGGCCATTTCCCAGTTGTCTTTGCCGAGTTCGATCAGGCGCTGCGCCAGTCTGACCACATCTTGGAAGTGCACATTGACATCCAGCATCCCGTGAGCGATCAATAAATTCCCCTTCAATCCTTCAGCAAAGTAGATCGGAGAGGAGCGACGGTAAGCAATTGGATCTTCCTCTGGAGTGTTCAAAATATTGGCGGTGTATCCATGATTGTAATGCGCCCAATCGGTGACTGACCTTAGCGCCGCGCCAGATTTAAAGACATCTCCATGATTGAATAATGCCATCAAGGTAATGAATCCGCCATAGCTGCCACCGTAGATCCCGATTTTTCCGGCATCAACACCATGCTGAGCAACTAAGTACTTGGCTCCGTCCACCTGATCAGAAAGGTCTTTTCCTCCCATGTGTCTGTAGATGCCTGTTCTCCAATCTCTTCCATAACCTGCAGAAGCCCGATAATCAATATCCAGAACTGTGTACCCCAAGTCGGTCAGAAGATTATGAAACATATACTCTCTGAAATAGCTGCTCCACCACTTATGCACATTCTGTAAATAGCCTGCGCCATGGACAAAAATCACGGCTGCACCGTTTTTCTTAGTCGGATCCGGAAGATAAAGGCGGGCAGGAACCTGTGCACCATCCTGTGCAGGGAATCTTACAATCTGAGGATCTTTCCAAGCATAAGCTTTAAATTCTTCTGATTGGCCGGAGGTCAGTTTTTGTGGTGTAGCACCGACTTTGTTGTCTTGTACAAAGAGTTCAGCCGGAACATTAGAGTAGGAGTGGATGATAGCCAATTTCTTTTCATCAGGGGAAAGAACCACCGCATTATCCCCTGTCATGGAAGTGAGTTTTTCCATTTTTTTTCCCATCACCGGCATGCGGTAAAAATGCCGTTCTCCAGGATCAACCTCAGAGGTAGTCAGATACCAGGATTTTCTGTCTTTGGAAAGAAAAGGGTCAAATACCTCATAGTTTCCTGAAGTCAGGGCTTTCTTTTCTCCGGTAGTTATATCTAAAAGATAAAGGTGGGAATATCCTGTTGCTTCAGACTGAAAATAGATATGCTTGGAATCAGGAAGCCACCCCAAAGTCCCTCCTCCAAAAGCCCAACCTATTCCAGGGCCGGCAATCCATGCCTCATCCCGCTGTCTATCCAAGTTTTTGAGCTCTCCGGTTTGCAGATTGACCTCAGCAATCCACCGATCTTTATTGTCAAAGGAACGAGCTTGAACAATGGCGCGCTTGCCATCAGGTGAGAAATAAGGGCCGGAAAGGGTTAGATCTCTTTCTTTTTCTTCCCAAGTTTTCTCAGGATAGTCTTTTACATAATCCGGTAAATCTTTGATTCCCGGAAGATTGGAGGTAGAGACATAATAGACGGTATCACGCCGTAGATCATAGATTCCGATTTCGACCTTGTTTGGCTGTGTGCCCACTTTTGGTCTGGCATTCAGGTCTTCGGTGTAGCCTGAAGCCGCAGTGTAGTCTGGTACTTTTGTGTTTTTGTTAGTTACCGGAGTGAAAACAGAAAAAGTGGCAAAACTGGCATCGGGACTCAACTGAAGATTGGAAAGATTTTTTCCTTCTGTGTAGAAGATAAAATCCTCAGACTTTTCTTTGATCGCCTCGCGATATTCCTTTGATTTTTGTTGGGCTTCTTTTCGTTCACGGACAACCTGAAGAAGCGAAAGATTCTCTGATTCGAGAAATCCAGCTTTTTGATTTTGTGCCGTTCCGGTGCCGGAAGGTTTGGGTCCACTTACAATTTTGGTGGCTTTCCGGATGGTTTTTGAGCCGCGGTCAAAAATGTAAATATTGCTGCCCGAATTGAACGAAATCAGATTTTCATTGGCCAAAAACTGAAGATTGCTGATGGGGTCAAACCAGTCAAAAAGAAATATGGTGGTGGCTTTTTTTCTGTCCTCGAGCAGGATAGTATTTTTTTCTTTGAAAAGTCTGAGGCTTTCGTCCTTGTTGAACGTAGCCAATTCTTTTCGGAGGGATTTTTCTTCAGGCCAATGGACTTTTGAAATGTTTGAAGGAGTACTCAGGTTCACTTTGTAAAGCGAATCAGCCGGATCATTTTCGAGATTGTATTTGAAAAAGATCTGCTTGCTGTCTTCACTCCAAAACGGAGCGCTGGGAAAGGTACCCATCCATTTGGGATCCCTCATAATGTAATCGACAGAAAGGGAAGATTGGGCCTGTGCTAGTGTGAAATAACAAAAGAGTACAGGCAGGAGGAAAATTTTCCGCTGCATAAGGTAAGTTTATTTGGGTGATCGTACTTAGTTGATTCCAGAAAGGAAGGTGCCGAGTTCAGCCTCAATGGTTTTCAGTTGAGATTGAAGCGTATCATTTAAAGGTTTGGAACCTTCCAGATTAGCTTCTATTTCTTCCAGCATTTTCCTGGTTTTGATCGCGCCAATGTAGCTCATACTTGGCTTGGCTTTGTGACATCTTTTCTTAATAGAAGCAAAATCTCCCGATTCATAAAAGGCATCCAACTCTTTTAAGTCTTTGATATTGGTGTCTAAAATGATCTGAATCATTTCACGGATCATTTCCGGATCATCATCACCAAAATACTGATATATGGACTGTTCGCTGATGAGTTGATACATAGTCGGGTAAAATTCGTAAAGAGTGATAAAAATCCGTTTTTGAAGGAATTCGATAAATTTAAAAACAATTTTCAAAATGCATCATTTCTATAAATGAGTTTTGATAGGATTCCCTTTAAAACTACTCAATGCTTAATTTTGCCTTCCGAAAGATAGAATTTCATGCAAAAAAATAAGAAGATCTTCTTGGCTCTGTTTATCATTTTCATGTTGATCATCCTGTATGTGAGCTATGACATTTCCAAAAGAACCACATTCCCGGGTTCCAAAGGCAATCTCAAGGAAAGAATTTCCAACGAAGTAGAATCTCCAGCTAAATGACAGGAAAAAAAATAGACGTTGATAAACTTGATCTGGACCTGATGAAGGAAAAGACTACGGAAAATCCGGGTACTCTTCCTTACGCTCATCATTCAGGCAGTGCCCTTATCAAGCCTGAAGATAAAGGAAAAATCACCGGTCGCGCCGTCGCTGCCATGCATAGCCAAACCGATATGCAAATGGCTCAAATCTATGAGCAAATGAGGCTTTTGGCAGATCAGGCGAAAAAAATCCAGGCCAGGGTGGAAGTGTCAGAACGGATCTACGGAGCTTCGATTGCATTCGAACCTTTGATCAATCATCGGTATTTTTTGTACCAAAAAGCTGATGGAACAGACTTCATGAGCATGATTGCACCCGAAGAGTGGGGAAGGAAAAAAGATTGGGCCCATTTTGTGGCAGAAGTGAAGCTTTTGGCTGACCATACTTGGGAAATTCTCAGGGAAAATACCTAAAGCAATGGAGCATTTGATGACCCGGCAGTTGGACCTGATTCTCAGAGAAGGCGGGGCGGAATATGACTGGCAGTTTGATCTGGAGGTCGTGCCCAATTATCTTGATGAGAAAGGGAAAAGTTGGCTAAAGGAAATTCTCGCTGAACTAGGGGGAAATGGTTCTTTTCCATTGCTGGAAAAGTTGAGGTTTGATTTCAAAATCGGGCGGCAGTTGATTCTTTGGGATGAAGAACTCCATTTTAACCGATACAGGCTCAGCACTTTTCGCTCCGGAATGTATCAGGATTTAAGTTTTCCATTTGTCGAAAGTTATAAAAGACTTTGCCGAACCTTTGAAAAAGAAGCCCTTAAATCCGGGATGCCGCAACGTATTTGGTCCGGACCTCCAGTTGCTGGGAATTTGTTTGGAAAAGCCTCTGAACCGGGAGATTTTTCAGGAAACGGGGCTTCCGGATGGAAACTTTTGGCTTATAACAGCGCTCAGACTGACCTGCAAACCCGGATTCATGGGTACAAACTCCTCCGGCTCAATCCCTTTGAAACGCTGATGACGGGTGGCTCGCTTAAGCGATTGGACCAACTGTTGGTTAACCCAAAAGAAGAACAGCGGGCAGTGATTTTCAACTGGCTGATGAGGAAGTTGGGATGAGTGGGATTTCGAATTTTTGATTTCGGAGGTCGGATTTCGGATTTATGAATTCTGACTTTTAAATGAAAAAAGGGACTTCAAATGAAATCCCTTTGCTTATGAAAATCAGGCAAATAGCCCAAACATTTCCCTCTCTATTTTCTCGACAATGAAGGAAAAATCCTCAGGTCGCTCCACGAAATCCAAATCGTTCACATCTACAATCAGCAGTTTTCCCTCCCTGTAATTGCCAATCCAATCCTCATAATGGGAATTCAGGTTTTTGAGATAATCGATTCGCATGGCTGTCTCATAGCTTCTGCCACGCTTTTCGATCTGACCTACCAGCTTTGGAATATCTGCCTTCAGATAAATCAAAAGGTCCGGAGCTTTGACATGGGAAATCATGGAATCAAATAGGCTTCGATAGTTCCAGTAATCTCTTTCGGTCAAGAGTTTGCTTTTATACAGGTTGGCTGCGAAGATGTAAGCATCTTCGTAGATCGTGCGATCCTGAATGGTAGGAATGGGGCTTTCCTGAATTTTCTTGATCTGATTGAAGCGGGAATTAAGGAAGTAAACCTGAAGGTGAAACGCCCATCGCTTCATGTCCTCATAGAAATCAGGCAGATAGGGATTATCGTCAACGGCCTCGAATTCCGCTTTCCAACCATAGTGTTTGGCTAGCTTTTCGGTGAGCGTGGTTTTCCCGCTTCCTATATTTCCGGATACTGCTAAATGCATTTTTTGAATGTTAATTACTTGGAAAATCTTGGAGATACGACCAAATCCTTGCTCCCCGGTGTGTATTGATAAAAACCTTCGCCAGTTTTCACTCCTTTAAATCCGGCTTCAACCATATTTACCAAAAGTGGACAGGGAGCATACTTCGGATTGCCAAATCCATCATGAAGTACTCTCAAAATAGAAAGGCATACATCCAATCCGATAAAATCAGCCAATTGGAGTGGACCCATCGGATGGGCCATACCCAACTTCATCACTGTATCGATCTCAGAAACCCCTGCCACCCCTTCATACAGCGTGTAAATCGCTTCATTGATCATTGGCATGAGAATACGGTTTGCCACAAATCCGGGATAATCATTGACTTCTACAGGCTCTTTGGAAAGATTCCTGGAAAGGTCCATGATGATTTCGGTAACCTCGTCAGAGGTGGCATATCCTCTGATGACTTCTACCAATTTCATCACCGGTACAGGATTCATGAAGTGCATCCCTATCACCTGAGAAGGCCTTTTGGTGACGGCAGCAATTTTGGTAATTGAAATGGAGGAGGTATTGGAAGCCAATATGGCGGAAGAAGGGGCGAATTGATCCAATTGTCTGAAGATATCCAACTTGAGGGACATATTCTCAGTAGCAGCTTCCACCACAAGGTCAGCGTTTTTTACTCCGTCTTCCAGACTGGTAAAAGTGATGATTCTTGCCAGAGCAGATACTTTCTCTGATTCAGAAAGAGTTCCTTTACTCACTTGTCTATCCATATTTTTGGAGATAGTGGTAATAGCTTTTTCCAGCTGAGCGGCAGAAATATCAACCAAAGAAACATGATACCCATGTTGTGCAAACACATGGGCGATACCATTTCCCATGGTACCGGAACCGATGACGGAGATTGCTTTCATAACTGTCTTATTTCGAGTGAAAAACGTTAATATTTGGGTTTGATATGGCGATTAAGCCATTTTTGAAGTGTCCAAAACTAAGCCTAAGCCTAGCCAATTCCAATTTCCAACCCTTCATTCCTGACTTTGTTTGTCGGAAATTTTCAATTCTTGGGACAGGATTAATCTTTACCTTTGAATCATGAAAGAACTTGGACTGATCAGCAAACTTCCTATAAACAGATTTACAGATTTTGGTGCCTATTTAGCCCTTAGTGACGGAGGGGAAGTGCTTCTTCCAAAAGGATATTTGAAAGGAGAGGAGAATATAGGGGATGAAGTCGAGGTCTTTGTCTACACAGACAGCGAGGATAGACCAGTGGCTGTCACTGATCGCCCAAAAGCTTTGTTGGATGAATTTGCCGTCTTGGAATGCAAGGAAGTAACCAAGTTTGGCGCCTTTATGGATTGGGGTTTGCTTAAGGATCTCTTTGTGCCCAATTCCGAAATAGCTAAGCCAATGACTCCGGGTCAAAAGTATTTGGTAAGAGTTTGTATTGATTACAAAACAGACCGTCTGATTGGAGTGAGTAAGTACCGTGAGTTTATCTATCCTGCTCCCAAAGATTATGAGCCTGGGAATGCCTGTGAAGGTTTGATTTTTGAAAAAACGGAATTGGGATATAAAGTTTTACTTGAAGATCGCTATGAAGGATTGATTTACGCAAATGAGGTTTTTCAGCCTTTAGAAATTGGAGAGCGCAGAAAACTGTGGGTCAAGAAACGTAGAGATGACGGCAAAATCGATCTTCAACTGCTGCCTACAGGAAGGGAAAAATATGAAGAAGGAGCGGAAAAAATCCTCCAAATTTTGGAAGAAAAGGGATTTTTACCCTTGCACGACAAGTCCGATCCAGAGGAAATCAAAAGTTTGCTAGGCATGAGCAAAAAACACTTCAAGCAGTGCATCGGACAGTTATATAAAGCCAGGGAGATTGTCATTCGGGAAGACGGAATCTCCCTAAGCAGGGACTAATCCAATTTGAGGATATCTGTCGGAGTCTTACAAAGAATTGCACGATTTCGGAAAAGGGCTATCGGAGCTTTAATCAAGTAAGGATAATTGACTAGGATGTTTAGCCAACCTTCTTCATCCCAATCTTTTCCGGCAATAAGCCTTTGGTAATCAGGGTGCGCTCGATTGAGCAGGTCCTTTGCCCGTAGATTTAGCTTGAGTAAAATTTGATCCCATTGAGTAGCGGTCAATCTTTCATGGATCAAATCAATTTCATTCACAAACCTAGCAATGGATTTTGCATAAGCTCTGGTTTGCTTATCGATAGGTTGCATTGAGCTGTGGTAGAAATAAAGCTCGGATGGATGGATTTTCATGGCTATCTGGGTTTTGTGAAAGTATAAGTTAAGAAAATGATACAAATAATTGAAATTCAAATCCTTGTATAATTGAAAATAGATCTTGAAAAGTTTTCCAGGGAAAGTAAATCGGAATATACGTCCAACAAAAAGCTTAAAGAAAAGCTGAAAAAACTTAAACCAAAGAATTTGGATGAATCCTTTCATCTCCTCCATGAGGAAGTATTTGCGCAGATAGACTGTCTGGAATGTGCCAATTGCTGCAAGACTACAAGCCCTATTTTTATCCAAACAGACATTGACCGCCTGGCAAAGACTTTCCGCATGAAAAGCAGTCAATTCTTAGATACCTATCTTCATCGAGATGAGGACGGTGATTTTGTCTTGAACTCCGCCCCATGTTCTTTTTTGGGTGAGGACAATAAGTGCTTGGTCTACGAGGATAGGCCAAAGGCCTGTAGGGAATATCCCCATACTGACCGAAAAAACATGGCCGGTATTTTAGACCTCACTTTGAAAAATACCCTGGTCTGTCCTGCTGTCTCCAAAATTTTTTACGAGATCGGCAAAGATTATAGGAAGTGAAGCAATAGTTTTGCTTTTTTGGCAATCAAACCTATCAAAATAACTATGAAAGCATCGGATACTCATTTTCTAGGAGTAGATGTGGGTGGAACTCACCTGAAAATCGGATTAGTGGATAAGGAAGGCAATATGCTTGACTTTCAGAAAGAAGACACCACTCAATATAGAGAACATCCGGATGGCTTTGGCCCCAACTTCGTCAATGTAATCGGAAAATATTTAGCCAAATATCCTCAGGTGGGAAAGGTAGGAATCGGCCTTCCCGGGATGATTACCAAGGATCGAATGACTCCTTTGGAGATCCCTGCCATTCCAGATTTGAATAATTTTCCTTTGAAGGCAAGTCTTAAAGAGAAATATCCAAAGCACGACTTTTATTTGGAAAATGATGCTGCGGCAGCTGCTATCGGTGAATTCCATTATGGAAAAGGGGATGTATCTGCCAACTTTCTTTTCATCACCATGGGCACAGGTATCGGAAGTGCTTTGGTTTTGGATGGAGAGGTTTTTAAAGGTTCCCGCGGAAATGCCCTTGAAATGGGTCACATGCTTTCCAGAGGAAATGCCGGCTTGGAGACCTTGATTGGCCGAAATGGGATTCTTCGAATCATGGCAAACTTGGTGGCTGCTTATCCTGAAAAAGCAGGTGAGTTGGTCGGAAAAGAATTGGGTACTCACCTCCTTGTCGATACTGCCAAGGCCGGAAATGAAGTATCCTTGATGGTTTTCAAAGAAGTCGCCGAGATCATCAGTGAGGCTATTGTGTCCACTATTCGTATACTCGATGTCACCGATGTGTATTTCGGTGGGGGAATTTCTGCCGGACTGGAATTTATGATGCCAACGATCGAGTATAATACCCGAAAATTCCTTACACCCTATTATGTGAAAGATTTGAGGCTGAAGAAAGCTACACTGGAAAACAACGCCGGAACCCTCGGGGCGGCAGCGCTCTGTTTTATGGATTCAGGGTTGTGATCGTAACCTCAGATACTTTACTCAATGCATTCATCCGAAAAAGAACCCTCAGCGGTTCTTTTTCACTTTTTATGCCTTCACAATCACCGCTTGGTTCGAGAAAGTAAAAGAAAAAGCTCTGACTTTTATCTACCAGCTCGACTCGGTCAGGACGGCCAAATGTTTTGATTAAGGATTGGTTATCAGCGCCTAAAAAGTTGTTTTTGATTTGTTCGAGCTCTTCCAAATCCTGCATCCGAAGACCTTTGCATCCATATCGGTCTGCTTTCCAATTTTCAAGGTTGATAGCTCCCGCATCCAGTTTGGGACTGCAGGAGTTTAGACTAGTGACGAAAAGGAGTGCACACGCAAGCTGGATAAATCGCATAGAAATTGAATTGTGTAACAAAGATCGGTTGAAATTTTCCGGAAATCTAAATTTTAGAATTTTCAGTCCGGGTTGAATTCAGGAAGTCAAGATTAGAAACTTGATCTTCACTGATTTGGATCAAGGCTTTGAATAGTCTGACATTCTTTGACACTTTCCGAACATGAAGAAAGCCCCGAAGGTTTATCCAAATCGGTTATATTAGCACGTTCAATCACTCATTTCATGTATTACAGATTCGGAAAAGCATTCTATTTCGTAAGCATATTGGCTTTTGTTTTCTTCTTATTGTATTTCTATTCGGCGATGCCCGAGCAAGTGGGTATCAGCGTGGATGAAACCGGAATAGTGAATAGGGATTGGGAAAAAGGGACTTTCTTTTACGCGATGATCGCTACATTTTTGATTTTCAATGCGGCTACACTCTTTACTCCAAAATCCCTGGAGACCAAAACCAACAAAAAAATGCATCGGATTTTTCCGGTTGGAGATCCCTACAGAGATTACATTTTGGCTTGGTTTTATTCATTTGGCGCATTGATCAATTTGAGTTTAGGGCTCTTGGTTTTTTATGTTCATGCCATCAATAATCAGGAAGAAATCGCCGCCAGCTCCTTTAGTTTTTGGTTTTTCCTGATGCCTTCTTTACTTTTTGTATGGGTGGTGATGTTGTTTGTTTTGCTTGTGGGAAAATTCAAATCTGTTCAGCGCTCCTAATTTAGACTTATGGCAGAACCAGTAAAATATACCGAAGACAGTATCAAATCCCTAGATTGGAGGGAGCATATTCGTCTCAGACCCGGGATGTATATCGGAAAGTTGGGAGACGGAAGCGCCCAGGATGACGGGATTTACGTATTGGTAAAAGAAATCCTGGACAACTCCATCGACGAGCACATGATGGGGCACGGACGAACCATCGATGTTAAAATTTCCGAACATAAAGTAGAGGTAAGAGATTACGGTAGAGGCATCCCTTTGGGAAAAGTGATCGACTGTGTTTCCAAAATCAATACCGGAGGAAAATACGATTCCGGAGCTTTTCAAAAGTCTGTAGGGCTAAACGGGGTCGGTACCAAAGCTGTGAACGCCCTCTCTGATTTTTTCAAAGTTCAGTCTTTTCGGGACGGAGAGACCAAAATGGCAGAATTCGAAAAAGGGGTGCTAGTCAATGACCCTCCAGTGGATAAAACCTCTGAGCGAAATGGAACGCGGGTTACCTTCTCTCCGGATGCTTCGATTTTCAAAAACTACCATTTTATCCCCGAATATCTCGAAAATCAAATCTGGAATTATGCTTACCTCAATGCCGGTCTGACCATCAATTACAACGGCAAGAAGTATTTCTCTGACAAAGGGCTCTACGATTTGCTTTCTAACAAGGTAGATGAGGAAAGCATTCGATATCCCATAATCCACCTTAAGGGAAATGACATCGAAGTCGCCTTGACCCACTCCGGAAGCTATGGTGAAGAATATTATTCCTTTGTCAACGGACAGTACACCACTCAAGGGGGGACGCACCTCGCCGCTTTCCGAGAGGCGATCGTGAAGACCATTCGCGAGTTTTACAAAAAAGATTACGATGCCTCCGATATTCGTCAATCAGTGGTGGCAGCTATAGCTGTGAGGGTTCAGGAGCCCGTCTTTGAATCCCAAACCAAGACCAAGCTCGGCTCTCAAAACATCGGACCGGATGGCCCAACACTGAGGACTTTTGTGAATGACTTCATCAAAACCGAGCTGGACAACTACCTGCACAAAAATCCAGCTGCCGCTGATGCCTTGCTCAAGAGGATTTTGCAATCTGAGCGGGAGAGAAAAGAAATTTCCGGTATCAAAAAGCTGGCAAATGAGCGAGCGAAAAAGGCCAATCTTCATAACAAAAAGCTTAGAGATTGTCGTGTCCACTACGACGATCCTAAAGGCGACGAAGACATCAAAAACAAGACGATGCTCTTTATCACCGAAGGTGATTCGGCCTCCGGATCGATCACCAAAAGCCGGGATGTGCAGACTCAAGCGGTTTTTTCTCTTCGTGGTAAGCCGCTCAACTGTTTTGGCATGACCAAAAAAGTGGTATATGAAAATGAGGAATTTAACCTCCTTCAGCATGCCTTGAATATCGAAGACGGGATTGAAAATCTCCGTTACCGAAAGATCGTCATTGCCACCGATGCGGATGTGGATGGCATGCATATCCGCTTGTTGATAATGACCTATTTCCTCCAGTTTTTCCCGGATTTGGTGAAAAACGGGCACTTGTTTATCCTCGATACTCCACTTTTCCGGGTAAGAAACAAGAAGGAAACGATCTATTGCTATTCAGACGAAGAGAGGCAACGGGCAATTCATAAGCTTGGTAATAAACCTGAAATCACCCGATTCAAAGGATTGGGGGAAATCTCTCCGGAAGAGTTTGGCAAGTTTATCGGTGAGGATATCCGATTGGACCCCATCATCCTGAACAAGGACACCAAGATCTCTGATTTGCTGACTTTCTACATGGGTAAAAACACGCCAGACCGTCAAAATTTCATCATCGACAACCTAAGAATTGAAAAAGATTTGGCACTCGATGACCCGAAAAAGACAGAAGAAAAAGAAGAAGAAGAAGAAGAAACAGAGGCCGCTTAAGCACACAAAATGGCTTTGAATTTTCATGAATCAAAAGCCCAATTCAAATAAGAAATTCCACAAGAAAGAAGTAATCCTTGCTTTCGAATAAATATTGGAAGAATTAAATGAGCGACGAAACTAATCTAGCCGAAGGCGCAGACGAAAGTTTGCACGATTCCATCCCGGTGACGGGCATGTATAAAGACTGGTTTTTGGATTACGCATCCTATGTGATCCTGGAGCGAGCTGTTCCTGCCATCGAAGACGGCCTGAAGCCTGTTCAGCGTAGGATTCTGCACGCCATGAAAGAAATGGATGATGGGCGATTCAACAAAGTGGCCAACATCATCGGACAGTCCATGCAATACCATCCCCACGGTGACGCCTCTATAGGTGATGCTATCGTGAATTTGGGTCAAAAAGAACTTCTGATCGAAACTCAAGGAAATTGGGGTGATGTACGTACCGGTGACGGTGCTGCAGCAGCACGATACATTGAGGCTAGACTTTCCAAATTTGCACTCGAAGTAGTTTTCAATCCACAGACTACCGAGTGGCAGCTTTCGTATGATGGCAGGAAACGTGAACCGGTCACTTTGCCGGTCAAATTTCCGCTTTTGCTTGCCCAGGGAGTGGAAGGAATTGCAGTGGGACTTTCTACTAAAATCCTTCCCCACAACTTCCGTGAACTCATCGAAGGCTCTATCGAGATTCTGAAAGGGAACAAGACGAATGTCCTTCCTGATTTTATGACAGGAGGCTTGGCTGATTTTTCAGATTATCAGGAAGGTTTAAGAGGGGGGAAGATCAAGGTTAGAGCTAAAATTGAAGAGGAAGATAGCAAGACTTTATTAATCAAGGAGATACCGTATGGAACAACTACTGATTCCTTGATTGATTCCATCCTAAAAGCCAATGACAAGGGCAAGATTAAGATTAAAAAGGTGGTGGATAACACGGCCAAGGATGTAGAAATCCAGATCCAATTGGCGCCGGGAGTTTCTCCGGATGTGACCATAGATGCACTCTATGCCTTTACAGACTGTGAAGTGTCTATTTCTCCTAATGCCTGTGTGATTATCGAAGAAAAGCCGGTGTTCCTCACGGTCAATCAAATTCTCGAATACAACACCAAGCAGACCAAGGAACTACTACGAAGGGAATTGGAAATCCGAAAAGGAGAACTTTTGGAGAAGTTGCTTTTCTCCTCTTTGGAAAAAATCTTTATCGAAAACCGAATCTACCGTGACATTGAAGAATGTACGACTTGGGAGGCTGTTTTGGAAGCAATTGATAAAGGTCTCGAGCCTTACAAACCTGATTTTTACAGGGAAATCACCCAGGAAGACTTGGTTCGACTGACCGAAATCAAGATCAAGCGGATTTCGAAGTTTGACGCCTTCAAGGCAGACGAACTGATGAAGCGTCTTCAAGAGGAATTGAAGGAGGTGAATTACAACTTAAAACACCTGACTGATTTTGCCATTGCGTACTATCAGAATCTGCTGGATAAGTATGGAAAAGGTCGCGAACGAAAGACCGAAATCCGTGCCTTCGATACTATTCAGGCAGCTGTGGTAGCAGCCAACAATGCCAAACTTTATGTCAACCGGACCGATGGGTTTGTTGGGTATGGATTGAAGAAGGACGAGTTTGTGTGTGACTGCTCAGATTTGGATGATATCATCGCCATCCGCAGGGACGGAAAGATGGTGGTCTCCAAAATCCAGGAAAAGCTTTTCATGGGTAAGGACATCTTGTTCGTAGGTGTATTTCGAAAGAATGACGAGCGGATGACTTACAATCTGATCTACCTGGATGGAACCTCTGGCCGAACCATGGTCAAGCGCTTCCAGGTAGGAGGGATTACCAGAGATAAGGAATATGATCTGACCAAAGGAACCAAAGGATCTAAAGTGCTTTACCTTACAGCGAATCCAAATGGAGAAGCAGAAACAGTCACTGTTTATTTAACCCAAGGTGCCAAAGCAAGGGTAAAGGTTTTTGACTTTGATTTTGCGGAAATCGAGATCAAAGGAAGAGGTGCAGGCGGAAATATATTAACGAAGTATCCGGTGCGTAAAATCCAATTCAAGATGGAAGGAAAATCCACCTTAGGAGGATTGAATGTGTACTATGATCCATCTGTTGGCCGATTGAATACGGATCAACGGGGCAGATTGATAGGAAACTTCCTTGGAGACGATAAGATTTTGGTGTGCTATAAAAACGGCGACTATGAGCTCACAAGCTTTGAATTAACCAACCGATATGAAGCAAATGAGGTCGTATTGATTCAGAAATTTGATCCTCAAAAAGTCATTTCTGCTATTTATTACGACGGTGCCACCAAGACTCACTTCGTCAAGAGATTCCTAATAGAGACCACGACGGTGAATAAGCGATTTAACTTTATATCGGATCATAAGCAGTCTTATCTCAAAGTGGTGACGACCGATTCCCAGGCACAGGTGATTGTGACTGTAATGAAGGGAAAAGAAGAGGAGCAATTAGAGTATGATCTCGAGATGCTTATTGATGTGAAGGGTTGGAAAGCCATAGGTAATAAACTCAGCGCCTATCCAGTCAAAGAAATTCAGCTTATCGAATCAGCGGCTACCAAGTCTGAGGAATCGGAAGATTCCGAGGATTCCGATACCGATTCTGAAGATCAACTGGAGATCGGAAGCAAGATAGATCTGACACCGAAGAAAGACGACGAAGAACAATTGGGGCTATTTTAAATAGCCCTCTTTTTTGAGAATGAGCGAGAGAGATACTTCCGTAGATTTTGATCAGGGGCTTTTAGAATACTTGGGCCAATACATTACCGAGCATAAAAAATCGGTCATGGAACGGGTATTAAGCAAGAGAACACGATTTTTTACGGTGGTTTTAGAGGATATTTTCAAGCCTCACAATGCCAGCGCAGTGATCCGGACCTGCGATTGCTTTGGACTCCAGGATATCCATGTCATCGAAAAGACCAATGAGTACAAAATTAACCCCTATGTCACGCGAGGGGCCTCGCAATGGGTGGATTTGCATAAATACCATCGACAAGAAGGATCTTCAGTGGATGCCTGTTTCGAATTTTTGAGAAAAAAGGGATATAAAATCTACGGGACCAGTCCGGCTCCGACTTCCATCTCCATTTATGATCTGGAGCCTTCCGAAAAGCTCGCTTTAGTCTTTGGAAACGAGCACGAAGGTATCAGTGAAGAAGTAAAACAAAAAGCGGATGGTTTGGTCCATATCCCCATGCTTGGGTTTACTGACAGCTTCAACATCTCCGTGTCTGCCTCCATTTTCCTGTATGATTTGATCAAAAAAGCCGGCGCTTACCAGCATCCTGATTTTTACTTATCCGAGGAAGAAAAAAATCTCCTACGAATGAAATGGTACCGGGAAATTGTCAAGCACTCGGATCTTCATGAAAAAATGTATTGGAAGCAAAAGGAGTAAGTTGGGCGATCAATTACCTTTTGAAGATGTCAGAAAAAGGTTTGCGCTGAGGCTGATTTTTGGCTTGTCTGGCCTTTTTCCGTTGTTTTTGCCTTTTCTTTTGCTCCTTACTTTTTACCAAAACTGTCCGGGCTGATATTCCTACCTGACCTCGATAAAATTCTTCTCTTCCTGCCAAATTGAAGTTTGGCTTGTAATCCAAGGAAATCACTGCATTGGCAAGAGTCATTTCGATGCCTGCAATCAGGTCAATTCCCGTGGTTGCATTTCCATAGGTATGGATAATTTCTTTGGTTGTTGGATTTTTTACAAAGCTTTCTTCCTTGCCAAAAGAGAGACCTCCTCCATAATAATAATTGAAGCGCTTAGAAATGATCGGATGATGCTTTTGCCCTAAGATGGCGAAAGTGGTATTCCTGCTAAAATCCGATTGTAAAATCGCCTCTACAGTACCTTTTTCAAAAATTCTTTGCTGAAGACTAATTCCAACAGTCCGATTGATATCTGAATTTCCCAACCTTAGACCAAAAGCCGTCCCGTATCGTTGAGCAGTGGATTGACCTATAGTCAAGAGAGTGTAAATCAGGATCAAAATAAGGCCTTTTTGCATAGAGGTTGAATTTTGGGAAAATCCGACGTTCAATTATCATTCCATTAATAATCACCTCTAAAATGAAGCTGATCTTTTATTAGCTTAGAGAAGCTATTAACATGGTATTCAAATGAAAAAGCTATTCAAAATTATAGGGAGTCTAGTTCTTTTAGCACTTCTGGGAATCATAGGATATGGAGTTTACCAATTTCGGGATCGGCATAAAGGGTATGAAGTCGATTTAAATCTCTCCTCTGAATTGGGAGTGATCAAAGTCGGCTTCGCCAAAGTGGATATTACTCCTCAAATTTTTGAAACCTGGACCGATGTGGATGGGGACTCCCGCTATAATCCCGAAAAAGGGGATACTTACGAGGATAGTAATGGAAACGGAAGGTTTGATGCGATTTGGCTGGCAGGTTTCCATAATTCCAGGCCGGCTCAGTCGGTTTTGGATCCGCTTTGGGCGAGAGCCATGGTATTGGAATCCGGTGAAGTCAAGATGGCCCTTTGCGTGATTGATATGATCGGTTATGGAAATGATGAAGTGATTGCAACCAGAAAAATGATTCAGGAGAGCATTCCGGATTTGGATTATGTCATAATTTCCAGTACCCATGTGCATTCTTCCCCTGACCTAATGGGAATGTGGGGTCCCTCAGAATATACAAGAGGGGTAAATCCTGATTACCTCAGCCAAGTACAGGAAGGCATCAGACAAGCCGTAAATCAAGCTTATCAAGATAGGAGGCCTGCGAAATTCAGATTTGCCGAAGAAAAGGAAAAACTCAAACCTCTGGTGGGAGATACCCGACCTCCCTTGGTTTTTGATGCCTCGTTGAAACTCATGCAGGTGCTTGATGCAGAAACCGGTCAGACCATCGGAACTCTGATGAACTGGGGAAATCATCCGGAAACGCTTTGGTCTCAAAACATTCAACTCAGTTCTGATTTTGCAGATCCTTGGCGAAACATGGTGGAAAACGGGATACAGGTAAATGATTCGCTTAAGCTAGATGGTGTAGGAGGAGTGGCAATTTTTCTAAATGGGGCTGTAGGTGGCCTCATGACTACCTTTCCTGATATGCCTGTGGAAGATCCATTCACTTTGGAAAAGATCCAAAAACAATCACCCGAAAAAGTTCAAGCTCAAGGAAAAGCCTTAGCAAAAGCTACTCTGGAAGCTCTTCAGGACACGAGCGCTGCCATTTACACAAACTTGGATCTAAATCTGAAGGCAAAGACAATTGACCTCAAAATGGACAATGGCTTATTCCAATTGGCGGCATTTATAGGAATTTTCGATAGAGGTTTTACCGGTTGGAAGCAGATTCGATCTGAAGTTTCGGCATGGACCTTGGGACCAGCCACGTTTGTTCATGTACCTGGGGAACTTTATCCTGAAATTCTCCATGGAGGTATCGAATCTCCCGAAGGCGGAGACTTTGGAATTGAGCCAGTCGAAGTTCCTTCAATTCAGAGCAAAATTCCCGGAACTATCAAGTTTTTTGCGGGGATGTCCAATGACATGATCGGGTACATCGTCCCTAAAAGTCAATGGGATGTAAAAGCTCCATTTACCTATGGCTACCAAGATCGCCCATATGGTGAAATCAATTCTTTGGGACCGGATACAGCCCCAAAAATCCATTCAGAGCTTTTGAAACTGCTTGAAGAATTAAGAGTGCTTTCCAAAAAGGATTGAAGACATAGATAGGCTCTTAAGTAAAAATCCCCTCATAGAGGGGATTTTGGTTAGGATTCATGAATGATGATTTTCTCGATTTTATCTCCGGCCCGGATTGCATCGATTACATCTAGTCCTTCTACTACCTTGCCGAAGCAAGTATGGTTGCGGTCCAGATGAGCAGTATTTGTTCGGCTGTGACAGATAAAAAATTGGGAACCTCCTGTATTTCTACCGGCATGAGCCATAGAAAGGACACCTCGGTCATGGTATTGATTACCTCCATCCAGTTCACATTTGATTTTGTAACCAGGACCTCCGGTACCGTTTCCGACAGGGCAACCACCTTGAATCACAAAATTTGGAATCACCCTGTGAAAGGTCAATCCATCGTAGAAATGTTTATTGGCAAGGTCCACGAAGTTTTGAACAGTATTAGGTGCGTCTTTTTCATAAAATTCCACCTTCATGGTGCCCTTTTCTGTAATAATTTCAGCTGTTCTCATGAGTATTAAAATTCAGTAAAATTGGTTTAAAAGCATTTGATTTTGCCTTGCGCAAAAATAGGATTAGATCTGATTATTCTTTGAATTAAAAAGGAAAAGGAGTGAAAAACACTCCTTTTCATTCTCCTATTTTACTTTTGGAGCGCCTGTGAGGATTTCCGGACTGGCGTATTCTCTATATTTTTCAAAGTTTTTGACGAAAGCGGCAGCGAGTTCCTTGGCTTGCTCATCATAGGCATTGGGATCTGCCCAGGTATTTCTTGGATTCAATACCTCTGCGGGTACGTTGGGGCAAATTTTTGGTACCTCGAATCCAAATACAGGATCTACATGCATAGGGGCGAAATCCAGTTTTCCTTCCAAAGCTGCCGAAATCATAGCTCGGGTATAGGAAAGCTTCATTCTTGATCCTACTCCATAAGGACCACCGGTCCATCCAGTGTTTACCAACCAAACATTGACCTCATTTTTCTCCATTTTTTCGCCAAACAACTGAGCATAATTAGTGGGGTGGAGAGGAAGGAATGCAGCCCCAAAGCAAGCCGAAAAGGTAAGTTTGGGCTCGGTTACCCCCATTTCAGTTCCAGCTACTTTGGCCGTGTATCCGGAAATAAAATGGTACATAGCCTGACTTTTATTCAGTCTGGAAATTGGAGGAATTACGCCAAAGGCATCAGCCGTTAAGAAAAAGATGTTTTTGGGAACACTGGCAATGGATGGCTCTAAGGAGTTTGCAATATGGTGAATCGGGTAGGCTGTCCTTGTGTTTTCCGTGACCTCCTTGTTGAAGAAATCGACGTCCCTGGTTCCCGGCTTGAATCGGGTGTTTTCTACGATTGCTCCAAATTTGATGGCATCATAGATTTCAGGTTCTTTTTCACGGGTCAAGTCGATCACTTTGGCATAGCAACCTCCTTCGAAATTAAATACCGAGTCCTCGGTCCACCCATGCTCATCATCTCCTATCAACTTTCGGTTTGGATCGGCAGATAAGGTGGTTTTTCCAGTTCCAGAAAGGCCAAAAAATATAGCCGTATCTCCGTCATTTCCAACATTGGCTGAACAATGCATGGAAAGGACATGTCTTTGATAAGGCAGAATGAAATTTAAAACAGAAAAAATACCTTTCTTCATTTCTCCGGCATAGCCCGTGCCTCCAATTAAAATCACCCTCTTGCTTAGGTTCAAAATCGCAAAATTAGGATTGGAAACACCGTCTGTTTCCGGATCAGCCTCAAATTCCGGTGCACAAATTATGGTGAAGTCGTGTTCAAAATCCTGCAATTCTTTGGAAGTAGGACGGAGGAACATGTTAGAGCAAAAAAGATTGTGCCAAGCCAAGGTATTGACCACTCTTAGGTTGAGCCTGTAATCTGGATCGGCGCCTGCATAAGCATCCCTCACGTAAAGATCCTTTTCTTCAAGGAATCGAGTCATTTTGTCGTATATCCTCTCAAAATGACTTTCTGAAAGCGGGATATTGATGTCTCCCCACCATACCGAATCCTGGGTCAGTTCATCTTTCACCACATAGCGATCCTTTGGTGATCTACCGGTAAATTTTCCGGTATCCGCCATGAATGCTCCAGTGGAAGTTAATTTGCCTTCCTTCCTAGCCAAGGCATGTTCAACCAATTCTGCCGGAGTAAGATTGTAAAACACCTTTGCGCTGCTGGCAAAGGGTAAAAAGGAATGGATAGAAGTTTTGGGTTCCTGAACCAAGTCCTGCATACATATTTGGGTTTATTGTCTGAAAATTGTCTGGTCAAAATTAGCTAATTACTTACAATCTCAAATTAAAAAAACCTTGTTTTTTTGCTTTTCAATCGATTTCGAAGAAAAATCCAAAAAATATTTGGTAAGTGAAATTTCCTTTTCTGAAGCAGGGTGGATTTTGGAAAAGAAGTTTGAAATTTTGCATACTAAAAGCATGGCCTCCAATCATTCTTTGCATTCAAGTGACAAAAAAGTTTATCATTGCAAAATATATTAAACCCAAATTTTCAATCTCTTGAAAAATCAATCAACCTCAGAATTCAGCGGCGAGACTGCCTTTGGTCATCCTAAAGGATTGATGACCCTCTTCTTTACAGAAATGTGGGAACGCTTCAGCTATTATGGTATGCGTGCCCTTTTGATCTTATTTATGACAAAGGCCATAGTAGATGGTGGGCTGGGTTTTGACGATAAAACAGCGGGTGCAGTCTATGGTCTCTATACCATGGGGGTTTACTTGTTGGCCCTTCCCGGTGGGTGGTTGGCAGATCGCCTATTTGGTTTGAAAAAGTCGGTATGGTATGGTGGGATTATTATTGCATTAGGCCACTTTACCATGGCCCTTCCCGGCGTTCAGGGATGGATTAGCGGAGCGTCTGAAGTCAAGCAATCTTTGAGCGCCTTGGATACGACTTCTTTCTTCCTTGGGCTTATCTTGATTGTATTGGGTACCGGGCTACTGAAACCCAACATCAGTTCCATTGTAGGTCAACTGTATCCTGCAGGAAGTTCCAAGCGTGATGCCGGGTTCTCCATTTTTTACATGGGTATTAACATAGGTGGATTTATCGCGCCGATTGCTTGTTCCACGGTGGCGGAATATGATATGCACCTTGGATTTGGTTTAGCTGGATTAGGGATGGTATTTGGATTGATCCAGTATAAAATGACCGGAAGCGCCTTGGAAGGCTATGGAGAGGCTCCGGTAGTCACTACTCAAGCCGAAAAAGACACCCAGAAAAAGCTCAGGTCTACTACTTCCCTGATCGGTTTGATTGGAGCTGCAGTGATTGCTGTTCTATTCACAGGTGTTATTCCAATTAATGCATCCGCGATAGCCGGCGCATCGGGTTCTGTGATTGCAGTTGTGGCTTTTGGTTATTTGGGTTATGTGATAGCTTTCGGCGGTCTGAATAAGGCCGATAAGGGCAAGGTTGGTGTGATTGCGGTGTTATTCATTTTCTCTGCCATGTTTTGGTCTGGATTTGAGCAAGCAGGTTCTACTCTTAATCTTTTTGCAGAGCGATTTACCGATAGAACTATCTTGGGATGGAACATCCCGACAGGCTACTTCCAGTCAATCAATTCTTTATTCATTATTATTTTCGCTCCGTTTTTTGCTGCCCTTTGGGTTTGGTTGGGTAGAATGAATCTGGAGCCGAGTTCACCTTTGAAATTTACCTTTGGACTCTTGCTTTTAGGACTAGGATTTTTTGTGATGTATTTCGCTACCAAAATAGCCGCTTCCGGTGAGCTGGCTGCTCCAAGCTGGTTGATCATCACCTATTTGCTCCATACGTTTGGTGAGTTGAGCTTATCTCCCGTAGGCCTTTCCTTGGTTACCAAATTGGCGCCAAATGGCTACGGAGGGCAAATGATGGGTATCTGGTTCCTTTCCGTGGCTTTGGGTAATCTATTTGCTGGCTTGATTGCAGGTGAAGCGAGTGGTGGGTCTGAAGAAGGATTGGCGGCCATGCCGGATCAGTTTATGCTGATCGTATATACAGTTATCGGGTCCGCTGCCGTACTTTTCTTGCTCAAACCAATTTTAAGAAAAATGATGGGAGAGGTACATTGATATCGCATCTCATTTGGTTCAGTTTACAAACACCTGCCCAAAAAGGCAGGTGTTTTTTTGTTTATTTTTTTGAGACCAAAGTTTCCGCTTTACTTCAAACCAGGATTCCAAGAGTTATGGACAGTCTTGGGAGGGCTACTTCTTGACAAATAAATAAGAAAAGCCATTGATTCCGTTTAGCCTTATTTGGAGGATACAGAGCTTAATTTTTTCTTCTTTCTGTGATTCAGGTTTCAACTGGTTGCATTTTCTAAGGCACGGAAAACTTATATTGGATGGCCTTAAATTTTAATCGAATCCTTAGGTTTATTTTGAAACCCTGATTCGAATTCCAAGAATAAGTATTCTCTTCCTTCATACTTCTGCTCCTAGATGCTTTGCTATCAGAAGGACTTACAATTTAATCCTCTCGACTGAGGTTGTTTGAAAGGATGCAAAAAAAGAGGCTGTCCTAATGAACAGCCTCTATGGATATAAAGGTGGATGCGTGATTAGTTCAAGAACTCATCGAAGGTGATGCTTACATAATACATGGTTCCTACTGTTGGGTTACCCCATGCTTGTCTGTATCCCGTATTGTTGAACAAGTTGGTTCCACCAAATTTCAAGATGGACTTGATTGGCTTCATTTTGTAGCTCAACTGAGCATCGAAGGTACCGAAAGCAGGCATTACAGAAAGCTGCTGAGAAGATACCGCAGGAGCCACGAATGAAGATTGCCATACAAATTCTCCTTGCCATCTGTAAGAAACGGCAAAACCGATGTTTTTAGCCACTTCGCGGTTAGCAAAATTGATTACATAGCGATACTCTGGCGTGTTGAAAGAAGGCTGGAATCCAGTTTCGGCCAATTCGTCCAAATTGCTAAGGGTGTTGTAAGAAACGTTACCACCAAGAGAGTAATTCTTCGGAAGCTTATAATCCGCACCGAAAGCCCATCCCCAAGAGTTAATGATCTCAGTTCTGTTTACAGGCATGGAATAGATCGCTCTTCCACCCGGACCAACTCCAATGAGATTCAAGCCTGTAATCGTATTGGGGCCCTGAGAACCTGTGGCAGGATTACCGTCTTGAACTAGTACCTGACCGCCGATGAAGTTTTCAAATCGATTGAAATAGGCATACGTGTCAATCAACAATCTATTGGCAAATAAGCCTTTATAGCCGATTTCAAATGACTTTACTACTTCAGGTTTAAACGTGGTTTGTTCAAATGGAGTGAGTTTATCAAGGTTTGCGGTAGAGGCGTTGGCTGGAACAATAGTAGCGGCATACTTGGGAACTAAAGTTGGAACCAAAGCAGCAATCGCTGCAGGAGCCTGAGAAGGAGGAATCAATCCTTGTTGAACCTGCTGAGTCACTATTGCAGTAGCTTCTGCAATGGCGAGTTGTGTTGATTGTTGAATACTTTGTTGGTAAACAGGGGACCCTGGTCGTGTATCAGCCGATACTGCAGCCCCAAAATTCTGTACCGTTGCCAAAGAGTAAACCGGGTTTCCGGAGAAATTATATCTATCTCTCAAGATGGGCAATCCACCGATCAATCTTGCTTGAGGAGTCACCAGATCAATGTATTGATCTTGAGTGGTTGGGATACGGAAGCCAGTCTGATAGGATGCTCTGAAGTTGTGATTTCCGGCAGAATAAACCCCAGAAACTCTAGGAGACCATTGTCCTTCAAAGTTTTCATTTTTGTCGTATCTCAGAGAAGCGGTCAATTTGAATTTATCATCAAACAGCTTTTTAGTTCCTTGTAGGTAACCGCCGTATTCGTTGATTCTGAATTCATTTCCTGCCTCATCTACAGCAAAAAGGGTTTTTTCTGAGTTCAAGGCATAGATCCTATAGTTTGCCCCCATGACAAAATCCGCAAACTTGATTCCGGTAAAGGAATAAGAACCTTCAAAATGGTAGAGGTTTGTTTTATCCACAAACTGGGAACCTATGTTTCTTGGAATATTCAGGAATTGGCCTGGAATAGGAGTAGAGGTGGTATTTTTCAAGGCTTGGTTGAACTCAGCAGATCCTGGAAGGAATCTTCCCTGGTCTGCCACGTTTCTTCCCTGAAGGTGAGCAGCCTCATCTGTAAGACCTTGAAGTTTAGCTTGGGTAAATGCTCCTACATATTGAGCATACCATAATTCAGAAGGCTTCCAAGCTTCATTGATGGCGTTGGCAGCAATACCGACTGCAAAAGCATCACCTGATCGCTCCTGAGTTGTGTAAGCTCTCACAAACCAGTTAGCTCCTTTCAATTCCGCCTTGTATTGGCCCAAGTTAAAGTTGGCAATGGAATAACGGTCGGCACCGGTATACACTGTGGTACCATAGCCATAGTTTCCTTGAAGAATCGCTTCCACTCGGTCATTAATTCTCCAATGCAAAGCAGCATTAAATTTCAAGGATTTGGTATTGTAATCAGCCAAATCTCTTTCAGCGTACCCTGTTCTTGATACAGGTGTCTGTGGGATCAATGGAAGGGCCGCCGCTGGCAAAAGGCCTCGCTGAATCAAACTCTGTGCAACAGAATAAATGTTTTGCGTACCCTCATCACCATAAATATTTACACCGTTATATCCTGGATTGTTAACTCTGGAACCAGTCTCAATAGTGGAACCATTGAGTAGCGATTGATCTCTGAAATCATTTGCCTGCCAATCGTCAGCAGCCAGGTACGCCATATTTACTTTGAAGGCGACTTTGTCGCTAAGTGCTTTGGCGTAACGCGCACTGAAGTCATAAAATCCAGTGCCTGGAGTAGATCTGCTATCCTCATTCATGAATCCTGTTCTGAGGTTAGCAGAGAGTCCCTGATACTGGAATGGATTTTTGGAAGTCATCAACAAAATACCGTTGATGGCATTTGGTCCATAAAGAGCGGAGGAAGCACCAGGAAGTAATTCCACACTTTCCAAGTCCAATTCGGAAATACCCACAATGTTCCCCACGGAGAAGTTCAAACCTGGGGCCTGATTGTCCATACCATCGATCATTTGTACGGTTCGCACGTTTCCGTTGGCATTAAAACCACGAGTGTTGAAAGACTTAAAGGTCAAAGACTGAGTACTCATCTCCACTCCCTTCATGTTATTCAAGGCATCATAAAAACTCGCTTGAGGCACTTCTCTGATCGCTATGATGTCCATTTTCTCAACAGATACCGGAGATTTCATAATGCTTTCCTCCACACGGGAAGCAGAAATGACCACCTCTTGGCCCATAATGGAAGATTCGGCAAGTTCCACGGTAAGATTGGACATACCCCCTGTAACTTCTACCTCCTTCGAATTGTAACCCACCATGGAGAAGATCAAGGTAAAGGGAGGTGCCTGATTCACATTTAGGGTGAATTTTCCGGAAAGGTCAGTGATCGTGCCGATTACTTTTCCTTTCACAATGATATTCACCCCTACCAAGGTTTCCTTAGTGTCGGCATCTGTGACCGTTCCGGAGATGGTCGTCTGGGCTAGTGCTATTGTAGTTCCCAAGGAAACTAACAATACCAATGAAAACACTGAGCCCCAGATTTTTCTGGTAAAATTTTTCATAGGCTATTTTGTGATTTTTTTAGGATGATGTTTGAAGCTTTATCACAATAAATCAATTCCTCGAAATTTATAGTAAAAAGGCAATTTTCAATTAAGTTGCCCTAAAAAAAATAAGTAAATATCAGTGTTCAAAAATGGCTGAAATTGGAAACTGAGGGCTCTTTTTAAGTAAAACGTTAACAAATAGCAGGTTCTATTAATAATTAATAATTACTCTTTCAGTTTTATTGGAAATTCATTAAATAATATTTTTTTAAAAGATTTTTTACCAAACAAAAAAGCCCATTTTTATAATGGGCTCAAATCAAAATATGGGAAATTAAAGTATTATATACTTTTCTTATTCTCTTCATTGACATGCTTCACGAGTCGGTCACAAAGGTCTTTCATTTCTTCAGACATGTACTCATCTCCGGTACTATTTAGGATAGTCTGTGCCATGCCCCCGATAATATCGATATAGAAGCGCTTCATTTCTACAACTGACATGTCTTCTGTCCAAAGGTCAATTCTCAATGTAGAATGATTCAGGTTATCCCAAACATTCAGACTGATACTTTTGGTAGATTCCAGGCCTTCTGCCTCCTTATCCGAAGCATCCCACTGAATGGCCTTTGGGAGATTATTTGCATCCAGTTCGACCTGGAATTTGATTTCTGACTTTTTCATTTTTTGGAATTTTATCGGGAAACCTTCCTTAGGCATTACTGGTTCCCGACTGCGAAATTAATCGAAAATCATTTCAGGAATTTCTCCTTCGATGATCAATTTGCCGGCAGTTTTTGACTGAATTTCTTCCACAGTCACTCCAGGTGCACGCTCTTTAAGAATAAATCCTCCTTGTGGAGCTATTTCAAGCACTGCTAGATCAGAGACAATTTTCTTGACACATTTGATCCCTGTAATCGGAAGAGTGCAAGAGGGCAGTAGCTTGGATTGCCCATCTTTGGAGCAATGTTGCATAGCTACGATGATGTTTTTGGCTGAAGCTACCAAATCCATCGCTCCTCCCATCCCTTTCACCATTTTACCGGGAATCTTCCAGTTGGCGATATCCCCGTTTTCAGAGACTTCCATGGCTCCTAAAATCGTAAGATGAACGTGACCTCCTCTAATCATGGCAAATGATTCTGCTGAGTTAAACAATGCCGAACCCGGAACCATCGTGATCGTTTGCTTTCCTGCATTGATCAGATCAGGATCAACCAGATCTTCGGTAGGGAAGGGGCCTATTCCCAAAAGGCCATTTTCTGACTGAAGGACCACATCCAGGTGGGAGGGAATATAATTGGCAACAAGGGTAGGGATGCCGATTCCCAGATTTATATACTGCCCGTTTTTCACCTCTTTGGCGATTCGTTGGGCGATTTGTTCTTTCGTTAACATTTGGGTTTTTTCTAAGATCCAAGACTTAAGAAGCAAGAAAAAATAAAATCCGACTTCTTCTTACTTATTTTTTAGAGATAGTTCTTTGTTCAATCCGCTTTTCGTAGTCTTTACCTTGGAAAACGCGCTGAACATAGATTCCAGGAGTGTGAATCTGATTGGGATCCAATTCACCTGCAGGTACTAGCTCTTCCACTTCCGCAATGGTGATTTTACCAGCAGCTGCCATCATAGGATTGAAGTTTCTTGCTGTTCCCCTGAAAATCAAATTTCCGGCGGTATCACCTTTCCAGGCTTTTACCAAAGAAAAATCAGCTTTCAGCCAGCGCTCCATCAAATATAATTTCCCATCAAACTCCCGTGTTTCTTTTCCCTCTGCCACTTCAGTGCCTACACCGGCAGGGGTAAAAAATGCTGGTATGCCGGCACCGCCTGCCCGAACACGCTCGGCCAAGGTGCCTTGGGGAATAAGTTCCACTTCCAATTCTCCACTTAATAGTTGGCGCTCAAATTCTGCATTTTCTCCCACATAGCTGGAAATCATCTTTTTCACCATTCTTTTTTTAAGTAGCAGACCAATTCCGAAATCGTCGACTCCGGCATTGTTTGACACAATGGTAAGTCCGTTGATATCCTTTTCAAGAAGGGCTGAAATGCAATTTTCGGGAATACCGCTCAGTCCAAATCCCCCCATCATCAGGAAGGCACCGCTGGGAATATCTGCCACAGCTTCCCGGGCATCTTTGACAGTTTTGTTGATCATTATAGTTGGGTTTATAGTAGTGACTTAGCTGTTTTCTGATCCTGGATCAGTTGGTTTTTTAAAGCCTCCAGACTTTCAAACTTTTTCTCTTCCCGGATAAACTCTCTGAAATAAATGGTAATCAGCTTATTATAAAGATCACCCTGGAAATCAAACAGGTGGGCTTCCACTGTCTTTCTCGAACCATCTACTGTGGGCCTGTTGCCAATATTAAGCATGGCTTTATACAACAGACCGTCTACCTTAGCCTCCACTGCATAAACGCCGTCATGGGGGATAAGTTTGTAATCATTGGGAATATGGATGTTGGCTGTAGGAAAACCAATTGATCTGCCGATTTGCTGGCCTTTGACGACCAAGCCGTTCAATTCATAAGGTCTGCCCAAGTAATTTGTAGCGGTCTTGATATCTCCCGATTCCAGAGCTTTGCGGATTTTAGTGCTTGAGACTCCAATATCATCCACATCCTGTCGTGAGATTTCTTCCAAATCAAATCCCAACTCCTGACTATGATCCTGTAAGTATTCAAAGCTTCCTTCACGGTTTTTTCCAAACCGATGATCATATCCGATTACCAGTTTCTTGGTTTGGATTTTTTCAACCAAAATCTTCTTGATAAACTCTTCAGAAGACATTTGCGAAAATTCCTGGGTAAAAGGAATTGTAACTAAATGGTCTATTCCAAATTGTCTCAGTAAGTTAGCCTTTTCTTCAAAAGTGGAGAGTAGCCGAAGGTGGTGTTCGGTCGGATAAAGGACTAATCTCGGATGGGGCCAAAAGGTAATCAGGACCGTTTCACCCTCAATGGCTCGTGCAATTTCTCGTATCCTGTGAATGATTTTTTGGTGGCCAAGGTGGACTCCGTCAAAAGTACCCGATGTGACAACTGCATTGGGAACGGGATGAAATCCTTCTAAACCTTCATAGATTTTCATGTTGCCGAGCTTTAATTTCTTCAACTAAGGCGAGGACATTCTTAGCTTCTGTTAGCCTAAATTCGCCTATTCTGGTTCGACAAAGTGTTTTCAAATAGGCACCTACTCCTAGTATTTCGCCCAAATCCCGGGCAAGACTTCGGATATAGGTTCCCTTGGAACAGGAAATTCGAAAATCTACCTCATTTCCTTCGAATCCAGTGATTTCAAATTCCCTTACTTCAACTGGCCTGGCTTCCATTTTGACTTCTTTTCCGGCTCGTGCAGATTCATAGACCCGCTTGCCATCCACCTTGATCGCAGAATGCATAGGCGGTACCTGAAAGATGTTTCCAGTGAGTTGTCTAGCTGCTTCTTTTACCTGTTCTAAAGTAATGTGCGAGGGATCGGCAACTGGGACAACAGGCTTTTCCAAATCAAATGACTCGGTGGTAGCTCCAATGACAAAGGTTCCAGTGTATTCCTTTTCTTGACCCATAAAGGTCTCAATCTGTTTGGTCATTTTGCCTGTACAGACGATCAGGAGGCCAGTCGCCAAAGGGTCTAAAGTACCTGCATGCCCTACTTTTTTGATTCGAAGGGCATTTCTGACTTTTTTGACCACATCAAATGAGGTCCAATCCAGAGGTTTGTCGATCAGAAAAACTTCTCCGTATGCTTCTTGCTGCATGGGTGATTAATAAGCTTTCTGGAGGAAAGCAGTTGAGGAATTAGCTTTTTTCTGACTTTGCAAAAATTGCGTAGAATTCAAAAATAAATCCGGCCAAGGTTACAATAGGACCGATAGTCAGACCCAAAATCCCATTCCCATGGGGTTCCCCATCCATTCCGATCAAAATAAAACCCAAGACAATAAGTCCTAAGCCGATCAGCATGAGGCGGTAGTTTTTTTTGGAAAAAGGAAACGATGAATTGCTCATGATTTAATAAAGTTCGTCCAAGGACATGTTTAAATATTTATTGACTGCACGCAAAGTGCTGAGGGTTGATAAAATGCCTCCGAAAATGATTAATCCGGCAAAAAGAATCAGCATCCATTCCAGATTTTGAAGCATCGCAAAACCTTCGATATTGGCTTGGGTGTATTGGATGATTGCAAATAAAATTCCGGAAGCCGCTAATCCTGCCAGCATTCCAAAGAAAAAAGCACGAATTAGAAAAGGTTTTCGGATAAACCCTCGTGTAGCACCGACCAATTGCATGGAACGAATCAGAAAGCGCTGAGAGAACAAAGCCAATCTGATGGTATTATTGATCAACATCACCACAGTGATAATGAGAATCAAAATAAAGCCTCCCATGACGATACTTACTTTCAGGAGGTTTTTGTTGATCGAGTCTACTAAATCGGTCATGTAGGAAACCTCAAAAACGCCCGGCAAAGCTTCTAATTCCTTGGCTATCAAATCAATTTGCTCTGAACTCTGAAACTCCTCAGCAACAGAAAACACGAAACTGTCACGCAAAGGGTTGTCCTCTAGAAACTTGGTAAAGTCTTCACCGGTATTTTGTACAAAGGTGGCTGCCGCCTCCTCATCGGAAATAAATCGTAAGGTCGACGTATCGGATTTGATCAGGATAAATGGCCTTGAAGAAATATTTTTTTGAAGTTCGCTCAATTCCTCCTCCGGGAGATTTTTATCTAAGAAAACCTGAATTTCCACATTTTCCCGGATCATTTTGGTCAATGATTTGGCTTGAATCAAAATGATTCCAAACAATCCAACAATAAAAAGTGAAAGTGTAGTGCTGAAAAGCACACTGCCAAATTTGAAATAGCCTAATGTTTTTTTCTTTCTTGAAGGACTAGCCATGGATTACAAAATTCAGGTCAAAAATAGAAAAGCCATCGGGATTTAACCAATCGATGTGCCAGAAAGGATGGGAATCACTTTTTCCCCCGAAATTCCCCAGATTAAATCGTCTTCTTTGGGTTCGATCAAGGCTAAACCGGTGAAATTTCCAAAACTCGGCAAAATCAAAGTGGAACCTGACCAAAAAAAACAGGGAATACGAACGGATTGACGAGCTTTTCCTCTCAATAAGATACCCGGATGAAGGTGTCCGCAGATGTTAAGGACTCCTTCTGTCTTGGGCTGCAAAGGCTCATGGGAAAGAGCAAAAGATTCTATCAGAAGCGGTTCTTTATGGATTTTTAACACCGACTGATGATAAATAGAAGGAGGAAGGATGTCATGATTTCCCATGACTAGGTGAAATTCAGTTTCGGAAAATTCAAGAAGAAAAGAGTTAAGCACTTCCCATTGTTCATTCCAGACACTATGGAAAAGGTCTCCCAGAAAGTAGGTGTGCAGGGGCCGAATTGTTTGGTGAAGTTTTTCCAGTCTTTTGAAGTCTGTTTCATGGACAGGTTCAGGAATGGGTATTCCGGATTTGCGAAAGTGCGCTGCTTTTCCAAAGTGTAAATCAGCAATCAGTAGAATATTCAATTCCTTGATCCATAGTGCTTTTTCAGGTAAAAGCATCAAGGAAAATCCATTGAAATCGACAAAATCAGCTTTTAGGTTCACTTTAAAATTTCCTACTTCCCTCATAACAATTTCAAAGCTATTCGTATTTAAGCATATCAAACCGATGTTTTTATGAAAATGCGACAATTTACTTCAGTACTTATCCTATTGATGGTGGCCATTCCAACCATTTCCATGGCACAGACTGAAAGCGCTATTTTAGGGGTATGGTATAACACTGAAAAAACCGCCCAAGTCGAAATTTTAAAAAAGGGTTCTGAATTTGTCGGAAAAATTGTCTGGCTAAAGGATCCCAATCCGGATGGAAAACCTGCCACCGACAAGCAAAACTCAGATCCAAAATTAAAAACCAGACCCTTGTTAGGCTTGCCTCTTCTCACTGGACTTAAGTATTCTTCAGGGATTTGGAAAGGAGGGGAAATCTATGACCCGCAATCAGGAAAGACCTATTCCTGTGAACTGAAACTCAAATCTCCTGAAATTTTGGAAGTAAAAGGGTACCTCGGGTTTTCTTTTGTAGGACGGACAGTCGAGTGGACAAAAGTGAAAAAGTAGTTAAAAAAGGCCTGTAGTATAACCCCACAGGCCTTTTTAGTGATAGACTTTCTCTTAATTTTCCAGATAAAAGGATTTGAGAATGTAGGCCAATTGCTCAAACTCAATCAGAAAAGCATCATGTCCTGCCGTGGAATCAATTTCCTTGTAGGTGCCTCTCCTTACTTTTTGGCTGATAAATTGAGATTCCTGAGGAAGGAAGAGTATATCTGAATTAACACCAATTGCCAATACCCTTGCTTCGATCTGTGCCAAGGCAGCATCAACCCCACCTCTGTTTCTGCCCAAGTCATGGCTGTCCATAGCTTTGGAAAGTGTCCAATAAGAAAGTGCATTGAAACGCTTGGCCAATTTTTGACCTTGGTATCTTAGGTAGGAAGAAGCCCGAAAACCATCGAGCTTTTCCTCTCTGTCAGTTTGTTTGATTCTCAAATCTGCCGGAGATCTGTAACTGAGCATCGCAATGGCACGGGCTGTTTCCAAGCCCTTTTTACCAGCTTCTTCATCCCGATTTCCCCAAGTGCAATCAGACTCGATGGCCATCCGCTGGGCTTCATTGAATCCGATGACCCAAGGTGATGTTTTTGCTGTAGATGCCAAAATCACCGCATTTTTCAATTTTTGGCCTAAGGTAATTGCCCATTCGAGTGCTACCTGACCACCTAATGAACCTCCTATCAGGGTATGGATTATTTCTAAGCCCAAATGCATTCTTAGCTTTTCCAGACTTGCAGCCAAATCCCTTGGCGTCACTTGGGGAAAGTCGTAATAATACGCTTCTCCGGTCTCAGGACTGATGCTGAATGGGTTGGTTGATCCATAATTGCTTCCCAGAAGATTGGCACAAATGATGAAATGATTGGTTGGATCAAAGAATTTATCTTCTCCGATCAATCCGCTCCACCATTCTGCTGCCTTGGAATCTCCTGTGAGGGCATGGACCACCCAGATGACGTTGGATTTTTCCGGATTGAGCTGACCATAAGTAGTATAGGCCAGATGAAATCGGGAAAGGATTTCACCTGATTCTAAGGTTAGAGGCTCATGGGAATGGAAAATTTCCTGCGTCATAGTCAAGTCTGCGAATTCGCTGATAAGGTTCATTGGGGTAATTAGGAGTAATTAAATCTTGTCAAAAGCCTGCTGCAAATCGGCCTTGATGTCTTCGATGTGTTCGATGCCAAGTGATAATCGAAGCAGGGTAGGAGTCACTCCGGCTGCTCGTTGTTCCTCATCGCTCAATTGCTGATGTGTGGTGGCAGAAGGCTGAATAATCAGCGTCTTGGCATCTCCTACATTCGCTAAGTGAGAAATCAACTGGAGGTTATTGATGAATTGAGAAGTGGAGGCTTTATCACCTTTAATCTCAAAACTCAGCACTCCTCCAAATCCATGCTTGAGGTATTTTTTGGCGACAGCATGATAAGGTGAAGAGGTCAGTCCAGGGTAGTTTACTTTAGAAACTTTCGGATGTGCTTCCAGCCATTTGGCAATTTCCAAAGCATTGTCAACTGTACGCTGAACACGAAGTGAAAGCGTCTCGATTCCCTGAAGCAACAGGAATGAATTGAAAGGGCTGATGGCCGGACCGAGATCTCTAAGACCTTCCACCCGAGTACGGATGGCAAAAGCGATATTGGGAAGTCCGAGTGGATTGTTTTCACCAAAAACCTCCCAGAAATTCAATCCATGATATCCCTCAGAAGGCTCTGAAAACTGTGGAAATTTTCCATTTCCCCAATTGAAGTTACCTCCGTCTACGATGATGCCACCGATAGAAGTGCCGTGTCCCCCGATCCATTTGGTAGCTGATGCCGTCACAATATTTGCCCCATGAGCAATAGGTTGACATAAAAATCCACCTGCACCAAAGGTATTATCCACGACCAATGGAATCCCATGCTTTTTGGCTAGGGCGGCTACCGATTCAAAATCAGGAATATTAAACTCAGGATTACCGATTGTTTCGAGATAGATCGCTTTAGTTTTATCATCAATTAATTTTTCCAAATCTTCTGCTTTGTCGCTTTTGGCAAATCGAGCATCAATCCCAAGTCGCTTAAAGGCCACTTTGAATTGATTGTAGGTTCCTCCATACAAAAAGGGAGAGGAAACAAAATTTTCCCCTGCCTGAAGAATATTGTGCAAAGCCAAAAGTTGCGCTGCCTGTCCAGAACTGGTAGCCACTGCCGCCACACCACCTTCCAAAGCAGCAAGTCTTTTCTCAAAAACATCTGTGGTCGGATTCATAATCCGGGTGTAGATGTTTCCAAATTCTTTCAGACCAAACAGGTTGGCACCATGCTCGGCAGAGTTGAAAACATAGGATGTGGTCTGATAAATCGGAACCGCCCGTGAATTGGTGGCGGGATCAGGAGCTTGTCCAGCGTGAAGCTGAAGGGTCTCAAATCGATAGTTTGCTGACATAAAATTGAGGTTAAAGGGTTAAGAGAATAGTAAAAGGGATTGCTCCCTGAGAAATTCAAGAGAATATCCAGATCAAAATAAAAGGCACATGCAAAAAATTGCAGAGCCAAAATCGAAGATGTTGGAGAAAATTGGCTCGAAGCCGAGGGAAAGGAAGGGGGTAAATTGCCTATTCATCATACGAGGAATTTATAGTTCCAAATGAGACCTTCTCATTTGGCAGGAATTGGCACCTTTCCGCCGCGGCGGAAGGTTGCCAGAGGGTCATAGAGCCTGTCTCTCGCCTCTTCTTTATAAATCCTCACACTGGAAAAAAGTGAAAGGACGATGCAAAGAAAAGCCCCTATTTTTGAAAATCAAATAATAGGGGCTTAAATTCTTTGGAGATTTTTTAAAATTGATCGTCTGAATACCTAAATACAGGGTGGATATTGTCAAAATCAGGAAGAATTGTGGTTAATTCTTTCACCAGGCCATTGTCCAAGCCATACACCCAACCGTGGATCTCAGGTGATTTTCTATCCTTCCAGGCTTTTTGAATAATGGAAGTCTTGAGCAAGTCCTGACACTGTTCCAAGACATTGAGCTCCACAAGTCGGTTAACCCGGGCTTTATGGTCAGGAATTGCGTCAATTTCTGATTCATAGTTTTTGTAGACTTCCTTGATATTTCTAAGCCATTTATTGATTAATCCAAAACTTTGGTGACCGAGAGCAGCCTCGACACCTCCGCAGCCATAGTGACCACATACGATGATGTGCTCTACCTTGAGGACTTCCACAGCATATTGTAGTACGGAAAGCAAGTTGAGATCCGTGTGTACTACCATATTGGCGATGTTACGATGGACAAAGACTTCTCCCGGATCGGTACCGGTGATTTCATTGGCAGGAACACGACTGTCAGAACATCCGATCCAGAGAAATTTTGGTTTTTGCTGGTGTGCTAGACGATTAAAAAAGTCCTTATCGATCTGAAGTTTTTCTTCGGACCAGGCTTTGTTTTGTAATAATAGTTTTTCGTACGGGTTCATTAGGCTTCTCTTAAGTGATAGGTGTAACCTTCTACGGTGATGGATATATTTTTGGTGTGGGCAGTCGCAATAAAATCATTCAGCACGTCCTGAATATCATGATCGATGAATCTGGCTTTGCTCGCATTCAAAATCACCTTACTTCCATCAGGAATTTGAGCCAAATCTCTCATCAAGGGAGCTTTATTAAGAAAGGAAACGTCTTTTTGAAGTTTTACCAAATAATTCCCGTTTAGCTCGGTAATCATTACAGCTCGCTGGAAATTGGTTCGGATGACGAAATAAAGTCCTATTACCATACCAATTCCTATTCCCACCAACAAGTCTGTCAAAAGGATAGCAATGACCGTGATGATAAAAGGCAAAAATTGATTGACCCCTTTTTCATATTCCTGAATGAAAATGGATGGTTTAGCAAGTTTGTAACCTACCATAAACAGAACGGCTGCCAAACAACTCAAGGGGATCTGATTGAGCAGTTGAGGAATGCTCAAGACAAGAACCATGAGGAGTATCCCATGGAAAATGGCAGATAGTTTTGTTCTGGCTCCGGAAGCCACATTGGCGGAAGTCCGTACTATTACTGCCGTAATCGGAAGACCACCAATCAATCCGGAAAGGGTGTTTCCTATCCCTTGAGCAACCAATTCTTCACTTGGAGGCGTCATTCGCTTAAATGGATCCATCTTATCACCCGCTTCGATAGAAAGGAGCGTTTCAATGCTTCCTATGACTGCCAAAGTGAAGGCCACGATCCAAAAACTTGCCTCTCCGATCATTCCAAAGTCAGGAAAAGTAAGAAGAGAAGTAAGTTCACTTAGGCTATCCAAATCAGGAATAGTGACTAAATGTTCATCAACCAAAGTCCACTCGGGCTTCCATGCCTTATATAGATTATTCATAACTATTCCTGAAATCACTGCCCAAAGGGCACCGGGAATTAGTCCGAGAAACTTGTGACTTTTTATTTTTGGCTGATCGAAAAATATCAAAATAGCCAAGGCAAGCAACACCACCGGAATCGCTCCGGGACTGAAGTAGATGAAAGCATTATAGATTTCTGTAAAGGTGTTTTGATCATCAAGCTGTTTGAAAGCCAAATCACCTAAGTAATCTTTATCATATCCTAAAGCGTGCGGAATCTGCTTCAGGATCAAAATCAAACCGATCGCAGTCAGCATTCCTTTGATGACCGAATGTGGAAAATAATATCCCAAAATTCCCGCTTTAGCAAAGCCCAATACTAGTTGAATCAGCCCAGCAGCAACCAAGGCTCCTAAAAAAAGTTGGAAGGTGCCCAAGCTGGAAATAGAGTCCAAAACAATCACTGTCAATCCCGCTGCGGGACCGCTTACAGAGACATGCGATCTGGAAAATGTGCCGACTACAATTCCCCCAACTATGCCTGCTATCAAGCCAGACATCGGCGGTGCACCACTGGCTATGGCGATACCCAAACAAAGCGGCAGGGCAACCAAAAAGACCACCAAACTGGCTTTTAAATCATATCTAAGGTTGTCACCAAAAAGATTAATCATATAAATTTTACTTCAATAGTGCTGGTTGGATTATAAAACAGTCTTAAGATAGAAGTAAAATTTTCAAATGAAAATAACGGTGAAAAAGCTTAGGCAAAACTGAAAATTATTTCAAGAGCCTTTTGAAAGCTTGGTCCACTTTTTCAAATTCAAATTGGGCTACTTGTTTGCTCATTTTGGCTTTTATTTCGGCAAGACAAAGATTTCCGATACTGCCTTCATGGGTATGGTTTACCTGACTTTGGTCTGGTGAAAATTGGTCAGCATCGATGTCGAAGCCTACTTTTTTGTAAGCATCCCGGAATGGCATTCCTTTCAGAACCAAGTCATTTACCACTTCCACAGAAAAAAGATGCTTGTAAAAAGGATCTTGAAGGATATTTTGCTTCACCTTGATCTCCTTGAGCATAAACGTGCTCATACTGAGACAGGACTTAAGGCTCTCGAAAGCCGGGAAAATATCTTCCTTCAGTAGCTGCATATCCCGATGATAACCTGTACTCATATTTGTCAAAAGAAAGCTTACTGAAGTCGGGACCGCTTGGATCTGATTCGTTTTGGCTCGGATCAATTCAAATACGTCTGGATTTTTCTTATGCGGCATGATGCTGCTTCCCGTAGTCAAATTGTCCGGGAAGGTGAGGAATGCAAAATGCTGATTCATAAACAGGCAGACATCCGTAGCCAGTTTGTTGAGCGTCCCAGCTATCCCTGCCAAGGCAAAAGCCAAGGTTCGTTCGGTTTTTCCACGGCTGTTTTGGGCATTGATCACATTGTGGTGCAGATCTGCAAAGCCTAAAAGCTCAGTGGTCATGGTTCGGTCCAATGGAAAACTTGATCCATAGCCAGCAGCAGAACCCAATGGATTTTTATTGCTCAGGTCAAAGGCAGCCTTCAGCATTCCTAGATCTTCGGTCAAACCTTCCGCAAATGACCCAAACCAAAGTCCAAACGAAGAAGGCATGGCCAATTGGGTATGCGTATAACCCGGCATCAAATCGTTTTTATGCTTTTCTGCCAAGGAAATCAGCAAATCAAAAAGGGTCTGAGTTTCTTCAAGGATCTCCCGAATTGCTGCACGGTAATACAGCTTCAGATCCACTAAAACCTGATCGTTTCGACTTCTGCCGCTATGCAGTTTTTTTCCCACTTCTCCATAGCGCTCCGTAAGCAAAAACTCCACCTGTGAGTGTACGTCTTCCACACCCGGTGCAATCTGAAACTGGCCTTTTTCGATTTCGAAATAGATTTCTTTCAATCCTTTCTGGAGGATCTGATTGTCCTCTTTAGTCAACAGACCGATTTTGGCCAGCATATGGGCATGCGCCATCGAACCCAGCACATCAAACGGTGCGAGAAGAATATCAAATTCCGGATCACGACCGATGGTAAATTGTTCGACTTCCTTTTTGCTATCGGTAGCTTTTTGCCAGATTTTCATGATTCAAGAGTTAGCTGAGTGCTGCGTAGTGATTGATAATGGAGATGTAGCCTTGGATACCGGCTTTGATCTCTTCCAGGTAAATGTATTCGTCTGCGGTATGCGAACGGGCAGAGTCTCCGGGGCCGATTTTAACCGATGGATAAGGAATAAGCGCTTGATCGGATAGGGTGGGACTACCAAAGGTCTCCAAATCCAATTCATCTGCCACTCGATACATCATGTGATCGTTGGGCAAATGAGAAGACTGAAGACGAAGCGAACGAGGTGTCAGTTCTGCTTTGAGGATATCCTGAAGTTCTTCCAAAGCTCCTTCCAGCGTGTATGCGTCTGTCACTCTCACGTCCAACACATATTCGCAAAGGTCAGGAACGACATTATGCTGCTGTCCGGCTTTGATCACCGTACAAGTGACTTTGGTACGACCAAGGAAGGGTGAAGTCTTGCTGAACTGGAAGTTTCTGATTTCTTCCAAATCCTCCAGGGCCAGATAGATTGCATTGATTCCTTCTTCTCTAGCGGCATGACCTGCTTTCCCGTGGATTTTGGCATCAATGACCAAGAGGCCTTTTTCTGCCACTGCCAATCGCATTTGAGTGGGTTCGCCTACAATGGCCAGTTCTGCCTCTGGAAGTTGAGATAGGAGAGAAGCAATGCCGTTCTGACCTGAGATTTCTTCTTCAGCAGAAGCAATCATCAACAAGTTGAAGGGAAGCTCTTTGCCAATAAAATGGCAAAAGGTGGCCAAAAGCGCGACCAAAGGTCCTCCTGCATCATTTGACCCGAGGCCAAAAAGCTTCCCGTCTTCAACGATCGGGGTAAATGGATCTTTGGTATAGCCTGAGTTGGGTTTGACCGTATCGTGGTGGGAGTTAAGCCAAACGGTGGGCAAGACTGGATTGTACTCTGTGGCAAAAGCCCAAATGTTATTTCCCGATCGATGGGTTTCAACTCCTTTTTCCTTTAAAAATTGCTCGATCAGGTCTCCGGTGTTTTTTTCTTCTTTGGAAAAGGAAGGTGTGGAAATCAGCTTTTCCAGCAAATCAACAGCATCGTCAAACAATTTTTTGAAATCCTCCATCAGTACAGATCGTATCGTTGACGCTCAATGGTGGTGCCGGAAGTTTTTCCTTTGGCGGCCAATAGAAGGTTTTCCGCTTTCCCGATCCAGACATGCTGGACACCTTTTTTCAAAGCATCAAAGGCGTTGTCCAGTTTTGGAATCATTCCGGAGTGGATCACATTTTCTTTACGCAGTTCAGCGTAAATATCCTCATTGATCAGGGGAATGATGGAATGTTCATTTTTCTCATCAACGAGAACCCCTGCTTTATTGAAGCAGAAGTACAGATTTACATGATGGTCTTTTGCCAGACTGGTAGCCAAAGCAGATGAAATAGAATCCGCATTGGTATTGAGCAATTGGCCTTTTTTGTCGTGGGTGATGGCATTGATCACCGGTTGCAGTCCAGCGCTAAGTAGGGTGTCCAACAATTCGGTGTTGATCTCCTGAATATCTCCCACAAACCCATAATCAATTCCTTTGACAGGGCGCTTGATCGAGCGGATCAAATTACCGTCTGCTCCGGTCATCCCGATGGCATTCACTTTTAAAGCCTGAAGTTTGGCAACGATGTTTTTGTTGATCAGTCCGGCATAGACCATGGTCACGATGTCGAGGGTATCTTTGTCTGTGATACGACGGCCATCAACCATTTCCGGCATCACGCCCATGCTTTCTCCAAATCGGGAAGCTAGGACTCCACCTCCGTGGACAAGTATTTTATGCCCGGGAAATTTGGCGAAAAGGGCCAAAAATTCATCCAACTTCTCAGGGAAGTCGATGACATTTCCGCCGATTTTGATAATTGAAATCTTCATAGGTTTGAGAGTTGAAAAAAGGTTAACCGAGTATTTTGCTGAGTACCGCCTGCGCAGCGTAAATTCTGTTTTCAGCTTGCTTTTGTACCAAAGAGCGTGAGCCGTCCAAGATTTCATCGGAGAGCTCGAGATTTCTTCGTACCGGCAAACAATGCATTACTTTACCTTCGGGAGCATTTTTGAAATGATCCTCTGTGAGCATCCAGCGGGAGTCTGTGCTGAGGATTTTTCCATAATCATTGAATGCTGACCAGTTTTTAACATACACAAAATCAGCATCTTCAAGGGCTTTGCTTTGATCATATTCGATGGTAGCACCTTTGGTAAATGACTGATGAAGTTCGTAGCCTTCGGGATGAGTGATTGTAAGGTCATGTCCCATTCCGAGTGACCATTCGGCAAAGCTGTTAGCCACCGCGTGCGGGATCGCCTTGATATGAGGTCCCCAGGTCAGTACCACTTTTGGTTTCTTTTTTCCTACCAAATGCTCCTGAATAGTGATCTGATCCGCTAAACTCTGCAAAGGATGACGAGTGGCTGATTCCAAGCTCACCACCGGAATCCCGCTGTATTTGATAAACTGACCGAAGATAAAGTCTGTCATATCTTCCTCCTTGTTGGTCAGGGAAGGGAAAGCGCGAATCGCCAGAATGTCGAAATAAGAACCCAAGACTCCTGCTGCATCTTTGATATGCTCTACAGTGCCTTTGTTCATGATGGCACCTTCCTGCATCTCCAAGGCCCAACCTTCCTTGTCCATGTTGAGCACCATGGCTTCCATGCCCAGATTTTGAGCAGCAATTTGAGTAGATACCCTAGTTCTGAGCGATGGATTGAGAAAAATACAACCGACTCGCTTGCCCTGACCCTTGGCTTGGTCGAGACGTGGATTGGCTTTATAGGCAATAGCTAAATCGATCAATTCCTGACCTAGCTCTTTGGATTCAAATTGGGTAAAATACTTCATGGTTTGGGGTTATAAGAACCTAAATAAGCTCAATTGCTAAGGATTTCTTTCAAAGCGGTCAAGAACGAATTTAACTGATTCCATTCGACAGACAAAGGAGGAAGCAAACGGATCGTCTGTTTTCCCGCCGCCGAACCGGTGAACATGTGGTACTTTTTCACCAGTTCATTTCGGACAGGTCCCGCATCCCGATCCAAATCAATCCCAATCATCAGACCTTTTCCTCGAACATCGATGATTCCCGGAATCGTCTTCAATTCCTCGATCAATCGATCTCCAAGCTCCAATGCTTTTGCCTGAAGATTTTCCTGTTCCAAAACCTCCAACACCGCCAATCCCGCAGCGCATGCTAAGTGATTGCCTCCGAATGTGGTGCCCAACAAGCCATAGCTCGCTTTGAACTCCAAAGCAATCAACAGGCCACCGATGGGGAATCCATTGCCCATGCCTTTGGCCATCGTGATCAGGTCAGGCATGATGCCATCGACCCACTGATGGGCAAAGAAACGACCGGTGCGGCCATAGCCGGATTGTACCTCATCGAGGATCAATTTGGCTTCATATTTCTTAGCCAAAGAGGAAATACCACGTAGAAAATCAGGTTCGGGAACCTGAATTCCGCCCACCCCTTGAATTCCTTCTATGATGATGCCTGCAATGGTGTTGGACTTTAAAGCTTCTTCTACCGCATCAATATCACCCCAAGGAAGGATGTGAAAATCCTCTCGGGCATTGCAGGGAGCCACAATTTTCGGGTTGTCAGTTAATGCGACAGCACCGGAAGTTCGGCCATGGAAAGCACCTGAAAAAGAAATGAAACCGGACTTGCCAGTGGCAAAAGAGGCCATTTTGATGGCATTTTCATTGGCTTCTGCTCCTGAGTTGACCAAGAAAAGCTGATAGTCATGCAGACAGGAGAGGTGCCCTAGTTTTTTGGCCAACTCCTGCTGGATAGGAATCTCAACTGAATTGGAATAAAAAGCGATTTTGTCCAGTTGATCTTTGATTCGCTTCACGTAATGTGGATGCGTGTGACCGATGGAAATCACCGCATGACCTCCGTAAAGATCCAAATATTCTTGCCCCTGATCGTCCCAAAGCCGACAGCCTTCGGCGCGGTCAATGGTGACTGGAATGAGGGGATATACGTCAAATAAGTTCATTTTAAAATAAGATTTACGATTTTCTCTATTTCGGATTTGCGATTTCGGATTTCGGAAAATCCGACATCCTATGTCCGAAATCCGAAATTAAAATGCGATGGACTTCAAATTCAGCCCTTGCTTCTCTTCTAGCCCAAAAGCCAAATTGAAGTTTTGCACAGCCTGACCAGAGGCACCTTTTAATAGGTTGTCAATCGCTGAGTAAATGACCAATTGTCCAGCTTCTTTTTGGGCAAAGAGAATACACTTATTGGTATTGACTGCTTGCTTCAGATCAATATCCTGAGTGGATACGAAAGTAAAAGCTGCATCCTTATAGAATTCCTGATAGGCTGCCACTGCCTCAGCTTCTGATCCTTCAAAAGGAAAATAGGCCGTCACCCAAAGCCCTCTCGAGAAATTGCCTCGATAAGGCACAAACAAGAGTTCTGAACTGAAGTCAGAATTCAGTTGCCTAAATGTCTGCTTGATTTCTTTGAGGTGCTGATGGGTGAAAAGCTTGTAAACTGACATATTCCCGGTTCGGTAGCTGAAATGAGAAGTCTCGGCAAGCTTTTTTCCTGCTCCGGTCGAACCCGTAATGCCGCTGATATGAACTTGATCTTTGATCCAACCCTTGGCTATCGCCGGTGCCAAAGCCAATTGAATTCCCGTCGCAAAGCAACCCGGGTTGGCAATGCGCTTGGCGGTTTTGATTTTTGCCGAGTTTACTTCAGGAAGGCCATAAATGAACCCATTGGACTCGTCTCTGAAATCCGTGGAAAGATCTATAATTACTGTGTCAGGGGAGAAGGGATGGGCTTCCAAAAAGCCTTTGGTCTCTCCATGCGGCAATCCCAAAAACACCGCATCCACTTCGGCAGGAACTTCATCGGTGAATACCAAATCACAATCTCCGATCAAATCCGGATGTGATTCGATGACTTTTTTCCCTTTTTGGCTATTGGAGTGGACACATACCAGTTCGACCGCAGGGTGGTGAACCAAAATCCGAAGGAGTTCGCCTCCGGTGTAGCCTGCCGCTCCAATGACCGCTGTTTTGATCTTAGTCATTTCCGCTGTTGACTTTGTGGAAAATGGCAGTTTGGTTACCCAAGATTCGGGTGAATCCTTTTACATCTTCACCCGTGTAGCCTTTGTTCATCTCACCATAGCTTCCAAACTTGGAAGACATCAAATCATGTTCAGAGTAGATTCCCAACAAAGTGAATCGGTATGGTTGTAGCAATACTCTTACATCGCCAGAAACAAACTCTTGGGTACTTGCCAAGAAAGCTTCAAGATTTCTCATCACAGGATCGAGGTAATGTCCTTCATGCAGGTGATTTCCGTAAAACTCAGCCTGCTGATTTTTCCAGAACATCTGCCACTTGGTCAAGGTGTGTTTTTCCAACAACTGATGGGCTTTGATGATGATAATCGGTGCAGCAGCTTCAAATCCTACGCGGCCTTTGATGCCGATGATGGTGTCACCCACGTGAATGTCACGACCGATTCCATAAGGAGCTGCCAATTCCTGAACCTTCAGGATTGCGTTCACCGGATTGTCATAGGTTACTCCATTTACCCCTTTCAATTCTCCTTGAACAAAAGTTAATTTTATTTCTTTAGGCTCGTGCTCAGATACTTGAGTAGGCCAAGCTTCCTCAGGAAGGTATTCGGAAGAGGTCAAAGTTTCTTTTCCTCCTACCGATGTTCCCCAAATTCCTTTATTGATGGAGTAGGCTGCTTTCTCAAAATTCATGGAAACTCCATGCTTTTTGAGGTATTCGATTTCTTCCTGACGGGAAAGCTTCAAGTCTCGGATCGGCGTGATGATTTCGATATCCGGCACGATCGTTTGGAAGATCATATCGAATCGAACCTGGTCATTTCCAGCACCTGTAGAACCATGAGCTACGGCTTTGGCGCCAATAGACTTGGCATATTCAGCCAAAGATTTTGCCTGAACGATTCGCTCTGCAGATACCGAAAGGGGATAAGTAGCGTTTTTCAGAACATTTCCGAAAACCAAATATTTGATCACGGAGTCGTAGTAATAATCTACCACGTCCAATATGGTGAAAGAAGCCACTCCGAGGGTTTTAGCCCTGGCTTCGATGGTTTGTAATTCTTCGGTCGAAAAGCCACCGGTATTCACTATGGCAGCATGGACTTCATAGCCCAAGTCTTTGGTCAAATGCAAGGCGCAGAAGGTAGTGTCAAGACCTCCGCTGTACGCTAAAACGACTTTTTTCATAATATCTAGAAGTTTTGTCCCATCACGGGATGATTGGTTATAGGAAGAGACTTTTCACCGTGTCTTTGGACTTGGTGAGTTTGAGCATGATGAATTTTTTCAATCGGACCCATCGGTCAAATAATTTGATTTCTTTTTTGAAATCATCCCTCAGTGCAAGTTCCTCCGTGTGATTTTTCTTGGCATGGGGGTCATAAAGCATGGCTGTGCAAAGGCAGTTCTGACGGTTTTTAGACATCAGGATCTCATAATTTACGCAGCTTTGGCATCCTTTCCAGAAATCTTGATCGTCGGTCAAGTCAGCATAGGAAACCGGTATATAGCCCAATTCAGAGTTGATCTTCATCACAGCAGCACCGGTGGTCAAACCGAAGATTTTGGAATCCGGGTATTTTTTACGGCTGAGTTTGAAGATTTCCTGTTTGATTTTTCGAGCCAGCCCGTATTTCCGAAACTGAGGAGAAACGATCAGGCCTGAGTTAGCCACAAACTTTCCGTGACCCCAAGCTTCAATATAGCAGAATCCTGCCCAAGTTCCGTCTGAAGTCAAGGCGATGACTGCTTTTCCTTCGTCCATTTTGGTCTCGATGTAGGCAGGACTTCGCTTGGCTATACCAGTTCCACGAGCTTTGGCAGAATTTTCCATTTCCTGAGTGATTTGCTCAGAATACTTCTTGTGAGAGGAATCTGCTACAATGATTTTGAAAGAGATTTCTTCCATGGATATTGCATGAATTGTACTGCCTCCGGTGAAGACAGGGCTTGTGAATTAAGATTTTTGGTAACTATTGGTCGAGGGGTATTTTCCGCGTAGGAAAACAAACTATCATGCAGGGTCAAACCCTAAAAGTCTGCCTAGACCTCAACACAGGAGAAAAATTAACCATAGCATCAGAACTCAACGAGACGTTGTAAACCTGATTCGGGTGATTCGCTATGGAGTTTGAGTGGATCATGCTTTTGAGGCTGCAAATGTTGTACCTCAAAAAAACAATTGCAAGGATTTATTTTAAAAATTTGATGTCTTCCTTGAAATTTTCGAAAAAAATCAAAACAAAGCCCTTGAAATTGCTACAAAGGCCTTGATTTGGTTTTGATTTTTCTAATTCCTATAAAGCCATTTCTTTGAGAGCTTTTACCAGCTGATCACATTCAGCGGTCGAAGTGTAGATATTTGGACTTACTCTAACCCCTCTTACCCCCGCACCATCGATGGGAGCAGTGAAAATCTTGTACTTTTCAAGAAGGATTTTACCCATTTCTGCAGGCGTATATTTTTCTACCCAAACATTACCTATGCCACAGCACCGTGCCGGATCCTCAGGAGTGTTGACTTTGATCCCGGGAAGGTTTCTCACTTGATCAGACCAATATTTTTGGATGTATCTTAATCTTTCTTCTTTCCTTTTTGCCCCAATTCGATTCTGAAATTCAATGGAATCAATCACTGTCAAGTCAGTGGCTACGGGGTGGGTTCCGATGTGATTGAGGTAAGCAATTGTGTTAAGGCTGAGATCAAAAGGAGCTAAAAGGGGCTGTATTTTACTGATTTTGTCTTTTTTGACATAGAGCATACCAGCGCCAAGAGGTACGCTAAGCCATTTGTGAAGGCTGGAACCATAGTAATCGCAGTCTAACTCATGCATGTTGAATGTAAAATGTCCGACTGCATGCGCCCCATCGAGCATGACCTCTACTCCATAGGAATGGGCCATATCGGCAATTTTTCTGACGGGTAAAATATGTCCTGTGATGTTGACGATATGCGGCACCATCATTAGTTTGGTCTTCGGGGTGATGGCTTTTCGGTAGGCTTCGACTATCTCTTCATCATTTTTAGGATCTAGGGGAATATCGATTTTTACCGTCTTGATACCCCAGCGCTTGGATGCCAACTCAAACATGGTCTGCATGCTTCCATAGTCTTGATTGGAGAAAACCGCCTCGTCACCCGGCTTCCAAGGATACCCCGAAATGATCAAATCCAAAGACTCCGTGGTATTTCGGGTTAACACTACCTCCTCAGGATCTGCCCCCACTAATTCAGCTAAAGCAGCTGCAGATTTGGCTTTGTTTTCAAACTGAACGCCGCGCATATAGTGAGAAGCCTGAAAGTTTACTTCCCGGATATGGGCAATGTATTTTTCCAAAATTTCTTCAGGAAGAAAGCAATAATACCCGTTTTCAAAATTGACATAGTCCCGCTTGATGCGATATCCTGCTCGGATTTGATCCCAAATGTCATCTGCAGACCAATCGAGTTGGTCAAAAGAGAAGGGTTTGGCTGCCGCCGGAAGAACACTGCCTCCAATACCAAAGGCAGCCAAATATTTCAGAAATGATCTTTTATTCATAAGGAAGGGTGGTTTCAAAGGATGTAGGAAAGTAACCAAATGATCACCAAGAGAATAGCCATCCATGTAATCCATGGTGAACGTTTGGGGAATTCAAATTGGCAGATGGGGCAAACTTTTGCTCTTGCATCTACTTCCATGGCACAGGAAGGGCATTCTTTAGTTTTCAAAGGTATTGGTGAACTCTTTGGATTCATTTCCGATTTCTCCTTTAAGTAAAGTAAAATTCCAATGAAATGCCATGAGAAAATGATCTCGGATAAAATGATCGATAAACTTGGGATTTCTTAGCCATTCACAACAATTTGATACCTCTATGAAAATCGAGATTTGGTCGGACGTCGTGTGTCCATTTTGTTACATCGGGAAAAGAAAGATGGAAAAAGCCCTTCAGAAATTCCCTTTCAAAGACAAGGTAGAGATCGAGTGGAAAAGTTTTCAGCTGAACCCAGATCAAAAAACAAAACCCGGTGTCAGTACCTTGGAAGATCTATCCAAATCAAAAGGTTGGTCCATGGAACAAACACGCCAGATTACCGCACAGGTAGTGGGAATGGCAAAGGCGGAGGGTTTAACCTTTGATTTTGACAAAGCAGTGGTCGCCAATACCAAAAACGCTCACCGCCTGATTCATCTTGCCAAAGAATTCGGTGTACAAGATGCAATGAAAGAACGATTGCTGAAGGCCTACTTTACAGATGGACTCAACGTGGATGACCTCGATACCCTTGTCCAACTTGGAAAAGAACTGGGAGTGCCTGAAGAAAAAATTAAACTTATGCTTGAATCGAATGAGTTTGAACAAGCTGTAGATCAGGATATTTATGAGTCTAGACTAATCGGAGTGAGGGGAGTGCCTTTCTTTGTGTTGGATCGAAAATTCGGAATTTCGGGAGCTCAGCCTGATGAGGTTTTTGATCAGAGTTTGGAAAAAGCTTGGACTGAATACGCTAAAAACAATCCTGTCCTGGATATTGCTTCCAGCTCAGAAGGTGAAAGCTGTGACGTGGATGGGAATTGTTGGTCATGAGAAGGAAGACAGAAGACCGAAGACAGAAGACCGAAGTTTCTTCTGTCTTCGGTCTCCCAACTTCCAGCTTTTTCACCAAACTCCTCTGAATTTCATTTTTAGGGTATAGACTGAGCCCATCGCGGTAATAAAAAGAACATTTCGGGTAAGGGAACCAAAAGCAACATTTGCAGTCCAGTTTTCCGGCACTGGGATATGTGCAATCTGTTCTCCGTTTTTATCAAAGACAGTAACTCCTTTTCCGGTAAGATATACATTGCCTCGCTCATCAATGGTCATTCCATCTGAGCCCATTTCACAGAAAAGCGTTTTATTGGTCAAATACCCGTCTTCTTGGATCTCGTATTTCCAGGTTTTTTTATCTCCGATATCAGCAACATAGAGGTATTTTCCATCAGGTGTGCCTACGATCCCATTTGGTTGCTTCAGGTCTTCCGCGACTCTAAAGAGTTCGGTTCGGTCGGCCGAAAGAAAATAGACATGTTGCCCATCCTGTTCCATTTCTTTTCCCCGGATTCCTTCCCAATAAGGTCTTGGATAAAGAGGATCGGTGAAATACAATCCGCCCTTTGGTCTTACCCAGATGTCATTTGGGCCATTTAGCTTTTTTCCTCGAAAAGAAGGAACCAGAACTGTTTCCTTTCCAGTCTGGGGATCGATTTCCCATAGCTCATTGTTGAGATCTGCAGCTGCAATCAGTTTTCCATCCAATTGGAAATATAAGCCATTGGATCTGCCGGCACCTTCCTTGAAGAGGGTAATCTGATTGCTATTGGGATTCCAGCGGTATATTTTATCATTGGGCTGATCGGTAAAGAAAATGTCCCCTTGACGATTGACCGCCGGGCCTTCGGTAAAGCTGAATCCGTCTTTTACTTTTTCCAATTGAGCTCCTTTGGCTACGATGCCCCTTTTGTCATCAATTTGAGCGTAGAGGCTGTTTGCAGAAAAAAGGAGAGCGGAAAGAATAATCGCAGATTTAAATAATTTATTCATAGGGGTTTAGGTTATTTTCGGTTCATGACAAATACGAGTTTGTTCAACTCCGGACTGTATGCCATTCGGCTGATGTTCTGATGAGTCGAAGATTCTATTTTTCCGAGAGAAAGCCAATCTGAATCTTTAACATTTTTGATGAAAATCTCATTTCCCTTGGCCATCAGCAGGTGGTTCTTATCTATCCAAATCAAATCCTGTGAACCGGGGAGGGAATAGCCTAAGGATCGAAATGTATTGGTTTTGAGATTAAAGGACTTAATGGCAACTTTTTCTCCTTCATCGTCAGTCTGGATTTCATTTCTATCTAAAAAGCTGATTTCAGGTGTAGTCGGGCGGTTTTTCACTGATCTACCAATATTTTTCGAAATTTCCTGTACATCTCCTTTCCCTCTGGCATAGACCAGTCTGTTTGGTTCTCCTAGGATAAACATCGCTGCTTTGTTGTCATACCAATCGTAATAGCCTACCGGGGCAATGTCATCATACAAAAGCTCAGGCGCTTCACCGATAATCGGATACAGCCAAAGCCGCTGCTTTCCATCCGGCTCTACAACTACTGCCGAAATGTACTGCTTGCAGTCGGTGAGATTGGGGGAATATTCGCTTCGGTCAGGGCTTTTGGAAAGGTTGGTGAAATTTCCAGTCCGAAAGCTATATAGAATAATGTCGTGATTTCCCTTCTGATCCGCCGCAGAAAAAACCAATTCGGAATCATTGATGAAGTTTGGCTGATTGTCGTATTCCGGCCGATTGGTCAGTGGCTTTGCCGTTTGGGTCAGGAGTTTGAATTTTCCGCCTTTGCCTTCGGTATCGACCACCCAAAGATCTGAAGCTACCTGAGCCTGAAGGATTTGACTGATGGATAGGAAAAGAAGAACGAGGAGAGATATATTTTTTAGCATGAAATCAGATTCTGAGCCAACCAAATTACAAAATGCAGGTTAGAATGGCGTGGAGAAATTGCAGTTTTATACCAATTCGGTTTTTGATCAACTTAGGCAAAGGCAAGATCCTTTGGCAGATCAGGCGGTTTCGGTTTTAGTCCAACGCACCGGTTTACTTTCAGAGATTAACGCTTGGAAAGCAATTCCTGATCCTTTGCCATCAGATTTTCCGACTGAATTGATGTCCTTTTTTGAATTCTACCTCCAAAAACAAAAGGAATATTTAGAATCCGATCTTCGACCTGCGCAGGATTTTTTCGAAGAAAAAGGAGACCTATACCTCGCCATGCTTGGCTTTTATTCTTTGCCTTACTGCTATGCCTTTGCCGATGGTGCTCAGGTTTTGGTCAGGTCCAATCGGATTTTGGATCAGATAGGGGAAAGGCTGGGAGAGACGGCTTCCTTTGTATTGGAAATTTTTCGTCCCGGAGCTTTTTCCGCACAGGATGAAGCGTATTTGGTTTGTGCCAAAGTCCGATTGATTCATGCGTTTAGCAGGCTTTTCATCCGGCAATATGCCAAAGACTGGGATTTGGCCTTCGGTCAACCTGTCAATCAGGAAGATATGCTGGGAACCAATCTTGCCTTCAGTCATATCGTGCTGAGGGGATTGGGAAAAATGCGTTATTCTCCTTCCGAAAAAGAATACGAATCGGTTCTGGTGTATTGGAAATGGATCGGGGAACTAATGGGAATAGAAACTCAATTTTGGCCAACTACGACCAAAGAGGCCTTCGAACTGGATAAGTTGATCCGAAAAAGACATTTGAAATCCTCGGAAGCGGGGCAGCGATTGGTAAAAGGCTTGCTTCATTTTTATCAAAAAACAATTCCCGATCCTGTGCTTAACTCACAGGCTGAGGGAATTCTTTCTTTTTTCTTAGGTCAAGAGGCCTCAGAAGCATTAAACCTAAAACCAGGAATTAAGGTCCCCGGAGAAATTTTGGGATTGGTATTTAACTATTCCGGAAGGAAAAATTTTGGGGGAAGGAAGGGGTATAAAGCATTCAAAAAAAACCTTCAAAACCAACAAGAAGCCCAATTTGGAAAGGTCCTTGAAATTCGACTTCCTCAGTTAAACCGTACGTAATCGTACACTTTTTTGTACGCAAATCATCCAGGATATTTACACCAACGCGGAAATCAGGTCATTTAAGCCACATTTGCCAGATGGCACCTTTTTCGTACTTTGTCCAGCATGAAGGAAATCACCCTTTGGTTTAAACGCTTACCTCTGGAATTGATCTTTTGGATCGGCAGTTTGCTTGCGATTCTGACGATCGACCCGGAGGCAGGACATCACTTCAGCCTTTGCCCGCTGGATAGTATGGGCTTCAGTTGGTGTCCGGGATGTGGATTGGGACGATCCATGAGCCTCCTCGCGCGGGGAGAGATTCAGGCTTCCTGGTCAATGCACCCTTTGGCTATGCTGGCTTTTGGTGTGATCCTTCATCGAATTTGGACTTTAATCAAAAACCTAAAAACAACACACAATTATGGCTAATGTATTGAGGCATCTCCCTGAACTGGAAGGTATGGAACTGGGCTACATTCAGGGATTGATGAAAAATATGGACGAGGATCAAGCTTCTCTGTTTGCCCAAGTATACCGTGCACGGAGAAAGGATTCTCAGATGATTCTGATCTTGACCTTGCTTGGTTTCTTTGGGTTTGCCGGTTTACACCGATTTATCTTGGGACAGGTCGGCTTAGGGATTCTTTACATCTTGACGCTCGGGTTGTGTTTCATAGGTACCATCGTAGACTTGGTCAATTACAAGAGCCTAGCTTATGAGTACAACATCAAAATGGCCCATGAAACGTTGGCAATGATTTCCAATCATTTTCCAACTACAGGAAGTACCACTGCTTAATTTAAACTTACACACTTACCACTAACCTGACCTTTGGTTTCGCAAGTCGAGGCCAAAGGTTTTTTTATAAATAGGCTATCCGACAGGTCATCCACTTTATTTAATTGATGAAAAAAGATGTTTCACCAATTTTCTGAGTCAATTTCTTCTTCTTTTTCTGGGTTAAGCTTAATGCATTCTTTCCCTTTTTCGGAAAGAATAAGATGAAAATTGCCTAGAAGTTCTCCGGCTTTTTCCAGTTCTTCGAAAGAGGCCTGAGAAATATGAAAAGGCAATTCGATGAGATTGGAATCTTTGGAAGAAAAAGGCGGTGTCACCTCAGAGGAAAAGAGATAGGGCCATAGCGTTTTGCCACAGCTAATCCCCCAGAAACCGATCGGGAACTGCCTGGAATAATTTTGAAGGCGCTCATTGATTTCTTCAAAAAATCGCTCCGTTTCAGCTAATCTGATACGTGAACCTGCCCTGGATTTTCCTTTGGTTTTCAGATGTTTGATTTGGGATTTTCCCTGCTTTTGTCTCACCATGTAAGCACGGAAAACTTTATGATCCAACAGTTTTCCTTGATGAAAATAGCCCACTGCGGCTTGTCCTGCCCGAATCAAAGTCAAGGCATAGTGAGCATCTTCCAAAGGTAAAATCCCCTTTTGACTGTCCCACTTCCGGCTCCAGGGAAGGTAAAGCTTTGCCATCCAATCCTGACCTTTTTCTAAGACCAACTGATGCTTTTGCTCTAAGTAACTAACCGTCCATTTAAATCTCTCAGCAGAAAAAATAATTCGCTCAACTTCGGATTGACTAAGAGAAATGGATTGTGGAATCGTCATGATTGGCAAGCCATTTAGGCTATCTTTGTGCAAAGAAAACCGAAAAATCATGCAAGAAGAAATCCAAAAAGTCCTTAATCGGATGTGTGACCCCAAAGAAGAAGAGGCTTATCATTTTGCAGATAAATTAGGTTCAATGGCAGACGAGGAAACCAAAAACCATTTGATCACCTTAGTTAAAGGCGACAATTGGGAAATAGCTTACCTAGCTTGCCGCGCTCTTTCCAAAACCCAATGGAATGAGGAGTCTTTAGATGCAGTTTTTGAAGCGATTTTTGATAAAAAAAATAAGTCAGTACAGGGGGCATTTACTCAGATTTTGGAGGAGTTTGATTTGGCCGAACGCTTCGTAGATATTTTCAGAGTTTACCTGTTTGGCAATTTTAAAGCTTCCACCTTGGCCAAGGACTACCTGGACAGTGTCGAATTTGACATTACTCCACGAACCATCCGGAAAGCCGAGAAGCACTGGAATCACTACTTGCATAATCCTGAGGATGAGGGAAGTGTGATTTTGAAAAAGTCAGAAGTGGAACCCATGCTGCAAGAATTGAAAGAATTATTCTCCTGATCCAATACAACATTTGATGAATTCCTCTGTTTAGAAAGTATGAGGAAAGAGGAAGTTATTGATTTACACTTTGGATTTTTCAAAGATTTTGGTTTTGAATTACATCCCCAAAACCTTTGGTTTCAAAAATCATTTCCTGAAGGAAACCAAGTGGTTTTTATCCATTACTCAGAATATCCGGAAATAAACTATTTGGAATATAACTTGGGTGTAAGGATTCATGCGGTCGAACTGATCATTCATAAGTTTCTTCCGACTTTAAGTGATTATTCCAACCGTTCTATCACTTTGATTCAAGCCCCGAGTTCCATCAATTCGGATTTTCCGCGGAGGTTCTCCATCCATGATAATCAGAATTTAGACGAAGCAATTTTGATGGCGGAAAAATTTTTTATCCAAGAAGGATTCAGATGGTTGGATATGATGATACAACCACAGAATCTGGAAAAAGCGTTTGTTGAGCAGAAAGAAAAGCCCTTTCCAACCCAAAACTTCGTGTATAGTGCCTTTCGTGGGGCTACCTTGGCTAGACTATATAATCCTGAAGATTATCCGGCTTTGAGGCAGCTCTATCTTGAACAGATTAAGCAAAAAGAAATGACTCCATTTACTATTGCTTCATTTCTTCAGCTTCTTGACTTTTTGGATAATCTGGAGGTCAACTCCTCTTTTTCACACCCCTGACCGCCTCTGCACTGATGGGATCTTCAGGCCACTCGTGCTTGGGATAACGTCTTTTCAGCTCTTTTTTCACTTCAAAATAGCCATTTGCCCAAAAGCTCTTTAAATCCTGAGTAAGCTGAACAGGCTTGTATCCGGGAGAAAGCATTTCGATCAAAACGGACACTTTACCCTGATTGACTTTAGGAGTATCCAACAGTCCGAACAACTCCTGAAGTCTAACAGAAAGAAGGGGAGTAGCACCGTCCTCTTTGTACTCCAGTTTGATCTGACTGCCTGAGGGCACGGAGATTTTTGCTGGTGCCAAAGATTCCAAAAGTTGTTGCTGTTCAAAGGATAGGTGATGAAGGAGAATTTGACTCAGGTCCAATTTTTTGAAATCCTCGTTTTTGGAAATATTCTCCAAATAAGGTTCCAACCATTCAGGGGATGTTTGGCAAAGGATTTCAACCGACCATTCTGGCCAATCTTGATCTGGATTCCATTTTTTGAGGGATTGTACTCGAAAAATCACTTGCATGACCTCCTCATTCCAATCAAGCAGGAATTGGCCTTCTTCTTGGATTGCTTCCAGTATGGCTTGTTTGGCCAATGACTTGTCGAATTTCTGCAGAGGTCTAGTGCCCAAAATGATAGCACCAATCCGGATTTCGGAGTGAGCAATCAATCCCCCTTTTTTTCGATCCCATTCCAAGACTTCCTTGGTTTTTAGCATAGGAGCCAAATCTTTTGGGTTGAGCGGAGCGGCCATCCAGATTTTCCCCATTCCTTCCCTCGCATCCACATGGGCCACAGCCAGCCAGGATTCGTGCGCCAAATCATCCCGGTGACCGATTTGGGCAATTTTCCCATTGGAAAGCTGAAACTGGGCATTATTTCCAGGCCGAGCTGCAGCGATCCGTTCCGGATAGGCATAGGCCAAAAGTAGCCCTGTGGCCCAAGGATCAGCCGGTTTATTTTCGGGTTGGATATTGAAAAGACGGCGATACTGCGAAGCTACTTTTTCAATTTTTTTGATTCGGGACATGCTTACACCCCGATCTCGGAATTTTCTCAAGGCATCAATCCGCAAATTCAAATCCACACCCGCATCAGCAGGAAGCGGGTCTCTTTCTTCCAACACAGCTGCAATATCCGTGGCCAATGCCAATTGATTCATCCGCTTGGCAAAAATCAACATGTGAGCGATTCGGGGGTGAACAGGAAGCTGATGGATTTCCTTACCGTGAGAAGTGAGCTTTCCATCTTCCACGGCATCGATGGCCTCCAATACTTTTTCGGAAAGTGCCAAGGTACCGGCAGGAGGGGGAGTCAGCCAAGTCATGGATCGAATATCCTCTTTGCCCCAAGCTTTCATGTCCAGCACAAGAGACGTCAAATCGGCCTCCAAAAGCTCTGGAGTGCGGTATTCTGCCAACTGAGCTTGAATGGCTTTGGTCCACAGACGGTAGGAATGACCGGCAGTCAATCTGCCTGCCCGTCCACTTCGTTGGTCAGCGGAATCCTTGCTGATACGATGGAGAACCAAGCGCGAAAGCCCTGATCGAGGATCAAATCGGTTGGATTTGGCAAAACCGGAATCTACGACCACTCGAACGCCTTCGATGGTGAGTGAGGTCTCGGCAATGTCGGTGGACAGGACGATTTTCCTCTTCCCCGAAGGATGGGGAAGAATGGCCCGGTTTTGCTCCGATGGAGAAAGCTGTCCGTAGAGCGGAACGATGATATCCTCAGAAAGGGCTCTTTTGAGGATTTCTTCGGCTTTCTTTATTTCACCTTGTCCCGGCAAAAAGACCAGAAAATCGCCTTCATGCTTTTTGGTCAAGGGAATGATCTGTCGGGCTGTGTCCTCACCGATGGCATATTCATCGACTTCACTGAGGTAATTGACTTCAACAGGGTATTGTCTGCCTTGGCTTTGAATGACTTTGCAACCCAAGAGCTGGGAAAGCTGCTCTGCGTCAATGGTGGCAGACATCAGCAGGATTCTCAAATCCGGTCTGAGAACTTGTTGAACCTCTCTAGCCAAAGCTAAGGCAACCTCAGAAAAAAGATTCCGCTCATGGAATTCGTCAAAAATCACCAATCCTACCTCTTCCAAGGCATTGTCTTGATGCATCATTCGGGTGAGAATCCCCTCGGTAATCACTTCCAGTCGGGTTTGATTGGAGATGGCCGACTCAAATCGAATTCTATAGCCCACTGTTTTTCCGACTTCTTCCCCAAGCATGTCGGCCATTCGCTGGGCTATGCTTTTGGTCGCAAGACGTCGAGGCTCCAGCATGATGATTTTCTTTCCTTCCAGCCAAGATTCGTCCAAAAGTGCCAAAGGAAGAAGCGTACTTTTCCCTGCCCCTGGAGGGGCTTGAATAATCAGGGAATTGGAAGAGGAGAGATGTTTTTTGACCTCAGGAATGATCTCCGAAACGGGCAGGTCAAATGAAAAAGGATTGAATTTAGACATGTGGCGCAAATTTACGCCTTGGAAATTGCCAACCCAGATTCAAGATTAAAAAGGCACAAAAAAACCACCGAATTTTCATCCGGTGGCATTTCAATACCTAGAAAGAAAATCAAGAGCCGATTTTTGCAGCAGCTTTTCCGTATTCCCAGCGGATTTCGAAAGAATCAGGCTTCACTTCATACACCAGTCTTTCTTCCATGGTGGAAGTTTGCTGTGAAGGTACGTTTACGCGAAGTTGATCTTCTTTGGCATCGTAGTTATAGGCTCCCCATTGCTTGGCTACTTTGTTGAAAATAAAAGTAGATTGGCTTTCACCCGGTATTACAAAGAAGCTGTAGGTTCCAGCTGGAAGTTTTTGGCCTTCCACAGTGATGTCCTTAGAAGTGGTAAAGGTAGTAGCTTCATCAGCGCCCGCTCTCCACACTTGGCCAAGTGGGACCAAATCTCCCCAAATGGTTCTGCCCTTGACAGCAGGGGAGGAATATTTGATAGTGATCTTGCTGCCTGCCGCGGTACCTTCTGCTGTTCTGGCTGGACTTGCTTTTTCTTGGGCAAAAGCCAAAGCCGAAAATACCATCAAGGCAAGAGTTAGAATTGAATTTTTGAAGTTCATAAAGAATTAGGTTTAGTTATGTGTCAGAAGATATTTGATGCAAGTTGAGATAATGAAAAAGCCTTTTCAAGTGGCATTGAAAAGGCTTAACAATTTTTAATTAAATCTTAACCCAAGCTTGTTTTTTGTTGCTTTCCACGATTCGCTCTCCGATGATCAATTCTCTCAGACCATCCGCAAAGGTTGGGAAGCTTGGATTTTCTGGCTGTTTGCCTGTAGCAATCGCGGCATAAACTTCCTTAAACATCTGCTTGGAAGTATCCGGGAAGCCTTCGTTGTGTCCGCCCGGGAAGCTGATCAGTGAAGAAGCCTCTCTGTGGAACAAGGACGGATCTTTCATCAGCTGCTCATTTGCTTTTTCACGCTTTCCGATCCACAGTTCGTTTGGTCGCTCTGAATTAAATTCAAAATTGGACTTGGAGCCTGCGATCTCGATATTCAATCTGTTTTTGCGTCCCGCATTTACCTGAGATACCGTGATGGAACCTTTGGATCCGTTGTCGAAGCGTAGCATTACCGTGGCGTGGTCTTCGGTATTGATTGGAACCTCCTGGTAATCGTCCATCGTCAGCATTTTACCGGAATAGGTCTCAATTGGCTTCAGGGGCTTCAATCGGGTTTTGTGTACGGTAGAGAAATCAGCCATTACTTCGGTGATTTTCAATCCGGTAACATACTCGGTGATGTCCAAAAGGTGCGAACCGATATCTGCAATAGCGCGAGAGTCACCCGATTTGTCTGGCTCTAATCTCCAGTTGTAGTCCGTCTGAAGGAAGAGCCAATCTTGCAGGTAAGAACCCATGATCGAGTAAACTTCTCCTAGCTCACCTTTTTCACGCATCACTTTCATCTGACGGACCATGGGGTAGTACCGGAGATTGAAGTGAACCGCATTGACTAGACCTGTGGCACTGGCTATTTTGACAAGTTCCTCTGCTTCATGAATTTTTACTGCCAGAGGTTTTTCGCAGATGACATGCTTTTCTGCCTCCATGACCGCTTTGGCCTGGGAGTAGTGGAGAAAGTTGGGCGTACAGATGTGAACCACATCGATATCGGCCTGCTTTAGCATTTCATCAAAGGTGTACGCTCTTGGTATTCCAAGCATTTTGGCTTTTTCATTGGCCAATTCTTGATTGACTTCAACCAAGGCAACTACTTCGACATTGGGAATTCTTCTCAGGGCTTCGAGGTGAGCCGGACCTATAAATCCGGTACCTACGATGGCCGCTTTGATGGTTTGAGACATAGGTTTAGGGTTTTGTTAAAAAAACAGAAGGATCGAAGATAAATAAATATTTATCAAGAAACAGTTCTGAAAAAATGAGTTTTTGGCTAAAAAACATGGAAATTGGTTTCAATTGGAAGTTTTCTCTATGAATTGCCTTAGTAAACTCTATCAAATCAAGTATTTAGACGAAGCGATTCTCCTGATTCGGATTTGGCTTGGAACGATCATGCTTAAGCATAGTGGCAGTTACCTATTTTATGGAAAAGTACCAGAGCTTGCCAATTTTTTAGAAAGTTTGAATTGGCCCCAACCTTTGGTATTAGCCTATGCCTCTCAAATTTCAGAGTTTGCTGCTGCGATATTGATCCTGCTGGGTATTCGTTTTGGGGCATGGATGATGGCTTTTACTATGGGGATAGCAGTGCTTTTTGCACATGCGGCAGCTATATATGCTGAGGCAGAACTGCCTTTCAACTATTTTATGTTTTCTCTGATCCTTTCTTTGACAGGCTGCGGTAAGCTGTCTTTAGATTATTTCATTTTGAATAATTTGAGAAGAAATTCATGAGTTTCTTCAGCCAAAATCATCCTAATCTTCTCTGGTGGATCTTATTTGCAACTCATCATATTATCAATCAATTCCACCGAATTTACCTGAGATAGAAAGATTATTTGTTTAAATTGAAATTCTGAAATAACTCTAAAACCATGGCAAACTATAACTTAACCATCAACGGCAAATCCCATTCAGTGGATGTCGAGGACGATACCCCGCTTTTGTGGGTTCTTCGAGATAATTTGGGATTGGTCGGAACAAAATTTTCCTGTGGAATCGCACAGTGTGGCGCGTGTACCGTGCATGTTGACGGGAAAGCAACTTTCTCTTGTGTCACGCCCATCTCAAGTGTGGGAAATTCCAAAGTTACTACTATAGAGGGTTTGTCCGAAGAAGGTGATCACCCGGTTCAGAAAGCTTGGGAAGAAGTGGATGTCGCCCAATGTGGCTATTGCCAAGCAGGCCAAATCATGACTGCTGCTGCTTTTTTGGAACAAAATCCAAATCCAAGCATGGAAGAGATCGACAACGCAATGAACAGAAATATCTGCCGTTGTGGTACTTATCATAAAATCCGTGAAGCTGTAGCCCTAGCCGCCAAAACCAAATAAGCCATGAAAACAGTTACTAAAGCAAGCAGAAGAGACTTTCTCAAGATAGCCGGTACTACAGCTGGAGGCTTATTTATCGGGTTCAACTGGTTTAGCTGTGATTCTCCAAAGGTGGAAGTATTGAGTACGGAGGAGATCCTTTCTCAAGCGAAATCCTTTAACAGTTACCTTTCCATTTCTCCTACCGGGGATGTGGTAATCTATTCACCCAACCCAGAACTTGGACAAAATATCAAGACTTCCTTCCCAATGGTGGTTGCCGAGGAATTGGAAGCAGATTGGGAAAAAGTCAGAGTAGTCCAGGCAAATCTGGATACTGAAAAATACGACCGTCAGTTGACCGGTGGGTCCGGTGCCATGCCTCACAGCTGGGAAAGATTGAGAAAAGCAGGGGCTACTGCAAAATTTGTATTGGTGGCCGCAGCAGCCAAAACCTGGAATGTACCGGCTGAAGAAATTACAGTTGAGAAAGGAATTATCTCTCATAAAGGATCAGGAAAAAAAGGCCACTTCGGAGAGTTTGTTGCCGAAGCAGCAATGATGACTGCACCTGAAGAGGTGACCCTGAAAGACAAAAAGGATTTCAAAATTATTGGTACTCCGGTGAAAAACGTGGATGCCAAGGATATGTATACCGGTAAGCCTCTTTATGGAATTGATTTCCAGAGAGAAGGAATGAAGCATGCGATGATTCAGCGCGCTCCATTTGGAATGAAAATCAAATCAGTGGATGACTCTGCCGCCCGTGCCGTATCTGGCGTTACCGATGTGGTGACATTCGGAACAAGCGTGGCTGTGGTTGGAAATACCACTTGGCCACTTTTAAAAGCCAAGAAGCTTCTAAAAATAGAGTACGAATCAGATGGGGCAGTGGAAAGCACCGCTGATCACGATCGCCTTTTTGTAGAATTAATGGCCAAAGGCAAAGCAGAGGTCAAAAGAAAGGACGGAAATGTGGACGCCGCTTTCAAAACAGCTGCAAAGGTGGTCACAGCGGAATATCAGTGCCCATTCTTGGCGCATTCTCCCATGGAACCTGAAAACTTCTTTGCCCATGTACAAGGTGACAAAGTAGAATTGGTCGGACCTACCCAAACCCCTGATCGGGCAAGACAGGAGACTGCCACTCTTTTGGGAATACCACCGGAAAATGTCACAGTGGAAATTACCAGACTGGGAGGCGGATTTGGCCGTAGACTACGAGCTGACTATGTGATCGAGGCGGTAGAAGTATCACGTGCCATCAATGCTCCGGTAAAAGTAACTTGGAGCAGGGAAGACGAACTGACTGGAGGTGCTTATCGTCCTGCTGTTCGTTATCGTTTCGAGGCGGCTTTGGATGCAAACGGAACAATGATTGGCTACAAACTGCGTGGGGTAGGGATGAATGCCGGAAATACCACCCGCGAAAATAACTTCCCATCCGGTGCGGTGGACAATCTGTTGATCGAAAGCATTGAACATAAATCCACGATCACCACCAATGCCTGGAGAGCTCCAATCACCAACTTCTTGGCCTATGCAGAGCAAAGCTTCCTGGACGAAGTCGCTTTAGCGGCAGGAAAAGATCCGGTAGATTTCCGAATGGAATTACTCAATCGTGCCAAAACCAATCCGGTAGGAGAGTTGGGTTACGATGTGGACCGAATGATCGGCGTGGTAAAAACTGCCGCTGAAAAGTCCAACTGGGGTAAAAATCCAACTATAAAGCAGGGGTTCAGCGTGTATTTCTCACACCGCTCTTATGTCGCTCAAGTGGCTGATATTGAAGTTCAAGGAGGTTCGCCAACCTTGAAAAAGATCACTGCCGTGACTGATTGCGGTATGGTTGTAAACCCAACCGGAGCAAATCATCAAGTAAGAGGTGGAATTGTCGACGGCATGGGCCATGCGATGTACACCAATCTGACTTTTGAGAATGGTGTTCCAAAACAGCGAAACTATGACTCCTACAGGCTGATCCGAATGAAAGAAGTACCGGAAATCGACACTCATTTCGTGGATTCCGGATTTGACCCGACTGGGTTAGGTGAACCTGCTTTGCCTCCTACGGGCGGGGCCATTGCCAATGCGATTTTTGCTGCGACAGGCCGAAGACTCAGAAGTCAGCCTTTTATCGAGCAAAAGGAATTTTCGGATATCAAATTGGAAATCAGAAGGGCTTAAAATTTGAAATTCGAGATTTGATGCTTCGACTTACTTCGACAAGCTCAGTACAAATCGCTCAGCACAAGAATTTGAAATGCTGCTTCTCCGGAGGCAGCATTTTTTTGATTTTACCATTAATTAAATTTAGGAGTTGGTGTTATGCTGCTTTTCCAAAAGCAGCATTGGCCTGAGCTAAGTCCTGTTTCTGTTGATTAAGGATTAAACCAGTTTTACCACATAGGCACATAGTGTCACATAGATTTTGAGATCAATAGCAATGCTTCTATGTTTTCTATTGTGTCTATGTGGTTATAATTTTTTGAATTTTGACTTTTAGTAAAATAGTCTTCCCAAGTTGATGTCTTAGTGGTAAAGTGCATTTCTCAGCTGGAAAATGAAAAGAGCCTCTAAAATCAATTAGAGGCTCTTTTATTAAATTAATATGCTATGTTTGGTAACTTTTAACAAAGATTTTTGATCAATTTTTCGATTTTCAAATCTGTTAATCTATCAACCTAATTTCTCAGCTTCTGCTCTCAGAATCTCATTTTCATCGGCTTTTCCAGATTCGATGAAATCCAAGATTGCCTGATTTTTAGCCTGACCTTTGTTCAACAAGACTCCTAAAGCCAGCATAGTAGCGATTCGAGTTCCGGTTTTCTTGGCAGCCGTTCCAAATAAGGGCTCTAATTCCTCATAAGTCACTTCTTCTGCAAATTCCCGGATAGAATTCATTGCCGTTTCCAGCTTTTCACCAGATAGATTGGTCAGTTTTTTACCGATTTGTTGGATCTCGTTTAATGCTTTTTTCTGTGTTTGAGGCTGAGCCTGAACCTGTGGTTTTGGCTGATTTTGTGTCGGGGCTTGGGTGTTTTGTTTTGCCCAAGTATCTTTCAAGCCAACAGTTTTGTTGAATACCAACTTACCGAATTTGGAATCAGGGTCTAAGGTAAAATAGCCCAAACGCTGGAATTGAAACTTGTCATCCAAAGTAGCATTGGCCAAAAATGGCTCACAATAGGCTTCCTTGATGACATTCAAAGAATTGGGATTGATGAATTCCAAGAACCCCTTCTCTTCATGAGCATCCGGTGCTTCATCCAAAAACAAACGATCGTATTCTCTTACCTCTGCTTTGATTGCATGAGCAATCGAAACCCAGTGAAGTGTACCCTTTACTTTTCGCTCACTGGCTTCGGTTCCGCTACCGGAACGCGTTTCCGGATCGTAGGTGCAGTGGATTTCCAGGATATTTCCGGCATCGTCCTTTATTACTGATTCACCCTTGATGATGTAGGCACTTTTCAGACGAACCTCATTACCAAGAGAAAGTCGGAAGAAGTTTTTGCCTCCGTCTTCTTTGAAATCTTCCCGCTCGATATATAACTCTCTGGAAAAAGGCACTTCATGTGTACCCGAGTTTGCTTCCTCAGGATTGTTTTCCAGTTGAAGGATTTCGGATTGACCTTCCGGATAGTTGGTGATCACCAGTTTCACAGGATTGAGGACTGCCATTACTCGAGTGGCAGTTTTATTCAAATCCTCACGAATACAGAATTCGAGCAAAGAGACGTCGGTCACGTTGTCCCGCTTGGCAATTCCTGCCAAGTCACTGAATTTGCGGATAGAAGTAGGAGTATAGCCTCTTCTTCTCAAGCCCGAAATAGTAGGCATTCGTGGATCATCCCATCCGGAAACAATATTCTTTTGCACCAATTCAAGCAGCTTTCGCTTGCTCATCACCGTAAAGCTCAGATTTCTGCGTGCAAATTCCCGCTGTTTGGGTCTGAGTAGATTGGAGTCATAAATCTGATCCAAATACCAGTCATAAAGCTCTCGATGAGCCTTGAATTCCAATGTACACAGCGAGTGAGAAACCTGCTCCACATAGTCAGATTCCCCATGGGCCCAATCGTACATCGGATAAATGCACCAGTCGTTTCCTGTTCTATGGTGATGCGCATTGATGATTCGGTACATGATTGGATCACGCATGTGCATATTGGGAGAAGCCATGTCAATTTTTGCTCTCAGCACATGGGAACCAGCTGGAAACTCGCCATTTTTCATCCGTTGAAAAAGATCCAAACTCTCTTCAACCGGACGATTTCTGTAAGGGCTGTCTACGCCCGGAGTTGTAGGTGTACCTTTTTGCGAAGCGATCTGCTCGGAAGTCTGCTGATCGACATAGGCTTTGTCTTCCTTAATAAGTTTCACCGCCCAGTCATGAAGCTGCTGGAAGTAGTCAGAAGCATAGCATTCATTGGCCCAACGGAAGCCTAACCAAGCGATATCCCGCTTGATGGCATCGACATATTCTTGCTCTTCCTTGGAAGGATTGGTATCGTCAAATCTCAGATTTACAGGAGCTTGGTATTTTTCACCCAAACCAAAATTTAAACAGATGGAAGCCGCGTGGCCGATATGGAGGTAACCGTTTGGCTCGGGAGGAAAACGAAAGCGGAGCTTTTCCTGCGGAAAGCCATTGGCCAAGTCTTCCTCAATGATATGTTCAATAAAATTCAGAGATTCTGCAGATTCTTTCATAAAGCTAAATAGAGGCTCAAAAATACTTTAATTGAAAGGAAATGCAACCAAAAAGCAACTTAGAGACAAGAAGCAAGAGACAAGAAGAAAGAGACAAGAAGCGAGAATTTAGACATGAGAGACATTAGACGCAAGATTTTAGAGTGTCCAACCTCAAACCGTTACGAAGTTTGGTGCTATGGAAAAGTCTCATAGGTACTCCAAAATTTATGGACCTACTACCTTATTGCTTCTTGGAAAGGCTAGGCACTTTAAATCTTGTGTCTTGAATCTAGTGTCTAAAGTCTAAATCTCATCCATGCCTCGCTCAGGCCAATAAGGTCCGACTAACCTCACTTTTTGGTTCACCTCATCGATCTCAAACTTGATTTTCATTTCTTCTCTTGCCTGTTCATGGATAGCCAGACAGGCATTAAAGTGCACTAAATCAAAATCTAAAACCATGGAGCCAGTAGTAATTGACTCAAATTCAGGACCGGATTTGAGCTTTACTTTTTCGGTGACCGCTCCTTCTTTTTTGTAATAATAGGAGAGGAAAATCCCGAGTTCCTGCTCTTTTCCGGCTAAAAGTTCTTCCAATTCCTCTTTTGTATTTGAGGTTGGGGAAAAATCAAAAGTCCAGGTTTCTTGCATAGTCAAAATCTTACAGCCTCCAAGTTAGGATGAAATTAAAGAGCGCCGCAAAATTTAATTAACTAATTAAGCTGAATGAAAAGGGGCAGATTCGGTTTTAAAAATATTTTACTTCGAAAAATCTTAAAAGCTTAAAATTTTCTCATTCTAGTTGGGGTCATTTGATATTTTTCATTCTCCTTAAAAGGAAAGAGTGTAGATAAGGCTCCTCATGAACAATAGACCTAACCAAGAACCCGAAAAATCCTACGCTTTGTATCGTCATCAAGAGACGGTGAAGCTTTTTGAATCCAAAAGCGACCCAGAGATATGGAGTGCATTTAATCAAGGTGATGAAATGGCCTTCAATTATCTTTTTAGGATTTACACTCCTTTGCTATTTCGATATGGTTGCCAATTCCGAGTGGAAGAAGCATTGGTTGAGGACTCCATTCAAAACCTGTTTATATACCTGAGAAAAAAGCGTGGAGACCTCTCGCAGGTCAGTTCAATCAAGGCTTATCTCTTCAAAAGCCTCCAAAGAGAACTATTCAAACACTTAAAATCCGATAAAAATCGAGTAGCCATAGAAGAAGATGATCCCCTGATCAATTTTCAACTTGAGCTATCTGCGGAAAGCAGCATCATAGAAAATGAACTAAACCAAGAAATACAGGAAAAGCTAAAACATTCTATCGAATCACTTACCTCCAGACAAAGGCAGGCAATTCTTCTCTTTTATGAAGAGGGGATGAGCTACAAGGATATTGCCGAGGTAATGGATTTCAACGAAGTAAAATCTGCCCGAAAACTAATTTACAGAGCCATTGCAACGCTGAAAGCCTGCATGGACCAACAAGGAAAAAAATGAAATCATTAGATAAACATTGGAAGTATGAAGACTATCAGCTGGAAGATTTTCTTGCTGATGAGTTTTTTGTGGAGTGGATCAAGAATCCCAACGATAACAACAAACATTTTTGGGAAAAATGGCTTGCAGAGCATCCGGAAAAAAGGAAGACGGTTCTTTTGGCAGGAGACATGCTTCGCAGATTCAACTATAAAAATGCCCCTGAACTGTCGGATAAATCCTACTTGGATATATTTGAAAAAGTAATCAGAGAGAGTCCACAAGTAGTAATTACTACCTCACAGCCAAAAAAATCTTTTAGGAGGTGGCTTTTTTCTTTTCGTCAGATCGCGGCCATCATAATCCTTGGTTTTACAGGTTGGCTCATTTTTGAACTTTCCAAAACCAAGATTGAAGAGGAAAAACCCAAAGAATTCTTCAGTGAAATGGTGAAAAGAAACGCGGCCCCGGGGACAAAACTTACCTTTATCCTGGAAGACGGGAGCAAAATCTTTTTGAATGCAGGCAGCGAGTTGGAGTTTCCCAAAACCTTTGAAGAAGGGGTAAGAAAGGTAAAACTGAAAGGAGAAGCCTATTTTGAAATTACAGAAGATACCAAGAGGCCCTTTATTGTGAATACCGGTCAACTAGAAGTAAAAGTATTGGGAACATCTTTTAACGTGAAAGAATCCCAAAATGGGGAGCTATCCATCGCGCTGGTAAGTGGAAAGGTTCAAATCAATGATCAAAAAGGGAATCAGCTTATGCTTGATCCCAAGGAAATGATGGTTTTTAATGCTGAGGGTGAGTTTTTTAAGGCAGGATTTGATCCTTTGGAAATGACCGGATGGAAAGACAAGATATTGGTATTCAGCAGTGATTCTATTGAGGAAGTAGAGAACAAGATAGAAAACTGGTATGGTGTACAGCTGGATGTGAAGGGGAATTTCCCTGATAATTGGGCTTACTCAGGCGTGTATAATGATGAAATGTTGGAAAACGTCCTTCGGGGCATTTCGCTCTCTTCCTCACATATCGATTTTACTTTATCCGGCAAAAAGGCAAGCATAACCTATCAATAAACCCATTAACCTGTCTAAAAATGAACGACAACACCTCCTGAAAAAAGAAGCAGTCTTTCGATAGAAAGACTGCTTTTTGACTTGCCTGACAGAATTGCGACCTCTAAAGGCAAGTGTAAAGCCTATTAACAATAAACTTTAACCCTTACAAAGTATGAAAAAACCACTACTGAGGCAACTTATTATGCTGTCTAAACGAATCTTGTATGCCTTTTCGCTCCAGTTGATTTTTTGTTCGATTCTTCTGGCGAATACAGGTAATGCCCAGAGAAAAAGTATCGACCAAGTCTACGTTTCCTTTAAATCGGAAGAATTGACATTGAATCAATTCATGAAGCAGATTGAAAAACAGACCGATTTCCGATTTACGTTTAATCCTAACCTAGTCCCTTTGCAACAAACACTTGATGTGGAAATTAAAAATGGGACAGTTTATCAAGTATTGGAAAGTTTGATCAGACAGACCAATCTTTCCTTCGTTCAGGTCAATGACAATATCCATGTCAAACCTTTGGGATCCAATGAAAGACCGATTTCAATCCAAGAGATAGAATTTAAAGAGATCACAGGTACAGTAAAAGATCCAACAGGAGAGCCACTCCCAGGAGTGACCATTTTGGTTCAGGGAACTACCACAGGAACCGTTTCTGATGCCGACGGAAGGTTTAAAATCAATGCCTCTGAAGGAGATGTATTGGTTTTTAGCTTTATAGGTTATCAGTCCCAGAATATAGTGATTGGAAGCAGTTCCTTGCTGGATATTATTATGAGAGAAGATGCCAAAGTGCTGGGGGAAGTGGTTGTCGTCGGCTACGGTTCTCAGGAATTAAAAAACCTAACGGGTTCAATTTCATCCGTGAATATGAAAGAATTGAACAGTGTTCCACTTTTGAATGCTGCGCAGGCACTTCAAGGGCGGGCAGCCGGCGTATCTGTAACCCAGGCTACCGGTGCTCCAGGCGCCCCATTTGTTGTTCAAATCAGAGGTGTAGGGTCTTTGGGTAATACAGAACCTCTCTTTGTAATTGATGGGGTAATAGGTGCGGGTGGTGCCAATAACATCAACCCAAATGACATTGAATCCATAGAAATCCTAAAAGACGCTTCTTCAGCGGCCATTTACGGTTCCAGAGCTGCAAACGGAGTAGTTTTGATTACCACTAAAAGAGGCAAATCTGGAAAACCTCAAGTGAATTTTAACTCTTACGTTGGCCTTCAGGAAGTTTGGAAAAAATTGGATGTCCTTAATGCCAAGCAATATGCCGAGTATGCCAATGAACAACAATCTAACGGAGGCCAGGCCCCAATACCCAACCTAAGAGATCCATCTGCTTTGAAAGATGTAACCGATTGGCAGGATGCTATTTTTAGAACAGCTCCTATTCAAGAATACAACCTGTCCATTTCAGGAGGTACGGATAACACCAAATATTTGATCTCTGGAGGGTATATGGATCAACAAGGTATTGTAGAATCTACCGGTTTCAAGAGATATTCATTTAGAGCAAATACAGATTTTAATCTTGGAAAAATCACTATAGGCGAATCTTTTCAAATGGGATATACCAGTACACAAGGTGATGAGAATTTTGCAATGATGAATTCTTTGTTCATGCCTACCTATATCCCAATTTATAATCCCAATAACTTGGGCGGATTTGACGGGCCGAATGTAGCTGATGGAATGGATGCCAAGAATCCATTGAGAATTTTGGAATTAACTGATATTACACGTAATGCAGTTAGCTTGATCGGTAATGCCTACATCAATTATGAAATCATCCCGGGATTGAATATGAAGTTCTCGGGTTCAATTGACTATGGTATGAACCGAAATTATAATTATACACCAGTATACTTTGCAGGTGAGCGAGATGTCAATAATTTCACCACACTTTCGGAGAATGCCTTGGAAAGAAATTCACCACTGTGGGAAGGCACCATCGATTACCGAAAAAGCATCAAATCCCATAATTTTTCCTTTTTGGCTGGATACACCAGGCAAAGTTTTCACTCTAGGAGTTTAGGAGTAAACACCAGGAATTTTCCAAATACTACAATCAGAGTCTTGTCGGCTGCAAATGAAGTTACCTCAGCCACAGGGCAAGAGCAAACTTGGGCTTTAGAGTCTTTTTTAAGTCGAGTGACTTATGATTACAAAGGAAAATACCTGTTTACAGGAGTGGTTCGACAAGACGGAAGTTCAAGATTTGCCGAAGGCAATCGAACCGGTGTTTTTCCTTCCCTCTCACTTGGATGGAGAATTTCTGACGAATCCTTTATGGAATCTTTAGGATTCATCAATGATTTGAAGTTGAAATATGGCTGGGGTCAATTGGGAATGCAGGAAATAGGTTTATATCCATATTTGGCCACTTTGACAGGAACTATCCGGTATATATTTGGTGAAAACCAACAGCCAGTTCCTGCCATTACTCAGAGAGCTTTGGCAAACAGAGATATTTCTTGGGAAACTACGACCCAGTCAAACTTTGGCTTAGATGCAACGCTATTTAACAATTCTGTCAATTTGAGTTTTGATTATTGGTTGAGGGATACCGATGACATGTTATTACAGGTTCCAGTAGCTGCATCATCCGGTATTTCAGTAGCACCGACCCTAAATGCAGGTTCGGTAAGAAACCGAGGAATTGATCTAAGCCTAGGGTATCAACTTAATCGAAGCCAGTTCAATTTTGGTATCAATGGTAATTTTGGCTTACTGCTTGAAAATGTCGTTACTAGCCTTGGTGCCCGTACTCAACCACTTTTTGGTGCGGAAAGCTTAAACAGAAGTGTGGTAGGTCAGTCTATAGGCCACTTTTTTGGGCATAGATTTGATCGAATTTATCAAACTCAGGCTGAAATCGATGCAGACAATGAAATGGCAAGATCCAAAGGATTCAATGTGTATCAGACGGCCAATACCAAACCTGGAGACATCAGGTTTAAAGATCTAAATGGTGATGGCGTAGTCAATGCATTGGACAGAGAAGTGATCGGTAACCCAATACCCAAGTTTAACTTCGGATCAACCCTGAATTTTGGTTATAAAAATTTTGAATTATCCATGATGATTCAGGGGATGAGTGGTTTTGAAGCATACAACAAGGATCGAGCGAGGATTTTGGAGAGTATGACTAGAGCGTTTAATACGACTACTTCTGTATTGGAAAGATGGACAACAAACAATCCTTCGACTACCATGCCGAGAGCCGTAGCCGGTGACCCTAATGGAAATGCCAGATTCTCCGATCGCTGGATGGAAGACGGTTCATTCGTGAGATTAAAAATTGCAACGTTGGCGTATTCGATTCCAACTACGGCATTAAATAAAGCATTTAATAATTCTATTTCCAGCGTGAGGGTTTATGTGACCGGTCAAAATTTGCTGACTTTCACCAATTTCAGTGCTTGGGATCCTGAATTTACCAGCCGTCAGTCAAGTTTTAACAACATGTATAGAGGTGTGGCAGAGTCCATTTATCCTCAGGCCAGAACCTATCTTCTTGGTGTTCAAGTAGGTTTTTAATTCATGTTTTGATTCTAATCCAAAATGAATTCGAACAAGACATTGATCATCAAATGAAGAGATGACTTAATGCCAAATAGGCTTCAGAATAACCAGTTAGAAAAATAATAATCTTATGAAAAGCTCAAAAATATATATCCTGATAGCAATGCTATTCAGCTTTGGGTGTCAGCTAGAGTCTGATTTTCTTTCTCTTGACAATCCCAATGAAGTCACAAATGCCAACTTCTTTAAAACCAGAGAAGATGCCATAGGAGCAGTCAATGCAGTTTATACCCCGCTTCAGAGTGGGAGAATGTACCATAATTCATATTTCAATATGATGGATGTGGGGATTGAAATGTCTCCTAACTCCAATATGCCTGCGAGCTGGCATATTTCTACTTATTCATTTGATTCGGACCATGAAACCGTTAGGAATGTATGGATTGCTCTTTACCAAATCATAGGAAGAGCAAACTTTGCTATCGAAGGCATCAGCAAGATGGAAAATCTGGATCCATCATTGAAAAACAGATTGCTCGGTGAGGCACATTTTCTTAGAGGCTGGGCTTATTTTGAATTAGTCTTTAACTATGGAAGAGTACCCATCATTTTAACTCTTCCTCAATCTGCTGGGGAAACCAATACCCCTAGGTCTCAAACCGAATTGGAAGTTTATCAACAAGCGATTAGTGATTTTCAGATTGCTGAAGCCAATTTGCCTGTAACTCATTCTGCTCCAGATAGGGGAAGGGCAACTAAGGGGGCCGCAGTTGGATACCTTGGAAAAATACATTTGTATATGGCTTCGCCTGGAGTTAACCTTGATCCTCAAGGTTACCAAAAAGCAGAAACGTACTTTGCAAGATTGGTTAACGGTGGGGAATTCAATTACCGCTTAGTTCCTAATTACATAGATAATCATACTTGGTTTAATGAGAACAATTCAGAATCCTTGTTTGAAGTACAGTATAACAACATTGGAGGAAATAGTGGTGCTTGGGATGACCATGACTTTGCAACTGTAGCCGAAGGAACTAACAGAGGAAGAACCTTCGCCTATTTGGTATGGTTTAATGCAGTGATGAATCCATCTTACATTGCAAGATTCAAAGACGAAGATCCCAGGTTGAGATTTACGGCTTATGGACCACCCACTCCAGCGCACCCTGAACCCATGCGAGTGTTTAACAACGTCGCCTACAACAGAAATGATTGGACTGCCAGAAAATACGGAAGATTGGATTACATCCCTGCCAACCAGGAAAACGGGGACTCTCCGATTAATTTCAGAGTTCTGAGATTTGCTGATATTTTATTGATGTATGCCGAGGCTCTAAATGAACAAAACAAAACTGCCCAGGCCATACCGTTTATCAATCAGGTAAGACAAAGGCCTTCAGTAAACATGCCTCCTTTAGCGTTGAATCTTAGTCAGGCACAAACCAGACAAGCGATCATGGACGAAAGACTATGGGAATTTGGTCTTGAGCAAATCAGAAAGAAAGATGTACTTCGATGGGGACAAGCCGTTGCAGAAGCCGAATTCAGAATTGCCGGAATTAGCGCTTTCAGGTACAATACCCACCGATACCTCCCTATTCCTTTGGCGGAAATTGACGTCAATTCAGCCATTGATCCTGAAGACCAAAATCCAGGGTATTAACTAACTCCTTTTTCAGCCCAGATTTTTATCTGGGCTGGTTTTTTACAAAAAAGTATCTTTAGGGAAACTTGAATTTCACCCTTCACATGAAAAACTCTTTGCTCATTTCATCCATTCTGATCTTATTCTTTTATGGTTTTACTTCCTGTACAAAACCCACTGAATCAACACCATCATACGAAGCAGATATCATCGTCTATGGAGGTAATTCTGCGGCCATAATTGCGGCAGTGCAGGCAAGAAAGATGAATAAATCTGTTATCGTCGTTTCACCTGACACACATTTAGGTGGGCTTTCTTCGGGAGGATTAGGATTTACCGACACCGGTGACAAATCTGTGATCGGCGGATTGGCAAGGGAGTTTTACCACAGGGTTTACTTGCATTATCAGGAAAAAGAAGCCTGGAAATGGGAAGAAAAAGAGTCTTATGGAAATGTAGGTCAAGGTACTCCTGCAATTGATGGGGAAGAGAGAACCATGTGGATTTTTGAACCCCATGTTGCAGAAAAAATCTTTGAAGATTTTGTCAAAGAATATCAGATTGAAATACATAGAAATGAATATTTGGATCGTGCCTCAGGGGTAAAAAAAGAAGGCCAAGAGATTGTAGGAATCACCACGCTTTCGGGGAAGACATACAAAGGAAAAGTATTTATCGACGCCACTTATGAGGGGGATCTCATGGCTGCTGCCAATGTAAGTTATCATGTGGGAAGAGAATCCAATGATACTTATGGTGAAACTTGGAATGGTGTTCAATTTGGGGTCTACCACCATAATCACTATTTCGCTAAGCCTATTAGTCCCTATATCATAGCGGGAGATTCAAGCAGCGGATTGTTGCCTGAAATATCGAAGGAGCCTCTACTCCCTAATGGCACAGGAGACAATAAAGTACAGGCCTATAATTTTAGAATGACATTCAGCAGGCATCCTGATAACAAGGTTCCATTTCCGAAGCCTGAAAATTATGATTCCACCCGATATGAATTGTTGGCACGGGTGTATGCTGCAGGATGGAATGAAACTTTCTGGAAATTTGATCCCATTCCAAACCTAAAAACTGACACCAATAATCATGGACCTTTCAGTTCGGACTACATCGGAAAAAACTATGCCTATCCTGAAGCCAGCTACGAGGAAAGAAAGGCCATTATCAAGGATCACGAAAACTACCATAAGGGATTACTTTATTTTTTAGCCAACGATCCAAGAGTTCCTCAGAAAGTAAGAGATGAAATGGCTCAATGGGGTTTAGCCAAGGACGAATTTGTGGATAATAGCAACTGGCCCCATCAACTGTATGTGAGGGAGGCGAGAAGAATGGTGAGTGATTATGTGATGACCGAACATGAAGTTCTTGGGAAGAAACCAGTTCCAAATTCCATAGGAATGGGTTCTTATCACTTAGATTCTCATAATGTTCAAAGAATCGTGACCAAAGAAGGATATGTTCAGAATGAAGGAGACATCGGTATTAAACCCGATCGTCCTTACAGCATTTCGTATGGTACAATTATCCCGAAAAAATCCGAGTGCACTAACCTGCTGGTGCCGGTATGTGTCTCTAGTTCCCATACTGCATTTGGCTCTATTAGAATGGAACCTGTCTTTATGATTCTGGGCCAATCTGCCGCTGCGGCTGCTTCCCTAGCTATCGACAATAAGGTGTCGGTTCAGGATTTGGAGTATGCCAAACTTCGAAATGCTCTTTTAGACCTTAAGCAAATTCTGGAGTGGGAGGAAAGATTATAATTCCATAAATCGAAATGAACAAAAGCTTCCAGGTGATTTATTCGCTTGGAAGCTTATTAACTAATTGGTGAAGAATTTGGATTGAAGAAAAAAAATTGGTCCATGGTACTTTTCAGTAATTAACTGAAAAGTGGTCAAATTCCAAATCCATTTTTTATTCAAAGAAGTGTCCTAAAGAAATGTACGAAAGGTCGACAGTCAAGGACAGTTGGATTTTTGGGTTCATTTATCTTTCAAAATCAGATTTTGGCTAGATAGTAACTAGTAGGCGATAAATTAAACTAATCATATGATTCAAATCCGTAAATCAATTTGGGTAAGTCTGGCATTTTCTTTTTCCTGCCTTTCCCTGCAAGCCCAAACCCGATTAAGTCTTTCATCTTTTGAGGGCAATAATGGTAGTTGGTCAGAAGTGGCTAAGGTTTGGACTGATCCCCTAATCTCAAAAAATCTGTCATCAGAAGGACAGGGCAGCATCATTCTCAACAATCCCGATAAAAAAAGACCTGGAACCGATATCATTTCTAAAGAGAAATTTGGAGATGCAGAAGTGACTTTGGTGTATATGATGGCTCCCGGATCCAACTCAGGCATCTATCTGCAGGGAAGATATGAAGTGCAACTGCTCGACTCTTGGTTGGTCATCAATCCTAAAGCCGGCGATAATGGAGGAATTTATGAGCGATGGGATGAATCCAAACCTGAGGGACAGAAGGGCTACCAAGGGTATGCGCCCAGACAAAATGCTAGTAAGGCACCTGGAACTTGGCAAACTTTAAACATAAAATTTAAGGCTCCGAGATTTTCTGCCAATGGAGAGAAAATTGAAAATGCAAAGATCGAATCAGTGACCTTGAATGGGATCCTTATCCACCAAAATGTGATTTTATTTGGCCCGACAAGAGGAGCCCTTAGTGATGGGGAAGTGTCCGAAGGTCCAATCCGAATTCAGGGAGATCATGGCCCCGTGGCGATCAAGTCATTGGAGGTGAAGCGATATGATACACCTGCACCCGAATTCAGTGAGATTTCTTATAAAGTTTTTCCGGGAAGCTACACCGAGCTTCCTGCAGAAAACACTCTAAAAGAATCTTCTTCTGGTAAAATTTCAGATTTCAATGAATTTGTGGCAGGCTTGACTTCTGCTTCCCTAAGCAAATTTGAAGGAGTGGTTTCTGTAAAAAAAGCAGGGAATTACACGTTTAGGATGTCTGTTCCCAATGGTTCTGGTGCTATTCGGATAGGAACTAATTCGGATCCACTTGTCCTAAAAGGTGGGAATATTTTGGTTGAGAAATCGCTTCAGGCAGGGGAGATCCCCTTTGTGATTTGGGTTTCAAAACCTACCGACTGGACAACCCAAGGATTCCTATTGACGGGAAGTGCCGATGGAATGTGGGAAAGAGAATACAGCTATCCCTCCGGGATGCCGGAAAGAATGACCGATCCGATATTGGTTGATATGAAAGAGACACCCGTTCTTAGATCTTTCATCGAGCTTCCAAGCAGAAAAAAAATCTCTCACGGGATTTCAGTTTCTTCCCAAAAGGGTGCCCATTATTCCTACGATCTGAACGCCAATCAACTTTTGCGTGTATGGCGTGGGATGTTTTTGGACGCTACTCCGATGTGGAATGATCGAGGTAACGGTATTTCCAGACCTCTTGGAACAGTCACCGAATTGAACGAAGGAACTTCATTATTTTACTCCTCTGCTTTCAGTCCAGTTCAGCTGGAATGGAAGCCCAAAGGCTATCAAGTATTGGCCGACGGTGATCTTCGATTTTTCTCTTCTCATGAAACGCAAGAGTTGAAAGACCGGATCCAGATTATGACAGATGGAAAGGGTTTAAATCGGGAAATAGAGCTTACTGGAAACAGCACTCCAATGATGGTTCGAGTGGCTCCTTCCCAGCAACTGTTTCAAGTGGCTGAAAACCTTTATTGGCTGGAGGAATCGGGGTTGTTTTTGAAAATCAACCAGGCCGGTCAAAAACCACTACAGGGAGCAGATGGCCTTTTTCTACCCATCACCACCTCACTAAGCTATAGTTTATTGTTTTAATCCTGAAAGAAAAAGAAGATATGTTTCGATTGAATTTCCCTTTTAAATCACTGATTTTAAATTCATTGGCTATTGGGTTGAGTTTTTCTCTGTTTGCTCAGGAGTCTCCCAAGGAAGAGGATTTCTTTAAAATATTGAAGGTCCCCGTTCCAGAAGGTTATCTATTGGAAGTAGGGGGATTAACTATGTTTCCCAACGGAAATCTGGGAGTAGCCACGCGCAGAGGTGACGTTTTTGTAGTAGAAAACCCGACTTCTGCCAGACCTTATTTTCGCAAATTTGCTTTTGGTCTCCATGAAGTACTTGGACTCGCCTACCATGAAGGATCTCTTTACATGGTTCAGCGAGGAGAACTTACCAAACTGACAGACTTGAATTCCGACGGTAAGGCTGATTTGTATCAAACGGTGGCTAGTTGGCCGATTTCTGCCAATTACCATGAGTATAGCTATGGACCAAAAATTACCCCTGACGGTGCTTTCATTGTAACTACCAATTTGGCTTTTGAGAGTCCTGAATGGTGGAGAGGAGTAAGCCCTGTTCCCTATAGGGGTTGGACCCTGAAAATTCATCCTGATGGAAGAATTGAACCATGGGCTACCGGGATGAGATCTCCCGCAGGTCCAGGTATTCTTCATGGAGAAGTATTTTATACAGAGAACCAGGGAGATTATATGGCTTCCGGTGGGCTTTGGCATCTGGAAAAAGGTGACTTTTCCGGAAATCCCGGAGGATTGAAATGGACAGGTCTTCCTGATTCTCCTCTCAAACTAAAAGCGGAAGATTTTGATAAGGTTGTAGATCCAATGAAAATCAAGGATGCGAATGGCAGATTTATCAAGCCTGAAAATGATGTCAATGCATCTTTTATCACGTTGGCTGAGGCAAAAAAATCTCTTCCGGATATCAAGCTTCCGGCTGTTTGGTTGCCTCATGGTATTCATGGAATATCTAATTCAGAGCCCTTGATGATTCCTGAGAATTTCTGGGGGCCCTTTGGGGGCCAGATCTTGATCGGAGATCAAGGTCAAAGTAAGATCATGCGGGTGATGTTGGAAAAGGTGAATGGAGTCTATCAGGGAGCATCGATTGACTTTAGAAGTGGTTTCCAGTCGGGTGTACTTAGGATGGTCTTTGCATCAGATCAATCCCTTTTTGTCGGAGAAACCAATCGTGGATGGGGCTCTGCGGGTGATGCCAACGAAGGTCTTCAGCGTTTGGTTTGGAACAGGGAAATTCCTTTTGAGATGAGAACAGTAAAAGTAAAGCCAGATGGATTTGAGATTGAGTTCACCAAGCCCGTGGATAAGAAATCAGCTGAAAACTTGGGCTCTTATCTGGTTTCTAGTTTTACTTATAAATATTTTCCAGTGTATGGCAGCCCTCCTGTGAGACTGATGGAGCATGAGATTCTTGGAGTGGAGGTATCTGATGATGGAAGAAAAGTCCGAATCGCAGTAAAGGATTTGCAACAATTCCATGTCCATAAGATCAGTCTTCCCGGAATCCGAGAAGCCCTGAATTCACATGAGTTGGTTCATATTGATGCCTATTATACCCTCAATGAGATTCCTTCAGGAGAAACCATGGCTATAAAACCTAAGCCTACTTTGGTACAGGCAACAGCCTCAGCCAAACCAGCTCCTTCCACACCAAAATCAGCTGTTTCCTCTGCTCCCAACAAGCCTACAACTGGCTCAGCAGTTCCGTCCGAATCGGAGATTAAGGTACTATTGGCAAAAAATACCTGCACCGCCTGTCATCAAAAAGACAAGAAGCAGATAGGTCCAGCCTATGTGGATGTGGCAAAACGGAATTATACCCCTGAGAAAATTGTCGAGCTCATCTATAATCCACAGCCCGAAAATTGGCCGGATTATGCAACTCCAATGGCTCCAATGCCTCATGTGCCAAGAGAGGAGGCTTTGAAGATTGCCAGATGGATTAATTCACTAAAGTAAAAACCCTGTATTCTTGGTTTGCTCATAGGCAAGATGGCAGTAAGCATTGATTCAATTTGGGAGTGCGGTGTAGTGTAAGAGCATCACCTCCTTATTTTTTATTTAAAGGACACCTCAATGCATCGGAGATGGATCTCCTGTTCGGATTATTTTGGATATCTGCCCCAGCCATTTAATGTCTTTAAGCGCATGAGTAGTGTATGACCTTTGAAATAGCACCAATTAACTCCTGTAGTAATTTGAAAAATAGACTATTGCTTCTCATTGCTTTTCTTCTTGTATCAACATTGGTAAATGCCCAAAATCCCAATGTATTATGGTACAACACGCCTTCCAAAAATTGGGATGCAGCCCATCCCATCGGAAATGGAAGATTGGGAGCTATGGTTTTTGGAGATGTAGTAAATGAACGAATCCAGCTCAACGAGGAATCACTTTGGGCGGGATCCAAAGCGGATGGGAATGCCAATGCAGCTGCCTTTTTACCTTTGATCCAGGAAAAATTGCTGACTGGCCATATCGGGGAAGCCAAAGAATTGGCTGAAAGCTACCTCAAGGGACCTTTTATGAGAATCCGTTCTTACCAGAGTTTGGGAGATATTCGTATCCATTTTTTCAAAGACAAAAGAAGCACTCCTGATTTTGAAAGCTATAGGCGTTCATTAAATATGCGGGAGGGCATTGCCGAAGTAGATTACAGTTATGATAAGGTTCTATTCCATAGAGAGGTATTTGTATCGGCCGTAGATGATGTTTTGGTTATTCGACTGAAAGCTTCCAAACCAGGCATGTTGACTTTCAAATTGGACCTCTCTAGATCTCAGGACGCGATAGTAAAGGCTGTATCTTCTGATGAACTGGAGCTGCTTGGACAGATTGTCGATTTACCTGATAAAGACGCCAGTCCAAAAGGCCTCCACATGAAGTTTTCGGGGAGGGTAATCGGAAAAAATAAAGGAGGCACCCTGCAAACGGTCAATAATTCATTTTGGGTAGAAAATGCGGATGAAGTCGTGTTTTACATGACTGCTGCCACAGATTACAGTTTTGAAAAAATGGATATTGACCGTTCAATTGATCCATCAAAAGTCACTGAAAGTATTATTGCCAACGTTGTGTCAAAATCATACGAGGCAATAAAAATGGCTCACGTCAACGAGCATACAGCGCTGTATGACAGGGTTAAGTTTTCTCTTGGCAGCAAATTAGAAAAGGAAGATTTGCCCACAGATGTCAGGCTGAGTAAAGTAAAGGCAGGGGGAGAGGATTTATTTTTGACTACACAACTTTTTCAGTTTGGAAGATACCTGCTCATGTCATCTTCAAGGGCGCCGGGGAAGCTACCCGCCAACCTTCAAGGGATCTGGAACGAGTACATGGTGGCTCCTTGGAATTCGGACTTCCATACCAACATTAATCTTCAAATGAATTATTGGCCTGCTGATGTGACCAACCTTTCAGAGACTTTTGCCCCATTTGCTGATTTGGTTCATAAAATGAGAGAACCTGGAGCTATTACAGCCGAAAAAACATTTGGGGCCAAAGGATGGACCGTAAATCACCTGACCAACGTTTTTGGTCATACTTCTATTTCTGATGGAGTTGGCTGGGGAACTTTTCCTATGGCAGGCCCATGGTTAGTGACCCAACTTTATGATCATTACCAGTTTACAGGGAATCAGGAATTTCTGGAGAATATTCTTTTACCTACCATGCAAGGGTCGGTGGAGTTTGTACTTTCTTTTCTGGTAAAGGATAAAAATGGCTATTATGTAACAGCTCCCTCCAATTCTCCGGAGAACACCTACATTCTTCCCAACGGGGAGAAGCATATGCTTACCTATGGTGCTACTATGGATATTCAGATAGCCCGAGCTTTGCTAATTGCTTTCTTGGAGATAGCAGAAGAGAGGAAAGAATTGGAACATCTAGTACTTCAAAGCAGGGAAGTCCTTTCAGCTTTGCCTCCCACTAAAGTCAGTGCACGGTATGGCATCATTCAAGAATGGTTAGAAGACTATGAAGAGGCCGAGCCGGGTCATCGTCATATTTCTCAATTATTTAGTTTATATCCCGGTAAAGAAATCACATCAAGACAACCTGAACTTTTTGAAGCTGCAAAAAAAACTCTGAACCGAAGATTGGAATACGCTGTAAAGGGCGAAGGATTTTATACGGGATGGAGTCGGGCATGGATGATTAACTTTTTTGCACGGTTAAAAGACGGGGAAGGCGCTTGGAAGAATATTCTGGAAATGAAGCGCCAACTTATTCTGGATAACCTATTCGATACACATCCACCGTTTCAAATTGACGGAAATTTTGGTTTAACAGCAGGAATCGCCGAGATGTTACTCCAATCCCATGAAGGAGAAATCGAATTACTCCCTGCACTTCCAACATCCTGGGATACAGGAGAAATCAAAGGTTTAATGGCAAGAGGAGGGTATGAAGTAAGCATGGTTTGGGCAGAACACAAGCTTACACAAGTAGAAATTAAATCTTTGAGAAAAAATAATGTACGATTGAGCTATCTGGGCAGGTCTTATAGCTTTTCTATGAATGCAGGTGAAAGTCTATCATTAGTGCTGAATAAAGATAGGTTGAAGAGGAAATAAGGAGGAAAATTGGGGTGGAATAAATGGTTTATGTTTAAATAAAATCGAAAAGGAACTAGGTTAATCAATGACGGATTTAGGATTTAACTACTTAAATAAGCAAATTTTTTATTTAAGTAATAATTCAAGGGAAACCAAATCCAGACTTTTTCTGAGATCCATTTCTGACTTTAAGATTTTCTTCCTATGGATTTTCCTAGAGTGGCTTGAGAATAAAAATTTTTAAAATAATGGCTTTTCTATGGGGTCATTTTGATTGTATAATACTCTATATAATGAAAGTGTATTGTAGTCCATAAACATTCAAACTACAAAAGATTTCACTTTTCACTAATCTGCCTAGGATAACCACTTGTGGATAAACATATTAAAAATGGAAACACGGAATAAATATTCTGATTATCAAGATTTAAAGATTTGTTTGTTAGATAGATAGTTTGAAAAAAGACAGCTCTTTTAGGGCTGTTTTTTTACTTCTTATGGATTCAATATTATCTGCAACTCATTGAAAAAAAAAGAGGAAATGAAAAGTAATTCACATGTTAAAAACGATGAAGATTATTCAGATTTTACCTTTCAATATTATACTTTCTGTATTTCAGCTTTTTTACCAGAAGGCTTAGCTAGCTAAAGAAATTTCTCGAAAAGGTTGAAATCTGGAATCCTTCGTTCATCGGTCGCCGGTGCTGAGCGCAGTCGATGCATTCGGCCCATTAATCAAAGAGTATTTGACTGCTGGTGCATTTGCGGACAATCGTATTTTATTTTAAATCATTCTCTATTTATGTAAAAACAGTAACTGATTTTGAACCTATTTGAATCTAATTATTCCTTAAAAAGTGATCTGTTTCAATAAATACATAGCTACATTTCTTTGGGTTTATCTCATTGTTTTCACAGCAAATGCCCAAGTGCATCCTGATGCCCAATACGCAGAAGGAATCTTACTGAATAAAAAAATGGATGGCTTTCGGGGAATTTGGTATGCCAATCAGCCTAACAATTCTGAGTTTGTCTACAAGTATGGGGGAGGATTAGGTACCTATACTGCTAATCACAATCCTTTGGCAATCTATTCGGAGGAGGTTCAAAAAACCTTTTTTTGTTACGGCGCAGTGAATGAGGAAGGATCTTTGATTTACGCTGTTTCATTTTTCGATCACCGTAATCAGACTTTGGCCAAACCCACGGCTGTTTTCGATAAAAAAACCACCGATGCACATGATAATCCTGTGCTAAGCATAGATGATGAGGGTTATATCTGGATTTTTGGTACCTCTCATGGTGTTTGGAGACCTTCCTATATCCTAAAGAGCAAGAGTCCCTATTCCATAGATGAATTTGAGCTGGTAGAAGCAACAAAGAGTCAAGACGGGCAGAAAATAGTGATGGATATTTTTTCTTATCTCCAAGTTTATCATTCTCCTAGAGAGGGATTTATAGGTTTGTTTACCCACTATATCGACAAACCATTTCCTCTTGGGCCAAAAAATACAAGAGTAATTTCCTGGATGAAAAGTAAAGACGGACAGAATTGGAGTGAATGGAAAGACATTGCTTCAATTGAGGAAGGTCATTACCAGACCAGTGTTTTTTCCAAAGGAAAACTTTCTTCCGCCTTCAATTATCATCCATATACCAAAGGGGATATCGGATTAAACTACCGGACTAATCTGTATTACCTGGAAACTTCAGATTATGGAAACACCTGGCAAAATGCGGAGGGAAAATCAATCCAACTTCCCTTAACTGAGGTAGGGAATGATGCCTTGGTAAAAGATTACAAATCAGAGGAATTGCTCGTCTATATCAATGACATTATGCATGACAAGGATGGAAATCCAGTCATACTTTATGTCACAAGCAAAGGATTTGATCCTGGACCAGAACATGGTCCCCACACTTGGAATCTGGCAAAATGGAATGGTAAATCATGGGAATTAGTGAGGATTACTGATTCAGATAATAACTATGACATGGGTTCTATTTTCATTGATTCATTGGGTGATTGGATGATTATTGGTCCCACTGTTTCTGGTCCTCAAAAATTCAACACAGGTGGAGAAATGGCCCAATGGAGGAGTAAGGATAAAGGAAAGTCTTGGCAACTCGAGAGGCAATTGACCAAAAATTCTGAGTACAATCATTCTTACGCCAGAAAACCACTAACAAGTCATCCGGATTTTGTTGCCTTATGGGCCGATGGTCATGGAAGGAAACCTTCAGAATCCAGGCTTTATTTTTCCAATTCATAAGGAATGGTTTTTAAAATGCCTTTCCAAATGAAGACTGATTCGGTACATATTTCTGACCTCCTTTTGGATTGATATGGAGTTCTTATTGGGATGTCTGGTTTTCTTTTTGAATAGCTTTTTGAGTAATGAAGACCTAAGGGATAAGGAACTTCAGTCCAGAAATGGTTTGTCGAACGTGGTTCAAAAAATTCATTCTCGGGACACAATTCGGATAGCCTATCTCGGTGGATCGATTACTGAGGCACCAGGATGGAGAGAATATTCATTTGATTGGTTTAAGCAAGAGTTTCCTGCTAGCTACTTTGTACAGATCCCTGCCGCTATTGGAGGTACGGGATCTGATTTTGGTGCATACCGAGTTGGGGAACAAGTGATAGAAAAGAATCCAGACCTCGTTTTTGTAGAATTTGCCGTGAATGATAACGGTAAATCGGAAGATAAGATCATCCAGGCAATGGAAGGAATTGTCCGTCAAATAAAATCGGTAAACCCAAAGACAGATGTATGTTTGATATACACGCTTGTGGAAGATTTTGTAGGCCTTGAAAAGAAAGGAGAGCTTCCCTCTTCCAAAATCGCTATGGAAAAAGTGGCAGACCACTATGGAATTCCAAGCATCAATTTTGGATTTGAAGTTAGTAAAAGAGTGGAGGAGGGGACTTTGATTTTCACGGGCAACCAGCCTTTTCAGGATGATACGATGGTCTTTAGCAATGATCGAGTGCATCCATTTTTGGAAACAGGGCAGCGGATTTATGCTGAAGTATTTCAAAGAGCGATGACCAAATTGCTGAATTTACCGATCCAGACAACATTCACGATTCCTGAGGCCTTGCATACCTCACCTTTGGTTTTTACTCGCACTTATCCTGTTAGTCCGGATTTTATCAAAGGAAATTGGCAAGAATTTGATCCCAAGGAAAAGAAGAATTTTGAAAAGTTTGGGGATTATTTCCAAGAGGTGTTGGTCGCATCAGATACGACTTCTGTCCTGAAAATCAAGTTCAAGGGAACCGCAATAGGCTTTGCAGATATCTTGGGACCGGATTCTGGGAGCCTTATCATAGCATTGGATGGAAAAGAATACAGAAAAGTTACCCGATTTGACGAATACTGTAATTTCAGAAGAATAAGCTATTTGCTTATTCAGGATTTGGAGGATAAAGAGCATGAAATAGTCATTCATTGGAATCCTCAAAAGATTGATAAGGAAGGTATTTTGGCCAGGAGAAAAATAGTGATGGAAAATCCGAAAGACTACCTAGATCAACACTGGTATTTGGGGAAACTATTGGTGAATGGGATAATAAATAAAAATCATGATTAGAAGTTGGTGCTTTACCATGGTCTTTTTTGTTGTCTTTTTACAAAAGACATATTCTCAAAGCTCGCAGATTGAAAAAAGTCTGGTGGCTTTTTGGGACTTTTCAGAGGAAAAAGGAGAACCGAGAAAATCTAAAAGTTTTGTCGGTCACAAAAGTTATTATTTGCTTGAAGGAAACGGAGGTATTTCAAAAATCAATGAAGGCCCAATCAGTGGTACGTCAGCAGTAATTGAGAATGAAAGATGGTTTTTTATTCCAAGGGACTCTTTGGGTGATCTAAATATTTTTGGAAAAAATGCTCAAGTAACCGTAATGGCATGGGTCAAAATAGAATCCTCAAAAAACTGGCAGGCAGTAGCAGGTGTTTGGGATGAAACAAGGTCGAAAAGGCAGTATTGCATGTTTTTAAACGCCCGTTTGAAAACGCACTTCAACGAATCAGTTCGATATCCAGCTTCAGGCCTATTACACGGACATATATCTGCTACCGGTGGAAAAACTGTAGGACAAGTAGCTTGGATTACTTATTCAAGCTCGGGGGAACAAGTCCCATTAAATGAATGGGTTTCCATTGCTGTTACCTACGATGGAAAAGAAATTAAATCATTCATCAATGGGAAATTAAGTGCAGGTGAGTTCACCAACCCTTTTCCTTATGATGAAGGAATTTTTGATGGGGGTGAAGATGGTGCTGATTTCACTGTTGGGGCAAATTCAGTTACTGGTAAAATGACCAACCAATTCATCGGGAAAGTATCAGGACTTGCCGTTTTTAATGCTGCGTTGGATGAAAAGGATTTGGAAGTCTTGAATAGGGAAGGATTGAAGGTTACCCGAATCGAATAACAACCGTATGGATTATGGGATAAGGAATTTTAACTGATTGAAATATTCTAACCAAAGTCACCAACAATTTTTGACCATTTGATCGCTCCAGCGCAATGGATTTATTGAATCCATTAATCCTTTGGATTTATGCCAGCATTGTTGACAATCAAGTCCAATCTTTCAAAGATTTAAATGGCCCGGGATTCCAGTTCCTTGATTTGCTCTTCGTTCGTCACCTCCAACACTCTCTGATAAATGAACAGCTTCTGTTCATTTAAAATTTTCGTTGCTGATTTGGCTTTTCTGAATCTCTGGAGGTCAAGATCACTTTGTAACCCTGTCGCCCCAACTGCCTACACTATTCAAAGCCCAAACCTTTTAAACGCTATTGCCTTAGGCTACTTTCACCGCTTTAGCAACTTAAACCCAATCTCCCTTCCCTGACCTTGCACCATGGCCAGATTGATCCAAAACCAGGCAAATTGCTCCATGAGTTCAAATCGGTCATTACCACCCACATCGTAACATTCCGCAAAACCGGCGTCTTTGACCAATTGCTTGGCAATTTCTTTTCCATTTTTGCTATCTCCGGCTACAAACAAATCCAAAGCTTGATTCCCATACATCGGGTTTTGCATGTTGTTGAAACCTGTCGTATTGAAGCATTTGACTACATCTCGGGTTTGGGTATGGGCAAGGATGGCTTCTGCGGTGGTTTTGAAGCCAACAGGCCCTCGGCCCATGACAATATTCATGGAGTCGATGATGATTTTGCCGGTGGTATCACCCAGACTTTTGGCAACTTCCACCGCAGCAGGAGCAGCAATCAGGATTACTTCGGATTTTTTGACGGCTTCTGTTACCGAAAAAACCTGAGTGTTGGGATTATTCAGAAGTTCTTTGCCTTTGAAATTGGAAAGATCCTGAACTCCGAGGTTGATTTCATGTCCGGCTTTTGCCCACTGAGTGGCCAAGGCACCTCCGACATTTCCTGTGCCGATGATTGCTAATTTCATGTGTTTATAATTTGATGTTCATTTGCCACATGGAATGCCCTGGATAATCATTTCCCTGTGTGAGAAGCATTTTCTCATGGGCATTTCATCTGTTTATAATTTGATTTTTAATGGTCAGATTGCCTGTCCCGATTTTCCATCGGGAGAATCTCGCAAAGCTTAGAATCATTCCGGTGTATGATTTTTTAGTCATGCTCGATTTCATAATTGAATGATTACAAATTGGTTAGAATAAATATCCTTCTTTTACCTCATTTTTTTGAGGCAATTCTTTTTCTCCAAGCATCTCTCTCAAATCCCGCTCAATCGTGTTGCAAAGGGCGGAAAGGGGCACATCCGTGATCCGGTTTTCAAAAGGATCTTCGTTGACTTCACCGACTTTGGCCTGAATAGAAAAAACAAAGGAAATCAGGATTGAAACCGGAATCATTAAGCTGGACATTTCCATTCGGTTGAAATCAGCGATCAAAGCAAATGGTAGCAGAAAGATAAAAACATATAAAAAGAGCCTCGTAAAGAAATCATATTGACGTAAAAGCGGAGTGTTCTTGATGCGCTCGCAGCTTCCTTGGTAATTTGCCAAAGCGAGGAGTTGCCCTTCCATTTGGAATGAGTCAAAGCCGCCCAAGGTACCATTTGCCATGGCCTGATAGATCTTTTTGCCCATCAGTAGCTGGAGAAAATTGGGTTTGTTTTGGCTTTGAATCAATTGGCTGTAATATTCCGAGGTAAGAAATGGCTTGAGTTCTGACCAAGTTTCCTGATTCCGAAGGTGTATTCTCAGCGCATGAACCCAAGCGATACAGGAATAAATCAAGTGTTTTTTAAATGCCTCGCTACGTTCCTTTTCATAATTGGCTTGGTGGGCATGGCTATCGGTAAAAGTGATAATCAACCGGGCCAAAACCCGACTAGAATTCACAATTCCACCCCAGACAGTTCGCGCTTCCCACCATCGTCCATAGGCACTGTTGTTCCGAAATGCAATAAAAATTGCCAAGGCACTGCCCAAAATGGCCGCGATGGAAAAAGGCAAAGAAACTTGTGCGATTCCAATTTCATACATCCACCAAATTCCAACCGAAACGACCGTCGAAATGAGCAATTCCATTTTGACATAGTGGACTACCTTGATGGGGTTAAAATTCCGTTTGATGATCATTATTTCCTGTTCATTTTTTGAGTTGATAACTGAGGCCAAACGTCAAAATCCGATCTTCCTGAAGCACCTCAGATATGACCACTTGTTCCCGACTGAAACTGTATTGCATTGTGGCATTCAGTCCTTTCCAAAGTGGTACTTCTATCCCCAAATCAAGTTGCAACCGGTTGTTGGGTGTCCCATCAAGTCCAGGCTGCCAATATCCACTGTAAAACAACCTCAGCTTGGAATCGGCTAACTTGTGCCATCCAGCCAGATACAAGGTCGCTCTGGGAAGTGAAATCTCAGTACTTCCGTTGTATTCAGTTTCATTGAATTGATCACTTCGAAATCGGGTGGATTCATAGACCAAGCTTCCGGAAATCTTGAGAATCGTCTTTGGCTTTTGGACCACTTGCCAAGTGTATCCCAGCCCTCCAAACCATCTGGAATCGATCTCTCTTCGGTAGTTGGTTTGGAAATAAAGCATAGAGAAAGGGTAGAATTTTCGGAAAGGTTTGTAATAGAGGTAATTCCGGCTATTGACGTCATTGTCCGCTTTTAACCCGCTGAATTCCTGGTAGAGACTGTTGTTTTGGGATTTAAAAACAAAGGGTTTTTGAGAATTGGTGACAATTTCCAGCCTTCCACGAATCACCAGCAACTCCACATTTCCTCTTTGGAAAGCTCCGATGAGTCCACCTCTAAATTGAAATTTGGCAGTGTCGCTTTCATTCAGTTGAGCCATAGAGGAAAGAGAAAAAAAGTGGAGCAGAAAAAGGGTGATGCATGCTTTTAGGCAGATATCCTTTCCTTTTTTCTTGCTCCACTTTTTCATTTTGAAATTCAATTACTTGTTCAATGCTTCTACCACCAATTCTGCTGCAGCGGCACCAGAATTTTGTTGTTGACCCGTGATCAAGTTTCCATCCTGAATTGCATAAGAAGAGAATGGAGAGGCAACTTTAAAAATGGTTCCGGAAAGTTTTCGAGCCTCTTCTTCGATTCGATAGGGTTGGATCTTCATTCCAACAGCCTGATCTGCAAACTCTTCTTCCGCATCGGCAAAGCCTGTCCAGGTTTTGCCAGCCACGAGAAGTTCCCCATTGGATTTTTTAGCTTCCAACAGAAGGGTAGTGGAGTGACAAACTGCAGCACTGGGCTTTCCTGATTCGTAAAAAGCGACAAAAAGCTTCTCCAATTCAGGATTTCCTCTGAAGGTGTACATCGGGCCTTGACCACCAACCAAGAAAACAGCCGCATAGTCTGCCGGATTGACCTCGGTCAGTTTTTTGGTGTTTTCCAGCATGGCGTTGAATTCAGGCTTTTGCAAATAGCCCAAGGAAATCACATCATGTGCGGAATAACCGCTAGGATCGGTGGGATTGGAATAGGCATCCATTTCCAGTTTTCCTCCCTCCGTAGACACCAATTCTACTTCATAGCCTGCCTCCTGAAATACGCGAAGCGGATGAGTCAATTCGGCGATCCAAAAGCCGATAGGCCAACCTGTTTGCTTAGAGACGGTAGGTGAACTAGCTACCATCAAGATCTTCCCTTTGCTGGGAGCGCCGTGAAAATGAACGTAGGCGTTTTTCTCTAAAATTTGATTCATGATTGTTTTGAACAGTTGATTGAATCAAAGATTGAAATGAATGCTATCTTTGAAAATATACTTACCAAAGATTATGATATGCACCTTTTGGTAAGAAATGGAAAATTGAAGCAATATGCCTGATTTCATATTTAACAATAAGGTTTATTACAATCCGGTCGAGTTTGCCATGGACCGAATCGGAGGGACTTGGAAGATGCCCATTCTTTGGAGATTGAAAAATCGGGTGATGCGCTACGGGGAGTTGAAAAAAGACATCCCGCACATCACCCATAAAATGCTGACCAGTCAACTTCGAGAGTTGGAAGAGGAGGGATTTATCATCCGAAAAGTCTATCCTGTCGTCCCTCCTAAAGTGGAATATTCGATCACCGAACGTGGTCTTTCGGCGATTCCGATCATTGAAACTATCCGAAACTACGGATTGCAGTTAATGGATGAGTTTGGAGTAGGGGAGAAAAAATAAAGATCTTTAGAGCCATGAACTACCCGATTTACCTCGATTATAATGCTACAACTCCCTGTGCTCCTGAAGTGATCGAAGTGATGCTGCCTTACTTCGGAACACATTTCGGAAATGCCGCAAGTAAGAGCCATCCCTATGGCTGGATGGCTGAAAACGCCGTGGAAGAAGCCCGGGAAAAAATAGCCCATCTGATCGGCGCCAAAGCCAAGGAAATCATTTTCACTTCGGGTGCCACGGAGGCAATTAATCTGGGAATAAAAGGAATCTTTGAAGCGTATCAGGGAGAAAAACAACATTACATCACCGCATGGACTGAGCACAAAGCCGTTTTGGATACGTTTGCCGAAATCCAGAAAAAAGGTGCAGAAGTCACTTATCTGCCGGTCGATTCCAAGGGAAATATCAGTTTGGAGGAACTGGAAAATTCCATTTTGCTTCATACTAAACTAATCTGCCTGATGTGGGCCAATAATGAAACGGGAGTCATTCATCCTGTGGAGAAAATTGCCGATTTGGCCGAATCAAGAAACATTATCTTTTTCACGGATGCAGTTCAGGCTGCAGGTAAAATTCCTGTTTTCACCAAAGGAATTCACCTTATGGCCATTTCAGCCCATAAACTATACGGTCCGAAAGGTGTCGGTGCTTTGTATGTCAGACACAATCATGACCTGCCCAAACCTTTGGCCCAAATCCACGGAGGGGGTCATGAAAAGGGAATGCGTAGCGGGACGCTCAATGTGCCAGGAATTGTAGGGTTTGGAAAAGCAATGGAGCTTCGATTAGCTGAAATGGATTCAGAGTCCATGCGATTGGAAAACCTGCGAAACAGACTGGAAAATGGCCTTTTGGAATTATCAGACACTTTTCTGAACGGGAGTCAGGAATCCCGTTTGCCCCATGTAACCAACATTGCTTTCGGTGGGGTAGAAGGGGAAGAGTTGCTCAAAAAAGTGAATCAAAAGGTGGCGGTGAGTTCTGGTTCTGCTTGTACCTCCATTTCACCTAAGCCAAGTCATGTGCTTCAGGCGATGGGGTTAAACGCTGATTTGGGAAGAGCTTCGATCCGGTTTAGTTTGGGAAAAAACACTTCTGAAACCGATATTGATCTGACCATCGATTGGGTGAAAAAAGTAGTCCTAGAATTGAGAAAGTAAAGTCAATGCAGGATTGATTTTTAGGAAATCAAAACTTAAGCAGTTTAGGATCAGTATATTTAAGCTATGGAAACGAATAAGCCAGATACTGTCAACGAACCTGAAGCAGAATACGGAATGTATTCTTATGCGGACTATCTGACTTGGCCGATTGATGAAGTAGTAGAATTAATCAAGGGAATTCGATTTAAAAAGGCAGCGGCAGCACCAAAAAGAATTCACCAACGGGTATCATTAAAACTTGCCGCCAAACTATTCACATTTCTGGAAGGTCAAAAATGTCAGGTATATGATGCTCCATTTGATGTGCGATTCCCAAAAGGATCGAAAGAAGACCACAAAATCCATGACGTCGTCCAGCCGGATATTTGTGTGATTTGTGATCCTGAAAAGTTGGATGATCGGGGTTGTATCGGTGCGCCTGATCTAATCGTAGAGATTCTTTCTCCTGGCAATAGCCAGACAGAACTTAAACACAAGTTTAAGCTCTATGAATCCCATGGAGTTAGAGAATACTGGATTATCCATCCCGAAAATCAGGATTTATTGATTTATACGCTTGTCGATGGAAAATATGTTCCTTCGAGATTACTGACTTCAGGAGATGTGGTGGAATCTACCGTTCTTGAAGGGTTTACATTGGATCTGGAGGAGTTTTTTAAGGATATTGAGTAGGTGAGAATCAATTTTGTAAACTTCAAGTCTTCCAATCTTTCAATCTTTCCAAATCCTCCTCTGTATCCAAGTCAACAGCTCCAAGTGGAAAATCCACGGCAAATACATCGGCTCTATTTTTCATAATTACCTTTTTCGCTCCTTCAGAACCCTGGAGGCTTAGCATTTCATCAAAATAGGCTCGATCAAAAATCGCCGGAACTCCCAAAGTATCCGAATAGCTGCAAGCAACGACTCCTTTTCCGGACTTTTCCTTCTCCAAAATCAGTGAGTTCAAAAGATCTGCATCTACAAAAGGCTGATCAACCAGCATCAAAATGACTTGGTCGGGATGTTCTTTTTCCACTAAAAAACGAAGTCCAGACTGCATGCTGGAAGCCATTCCTTCTTCCCAATTTTCATTGATCACAAAAGGAATTTTCATTGAACCAAATCCCGATTTGATCAATTCCGGATTCCATCCCAGCACCACCACCAAAGAATCAGACTTGCTTTTTTGAGCTTCCTCAATGGCTTTTTGAATCAATTTTTTTCCTTGAAATTCAATTAGTTGCTTGGGTCTTCCTAAACGGGAAGATGAGCCTGCTGCTAAGAGGATTATCGCGGTTTTCATCCCACCTTTTCATGAATAGGACCTTGCTTGTCCCGAAGGAAAATCGGCTGCTTTTTATTCAACACAGCCTTGATTTCAGCCAATATGGACAAAGCAATTTCTTCGGAAGTTTCCGCACCGATCTCCAATCCAATTGGCGCATATAGATTTTCGGTCGAAGCCTGAATTCGGTTGGATTCCAGTCTCTGGATCAGCTTTTCGGTTTTCCGCTTGGGTCCCAAAATACCGATGTAGGGAATCATGCAATGCAGAAGTTTTTCCAGGACAATGACTTCATACTCAAAATTGTGAGTCATTAACAAGGCCACCGTATTCAGATCCGTTTCGAATTGATCAATGACTTCTTCAGCAGGACCTTGAATGATCTGTTTTGCCTGAGGAAATCGGGTTGCTGTCGCCAGGTTTTTCCTTCCATCAATCAAAATCAGCTCAAAACCCAGTATTTCAGACATTTTAGCTACGGGAATGGTATCATTTCCAGCTCCAAAAAGGAGAATCCGAGTCACAGGTTTGATCACCTCGAAGAAAACGGAGAGCTGTTGATATTCGGAATATGATTGAATCAGATTTTGCGGAGAATCAAAATCCATAATTTCCTTTTCTAATTCTTGTCTGAAATCCGCATGAACTTTGGAAAGGCTTCCGAAATCCTGACTTCCTTTTTTCAAATAGATCGTGCCGATCTGTTCCGACTTAGAGTTTGGCACGGAGAAAAGCGTCAAAAGGAGCGAAGTCTCCCGATTGGAAAGTGCTTTTTTAATGAGTTCAACCGGATTTTCCGGATTTCCAAAGTCAATCGGTTCGATCAGAACATGGATGATTCCGTTGCATCCCAAGCCTACACCGAAATTCTGATCATCCTCATCCGTGGTGTCATAGGTAACCAACATGGATTTTTGCTGGAAAATCACTGCCTGGGCTTTGCGAAGGGCATCACCTTCCAAACAGCCACCGCTGATCGCACCAGTTAGATTTCCTTCCTGAGTGACCAGCATTCTTGCTCCGGGACGTCGGTAAGCCGATCCATCCACTTGGACTACGGTGGCTAAGGCAACCGATTGACTTTCGGATTTACAAACTTCGTAGGCTTGGATAATCTGCTGAAGTTCTTTCATTTAAGAGGGATTGATGGATTACCAAATTGAAGATTTTCCTTTCGGGAGGAAAACCAAACCGAAAATAGCGCTGATACAACCAAGTACCCTACGAAAATGTAAACCGAACCAGGCAAAAAGCTATTTAATCCAAACCAATCACCTGAAGTTACCACGAAATACATGGCATAAACCATTTTCAAGACTTCCCAAGCCCAGGCATTTGGGTTGCGATCCATCAACTCGGTGTAGGCATAAACGGTCAGGAACACAAATCCACCATAATAGAAAATTCCCGGTGCTCCGATAGCCGCCAAGTTGCCAAAGAGGTAGCTCAAAAGAAGTAATAAGGCGATTAACTGGGCAAAACTCCAAACCAACATGCCTTTTGTGAGAAATGGATTGTATTTGTCGAAATGATACACGTCTTCGATCTTGGATACCGGATATTTTTTGGCCACATCTGCCGGTCTCCAGCCCAGTGGCATAAACCATATTTTAAGTTTATCCAACCACTTTTCAGCTCTCCAGGCATCCTTGATCAAAAGCCAGAGATGCATGAAATTGATTTTGATCGGGTTCCAAGTTTGTACAGGTCTTGTCACCCCATAAACAGCTGGTATTTCATCCTTTTCCTCCTGATAGGTACCAAACCACTTGTCCCAAAAGATGAAAATCTGACCGTAGTTTTTGTCCAAATACTCCGGATTGATCGCATGATGCACCCGGTGATGGGAGGGTGTGACGATGATTTTTTCCAAGAAACCCATCTTGCCGATATGTCTGGTATGATACCAGAATTGTGCGAACAAATGAAGTGGAGCTACCACAGCGATTACTTGAGGAGGAACTCCCAAAATAGCCGCAGGAATTAGGAAAATCGCGAATATCTTCACAATGGAAGAAATGCTCTGCCGAAGTGCACAGGCCAGGTTAAACTCCTCAGAGCTGTGATGCACAATATGATTGTTCCAAAAAATATTGTACTCGTGCGCAATCCGATGGGTCCAATACCCTGCAAAATCCAAGGCGAAAAAGGCAATCACGTAAACCAGCCAAGTCGCTTCGATTTGGAAAAAGGAGAATTTCTCAAACAACCATCCGTAGGAAATCACGGCAATACTGAGTCCCAGCACGTCTTTGGTCACATTGGTGATCCCCGAACTCAATGAGGCAATCATGTCATTGAGTGGGACGGTATCATTGCCTTTCCAGATTCCCCAGAATTTCTCAAATAAAACCAGCACGAAAAAGGCTGGCATGGCGATTAATAAGATTTGTCCGTAAGCTTCCATCGGGTTTATCGTTCTGGATTTAAACTTATTGATTAACTCGCTTTCATTCAAGATTTCTTTGATATGAGCCAGATTTTTGATGAAAATCAAACGAAGTGGTTTAAGTGGAAAATCGCCTCAATCGGAAACTTCTTACTTTTAGCCATGGAAATCCCTTCGCTTGCCGACCTCAAAAAAGACCTCGGATACCTCTCTGAAAAGGAATTAATTGCCCTGATTACTGATTTGGCCAAATTCAGCAGGGATAATAAGGCTTTCCTTTACTTCAAACTGAATGAACGGGATCAGCCCAACTTGTTTGTGGATTCGGTCAAAGAGGAGCTGGACGAAGCCTTTCAAACGGCTAACACCCGAAATTACCACCTCGGTAAAAAAGCAGCTCAAGCCATTCGCCGAAAGCTTAACAAGGCTCTTAAACTCAGTAAAAACAAAGCAGACCAAGCGGAATTGATATTGTATTTCTGCGAAATGATGAAGAAATACGGTTATTTGAGTTTCCGTCACCCGGTGATAAACAACTTGTATGAAGTTCAAATCGGAAAGGCAAAAAAGCTGATTTCCACACTTCATGAGGACCTGCAAAGCGATTTTGACTACCGTCTCGAAGAACTCGAATAAACTCCAAGCTATGACCATTTCCATTTCCCCAAACCCAGTTGAATTGGGCCAAAAAGCCGGAAAAATCGGTGCTGAACTGATTCGAAAAGCCATTCAAAACCAAGGATTTGCCAACATTATCTTGGCTACCGGCACTAGTCAGTTTGAAACACTGAAGCAGTTGTTGGCTGAAAAAGACATCGATTGGAGCAAGGTGACTGTATTTCATTTGGATGAATACCTTGGACTTACGATCACGCATCCGGCCAGTTTTCGGAAATATCTGCTGGAGCGATTTTTTAATCATGTTCCTCAGTTAAAAGCCTATCACTTGATTGACGGAGAAAATGAACCCGAAAAAGAATGCGAACGACTTTCGACTTTGATTCAAAATCATCCAATAGACGTGGCATTTGTAGGAATCGGGGAAAACGGACACTTGGCGTTCAATGATCCCCCTGCAGATTTTGAAACGGAAAAGCCTTATTTAGTCGTCAATTTGGATCATGCCTGTCGCATGCAGCAGCTGGGAGAGGGGTGGTTTCCCAATTTGGAAGCTGTACCGACCCAAGCCATAAGCATGTCAATCCGTCAAATCATGAAATCAAAATCCATCATTTGTTCGGTTCCTGATTTACGAAAAGCCCAAGCAGTGAAAGACTGTCTTCAAGGAGAAATCTCCAATCTTCAACCGGCTTCGATCTTACAAGAGCATCAAGATTGTCAGATCTTTTTGGATCAGCCTGCTTCATCTTTGCTTAATAAGCTTTAAATGAATGTTCCGTGAGTAAGGACACTCACGGAGGCGACCGAATTTTCAGATTTTTCTGGAAGAAGCCGCTTCATCCTTTCTTTCCAACCATTGATCGGAAATTTTTTGGATGGGTGACATAAAATTTGGTATTTAAGGCAAATGGAAAAAGAGAATTTAAAAGGATAATCCGTGAGTGAGGACACTCACGGTGGCGAAAATACCGCCGATGTGAGTGCCTGTCTGCCTCAGGCAGGTCTTCACTCACATCAATAATTCTTAAATTATCTTTTTTTCTTATAACCCAAAACCAGCCTATGTCAAAAACCACCGCTGCGGTTCGTGCCGATCAGCTTAGCCAACGGGATACCTGGATATCCATTGGCATCATCGGGATGCTTTTCTTTATCTTCGGATTTGTCTCCTGGGTCAATGCGATCCTGATTCCCTATTTCAAAATCGCCTTTACGCTCAGCAACTTCGATTCCTACCTCGTTGCTTTTGCCTTTTACATTTCCTACCTAGTCATGTCGGTACCTTCTTCCTATCTGCTCAAAGCAGTGGGATTTAAGAAAGGAATGATGGTCGGTTTTTTTGCTATGGCAGTAGGAGCCTTCATTTTTGTTCCAGCCGCGATGAGCCGAACCTATGAGATTTTCCTCCTGGGTTTATTCACGCTGGGAACAGGTTTGGCGGTTCTTCAGACTGCTGCAAATCCTTACGTGACGGTTTTGGGTCCCAAAGAAAATGCAGCCCAACGCATCAGTGTAATGGGGATTTTCAACAAAGGAGCTGGGATTTTGGCGCCGATTCTCTTTGCAGCGGTTATTCTCAGAGTGGGGGACAACGAACTCTTCCAGCAGTTGGACACCATGACTCCGGAGGCGAAAGACGCTGCCTTGGATGAATTGATCCGGCGAGTCATTTTGCCTTATTCTGTGGTCGGAACCGTGCTTTTGGGCTTGGGAATCTTTGTGAGGTTTTCCCCACTTCCTGAGATCGACACGGAACATGAGACCGCAGAAGTAGCAGAGGCTAATTCAGGTAAAAACTCCATTTTCCAGTTTCCCCATCTGATTTTGGGAGCGGTAGCGATCTTTCTGCATGTAGGTACCCAGGTCATTGCGATCGATACGGTCATTCCTTATGCCAACTCCTTTGGGATAGGATTGATGGAAGCCAAAGTCTTCCCTTCCTACACGCTTGCATTTACGATCTTGGGCTATCTGATCGGTATTTCTTTGATTCCCAAAGTAATTTCTCAGGTGAATGTGCTTCGGATTTGTACGCTGTTGGGCACGGTATTCACGCTGCTGATCATTTTCACCTCGGGTCAAGTGACGATTTTGGGTATCACATCGGATGTGTCGATTTGGTTTGTAGTTCTGCTGGGCTTGGCCAATTCTCTGGTTTGGGCTGGAATTTGGCCTTTGGCTTTAGACGGATTGGGTCGATTCACCAAACTCGGAGCTTCCATTATGATCATGGGACTCTGCGGCAATGCCATCATGCCACTTGCCTATGGTGCCGTGGCTGACGCGGTCAATGTTCAACAGGCTTATTGGGTGCTTTTCCCTTGCTATTTGTATCTGGTGTTTTACGCAGTCCATGGACATAAAATCAGAAGATGGAACCTCGCCTGATCGGAAAGTCTTTTTTGGATGGAAAACCACTGGAAATCTTTATTTCCGAAGGGAAGATAAAGGCCGTCTTACCTTCTGAGTCCTGTCCGGAAAATGTTTGGATAGGCCCTGGTTTCACTGACATTCAAGTGAATGGGTATGGTGGCTTGGATTACAATTCGATTCAAAGTGATGTTTTGGCTTTGGGTCAAATTTCCAAAAAACTGCTTCAATGCGGAATTACCAGCCATTTTCCCACCATCATCACCAATTCACCGGAGAAGATTTCAGCTTTGATTCAGCAGGTGGTTCAGATTCGCAAAAATGATCTATTGGCCAAATCCTGCATCAGTGGAATTCATATTGAAGGACCTTTTATTTCTCCTGAAGACGGACCAAGAGGTGCACATTTCAGAGAATTTGTACAGGCTCCGAACTGGAATTTGTTTCAAAAGTGGATTGACGAAAGCGAAGGTCTGATTAGGATGATCACCCTTTCTCCGGAATGGGAGGGAAGCGCCTTTTTTATTGAAAAATGTGTGGAATCCGGGATTTTAGTTTCCATCGGACATACGAACGCCAGTCATGAACAAATTATGGAAGCGGTGAAAGCAGGAGCGAGGCTTTCCACCCACTTGGGAAATGGAATGCACAGCATCATTGCCCGTCATCCCAACTACCTCTGGTCTCAACTGGCGGCCGAAAATCTTTCTGCCACCATCATTGCGGATGGATTTCATCTTCCGGCTGAAGTAATTCAGGTCTTTAAGAAAGTGAAAGCCGAAAAACTGATGATCGTCAGTGACTCCGTGGCTTTGGCGGGCATGCCGCCTGGAGATTATAATGCTGCAGTTGGAGGAAAAGTCATATTAACCTCTGATGGAAAGCTTCACCTGTTGGGTAATGCCAACACGCTTGCAGGTTCGGCTATGAATATCTTTCAAGGCATCAATTTCCTTCTCAAAAATAAATTGGCAGATCTTCCTGAAGCCTGGCAAATGGCCTCCAAACGACCTCAAAGGCTCTTTGATACTTCTTTTGAGCCTATCCAAATCGGTCAAAATGCAGACTTGATTTTAGCAGAACAAGCTCCAGATCAAACTTTAAAAATTCTCAAAGTCCTAAAAAACGGAGTAGAAATACCTCTCGATTAACCCAAACTCAAAACCACAGCATCATGAAAAATAACCTCAACCGCCGTCATTTTATCAAAACGGCCGCAACCGGAGCCTTGGGTCTCAGTGCGGCTTCTTCCGCTTTTTCATTCAATATCCTTTCTCAATATCCACTCAAAGACAAATACCGCATAGCAGTGATCGGCGTCAACAGCCGGGGCTTGCAGCACATTCAGGCATTTGCCAAAATCCCTAACGTGGAAATCACTTACATCTGCGATGTGGATTCCCGTGCTCGGGAAAACGGGATTGCCTTGGCTTTGAAAGAGGGAGTGAAAACAGCTCCAACAGGTTTGGTAGATTTCAGAAAAGCCTTGGAAGACAAAACGCTGGATGCAGTCTCGATTGCCATGCCTGATTTTTGGCATACGCCAGCCTCCATTATGGCGCTTCAGGCAGGAAAACATGTATATCTGGAAAAGCCAGGTTCGCACAATCCTGCCGAATCCGAACTGCTTGTGGAAGCAACCAAAAAGTATGGTAAAATCGTTCAGATGGGCAATCAACGCCGGTCTTGGCCAAGAGTGCAGGAGGCGATGAAAGAACTTCACTCCGGCGCAATCGGAAAGGCTTATTATGCCCGAGCTTGGTATACAAATACCCGAAAATCAATTGGCTACGGCAAGCCAGCGGCTGTTCCAGAATGGCTGGATTTTGAGCTTTGGCAAGGGCCTGTTCCTCGAAAAGAATTCAAAGACAACCTGATTCATTACAATTGGCACTGGTTCTGGCACTGGGGCACAGGAGAAATCGTCAATAATGGCGTGCACTTTTTGGATTTGGCCCGGTGGGGATTGCAGGTGGATTATCCCGAAAAATGCTATTCCAGCGGAGGGCGCTACCATTTTCAGGACGATTGGGAGACCCCGGATACCCAGATTGCCAGCTATGATTTTGCAGGCGGAAAATCCATCCTCTGGGAAGGACGCAGTTGCAATGCACGCGACATTAACGCCATGGGTTCAGGGGTTTCATTTCATGGGGAAAACGGTACGCTCGAACTCCTCAACAACTCCTACAAAATCTACGACAACGCCAATAAGCTGGTGAAATCTGCCGAGCCCACGACCAATACCGTGGTGGATCAACGCGGCGCTGGTTTTGACATGGACATCGCTCATTTTACCAATTTTATTAATGCCATTGATAAGGGAGAAAGTCAGATTTCCCCTTACCCTGAAATTCAAAAAAGCGTGTTGCTGTGCCATTTGGGCAATATTTCCTACCGAACTGGAAGAGCTTTGGAAATTGACCAAAATTCAGGAAAGATCCTTGGTGACAAGGAGGCCATGAAACTTTGGGGCAGAGAATACCAAAAAGGCTGGGAACCTAAACTCTGATCGTATGGATATTCTGCTCAAAGAACCTTCAAAGAGACTGGTGTCAATCGATGCTCTTCGGGGCTTTGACATGCTGATGATCTGTGGGGCGGATGCTTTTTTCCGAAGTTTGGAAGGCAAAACTTCCATGACTTGGATGGATAGTCTGGCTCATCAATTTGAGCACCCGGAGTGGATCGGATTTACCTTTTACGATTTCATTTTTCCTCTTTTCCTGTTCGTGGCAGGGGTTTCCATTCCTTTTTCCTTGGGGAAATTGAAAGAAGCCAATGCTCCCAAAAGCCAAATCTATCGAAAGGCATTTTGGAGAATGATAATCCTGATTGGCTTGGGTATTTTGGACAAAAATGCTCCTTTTCCCTTTTTCGATTGGGAGCAAATCCGTTTGGGAAGCGTCTTGGGAAGAATTGGAATAGCAGGTTTTGTGACGGTTTTTCTCTTTCTCAACTTCAATGCGATGAAGCGGTTGATCATCGCAGGAGGAATTTTGATGCTTTATTATGCAGCCGTTTTTTTGGTTCCCGTTCCGGGATTTGGAGCAGGAGATTTGAGTTTCGAGGGAAATTTGGTGGGTTGGTTTGACCGAACTTTTCTACCAGGAAGGCTGCTTCAAGGACAATTCGATGAATTGGGAATTCTGACCACTTTTCCGGCAATCTGTTTGACGATCTTTGGAGCGCATGCAGGAGAAATTCTACGGAAAATCAATAGTTCAGAAAATCAAAAACTCAAAGAACTCCTGATTACCGGGCTGATTTTCATCGGAATAGCCTTGGTCTGGAACCTTCATTTCCCAATTTTCAAGCGGATGTGGACGAGTTCCTTTATTATGCTGACTTCGGGTTTGGCATTTCTTTCAATGGGCCTTTTTTACCTGATGATCGACATCCTGAAATTTCAGAAATGGGCCTTCTTCTTTGTTGTGGTGGGGATGAACAGTTTGACGATCTACATGATCTATCGGTTTGTCAATTTCAGATATACTTCCAGGCTTTTGTTTGAAGGGCTTTACAAACCTTTAGGAGAAAATTGGATGCCGGTAATGGAAAGTTTGGGGGCTTTGGGGTTGGTTTGGCTGTTCTTGTATTTTCTTTATCGGAAGAAGATTTTCTTTAAGGTGTAAGGGATCTCCAAATTTGGCACAGATCGCACCTTTGGTGCTCTTGAGATTGGATTAAATTCATAGCCCCAAATTGAATTTGAGGCTATTACAAATTGCCCCTTCAGGGCATGTGCTATAAATTGAAATCAAGGAAAAGCGCTGAAAGCGTGTTCTATACTAGCCCAGAATTCAATTCTGGGCAAATGGTAAAATATAAGTTTCCAAGAGTGCCAAAGGCACGACCTGTATTTAAATACATTTTCAAAAAATTGACATTAATAAAACCATATAAAATTCATTATTTCAATTTGTTATGAAATCATCCCGTCGATCATTTATAAAAAAAACCACAGCATTTGGAGCCGCAGCAAGCTTGAGTTCTTTACCTTTTTCCCTCCTTGGAAATACCCAAGTAAATCCAATTAAAATCGGAATCATCGGTTTGGACACCTCACATGCTCCAGCCTTTACCAAGCTTTTTAATGCCGAGAATCCCAAGCCTGAACTAGCGGGATTTCGCGTCGTGGCCGCCTATCCTTACGGCAGCCGCGACATCAAATCCAGCATGGACCGAATTCCGGGTTACATCGATCAAGTGAAAGAACAAGGTGTGGAAATCGTGGATTCCATCGAAGCTTTACTTCAAAAAGTAGATGTGGTGCTTCTGGAGACCAATGACGGCAAACCTCACTTGGAACAGGCAAGGGCCGTATTTAAGGCTAAAAAGCCTGTTTTTATCGACAAGCCGGTTGCGGGTTCTTTTGCAGATGCCGTAAAAATTTACCAAGAAGCGGAAGTAGCGGGCGTTCCGATGTTTTCCTGTTCCTCGCTGCGCTATCAAAAGAATGTCCATGCCGTCCGTCATGAAAACAAAGTCGGAAAAGTTCTGGCCTGTGATGCATTCAGCCCTGCAACACTCGAACCCAGCCATCCGGATTTGTTTTGGTACGGGATTCATGGGGTGGAAATCCTGTTTACTGCGATGGGTGTGGGATGTGAATCAGTGACACGCTTTTCAACTCCGGATGCTGAAGTAGTCGTAGGAACCTGGAAAGACGGTCGGATCGGAACCTTCAGGGGCATGAGATCTGGAAAGCACGATTATGGAGGAACCGCCTTTGGGACCGATGGAAATCTGTTTTTTGGACCCTTCGAAGGCTATGAACCTTTGGTAGTACAGATTGCTGAGTTTTTCCGAACCAAAAAATCACCCATCGATTCCAGAGAAACACTTGAAATCTATGCCTTTATGGAAGCGGCGGATGAAAGCAAAAGACGGGGAGGGGCAAAAGTAAATTTGGAAGTTCCAATGAAAAGATGAAGATCAGAAACCAGTAGGGGCTGTTCAAGAGTTAATGTTATTCTTTTCCAGAATAGTTGAGTTGGCAAAGAGTTTTTATAGGTAGTTCTTATTCTTTAACCAGCTTATAATGATCAGTGAAAGTAGCGGAACGGGTATAATTTGAGAACTCCAATTCTTTACCGCTTTTCTCTAAGGTAAATTCGCCTGAAAGGATGAGGCTCCAATCAAATTCAGCTGTCCATGGGCATTCATTCTGAAAAGTGATTTTATTACCAGTGATGGAATAGGTGCCTCGGCATAAGGCTGGAAACTTCGGAATGTTGCTGGAGCCACTCCATTTATTATCCTCAAAAGTCATGGTGATGGTCGCTGTATTACTTTGGCCAGAAGGCCAATTTCTAATGAAAGTACCTCTGTAAGTACCTTCTTCAAACCTGCTTTCTAATTGCCCGTCTTCCTCATTGCAACTGGAAATAGCTAGAATAAAAATGAAGGATATTATGAATGACCGCATATTTCTGATAGTGTTTCTTTTCTAAGTACGATTTTCATTTGTCGCTCGCTACAATCCGGATTTCAAAGTTTAAGATCGCAGCCTTATTCAAATCACTAATTGGAAGCAGAAATCAACTTTAAATTGGATGGATTTGGACAATCGCTCCCTCTTTGGTTTTTAGTATTGAGATGTTAGATAAAAGTCACTTTCTTAGTGAAATTTTATAGAATATGTCAAAACTGAATTTAAAAATACTGGTCGGATTCAGCCTCCTTTTTTTGTCAACTCACCTAGCTGGAATAGGTCAGCAAACCATCACCCGAGCGGATACTCTACGGGGAAGCATCACGCCCGAACGAGCTTGGTGGGATCTAAATCATTACCACTTGACAGTGGAAATTTTCCCTGAAACCAAATCCATAAAAGGTTCAAATACAATAAGATATCGAGTGGTATCAGAACATCAAGTTTTACAGCTTGACTTGCAGGAACCATTGAAAATCACCTCTATAGTTCAAGCAGGAGAGAAGCTGGATTTTAAAAGGGAAGGAGCGGCTCACTTTGTTACGCTAAAGAAGAAGCAGGTTCCGGGTACCTTTGAAGAACTTGTTGTGAGCTACGAAGGCCAACCCAAAGAAGCCATCCGACCGCCTTGGGACGGGGGAATTACCTGGACCAAAGACAGCAACGGAAAACCTTTTATAGCATCCTCCAATCAAGGAATTGGATCCAGCATCTGGTGGCCACTTAAAGATCATCCGGCCGATGAAGTGGATAGCCTAATGATCAGTGTGACAGTTCCGGATGGGTTAATGGATGTTTCGAATGGTCGTTTGGTAGGAATCGATATGGGGAATGGCAAAAACACCTATCACTGGTCTGTGGTCAATCCGATCAATGATTATGGGGTAAATATCAACATCGGGGATTATGTCCATTTTGGAGAGAAGTATGTCGGAGAAAAAGGCACCTTGGATATGGATTACTTTGTGCTCAGAGAAAACCTAGAAAAAGCCAAAGTCCATTTTCAGGATGCAGGACGGATGATGAAGGCCTTTGAACACTGGTTTGGCCCATACCCTTTTTATGAAGACGGCTTTAAGCTCGTTGATGCACCCTATCTCGGCATGGAGCACCAAAGCTCAGTCACTTATGGCAATGGCTACCAAATGGGCTATCGGGGCCGGGATCTAAGTGGCACAGGTTGGGGTTTGAAGTTTGACTTTATCATCATCCACGAGGCCGGTCATGAGTGGTTTGCCAATAACATCACTTACAAGGACGTGGCCGATATGTGGATCCATGAGAGCTTTACCAACTATTCGGAAAGCCTCTTTTTGGATTATCATTATGGAAAAGAAGCCGGTCAGGAGTATGTCAGGGGCACTCGAATGAACATCGCTAATGATCGTCCGATTATCGGTACCTATGGAGTGAATCAGCGAGGTTCGGGAGATATGTACTACAAAGGAGGAAATTTGCTCAACATGCTCCGAGAAATTCTGAAAGATGATGAGAAATGGAGACAAATTCTCAGAGGTTTGAATCAGGAATTTTACCATCAAACAGTGACTACTCAGCAGGTGGAAAGTTATATTTCTCAAGCTTTTGGCATGGATCTCACACCTATTTTTGACCAATATTTAAGAGACGAGCGAATTCCGGTGTTGGAGTATTATTTTTCAGATGCCAAGACTTTGAATTACCGGTTCAGCAATTGTCTGAAAAATTTTGAAATGCCTGTAGATGTTGAACTCGAGGGTAAAAAACAGCGGATAGTGATTTCCACCAATTGGACTCAACTTAAGGTAGATCAAAATTCGGAATTGGAGGTTGATCCTGATTTTTATGTTTCTGTACTCAAGTTGAGGTAAATGGAATTCTGAATATTAAGGTAGCAAGCATTCGTATAGCTTCAGGTTGAGGTTAGACATCGGCTGAGGCAATATTTTGGATGGAATTGGGCGAATGGAATGATTTGCCCATACCTCAAAGGTCCAGGTGTTGAGCTAAAAAATCTAAACTATTGGTTGATGGGTGTTCATCTCTGGTTTACACCCATCACAAATTTACACCAGGTAAAAGCTCTACTTCAATCACCCTGATATTGTTGAAAATCAAAAGATTACTTCAGTTGAAGATTTTTTGAAAATTGATTAACTTCTAGAAGATTCTTGGTGACATGAGCTTTCTGAAATCCTCCATTCTTGCATTCCTTCTTCTGATGGCTCGTTTGAGCTTTGTCCAAGCCCAAGATGCCAAAGAAATAGTGCGGAAGGCTGATGAAAAAATGAGGGGAAATACTTCCGAGGCAGAATTGGTCATCAAAACCACCCGACCGTCCTGGACCCGAGAAATGAGTGTAAAGACCTGGATGAAAGGAAATGATTACGCCATGATTCTCATCCAAACTCCTGCAAAGGACAAGGGGACAGTTTTTTTGAAGCGAAAAAAAGAAGTCTGGAACTGGCTACCTACAGTAGAACGAACGATCAAGCTTCCTCCCTCCATGATGAGCCAAAGCTGGATGGGAACGGATTTCACCAATGATGATTTGGTCAAAGAATCTTCAGTTTTGGAAGATTATACCCATACCATCATTGGCGATACGATGGTGGCAGACCGGGAGAGTTTCCTTATTCAAATGATACCCAAACCTGAATCTGCACTGGTTTGGGGTAAGCTCATCATCGTGATTGATAAAAAAGATTTTTTGGAGCTTCATACCCGGTTTTATGACGAAGATGGCTATTTGGTCAATACCATGACCGGCTATGACATCAAACAGATGGACGGAAGGCTGATTCCGACGCGATTTGAAATGGTTCCACAGGACAAAAAGAACCAGAAAACGGAGATTATCTACAAAAGCATCCGTTTTAATCGGCCATTGGAGGACAGCTTTTTCACCATGGACCAAATGAGAAAACTGAACTGATATGTGGTTGCTGAAGCTGGCATGGAAAAATATGTGGCGAAACCGTAACCGGACAGCCATTACCATTGCAGCGGTATTTTTTTCGGTCATACTTTCCACTCTGACCAATTCTCTTCAGGATGGAATATTCGAGAACCTAATCAAAAACGTAGTCAGTTTTTACAACGGATACATACAGATACATAAAAAAGGGTACTGGGAGGAGCAAATATTGGACAACACGTTTGAAAATTCCTCCAAGTTGTCAAACCTGATTTCACAGCATCAGAATATAACAGCCGTTGCACCCCGAATTGAATCTTTTGCTTTGGTCTCTTCGGATACGCTGACAAAAGGCTGTCTGGTTATTGGAATTTCCCCGGATTTGGAAAATTCCATAACCCAACTGGAAAACAAACTGATAGAAGGGGAGTACCTCTCCGAAAATGATCCTGCTTCTTTACTGTCTGAAGGCTTGGCCAATCGCTTGAATCTTAGTCTTCATGATACCTTAGTTATCATCGGTCAGGGTTATCATGGGGCTATGGCAGTAGGAAAATACCCGATCAAGGGAATCCTAAAATTCGGGTCACCTGATCTAAATGACCAAACTCTTTACCTGAGTCTTTCGGTAGCCCAGGAACTTTACAGCGTTCAAAATATGCTCACATCCTACGTGATTGGACTGGAAAATCCAGATTATCTAAATCCCACTGCAGAAAAGGTAAAAAGTAGTTTGGGTTCCGATTATGAAGTGATGACCTGGGAGGAAATGATGCCCGAGGTAGTCCAGCACATTCGGACAGACAAAGCCAGCTTGATCATCATTCAGGGTGTTTTGTATATGCTGATTGGCTTCGGAATCATCGGTACCTTACTCATGATGATGGTGGAGCGAAAGTATGAAATGGGCATGCTGGTAGCTATAGGAATGAAAAAAGGCAAATTGATGCAGTTGATGTTGATCGAATCGGTCCTGACAGTTTTCGCGGGATGTGTTTTGGGGATTTTGGCCAGCATTCCAATTGTGATTTATCTAAATCGTTTTCCTATCCGGTTTAAAGGTGAATTGGCCAAAGTGTATGAGGAATTTGGGTTTGAAGCGATTTTTCCCACCTCCACAAATCCTGAAATTTTCCTTCGACAGGGCTTATTGGTGCTTGTCTTGGCGCTTTTACTTTCCCTTTATCCTCTTTTAAAAATTGCACGGCTAAATCCCGTAACGGCAATGAAAAAATGAAGCTATGAACCTGAAAATGGCCTGGAGAAACGTATGGCGCAATAAAACCCGAAGCCTCATCATCATGATCTCGGTGGCTATCGGTTTGTTTGCAGGCCTGTTTGTCTTAGGGCTTTATGAAGGGATGATGAGTGAACGGGTACGTACAGTGATTGATACCGAAGTAGCTCATCTACAGGTTCATCATCCTGAATTCAAAAAAGACTATGACCCCAAGTTTACAATAGATGAGAACCTTCTGGAGAATGAGTTGAAGAAGATTCCCGAAATCAAGGCTTTTTCCAATAGAGTCCTTGCACAAGGAATGCTTGCCACAACGACAGGCACATCTGGAGTCCAAATCATCGGTATTGATCTGGAGGACGAAAAGGAAGTTTCCAGGGTGGATCTCAAAGTCAAAGAAGGGGAACTTTTGGACCCCGGGAAAAAAAATGGAATTCTGATCAGTAAAAAGCTAGCCGGGAAAATGAAGCTTAAAGTGGGTTCAAAACTGGTTCTTACGTTTACTGATATAGAGAATACGGTGACTTCCGGTGCATTTCGGGTGACAGGAATTTATCAAACCATTAATACGCCATTAGATGAACGGATTGTTTATGTCAATCGAGCTACACTGATGGACGATTTGGGACTACGGGAAAGCAGCCATGAAATCGCTGTGATTCTGAATAAAGACGAGGATCTTGATTTGGTGAAAAATGGAGTTCAAGCTCAATTTCCTCAGTATTCAGTTTTGACTTGGAAGGAAAATTCTCCGGAAACTGAATTATTGGTAGGCACCATCAATCAATATTCCTCTATTATCATTGGGATCATCATGATTGCATTGGCATTCGGCATTATCAATACCATGTTGATGTCGGTCATCGAGAGGACCAGGGAAATAGGAATGCTGACCGCTTTAGGGATGAACAGAAAGAAAATTTTTCTCTTGATCCTGACCGAAACGCTCATCCTCACATTGGTAGGAGTTCCTATTGGATTTATTTGTTCTTGGTTTTCAATCCTTTACTTCTCCAAAACAGGAATTGATATTTCCTCTTTTTCAGAGGAAGCGATGTCCAGTTTTGGATTTGGAAGTATGATCTATCCGGAATTTCCTTTTGCGACGATGGATAGCGTGCTGCTGATTGTATTCATTACCGCCTTGATTTCCGCTTTGTTTCCTTCATGGAAAGCCATCAAACTTCAGCCTGCTGATGCGCTAAGGCAATAATTCCCACAACTATGAAGACTGTCATTGATGCCCATAACGTAAGCAAGACTTTTAATCCGGACACCATTCCGATTTTGGCGGTAAATAATGTGCATCTCCATTTGGAAAGGGGAGAGTTCACTGCACTCGTAGGTCCATCAGGTTCCGGCAAAACTACCTTGCTGAATTTGCTTGGTGGGTTAGATAAACCCGATAAGGGAAGTATTCTAATCAATGGCAAGGACATTACACAGCTTTCCCCGAATGCACTGATAGATTTTCGTCTGCACCACATCGGCTTTGTTTTTCAGTCTTTCAATCTGATTCCTGTCTTGACAGCTAGGGAAAATGTTGAGCTTATCATGCAACTTCAGCATAAGAAAAAGGAAGAAATCGATGAAAGAGTACTGAATCTCTTCAGGGAGATCGGGATGGAAGACAAGATGGACACACGTCCGGCCCAATTATCCGGAGGACAGCAGCAGCGAGTGGCGGTAGCGAGGGCCTTGGCATCCAAACCTCAATTTGTGTTGGCCGACGAGCCTACCGCTAATTTGGACTCCAAATCAGCCACCAATCTCCTGGACATCATGGCGAAATTGAATCAAGAGGAAAATATCACGTTTATATTTTCTACCCATGATGCGCGGGTCATTGAACGGGCAAGGAGAGTGATCACTTTGGTTGACGGTCAAATCCATTCTGATACTGCACGGGTACCTACTGATTTACCACATGAAGGAGAAAAACCAAGGAATTAATCTATGTGTACTTCCTTAGGCATATGGAAGTTTTTGAGGATTATAAGCTTATCCATGCTGATAACTCAAGTTCTTTTTGCTCAGACGGAGACAAAATTGTCACAAAAATTGGAATTGAGGGGATATTTGAAAGACCTGCAATCCCTTACTTTCAACAGATCATTTGACAGTCTGGTCACTGGAAATTTGATTCATAATCGGCTGAACCTAAAATGGAACCCGAGTCAAAAAATTCGGGGAGCCGCAGAATTTAGGACAAGACTTTTTTGGGGTGAAGAAGTAAAATACATTCCAGAGTTTTCTTCAGGAATCCGAAATCCCAATGAATGGATCAATGCTTCAGTGATCTGGTTTGAAACTGAAAGTATGCTGATGCAGACCTATGTAGATCGGTTTTGGCTGGAGTATCAAAGTAATGCTTTTGAAATTCGCCTGGGAAGACAGCGAATTAATTGGGGAATCGGTACGATTTGGAATCCGAACGATATTTTCAACACCTATAATTTTCTGGATTTTGATTATGAGGAAAGACCGGGAAGGGATGCGGTGAAAGCCAAATATCACCTAACCGAAATGTCAAGTTTGGAAATCGCTGCCTCTGCTGCTGATCAAAGCAATAAAGCGGTGGTAGCCGCAAAGTATAATTTCAATAAGTATAGCTATGATTTTCAGTTTTCTGCAGGGGTTTATCAAGAAATTTTGACCTTGGGAACCGGCTGGTCGGGAAGTATTGGCCAGGCAGGTTTCAAAGGAGAAATTCAATATTATGCCGCCCATAGAGATACTACTGCCCAACTCAACCTGACCATGGAAAGTGACTATGTCTTTGAAAAAGGTTGGTATTTGAATCTAGGCTTTTTACTCAACAGTAAAGGAATAGATGAGCCGATTGAAAACATCAGTCTTTTTAATTTTCAACTTTCACCGCAGAATCTAATGCCCACCAAATGGAACGGAGTCTTTACCACAGCTAAGCAATTCACGCCATTGTTTTCTGGACAAGTTTCACTGATTTATGCGCCGGGAACCCACTTGCTCCTGGTCCTTCCATCCCTTCAATACAATCTTGCCACCAATCTGGATGTGGACTTCACCTGGCAGTCTTTTTATGCAAAGCAGTCAGAGAATTTTCAGGGTGTGATTCACCGGGGATTCTTAAGAATGAAGTGGAGTTTTTGAGTCAATGACCTATAGGATAGGGTGATAACCTGAAATTTGGTTTTTATTCTTGAGATAAGTATTACTCTAGGACGGAAGACTTGTTTTCAAAATATATTTTGTTAACAGATAAATTCATTTTACCACTATAAAATTGTTTTTTGATCCCGATTTCTCTGATCAAAATCAGAAACGTGTGTACTGTTTATCACAACCGAAAAAAGGGTAAGTTATTAATTTAGAATAGGTTAGAATGTGTCTAACTCTTATATCTAAAACAAAAACCTAAAAGTCATGAAAACCTTAAAAACATCCCTAAAATTGGGTCTTTTCTTGGCCAGCGCGTTGGTTTTCACTTCATGTGAAATGGATTATAATTTGGCAGGAAATGGCCCCGGAGGCGGTGGGCCAGGTGGTAGAGGCAAACCCGGAGGAGGAGAAACTGTAGCAGGAAATAATCTTTCTTTCCCTGTCATTTGGGCAGAAGGTACAGATCTTACTTTGAGAGAACCTCCTGTAGGTTACGACATAGATGATGTGGTGACAGGAGGTACTTGGTGGTATGTATGGGGAGTAGATCCAATAGATCCCGCTTACCCAATTTATAGCTGTTTGCCGATAGTAGGTGCAGATCCTTGTTATCTTTCTGCCACTCCTATTCCTCCTATTGATTCCGTTTACAAAGCCTGGGTTCAAAAGGATGTGAGAAACTTTTGGCAGGCATCAGATGTAAATGCGTTAGAACCAGTCGAAGTTGACGTGGTTGATTGGGGAGACAACCTGGAATCTGTAGATTGGTACCTTACCTCCAAAGTAAGAACCGAAATGGGCTTGTATGATAACGCCCCAGTTGAGGCACCTTATCGTCAATATGCGATGAGACACGTCTCCGGTTGGGGAACAGATGAGCTTCACGGTTTACAAACCACTTTGGAAGATGAGGTGGTATATGGTCCCGGTACTCAAGCTACCGTATATACAGAGCATGCTAGGTTAACTATCCAAAAAATCACCTCTGAAACACCTGAACTTACCTGGAATCCTGAAACTCACTTGTGGACTGGTGATGTGTTGCCACCTGTGGTCAATAAACCCGTTTGGGAAGAAGGTGACGGTCCAACATTCTTTAATGCAGAGGTAAACATTAAAGGTAAAATTATTTTCGGTTATAACTGGGATGTGAAAAGGGCAAATGATGGTGTTGGCGTGTACCGAATTACCTTCAGCTTTGATGAAACCTATCCTGGTGGTACTGCTTTAAATACCTTCTTTACTGAAAGTACAATTCTGGAAGGTGCCGAAGTCATTCCTACAGAGGATGAAGGAGGTCCAACAGCCGTGATTGACGTGGAGAACAACCTCACTTACATTGACATTACCATCTTGGGGAATAAGGGAGGCGGAAAAGGAGGTAAAGGCAACTAAGTAATGGATCAACCCCAGTAGTAAACATGGGTTAAACCTCGCCATAACCAAATGCGAGGTTTATTTTTTTTGACTTCGACACTGGGACACTCAAAGTCAAAAACTGAAAATCATAACGTAAAGAATATCAATGAAATATGTCGAATCGGCACTTGAGACAGCCGAAGTCAGGAAAAAGGGCCGATTGGCCCTTTCTTAATTATCTATTGATTCAATATTTCAAATGTTCATCTTTATCCCATATTCCCCAATAGGCACCCACATCCCCTTCAGCGCCCACTTTCCAGGATTCATCGAAAGAAGAGAAATAAAACACATCAATAGAATCCAGTTTTGACCAAGTTTGGATATTGATGAAGTATTTCATGAAATTATCATCAGAGGGAACAGCTCCATAGAGTGGAGTCCCTTGACTTGGCCAGCCTGTTTCTGTGATGATTACTTTTTTGCCTTTGCCTGCTCGAACTGCCCGGTTATACATGTCTTTGATGTACAACAAAGAATAATCCAGTGCACAACCTTCCCAGTATGGATAGCAATTGGCCAAGATTACATCGCAAGCCTCAGTGATTCTTGGTTTATGTTCAAACTCATAATAAGCATCTACGTAGCCAATCGGAATTTTAGGAAGCTCTTTTTTCACTTTTTCAATGAAATCAAGCAATTGATCTTCTGTCAGGTCTTTTCTGTACAAGACCTCGTTGCCCACCGCGGCGATATCCACATAACCCTCTTTAGCCAACTTAATCAAACCGGCCACCTCCTCTTGATTAACCTTGTCATCTTTACCCAACCAAGCACCTACCAGAGTTTTCATCCCCATCTCTTTGGCAATGATAGGGATCAATTCGTTCCCTTCGGTACAGGAAAAGGATCGGACCCAATTGGTATAGGGGCGTATAATTTCCAGTCTTCTACGAACTTGTTCTTCAGTCAATTGATCTCCTGGCTGTTGCCCTTCCACATAAGGACTGAAGCAGAGGCCATGCATGCCTTCCTTTAGTAGTTCATTGAATGATTCAGCCAATTCTTTCGATGATAATCCCTGCAGGTTTTTTCCTGCCAGGGCCAAGATTTTGTCAGCATTAAACGACATAATTATCAGTATTTAAGTTTTTCATATTTATCCCAAATTCCCCAAGCCTGTCCTACATCCCCTTCGTGCCTTACCTTCCAGGATTCGTCAAAAGAGGAGAAGTAAAACATTTCCACGTTTTCCTGTTGACTCCATACTTGGGTATTGATAAAGTAGCGCATGGCATTTTCCGGGGAAGGCTGCGCTTCATGGATGGCAGTACCTTCGTTTGGCCATCCTGTTTCTGTAATGATTATTTTTTTACCATTGACTGCATTTTTGGTCAAGGAGTACATTTGATTCAAATGGGCCGTGGCATGAGTAATGTTGCTGCCTTCCCAGAAAGGATAACAATTGATCAACACCACATCACAAGCATCCACCAGGGCAGGATGTTTGATAAACTCATTATATGCATCCACATATCCTACAGGAATTCCCGGGACTGCCTGTTTGACCCGGTTGATGTAAGCAATCAATTCTTCCTCTGTTAAGTCTCCCCTCAGCAACACTTCATTTCCGACCACAGCTATGTCAACCATACCTTTCTTAGCCAAGTCAATCAGCGCTGCGATTTCTTTTTCATTTGTTTCTTTGTTGCTATCCATCCAAGCCCCGGCCATAGTCTTAAGACCTTTGTCTCGAGCAGCTTTTGGAATAAACTCATTTCCATCTGTACAGGAGAAGGACCGAATCCATTTCGTGTAAGGAGCTACAATTTCCATCCTTCTCTGAATCTGCTCTTCGGATAAGCGATCCCCGATGTTTTGTCCTTCCAAATAAGGACTAAAGCAAATGCCATGAAGCCCTGTATTCAAGGTGTTACTGAATACATTTTTCATTTCAGCAAAGGAAGTATTGGAGATATCAAAATCCGTTTTCAGGGTCTCCCTTTCGCCTATGACTAGGGATTCACTGGTTTGGTAAACAGCGGTAACTTTTATGGGTTCAGTTTTTTTACGGGCTTGCAATTCGGCTCGGATTTCATTTGCTCTTGCTTCATCGACATCGTAATCGTGCATGAGGTACATGGCCGCTATCGTTCCTAGCATGGGCAACCCTGAAAAGAACAGCCTAAGACCATCAACAGCGCCTTCCGGCTGAACAGCTGCATTACCGTCAAAACCTACCACCGTCAAAATCAAACCACTCAAACCGCCGGCAATGGCAAATCCGAATTTGACCATGTACCAATAGATGGCGCCAAATACTCCTTCCCTCCGTATGCCATAGTTTAATTCATCCAGGTCAATAACATCGGCAGTCATGGACATCATTAACACAAAAAGACTTCCGATTCCAAAAGAGTGGAAAGGGAGCGAAAAGATGAACATCCAAGGTTTGCCTGGCACAAACAGGAACCATAAAGAAGCATAGCCTATAAGAGCAATGCTTTGCGATACCATGAAGGCGTTTTTCTTGCCTATCTTTCTGGACATCCAAGCCACTATTGGGATGACAATAAAGGTGGTGACCAGTGCACCAACACTACCGAATATAGGTGTCCAGTAACCAGCTGCTCCGGCATCTCCATTGAACAAATGCCAAACCACGATAAAAAAGACAAAGCCTGCCACCGTGTTAAAACCATTGAAAATAAAAAATGTAGAAAGGCACAGCTTTCTGAAAGGGGTAGAGGAAAAAGCTTCTTTGAATCCTCTGATGATTTGGGAAAGGCTATCCCCAATTGCATTGAATGTCAAGGGGGAGAAATTTTCGTTTTTGGTGGATTTATTGGGAATGAATATGGCAGGTACCATAGCACAGATGGAAAAAACCACAGCAACCCAAACTGCCAACTGTCGGGTTGCAGCTTCAGGGCTGGGGAACCAACTGGGGTCGTACATTATCACCCAAAACCAAGGAGCAATCACCCAAGCCCACTGACCAATCCACTGGGCAATAGCCATAATTTGCGTACGCTCATGGAAGTCCTCGCTCATTTCATAGCCCATGGCTACATAGGGCACACTGAAAATGGTCAGTCCGATATAAAAAGCAAATGATCCTAAGAGAAAATAGATGAAATTATAATTCACACTATTGTCCCCGTACAGCTGCCACATTACCGAAAAGGCGATCCCCATGACAATAGCGCCAATAAACACATATTGCCTACGTCTTCCCCATACAGATTTGGTGTTGTCAGAGATAAAACCCATGATGGGGTCTGTCACTGCATCGAGCACACGGGGAAGGAAATAAACCATGCCCCACATCCAGCCAGGGAACCCGAGATTCTGTACCAGTACCACCATGAATATTCCTAGTGATGCGGGAAACATTTGATTGGCAAGCATACCTACCCCGAAGGCAATCTTCTGACCCATCGGGACTTTTCTAGCAGTGGTTATGGACATGGTTATTAGGGTTTTAATTTTTTAGATAAAGGTTTTTCAAAACTGGTTTATTTGGAAGGTGGAGCCATTACTGTCCTCAAAAGATTTTCCTGATTTCCTTCGAAAGATTTCCTTATTTTATTTCCATCTCGGGTGAGGTTTTCAAAAATGCCCTGTTCTACAAGATCCCAAAGCGCATATTTCGCTTCTCCTGTCTCAGTGAATAGTCCAAAATGATTTTCCGAGCCAATGGGGTTGTTGGCATCCTTCCAGGGTTCATTAAAACCTTCAAAAAAGAAACAGGAAATACCTGCCTTATTGGTCCATTCGCGCATAAGCTGGTAATAGCGGGCTTGCTTGTATTCATCCGTAGCATGAGATCCATCTGGCCCATATAGACCGTCTGAAATAGTTGCCCAGCCTGTTTCCCCGATGTGAACTGGCTTATTTACTCCAAGACTTTTCATGTAATTGGTTACTGAATCATATTGAGATTTGGCAAAATCCACAGCCCGGATCATGGCAGCATCGACTTTTTCGATTTCAGACCACTTGGATTCTTCTATGGGCACTCTCCAAAAATCCGGATTGTAATGGGTGTTGTGATAAGGATAGGTATGCATGGAGATGTAATCCACTGCTTTAATCAGTTTATTAAGGTCCTCTGTGTGGTACAGAGGATCTCCTCCTCCCCAAGAAGCAAAATCATCCGAACTCGTAATCCAAAGGTCTTTAGGTAGTTTTCCTTCGGCCTTAAGTCCTTGAAGGTAATTGACCCATTTTAAGATCACAGATGGCTGAACATAATAGCTGGTAGCCCACTTGACCATGGCTTCATTTCCCACAGCCAAAACTTTCACTATGTCAGGGTATTGGTTCGCCAGCGCTACAGCTCGGTCTATTTCCTCTGCGTTTTGTTCGCTTTCCACCTCATGATCAGGCTCTTGGCCTGTCCAAGCATTTTTACAGTCAATCCAGGCGCCTAACATCAAATACATTTCAAAGTCAGAATTCTCCTTCTTTAGTTCGGAAATGGCTTTGAGCAGATTGGAAGCATGGGCAAATTGCACGTTGTAGGTGCGCAGAACTCTTATGCCCATGGCAGAAAGGATTTTCATATCCTCTTTCAATTGCTCCACACTGGGTTGAATTTCCCGTGATTTTGCTCTGTATCCTTCGTAAGAAATGGCCTGATAGGCCGGGTTGCCTAAAATATCTTTTGCTGTCACTTCTATGTTTTTTTCTGATTGTATTTCTGATTTATTGGTGCAAGAAAAGCTTAGTGAAAAAGCTAATCCCATGCAAAATGATCTAACGAGTGCTGAATTCATACTAAAGTGCCTTTTTAAGCATGATTAAATAAATCATTTGTTTACAGTTTGTTATGGTAATTTAATCCGAATCCAAAAGGATAAAGCGGCTCTATGGAATTGTCCCAAAAGTTGGGTCCATATTTTCCTTTGTAATCTTCCACAGACTTTGGCCAGGAATGAGGTAATTTTCCTTTAAAATCAAATTGTCCAAAGAGTACTTCAGCAATTCCATCTCCCTCCGAACCCGGCAACCAAGCGGCTACAAAGGCATCACTTTGCTCGATTTGTTGAGTCATCACCAAGGGTCTTCCTGAAATCAGGATGACCACGGTTTTAATACCTCTTTTTGCGTAAGCAGTAATGAATTTCTGCTGTTCCTCGGGAAGAGTGAGTTGGAAAAGATTCATTTCCCCTCCGATATCTCCAAAAAACTCCGCATAGGGATTTTCTCCCACCACAATCACGGCAACATCCACATTTTCCACTTCGGCTGTACCCTCTCGGTCGTATCTTACTTCGTGAAGGGTAAACTTCTTGATTCCCTCAAGGATAGTGGTTGCGTCTTTATAGTTTTCTGTAGTGCCCTGCCAGTTGACTGTCCAACCTCCAGATTGCAAGCCGGAATTATCAGCCATAGGCCCTACTACCACGATTCTTGAGGTTCTTTTAAGAGGCAAAATGTGGTTTTCATTTTTCAAAAGAACCAAGGATTCTCTTACGGCCTGTCTGGCAACTGCTCTGTGTTCGGGGATCCCAATTTTTCCAATGAGGGTTTTGTCTGGAAAGGGATGATCAAAGAGGCCGAAACGGAATTTTTGCCTCAGAATCCTTCGTACAGCATCATTGATTCGATTTTCTGGGATACTTCCATCCAAAACGCCATTGCGAACTCCTTCTTGAAACAAATCCAGATCCCCATCTACTGCCATCACCATGTCAATCCCCGCATTGATGATATCATTTTGCCCAAATCGAGAGTACGCCTTCCAATCCGACACCACAATCCCATCAAATTTCAATTCCCCCTTCAAAAGATCACTAATCAAAGCCTTGTGGGCATGCATCGGGATTCCATCCAAAGTATTGAAGGACGCCATGATCGAAGCAATTCCCGATTCGATGGCAGCTTGATAGGGGGGAAGTAGTCGCTCGAGCACTTCCTCCCGACTCAGCGTGGTACTACCGCCTTCCACTCCAAAATCTGTTGCCCCGTCTCCAATAAAATGCTTGGCTGTGGCCAATACCCCAGAATTTCCGAATTTTCCTTGATGCCCAATCACCGAAGCCTTGGTCAATTCAGCAGTTAACTCAGTGTTTTCTGAGAAGGCCTCATAGACACGTCCCCATTTCTCATTCATAGGAATGGCCACACAGGGTGAGAATACCCAATTAAATCCGGTTGCTTTGGATTCAATCGCTGTGATGGCAGCGGCTTTTTCTACCAGTTCAGGGTTTGCCGCCGCACCCAATCCGATATTATGAGGAAAAATAGTGGCGCCTTCGTAGGTGTTCTGACCATGCACAGCATCGACTCCAAATATCAAAGGGATTCCCAATCTGGTGGACAATGCCTGTTTTTGTAATTCGGAAAATTTTGACTGCCATTCAGCGGCATTATTGCCCGGAAGAGGACCTTGGGTATGGATAACGGAGCCAATAAACTTGGTTTTGATTTCCTCAGGGCTGATGTCATCAAAATGGCGGACCTGACTCATTTGACCGATTTTTTCCTCAAGGGTCATCTGAGCTATCAAATTTTCTATTTTTTGCTCCAAATCCGGATCGGTAGTGATATTCTTTGCCATAGAACTTTAAAAGAGTAACTCTTTACCTCAACAAATCCTTGGTTAGGTACACGACCAATTTTTTGACTTCTCCCGTTCGATTGAAAATTTTTCTGCTTAGATCTTGATCAAGGGTTAAGGTACCTTCTTGAACTGCCTTTATTCCTCCTTCAAGAATGGCTTCCAGCCTTTTTTTAGATCCTAATTCATAAACAACCGGCACTTGACAAAAGGTAAAGCAAAGTGAATTTTCACCAACTGGAGTTTTGATAGAAGTTCCCGTGATATCTATCCACTCAAAAACCTGACCCTCATTCAAAAACTCCGATTCCTTCAACATAAACGGGTTAAAGGATAGTTGACCGTTTTCAATTGCTACACCAAGCTCCCCAAAACGACAAATGATATCTTCTTTCACTTGTCCTGTCATCCCGGGCTGCTGTGCTCCTTTGTGGGCTGGAGTGTGAGAGTAAGGGTCGGTTGGGAAGGCACCGTACAGGGCAGGGGATTTGTGTACCCCAATCCCCTCGTTAATCTCATAGTAGTGGGCGATCAATTTTCCCAGAATCTCATCTGAGGCTTTTTCTTTATAGGCTTTTACGCAGCACTCAAGCACGGCAAGTTGAAGTTTGGATACCATGTGCCAATAAATTGATCCCAATCCTTCATAGCCAAAGAAAGTACCTGACCTGCCTGTAAAGGCTTTATGGTTAAACACCTTTTCGAAAACCTGAAGCACTTCATTTTTACTGGACTCAGTCAATGGGTAAGCATCCTCATCTAGGGCTTCAAAAGCAACAAGAAGATCTGAGGCATTTTTAAAATTACCATTGAAGTGATAGTTACCATTGATGTCTTTTTCTATGATGCTCTTGTTACCATCTTTTAGCAGATGCGTCAATAAGGTAGATTTTGATACTTCTGATTTAGGAATGTTGTTTTTCTCCAAAAAACCCGGAAGTTCTTTATCAGGATAAAGCAGGTAACTGTATTGGTCTTTTCTGAAAAGTGCACTTGCTTTTAAGGCATCGAGCGTTTGAAGCGCTTCTGCTGAGGTTAAATAGCCTGAGCTCAAAGCTGCTACCTGACCTTCGAGCATTTCGCTGAGGTAAGAAATAGAGACTTCCTCCTCGTTATCCAAAGACATCAAATTGTAGGCATGATAAAGATGGTCCTCTCGTTTATTCGCGCGTATGGTGTGCTCAAGGTAGCTTTGACAAATGGCAACGAAGTCCATCAATTCTTGAATTGATAGTGTTTTTCGTTGATTGCTAAATGACTCCTTGTAAATTTTCAGCCTGTATTTGCTGGCAGCAACACCTAAAGCATCAAGCACTGTTTTCCTGTTTTTATTGCTGATGGGGCCTGATAGCAAGTGATGATTGGAAAGTAATGCAGCAAAAGTCTCCTCAAAGAACTCCAACAATTCCTCTGAAATCTTAACCTCTGCGACTGGACTTTTTTCAAGAGAATGGATAAGGTAGTTCAAAAACCTTCTAAGGTAGTACAGAGTCACCATTGATACCCCGTTTCCTACCAGTGCGTTATTGGCATCATTCCATTCAGGCCTTTGAGTGTTCATCCAAATGCCACCTTCAGGAATGAAATTGGAAATCTTGGCCAAAACAGTTGCCAGTATCTTTTCAATAAAGTTTACGCGATGGATGGTGCCACTTTGATTTTGGAGTAGGGCAGCATCAGAACCCAGTTTATTCCATCTTTTTTGGATGGCATGGTCCAGTTCATGGTCAAAATCAATCGTGTCTTTAGGGTTCTGGAGGATTTCCTCGTAAGACTTGATTTTGTAAGGCACGTTGGCGTAGACAAAAATATCCTCATTGAAAAAGTTGGCTAGACTTCCGGGAGAATAGTTTTCTGAAAATTCCAAAAACTTAAGCAGGTAGATGATCTGATGATCTCCCCAATAACCAATATAAGACCAAGGGTCATCGGCCTCGATTCTTTCCCAATCAATCCCGTTTTTAGTAATGCGGTAAGGATTATAACCATCAAATGTTGAGGCATTTAAGAACTTGAGTATCATGCCATCAATGAATTCGGGGTAGGAGAAGGCAAGTGCTTCCCAATTCTGGAAAATATCTCTCCAGTTACCTGCATAATACAAGACTTTGGCTCCGTCAGATTCATTCTTGGTATTGATGGAGAATTGATTCCAAGGCCTGCTTGGGTCTCCATGACGTCGACTGAATTTCAATGGCAAGTACTCTAGGCAAAGCCTTTTAAAATTCAGATCTGTTGATTGACTGGCAAGTTTTTTATTGACAGAGACAGAAAATTGATCCGGCAAGGATTCTAGGATGTTTTTATGGTTTGCGAAAACTTCCCGATTGGCATTCAATAAATTACCCTTCAAGTCTCCCTTTTCGATTTGATAATTATGATCAAAAATACCTCCACGCATGATGTTAAATATGGCATTGGCAAAGTGACGTGTATCCTTTAGAAGGTCTGAGGTTAGTTGCAGTCCATCTGAGGCAGCATTAAGTGATACCAATTCACGTGTTCCAAGGTCAATGTCCTCCTTGACCTTGGAAGCTAAATTTTTATCGTTTTGGATTGATGCTGCCAAAGAGGAAATTTGAGAAACATTTTGGTTGATATCGGCCAAAATCATCCATTCCATCTTTTGACCTGCTGCAAAAACCAAGTCAGCATTGATGAAGTAGGCACCTTTTTTTGCTTTGATGTCTGTTTCTTCAGTGATGGTTTTACCATTTCTGAAGGCATTCAATTGAGAAGAGGAGAGGAGACGCTTGGCATTTTCTATTCCTAGAGACCAAGCAACGCTGGCTTTCAATGCCTCACTGGGTTCAGGTTTATCTACGATGATTGCGCTCAAGGCAAAAATTCCGATACCACTTTCTTGGTCGAGTTCATTTCTTTTATAAGCATCTACCAAGTTGCTGCTTCTATTCTGCAGTGCGCTGCCCACTCCATATGGCATGATATTTTGGATGCCATCTATCAGGGAAAGGTTCACTGTGGAATTGCTTTGGTTGATCAGTTTGCTGGTTTTAACAAAGCCGTAGGACTCACTGGTACACCATTGGTATTGAAAAGTCAGGTTTAAGTCCAAGTTTTCTTCTTCAAAAAGAATCTTATTGCCATAAATGTTCTTGTAGAGGTTTCTCTGGAGTCGGTAGAGGTTCGAATAATGAATTGAAAAAGGCTCCCAAATGTGGAAGTTTCCTTCTTTTTGAACTCTGATGATGGTTTTTGAACCTGTAATCTCTGCCGATTCGATGATTTTGTCATCGGTGTAGTAGGGGAAGAGGGCGTTTTCAGGATCTTTCCTCCCGGCACTCAAGCCACCATTGCTACCGATAAACAACCAATGGTTGGAATTACTTACAATGCTCATGAAAAATGGCTGAATCTGATCCGAATTGGTTATTTTCAAATACTTCTCGCCATCTATTATAACTGTCTGTAATTTAACTTCTTGACTATCTCTATATTCAGTGGAATTGTAATTCATATGGGAGTCTATTTTTGGTGGGTTTTTAAAGCAAACCAAATTCCTCAAAGGGATTTGGTAAATTAAAATTTAAAGATTTTTTAGTTTTTCTTTGGAATCATTGAGGAGATATCAGCTTATGCTGTTCAGCTTTTGATACTGCATCAGCTAAATCTATGGAAGCAAAATGGTTTTCTATTTTTTCTAAGGTCATTTCAGCGGAGTAGGGGTTTAGTTCATGAACTTTCTGAAGCGCATAATATGCCGCTCTAGGATGAAGTTTGTAAAAACCCTCTGCATTGGTCGGACCTTTTGCACAGATCCCAAACCACTCCTCGTTCATATTATTCTCACCTTCCACATAATCATGAAGGTAGCCTCCATTGGCCCAAGAAGATTCAGTATTATGGATGTTAAGATCCTTGGTTTGGCCGTATTTCCACCATCCGTCACTGAACTGGAACGTGTATCCTCCAATTGAATTTCCTGCTTTTCCCAATCCTGCGGCGTTTTCATAAACCTCCTTCCAATTGCCAACCAAAAAATAAGCTTGGGATTCCTGGTCCTCCATCTTTTTGACAGAGTGAAAGGCATCTGCGCCAAATTCAGTCAATAAAACGGGTTTATTTAATTCATCCCGCACTCGTTCAAAAGTGTCTCCAAATGAAATTCCCCTGTAAATGTTCGTTCCGAAAATATCGATGTCTTTACATTCCTCTTTGATAATCTCCATAAAGAGCAGGTCGCCATTGCAAATTGCTATCGGAACGCTGGCGTCAATACTTTTCATAGCCACCGTTGCCTCATTGAATAATTTGTACATGGCAGTGGCTCTGAGGGTGGATTGTTCGTCTTGTACAGGGATATCTTCTGTTTCGGCACCAGCCCAAAACAATCCATAGTTGTTTTCATTGCCAAGAAGGTATAGTAAGAGACCGGGAGTTCCTCGATATTCTTGGACCAAATCGGTCACCTCTTTTACTAGTAGTTCTTTTACCCGAGGGTCCGCATAATCCGTATTTTCCATCCAATCACCCTCAATAGGCAATCCATACCTTCCGAAGGAATGGTTGAGCATCGTATAAATGCCATAATTTTCAAAAATATATTGAATCCATTTCGGGGGAATTCCTGTGTATATTCTAACTGAATTGACGCCTATATTTTTTAATAAGGACATTTCAGCATCCAAGGCGGCCGCGATATAATCCTCAGGCTGATCCCAAAGAATATAGTTGAAATTCGTGTCAATTGGGAAATAATCCCAATTCATTCCATTTATCATGAAATCTTCACCCTTGACCTGTAGTCTCATTCCATTTTCATCATGGACAACAGCTACGAGATTATTTTGGGCGTTTACATTTATGGTTGAAATAAGCAGGCCTAATGCTAAAAAGTGGAAATATTTCATCACATTTTAGAAATGAATGTTAGGTTAATAAACATGAACTTTTGCATCAATTTTTCATGAATTTCCTAATAAAAGAGTTTTGAGCAAATTGAATGACTACATCAATTCTTTCTCTTTGCTACTACAAAACCTCATTTAAAGGGGCAAATAGCCAATTTAAGCCTGTTCTTGACTATACTCTGGCTTAATGGTGTAAAGTCTATTCTATTTTTGTTTTATAATTTATATTATGTTAAATAAAAATTTTAATCTTTCGATTCCCTACTTTTCCTAACTTCCCATCAATCCATCCAACACTGATCAATCTCATGAATCATTGGCTTCCCCGATTGGGCCTTTACTTGGGACCTGTTTCTTTTCTTCTAATCTATTTCCTGTTTTCCTCACCTGATTTAAATCCCCAAGCTAAAGCCATGTTGGCCATGACTGTTTGGATGGCAGTTTGGTGGATCACTGAGGCTATGCCTATCGCCGGCACAGCATTGTTGCCTTTGATTCTTATGCCATTACTTGGGATTCTAAAAATTGATCTTGTATCCGCTAATTACATGCATCCCACTGTGCTCCTTTATATGGGGGGTTTTTTATTGGCGACAGGAATTGAAAAGTGGAATTTGCACCGAAGGATTGCACTTAACATAATAAATTTATTAGGCACTGACCTTCGTAGAATCGTATTGGGATTTATTCTAGCGACAGGATTTTTATCTATGTGGATCTCCAATTCGGCCACCGCATTGATGATGTTACCGATCGGTTTGGCAGTAGTCGGACAGTTCAAAGAACAACTTGGTGATTCGAACTATTTGCTTTCCAGTAATTTAGGTAAAAATATCATGCTTGGGATTGCTTATGCTTCTTCTATCGGAGGCATGGCTACCTTAATTGGCACTCCAACCAATGCTATTCTTTCTGCTGTAGTCAAAGAAATGTATGATTATAGTATTGCCTTTGATCAGTGGATGTTATTCGGACTTCCTTTTTCTCTAATTCTTTTGGGAATTTGTTGGTATTACCTGGTTTCTTTTGGCAATCCTCTTCCTCAGAACTTTCGTCTTGGAGATGGCAAATCTGTAGTATCACAACAGCTTAAGGCATTGGGAAAAATTACTTTCGAAGAAAAAACGGTTATGATCGTTTTTGCTCTGGTTTGCTTTTCTTGGATTACACGAAGTTTCTTTCTAGTCAATTTTATTCCTGCGCTTGATGACACCATTATTGTTTTGACGGGAGTAGTATTACTCCTTCTTCTCCCCTCCTCGCGTTCAGGTGAACGGATTTTGGACTGGAAAACGGCGGAAAAGATCCCTTGGGGCGTGTTGATTCTTTTCGGAGGTGGTTTAGCATTGGCAGAAGGTTTCAAAGAAACCGGTCTTGCCGAATGGATAGGTCAAAAATTCACCTTGATCGAAGGGGTTGGTTTCTTTGTCTTATTACTGATTATCATTGCTTCAGTTAATTTTCTCACTGAAGTCACTTCCAATGTGGCGACTGCATCCATGCTTTTGCCAATTTTGGCTTCGGTGGCTATCAAGTTAGATCTTCATCCATTTGGCCTAATGGTCGGAGCAACTTTGGCAGCTAGCTGTGCCTTTATGCTTCCGGTGGCCACTCCGCCCAATGCGGTGGTTTTTGGTTCGGGTTATTTACAGATGAAAGACATGGTAAAAGCCGGACTTTGGCTGAATATTCTTTCCATTCTGATCATTACTCTGATGGTTTATTTTGTGTTGCCATGGCTTTGGGGGATTGAATTGGAAGCTTATCCATTTTGAGTTCGGACCGGAGTTGAATCTTAGACTACTCCGAGCTTCTTAATTCGGTGTTTGATAGTCACTCATCGATATTTCATGTTCATTTCATATTCGACGGTTCATTCAGGACATTGGACGTTCATCACCCTTTGCGTGCAATTTGATAATCAATTTTGGAGGTCTAACGCGGATGATGACTATCGAACTCAGATGCCATTTTTGCCATCCTAAATCATTTCTATCCCAAAAACTGCCTGTTTCGTCCCATTTTTTTGATTGACTTGAAGGTGTGCTTTAATCTTGGTCTTAGTTAGTAAAAAGACGAAAACTAAACCAACTTCTACTTTATGCACACCTTTTCAACCCTTATGATTTCCTCGGCCATGAGTCTGGGAATCATGCCATTAACATCGGAAAAGATATTTGACGAAAGGGATTTTAAAATCTTGGAGCAAACTGCCAAAGAACTGGAATTCTCGGGTTCTATGGCGATTTTCCAAGGGGATCAATTGGTTTTCCATTTTTCCGGTGGTGAAGCAAATCCGGAAACAGGGTTGGAAAACGACCTTAATGTCCGATTTAATATCGGCTCCATCGGAAAATCGCTCACTTCCATTCTTATTTTCCGTCAGGTGGAAACCGGGAATATTGATTTGGACCAAACCATTGATCAGTATTTGCCGGAAGACGAACGAGTACCCAATGACAGTCTGATCACAGTTCGCCATTTGCTCACCAATACTTCTGGATTGGGAGATTTCTTTGACAGTCCGGATTATGTAGAGAGCCAAAGGTATGATGTAGAAAGTCTTTTTCCCTTGGTTCAAAAAATGGCGCTGATCAAAGAAAGACCAGGCATGGGATTGGATTATTCCAACTCGGGTTTCATTGTTTTAGGACGCATATTGGAACACCTTCACGGAAAATCCTATCAATCCATAGTTCAGGATGAATTACTTAATGTATTGAATATCAATTATTCAAATCCGTTCAATTATGCGTCCGGATGGAAGCTGGAAAATGAAAATTGGGTCCTAGGTGAAGGGAATGATCCGGCTTCATGGTCTTCTGCAGGGGGAATTTTCCTGAGCATTCAGGAATTGCACCGATTGATTTCTTTTTTGGTTCATGATGGATACTTGGATCAAGAAACCAGGGAGTTGATGTGGAAGCCTCAAGTACAGCCTTCCCATGAGCCACCATTTGTCCATTATGCTTTTGGATGGATGGTCGAAAAGCCCCAAGACCTTCACTTCATAGGGCACAATGGAGGTGTCCGTGGATTTCAGGCCGCCTTCCGCTATCTACCCCAAACCGACACTTACATCTATACCTTCTCCAATCGTGAGAATGGTGCAGAAGGATTATTCATGAAAGCCTTGATGCAATTGATTCAAAAAGCTGAATGAAAACGATGAATTTTCCAGATTCCAGAGATTCCAAACAACGAAAAGTATTTTACCTGCTTATCCTTGCCGGCTTGGTTTACAACCTTTTCTGTGCCCTTGTAGGATGACTATCCAACTCAAAAAAACTTTCCAAAAAATTCCTCTCTATCTTTCCCCTATGAAATCCAAAAGCCTTGATTTCCGACAAATCGAATGGTGGATCGTCACCAGTGCTACCCTGATTGCTTTTTTGTTTATTCTGTTTGGCCACAGTCCCCGTTTTCACGATGACTCCGGATTTGAAATTTTCAAGTTTGCCAGCCGATTGCTGATTTTGGCTGTTCTTTATTCCGCTTTCCATTTGGTCCACATGGTATTGATTCCCAGATATCAAACCGAATCCAAAAAATGGAAACCAATGGCTGGGATCGTCCTCTCGGGATTGGTGGTTTTTGCAGTTTCTGCCTTGTTTGGGTATCAGGCCCAGTTGACTTCTGCCCCATTTCCCACCTTTTTTCTCGGGATTATTGTACTCTATGCCTGCTACTTAATAGCCTCCAATCTTCTCAGTGAAGCGCTCACGCCTCCAAAGCTTCGTGATTTTCAAGCCTATAATATTACTCGACTGATTTTCAGTTACCTGTTTACCTTCTTTTTTTTGATCCAAGTCAGTTCGATAAGCGGCGATGGCCCGGCCATTATATTCGGGATTTTTATTCCGGTCATTCTGATCGCCAGTTTCTATAATTACTTCTTGGTCTATGGGAAAAAGAAACAAGGCAAAATCAAGCAATCCAGATGGTACAATTGGGGGTTGGTTGCCCTTATCCTGATCATTTTTCTGATTATTTCTGCAGAAGAAAATCAGGAGGAAATCTTCTTCATCGGTGGCTTGGGAACGGTGGCTTTTATCCAACTGATCTTTTTCCCATTGACCTCTCTTCTATTTAGAAAGTACGATTCTTTTATAGGACAAATTCACACACTTTCCACTCAGGTAGATCAGGGAAATGCAAGTTTTGATTTTCTTAGATCTCAAATCAATCCTCATTTTCTTTTCAATGCATTAAACACACTTTACGCAAGCGCTTTGATGGAAAATGCAGAAAAGACCTCAGACGGGATTCAGAAGCTAGGCGACATGATGCGCTTTATGCTGCATGAAAATCAGCTTCCATCCATTCCTCTTTCCAGAGAAATCGACTATTTGAGAAATTACCTTGACTTGCAGCTCCTTCGCTTTGGGTCACAAGAAAATCTGGACTTGGATATCCAAATCAATGATGCTCAGTGCCACGGTGAAATCGCTCCGATGCTAATCATCCCATTTGTGGAAAATGCCTTCAAACACGGCATTTCCGCCAAAGAAAAATCCTGGATCCGTCTCAACTTGCGCTGCATATCCGGTTCGGTTCACCTCGACTTGGTCAACAGTGTGCATCCCGACAAACCAGCGGGTGAAAAATCAAGGGAAGAATCCGGAATCGGGTTGGAAAATGTCAAAAAACGTCTTGCTTTACTTTATCCCGAAAGACATCAGTTGAGTATTATTGCCAATGATTCTGATTACTTTGTCCATCTTTCTGTTCAAATCCACTCTTGATGATCAGGGCTATTGCAATCGATGACGAATCTTTTGCTCTGGAGGTGATCAAATCAACTGCATATTCGGACTATGCAGTCAAGGGATTTGAGCTGGATGCCCTGGATTATTTGCTCAAGCCGTTTAATCTCAGCCGATTTCTCAAGGCCTGCCAAAAAGCTCAGGAATGGATTGATCTCCGACCAAAAAACGAACCTTTATTCCTCTTTGTTAAAACAAGCGAAGGCCAAATCCGGGTAGATTTTTCTGATTTATTGTACTGCGAAGCTCAGGGCAACTATGTGACATTCCAATTGGAAAAGGAAAAAATCATTAGCAGGATGACGCTCGCTGAAACCGAAAAACAGCTTCCCTCCTATTTCATCAGGACTCATCGCTCCTTTTTGGCCAACCGAAATCACATCTCCAGAGTAGAGCGGCATCAGCTTTGGCTTAAGGGATTTCAAGTCCCGATCAGCAGTTCCTATTCCGATCAGGTGAGGGATTATCTACAGGCTTAACTTCTGAGGTAGAAGGCCAATTTATATTCCTTTCGGTATTCCAACGGGGTTTTCTTCATTCGATCTTTAAATAGTTTATTGAAATTGGAAAGAGTGAAAAAACCGCTTTCAAAAGATATTTCGCTGATATTCAGGTCACTTTCATGCAGCAGCTTACAGGCGTGAGCGATTCGAACCTCAGTCAAAAAATCAGAAAAAGACTTGTTGACCCGTGATTTAAAATAACGACTGAAAGCAGAGACAGATAGGTTAGAGATTTGCGCGGCTTCCTCCAGTGAGACTTTTCCCTGAAAATTCTGCATCACATATTCATACACCTGACCCATTCTATCCTTTTCCGATTCCTTGTTGGTATTGATGTACCCTGCATCCGCAATGAGCTTGCAATCTTTGGAATCCACCATCAAATCGAGGATTTTCAAAAGTTGGATAATGCTTTCGGTTCCCTTGAGCTGAAGCATTTCAATCATCATTTTTTTGATTTGGATATTTGTGTTTCCGGTCACTTCTATCCCTCTTTCAGATAGCTTAAGCATTCGGGCGATACCTTCAAATTCCTCCAGTTGGAAAACTGATTCATTCAAAAAATTATCCGGAAAATAGATCACAATCCCATGGGTTTCCAGCCCATGAGTAGGGTCATGATAAGCTTTGTCATTTTTCCATAGATGTGGCAAGTTGGGGCCGGTCAGGACCATATCCCCTTCTCTAAAGGCTCCGGTATGATCTCCTATAAAACGGGTTCCTCTTCCTTTAAGCACTACAAACAACTGATATTCAGAATGAAAATGCCAGTTGACATCAAAAAAAGGAGCAACCAACTCCTTGATTACAAAGGCTTTACCATCCGGTATTCGTGACTTTTGAACAGGGTTCTTCACTGTATTCTTTCTATTTTTTAGATAAATTATCTCCAATTTTGATAAAATACAGTCATAAATCAAGGTAAAACAGTAGGTTTTTTTTCACTTAAATGATGAAGTTTAGACTCGAAAAATTGTAAACCCAAAGCATGAACCCAAACAAGCATTTGAGGCAGATAAGTCTCTTGATTCTGACTGGAATTATTCTCTTTTCCTCCTGTGGAAGAAAGAATCAATACCTCTCGATGACCGAACCCCGAAGGGTGGAAATTCTGGTCCTAGGTCATGAAAGTGAGCATCACAACTCTGAAAAACTGATGCTTCATCTTGGAACGCCCTTGTTCCAAAAAGGCATCAACCTGACCTACACTACAGACCCTAATGACCTGAATGAGGACGTGTTGTACAACTACGATGGTCTGATGATTTACGCCAATCATGACTCGATCACTTCAAGTCAAGAGGCGGCACTCAAGAAATATGTGCAAAGTGGCAAAGCTTTGATCCCTGTTCATAGTGCTTCTTGGTGCTTCCGCAATTCGGATTGGTATGTGAAAACGGTTGGCGGACAGTTCAAATCTCATGGTGACGGTAAATTCACTGCAAAAATTGTGGATGCAGCCCATCCGATCATGCAAGGAATCCAGGAGTTTGAGACATGGGATGAAACCTACGTTCACTCTCAGCTCAATCCTGCCATGCATGTATTGATGCAACGTGATGATGAGCCTTACACCTGGACCTTGGAAGAAGGAGATGGAAGAGTGTTCTATACTGCCTTCGGCCATAATGAAGAAACCTGGAAACAGCCCGAATTCCAGGAATTAATCGCCAATGGGATCCTTTGGGCAGTGGGTGATAAGGTGAATGAACTCCTTACTGCTTATAATATTCCTACTCCTCAGTTTCAGGACGCTGATATTCCTAACTATGAAAAAAGAGAGCCGGCTCCAAGATATCAGCTACCACTTTCTCCTGAGGAAAGCATGAAGCTAGTTCAGCTTCCGATTGAATTTGAAATGGAGCTCTTTGCCAGTGAGCCGATGATCATCAATCCCATGGCCATGGCTTGGGACGAAAGGGGTCGACTATTTGTCATTGAAACTGTCGACTATCCAAATGAAGTGAGAACCGAAGGCGGAAACGACAAAATTAAAATCCTGGAAGATACGGATGGAGATGGGAAAGCGGACAAAGTCACGGTTTTCGCAGATAATCTAAATATTCCGACTTCCATCATGGCTGTCAATGGTGGTATTTTGATCTCCATGGCTCCTGATTTTGTCTTTTTGAAAGATACCGATGGTGACGACGTGGCGGATGTCCGAGAAGTAATCATGACAGGTTGGGGTAAAAGCGATACCCACGCAGGCCCATCCAACCTCAAATATGGTTTTGATAACAAAATTTGGGGTGTGTTGGGTTATTCCGGCTTCCGTGGAGAAGTCAGTGGTCGTCAGCACTCCTTCGGACAGGGTGTGTACCGATTTGATCCAAGCGGCGAGAATCTTCAGTACCTGGGCAATACTTCCAACAATACCTGGGGCTTGGGCTTCACGGAAGATTTTGAAACCTTCATCTCTACCGCCAACGGACAGCACAGTGTGTACTTCTCCATGGCCAACAATTACCTGAGAAGACCCATTTTCCAAGGTTCGGCCAACACCGTGCATGGCATCGACAGCCACTATGACATGCCTCACCTCACTCCTTTCCTACGTCAGGTGGACTGGCATGGAAGCTATACCGCTGCGGCAGGTCATAATTTCTACACCGCAAGAAGTTTCCCTGAAAAGTATTGGAACCGTATCGCTTTTGTAGCCGAACCTACCGGACGTGTATTGCACAATGCCATCATCAATCCGGATGGATCCGGATATAGAGAAAAGAATGGCTTCAATATTCTGGCTAGTTCGGATGAATGGTTCTCTCCTGTTCATGCCGAAGTAGGTCCAGACGGAGCGCTTTGGGTGGCAGATTGGTACAACTTCATCATCCAGCATAACCCTACTCCTAGAGGATTTGAAAACGGTGCAGGTAACGCCTACATCAACCCTCTTCGTGACAGCAAGCATGGACGAATCTATCGAATCAAATACAAAGGAGCGGATGATGCAGAGACGTTTGATTTGAAAGATGCCGATAGTGATGAGCTGCTAGAGGCTTTGCAGAGCGACAACATGTTTTGGCGACTTACCGCACAGCGTTTGATCGTCGAAAAGAAGGATAAATCAGTAGTGAAGGATCTTTTTAGCCTGATCAACGATCAAAAAGTGGACAAAATTGGCTTGAATGGTCCCGCTATCAATGCACTTTGGACACTTCATGGATTGGGTGAACTAAATGGAGAAAATGCCGAGGCACTTTCAGTGGTTGAGAAAGCACTCTCCCATCCGTCCGCTGCTGTCAGAAAGAACGCACTTCGTGTACTTCCAAAATCAGAAGCATCTCTGAAAGCCATTTTGGCTTCCAATATTATCAATGATCCAGATTTGCATACCCGTAAATACGCCTTCTTGGCCATCTCCGATATGCCATTCTCCGAGGAGGCTGCCAAAGTCCTTTTGACTGCTGCTCAAAATGAGGAAAATGGCAAGGATGCCTATTTGCCTCAGGCAGTATTTGCGGCGGTACTTTCTCATCCTACAGAATTCTCCAAGCGGGACAATACGAAAGCGCTTCAGGCAAGTGGTGACACAGAGCTTTCCTTGGCTGACCGTATTAGCCGAAGCTTGGTAGCAGAGCAATATCCATTGGATTCTAGAAATTCTATTCTCTTCCCACCTGATGTCGCTGGAAAGGAAATTTCCATTAGAATGATTGTTTCCAAAGGCAATAATCCGATGGACGGAATTTTGGTAGCGCAAGGCAACAATATCAATGGCTACAGCTTGTACATTTTTGAAGATGCCCTTCACTTTGCAGTAGCACAGGATGAAAAACTGACCCTCATCAGTACCAAAAAACCACTTCCTGAGGAGCAATTCACCATTGATGCATCTTTGGTGGAAGATGGAAGTATGAGTTTGAAAATCAACGGGGAAGAAATCGGAAAAGCTAAAACAAAAGGCCTGTTCGCTGTTGAGCTTTCTCCAAGAAGAGTTCGAGTAGGCCAAAATGATTCAAGAAATCAAGTTGGGAAATATGTGGGTGGCTGGATGTTCTCAGGTAGAATAAGCAACAAATCTACGCTTGCCCTCAACAAGCCGGGAACCGCGCTTTCAGATGAAGGCAGTTTGGCTGAAGCGGCTAAAGCAAACGGAACTTCTTACGTAAAGCTGGGCGTGATCCCTCATGAAATGAAGTTTGACAAAGCCACATTCACTGTAAAAGCAGGTTCCCAAGTGACTATTGACTTCGAAAATCCTGACTTTATGCAGCATAACCTGGTCGTGGGTCAAAAGGGCTCCATGGAAATCATTGGCCAAGCCGCAGACGAATTGGCTAGGGATCCAAAAGGAGCTGAAATGAACTACGTACCAAAAATCCCTCAAGTCATAGCCGCCACTCGTCTGGTAGATCCGGAAGGAAGAGAATCTCTGGTTTTCGTAGCTCCAACAGAGCCTGGTGAATATCCTTTCGTGTGCACCGTGCCGGGTCACTGGAGAATTATGAATGGAATCATGAAAGTGGAATAAGGAATGGCATTAAACGTAACCTTTGGGGTCAGCACTTGGCTGTGGACTTCCCCTTTCAATCGTGAAACCATTTCTCTTTTCCCAAAGATCAAATCCTACGGATACGATGCAGTAGAAATTCCTATAGAAGATCCGGAGCTGATCGATACAGAATTGGTGAAAAAAGCATTGGCAGATAATGGGCTAAAACCCATTATCTGCGGAGCTTTCGGGCCGACACGCGATCTCACGCATGAAGATCCCAAATTCCATCAGACCTGCTTTGATTACTTGGAGTCCTGTTTCCATATTACTACTGAACTGGGAGCCGGTTTTGTTGCTGGCCCGATGTATTCCGCCGTAGGAAAAGCCCGCTTGGTTTCTCCTGAGCAGAAAAAAATCGAGTGGAACCGCGCAGTTACCAATCTTCAGAAGGTCAGTAAAAGAGCCGGAGAATTTGGCCTGGAAATCGCCATCGAAACGCTCAACCGTTTTGAAACAGACCTGATCAATACAGCGGAGGAACTGATGCAACTGATCCGTGATATCAACGAGCCCCAAGCGAAAGCAATCCTGGATGGTTTTCACATGAATATCGAAGAGCCAGACATCGAGGCAGCGATCCGAACCGTGGGTGACAAACTGATCCATGTGCAAGTTTCCGAAAACTACCGTGGTACACCCGGAACAGGTCAAACTAACTGGGCCGCCTGGAAACGAGGCTTGGAAGCAATCAATTACCAAGGTGCCATTTCTATCGAAAGCTTTACGCCAAACATCAAGGAATTGGCGGGTGCGGTCTGCATCTGGAAACCATTGGTGCCCAGTCAGGACGGATTTGCCAAAGAAGGATTGGAGTTTCTGAAAAAGTGGGCAACTGAATAGGAGGCCTCGACATTCGAGGCTTTCGATACTCCAGTACTCAGCCAGACATCGGTCATCCAACATCAGTCACCAAGACATCCCAACTCCCATACCTCCTAACCTCCTTACAATAAAACTTCTTTTTTCAACCCAAAACATAACTCACACATGAGCAAAAAACCAATCAACATCGCCATCATCGGTTTGGGCTTTGGTGCCGAATTTATTCCGATTTATCAAAAACACCCGCTGGCCAACATGTATGCGGTTTGCCAGCGCAATAAAGAAAAGGCCGAGGAAATCGGCAAAGCGTTCGGCATCGAAAAGGTCTATACCGACTATGATGAACTGCTGAAAGATCCCAATATCGACGCAGTACACATCAACACGCCGATTCAAAACCATGCTGAGCAGTCCATCAAAGCCCTCAAAGCAGGAAAACACGTGGCCTGTACCGTTCCGATGGCCACCACAGTGGAAGAATGCCGTCAGATCGTCGAGCTTTGCGAGCAGACAGGCTTGACCTACATGATGATGGAAACGGTGATCTACAGCCGTGAATTCCTCTTTGTGAAGGAGATGTATGAAAAAGGGGAATTGGGCAAAATTCAGTTTCTCCGAGCTTCCCATCAGCAGGAGATGGCCGGATGGCCGGGCTATTGGGAAGGCCTCCCTCCTATGCATTATGCCACCCACTGCGTAGGACCAGTCTTGGCTTTGCCCAAGGGACAGGCCGAATATGTGTCTTGCTTGGGTTCAGGCAGAATCGATGAGAATTTGATTCCAAAGTACGGTTCTCCCTTTGCCATCGAGACTTGCCACATCAAACTGAAAGATTCTGATTTGGCAGCAGAAGTGACCCGCTCGCTTTTCAATACTGCCAGACAGTACCGGGAGAGTTTCGACGTATACGGTTCTAAAAAGTCCTTCGAATGGACGCTCATCGAGCACGAAGACTCCGTGATTCATACGGGTGAAGTGCCTGAGCGGGTAAAAATCCCTGACTATGCCCACCTGCTGCCGGAAGGTATCCAAAAATTTACCACCCAAGGCGTGTATGACTCCGACGAAAACCAGCACCTGTCCTTCATCCAAGGTTCAGGTCACGGAGGTTCTCACCCTCACTTGGTCAATGAATTTTTGAATGCATTGGTAGAAGAAAGAGCTCCTTACCCTGATGCCAGGCAGTCTGCCAACATCACCTGTGTGGGGATTTTGGCACATGAGTCAGCCATGGAAGGCGGAAAAATCAAATACCTGCCCGAGTTCACCCTCAGCAAAAAGTAAAACAACAAGGCCTGGAAATGAACTAGCCCCC
>NZ_QEIG01000050.1 GCF_014324365.1 Algoriphagus sp. AK58
ACTCCATTTTCAATACATGCCTTTAAATAGGTTTTGTCTTCCCTGAGGTGGCAAATCCAGGATTCAGTCTTCTTCCAGAATTTCTTTTCTTCTGCAACACCCTCTTCATCAGATTTGAATTTTTTGGTAGACGGTCCTTCCACTTTTTGACTGGGAAGGTCAAATTTCCAGATGCCCAACATTTTTTGTTCTCCTTTGGAAAGTGTATCTACTTGAGTAGGTTCTTGAGCAAAACCAGTAAGGGAAAGGCTGATCAGTATAAGTAGGACTAAATATCTCATGGCAGATCGAATTAATAGTTGATGTAGGTGTATTCGTAATGCTTTAAAACATGGCCCATGTCATTGGTCACGGTTTCTAACCTGCCAAAAGGATCATATTGGTAGTATATCCCCTGGTTTCTAGGATCCAATTGGGACCTTATTCCTACCAAAGGACGGTGAGTATAGGTGGTCATTTGACTAAGCGTAGGATGCACTCTCAACTCATCCACAATAGTCCCAGATCCGCTGATGGTCACACTTCCTGTCCCGCTAATTTCTACCAGCCTCCAGGTATTATCTATCGTTCCTGTGTAGGCAGTACCGTTAATGGTCAAAGTCCCAGCCGTTCCTGAATTCCTCCTTATCCAAAAACTCAGTTTATAGGCACCCAAACCAGACTTGGTGATCTGACCATTGTTGAGCAAATAGACTTTACTTCCCGATCTGGCTTCTCCCGGCATGACAGAAGACTCTGCTCCTGCATAGGTCCACCCTCCTTTTTCTGAAGTCTCAAATGAAGTAAAGGC
>NZ_QEIG01000051.1 GCF_014324365.1 Algoriphagus sp. AK58
ATCTTACATACGAGGTGGTATGCTCGTGACTGCATCTCAGCCGTGTGCTGTTCCGACCTTACCGCGGCTGCTCGTGTTTTTTTTTTTTTTTCTCTCAAGAACCTACTCAAGTAGATACACTTTCCAAAGGAGAACAAAAAATGTTGGGCATCTGGAAATTTGACCTTCCCAGTCAAAAAGTGGAAGGACCGTCTACCAAAAAATTCAAATCTGATGAAGAGGGTGTTGCAGAAGAAAAGAAATTCTGGAAGAAGACTGAATCCTGGATTTGCCACCTCAGGGAAGACAAAACCTATTTAAAGGCATGGGTTGAAAATGGAGTTCTACAGGAACAAGAAGGCACTTGGTCTTTTGATGAAGCTGCCATGGCATTGACTCTCGTTTTTAAAGAGGAATCCAGCACCTATGAGATCACCTACCGGGAGAAAGGGCAAATGTGGAAACCTTTGAAGAAGGAAAAAGAAGAATTTAATGTATTGTTTCTTAAACGTCTTGGCTCATGAAATCATTTTTTACCCTAATTTTTGCTGTAGGACTTATAGCTACCAGCTATGCTCAGGTGGTGTCCTCCTCTGTTTGCACAACGGTTATTCCTTCTGCAGCATCGGAGACACTTACTTCAAGTAATTCGGTAAACTTGACCGCAAGCGTCGCCCCGTCCGGTTTTACTTATCGCTGGTATGATTCGGACGGGGTGTCTTTGATGTCCAGCAGCCAGATTTTCAGTACCCCTATACTTACAGCTTCCCGGTTGTTTTATCTGGCGTTTCACCACACGTCCACCGGTTGCCTCACGACCAAGGTGCCTGTCTGGGTTTACTTTTATCCTGAAAACCTTAATTGGGTCAGGGAATTTACTTCAAGGGATACGCTGACCAATGCCTTCTCCCTTCGGAGTTCTGCCCAGAAGGTGTCCTATAAATCAACCAATTACCACGATGGATTGGGAAGGGCTGTGCAGACTGTCCAACTCTCAGCTTCATCGGATGGTTCGGATGTGATCGGTACCCTGGCTTTCGATGCCTTTGGAAGGCAGTATCGGGACTATTTGCCTTTCCCAAATAACGACTCTGGGACCAAAGGAAAATTCCGGACCAATGCGGCTTCCCTAAACTCGACCTACTATACCACTGCCTACAGTGATTCCAAGGGCTACGCTGACAAGACGTTCGAATCCTCCCCTTTAAACCGCGTGATCAAACAGGGTGTTCCTGGAACCGCCTGGACCGGCAAGGATATCCAAATCAATGAGATGACCAATACGGCAACCGAAGAGGTGCGAATCTGGACTCTGGATGGATCCGGTTTACCGGTAACATCAGCCAATTTCGCCACGGGAACCCTGACTAAGACGGAAGTTTTGGATGAAGATCTCCGGCGGGTGATTGAGTATAAAGACAAGTTGGGAAGATTGATTTTGAAGAAAGTCCAGGATGCAGCGACTCCCGGGATCACCCATACAGGCTGGCTTTCCAATTATTATGTTTATGATTCGTTTGGACGCTTGCGGGTAGTGATGCCTCCCAAGGCAGTTTTTGAAATCATCTCTAATAGCCAAAGTTCGACATCAACCACCATCCGGGACGGCCTCTATTACCTCTATACCTATGATGAACGTGGCCGGCAAATTACCAAAAAACTTCCGGACAAAGGCACTGAAGAAATGGTCTATGACCTTCAGGATCGCTTAGTGGCCTATCGGGATGCCAATCTTGCAGGTCAGGGTAAGTGGCTTTACACCAAGTATGATGCTTTGGGAAGGGAAGTCATGACCGGATTGGTAACCAATTCTTCCACCCGTGCTTCCCTACAGACTACGGTCAACACCTTGGCAAGTAACAATGCAGTGATCAACGCGACCTCAGGTAAAACGGGGACGACCAATGCCGGAGGATTTCCCAGAGCCGTAGACGGGGGAGAGGGAGAAGTGCTGACCGTTAACTATTTTGATCATTACAGTTTCAGGAAGGGGGCGCTGACCTATTCCAAGCCAAATACTCCTTACCATGATCAGACGACCAAAACCCACGGATTGTTGACAGGTAAACTGGTTCGGAACTTAGACAACAATACCCTGTATGAAACAGCTATATATTACGATGATTTGGGGCGCTTGATTCAGACCCATGAGGACCATCACTTGGGAGGCACTATCCGGGCATCTACCCGATTTGACTTTGAAAACAAGCCTATCGAGACCATTTCCCAACTCACTACCCCGGGAACCCAAACCATTACCAAAAACTATGCTTACAACAATGCAGGTCTATTGACCTCCATTTCCCATAAAATCAATTCTGATCCTGCGGTCACCTTGGTCACTTTTGAGTATGACCAAC
>NZ_QEIG01000052.1 GCF_014324365.1 Algoriphagus sp. AK58
CTCCAGCCAATGGATTACCTGACAATCGCAGACAGGCACTAATTGGAGCCAAGGGGTCTTGAAAAATTTTTATAAACCGCAAGTCCCTTCTCCGTTTCGCTGGCGATCCGAGATCTCGTTCCAAACCAAAATTCGTACGCCAGCGATGGGGGTCTTGGCTTATCTTTTAATCCAGGGGTTGAAACCCCTGGCAATAACCAAACGCTCCTTGGGAGCTGGCAGCACTAAACCAATCGAAATCAACAACCTATTAATCAGACCAATAAATTGCCTGACAATCGCAGACAGGCACTAATCGGAGCCAAGGTTCTTGAAAATTTTTTATAAACCGCAAGTCCCTTCTCCGTTTCGCTGGCGATCCGAGATCTCGTTCCAAACCAAAACCCTACGCCAGCGATGGGGGTCTTGGCTTATCTTTTAATCCAGGGGTTGAAACCCCTGGCAATAACAAAACGCTCCTTTGGAGCTGGTTCAGAGTTCGAATCATTAGACAGAGTCCAAACTCAGTGTCTTCTACAGTTACCACTAAACCTACCTTTGATAGGCGCGGTGGGTTGCCGCAGCCGCGAGGCGTGGGTTGGCTTTGTGGGGGGAAGCTTAGCTGCGGCTTGACTTTTTGGTCCTTTTTTGTCAAGAAAAAAGGACTTAAAAAACAAAACAGGGATGATGAGAAATTAATCAGGTTGAAAATCAAGTAAATCTCACCAAATCTCTTCTCCGTTTCGCTGGCGATACGAGATCTCGTTCCAAACCAAAATTCGTACGCCAGCGATG
>NZ_QEIG01000053.1 GCF_014324365.1 Algoriphagus sp. AK58
CCGGGAATGCGTGCGGCTATCACCTTCATTGGGCGGTTGAGGAAACTAACCTTGGCAACTACGTCGATCCCTTTGATAAAGGGTTGGTATGCGGTTTCTATGGTTCCGCCCCTTGTTCAGTAGAGCCATCGCAGTTGGATGAGGACGTTGAATTGGATAATTAGAGCAGTCCGTTGATCATCATGAAGGGGGGCCACCTTTTACGCAGGCTGGCGTCACCGCCACCTGTCTAAGCACAGAAAACGCCCGCTCCCGGCATTCCGGGGGGCGGGCTTTTTGCTGGCCGGCGACCGGGGCGCTGACCCTGGGCGAAGATAAACAGTAACGCACAAAGGTATTAATCAAAAGCCCCACTCCCTGAAAACCCAGACCAGGGGAGAGGCTTTTGCTAATGTTTGTCCAGAATGAACCTTTAGCACATAGTCTCGCCTCCTCGTGATGAGTCTGGGGCCTTCACTAGCTCAAGTTTCGCGTGAATAACCCGCACTCCGTACAATGGAAACCCATTGAAAAAGCATCAGTCTGAACCAATGATACATGGTGGGATTTGCCCCTCTTAAACCACCATGTGGAGGTTCGACTGATGCAGTCTCATGGTACGACGCCCGAAGTCACTGCGCAAGCCATCAAATCCACCACCCGGCATGGTTTTCTTGTCGCTCTTGGTTGGGTAGCGCAAAGGCTGAACCTGGTTGACGTGTTGAACCGGCACCTGCGGATCAATCAGAAGACCTACACCCATACGCCGGTCGACAAGGTAGTCGAGGCGTTGGTTGCCATTCTCGGCAACTGCCGCTACATGAAGGACCTGAACTTCGATCCCGAGCCGCTGGTCGCCGACCCTGCCGTAGCTCAAGCCTGGGGGCAGGAACGCTTTGCTCACTTCTCCACCGTCTGTGCGACCTTCAGCAAGCTGACGGAGGAGAACGTTCAGCAGCTTTCCGACGCACTCGCTGAGATCCAGGCCCCGCTGCTTCAGCAGGAGGTGGCTGCCGTAGCAGGTCCAGACCGCTCCGGAATGGTCATCGTCGACATTGACCTCACCGGCCAGAAGGTTCGGGGCGAGACCAGGCAGTACACCGGTACCGACTTCGGCTACATCCAGGGGAAGTTGGCCCGAGGCTATCAGATCGCAGCCGCCTTCCTCAGCGGGAAGCAGCAGCGCTTTGCCATCGACGGCCTTCTCAAGTCCGGCAAGGCCAACAGCCGTTCCGGCGCCTGCCTGCTCGAACTGATTCCCAGGATCGAAGCCCGGATTGGTCGTCCCCTGCGGCGAGTCGAATGGGTCGAGGCATGCCTGGCTCAGCAGAAGGCTCGGGTCAGGCAGCTGTATCAGCAACTGCAGACGGTATCAGGCAAGGGCAGCGCCCGCCGGAAGCAGAAGCTGCAGCGTGAGTTCCAGGAGGAGGTTCAGCACCTCCGTGAAGTGAACCAGCGACTCCGGCAGTACCGGCAGGAGAATCGGACGAACCTGGCTCCCCTCCGTATTCTGCTGCGAGCTGACAGCGCCTTTGGCACGCCGGAGGTGATCCAGCGGCTGCTGGAGCTGGGATACGAGTTCACCATCAAGTCCTACTCCGGAAGCAACCCCGCCTACAAGCGCCTCTTCGACGCCGTGCCGGCGGAGGGCTGGGTTGAAGTCGAGAAGAACCGGTTTGCCTCCGAAGCCGTTACCGTACCTGGCCCCACTTTGCTCGCACCGTATCCGGTGCGACTGGTCGCCATGCGCCGCTGGGACGCCGATGGCCGGGAGGTCCGCAGCGTCATCCTGACTACGCTCCAGCCTGAGGAGCTCACCACGACAGAGGTCGTCAAGCTCTACCATGGACGGCAGACCATCGAAGCCGGGTTCCAGGAGTGGAAGGGAACGTTCCACTTTGGTACTCCTCGGCTGCGGAAGTATGAGGCCAACGCCGCCTTCACGCAGCTGGTCTTGTTCGCCTTCAACCTGGTGCGCTGGGCTTGGCGGTTTCTGAGCACGAACTCGCCCAAACTGGCCGAGGCGGGGAGTCGACTCTTGGTACGAGTAGCGGCCCGGTGCCGAGCAACCATTCGGTGCCTCGGCGACACGCTGCGGTTGGTGTTCAGCCGGGGTACTCCCCTGGCTGGAGCTGAGATTACCCTGAACCGGGCCACTCCCTACCCATACGCCCTTTTAACACCACGAATGTCGAGTTGTTCGCGTGAAACTTGAGCTAGGGCCAAGT
>NZ_QEIG01000054.1 GCF_014324365.1 Algoriphagus sp. AK58
AAAAAAGTTTCGGGGTGTAGCGTAGCCCGGTATCGCGCCACATTTGGGATGTGGAGGTCGTAGGTTCGAATCCTGCCACCCCGACTTTATTATCTTGCCTTTATAGGCTAAACTACCATTATGCGGACGTGGCGAAATTGGTAGACGCACTGTCTTCAGGCGGCAGCGCCTTCACGGGCATGAAAGTTCGAATCTTTTCGTCCGCACGTTCAATTCAATAGCAGATCATTAAGGTCTGCTTTTTTTATTTTACCCCTCTCCACTTTGCTCAACTTCATAAACCCATTCTTTAAACTTCAAAAAGAAAATTTCCTTTTTGATCTGGCTTGCCATTTTGTAGGAAATTGAAGAATTTATAAATCAAAATTAGGCACTTAGCTCAGTTGAGGGGCGAGCGTCTAGAGGACTTCTCTTTGGAAGTCTTTAGCGAGCAGCCGGATTGCAGGGCGGCACCAACTGAGTACCGTTAAACGCTGTTTGTTTTTGCCTCTTTAGCTCAGTTGAGGGGCGAGTGTGAAAAAGACTTCCCTTTGGAAGTCTTTAGCGAGCAGCCGGATTGCAGGGCGGCACCAACTGAGTTTCGTTAAGCTTTATT
>NZ_QEIG01000055.1 GCF_014324365.1 Algoriphagus sp. AK58
TCGTGGCCGAAGGCATCATCACCGAAGAATTCTTGGAATCAATCAAAAGATGAACGGAATCGAGTAGGAGGGGGCGGCTAACCCCCGTCCCCTCACACCACCTAGCATGCGGGTCCGCACTAGGCGGTTCGTCAACCTTGACGGAGCTTTCCGCGGGATGAGATTCAGCTCTTGCCGGTCTGTGCTCAGCCCTCTGACTGAGGCCCTCCGGGCTTCACCCATCTTTCCTCAATCGAGTTCCCAAGGGGAATTCTGCTTCCACGCACAGCATCTCGAAAGAGTCTGCTTCACCCCTGAGTTGACGTTCGGCCCTTCCTGTTTCAGGCGTCCCTTACTCCAGTACTATGGCCTCTGCTGACTCCTGTACGTTCAATAGAACCTTTCAGTTCTGGTTACCATCGTCAGAAGGCGTTCCGTACAGGCCTCCCCGGATAAGGGTGGACACTTTCCACTCATGCACCTGCCCAATATACCTCCACAGTCCTTGGCGGCTTGGGACTTCGTCTTGTTTCGCAGACTCGTCCGACTGTGACGGCCTCCGATTGGGTTCGTGTCCCTCAGGTCGAGTGTTTGCCTCCAGCTTCCTTCAGATTCCGCCTCACGGCGGACACCCTTGCCTCCAGCTAACGGTAGGCGCTCGCCAGCCCCCGTGCGGGACTTTCACCCTATAGCGTCACACCCCTTCCGCTCGCACCCAAAAAAAGACTCGGTATCCGCCCC
>NZ_QEIG01000056.1 GCF_014324365.1 Algoriphagus sp. AK58
CGTCTATGCCAAGGCTCCCGTGGAGTTCAATACTTCTCTCTTTGTCCAGAAAGAAATAGAAATCCTCGGCTCAAGAAATTGACAAAAAAAGGCGACGGGTACCGCCCCTCCGGCGAGTTCCTGCGGGAGGGCCGACCAGTGAGCCCCCAGCAGGAGCCGGACCTGGCCCAGGCGCTGAAGTCGGCCGCGCTCTGCTCCAACGCGAAGCTGGTGCAGGCCCAGCCCGCTCGCCGCGGCCGGGGCGACGGGGCGGCCGGCGGACGGCCGGGGAGAAGCCACCGCCCGGGGATGGGGCAGGTCGTCTTCAGCGTCCAGGGGGACCCGACCGAAGGCGCCCTGGTGGTCGTAGCGCAGAAGGGCGGGTACCGGCCCGCCGTGCTGCAGGACCGCTACCGGCGGGTGCTGGAGGTCCCCTTCGAGTCGGAGCGGCGGCGCATGAGCGTGATCACCGAGGACGGCGACGGCGGGTACCTGCTGCACGTGAAGGGCGCGCCGGACGTCATCCTGGAACTTTCCACCCACATGTTGAGAGACGGCCGCATCGTCCCCCTCACTGACCAGGATCGGCAGGCGATCTTCGACGAGAACCTGCGCATGGCTGACCAGGCCCTGCGGGTGCTGGCCGTCGCGTACCGGCCCCTTTCCTTCGCCGCGGGCGAGGGCCCGGATCAACTGGCCGAGCTGTCCACCGACGAGGCCGCGGCGCGGCTGGAGCGGAACCTCGTTTTCCTGGGCCTGCTGGGCATGATCGACCCGCCCCGGCCGGAGGGGAAGCAGGCGGGGGCCGCCGCCCGGCGGGCCGGCATCCGCACGGTGATAATCACCGGCGACCACCCGGCTACGGCCCTGGCCGTCGCCCGCGAGCTGGGCATCGTGGGGGCGGAGGGGCGGGCCGTGACCGGCCGGGAGCTGGACCAGCTCAGCCACTCGGAGCTCATCGCGGCCGTGGAGGAGTGCCAGGTGTTCGCCCGGGTATCGCCCCAGCACAAGCTGCAG
>NZ_QEIG01000006.1 GCF_014324365.1 Algoriphagus sp. AK58
TGGAAGTGGCCGGATTAGGACTGGCGCAAGCTGCGGAAGAAGTCACGACTACGCTGACCTGATCACCATTGACCAAAGAAGCATTGATATAGGTAGGGCTGTTGGTACCCACATTGTTTCCGTTCAGTTTCCACTGGTAGACCGGCGCATTTCCTCCGTTGACCGGAGTGGCGGTAAAGGTGACGCTGGTTCCGGCACAGATTTCATTGCCCGGATTGGCTACGATGCTGACCGAAGGAATTACCGTTTCTGTCACACTCATGGTCACCGTATTCGAAGTAGCCGGATTAGGATTGGCGCAAGCTGCGGAAGAAGTCATGACCACAGATACCTGATCGCCATTTTTCAAAGTGGAATTGGTGTAGAAGCGGCTATTGCTGCCAACGTTAGTCCCGTTTAATTTCCACTGGTAAACAGGACTCGCTCCACCATTGACAGGAGTAGCTGTAAAAGTTACGCTCCTTCCTTCGCAAATGGCAGTACCAATGTTGGATACTATAGTTACTGAAGGTACAACCGGGTTGGAAACTGACATGGTTACCGTATTCGAAGTAACTGGGAATACAGAAGTAGTGCAAGTAGAAGAAGTAGTCATCTCTACCCTGACTTGATCTCCATTGGCTAAATTCGAATTGGTATAAGTAGGGCTGTTGGTTCCTACATTTACCCCATTCAATTTCCATTGATATGCCGGAGTAGGACCGCCATTTACAGGAGTGGCAGTAAAGGTTACCGAAGTTCCTGGACACACGGCATTTCCTGGATTTGCAACTATAGAAACAGAAGGTGCCACCCGATTGGTTACTGTCATGGTGATGATATTTGAAAATGCAGTATCGGGACCAAAAAATGAGCATCCTGCATTTGACATGAAAACCTCTATCCGATCCCCGTTTTGCAAAGAAGGACTTGAATAGAATCGGCTATTGGTTCCTACATTAACACCATTAAGTTTCCATTGATAAACAGGGTTATCTCCTCCAAAGGAAGGGGTAGCCGTAAAGGTTACCAAGGTTCCTGAGCAAATGGAATTTCCAGGATTTGCCTCAATGCGTACTCTAGGGGTGTCATCCTCAGAAAATGATGGGAGGTTCATTATTATTTCATTGGAGGTTGCCGTCGAAGGCGAGGCACATGCGGCACTGGAAGTCATTACCAAGCTAATTCGTTCTCCGTCACGTAATGTTGAGGTGCTGTAGAGTGGACTGTTGGTTCCAACATTAGCTCCATTCCGTTTCCACTGGTATACAGGTGAGATCCCTCCATTGACAGGTGATGCTCTAAAAGTCACATTCGTACCTTCGCATATATCACTTCCCTGGTCTGAAGTGATGGTTACAGATGGTGTTACACTTGGTGTGACTGTCATGGTAAGGATATTGGAACTTGCTGATGAGGTAGTCACACAAGAAGCCGACGAGGTCATGACCACATTTACCTGATCTCCATTCTGAAGAGTCGAACTTGAATAAAATCGGCTATTGGTGCCAACATTAACCCCATTCAATTTCCATTGGTACACAGGATTTGCCCCGCCGTTAATTGGGCTAGCTGTAAAATTCACTCCCGTACCGGGGCAGATGGCACTTCCTGCACTTGAAGTGATGGAAACGGATGGGGTGACAGCGGTGGTGACAAGTATAGTCACCACATTGGAATTAGTAATTGGCGAAGTGACACAAGCAGCTGAAGAAGTCATGACTACTTGTATTACATCATTGGTTTTCAGGGTAGCATTTGTGAAAGTCGGACTGTTGTCGCCCACGTTGACTCCATTCAATTTCCATTGATAAGAAGGTGTATCCCCCCCGTTAACTGGCGTTGCGGTGAAGGTCACTGGCGTGCCAGAGCAAATAGTGTTGCCCGGATTTGCCGCAATACTTACCGAAGGAACCAAAGTGCTGGTCACGGTCATCGTAACCGTGTTTGAAGTAACCGGATTAGGACTTGCGCAAGCTGAAGAAGAAGTCATGACCACACTGACCTGATCTCCATTAGCCAAAGCCACATTGTTATAAGTCGGGCTGTTGGTGCCCACATTGTTTCCGTTCAACTTCCACTGGTAGATTGGGGCATCCCCTCCGTTGACCGGAGTGGCGGTGAAGGTTACGGAAGTTCCTTCACATACAGTAGTTCCTGGATTGGCTGCGATACTTACCGAAGGAATCAAAGTGCTGGTCACAGTCATAGTCACGGTGTTTGAGGTGGCCGAGGTTGGACTTGCGCAAGTAGCGGAAGAAGTCATCACGACAGATACCTCATCTCCATTAGCCAAGGCCGGATTGGTGTAGGTTGGGCTGTTGGTTCCCACATTGTTTCCGTTCAACTTCCACTGATAGACTGGCGCATCCCCTCCGTTGACCGGAGTGGCGGTGAAGGTTACGCTGGTTCCGGTACAGATTTCATTGCCCGGATTAGCCACTATGCTTACTGAAGGAACCAAGGTATTGGTCACACTCATTGTCACCGTATTAGAAGTAGCTGAGCTTGGACTAGCGCAGGCATCGGAAGAAGTTATCAACACAGATACCTGATCCCCATTGGCCAAAGCCGCATTGGTATAAGTAGCTGAGTTGGTTCCCACGTTGTTACCGTTCAACTTCCACTGGTAGATTGGGGCATCCCCTCCGTTGACCGAAGTGGCGGTGAAGGTCACCGAAGTTCCTTCACAGATTTCATTGCCAGGGTTTGCAGCGATGCTGACTTCAGGAGCAATCGTATCAGTCACAGTCATGGTCACCGTATTCGAACTAGCCTCAGTCGGAACGGCACAGGAAGCCGAGGAAGTCATCACTACAGTCACCTGATCTCCATTAACCAAAGTTGCATTGGTATAGGTTGGACTGTTGGTGCCCACATTGTTTCCGTTCAACTTCCACTGATAGATTGGGGCATTACCACCGTTGACTGGAGTGGCAATAAAGGTTACCGAAGTTCCTTCACAGACTTCATTTCCTGGATCGGCAGCTATACTGACTTCAGGAACGCAAGGGGCTGCTAATTCAAACTCATCTGCTCCAATGTCCGGAGTTGTGGCATTTCGTGCTTCACCTTGGAAGTCTTTGGTTACCGTAGGAATAGCTATTCCTTTATCAGAAATTCTGGAGGCTTCTCCTATATTTTCGACTTTGATTAAGAGGTCAGCAACCGATTTATCGGTGAAGAGATTATCAGAAATCGTAGTAATGCCACTTTCTGCCTCTCTACTCTCAGAATCTTGTGAGGTGATGGATTTCCAGGAGTCCAACGTTTGTGCTGCCCCGCCTATTTCTGCCAAAGAAGCAGCTGCTGGGCTTACCAAATAGTTGTTGGTGCCAGTGTAGCCGTTGGCGCTGGTTTCCAGACCCAAACTGAATGCAGTTCCGCTTCCTTGTGTGGCATTGTAAAGGATGTTGTTTTTTACATCTGCGATGGCAACGGCTTTTTTGAAAAGGGCATAGCTGGACGTAGTTGAATTTCCTTCTATCAATACAGAATTGTGGTAGATCTTACTATTAACTACCCCATCTCCCAACTCGATTCCTTGAATTTTCACAGGAGAGGTAGTATTTAGAGCAATTTTATTATTCTGAATCCTTCCGATCGAACTATCGTCGGTCCGGGTTTGGATATAGATACCGGTAATTTTTCCATTAGGGGATGTGGCGGCATTCGTTAAGTCGAATACCTTATTTCGCTCTACCAATAGATTGTTTCCAAACAAGGAAATACCAAAGGCGGTCAATGCAAGGTTGGCTGTGGAGGTGGAAGCGATTTCCTTGATCGTGTTGTCCCGGATGATAGCTAACCCATTCGTCCCTGAGTTTACTGCCCCATAAGATAGGCCCATACTAGTACCTACATTATTTGAAGTGACAAACTCAGTAGCCGAAGAAATCTTTTCGATCAGGTTTTCGGCGACTACCAAACTGTCTCCAATTGTAATGTCATGAGCAATGGCAATACCTCTTGAAATTCCAGAAGAACCCGTAGCAAGGTTGGTCATCGAACGGACTGTATTCCCGGAAATACTTCCTTTCATTCGATTGACATCAGGGGACAGGTTTTGTACCCGGATGCCTGTCAGGTTCAGATTGGTGCCGGAAACCCCTATCAAATCAGTAAGGTGATTTCCGCTGACTTGTAGAGTCTGACTTAGGTTATTTACAGGTCCATTAGAATTATAGAAAATCCCCGCCAATCCTCCACCCGTACCGGAAACTCTGATTTTCTGAATCTTATTGTTGGTTATGGAGACATTTGGTGTAGCGGAGGACGTATTGTTGAAATATGTGATCGCCAACAAATCCACCCGGTTTGTGACAGTGATGTTTTGGACGGTATTTTTATCCAAAACCGACACAGGATTCAGATTTGAATTTTGGGCAATTAATCCTCTGAATAAGAAGCTTCCTGAAGTATTGGAAGTAATGCTGATACTTCCTTCCAAATCGGATCCAATCTTGTTGTTTCTAAGGGTTAGTGATGGATGATTTCCACTCACGCTAAATACGCTTATTCCAGGAGCAACCGAACTTCCTGCAATAGGATTGGTGGTGATCGTGAGTCCACCTACGAAATTATTGGCAATGTCAGTAGCTACTGCTGTCTGTATTAAATGTGCGTTACTGGTGAGTCCTCCTGTCGATCCCGGTCTCATAGTCAGTAAGATCGAATTATTCACCAGGGAATCACCCACCATATTTTGGTTATACTCCTGAACATTTCCGGATAAAGACCAAATACCAATGAAAGGGCTTAAGGCAGATGTGGTCGGATTGGCAATATCCAAGGAAAGATTTTTGACCACGTTTCCTGTGATTCGACTTGTTGCGCTGGTGTTGTCTTCCAAAAGAATTCCCACAAAACGTTGACTGTTTGCTGCGGAAGAAATCACCATTTTTCCTCCCTTGGCTTCAGGTTCTGTACCTCCCACAAAGTTGTTTCTAATCACGACTCCTGCCCCTAGGCCGTCAGGTGCATTTGATGCCCGGATTCCGAAATAATTGGAGCCATTGGTGGAGTTGGTGAAGGTTGAGGTATTATAGATGGAATTGCCCTCAATAGTGAGATTGTTCACATTGAACCTTGAATAAATTCCATGGTTAAGGTTAGTGGAATTGTTTACAAATGCATTTTCAATTCGGTTATTGGTGATAAGCGTATTGTTGATTCGCCCAGTGCCAGATGGGTTAAAAGAAGACACCACTATACCATTGATTACTCCACTGCTTGAAGCTGGCCGGATCAGGTTGTTGTCTATGGTGTTATTTTCCGCCAGTTCAGTACTGTTAATATTCAATGCGACTACAGCAGTTGCCACGGTGTTCCCAACACCACTTCCTTCCAGCGTAGATCTTCTGATGGTATTAGTATTGGCTGAACCAAATATCCGGATGGCATTAGCCTCTGACCCGGTATTGATATTTCGAATGGTTAAACGGTTGTTTCCATCAAAACCCAATCCGTCGATCGTCACATTATCCGCTCCATTTAGCAACACGAGCGGAGTGCTTAGATTGCCGGATACAGTTCGGTTTCCTTCAGGTACCACAAGTACTGTATAACCGGTTTGATTTAAAACCACCTGACTGGTTTCTGATGTGTTACCCAAAATGGTAGCGGTCACGTTACCGCTTCCTCCCTGAGAATTGATAAAGGCAAATGCAGATCCAAGAGTGGTAAAGTTTCCAGTCAGTGCACCAGACAGCACCACATTGACCACAGGCTGGTCTTTTCTCAAGATGACATTGTTGGTGTTGTAAACCAAAGAATAGTTCGGGGGCAGATTAGTGGTCGCAAAGGTTCCTGTGATGGATCCACTCGAAAGAGTCACGATTACATAATCTCCATTAGGCACCGTGCCTGTTTCTGCCACAGTCAAAGTACCTGCCAGGGTAAGATTGCCTTCCCGCTGCACCTGATCGTGGCCATTGGCTAGACCGGCACCGGCGTTTCCTGTGATTTCAATCTCAAGTGTACTTGATGCAGAAAGAGGTTGTGTTCCATTCAAGACCAAAATTCCGGGCGATAATCCAGGATTAATCTTACCGGTATTGGTGAAAGTGGAACTGATTTGTAAGGTTCCAATTCCTTTGATCAAACCGCTATTTGAGGAGGGAATTCCAAAAGTAAATGTTCCGGTACTTGACTTTATTACTGTCCCGGTGCTGCCGTTGATAAAGCCCGGACCAGAGCCCTGAAACCCGAAATATGTAGCAGTATTGGTAATGTTCAATGTCCCATTATTGGTAAATGCTCCGTTAGCCCCAAATCCCAATGAACCACTTGTAAGATTGGTTGTGCCATTATTGGTCAGTGAAGAACTCAACACCGCATAAGAGCCACCAATGTTCAGAGTTCCTGTTTCGGAAATGGTCGTGGGGACTACGTAACCATGATTTCCAAACCCTGAATTCCAATTCATGACTCCGTTGACAGTTAGCGAACCGGAACCAGTTAAAAGCCCGATGGTAAAATCCAATCCGACAGTGGAAGGTAGATTGACAGCAGTGTTGAATGAGGTGGTTCCTCCTGAGAACTGAAGGATTCCTGTTCCACTAATGGATGTGCCCGAATTGAATTGGATAGTGGGCCCTGAGTTTCGGAAAACTGCATTATTGCTTAAGGCAATACTTCCTGTATTTTCAAAGGTTCCTCCGCCGCTCACAATCCAGGTGCCTGCATTGATATTGATCGTTCCGGCATTGGAAAAACTGTTGATACCCACTGTGAAAATTTCGCTGCTGGATTTGTTAATGACTCCCGTAGGGCTGTTGATAAAGCCTGGAGCTGTTCCCTGAAATCCAAAATCTGTGGCGGTATTGGTGATGTTAAATGTAGCATTGTTGGTAAATGCCCCATTGGCCCCAAATCCCAATGCTCCGCTTGAAAGATTGGTTGTTCCATTATTGGTTAGTGAAGAACTCAGCACCGCATAAGATCCACCAATGTTGAGTGTTCCGGTTTGGGTAATGGTTGTGGAGACTACATAACCATGATTGCCAAATCCTGAATTCCAATTCATAATTCCATTAACTGACAGGGAGCCTGTTCCATTTATAGTTCCCAAGGAAAAATCCAATCCGACAGTGGAGGGTAGATTGACAGCAGAGTTGAAGGAAGTGGTTCCCCCTGCGATCTGAACGGTTCCTGTTCCGCTGATGGATGTGCCCGAATTGAACTGGATCGTAGAGCCTGAATTTCGGAAAACCGCATTGTTGCTGAGTCCGATACTCCCGGAGTTGGTAAAGGTTGTTCCTCCGCCATTTTGCCAAGTACCCGTTTGAATAGTTAGAGTACCCTCATTTGTAAAATTGGTACCTAAAAGAAAACTACCGGAGTTGGTTTTTGTCACTGTCCCTGTGCTGGAGTTGGTAAACCCGGGAGCAACTTCTTGATATCCAAAGTCAGTGGCAGTATTGGTAATGTTAAAAGTCGCATTATTTATAAATGCCCCGTTGGTGCTAAATCCCAAAGCCCCGCTTGACAGGTTGGTCGTACCGTTATTGATAAGTGATCCGCTAAGGACAGCGTAGGATCCCCCAATGTTTAGCGTTCCTGATGCCGATATGGTAGCTGGTGCTAAAAATCCATTTTGACCAAATGAGGAACTCCAAATCATGGTACCGTTCACCAATAAGGTTCCAGTGCCACTGATAGTACCAGCAAAGAAGTTTAGGTTACCATTCACTATCACGTCATGATCTGCAGCGCCATTATTAATTGCAAATCCACCGTTTATGCTAAGTGTTGCACCTGACTCGACTAGGACCTCATCGATTGTACTATTCAAATTGTAATTGACTGAGTGTGGACTTCTAATAGTGATTTGACCATCTGTGCTGACTGGAGCAGTAATGGCTGCCACCCAATCGGTACCATCAAATCGTTGCCAAGTGGAGGCTGTGGCCCAGTTGCCTGAGGCTACTGATCGGTAGTCGTTGAGCCCTTGTGCAAGAAGCTTTGATCCCATCAGGGATAAAATGAAAAATATCAGTCCGGCGAATGTTAGCTTGCCCATGCTTGTAAGGTTTTGAGGAGTTGAAATCACCCCTAAAACTAGAGGACAGGCCAGCCCTTGACAATCCCTTAATCCAGTGGTTGTCAGGGATAAAAAATACCTGAATTCAGGTAGTGGAGTTCAGGATTAATTTGATTTTCTTGGTAGAACAGTTAGCCTGAACAGTCTGGTTTTTTATACCAAAATCACTGCCTCAGGGACCCATTGCTTAGGATAACTTTTACCTTAATTAAACTTTTAACCCTGTCAAACGAATGAGACAAAAGATCGGCTTTTTGGTGTTATTGATTAGTTTTCTTTCGGTTTTTCAGGTGTATGGGCAGCGATTCAAAGAGGACAGTGTCCGTAAGGTCATAGACACTGCCAAGGAAGATACACTCAGGGTAGCTGCCATGCTGGATTATGCCAATTACCTGATCCGGCATAAAAATGAAGTGCCAGAGGGCTTGGAAGTTTTGCAACAAGCCTATGACCTGGCAAAGTCCAAACGTCTACTGAAAGAACTTACCCGCTATCATTTGATCCTGAGCAATCACCTGTATCTACAAAACGACTGGGCAGGTGCCATTGAAAATCTCAACCGAATGCAGGTAGTGGCTCAGGAAATCCCCGATCTGGACGCAAGGGGAGATGCGATCATGAGGTCCACCAACAATCTGGCCGGTATTCACTATTTCAACGGGGACTTTTTGGGCGCTTTGGAATATTACCTGAAAGGCCTTGAACTGGTGGACCAGCTACCACACAACGCAAACAGCAAATCCACATTGTATGTAAACATTGCGAGTGTCTATCGGCAGCTTAAGCTCCATGACAAAGCTTATGAATACATCCAACGAATTACTCCCATGTTGAGTGAGATGAGCGATGTGCTTAAAGTGCCGTATTACTACGAATTGTTTCAAAGCCAACTGAACACAGGAAGAGGAGAAGAGGCTCGTCAAACCTTGGAGGTGGTTGAAAATGGCTTTCAAACCTTCAACCTCAACGAAGGGCAGATGCAGGATTTACGCATACAGTTTCACGAGCAATCCGGTTTGTACGAAATGACGGTGACTCAAGATTACCGAAAGGCCTTGGCTCAATTTCAGTTTCATCTGAAGTCCTCTCTTGATGCCGAGTCGGATTATTCTGTGGTGGAGGCAAAATATAATATCGGAACTGCCTTGGATTCCCTTCACCTTTACGACCAAGCCATTCCTGTTTTGAAACAGGCTTTTGAACAGGGAAGGGCCTTGGATATGGAAGAATTTTCCCTGAAGTCGGCCAAGCTTTTAGCGAAAATTTATGCTAAGAGTCAGCGGGAAAAAGAGGGGCTTTATTTCGCACAAGTGGCCATTCATCTCAGTGACAGTATTCTGTCCGCTGAAAAATTGAAAGAGCTAAACTTTCTGGAAGCAAAGTACCAGACCCAAAAGAAAGAAGAAGAAATCTCCAAATTGAATGAATTGAATGCGGCAAGAGAACTTGAAGTCCAACAGCGGAATAGGATGTTGCTTGGGCTGAGCATTGGAGGTTCCTTACTTTTGTTGGTATTGGGACTTCTGTACCGCAACGCCAAGCAACGACAAATCATCGCCGAAAAAGACCAAAAGCTCCAGGTGGAACAGATTAAATTTTTGGAACATCAACAGCAAGTCGTCTCCCTCCAGTCCATGGTCAATGGACAGGAAACGGAACGCACCCGCATCGCCAAGGACCTCCATGATGGACTGGGAGGGCTTTTTTCCACGATCAAAATGCACTTCAGTACCCTGCAGCACGAGCAGCCTAGCCTTAAAACAGAGCCTCTATTCGCTAAAAGTTATGAAATGGTCAATACCGCATCCGAAGAGGTAAGGCGAATCGCCCACAACATGATGCCTGAAGTACTGATCAAGTTGGGCTTGGTGCAGGCCATTCAAGATCTCTGTCACAGCATCAGTGCTGGTAAGCTTCTGCAAGTTTCCTTGCAGGCTTACGGGATGGACACCCGTCTGAGTTCATCCACGGAAGTGATGCTGTTCCGGATCATTCAGGAATTGCTGAACAACATCATCAAGCATTCCGGGGCCACCCAGGCCATTATCCAATTCAACCGGGAAGGCAACCGTCTATCGGTCACCGTGGAGGACAACGGCAAGGGATTCAATACCGCCGAATCGGATGGTGAAATCCACTCTGGCCTGAGTTCGGTGGAGAACCGGGTCAACTACCTCAACGGGAAAATGTCCATCGATTCCCAAAAAGAGGTGGGGACTACCGTAATGATGGATTTTCTGATTCAGGAATAATGAGAAGGATTTTGTATGTTCAGGTTTTAGGTTAACTGGTTATGCGATCAATTCTTGTTGTTGATGATCATCCCTTGGTGGGTGATGGGATTGCCATGATGGTAAAAGATATGGAAGACGTGAGTCTCGCAGCGGTATGCAAAAGTGGTAAAGAAGCCCTTGCCTACCTGGAGAGGCAATCACCTGACTTCATTTTGCTGGACCTCAACCTGCCCGATATCGACGGACTGGAGCTCTGCGTGAGGATTCGAAAGGACAACAAACTGGTGAAAATCATCGGGCTCACCTCTACCAACGAAGCGGGTATCATCACCCAACTCCTCAGCAATGGGGCTAATGGCTACTTGCTGAAAAATATGGAGCGGGAGGAATTGATTCAGGCAATGGAAGAGGTGCAGCAGGGTAAGATTTTCCTGAGTAAGGCTGCCAACCAAAAAATTCTCGAACAATACCAATCCGTGCGGGAAGCTTTACAAAAATTTCCCATGCTCACCCGTAGGGAAAAGGAAATCCTCGTGCTGCTGTATGAAGGACACTCAGGCCCTACCATTGCCGATAAGTTGTGTTTGAGTCCCTTCACCATCGAAACCCACCGAAAAAACCTGATGCAAAAACTGGAAGTCAACACCACCCAACAGCTGCTCAAAGTAGCCAGAGATAATAAATTAGTATAGGAAGTTGAAGTATACATTCCCTTCAGGTGGCTTTCTAATAACCATATATTGCGAATTCTTTTCCAAGCCTTTCATCCAAAGGGCATACTCTTATTCCTGGCCAACAGGCTAAAGACTTGGACAAACCCATGCCTCTCTTCTGACGCCGCGGTGAGGCTTAATCTGATAAGGGATTAGATGGCTGTTTGCAGACTTACGAACGTAGGGGGCAGAGAATTTTAAATTCCTGAACAGGGCTTCAGGATTGAAAATCCTGAAGAGTAGATATAGAGGTGTTCTCTGCGCCTCCAGAGGTAATAACTATTTCTGTGACAGAAGCTACCGAAGTTTTTGGCCTTTCAGCAGTTGGTCGATTCGCCTTTTGTTTTCTTGCTGGAGGAGGGAGGGATAGCCGTTGAGCAAGGTATTTGGGATCATCATAGCAAGCCCAAAAATGAGGCTCACATTATAACTCTGATAGACAGCAGCACCGGTCACAAACACAAATCCGATCAAGTGACTGACCTCAGCGAGGGTCATTTGATGGCGGATCGAGGCCAGATCGGTTTGCTTGCCTTCCACCTTGATGGCCTGATTCAAGAATCTGAAAAAGCTGTTTTTCACGAGCCATTTAAAATGCCAGATCCCAAGGGCTTTGTTTAGTGTTTTGCTTGGGATGAAATTCAGGTGCGAGAGCTTCTCGTAGTAGCTTGTTTTTAGCAAAAGCGCATTACCGATGATGCCAACCATCCAGGAGACGATGGATAGGGAGAGTCCAAAGGCGAAGCCCGTCAGGAGATGATTCGTAACCATGTGTAAAAAGTGTCTAGGAGGTTCAAATTTAGTCTAATCTGGGAATTGAATATGCTAGGGAAGGACTTTGGCTGGAATACATAGAAATTGAAAATTTCCGAACATAGCTTCAGGATTGAAAATTCTGAAGAACCAAGTGATGCGGATGGAAACTAGGGTAGGTTGACTTTCTATAGAAAATAAGGTCGATTGGTATTCTCCTTTCAGCCGAGTACTTAATCCACTGCCCAAGTGGGGTTGGACGCGTCATTTGGAGATTGACTTTAGGAATTTCACAGACCTGTCCAGTGCGAGTTTTCCGGATTCATCAAGTTTAAACTGATATTCATGTCCCAGTGGAGGTTCCTGATTTTTTGGGAAAAATAAAGTGTCTATCGATACTCCCAGGGCGGAAAGTCGTTCTGTCAAAAGTTTGGATTGGGGCAGAAGAGGATCATTGTTTCCGGCTGAAATAAAGGTGGGCGGAAATGCTTCAGTGAGAAAGTTGGTGACCGATGCGGTTTTGGCGTACGCATGATTGGAAATATCCTTCGTATCGAAATAGGCCCACATGACCGTTTTGAGAAAGGACCCGAAGGCACCTTCAGTGTTTAAGTTATCCGTTTCATAGATCCCACAGTATAAAAGCAAACCTTTGAGTTGATGGGCTTGCAGGCCTGGATTTACTTTGGTCAGTTGGGAATAGGATGGGCTGGTGATGACATTGGCCGCCGCGGCCGAAATCATGGAGCCGCCTGAATCTCCCGCCAAAACAAAAAAAGCCGTGTCGGCATGAAATGTTTCGGGATGGGAAGAAATGAACGCCAATGCTTTATTGAGCTGTTGAATAGGAGTGGGATATTTTGCTTCAGGGGCGATGGTGTAATCTATTGAGACGGTCAAAAAACCCTTAGAGGCAAGAATCTTACAGTAGTTGCTTAGTTGGGTTTTGTCACCTGAAATCAATCCTCCTCCATGCGTCCACACGATGACAGGAAGGGATCCTTTTTCTTGGACAGAATCGGGATGGAAGTAGGCATCCAGGAAAGCATCCGGATCGTTTTCGTCATAGGGTATGTTGCTAAGGGTTTTAATTCCTTCAGGTACATGCTGCTCCAATTCTTCATTTACCCGTACTGCCTCTTGATTAAAGGCATATCGGATGATCCAGACTGATGGATAAGGGGAAAGTTTGAATCCAAGAAAAAGCAGCAGGCCTAAAGTGAGGATTGAAATCAAAAGTGTTTTTACGATTTTTTTCATCTCTAAAAATTTAAGTGATAATCCTTGCTATAACCTAAATATAGTAAGTCGGCTAAAGATATACGCAGCAAACTCTAACAAAATCCCAGGGATGGGAAAGGGAAAGAGGAGAATTCCGATGAGGCTGGAAAAGGGAAGAGTCGAGAATAGGTAGGGGTTGCGAATCGTAAGGATTCGAATTTTCAGGTCCAGATCTCGTTCTTTTCAGTTAGGATCATCGGCTTGTCGTCAGTGATCACCAGGGTATGCTCGTGTTGAGCCATAAATCCACCTTTATTTCCGACAAGCGTCCATCCATCTTTGTGGTGGACTGCATAGGTGGAGTGGGTGGATATAAACGTTTCAATGGCTACCACGGAATTTTTCCGAAATCGTCTCTGGTCAAAGGGATTTTTGTAGTTAAGCAATTCGTCGGGCTGCTCGTGCAAGCCCCTACCGATCCCGTGTCCTCCCAGATTTTTGATTACTTTATAGCCCAGTCTTTTTGCCTCGGTTTCCATCAGGTGTCCGATCTCTGCTATTTTCACTCCCCCTTTGACCTGATCCAGCGCTTTTTTCAGAACGGTCCTTGAGGCATCCACGAGGGCTTGGTGTCCATGTCTATCCTCTCCAATCACAAAAGAGGCCCCATTATCTGACCAAAATCCGTGAAGTTCGGCCGAAACATCAATATTGATCAGGTCTCCCTCTTGGAGGATTCGATTGGGGGAAGGGATGCCGTGGCAAAATTCCTTATCCACGCTGATGCAGGTCCAACCGGGAAATTTATAGGTCTTATGAGGTGCGGAGTTTGCTCCAAAATCTTTCAAAATCCCTGCTCCAAAATCATCCAACTCTTTGGTGGACATGCCGGGGCGGGCATAGCCCTTCATTTCTTTCAGGGTGTAGGCGACCACATCGCTTACTTTTTTCATTCCGTTGAGATCGGCTTCGCTGGTTATGGACATGGTAGTTTTTGTTGGTTTAAGTCGTAGAGTTTTTGTTCCCGAAGCTATTATCTTTTCGAATTCCTATTTGGATGCCTCGCGAAACAGATTTTGGGTATTTTTGAATTAGTCTGGGTAGTTGATCTGATTTTTTGGGGACCTGAGGTTTTAACTTTTAGGCTTAGGCTCAGGTTCCTTTTTCTTCCAGATGGGAGGAGTAAAACGTTCTGGTATCCGGTTCATGTGGTTGAAAAATCAGGGTTTAAAAATATGCGTGCGGAAAAACCCGCTTGCAGAATTAAAATAAGCAGGAATTTTTATTTACTAAAGAGCTAAGGTTATTTTTCAAAAAACCTCAGCTTTTTTGTTTCCGGTCTTTGAGGATCAGATAGACCGATGCGACAAAGACCACAAAATAGACCGCCGTGAGTGCCGGTTCTTGGACGGTAAGGGTGGATAGCTCTACATTTTTGAAAAATGCCCCGCCAACGATCAGGGCAATGATGAGAAGGAAGAAGTTGATGCCTTTTTTGGATTCCATAGGAATAGGGTTTGTCTGGATGTCGGATTGGATTTTACTTTAGTCCTGCCAAAGTTCTAGGGGAGAGGACTAAGAATCCAAGGGGAACAAAGCGTCCAGGTAGAAATTTAGGTTTTTCTGGCAGACTTTTCCAAATAGCTAACCTTTGGAAATTTTCGGATGACTTCTCTCCATCTGCTTTGCCCAACCTTTGGTTGTCAGCACTGAGTTGAAAAGCAGCCTAAAGTCGTGGGCGCGTGGGTCAGGTAGTAAGTTTGGTAAATAGCGCGATCACTACCATCAATACCAAAAGGATCAGGATGATAAGGTGGTAATGAAGCAGGGTTAAGCCTATTTTTTTCCAAGCGGATAGGGTATGGAAAAACCGGTCGTAGGTCCAGAAGGTAAGGATGATCCCCAGGAATACCTTCAGCAAGTCGATCGTGTCGATGAGTGACTGGTTTTCACTAAAAGAAGTGAGTATAAGAACCAACAGGTAAAACACCGTCCTCAGTCCAGCCAAATAGGAATTGAGAACCAGGTGCTGAAAGTAATTGTAGCCTTGACGGTAAAAACAAAGAAAGGAAGCCAATGAAATCAGCGGAATGATCAGCAAGGAGGTGTACGCATAGTGGCTGGTCATCCAAAGAAATATATCCCCAATCACACCCAAGTCGCTTTTTTCTGCTTCATCAGAAGTACCGTTGTAAAAGCCCTCCAAAAAGTCCGTCAGAAAATTGGACCTGTCGGTTAGTTCCGTGATCAAAGCATAGATCGTAGAGAGTACCAATACGTAGGCAAAGGGTTTGAAGTGCTTGACTCGCTTGCCCATAAGGTAATCCCGGATGGTCTTTCCCGGGCGAAGGAGGAGTTCCCGGGTGGTGTAAAAAAATCCCTTGTCGAGCTGGATGAGGCTGACCTGCAATTCGAGGATTGTATTTTGAAAATTGATCTCCAGGGTATTGGCTGTCTGCCCGCACTGGTTGCAGAAATTCCATTTAAATCGGTGCCCACAGTTTTTACAGGTATGGCTCATGTCGCTTTATGTAAAAAGGTTATTTGGTGATAGTGGAGGCAAACCCTGAAGAACGGATAGACTATAGTTGGTTTCATACGCAAAAACTTTGGCTTAAAAATGAGCCTTTAAACTCCCCGAAAATAGGTAAAGTGAAGGTTCCAATCCTCCTCCTAGGACATAATTCTACAAGGAATGTGGTGGGCCTTTTCAAATAATTGTGCTCTTTATGAGGGGTTGAAAACCTCCTGTCGGGGCTTCTGAATTCCCAATCCCCAAGAACAGCTAGAGACATCAATTTCAGAAACTATTCCACAGCTACAGACTCTGGAAAAGCAGGCTGGTGTTAGTGTGAGTTACAAATTCCCAAGTATAGCTTCAGGATTAGAAATCCTGAAGAACGAAAAAATTCTTTACGTCTTAGGAAGAAATCAACTTCGTTTACTGGGTAATTCAAATTCCCGGATAAGGCTTCCCGATTACAAATCGGGAAGAGCGGCCATCGGAACAAAAAAAGTTTAGACAAATTTTCAAACTTTTTGTCTTGCGTATTGTCCTTAGGACATGAAAAAAAATTATCCCGACTGGATGGCTACCTGCCTCCGACTGGCAGCGGTTTACAATATACTTTGGGGAGCATGGGTGGTGATTTGGCCCCATACTTTTTTCGAATGGACGGGAATGGCTCCACTCCAACATCCCAGCATTTGGCAAGGTACCGGAATGATTGTCGGCGTGTACGGCCTAGGCTATTGGTGGGCCAGCTATAATCCGCTGAAGCACTGGCCTATTGTGGCGGTCGGTTTTCTGGGAAAAATCTTCGGCCCTTTAGGATTCCTGTTTAATTACCTTGTCCTTAAGGAAATCCCCTTTGAGTTCAGCTATACCCTTTATACCAATGACCTGATTTGGTGGGTTCCTTTTTTCCTGATCCTCAAGAGAGTGTACACCGAGACCCAATGGCAACTCCGGTAATTTATTTTTGTGTATTAGCTATTCTGATGGTAAACTTCTATTTCTCTGATTTTGGGCTGGAAGACCGAAGACCGGAGACCGAAGATTTCCAAAAGCATGGTATTTAATTGGTCTTTTACCTTTTGAAATGCTATCTGCTGGATACTCTAGCTTTTAATTTGAGTGAATTAATGAATTTAAGTTTCAAAGTTTGGGCAAGTAGCTCGGGATTTCTAACCAAAAAAACAGATGACTGTGGATGCGATTCGTCTCTCGGTAGACACCGGGCTTTTCGTTTTGGTGTGGCTGGTGCAGGTGATTATTTATCCTTCCTTTGATCAGATCGCCAAGGAAAAACTCAACACCTGGCACCGGCTGTACACCCAGAAGATTCTCTACTTCGTGGGACCGATGATGTTTGTTCAGTCAGGCATGATTGCTTGGCAAATATTGGGTGATCCACTCATTTACCTCGCGGACGGATTGCTTTTAGCTGGGATTTGGATCAATACTTTTCTCATCGCCATACCTATTCACGAGGCCATAGATCGAGAGAAAAGCCTGAAAGGCCATCTTACCAAACTCCTCCGAGTCAATCGCTGGCGCAGCTGGATGTGGACGGGTTTATTTCTGATTTCTTTGGGGAGGGTACTTTTGTGATCCTTTTTGATTGACTCAGGATTTAAAGTTCTAAGAAACTGAAGGGTAAGTTGCTTCCTTGAGTTTGTTTGGACTTGGATTGGAGGAGAGTGGTACTACCGAAAGGAGTGGTTAATATTTTCAAATTTTGGAACTTTGGAAAAATTAAGTATCTCTGTGTGCTGTGGTGTATTTTTTGGTATACTTTGAATTGCGCAGCCTGAAGCCCGCCTCCCGGAAGGCAGGTCTGCAAACAAAAAAGCACAAGTTGAAAGACTTGCGCTAGTGGAGTTCTCTTCTTATGCTCTCTGCGACTTTGCGGTGAATTTTAACCGATTTTGACTGAGGTCATCGTCAGGGATCCCGCCAGGGCTTGGTCATTAAACAGGCTCACCGATTCATCCCCTTCTTTCAAAGCCAAGGAATACAGCAAGGGCAGGTAATGCTCGGGTGTAGGTATTGCCAAGTCCCAGGCTCTTCCCTGAGAGCGGAAATTGATCAGGGACTGATGGTCGCCGCTAAGGATGCTTGCTTTCATCTGTTCACGCGCCTCCAGCGCCCAGTCAAATCCGAAGGTCTCGTGGAGCCGTCTCCATTCCACCATGCGTAGGTTGTGGACCATATTGCCGCTGCCGATGATCAGCACGCCTTTTTCCCTCAGGGACTTAATCTCTCTCGCCAGTTCATAGTGGTACTGGGCGGGCTTGCTGTAGTCGATACTCATTTGGATCACGGGGATGTTAGCCGCCGGATACAAGTGTTTGATCACACTCCAGGCGCCATGGTCGAGGCCCCACTTGTCATCCAAGTGTACCTCCGTCTGGGTGATCAGGGCTTGGGTTTCCCTTGCCAACTCCGGGCTCCCGGGTGCAGGGTATTGCACCTCAAAGAGCGCCTTGGGGAAACCTCCAAAGTCATGGATCGTGGGCGGATGGGCCATGGCAGTAACGAAAGTCCCCTTGGTCTCCCAATGCGCCGAAATGCACAGGATCGCCTGAGGGGTAGGGATGTCCTGGGCCACCTTTCTGAATCCTGCCACAAATTCATTTTCCTCGATGGCATTCATCGGGCTGCCGTGTCCCAGAAAAAGGACCGGCATCTTTTGGGTTTTCCCCAAAGGAGCAGTCAGGTTGGAGAGCTCTTGAAGTTTCATACCGGCTAAGGTTTAAAGGGGATAGTATTCCTGGCTAGAAAGTAAATCAAAACCGAATGAAAAATGGTTCAAACGCACCGGTTTGGTTTTGAAGGTGAATTTTTTGATTGCACAGCAGACCTGCCTGCTACAGGCAGGGACGCAGAGAACGCGAAGAAAAGGTGAGTTTTAATTCCAAATTCTAGATTGAAAGGGAATAATTAGAAAAGTTAAAAATCTTTGTGTCCTCTGCGACTCTGCGGTGAGTCATTTAGGTAATAGAGCTTAGTCTCCTTTCTGTCTGAATTTCATCTGCAAACCCATCAGGAAATTGCGCAGGACTTGGTCTTTGCATTCCCGGTATTGGGGCTGGGTGGGGTTGCGGAAAAAGGCGCTGAGCTCGTGCTTACTGATCCGGAACCCACGCAGCGCAAAGATGGCAAGCATGTCCTCGTCCTTGTAGTTGAGTGCGATGCGGAGTTTGCGGAGGATGAGGTTGTTGTTGAGGGTCTTTTCGGGAACAGGCACTTCCTCACCTTTCAGACCGCGATTCAGGATAATGAATCCGTTGAGAAAAGCCGCAAGGTCCTTGTCGTAGAGCTTTTTGAAGTCGGGATCTTCTTCCTTTTTGAGCCAAAGGGCAACTTCCTCCGCAAAGAGATTCACCCCGCCAAATCCGAAAATCTCGGACATTTTGTGGTCGTGAAAGTGAAAGGTATATCTCAGGGTCCGGAGGATGTCGTTATTGCTCATAGATGCAAATATCGCTTTTAAGAATAAAGAATTGGGCCACTAAGGCGATAAGACACAAATGATTTTTTTAATCTCTCACAGATAAGACAAATGATCATAGTTGGTCATTAATCTTCTTTGTAAATCTGAGATATCAATGAGTAATAAACTTCAGGTAAATTCTTTTTGAGTCTTGGGGTCTTCGTGGCAAATCCTCCAACTTTTTGTGTTCATCTGGAATATCTTTGATTAATGAATCTTATAGTAATTCTACTTACTGTCTTCGTGGCAATTCATCAATCTTTCGACATTCTTTACGAACTTTGAAGCGCTTAACCTTTGATCCCTTGTCTACCAAAGTCCTTCTCATCACCCCGCCATTTACCCAACTCAACACGCCTTACCCGGCGACGGCCTACATCAAGGGGTTTTTGAATACGCTCAGCGTGCCTTCCCGACAGGCTGACTTGGGCATCGAGGTGATCCTGAAGCTTTTCTCCAAAAAGGGACTCACGCAAGTCTTTGACATCGCTTCGCAAAAAGCTGACGAACTTTCAGACAACTCTGCCCGAATTCTCCGAATGAAGGCCAGCTACCTGCAGACCATCGGTCCGGTGATCGACTTTCTGCAGGATAAAAATCCGACTCTGGCTTACCACATTTCCGAGGGGAATTTCCTTCCTGAGGCCAGTCGCTTTGAGCAGTTGGATGACTTGGAGTGGGCTTTTGGGACCTTGGGGGTGAGGGACAAGGCAAGGTATTTTGCCACATTGTACCTCGAGGATATCGGCGATCTGATCATGGAGGCCGTGGATCCGCACTTTGGCTTTAGCCGCTATGCGGAGCGCTTGGGCATGTCTGCCAAGTCTTTTGACGAGATGGATGAGGCGCTAAAGCAGCCTCTGAGCCTGATCGATGGGTTTCTTTTGGAACTGCTGGAAGAAAAAATCCAAGCCTACCAACCCGAGTCCGTCGCCTTTTCTGTTCCTTTTCCCGGCAACCTCTACGGCGCACTCAAATGCGGGCAATACCTGAAAAAACATCATCCCCACATCAAAGTCTGGATGGGTGGGGGCTTTCCCAATACCGAACTCCGCTCCCTGAAAGAGCCTCGGGTCTTCGACTACGTGGATTTTATTACGCTGGACGACGGGGAGGCTCCGATTCAGTTGTTGCTGGATTACTTGGAGGGAAAAAGGCCTATCACGGAGTTGAAACGAACTTTTATCCGCATCGATGGGCAGGTGAAGTTTATGAATAATTCAGCGGTGAAAGACCTGCCGCAACGGGAAGTTGGCACGCCGGACTACAGCGATCTGCCGCTGCGGGATTACCTTTCGGTGATCGAAGTGGCCAATCCCATGCATCGACTTTGGAGTGACGGGCGCTGGAACAAGTTGACTTTGGCGCACGGCTGCTATTGGGGAAAATGTACGTTCTGCGATATTTCTTTGGATTATATCGGTCGCTACGAACCCATCAATGCGTCCATCCTTTGCGACCGGATCGAGGAGATCATGGCGCAGACGGGCACGAATGGGTTTCACTTTGTGGATGAAGCCGCTCCGCCTGCTCTGATGCGCGACTTGGCGATTGAGATCCTGAGAAGGGGCTTGGTGGTCGTGTGGTGGACGAATATCCGTTTCGAAAGCAGCTTCACCGCAGACCTTTGTCGACTGCTTCGGGCTTCGGGTTGCATTGCGGTATCCGGTGGCTTGGAAGTGGCTTCAGATCGACTCTTGGCTCTGATCAAAAAAGGGGTTACAGTAGCTCAAGTGGCACAGGTGACGAATCACTTTACCGCCGCAGGCATTATGGTGCATGCTTACCTGATGTATGGCTATCCGACACAGACAGCACAGGAAACCATCGATTCCATGGAGATGGTGCGGCAATTGTTTGAGATTGGGGTCTTGCAATCGGGTTTTTGGCATCGATTTGCGATGACTGAGCACAGTCCGGTTGGGCTCGATCCTAAAGCTTTTGGCGTAAAGCGAACCGACCTTACCTTGGGATCTTTTGCCAACAATGAGGTGGATTTTGTCGATCCGGTTGGGGTGGATCATGGGCTTTTTTCCGAAGGATTACGCAAATCTCTATTCAACTACATGCATGGAGTCGGCTTCGACATTCCTCTGAAAAACTGGTTTGACTTCAAGGTGCCTGCTACCACCATTTCCAAAAAATACATTCAGCAGCAAATCGAAAATGCGGCTCCACTGACTTACAAAGATCAAAACCGCATCCTTTGGATCGGGGCTCAGCCTGAATTGATGGAAGCAGAGGAAGGTTTTTGTGAGTTGATTTTCTCCGGGAAAAAGGAGGATTTTGCTCTTGAGCTTCCCCTCGAACTCGGAGAGTGGGTGTGTTGGCTGCTGGCCAAAGTGAGCTATACCGAGGAGCTGAATACCCTGAAACCCATCCGTGAGAATTACGAGGAGGAGTTGGGCGACTTCGAAGAACTGGTCGATTCGGAAGTTTGGGAAATTCTAAGGGAACACGGGTTGTTGGTATTTTAATAAGAGTTCGGGGTTACTAGGTTCGGTGTTCAGTAAACGTCATCGCGAGTTAGAAAAATTGGGATTTACAAAGGAGAGATGACAGAGTTTTGGGACTCAAACCTGATTTTTTTACATTTTGATTTAGACTCATTTTGATTACTAAACACAGTTTAGAAGGGCGGGCGGGTTGACACAGCAGCGAGCCAGCTTTGTGCGGTGGGAGCTTTGCTGTGTCTTGTCCCGAAAGCTTTCGGGATGGTTCTTTTGGCAAGCCAAAAGAACGAAGTGAAAAAATGCTTCCAAAGCAGGTTTCAATGAATCAAATCATGCAAGTAGTCGCCTTATTTGAATCCGATATTAAAATTTGAAAATTCAATATTTAAAAATAAAACAAACCTTTTATTCGCAGGAGAAGAGACAAATCCTTTGGGCGTTTAGGAAATTTGCTTTAGACAAAGTGATCTCAATGCTATTCACCCTTTAGTGATTATTTGAAATTTCTAAACACATTCCTGCTTGGAGTTCAGCATTCTTAGAATCAAATCGAAAGGAAAATCCAGCTTTTGTGTAGATTCATGGAAGACGTAGGATAATTCTGTAATTTCCCATGCTAAAACCCCAGCCCATGGAAGAACCTATTTTTGAAAACAAGAAAGAAAAAGACAAGACCGAACGGGAAAGGCAGACCTTTTACCGGGTGGCTTTTCAAAATTACAGCAATCTTCTTCAGATCGCGGACAACAAAGCCAACATTATCATCAGCATCAATGCCTTGGTGATTTCTTCCCTAATTGCATTGGTAAGCTATGGCACTATTTCCAATCAGGTACAGATGCATAGTCCGGTGGTTTTTGTCCCGATTTTGATCTTTTTGGGGTTAATTCTGACCTCAACTTTTTTGGCAGTTCAGGTAGCTAAGCCTAAGATTATGGGAAAATCCAAGGATAAAGCTGAAAAGCCTCAGTTTAGCATGCTATTTTTCGGGGCGACTGAATTTTACAGCTACGAAGAATATTTGTTTGAAACTCATCGTATTCTCAATTCCAGAAAGGAAATCCAGGATCAAATGACCTTGTCTCTTTACTATCAAGGCAGGGTACTCAGTCGGAAATACCAGGTATTAAGACAGGCGTATACAGTATTTACTCTGGCTTTGGCCTTTGGCGTAATGGTGCTTCTTGGGAATTTGATGATGTGAAAAAAGACCCGCCGGTTTTTTAAAAACTGGCGGGTCTCTTCCTAATTAGTCATTTATCCTTTTTTCAACTGAACTGGACCTCCATTGGGAGCTACGTTGTACGTCACAAAATTTCCCTTTTCATCCGACTGAATCTGGATACTGAGCTGCAGGGAGCCCTGTGTGAATTGGGCAGTATTCCAGTCTTTGGGAACGTAGGTTTTTAAGGTCAAAGGGACGGCATACACTTGCGGATCCAATTGGCTGTTTAGTGTTAAGGTAATTTCATCGTTTTCGACTGTAGACTGAATTTGAGTAGCTTTTCGTTCTCGAAGGTACTTGGTAACCTCCCGAAATGTGGCAATCCAAAGATCCTTTTCATTGGCTTTCATGTAGGAAAAGTATTCCACCAGTTCTACTCTGGTTTTGGGTTCCCAACCCAGGTTTTCCACTCCATGAAAGACCAAGACCAGCCAGTGGTTGTCATGACTCATCACGGTATCCACCCAAGCCTTCATTTGATCTATTCCTATTCTGGTCAGTGGTCCTCTTTGCCACTGTACGTATTCCTTGGTTGATTCACCGGGTGTCATTTTGCTTCCCCGGTTAATTTCTTCCAGCCATTCTTCGGGCATTCGGTTTCTCAGGGAAGGATAGATTTGATGGGCAATTTCCATCACCCGCTCATTTTCGGTACCATAGGGCCCTTCGGCACTGAACGTCGATTCCGGGCCGATGAATTTGAGTAAGTCTGCTTTGCTTTGCTCCAATTCATAGCGTATGTTGACCTCATCCAAGACGGCCAGCCAGGGATGGGTGACGGTATGAGAAGCGATTTCATGGCCTTGTGCTGCATAGGATTTGTATTCTTCCCAAGAAGTAGTGTCTTCTTTATTGTCATGAAAGACCACGTCATTGGTGTTTTTCATTTTCCCGGAGCGGATTTTTTCGTAGCCCTCATCGGTAAGAGCGTAGGCTTCCTGCACTTTTCCTTGCTCAAAAAGACTTCCGATGCGGGCATGGTAATCTTCCGCTTCGGTAGTTCCTGTGAAGGCGATCAGGGAGGCTCTTTCGAAGAAATTGCTGGAATCTGTCTGGATTTTAGCCGTTTCATCGATGATTTCCTTGGGGTTTCTTCCGATAAACTTTCCCTTGCCGGATCCTTCAACCTTGCCGGTGAGGATATAAAATGTTGCTGGCAGTCCCAAGCTGTCCATGATGGGTTTGGCGATGGTAAACTGATTGATAATGCCGTCATCATAGGTGACTGAAATGGCGCCTTTTTTATTATCCTGCCATTTGGTGATTTCGGTTTGGCCAATAAGGGGATCTTTTTCGGTACAAGAAAAAAGAAGGCCTAGTCCAGCAAGTGCCAGGGAGGGGGTGATTTTCATAATCGTAGCTGTTTGGATTTGAAATTTCCTGAATTTCAGGATCAAAGCCGAAACCACTGGTCAAAAAAAAGACCCGACAGGTTTCATAAACCTGTCGGGTCTGCCTTTTTTCTTGAGTTTTATCAATAAGTATACTTCACATATACCCGCTTGGTAATGGTCTGATCGTCTGTTTGGATCAGCATTTCCTCGGAATCTGCCATAGCGGCCTTTGCATTCATCATATAGACAGGCTGAGGTCTATAGTTAGGCTCCATCGTGACATGAAACACTCTCAGCCCTTTGAGATTCAAGGTGGTTCCGATCAGATTTGCTTTAGCTTCCGCATCTTTCAGGGCTTCTGTCAGAAGAGTGTTCTCTAGGGATTTCCGGGTAGCTTCGGCTACGCCAAAGTGGAGGTTATAGCTCATGTCTCCTGATTTTTGGATGCCTTCCACGATTTTCTGAAGGTCAGGATTAGTGGCTGTTGTGATGATTCTCAAGTTTTGTCGGGCTACATAGCCACTGTCTTTGGCTGACCCGCTACGGTAGATTCGATTCACATCCACGGAGTAGTTGTCAGCCACCAGCTTGTAATCTCTGATTTTTTCCTTCTTCAGGGCCTCGGAGAGGTTCTGAGTTTTTCGGTTCAAAACAGACACCGCATCATTGACTTTCAGACCCTTTTCCTCCAGGGAAATGAAAAATACCGCCTCATCCGGTGCAACTTTGCGTTCGGCATAGCCTTCGACTTCGATCAGAGGAACCTGTTGAATCTGTTGTGCTGCCAGTGGGAGACTGACCATAAGTCCCATGAGTAATCCAAAAATCGTTTTCATCTTTTATGTAGTTGGTTTTAATCTGTGTTATTCAAAAGCTGATCCAATTTCCCTTTTCCATTAGGTAAAGCGGCTGATTAAGTTTTTTTAACAGAAACAAGATGCTTTCTGATCAATTTCTCCAATTCAACGGCATGGAACACGACCAAGGCCATAGCACCTGAAAAGAGCAGTTCTTGCAAATCCAAAGGTTCTGTCCGGAATATCGGGTTCATAAATGGCAAGTAGATCACGCCCATCTGAAGAAGAAATGTCAGGCCTATTGCCAATAAAAGGGGTTTATTGCTCAAAAAGCCCTGCTGGAAGAGGAACATTCGGTTACTTCTTACCGCCATCACATGCCCCAATTGTGAGAAGGCCAAAACAGAGAAAACCATGGTTTGCCAGTGCCAACCTTGTTGAATGGCCCAATATTGGGTAAACAGGGTCACCGCAGCCATTAGCATTCCTACCCAAATAATGTGATAACCCACTCCATGAGCGAAAAGACTTTCTTTGGGAGGGCGGGGGGGGCGTTTCATAATGTCCTGCTCGGGACGCTCACTGGCCAATGCCAAGGCAGGCAGGCCATCAGTCACCAAGTTGATCCAAAGGATATGAATCGGAAGTAGGGGATTGGGGAGACCCAAAAACGGGGCGAGACCTATGGCCCAGATTTCTGCACTGTTGCAGGTCATGATGTACTTGACAAACTTCACGATGTTGTCAAAAATCCGTCTGCCTTCCCGTACTGCGCGGACGATCGTTGAAAAATTGTCATCCAATAAAATCAGGTGGGCAGCTTCCTTGCTCACGTCGGTTCCGGCGATTCCCATGGCTACCCCGATATTGGCTGCTTTGAGCGAAGGGGCATCGTTGACCCCATCTCCGGTCATGGCCGCAAAGTGCCCTTTTTGCTGGAGGGCCTGAACGATTCGAAGCTTTTGTTCAGGGGCAACCCGGGCGTAGACACTTACTTTTTCGACCTGATTGGCAAACTCTTCTTCCTCGAGATTTCTCAATTCTGATCCTGTCAGAACCAGATCTCCGGGAGTCCAAATGCCCACAGCCTCGGCAATGGCTCGGGCAGTAGCAGGATGGTCTCCCGTAATCATCACTGGTTTAATTCCCGCTGTTTTACATTCGGATATTGCCGTTTTTACCTCATCCCTTGGTGGGTCGATCATCCCTACTTTTCCGAAATAATCCAGGTCGGATTCTAAGGATTGCCATTGGTGTTGCTCCGGCAATTGATCGATCAATTTGCCTGCGAAAGCCAAGACCCTCTCGCCGCGTTTTGCCCACTCCTCCGCACTTTCCCTTAGTTCCTGGGCTAATTCTTGCTTGTTCAAGATCGAAGAAATGGACTCGGGGGCACCTTTGCACACGACCAAAATTTTATTTTCGAATTGGTGGAAGGTGGACATTCTTTTTCGATCCGAGTCAAAAGGGAGTTCACCGATCCTCGGGGCCATGAGTTCGAGTTTCCGGTATTGTTCCAGAGAGATTTCTTTCAAAAGCCGGTCTACCAATGCCTGTTCAGTGGATTCTCCATTGGTTTTACCCTTTTTGGATACCTGCACATCATGACAAAGCCCCAGTCCCAGCTGAAGATTGGAGAATTCCGTGGAATAACTTGACCGGTGGTAGGTTTCGGTGTCAACCACGGTCATTTTGTTTTGGGTAAGGGTCCCTGTTTTATCGGTGCAGATATAGGTCACCGATCCAAGGCTTTCCACAGCAGGAAGTTTTCGGATCAGAGCCTTTTTCTTTGCCAATCTTCCCGCTCCAAGAGAAAGTGCGATGGTGATCAAGGCGGGCAATGCTTCCGGAATAGCTGCTACGGCCAAGCTGACGGAAAGCAACAAAACGGAAAACAATTCCTCTCCTCTGGCAAGTCCGGCAAGGAATAAAACCAGGCAAATCACCAAAATCAGGTAAGAAATCACCTTGGCAAACCGCTGCATCCGTTGCTGTAAAGGCGTCACAGGTGCGGCTTTGTGAAGCAAACTTGCGATTTTCCCGATTTCTGTGTTCATCCCAGTGGCCACTACCAAGCCACTCGCCCGCCCATGCGTGGCTAGAGTACCCTTGAAGGCCATGTTTAGCTGATCTCCTGGGCTTAAGTTGGGATTCTCCAGAATCACCTGAACCTTGTCAATGGGTACCGATTCTCCGGTGAGGGAGGATTCATCAATTTTTAGTGAAAAGGTGTCAATCAATCTAAGATCCGCCGGTACCATGTTTCCAGCTTCAAGCGCTACCACATCACCAGGAACAAGTTCCTTGGATGGGACTGAAATCCATTGGCCGTCTCTCAAGACTTTACTTTGAGTTTCGGTAAGTTTTTTAAGGGATTCCATTGCCTTCTCAGCGCGGTATTCCTGCACAAATCCCAAGACAGCATTGAGCACTATGATCACCAAAATGATAAACGTGTCGGTCAGGTCTCCCACAATTCCCGAGATGATGGCAGCAGCTGCCAAAATCAGGATCATGAAGTCTTTGAACTGTCCCAGAAAAAGTAACCAAGCCGGTTTTTTCTTTTTTTCCTGTAGTGCGTTTGGACCGAATTTTTCTAACCTTATCGAGACCTCAGACTGGCTTAGTCCTGATGACTTAGAATCAAACTGGGCGAATAGCTGTTCAGTAGACTGTTGATAATAGGACATGCTGATGAGGAATCGGTTTGTCTAAAAATACAAACTACCTGGAAGTAAAACTTTAATTCCAGGGAAAAAGACTGTTACAAAAAATAACTTCCTCAACCCGTACGGATCGATCGCCAGAATCAATTTCTTTCTATCAACTCTTGTTGATAAACGAGATTGAGAAAGCTCAGGACCTCCCCAAACGCTTCGGCTGCTTTGGCCTGTTGATCGCTTACTTTTTTTCCCAGCAATCTGCAAAGAAGAAGTCCATAGATCCCATTGAGGCAGATTTGGATTTCGTTGCCGGGATTTTCCCCATTGGCTGCCAAAATAGAATCAAGAATATGGGGTTTGGCTTGGTGATAAGTTTGGAAGTAGGATTTATCGGATTTCAGCAATCTGTAGTGAAGCTGTAGCAGTTGGTCTACCAGCGTGTTTAGCTCTTTTAGGTGGCCTTTTTCCAGTATTCCCTGGCTCTTCATCTCGGTTAATAGCCGTTCAAACCACTCCGTGATTTTCTTTTTTTCGGCATCCGATACTGGATAGTGTGCAATTACATATTCTCGGATCTCCTCCATGTTTCCCTGAAAAGATCGGATTAGATCCTCCATTTGGTACATGTAGATCAGGTATTCTCCGATGTTTTGGGATTTTTTCTTTTCGGCAACAGATTGCATGGAATTGGGTTAATGAAAAAGCAAAAGTAGGAAATGATGTAAATACAGTGGAATTACAGTTGAAATACACTAGAAATAAACCTCGCTGCGCGAGGTGAAATAAGCTTTGCAGTTCGGAAACACCGGATCATATCAACCAAAATTATTTCGCCGAAGGCGTATTTCGTTTTGCGTAGCAAAAGTTATTTCAAGTGTATTTCGGTTGAAATCATCTGGCTTTAGGCTTATTTCATCCTTAAAAGCATAAAGTATTTCAATAATATTTTATGGGTAATGATCTCGCAGTAGGCCTATTTCATTTTGCGAAGCAAAAAGTATTTCTACCATATTTCCAATGTATTTCAGAAAGTGTAAACCCGATATAAGCCTATTTCAAATTCCCTATCAATCAAACCCTCTTTTTTCCTACTTTTGCGCCACGAAGAGCTTATGAAAAACATTAGAAATTTCTGTATCATCGCCCATATCGATCATGGGAAGAGTACATTGGCGGATAGGTTGTTGCAGTTTACCAACACGATCTCTGATCGCGAAATGCAAAACCAAGTGTTGGACGATATGGATCTGGAGCGAGAGCGGGGCATCACCATCAAGTCTCATGCGATCCAGATGAAGTACACCTACAAGGGAGAGGAGTATATCCTCAACCTGATCGATACTCCGGGACACGTTGACTTTTCGTATGAAGTGTCCAGATCCATTGCCGCCTGTGAGGGCGCGTTGTTGATTGTGGATGCTTCCCAGGGAATCGAAGCTCAGACCATTTCCAATCTCTATTTGGCTTTGGGTCAGGATCTGGAAATCATTCCGGTGTTGAACAAAATTGACCTTCCGGGAGCCGATCCCGAAAGCCGCGCCGATGAAGTAATTGACTTGATCGGATGCAATCGTGAAGATATTATTTTGGCCTCCGGCAAAGAGGGGATTGGAATCGAAGATATCCTCAATGCTGTCGTGGAGCGTATTCCAGCCCCGAAAGGAGATCCAGAGGCACCGCTTCAGGCGATGATTTTTGACTCTCAGTTTAACTCCTTCCGTGGAGTAGAAGTAATCTTTCGGATCTTCAATGGTACTATCAACAAGGGTGACAAAATCAAATTTGTAAATACAGGGAAGGAATATTTTGCAGACGAAATCGGAATTCTCGGTATCAACCAAATTCCTCAGCAGACCATGAGTGCCGGTAATGTGGGTTACCTCATTTCCGGTATCAAAGTGGCCAAAGAAGTGGCGGTTGGAGATACGATAACCCATGTGAAAAATCCTTGCAAGGAAGCGATCAAAGGGTTTGAAAATGTGAAGCCGATGGTTTTTGCAGGGATTTATCCGGTAGATACCACCGAGTTTGAAGAGCTTCGTGCTTCCATGGAAAAACTCCAATTGAACGATGCTTCCTTGGTGTGGGAACCTGAAACTTCCGCCGCTTTGGGTTTTGGATTCCGTTGCGGATTCTTGGGTATGCTCCACATGGAGATCGTACAGGAGCGATTGGAGCGAGAATTTGACATGACCGTCATCACGACGGTGCCTTCGGTTCAGTTTAGAGCACTTATGACCAATGGTTCGGTGCAGGTCATCAATGCCCCCAGCGATATGCCGGATCCTACCAAAATGGATCATATTGAGGAGCCTTTTGTCAAGGCTTCCATTATTACAGCTTCCGATTATGTAGGGCCTGTGATTCAGCTGTGTATGGAAAAGCGAGGACAGATCAAAAATCAGGTGTACTTGACTGCCGACCGTGTCGAATTGCAGTTTGATATGCCCTTGGCGGAGATCGTGTTTGACTTCTTCGACAAGTTGAAAACCATTTCCAGAGGCTATGCTTCTTTGGATTACGAACTGAAAGGATTCCAACCGTCCCACATGGTGCGTTTGGATATCATGCTCAACGGTGAACCTGTGGATGCGCTTTCTGCCATCGTGCACCGTGACAAAGCTTACGAGTGGGGCAAGAGACTCTGTGAAAAGTTAAGAGAGCTTGTACCAAGGCAAATGTTTGAGATTGCAATCCAAGCTGCTATTGGACAAAAGATCATTGCCCGTGAGACGATCAAGGCGCTTCGAAAGAATGTGTTGGCCAAGTGTTATGGCGGTGATATTTCTCGAAAAAGAAAGCTTCTAGAAAAGCAGAAAAAAGGTAAGAAGCGTATGAGACAAGTCGGCAACGTCGAGGTGCCTCAGGAGGCGTTTATGGCGGTGTTGAAGTTGGATTAACACTTCGATGTTCGAAATTCGAAGTTCTTCATTCGTTATTATTCTGTTCTCTATTTGAAATTCCTTCTTCTATTCCTTTAGATCATTCTACTTTACATGGTTTTCTTGTTTTTTAATTAAAATTCAAATTTGCCATGGGAAAGAAGTTTGATCTAGAGGATACATTGATTGATTTTGCAGCCCAAATCATATTGTTTATGGATGGTATGATTCCAACGAAGGCAGGTAGCCATATCTCAGGACAAATGCTTCGTAGCGGAACTAGTCCTGCCTTAAATTATGGAGAAGCTCAAAGCGGTGAATCCAGAAGGGATTTCATTCACAAATTGAAAGTGATTTTAAAGGAGTTGCGTGAAACCTTAGTGGCTTTGAAAATCACTGAAAGATCAAACCTTCATCCGGATCTTGAATTTTTAAACTTGATGAAGGATGAATGCAATCAGTTGATTTCCATTTTTGTCAAAAGTGTGACCACTGCTGAAAAGAATGGATTTTGAATAATGAATTTCGAACACAGAATGTCGAATAGTGAATTCGACCAACCCCAAACAGTATGTTTACATTAATCGACGGAAAAAAGACATCCCAAGAAATCAAGAATGAAATCGCTGCCAGAGTAGCGGAAATCAAAGCCGAGGGCGGAAAAACGCCCCACTTGGCGGCTGTACTTGTAGGCAACGACGGCGCTAGCCAAACCTATGTCGGTGCCAAAGTAAAAGCCTGCGAGGAAGTGGGATTTCAGTCCACCTTGGTGCGTCTTGAGGCAGATATCTCAGAGGCTGAACTGCTCAAAGTGGTAGAAGACATCAATGAAAATCCGGACATCGACGGATTGATTGTTCAACTCCCTCTTCCAAAGCATATCTCCGTGGATAAGGTGACCAACAAGATCAAGCCAGAAAAAGACGTAGATGGGTTTACTCCTGCCAATGTAGGACGAATGACACTCAACTGGCCAGCCTACGTGGCTGCAACTCCTTATGGAATCGTGGAACTTTTGAAGCGATATCAAATAGAAACTTCTGGAAAACATTGTGTGGTGATTGGTAGAAGCCATATTGTAGGCAGCCCGATGAGTATTCTTATGGCGAGAAATGGCTATCCAGGAAATGCCACCGTAACTCTGACACACAGCAAAACGCAAAATTTGGCAGAAATCTGTCGAACAGCTGATATCCTGATCGTAGCGATCGGCAAACCGGAGTTTGTCACCGCCGACATGGTGAAGCCAGGGGCGGTAGTGATCGACGTGGGAATTCACCGAATCGATGATCCAAGCAAAAAGTCCGGGTTCAGACTGATTGGAGATGTGAAGTTTGACGAAGTAGCTCCTTTGGTCTCTGCAATCACTCCTGTGCCGGGTGGAGTAGGTCCGATGACGATTGCAGCTTTACTTTACAATACCCTTCAATCTGCCGAAAAGAAGGTTTTTGGATAAAACTCAAAAAAAGTCAAGAAATCCTTGAATCAGGTTTGCATCGATTGCCTTGGATTTCTACTTTTGCTGACCCTAATACGCGCATGTGGTGAAACTGGTAGACACGCCACTTTGAGGGGGTGGTGCCCGTTCGGGTGTGGAAGTTCGAATCTTCTCATGCGCACAAAGCCCAACTGAGATATCGGTTGGGCTTTTTTCTTTGAATGGGCTTTTTTGTGGCCGAAAAATTTTTACCTTTTCCGACTATTCACCTGCCTTATGAAAAACCTTATCAAGTTTTCGCTTTCAGCCTTTCTTTTTGCTTTCAGCCTTTCTGTCTTTGCGCAGACACCGCAGTTTCCTATTGTCAAAGGATTCGGAGGTATCTATGAAATTCCTGATGCCACAGAGCGCCCCGACGGAACCTTGGAATACAAAATTCTGGTAGACCTTACTTCTCCCTCGGAAGATAATAAGCAGATTTCCCGATTTGTGGACAATGTGGCCAGAATGATGAATCTTCATGGTTTGGCTGGGGTGACCAAGGACAGACTAAAAGTAAAAGTGATTATTCACGGCGGAGGTATTTTCACGTTGTTGACTCACGAGAATTACAAAAAGCGATTTGAAGTCGACAATCCTAATTTGGCTGTCTTCGAGGCCCTAAAAGAAGCAGGTGCTGATATAATGGTCTGTGGACAGTCTCTGATCGCCCGAAATCTTAAGACTTCGGATCTTTGGCCTGGGGTGAGAATCGCTCATTCTGCCCTTACCACCATTACGACCTATGTGCCTCAAGGCTATATTTTATTGAGGTTTTGATCAGCTTGGAATAGAAATTGGTTAGTCAAGGGCTCAACAAGACTGCTAAGCCCTTGACCACCATTACTTCCACAGGCCGAAAGGTCGTCTTTGGTTTTTTTGTAGCAACCATTTTTTTGATTGCGGTTGCAGGTCTTACCTATATTTCCCTGAATCGCTTGGTGGAATCTGTGGATCAGCTTGCCCAGCCCAATCAAAAGCTGGATTTATTGAATTCCCTTCAGGAGGAGGTCTTTAAAATTACCCAAATAGGTTCGGAAAGTTCCATCAACGACGTTCGGATCAAGGACTCGACCATCCTTTTCTTGGAGACAAAGCTTTCTAAGCTGGATACGCTCTCCTCTGATACGGTGGAAACACGCTCTATCCAGTCCATTCGTGAAAATTTGGCCTTATTGATCAATGGGTATCAGGATCTGTATGATGTAAAAAGAAATCTTTCCAACCGGAATTTTTCCCAGGAAGCTCTCCGAAGACTGGAGATCAGTATCCGCAGAAGGGCATTGGCCCTAGAGACCCAGCCCTTGAGAGAATTAAATCCAAGACAACTTAGAAACTCTGAACTGCAGCAGCAGGCCCAAGCCAATCTGGAGCGGCAATCAAGTGTCTTAAATGCTGATGAGGACCGAATCATTCGCTACCTACAGCAGTTTCAAAAGCAAAACGCAGAAAGTAATTCTCAGTCCAAAACAGTAAATTTGGATAGTGTGCTCTATTCCCTGAGTAGGGTGATGGGGAGAATTTACCGTGAAGAATCCGTGCAGAGGCAAAATCTGGCACGTCTCGAATCGGATATTTTTCAAAAGCAGGCCACTCTGACCTCGACCATTCAGGCATTGATCGGAGATCTGCAGGCTCAAACTATCCAATCCTCCAATGAACAAAGTCGTCAGGCAGCTAGCCTGGTTTCTGATGTTACTTTTTTCTTGATCATGGTGGTGGTGTTGGCGGTCTTGTCCACCTTGGCTTTGATCTATTCCATTCTCAAAGAGATTCGGATCAACCGACGCTATCAGGAGGATTTGGAAGTTTCCAGGCAAAAATCGGAGGAGTTGGCTAGATCCAAGCAAGAGTTTTTGGCCAATATGAGCCATGAAATCCGAAATCCGCTTCACCTGATTCAGGGGTATGGAAATGTTCTTAAAAAAACACCCCTTAACTCCGATCAGCTTTCCCATCTTCAGATGATCGGCTTTGCTTCAGACACGCTAAAGGAAATCGTGGATGATATTTTGGATTTTTCCAAACTCGAGGCGGGAAAACTTAAGCTGGATAATTATCCTTTTGACCCTATCGGGCTTTTTGAAAACATTCAAAACTTCTTTGAGCTGAGCGCAAAAGAAAAAAAATTAGGGTTTGAGTGGAACATTGAATTGCCCGAAAATCAATGGCTGATCGGGGACGAACTCCGACTCAAGCAAATCCTCAACAATCTCCTGAGCAACGCTTTCAAATTCACTAAAAAAGGAGGAATTGATGTTTCCATTAAATGGAAGTCAGGAATGCTTTTTCTGGAAGTGAAAGACTCCGGCATTGGGATGAAGCCCAAAGAGTTGGAAAAAGTGTTTCAGGAGTTTGATCAGGCAGACACTTCGGTTTCGAGGAGGTTTGGAGGTACAGGATTGGGATTGGCCATAGTCAAGCGCTTGGTAGATTTGATGAAGGGCGAACTCAAGGTGGAAAGCGAGTATGGGAAAGGTACCCTGATGCACGTCAGCATTCCCATGCAAACCAGCCCTGTGCCTGAGTGGACCGATACCAAATCCAACGCGGAGACGGTCGATTTGACAGGGATTCAAGTGCTATTGGTGGATGATGATGCGGTAGGCTTAAAGTACCTTCAGCTGGTATTGGAGTATTTTGGAGCAGAGGTCAAAACCTATCAAGGAGGAGTTTCCTTCAGAGATTCTTTTTCGGTAGAGCCTTTTGATTTTGCCTTAATCGATATTCAGATGCCTGAAATTTCCGGATATGAAGTGGTCAAATCTCTCAAATCCATGGACTTTTATTCCCAGTTGCCGGTGTTGGCCATGACTGCCAATGTATTTGTAGAAGAGAAGGAAAAACTCCAGAATCAAGGTTTTCAGGATGTTATTCTAAAGCCTTTTCAGGAAAAAGAACTGGTCGAAAAACTTGGGATCCTTTTTCCCGAAAGGACCAAAGCTCAAAAAATCGAAGGAAATACCCAGCCCAATGATATGTCAATGCCTTACCAGCTAAATGATTTGGAGAAGTTTTGCATGGGAGATGAAGAGTTGCTTCAGGATATCATCAAAGACCTAATTCGCACCACGGAGGCTGACCTTGTCAAACTCAGCAAAGCCAGACTGAATGACCGATGGGATGAGATGCTTGAGATTTGCCATCAACTAGGTAGCCGCTTGGGACAAATCAAAAGCCCGGCAAGTCCATTTGCCCGAAAAGTGGAAAACAGTCTCAAAATCAACAATAAATCAGGAATTATTGAGCCACTCAATACCCTGGATCAACTCACCCGGGAAACGCTTCAAGCCCTTAAGGACAAGATCAATCAGACTGCCTGATTATTCCAGACCGTATTTTTCCATTTTGCTGTAAAGCGTTTTACGGTCCATTTTGAGGATTTTGGCTGTTTTGGACTTGTTGTACCTTGTGTCTTGAAGCACTTTCAGAATCAATTCTTTCTCCTGCTCTTGAAAGTGGGATTTGTAATCTCCTGCAGGGATTGACCTTGCGGGAGCGATAGTAGAAGAGAAAGAAGCGGGGGAGGACTCAGAGGTCATCTTTTTCTCAAAAAATTGGGACTCGAGCAATTCTGAAGGGAGTGCATCTCGTTCGATTCGGTCACTTGCGCTGAGTAGTACAGCCCGATTGATCATATTTCGGAGTTCTCTTAGATTTCCCGGCCAGTCATAGGAATAGAACGTTTCCCACACTTCAGGTGCCAGACTTTTGATCGATTTGTTGAGGCGCTGATTGCTTTCTTCGATGAAGTTTTGGACAAAATGTTCCAGATCCGCCTTTCGGTTACGAAGAGGGATGGCATGTAGGGTAAACTCATTGAGACGGTGGTATAGATCTTCCCTGAAAAGCCCCTCTCCGGATTGGGAAAGCAGGTTTTCATTGGTGGCAGCAATAATCCGTACATCGATCTCAATCTCCTTGTTGCCTCCGATTTTACGGATTTTTCTTTCCTGAATGGCCCGTAGAAGCTGGATTTGCACTTCATAACTCAGGTTGCCGATTTCGTCCAGAAAGATGGTGCCTCCGTTTGCCATTTCAAAGTGGCCGGTTTTGTGGTCCAAAGCTCCGGTAAATGCGCCTTTGACATGGCCAAACAGTTCCGAACCTGCGAGATCTTTGGGAAGTGCCCCGCAGTCGATGGCGATAAACGGACCGTTTTTACGGGAAGAAAATTCATGTATCCGTTTGGATATGAGTTCCTTTCCTGTGCCGGTCTCTCCCAGCACGAGAACACTCAAGTCAGTGGGAGCTACCAGTTGGATGTGTTTTTCCAATTTCTCTGCATCCTGTGAATCTCCCACGACATAAGAAGAATGGGAAGCTGAAGAAGATTTTGCCAGAGGAGAAGGGATTTCCTCTGTTTTCTCAGGAGTTGGTTTTGCTTTTTGGGAGAGTGATTCCCTTACCGTGGCCAGAAGCTCGTCGGGATTAATGGGTTTAGTGATGTATTCAAAAGCCCCAAGTTTCATCGCTTTGATGGCAATGCGGATATCCGAATAGTGAGTGATCAGGATAATCTGCATTTGGGGGAATTTTTCTTTGGCCCATTGAAGAAGTTCCATCCCTGTACCATCAGGAAGACGAAAATCAGCAATCGTCAGATCTATTTTTTCCGTGGTAAGCAGATTTTGAGCTTCTTTCACCTTAGTGCAGGTGCTCACCTCGAATCCATTTTTTTCCAAAAAGTTTTTGACTATCCTCGAATAGGTCAAATCATCCTCGACTAATAAGATATGGGCCATGGTTTTCGCTTTTTTTTAATTAGGTTACAAAAAAAGCACCAGACAGACGTCCGGCGCTTTTTTAATTAGAGGGATCTAGCAACTTACTCTTTTATTTCATTTCCTTCAGCGTCGTAGTTTTTGTCCATCTTTTCACCTTGCGCATTGGTAAAGGTTACTTTGTAATGAACTTTTTTGTCAACGCTGGTGATCTTCCAAGCCTCTGAAATTGCTGAGCCTTTGAGCGTTTCATCACCGGCGATAGTTGTCTTTACAGGCTCTGGAAGTTCATTGGCATTGATTTGGACTTTCTCTTCCTGAATGGAAATTTCTATCGCATCGGTTGATACTGATGCCACTGCAGGTTGAACAAAAGCCGCACCGGCTACCAAAAGGGTGGACATTAAAATGGTCTTTTTCATGGTAATTAGTTTTTTGGTTTAGTATAATTCAGAATCCGGATCTGATTTCGGAAACTTGTTTTCCGATGGTGTTAGGATTAATGCTAAGCCCGTGCCAAGGGCCCAAAACCGGTTATTTCCTACTTTTTTGAAAAAATGGATGTAGAATAGTGGGGAATTTTTCCCCAGATTGAATTAGTGGAAAAGGGCTCAGGTTCATTTCCTGTCAGTGCACCCCGTTTTTTGACCAACCATAGATAATTCTTCCTAAGAGAACTTTTTGTCACAAATAAATCTTTTGAAATCACGTACCTTTGAAGTCTCAAAAGAACCTTCGTCCTTCTCCATGAGTGATGCTATCAAACATGAGTGCGGTATAGCCATGATTCGGCTGCGCAAACCCACTCAATATTACATCGACAAATACGGATCCGCCTCTTTTGCAGCCAACAGGCTGTATGTGCTGATGCAGAAGCAGATCAACCGAGGCCAGGATGGAGCCGGAGTCGCCAACATCAAGATCAACACTAAGCCGGGTACCCGATACATTAGCCGGTACCGATCGGTAGAACCCTCAGCAGTCAACGACATCTTCGAGAAAATCAACAAGAAGTACAAAAAGGCCAAGAAACTAGGAGGTCACGATGCCCTCAGCGATGGGGAATGGCTCAAAGAAAACATCGCCTTCTCCGGTGAAGTCTGGCTCGGACACCTTCGATACGGAACCCACGGAGAAAACAGCATCGAAACTTGCCACCCTTTTCTCAAGCAGAATAACTGGAGAAGCCGAAACCTCGTCATGGCCGGCAACTTCAACATGACCAACAACGAGGAACTTTTTGGAAAACTAGTCCAACTCGGACAACACCCTAAGGAAAAAACCGATACCGTTACCGTGATGGAAAAAATCGGACACTTTTTGGATGAAGAAAATCAACGCATTTTCGACAAATACAAGCACAACCACACCAACGAACAGCTTACTCACATCATTGAAAATGAACTCGATGTGGCCCGAATCCTGAGAAGGTCCTGCAGGGACTTTGATGGAGGCTATGCCATGGCGGGAATGATCGGTAATGGTTCTGCTTTTGTGGTGAGAGACCCGTCCGGTATTCGTCCTGCGTTTTACTATGCGGATGAGGAGGTCATTGTAATTGCTTCAGAGAAACCGGCTATCAAGTCAGCTTTCAATATTGATTTCAATGCCATCAAGGAGATTAAGCCCGGTCATGCCATCGTGATCAATAAGGACGGTTCCTACTCTGAGGATGAGATTTTGCCTGCCAGAGAAAAGAAGTCTTGCTCTTTTGAGCGGATCTATTTTTCGAGAGGAACAGATCCGGGAATCTACCAGGAAAGAAAAAATCTTGGCAAAGCCTTGATTCCTCAGATTCTGAAAGCGATTGACTTTGACCTGAAAAACACCGTGTTTTCCTACATTCCCAATACCGCCGAAACGGCCTTTTTGGGCTTGATCGAGGGATTGGATGAATACTTGGTAGCCAAAAGAAAGGAAGTCCTGCTGGATGGGAAACCTCATGTCGGCGATCTGGATGAACTCCTGAGTTTCCGCCCACGGGTCGAAAAATTGGTTAGCAAAGATGTGAAGCTGCGGACCTTTATCACGAGTGATGAGGACCGAGATTCGATGGTAGCGAGTGTTTACGATACTACTTACGAAGTGATCCGTCCTGGAATTGACACCGTAGTGGTGATCGATGACAGCATCGTGAGAGGAACTACCTTGGAGAAAAGTATCCTCACCACGCTCGATAAGCTGAATCCCAAGCGAATCGTGATCGTCTCCTCCGCTCCTCAGATTCGTTATCCGGATTGCTATGGCATCGACATGTCCCGAATGAAGGAATTTATCGCCTTCCGTGCGGCCATCGCCCTGATCAAGGAGCGCAAAATGGAAAATCTATTGGAGCAAGTGTATGAGTCTTGTATATCTCAACCTCACAATTCCGAGAACTTCGTAAAGCAGGTGTATGCCCCATTTACCGATGAGGAAATTTCAGACAAAGTCGCCGAAATTGTGACTACTTCTGAAATTCATGCTGAGGTGAAAGTGATTTTCCAGACGGTAGACAACTTGCATAAATGCATCCCGGATCACTTGGGGGACTGGTATTTTACCGGCGACTATCCGACTACGGGAGGTACGCGCGTGGTCAACCGTGCCTTTGCCAACTATATGGAGGGCAAAGTGGTCAGAGCGTATTAATTAGAGATTAGAAGTTTGAGATTTGATGCTTCGACCTCCAGATTCCCGTCCCTCAGGAGGTCACAGCTTGAATTTGGAAAGCCCTTGGATCTGTGGATTCAGAGGCTTTTTTGATGGAGGGGAGCGCTCTTAGACCTGTCAGGTTTTTGAAAACCTGACAGGTCTTTTTAGTTAGCTAACCTGCCTTGACCAGCTTTTTCTAAATTTTTCTTTTTGAAATTCAAGAAGTTATAAGCTATTGAATAAAAAATAGTTCGTTGGGGGTTGTTTTTTGGGAATTCACTCCACTTATTACTTAAGAAATTTTTATGGCCGTAAAAAATTCGTTTTTGAGTCGAGTAAACCAAACCATTTTCTAAACACAAACTTTTAAAAAAATCATGTTTAAAAATTATTTCAGATCAAATCAGATCAAATCAGATCAAATCAGATCAAATCAGATCTTAATGTTTAAAAGAGGGCTACCACTTTGGGTCTTTTTGATTTTTTTGGTTTCGTGTAAAAACGCTGCAAAGGACTCTGATATTTCGGCAAAAGGTCCTATTCCAGCGGATGGAGGCGGAGAAATTAGCATCCCATCTTTTTATCCAACTGACACGGTGAGCTGGTGGGGAAGAGAAAGTGAAACTGATTTTCTACGCATCGTCAGTGATCGGGAAGAATTGGATAAGTCGTCCCTGATGATGGATGGCAAGTCTGTTTTTGAAGAGAATGCTTCAATGCTTGTACAGGAGTTGGGTTTGGAAAAACTCTCCGAAAATGGGGAATTTTCCACCTTTGAAGCTAATGGATTCCGTTTGGTAACTAAGGGCAACCAATCCTTTTCAATTGCAATTCAAAAACCAGAAAAATTCAGCCTTGAAGGAAAAGCTCTTCAGGATCTCACCTTGGCTGAATTTAAACAGCGCTATCCTAAATCTTATGCAGCTAGGAATTTTGGTACAAGGAGTGATTCTAAAATTATCACAAGTTATCCTGATACTATTCCTTCAAGCTTTGATTATTCCTTCATTTATATCATGGATAAAGGAGAATTGAGGCTCTTTTGGGTAGAAGGAAAATTGGCGGAGGCTTTTGTTGTCTTTGGTCAGCAGCAAAGAGGAGATTTTTAATTTTATCTGAATTTATGAAGCGACTAATATTTAATAGCCTAATAGTGGTTTTGTTTTCCGCATGTTCCCTTTGGGAAAGACAGCAGTTTGAATTCACCTATCAAGTAGTTTCTGAATCTGAAATTGTGGTGGATTTTACCAAAATTAATTCCGGATCTTGGGACACACTTCTTTTCGTTCGTCCTTATGCCACTTCTCAGCAGCTCGGGATTGGTTATTTGGATTCTGAGTTTCTTGCACAAAGAGCAGTAAACGACGGTGTCATAATCAGTAGCTACATTTTTGATGGGGAAATGGATGGTTATACTTCCTGCCCGCGGTTTCCAGTAGATTTTGATCAGCTTTTTGATGACTTGGATTCTGTCTCTGTTTTAAAGATTCCACGTTTAGAGGCGGTATTCAGATTTGTTAAGAATGAGGAGGGTAGGTATCGGCTGAAAAAGTAGTTCGACCGATTCGATTAGAGTATTTTAAACCGGAAGTGAATTTTCTCCCTTCCGGTTTTGTTTTTCTGGCTATTTTCGAAAAAAGAAGAATTCCAACTATGAGCGAAATAAACGTCCCCCTACTCAAGCAAATCTGTGAAATCGCCGGTGCGCCGGGCTTTGAAAAGCGTGTCAGAGACTTGGTTATTGATCTGGTCAAGCCGCATGCCAATGAGGTCAGCACAGACAATCTCGGCAATGTCATTGCGATCAAGCGAGGAAATAGAAATCCTGACGGCAAGCGTGTCATGGTCGCTGCCCACTTGGATGAGATCGGCTTTATCGTCACTCATATTGACGAGCAGGGCTTTTTGAGATTTCACACCTTGGGTGGATTCGATCCCAAGACCCTCACCGCACAGCGCGTGATTGTGCATGGTAAAAAGGACTTGATCGGAGTGATGGGAAGCAAACCCATCCATGTAATGACCCAGGAGGAGCGGGCAAAGCTTCCAAAAACCACCGATTTTTTTATCGATTTGGGAATGCCTAAGGAGGAAGTGGAGAAATACATTTCCATCGGTGATCCTGTTACCCGGGACCGAGAATTAATCGAAATGGGCGACTGCGTCAACTGCAAGTCAATCGATAACCGCGTGGCGGTATTTATCCTGATCGAAGCCTTGAAAAAGCTTGAAAACCCTTCCTACGATGTCTACGCCACTTTTACCGTCCAAGAAGAAGTCGGAATCCGTGGTGCGAATGTGGCAGCTCATAGCATCAATCCGGACTTTGGTATTGCACTCGATACCACCATTGCTTTTGATGTTCCGGGAGCTGCGGCACATGAAAAAGTAACCGAGTTAGGCAAAGGTACCGCCATTAAAATCATGGATGCTATGACGATCTGCGATTACCGCATGGTGGAGTTCATGAAGCAGACAGCCACGAAGGAGGCTATTTCCTGGCAACCTGAGATCCTTACGGCAGGAGGTACTGATACGGCGGGAGTTCAGCGGATGGGTAAGCAGGGTTCGATCGCAGGAGCGATTTCTATTCCAACCCGGCACTTGCATCAAGTGATTGAGATGGCACACAAAAAAGACATCTCTGATTCCATTTCCCTACTTGTCGCCTGTCTTGAGCAGGTAGATACCTACGATTGGAGCCATTAAGCTCAACCAACTCTCCAAGGGTTCAAAACCCTTGGAGGGTTAATCGTCTTCTCTTTCGCCATGGTCTGTTTCCCCATAGAACATTAATCCCCAAAGCAATCCCCAACCTCTATGAAACCTACTCTTTTTCTCTTTTCCATCCTTATTCTTCTCTCTTGTCAAAAAGCCGAAAAAGAAGAAGTCGCCATCCAACCTACCGAGTCAGATTGGCAAGTCCTTTTCAACGGAAAAGACTTGGCTGGCTGGACGCCCAAGATTCATCAACATGAGGCGGGGGACAATTATGCGAATACCTTTCGGGTGGAGGATGGAGCGATTGTGGTGAATTACGATGGGTATGAAAAATTTGAAGATCGATTTGGGCACTTGTTTTACGAGAAGCCTTTTTCGAGCTATCACCTGAGTTGGGAGTATCGGTTTACGGATCAGTTTATGGAGGATGCGCCTAGCTACACTTACCGAAACTCGGGAGTGATGTTTCATTCGCAGGCTCCCGAGACGATTTTGAAAGAGCAGGATTGGCCGATATCGGTAGAGTATCAGATGTATGCGGAGGAAAAGGAGGGAGTACCCAGACCAACAGGCAATATGTGTTCACCCGGAACTGACGTGATGTTTGAAGGAAAAGTCGATGAACGTCACTGTATCAATTCTTCGGGTCCAACTTTCCCATGGGATCAATGGGTAAAAGCGGAACTGATCGTCTATGGCGACTCCATCGTGCATCATTTGGTCAACGGAGATACGGTCTTGACTTACAGCAAACCCCAAATCGGTGGAGGCGTTGCTAACAGATATGATCCTGCCCTCAAAGTGGACGGCACTCCCCTGAAGTCAGGCTACATCGGCCTGCAAAGTGAGGGGCAAGGGGTGATGTTTAGAGATATAAAAATTAGGGTTCTCTAAGGATCAATTTGTTTCACAACGATACTTTTCTTCATTTTATTATCAATTTTAAGTAAATGAAAAAGTACTGATATCAGGAACCAAAAATCGACTTAAATTCACTCCCTTCCATGTGATTAGAGATAGACTTGATTCACCTTTCCATACCATTATTGATTGCTGCTTGAGATAAGAAATCCCATGAATACTATTTTATTTATTTTACTTTTTTGGTTTCAAGGTTCAAATCCCTTGTCCGATAGTCTTATTCTGGAGTTGAAGAAAAGTAAGGATCCCTCCACCAAAGCTTCCATTTTTTATTCACTTGCACGTGCCAATTATGGCTCTGATCAGGATCTTGCCATTGCTTACGCGGATTCTTCGATATTTTTTGGGAATCAGGCTAAAGATTCAAAAATGAAAGCCAATGCGCTCAACATCAAAGCAGTCGCCTATTTGATCAAATCTGATTTTGAGAACTCCATGAAGCTTAATCTGGAGGCACTCAAAATCAGGGAATCCATCCAAGACACTACGGGATTGATCGAGTCCCATCTCAATCTTGGCAACATACTCTATCGGACAGGAAAAAGTAATGAGGCAGTAGTCCGATATAAAAAAGCCTTGGTTTACGCTCAACTTTCAAACAATCAAAGAGGGCTTAGCCTACTATTCAACAACATTGGCAGCTACTACCGAGACAGATGGAAAGCTTCCGGAGAAGCATTGGATTTGGATTCTGCCAAAGTGTATTTGGCTAAATCCCTAGAGGTAAAGACTGCATTAAATGATTCCCGGGGATTGGTGAATACACTTAATCAACTTTCGGAATTGGCTCAGGCTGAGAAAAAATACATGATTGCCGAACGTTACCTGAGTCGAGGATTGGAGATTTCCAAAGGTATCGACGACCCGGAGCTTAGGATTTCCCTGCTGACACAGTTGACTGGTTTTCACTTGGAAGTAGGAGATAAGAATAAGGCTTTGAATCATGCCCTCGAAGCCTATGAGATTGCCGAAAAGTTGGAATCTACTTATCAGATTTCCAATGCTGCGGGTAATCTCTCTGAGGCCTATGAGGCGATTGGAGCGTTTGAAAAAGCCCTTACTTTCAATAAGAAAAAGCTCGAAGCTGAAACGGTGCTAAATAATGAAACCAAACAGAAGATACAGGAAGATCTTTTGATCCAATATGAGTCAGAGAAAAAAGAACTCGAAAATCAAAGGCTTCTCGAAGAACAGCGATTTCTTGACTTGACTCTCCAAAGGAGAAATGAGCTACTGATCGGGATGGTGGTTATTTCAGTTGGTTTGATTGGAATAGGGCTATTTCAGAGAAAGAAAAATGCTGAATTGGCCAAAACTCAAAAGGAGCTAAGAGAACTCTTGAGTGAACTGAGACAGAAAAATGCCGAAATTGAGCTTCAGTCACAGCTCCTTAGTGAGACCAATACAGCTCTCAAGGAATCCAATGTCACTCGGGAGCGTTTGCTTTCGGTGATCTCTCATGATGTCAAAACTCCACTGAACTCACTGACCGCCCTGTTGGATTTTTGGGATAAAAAACTGCTTTCTGAGGAAGAATTGAATGATGTGATTCCAAAAATTTCCAAGCAGACACACACCGTTCACACCCTATTGGAGAATCTTCTGGAATGGTCTCAGGCCCAAACGAACTTAGGTCAGGTGAAATTTTCTGATGTCAATCTTGACAAGCTTATCTCCGAATCCATTCAGCTGGTCTTGCCAGCAGCAGAAGAGAAAAAACTCAAGATTATCAACCAAATACCTGACGAAGTAATTATCCACACCGATCGAGATCGATTGAGCTTCATCATTCGAAATTTGATTACCAATGCTTTAAAATTTACCCCATCGGAAGGGCAGATTTTGATCTCCTATGAAGCTAAAGGAAATGGTAAAATCCACATCTCAGACGATGGGATCGGTATGAGTCCTTCAAAGATTGATTCTTTGTTTTCTCGCAAAATCGGTTCCTCCAGGGGTACTGAGGGGGAGAAAGGTTCAGGTGTCGGACTTTTACTTTGTAAAGAATTTGCGGAAAGTCTTGGGGCTAATCTTCAGGTAGTCAGTGAGATAGGTAAAGGATCCACTTTTACAATAAATCTGGGTTAATTGGTTTTGCTCATTAAGTGTTTGTAAACCAAAAATCCAGAGCCTCACAACTCTGGATTTTTCTATAAATTCAATAACCAAAAAACGAAGCCCTAATCACCCCAACTTCGCCAGACTCTCTTCCAAGGCCTTGATTTTCCCTTCAGCGTCCGCCTGCTTTTTACGTTCCAATTCGATGACGTTGGCTGGTGCACCTGCGACAAAGCGTTCGTTGCTGAGCTTTTTCATCACAGAGGCCAGGAAGCCTTGGGTATATTCCAGTTCCTTTTTCAGATTGGCTTTTTCTTCTTCGATATTGATCGAGGCGCCCATTGGGATAAAGCACTCGTCTGCTTTCACCACAAAGCTCATCGCATTGTCCACCTTTTCAGCAAAGTTTAGCGAAGACAGATTTGCCAATTTGGTCAATACTGCTGCAAATCGGCTGTAGAGTTCAGGGGTTTTAGCGTTGATGCTCAAGTCAAGGGCTTCTTTTGGAGACATGCCTTTGGATGCACGAAGGTTTCTCACCTGAGACACCACCTCAAAGACTTGTGCAGCCTCTTCGATGATCTTTGGGTCAAAGAATTTTGTCTCAGGCCAAGCTGCCAGAATCAAGGATTCTTCTACTGACCTTTCTTTGATCTGATGCCAGATTTCCTCGGTGATAAAGGGCATAAACGGATGCAAAAGTTTCAAGATGCCTTCGAAAAACTCAATGGTCTTTTCGTATGTGGCTTGATCGATTGGCTGCTGATAAGCAGGTTTGATCATCTCCAGATACCAAGAGCAGAAGTCATCCCAGACTAATTTGTAAGTGGCCATCAAGGCATCTGAAATTCGGAATTTTTCGAAATGCTCGTTGATCTCTGCCAATCCTTGGTTGAATCGGTTTTCAAACCACTCCAAGCTTGCAGCATTGGCTGTGCCGTCGAGAATTGGATCGATTTCCCAACCCTTTACCAATCGGAAGGCATTCCAGATTTTGTTGGCGAAGTTTCTGCCTTGCTCTACCAACTTTTCATCGAATGGAAGGTCATTTCCGGCAGGAGAGGAGAAAAGCATCCCAGTTCTTACCCCATCCGCACCATATTGAGCGATTAAGTCCAAGGGATCAGGGGAGTTGCCCAAGGATTTGGACATCTTACGGCCCAATTTATCCCGGACAATACCTGTGAGGTAGACGTTTTTGAAAGGCTTTTCTCCAAGGTATTCATACCCGGCTATAATCATTCGAGCCACCCAGAAAAACAAGATCTCCGGTGCAGTGACCAAGTCATTGGTCGGGTAGTAATACTTCAGTTCTTCGTTTGGCTTGCCTGTAGTAAATACCTCTGTGTCAAATACCGAGATCGGCCACAGCCAGGAGCTAAACCAAGTATCCAAAACGTCTTCGTCTTGCTTCAGGTCAGCCAGTGTGTAGTTGGTGTTGAACTGAGCATTTGCCAGCGCCAAAGCTTCTTCGGCGGTTTTTTCTACAACTACTTCACCATTGGGTAGATAAAATGCCGGAATTCGATGCCCCCACCAGAGTTGGCGTGAGATGCACCAATCGCGGACATTTTCCATCCATACGCGGTACATGTTTTTGAACTTCGGTGGGTGAAGTTGGATCACGTCCTCCATTACTGAAGTGAAAGCAGGCTTGGTGATTTCATCCATTTTGAGAAACCACTGCAAGGATAGCTTAGGCTCAATCACCGCATCGGTACGCTCGGAATGCCCGACGTTGGACTTGTAGTCTTCGATTTTTTCGAGTTGACCGGCTTCGTCCAGAAGTTTGCCGATTTTCTTTCTGGCAATGAATCGGTCTTCACCCACTAGAATTTGAGCTTTCTCGTTGAGCGTACCGTTATCATTGAGGATATCGATTACCTCGAGTTTGTGCTTGAGGCCGAGTTCGTAGTCGTTGATATCGTGCGCAGGGGTCACTTTGAGGCATCCTGTACCAAATTCCATATCTACGTACTCATCTTCGATGATTGGTATGGCTCGGTTGATAAGTGGTATAATCGCTTTCTTACCCTTCAGGTGTGTGAATCGAGGGTCATTCGGATTGATGCAGATCGCCACGTCGGCCATGATGGTCTCTGGACGTGTAGTAGCAATGGTCAGGAATTGACCTTCACTTCCCTCGATTTGGTATTTGATGTAGTAGAGCTTGGAGGAAATCTCCTTCATAATTACCTCGTCATCCGAGAGGGCAGTTTGGCCTTTTGGATCCCAGTTGACCATGCGGATGCCTCGGTAGATTTTTCCTTTTTTGTACAAGTCCACAAACACCGAAATCACCGCATCGCTGAGTCCTGGATCCATGGTAAATGCCGTGCGATCCCAGTCGCAGGAAGCACCGAGTTTTTTAAGCTGCTCGAGGATGATGCCTCCGTATTTTTCTTTCCATTCCCAGGCATGGGTTAGGAATTCTTCGCGGGAAATGTCTTTTTTCTCTATCCCTTTTTCCTTGAGGAGTTGGACTACTTTGGTCTCCGTAGCGATGGAAGCGTGGTCAGTACCAGGTACCCAGCAGGCATTTTTGCCTTGCATTCGGGCTCGTCGGATGAGTACGTCTTGGATGGTATTGTTCAGCATATGGCCCATGTGGAGCACGCCGGTGACGTTAGGCGGAGGGATGACGATAGTGTACGGTTCCTTGCTGTGGTCGATGTGAGAGGAAAAGAGCTTATGCTCCATCCAGTAGGCGTACCATTTGGCCTCGGCGGCTGCCGGTTCGTATTTGCTGGCAATAGACATACGTATGTGTTTTTTCGAAGGGGCAAAAATAGTGGAAAAAGCCCAGAAGGCCTTGGTTGATTTTGATGATTTGGTTGTGCTGCTTTTCCGAAGATCACACTTCGTTATTCTTCATTCATTATTTGATGTGCTGAATTTTTGCCAATAGTCTGTATATCAAATTTGAAAAGTCGAATGTCCAGCTTCTGGAGAAGCAGGACAACAAGCTGGAATTTGGAGATTCGGTTTTCGCCAAGGTATTTAAGGCGCAAAGGAGATTTGGTTATGCTGTTTTTCCGAAAGCAATCTTTGCATCTCTTTGACTTTGCAAGAAACTCATTTGATCTTTTCAATAAAAAAAGACCGACATCGCTGCCGGTCTTTTTGCATGAAGGAATTCAGAGATTAATCTCCTTTGTATTGATCCCAGCTCAACTCAGCCTGAGGATGAGGGAATTGGGTGAAGATCGTACCTCCGTCGAAGCTGGTAGGGATCTGATTCAGACGCTCATAGCGACGGGCATCAATCCAACGGTGGCCCCAAGGCTCCGCCCAAAGGGAATATCTTCTTTGGAACAGAATTTCATCGATCAGCGCAGCCTGCGTCGTAGCTCCTGTATAAGGGCCAATACCTGCTGCATTTCTGATGACATTGATAGCTTCTACAGCCTGAGTTGCCTGATTTAGGTTGGCATGAGCTTCAGCTTTCAAGAGGATCAATTCTTCGTTTCTGATAAACGGAATGGATGCCGTGTTGGTAGCCCAACGCGCATCCTGGTGTGTACCCACGAGCGCTCCCGCATCAGTAGTCACCGTCACAGGGGTAGTTCTGCGGAAGAATTTGGTTCTCACACGACGGTCACCCGGAATCGTATCTCTCAATACAGAAGGATGCACCACAATGATGGTGTTTACCGCTGCATTGGGAACATAAAACAAAGGATTAAACACATCCGGAGAAGCACCATAAGGATGCGAAGGTCCCGCATTTAAGTCTCCATTTAGATTCATAAATGAAGCATTCAGGGCAGTCAAAACTCCTTGCCAGTCTTTTCTGTAAGCATTCAATCGGGCAGCGATTGCACGGTTGACTTGTCTTAAACCAGCAATCGAATTGTAACCGTTAAAACCTCTGGTGAGCGCAAATGGAAAATTCCCAGTTCCGGCAGCCTGTAGATCGGCATCCCCTTCATCCAAGATCGCTTTGATTGCGTCAAGAGCTTGGGCATAAGGAACAAATGGACCAGGGTTCAAAGGGTCTTTCACATCAATTCGAATTCCGTTTTGATAAACAAAGTTGGCAGGGATCATAAATTGGAAACCTTGAATGGTTTTCGCAAATCCTCTCACCGCACTTTTGGATGTTTCAGGAATAAGGTTGGTATTTGCTGCCGAAGTAATCAGTACATCAGCCTGTTTGATCGCTTGGTAAGGCGAAGCCCAAGAGCCACCGCCTGTGGTACCAAAGCCAAAGTAGGCCCGGTCGGGAACACGACCATTTTGCCCTAACCAATCAGTTTGGAATCTTGGGTCCGATGCATTCAAATACCAGATTTCCCGGCCGAAAGTATTCCAGGCCTGAGAGATATTGGTCACATACCCTCTATGACGGGACTCTAGTCCAGTGATCAAAAACTGGATTTGCTGAGGCGTGGCATTATTGGATACTGAGGCTTCAGACGGGTTGTTTGGGTCTTGAACCTCGTCAAGTTGCAATGGATTACAGCTGGATAGGATTGCGGCGGTAACCAGAGCAGAAGCGAAATAATTTCTTAAGTTTTTCATGATTAGGCCGGTTTAGAAATCAACAGTTAAATGGAAGAATACGCGGCGTGGAGTTGGATAAGGAGCAATATCCACGTTGTTGGCAACTGCCTGAGCTCCAAAAGTGGAGGTTTCAGGATCATATCCTTCATAGTCTGTAAACAAGAACGCATTGTTTACAGAAGTACCTACCCGAATATTTTGGACAGTGGTTCCAAACCAGTTGGAAATTGTGGTTTTAGGAACGGTGTAATAGAGCCCGATCTCCCTGATTTTTACAAAACTGGCATCTTGTACCCAACGTCCTGCATTGTTGTATGGTGCAGGCGGTCTTTGGCGACCGTTTGGAATTCCATCTCCGTTGTCATCATTAAACCAGCCATTGGTTGTACCACCACCATCATTTAGGAAGGAAGTTAGGTTGATGTTGTCTCCGCCTTTTTTCCAGTCAATCAAGAATGAAAATTCAAGCCCTTTAATGATGTTAAAGGTGTTGTAGAACGACATGTTGAAGTCAGGCTGCGCATCTCCCCAAATGGTAAATCCTCCCGGTACACTGGCATCGGCAGGAGTACCCACGATGGTGGTTGGAGAGTATCCTTCCGCATAGAGGAATGTACCCAATCCTGATCCAAATGCTCCGGCGATATACGTTGGGATGCCAAGTCTGGTCATCATGAGGTCATTTTTCCAGAACATGACACGGCTAAACCATCTGAAATTACCGCTTTCGATGGGGGTACCGGATAGAGACAATTCAATCCCTTTATTCTCTAATTCAGCCTCATTACTTGGTGTAGAGGTCACCCCTGTGGAGGGAGAGAGGTTGAGGTTTTGTATGTTGTTTTGGGTAGATTTAATGTAATAGGTCGCTTCCAAACTCAAGCGGTTATTGAAGAAACCTGCATCGACTCCAAATTCAATTTCCTGAGCAGTTTCAGGTAAAATGAGGGTGTTTCCGATCTGGGTACTTACCACAGAACCCAAAAGGCCTCCGATGTTGGTGCCTCCCAGTGGGGTAAAGGTAGCTCCAAAGTTTACCGGGCCGGCAGTTTCCCCGTAAGCTATCCTTGGCTTCAATTGATTCATAAAGCCCACGTTCCAGAAGTCAAAGTTGGCGACATTGAATGCTACTGAGGCTCTTGGGAAAGCATACATTTTGTTGGGGTCCCCATTCAGAGTGGATTTATCCCATCGCAGACCAACAGTTCCGATGATTTTATCTTCCCAGTTGGCTTCCTGCTGTACAAAAACCCCAGCATCAGAAATCTTGCTGTTGAACTCTTGGTTGATTTCCTGAATCGCTGCTTGCTGTAGGTTGGTTTGTCCAGGAACTAAGCCTCTGCCACGGTTAAACAGTGCATTGTCCTTGAAATCCAATCTTACCAGACCCGCAGAAGTGTTCAAGTTTACCGATCCAAGGTTCCAGTTATATACCAATGCAGCCTGGAAGTTGGTGTTGAAGCTTTCTTGCTTTCCTTTCAGAACATCACCAGGGTTTGCCTGAGCTCTTTGGAACTGGAGGAATTCAGGTAGGTAGATCAAGGTAGTGTTTTGCAGGTAATCCAAGCCACCTGAAAATTGAGCTTTCAAGAAGCTGTTATTGGTCTTTAAAAGATCCACATCCAAGGTGAATGCTTGGATAAAACGGTTTACCAAGGAATTGTTTCTGGCATTATCTGTTACGGCAACCGGATTTTCCGAGAAATAAGGATTGACAGGATAAGTTCCGTCGGCATTTCTTCTCAGATCAAAATAATTGGGTACATATGCGATAGAGTAACCGATGGAAGCTCCGGTGTTGTTTTGGTTTCCGGTAAAACCTCGGTCCGTATCGGTTCGGATGTAATTGGAGGAAACGCCAAGTTTGATGGAATTCGTGATTTTATGATCCAAATTGGCTCGGATGGAATATCGGTTGAAGCCGGTGTTTTTTACGGTTCCTTCCTCATCTGTGAAATTCCCTGATACAAAGAATTTGGTTTTTTCATTTCCCCCACTCACGTTTAGGCGGGTATTAAGAAGTGTTGCCTGGTTGTTGTAGAAATAGTCCTCATAGTCTACAAACGTACCGGTGGATTGTGCATTACGGAAACGCTGCAATTCTACAGGTCTTCTGGATTCAGGGAAGAAAAAGTTGATTTTTTCTTCACTCCAATCGTCTACTCCCAATAGCCTCAGGGGTTGAGCAAATCCCACATCCTGTGAAAGAGAAACAGTGGTTCGGCCTTCAGTGCCTCGCTTGGTAGTAATGATGATTACTCCGGCATTTGCACGAGTACCATAGATGGCTGCGGCAGAAGGTCCTTTCAGGATTTCAATCGTTTCGATGTCGGCAGGGTTAAGATCCGCAAGACGGTTGGATCCGTCATCTTGGTTGCTAGCTCCAGCTCCTGAGACCGTGGCTCTACCTGTTCTTTGTGAAGAATTGCTGATGTATACCCCATCCACAATGATCAAGGGTTGAGAAGCACCGGTCAGAGAAGAAATACCTCGAAGCTGGATAGAAATACCCCCACCCGGAGCACCCCCATTGGATCGGATCGTTGCTCCTGGGACTTTGCCGTAGAGCGCACCATCTGTAGTCTGAATGGTGGTCGTGCCCAATAGATCACGGGATGATACCGAAGTCACGGCATTGGCGAGGTTACTTCTCTTTACCGAAGTAGCCAAGCCGGTGACGACCACCTCTTCCAGATTGGTCGCATCCTGTTTGAGTTTGATGTTAAGAATACTTACACCTGGTGCTACATCCACACTTTGGCTTAGGTATCCAATGGAAGAAAAAACCAACGTTGCACCTGCATTGGTAGGCACATTGATGGAAAATCCTCCATCCAGGTCAGTAATTGTCCCGGATGTCGTACCCTTGATCAGAATACTGGCACCAATAATTGGTTCACCAGTTCGTTCGTCTGACACATTTCCGGTGACTGTGTATTGGGCAAATGCCCAACCAACAGAGCCCCAAAGGAATGCCAGGGAAAGCAGAGTTTTGTAAAGTTTAAACATAGGATAAAGAATATTTTGTTTATGACTATTTAGCGAAAAAAAGTGTATCCATTCCTTTAAATCGACAGAATGTAGAAAAAAAGTTACGAATGGATTTTTATCCTGATAAATTGGCTTTAAAACTTTTAAAAGCTTGGGTTTAAAAGATAAAAGGCAGGTCATAAAACCTGCCTTTTTAATTTTAGTTGAAATGCTCTATTTTTTAATCATTGGGAGCACAATTCGACTTTGGAACTTACCGCCATGATGGATGTTATTGGTGGCGACTTTTCCTACTGTTTCGTCATAGTTGTTGCCTCCTGTGTTCATGTTGCGGTCAAAACGGGGGAAGTTGGACGAACTCACCTCGATGCGGATGCGATGTCCTTTTTCGAAGTAGTTGGAAGTACTCATCGGAGTCATTTTTATTTCATAGACTTTTCCTTCTTCCATCCATACTTCTTTATCGTAGCCTTCACGATAGCGAACCCGCTGTATGGTTTCATCCAGGTTGTAAGCTTTTCCGTCAGGGTAGACATCGATCAATTTGATGGTCACATCGGTGTCTTTTACGTCTGAGGAGAGGTAGAGGTAGCTCTCGATAAAACCTGAAACTTCCACTCCCTCAGCCAAAGGTTCAGAAGTGTAGACCAGAATATCGTCTCTCAATTCCATCTCGCTTTGGTCCATTGCTCCTCCTTGTACTGCATTTCCCGTGCAGCAGACATTTCCGCCATGGGACATGACCGGATTCATCGGGTCATACTTGAATGTGTCTTTTACTTCTGCTTTAGGAGCTTTGGCTACAAGCTTTCCGTCACCGTTTCTGGTGTTGGCTTTTCCCTGAGATTCTAGGAAGAAAGGAGTCATCACGGCTTCTTTTGGTGGCCATACATCAGAAGATTGCCACTTGTTAATTCCCATCGTGTAGTAAGTCACTTTTGGGAGCTTGGCAATGGTGCCGCTTTCGTCCTTTCCTTTCAGCCAAAGGTCAAACCAAGCGGTGATCACCTCATCGTAATTCCATCTCGCATCGCCAACGCTACGTTCGCCCACAATAGTATTTTCAGTAGCTCTTGTGAATGAGCAATGAAGTACAGGAGCAATAATCAGGTACTGATTGTCCCGGGCCATTTGGCTGATGGCATTTTTGCGAGCATGGTTGTAAAGGGCAATGTTGGGAGAGGAGGAGACATCATACCACGATACGAACCACATGCTTGGTTTGTCAAAAGGCATGTTGTCATGAAATAGACCTCCTTGATACCACCTAGGATCGTTGGGCTTTCGGGTGATCATTTCTTCATAGATTCCCATTGGGCCGCCGGCATTTTTGATAATGTCCTGAACCGGAAGGTGAGCCAATCCTTCTTTCCAGTCTACTCGAGGGTATTCCGGAGCCATGTCATAGAATCGCTGCAATCGAAGAAGATCTTTTTGCTCGATGCCCGGCTGTAGTCTTGGTGCCATCGGGTCGTGCTGGGTACTGTAGAGCCAAGCCGTAAACAGCATTTGTCCGGCACCTCCACGGTACCAGTTTCCTTGCTCATAAAACTCACCGATACGGCCTACACCTGCTCCATACCCCTGAGGAACTAAGGCTCCCAAGGCAGGATGATTGAGTGAGGCGGCGGCCATTTGCCATTCTGCAGTGGAAGAACAGCCCAAAAGTCCAATTTTTCCATTACTCCAAGACTGCTTGGACATCCACTCGAAAGCATCGTAACTATCAGTCAGCGGAGTGCCTAAGATATCCCAGTTGCCTTCGGAAAAAAACCTTCCACGCTCGTTTTGGACCACATAAGCATAGCCTTTTTTGACCCATTCCAAAGCAGACTGGAGGGTTCGTGTATTCATCTCCCCGTTACCATAGGTATTGAAATTGTAGGGAGTTCTTGAAAATACAATGGGTACTTTCTGATCGCCTTTGGGACGATAGATGTCCGTAGCGAGACGGGTGCCATCACGCATGGGCATCATTACTTTTTGGTCGATGACGGCGATTTCGTCCAGCTGAACCAAAATGGGTTTATCCTGAGAATAGACTGTTGGAGACAGTCCCAAGAAAAACAAAAAAGCGAGAATTCTGATAATTGATCTCATAGAACAAAGGGTTTACTTTGGGAAATTACTACTCAAAATTTAATTCGGTATTGTTTTTTGATAAATGGTTTTGATTTGGAAAAGGGAAGGAATCATCAGAGACTATCTCAAATGTTGATTTTTCATTTCGGGGGATAAGGCTAACTTTGTCCGTTCAATAATTTTGACAATGAGCGATAGTTCAATTCCCACCTTGAGTACTTGGGTGGAAGTTCCCAAAAATTCTGATTTCACCATTTACAACCTGCCTTTCGGTGTTTTCAAAAACAAAAAACTCAATCCCCGGATTGGGATAGCGATAGGAGATAAAATAGTCGACTTGAGTATTTTGGATCAGGAAGGTTTTTTTTCCTCCCTTTTCCTCCCTGAAGGAGTTTTTATCAAGGATTCCCTGAATGATCTTATCTCTTTGGGAAAAGCCCAAACCAAGAAAATTCGTGAACGGGTTCAGCAATTGTTGTTAGCGGAAAACGGAGAACTTCGAGATCACTCCGCCCGCGGAAAGGTCATGGTCAATCGTAAAGAAGCAGAGATGCTCATGCCGGTGAAGATCGGAGATTATACGGACTTCTACTCCAGTATCGAGCATGCTACAAACGTTGGCAAGATGTTTCGTGATCCTGAAAACGCCCTTCTTCCCAACTGGAAGCACCTTCCGGTGGGTTATCATGGTAGGGCTTCCTCTATAGTTGTTTCTGGTACTCCGATTCACCGTCCCAAAGGACAGTTTAAAGACCCGGACATGGAAAAGCCTGCCTTCGGACCAAGCAGAAGGTTGGATTTTGAACTGGAGCTCGCGTTTATCACGGGAAGGTCTACCAAATTGGGAGATTCGGTAGAAGCGGATGAAGCAGAGGATTATATTTTCGGGTTTGTGCTGTTTAATGATTGGTCCGCCCGGGATATTCAGGCTTGGGAATATGTACCCCTTGGGCCTTTTTTGGGTAAAAACTTCGGCTCCTCCATTTCACCATGGGTGGTCACTCTGGAGGCGCTGGAGCCATTCAGGGTACAAGGGCCTTTACAAGAACCTGAAGTTTTGGATTATCTGAAGTGCAAAGGAACTCACAGCTTTGATATCAATCTGGAGGTGTATATCCAGCCGGAAGGTAAAAAATCCAGTAAGGTCTGCAGCTCCAATTTTAAATACATGTATTGGAACATCGCCCAACAGCTCGCCCATCACACGGTCAATGGCTGTAATATCAACGTTGGAGACCTGATGGCATCCGGGACGATCTCCGGTTCGGCAGAGGATTCTTTTGGTTCCATGTTGGAGTTGAGCTGGAAAGGAACCAAGCCCGTAAAGTTGGAAGATGGAGAAGAACGCAAATTCATTGAAGACGGAGATACGGTCATCATGAAAGGATTTGCTGAAAGGGAAGGTATCCGGGTAGGATTCGGTGAAGTCAGTTCCCAGATTCTTCCGGCCAAGTAAATAATACTCTTGAATTAGTGTGTTCCCAAAAAGCATTTGACTTTTTGGGAATATTTTTTTGTAGAGGGATGGAAAAACGGTGCAATAGTGGACCAAAGAAAGGCCCAGACGACTTCTTATAGCTAGGTAGTTAGACTGCGGGTTTTCTTACTTACCCGTAAGTATCTCATTTTTCAAAAGAAACCCATCAAACAGCAGATCATTTATATAAATCTGCAAGCATCAGGCTTGAGGAAATCTCAATTCCTATTTTTAGTGCTTATTCGGCTGATTTCATGAAGGTTTGGGAAAAATATAAAGAATTGGTGTGGAGAAGTACTCCATTGGAAGGACCGGAGACCTCACTTGATTATTGGAGAGACTATCTTTTTAGAGTCATTCTTCTTTACCTGATTCCTTTTTCGCTTTTGGCTCTCATACCCAGTTTTTGGGTGAATTTCATGGGGGGATTTCATCTTCTGATTCTCTTTGATATTCTGGCCGTATTTGTTGTATATCTGATGGGGTTCACCCAATTGCCTTCGCTGAAAACAAAAAAGATTTTGCTGATTTTTTTGACGAATACCCTTGCCTTAGCCTTGATGGTGGAATTGGGTTCTTTTGGGCCTGGGTTGATGTATTTGGTGGCATCAGGAGTTTTTGTTGCCTTGCTTTTTCCTCCAAAGGATAGTTGGTATAGTGTTTTTTTTGGTGCCTTGATTTGCATTCTTTTCGGGCTTGAGATGAATTATAATTTTTTCAGGTCTAATTCTGCCGAGAAAATTGACTTTGTGGGCTGGTTTGCGATATCGGTTAATGTTGTTTTTGTGAATGGAGTAATTGCGAAGGTGGTGCCCATTCTATTTGAAAAGATGCATCAAAGCATAGTGGCTACTAAAAAGATGGAGGAAGTGTTGCTGCTCAAGCAGGAGGATCTAAATGAATTGGTGCATGAACTTGAGATCCAAAATGCCAATCTGAATCAACTGATTAAAGGAGTGTCTGAGGATTTTCAAGAACCATTGCGGATGATGATCAGTTTTCTGGGGCAACTCAAGCGTAAGTATTCCTCCCATTTGGATGAAAAAGCCAACCAGTACATAGACTTTGCTACCCAAGGAGGAATGAAAATGAGGGAAATCATTCTTGGATTATTGGACTTGGCTTCGGTAGGGAAAACCAAGGAGAAGACGGAGAGATTTGAGGTGACTGAGGTTATCCAGAAGGTGATTTTTTTACAAAAAAAGAATATTTTAAGAACCAATGCCCAAATTGATTGGACAGATGAAATGCCTGTAATAGAGGCGCCCAAGACGTATTTGATTCAGATTTTCAATGAATTGATTTCCAATTCGTTGAAGTTTAATAGCCCTCATGAATCACCCAAAATCCAGATCTCCTGTCAGGAAGAAGAGCGATGGTGGCAATTTTCGGTAAGAGATAATGGAATTGGATTTGATGATTCGGATTCAATAGATCCCTTTGTTGTCTTCAGAAGGCTCCATCCGAATACAGAGGCGAGAGGTTTAGGAATTGGTTTGGCTTTGGTAAGAAAGATTTCAGAATATTTAAGAGGCTCTGTGTGGGCAGAATCAGTTCCCGGAGAAGGTTCTGTTTTCTACCTTAGGATCCCAAAAGCTGCTTAAATAGGCTCGATCAATTATTGTTTGGATAGAATTTCAAACAGCTTCTCAGGCTCATCGGTGGTAATAAAGTCTACTTTAAGTTCCAAAAGCCATTTCATGTCTTCCTCATTGTTGACTGTCCAGGCATTGGTGGTCAAACCCAGATGTTGCGCTTGGGCAATCCACTCAGGCTTATTCCTCAAGACCCGGATATTGTAATCAAAACCAAAAAATCCATCTTCCTTCAATTGTGCAGGAGTTTTATCACCACTGAGGTAGGCTACATTGGCTTTAGGATCGGTGGCAATGGCTTTTTTTCCGCCTTCATAGCTGAAAGTGATGTAGTCTACCCACTTCTCAGCGCCAAGTTTCTGTACGGTTTTCACTGACAATTCACCCACCCGCTCACTTCGCTCCACGCTGATCCGCGAAGGCTTAAATTCCAAGATCAACTTGGTTCCGGACTGTTTCATTCCTTCCCTAAGGTATTCCTCCAAGGTGGGGATTTTTTCACCATTAGGCAGCTTTTTGGTTAAAAGCTGCTCATAGGTGGAGGTTTCGATGTCGATCCCCTGAAAATCATGGTCGTGGTTGACGACGAGTACTTCATCGGCGGTCATCCATACGTCAAACTCCGATCCTTCGCAACCCAATCGTACAGCTTCTTTAAGAGAAGCAAGTGAGTTTTGAGGCAAACCCTGTGTTTTCCAGGCTCCGCGGTGTGCAATGACCTTGTTCACATGAAAAGTGGTTTGAGCAATGGTGAATTGAGAAAGGAAAACCATAGAAAAGAAAATTAAAAACAGCTTGTTCATGGGCTTCAGACTTGAGGATTGGATTACTGCGCCAAAATAGGAAATATGAACGGGGCTTTTTTAGGTTTATGAGAACTTTACAAAAACTTCATTTTCGTAGAGGACTACTTATTCTTCGTCTTTCTTGGTTGGCTTTGCCCTCATGACTTTATAAAGCAACCAGCCTATACCTGCCAAAAAATGGATGGCTAAGAGGGTAACGATGATAATTACGGTCGTATTTTCCTTCATTGGGTTTGATGGAGTGAGTTTACCGCCTTTAATTTTATTCTATTGTCATTCCTAATCTTTCCATCTTTCCGCTACTTATTGGCTCAGGGATTCTTTCCACTCTAGGAAAAGACTCTCTAATTCTCTTGCTTTTTCAGGGAATTGAGAGCTTAGGTTTTTGGTTTCATATGGGTCATTTTTCAAGTCATACAGTTCCCAAGGGCTTGTTTTTCCATGAGCTACCAGTTTCCAGTCGCCTTTTCTGACTGCCCTTCCTATCGACCACTCCCAAAAAATGGGTGTTTCGCGTTGCGATTTCTCGCCACGAATAGCTGGCAAAAGGCTTTCACCTGCTTCAGGGAGCACAGGTTTCCCTTTATGGATAGTAGGGTAATTTGCTCCGGAAAGCTCTCTCAAGGTAGGCAGGATGTCGATCAGGTGCGAAGGGAAAGGATTTAACTCGTTGTGATGGGCTAAGCCTTTGGGCCAGGAAATGATCAGAGGGGTTTTGATTCCTCCTTCGAAAGAATAGTTTTTATAAAACCGGAGTGGGGTATTTCCCACATTTGCCCAATCTTCTCCCAAGGAGGTCCATTGTCCAACACTTCCGATTTTCCCGTCTCCGGGTAGATTTACCATTTCCGCTGATGCCCCATTGTCAGAAAGAAAAATAAAAACCGTGTTTTCCAATTTGCCCAATTCCCGAAGTTTTTGGATGATCTCTCCGATTTTTTGGTCCATTCGATCGATCATTGCGGCATAGACTTCCATCTTTTGCTCTTCAACTTTTTTTAGGGAATCAGAAAGAGAAGCCCAAGGGACATGGGTTGCTTCACTTATCGCCTGGTTTTCGTAGATAATTCCCAGCTTCTTTTGCTTTTCAAAACGTTTTCGCCGGATAATCTCATATCCCTCGGCATATTTTCCCCTGTATTTTTCGATGTCTTCGGGCCAAGCCATCAAAGGATCATGAGGAGCTGTGTAAGCTAAATAGAGGAAAAAGGGGTTTTCCTCGTTCTTGTATTCTTCCAGCCACTGAATGGCATACTTGGTAAAATAATCCGTGGAATAATAGCCTTTGGGTGCGGAGAAAGGCTGATAAAGTGTGCGATCTTCGTAAAAGGGCCGATCTGGTCTTTTTTGAGCGGGTTTTGCCTCTCCTTGACGCTGTGGTCCTGGATTGAAATGATTGGAAGCTCCTTCCATCAGTCCAAAATATCGGTCGAAACCCCTGTCCATGGGATGGTCAAAGCCATGGTGTTTGCCTGACCAGAGCGTTCGGTATCCGGCGGATTGGAGAAGTTCTCCTAGTGTGATTCCATTGACCAAAGGCTGTTGGTAATTAGCTTCGTAACCTACTTGCTGAGCATATAATCCGGTCATCAACGCCGCCCGAGAGGGGTTGCATTTAGAAGTATTGTACATCTGGGTAAAGCGGACGCCGTTTGCAGCAAGCCAATCCAGATTGGGAGTTTCCACCTCGCTTCCATAGCAACCAATATCAGACCACCCCAAGTCATCGGCTAGGATTAGGACGATATTGGGTTTTTCTTCAAAAGGTTGGCGTAGAAAAGGATTTGCGAGCAGAAGAAAAATGGAAATCAGATTTATCATGATAGGATTGTTGTGATTTGCCAAAGGCTACTGAATTTACTTAAAAACATCTGATTTATTAATTGGGATAATTGCCAATGTTCCTGGAAATAGGATTTTCTAAAAACAAAAAAGCCAGCCTTCGGGCTGGCTTTCTATTCCAGGAAGTTGGATGTTTATTTGAAACCAATGTCTCCCAACCCTTTGTGGCTGATTTTGATCGCTTCCATCGGGTCTAGATCAAAAGTGTTGTCCTGCTCTACGAGGTAAAACTCCAAACCGGATTTTTCTTTCTGTGCCAAAATCCGCTTGAAATCTATGTTTCCGGTGCCCACGGGAGCAAAGTTGCCTTCTGAATTCATGTCTTTTACATGCCATGCCTTGAATCTACCGGGGTATTTTTCGAAGTAAGTCAGTGGATCAACTTCAGCTTTGGTCACCCAGAAAAGGTCCATTTGGAAATTCACAAACTTAGGATCGCACTTCTCCAATAGCACATCTTCGATCACGGTGCCGTCTGCCATTGGCTTGAATTCGAAGTCATGGTTGTGATACAAAAGCGTCAGGCCGGCATTGTAGCATTTTTCGCCGAGGGTGTTCATTATTTTCACCAAATCATCGGCAGTACCTTTCATCCCCATGCTGCGGGTCGCAGGATCAAAAGTAAACATGCCCATCGGAGGTACTGGAATCACGAAATAAGCAATACCAGCAGCTTTCACATCGGCAATCAGCTGGTCGGCATTTTCCATATTGACTATGCCCATATGAGCGCTGATTGCACGAAGGCCAAGAGAATCGAGGTAAGCCTTGAATTCGGCAGGTGCCATTCCGTAAAACTTGCCATCTTCATAGTTGGCAGCTTCTACATATTCATATCCTGCATCGGCCACAGCTTTAAGCGTAGCTTTCGGATTGCTTGCCATAGAGTCTCGAACAGTGTAAAGGGCAAGTCCTCCAAATTTGGCAGGCTGTTCTACCGCAAGTTCTTCAACTTGCTCTTCGGTTTTGGGGCCACAGGAAGAGAATCCTAAGATCAAAGCCAAGAGTAGGGTAAGGCTGAGATTGGTTTTTTTCATCATCGGGTAAAGGTTTTGAAGCTGAAAGATACCTAATTCTGAACAAAGAATTATTGGGCTCAAGATTATTGTCTCATTAAGGAGTAAATAGCTTCCGGGATTTCCTTTCATTCAAATCCAAAAACCACCGGGAACAGAAAAACCACCAGGACTGTCCAAATCAAGTAGACAGGTAAATAGCGAACCACCACAAGGGAGACCTCCTTTAGGGAATGCTCTTTTCTCAGGGACAGCATCAGTTTTTGGTTGACCAACACCAAATGAATCAGCATCAACATATTCACTCCAAGTACAGCCAGTCGGTTTGGAGTAATTCCCCATTCCGAAATCCGGAACCCGATAGCGGATAAGGCGACTAGGTTGACAATGATGGTCGCGAAGGAAAGCAAGGTTAAAACCCATTTTGCAAGGTTGGAGGCCTTTTCCTCCGCAGACTCGGCTACCGAAAAGAAAATCAACCCCATCACTCCGATCAGCAGCAAGTTGAACAGCAATAAAAATTCTCGGTCATTGTAGGGATCTTTTCCTGCATAAACGATAGCTCCCAAATAAATCAGAAGCATAATCAACACCAATGGGCTAAAGATTTTTGCAATAATCGGAGGCACTTTGTTGACCAGTTGGGGATTGGTCTGCGTGAGATGGGTAGCTACTAGTGGAGCCGCTGCCAGTCCAAATACACCGATGTATTCGAAGTAGAACTTTTCAATATCTATTCCAATCAAGCCGAAAAGCCCGACCGTAATTCCGGAAAGAAGAAGCCCGGACAGCAATAGCACAGCTCCCATGATGACTGCATCTCCGTTGAAATTGATGTAAGCAAGTCGGGAAGGGAGGTTTTTGCCCTTTGCACCGGAAAAAACAAATCCCAACATTCCCCAAAGCAGCAGAGGAAGATGGATACATGCCAAGATCAAGGTGTCGCTTTCGGGATTGTCTGGGAGAAGGTTAATGTACAAAGCTGCTACCAAAACCGTGATAATGGGAATGACCAGACTAGTAAGGGATAAGTTTTTCTTCCAGGCAAAATAGGCCGATACAAAAGGGAATACTACAAAACCCATATTTCTGGGATAGAAGTATTCCTCGTTTATGTCCAAAAAGCTAGGCAGTTTGGCTAAAATCCAGGCAAATAATGCGGCTAGTAATAAAAAGCGCCATTCCCTGAAACTGCCCCAAGAGACAGCATCAGACTCATAGTTTAGTCGGGCATTCCAGAAGTCCGCCAGTCCTTTTCCTTTGATTTCAGGGTAGAGAAAGTTAAAGTTTGACTTAAACTCTGACTTGTTTTTTCGGTAGATTTTTTCCAGCTCGCCAGCTTGGTCGAGATTGGAAAGGATTTGCTCTTTCATAGTATAGGAGGGGTAGGTGAATTTACGTTTTTTTAATTCCAATGTCCTGTAATCGCAAAGGCCAGGACGGCGCTGATCCATAGGGTCACGAAATACATCAGGGTGCTAAAAATGACGGCAATTAGTTTCTGATTTCCCTTTGGGAACCATAGAAACCCCATCAGATAGAAGAAAATCCCGCCCACTGCACCTCCCAAGGGGATGATGGTGAGAGGGTAAAACATCCAGGTTTCAAAGAGATCCTCCTTGGTAAGGAGGATGAAAAGCAACCAAGCCAAAGGAAGGCTTGATCCAATAAATGAAGGCAGCATCAGGTCTTTCCAATGGAAAGAAGGAAGAGCGGAAGGAGAGTTGTTCATTTTTGATTGAATTAGGTTTTGGAAAGTACTTTGATTTTCAAAGTGAATAGATAAATTTTTTTAAGCTTTGTTTTCTTTAATCAGGTGTTCAAGGAAATCCAAGTGGGACTGGAAAGCCTTTTTTCCTTCTTGAGTGGCGGTGTAATTAGTCAGAGGTTTTCTTCCGGCAAAGGATTTTTCTACTTGGATATAGTTGGCATTTTCCAGGTTTCTGAGGTGAGAGGCAAGATTTCCATCAGTGACTTCCAGTATTTCCTTGAAGGAATTGAAGTCATAGCGCTCATTGACCATCAGAATGGACATGATGCGCAATCGGATGACATTTTCAAATGCCTTGTCGTAATTCCCCTTCACCTTATCTGTCGTATTTATAATACATCATGGAGCCATAGATCACATGCAAAACCCCAAAGCCCAAAGCCCAGCAAATCAGTCCGAATTCCGGGAAAAATGCTGAAAGTATACCTAAGATCAGCTGACCGATTCCAAGATTTTTGATTTCTCCCAAGGTGAAATGGGAAGCGTTGATCAATCCCAGTCCATAGAAAATCAGCGTGGCAGGAGCGATCAGCTGATAAGTGCTTTCATGAATCAAGGCCAAAGAAAACAGTCCTCCTGCCACCACGGGAATAAATAAAGCCAAAAGAAAGCGCTTGCTTGCCGGAGTCCAGAATTGGTGGGAATTTTTCTGACTTTTCTGTTGGCTGAGCAAATAGGCGGTTCCAATAGCCAATACCAGGACAACCACCGCCAGTGCAAGGAGATTGAACTGAAGATCAGCAGGACTGATCATTTCTGTGCCCATGCCATATTCAGTGGAGGGAAAGTAAATCCAATACCAGGCAATCCCAGCTCCCGCAAAAGCGTAAATCCCAGCGAGTATTCCTGCTAATCCGCTGAGCGAGAGAAAGCGGGTGCTCCGCTCCATCATCGACTTGATTTCTGTTAAATCATGTTCTGGTTTTCTCATGGTTAAAAGTACTTTGTGATGCAAAGTAAATGAAGATTTCACTAGTTCCAAAAGGGTAGACAAAATTTTTTGATTTAGGGCATTTGCCGTATGGTCATTGGTTGATGTATCCTTGAATTTTGAATTGTACTAAAATTAATTTTCTATGAAAAAATCACTGTTTCAATGGAAGTGGCTCGTGATTGTTGCGGGCGTTTTGATGTCCTGTACCGAAGGTGGGGATATGGATCCGGATGATCCTCAGCAAGTTTCAAATGATTTGAATTTTCCCTACACCTTGACCACAGAGGAAAATGTCTATAAGATGGAGATCGATGGAGTGGAAGTGACCAACACGGCAGAGATCGCGAATACGCTCAATGTAGACAAAACGATTACGATCGGTTTTTGGGGGCCCAACAATGACTTTTCCTTTGGAGGAATTTATTGGATTCCCCTAGGTGCCGGCACATATGAGACCGGCAGAAATCTTGGGCCCGGCAATGGAACCAATGGAAACAACCTCTTTATGACGGCCTTTGTCAAAAAGAACAATGTGAAGCATTTTGCTTACTCAGCGCATGAGTATGGTTTTTTGGAATCAGAAAAAATCCCCGGTTCGTCCTGTACAGTCAAAATCAACAAATTTGAAGGAAAACAAACGAGCTTCAGTTTTATGAATGGTACTTACAGCTTGTTTATCGGAACGGTCGAGGGGCAGTTTGCTGGGACATTCAAAACAAAAGAAGGGCAAACGATCAAAGTGACCAAAGGGCAGTTTAGAATTGTACAAAAGCTTCCTCCAGGTGCAGTGGTAAACGGTTGATTGTTAAAGCTTCTCTGAAAATCAGAGAAGCTTTATTTTTTACCTATTTCTCCCAAGTGAGTGAATTTGAATCCTTTTTCATACTTCAGTCCATATCCGAAAATCCTATCCATCGCGATATGGGAAAAGAGAATTATCCCCGCGATTTCAAATAGGTGGCTGTTGAGAAAAAATCCCAACCCAAAAATCATAATCGCTATTGCCCTATGATGGAAAAGATTGTAGGTCCTGGCACCAATTTTTTCATTTACCAGATAGCCCAGCATACCGATATCCGGTAGCAAAATCAATCCGGCAAACCACCACCAAGATACTCCTGTCCAATGGAAGGCAACCAATCCAAGAATAAACAAGCCTATTTCCTCAAGTTTTAAAAGTCTGTTCATAGTAAGTTTTTGAAAAATATAGGGCATTGGATGGAAAAGAAAAAAACGCAGCCCAACTTGGACTGCGCTTTCGAATATAGTTATAGGTATTTGATTCAATTCTTTAAAACAACATCGGCGCAAACATGGATAGGTAAGTCCTCCAGTTGGCCCAGGTATGCCCTCCTTCGTTTTCGAAGTACTCGTGCTCAAATCCGGTTTTGTCCAAGACGCTCAAGAGTCTTTTGTTGGATTCCATCACAAAGTCCTCTTTTCCGCAGGCTACCCAATACTTATTTACTCCGCTGGCTTTGAGAGCAGTGAATTTTTTCTCCATTTCAATCATATCCGCATTGGCATCAAAGATCCCGCTGCTGAATACGCCGATATAGCCGAAGGTACCCGGATAGGTGATCGAGGCAGTAATCGTGTGACCTCCACCCATGGAAAGTCCGGCCAAAGCTCGGTGGTCTTTGTCGGCTTTTACCCGGAAGTTTTTCTCAATGTAAGGCACCACATCTTCCACCAAACTCTTTTCAAACTGGCCCTGGTACTGAGCGAAAGTCTCTCGTGTCGGGGCTGGTAGTCCCGGGATTTGGCGAAGGGTAGAAGTCTGCCAAGCGTTACCATTGGTCATGACTACAATCATAGGCTTTGCTTTTCCAGAAGCGATCAGATTATCCAAAATCAAATTGGCGCGACCCAGAGAAGACCAAGCATCTTCGTCACCGCCGGCACCATGAAGGAGGTACAGCACCGGATAGGATTCTTTTCCCGAATCATATCCAGGAGGAGTGTATACATACATTCTGCGGTCAGCACCAAGCGTAGGTGATGGGTACCAAACTTGTGAGATATTACCATGCGGGGTATCGTTAAGTTGGAAGACGGAAGAACCCTCTCCCGGTACCATCAGCAAACTGGCATAGCGGGTACCATCTCTAAGCGCATGCGGGTTGGTGACATCGATGGCCGCCACTCCGTCGATGAAGAAATTGTAATGATACATGGAAGAAGGAAGTGGCTTAATGGTCACCGACCAAATACCCTGCTCTCCCTTGACGAGAGGAAGAGTTTCTCGAAACCCCATCCAACTGCCGTTGAGTGTGACTTCATTTGCCTTTTCAGAAAGAATTCGAAATGTGACCGAGTTGTCTGTATTAATTTCCGGGGAAACTACCCGGGGCGCAGACATGGCGCTGATTTCCTGGGCTTGGATTTTGGCTGAAATTCCCAATAGGAGAATTAGGGCTATGCTGTTGATTAAATAGTTGAACTTCATAGGGTAAAAGGTTTATCGATTATTGAAAAAGACGGGGAGCAAATTGGGTCAGGTACACTCTCCAGTTTCTCCAAGTATGCCCACCTTCGCTTTCTACATATTCATGCGGCATGTTCATGCCTTTAAGCTTTTCAAGGTATTCCTGATTCGCTTTGTAAAGGAAATCGGTTTTCCCGATAGCGATCCAGTAGAGCTTGTATCCATTGTCCATTTGGGCCTTTAAAGTCTCATCGAAATTGCTGTACACTTTTCCTGTGGCATCTTCTCTTGGCATGATGGCCGCTGAAAAAAGTCCCATGTAATGAAAGGTGTTTGGATGATATCGTGAAATGTGCAAAGTATGGTATCCGCCCATGGAAAGACCTGCAATCGCGCGATTGGCTTTGTCAGCTTTTACGCGGTAGTTGCTTTCGACAAACTTGATGATGTCGCTAAATGCACCTTCGTAAGTTCCGTCCATGGTCTTTGGGATCATAAACTGAGGCTTGTAGAAGTTTTTGCTGCCTTCGCCCGGCGCTCCATCCTGGATTACATTCCCGTTTGGCATCACCACAATCATTGGTTTGGCTTTGCCTTGGGCGATCAGATTATCCATGATTTGGGCAGTTCTGCCCAGGTTGATCCAAGCCTCCTCGTCACCACCTGCACCGTGAAGGAGGTAAAGGACAGGGTAGGTTTCTGTTGATTTTTCGTATCCCGGAGGGGTGTAGATGGTGATTCTACGGTCCATGCCCAATCCTGGAGAGTCATACCATCGGCGAGTTACCGAACCGTGGGGGATGTCATTGGTCTTAAATAAGTCTGCATGTCCACCTCCGATAATGAAAATATTGGTAGCAGAAGCCACATCACGAATCAGGAAAGGATTACTTGGATCAGTGGTTGAAAACCCGTCGATGATGAAGGAATAATTGTAGAGTTCCGGTCCCAAAGCGCCTGTTTTCAAGGACCAAACGCCGTTTTCATCTTTGGTAAGTTCAGCTTTTCCGGGACCGTCCATTTGCCCCATGGGAGTGTCCATTTTCACAGTTGGGAGAAAATCCCCCGTCACCTGAACGGACTTGGCATTGGGAGCAAAGAGTCGGAAAGTCACCGAATTGTCTTCGTGAATCTCTGGAGAGATGATGTTTTGTGCGCGGAAAAGAGCTTCCTGGGCATAGGCAGAAACTGCCAGCAGAAAGGCAGAGAGAATGAGCAGTAATTGTTTGTTCATAGGTTTTTGGTTCTATTGTCTCAAAGTGTGAAAATAGAAAAAGAGATTGGAAAAGCAAAAGGAATTGCCACAAAGGCGCTTATGCGCAAAGGAATGCTGAAATAATTCACCTTTGGAAGTTGCTTTGACTGGAAGATGGCCAAAGCAGACCTGCTTGCAGTGGGCAAGTTCACAGATGATTTGGAGTTTCAAGGTGGAATGCAACGTGGGCAGAAGAGTCACAAAGAGTGAAAAAGAAAAGGGTTTGACTTCTCTGTTGAAAAGAGCCAAACCCTTGCTTTTGAAAAGGAGTGCTTTGAGTGAAATTTCAATCCATATTCTTATTTTCTGTTACCCATCCCTCAGACTTTGCCAGTCCGGGATTTTTTCCCATAAAGAGCTTGCTAGCCTCCTGATCGCCTTTGAGTTGCCATTGGTACCAAGCTGTTGCTACCCGGGCAAATTCTCCCCCATAAGGTTGACCATAGGTGCCGCCATGGCCCACTTCGAGATTGCCGACAAAGATTGGCACGTGATTGATCTTAGCAAAATCATCCATCCCGTTGCCATAGGCTATATCCGACTTTCCACCCAAGAGGTAAAGCGTAGGGACTTTGATGTTATTCAACTGCTCTTTGGTCACTTGGGGCATGCCGGGCATTCCTCCCCCGGGATTTCCCAAGACCCCGCTGTTGAATACCCCGATGGTGGTAATTCTTGGGTCACCGGCCACTTCCAGCGTTTGCAGTCCTCCGCAGGACATTCCGCTGACGGCGATCTTTTGGGTGTCCAGTTTTTGGAAATAGGGGCTATTAGGATCTGCATTCTGGGCGATGGCCCAGTCGATGGCGTCCAGGAGTTTGTGAGACTTGGAGCGGAGGTCCATTTGCTTGGGCATAGTGCCAATGGCGATCACCAAAAATCCATGGGAAGCCACCTCATTGAGAAAGTTGACATGCTCAAAAGGAGAGTCAAAGCAGGCCCCATTGCCCCAGGCGATGACGGGGAGTTTGTCTTTGCCTCCAAACTTGGACAAATCCTGAGGTTGAAAAAGGGTATGCGTAGGCAAACTTGTAGCAGAAGTCATGATGGCAGGAAAGTTTCCTTTGCCTCCATTTTCGATGATTTCTGGTTTTGTGGGAGCTTGGAAGACCAGGTTTTCTGAGAAAAAGGGAAGCACTTTGGTCTGAATCCGCTCAGCAATCCGATTGAGGTGATCTCCTTCGTAGCTTTCGTAAAAATGGGTGATTTGGTAGGAATCCAAGACCTCGTGCAGGGTTTTGGTAGCTTCACTAATTCCCCGATCCTGAAGCCCTGCGTCGATGGCAATGGCTTTGAGTTTTTTCAGGTTAAGGATGTATTGATCGACAAAGTTGAGGGTACGGTTGGCGATGATTTTGTTGATTACATCTTGTCGAGGCTCACCGTCTTTGGCTGGAAGATCCATGTAAAGGGGTGGATTTTTGGGATTGGGAGCGAAAGCTGCCGAGGTCGCCAAGGCTGCAATTTCAAAAAAGGAAGTGGCTTGAAGTTGGTCAGGGGTTAGGGACTCCAGCTTTTTCATCAATTCCGGATTGGTAGATGCTCCTCCATCCATGCAGCAGGGGCTGAGGGCATAGATGGCTGAATAGACATCGGGATTTTTCATCCCTAAGCGCAAAGTGCCATAGCCTCCCATGGAGTGCCCGGCTAGGCCGCGACTTTCCTTGGTCGGAATGGTTCGGTAGTTGGCATCGACGTAGCGGACGAGTTCTTGGGTGACGAAGGTTTCCCAGTCTCCAATCGTAACCGAACTCGCATACATGCTGCCTTTGAAGCGGTTGTAAGCATTGGGCATGACCACAATCATTTCCTTGGAAAGTCCCTCAGCCAAAGACTGCTCTATGACATCCTGAAGGTTAATCCAGTGCTTTTCCCAGCCAAACCATTGGGAATCCGTATCGGTAAACCCATGCAGCATGTACAGCACAGGAAAGCGCTTGTCAGGATTGGAGGCGTAGGAGGGAGGTAGGTACACGGTCACTTCCCGATCTGCCGGATCTTCGATAAGGTTGCCTTCAAGCGCTTTACTGTGCACTTTGATGCGTTCCTTAGTGCCTTTTTGGGCGAAGGTAGAAAATGCTCCGAGGCAAATTAGGAGCGTGATAAGAAAGAGTCTTTTCATAGGTTAATGGGTTTAGGTTGAGATAAAAGTAGGGGTTATGGGGAGTTTGGCAAATATTGGCCACATATACACAGATAGGATTCTGTTTTTTACCAACCTGAGAAAATAAGCGCTCAATAAAATTTTGGAGGATCTTAAATGTCCTGATCTTTAGAAAAATTAATATTTAGAGATTATAATCCCTGAAAATACGTATTTTTGGGGATTACGATCTCCAAAAATGCATATTCAAAGAGAGTTGTTCGGGGTTTTGTCTCAAAAAATCGACTTTAAAAAGGTGATTTTGCTCTTGGGACCAAGACAAGTCGGGAAAACAACATTGGTAAAAAAATTGGCTGAAAGCCTTGGAAAACCTTTTTTGTACCTCAATGGGGATGATTTGACTACACAACAGGCACTTCAAAATCCGAACCTGTCATTTTTGAAAGCATATATCGGTTCCTTCCAAGTGTTGGTAGTGGATGAAGCCCAACGGATTCCTCAAATAGGGCTGACGCTCAAACTCATTGTCGATAATATTGAGGGAATTCAGTGCCTTGTCACGGGTTCCTCTGCTTTGGAGTTGGCTAGCTCAGTTCACGAACCACTCACTGGAAGAAAATGGGAATACCGTTTATTTCCGCTCTCATGGTCCGAATTGGTGCAGGGTATGGGAATGCCTTACTGCCTTACTGCCTTGGAAAAGTTCATGATTTTTGGCACCTACCCGGAGGTGGTTACTCAAGAGGGAGCCGAAATTCCAATTCTGAATAATCTGGCTTCCAGTTATTTGTATAAGGACTTACTCAACTTTCAAGGGATTCGAAAACCTGAGCTTTTGGCCAAAATCCTTCAGGCATTGGCTTGGCAAGTCGGTTCGGAGGTCAGTTTCAACGAACTCTCCCAGACTGTCCAGGCAGATAAAGCAACTGTCCAAAACTACATGGATTTATTGGAGAAGGCTTTTATCCTCCAACGACTCAATCCCTTTTCCAGAAATCTCCGCGGGGAAATCAGCACAAGCAGGAAAGTGTATTTTGTGGACAATGGGATTATGAATAGCATAAGTGGAAATTTTGCCACGCTTGCTTCCCGTGCGGATGTAGGAGCTCTTTGGGAGAATTTCCTGATTGCCGAGCGAACCAAATTGCTCAACTATCATGGTTTTTATGGCAGGGTATACTTTTGGAGAAATGTGCGGGGACAGGAGATTGACTACATTGAGGAAATCGACGGAAAAATCTACCCATTTGAGTTTAAGTGGAATCAAAAGGCCAAGGTGAAATATCCCAAGGTTTTCGAGGATACCTACAGACCCCAACCGCTGCAAATGATCCACAAGGACAACTTTTGGGAGTGGTTGGGTAAATATCCGTATTAACTATGGGTGGTTTTTTGGTTTTTATAGCCTGTTTGTCAAAGGCAATTCCTCAAAATCCGAAATTTCTTTCTTGGGAAAAGGTATATGCCTTTGGTAATACTTTTTAGAAGAATGAAATCGAGCATGACTCATAGCTTTTAAACCAATTTTGGTGTCAAGACATGCGAGATTCTCCCGATCCCGATAGCTATCGGGACGGGACTGGCTATCTGACCTTTAAAAAACAATTTATCAGCAGATGAAAACACTTTCTTTAAAACTCAATGAATCTGTTTTTGAGGAAACAGAGGATATTCTCAAGGAAAAGGGGATTCCTAGGAATCGATATATCAATGAGGCCTTAGAATTTTATAATCGCTATCATAAGCGAAAAAAATTGGCCAAGGCGTTTGCTAAAGCTTCGGCAATGGTCAGAGACTCTTCCATGGAAGTGAATGCGGAATTTGATCAGCTGATCGATGAAGGGGCAATATGAAATTTGGTTGGTTAATCTGAATCCTGCCCGAGGTACCAAACCCGGAAAAATCCGGCCTGTGGTTGTGATTCAGACCAATTTACTTAATCAGTTGGATCATCCTTCCACCTTGATTTGCCCGATTATCACTCAACTTTCAGCTGAGGAAAATATTTTAAGAGTACGTTTAGACTCGGAAGGCACAGGATTGGAAAAAGGCTCAGAGATTTTGGTAGATCAAATCCGTGCTTTGGATAACCGCCGATTTTTGGAAAAGCTAGGAAAACTCAGTTCGGAAAAAGCTTTGGAGCTTAGGGAGAAATTGGGGGCGGTGATGGATTTTTGACCTTACTGACCAATTACATCCCGATTGCTATCGGGATGGTTAAAATATTTAGGCGGAATTGCAAATTTCACCCAGCCTATTGAATCTTTCTACTCCCGGACGCGCAAAGTTCACTTGGCCGGTATTCGGGGGATTCCGCCATTTCTGCCTGTGCTTTTTCGTCTAGATTAAAATTTTCGCAGGAATCGGTAAAATCCGTCAAACTTCCAGTAAGGGAACAGATTAACCCTCTATCCATGTCCACACTTCAGTTTCGGCATCTTTTACAAAAGAGGAATTGTTCACTTCTTGTCATAATTCATTGTTTTTTCCCAAGTATCTAATTTAAAAATCGGACAAAAATACCCTATGTAGGGTATTTTGAGAGGAAAGTGATTCTTATACCTTTGGAGAAAATTTTAGTAAAATGAAAAAAACTATTCAAACTTTAATTGTTTCAAAAATCACACTATTTGTTTCGATATTTTTTTTGGTCGGATGTTCTGAAACCGAGGAACCAACACCTGTGGTTGAGGAAAATTCACTTTACATTGAATTTACACTGGATGGCACTAAGTTTCGATCCGAGATTTTGGAGGAGAATCTGGTTTCAGGAACCGGGTTTGAAAGAAAAACCGACAATACCCCCGGGCTCAATGTAATGATTTACAATTTCTTCGATTATTCAATGTCTATGTTGTATTCAAACAAATGCGGCACCGAATCTGGGAAAGACTGTTTGAGTTTTATCATTTTCATGACTGAAAGTATCAAAGTAGGATCGTACCCCTCGGTATTTACCAACAGTCTGGAAATCAACGGAACTCAGTACCAATTAAGATATATTGGCCCTGAGATCAATCCCCGGCCTGCTGATTTACCGCTCAGTATGGTGATTACAAAATTTGACGAAACAACACGGATTGTTGAGGGTACGATGACCGGTCAATTTTACAAGCAAAATGACCCTTCCTTAAAAGCATATTCCTTTCAGGCAAAATTTAGAATTAATATTTACAAGGGTTGATGAATTTTATTTCTACAGTCAAGGTGGAGTAGCGGTTAAAATTAGGTTAAAGGAATTCTGATAATTCATCCCAAATCATCATTTGCCAATCCCCCCCTTCCAAGGTATCTTTGCGGCCTAAACAAAAACCGTACACCGTGGCAAACAAAACCGTCAAAGTAGGTCTGGTCCAGCTCAGTTGCTCTGGGAATGTGGCCGAAAACATGGAGAAAACCATCGCAGGCGTTCGCACCGCCGCCCAAAAAGGCGCTCAGGTCGTGGTTCTGCAGGAACTTTTTAGATCTCTCTACTTCTGCGATGTGGAGGATTACGAAAACTTCAAACTCGCCGAAGCCATCCCCGGTCCATCGACAGAGACACTCGGAGCCTTGGCCAAAGAACTAGGCGTAGTAATCGTGGCTTCCCTTTTTGAAAAGCGGGCAGAAGGTCTTTACCATAACACCACGGCGGTATTGGATGCGGATGGAACCTACCTCGGCAAATACCGAAAAATGCATATTCCTGACGATCCGGGCTATTTTGAGAAGTTTTACTTTACTCCGGGTGATTTGGGTTACAAGGTGTTCGCTACCAAATTCGGAAAAATAGGCGTGCTCATTTGCTGGGATCAGTGGTATCCTGAGGCGGCCCGAATCACCGCTTTGAAAGGCGCTGACTTTTTGGTGTATCCCACTGCGATTGGTTGGGCTTTGCATCAGGATGAGCAGACTAACGACGATCAATACAATGCTTGGCAGACGATCCAGCGTTCTCATGCGGTGGCGAACGGAATTCCGGTTGTCTCTGTCAATCGTACGGGTATCGAAGGCCCGATGCAGTTTTGGGGTGGATCTTTTGTCGCCAATGCCTTTGGTCGAGTAATCTATAAGGCCCCTCATCTGGAGGAAGAAATCCACGTGGAAGAGCTGGACTTGACAGGTTCCGACAGATACAGAACCCACTGGCCTTTCCTAAGGGATCGCCGCATCGACTCATACGCTCCGATCACCAAGCGATACCTCGACGAAGAATAAGCCATGAAGAATTTGTTTGAATTGGCTCAAAGCGGGGCTGTGACCCCGGCTGAGTTGGGCTACTATTTTCCGGCGGAATTTGCTCCTCAGGAATCCATGTGGCTGAGTTGGCCGCACAAGGAAGCGAGCTGGCCGGGTAAAATCGAGACGATTTTTGCGCCCTATTCCCAATTTATCAAGGAGGTGGCCAAAGGCCAAAAAGTGAACATCAACGTGGCTGACGAAGCGATGAAAGCTTTTGCTTTGGCACATCTGGAAAAAGCCGGGGTGGATCTAAATAAGATCTTCTTTCACCTTTTTCCGACAAATGATGCCTGGTGCCGGGATCATGGACCTGCCTTTTTGATCAATCCCAATGCGGAAATCAAGAAAGTGCTCGTGAAGTGGAATTACAACGCCTGGGGTGAAAAATATCCGCCTCACGATCTGGATAATCAGATTCCGATTCACATTGCAGAGCACTTGGGAATCCCCTACTTCAAACCCGGAATTGTCATGGAAGGCGGTTCTGTCGAGTTCAATGGAAAAGGAACGCTCTTGACCTCAACCGCATGTCTGCTGAATGAGAACCGCAATCCTCATCTCAGCCAAGCTCAAATCGAAAAGTACCTCTGTGATTACTACGGGGTGAAGCATATTCTATGGGTTGGGGATGGTATCATTGGTGACGACACGGACGGGCATATCGACGACATCACCCGCTTTGTCAATGAAGATACCGTGGTGACCGTAGTGGAGGAAAACAAAGCCGATGAAAACCACGGAATTCTGGCCGAAAACCTTGAAATGCTCAAGAAAATGCGCCTGGAAAACGGCAAGCAGTTGAACATCGTGGAGTTACCGATGCCAAGTCCGGTTATATGGGAAGATCAGCGACTTCCGGCTTCCTATGCCAATTTCTACATCGCCAATGAGGTAGTGGTGGTACCGACTTTCCGAGATAAGAACGACCAAAAAGCACTCGACATTTTGACCGATTGCTTCCCTGGCAGACGGGTGATCGGAATCGACAGCACGGATATTATCTGGGGCTTGGGGAGTTTTCATTGCTTGAGTCAGCAGGAACCTGCGGTGTAGCGTCATTGCGAGGGGCATAGTGTCTTTTTTGGATTTCAATTCTTTTCTTAATGCCCCGAAGCAATCTCCAAGATGGACTAGTTAAAATGGTGAGACTGCTTCGTCGTACCTCCTCGCAGTGACGTGCCAAAGGCAGGAAACTGTTTCCCTCGCGGCTCACTTGCTGTGATGTAACCGTCATTGCGAGGGGCTATGAAAGAAATTGATATTAAGGACTGCATAATAGCCCCGAAGCAATCTCCATGATGGACTAGTTAAAATCGTGAGACTGCTTCGT
>NZ_QEIG01000057.1 GCF_014324365.1 Algoriphagus sp. AK58
GAAAAAAAAAACCACCCCCTACTCGCCGTAGAGCAGCCCGAGCTCTGCGACCTTCCGCCGGGCCAGCTCCTCGACCCGCTCCACGTACGCCTGCCGGTCGATGGGCTTGGCCGGCGCCTCCAGGAGCCACCCCCGCCCCTCTCCCAGGGGCGTGAACCACTTGCAAGTGACGCCGCCGCCCAGGCCGATGACGGTCTGCCGCTCCTCCATCATCTGGATGTTGTAGAGCGACTCCTTCCCGGGCAAGGCGTAGCCCACGTTCTCCAGGGAGCCCACCATGAACTTCTGCCGGTACAGGTAGTACGGCCGCTGGCCCATGGCCCGGGCAGTCTCCGCCGCGTCCTGCACCAGAGCCTCGGCCTCGGCCGGGGTGAGCGCCCGGAGCACCTCGCCGGCCGCACCCGCCGCGTGGATGCGAGAGCCCCGCTTGACGGCCAGGGTGTGCACGGTGAGGTTGTCGGGGGCCAGGCGGCGCATGTCCTCCAGGGTGTGGTGCACCTCGGCGGGGCCCTCCCCCGGCAGACCGATGATGATGTCCGTGTTCACCGTGAAGCCGGCCGGATGGGACCGCACCAGGTCGTAGGCCCGGTAGAACTTCTCCACCGTGTGGATGCGGCCCAGGTGCATCAGCGTGGCCTGCACGGTGGTCTGGGGGTTGACGCTGACCCGCGTCACGCCGTGCGCCGCCATCACGTCCAGCTTGTACCGGTTGAACGTCTCGGGCCGTCCGCCCTCGATGGTGTACTCCGCCGGGGACTGGCCTTTGAGCAGGGGCTCCGCGGCGGTGCGCAGCATCCAGGCAAAGTCCTCATCCCGGGGGCTGGTCGGCGTGCCGCCGCCGAAGTAGATGGACTCCACCCGGAGCCCCAGGTCCCGGATCGCCTGCCCGATGATCGCCATCTCCCGCCCGAGGGCCTCCAGGAAGGGGGAGATCTGATCCCGGTGCTGGTTGATGGGATAGATCGAAAAGGAACAGAACGAGCAGAT
>NZ_QEIG01000058.1 GCF_014324365.1 Algoriphagus sp. AK58
GCCGGCTAACATTTGCGCTGGCGTTCACGCTGGCCACGGCCACGATACTCGTGAGTAGCACCATGTTTCTTGCTGCGCGCTCGTACAACGACGCTAGTACTGCAGTGTTAGTGGGTGACAACGCAGCAGCACTGACGGCTGGCCGCCGGGCGATCCGGTTGGATCCACTTAACAGTCAATACCGTACTATGATTCCCACTTCGGAAAACATCAACCGGGCTCTTCAACTTGACCCGTATAACGAAGAACTTTGGAGGTTTGTCTCGGAAATGTTGGAAGCGCAAGGGGATGTATCCGGGGCGCTAACTGCTGCATGGCAAGCCCTTGAACTTCGTCCGATGTCAATCGAGCATTATGAACGTGTGGCAGAATTGCTCGTCGGCATCATGACGGAAGCCGTACTAGAGGGTCGCATAACGGAGTCCGTAGAGATCGCTCAAAAGATAATTGCGTTGGGTGAGACAATGGAGCGACGAGGCGAACCCTCTCTGGAGAAGCAACCAGTGTTGTTTCCAGATTACCTGGCACTCACGTGGACGCCGCGTATGAGCTTGGCCGCAGGGCAGGCATACTTGGTTACGGGGCAGTTCGAGGCGGCGGACAGATGGTTAACGGCGGCACTAGCCAACTCACAGACAGCGCCCGACGCCGCTCTTTGGCTACACGCCCTGTACACT
>NZ_QEIG01000059.1 GCF_014324365.1 Algoriphagus sp. AK58
GGACTGCCGTAGGGCAGTGGTAGGGGAGCGTTCCATGTGCGGCGAAGGTCGACCGGAAGGACGGCTGGAGCGCATGGAAGTGAGAATGCCGGTATGAGTAGCGAAAAGACAGGTGAGAATCCTGTCCACCGAAAGCCTAAGGATTCCTGAGCAAGGCTCGTCCGCTCAGGGTCAGTCGGGACCTAAGCCGAGGCCGAAAGGCGTAGGCGATGGAAAACAGGTCGACATTCCTGTACCACCTCCTCACCGTTTGAACAACGGGGGGACGCAGGAGGATAAGGAAAGCGCGCCACTGGATGTGCGCGTCCAAGCAGTGAGACGGTCGGATAGGCAAATCCGTCCGGCAACGTCAAGCTGTGATGGGGAGGGAAATATAGTACCGAAGCTCCTGAGTTCACACTGCCAAGAAAATCCTCTAGTGAGGAAAGAGGTGCCCGTACCGCAAACCGACACAGGTAGGCGAGGAGAGGATCCTAAGGTGAGCGAGAGAACTCTAGTTAAGGAACTCGGCAAAATGACCCCGTAACTTCGGGAGAAGGGGTGCTCATCAAGGTGATAAGCCATGATGAGCCGCAGTGAAAAGGCCCAGGCGACTGTTTAACAAAAACACAGGGCTCTGCGAAACCGTAAGACGAAGTATAAGGCCTGACACCTGCCCGGTGCTGGAAGGTTAAGAGGGGATGTTAGCGCAAGCGACGCATTGAATCGAAGCCACAGTAAACGGCGGCCGTAACTATAACGGTCCTAAGGTAGCGAAATTCCTTGTCGGGTAAGTTCCGACCTGCACGAATGGTGTAACGATCCGGGC
>NZ_QEIG01000060.1 GCF_014324365.1 Algoriphagus sp. AK58
AGGCTGCTCCTCCTGGTCTCGGTGGTCCTGCCGGCGGCTGCCCAGGAGGCGGCGAATCAGGTGCTGCTGCGGGTGGCGGACGCGACCGGGCGGCCTGTGCCGGCGGCGACCGTGGAGATCTACGAACTGGGCACGGGCCTGGTGGCCGTGCAGTTCACCGGCGAGGATGGCCTGGTGCGGGTTCCTGTTACCCCTGGCCGCACGCGGCTCTGGCAGGCCCGTGCCACGGCCGCCGGGTACGAGGTGAGGGAGACCGGCTGGTTTGACCCGGCTCAGGGCGGCGTGCGCGCCATCACCCTCGAGCCGGTGGGCGGCGAACTGCAGCTCTACGTGCGGGACGCGGACGGCCGCACCGGCGCGAGCGTCACGCTCCTGAACAGCGCCGGCCGGGTGGTGGCCCAGGGGACGGCACAGGCCGGCCGCTGGGTCGCCCGGGATCTGGCGCCCGGTGTCTACACCGCGCTGGTCTCCGCCGAGGGCAAGGCGCCGGTGCAGAAGAGCGGGTCGGCGGGCCGCGGCCGCGTGACCGGGGAGGCGATCTCGCTGGCCACGGGCACCATCACCGCCAGCGGCGAGGTGGTGGACGGCGCCACCGGCTCCCCGCTGCGCGGCGCGACCGTGGAACTGGTGCGGGGCGAGAACGTGGTGGTCGGCTCCGCGCAGACCGGCGCCACCGGCCGGTTCACGATTCGCGCGAGCCTGCCTGAGGATACGTATCGCCTGCGGGTCAGGATGCCCGGGTACACCCCGGTGGAGACGGACGCGCAGCAGGTGTCTCCGGGCGGCCTGCTGGACCACTCGG
>NZ_QEIG01000061.1 GCF_014324365.1 Algoriphagus sp. AK58
GGCCTCGGGTGCGGACGAAGGACGGACAGGAGGTCAGGCTCTCGAGCTACGAAGCCTTCCAGGATGAGCAGTTGCTGACGCAGGCCGCCCTGGAACGGATGCTTCATGGCCTCTCCACTCGGCGCTACCATCATGGCCTGGAGCCGGTGGGCGACGATCTGCCGGCCGTGGCTACGTCCAAGAGCAGCGTAAGCCGGCACTTCGTGGCGGCCACACGCAAGGCACTGGCTGAGCTGCTGGCGAGGCCGCTTGGTGATCAGCGCTACCTGGTGCTGATGCTGGACGGGATCGAAGTCGCAGACCACACCGTGGTGGTCGCACTGGGGATCACGGACGACGGGCAAAAGCAGATCCTCGGCCTCTGGGAAGGGGCTACCGAGAACGCAACCGTCTGTCGCGCCCTGCTAACAGACCTGGTGGAACGCGGCCTGCGGGTGGACGGAGGCATCCTGGTGGTGATAGATGGGGCCAAGGCCCTCAGGGCTGCCGTGCGGGACGTGCTGGGTGCCAGGGCGACCGTGCAGCGATGCCAAGTTCACAAAAAGCGCAACGTGCTGGACCACCTGCCGGACGAGGCTCGCGCGTGGGTCAGCCGCAAGCTGGAGCAAGCCTGGAGGGAGACGGACTACGAGAAGGCCCGGACTGCTCTCACCAGCCTGGCCAAGACCCTGGACGACAAGTATCCGGGCGCCGCCGCCAGCCTGCGCGAGGGGCTCGAGGAGACCCTGACCGTCCTGCGGCTGGAACTGCCCGAGGCGCTGCGCAAGACTCTCCGTTCCACGAACCCCATCGAGTCCGCCTTCGAGAAGGTACGGATGGCTAGCCGCAACGTCAAGCGCTGGCGGAACGGCCAGCAGGTGCTGCGCTGGACTGCCGCGGGCCTCCTGGAAGCGGAGAAGGGCTTCCGGCGCATCAAGGGATACCGCCAGCTCCCAATGCTGTCGGAAGCCCTAAGCAGACACGCCGCTCCAGAAGCATCCAGCGCCGTGCAAACGGCCTAAAAACGAAGAAAAAGGCCGCCACGAAATTCCACGGCGGCTGGGACGTCGCCGCCCCGCCGCCGCTGATCGACCTGCGTGGTGATCCCGCTCTCGACCCCGCGCTCCCACCAGTCCAACTGCTGGAGGGTGCCGAGTACCGTTACGCGTTCCAACCGGAGGACGGTTTCGACCTTCCCATCCGGGTGGAGCCGAGGGAGCTTTTCTCTCCCGACTCGGCCGATTGGCGAACCGGCAGGATGCGCCCCGGGCTTTACACCGGCACACTGACGATCGTGGTGCTGTCCGGCGGAAGGCAGCTTGGTACGGCCCTCGTCGAGGTTCGGTCTCTCAAACTCGACTATCTGAATGAGTATCGTTGGATGCTGGAGCAAATTGCATGGCCGTTTGCCCTGTGGCATATTCCCTTTGCGGATATCGCCCTCTGGGTGGCCGCCTTCTTTACGATATGGTCCGGTCTCGATTATTTCATTAAAAATAAGCACGCCTTTCAAGGATAAGGCGGGGAAAGCGGGGATTGCGGTGAAAGGGGAGATTATTTCCGTCGGTTCCGAGCTGCTGCTCGGGCAAATCGTGAATACG
>NZ_QEIG01000062.1 GCF_014324365.1 Algoriphagus sp. AK58
GGAGATGTCCACCCCGATGACCTTGCCGTCCGGCGCGACCTGCGCGGCGTCCAGCAGCGTGAGGTCGCCGGTGCCGCAGGCCACGTCCAGGATGTGGTCACCGGGCCGGAAATGGGTCTGGGCGACGAACTCCCGGTGCCACTTCTCCCACTGGCCGGCCGACATGACCTGGTTCATCGCGTCGTAGTTCTCGGCGATCTTGTCGAAGAGCTCGCGGACGTACTGCTCCTTCTCCTCCGGCAACGGAGGCTGGTAGCCAGGGGCCATCAGAACGCCTCCTCAGTTCATCTGCATTCGCACGGCCGTGCCGCCGCCCATCGCCCCGCGCGACCCGACCGGCCGTTCACCGCTGCTTCTCGGCCCAGGGGCACAGGTACCGCTCGGCGATGTCCAGCACCACGTAGAAGCCGAATCCCATCAGCGCCATCGCCATGACCCCGGCGAACATCTTGCTGTACGCGTGCATCGACCAGGCGTCCCACACGTACGACCCCAACCCCCGGCGGGTGGCGTAGGTCTCGGCAAAGAACAGGACGGCCACGGCGGTGCCCGTGCTCAGCCGCAGCGCCGTGAAGATGGCGGGCAGCGCCGCCGGCAGGATGACGTGCCGGTAGATCTGCGCCTCCCCGCCGCCGAGGGACTGGACCGACCGGATCAGCCCGCGGGGGACGTTCGCAGCGGCGTCCTTCACGGTGACGAGGATCTGGAAGAAGATGACCAGCGTGATCAGGAAGATCTTGGACTCGTCGCCGATCCCCAGCACGACCATGATCACCGGCAGGAAGACCACCTTGGGCACCGGGTAGGTCA
>NZ_QEIG01000063.1 GCF_014324365.1 Algoriphagus sp. AK58
GCCTGACGCTTGATCACCTTGATCTTGTTGTTCAAGCCTTCGGTGATACTGTTGGAGATTCGGTAGCGATGGTAGTTGGCGAGCTCTCTCTGCCAACGGAGAAAGGTTGTGGCCAAGTGCTTCAGTTCAGGCACCCCGGAGGCCAGTAACCAGGAGATGAGTTGGGCCAAGCGGTGGCTTGCGTTCTCTGTGGTGCTGGTGTTGTACCAGCGACGGAGGCGCTCCTTGGCAGCGTAGGCCGCCCGCAGCTCGGGGGATAGGGCAAGGAGTTGCGATAGGCGCTTACGCTGGCTGGAACTCAAGTCTTCAAAGTTTCGAAGCAGGACGCTCCGGCTGCGGAAGATGGGGTGCGTTCTGTCGCCCTTGATCTGACGCCGGACCCGTTTACGGACGGCGTTGAGGGCGTAGTTGGCCAACCGGATCACGTGGAACTTGTCGGCCACGATCTCTGCCTCCGGTAGCGCTTGACGCACCGCCTGACGGAAGGCTTCATTCAGGTCGATGCACACTGCCTGGACACTCTTCTCATATTGCTTTAGGTGCTCTCGGACGGGCTTCTTCTCCCTGGTCTCGACGACATCGAGAATCCTGCGCTCCTCCACGTCAACGAAGACCGTGTTGTACACCTGTCCCCGCTGGGCAGCGAACTCGTCGACGCCCAGAAACTTCGGCCTCGGCTGCGGACGTGACTGCACCTCCCGATCTCCCAGTCGCTCCAAGATTCGCTGTACGCGGCCTTCGCCCAACCGGAACTCTTCGGCTACGGCCTTTGTTGGCCGGGTGCGCAGTCGGCGGAATAACGCCAACTCCAGACGGGCAGTCATGCGGCGGTAACGCGCCACGGAAGTGAGTTCCTCCGCAAACACGTACCCGCAGCACCCGCAACGCCAC
>NZ_QEIG01000064.1 GCF_014324365.1 Algoriphagus sp. AK58
GGCCACCTCCTCGGTGGTCCGGGGCAGAACGACGGCGTCGGGGAGCCGCTGGTAAAGCGGCGTGGCGTCATAGGAGTAGGCCATGAGATCAGCCTTGCTGGTCAGGCACCACTCTTCGCCGACCGCCGCCCGGAGCGCGGCGAGGATTTCCGGCGTGAGCATGCTTTCGCCTTCCTTTCGCGAGGTCCTGCGAGTGGTCTGATGGTCGGACCCCTTCACCGCTATCATAACGCATGAAACATGGTCTTGTCCCCACAAAAAAGACTGGCGAGGAGCGCAGGCTCCTCGTCTTGCGCGGGCTATTCGGTCTGGCCCAGGGACTTCTTGGCCAGATACGCGGCCATCATCCTGTCGTAAGCGGCCTGACTGTATGGGAAGGAGACGACGGTCATGAGGACCACGTCTCCGCCGGAACGGTGCAGGTGCACCGTGTCGCATTGGGATCCGTCGGCCAGGTCTTCGAGATACGCCTCCATCACCGCCGTCGCCGCTTCCTCGGTGAAGGGCTTCTCCAGCCCCATCTCCTGGCAGATCCGCTTGTATCGCTCCTCCGGAAGCTTCAGGTCGAGGTACTGCTGAATGTAGACCCGCGGTTTCCCCCGTTCGGTTGTGGCGCCCTTCCAACGATCACCGGCCACTGCGAAGGACCCCCTTTCCCCCTCAGTATAACGGCCTGCCGGGCGCATCTCAACCCGG
>NZ_QEIG01000065.1 GCF_014324365.1 Algoriphagus sp. AK58
TTACCTCGGCATCGCGACGTTGGGCTTCGGCATCATCGTGAAGGTCCTCCTGGACAACGCCGACAAGCTGTCGCCCGTCCTGGGCGGCGCGCGGGGGATGGCCGGGATCCCGCGGCTCACCACGTTCCACTGGGTCTTCTGGCTCGCCGTGCTCAGCGTCTGGCTCGCCCGGAACCTCGTCCGCTCGAGCCATGGACGGAGCTGCATCGCGGTGCGGGAGGACGAGGTCGCGGCAGACATCATGGGCTTGGACACCACGCAGTTCAAGACGCTGGCCTTCGTCGTGGGCTGTGCGATGGCCGGGCTGGCCGGCGGGCTCTACGCTCATCTTTACAGCTTCCTGCACCCCAGCAGCTTCGACTTCCTGAAGTCCTTCGACGTGCTGCTGGTGGTGGTGCTGGGCGGGCTCGGGTCGCTGACGGGCACCGTCGTGACGGCGATTGGCTGGGTTTTCCTGCTGGAGGCGCTGCGCGGCGTGCTCGGCCAGCAGTTCCTGGACTGGCGGGGAGTCGTCTACGCTCTGGTGCTGATCGTCCTGATGATCCTGCGGCCCCCACTTGTTACAA
>NZ_QEIG01000066.1 GCF_014324365.1 Algoriphagus sp. AK58
GCCCGCCACGACCTCCGAGAGCGCCTGGTTCAGCAGCGTCGTCTTCTTCATGCGTCCAACCTCCCTGTCCGCAGCAAGGTCATGAGCTCATCCAGGTTTCCCATCGCCGGCTGCGCGCCGGGCCGGGTGACGGCCAGGGCGCCGGCGGCCATGCCCCAGCGCACCGCCTCTTCCAGCGCCATCCCCCGGTGGAGCGCCGCGGCCAGCCCGCCGGCGAAGGCGTCGCCCGCGGCCGTCGTGTCCACCACCGGAACCCGGAAGGGCTCGAACCACTGGCCGGCGCCGCCCCGGAACAGGTAGGCGCCCTCGCCGCCCAGCTTGATCAGCACCTGCCGGAAGCCCTGGGCCCACAGCACCCGGGCCGCCTCCTCCGCCCCGCAGCGGCCGGCCACCGGCACGCCGGTGAGTGCGGCGGCCTCGGTCTCGTTGGGGGTGATCAGCCACGTGTTCCGCCTCAGCGGCTCGGGCAGCGGCTCCGCCGGCGCCGGGGCGGGGTCGAGGATGACCGGCACCCCTGCCGCCGCGGCCAGCTCGGCCGCCCGGACGCAGGCCTCCACGGGCACCTCCAGCTGCAGCAGCAGGGCGGAAGCCGAGGCGATGAGCGGCCCGTGGGCCTCCACCAACTCGGGGGTCACTTCGGCGTTGGCGCCGGACACGACCACGATCCGG
>NZ_QEIG01000007.1 GCF_014324365.1 Algoriphagus sp. AK58
ATCTCCGGTTACTAGGCCTGTTGAAGGATTGACTGTAGCAATGGCAGCATTATTTGTTGTCCAGGTACCCCCCGGAATTGTAGAGGCGAAAGTTGAAGTTCCGCCGATACAAACGGCTTGGTCACCACCCAGTGTACCTGCACTTGGCGGAGCGGTAACAGTCACGGTTCGTGTAGCTGTTGCGTCGGCACAACCTCCGGTTCCGGGCACGGTGTAGTTAATGGTAGCAGTACCTGCCGCTACCCCTGTTACTACGCCTGTAGATGGATTGACAGTGGCAATTGCAGAATTACTTGTTGACCAAGAACCACCGAGAACCGTGGAATAGAAAGTTTGAGTTCCACCTACACAAACATCTTGAATACCGCTCAAACTTCCTGCGTTGGCAGGGGCAGCTACGGTAATTGTTCCTGTTCCATTACAACTTCCTCCATTTGCTTCAATGGAGTAGGTATAAGGAGATCCAACGGAGCTATTCGGATCAGGGGTGCCACTGATTGTTAAGATATTAGAGGAGTAATTAAAGGTAATTCCTGCAGGAAGGCTAGTTACAATAACATTAGTCGCACCAATTATTTCATAAGTTATATTTACTATAGCTTGTTGCTCACAAACTGATTGATTAATTGTCCCAGCAGCAGAAGTCAAAGTTATCGGACACGGTAAAACCTCCATTTCCCTAAAGGCCTCCTCTATTGCGTCGGGATTTTCGGGCTCTATTTGGCTTTCTAATTCTTCCTCGACTTCAATTTCATCATGAAAAATTGTGGCGATAGGCTTGAATAAAATAAGCTTACCTGTATTGGTTTGGGTAAAGGAATACCAGCTGATCAGGATCAGTACCGATAAAAAGGTAAATTTTAATAAGCCTTTATTCATTTCTGCTTCTTAAAAAGCATTTTGACTACACAAAATTGCATTTTGTTTTTAAATAAATCAAATTTCCTCCTTACTATCTTATCGACTGACTTTTTGTGGATTGTTAGTTAAGGGATAATATTGGGGTGACTTGATTTTTATAATTCCTTTTCTGCCAGAATTGGGTAATCAGGAATTATTTTTCTTTCTATTCTATTATTTGATTTGGTGTATTGTTATGTTTTACAGCGCCTTAAAGATACGGCTAAAATAACATTCTAAACATTTTGTTATCAAAAAGCGACAGATTATTTAGTGGTTATTCATCTTAAGATTTTTTGGGCCACTCATTTAAATATTTGGGCCGATTATTTACCGGGAATCAGAAATTAAAACTTGGGTAAATACTGTCCTAGGATAAAAATCAGTTGGCTATGATGATTCCTGATTGAGCTAGAAATTGGGTTCTCTTACCTTAGGTAGGCTGGTGGTTATGAGTGGATTTTGCCAAATAACTTTTTTCTTGGAGAGGAAAAAAATAACCCCAGCCTTTCAGCCGGGGTCGTTTTAGGATTTATAGGAAGGGATATTATCCGTTCATCGATATCAAAAACTCGGCATTGTCCCGGGTTCCTTTCATACGCTGAAGCAAGAACTCCATGGACTCCTGAGAGGTCATGTCGCTCATCAGCTTACGGAGAATCCATACGCGCTGCATTTCTTCTTTGTCCATCAACAGGTCCTCTCTTCGGGTTCCTGAGCTGAGTACATCGATGGCAGGGTAGATTCTTCGGTTGGCCAGCTTCCGATCCAGCGCCAATTCCATGTTGCCTGTTCCTTTGAATTCTTCGAAAATCACCTCGTCCATCTTCGAACCGGTTTCTACCAGGGCAGTGGCGATGATGGTCAGGGAGCCTCCGTTTTCCACATTTCGGGCTGCACCGAAGAATCGCTTGGGCTTGTGCAAGGCATTGGCATCCACCCCACCGGAGAGAATCTTTCCGGAGCTTGGGACTACGGTGTTGTGTGCACGGGCCAGGCGGGTGATGGAGTCGAGAAGGATGACCACATCGTGGCCTACCTCGACCATTCGCTTGGCTTTTTCGAGTACGATATTGGCTACTTTAACGTGTCTCTCTGCCTGCTCGTCGAAGGTGGAGGAGATAACTTCTGCTTTAACTGAGCGTGCCATATCCGTCACTTCTTCAGGTCTTTCGTCGATCAATAAGATCATCAGATGGACTTCAGGATGGTTGACCGTGATGGCGTTGGCGATTTGCTGTAAGAGGACAGTCTTACCGGTCTTTGGCTGCGCCACAATCATGCCCCGCTGTCCCTTTCCGATCGGAGCAAAAAGGTCCAAAATTCGGGTGGAGTAGCCGTCCGGCTTGGTGGATAGGTTAAGTCTTTCCTCAGGGAAAAGAGGGGTGAGGTATTCGAAAGGAACACGGTCACGGATTTCGTCAGTCGTCTTGCCGTTGACAGTGCCAAGCTTGAGCAGGGCAAAGTACTTTTCTCCTTCTTTTGGAGGACGGATAGATCCTTTGATATGGTCACCGGTTTTCAGTCCGAAAAGTTTGATCTGACTTGGAGATACATAGATGTCGTCCGGAGATGCCAGGTAGTTGTAATCCAAAGATCTCAGGAAGCCATAACCCTCCTGCATGATTTCGAGCACGCCTTCATTCTCGATCACTCCGTCAAATTCCCGTGGGCTGACGAAAGGTTTTTTGCGGGGATTGCCCGGGATCGTTTCGGCTGCCGGCATCATTACTTCATCCTGAGACTTGAAGTTTTTGCGCTTGGGCAGTTCTACTTCTCCCTCAGGTCTTGGAGCTCTAGGCTCTTGGGTTGTCGGAGGGACAGGGGCAGGAGGGGTTTGTTCTGAAGTAGTTTCCTCTGCAATGCTTTCGGATACATTCACCTCTTCAAATACTCTCCTTCTTGGCCTAAAAGTTTTTGGTTCTTCCGCCGGAGTCTCGGAAGGTTCTTTTTTCTCCGGTCTTAGCTCTTTTACTTCGGGTTTGAATTCTTTGTTTTCCGGTCTGGGTTCACGTTCTGGTCTGGGTTCACGTTCCGGTCTCGGCTCGCGACGTTCGGGTCTGGGGGTGAATTCTTTTGGAGCTCTCGGTTCAGTTTTGGGAGCTTCTTTTTCCTTGGCTGCGGGAGTACTACTTGCCTCTGCTTCGGATGCAGCTTGGATCTCAGTGACGTTTTGTCTTCTGAACTTTGATTTGAATTCGGGTTGATCGGATGGAGCAGCAGGGGCAGGTGATTCGGGTTGTTTTTCTGCTGCTTCGAGGGCTTGGGTCTCTACGATAGAGGGCTTTTTCTTGGGGAGGGCTTGTTCAGGAGTGATTGCCTGCTGATCGAGTATGGCGTATACCAACTCGTCTTTCTTGAGAGATTTGAAGTTTTTGACTCCAAGCTCCTCAGCAATCTCCTTCAGTTCAGATAAAAGCCTGATTCTGAGTTCTTCTATGTTGTACATAAAGAGGGTGTGAGATAAATAAGATCTGTAAAATGCGGTTATTGGGATCGTGGATGATTTTCTGAGCAAAAAAGGTCTGCAGGAAAGACTCAAGTCAAAGTGGGCTGACTTGCTTCATACACGGTGATGGTACAATATTAAACGTTGTGGATGGATTTAACAAATTTTTTCTTTTTGCCTTGATTTTTTTAAACCTGATAGAATTCAGCCCATTAGCTGTCGGATGATGGGCAGGGATTTGAGTGGAGATGGATTGTCCAAATGCTCGGAGTGAAATTCCAGTAGGTGATCGAGAAGCTTTCTTCGCAACATCACGGGTATTCTGTATTGACTTTCATATCGCCGGGACAGTAAATCCTCCAAGTATTCCAAGGTGAGTCCGATTTCTTCCGGTGGAAAGGGATGGTTTACGGTTTCTACCAAAAACCCTTCTGAGGATTCCGGGGCAAACCCCAGGTATTTGGCTTTTTCGAGCAGGAATACCAAGGGGAAGTGCCCCAAAGTACTTTCCTGCCTGTCTAACACCAAGACACTTTCTTCCAAAAAATCAAAGAGCCATTCATTTTGATAGCCTTCGTAAATGCTTCGGTTGATCACCTCAGTCATAAACAAGGCGATGCTTGTACGGGCAAAATCAAAGGGAATCAGCCGGTGAGGGTGGACAATTTTGGCTTCGGAAATACGCTGAAGGCCAGCATTTTCCTTGTCATACACCACCAAATCGAGCATGGTTAGCGGCTGATAAAGTGCTATTTTACTGCCCTTTCCCTGAGTTCTGACTCCATTGACCAAGTAGGATTTAAGACCCAACTCCCGGGTGAAGATCTTCACGATGATGCTCGTGTCACCATACCTAAGGTAATTGAGCACGATCCCGGCGGTCTTTTTCAGCATGGTGAGAGGTCTTATTTTTTGTCCTCAAAGAAGCATTTGCGGCAGCGGGCTTCGTAGCTTTCCTTTTCACCCAAGACTACTTTTTCTTTTGCTTCGGTAAGCCGAAAGGAAAAAGCCGCCAAATCCCCGCACTTCATACAGATCGCATGCACTTTGGTGACATATTCGGCAATTGCCATAAGCCGGGGCATGGGCTCGAAGGGCTTGCCCTCAAAATCCATATCCAAGCCCGCTAGAATCACCCGTTTGCCTTGATTGGCGAGGATTTGCACCACGCGAACGATTTCTTCATCAAAAAACTGTGCTTCGTCTATTCCTACCACATCACAGTTTCCGGAAAGAAGAAGAATATCTCCCGCAAAATGGACCGGAGTGGACCGGATACTGTTTTCATTGTGTGAAACCACATCTGACTCATGGTATCGCTTGTCCACGGAAGGCTTGAAAATCTCCACTTTGAGCTTGGCCAATCTGGCCCGGTTTAGTCTTCGGATCAACTCTTCCGTTTTTCCCGAAAACATAGACCCGCAGATCACTTCGATCTGTCCTTTTCGCTCGGTTTGTTTTCTACTGCTTAGGGAGGGTTCTATAAACATGGTTAATCCGAATACTTCAGGTGTGGGAATTTGTTGATTTCGGCAACTTTGATGGTGAGCGTGTTCTTCAGTAAGTTAGCCTGACAGCAAAGGCGCTCATCGGGCTTGAGTCGGTTTTGGTTTCTGTAAAATAACTCCCGGTCAGTTTCCGGACTTAGGTTTTCCTGTCCTTCCAAGATGATCATTTTGCAGGTGGTACAACGACCTTTTTTACCACAAGCATGCATCCAATCGATGCCGTTTTCATGAATTAATTCGATAACTTTACGATCGGTATTTTCCGAATCGATCGTGAAATTTTCAAGATTTTGAATGATAATTCGGGGCATCAGTTCGTTTGCTTTTGAAAACAAGACCTACCCATGACAGTTCAAATTAACAGCAATTATTTAGAAAATTATTCCAAAGAATACGCCCAGTTGGTCTGTGATCGATTTTTTAACGGGCGGCAATTTATCACCGGACAGGAAATAATTCAGCTTACCAGTAGTACTCAGGTTAATTTTTTTGTGATCAAGAGGTTGTTTGAGCTTTGGCAGGAAGAATTGGCCAAGCTGAAAAGCAGCCCTTATTTCGATTACAGAGACATTGCGGTGCATGACGCTTTGACCCAGTTTATGAATGTGCTTTCGCGCAGGATCAAAGTGGAGAGAACCTATCTCGAGCCTATGGTCAATACGGCTGTGAAACAAGCAATCGAGGTGGCCACTGACCCGGTTTCTTTTTATCAGCGGGAGATCAGAAAAGCCCCTTCAGGTAAAATCAATGATTTCCTACGGGAAAATAAAAAATACTATAAGTGGAACGATAAGGTGGTCACTTTCCTGATTGATAAAGCAGGTTTTGGACATGATGTGGAAGCGTATCACAGGGCCATTTCTGCTAATTACCAAGTGATCAAAGATTCCTTGGAGTCAGTCAACTTGCTTTTAGCCACTTTGGGAGAGGTAAAAGCTTTCAATCTTGATCTCTATCTGGTGAATGAGCCTGCTGCTTCCTCTCCTGAGGCAGAAGAGGAAAAACTGCCTCAAGAACCGGCTCCTTCTTTCTTTGAAGACATAGAGGATGATCAACCCATTAGTCCAGCCCCTTCGCCCACTCCAGTCAAGGAACCAGAATTTGTCTCCAAGGTAGTCGGAACCCCGCCGGTTTTCAAAAGTAACCCTGCAAGTGCAGGGGTTATGTTGAATGCTTCGAAGCTGAGGGCACAATTTTCCTCTGAGTCTTACAAAGGAATGAAAGGAATCATGGGGGAATTGTCAGAGAGCCTTGCCCTCAATCAGCGCTTTATGTTTACCAAGGAATTGTTTGACGGGAATGCGGATTTGCTCCGTCATGCGCTCAAGTCCATCGACGTGGCGGGATCATTTGAAGCGGCGGTGGACCTGGTAAATTCACGTTTTGTGGCTGAATTGGGGTGGGAAACCGACTCCGAACCCGTCCAGGAGTTTATGCGATTGGTCTACAGAAAATTTTTGGATTGATATCCAAAAGGCATTAAGAGAAGAGCGGAAAATTCAGAGTTTCCCGCTCTTTTTTGTTTTCTGGAGAGGCAAATCTGCCTTAGCTGATTCTACCGAGTTGAGTGGCTCTTGAAGAGTCAAATTTGATAAAAATGAATAACAGAACGGTGAATGACCAGAGTGAAGATCCTCCATAGCTAAAGAAAGGCAGAGGAATCCCCACTACAGGGAACAGGCCAATAGTCATGGCGATATTGATCATGAAGTGAAAAAGCAGGATGGAAACGACTCCGTATCCGTATATTCTTGAAAAACGAGTTTTCTGCCGCTCTGCCATAATCACCAATCGATACAGGAGCCCTGCAAATAATCCTATCACCACCAAGCTTCCTATCCATCCAAATTCCTCTCCGAGGGTACAGAAGATAAAGTCGGTGTGTTGCTCAGGTACAAAGTCAAACTTGGTTTGGGTTCCTTCCAGGTAGCCTTTTCCCAACAGTCCTCCTGACCCGATCGCAATTTTGGATTGGGTCACATTCCATCCCACCCCTAAAGGGTCAATGTCGGGATTAAACAATACCATGATTCGGTTTTGCTGATGGGGAGGGAGTTTTGCTACCACAAAATCGATGGAATAGATGTAGGCGATTATACCGATTCCGATCAGGGAAAATGCCAGGATTCTTTGCCAGGTTCTTTTTCCCAGGAAAATAAGAATCCCTGCAAAAATCGCCACAGCAAGCGCCAGATAAAGATTATTGTCAACTCCCAAGGCCAAAAGAGTAATAGCTACAAATCCAAATCCCAGAATGTAATACCACTGTGGAAGGCCCTCTCTATAAAACATCAGCAAAAAGGAAAAATACACCATGGCCGTCCCTGTATCAGGCTGAAGCAAAATCAGGGCAATGGGGATGAGAAGGACGCCAAAGGCGATGATTTGATAGTTCTTTTTGGAAAGGTCAAACGTAGGTCGCTCCATGACTTTAGCCAAGGCCAGTGCCGTGGCAAATTTGGCAAACTCTCCAGGCTGAATGCGGAAATCTCCAAAGCCAATGGACAAGGTCTGTCCGTTGACCTCTTTTCCTACAAAGGGGGTCACGACCAGCAGCAACATGAAAATTACATAGATCACTAGGGAGAGGTTTTCAAAAAACCTATAGTCAGCCACCATAATGATGGTGATCAATGCGATAGCCGTACCGATCCAAACCAGCTGTTTTCCCGAATTGATCGAAAAGTCAAAAATGCTTTTTTCTACCTGGCTGTCATACACTGCTGCATAAATGTTGAACCAGCCGATGATGACCAAGGCAAAATAGATGGATACTGCGATCCAATCCACCCGGTTGATATGAATGTCTGATTCTCTCATTTAGTAAATAAAGTTTCCTGCCAGTACATACTGCTCCAGTTCCGGTCTGGTGATTTGACCTTTGATGTATTTCTCGATCATGAGGGAGGCTGTACTTGCTGCTGCCCGACCTCCCCAGCCTGCATTTTCCACATACACGGCGATGGCGATTTTGGGATCGTCTTTTGGAGCAAATGCAATAAATACAGAGTGGTCCTCTCCGTGTGGATTTTGGGCAGTTCCGGTCTTGCCCGCAATCACCAAATCCTTGATCACTGCCCGGTTGGCCGTACCATAAAGTGCCTCCGCCATGGCATCCTGTATCAGGTCAAAATGATGGGCATCAATCCCCACATCGTGTTTGATCTGGAATTTGCCGGGTATCAAAGTTGGATCGCCATCGACTGCCTTCACCAGATGAGGTGTGTAATAATACCCCTTATTGGCAAAAATTGCGGCTAGATTGGCCATTTGAAGTGGAGTCACTTGCATTTCACCCTGACCGATGGAAAGCGAATAGATCGTGGAATATTTCCACCTTCCTGGGCCATAGACTCGATCATACAGTTTGCTGGAAGGAATATCTCCCCCCTTTTCTCCCATCATGTCCAAGCCCAAGGGGGACCCCAAGCCGAATTTGATCACATGCTCTCTCCAGGCATTCAACCCGATCTCTGTGTCCTTAAAGGTATTGGTGGAGACCTCCTGATTGATGATTTGCCGAAAAGCCTGATGGTAATAGGGATTGCAGGAGTTACGGATCGCCCCAAACAAATTCACGGGATTGGGGTGATTATGGCATGCTACCAGAGACCGGTTGCAGGCAAAGGTGGAATTGGGAGTCAATATTCCCTCCTGAAGACCTATCAAGCTTTGGACAATTTTGAAAATCGATCCCGGAGGATACATGGCCATGATCGGCCTGTTGAATAAAGGCTTCGATTTATCGTTGTTTAGCCTTCGGTAGGTTTTGCTGAATTCCGCGCCTGTAAGCTCGTTTGGGTCGTAGAATGGAGCAGAAATCATCGCAAGGATTTCGCCTGTTTTGGGCTCAATCGCCACCACAGAACCAGTCTTCCCATTCATCAGCATTTCTCCGTAACGCTGAAGTTCTAAGTCAATGGTAGAAGTGATGTTTTTTCCTGCCACAGAGGCTGTATCGTATTCACCGTCTTTGAATGGGCCTTTGTCCACCCCGCGGACGTTCACCATCTTGTATTTTACACCCTTTTTGCCCCTCAGCTCATTCTCATAGTAGCGCTCCAGCCCGCTGAGTCCCACATAATCGCCCTGGGAGTAATATTTGAGGGTGTCTTTTTCAAGTTGGCCTGCACTGATTTCACCGATATACCCTAAGGCATGGGCAGCAGTGGGAGTGGGATAGGATCTGACCGATCGGGTCATGATAAACAGTCCCGGATAATCCACCAAAAAGTCCTGAATTCTGGCAAAATCAGTGGTAGAGATTTGCTTGATCAGGGGGGAGGGTTTTACTCGGGAGTAATTTTTTGCTGCTTCATACTTCTCGATCAATTCCTCCTTGCTGATCTTGAAAAGCTGACAAAAGCGGGTTGTATCTCCGACTTTAAATTCTTTCGGTACCACCATCAGGTCAAAAATCGGATTGTTGAACACCATCAGCTTACCATTTCGGTCGTAAATCAACCCGCGATAGGGGTGGTCTACAATCCGCTGAATAGCATTCCGTTCAGCTCTTTTCATAAAGCTGTCATCCAGCACTTGGATCATAAAAAGCTTGGTAAGCAGTACAATACTCACCAAGAAAATAAAGATGAGAATGACTACAGGTCTTTGGTCTTTCATCTGATTACACCTTGATTTTTTATGGTCATCCTGATAGCTATTGGGAGGAATCTCGCACAGCTTAGTTTCATGCTCGTTTGAAATTTTTAATGCTGCTCGATTTCACGTGATTATAATTGTTTCTCCAAGGTCACATGGATTATAATTATCCCCGTTTCTGACCGTAACAACATGCTCGATTTCATCAGATTCCTCTCCTGCGTTTGAAGAACAGTAGTTGGACAAGTATAACCAAAAGCGTGGTGAAAATCGCGGAAAACAAGCTTTTGTTGATTACCCCCAAAAAGCCTCCGGTACCCCATTGGTCAGCAATAAAAAACACCAGGGAATACAAGAAAATCAAGGGAAACGCGTAACTGACAAATCTTCCAACCCCAATCTCTGAAAGGCTTGGAACTTCTGCTTCGTCATATCCTCCCGTTGGGCTGGTTGCTTTGAGCCAAAGTGGTCTTACAAAAGCCAAGGCCGTGGCTGCTGCGGCGTGCATCCCTATCGTTTCATAGAAAACGTCCAGAGCAAAGCCAAGCAAAAATGCAATGATCAACAGCGGAACAGTCCGAATGGAGGTCGGTAAAATCAAAATCCCCAAGAGGTACAAAAAACCAAATGCGACTCCAAAAAGGGCCAGGTTTTTCAATAAAAAAATCTGAACCAATCCCAATAGCAGCAGAAGGAGCGTAAAAGAGATTAAAGTTCTAATATTCATTGGTCAATTCAGCTTGACGATATAAAGAATCCAATTCGTTGAATCTGGTGTTTTCGACCAGATAGACATAAGTTAATTTACTGAAATCTGCGCTCAGCCTCACGGTCAGATCCAGATAATTGGGATCTTTTTTGTCAGCCTCTACTTTTGAGATGATTCCGATGAGAATTCCTTCCGGAAATACAGCATTGAATCCTGAGGTGATCACAGAGTCCCCTTCCTGTGTTTTCACGTGTCTGGGTACATAGAGCAGTTTGGCTTCTGCCGCATCTGCTCCATTCCACTGCACAGAGCCAAACACTTCGGTGGATTTGATCTTGGAGGAAACGAGCAAACTGGTATTCAGCAAGGAAAATGCCACGGAATAGTTTTCGGAAACAGATTTTACTCTTCCCACAGCACCTTCGGAATTGAATACGCCCATACCGGGTTTGACACCGTCTTTGGACCCCTTATTCAGGGTAAGGTAATTCTGAGAAAACCGAAGTGAATTGGCGATTACTCGGGCTCCTTTGAACTGAAAATTCATTTCCAGTGCGGAATCAAGGGCAATTGGCATGCTGTCCGGCTTGGATTGCAAGGCCAAGAGTTCACTCATGATCTTGGCATTTTCTTCGGTCAATGCTTCATTGGCATCTGCCAAAGAAAAAAACTGTACCACGTCGGCCTGCTTTTGCAATACCGATCCGATTACTGCATTCGAACTGTTGAAGAAAGCTGCACCCTGGGGAGAATTGTTGGAGACAATCATCCAGACTGCCACCACTTCTAGAAAAACAAATAAAAGAAATGCCCTTATTCGATAAAGGAACTGTAGGATGCGTAGCATTCAGTACTTAGGTCATCAGAACGGTTCGGAAGTTTTGGATATTTTTCAGGGCAGTGCCTGTTCCTCTTACTACAGCACGAAGCGGATCTTCGGCAATGTGGATAGGCAATTTGGTTTTTTGATGAAGGCGCTTGTCCAACCCTTTCAGCAAAGCACCACCACCGGTCAGATGGATACCATTGTCATAGATGTCGGCCGAAAGTTCCGGTGGAGCGATCTCCAAGGCTTTCAGGACCGCTTCTTCGATTTTTGAAACGGACTTATCCAGGGCAAAAGCGATTTCTGAGTAAGACACTTTGATCACTTTGGGAATGCCTGTCATCAAGTCCCTTCCACGGATTTCATAATCTTCCGGAGCATCATCCAGCTCAGTCAAAGCCGAACCAATGGCAATTTTTACTTTTTCGGCAGAGCGCTCCCCGATGAGCAAATTGTGTTGACGTCTCATGTAATCCAAGATGTCCTTGGTGAAGGTATCACCTGCTACACGGATAGATTGGTCAGCCACGATGCCGGACAGAGCAATCAATGCGATCTCGGTAGTACCACCTCCGATATCCACGATCATAGAGCCCATGGGCTTTTCAATATCAATACCGATACCAATTGCTGCTGCAATTGGTTCGTAGATCATGTACACCTCTTTGGCACCGGCATGTTCGGCAGAGTCACGAACTGCACGCTTTTCCACTTCCGTAATTCCGGAAGGAATACAGATGACCATGCGGTGAGATTGCGGGAACATACCTTTTTTCTGACCGGGGATCATTTTGATCAGGCCTCGGATCATTTGTTCTGCCGCATAGAAATCAGCAATCACACCATCCTTGAGAGGACGGATAGTTTTGATGTTTTCGTGGGTTTTTTCGTGCATGTTCATAGCCTCTCGGCCGACTGCAAGAACCCGATTGTTGGTTTTGTCTATCGCAATGATGGACGGTTCGTCCACCACGATTTTGTCTTTATGAATGATCAGGGTATTGGCTGTACCCAAATCGATGGCTATATCACTAGAGAAAAAATCAAATAATCCCATTTTGAAGTGTTGAGTTGGCTATGAACTGGATATTGGAGTTTAAGATAGTACCTGAGTACGGTTTTTAAACGTGGGTCGGCAAAATTATTATCTTAAATCGACAAAACTGAGGGAAAGAAGATTTTTTTGTTTTTAAATCACATTTCGTTTTTCAAGGACGATATCAGAATGTTTCCTTTGATTTTTCTGAAGAAAATGCTGAATAACCTCAGCTTTCATTTTGGTCGTTTTGTATTTCGGGATTCTTTATATTACTTTTGTGCCGTATTCGAAAGTTTCTGGAGGGGACACAAGTCCCCTCTTTCATTATCCTTACTTATGACTGAGCTGAAACAAACGATCCAAGAATTGGTAGATAAGCACCTTCCGGACCAAAGCCATTTTGTGGTGGAGGTAAAAATGGAGGAGAAAGCGGGCAAAACCAGGCTTTTGATTCTCATTGACGCGGATCAGGGATTGACTATTGATTCCTGTGCTTTGGTAAGCAGAGCGGTATCCGAAGAGCTTGAAGCCAAAGATCTGATCGGTCAGGCCTATGTCTTAGAGGTGTCCTCGCCAGGTTTGGATTATCCGCTGAGCAGCCGTAGGCAATACCTTAAGAATTTGGATAGAGAGCTAAAAGTTCTTTTGAGTTCAGGGTCAGAGTTGACCGGAAAGCTTTTAGAAGTAGGTGAATCTGAAATCAAATTGTTGGTCAAAAAGAAGGAAAAAGGGAAAAAGGCCACCGAAGAGGAAATGGTGGTTCCTTTCGAGCAAATCAAGAAATCAATCGTACAAGTATCTTTTAAATAACTCCAATGGATGCCAAAATCTTAATAGAATCCTTCGCAGAGTTTGCGAGATCTAAAAATGTGGATCGACCTACGATGATCCGTATTCTGGAAGATGTATTCCGAGCGATGATCCGTAAAAAATTTGAGACGGATGAAAACTTCGACGTGACTATCAACGCAGACAAGGGTGACCTTGAGATTTTCCGTATTCGTGAGATTGTGGATGACAACTCTGAGGATATTTGGGATTTTGACAAGATCAGCTTGAGCGATGCGCAAAAAATTGAGCCTGATTTTGAAATCGGTGAGGAAGTTTACGAGAAAATCGAACTGGAGGAATTCGGAAGAAGAGCGGTCCAAATGGCTCGTCAGACTCTGATTCAGCGTATCAAGGATCTTGAAAAGGACATCCTATACAATAAGTATGAGGAGCAAGTTGGAGAAATTATTTCTGCAGAAGTTTATCAGATTCTAGGTCGCGAAATTCTTCTGATCGACGGAGAGGGTAATGAATTGATTCTTCCAAAAGGAGAACAGATTCCTAAAGACCGATTCAGAAAAGGAGATACAGTAAAAGCTATTGTCCACCGAGTGGATATGATCAATGGTAATCCTAAAGTGATCCTGTCAAGAACATCTCCGGTGTTCCTGGAGAGATTGTTTGAAAATGAGGTGCCTGAAGTGTACGATGGGCTGATTACCATCGTGAAGATCGTTCGTGAACCGGGAGAAAGAGCCAAAGTAGCTGTAGAATCGTACGATGACCGCATCGATCCGGTAGGCGCCTGTGTGGGGATGAAAGGTTCTCGAATTCATGCAGTAGTGCGTGAACTTCAGAACGAAAACATAGACGTGATCAACTACACGGATAATTTGGAGCTTTATGTTTCAAGGGCTTTGAGCCCTGCCAAGGTCTCCTCTATCAGTGTCAACCCAGATTCCAAGCGAATCTCTGTGTTTTTGAAGCCAGATCAGGTTTCCCTTGCCATTGGCAAAGGCGGCTTTAATATTAAATTGGCAAGCCGATTGGTAGGTTACGAAATTGATGTATTCCGTGAATTGAATGAATACGACGATGAAGATGTGGACTTGAATGAATTCTCTGATGAAATTGATCAGTGGATCATCGATGAACTGAAGAAAACGGGTTTGGATACCGCCAAGAGTGTGTTGGCGCTGACCAAGGAGGATTTAATCCGAAGAACTGAGTTGGAAGAAGAGACTATTGATGAGATTTTCCGAATACTCAGAACAGAATTTGAACAATAAGGGGAATTAACCCCGAAGAATACCCTAATTTTATTTAAGATTTCGAAAGAGGTTTTTGCTTATGTCAGAAGAAAAAATGATGCGATTAGGCCAGATAGCCAGAAAGCTCAACGTGGGTACGGCAACCATCGTGGAGTCACTGGCTAAAAAGGGCTATGAGGTAGAGAACAATCCCAATTCCAAGATTAACATGGATCAAGTGGCCATGCTGGAAAAGGAGTTCAAATCCTCTGCCCTTGAAAAGGAAGAAGCTTCCCACCTATCCATAGGGAAGCGTCATGAGCCTATATCGCTCGAGCCTGAAACACCAAAGCAGGAAAAAGCTCCCGAGCCTATTCCAGCCCCGGTTCATAAGGAAGAACCCAAGCCGACTCCAGTTCCTTCAGTAAAAGCCGAGGAACCCCAACCTGAGAAAATCACGCCTGAAGCTCCAAAGTTGGAAGGGATAAAAATCCTGGGGAAAATTGACCTGGACAAAAAGCCGGCTCCTACCCCTACCCCTGCTCCAACTCCGGCTCCGCAACCCAAACCTGCTCCAGCTCCAACGCCGGTTGTGGAAAAAGCTCCTGAGGCTCCAAAACCTCAGCCAAAGCCACAACCCCAACAGCAAGCAGCGCCACAGCCTAGACCAGAGCAAGTTCAAAAGCAGCCCGTTCCCGCTCCTCAACCTAAGCCGGCTCCTGAGCCAGTGAAAGAGCAACCAGTAGAAAGCGAATTGATCTCTGCAAAAGCGGATTCCTTAAAAGGCTTGACCGTGCTTGGAAAGATCGAGTTGCCAGTGGACCGTGCCAAGAAAAAAGGAGGACCAGTAGCTTCTTCTGACGAAAAAGGAAGAGACAAAAAGCGACCTAGAAAACGTATTGACAAACCTGGAGCTCCAGGTCAATCTGCCGGGCAAGGTGGAGGCCAAGGTGGTCAGAACAGGCCTCAAGATCAGCGTGGAGGAAAACCAGGTCAGGGTGGAGGCCAACAGCAAAAGGGTGGACAGCAGCAGAAAGGCGGAGGAAATCAGCCACAGCAGCAACGCTTGCAAAAGGCTGAGCCAACCCAAAAGGAGATTCAGGATCAAATCAAACAGACTTTGGCTAGACTTCAGGGCAACAAGCCCGGAGGAGGAAAGACAAAGACAAGAAGAGATAAACGCGCAGATCGTGACCGAGAGGTAGAATCAGAAGGCGAAGAGTCAAAAGTATTGAAGGTTACCGAATTTATTTCGGCAAATGACCTAGCCGCCTTGATGGATGTTTCGGTGAATCAGGTCATTTCTACCTGTATGTCCTTGGGTATGTTCGTTTCGATCAACCAGAGACTGGATGCAGAAGCCATCACCATTATCGCGGATGAGTTCGGCTATGATGTGGAATTTACCAAGTCCATCGAAGACGAGATGGAGGAGGAAGCGGTGGATTCTGAAGAGGAATTGGAAGAAAGAGCACCGATCGTGACCATCATGGGTCACGTAGACCATGGTAAAACCTCTTTGCTAGACTACATACGCATGTCCAAAGTGACTGCGGCTGAAGCGGGCGGTATTACCCAGCACATTGGTGCTTACGATGTGATGACCAAGACTGGGCACAAAATTGCCTTCCTTGATACTCCGGGTCACGAGGCATTTACAGCGATGCGTGCTCGTGGTGCCAAAATCACTGACGTGGCCATCATTGTTATTGCAGCTGATGACAGCATCATGCCACAGACCAAAGAGGCCATCAACCATGCTCAAGTGGCGGGTGTGCCGATGATCTTCGCGATCAATAAGGTAGATAAGCCAAATGCCCGTCCTGAGAAAATCAAGGAAGAACTGGCAAACATGAATCTCTTGGTAGAAGATTGGGGAGGTAAATATCAATCCCAGGAAATATCCGCAAAAACGGGTCAAGGCGTAGATGAGCTCTTGGAAAAGGTGTTGCTTGAGGCAGAAATCCTCGAACTGAAAGCCAATCCAAATAAAAATGCTGTAGGAACAGTCATCGAAGCCTCCTTGGACAAAGGTCGCGGATATGTCGCCACCATCATGGTTCAGGCAGGTACCCTTCGAATCGGTGATATCATGCTGGCAGGTCAGCACTATGGTCGTGTGAAAGCCATGTTTGACCACAAGGGCAAAAAGCTGAAAGAAGCAGGACCTTCCACTCCGGTCCAAGTATTGGGTCTCAGTGGCGCTCCTCAGGCAGGGGATACCATTAAGGTGTACGACACAGAAAGAGAAGCCAGAGAAATCGCCAACTCCAGAGAGCAAATTCAGCGTGAGCAGAGCTTGCGTACCAAGAAACACATCACCTTGGATGAAATCGGTCGCCGATTGGCAATCGGAAGCTTTAAGGAACTCAACATCATCATCAAAGGTGACGTGGACGGTTCTGTGGAGGCACTTTCTGATTCCTTGCTCAAACTTTCCAAGGATGAGGTGAAAGTGAGCATCATTCATAAAGGGGTGGGTCAGATCTCTGAATCGGATGTATTGTTGGCCTCTGCCTCAGATGCGATCATCATTGGATTCCAGGTTCGTCCTTCTTCCAACGCCAAGAAACTGGCCGAGCAGGAAGAGATCGAAATCCGTCACTACTCCATCATTTACGATGCGATCAATCAAATCAAGGATGCGATCGAAGGTATGTTGGAGCCGGAATACGAAGAAGTCATCACTGGTAACATTATCGTGCGTGAGGTATTCAAGATCTCCAAAGTGGGAACAGTTGCGGGTTCGTATGTGACCGATGGTTTCATTACCAGAAAGAACAAAATCCGCATTATTCGCGATGGTATAGTTATCCATGAAGGAGAAATCGATCAATTGAAGCGATTCAAGGACGATGTATCTGAGGTGAAGGCTGGATACGAATGCGGTATCTCCATCAAAAACTTCAACAATATCCAAATCGATGACACGATCGAAGGATACGAGATGAGAGAAATCAAGCGCAAGAAATAAAGATTCTGACTTGAAAATAAAAAAAGGAACGGTGAAAGCCGTTCCTTTTTAGTTTTGGGCTATGCTAGAAGCTTTCAAAGTCTTACTGCTGATTTCTCTGGTGATCTCACTTGTCTTGCTTTTGGCAGGACTGGTCCGGCCTGTCTATGCATTATGGTTTTTGGCCCGGTTCAATCGTCTTAAGGTGATCAAAGTATATGGAATTGCTTCTTTGATTTTCCTCGGCATTTGGGTCTTGCTCTAGAATCAGAATAATTTTTCATATAAGAGAGAATTTCCATAAATCCATCTGTTCTTCAAAAAAAAGGATTCTGAAATTTTATTTTTCGAAGATTTTCATCCATTTTTCAATTTGTAAACTTGTAGCCTTGAGAAAAGCACTTGCCATAGTATTACTTCTTTGCTTTGCCATTTTTCACTTTGGCTACTATGCTTTTTATTTCTCTGCCAATATTTCTATAGAAAACCGTTGGAAAGACCAAATCTATGGCGATCAAATTGGGCAGTTGGAGGAACGAATGTTGGAAATTCCACTCAACGCTCCTTATATGTCCAATCAGGAGGAATTTCAGGCGACCAATACCCGTTTTGAGAAAGACGGTAAGTACTTCAGAGCGATTAAGCAGCGTTATCAAAATGATACTCTTCAGGTGGTCTATGTGCCGGATACTGCTAGAAAAGCCCTGGATTCTACTGTAAAAAAATGGATTGCTTCTTTGGTTGATGATGAGTTGCCTCAGGATCAAAGCGGCAAAAGCTTTCTCAAATTATTCGCAAAAGACTATCTGGAAACAGACGTATTCGGTTTGGAGTCTCCAAGCCGCATAGGTTATGAAATAATGATTGGGTTTATTTTTTCACCTTACATGAGTCCTTATTTCACCTTAGACTCTCCGCCTCCACAGCTGGGGTAATCTTTTAATCATATACGGTTTCCAAAAAGGGAGCAATCTTACATTTAGGTCTTACCAAACTAGGACAGGTCTATGGCACGTTTGGAGGTCGAAAGGCGGTTTGATTCATGCTTTACAGCCTTCTGACGCCCAACTACTCTTTGGGTTTATGCTATGGATTACCTAAGGATTTCCTTTTAAGATGATTCCCTGATTCTTTGGATTCCTGCCAGTTCCATTTTATCGATAAGTCCAGGCGTATGGTCTGGAAAGTTCGATGGAATCATCTTTTCCTCAATTCACTATCTATTACTATGAATTTCAAATCCAGAATTCTGGGCTTGCTTTGCGCAAGCTTGGGAATCGCTACTATATCTTTGGCACAAACCCCCACAGATGGCCTGATGATGCCCAAAGGGGAGATTTGTATTGCTGTTGTGTATGAAAATTCCTCCTGGGGACGTTACTGGGAGGGTACTTACTCGAGAGAGAATGCAAATATCGGAACCTTCACCAGGCAGATGCTGATGCCAATGGTGGTAGGCGGAATTACAGACAAAATCAATTTTATTGTAAGTCTTCCCTATGTAAAAACTGCCGCTACCGGCGGGCAAATGGCAGGGGTCGAGGGTATCCAAGATTTGGGTCTATCCCTCAAAGCTCAGGTAGTTGACAAAGCACTGGGAAAGGGGAAACTGATGGGTTTCACCAACCTCAGCTTTAGCACGCCAGCATCCAATTACCTATCGGATTATATGCCTTTTAGCTTGGGATTTGGTGCTAATGAACTTGGCCTGAGAGCTATCGGTCAATATGAATTGGATAAAGGGCCTTACCTCAGGGCTTCATTTGCCTACCTACACCGAGGGACAACTGAAGCGGAACGGGATTTTTATTACAATGATGGAGCATATTACACCTCTACCATGGATGTGCCAGATGCCATTCATGGTCAATTGGCTTTAGGTTCTTGGTTTTTGAATAAAAAACTCAGAGTCGAGGCCAGCCTGACTACTTTCCGCTGTGCCAATGGAGACGATATCCGGGTATACAATATGCCTCAGCCTACCAACAAGGTGGACTTTGATCGGATAGAAGGTTTTGCACAGTATTATTTTACCGGCGGACGCGGCTTTGGAGTGATCGCTTACTATAACCACATGTTTTCAGGTCGAAACATGGGACAATTTTCAGGATTTGGTCTGGGAATGACCTACCAGTTTAAGGCCTTTTAATCTACCATTCTTATGAAAAAATACTTCTACCTCATTATAACTCTACTGTCCTCTGCTTTTCTCTTAAATGCTTGTGTAGAGGATTTGCCAACTCAATATGAATATACCGGCTATGAATTTGCGGACCTCGACCCAAATGCTGGCCAGTGGAAATTGGTCATTCATACCTCTAACGAGCAGGTAGCTATTCCAACTCCTCCTCAGACGGGTTCTTCTGAATTAAACAGGGAGCTAGCAGAGGCCAAACAAAAAATCGCAGCGGCGACTTCTGCACAAAGGGAATCTGTCAAGTATTGGACCAATAATCCGCTTTTACGATGGAATGAAATCGCATTAGAGCTAGCTACCAAGTATAATCTGATACCTGCTCCGAATCCCGATGGAACCTATCCTTCGCCGGATCCTGCCAACCCTGGAAAATATCCACTTTTTCCATACTCCCATCCTCCTTATACCAGCCGAATGTTGGCGTATTTGAGTGTGGCCCAGTACGATGGTCTGATCATGGCATGGCATTACAAATACAAATTCAAGCGGGAAGCTCCCTATCAGCTTGATCCACAGATCAAGACTGCCTATGAGTCTAACAATCTCTTTTCCTACCCTTCTGACGGTGCGGTAATCGCAATTTCATCCCGGGAAATTTTGACGGCCATGTTTCCTTTGGAAAAAGAATATCTGGCTCGAATGGCTGAAGAGCATTTGGAATCTTTGATTCTTGCTGGGATCAATGTTTCCAGTGATGTGGAAGCAGGAAAATTAATCGGTGCAGAGGTGGCCAAAACTGCTTTGGCTCGTGCATCTACCGATGGGATGAGAAATGCGCAAACCAACAAAGCCAAATCAGATTCGATCAAAAATGCCGCGAAGGAAAGATTTGGATGGTTCTGGGAAAATCAGGAATCTCCCCAACGCCCCGTTGGATTGGCTCCACTATTCGGAAAAGTACGCCCTTGGAATATCCCTAATGTGGAAGCTGTACGGGTGGGACCTCCACCAGCCCCAGGATCAGCAGAGTTTAACAAGGATGCGGAAGAGCTGAAAAGATTTGCTGCAAATCTGACTCCCGAGCAGCGTAGAATAGCCAATTTCTGGAATGATGGGCTGAATACTTACACTCCTCCCGGACATTGGAACCGTTTTGCAAAAGAAAAAACCGTGGCATATCGCCTTAGTCCGGTGCGTACGGCGAGGATATTTGCCTACATGAATATGGCGATTATGGACGCCGGGATCAGTTGCTGGGATGTGAAATACTACTATCACTATCCACGACCTATTCAAACTATTCCGGGATTCAAGACTATTTTGGGGACGCCTAATTTTCCTGCCTATACCTCAGGGCACAGTACATTCTCTGCAGCAGCAGCTGAAGTTTTATCTTATTTCTTCCCAACAGATGCCGCTCAGTTTAGAAAATGGGCGGAAGAGGCGGCACTGTCCAGAATATATGGGGGAATTCATTACCGCTTTGATGCCGAGGTGGGATTGGAACAGGGCAAAAATGTAGGTTCCTATTCTGTGGCTAAGGCCAAGCAGGATGGAATCGATTAATAATTAACCTCAAAGCACTATGAAAAAGATTATACTATCCCTAGCAATTGGGATTTTCTCATACATGAATTCTTATTCCCAAGGATGTGTCGCTATCCGTCAATTCTCCGGAATCGCTAATGCTGTGGGTCAGCTTAATGTTCAGTCCAAAGGAGATTGGAACCTCAGCACCAACTATCGGTACTTCAAATCCTTCAGGCATTTCAGAGGCACTCATGAAGAGCCTGAGCGAGTCGAGCAGGGGACAGAAGTGATCAATTGGTCTCACGGAGTGGATTTCAACGTCAGCTATGCGTTGACAGATAGACTTTATGTTTTGGCTTCTTTGCCTTTTGCTTACAATGAAAGAAGCTCACTTTATGAGCACGGGAGACAATCCCGGCACATGTCCTATTCAGGAGGATTGGCTGATGTCAGAGTTGGGGCAGGATATTGGCTTCTATCAGGAGAAAGAGCTGCAAAAGGCAATCTGTCTCTGGGGCTAGGATTTAAGCTGCCTACCGGAAACTACAATGCCAAAAGCACCTTTTACAATGTCGGGCCGAATGGAACTTCACAGATTCGCCCAGTTGACCAAAGCATCCAACTGGGTGACGGCGGATTTGGGATCACTATCGAGTCTCAAGGACTCAAAGAATTCAAATCTTCCCTTTTCGGGTATTACAATGCCTTTTATTTGCTTAATCCCCGAAACACCAATGGCACCCAGACCTTTCGCGCCAGACCAAGTGAGGCAATCATGAGCGTGCCTGATCAATTTGGCTTGCGGGCAGGTCTTTTCTATGGGGTCAAAAAAATCCACGGATTGGGATTCTCCCTAGGAGGTAGATTGGAGGGAGTTCCAGTCCGGGATGTGATAGGGGAAAGTGATGGTTTCCGTCGTCCGGGATATGTCATTTCCGTCGAGCCGGGAGTGAGTTACATGTTGGGTAATGTGACTGCGACCCTCAACGTGCCGGTAGCCTTAGTCAGAAACCGGACCCGCAGCCTTACCGACATTGCCGATTCGACTCCAGAAAATATACGTCATGGGGATGCTGCCTTTGCCGATTACCTGATCAACTTTGGCGTGGCTTGGAGGATTTCTAAGAAAGAACCAGCTGTATTTAACTCACTTTAATGGACACAAGCCCGAAATGTGTGAATTCGGGCTTGTCTGTTTTTCCACAGCTGCACATTTCAAATGGGAAGGTTTTTCCAGCCTTCCCATGAAATTGGGCTTTTGTCAGTTTCATTTTCTACTGAAAAAATCATCCTATGAAAAACCTGTTTTATCTGGGTTTGAGCTTGTTGGTGCTGTTTGAATTTCTTAAGATTTACTTCATCATGCCCTTCCCTGGCAGCCAGCAATGGGATTCCATTGATTTTGCCCATTTCCTGCACCAGTACCGATGGGTGTTTAGGATAGCCTTGGGGGTTGTGATTTTAGTCGGAGTAGTGCCCGCTGTTTCAGGGAAAAGGAAATGGGTCTCGGCTCTTTCTCTGGTAATCACCTTGGCCGCTATTTGGGCCTTCCATTTCAAAATGGCAGCGGATGCCATGTTTCAAGAACCCAGAGAGCTCTGGTTCCTTACCCGCGACTCTTTTGATGAAAATGACAGTTTACTGGTCATTGCCATTGAGAAAGGTGACGAAGCCAAGGCCTATCCCATCCGGTACATTGTCTATCATCACCAAGTGAGAGATACCCTGGCCGGAGAGCCAGTGATGGTCACGTATTGTTCCGTATGTCGGTCAGGAAGAGTGTTTTCGCCATTTGTGGATGGGAAACCCGAGAATTTCCGATTAGTAGGCATGGATCATTTCAATGCCATGTTTGAGGATACAGAGACCGGCAGCTGGTGGCAACAGGCCACAGGAGAAGCGATCACCGGGGAGCTAAAAGGGAAAAAACTGGAGGAAATCGAATCCATCCAATTGACGGCTAGTGCTTTTTTCAAAGCTTACCCAAACGGGAAAATCATGGCTGAGGATCCAAACTTCCTATCGAAGTACGATTCTCTTGGAAAATTTGAGAAGGGAAAAAGCGAAAGCAAACTCACTGGCACGGATCCATTTTCCTGGAATGAAAAGTCCTGGGTGGTCGGCGTGGATCTGGAAAAAGGTGCCAAAGCCTATGACTGGAACCTGCTACTGGAAAAAGAATCAATCCGGGATCGGGTAGGCAGCCAAGACATTTTGATTCTCCTGAATAAAGACACCCAGAGTTTCGTGGTATTCGAAATTCCTGCGGATACCCAGTCCCATCTTTGGACTGGTGACACCCTTTACCTGGATTCAGCGGCCTTTACCTTTACGGGAAAATCACTGAACCCAACCCAAACAGATTTGAAACGTCTCAAGGCCTACCAGGAATTCTGGCACAGCTGGAGGACTTTCCATCCTGAAAGTGAAGGACCTAACCCAAAACCTCTCTAGACTTTTGCAGGCTCCCTAACCTCCTTTTTCAAACTCTTGAAGGCAAGAAAAATTAGAGAAATCGCCAAGACAAATAGCAAAGCAGCAATTACTGCCAAGACATACCCTTTTTCCTGATAATTTTTCCAGGCAAAAAGCCCTAAGGATGCCAAGGTCACGGTAAACATGAAGAACATGGGGATGGTGACAAACGTGGCAGGTATATTTTTCTTGATTAGCCATACCGCAATGGTCAATAAAGCTAAAGCAGCCAAAAGCTGATTGGCCGAACCGAAAATGGGCCATAGGGTGGAAAATTCTCCAGAGGCAAGCAGCAGAATAGACAAAATCACCACAATAAAAGTGGAGATATACCGATTTTTAGCAAGTACCTGTGCCGCAGGTTGGGGCATATCCTCGAAATATTCCTGAAGGGTAAATCGGGCAAGACGAGTACAAGTATCCAAAGTAGTCAAGGCAAAAGCAGAAACAGTCAGGGCCACAAAACCCACTGCGAAAGTTTCGGAGATCCCCAATGTGGCAATCATTCCTCCCAAACCGGTAGAAAACAAAGCAACAGGACCTTCTGCGCTCAGCCGTTCTACATATTCAGTTCTTGACAAAACCACCACTGCACCTACCGAAATAATGGCGAGGAAGGATTCGATCAACATGCCCCCAAAACCAACGATTTTGGCATCACTTTCTTTGTCTAACTGTTTTGATGTAGTGCCGGAAGCAACAAGGGAATGAAAACCGGATATCGCACCGCAAGCTATGGTTACAAATAAAACAGGGAAAACATACCCCAGGCTTTCACTTGAAGCCTGCACCTGCGTACTCATTTCTATTTGCGGATTTGCCACCACTACACCTGCTACAGCGGCGATCATCATCCCATAAAGGAGATAGCTGTTCAGGTAATCTCGGGGTTGAAGAAGTAGAGAAACCGGAGTAACCGAGGCCAGAAATGCATAGGCCAACAATCCCGAGATCCAGATTTTGTAATCCAAAACAATTGGCAACTGGGTTCCCAAATAAACAAAATAGTACATGAGAACTACCCCGATGATGGTAATCAGGATAAAGGCCAGATTTCTATTCCCTACTAATCGGTTCACAAAACCAAAGGCTATGGCCAGAAAAATGAAAAGAATCGAAGCGGAGGCTACTCCAGGGTTAGCTATAAATGTCTTGGCAATGATATCTGAAAATACCCCGATGACGAGAATCAGGGTGGAAAAGCTAAATAGAACAAAGAGCTGCTTGCCTTTAATTCCGATTTGATTTCTGATGATCACTCCGATGGATTTTCCGTCTGTCCTGAGAGAGGCCGCCATACTTCCCAAATCGTGTACTGCTCCGAAGAAAATGCCCCCCACCAGAATCCAGATTACTGCCGGAATCCATCCAAAAGTCACTGCTATAATTGGCCCGACAATCGGCCCGGCACCGGCAATGGAAGCAAAATGGTGTCCCAAAACTACAATGGGTTTGCTGGGTTCATAATCCACTCCGTCCCGATGGGTATGAGAAGGCGCTTTCCTCGAGTCATCAAGCCCAAATCTCTTGTAGACAAAGTTTCCGTAAACCTTGTAGGCAATGAATAGGATTACGGCCGAAATCAGTAGCAGAAGGGACAAACTCATGGTTATTTGGAGGAAGTGGTCAAAGACATTTTGAAAATCGTGGATTTCTTATCCTTTCCAAAATAATGTAAAAATGCCCGGCTTAAAAAGGGATTTTTCCTGATAGGAAGTTTTACACAATCAGCCTTCAAAGGGCAATTAAATTTTAATTACTGGAGATTAGGTCTAAATTTGTGACCTTTGACTTGTCAAAAACAACCTAAAAAATCTTTATGGCTTGGTTTAAACGAACTGACAAAGGCATCAAAACTTCCACCGCGGAAAAGAAAGATGCGCCCGACGGACTTTGGTTTAAGACCCCCAATGGCAACATCATTCATACCCGGGAGTTGAAAAACAATGCCTACGTATGCCCGGATGATGATTTTCATGTGAAAATCGGCTCCAAAGAATACTTTGAAATTCTTTTTGACAACAACAAATTCACTGAGCTGGATGCCGAGATGAAATCCGGAGATCCGCTCAAGTTTGTAGATACCAAGCCTTATTCCTCCCGAATAGAGGCTACCATCAAAAAGTCTGAATTGAACGATGCTGTTCGTACTGCCTATGGCAAAATGAACGGTTTGGATATTGTCATAGCCTGTATGGATTTCAATTTTATCGGAGGATCCATGGGTTCGGTAGTAGGAGAGAAAATCGCTCGGGCAATCGATCATTCCTTGAAAAATAAAGTTCCATTCCTGATGATCTCCAAATCCGGAGGAGCCCGAATGATGGAGGCAGGTTTTTCATTGATGCAAATGGCCAAGACCTCTGCAAAATTGGCCTTATTGGATCAGGCAGGCATCCCTTACATTTCTCTTTTGACAGACCCTACTACCGGTGGAGTGACGGCATCTTATGCCATGTTGGGAGATTTCAATATTGCAGAGCCCGGTGCATTGATCGGATTTGCAGGACCAAGGGTAATCCGTGAGACCATCGGAAAGGATTTGCCTAAGGGTTTCCAAAGTTCCGAATTTGTGTTGGAACACGGATTTCTTGATTTCATCATCGATAGACGGCAGTTGAAAACAAGATTGACCACTTTGCTAAACCTCCTGAACAATTAATCAGTTATTTTATCAAATTCATTTCTGAATTCAAGCCAAAATTGAATCCCTTTTTGGCCTGTTTTATGGATTAATAAATATATTTGTGCGGCCAAAAAAGGGTCAATTCCTACGAAAAAGTAAAACCAAAATTTCATGGGTTCTGTAATTATTACGTCCATTGTAGCATTCACGGTGATTATCCTGCTACTGGTTCTTATTCTCTTGTTTGCCCAGTCAAAGCTGGTCAATTCCGGGGATGTGAAGATTATCATCAATGGTGACGAAAGCAATCCGATCGTAGCTTCTGCCGGTTCGAGCTTACTTTCTACCTTGGGAAATCAGAAAATTTTTCTTCCTTCTGCCTGTGGTGGCGGCGGTACTTGTGCCATGTGCAAATGCGTGGTGGAAGATGGAGGTGGAGATGTGCTTCCTACTGAAGTAGGTCACCTCAGCCGAGCCGAACAACAAGGCAAAGTAAGATTGGCCTGCCAAGTAAAGGTGAAGCAGGACATGAAAATCCGTGTTCCTGAAGAAATCTTTGGGATCAAGAAATGGGAATGCGAAGTCATTTCCAATTACAACGTATCGACCTTTATTAAAGAATTTAAGGTAAAACTTCCTGAAGGTGAAACCCTTCACTTTGAAGCTGGAGGATACATTCAGATTGACGTTCCTGCGATCACTGTCAACTTCAAGGACATGGATATCACTCCGCATCCTGAATTGGGACACCCTAAGGACGTATATAAGAGTGATTGGGATAAGTTTGGCTTATGGAGTCTTGTCATGAAAAATGACGAGCCTCTATTCAGAGCCTATTCTATGGCCAATCACCCTGCGGAAGGAAATATCATCATGTTGACCATCCGTATCGCTACACCGCCATGGGATAGAGCTAACAATAGATGGATGGATGTAAACCCAGGTGTTTGCTCCTCCTATGTGTTCTCCAGAAAGCCAGGTGATAAAGTGACCATTTCTGGTCCTTACGGTGAATTCCATATCAATCCAACCGAAAGAGAGATGATTTACATCGGTGGTGGTGCAGGTATGGCCCCATTGAGAGCGCAGATTTTCCACCTGTTCCACACTGAAAAGACTCACAGAAAAGTGTCTTACTGGTATGGTGGACGTTCTAAGAAAGAACTCTTCTACGTGCCTCATTTCAGAGCGATTGAACAAGACTTCCCTAATTTCAACTTCCATATCGGACTTTCTGAGCCACTTCCGGAGGACAATTGGAAGATCAAGAAGTCATTGGATGATAGAGAGGCCGATGGTTACGTAGGATTTATTCACCAGGTGTTGTATGACAACTACCTGAAGAATCACCCTGAACCAGATGAAGTAGAATACTACCTCTGCGGTCCTCCTTTGATGAACGCGGCTGTTTTGAAGTTGCTCGATGACATGGGTATTCCTAAAGAAAACATCAGATTTGACGACTTCGGTGGTTAATACAGATCAAAGAATCCCGCTTAGGCGGGATTTTTTAGTTTAGTACTATTTTTGTTGACCTGGATGGGCATATAGCATTCTTTCTCGAGGATTAAAAAGAGGTTTTGGAGTCTAATAGGTTTTTCCCGCATTGGAATTCTTCGGTGACCGGTTTCTTTTGCCTTCATTGGCCAAAGAAGTTTGCCACTCATAGCCATGATAAAAATTGCCTACAGTGAGAATTGCATATAATCAGATTGTTTATTTTTAATTCCTCAAACACCCGCTATGAATATCCAATCCTTTTTTGAACCTGTAGCCTCATTTCTATTTGAAAAGAATTTTCAGGAAAACTCCTTCTTCAGCCAATTAGCGATACATCGGGATGCCTTTCCGGATCTGAAAGGCATACAAATAGCGTTGATAGGGCTCAAGGATGGCAGAGGGGCTAAACAGTCGGAAAGTGTGGAAAGAGGCAGTTCAGAGATCAGAGAAAAATTGTATGAACTGAAAAAAGGAATCGTACCCTATAAGATAGCTGATTTGGGAGACCTCATTTCCGGAGAAACGCTGAATGATACCTATCAGAATATCCGTCAGGTGGGAGACTATCTCATGAAGCATCAGATCTTACCTGTATTCTTCGGCGGCTCTCATGACCTGGATTACGGGCAGTACCTTTCCTATCAGAAAATGAAGAAGCTGGTCACTTTGGTGACGGTGGATGCCAAAATTGATATGGAAGAGATCGGTCCTGAAAGTGATCGGCATACTCAGGAAATCGTACTTCATCAACCCAATTTTCTCTTCTCCTACACCCATTTGGCCTATCAGAGCTTTCTAGTGGATCCAACCTTGGTTAATGTGATGGAGAAGCTCTATTTCGATCACGTGCGTCTAGGGCAGATCAGAGATAATTTCAAAGAGACAGAGCCTTTGATCCGGGATGCAGATTTGATGAGTTTTGATCTGTCCGCAATTCATTCTTCAGTAGCCCCGGGAGCGATAGACGCGCAGCCATTTGGTCTCACTGGAGAAGAAGCCTGTCAGATCTGTTGGTTTGCCGGAACCAATGAGAAGCTGAGCTCCTTTGGAATCTATGGATATGATCCCTATTTCGATGATGCCCATAATAAAACAGCTAAGGTAGCGGCGGTGATGATCTGGTATTTTATCGAGGGTTTCTACAGCCGAAAAGACAGTCTTTCTTTCAAAAGCGCAGACTACATCAAATACACCGTTTCCCTGGATACCAAGCCCAATACTTTGGTTTTTTATAAAAGTAAACGAAGCGGTAAATGGTGGATGGAAATCCCCCACAATGAAACGGACCGATTTGACCGGGTAAGTACGGTTCCTTGTAGCTATTCTGACTATCAATTGGCCCAAAAGGGTGAAATCCCAGAGCGCTGGATCAATGCACAGATCAAATTGTATTGATGAAGGTATATTCCAAACAGCAACTTGCACTACGAAATGGTCAGGACAAGCCCGAAATATGGGTGGCGTTTCGAGGGATTATCTATGATGTAAGTGCCTCACGATTGTGGAAAAATGGGAAGCATTATGAGCACTGGGCAGGTCAAGATCTAACTGAAGAACTCACCGATGCCCCACATTCAGAAAAAGTATTTGAAAAATTTCAGGCCATAGGCCAACTCGTATAGCATGATTTTGATTGCAGACAGCGGCTCCAGCAAAACAGACTGGAGAGTAATTCACAAGGATGGCCAAATCAGCCAACACCGGGGAGTAGGGTTTAATCCTTACTACATGACATCGGAAGAGATGGCTATCCAAATGAAGGAGGACTTTTTGGTGAATCTTTCTGAGGAAATCCAGGAGATTTACTACTATGGAGCGGGATGTGCAGCACCTGAGCGACAAGAAGAAGTAAGGCAAGCACTGAGGACCATTTTTCAAAAAGCGGATATTCACATAGATCATGATCTATCCGCTGCGGCCCATGCGACCTGTGGACATAAGCCAGGCATCGCCTGCATCTTGGGGACAGGATCAAACAGCTGTGATTATGATGGAGAAAAAATCATCGCTACACGGCCCGCGGCAGGATATATTTTAGGGGATGAAGGTGGAGGCTGTTATGTGGGCAGAAAGTTTCTTCAGGATTTCATACACGAAGAAATGCCTGAGAAAATCCGTGAAGCTGCCATAGAGCGGTTTCATATCACCCAGAATAGTATTCAGGATCATGTGTACCGGCAGCCTTATCCCAGCCGGTATATGGCCAGCTTTTGCAGGTTTATCACCGAACATAAAGCAGACCCGTATTGCTATGGTCTTTATTACAATTCTTTCAAGGACTTCTTTGCCAAGCATGTCTGTAAATACCGGGATTTTCAAAAGAAGCCTGTCAGTTTTGTAGGATCTATTGCCTACTACAACAACGATATCTTGAGAAAAGCTGCCTTTGATACGGGTATTCAGGTCAATAGTATCATCGAAAGTCCCATAGCAGGACTCACTCTTTACCATCAGGAAAAATTATGAACAAGGTTACCGAAAGCAGCTCCCATTATGAAAACCTCGAGCAAATGGAGGTCCTGGAATTGCTGCAGAATATCAATGCCGAGGATCACAAGGTAGCGCCAGCGGTGAAAGAAAAATTGCATTCCATCACAGCCTTGGTAGAGCAGATCATTCCGAGGATGCAGGAGGGAGGAAGGCTGTTTTATATCGGAGCAGGGACGAGTGGCAGACTGGGGATTTTGGATGCTTCCGAATGTCCGCCTACGTATGGAGTCCCTCATGATTGGGTGATTGGCTTGATTGCCGGTGGAGACGCGGCGATTCGAAAGGCAGTGGAAAATGCCGAAGACGATCCTGAGCAGGCTTGGAAGGATATTCAGGCGTATGGTTTTTCTGAGTGGGATACGGTGATTGGGATTGCAGCCTCCGGCACCACTCCCTATGTCATCGGTGGCGTGAAAATGGCTCGGGAAAAAGGCCTTCTCACTGGTTGTATCACCTGCAACCCGGGTTCTCCGTTGGCAAAGGCCGTTGAGTTTCCTATTGAAGTGGTAGTCGGTCCTGAGTTTGTCACTGGAAGTACCCGAATGAAATCGGGAACAGCTCAAAAATTAGTTCTCAACATGATTTCTACTACTGTGATGATTAAGCTGGGAAGAGTGAAAGGAAATAAAATGGTGGATATGCAGCTTTCCAATGCCAAATTGGTTGATCGGGGTACCCGAATGATCATGGAAGCCACGGGCTTGGACTATGAAGTGGCCAATCAATTATTGCTTTCCCAAGGTTCTGTGCGAAACGCTACAGAATATTATTACAAAAATCAAAAAGGAGCTTAAATAAAATTTCGAATAGGAGCACAAGTTTGAGGGGAATCCCCGTATCTTTGTTGCCCGATTAAGCGTTTGAAATTCATGTGGTTATAACTTGACAAAAATACCACATGGAATCGTACCAATTGAATTTGATTCCTAAGTTAGGTATTTTCCTAAAGCTCGATTTCAGTTGCTTAATTCTAACACCAAACTACAGCAGTGATGCTGCAAAATCATGAAAAAGAACAATCCTAGAAAACCATTTTTCAGCGAAGACAAAAAGGACTTCGACTCCCCAAAGCGACCTGACTTTTCTCCCAAAGGGTCAAAATTTGGTAAATCTGATAGCAAATCTGATTTCAAAGGAAAGTCCTTCGGTAAGAAGGAGGATTCTTTTGATAAAAAACCTTTCCGAAAAAAATCAGAAGATCAACCATCCTTTGGGGATAAACCAAAGGGAAGATTTTTCAAGGAAGAGGGAAAAACCTTTGGGAAGCCGGCATTTGACAAGCGAAACGAAGCCGAATCCGGTGGACGTAAGCCATTTGGCGAAAAGCGTTTTGATAAGTCTTCTGGCGAGCCTAAAAAGTGGGAAAAAAGAGAAGACCAGCCTTTTGGCAAAAAAACGTATGGAGAAAAACCTGACAGATTCAAGAAGGAAGGTTTTTCTGAAAAGAAATTCAGTTCCAGAAAGCCGGACTTTGAAAAGCCCTACGGAGAGCGTCCCGAAAGAACAGGAAAAGGTGATTTTTCTAAAAACAAGTTTTCCAAAGGCCCAAAATCAGACTTTGACAAGCCGTATAAGAAGGATTTTTCAGGAGAAAAATCCAGCCCCGAAAAGGGAGAGAAGCTGGTTTACAAAGGAAGAGGAAGAGATCAAAAGCCTATTTTTGGTGTAGAAGAGAAGCGATTTAATCCTGAGGGTGGAAACGAAAAACGTGGATTTGGTAAAAAACACCCCAAGCGTGTAGAATTGAATCCGGATCGTCCGGATTATAACTTCGACAATCTGCCGCAGAAGAAGAACAAAAAGGAATCAGAAGATCTACTCCGTCTCAATAAATACATTGCCAATTCAGGGATCTGCAGCCGAAGAGAGGCAGATGACTTGATCGCCAAGGGTTTGGTGACAGTCAATGGGGAGGTAATCACCGAAATGGGCTACAAGGTCAAAAAGACCGATCGCGTGGTATTCGAGGGGAAAAAGATCAATCCTGAAAAGCCTGTCTATGTGCTTTTGAACAAACCAAAGGACTTTATCACTACCACGGAGGATCCCATGGAGCGTAAGACAGTCATGAAGTTGGTAGAAAATGCCTGTGAGGAGCGAATTTTCCCGGTAGGTCGCCTGGATAGAAATACGACAGGATTGCTACTCTTCACCAATGATGGTGAACTGGCTGCTAAACTTTCCCACCCTTCCAATGAAATCAAAAAAATCTATCAGGTAACCCTGGATAAGCCCCTTACTCATAAAGACGAGGAAGCAATCCTAGAGGGCTTGACATTGGAAGATGGAGATGCCAAAGTGGACGATATGCAGGTACTTTCCAAAGATCGAACGATTTTAGGATTGGAAATTCATATTGGCAGAAACCGGATCGTTCGAAGAATTTTTGCTCATTTGGGCTATGAAGTGATCGCCTTGGATCGGGTGATGTACGCAGGTCTGGATAAGAAGGATCTTAAGCGTGGCCATTATCGCTTCCTCACCGAGCAGGAAGTGATTCGTTTGAAATATTATATCTAATCAAAAAGGCCTCAATTTGAGGCCTTTTTGGTTCATACAAATCCTTTGAGTTGCTGTATCAGATCTCGCTTGGTGATGATTCCCCCTTTTCTCCAAAGGATTTTTCCTCTTTTGAAAAGAATATAATGGGGGATCGATCTGACTGCAAACTGCTGTGCTAGCTGTGGGTGCTTGTCTACGTTTAACTTCAGCAACTTGATTTTTCCTCCCAATTCCAACAACGCTTCATCCAGTACCGGATTCATGGTCTGACAAGGGCCACACCAATCTGCATAAAAGTCCACTAAGACGGCATCGAGGCTTTGGCTGATGATTTCTTTTGGATTCTTTTTGGGCATTTGATGGCAAAAAAAACCGGCCTTTGGGGCCGGTTTGAGTGGATATTATTTTTGAGTAGGTTGCTGAGGAAGTTGGATTCCCAATTTGGCAAGGACTAGTTCAGTGAATTTGTCTTCTTCCTTGGTGTAAAGAAGGATAGGGGACTGACCGGCTGTTTCCGCGAAGATGTGTGTGTAATTGTTTTCAGCAGCTACAGCATTGATTGCGTTGATTACTTTGGTTTGTACCGGCTCCAATAGTTCTTGGAGTTTTCTCTGGTAAGAAACCTGAGCATCTTGCTCATACTTTTGAAGATCTCCCTGAAGTTTGGTGAGTTCTTGCTCCTTGGCAGCTCTTGCTGTTTCGGTCATGGTAGGCGCTGCTTGCTGATAGGCCTGCACCTGCTTTTGGAAGTCGGCAGCTTTAGTTTGGATATTGGTCTGAAGCTGGGTTTGGTAGTCTTGGATATCTGCCCCGATCTGTTCCATTTCAGGCATTAGGTCCATGATAAACTCCACGCTCGTATATCCGATTTTTATGTTTTGAGCCTGAGCGGTGAATCCTACGAACAGCAATGCCATTGCGGCTAGGATAACTTTTACTTTCATCATTTGGTGTTTGTATTTAATTGTTTTCTTCTATTCCTAATTCTTCCAGGACAAATTCTGAATAATCGTGCCTTGGGTCAGTGTAAATGATCGCCGAGGGACCTGCTGCCTTATCGAAGAGTACCGCGAGATTATTTCTTCGGGAAACTCGTTCGATGGCATCGTAGATTTTGGATTGTAGGGGTTGGAGCAGTTCTGCCTGCTTTTGGTAATACATCCCGTCGATTCCAAAGATTCGGCTGTTAAATTCTTGCGAAGCCTTTTGCTTTGCTTTGATCTCTTCCAACCGTTTTTGATACATCTCTTCAGTTAGAAGAACCTCTTCAGCTTTTAGCTGGGTATTGAGATCTTTTATTTCTTGATCCAAAGTTTGTGCCTCTTTCTTCCATTGATCACTCAGTTTTTTCAGCTCATCTTGGATTACCTTGTAGTCTGGATGCTTGTTCAAAATGTATTCTGAATCAATATATCCAAATTTTTGAGCTACTAAAGGCCCTGAATTCAGAAGAATGAGCAGCAAAAGTACAATTTTCAGTGATTTATTCATGGTTCGATCCTGTTTTCCGTAGAATAGCCGCCTGTTTTTTAGCCTATCTATTTTTGCATAAATTAACTAAACGCCCTACAGAATTCAAGATTATCTGAATTGCTGACCAATGGTAAAGTGGAATTGTGGACCACTTTTTTGGATAGAGCCGGGAATAGGATCAAATCCGTATCCCCAATCCACTCCCAACAGACCGAATGCAGGCATGAAGATTCTGGCACCAAAGCCTGCAGATTTCTTGAGATCATAAGGATTGAAGTCCTTATAATCTCCCCAGTTGTTTCCTGCTTCCGCAAACGTAAGAAGGAAGATGGTTGCTGCCGGGTTTGGAGATACTAGGAATCGAACCTCCATCACATACTTATTGTAGACTACTCCACCATAAGGCTCAGGGTTTGCAGTACCTCTGGTCGCTCTACCAGGAGTAATGGATTGGTTTTCATAGCCTCTTAAGCCGATGATTTCCTGACCCAAGGCAAAGTTGTTAAAGGTCATTCCATCCCCTCCCATTACAAATCGTTCGAGTGGAATAATGCCAATTTCACTTCCATAGGATCCCAGGAAGCCCATATGCGCTCTGGCGCTGGCTACCCATTTGGTGGAGCCAAATATTGGGGTGTAGAAGGAGGCATCAAACATCCACTTATGGTATTCCAGCCAGTTGTACTTGGCTTGATCCGGAGATTCACTGGTAATGTTTGGATTGAGTGAAGTGTAAGGAGGAGTTACATTCACAGCCAACATGATGTTTGATCCTAGCCTTGGATAGATGGTATTATCTACGTTGTTTCTAGCCACGGTAGTATTCAACGTAATACTCTTTGAGTTTCCGGTGGGGTAGCTAAGTCCAAAGGAAGTTCCGAATTGGTTGAATTCGTAGTTCTGGAATTGGATAGAATTACTGATACTAAAATAGTCATCCGGCCAGGTGACCCTCTTGGCTAGTCCTACGGTCACACCGGTGATCTTGAAAAAGCCAAGGTTATCTGCGTTTGGATTTTGGTTGAAGAAATCAACCTGTCTCTGAACCGAATGATTGAATGAGAAGCTCAACGCATTAGGTTTTTTACCTCCAAACCAAGGTTCGGTCAGGGATAGAGAATAGTTTTGGAAGGTTTGACCATTTGCCTGTACTCTCAAAGAGAGTTTTTGACCATCACCTACAGGAAGTGGATCCCACTTGCTGAAGTCTCCGATGTTTCGAACTGAGAAGTTGTTGAATACCAATCCTACTGTTCCAACAAATCCGTAGAAACCACCCCATCCACCTGATAATTCAATCTGATCATTAGGCCTTTCCTCAAGCTCGAAAGTGATGTCTACAGTCGCCTGCTCAAAGTTAGGTCTCAAATCAGGGTTGATTTTTTCAGGATCAAAATAACCCAAGGTAGAAAGCTCACGGATAGTACGGACTAACAAGCTTCGATTGAATTTTTGGCCTGGAAGTATTCGGATCTCACGCATCACCACGTGATCTGAGGTACGTTCGTTACCCTTAATGCTGACACTGTTCACAGTAACTTGTGGGCCTTCAAAAATCCTCATTTCCAGATCAATTGAATCGCCGGTCACATTGATTTCTACTGGGTCGATATTGAAAAACAGGTACCCGTTGTCCTGATACAAGGAGCTGACGTCATCACCTTTTTGTGGGTCGTAGTTAAGTCGCTTGTCTAATTTTTCTTTGTCGTAGACATCACCTTTTTGAATACCCAGTTTTGCCAACAATACCTCACTCGGATGGATGTAATTCCCTGTAAAGGTGATGTTTCTGTAATAATATTTTCTGCCTTCTTCTACAGCGATGTCAATGTTGATTTTATCCTCTGAAAAATTATAGACGGAATCATCAATGATCTTGGCATCTCTGAACCCTCGGCTGTTGTAGAAAGCAATAGCTTTTTCTTTATCGCTTCGATATTCTTTAGGGATGTACTTTGATCCGTTGAAAAAATTAAGTTTGAAATTTTTGTTGATGTAATTTTTGACATCTTCGCTTGAAGCCGAATCGGTATGCAGTAGGGATTGGGTAACGCTAGTGACATCCGCATCCGTCAATCGGGTATAGATATCCTTAAACACCGCCACTCGGGCGTATTCTTTGGTTTTCTTGAGCTTACCTTTGATGGCACCATCTGAAATTTCTTCATTTCCATAGATTTTGATCTCGTTGATCTTCACTTTGGAATTGGTATTGATATCAAATCTGAGTTTGACACTGTTGGGAAGTGTGGTGTCCCGTTCTTGGATAATTTTCACATCTGTGTTCAGGAATCCTTTATCCAAGTAATACTTTTCGATATTTCTTTTGGCAGTATTGAGTACATCATCTCTTACTACCCTTCCCCGGATATTGACTTTGTCCCGTAGTTCTCCCTCTTGGGTTTTGTTGATTCCGGAGAATTCGACTCTTGAAAATCTTGGACGTTCTGTTAGGTCAAGAAGCAGATAAATATCATCTCCTTCGATTTTGGTAACGAGAATTTTCACATCGCCTATAATCCCCTGGCCCCAAAGTTTTTTGAGCGCATTGGATATAGCTTCTCCTGGTACATCGATCCGGTCGTCTACCTTGAGCCCGGAAAGCGAAATAATAGCCACCTCGTCTAAGGTCGATAGACCTACTGCCTTTATCTCTGCTATTCTGAACTTTTGAGGTTTTGAGTAGTTCAATTCCAGTATGTTGACAGGCCTGGTAGAGGCGTAGCGGCTTTGGCCCAGGCGGATTTGGGCCATGGAACTTGCCGACCAAATCAAACAAAACAGAATTAATAAACTTCTTTTCATCAATTACTTAAGATTTAACTTGCTCACCGGTTTTGCCGAATCTTCTCTCTCTTTTTTGATAATCTTCTACTGCGGCATAGAGGTGCTCTCTTCTGAAATCTGGCCAAAGAACCGGTGTAAAATACAACTCGGTGTAGGCCAATTGCCAGAGAAGGAAATTACTGATCCTGAATTCCCCGCTTGTCCTGATCATCAATTCTGGATCTGGAATCCCTGCGGTGTCCAAATTATCTGCCAGGGTTTGTTGGGTTATTTCTTCAGGTTTTAACTTTCCTTCGGAGACTTTTTGAGCAATGCGTTTGGTGGCTTGGGTAAGTTCCCATTGACCACTGTAACTTAATGCTAAGATTACAGTCAGGCCGGTATTGGAAGCCGTCAGTCTTTTGGCTTCCATGAGTTTTTCATGAGCGGATGAGGGCAAACTTTCCAAATCCCCGATGGCATCCAGTCGGATGTTGTTATTCATCATCAGCGAGATTTCATCGATGATGGTTTTTACCAACAATTCCATGAGGGCTTTTACTTCATCTTGGGGTCTAGACCAGTTTTCCGTAGAAAAGGAAAATAAGGTTAGGTATTTTACTCCCAAAGCATCTGCCCCCTCTATAGCATCTTTAACAGCCTGAATGGCATGTCGATGACCGAAGATTCTCATGGCGCCTTTTTTTTTGGCCCAACGGCCGTTGCCGTCCATGATGATCGCAATATGTTTTGGGATATTGATTAGGTCTAGTTTTTCCTTCATTCCAACGCTTGGGTACCTACATTTTTGGAGGTACAAAAATGCTATTTCTTTTTCAATAATCTGCCCTAGGCTTCAATTAATTAATAGGCGTAGCACTTTACGTTGGTGATGGTGTAGCTAAGGGTAAGCCCTAGAAAGTAATACCAGTCCTTCGTATTCGGATTGCCAAAATTAATGATGTGGGTTAACGTCTTCCCGGTAATAGGATCTACTTCCGAAATGGGAAAAAGGCCGGCATTGGAATCGATTTTGTCGAGGTAATCCGTAAATGTAGCTCTGAATCCAAGCTCTCCAGCCAAGGTCCAGCGATCATTTAACCTATATTTTACTCCCCCTCCAAATGGAATTACCGGTGAAAATAATTGGTAATAATCCGCAGGAGTGAAGCGCTGTGCACTGTAGCGTCCTTTCATGGTGAAAAAGGAATAACCCAATCCAAAAAAGGCATAGGGAGAATACCTAAACTCGGAGTCATTTCTCAAGAAGTCCAAGAAATTGAATTCCATTACCGCAGAAGCTTCTATCACCCCTCCTCTAAATCGGGCATCCCTACTTTGGTATACCAAATCCAAAGGTTTAATCTCATCATCACCTTGAAGTACTGCAGTACTCAGGCCGACTCTGAGAGACCACACATTGTCAAAATTTCTCTTGCCAAACAACGTGCCTTGAAGCCCTAATTGGCCGGGGTCAATTTTTCGAATAATATCACCTGAATAGACCGCTCCGCCAATTCCTCCACCGATTTCATATTTTTGGGCTTTTCCTTGAGAAAAACTGGCTAATACGAGAATCGCCAAAGCGGTTAAATATCTGAAAATCTTAAAATTGACCTTTTTCAAGACGATGCAAGTTATGAAGTACCTAACGTTTAAAAAACGACCTTTTGTATTTACTGGGTTAATAATTGTTAAGCTTGGCTAATGCGATATTCTCAGTTTCTCATGTCAAATCCCCAATTCAATTTTTGACGGAGTGTATCAAAGAAATGATAATGGGGCAATTTCACCAATTTTGCTGAAAACTTTTCTTTTTTCACGCTAAGCTTCAAATCCGAAGAAATTGCGGTAGAACGGGAATCAAGGGAAATCATAAACTTGTCAGTTCTTCCTTCGATTTCAAAACTTATTTCTGCCTCATCCGAAACGATGATGGGCCTAACATTTAAATTGTGCGGGCTTACCGGTGTGATGACAAAATTTTTTGCTCCGGGGGTAATTAAAGGGCCTCCGCAGCTTAAGGAATATCCTGTGGAACCTGTAGGGGTGGATACGATCAAGCCGTCCGCCCAATAGGAGTTGAGGTACTTTCCATCTATAAAGGTGTGAACCGTAATCATGGAAGAAGTATCTCTCTTGTGAATGGTAAACTCATTCAAGGCAAAATTCAACCCGTGGAAAAGTTTTCTGTTACTATTCAGTGAAAGTAAGGTTCGGGATTCGATTTGATAATTTCCATTTACCAATTGGCCAATTGCTTCTTCGATTTTGTCTGTGGCTACCGTAGCCAAAAATCCCAATCTTCCGGTATTGAGACCAAGAATCGGGATTTCCCTGCTTCCTACTACACATACAGTATCCAGCAAGGTGCCGTCCCCACCGATTGACAGAAAAAAATCCAATCCGGAATAATCTTCGGGACTTTCCAATACCCAATATTTCAAGGATTGATTTCCAAGTTGCCTTAGCTGCCGGTCAAAAGGTTCAGTGATGAATACGTCAATCCCAAAAGACTCTAGTAGCTTAAATAGAGACTGGACCTGCGGGAAAAATTCTGCCTTCAAAGAGAGGCCATGCAAGGCGACTTTCATCTGAGGATAAATTGTTTTATAGGGTCAGATGGGATATCCCAGGGCATCAGTCCCCTGTTGGAAAGGTCTTTATTTGGGCATTTCATGCCTCAAATATCTAAAAATCTCAATAAGTTACCGATACGGTCCTCCTCACTTGAGATACCCGTCTCTTCTTGGTAATGGTCGATTACCCGATAGCCAAAACGCTCCAAGGTAGCTTTGACATGACGGAGTTCCGGCTTGTCCAGCTTTAGGGTCAGCTTTATTTTACTCTCGTCCAAGGGGTCAGAGGTAATAAAGGAGCTTAGGATTTTTGTGTTTTCAGATTCTACCAAGCGGGCAATTTCAGAGAGCAGGTAATCTTTCATCTGCAGAGAAAGAATCAATACGCTTCCCTGAGACTTGATCGAAAGACTGTCTGCAAAAGCAGCAATGGCATCTTCCATGGTCACCACACCCAGGTAAGTGTTTTCCCGGTCTACGACAGCTACCAGATTGGATTGGTTTTCAGAAGCTACTCTAAGTACATCATAGATGTGCTTATCCGAGTACACCCAACAAGCATTGCACTCTAGCTGAATGTTTCCAATTAATTCTTGTGGGTCATTTAGCTCAAAAATTATTTCGTCTTCTATGAATCCCAAAAACCTACCTTGATCTGTAACGGGTAAAGAATCAGTTCTGATTTCTTCCATCCAGCTCAATGCCATCCCTGCACGATCAGTCAATTTGAGCGGAGGGATAAGGCTGTTGATGAATTCGTAGGCTTGCATAGAAGAAAGTTAGGAAATGAATTCAGAACTCAAAACGCTTTCGAGCCTATTGTTGTTCCAAAAGAAGTTTTTTAAATCTTTTCTATACATCTGCTTTTTTACCAGAAGGCATAGCTAGCTTAAGAAATTTTTCGAAAAGGTTGAAATCTGGAATCCTTTGGTCTTCGGTCGCCTGTGCTGAGCACCTTACCGATGAGAGTCGGGAAGTTCGAAGCATCCGACCCATTAATCAAAGGGTAATTGGATGGTGGTGCAATTGCGGACAATCATTGAATCTTTTATCCTAAAAAATGTTGCGTCAAAATTCCCAAAACAATACCTCCGGCAATGATCATTGGAGATGAAACTTTGGAAAATTGCAATAAAGAATAGGTGCCTAGGATAAAAAAGATGTTGATGCCATTGGATTCCAAAGGTTCAAAAAGCAGGTAGGCCGCAGCAATCAACATCCCACACGAAACCGCATTGATCCCCTCTAAGGCAGCTCTGACAGGACGGTAGAGTTTTAGTTGATCCCAAAAACGGATCACGAAAAAAATCAGAAAAATTCCAGGAAGGAATATCCCTGCGGCTGAGATCAAGCCTCCTATAATAAATCCCAAAAGGCCTCCATCCCTCATGGAAAGCGCTCCAACGTACGATGAAATTGAAAATGTAGGCCCGGGAATACCTTGGGAAATCGCATATCCGGTCAAAAATTCTTCAGAGCTTAAGTAACGCTTGAAGTCCACGAATTCAGTGTACAAATAGGGGACTAAAACTTGTCCTCCTCCAAAAATCAAGCTCCCGTTTCGGTAGAAATTTTCAAATAAAAGGATTGGCTGATACTTGGTGATAGCTCCTGCTACGGCGGCTATAATCAATACGCCTGCCCAGAGATAAAAATTGCTCCATTTGATTGTCAAAGCCTTTTCCTCTTCTGCTTTAGGCTGATTTTTATATTTCATCGAAGTACTGAGACCTCCGAGAATTAGCATGACAGGAAAAATATAGGGGGAACTGTAAAAGAAAGCTACAAATGCAGAAATCAGCATTAAGATCATAGCTTCGGTAGTCTTGATCATTTTGCTGATGGTCTTTTGAGCAGCAAATATGATAAAGCCAATCGCCATAGGTTGAATAAATCGGGCAAAGTTGAGAGCTCCGGGAGTGTTTTCCTGTAAAAAATCAATCAAAATCGCGGCTGCCATCATTATGCTGGTTGCAGGCAAAATCCAAACAAAAAGTGCCAAATAGGCAAGATTAGGGCCTCCGACCCTGAATCCTATAGCAGAGACCAATTGGGTAGAGGAGGGGCCTGGGAGCATATTGCAAAGTGCATTGAGCTCCCAAAGCTCCTCTTCTTGGATGTATCCCCGTTTTTTGACCATTCGCTCCAGCAGCATGGCAAGGAAAGCCTGCGGGCCTCCAAATGCAGTAAGCGAAAGGGTAAAAATATCCTTCAAAAAAACGTAATATCGGACCTTCCGTACCGACATTTTATTTTCTTAGACCTAGTTCTCGTAGCCTTTCCTCCAAAAACTCTCCGGCTGTCGCATCTGCAAATTGCTTCGGATTTTTTTCGTCAATGCAACTTTCAAGACAGGTGAGATCCATTTCAGAGCGTGGATGCATGAAGAATGGAATCGAATATCTGCTGGTATGCATCAGTTCCCTTGGAGGATTGACTACACGATGGATGGTGGATTTTAGTTTTTTATTGGTCAAGCGCTCGAGCATGTCCCCTACATTTACAACTAGCTGATCCGGAAGTGCTGTGATTGGAATCCATTTTCCATCTTTTCTCAACACCTGTAGTCCATCGGCACTGGCTCCCATCAAAAGAGTGATCAGATTGATGTCCCCATGTTCGGCAGCACGTACCGCATCTGCAGGTACTTCATCCGGATTTTCAATCGGGAAGTAATGAATCTGTCTTAAGATAGAATTGCCGAAAGCTACTTTATCCTCAAAATACTCTTCTGGCAAATCAAGATTCAATGCAATAGCTCTCAACATTTGCTTACCTGCATTTTCTAAAGTTTGGTAAGCTTCGATCGCATCTTTTTTGAATTGGGGGATTTCTTCAGGCCAGAGATTCGCCGGATATTCCGCCTTGACCGCATCTGAGTCAGGGATCAGGTCCAGTTCCTGTCCCACATGGTAGAATTCTTTCAAATCTCCAGTGTTTCTGCCTTTGGCATGTTCCTTACCTTTTCCGGTGTAACCTCTCTGATAGCCGATTTCGGGCTTTTCATATTTTGCCTTTACCTCGTCTGGAAGGGCAAAGAAAGCCTTGATTGAGTTATAAAGCCTATCTTGAAGGTCTTGAGAAAGTCCGTGATTTTTGATTGCAACAAAGCCGATGTTTTGATAAGCTTCTCCAAGGGTTTTAACAAATGCTGCTTTTTTATCAGGATTTCCTGAGGTAAAATCTGCCAAATCCAAGCTTGGAATTTCATCAAATAAGATGTCCATCAATTGTGTAGTTTAGTTGTTGTTTCAATATAATTATTCAAAAATAAATATCTTTAAACTCAATCTAGGTGGTGGTATGAATAAAATCCTTATTTTCCCAATAATCTTTGGTTTGTTGTTTTTTTCATGCAGTGAAGAAAAGAAAAAGATTAATGAATCTGGCATTGAGGAAAATCCGGTCGTCGGAGCAGGAGGTGAATCTTTGCCCAACGTTACTTTTTACCAATACGAGGATTCTTCTTCTTTCCCCGATGCGATTTTGGAGCTTTATACCCCTCTGGGGAACCAGGTATTCAAACCCGGAAAAGTTCCTTTTGAATTTAATGTCAAGAATTTCCTCTTAGAAAATGGGGGAAACAATGAAGCCAGGCTAGTGATGATCCTGAATGGTGGGGATCCCATCGGCTATTTTTCTCCGATATTTCAGAGGGAACTTACAGTCGGCACCTACAGAGTCGTGGCGTATTTGGTGGATGAGGAGGGATTAGCTTTGAAAAGCTTTGGAAATTATGTGGATAGGGACTTTATGGTAGGAGATTCCAGACCTTTTCCATATTCTGCCGAGCCTTACCTAGCACTCAATTTCCCAAGAAATGCCCAGATTCTCCCTCTTGGTGAAGAGATGGTTGTTGATTTTTTGGTTTTGGGGGGAGATATGAAATTGGATGGATTAAAGGTGAAAATTTCTGTGAATGAATTTACTTATGAAATAGATCACATGGCTCCTATTCGGGTGACTAATCTTCCAAAGGGCGATTACCAAGTGAAGGTGCAGTTGGTCCGTTCCGATAATAAGGAATTGGAGGGGCCTTTCTCCACCATTACAAAAACTGTCTTTGTCCGATAAGTCTTTATCTTTGGGCCTTCAAATATTGATTTTATCATGCTCTTAGTAAATCAAATCCGGGAAAACTATGATCTAGTTCTTGCCGGTCTGCAAAAAAGGAATATTTCCAATGCCGCAGAAGTACTCGCCAAGGTCATTGCATTGGATGATTTGAGAAAATCCTCCCAATCACAAAGGGATCAAATACAGGCTGAAGCCAATACGATTTCAAAGCAGATCGGTCAACTGATGAAGGAAGGTAAGACCGAAGAGGCCAATGCTATTCGAGAACGTACCGCTGAGATCAAAATTCAAATCAAAGAACTCGACGAGCAAAATGCAAAGGCGGAAGAAGATCTTAGGGCCTTGCTATATACCATCCCAAATGTACCTCACACTTCTGTTCCATCAGGTAAAACGGCAGAAGACAATGAGGTAGTGTTGGAGCACGGACAGATACCGAGTCTTTTTGAAGGAAAGCTTCCCCATTGGGAATTGATCAAAAAGCATGATATCATTGACTTTGACCTGGGAATCAAGATCACAGGCGCAGGCTTTCCAGTATATAAAGGAAAAGGTGCCAGGTTACAGCGGGCTTTGATCAATTTCTTCTTGGATCAGGCCTTGGCTGCAGGGTATTTGGAAGTCCAGCCTCCCATATTAGTAAATGAGGATTCCGGATATGGAACGGGTCAATTGCCGGATAAAGAAGGCCAGATGTACTTCGCGTCTGCAGATAATCTGTACTTGATCCCGACCGCTGAAGTTCCAATCACGAATCTCTATCGCGATGTAATCCTGAATGAAGGAGATCTTCCAATTAAAAATGTGGGATATACCCCTTGTTTTAGAAGAGAAGCAGGCTCTTGGGGAGCCCATGTTCGAGGACTCAACCGACTCCACCAATTCGACAAAGTTGAAATTGTTCAAATTACTCATCCGGACCAGTCTTATGAAGCTCTGGAAAGTATGAGTAGCTATGTACAGGGATTATTGCAAAAACTTGAACTTCCCTATCGGGTACTCAGGCTCTGTGGAGGTGACATGGGCTTCACGTCTGCACTGACCTATGATATGGAAGTCTACTCAGCTGCCCAAGAGCGGTGGTTGGAAGTCAGTTCGGTTTCCAATTTTGAAACCTATCAGACCAACCGACTGAAACTGAGATTTAAAGGAGAGGATAAGAAAACCCAACTCGCCCACTCGCTGAATGGAAGTGCGCTGGCACTTCCCAGAATCGTGGCTGCTATCTTGGAAAACAATCAGACACCGGAAGGAATCAACATGCCAAAAGTATTGCACCCCTACCTAGGTTTTGACAAGATTTAATTTTCAGACCGCCCAAAAAATCACAATCGGGCGGTTTTTTTCATTTTAAGAGGCTCATGAAAAAAATATTTCTACTGTTCCTACTGTTGTTCCCCATAACATGTTTTTCTCAGTCTGAGGAATTGGAGGCTGCCTCTCGAACAGTTCAGCTTTATTTCGAAGGCATGATGGAAAGAGATCGGTCAAAATTGGAGGAAGCCTTTTTTCCTCAGGCCAGACTGATTGGATACCGCGGAGATCAATTGTTTGTTACTCCTTTTGAGGAATGGGCAAGCGGCACTTCAAAAGGTACTCCACGTGACCCAAATCTTTTCAGAAATGAGCTCAAATCCATAAGAATCGTCGGAAATACGGCTTTGGCAGAGACAGAGCTTTATTGGCCCGGGATCTATTATTATGACTTTTTAACCCTGATTAAAATGGAAGGCAAATGGAAGATTGTCCATAAGTCCTGGTTTGAAAAAAAGCTGGATTGAGCTTACTCACCAAGAATCTCACCCACGTGTTGGTGGATGTTTTCCGAGATTTTTTCCATAGGAAGATCATTTTGGTCTTCTCCGAAAGGTTCTTCGATTTCTTCAGCGATTAATTCCAAGCTGGCCAAAACATAGAAAATAAAAGCGACAATCGGTGCCGCAAAATATCCCATGATCACGGAGTATCCAATGGGTAGTGTAATGGTGTAAAAGAGGATGAATTTTTTGATAAATGAGCTGTAGCTGTAAGGAATCGGGGTGTTTTTGATGCGCTCACATGCACCGCAGATATCCGTGAAGGAGCTGATTTCCCCATTGAGTACAATGAGTTGGTCACCGGTGATTTTTCCTTGCTTGTACAGGCCATTGACTCTCCCAAACATCAATTTTGCCACTTGATTGGGTACGTGCCTTTCGTTGTTGTTTGCATTAGGGAGATCGTCAAAAATCTGATCCTCCTCATCCAGCATAAATTCGGTGGATTTTGACTGAAGGTGATCTTTGAGAACAAAAGCGTAAATAGGTATACTTTTTCTGAAAAACTTCCTGTTTTGTTCATCCTTTGGGTCAAGGATGGCCGCCAGTTTGAGCGCAAAGTTTCGGCTGTTGTTTACCAAACTTCCCCAAAGTTTCCTTCCTTCCCACCATCTATCGTAGGCTGTATTGGTGCGAAAGACGAGAAGCATGGAAATAACAAAGCTTAGTAAAGAATGCATGAGTGGAAGATTTTTCACCCAGCTATTTTCTCCTATGCGGAAATATTCAATTTCCAGGTATGCAATACCCAAAGAATAAAGCAGAATTATGAGAATCAGCGGGGCAAGCCTAAAAAGGGTATCTGATTTTTGAATTAGAAAGACAAACTGTGCCCAATCCTTGGTGTTGTAAACCTTCATTTCTAGTGTTAAAAAGCAAATCTTTGATTAAGATGGGGAATTCTTGTCTTAGAATAAAACTTATTTTCTCTGACAAAAAGTTGTTTTTTGTGCCCTCTATCCTTTTTCGACAGGCATAAACCTCTCAGGGGGCCATAAATATCCGAGGTATCTCCTTTCTAGTCCTTCCCAAACTTTGGAATCACGCCTCTATCATATGGCTGCTAAGGCGATTATGAATCTCCAAGATCTGAGGGATGACCATCTTGTTATCTGAGTTTTTGATGACAAAGTCAGCCCGTTCGTTTTTTTCTTCATCAGGCAATTGCTGATTGATGATATGGTTGACTTGGGCTTCTGTCCTGTGCGGATCACGGAGAAGGATTCTTGCCATTCTAATTTTAAGCGGTGAGCTGACATTGATCACGTAGTCTAGCTGATCCGCTGACCCCGTTTCAAATAAAAGTGCTGCTTCTTTAATGACGTAGGGGGAATCCTGTAATTTAGCCCATTTGTCGAAATCTCTTCCCACAGCAGGATGGACCAAAGAATTGATTTTTGCCACTTTTTCAGGATCCGAAAAAACGGTTTCCGCCAAAAAAGCTCTGTTTAGCGATCCGTCTGGTAAATAGGAGGACTCTCCAAAACTGGAAATAATTTCCTCTTTAAGGCTTGAGTCATGAGTCATGAGCCATTTAGCCCGGTCATCGGCCGAGTAGATGGGAATTCCCAAAATGGAGAACACTTGGCAAACGGTAGACTTACCAGAACCAATTCCGCCCGTAACTCCTACTAATATAGGTACTGACTTACTCATATTTCAATTTTACCTGGGCGGGTTCGATTTTTAAATCCTTAAGGTAATCAGGCTTTGGGGATACTTCCAAGGTAATTGTACTGTCTTCGCGGTTACGTCTTCCGTAGTTCAGAATAGCCTCAAACTCTATTTCTTTGAAGTCATTGACTTTTCTTTCGTCCACCAGATAATACATCATCGGGGTAATCTCTTCATTTTCAAGGCTAGCTCTTTTTGGGAAGTTCAACTTTTTGATTTTTAGCCTTTTATTTCCCTCTAGGTATTTGACCACGTCAAATTGCACCTCAATTTCTTTTTGTTCGATTTGGACTAGTTGAGCAAGGTTTTTGTCCAATTCTAATGTTACCTTCTTGGTAAAATTGTTGTCGATTCTGTTCTCATTTAGGATTACCGGAAACTTTCCATCAAAAGAATCCAGTATGGACGAGGGTCCAGTGACAGAAATCTGTTTTGGAAGAAAAGTGATTTCGCCATCTATTTCTATATTTTTCCCCAGAGAGTATCCGGCGGTATCCAATACTGGCGTCAGGTTTTTGGTGACAATACGGTCTATTTGAAAAAGGATGGAGTCCTCCAATAAGCCTTCCAGTTGGGTAGGGGTGATGAATTCCCCCAATGGTCTTTTTAATTCCGAAGTAAGAATGAATTTACGCTCAGAAGGCTCGGCCAGAATGATCGAAAAAGGCGGTTCATTCAGATTGAAATACTTTCTGAGAAGATCCCAACCATTACCTGAGATTTGGATTTGGACACTTTCTGGAAGGGGTTTGACAGGGACAAAGTTTTCCCTGTCAAACTCCCATTGGATGGGGTAATCGACAATGGTATTGTAATTGTCCTTGTTCAGGGCATTTAAAATCCAAAAAGTGGTAGCCGCTATGATGCATAGGACTACCACTTTCAGATCAGAGAGTCTTTTTGAAGAAATCCTCCAAGAGGATTTTTTGGATTCAGGCAAAGCTACTTTATTTGGTTGAACCTGTTTTCTTGGTGAAATCCAAGGAGATGGCAGATTTTTCGATTTTGATCTTTACACCTCGGTCGATATCCAAAATCACGGCATCACCCTCTACACTGGACACTTTGCCATGAATTCCGCCTATGGTGACTACGTCATCTCCTTTTTTGATTTCTTCAATAAACTTCTTGGTTTCTTTTTGTTTTTTCTGCTGTGGTCTGATCATAAAGAAATACATGATCAGAATGATTGAGCCAAACAAAAATACTTGTCCAAGAATACCACCGCCACCTGCTGCGGCTTGAGCTAATACAGTATTAATCATGGTATTATCTCTTCAATGGTCCTGATGGAGCAGTTGCGCCTGCTAGTTTAGGAGTTACGCTCCCCTTCATTCTCAGACGGGTTACAGTAGGATTGGTGTTGGCTTGGATGGTTACAGTAGGCGCCTGTGCTCCTGATTTTGCGGTAGAGTTGAATACTACTTTTACAAAGCCTTGTTCACCTGGCTGTACAGGAGTCTTGGTCCAATCAGGGCTAGTACAGCCACAAGAAGCAGTAATGTTGGAAATGACCAAAGGAGCCTGACCGTTGTTGGTAAAGTTGAAGATGTGCTCGATAACTTGACCTTCGTTGATGTTTCCGAAATCATATTCCATCTCTGCAAACTGGAATGCACCAAGCGTGCTAGGGTCTGCTTCAGTGGTAGTTTGTGCATTTACCGGAGCAACTGCTGTATTCGCTCCTTCCAATGCTGCAATTTTATCTTCTAAAGCCTTGATTTTTTCAGCCTGATCATCGTTTTTCTGTGAACAGGAGGCCATCAAAACCATCGCCACAGCGATGGCGCTCAATAGTTTGATTTTCATGTTAGTTTTTACCTTGGTTTATTTGATCGATTAGTTTGTTTACGTCATGAAGCAGATTTTCTGCTTTATTTTTTGCTTCTGAAATAACTCTTTTTCCCTCAGACTTGGCTTCGTTGAGGTGTAGTTCCTTTCCTTCTACTAACTCGCCAATGAGGTCTTCAAGTTCCTTTTTGTATTTGGAGAGTTTAAAAGAAAGCTTGTCCCTGGTATTGGCTCCTGTGTCAGGTGCAAACAAAATACCCAATGCAGCACCAACTCCGGCGCCGACTACAAATGCCAATAATGTGTTTGTACTTTTGCTCATGGTTGTATTATTTATTGTCTAAAAGTCCTCGACCACTCTTACGGATTTGTCCGCTGTCTGTTAACTCTTTTGCCAAAACATCCAGTAGTCCGTTGACAAATTGCTTGCTTTTTGGCGTACTGTATGTTTTTGAAATATCAATGTACTCGTTAATGCTGACCTTCACCGGAATGCTGGGGAAATTTTTCATTTCGGCGAGGGCCATGGAAATGATCACTTTGTCAGTAAAAGCAAGACGGTCAATATCCCAGTTTTTGGTTTTTTGAGCGATAAGTGCCTTACTGGCAGTATCATTTTCGATGGTGAAGTTAAAGATATTTTGAAAAAACTCTTTGTCTTCATCCCAATTCATGGCAATCTCCGGGAGGGGGTCTGACTGTCCTTCTTGCTCGGTAGCTGCATTTTTCAACACCTTAGAAGCCAAACTTCTTACCACGGACTTGTTTTCAGTCCAATTCAAATCCTTTTCGGAGAAATAATTCAAGATGACTTCATTTTTGAAAATTATCTTTTTCAGAAGGTCATCTACCGCTTCAAAATCTTGCTCCAACGTTGGGTTGGAGATTTTCAGATAGTCTTGGTAAGTCTCAGAGGGCTTGATATAGTCTCTAAACCATTCTTTGATTTCCAGTTCTAGATCATCAAGATGTGCATTGTTTCTTACTACTGCTGCCTGATAGGACTGAGACTCCCGGATATTTTTCAATACTCGGTTATTCGCCAGGTTAAGCTCATTTCCGAAAGCAATGGGAGCTTCTCCGCTTAGCTTTTTCTTTTTCTCTAAGTCTTTCTCCACATGTTTGGCGAAAGCCTGAAGCAATTCGATCGCTAAAAGATAAAGCTGAGGAATTCGTTCTGCCGAGGTGACCATGTTTTTCAAAAGAAACTGCCGGTCTTTTTCATTTGCAGCATGAAACTGTTTCAGTGCATCCAAAACCACTTTTTTGATTTTTGGACTGGCTTCAGATGATTTAAGGAGTTGTTCGTTTTCCAGATTTTGGTCAAACAGGCGAATGGCTTCTTCGGCATCCCTATTCAGTGCGGCCTTGTCCTGAACCTCCATACTGTTGAGATCTGGTAAGAAAGACTCCCGTATGAAGTCCTTGGCCAGGTTTAGATTGGATCCTTTACATTGTTCATAGGCATAGAGATTCTGAAATGCCTTGACTCTGAGGATTCTTCTGTTTAGCATATTTTCTTTAAAGAGCTGTAAATATAGGGAATTTGAGCGTGCCTAGCTTCATGAAGCCAAAGACAAAAAAACCACCGGAAGGCATCCCCCGGTGGTTTGAATTGGATAGGAAATGAATCTCAGAAAGGAAGTTTAATTCTTCCGATCGCTGCAATTCTTTCCTGTGCTGCTGCGATAGCTGCCTGCTGTGCAGGAATATTTTCTTTTTCTGATTTTTCCAAGATAGTCAGACAGGTCGTGTATATTTTCTCGGCTTGGGCAAATACGGTCTCTTCCTGATAATCTCCGTAATATTCAGCACCTACGTTGATCACCCCACCGGCATTGATGAGGAAGTCAGGGGCGTAAATGACTCCTTTTTCCATCAGGATCTTTCCGTGCTTGGCTTCGTCTTTCAATTGGTTGTTTGCGCCACCGGCCACGACAGCACATTTCAAGCGGTCAATAGTCTGATCATTGATCGTGGCACCAAGTGCACAAGGAGCGTAGATGTCCATTGGCAAATCGTAGATCACATTGGGGTCTACTACAGTGGCACCTGTAGCCTTGGCTACTTCTTTGAGTTTATCTTCAAAAATATCCGTGATCAAAATCTCGGCACCTTCTTTTACCAGATATTCGATCAGATATTTCCCTACTTGGCCTACACCCTGTACCCCGATTTTCTTTCCGTTAAGTGAATCAGATCCAAATGCTTTTTTGGCAGCAGCTTTCATACCCATATAGACACCAAAAGCAGTGACTGGAGAAGGGTCGCCTGCGCCGCCTTTGATTTTGGGAAGGCCAGTGACATGTCGGGTCTCCATGGCAATGTATTCCATGTCGGAAGTCTTCATGTTTACATCCTCTGCGGTGACATACCTTCCACCCAAGCTCTCTACAAAACGGCCAAATCTTCTTAAAAATGCCTCGTTTTTCAATTTGGGATCACCAATGATTACGGCTTTTCCACCACCCAGATTTAGCCCTGCAAGTGCATTTTTGAATGTCATGCCTCGGGAAAGTCTCAAGACGTCTGTGATTGCCTCTTCTTCGGTGGCATAAGGCCACATGCGGGTACCTCCAAGGGCAGGTCCTAGTACCGTATTGTGAATACCGATGAGTGCTTTCAGGCCAGTAGCCTGATCCTGACATACCACGAGCTGCTCGTGATCCATGGTGGTGATTTGTCCGAAGATGGATCCTTCACGCACGGTTTCGGTCGCATTAATCTCTAACATGTGAACTTAGCTTTTTAGAATATGTTATATTTGGGCTCTTACCTTCAGAAAAAGGCTGATACAAAATTAAATACTTTTATCAGCCTTCAAAGTAATTGCGTCAATAGTTTCTGTAAGTTTATCAGTGATTTTAAAGTTTTTATTTGGTGAAGCCTCTTTGGAGAATCAATAAGTATTTATACAAATACAAGGGTTTGCTGCTCTTGGGAGTAGTTTTTACGGTGATCTCAAACATCTTCGTAATTATCCCTGCTCAACTTGTCAGAATCGCAATAGATTATGTGGTGGAGAGTTTTTGGCTTTATCGGCCCCTTACCAAAGGAGGATTGGGTGAAATTGCCCGTGAAAATTTTCTGGAATACGTCTTTGTTTTTGGGATTTTGATTTTGGTTATGGCCCTACTAAGGGGTTTTTTTCTTTTTCTGATCAGGCAGACCATCATTATCATGTCCCGAAAGGTGGAGTATGATATGAAAAATGAAATCTTCGAGCATTACCAAAACCTACCCCTGAGTTTTTACAGAAAAAACAGTACCGGTGACCTGATGGCTCGGATTTCGGAGGATGTCAGCAGAGTCAGAATGTATCTTGGACCGGCCATCATGTATGGACTCAATTTATTGATTTTGTTTCCTTTGGTGATTTTTTACATGATTTCGGTCAATGCCGAGCTTACCCTTTATTCTCTTTTGCCCCTGCCTATCCTTTCTCTCAGTATCTATTTTGTCAATAATCTGATCAATGAGCGTTCAGAAAAAATCCAGAAAAGTCTATCCAACCTCAGCACCTTCGTTCAGGAGGCTTTTTCAGGGATTCGTGTATTGAAAGCCTTTGTCAGAGAAGAAGATTCTGCCAGAGAGTTTGCAGAGGCTAGTGAAGAATACAAACACAAATCCATAGAACTGACCCGGGTTAATGCCCTGTTTTTCCCATTGATCATGGCTTTGGTGGGGATCTCTACCATTATCACTGTTTATGTGGGAGGGATGAAAGTTATTCAGGGGGAGATCGGATACGGAGTGATCGCAGAATTCATCCTTTATGTCAATATTCTCACTTGGCCGGTAACTTCCTTGGGTTGGGTTACAAGTATTGTGCAAAGAGCCGCAGCCTCTCAAACTCGCATCAATGAGTTTTTAGATATTCAAAATGATATTGTGAGTACTGAAAATTTCGAAGGAGAGCTTGAAGGAGAAATTTTGGTAAAGGATCTTTCTTTTATCTATCCTGATTCGGGAATTAAGGCCTTAAATGAGGTTTCCTTCCAAATCAAGGCAGGGCAAACTTTGGGAATCATCGGTACGACGGGTTCTGGGAAGTCAACCATAGCCAATCTGTTGATGCGGATGTATGATCCTACGGAAGGGCAGATTTTGATAGACGGGAAAGATATTCGGAGTTATTCAATCTCTAATTTGAGAAGGCAAATTGGCTTTGTGCCTCAGGATGTTTTTCTTTTCTCGGATACAATTGCAAATAATATTGCCTTCGGTCTGGATCATCCTGACATGGCATTGATCGAGAAGGCCGCAAAAGATGCGGATGTCTATCAGAATATAGTTGATTTTCCAAAAGGCTTTGAAACCATGCTTGGAGAACGGGGAATTACCCTTTCCGGGGGACAGAAACAGCGAGTCTCGATTGCCCGCGCCATCGCTAAAGAGCCAAAAATCCTGATTTTGGATGATTGTCTTTCTGCTGTGGATACCAAAACCGAAAATGCCATTCTCACAGCTCTCAAGAAAATTATGGAAAACCGTACTTCGATAATCATCTCACATCGGGTTTCCTCTGCAAAATTGGCCGATCATATCATCGTATTGGACGAAGGTAAAATCATCGAACGGGGCAACCATGAATCCTTGATGGCACAGAAAGGAGTCTATGCTGAATTGTTTGAGAAGCAAACCCAATCTGCCGAACAAATTGACGGATAGATTTCTCCCGGTTTCCACTTTTCTGTTGATTTTCTGTAACTTGGGTAGGCACTAAACTTATTTTTATTATGACTGTCAAAAAATCAACCACGCAAGAACTGGAAGAGGTTCTTCAGGAGATAGGTCAAAAGATCGAAGAACTTGTCAAAAAAGGCGCTGAAGCAGGTGGGGAAATCAAGGAAGAGATCGAGCAGAAGATCAGGGATCTAAAAGAAAATAAGACAACTCTGGAGGCTGAGCTCAAAAAGGCAAAGGAAATGCTGGAAAGGGAATACAGAGATAAGAGAGAAGAACTTGAGCCCAGAATTGAAGAGTCCAAAGGATTCGTCAAAGAGGGGTTTAAGCAAATAGGATTAGGACTAAAAATCCTGTTTGGGAAAAAGTAATAGCTTAAACCAAGAAAAAAGGCCTCGCTGAACTTGTTTCAGCGAGGCCTTTTCTATTTTTCCTTCAGTGCGTTACATCGGTCGTATGCCGGATCGATATCAATGAATACGTCTTCTTTTGCTGTCAGAAACCACTTACTCAGGATTTCATCTTCTTTCCTCCTTAAGGTAGCGGCTTTCATTTTTTCATAGTCATCTTCGAGATTGGCCTTGTGGGCAGGATATCTGGCTTTGTAGAAAAGGATCCTGACTTTGGTGCCTTCACGAGGATCTTCGAACCTTAAGGGCCTGGTAATATCCCCTACCTTCATGGTATCTATAGTGAAATAAAGCACAGGATCTTCTAAGGTTCTCAAAGACAGTCTATTGGAATTGGTGGCAGGATCAGTAAAAAATCCGCCTGCATCAGATGTGGCTCTGTCATCTGAATATTCTTTGGCCGCCTTTGCAAAGTCAATTTTTCCTAGGAGAATCTGGGTTTTTAAGCTGTCTAGGTATTTCTCGGCCTTTAAGATGTCCTCTTCCGATGCTCTTGGAATTCGTAAGATATGCCGAGTGTTGAATGTATTCCCTTTGATTTCCAGGAGTTGAATCATGTGAAATCCAAACTGAGTTTCGATGGGGTCGGATATTTCTCCAGGTCTAAGTCCTAGGGAGGTCGCTTCATATTCTGGAGCCAATTCTCCTCTTCTGAAGAAACCCAGATCGCCCCCTTGGGCTGCAGATCCCGGATCCTCTGAGTGTTTTCTGGCCAGTTCAGCAAAAGTGGATTTACCATCCAGGATTTCCTGCTTAAACTGAAGAAGTTGGGCAATAATATCCTCTCTTATTTTAGGATTGGCTTCTGGTTTTTTTACAATTTGGCCCACCGTCGCCTCAGAAGTAAACAGTGGCAAGGAGTCTCTCGGGATGCTGTTGAAGAAGGCTCTTACTTCCGCAGGAGAAACCGTGATACCTTCGGTGATCTTACCTCTCATTTTTTGCACGATGAGCTGTTCACGGATCACTTCTTCAAGTTCGGATTTTAGCTGGTCTGCAGATTTGCCATAAATCTCGGCAAGCATGTTTTCATCGCCTCCAAATTGCTGCATCACCATGTTGAAGCGGTTATTGGTTTGAACCAAAACCTCCGCATCCGTTACCATGACCGAATCGATTTCGGCTTTGGCCACCATGAGTTTGTTGATCAAAAGGCTTTCAAACACCTCACAGCGGTTTGGGGCTTCCATTCCTTGTTGGGATTGGGCAATGGCTTCGATATACGTCTTTTGGACTTCTGACTCCAGGACGATATTGTTGTCCACTTTGGCAACAATTTTATCCAAAACCTGTCCTGTGGGTTGAGTCTCTTGGGCATAGCTTTGTCCCAAGATCATAAGTCCCACAAGGCTTGGCATTAGTCGGTTTAGCAATTTCATCATGTTTATTTCATCTTTTTCGGAGATTCCGAATAGGTGGAATTATCTGTTCAAGGCAATAAAAGCTTCTTCTTTGACGGTTTGATTTATTTGAACAGGGTATTTCCCTCTGAGTCTTTCTGTTAGATTTTTATCCAAAAATTCCTGATAATCTCTGATTACCAATCCTCTGGATTCTTCGAATTTTCTCGGACCGGAAGGAAATTTCTGTCCAAGATTAATCAAATAGGTTGCCCCATCTATCAAGACTTCTTGATAGGGGAGGTCCAAATTGATTTTAGATAGTATTGGGTGATCTTCGTATTCAAAAGTCCCTGATTCTGTGGTGAAGGCCAAAGGAGAGGTGGCTTTATAGCTGGACTCAAAGGCCTGAATGGAGCTGGGATTATACCCATTTCCTTGTAGCGTTTTTCTGGCGGTTTCCAGTTTGGTTGGATCAATTACCTTGACTATGTAAGCATCTACCCGATTTTTCCATTGATAGTCGGAGATGTTTTTCCTGAAAAAATCCACTTGCCCCAATGAATCAGTGATCCCCTTTTGCCAAACTTCCTGGTTCATCAGTGAGAACAACAATATCCCATCGCGATACTCTTTTAGCAGCATCTGGTACTCCTTATTGTTTGATTCTAGGTCTTTCTCTTCGGTTTGAGCCAAAATGCTGGCAACATATCTTTCATACCAAGTGTCAAAAGTGCCTGCTTTGCCTTTTGGGACGAATTCTTCCTCCTGCATGTACCTCCATAAGTCTGCCGCCTTATAGGATTTTCCCTGGAGGACGAATAATTCTGTGTTGGTTAACCCTTTGGAATCCAAGACTCCTCCAAATGTAGATTTTGTCACATCGTTGAGTACTGAAGAAAGAGAAGATATGGAGGCTTCGTTTTCTTTGAATCCATACCTGGCTTTTTGAACGGCGACAACTTGTGATTGAATCATTCCTGACCTAGAGTCCCTTAATATTCTAGACCGTATGCTTTCCTCCATTTCTTCAAATGAGTCAATGGGTTTTTTGGCTTCTAATCTTAAAATGTGGTATCCATATTGCGTTCTCAGAGGAGGTGAGACCTCTCCGATTTCAGTCAATGAGAAGGCGGCCATTTCAAATTCTGGAATCATCATACCCACCCCAAACCAGGGCAATGTTCCTCCGTTATCTTTTGTACCAGGATCCTCCGAAAAAGTCTTGACAATATCTTCCCAAATTGTATTCTCCTTTTGAATCTCGGTATAAATGTCTGAGATTTTTCTTCTTGCGTTTTCTTCCTGACCAGGACTTTGAGGGTCAAATCGAACCAGAATATGTGAGACTCTAACTTGTCCCGGATTAGGCTGGCGATCCTTTACTTGGATGATGTGGTATCCGAAATTGGTTAATACCGGATCTGAAACCTTTCCCGGCTGCAATGCGAATGCCGCATCTTCAAAAGGCTGAACCATCTGAAGGCTTGTAAAATAGCCTAGATCACCTTTGTTTGTTTTGGCAGATGGGTCGTCTGAATATTGGACGGCTAACTCGTTGATGTCTCCTCCGTTTTCGATTTCTCCTTTCACCTTCAGAGCCATTTTTAAAACAATAAGGCTGTCTTCATTGGAGGCATTTGGAGGAAATTGAAACAGAATATGGCTCGCTCTTATGATTTCCTCCATTCTTGAATAAGCCTTTCGTAATTCACCTTCCTCAATGGAATTTTTGATTAAAAAAGGTGCGATCAGGGTTTCTTTGAAGGAAGCAAATTCCCGGAGAAATTCATCTGATTTGTCTAGACCCAGAGATTCAGCTTCTCTGACCTTGAGTTTGTAATTGACAAAAAGTTCGAAGCTTTCTTCAAATTCTTCCCTGCTTACACCGGGTATGGATGGCTCTGCACCTTTTCCTTTAGACAGTAAATAAACCAATTCCTCCTTCTCTACAGGAGTACCCCCAATGCTCAACAACACCTCATTTTGATTTTGGGCTGCGGTTTCAAGCGGGTAGAGACCTGCGTTTATTAGGAAAATAAATGCAAGAAGAGCCGAAAGGGTTCGGTAATTCATGAAGTGGAAAGCCGATTTAAAATGCAATGTTACAAATTTATCAGGAATTCACGTGGAATGCCTTGGTGCATGGGGTTTTAACCAAAATTAGGATCTGAATCTTTTGACCAGTCTACAGGTATTGGTGCCGTTGTTGGACTCAAATTCGATTTCGTCCATTATTTTCTTTACCAAAATGATGCCTAAACCGCCCTTTCTTTTTTCGACCATGACTTTTTTGAGATCAGGGACCTCATATTCCAAAATATTAAAAGCGCTTCCTTGATCTGTAATTTCAAAAATCAACTTTTCATTTGAATCTTTTACTTCCAGTTGGATTTGGTCTTTTGGATTGCAGCCATGGGAATGAATGATCAGGTTGGCACATACCTCTTCCACTGCCAGGGTTACCTGGTGTTTTTCTGTGTCAGACAATGAAAAACCAGCCAATGTCCTTTGAAGAAAGGTTCTCAAATCTGAGAGCGCTGACGTCTGACAGGATATGTTGAAATTATGCTTCATTTAGACTCCCAATTGCTGCACTTTTATCTTCAAAAATTGGTATCAACTGATCTAATCCTAAGATTTTGAAAACCTCATAAACTCTTGGAGGCAGTCCAAAGATTCCCATCCAGATACCCTGGTCGTTGAAATCTTCTAGATAAGACATGAATACTCCCAGTCCCGCAGAGGAGATGTACTCTAAGCCCTGCCCATCCACCAAAATGTGTTTAGCTCCTGATTCCACTAATTCCTGTATGGCTTTGTCCAAAATCACGGAGTTACTTGCATCTACTTCACCCAAAAGGGTTAAGATGTCAAATTGAGTTTCTTTTGATTTTTCCAATCGAAGCATGTTCGTGCTTTTCGTTTTCTTTATTACTATTCTTTTTTTCCAAACTTGACTACCATAAGTGAATAATCATCATCAATCATGCCGTCGCCGCCGACAAAAGCGTGAAGTGAATCGATCAAAACTTGTTGAATTTGTCTTGGAGTTTTTTCGCAATTGATTTCAACCAAGCTTTTGATTCGTTCAAAGCCAAATTGGTTCCCTTTTTGGTTTTTCGCTTCCACCACTCCGTCAGTAATCAGTACCAGGATGTCACCGGAATTGAATCCGAAGGTTCTTTCCTGAACGTGATTCTCGTAAAGCTTGTTTCTTAAAATTCCCAAACCCAGTCCGTCAAACATCAGGAATTCAGAATTTTTCTCTTTTGCCCTGTAGAGCAGAGTGGGTACATGCCCTGCCCTGGAATGATTGATAGTTTGGTTTTCGGTATTGATCAGAAAGATCGAAGCAGTGATGAAATGGTTTCTCTCAAGGCATTTGCTAAGTGCCGAATTTGCACGGATCATAAACTCCGCAGGACTCAATTCCAGTTGAATCAAGCTGTGGAAAACCCCCTTCATTTGGGACATGTGAAATGCAGCAGAGGTTCCTTTACCCGATACGTCTCCGATGATTAATACATATCTGTTTTCGTCCAGTTTATAGGTATCGTAGTAGTCCCCCCCAACCTCATCTGCTGCATTGGAATAGGCACAAATGTCAAAGGAATCGGGATGGTCAAGACGGGTCGGCAGTAACGCTTTCTGAACCCTTTGCGCAATTTTTAGCTCTTCTTGGTAGCGTTCATTCTGGATAGCCTGATTGAGTAATCGGTGATTTTCAACGGCTATGCAAGCCTGTCGGGCAAAGGTGCTGATGATGTTGATCATCTCTTTGTTGAAGCCGTCTCGGACTTCTTTACATAGGACCATTCTTCCTATGGCGGATTTATTGATGATCAATGGAACCAATAAGGCGGATTCGTATCTAGGATGCTCCAGTCGAATGGCTAAAGGCAATAGTTGGTCTGGTTTTTCTACAGCAGCCCATTCCTGAGCTGTTTTTTGGGATCGGATCCAATCTGAAATTTCTTTTTTGGTCCATTCATCCAAAAAGCGAAGTTGGTCAATCCCGCCAAGGTGTTCTTCAGGATTCATTTCCAGCCAGGCGGCATCGGAATAGGAAGCACTCATGCAGGAATCCATTAAGATATCCAACACTTGCTCCTCATTTTCTTCAGGCTGTATGGATTGGCTTAATCGTTGAAAATTGATCGCCTCTGTAAGTTTTTGCTCAAATACTGAGGAGGTTGGCAAATTGAATAAAGTGACCAAAAAACTAAAAAGAGCATATACAAAGATGAACCCAAAAAGGGCCATCAAAAACAGGTTGTCGGTCAGATTGATTTGGAATCGATCCTCATTTCCGTAGGCGAGAAGTCGGTTGAAAAGGTATCCCGTGCTAAGCAGAATCAAAGAAAGAAAAAGGAGAGATTTCCATTTTTCTTTGAAGGTCAAATAGGGGATCCATTTTAAATTTCCCGAAAGAACAATGGAAATGATCAACAAGATCACCAGTCCGAAAAGAAAGCTGTAGTCGAAGTTGTTTTTGTTGAAAAACACAAAAAACGTAGCTACCAGCATGGCAAATTCAAATGCCTGCCATTGCTTTACCACCTGTTTGTTTTTCTGATAAAGAATCAAATGTTTCCAAAGAATGGTCGTGGAAATCAAAAAGAGGGTAGTAAGAGCAAAATTGACGTGGTAGAAAAAGTTTTTCAAAAAGGGCTCTGAGCCAATTTTGGTTTCTGCAAGAGAGGTATAAAAGAGTTGGGTAAGCAATCCGAATGCGGTGGCAAAAAGACCGGTGGAAGCCCCTCTCCAAATGAGATTTAAAAAGTCTCCCTGAATATTTTTTCCGATGGAATAGCTGTAAAAACCATAGAGCGTAAAGAAGAAAAGAATTTCCAAAATCCAGGTTATCTCTTCAGAAATGCCCGAATCAAGCTCATTAATTATTCCGAAGATCCTGACCAAATCAACAAATAACAGAGCTAACCATACGAATATGGAGAGCAGTAAACTGAGTTTGCCGATATGGATTGTGGGGATCTTTACCATCGGGATGCTTTCGCAATAATACTCAAAGTCAACCAATCCTGACCCTATGCCAAATCAAGCTGCTCGGAGAATAGTTGTTAAAAATTATCAAAATAAAACTAAAGGAATATCAAGTCGTCTACGATTCCTTTTCCGATTTTTTCTTCTATCAGAGAAAGTACTTTGGAGCGGTTTAGCTGAAGTTCTTTTTTGATTGGTCCTGAGGTGATTTTCACCAGCAGCTTTTTTTCTTTGATGAAAATATTGCCCGTACGGTCTGCGATGGTTTTACCCACTAGTTCTGGCCAGGAATTAATCAGAAGCTTTTCCTGAAATTTATCCTCAAGCCGGTAAGTTTTAAGAAGATCTTTGAACGCAGACTCCAGAGGAGCAGCTTCCTTCTTTCTTCCATAATTGGGGTCGTATTTCATCACTTTATAAATTGATTTTCAAAGGTCAAATCTCCGCTCGCTAGCCTTCATATTGCCATGGACCATCCCCCTTCTGTTTGAGAAGAGGTTTTTGTGGGTAATTCACAAGATCAAATGAAAAGTTCTACGGCCAAACTGTCTGCTAATAATTTGCCTTTTCGGGTTAAAGATAGGACTTTGCCTTGGGCTATCAGCCAGCCCTCTGATTCTAATTTTTTAATGGCTTCCGATTTGATTTGCCAGAGATCAACATGATGTCGGTCTAGGATCGACGCTGTGTCCAATCCCCAAATGGTGCGAAGTCCTGTCAAAATCTCTTCATTGATTCGATCTTCCTGCTCCATAGGGTCCAATTCAAATGGGATGGATCCAGAAAGTAATGCTTTCGTGTATTTAGCATTTGAAGAGGGATTATATCCCCTGTTTTTCCCGTCAAATGAATGGGCACTCGGTCCTATACCCAAATAAGGGATTCCCTTCCAATAGTTGGAATTATGCAGAGAAAACTTCCCCGGCTTTCCAAGATTGGAAATCTCATAGTGTATATATCCTGCCTTTTCGGCCTGTTCTTGAAGCCATTCAAATTGTTCGGCAATAAAGTCTTCGTCAGCCGGAACAAACCTCCCCTTGCTGGCCCAATTCCCCAGAGCGGTTTTTGGCTCTACGGTAAGCGCATAGGCCGAAATGTGCCCGGGATCTTGGCGAAGCGCTTCTTCCAGATCCTTTTGCCAAAGACTATGATCCGGGAATGGAAATCCATATATCAGATCGATTGAAAATTTTTCAAATCCCCCTTTTCTTCCCAATCTGATTGCCTTAAGGGCTTCATCCACCGTATGTGTCCGATTGTAGGCTTTAAGGATTTCTTCTTGAAAACTCTGAATTCCCAAGCTAAGCCGATCTATGCCCATGGATTTCCAAGCCGAAATTTTTTGGTCTTTTAAGTCGTCCGGGTTGGCTTCAAGGGTGATTTCTGATTTTTTTCCCGGGAAAAGGTCGAATATTCTTCCCAAGATAGTCTCCAACTGTTTTTCAGGAAGTAAAGAGGGGGTTCCTCCCCCAAAGTAAACCGTATCTACGGGTATTCCATTTAGGTAGTCTTTTCGATACTCTATCTCTCTTAGGATGCATTCCGTCATCTCTTGAATTTTCCCAAGATTGGTAGTAAAATGAAAATCACAATAATGGCATGCCTGCCTGCAAAATGGAATATGTATGTAGATGCCTGCCAAGGTAATTCAATTAACTTGCGAATATAACTATTCCTAATCGCTTACTTTGAGAGCACTGTTCCTACTTTTATTGGTGTGGTTTTCGTTTGGCATCAGGTATTGTCTGAGTCAACAAGTTTTTTGGGTTCAGTGGAAGGAAGGAACAGAAGCACCGTCAAAGTTTTCTTCTTTATCCTCTCGATTGGCCGCCCTACATTTTTCTGACTCGATTCAGAATGCCTTGAAGGATAAGGGTTTTCTTCAACTGGAAGCTAAGGAGTTTTCATCCGAGGACACTTTCAAGATCAACATTGAACCAGGGCTTCTTTTTTTTTGGAAAGAAGTCAGGCGGGGAAATGTGCCTGAAGATCTTTGGCTTAAGTTAGGCGTTCCCGGGAATTCTTACCAGGCGCCTTACCATTGGATGGACCGATTGATCAGCTTGGCGGAGGAAAAGGGATATCCTTTTGCGAAAGTAAGCTTGGATAGTGTCCGTTTGGAAGGCAGTTTTCTTTTCGGTCTTTTTGATTACGAAGAAGGGCCTTGGATTACTTGGGATAGTTTGGAGGTTTCAGGAGACACCAAGACCCAAAGAAGATACCTTCAGCAATTCTCAGGACTTGTCCCAGGAGCCTCGTTTTCCCAAACAGCCTTGGAAAAATCCATCCAGAAGATTCGGAGGTCTCCTTACTTTTCTTTGGCTTCTGTACCACAGCTAAATTTTCAAACTAAAAATGCAAAGCCGTCTTTCGAGCTGAAGGATCGAAAAATCAATGTGTTTGATGGAATTATAGGGCTGATTCCCAATCAAAATCAACCCGGGACCATGTTAATTACCGGAGAGCTTAATTTGGCCTTATACCATTTGGGAGGTAAAGGGCGAGATTTCTCAGTGCAATGGCAAAGACTCAACATTCAGTCTCAAACACTGGAGATTAACGCGAAAGAATCTTTTCTATTCAGATCCCCTCTTGACCTCCAACTGGATTTTTCACTGTTGAAACAAGACAGTTCTTTCGTCAATCGAACCTTCCAGGTGGATTTCGGATATCGGCTTTCAGATACTGGGTATTTAAGATTCTTCAACCGAAGACAATCCGGGGATTTGATTGGGAATAGTGATCAGACTGCCTCTCTGCCTCCGGCATTAGATTACCGATGGAACCAATATGGCCTCGGCGTGATGTTCGATTGGTTGGATGATCCTGTCTTTGCCCGGAAAGGAGTTAAGATCATTTCAGAGTTTTCACTTGGAAATAAGCGAATTGTAGAAAACACCTCCATTCCTGAAGAATTGTATCAAGGTTTGGAATTGGCCTCTCCCCAATATCAGGGATCGCTGAGTGTAGAAAAGCATTTGTATGTAAAGCCATTCTGGGGAATGTGGCTTCGGGGCTATGGATCTTTCATGAAAAATGAAAACCTGTTTCTGAATGAATTTTTCCGATTTGGCGGTTTGAAAACAATCCGTGGGTTCAATGAAAAATTTTTTTTTGCTGACAGGTATGCTTTTCTAAATCTGGAGCAGCGTTTTTATGTGGGTCAGAATTCTTATCTCATGGTTTTTGGAGATTTGGGAGTGTTGCAAAATCCCTACTTTTCCCCGAAAATAGACCGTCCTGCTTCTTTTGGAATGGGGCTTAATTTGGACACTGACGGAGGATTGTTCAGTTTTGTATTCGGCTTGGGGCAGTCAAATGCCCAGCCTTTGTCATTTTCCTATTCCAGAATTCATTTTGGGTATTTGGCTAGGTTCTAGATTGGATGTTTGCTGAGATGTTAAGGTTGATTTTAATTTTCTTTTTTCTGACCGCTGCTACTTTGGGATATTCCCAAGTCTTGGAGAATTATGACCAAGAGTGGACCACTTCGGAAACGAAGTCTTTTGCGAGCAGAAAAGAACAGTATAATCTAAATCTAAACATTGCCACTTTTCCCGAATCCTCGGTAAGGTTTGAGATTCCCGCTCAATCCACCATTTTCTTGGAGGGAAAACTTTGGAGGCTGTTCCAGAAGGATACGATTTTTTCTGTTCCGTTAGCAGACCTCAAGCATGAGTTTGGTAAAGACACCGTGGAAGTAACTCTAGTTAATGATCAAATCAGATCCCGAAGCTTGCCTTTAAAAATTACCAAGGTAATGAATGCTGGCAGGGAGGATATCAGCTCTGTGGTCAAAGCCTCCCAAAGTGGTGAAGTTTCCAGATTTATTCCACAGCCCATTGAGGATTTTTATTTTACCTCTTTGGTGGGGATTTTATTTCTTCTCGCGATATACAGAATGGCTTATCCGTATTTGCTCGGGGTATTGTTACAGCCTTTGGCAGTGATCAACGCAGAAGATTTTTCTGAGAGTGGGAGTTTACAAAAGTTCTTTTCATTTGACATACTCTTCTATCTGCTTATCGTAGGTATGATGATTTCTCAGATTGCAGTGACTGGAATACTTATTTTCAGAAGGGATTGGCTGGAGGGATGGATAGGTTGGGAGTATTCCTCTTTGATTTTACTTTGGCTGGCAGGTGCATTTTTGATTTTGGTATTGACCATACTAAAATTTATTGCGATTCGGATTATCAGCTACCTGTTTGACCTTGGGAAATCCGAATTTGCTCATTTTTTCTATCTATTAAGGCTCATTGTTTTTGGATTTTCAATTATGATATTGGTAGGATCCTATTTCGTTGTCAACAATTTTTCAGGACTTACTACTGTTTTTGAAGGAATGGTTTCCGGTTTCTTCTGGTTTTATGTGATAGGTGTGTCAGGACTCTTTTTGATCATGGTGAATCGGTTGAGTTTTAAGAAATACCATTTATTTACTTACCTTTGCATTGCTGAAATGGTACCTTTTTTAATCCTCTCCAAATGGATAATGGTGCTAGTTCAATGATGTTTTGAACCCACTAATTAAAGGAAAGACTAGCATGAGTGCAGCTCCAAAAGATCGCTTTAAGCCAGTAAAAAGTATCCTAGTTTCCCAACCCAAACCAACAGACGCGAATTCCCCCTATCTGCAGCTTGCAGAAAAGTATAAATTGAAGATAGATTTCAGGCAATTTATCAAAGTTGAGCCTGTGCCGCCAAAGGAGTTTAGAAAGCAAAAAATAGACATCCTAAAGCACACAGCCATCATTTTTACCAGCAGAAATGCTATTGATCACTTTTTCGCGATCTGTAAAGAATTCAAAATAGAAATGCCCGCTGAGATGAAATATTTCTGTATTTCTGATCAGACTGCGCATTATCTCCAGAAATATATTGTAATAAGGAAACGCAAGCTATTTGTAGGCCAAAAAACGGCTGAAGATTTGTTCGACTACTTCAAAAAACATAAAAACGAGAAGTATCTTTTTCCTTGTTCGGATATTCGTAAGGATGATATTCCTGGATATTTTGAAAAACACGGTATTTCTTTCACGGAGGCCATTATTTATCACACTGTAGCTGCTGATCTTTCAGATTTGGCAGATGTGAAATATGACATACTTGCTTTCTTTAGTCCTTCTGGTATCAAATCGTTGAAACAGAATTTCCCTGATTTTGTACAAGGTAATACGCGGATTGCTGCATTTGGCCCGACCACAGCCCAAGCAGTCCGAGATATGGGCCTTATTTTGGATATAGAAGCGCCCATGCCCAATGCTCCAAGTATGACCGGTGCACTGGAGCTTTATATCAAAAAAGCCAATAATTTGTAATTCTTAGAATCATTTTCTGTGGTTTTTCAGTTTAAATTCCTACACTAGTTTAAATTTGATCAGACCATAGCCAAATGACTAATAGAAGCCCCTTGGATATTTTTTTCAAACTTACACTGACATTGACTTTGCTTTTTGCTTCAGGGATGGTTTTTGCCCAGCAGGATGCACAGTTTACCCAATACATGTACAATGGAATGTTTTATAATCCAGCCATGGCTGGGAAAGAAGGAGGCTATCGTTTTTCTGCCCTTCATCGATCTCAATGGCTAAATTATACGACGAGTTCTGGTACTGGAGGAGCTCCCATTACTCAATTGATCACTGCGCAAGGAAGATTGGATTCCAAGAATGTGGGCTATGGGTTGACCATTGTCAATGACAATATTGGAGCAACATCTAATTTAGAAATCAATCTTCAGGGCAGTTATCACAAAAAAATTAAGCGTGCAACCCTCAGTATTGGAGGATACGTCGGGATGTTTTCAAGTTCTCTTGACTATGGAGAGCTTATAGTTGTCAATCCGGAACCGAATCTCCCTCAATCAGGAAAAGAAAATCAAATGGCACTTGATTTTGGAGCAGGGGCCTTATTGGACAGGGGGAATTTTTATTTGGGGTTGAGTGCCAAGCACCTAAATCAGCCAACTTTTGACTTTGGGGATGCTTCTTATGAAAACCAGTTGAGAAACCATAGTTACTTGCTTTTTGGTTACAGAGTCAGGCCGATAGGTCAATTGAGAATTGAACCAAGTTTCTTATTAAAAGCCGTAGGATTTAATAATTTTTCCTATGACTTGAGCGTTATGGCTACTCACCAGAATAGGATTAATGGAGGCCTTGCTTATAGAGGAGAGGAATCGGTATCGCTGATTTTAGGATACAGTTTGCTAAAAGATAATTCCTTGAAACTGGGGTATGCCTTCGATCTGGTAGTAGGAGGTTTAGAAGCGAAATCTCCTACCTCTCATGAACTGATGCTTCGGTATACATTGGTAGATGTAAGTCGAGAAGTAGAAAGAGTGATTCAAAGGACACCGAGATTCAGGTATTAAACCTTTAAGATAGAAGGTTAGGATGGTTAAGGGTCTCTTCTACGTTTGATTTACAAAAAGGTTTAAAATTGGCAGGTTATTTGCTTTGTTGGCCTTAATTCTGTTAAATTTCGAGTTCTAGATTATTTTAGATTGGGGAAAAATTTGATGATTTAAAAAACGTCATTTATGTATAAAAAAATGAAACTCCGTTCAGTTCCACTCATTTTGAGCCTCGCAATAATAATATTATTGCCGGGTTGTGGACTTTTTAATAAGAAGGGTTCGGCCAGTGAAAAGGCAAACAGAAGGGGCGAAGTGACCGGAGTTCCGAAGAGAGCGAGCTGGCAACAGAACCTTCCTATCGATATGGTTCCTGTGAAGGCTGGTACTTTTTGGATGGGACAATCTGATGAAGATATTGCTTACACTCAGTCTTCCATGAACAAGCAGATCACTATCTCTGAATTTTTCATGGATAAATATGAGGTCTCCAACAACAAGTACAGACAATTTTTGGAGGCAGTGAAAAATGGAGAGCTTGCCACAGGTACTCCAACGACGCTTAAAGATCCTCCTACTTTAAATTATGATGAATTAAGGCCAGACACCACAGTTTGGTCTACGAGCTTTTCTTACCACTATGGAGATCCACTAATGGAGTTTTATTTTGATCATCCGGCTTTCGACAATTATCCGGTTGTTGGGGTTTCCTGGGATCAGGCTAAAAAATATTGTGAATGGAGAACCTACCACCTTAGGGCAAATGATGAATCTGACTTCGATGTTCCTGCCTTCAGATTACCTACTGAAGCCGAATGGGAATATGCTGCCAAAGGAGGAAAAGATGTCGCAAAATACCCATGGGGTGGTCCTTATTTGAAAAATAAGAGAGGATGCTTGATGGCAAACTTTAAGCCCGGAAGAGGTAATTACATTGATGATGGCTTTGCTTACACAGCTCCAGTAGATGTTTTCGCCCCTAACGGCTTCGGCCTTTATAATATGTCAGGTAATGTTGCGGAATGGGTGTTGGATGCTTATAAAGCAACGGCTAGAGTTGATACTTGGGATCTTGATCCAGTATATGATGATCCAAATGAGCCTAGAAAGCTTGTTCGCGGAGGAAGCTGGAAAGATATTGCCCATTATCTAGAAACTTCAACAAGAGCCTATGAATATCAGGATGTAGCTCAGGCACATATCGGTTTCCGAACTGCAATGACCTTCATCGGAAGATCCGGCTCTATGGATGTAAAGTCCTCCAAGAGAACAAGAAGATAAAATCAAAACAAAAACCTTAACCTTAATTCTACAATTACAAAAATGGCTAGCAAAGGCAACTTCTTTTATTCCAGCGTCATGCCCAAAATCTACGGTATTGGTGCAGCTGTCGTTATTCTTGGTGCAATGTTTAAAATCCTTGATTGGCAAGGTGCAAACCTCATGATCGGTGTAGGTTTGACAACCGAAGCGATCATTTTCTTCCTTTCTGCATTTGAACCAAGACAAGAAGAAATGGATTGGAGCAAAATCTATCCTGAGCTAGCAGAAGGTGCCCCTGCTAAGAAGTCCAAAGGCGATGACGTATCTGCCAAATTGGACGATATGCTTTCTAAGGCTAAGATTGGACCTGAATTGATTGAAAGCCTTGGCAAAGGAATGCAAAACTTGGCTACATCGGCTGAAAAAATGGGTAACTTGGCAGATGCTGCCGTGGCTACCAACGAATATGCAAGTAACGTGAAATCTGCCGCCAAGACCTTGGCGGATATGAACGTGTCTTATGGCAAAACAGCTGCTGCATTGACAGAGATGTCTTCAGCTTCTCAGGATGCCAAAGCTTACCATACTCAAATCCAAACTGTGACTAAGAATCTTTCTGCGCTGAATGCAGTGTATGAAATGGAGCTTCAGGATGCCAATAGTCATGTGAAGACACTAAACAAATTCTACAGCAGCATGTCCACGGCAATGGCTGGAATCACTGAGGCTGGAAAAGAGACTGAAGCCTTTAAAAATGAATTGGCTAAGTTGAATCAAAATGTAAGCTCTCTTAACAAAATCTATGGTGGAATGCTTTCTGCCATGAAAGGTTAATCCCAATCTCTCACATCTAGAAAAGAACAAACAGTAAGATGGCAGGAGCTAAAGAGACACCTAGACAGCGGATGATCGGGATGATGTACTTGGTTTTGACGGCCCTATTGGCCCTCCAGGTAAGTAATCAGATCCTCCAAAAGTTCGTCCTTCTCAATGACGGGATGGAGCGGACTTCAAGAAACTATATTCTGAAAAATGAATCCACAGTAGGTTCTATCGAATATACCGTGCAGCAACAAGGCAACAATGAGAAAGATGTGCCTAAAGTAGCCGCTGCTAAAAAAGTAAGAGAAGCTACCAAAGAAATCTATGATTATTTGGAGCAACTCAAGCAAGATCTCATTGTGCAGTCAAATGCTAAAAATGAGGAAGGTAACTTTGTTAATGCCTCCCTTAAAAATACCGAAGTTCCAGGCAATATGTTTGCGAACAATGGAAAGGGAGAAGAAATGAAGCAGAAGCTCAACGAATATCCTCAAACTATTCAAGGGATTCTTTCAGGTATCGGCATTACCGATTTAACCTTCCGACCAATAGCTAGAGATGCCGCTGAGATTGATCTTTTTGCCAATGATAGAGAAGCAAGAAATAAAAGCTTTGTGGCTTTGAACTTTGTGAAATCTCCTGTTGGTGCTGTGATCGCTTTGATTTCTCAATACCAGAATGAAGTACTGAATATTGAAAGTGAGTCCTTGACCACAATAGCCAATACTATCGGATCGTTCTATTTCAAAGCTGATATTACAGAAGCAAAGATTTCTGCCGTATCTAATGTAGTTGCAGCAGGTACCAAGTTTGAGGGTACCATGTTCATTGCTTCTTCTTCCTCATCTGCTGTCCCTACGATGACCTTGGATGGTCGTGCAGTTCCGGTAGACGAAAAGGGCTTTGGTAAAATTGAATTCACTGCTACTCCTGCAGGCCAATACGATGATAAAGGTTTGGCCCGTAAGGTCCTGAAAGGTGAGATTGTCACCAATGTAGGTGGTGAAGACAAGGTATTACCTGTAGAATATGAATATTTCGTTGCTCAGCCTGTAATCAAAGTATCCTCTGAAGTTGTTCAGCAGCTTTATGCAGATTGCGCTAATGAATTGATGATTGAAGTACCTGCTCTAGGAAACACTTATTCTCCTGAATTTAATGTTTCCAACGGTCAGCCTATCAAGGGCAATAGACCTGGACAGGTGACTATCATCCCTGGTGCTTCCGGTAAAGTAACCATCGGTGTAAGCAGCGGTGGTAACAAAATCGGTGATGTAGCCTTTGATATCAAGCCTGTACCTGCACCTACTATCAGAGCGGTAGGTTCCAATGGTTCAGAACTAGACATGAGCCAAGCTCAACCTATTAATGTGTTGAGCGGGATGAAGATTGTGGCTAAACCTGAACCTACTTTTGCCAGAACAATGGCAAAAGATGCAAACTTTGAAGTAACAGGTGGAGAATTGATCCTGTTGAGAAGTGAAGTTCCAAGAGCAACTGTTCCTATTGGATCAGGTATGAGATCCTTGTTGGAAAGTGCTAGACCTGGTGATGACATCGTGGTTAGGGTTACACAAGTGACACGTACCAACTTCAGAGGGAATAAGATCAACTCAGAACAAAGAGAAATCCTTCGAATTCCAATTAAATAAAAGGGGTTCGATATAAATAAACTTCCTATGAAACGATTTGTGCGACACATCTTTTTGGTAATGCTAATTGCCTTCGGAATTAGCGACCTGTCTATTGCACAGGTAGCCACTTCTGTGAATCCTTCCGGATTTGGGGATCGTCAATTTGCAATAGACACCGTATTATCTGCCAAGCGGATCCGTGAAGATGATAAGATGTATCAAATCTCGGTTTGGAGACGAATAGACTTGAGAGAAAAATATAATCTTTCGCTATACGGTTCAGGTGATAATAAAGCCAATGGAATCGTCAGTCACATCTATAAAGCTGTCGTTGACGAAAATGCACTTGAAGTGTTTGCGGATGAAAACTTTACCAAGCCTCTTTCAATTGCTGAGTTCCAAGACAATTACTGGATTTCTGCGAATGGGGATTCCATATTTGTAAAGCAGCTGTATTACATCGATTTCAAGGAAGATTTTGTTTTTGACCGTCATCACTCTGATTTGGTTTTTGATATCAAATACATTGAACTGGTGATGCCTTCTGTTACCAATGCCAATGCAGGTCAGAAGACTATCGCTTACATCCGATATAAGGACTTTGTCAATTACTTCAAAAATCATCCTGAGGCACGCTGGATCAATTTTCAAAATATATCCAAAAGCTTGACCTATGATGAAGCATTTGAATCAAGGCTCTTCCGATCGGTCGTAAGGAGGTTTACTAATCCTGACGAAGCGCTTATAGCTGATTTGGTGAAAGCAGACCATCCAAGTCCGGAAATGCAAGCCTACATAGATGCGTTGGCTTTTGAATACAAATTGTTAGAATTCGAAAATTCCCTTTGGGAATGGTAAAAATAAAAGGGGCTTAGGCCCCTTTATTTTTTTCCTTCCAATCGATCAGGGCTTTTGCCCTAGCGCTTCCTATCACTTCTGCGAGTTGCTCTTCGGTTGCTTCTTTAATTTTTTTTACGGATTTAAAATGTTTCAGCAGTCGGTCTGCGGTATTCTCACCGATTCCCGGTATGGCAGTAAGCTGAGTCCCAAAAGCATTTTTGCTTCGGACCTTTCGATGGAAGGTGATCGCAAAACGGTGTGCTTCATCGCGTATTCTTTGGAGAAGCTTTAAGCTTTCCGACTTTTTATCGATGTGAATAGGATAGGAATCCCCAGGAAAATAAATTTCTTCCAATCGCTTTGCTATTCCGATAATGGGCATCTTGCCATAAATTCCGAGCTCCTGTAAAGCTTCTACCGCCGAGGAAAGTTGTCCTTTTCCCCCATCTATGACCACAAGTTTGGGCAGTGTTTTTTCTTCTTCCAGTAGTCTTTTATATCGCCTAGTTACGATTTCCTTCATGCTAGCAAAGTCATTTGGCCCTTCCACCGTTTTGATATGGAAATGCCTGTATTCTTTTATTGCTGGCTTACCGTTGAGAAAGCATACCATGCTTGCCACAGGACTTGTCCCTTGAATGTTGGAGTTGTCAAAACATTCGATATGATCCGGAATTTCCTGTAGGCTCAGGTCTTGTTGGAGCTGCCTGATAACTCTGTCTTTTTTATCCTGATTCAGTCCCTGTAGAAGTGCCTTTTCTTTTTTGTAATAAAGAGCATTTTTCAGAGACAACTCAATTAGTTTCTTTTTATCTCCGATTTTTGGAACGGTCAAGTTCAATCCTTCTATTGGGTTTTCAGGTTCGATGTTGACGAGGATTTCTTCCGCATCACTTTGAAATTGATCTTGCAACCTGATTAATGCGGTGATCAAAAGTTCTTCTTCGGTTTCATCCAATCTTTTTTTCAATTCCACATTTTTTGAGGTGATCATTGCCCCATTTTTAACCCTCATGTAATTGACGTAGGCATTTTTTTCGTCTGAAACCACCGTGCAGACATCCAGATTGGCAATAGAAGGATTGGTAATGAGAGATTTAGCTTGGTATTTTTCCAGCAAATCCAGCTTTTCTTTCATTTTTTGAGCCTTTTCAAATTCCAGGTTTTCTGCAAAGGCCTGCATTTCTTGCCTGAAGTAGGATTTGGCTAATCCCAAATTCCCTTTTAGGATATGTTTGGCATGTTCCAGATCTCGTAGATAGGCCGATTCCATCTGTTTTCCTACACAGGGACCTTGACAATTACCGATGTGGTATTCCAAACAGACCTTATATTTCCCCTCATTGATTTTCAAATATGAAAGATCCAGGTTGCAGGTACGGATGGTGAAGAGTTCCCTGATCAAATCAAGGACATTATTCATCGCTTTGACGTTTGCGAAAGGTCCAAAGTAAGTCCCCCTTTTTGGGATCAGTTTTCTGGTCGGAAAGATCCTTGGAAAGCTTTCTTTGGTGATAAGGAGGTAAGGGTAGGTCTTGTCATCCCGAAGTAAGATGTTGTATTTAGGCTGGATTTTTTTGATCAGATTGTTTTCCAGAAGCAATGCATCCAATTCTGAATCTACAAGTGTGATTTCGATTCGGACGATTTCCTTAACCATTCTTCTGGTTTTAAGATTCACTCCCGTGTTTTTGTTGAAATAACTGCTGACTCGTTTTCTTAGGCTCTTTGCCTTGCCAACATAGATCAGTTCATTTTCTGAATTGAAATATTTATACACTCCCGGATGGTCGGGTAGGGATAAGTGATCTTCCGGTAGAAAAGAGGAGGATTGCATGGCCTAAAATTAGAAAAATAGATTTTTTGCTTTGCAGATACTGCTTTTAGATTTTAGACACAAGACACAAGACACAAGACACAAGACACAAGATTTTTTTTTGGTAAACTGTAAAAAAACAGCCCAATAGTTGGGCTGCTTAGGATGGGTTCAGTATGAGGCTTGTTGATTAAAAATCATTCTTTTTGGCATCATAATCAAAGTCTGCAAAACGCTGACTTTCCTGCTCGTATTTATCGCAGTTGATCTCGATACTTAGAGGTCTTTCAGGTCTTGGAAATGGACCTTTAGTATAGCCAAGGCTTGGGTCTGCATATACTTTGGCCATGTACTTCACCCATATGGGTCTGGCAGTCCTTGACCCTTGACCAGCAATCCAGCTTCGGAAGTGGATCGCACGATCGTCACCTCCTACCCAAGTTCCGGATACCAAATCTTTGCTGATACCCATATACCAACCGTCAGAGGCATTTTGGGTGGTTCCTGTTTTTCCTCCCAGTTCATTTCCTTCTCTCAACGTCCAAGGTACCCCTTGGCTGGTTCCATCTTCTTCTTCAAAACCACCTCTTAGCATATACGTCATCAGGTAGGCGTGTTCTTCGCTCATGGCCGGTTTTTTCCTAGGTGTAAACTGTTGGATGACGTTCCCGTTTTTGTCTTCGATTCGGTCAATGTAGTATGGCGTGGTATGTTCGCCTTTATTAACGAAGGTTCCGAAAGCACCCACCATTTCGAAAATGGAAACGTCGTTTACACCCAATGCCAAGGAAGGTACTTCTTCCAAATCACTGGTGACTCCCAGTCTTCTTGCTGTTTCAATAACAATTTTTGGACTCAATTTTTTCATCATGTAGGCAGTGACGGAGTTGACCGATTGAGCCATTGCCTTTCTGATGGTCATTTTTTCATAGGAAAATTTCCCGTCTGCATTGGAAGGGCTCCAGGCTGGCTGTCCGGGGATGTAAACTTCTACGGGCTGATCGATCACCGAATAACAAGGGCTGTATCCATTCTCTATGGCAGCTGCATAGACAAAAGGTTTGAAGGTGGAACCTGGCTGACGTTTCCCTTGCTTGACATGGTCAAACTTGAAATACTTGTGGTCAATGCCTCCTACCCAAGCCTTTACATGGCCGGTATGTGGGTCCATACTCATAAAGCCTGTCCTGAGAAATCTTTTATAATATCTCATGGAGTCCATCGTACTCATGAGCGTATCCCGTTCTCCTTCCCAGGAAAAAACCCTCATTTTTTTCTTCTCATTCAGTTTGATATTGATCGAGTCGGTATTGTCTCCATATCGGGCTTTTAGAAGGCGATAGGCTTCGGTTCGTTTTACAGCATCCTCAATAAAGTTTGGAATGACCTGCCAATTTTCATCGATCCAAGGATCTCTGTTCCCCATGTCTCTATAGAATGCCTTTTGGAGTTCAGACATGTGCTCCCGTACTGCTTCTTCTGCATAGCGCTGCATTCTGCTGTCCAGAGTCACATAAATTTTTAATCCATCCCCAAATAGGTCATAGGAAGATCCGTCGGATTTCAGATTTTCTTTTGTCCATTTCAGCAGATCTGCTTTTACAATCTCTCTGAAGTAGGTGGCCAAACCTTGGTTTTGGTTTTGCACCCGATAATCGAGTTCTATGGGTAGCTTAGAAATAGAGTCATATTCCTCTTCAGTAAGCAATTCGCTTTTGAGCATTTGACCCAATACTGTATTTCTTCTTCTTAAGGAATTGTCCGGATTGAAAACTGGGCTGTAATAGGTCGGGGCTTTGAAAAGGCCCACTAAAACGGCTGATTCTTGGATGTTTAGTTCTGCCGGGGTTTTATTAAAGAAGGTCGCAGCAGCAGTCTTGATACCGTAAGCATTTGAACCAAACTCTGAGGTATTGAGATAGAGGGTCAGAATTTCATTTTTGGTGTAGGCACGCTCCAGTTGGGTAGCCACGATCCATTCTTTTGTTTTGATGATCAGCATCCGTAGACCAGGCACTGAACTTAGAATCCCCTGACTGGCATCGTTACGTGTTTTGAACAGGTTTTTTGCCGTCTGTTGGCTTAGGGTGGAACCTCCGCCCGCATCTTGGCCCAATAAAATGGACTTGACAAAAACGCGAAGCATGGCCGTCATGTCTATTCCCGAATGATCTTCAAATCGTACATCTTCGGTTGCAATCAAGGCATTGACCAAGTTTGGAGATAGTTCTTCAAAGTTGACAGGGCTTCTGTTTTCTCGGAAATAGGTTCCCAAAAGCACTCCGTCTGCAGAGTAAAGTTCGGATGCTAATTCACTTTCGGGGTTTTCAAGAGCTTTGAAATCTGGAAGTGCTCCGAAAAGCCCCAGGAAATTGATACTAACCATCCAAACAAACAGGATGAACAGCGCCAAGCCTCCGAAGAATGCGATCCAGAGGTATTTGATTGTTTTACCGGCCCAAGAAGCTATGGAGGGTTTGGTATTTTTGGACATAAATTACTGATAAATAGTCCTGAAGAAGAGTAGGTATTCCTCCAGGTTTTTGGTTTTGTTTAGGGTTTGAAAGTTCTCGATCGAGATAAAGAAGGATTTAGATTTTGCTTCTTCAGTAAGACCTGTGGACTTAAACTCTTCCGAAAATTTCTTATAGTATTCCAATGCTTTTTCTGAATTGGCAAATGGACTGATGATATAGATGGAGTTTTCCTGATTCATGTTCATATTTCCAGTCCGCAGGCGGGCATTGCTAAAAGCTTGCGCATGGAAATTCTCCAGATCACCCAGCAAATTTTTGGCCGCTTCTACTTCTGATGGAGTCAAAGCGATGACAAAAATATGCGTTTGTGATTCATTAATCTTATAAGGTGAATCTGCGGGGACCTCCGGTCTTTTTTCTTCGATAATATTTTCGTTTACCGCAAGGGCAGAATCCCCTTCAGCCTTATCCTCTTTTTCCAAAGAAGCCAACTCTTCTTCACTCAGTAGGGGGCGAAGCATAATTCTTGCCAAATTTACTAATTCAGGATCTTTGGTGTTTTGGATATAAGCCTCGAGCTTGGATTTGTATCTATCCCTACTCTCGATTTTTCCGGTGACCATAATATCCAAAAGGAGCAATTTTTCGGTATTTCTTGTCAAAGGATATTCTTCGAGTGTGGTGATGATCAGCTTTCTTGCCTGATCATATTGCCCTCCATAATAGGCTTGATACGCCTCTTCGTATCTTTTAGAAGATTCAAGGTAGGCCAAATTACCCGAGGCCGCATCCGGATTATTAACCGAAAAAGTATAAGGTGACTCTGGATATTCCCGGTTTAATCGCCCCACATATTGCTGGCTATTCCCCCCTACTTCCTTTTGTCCCAAATAGAGTAAATAATAAGCTTCTGGCTTTTTTATGGTATTGGGGTAAAGAATGATAAGGGTTTCCAGATTATCGATGCTGGATTGAGTATCCTTTAGGTCAAAGTAGAGCAATTTTCCCAACTCGAAATACGAATCTTCCAATTGATTATTGATCAAATCGAGCTGTTCGGGAGAGTTTGGTATTTGGGCAAGCAGGCTTTCCAAGGAAGGAAGACTGGCCAAAATCGAGCTTTCTGACATCGAGGAAGAATCAGGCTTAGTGGCCTGTGGAGAGCTTTGTCCTGAAGTTTGAAACAAGGCAGACCGCCTTCTCCAGTTATCTTGCAGGGGGCGGTTTCCCCATGTTCTGCTGAATTCAATCGCCCCTTGTTGCATAGCGGCCCCATTGTCAAAATAAAAACTGGATCCGGTGTTTTTTCCGCTGAATGCCAGCAAATTATCAAAAATATTGGCGCTTTTGGGCTGAGACTTTTGTGCGGATTCTTTGATCAATCGTTCCTCTTCAGAGGCTAAATAGGCTTCCATCCGCATCCGTTGCTCCATCTCACCGAGAGAGGCTAGGTTAACCAAGCTATCATTGAGTTGGATTCGCTCATAATGAAACACAAATTGGTCCAACGTGCTCTTTTGATCCTTTATTTGAATTGCTACAGGATCTTCCTCTTTGATAAAGGTAAGTGCACTGTCGAGATAGTATTTGGTAGCCCGGTAATCTTTAAATTCATTGAGGTTAATCTCTGCGAGTTTCTGATAGATGTAGCCCTTTAGCCTCGGGTTTGACCCCGGTTCTTTGGCCGCTTGGTGGAGAAGCTGAACTGTGAGCGGAGTATCTCCCTGTTTTTCTTCAAAAAGGGCCTTTTCGTATACGACCACATCTTTTAGATCCTTGTTTTTGGGATCTTTATACAGATCATCGTAGTAATTCCTGACTTTTCGAAGATCTTTGGAGGCATTGAGCTCGGCTACTTGCTGTGCGTATAAAGTGGCAAAGAAGCTACGTTCATAAGGAGGATTTCCATCGAGGGCCTTTTTATAGTAATCGTAAGCTAAGGCATCCAAACCTTCTTTCTGATAACGCTGGGCAAGGATAAAATGAATTCTTGACAAGTCTTTTTTGTCTGTTGCATATTCCGAAGCCCGATCCAAAGCACCGATGACACCGTTTTGATCGGAGCGCATTTCGTAGTAATAAGCTAAGGTTTTGAAAAGCTCAAATCGGTTTTCCTCATTGATCTCTGTCTCCTTCGATAAGTAATCAATCGTAAAATTCGCATCCTCAGTGGCTCTTTGGTCCACGTAGAGGCGAAGCAGGCTGATAAGGGCTTTGTGCCTCAAGTCTTTGTCTTTGCTTTGGCTATTGACATAGCGGAAAGCATTTTTTGAATCGTCAACTTGAGCTTGGAGGTAATCGATTTTTCCGATGAGGTAGTAGCTGTCGTCCACCCATTTGGATATACGGTGCCAGTCGATTGCCTTGGATGAAAGCTCTCGGGCAGAATCCAGTTTGGCCTTATTTTGTCGGATGGTGGCCGAATCAATTGGAATAAATACAGGCAATACCTGCGTATAATCCTCTTTGTAATTCGACTTTACCTGATTTTCTACTTCTTTGATTTTAACATCTGCCAAGTAATAGGCATTGAAATGAGAGGTGAGATTGTGAAATGCCCGATTGGTAAAGGTGTTTCGCTCGGAGGAACATGCTCCTAAAAAAATGAATATTCCTATTCCAAGTAGGACGGCTGTTTTTCTCATTTATGAATTTTCCTTATCAAGGTACCAAAATAGGGCTTTTACTGTACTTACCGAACGAATTGCCCGAGGGATTATTCTTCAATAGAAAAAGGCGAAGACTATTTTGAAAAATTTAACTTTGAAAATCATGACTTCACCTCGCTCTCCCAAATCCCCCAAAGAAAATGGTACTCCAACTTGGGCAAAGTACATGGGGCTTTCTTTTCAGCTGTTTGCAGTGATTGGAGGTGGTACGGCATTGGGTTGGTGGATTCAGCAGAAGAGTGCCATGAAGTTCCCCTTGTGGTTGCTTTTGTTTTGTTTCGGATCTATTCTATTGGCATTTTATCAGCTTTGGAAGTCGATGCAGCAGGATAACTAGCTCAAATTCAAAAAAGGAAGTACTTTTGAGCTTTCATAAAAGCCGGGATAATGAAAATGCGAAACAACTTTCATGTCAGATTTTTTCTGTTCACACTTTTGGTCGTTGGAGTGGTATTGGTCTTCCAAGAATTGCTGCCGAAAACTATCCATAAGGATATTTTTATCATTCTGGGATTCATCGTGGGCTTATCCTACTTGGTCAGTGCATTTGCTCTTTGGCTATACAAAAAATCTCCAGAAAATTTCCTTCAAATCAAGCTTCTCGGAATGGTTATCAGGATTCTGAGCTCTTTGGGCTTCATCGCTATCCTGGTAGTTATGGGTGTGGAAAATATTATTTTGTTTATTGCCAATTTCTTTATTCTTTTTTTGTTCTACCTGATTTTTGATATCTACACCTTTATTTCTAACTTGCGCCCGATTTCGAAGTAGCCCTCAAAAAAACGAGTTGATGACGCGCAAAATTCTGGTTCTAAGTCTTTTACTTTCAGCATTTTTGCTGAACTTTTCGGCTGTAGCTTTCGCGGCTGGTTCTGAGACTGAGGAAGGTAAAGAAGATCCTACCGGTTTCATCATGCACCATATCAAGGATTCGCATGAATGGCATTTTTTCAACATCGGTCATACGCACATCACCCTTCCTTTGCCGGTAATTACGTATGCTTCTGACAGAGGTTTGGAATTTTACAAATCTTCGGACTTTCAAAATCACGAGACGCACAAATTTGGCAAAGAATACGCGCACAATGGCATTTACATCGACGAGCACGAGCATTTAGGCCGGGTGGATGGAGGTTCTATCTTGGACTTCTCCATTACGAAGAATGTCGCTATGATGCTGATCGTAATTGCCTTAGTACTGTACTTGGTGCTGTCTGCTGCAAATCACTACAAGAAAAACGGGGCTGTGGCACCGAAAGGTGCTGCTTCAATTATCGAACCAATCGTGATTTTCGTCCGTGATGAAATCGCTCAGAAAGCCATCGGTCCAAAATACATGAAGTTTGTGCCATACTTGTTGACACTATTCTTCTTCATCTGGATTGGTAACTTGTTGGGACTACTCCCGGGCGCAGCTAACTTGACCGGAAACATTGCCGTGACCTTCACTTTGGCAATGCTGACGTTTATCATTGTCAATGTAAACGGAAATAAGGACTACTGGAAGCACGTGTTTGCTACTCCCGGGGTACCTGTGGCTTTGTTGCCGATCATTGTGGTGGTAGAATTTATCGGCTTGTTTACTAAGCCTTTTGCCTTGATGGTTCGTCTTTTTGTGGCGATCACTGCCGGTCACATTGTGATTTTGGCTTTCATTGCTCTGGTCTTCATTTTCGAGTCTTACGCGATCGGGGTGGTATCCACGCTGATGGTGACCTTTATCAATATGATCGAATTGTTGGTGGCCACGATTCAGGCGTATGTATTCACGCTGTTTACAGCGATGTACATCGGCGGTGCAGTGGCTGAGCATCACCATGACGATCATCATTAATTAGAAATTTCTTTGTTCAATTTATAAATCTAACGTTTATGTTAACTTCTATCTTGTTGTCTGCTGGATTGGCTCTTATGGGTGCTGGTATCGGTGCAGGAATTGTTGCGATTGGCGCAGGTCTTGGTATCGGTCGTATCGGTGGCCAGGCAATGGAATCAATTGCTCGTCAGCCAGAGGCTGCCGGTAAGGTTCAGACTGCCATGTTGATCATCGCGGCTTTGATCGAGGTAGTTTCCCTGTTTGCAGTAGTAGTTTGTCTACTTATTGCATTGAACGCAGGTGGTCTTACCTTCTAAGAACAAATGAATGGGGATTGGCGCTAGGCCAATCCCCTCACTTTTGAACAAAAACGAAATTAATCCTCCCTACCATGGATCTGATTATACCTAGTGCCGGTCTGATTTTCTGGCAACTCTTCGGCTTCTTAGCCCTTTTGTTTATCCTGATCAAATTTGCCTGGAAGCCTATGTTGGCCACCTTGGCGGAACGTGAGGCAAGCATTGATGGAGCGCTGAAGGCAGCTGAGCAGGCTAGAAATGAAATGGCAAACTTGAAGGCAGAAAATGAAAAACTCCTTCAGGAAGCAAGACTGGAGCGAGATACCATTTTGAAAAAAGCTCAAGAGGCTTCTGCCAAAATGATCGAAGACGCCAAGATTGAAGCGGGCAAGCAAGGTGCTCAAATGATCGAGACTGCTAAAGCAGTCATCGAGACTGAGAAAAAGGCTGCCTTGACTGAAGTCAAAAATCAAGTAGCTGCCTTGACTTTGGAAGTAACTGAGAAATTACTTCGCAAGAAATTGGCTGACGAAAAGGCTCAGAAAGAGCTTGTGGATGAATTCGTAAAAGATATTAAGCTTAACTAAGCCCTCATGTCAAACCAAAGAGTTGCATATGCTTATGCCAAATCTCTGATGGAATTGGCCATCGAAAGAGGTCAGTTGGAAGAAGTCTATCAGGACTTTCTTCACCTGGCTAAAATGGCCCGTTCAAACAGAGACCTTGAACTTGCCATGAGAAATCCCATCGTGAGTTCAGACAAAAAGCTAAAGATTCTAAAGACTCTCTATGAAAAAAGAGGGGCTACTCAGGCGACCTTGTCTTTCTTCGAAATTATCTGCCGCAAGAACAGAGAAGTAATTTTGGCGGATATCGCAAGAGAATTTCAGGTTCAGTATCAGATTCATAGCAACATCCAAGTGGCTGAGGTGACTACTACTTTTCCTTTGGATGATAAGCTTAGAGCGGAGTTTTCCAAGATTGTGTTGGAGATCACCGGAATGAAAGAAGTGAAGCTTACAGAAAAAATAAATCCAGAATTGATCGGTGGCTTCATCTTAAGAGTTAATGACCGTCAGCTGGATGAATCCTTAAGCAGTAAATTGAAAGCGCTTAGAGTTCAATTTGCCGAAAATCAATACCAAAGTAAAATCTAAAAAGCATTAATAGACGATAACATGGCAGAAGTAAGACCTGATGAAGTTTCGGCAATCCTGAGAGAACAACTCGCGGGTGTCAGAACTGAAGCCGAACTTGAAGAAGTAGGTACAGTCCTCCAAGTAGGGGACGGTGTAGCTCGAATCTATGGACTTTCCAAAGCCCAAGCTGGTGAATTGCTCGAATTCGACAATGGAATGAAGGCAATGGTACTCAACTTGGAAGAGGACAATGTAGGTGCCGTATTGTTTGGAGATTCCAAAGAAATCAAAGAAGGCGATACTGTAAAGAGAACTAAGAAAATTGCTTCTATCAATGTAGGCGAAGGCATGCTTGGTCGAGTAGTGGATACCTTGGGTAACCCAATCGATGGCAAAGGCCCTATCACAGGAGAGCTTTATGAAATGCCTTTGGAGCGTAAAGCACCTGGGGTAATCTATCGTCAGCCTGTAAACGAGCCGCTTCAGACAGGTATCAAGTCTATCGATGCGATGATTCCAATCGGTCGTGGTCAGCGTGAACTTGTCATCGGTGACCGTCAGACAGGTAAGACTGCTGTGGTAATCGACACGATCATCAACCAAAAAGAATTTTACGATAAAGGCGAGCCTGTATTCTGTATTTATGTAGCCATCGGACAGAAGGCTTCTACAGTGGCAGGTATCGTTTCTGCCTTGGAAAAAGGCGGAGCTCTCCCTTACACCGTAGTCGTAGCTGCCCCTGCTTCTGACCCTGCACCTATGCAGTTCTTCGCTCCGTTTGCAGGTGCTGCGATCGGTGAATTCTTCCGTGACACCGGACGTCCTGCTTTGGTGGTTTATGATGACCTTTCCAAGCAGGCTGTTGCGTATCGTGAAGTGTCTCTTTTGTTGAGAAGACCTCCGGGACGTGAAGCTTATCCGGGTGACGTATTCTACTTGCACTCAAGATTGCTCGAAAGAGCTGCTAAAATCAATAAATCTGATGCCATTGCCCAGCAGATGAACGATCTTCCTGAATCTATTCGTCCTCTGGTTAAAGGTGGTGGATCTTTGACTGCACTCCCTATCATCGAAACTCAGGCAGGTGACGTTTCTGCCTACATCCCGACTAACGTAATCTCTATTACCGATGGTCAGATCTTTTTGGAGACCAACCTCTTCAACTCCGGTATCCGTCCTGCGATCAACGTAGGTATCTCCGTATCCCGAGTAGGTGGTAACGCGCAGATCAAATCGATGAAGAAAGTAGCGGGTACTCTGAAGTTGGATCAGGCACAATTCCGTGAATTGGAAGCGTTTGCTAAGTTCGGTTCTGACCTAGATGCTTCTACGAAGCGAACCATCGAAAGAGGTCGCCGTAATCAAGAAATCCTGAAGCAGCCTCAATATGCTCCGGTTTCCGTAGCCCATCAGGTAGCGATCATCTACGCTTCTACCAGAGGCTTGATGGACAGCGTTCCTGTGGAGAAAGCAAGAGCATTTGAGAAAGAATTTTACCACCTTCTTGATTCTACTTATCCAGAAGCACTTCAGTTGATTCTGAAAGGAGATATCGACGGTGCCGGAAAAATCCTGGCGACAGCAGCTGCTGAATTGGCTCCGAAATACGCTAAATAATCGAAAAGTACCGGTGAGGTCATCCTCACCGGATATCTATAAGTACAAAGCAATCACTGATGGCTAACCTCAAGGAAGTAAAGCAAAGGATCAACTCGGTGGTCTCCACACAGCAGATCACCAAGGCCATGAAAATGGTGTCTGCCGCCAAGCTGAGAAGAGCTCAGGACAAAATCATTCAGATGCGTCCTTTTTCTCAGAAGTTGACCGCTATTCTTAACAATGTATCGGCTGCTTCCGAAGGAGCAACTGATCTCGTGTATGCCCAAAAGCGGGAAGTGAAGAAGGTGCTTTTGATTCCGGTCACTTCTGATAAAGGTCTTTGTGGGGCTTTCAATACCAATGTGATCAAGGCAACCAACTCTGCGATTCGAGAGCAATTTTCAGGGGTAGAAGTATCGATCATGCCGATCGGTAAAAAGTCTTTTGAATACTTCAAGAAGACAAAATATCCGATCATAGATCAGTTTTCCAACCTCTTCCACGACCTTGCCATCGACAATATCCGAGAGGCAGCCAATCATGTGATGGATGCTTTCGTGGCCGGAGATTTTGATCAGGTGTTTTTGGTGTTCAACGAATTTAAAAACGTGGCCACCCAAATTATCCGTACCGAGCAGTTTTTGCCGATGAGCGCTGAGGAGTCTGTGGTGAAGACCACCACTGAAACGGACTATATTCTGGAGCCATCCCGTGAGTTTATCATTCAGGAATTGGTGCCCAAGGCCTTGAGAGTGCAGTTTTACAAGGCTATACTGGAAAGCAACGCTTCCGAGCACGGTGCCCGTATGACTGCTATGGACAAGGCTACCGAAAATGCCGGTGATTTGCTGAAAGAATTGAAATTGATGTACAACCGTACCCGTCAGGCAGCCATCACCAACGAGATCCTGGAGATCGTCGCAGGTGCCGAAGCCCTAGGCGGAAAGTAACCAACAATAGATCCCAAAAGAAGACCACGGCTCAAAAGGCTGTGGTTTTTTTGTGGGGTTTTTCTAAATTGATCTAAAGGTTTTAATAGAATGGTCAATTTACCCGAGGATAGTTTACTTCCTATTCAATTTTTATCGGCAACATTTAAGAAGACGTCTGCCACTTATAAGTATTATTGGTTCCTTTCTTTGCTTCAATTGTTGGAGGAAGAAGGGTTGAGAATTGAGAAAAGAAAAATTTTTTCTCGAATGTTATCCAATGCTTGGTATACTGTCAATTACTTCAAAGTTTCTTTTGGAAAACAAGACAAGATTCAGGAATCAATTTCTTTCTTCCATCGGGAAAGAGGAATTCCAGTGGATTTAAATCAGAATCAGGTATGGAATCTTCTTCTTTCTCTAAAGGATTTCAAATCGGCATCGACGCTTTCCCATTTCGATAATCAAGTTCCTCATTGGTTCCTTTCACCTTGGTTTCCAAACTTGAAAAGAAATCAGATTTATTTATACACACGTGATCCAAAAAGAAAGAGCCTATACTTTTTGGATTCTGAACACATCGAGATTAATCCTGATTGGGTTGATTATCTATTGAAAAATTCAGCAATTCTGAAAAGCTTCTGCTTTTGGAATTTGAGTCTTTTTTTGCAAAAGCACAATCCCAATGTTCCTGATATTCCGAATAAGCTTATTAAGCCGATCAACAGGAGTAATCTCAATAAAAACAAAGTGGAGTTTTGGAATCTCTATTTTGATGAGGTAGAAGAGCACAGGTGTATTTATTCCAATTTGACACTTACCAAAGAAAACTATGTTTTAGATCACTTTGTGCCCTATAACTTTGTTTCCCATAATTTAAACTGGAATTTAGTTCCAGCTCATTCATCCACCAATTCGTCCAAAAGTGATAAGCTTCCAAGGCTGGAGCGATTTTCGATCCTTTTTTTGAAATTCAAAAGAGAAGCTTCGAAATCGTTTTGAAGGCATCCCCAAAATCTAAGTTTATTGAGGAATACCTCACCATTTTTCCATCAATTGATGGTTTTCTTGATGAGAAGCATGGAAAACAAAGATTCAGAGAAACACTTCAACCATTGATTACCATTGCTCACAATAATGGGTTTGAGTTTTATGGGCAAGAATGAAAACCAATTTTCCCACCTAACCGCCAAAGAGCGGGATTCCCTTTCTTTTCCTGCACGAATTGTGAAGGAAAGAGGTCTATTATTGGGCGAAGTGTTGGATTTTGGATGTGGATTTGGGAAAGATGTAGAGATTTTGGGGCAACAGGGAGTTAATATCCTAGGCTATGATAAGCATTATTTCCCCCATTTTCCTGAGCAAAAGTTTGATACCATCATTTGCTTTTATGTACTGAATGTACTCCTTCCTGAGGAGCAAGCATTGGTCTTGATGGAAATTTCTGCCTTACTCAAGCCTTCAGGAAAAGCCTATTTCGCAGTCAGAAGAGATCTTGTCTATGAAGGATTTCGAACGCATAAAATCCATCAAAAACCGACTTTTCAAACCAATGTTGTTTTGCCTTTTCGGTCAATCTTCAAAAATGACAGTTGTGAAATTTACGAGTTTCAGCAATACAACCAAGTTCCAAAATCATATTCAGGTTGTCCATTTTGTAATCCGGAATCCAAGGCTGAATTGATATTGGAATCAGCTCAAGCCTATTCCATTTTGGATAAATTTCCTGTCAACCCCGGACATGCCCTTATTATTCCCAAAAGGCATATTGCTGACTATTTTGAGTTAAGTTTCAAGGAGCAATCCTCCTGCTTGTTTTTGCTCAATGAGGTGAAGAAAAAAATCCAAAAGCGCTTCAATCCTGAGGGGTTTAACATTGGAATCAACATTGGAGAAAAAGCAGGACAGACTGTTTCCCATGTTCATATTCATTTGATTCCACGATATGCTGGTGATGTGGACGATCCAAGAGGAGGAGTGAGGGGCGTGATCCCGGAAAGGAAGATGTATTGACCTGAGAAACTTTTCCAAAGAAAATTCACTGACAGCTACACTTATTTGAACTCGACATTGCAGAACTCTTGAAAATAATTCTGGAAAAGTGAGCTGATTTTATATTCCTAAGAATGCGATTAACCAAAAGTAATTTACTAAAAGTTAATTGAGGCTTAGTTCAAACCTGGCAGGTCTTAAAGACCTGCCAGGTTTTTGACTACGTACCCCATCCCACTTAAAGTCGAATCCTTCTCGCCACTACAGCCGCCATGATGCGGAGGCCTTCGGTGTTCGGGTGGACCCCGTCAGGAAGGAGTTCGGGTTTGTCCATCAGCGGGGTGTAGAGATCAATCAGTTCTGCGCCGGATTTTTGGATGATTTCCATCAGCATCAGGCGCTGTTCGTTGTTCATCACCTCGGGATTGATGCCAAAGTTGACTCGGGTCACAGGCACGGGCATCACGACATAGACTTTTCCATCCTTGGGCATGTGGGCCCGAAATTCTGCGATCAGGTCAAGATAGTCTTTCACAAAATCGGCTTTGTGGGCCCAGTTTTGAGGTTTGGAGTCGTTGGTGCCTAGCTTGATGACGACCACATCGGGTTGGAAGTCTTTGACCTGCTGGAATTGGGGTTCGTTCCAATAAGGATAGTCTCCTTTTTTGAGAAGGGTACGACCGCTGACACCGAAGTTTTTGACCTCGTAGGATTCCCCGAGCAAAGCGGCTACCTGAAGAGGATAGGAATCGGGATTGTCCCGGCCGGGTCCTTGGGTGATGCTGTTGCCAACGAAGGCAACTTTGATGGGTCTTTGGGAAAAAGCAGATAGACTGGCCAAAAGTGCCAGAAAAAGGAGAGAGAGTTTACGCATGGTTTTTTGGGCTTTGAAGGGGGAAATTGGTGAATTTTTAGGATTAAGACTAACCGCTGAAATTTTAACCGCCAAGGTCTCAAAGTAAAAATGAGAGGGCTCGAAGATTTTTTAACCGTGAAGGACAGGAAGGGGAGAGGGATCGAAGGATTCTTTTTTTTACCGCGGAGACACAGAGGGCGCAAAGTAATTTTTTACCACAGAGGAAAAAGAGAATTAGAATAAGACATTTTTTGAACCTCAGTCTTTTACGTTTCATAGACTTTTTTCAAGAATTCAGAGGTAAAGCTGACGTTTTTTGGGGGATAACCTTTGAGGTTTTTATAACCTCGAAGGTTTATGTTTTGACTCATCTAAGTGGCGCAGAAGAATTAATAACCGCCAAGATCTCATAGTAAAATTGAGAGGGCTCAAAGAGTTCTTTTTTTACCGCGGACTTGACTATCGGAGGTTGGGACGCAGAGATAATTTTGCAAAAGACCACCCACGAAGGGGAAAGATGGATTAGAATTGGGATTAATGAAACTTCCATCCTGACTTGTAGGATTTGCCTTTTCGAGTTCACAGAGATAAAAATCTTACGATTTTCTTCAGAATTGAAATCATCATTGGGGCCCCTGTAAGGGTCAAACTTCAAAATGGCCCGGAGTTTCAACCCCGGGATTGAATTAGAAAGTTAGAATGCAGCGCTGGATTCCGATTTTGATTTGGAAAACAAAACTCGATTCCAGCGCAATGAAATGGGAACCTTGGCAATGAACAATCTTCAGATTCAATGATCAAGGAAAAAGGATTATGAGGTATTTGTTTAATAATTGCAGATACGAAAATCCAAAAGAAATATATGTGCATCTCCCTTTTTGGAAGACAAGTCTGTGGCAATCCCTCACTTTTTAAAATTCCCTCGTAATTTCGTCCATGGCCTTTTTGCAAAAGATGCTTCAAAACCTTTCCTGGCTTTCACTTGACGTGGTAGTCGGAGCGATGGCAGGGATGTATTTCTTCATGGAGCTTTTTCACGCCAGTTTACAATGGCCGGCCTATGCACTGCTAGCTTTGGCCGTGTGGAGTATCTATACCCTGGACCATCTGATCGATGTGCGAAACCTTCCCCATACATTAGCACCTCGTCGGGTTTTTCACAAAAAGCTTCAAAAGACCCTCTGGATTTTGCTTGGAGTGGCCACTATTGGTGGTGCTGTCGGAGCTTTTGCTTGGTTTGGATGGGGGAAAGAACTTCAACTGACCATCATTTTAGCGCTTTTGATTGTGGGTAGTCGGGTGATGATCCGAAAAAACGGTCCCGGCTGGATGAAGGAATTTTCGATTGCGGTTTTTTACGTAGTCGGGATTGTTTGGCTGCCACTTCTTAGGGCGGAGTCAGTGGACATTACCTGGGTTTCTCTACTTTTTTTGCCAGGATATATGTTGCTGGCTTTTCTGAATCTGTTGATGCTTTCCTTTTTGGATCGGGACGAGGATATGAAGTCAGGCTTTTTTTCGGTGGCTAGCACGATGCCTACCCTAAAAATCATCCAACTTATCCGTCAGCTATCTTTTGGCCTTATTTTTCTTTCCTTAGGGGCATTTATCCTATTGCCTTCGTTTTATCGCCCGTTTTCTTGTGTCGTGCTCCTGATGGCATTAGTCCATTACCTTACTTTTTTCCAAAATGGCTTAGCTGTTCATCAGAAAAGGCAACGAATGGAATTGGCTTTTTGGATCCCTTGGGTGCTCTTTCTACTTTGAGCTTACCTTTTTTGCGAAGCATCAGGATCAAATCTGACAAAAATGGCCAGCCAAATCGATCGGCTTAACCGATACGTCAGGGGTAAACCCAAGAGTACCACGGCAGTCAATAGACTTAGCAATACCGTCAAAGAGTAATCGGGATAAACAATGGTCAAAGCCACCCAAGCTGCAATAAATAGTGCCGTATTGATCGCATAGCTGACAAACATGGCCCCAAAATAGAATCCGGGTTCGGGTTCGAAAGATTGCTCACAATGAGGACAGTGGGAATGCATCTTAAAGAGACTTCCCGGGCGAAGGATACTTCCGCTTTGAAACAGGTTTCCTTTGCGGCAGCGGGGGCAACGGAAGGTAAATATACTTTTTAGCATGGGGAATTATTTTCCGGCTTTGGTGATGATGGTGCGGATGAGTTGGTCGAAATAGGATCCGTTTCCAGGGCCATACCAGTTCATTTCCCTCACTTCATGAAAGTGTTCGTCATAGAGTTCATCGGGAGTGATGTAGCCGATATAGCCCCCATTGAATACAGTAACGATTAATTTGAGTCCATGCTGGTCGGCAAGCTTTTCCCACTCTTCATAGAAGACTCCGGACAATTCCCCACTGGAGGCGATGAACAAAATCCGTCCCACCTGAGTGATGTCCAAATGTGCGTTGGTGTCACCGACCAGGTAGTTGAATACCCAAGGCCTGATTCTCAACCCGTCCGAGATTCTCAGATGGGGCTCCCGAAGGGAAATGTCACATCTTGAGTGTAGGATTCTCGGAATTTTGTTGGAGGCAAAATTGGTCATACGCAGCCAAATGACAGAGTCCAGTGCCGCAGCGTATTCTTCTACTTTTTCGGGGGTATTTCCTCTGGATTGTGGTCGATGGCTTCCCACTGTACCCGCTGCAAAAAGTGCAAAGTCATAGTCTCGCTCCTCCATCTTTTGGGTGAGGTATTTGGGATAATCTCCCGAAAGTCCCATGAACTTCGAGCTGAGGCAGGTGGCATGGGCGGAATAGGTAAAGAAAACTGCCTTTTTTCCATCCTTTTTGGTGAAGATGACTTGACGCACAAAAGGGTCATACGGTCCGTCTTTGACAAATCGGTTGGAGACGAAATCAGCGGCTTTGGTTTTGCGAAAGCTCATGGAGGCTGAATCCTCAGAAGCCACTGCTTTCTGAAGTGCCAAAACACTTTTATCTACCAAAAGATCTACCATTTTTTGGTCAAATCCCCCAAATGCCAATTCCCCTACAGGTCCGGGCATATAGCCACCCAAGCCTGAATGGGTATGTGTTGCAGTAAAAATGACCTGATCTGTGGGAAGTCCGATTTTCTTGATTCCTGCTTCTACTGCCTCGGCCAAGGCAGGATGTACGATCAGCAATTCAAAATTGAGCCAAGCGATCCGGGTTTTGCCATTGCTTAGGGTGATGGCTTTGACAAAGCTGGAATCTTGGACAAACTCATAAGGTCCTCTCGGGGCGTAGCCCACGAGATCCACAGGTTTGGGTGGGGTGACATTGGCTTTGGCCCAGCCTGCAAGCCAGATTTCTCCTTCCGAACCTTGCCAAGGCGTGGTCGAAAGTCTGTTGAAGGTTTCCCGGTAAAAATCTTGCTCAGCAATCGGACTTCGGTCTACTGTCGTGATCGTGGCTATTGCGATCAAAAGAATCACTCCGAGGAAGTAGGCAAGAAATTTAAGTAGGCGAGACAAGGGATTTACGATTTACGAATGACGATTTTAGATTTAAAACACTTGCTTGTACTTCAGATATTATCGCGGAAATCAAATCTCCTTGAACTTTTAAAAGTGAACTTGAATCTCTAACCTCGGTGCCCTAAGAGTGGCCTAACTCGCGGATATCAACTCGACCCTTGAACGACGAACTCCGAACCTCGAATTCTGAACTCCGAACAGGTCAGTACTCAAACGTCCCATGCGAACTCTGAATCGTGACTTTTTTGCCTTCGTGAGGTTCCACTCGGCCGATGATTTGAGCTTCGACTCCGTAGGATTCGGCGATGTCGATGATTTCCTCTGCGTATCGCTCATCCAGATATACTTCCATACGGTGGCCCATGTTGAAGACTTTGTACATTTCCTTCCAATCCGTGCCGCTTTCTTCCTGAATAATTCGGAACAAAGGAGGAGTCTCGAACAAGTTGTCTTTGATCACATGGACATTGTCTACAAAGTGCAGTACCTTGGTCTGTGCTCCTCCGGAACAGTGTACCAAGCCATGTATATTCGGACGCATGTAATTCAGCACGTCCACCATGATAGGTGCGTAGGTTCGGGTTGGGGACAGGACCAATTTACCCATATTCACCGGTGCGCCTGGTGCAGGGTCGGTAAGGTTGTACTTGCCGGTGTAGACTAGGTGATCCGGAACAGATGGATCGAAGCTTTCGGGATACTTAGTTTTCAAGACCTTGTTGAAAACATCGTGACGGGCCGACGTAAGACCGTTGCTTCCCATGCCGCCGTTGTATTCGGTTTCGTACTTGGCTTGACCAAAAGAAGCAAGTCCTACGATCACATCTCCTGCTTGGATTTTGTCATTGGAGATGACTTCGTCCCTGCGCATGCGGCAGGTCACTGTACTGTCCACGATGATGGTGCGTACTAGGTCACCTACGTCAGCAGTTTCACCTCCTGTCAAGACGACATTTACCCCGTTGTCACGTAGCATTTGGAGGACTTCCTCGGTGCCTTGGATGATGGCGGAAATGACTTCGCCCGGTACGAGATTTTTGTTTCTTCCTATCGTGGATGAAACCAAAATATTATTGATCGCGCCTACGCAGAGCAGGTCATCGGTATTCATGATAATGGCGTCCTGGGCGATGCCTTTCCACACGCTAAGGTCACCGGTTTCTTTCCAATAGAGATAAGCCAAAGAGGATTTGGTACCCGCTCCGTCCGCATGCATAATGTTGCAGAAATCCGGATCGTTGCCAAGGGTGTCTTCGACGATTTTGCAGAAAGCCTTGGGGAAAAGGCCTTTGTCCAGTTTGGAGATCGCGTTGTGGACGTCTTCTTTGGATGCGGAAACACCGCGCTGCATGTAGCGCTCGTTCATAGCGGAGGAAAGATTTGGTTGGGGCAAAGGTAGCCAATTGAGAAATTGAAAGAGGGAAATATTTGAAAATTGTGGGATTGGAGCTTCTTCAAAGACCTTGGACTTTAGAAACAAGATATTACACCAGTCTTCTATGCTATAGTTTGCACAGATTTTTTAATTGAGAATTTCAAAACTTCGAGAACCTTCGAAAGGATCAAATACCCTTTTAATGTGGTAAATCGTCAACCGTAAATTTGTGCACAACAAAGTCGAAGCATTTTAAATCAAAAAAGGCCGGTTGCCCAGCCTTTTCGATCTTTCCAGTATTACTTTTTCCCTACCAAGATCAAATCCTCTTGAGGGCTAATCAGGTATCTTGCGCCATCCGCAGTCACGACGGCCATTTCTTCAACGGAGATGGTTTTTTCTGTACCATCAGGTTGCTTCCAGCAGTGGAATCCATCAAAAGCGAAGACCATTCCTTCTTTGAGCAGTTTTTGTGCTGCTGGTCTAGGTTGAGGAAGTCGTGCGCCTCCCAAGTTTGGACCCACGTCATGGGCCACATAGCCTACCGGATGACCGGTGCTCCATGGTACATAGAGCGAACCTGCTGCATCCATCAGGTCACGCTGTGCACGGTCTACATCTTCGCCTTTGACACCGGGCTTCATCGCACCAAGTGCGGCACGGCTACCGGCTTTTCCATTTTCCCAATACTTCTGAATGTCAGCAGGCGCGGAAGTCTCTCCTTCCTTCAAGACATAGGCAAATCGCTGGATGTCTGACACCCAGATTCCATAGAGCTTTACTCCAAAATCGGTCTGAATGACATCACCGGGCATGATGACTTTGTCTGTGGCATGGGAATGACCACGGTCTGGACCTGAGTTTACGTTGGGATTTTGGTCGGGATGCCAAGCGTCAGTGACACCATACTCCGCCATTTTGGCTTTGAGGAATTTGGCTACGTCCGCGTCGGTAGTTTTTCCGGGTTCAATCATCGCATAAGCTTCATGCTGGAAATCGGAAGCCAATTGGGCAGCTTTGGTTAGGATTTCTACTTCTTCAGGAAGCTTAATGGAGAGCCATTCGTAGACCAATTCATCAGAGGAAATCAACTTTTTTTCATCCGAACCCATCAACGAGGCAAGTTCTTGGTACTGACTGTGAGTAATCCCGTCAGCCATTTCATTGCTGGATGAGGTGTTGATGGCTACTTTCTGGAAGCCTTTGGATTTGATGAAATCCACGGCTTTTGCCAGGGCAGATTCTCCTCTAGGTACTCGCTCTACCTTTTCATGAATGTCCAAGTCATCCAGTGCAGTGGCTTCTCCTTCTGGGGAGAATACTAAGGAGTGGAAGCCACTTTCGTCATTGTAAAATAAAAAAGCAGCCGTGCCGCTGGCATTTTCACCACCTACATGGGTAGCGATAGGATCGTTGTAATTTTCCCTACACACGACCAGCCACACGTCCACTCCCGCGTTTTTCAGCGCTGTGGGAAGGAGTTGGTTGATTCGTTTTTTTCGGATTTCCGGCCAGGGATTTTCCCCCCAATAGGTTACGGGATCAATTTTTTGCTGGGTTTCCGTGTTTGGTGCGGAAGTGGGTTGACAGGCCCAAAGTGCCGCCAAAAGGCTAAAGAGTAGAAGTTTTTTTTGCATAGATAAACTGTAAATCTTCGGTAAATTAAGCAGGATTTTGACATGCAAAAAGCCTGATTCATCCTTGCAACATACTTTCATTCGGAAATCGAAGCATAAAAATCTTTTATTTTGAACAAAAACACGGCTGAAGCGTGTTAGAAGTCGAAACTGCCTTATCCCGGCTATCAATGAAAATAGGTATTGTCTGTTATCCCACCTTTGGTGGGAGTGGTGTAGTGGCCACCGAACTTGGAAAAGGTCTTGCCAAAGTGGGCCACGAGGTTCATTTCATCACCTATAAGCAGCCCATGAGGTTGGATTTTTTTAGCGAAAATCTATTCTATCACGAAGTGGATATCAAAAGCTATCCGCTTTTTGAATTTGCCCCTTACGAGCTTGCCCTGGCCAGTAAAATGGTCAGCGTGGTGAAATATGAAGGCTTAGATCTGCTACATGTTCATTATGCCATTCCACATGCCTCGGCTGCTTACATGGCTAAGCAGATTCTCAAGACTGAAGGGATTCATATCCCTGTGGTGACGACATTACATGGTACCGATATTACTTTGGTTGGGAAAGATCCGAGTTACGAACCCGTGGTGACTTTCTCTATCAATCAATCCGATGGGGTGACAGCCGTTTCTGAAGACTTGAAAAAGGAAACTTTCGAATACTTTGATATCAAAAGGGAGATCGAGGTGATTCCCAACTTCATAGATTTGGAGCGATTTAAAAAGCAACGAAAAGAACATTTCAAGCTTGCTATTTGTCCTCATGGCGAAAAGCTGTTGGTTCATACCTCCAACTTCCGAAAGGTAAAAAGGGTAGAAGATGTCATACAGGTTTTTTACAATATCCGAAAGGAAATACCCGCCAAGCTTCTGTTGGTAGGCGATGGACCTGAACGAGACCGAATGGAACGACTTTGCCGTACTTTGGGCACTTGTGATGACATTCGTTTCCTCGGTAAATTGGAAGCAGTGGAAGAAGTGCTTTCCGTGGCGGATTTGTTTTTAATGCCTTCTGAGAAAGAAAGTTTTGGATTGGCAGCCCTGGAGGCCATGGCCTGTGAGGTTCCTGTTCTCTCTTCCAATGCAGGAGGAATTCCTGAGCTTAACTTGGATGGGATTACCGGATTTGCCTGTGAGGTGGGTGATGTAGAGGCTATGACCCAAAAGGCCAAGTTTATTTTGGCTGATGAAAATCTGCCTGGTTTTAAAGAGCGCGCATTGGCTCGTGCAAAAGAATTTGACATAGATCAAATTCTTCCCAAATACGTCGCATATTATGAGAAAACCATTGCGACTACGTGGAGTACAGTCTGATTTAATGACCTAAATCAGTTGAAAGAATATTCTTTGGTTTTTGTGAAACCCTTACCTTTGCGCTGCAGTTTATCGATGGGAATTAAAATATTGGAAAAATGCAAGCAACTGTTAAACCAACTACGAGCATGAAAAAGATTGGAAGATTGGATAAGCCAGACAACTTTGGTTCTGCCAAGATGTTCTCTAATCCAATACTTGAGAAAATCTCAAGAACCCACATAATGGTTCCGATTACGCTGTTTTTTGCGATATCCTCTGTATCATTTTACTATGCGTTGACCACCACAGCGATAGGTTTGGGTGTAGGATTGTTGGTGTTATTGGCAGGGTTGTTTGCCTTCACCTTTGTAGAGTACATGATGCATAAGCATTTTTTCCACATGGAACCTGATACTCCACTCAAGGATAAACTACAATATACCGTTCATGGAGTACATCATGATTATCCAAAAGACAAAGACCGGTTGGCCATGCCTCCTTTTGTAAGTGCTGCTTATGCTGCGATTTTCTATTTGGTGTTTAATCTGATTATGGGAGATTATGCCTTGTATTTCCTTCCCGGGTTTCTGATAGGCTATGCCGCTTATTTGGGAGTACACTACATCGTACATGCCTACAATCCTCCAAAAAATTTCTTCAAGGCACTTTGGGTAAATCATGCCATCCATCACTACAAAGATCCGGATACCTCCTTTGGGGTGAGCTCTCCACTTTGGGACTACTTGTTGGGCACCATGCCGAAAAAAGACTAAACCAAGCCTCCCTTCGGGGAGGTTTTTTGTTTCCTTTGGGCCACGAAGACTCAAAGACACTAAGAATTCTAGAAAATGGATTTTGAAAGGAATCCTTCGAAATTTATTATTCGATGTTCTTCATCCGAAATTTAAAAACGATGAATATCGAACTTCGAAAGTCGAATATCGAAGATTGACAGAACCCTGAACACCGAACTTCGAACCTCGAACAACTTAAAATCCAGCAGCTTAATAACTAATACCCCATCTTTTTGCCTTAGCGTCTTTGTGGCAAAACTTGAAATATGACAACAGTATCCATCATTGGACTAGGCTGGATAGGGGAGCCTTTGGGGTCTCACCTTCTGGAAAAAGGCTTTCAAGTCCTAGGCTCAACGACTTCTGCCGAAAAACAGGAAAAACTCAGCCAAAAAGGACTCCAAGCCATCCGATTTACCCTCAATCCTCATCCTGAGGGAGTTGGGTTTAATTTACTTTTTCAATCTGAGGTGTTGGTGGTCAATATACCTCCCCGTACCCGCATTGGAAATGGGGCTTTTCACTTGGAGCAAATCAAGTATTTCAAAAACTTAATCGACAATTCCCCTATTCAGAAAGTGATTTTTGTCTCGAGTACAGGAATTTATCCGGAATTGACATCTGAGGAAAAATACGCAGAGGATTTTCCTCTTTCAATTGAAAATACAGGGAACGACACGATTTTTCGTGCGGAGCAACTGATGGAAAAGGACCGAAAATACGACTTGAGCATTGTACGTTTTGGAGGATTGATGGGAGAGGACCGGATTCCGGGGAAGTATTTTTCAGGAAAAGAAAACGTGGCAGGCCATACCCGGGTCAATTTTATCCACCGTCAAGATGCTGTGCGGATGCTGGCTTGGGTGATGGAAAAAGAACTTTGGAATGAGATCTTCAATGGCGTGGCACCTATTCATCCGCTGAGAAAAGAGATTTACGAGAAAAACGCCCTAGATCTCGGCATTGTCCCGCCTGCCAGCTACCAACACGAACCGGAAGGCAAAGACCGATTGATTGATTCCGGAAAGATTTTGAATTCTGGATTTGAGTTTGAATTTCCGGATCCTTTGGAGTTTAAATACAGTTGAAACACGGTTGAAATACTTTTGAAATAAAGCTACCTGCGGTAGCGAAATATTTTTGTCACTAGCTCCTCTGGACTTGAATTTTCTAGGTAGTTATTTCTCTTTTTTCGCCCGACCAAGGAGGGCTTATTTCCACGGTATTTCATTCATCCTGTCTACGTTTTATTTCGCGAAACATCTCTCAACCACACTATCTCCATCCAATCTTGCGACCGCAGGGAGCCTATTTCTATGGTATCTCGTGCAACATATCTCTTTTTCTATTCTGCCAACTGCGACTGCCTACTGCTTACTCTTTTTTCAGCTTTCTGACTTCAACTTTACAGATTAAAAGATAGCTCTGCAGATATTTTTAATGATATCGCCTGCTGGGATATCTCGCGACCGCAGGGAGCTTATTTCTATTGTATCTCGTGCAACCTATCTTTTTACGAATTCTGCCTACTGCGACTGCTATCTGCTTACTCTTTTTTCAGCTTTCTGACTTCATCTTTACCGATTAAAAGAAGCTGTGCAGATATTTTTAATGATATCGCCTGCTGGGGTATCTCGCGACCACAGGGAGCCTATTTCTATGGTATCTCGTGCAACATATCTCTTTTTCTATTCTGCCAACTGTAACTGCTTTCTGATCACTTTTACCTTCTGCCTTCGTGTCTTTGTGGCAACCTTCAAATGCCATCTTGTCACTTTTTTACACTTGGAACGGGCATTGATAGGCTCACTTCGTCAACATTTTGTAACTACTAAACCGATTTATACCATGCAGGAAAAAGGCACGATCTCGATCCATACCGAGAACATTTTCCCGATTATCAAGAAATTCCTCTATTCCGATCACGAGATTTTCCTTCGTGAGCTTGTTTCCAATGCGGTAGACGCTACGCAGAAAATCAAGAGACTGGCCACTCTAGGTCAGTATAAAGGCGAGTTGGGAGACATCACGGTGGATGTTTCTTTTGATGAGAAAAAGAAAACCATCACCATCTCTGACAAAGGTCTTGGGATGACCGCAGAGGAGATCAAAAAGTACATCAATCAAATCGCCTTCTCCGGCGCGACTGAATTTGTGGAGAAATTCAAAGACGCCAAAGACGCCAATGAGATCATCGGCAAGTTTGGTTTGGGTTTCTATTCCGCCTTTATGGTAGCCAAAAACGTGGAAATCCACACGCTTTCCTATCAGGACGGCGCAGAACCAGCCATTTGGACTTGCGATGGCAGCACCGAATTTGAAATCAAGAAAGGAAAGAAAAAGGAGCGTGGTACCGATGTGATTCTCCACATCAACGAAGAATCTGAAGAATTCCTGGACAAGTGGAAGCTTCAGGGCATCTTGGACAAATACTGCAAGTTCCTTCCTGTGCCGATCAAGTTTGGCACCAAAAGCGAATCCGTAGAAGATGGTGTGGACAAGGACGGAAACAAGAAGTGGAAGTCTGTGGAGGTGGACAACATCATCAACACCACTTCCCCAATCTGGACCAAATCTCCGAGCGACCTGAAGGACGAAGATTACCTCGCATTCTACAAGAGTCTGTATCCGATGGGCGAGGATCCGCTTTTCTGGATTCACCTCAATGTGGACTACCCGTTCAACTTGACCGGGGTGCTATATTTCCCGAAAGTGAAGAATGAATTCGAGCTTCAGCGCAATAAAATCAAGCTTTTCAGCCGTCAGGTATTCATCACCGATGAGGTGAAAGACATCGTGCCGGAATTTTTGATGCTGCTTCACGGGGTGATTGATTCTCCGGACATTCCGCTCAACGTATCCCGAAGCTTCCTGCAGGCCGATGGCAACGTGAAGAAAATCAACAACTACATCACCAAGAAAGTAGCCGACAAGCTGTCCGAACTTTTCAAAAAAGACCGCAAGGCCTATGAAGAAAAGTGGAATGACATTGGCCTGTTTGTGAAGTACGGCATGATCTCCGAGGAGAAATTCTACGAAAAAGGAAAAGAATTTACCCTGCTCAAAAACACCAAAAACGAGTATTTCACCCTAGACGAATACCGTGACAAGGTAAAGGCAATTCAGACTGATAAGAACGAACAAACTATTTTCCTTTACGCCACCGACATCAACAAGCAGGATAGCTTCATCGACTCAGCGAATAAAAAGGACTACGATGTACTCGTGCTTGACTCTCCGATCGACAGCCACTTTATTCAGCACATCGAGACTAAGATCGAGAAGACGCAACTCAAGCGTGTGGATGCCGATGTGGTGGAAAAGCTCATCCAAAAAGACTCCACCTATGCCAATCTCCTGACCGAAGATCAGAGCAAATCCGTGAAGGAACTCTTCGAAAAGGCGATCAACAACAAAAACTACAGCGTGGAGATCGAAGGCTTGAGTCCTGAGGAAATGCCCGTGACCATCACCATGGAAGAGTGGATGCGTCGTATGAAAGATATGGCGCAGACCGGAGGCGGACCGATGAGCTTCTACGGCAGCCTGCCCGACAGCTATAAAGTCGCCATCAACGGCAACCATCCCGTCGTGGACAAAATCCTAAAAGCGGAAGGGGAAGAAGCCCAACTGAAACTAGCCAAGCAGGCCTTCGATTTGGCCTTGTTGTCTCAGGGCTTGCTGACCGGCAAGGATCTGACTGCCTTTGTGAAGCGAAGTGTGGAGATGATCTAACTGACCTTTGGGGTTTTAAAAAACCCCAAAGGTCTTATATAACTTTAAACCTTCGAGGCTTCAAAAACCTCAAAGGTTTTCCAAATCCCCGGCGAGCAGTCGGGGATTTTTTTTGTATACAAAAATGCAAGATTTCAAAAGGAAAAAGTGGTCTAATAGACTGATTAATAGATATATAAAAATTAGTTATAGATTTCAAAAAGAAGTTTTCTATTTGAAAATCAGTTAGTTAGTTATGTAAATGAAATTTCTTTAGTTAAAGGTTTGACAATTTGAACTTGGGCAGGTATGTTTAGTTCAAGTTCTACGCGCGGCGGGCTTTTTAATCAATTTGTTAAACTTTAAAAATTTAGAAATCATGAGAAAAATTGCATTCATTGTTTTGGCGTTCGCTTTAGTTACGTCTTCACAAGTTTTTGGTCAAGCCTCTTTACCAGGAGATGAAGGAGGGCCCAGAGAATCACCTGAGCAACGCCGCTGCCCAGATGGAAAGATTAAGACCGTGTGTGAACCACATGATTACCTTGGTTGTGGTGATATTAAAGGTTGTGCATGAATAAGTTGAATTTTAATATTTGGGAGGAATTTAATTCCTCCCAAATTAGACTTTTGCTTCTATCACTGCTGTTATTGATTTCCTGTGAAGTTAAAGATTTAGAAAGAAGGAGAAATGAGGTAATCAATATCGAAATTGATTTGGATTCATTTAAAGAGGGTAAATTATCTGATTTATATGATAGTATTTATTATGTATTATTGAAGCCAGATTCCATCAATTTCTTAGCCGATCCTTATAAAGTTAAATTTTATAAAAATTTAATTTATATTAGAGACGCATTTCATAATTCAATTTTTGCCTATGATCAAAAAGGAAATTTTCAATACCGGATAAATAGTACAGGAAAAGGTCCCAATGAATTCTTTACAATGGACGATTTTTCTATAAACCGTGATACCATTTGGATTAAAGATGGGGTACTAAAAAAAGAGGTGGCCTTTAGTTTAACAGGTCAATTTCTATTGGAAAAAGCTAATGTGTTTAAAAGAGCAATGTTTTATAAGGGAAACAATTTCAATTTATATTATTTAAATAATGATCCTGAATTTGATTTTAGAATATTAAGAAAAACTGCTCACGAGGTAAATCCGTACATTCTACGGCCAGAATACTTGATTAATAACATCTTTAGCGATCCTGTAGGATTTCAATCCAACAAGGATATGGAAGTGTATTTTAATTTGCCTAATGATTATAGTGTTTTGAAATTTGATTCATTGGGATTTCTTGATACCCAATATGTCTTTGATTTTGGAATTAAAAATTTTAAGTTCGAGGATAGATTTAAATTAGGTGAAGGTATTGATCATTTTGATTATTCCGAAGAAAATGGATTAGTTGAGAGTATCACATCCTTTCTTGTTTTAGACAAAAATTATATTATCTATATTAGAAGGAATGACCAAAATAAAGAATATATCCTATTCAATCAAGAGTTTTCTCAGTCCTACAAAGGAAAAAATTTAGTTAATGATTTAGATTTCACTCCTTTGAATGAGATGCCGTGGTCTTCAACTGGAAAAGAAGTAGTTTATTTAATGAATACCAGCAAATTTATGTCGATGAGCAATTTGAATGAGATAAAAAATAAACCTGGGTTGAAATCCAATTTAAATCATTTTTTGAATGAAAACTCATCAAATCTTACAGAAGAAAATTTTATTCTTGCTTTTGCTAAAGTTAAATCAAAGTTTAATAATTGATTTTCTCTAAAGAGAAGATCTACATTTATAATGATTGCCTTGCTGCAATGTCCTGACTTCCTTTGTGAAGCGAAGTGTGGAGATGATTTGATGTGAGAGACCTTTGAAGTCTCAAAGACCTCGAAGGTTTTGATATTTACTTAAACCTTAAGGGTTTTAAAAACCCAAAGATTTTCCAAATCCCCGGCGAACCATCGGGGATTTTTATTTCCCCACTTCCGTACTAGGCTATTCCGATTTTTCGGTTATTTTTGATCATGCTTTCCAAAAAGACCAAGTACGCCCTGCATGCCCTCACTTACCTCGGTAAGCATCGGGAAAATAAGACTGTCCTGATTCAGGACATTGCTGAGGTGTACGGGATTAGTACTCACTTAAAAAGTATTTGACAGTTACAAGTTCGCGATCAACGGTAACCACCGTCTGGTAGATAAAGTACTGAAAGCTGAGTCTGAAGAGGAAAAAGAGCGACTGGCAAAACAGGCATTTGATTTAGACTTGCTTTCTCAAGGTCTTCTGACTGGCAAAGACCTGACTTCCTTTGTGAAGCGAAGTGTGGAGATGATTTGATGTGAGAGACCTTTGAGGTTTCTAATCTGGATAGCCATCGGTACCCGAAAGTCTTTTTTCACCCTGACACTTCGACTCCGCTCAGTGTGACTAGAGTCGAAGGGTTTTATTTGGAAACTTCGATGTTCCCAAAACCTCAAAGGTTTTCCAAATCCCCGGCCTTGGTCGGGGATTTTTTCATTATCTACTAGTGTAGGCAAGATAAAGTTTCACTGCTATTTTTACTTCAACATTATAATCATTCCATTTATATCGGTTGACCCAAAGTATACCTTTTGATTCTCTTTGACTATTAGATGAAAAGCACTTTGCAATTGTTCCTTTGGCTTTTTTGGGGCCTTACTTCCTGCAATTCTCCAGTACCTGAGAATTCAGAAAGAAGCTTGAGCATTTCTATAGAACCCAAATTCATTTCCACAGGAAATTCCCTAGCTCAGTTTTACTTTTTCAACCAAGTCCGAAATGATTCACTTTTGCTGTTTAATGCTTTTCACCATTCGGTAGAGGTGGTGGATTTGGGCGTCGATTCGCTTGTTGGCCGCCTTCATTTGCATAGTGAGGGTCCAAATGCAGTCAATGACATCAGAGCCTTTTATTTTCATAATCGGGATTCCATTTTTCTATCAGAGGAAAATTTTTCTGTAGCGCTGGTCAACTCCAAAGGCGAATTGAAAAATAGGTACACTGACTTCCTGTCAAGCTTTCCTACAGAGGAAAAAGATAAGGTCTATTCCAATAGTCCTTCCTTGGAGTTTGCTTCCCAGATTCTGTATGATCCTTCTCAACAGGAAATACTACTCTATTTCATGCCCTTCGATCAGCCGGAAAAGAAACGAATCTTTGCTGCCTATTCTTTGGAGAGCGGAAAATCCAAATCCTTACCGATTCACCTGCCTGAGCAGTATTGGGATAAAAAATTGGACCTCAGCAAGTTGTTTTTGACTTCAGGCATGGTAGATAAATCGGGATTTACTTACCTCTTTTCCGGTAGTCCGTTTGTTTTCCGATACGATTTCCAAACCCAGAAAGTAACTTCAGCTGAAGTTAATCCTCCTTGGGATAAAGTAAAGGCAGATGATATTCCTTTTGATCCTATGAGCTCAGAGCAAAAACAGGACTTTATGAAGGAGAATCCATTTTACTATAAAATCTACTTTGACCCCTATCGGAATCTGTATTATCGACTGAGTAGCCCACCAAGGCCAAATGCCACAGAGTCGGACTTTCATTATGTCAATTACAATACCATTTGTGTTACTGTTTTGGACAAAGAGCTTCAGGTGTTGGATCATCTTTTTCTCCCTAAAGAAAATGTGTACAACGTCGGATTCTCCTTTGTGACTTCAGAAGGGCTTTGGATCAGCTACAATGGAGCAAATCAAGATGACGAGAACTGGATCAAAGGAGATTTGATCAAATTGGATCAGGGGATGAAATGATTTAAATACTACCTATCTCTCTAAAGATTTTGAACTGTTGGAGGGTTTATCTCCCCACTCCCGTACTAGGCTATTCCGATTTTTCGGCTATTTTTGATCATGCTTTCCAAAAAGACCAAGTACGCCCTGCATGCCCTCACTTACCTCGGTAAGCATCGGGAAAATAAGACTGTCCTGATTCAGGATATTGCTGAAGAACATGGCATTTCGCATAAGTTTCTCGAAAATATCCTCCTAGAACTCCGAAAGGCCGGCTACCTCGGCAGCAAAAAGGGAAAAGGCGGTGGCTACTACCTGATCAAAGAACCCAAAGACATTCCGCTCTCCCGGGTTATTCGACTGCTCGACGGGCCTATTGCCCTGCTTCCCTGCGTCAGTCTCAACTATTACGAACCCTGTGCCGAATGCAAGGATGAGTCCCATTGTGGAATCAACAAAGTTATGGCTCAAGTTCGTGATGAGACTCTTAAAATACTGGAAAACAAAACCCTACAGGATATTTTAGAGGGAGAATAAAAATTTTTGTCTATTTACCCTATAAAAAACATAGGGAATATATACTTTTGCTTTTCCATCCCGTATTAGCCTTTATGATTTTAGATTCATTCGCCAAAAAGCTCTTCTCCTCCAAGCCCGGAAAGGACAGCAATGCTAAAAGCTTGCTGAAGTCGATTTCCTGGAGAATCGTCGGTACCTTCGATACGATTGTGATTTCTTACTTCGTTACAGGACAGTTGGTGATGGCGGTATCCATAGGTTCGGTGGAAGTAGTATCAAAAATCCTTCTTTACTACCTGCACGAGCGGGTTTGGGAAAATGTAACCAAAGAAAAATCTAATGAGCCAGCCACAGAACTTGTTCGATCTTGAATCTCAGCTTGCTAGTGTGAGCGCTGGTGCTGGTTTGGCTTTGATCGCTGAACTATTCCCAGATAAGGTGGTGTTTTCGACCTCTTTGGGCCAGGAGGATCAGGTCATTACGCAATTGATTGCCTCTCAAAACTTGCCTATTCAGATCTTTTCTTTGGACACCGGAAGACTGTTTCCGGAGACCCTGGAGCTATTGTCCAGAACTGAGAGCAAATACAAAACCCGGATCAAGGTTTACTACCCGGAGACGGCTTCGGTTGAAAGATTGGTTGCTGACATCGGGATCAATGGGTTCTATGAGTCAGTTGAAAACCGGAAATCCTGCTGCTTTGTCCGAAAAGTGGAGCCTTTGAAGCGTGCTTTGGCAGGGAATGCCGTTTGGGTAACCGGACTGCGAGCCGAGCAAAGTGCCAACCGGAGTGAGATGAAGCGGATCGAGTGGGATGAGGCCAATCAGATCATTAAATACAATCCGCTATTGGATTGGACCTTTGATCAAATGATCGACTATATTTCCGAGCACAAGATTCCGTACAATCCGCTCCATGATCAGGGATTTATCAGCATCGGATGCGCACCTTGCACACGAGCGATTCTTCCCGGTGAAGATGCCCGAGCCGGCAGATGGTGGTGGGAGGATTCGAAGAAGGAGTGTGGGTTGCATGCCAAATAAGACACAAGATTTTAGACACAAGACATTAGACACAAAGACTTCGAGTTGACGTCACTGCGAGGAGGCACGACGAAGCAGTCTCCAAATCAGGAAAATAGTGGCTGAGATTGCTTCGGGGCCGCTAGAAAATTAAAAATGGATTAAGTATCAGCTTGGCCCCTCGCAATGACGGCCAAGCGCATAAATAAAAATCGTATTTCCTATGAACCTATTTATACCTAACCCCAAAGAGGCAGAATCCATCTACATCCTGAGGGAAGTAGCGGCGCAGTTTGAGCGTCCGGTTCTGCTTTTTTCCGGGGGAAAAGACTCGATTACCTTGGTGAGGCTGGCTCAAAAGGCCTTTTTCCCTGCCAAAATCCCTTTCCCTCTCCTCCATGTGGACACCGGGCACAATTTCCCTGAGACCATTGAATTCAGGGATTGGCTGGTCAAAGAATTGGGACTGGAACTGATCGTGAGAAACGTGCAGGACTCCATCGACCAAGGCAAAGTTCGAGAAGAGCGCGGTCGTTATGCCAGCCGAAATACGCTTCAGACGACTACGCTTCTAGATGCAATCGAAGAGTTTAAGTTTGACGCTTGCATCGGTGGTGCAAGAAGGGATGAGGAGAAAGCCCGAGCCAAAGAGCGCGTGTTTTCCGTCCGAGACGACTTCGGTCAGTGGGATGAAAAAAACCAGCGTCCTGAGCTATTCGACATGCTCAATGGTAAAATCCATGTGGGCCAAAATGTCCGCGTGTTTCCGATTTCAAACTGGACTGAACTGGATGTATGGGAATATATCCGCACCGAAAATATTGCGATTCCAAGTATCTACTTTGCCCATAAGCGTGAGGTCTTTTTCAGGGATGGTTTGATCTGGACTGCGAATGAACATGTCTTCCGCGAAGCCCATGAAGAGGTGGTAGAACGAATGGTCAGATTCCGAACTGTTGGCGACATGACCTGTACTGCAGCTGTACTTTCAGAAGCGACTTCCTTGGATGATGTAGTAGCTGAAATCCGGGAATCTACCATTTCCGAGCGCGGTGCCCGTATCGACGACAAGCGATCGGAGGCAGCGATGGAGACGAGGAAGAAGGTCGGATACTTCTAGGCGTCATTGCGAGGGAGGAACGACCGAAGCAATCTTAATAATTAGGAAATACGATAGAAATAATTCCCGCAAGCGGGACGAAATACTCGGTTAAACTGAGGATAGTATTTCGCCGAACGCAGTGAGGCTTATTTCAACCTATTTCCACCGTATTTCAAAAAGAAGAAAAAATGGACATACAAGGCAGAAAACTCATCAAAATCGCTACCGCTGGTTCGGTGGATGATGGCAAAAGCACCTTGATTGGGCGATTGCTTTACGATACGCATTCCCTGACCACAGATAAGATCGAGGCCATCGAGCGCAGCAGCAAGCAGCGGGGATACGATTACCTGGACTTTTCACTAGCCACTGATGGCCTGGTTGCGGAGCGCGAGCAGGGTATCACCATCGACGTGGCTCATATTTATTTCAATACCGATAAGACCAACTTCATCGTAGCGGATACTCCCGGACATGTGGAGTACACGCGAAACATGGTGACAGGAGCTTCTACTTCGCAGGTAGCCATCATCCTGATCGACGCCCGCAAAGGCGTGATCGAGCAGACTTACCGCCACTTTTTCATCAGCAATCTTCTTCGTATCAGCCATGTGGTGGTTGCGATCAACAAGATGGATTTGGTGGAGTATAGTGAAGATGTGTTTTTGAAAATCAAGGCAGATTTCGATGTCTTGGTCGGTAAAAGTGACTTTACTGAGGAGCAGATCACTTTTATTCCTTTGTCCGCTTTGAAGGGAGAAAATGTGACCCGAAAGTCTGAACACATGCCATGGTATGTGGGAAATACCTTACTGGATCACTTGGAGGTACTGGAGCCTGAGGATTTGCAGGAAAGTGCCGCAGCGAGATTTCCGGTGCAGTTGGTCATCCGTCCCAAAACCGAGGCCTACCATGATTTCAGAGGCTTTTCTGGAAAGCTCTATGGTAACACCCTTCAAGTTGGTGATCGAGTTACAGTGCTGCCATCAGGAAATGAATCCACCATCAAAAGCATCCACTTCTTTGATCAGGAGTTGGAAAGTGCTGCTCCGGGTTCCTCTATCGTACTTACGCTAGCGGATGAAGTAGACTGCAGTCGCGGCGATATGATCGTGAAAAGTGGGGAAGCTCCAAGTAGCGAAAAATCAATTTCAGCCACCATTTGCCAAGTCAACAGCAAAGCCTTGAAAGTCGGAGGGAAATATATCCTGCAGCATGGCATTAACCGGGTTTTGGCCAAAGTCGATCAGATCGAAGCTAAAATCCATACGGATTTCTCAGGAACCGAAGAGGCTGAGCAACTGAAATTAAATGATATTGGCAAGGTGCATTTCAGACTCAGTAAGCCGATTCATTTCGATTCCTATCACCAGTCCAAGTCAAACGGAGCCTTTATCCTGATCGATGAGGGGACTTTTGATACGGTGTCGGTGGGATTTATTGAGTAGATGCTAGAGGCTAGACGCTAGATATAAGACTTCGATAGATACTTATGTAGTTTCTTGATCTTTTCCGTGAGTGAGGACACTCACGGGGGAAAAGAGTAACAAGACTTTAGTATCAAGTATCAAGACTCTAGACTTCGATATTCATTATTCGTTGTTCGACATTCGATATTCTAAATTTTAAAATGTCGAATGTTGAACGCTGAACTTTGAACATCGAACTAAAAAAAACCAGCCCTGACCTTGGTCTTGGCTTTTTCTCATAACCTTAAACCTATTATCCCTATAGGGAAAAAATTAGCCTATGCAAAGCTTTCGAACAGAACTGGAGAATCCCATAGTAGAACGGGATATCATCGAGTTGGAGCGCAAAATCGCCCTTTTCCGGGAAGGAAAAATCGATGAGGAAAAATTCCGAAGTCTTCGCCTTGCTCGTGGAGTTTACGGACAGCGGCAGCAGGGCGTGCAAATGGTGCGAATCAAGCTCCCTTATGGACGGGCTACTTCTGCGCAATTACGGCGCATTTGCAAGGTTTCGGAGGAATATTCCATCGGTCGTCTTCATATCACCACCCGTCAGGACATTCAGATTCACTTTGTGAGCTTGGATAGAACTCCTCAGCTTTGGGCAGAGTTGGAAAAGGATGATGTTACACTTCGAGAGGCCTGTGGAAATACGGTAAGAAATGTCACCGCTTCGGAGACTGCCGGTATCGATCCAAAGGAACCGTTTGATGTAACGCCCTATGCCGATGCGACCTTCCGTTATTTTTTGAGAAATCCGGTCTGCCAAGAGATGGGACGAAAGTTCAAAATGGCTTTTTCTTCCTCCGATGAAGACACCGGTTTGGCTTATATGCACGATTTGGGCTTTATCCCAAAAGTCAAAGAAGTCGATGGAAATCAAATTCGAGGGTTCAAAGTGCTTTTGGGTGGAGGACTGGGTTCGCAGCCACGCCATGCCGATTTGATCACGGAGTTTTTGGAGACCGATCAGCTGATTCCGTTCATCGAATCAGTCTTGCGGATTTTTGACCGACATGGAGAGCGGGCAAGAAGAAACAAGGCTCGGATGAAGTTTTTGATCAAAGAGATCGGCTTGGAGGCGTTTTTGGATTTGGTAGAAAAAGAGAAAAAAGCACTTCCGTTCAAGAGCTTTCCCCTCGATTTTGAAAACTATGAGCTTGGAAAAAGCCTTCCAAATCCACCCTCCGTCGAGATCAATCAAGCTGATTTGGGATTGGATTTCGAACTGTGGAAGCTAACCAATGTGCTGCCGCAAAAGCAGGCTGGGTACGTTTCCATTGGGGTTCGCGTGCCTTTAGGGGATTTTTACCTGGATCAAGCCAGACCTTTGGCTGATTTGGTGGAAAAGTATGCTGCCGGAGAAGTGCGTTTTACCCTTCGACAGAATATTTTGATCCGCGATGTGCGGGAGGACCTGGTGCCCTTTTTTTATCAGGAATTGAAAAAAATCAACCTCGCCAAGCGAGGATACAATTCCCTCGGGGACATCACTGCTTGTCCGGGTACCGATACCTGCAACTTGGGCATTGCGAGCTCGACGGGAATTGCCAAGGAATTGGAAAAAGTCATCGAGCAGGAATATCCACAGTATCTTAAAAACCAAGATTTGGTCATCAAGATTTCCGGGTGCATGAATGCCTGCGGACAGCACAATATGGCGCATATTGGCTTCCAAGGCATGTCCATGAAAGCGGGTAAAACCGTCATTCCTGCCCTTCAAGTACTCTTGGGTGGAGGAAATCTAGGCGATGGCAACGGCCGATTTGCCGACAAAGTGACTAAAGTTCCCAGCCGTCGCGGGCCTCAGGCACTGCGGGTATTGCTTGATGATTTTGAGAAAAATGCAGGTGGAAAAGACTTTCTCAGCTATTACGATCAGCAGGGGCAGATGTATTTCTATGATTTGCTGAAGGATCTCAGCGATGCTTCCACGGTGACGGAGTCGGATTCAGTGGATTGGGGACATCAGGAGGCCTATGAAGTAGCTGTGGGTGTTGGTGAATGTGCCGGAGTGGTTATTGACTTGGTGGCGACTTTGCTTTTGGAAGCTCTGGAAAAACTCGATCATGGTCAGGAAGCCCTCGAACAAGGTCGCTGGTCCGATAGCATCTACCATCACTATGCGGGGTTGATCAATGCCGCAAAGGCCCTTTTGCTCAGCGAAGATGTGAGCACGAATAGCTATGCGAATATTATCAGCTTGTTTGATGAAAAGTTTGTAGAAACCGGCAAAATCCAGCTGGAAGGCACCTTTGCCGAAAAGGTTTATCAGATCAATCAGCACGAACCAACTGAGGAGTTTGCCAAAGCTTACGCTAAAGAGGCCATGGAGATCTATAGCCTGCTGAAAACCTATCGGGAAGAGGAGGTCGAGGCATGAGAACGTCGATTAATCCCAAAGTGACCCTAGTCGGTGCAGGTCCCGGTGATCCGGAACTGATGACTTTGAAAGGAATCCTGGCGCTGAATACCGCCGATGTGGTTTTGTATGACGCCTTGATTGATCCGGTGTTACTGAAGCATGCGCCGGCTACTGCCTTGAAGATTTTCGTGGGAAAACGAGTGGGCAAGCACAGCACTCCTCAGGAAGACACCAATCAACTCTGCGTCGAACTCGCCCGAAAACATGGACACGTGGTTCGCTTGAAAGGTGGAGATCCTTTCGTCTTCGGTCGGGGAGGAGAAGAAATCGAGTACATCGAGGCCTTTGGTATTCCCACGGCCGTGGTTCCCGGAATAACTTCGGCGATAGCTGTTCCGGCCAATGCAGGAATTCCGGTTACGAAACGTGGCATCTCCGAAAGTTTCTGGGTAGTGACAGGGACCACTACAGCGGGTGAACTTTCCCGAGACTTGGCACTTGCGGCTCAGTCGACAGCTACGGTGGTGATCCTGATGGGTACCAAAAAATTGGGAGAAATCGTAGAAACCTATCGAAAGGTAGGTAAGGCCCATTTACCTGTAGCGATCATCCAAAGCGGAACCACCCGAGAAGAAAAAATCACGGCCGGTTTTATCCATGATATCGAGCAAAAGGCATTGGAAAACCAAGTCGAAGCCCCTGCGGTGATCATTGTTGGAGAAGTCGTGAGGGAAAGTATGAGATTGGCCGAGGTGTATCGGGAAGTGGTGAAAATGGAAATGCGGTAGAAAATTTCCTTTGTGAAATACCATGGAAATATACCTCGCGGTGCTCGGTGAAATAGGCCTTTGGTGAAATACGCTTTGCGAAATAAAACTCACTTCGTTCGTCGAAATAGGTGCGGCTACGCCTCACGAGATACAGTCTCAACCAAAATATTTCGGTCGACGAAGTCGAGCTTATTTCTAATGTATTTCAATTGTATCTGAATCAGTCTTGCTTCTTCTCTCTAATTTCTTGACTCTTAAAAAATGAACCATCTCTATCCCATATTCCTCAAAGTTCACGAACTCAACGTCCTCTTGGTCGGTGGGGGTTTTGTGGCAACCGAGAAATTGGAATTTCTGCTTAAATCGAGTCCCAAAGCTCAGGTGACAGTAATCTCCAAGATGTTCAGACCGGAATTTTTGGAATTGGCCGAAGGAAAAGAGACCGTCACGCTGATCGAAGATGTGTATCATGAAAAATATCTGGGCGGAAAGCATATCGTGATTGCTGCGACGGATGATAAAGCCGTCAACCGACAAATCCGCGATGAGGCCAAGGAACGCTTTCTGCTCGTCAATGTAGCCGATACACCAGAACTCTGTGATTTTTACCTCGGAGGTATTGTAACCAAAGGCAATCTGAAAATTGCTATTTCCACCAATGGAAAATCTCCAACTACCGCCAAACGCCTTCGTCAATTGTTGGAAGAAGTGCTGCCGGAGGAAATCGATGATTTGCTTGAAAATCTAAATGCTTACCGGGCTACGCTCAAGGGTGACTTTGAGTACAAAGTGAAGGCGATGAATGAGATTACGGAAGGCTTGGTGAGGAAAGAGGCACAAGATGCAAGACATTAGACACAAGACTTTAGTATCAAGTAGCTAGTATCGAAATCTTGGTGAGGGGTAATTTTCTTCTGGGCAGTTGCGCTTGGTACCAATTCACTCCTATTGAATTTGGCAGAAAATCACAGGTTAAGTTCCGATTATGTGATTTTTTCCACGTTTTCGGAAGATAAAATGTGATTTCCACCATTTCACTATTCCTCGAGAGCCAAAAATACCATTGGATTTTTTTGGTCTTTCATATACAGGTAAAGCTTATTGGACTCGATGGTGTAGGACTCGACCGCCAATAAACTGTTCTTGATTTTATTCTCAAATTCTAAGATGGGAAATGTCTTATTCCCAATTCCAGGATCATAAACCACATTTTCTGGAGAAAAATCAATCCTCAGATTTCCTTCCGAATCAGCCTCATAACAGCCATCAATCTGATGGTCAAACGAACGGAAACTGAATGCAAGCAAATCTTCACATCCAATTAAAGGAGATGATTTTTCCCCAAGTTGAAGGGTAATTTTAAAGACATTTTCATAATCCTCACCACTGAGCGTAAACCTTGCTGTTCTAGCCAAACAGGTCAGATTGTCAAAAGAAGAACCTTTTTCAGCTTGAAAAGCCACAAACTCCCATTTTGAAGTCAGGTTATAGGAACCAATTTTATCCGTCAAGTCAAAACAGCAAATGTCTTTTGGATTGCACTGAATCTTCTTAGCAATCGGCTCGGGTAGTTCCTCCTTGGGTATTTCGAATGCCGTCTCGCAGGAAGCGAGAAAAAGCAAGATCGGGAAGAGGCAAAAAGCGAGTTTCATGATGAAGGAAGTGATCTCGATTTTCATTTTCGGTGGAAAAGGTTACCCACAGAAGACAACTGCATTCCTTAAAGTACTACTAATCCATTATTTATCAACCAGTTTCACAATAGAAATTAATTTTTAAAACGAAAAACCGAACCTCGAAGTATATGGCTGAAGTCCCTTTTCCGGTTTTTTATTTCCCTGAGTTCCTGTAATTTTGGGCTTCCTAAAAAACGCATCAATTATCTAATTTATGGCATATTTATTTACCTCAGAGTCAGTGTCTGAGGGTCATCCTGACAAAATCGCTGACCAAATCTCTGACGCCCTGATCGATAATTTTTTGGCCTTCGATCCCAATTCCAAAGTTGCCTGCGAAACACTCGTGACCACCGGACAGGTAGTCTTGGCAGGAGAAGTGAAATCGGACATCTATCTTGATGTGCAAAAGATCGCCCGCGACGTGATCAATCGAATCGGCTATACCAAAAGTGAATACATGTTTGAAGGCAATTCCTGCGGGGTTCTTTCTGCTATTCATGAACAGTCTGCTGACATCAATCAGGGTGTGGAGCGTAAGAATCCGGAAGACCAAGGTGCCGGAGACCAGGGGATGATGTTTGGATATGCCACCAATGAAACTGAAAATTATATGCCTTTGGCTTTGGATCTGTCTCACATGATCCTTCGCGAATTGGCTGCCCTTCGCAGAGAAAATAAGGAGATTACCTACTTAAGACCTGATTCCAAATCTCAGGTGACCATCGAGTACAGCGATGACAACGTGCCTCAGCGTATCGACGCGATAGTAGTTTCTACCCAGCACGATGACTTCGACGCGGAAGATGCCATGCTGGCAAAAATCAAATCCGATATCATCAACATTTTGATTCCAAGAGTAAAGGCGAAATTGAAGCCTGAGCTTCAGAAACTCTTTACTGACGAGATCACCTACCACATCAATCCAACCGGCAAGTTTGTGATCGGTGGTCCTCATGGCGATACTGGCTTGACCGGCAGAAAAATCATTGTAGATACTTATGGTGGAAAAGGAGCTCACGGTGGAGGAGCCTTCTCCGGAAAAGATCCTTCCAAAGTGGACCGCTCGGCAGCCTACGCTACCCGTCATATTGCCAAAAATATGGTGGCTGCAGGTGTTGCAGATGAGATTTTGGTGCAAGTTTCCTATGCAATCGGTGTGGCTAAGCCCATGGGGATTTATATCAATACCTATGGTACGGCCAAAGTCAATATGACCGACGGCGAAATTGCCAAAAAAGTAGAGTCAATATTCGATATGCGTCCCTATGCGATCGAACAGCGTCTAAAGCTAAGGAATCCTATCTATGAGGAAACTGCTGCTTATGGCCATATGGGAAGAAAGAACGAGATTGTCCGCAAGACTTTCTTCTCACCCTACAGAGAATCTGTGACCAAAGAAGTGGAACTGTTCACTTGGGAAAAGCTAGACTACGTGGATAAAATCAAGGCTGAATTTGGTCTTTAAAATCAAAAGCCCCGGAGAGATTCGGGGCTTTTTTATGAGTAATAAGCCAAACAATAATTTTTTAGGAGGAGATTTTCGAAAATCTCAACCGACTCTGGTTTCTTTCGTTATATTAGGAAAATTCCATTTTTATGAAGGCGCTCTCATTATTGTTTCTGATGGTCATGGCCAATTTTGCCTTTGGACAGGAAATTCGTTTTCGGGACAACTTTTTTAACAATCCGGTATTCTTTGTGGAGGGGGAAAAAGTCAGCAGAGGTTCCGTTTCACAACTCATGAAAGAATATCCCATAGAGAAAAAAGATTTTGATGAGGGTCTAAATCAAATGGTGATTGGTACTTCTCTAAAAGTAGCTGCTTTTGGAGTCTTGTCAGGTGGTCTAGTCTACTACTTGGCAAACATAGATGAACCAAATTCCTGGCAAGTACCTCTAATTACTTCCGCAACTGCATTGGTCCTTAGTCAGGTAGGCCATTCTTTGCGAAAGAAAGGGTATAATCGTGTAAATTCCTCGATTTACCGATATAATTACCTGATTTCAAATGAAGATAAAGCCAAGCTGAGTTTGGTTTTGACAGGAGGAGGACCGAGTTTGGTTTATAGATTTTAAGTTTGGAAATCAAGCCTGAAAAGGAACACCTCCACACAAGAGTTTTAGTGATCATCAGAGCTCTATACATATTTTTCTGATGGATATCCGTGAATAGCCTTTTACAGAAAATTATTGATTCATGAAAAAACACCTTTTTGTTTTCTTCCTTATTGGTTTAGCATGGTCGGCAAGCGCTCAGGACCTGCCTTTTTTAAGAGTGGATGTCAGGCAAAATTTGCTCACACAAAAAATAGATATTTTGGACGGTCCTAGACCACTAAGCAAAAATGAGGTGATCACAATCCTTCAGACAAACCCAGAATCATTGGCGATCTATGAAAAGGCAATGAGAAAGCAACAGATAAACACCGCACTTGCTGTGGTTGATTTGGGTTTATTGGTAGGAACAACGGTGTTGATTTTTACTCCACAGCAGCAGTCATCTACTCTTAGCAATTTGTTTTGGCCCATTGCAATAGGAACTGCTGCCGTAGGAATAGTTTCAGGGGTGTTTAGGCGTGAGGCACGAAATCTTACCCGTGACGCCATTGATACCTACAATTTTGGAAATAAGAATTTCTCCCCTCCTGTTTATTTTGAAGAAAACAGAATGGATCAGCCTATTTTTTCGGTTAAGATTCCATTTCGATAATCACCTTTCCAGCATCAACCAGCCTTTCGGGTCCACCATAGGCGGGTTTTTACTTTTTACCTGGATTGCTTTTTTACCGACAGGTACTCGCTGTGTTCCTTCAGATGTCTCTATTTCCAAGGGTAGCTCGAAATCAATCCCCTGAAGAGAAATCAAAAATCCGTCTTTTCCCTTTTTGCTGACTTTCAATTTGGGGATGGAAGTGGTATAGAGATACAAATCGAAGAATCCCTGAAGGTCTTTTCCAGTGTAGCTTTGAATAAAATCAGTAAAGTCCTTCGTGCTTACCTGATTGAGGTAAGTGAAGCGCTCATCCATCACAAAGGCCTTTATCGCAGGGAAGAACAGCTCATCCCCCAATACACCTCTCAAGGCATGAATGACCAAAGCTCCTTTGGTATAAATCTCGGGGTGATAGGCTTCTTCTTCTGTAGAATTTGGGGGACTGACGACCGGTTTGGCGTGGGGGATATTTCTTGATTCGTTTTTTACCTTGGTAAAATAGGCCTCCGGCCCACCATGCTCCCAATAAAACAGCCAATCCCCATAGGCAGTCAAACCCTCATGAATCCACATATCTGCCCAGTCACTCACCGAGACTTTGTTGCCAAACCATTCATGACCGAGTTCGTGATGAAGTAACCAATCGTAGTTAACCTTGCCCATCGGCACAAACTGGAAGTTATTCCCATAGGCATTGATCGTCTGATGCTCCATGCCCAAATAGGGTGTTTCTACCACGGCGATTTTATCTTTTGGGAAAGGGAAAGGTCCGAAGTATTTCTCCAGCGTTTCTGTGCTGACTTTCAGAATTTCCAGAAGCTCTTTTGCTTTTGCTCTATTCTCCTGCAGTACCCAAACTTGCATGGGGATCACTTCTCCCGCAACGGACTGGAAATTCACTTTTTCCTCATGAAAAATCCCCATGGTAAAATTGATGTTGTAATTGCTGATCGGGTAGTCGGTTTGCCAATGGTAGGTTACTTTTTGTCCTGTCTCTTGGCTATCGATCAGGCGCCCGTTGGAAGCTACAAAATAGGGTTTGGGAGCGGTGAAAATCAGATCCACTCCTTCGCTAGGTTCGCTGGAAGGATGGTCCAAAGCCGGCATAAAGACCTTCGCACCTTCTCCTTGGCAGGAAAGTCCCATCCAATGGTTTTCAAGTTGATCTTTTTCCCAGGTAAAGCCGCCTGTCCAAGGAGGATTTTGGGCGATGGGTGTTTTTCCGCTATAAAAAATTTGGACCTGATCGCAGGTACAATCCACCGGTAGGATATCTAGTAGATCATTTTGATGGATGAATTTGACCTCCTTGCCCTCCATCAAAACTTTGCTAACCTTATACTCATCGATGAGCTGAAAGCGGAGTGTGTCGAGTTTTTCATCGGTTGAAAAAGTGATGGTATTGGAGCCTTGTATGCTTTGAGATTCGGGCAGGAGTTCCAGTTCCAGGCGGTAATGAAGGATTTTCATTTTTGCCTGGAGCGGGTCCATTGGACCTCCCCAATCCCAATTTTGGGCAAAAGCTCCAGACCAACAGCAGATAAAATAGAAAATAAAAGTCAGCTTTTTCATTCTTGCGTTCTTGCTAAAGTTCATAACGGATTTCGTGAAGAGGTACGCCAAAGTCCTCTGAGGCTTTTTCGGATACTTTTTGGAAGCCAAAGTTTTCATACAGATGGACCGCCGGATCCAGACCAGATGTGGTGTATAGATAAGCTTTTGAGTAGCCTTTTTCCAAGAAAAAATCCATCCATTCCTGCATCAGTTTGCGTCCGATTCCCTGTCCCCGATATGCTTTTTCTAGAATAAAATACCGGAGTTGAGCTTGATTTTGAGGCCGGTGCATCAGAAGAAGGAATCCCACCATTTTTCCGGCATTTTCCACCACCCAGACCTTGTCTTTTTCCAGGTCATACTGTCGGTAAAACTCGAGGAGGCTCTCCATTACATAGGCTTCAAACCCTATCCCAAAACCATTTTCTTCAAAATAAATCTTCGCGTGCAGTAATGCCACCTGACTGAGGTCTCCGGGGAGAAGCTGATTACGGATGGAATATTGATTTGCCATCTTGAAAACTAACCCAAAGGATTGAAAAGAAAAAGCCGTCCGGAATACTTTAGGGACGGCTTCAGATCAATCTTCGGAGTAGTTGAAGGAGTCGATTTGCTCCTTAACCCAGTCACAGTACTTTCCTTTTCGATAGTCCACCCACTCATCTTTGTACTTCGTTCCATCGATCAAGAATTTAAATCCCGTGGCGGCTTTCGGCTTACTCAATGCGTTTACCAAATCCTCGGCAAGGTTTCTTTCCTTTACTTTTCGGTCGATAAAGTCCTGCATCATCTGATGCTCTTGTGCGGGTTCCATCTTGGTAAATTCCGCGAAGTTTTCGGGCTGATCCTCGATTTCGTCGAGAATGTCTTCTTCCTCTTCGGTCAGATCATAATTGAAGTAATCTTCATCATCCGGCATGTGATGAATTTTCTTCTTGTCGATTTGATAAAAGCACACATTGCCTTTAAGCAATTGGGAAGCAATGAAGTCTACTTCTTTTTCAGTAAGCGAAAGCATGGATGGGTTTCAAGATTTTTGGAAAAATAATGAAAGTTGAAATTTCATCAATTTGTTTCAAACATAGCAATGTCAGGGCCAAAAATTACCTTAAATTTCATGATTAATGATTTTTTCCAACAACTTGGCCTCAAGTTCGTGGCCTCCTGTAAAAGTTAGGACAGTCAGAGGTTTTCCCAAGGCCCTGACCATCTCCTCCTGCTGCTTGCGGTGTTCCTCTTTAATTAGCTCGTCCTGATCTCCGAAGGCTAAAATCAACTTCGTGTGCTCGAATTTTTCCCTCCCTAAATCAAGTGAAAGGTCATGCGCAAAACCTCCTGCCCAGAGTACCAAGGTTTCGATTTGGCCTTTCCACTGACTGGCCCATCTGGTAGAAGTAGCAGCCCCTTGTGAAAATCCCAAAAGGTGTAATTTGGGCTTAGGGTCATATTTTTCCAGGATTTGCTCCATCAGAAGATTCAAATACCGATGGTTATTTGAAATGGCGACTTCCCGCTCGTGTTTCGTCATCCAGTTGGCCCCGACTCTACCCTGAAATTCCTTCAGATAGTTGTAATTGGTGCCTTCCGGAGCCACGATTAATCTTTCTTCAGAGTCAAATGGAAGGAATTTACGGATAAAAAATTCCGCCAATTGCCCGTACCCATGAAAGACCAACCAAAGTTCATGTTCCTTTCCACTGGGTTCATGGGAAACAGAATAATGTGCTTCGTAAGGGAATTGAATCGACTTTTTCACCGATCAGGTATTGAGATCGTCAAATTTTAACGGGAGTAGGTTGGAGATGCCTTTGATCCGCATCACATTCCCATTGGAGCATAGGATCAGCATGGTAATGGGCTTTTCAAACCGGTTTTCCACTTCATTGATGGTTTGTCTGCAGACACCGCAAGGGGATACTCCTGCCCAAATTTCTTCACCTGCTCTTTGGGCAACAATGGCTAGTAAGGTTGGTGGTGAATCAGGATAATTGGCGCCGGCATAGCCCAGCAGTAATCGCTCGGCGCAGACACCCGTGGGAAAACTCACATTTTCCTGATTGGAAGATTGAAGAATCTCCCCGTTTTCGAGCAGGACAGCAGCGCCTACATGAAATCCCGAATAGGGTGCGTATGCTCTTTTGGACACTTCTTTGGCACGGTCAATCAGGAGCTTCTCCATGGCTTCCAATTCTTCAGGAATCAGTTCTTCTATCTCCGTAGTAAGGTTAATTTTTTTCACAGTCAAAAATCGGTTTGGGAAAATCCTAACGGTCAAAGTAAGGAATTGTTCTCTATTCTTGGGGACTTACCTTTTTCGCTCCGGAAAAAATGGGCATTTTTAGATCAATAAACCCAGTATATGAAGACTATTTTGATCCTTGGAGCGGGCAAATCATCCACTTACCTGATTGATTACCTAGCTGACTCCTGCATAGAAAAAGGGAGAAAGCTCCTCTTAGCAGACCTGGATCTTGCCTTGGCCAATGCCAAGCTAAAAGACAAGCCCAATACCCAAGCGGTTGTACTAGACACTGAGGCTAAAGAATCCAGAAAAGCACTGATCGCCCAAGCCGATTTAGTCATTTCCATGCTACCGGCGTTTTTGCATCCTGTGATAGCAAAAGATTGTCTGGAGCTTGGAAAGCATTTTTTCACTGCATCCTATGAAAGCGATGCCCTTCGGGAAATGGCCTCCGAGATTGAGTCCAAAGGTCTTTTTTTCCTAAATGAATGCGGCCTAGATCCGGGAATCGACCACATGTCTGCCATGAAAATCATCCATGAAGCCAAATCCAAGGGTGAGAAAATTCTTTCTTTCAAATCCTATTGTGGCGGACTTCTGTCTCCAGAGAGTGAGGACAATCCCTGGAAATACAAGTTCACCTGGAATCCAAGAAATGTGGTCTTGGCCGGGCAGGCGACTTCCAGATTTATTGAGAAAGGAGAGCTGAAATACGTGCCCTACCATCAGTTGTTTAAGCGGATTGAGACGATCAAATTCCCGGGATTAGGGGATTTTGATGGCTATCCCAACAGGGATTCGCTGAGTTATCGAAAAGTATATGGACTGGAAGAAATTCCCACCATGCTTCGTGGCACGCTCCGAAGGGCGGGATTTTGTAAGGCGTGGAATGTGCTTGTGCAGTTGGGCCTGACCGATGACAGTTTTCAAATGCAATTGCCTCAGGGAGCTACTTACAGACAGTTTTTGAATGCTTTTTTGCCTTGGTCCGAGACACTCAGTGTGGAAGAAAAACTCTCCGAAATAATTCCTGAATTAGACTTTCCAACTTTCGAAAAGTTGCAGTGGCTTGGATTTTTTGAAAACAGAAAGCTCCCCAAAACCGAAGGCAGCCCCGCTCAGATTCTCCAGGCTATGCTGGAAAAAGACTGGGAACTCCAACCTGAGGACAAAGACATGATTGTGATGCAGCATCAGTTTGAGATCAAGACGGAAAAGGGCATTAAAAAGCTGACCTCGAGTTTGGTTGATTTAGGAAAAGATTGTGTTTACACGGCCATGGCTAAGACAGTAGGATTGCCTTTGGCGATTGCGGTGGATTTGTTTCTGGAAGGGAAAATCCATGGGAAAGGACTGCAACTGCCGGTATCTTCGGAGATTTACACTCCCATTTTGAAGGAATTGGAAAAGCACGGAATCCGATTTATAGAGGAGGAATGGATGTGAAAAAGTCAAGCTGAAAACCAAACGCCCAAGATGTATTGGGCGTTTTTGGTTTTCAAGGATTCCAGTCAGCCGGTGCATCCACAGAAGCACCAGGCACTACTCGGCAGTCATCAGGTATGATCGCTCTGTTTTGTTTGAAGGTCAGGTCATTTTTATCTATGTAAATCCTTCTCGAGGTTTCTCCTGCTGCCATAAAGTATCCCAAGACAACTTCATCCGGATTGTCCAGGCTGATCATATTGCCCCTGATGGTTGCAGGAGGAGGGTCAAAGATCGAACCGCTGATTTCTGCCTGCTGCTTGACAAGTCTAAGGAATCGATAAGCTCCTTGGGAGATGCTGTATTGTTTGAGATCAATCCGGAATTTATTGACAAACCGAAAGCCGTCATCCTCTATGAATGAAGCGGGAATTCGTGTGGTCAGCCCATTGAAATTGTCATCATTGACCACGAAGAGACTTTGATTGTAACTGATTTCATACCGGAAGCACTGAATGCAACAAGCTTTGGGCTGTGGAGTGCGGTTTGGGTTCGCCTCTGTAGGACGTGGAGTAAATAAATCAGGACGGGTTTCCAGAATGTAGACTGCAGGTCCATTTCTCCAATAGTAAAAATTGTTTTGATCTGCAGGATCTCTTACTTCTGCAATCAGCTGAACACCTGATCTAGGGAAATCACTGTTCTTGTTGGGAAGGGTGACAGTTCGGATTTCCACAGACTGGATTTCCGGGACAGATTCTACCTTTTCAGGAGTGGAGGTGTATACCTTGCCTTCAGCCGTCAAAATCTGCAAGGTGTAGGATTTACCGATTTGAGCTCTGAAGTTGGCCGGAGTGGTATAGGTGCCCTTGGCCTCTGTTCCTTCGGTCAGGAAAGTCACATTGCCTTCGTTGTCCCGAATCACTACGGTGGCTAAGGTAACAGGCCGGATCAGTCCCTGGAAAACACTTCCATAGGTGGCACTTCGGGTCAGGGTAATCGAATGGGGGCCCGGACCGGTAGAAATGATACCTTCTACAGTCAGCAGTTGTTCTCCTTCAGGCACATCTACCTGATAGGGGTCAATGCATGACAGGGGAAGGAAAAAGAAAATATAGATCAGTCGTCTCAGCATTTTTTAAAACTTAATAGCATAACTCAAACTGGGTAAAGGAACACCCAAAAGGGCTAAGCGCAGAGCTTGTGGAGGTTCTCCCGGAGCATCGTCAAAGTATATGGAAAAGGGATTTTTCCTCCCAAAAACATTCAATACCGAAAAGGTCCAATTTCCATCAAAAAACTTTCCTTGACCTTTCAGCTTGAAATTTACTGCGAAGTCCAAGCGGTAAAAATCAGGAAGTCTTTGTTGGTTTCGATCGTTGAAATAAGCCAGGTTATTGCCGGAGTAATCAAATTTGGCATCAGGAAAAGTAATAGGTCGACCAGTACTGTACGAAAAAGTCGAAGAAAGAGAGGTATTGGTGCTGACTTTATAGTTTCCGATAAGTGTAAGGTCATGTGGCTTGTCAAAATTGGAAGCATACCATTCACCGTTGTTGATATTTTCTTCTTCAAATGGAGTGATGACCCTTCGCAGTGCTCTTGAATAGGTGTAGGAAATCCATCCCGTCAACCTCCCTAAATTTTTCTTCACGTAGAGTTCTACGCCATAAGATTGCCCTTCAGCAGGAATCAGTTCGGTTTCGATATGATTTTGGAGAATCAGATTCGCCCCGTCTTTGTATTCCACTACATTTTGCAGGTCTTTGTAATACACCTCAATGGATGTTTCAAAAATGTTACCCTTTAGATTTTTATAAAATCCCAGGGATAATTGATCTGCAATCTGAGGCTCGATGAAGTTGTCACTCAATTTCCACACATCAGAAGGGGCGATGGTGGCCGTATTGGAAATCAGGTGAATGAATTGGTACATTTTGTTGTACCCAAGCTTGATAGAACTGGATTTGTTGAATGAATATCTCAGGGAGGCCCTTGGAGCAAATCCGTCATAAGACTGGATAACTTCCCCATTGGAAAAGGAGGTTTCACCGATCGCGCTTCCATCGGAAATTGGTTTGCCTTCCTCGTAGGTCCGAACCGTACGAGGGCCTAAGTATTGGTAAAAATCATACCTTAATCCATAGGAAAGACCGATTTTTTCTCCCAGCTCAAATTCATGCTGAAAATGGGCAGCCATCTCTCTGCCAAATTCATCCTGAACTTTTTTGGGTAATATTTCCTCGTTCCCTGTTGGAATCAGCTCACCGGGTTGGATTTCGAGCTGTTTGTACTCCCCGCCTAGGGTGATTTTATTGGTTGGGGAAAATGCATACGTCAAAAATGTTTTCCCTCCAATGTCCCTGATATCCGAATTTATTTTAAAGTCATTCAATCCGGATTGATTGAAGATGCTGTAATTGTAAACAGTGTAAAAGCCAATTGCTTCCAAACTCAGTTTCTCGCTGAATTTGCTTTTCCATTGAAGTGAATGCGCAGTGTTTTTCCAGGAAATAGTCGTATCAGAAGCGAAAGCAAAATCATCATAGCTGGTGTAATAGCTATAGGTAAACTCATTTTTTTCCGAAAGAGGGGCATTTACCACTATGTTCCCGTCGTAAAAATTGGCATTGGAACTATTGAGTGTAGGATTACTGAGGGATTGAAGTAGCCAGTTGATATACGAAATCCTGAATCCTCCCAAAACAGACACTTTGTTTTTGACTAATGGGCCATTTAGGGAGACCTTACCGGAATAGTTACTCACCATTAGATCTCCGCCCCACTTGTCTATGCTGCCGGCCTTGGGAAGTATATCCAAAATGGCTGAGCTTCGGCCTCCAAATCGTGCTGGTACTACGGCCTTGTACAGGGTAACATCATTGACCATGTCCGGATTGAATGCCGTAAACAAACCAAACATGTGTGAAGGATTATATATAGGAGCACCTGCAAATTGGATCAGGTTTTGGTCCACTCCGCCTCCCCGCACATTCAGTCCTGAAGAAGCCTCACCTACCTGACTTACTCCAGGGAGGGTAGCTAGGGACCTGACGATGTCCACTTCTCCCAAAAATGGAGGCAGTTCGCGCATGGTATTCATGTTAAGGGTAACAGCCCCCATATCCGTAGAACGGATGTTTTTTTCAGGATCCCTGCCAAAGATCACTACATCGTCGAGGGTAAAATCTTCCTGAAGCATTCGAATCGACAGTCTGCCGTCCCCTACGGCAGTGATCGGATAAATTTTTGTCTCATATCCCACATAGCGAAACTCCAAGGTGTATTCTGCCCTGTCGACCACCAATTCAAAGCTCCCATTGTTATCGGTTACGCGGGTGAGGTTCAGTTCTGGTATACTGACCGTGGCCCCTACCAGTGCTTGTCCGGTGATCTCATCTATGATCCTTCCGGAAAGTTTGATTCCTTTCAGCTGGCCAATGTCCCTACCTACGACCTCCCTTTTTACAGGAGAGTTTTGTGCCCAAGCAGAGGAAAGCCCTACAAACAAAAAAGTCAATAATAGAAGTTTTTTCATATAGTCAGGCTTAAATAGCATCGGGATCAAATTTGTATAGCTCCATCGGTAGGTTTCCAAAAACTGATTCTTCGGCAGTTCTCAGGATATAAATGGCTCCGTCTAATTGGAAACTTCCTGCATTGATGCTCTGAGGAAATCCAATGATGGGATTTTTCGCCTTCCAAACCCCTGTTTCTAAGTCTAGTTCCCAGATTTCTTGGGTTCTCCTGAATAAGCCCATATAAGCTTTTTTTCCAAGTATCTGTATCATCGGAAATCCTAGTTGTCCTTTATTTCCAGGATAGGAAGTTTTTAAATTCCAGGAATCTAATGTGGGTAAATATTCCCAGACGTCTCCGGTGTTTGAAAGAAAGATTATTTTGTTTTCAAAGACTGAAATAGCGGAGTTTCCTTCTATGGCAAATGGGGCTGGTTTCCTTTCAGACCATACTTGGGTAGCTGGGTTGAAAATCCGAACTTTAAAGGAATCTCCTGCTCTTCCTCCAAAAAGGAAAAGATTGCTATTCCATTCTACAGCTAAAGGTTCGATACTTTGGAATGGAAGATCTGGAAGACGCTCAAAATCACTTCCGTTTATTTTCCAAAAACTCAAGTCGGGGCTATATATCTCCCGGTCAATTTCGGTGCCTCCGCCCCCCAAAAAGTTGGAAGTTGCAAATCCAAATCTTCTTGGTTCACCTGGGAAATCAATCTTTGTCCAAGTGCGGGAAGTGGGCTCAAATCGCTGGAAACCTGGATAAGGATTCCCTAATCTTATTCTGCCCAAGCCCACATGAAAGCCTGCAGAATTATAAAACGATAGGTTGTCGTAGATCCGGATGGACTCAGGGAATTCGGCAATTTTCGTGAATTTACCTGACTGGTATTCGAAACGGGTGGAAAGGATGATTTCCTTGTCTTGGATCACTATTCTCAGCGGCACGATGATTTGACCTGCAGGCGCCGGTACTCTTACAATCAGCCTACTTTCAAATAGGTTTTGAATTATTTGGGCTTCTTGGTTTCCGAAAAAAACACGGGTTCCGCCCTCTGGAAAGTTTCTGCCTTGGATAGTCAGTTCGGCTCCTTGTAGAGCGTAGGTTGGAAAAAAGGTCTCTACTGCTGGGATAAGGGTTTGTAGCTGTACCACGTCTCCTTCTATTCTTTGGCCTTGCACCTCTGCGTAAGCTTTGGCGAAATAAGTTTGTCCGACTTTAAATCCTTTGGATTCTCCAATAAATCGACCCGGGTTTTTCTTTTCTCCCAAAGAGAGGGTGATGGGGGAAGAAAAGGAAGATTCGGTAGAAAACAAGAATCCATGATCTGTGGCCAAAACCTCCCGGTTGGTTAGTAATCGGCCTGAAATTCGGATTTTATCTCCGCCCACAAACAACAAGTCTTCAGTTGCTACTAGGATGGGGGTTTCATTTTCTTCTGTACATGCACAAAAGACAAGTAGCAAGTAAAAAATAAAAACAGATAACAGTTTTCGCATGAATCGGAATGGTAATGTTTTCAAAAATAAAGGATAAGCAAGGGAAGGAAAAGAATCGGAAAGCGTATTTAACAAAAATCAAAAGATAAATAGGGGTATTTTTTCAATAACCCAATAAAAATCCAGAAATAAGGAAGGAGTAAGCTTCTGAAAAGTCTCCGTTCTCATTTTTCAGAAATATTTCATTAGGCTCCAATGCTCCACTTTTTTGTGAAAACCCTACAATTTCCCGGATAATAGGTTTGAAGGGTCTATCTCTTACCAAAATTCTATGGATGGGGAAAAGTCCCCGTTTTAGAGCCAAGGCAGAAAAATCCTCCATCTGCCTAGGTGGCAAAATAATCCAAATTTGCCCATTAGTTTTTAACAGCCTTGTTGCCTGTTCAATCAATTCTTCAAAAGAAAGAGCATCCGTATGTAAGGCCTGGTTTCGTTTGGAATCCTTGGGTTTGAGATGGTCGGGAAAATACGGCGGATTGCTCACGATGAGATCAAAGTGCTGATCTTCAGGGTAATCCTGAAACTTCCCCTGTATGATCCGAAGCCTTTCTGAAAATGGACTTTCCTGGAAATTTTCTTCGGCTTGTCCGGCTGCATCAGGATCGATTTCTATCGCTGTAATCAAACTATCAGGAAATCGCTGCGCGAGCATCAACGAAATTACACCCGTGCCAGTCCCGATGTCCAGAATATTTTGGGGAGAATCTGCTTTGGCAAGTGCGCCAAGGAGTACCGCATCCGTGCTGATTTTCATCGCACAGCGGTCCTGATGGATTCTGAACTGTTGAAACTGAAACCAAGAGTTTCCCATCAGGTTCTTGCCCGGCTGAAAAATCTGGAACGGAAACTGGTTTTGTCTTCCATCACGTTCAATTCCTCTTCGGAAACTCGTTTTACGCTTTCTATGGTGTAGAAGGCCTTTTCATCGATTTCTTTCACTTTGGAAATAAATTCGTGAAGCTGGTCCCGCTTCATCACGGTAAAAAGGAGATTCACTTTTCCATACCTGCCTTCAGCGCCCACGTTGGTGAACCGGTAGTTTTTTTCTTTCATAAACTCCAGCAATAAGGGTAAAGGATGCGGAGTAATGACCCTTACCAGCACCCTACCCAAGGCCAGTTTTTCATCTAAGGTCATGCCCACATAAGTGCCTGTGGCAAAGCCGCCTGCATACGCGATGTAGGAAAGCGGATTGTTGACATTTTGGAAAATCTGCCCGATCGCCAAAAGCCAGATCATCGCTTCGAAAAACCCTAAAATCGGAACAATATTCTTTTTCCCATTCATCATAAACATGATGCGGAGGGTATTGATCGATACGTCTCCGATCCGGGCGATAAAAATCAACAAGGGCATCAACACATAGTTGAGTAAATTGTCAGAGATGCCAAGGGAGTTGAATAGATCTTGCATGATGGTGCAAAAATACCCCATTATTTGGAGAGGAGGGTATAAAAATTGGAGGAATCCGAATTCAGATTTTTCGATCTCTGCCTGCAGGCCACCCAAATGCGATAAACTGCCCGGTCATTGCCAATAAAAACCAGATCAGGATGTTCCAATCGTCAAACAAATCCAGAGAAATCCCAAAGACCAGGGGGCCTAAAGCTGCCAAGACATAACCGGCAGACTGGACCATCCCAGAAAGTTTTGCTGTGGTCAGGTCTTCGGCAGTCCTCATCGAAATCAATGTGTAAGCAATACTCAAACTAGCCCCACTGCCGATTCCGATGACGGTGAGGGCAGCAAAGGTTACGGTTTCATCAGAGATGAAAAGTGCCCCATAGCCGATCAGATATCCGATTCCCACTAGGAGTACGACCCCTGATTGTTGCTTGAGTCGCATCAATAGATTGGGAGCAAAAAAGGTCCCGATCAGTGAAATCAATTGCATATAGGAAAGCGCTATTCCTGCATTGACAGGACTCATTCCTCTGGCGATAAGCATGTCAGGCAGCCAGGTGATCATGGTAAAATACATCACCGACTGGGCCCCCATAAATAGGGTGACTTGCCAGGCTAAGCGGGACTTCCAGACATTTTTTGCCTGGGTGATCAATTGAGATTGCGGTGTAGCTTGGGGCTTCAATTGGGGAATCCAGATAAGCAGGGCTATAACCATCAAAACCACCCAAGACACCAAGGATCCTCTCCAGCCCAGACCCAAATCCTCTGCAAGCGGAACACTCACTCCTGAGGCGATCGCTGCAAAAAGAGACATTCCTGTGGAAAGCAGGGCAGTCATTAAACCGATATTCTCTGGAATTCGAGCTTTGAAAAAAGGGATCATCAGCACATTTGCGATCACAATGCCTATTCCTGTCAGTGCAGTCCCAATATAAAGCAGCTCGATTCCTCCCAAAACTCGGATCACTACTCCTACAGAAAGAAGCACTATCCCCAAAAAAATCGCTTTCCCATGGCCCAATTTTTTTCCCAAACTCGGAGCAAACAGTGAAAAAATGGCAAAGGTGATCAGACTCAAGGTCGTCAGAAATCCAGCCAAGCCATTGGAAATCCCCAAATCCTCCCGGATAAACGGAATCAAAGGTCCCACCGAAGCAATCGAAGTCCTCAAGTTGATCGAAATCAAAATGATGCCGAGGATCAGCAGGGCTTTGTTGGATGGTTTGGACATGAAAGATTTACGAATTTTGAATTACGATTTACGACATTTATCTGAACCTCAATTCTACTTCTCACGGCTATAACTATTGGAAAGAACCGTTGAAGTCAAACATGACGTCGTCAATCGTCATTCGTATATCGTACTTACAAATATCAATTTTGGAGTAATGAAGAGAGGGTTCTATCAAGCCCTGGATTCCACCAAATCCTTCACACAATCCACCCAGGTATCATTCGAATTCAGGCTTGGTACCAAATCCCAATGTTCGCCCCCGAGTTCTTCAAATTGTTCCTTGTATTCTTCGCCCACTTCTACAGTAGTTTCCAGACAGTCGGCAACAAAAGCAGGTGAGAACACCAGCACTTTCTTCACTCCTTCTTTTGCCAGTTCCTCGATCATATCCTCGGTGTAAGGTTTGATCCAAGGATCTTTACCCAATCGGGATTGGAAACAGGTGACGACTTTATCTTCAGGCAATCCGAGCTTTTTTGCCACCAGTCGGGTCGTCTGAAAGCACTGTGCCCGATAGCAAAACTGATTTTTCAATCCGTATTTATTGCAGCAAGCGCCCAACTGACAGTAGCCTTCTACACTACCTTTTCGGATTTGTCTTTCGGGTAAGCCGTGGTAAGAGAACAGGTAGCGGTCGTATTCCTGCTTTTGCATAGCCTCCCTTCCGAGTTCGGCCCAAGCTTCCAAAAACAGGGGATGATCCACATAGTTGCTGATGAATGTAATTTCCGGAATAATCTGCCAAGTTCGGGCAATTTCCATCACCTTATCTATCACAGAGCCATTGGTGGCTGAAGCATATTGCGGGAACAGCGGCAACACAATGATTTTTTTTACCTTGGCCTTCATCAGTTCCTCCAAGCCTTTTTCGATGCTTGGATTTTGATAGCGCATGGCCATGGCTACCAGATACTTCTCAGGATCCAGCTTTTTAATTAGCTTCTCTTTGAGATCTTGGGTATGAAACAGCAAGGGAGATCCGCGTTCAGTCCAGAGTTTACGGTATTCACCGGCAGATTTTGGAGCTCTGAAAGGTGCAATAATCAAATTGACCAGCATCCAGCGCGGAATAAAGGGGAAGTCAATGACCCGCCCGTCCATCAGAAATTCCCTTAGGTATTTTCTTACGTCGCCTGTTTTGGTACTGTCTGGCGTGCCTAGATTCACGAGAAGGACGCCGATTTTTGCTTTATTCTTGGCCATGGATTGAATTCAATTTCCTTAGGGAAGCCCAAAATTAGCCTCTTTGTTCGATTTCTGTAATTGATGTTTTCTAAGTGGAATAGGCACAGGGATTTGGAGAAAAAAAATCCCAGGCTTCAATTCCTCCCAAGGATCCCGGGAAATCACCAAAGAGGGAATTTATTCCATTCCTTTATCTCTCATCTTGGCAAACTCATCAAATCTGCGGAAAATAGCCACTGTGAAGCCTATCAGCATAATGATTGTACCAATCCAAAGCACATTGATATAGGGCTTCACGATCGCTTTCATCACCACATAGTCCTTTTGGTATTGATTGACTTTGAACACAAATTTGTTTTGCTCAGGAAGGATGTTTTCCAAGCTAACTTTTAATCCGAGTTCAGTGTCGACCACAGGAAGCTTTCCAACCTGATTATTTCGAATGATAAAGGTCGGCTCGAGCAATTTTTCCACATCGTAATCAAGCACTCTGAGCTTGGCTTTTACAGCGACGTCACCTTCTTGCAGCGTGTATCCTTCGATTTCCTTGAGTACTTCAGCTCCGTCGAAATAAGTGACAAAGTCAGCGATGTGAAACTGCTCACCTGGAGACACCTCGTAATTTTCGTCTTCCTTCCAATCTGGGTCTGCATAGTCATTCATGGCAGCCACATAGGTGTAAAGGTCCCGATTCAGGTAGATTTTAGAGTCAGGGGAAGAAATCAGCCCGCCCATGCTTTCATTAAACTGAGACATGGGAGCAAGAGAAAACTTCAGTGTTTCATTCTGGTAATAGTCGATCTTGAAATAGTCGTTTTCTTCCAAAACCAATTTCACTATATCCCCTTTTTTGAAATAGTCCTTGTAATCCGCTAAGGCAAGGGCTTCGTTCACATTGCCTGTGGATTCGAGAAGTTTGGCAGGAACATACTCCGGCACACCCACCACCTTCTTCTGACGGCCCCGGTAGATGACTGTGTAATCCTTCATTTGCGTGGGCTTGTTGATCCAAAGCAGCACATGCTCTTTGTTCATCTCGTCCTCCCAGCTGTTGCTGTAGGTCAGCCCGGACATATTGATTGAAATGACATCTGAGTAGCCGGAACTAAACATGATCCCGATCAAAATCATTCCTAAGCCGATGTGAGCCAAAGACCCACCCGCAAGCTTAAAGGTGGACTTTTTGAGAAGTCTGGCCAAAATCACCGAGTTTGCCACGATGGTAAACATTCCAGCCAAAACGATAATGATATATTTCCAGTCGTAGACTTTTGCAAGGACGATTACCCCTGCTGATAGCAATACTGAGATCACATATGGGGTAACCAAAGCCTCTTTTAGAGCCTTCTTGTCCATTTTTTGCCACCAAAAAAACTGACCTACCGCTGTCAATAAGGCGATCACAACCGCAAACCAAAGCTGGAACTTGGTATAAAACTCCACCTGATCTGCAGGAGGAGCCATATTGGAAATTCCCCCAAAGCTCTCCACCAAAGCATTCCAAGCGGGTATAGAAGTAGGAAGAATCACCTGGAATGACATCAATCCCAAGGTGACCGCTCCAAGGAAAATCCAGAATTCACGGGAATAGACTGAGGCTTCTTTTTCGGAAGAAGGAATGTGTTTCCATGCTCTTGCTGCCAGGAAAATGGCAATGACCATGAAAAATAGCATGTACACTAGCAACTGACCTGAAAGTCCAAGATCTGTAAAAGAGTGAACAGATGCATCGCCAAGAACACCTGATCGGACCAAAAAAGTAGCATAAAGCACCAGGATAAAGCTTAGGATTACCAAGACGATAGAAGTCTTGAGTGCAGTGGCACTTTTCTTAAAGGTAATCATGGTGTGAATCGCCGCCACCAAAATTAACCAAGGCACATATACCGCATTTTCTACAGGGTCCCAGTTCCAATATCCTCCAAAGTTAAGCGTCACATAAGCCCAATAGGCACCCATAATGATACCCATCCCCAGAATCATGGCTGAGAAAATTGCCCAAGGCAAGGCGGGTCGAATCCATTCGGAATATCTTTTGGTCACCAATCCACCAATCAAAAAAGCAAATGGAATCAACGTCGAAGCATAACCCATGAACAAGGTGGGAGGGTGAATGACCATCCAGATGTTTTGTAAAAGCGGGTTGAGTCCGGTGCCGTCTTCCGGTACGAAATCAGGATTCAGCTCAAAAATTGGTGCCTGAGTTGCATCTCTCAAAAGAATAAAGGGAGAGCTTCCAATCTTCAAATCACCTATGACCACCCCGAGAATCATGGAGACCAAAAAGGCCTGAACCAAGGCAAAAACCACCATCACGGGAGCTTCCCAAAACTTATTGGTATGAATCAGAATCACTCCCAAGACCACATTCCAAAATGCCCAAAGGATAAATGCCCCTTCCTGACCTTCCCAAAAACTGGAGATCATGTAGTGGACCGGAAGTGCTTTGGAGCTGTGCGAATAGGCGTAGAAATACTCGTAGCGATGATTGTAAATAATCTCAAATAGGGAGAAAGCAATCAATGCAGTCGACACTGCATGGATGTAAAAACTGATTCTGCTGAATCTCCTCCAACTTGCCTTATCTATTTCATTAGCCTGGAAATATTGGATATAGGCAAAAGCCGAAACCAGTGCACTGACAAAGGCCACGATGGTCATCAAATGGCCCAAATTACCCACAAAGGTATTGATCATGATTTTTTACTTAGGATAAGACTCAACCTCACATTCCTGCCGCCTGTACATCGGTTTCCTGATACTTCGAAGGACACTTCATCAGGATTTTGTCTGCCACGAAAATATCTTTGTCACGGTATGACCCGATCACGACTACTTGTTCAGAACGCTGAAAATCGGCAGGTACAGGCTCATTATAAAATACTTTTTGCTCAGTGCCCTCATTGTCCACAAGCATAAAGGTGAAGGAAGTTTTGTCCTCTCGGACTTCAATTCCGGTCACTTGACCGGCTCCGTCTTTTTTTAGCTGCCCCACCACGTGGATGGCTTTATCTTCCCCATCTTCCTTCATTTCCCAGGCCGTGTTGAAGCTTTCGTAGCTGCTGGCATCGCCTATCGAAGTCATTATAATGACGATGGCGATTGCAATGATACCTAGTCCGATGATATGTCCTTTTTTCATGGGAGTTTGAAATTAAGAAGGAAGATTTTTTTCAAGCCTGCTGATCTTGCGATCGGTATTGATCACGTATACTGTAATCCCCGCAAAAATGATTGCGATAATACCTACCAACACATAGATTTTTCCGTCGGCACGCATCCGGTCTGCCATTTCAACCGAATTATTCGAATAGTCGGCATCAGTGACTGGGATTTTCTCTTGCGCCAAGGCACTTAGCGAAAAAACCAACAAGGCTATGGTCAATATTTTTTTCATGTGTTTTTGAATGGTTTTACTAGGCCACATGGAATCTCGCATGGTTAAAAACCATTTCCTATTTATAACATCTGTCATGCTCGATTTCATCAATTAAGAATTAATCAATTTGTCTTCAAGTAATCGCTCTACCCTACGGATTCTTACCCGGACTGTTGCAATCCAGGTGCCCAAAAGTGTCCAGCCGATGATGGCAGGATAGAAAACCATCCTTAGCTTGGAATCTAAGTCGTAGGCGTTGAACCCTGGATTTCCGCCATTTCCTGGATGTAGGCTGTCTGTCAATCGGGGTAAAACGAAAATCAATGGAATAAAAGCGGCAAACGCAAAAATGTTGTAAACCGCTCCGATTCTTCCACGCTGCTGTTGATCTGTTATTGAACCTCTCAAAATCAGATAGGCGAAATACATCAGTAGACCAATCGCAGAAGCATTCTGCTTGGGATCGCCGCTCCAGTAGTCACCCCAGGTAAATCTCGCCCAAAGCATTCCTGTCACAATACCCAAGACACCAAACAAAATGGCCGCATTGGTAAACTCCAGAGCCATATCGTCATGCTTCAGGTCATTGCTGCGAAGATATTTGATGCTGTAAACAACCGCTACCACCAGCATAAGGATCATTCCAAACCACATCGTCACATGAAAATGCAACGCTCGGATAGTCTCATTGAGAATGGGAAGCCTAGGTACGTCCATCAATAATCCTGCGATCAAGGTATAAAACAAGAGACCGATTGTCAGGATTTTCCACCAGGATTGGCGCATAATTGAAATTTGCTTTTTCAAGCGCAAAAATAGGGTATAAGTTCCTGAATCCCCTTCTTTTTATCATAAAAGGAGACCTGTTATCCATGAAAAGAACTAATTCTCTACTTCCAAAATACATGTTGGTATCGAAGCAGCCTTTTATTAGCCAATTCTCAATGAAATTCATTTTTCCACTTTCCGGAATTCAATCCGTAACTTTGCCCCGTGGAAAATCAAAAAAAGGACATCCGTAGGTTAAGTCTGTCAGACTTGGAAGAGTTTTTCCTGGCCCATGGAGAAAAAAAATTCAGGGCTAAGCAGGTTTATGAGTGGCTTTGGAACAAATCGCTCAAAAACTTTGATGAAATGAGCAACATCTCCCTTTCCACCCGTGAGTTGCTCAAAACTCACTTTTCAATCAATCATATCCAGGTGGATTTGATGCAGCACAGCAGTGACGGAACCATCAAAAATGCCGTCAAACTCTACGACAACAAAATCGTGGAGTCTGTTTTAATCCCTACCTCCAAACGAATTACCGCCTGCGTTTCCTCACAGGTAGGCTGTAGCCTAGATTGTAATTTCTGTGCCACTGCCAGATTGAAGCGGATGAGAAACCTCAATCCGGATGAGATTTATGATCAGGTAGTGGCCATCAAAGATGAGGCGGAAACTTATTTCCAGCGTCCTCTGACCAACATTGTCTTTATGGGAATGGGTGAACCTCTGCTTAATTACAACAATGTGATCGAGGCAATTGACAAAATCACCTCGCCCGAAGGACTCGGCATGGCTCCGCGAAGAATCACCCTTTCTACCGTAGGCATTCCAAAGATGATCCGAAAAATGGCCGATGATGAAGTCAAATTCAATCTGGCTATTTCCCTCCACTCGGCCATCAATGAGACACGCTCCCGACTGATGCCCATCAATGACTCCAATCCACTGGAAGAACTCGGAGAAGCTTTGAAATATTGGTATCAAAAGACCAAGCGGAAAGTCACCTATGAATATGTGATTTGGGAAGGAGTCAATGATGACGAACGACACGCTAAAGCCTTAGCTAAATTCTGCAAAATCATCCCTTCCAAAGTCAATATCATCCAATACAATCCGATCGACGAGGGGGAATTTCGTCAAGCCAAGCAAGAAGCCGTTGACATGTACGTTCGAATTCTCGAGGGGCAGGGAATTATCGCAAAGGTCAGAAAATCAAGAGGTCAGGATATCGATGCGGCCTGCGGACAGCTGGCCAACAAAAATGAAGTGGCTCAGCTAGCTTCCAATTAACATTTTTTATTTATCCGGATTGCAACCTTAGTTTAATTACGGAGTTTATAACCGTGAACTTAAAGCCAATTGTCATCATATGAAGAAAGTTTTTTACTCATTTTTTACCCTGCTTTTTCTTTCTACATCTAGCTACGGTCAGGAAGGGCTGCCAGAAAAAATCCAAACTTATTTTAACAATTACCAGGAGGATTTTCCTGTCGAAAAAGCGTACCTCCACTTGGATAAATTCGCCTATACTTTAGGAGAAGATCTTTGGTTTAGTGCCTATCTCGTGGCAGGGGGCACCCAGGTCCCCTCTCCCTTAAGCAAAACACTTTATGTGGATTTTTTTGATGGGGATGGACTTCTTTTGACTCAGAAGATGATTCAGATAGAGGATGGCAGAGGAGCCGGTGATTTTAGGATTCCGAATTTTGGAAAGCCAGGGATTTACCAGATCAAAGCCTACACCGCCTGGATGAAAAATTTCGGAGAGGACTACTTTTTCACCCAAAGTTTCCAGGTGGTTGATGGTTTGGGTGGGTCTTTTCTTCCTAAAGTTGATTTTTTGGAAGTAAACTCCATGGACGGAAAAATAAGGTATCGAGTAGGTATTTTGGCGGTCAATTCATCAGGGACCCCGTTAAGTGGGAAGAAAATTGGCATTAGAGCCATCGGAGGTGACGAAATTCTTTATTCCCAAGACCTACAGCTAAATCCCCAAGGAGAAGCGGAGTTTGGATTCACCATTGGGGCTATAGGTCATCCCTCCCAGTACCTTGAGTTAACTTATGAGGAGAATGAAAACTATTTTGTGACCCAGAAAGTCAAACTCCCTTATTCCTTCTCCTTGGCAGACATACAGTTTTTGCCTGAGGGAGGAAACTGGATTCTTGGAAAAAAATCAAAGCTGGCATTCAGGGCTGTATATCCTGATGGGACACCTGTGGCACTCACCGGAAAAATTGAAGGGGAATCAGAAATCGAATTCTCTTCCAATTTTGCAGGTTTGGGGAAGGTAGAATTTGCACCGCAGAAGGAAAGCTATGTAGCCTTGGTGAAATCCTCTGATTTCGGCGAAGAGCGAAAAATTTCTCTTCCGAGAGCTGAAAATACAGGGCTAACCATTCAGGTTCAAAACCCGCAGGAAGGGGCTTTCATATCTGCATTTGTTCAGGGGAATGATTATCAAGGGAACCTTTTACTGGTCTCCCATACCCGAGGATTGATCAATTACATGATTCAGGGAAAACTCACCAACGGAGTGTGGGGAGTAAGAATTCCGAAAAAAACGCTCCCTACCGGGATAAACAAAATTGCAGTCTTGGATGAGTCCGGGAAACCACTTTTGGAAAGATTGGTATTTGTTCAAAATGAGGATTTTCTAGACCTGAAATTGGAGTCCAACTCAATGATTGCCTCAAGAGGAAAGATGGAATTAGCCCTTCAAAGTGCCTTCCAGGATACTACGGCTCCCGCTTCCTTTTCTGTGTCAGTGGTGGACGCAGGCCAAGTGACTGATGAAAGCCAGTGGCACGGAACACTCTTTTCGCATTTGCTTCTTGATTCGGATCTAAGAGGGAATCTGTACCGTCCAGGGTATTATTTCCAAAATCAAACCTCAGCCACCTTGGAAGATCTTGACTTGGTCATGTTGACACATGGATGGAGCAGGTTTGCTTGGTCGGATGTCATGGAGGGGAAATACCCGGATAAAGGCCACTACATCGAGCAGGGAATCACCATTCAGGGAAAGATTGTCGAACAAAACCCCACTAAAAAAGGATTGGGAGGCGGTAAAATCAGTGCTTTGCTCGGAGAAGGAATCGAATTGATCACTACCGAATATGGTCCTGACGGGATTTTTCTTCTGACTGACCTTCAGTACCAGGATTCGGTAACGGTCACATTGACAGCTGAGGATCAGCGGGCAAAAAACTTCCTTAATCTTGAATTGAATGAACCCAAGCCGCAATTCTCAAAGCTGGATGGAAAATACCCTGCTGAAATCAACTGGCCGGAAGCCTTGGCGGCTACCGTGCAAGAGCGAAATCTGATGCAGAGGCTTAATGAGGACACTCAAATCATCGATCTGGAGGGTGTCACCATCGGAGCCAAAACGCTTCAAGAAGAACAAACCTCAGGAAGAAAGCTATATGGGTCAGGAGACGCTACCCTTAAGCCTGATGAAATTCCAGGAGGTTCGGGGTATGTGAATATTTTCCAAATGATCCAGGGCCGAGTGGCTGGGGTTAGGGTGAATTTTAACGGTTTGACAGCCAGTGTGCAGATCAGAGGAGCGGGATCTATACAAGCCGGTACAGAACCCTTGTACCTTTTGGACAATATTCCCGTGGATGCTTCTACCCTAGGATTGATCAGTCCTCGGGATGTGGAAAGTATCGAAGTGTTTAAGGATCCTGCTCGAACGGCGATTTTTGGTTCCCAAGGAGCTAATGGGGCTATTGCGGTATACACCAAAACAGGAGCCGGGTTGGCAAGTACGAGCATCGGAGGTACACTGGTCACCAAGTATGGAGGATATGCCGTTCCCCGGGAATTTTATACGCCCAAATATGATGAAAAGAGCCTAGCTACTGCCATTACCGATAAAAGAGCCACTCTTTTTTGGTCCCCATTGGTCAAAACAGATGCCAACGGGATTGCTAAGTTGGAATACTACAATTCCGATTCCGCTCAAAAACACCTGATCGTAATAGAGGGTATAGACCCCTTGGGTAGGATGGGAAGACTGGTCAAAATGCTCGAATAATTTGTTTAAATCAGTAAAGCCTTCTACCTTTTTTTCAAAATGAATCACATGAAGAAGGCTTTACTTTTACTTTTGGTCGTATTCGGAGCTATGGGTGGGCTTAAGGCTCAGGATCAGGGAGATGTGCGAATCCATGTCCTCGGACAGTATGGATTGAAATTTGACGATGCGGGAATTGGGGCGGGCGTAGAATACTTTTTTGCCGAGAAATTCGGCCTGATGCCAAGTTATACCCAGATTTTTCCGGAAGTGGGAAATTCAAGTAATTTCAGCACAGATTTGAGGTATTACCTGTCTACAGGTAAATCCCAAGTCTATCTGATGGCAGGATATAGTCTCACCTTTGAAAACACCCAACCCGGCACCGCCGGAACAAAAAGGCAATTAAGCGGAGCGAATATGGGGGTAGGAGCCGTTATTCCCCTCACGGAATGGGTGGGATTGAGTACCGAATTCAAATTTCAGAGTCAAGGATTCGCTCAGACTTATTTCCGATTTGGCTTAGCGTTTCCTCTATAGACCAGGAAATGCCACCTAAAATCCTTTAAAAATTTCAATACTAGAGATGCTTTGTTCCAGACATTCTAGGCGGTGTCAACGGAATCTTTTTTGATGCTTTCTCATGTGTATTTGGTCAGGATTCGGAAGCCTAACTTATTCCCAAAAAAAGAAGGGAACAGTGATTGAATTGCTGTAGAAGGACCTAGAGCAGAGTTCATTTTTTGAATGAACGTCGGTGTTCAACGAGGCTTCGCCAATAATGACAAATTTTCAAAAGGATCTGATAAACCAAGACCCCTCCTTTGAAGAATTTGAAGAGGATCAGTTGACTATTTTCAATTAAAGTCAGGGACCATTTTTTTTCAAAATATCAGGGGATATCGTTCTGAGGCCTATAACATAAACTTTCGGTGATTTTAGAAAGAAAGGACCGTGATCAAAAAACGGGGTTTCTCAAGTCGAAATATTTCTATTAAGGCCACTTCTAAAGTGGATAAACCCTCCTATCAGTGGATTTTTTCTTTGATGAAATTTCTGTTCAAACCTGATTTTAATCACCCATTTTTCATCTACAATTCTTCAATTTCGGTATTGTGGTTGGAGAAGATTTCATTCCAATGATTGGGTGACGATCTAATCCAATTAACCATTAAGTCTTTTTCTAGCAAAATCAATTACCTCTCTCATGGAATACTAGCAGGCACTTTAACTATCCGTCATATGATTTTTGCACAGTTAGCAGTTGTTTTAATCTGCATTTTTATCGGGGCCCGAATGTCGGGAATCGGATTAGGGGTGATGGGCATGATAGGATTGCTAGTCATGATTTTTGTTTTCGGCTTGGTACCATCAGACCCTCCCCTTGAGGTTATGCTCATTATTATGAGCGTGGTGACAGCAGCAGCTGCCCTTCAGGCAGCAGGAGGAATGGATTACCTCGTGCAGGTAGCTGGAAAGATCTTGAGAAGCAATCCCAAGCAAATCACCTTCCTTGGACCCTTCATTACTTATGCTTTTGTCTTATTCGCTGGCACGGCTCACATTTCCTATTCCATCATGCCCATCATCGCGGAGGTGGCGATCAAAAACAGGATCCGGCCCGAACGGGCCATGAGCATGAGTGTGATTGGGGCATACATGGCCATCACGGCCAGCCCTGTGTCTGCAGCTGCAGCGGCTATGCTTACTGTACTTGGTGCTTCAGGGGTCAAATTGTTTGATATCCTGATGATTGCCATCCCGGCTACGCTGATCGGAATGGTTGTTGGGATTTTGTTTGTATGGAAGCGGGGCAAGGAACTGAGTGAGGATCCAGAGTTTTTGGAAAGGATGAAGGATCCGGTTTTTGTCAAAAATCTGGAAGGGAAAGATCAGGGAACCATCACCTCGCTTGCTCCCGGTGCAGTCAAATCCGTGATCATTTTTGCTTTGGCGGTGGTTTCAGTGGTGGTTTTTGGTTCTTTTCCTCAGCTTCTGCCAGAATTTGGAAACAAAGAGGGATTTCATCCAGGCTTTGCGGTCAATGATGCGGGGCATTTGCTGATGCCTTCCATGATTATGATCCTGATGCTGGCAGCCACTGGACTGATTATTTTATTGGCAGATACCCCGGCTGGAAAAGTCACCAAAGCCAGTCTTTTTTCTTCGGCAGGTCAGGCAACCATTGCAGTGTTTGGGGTAGTGTGGATGAGCAGCACCTTTATGGACAACAACTTTGCAGCCATCCAAAGTACTCTAGGTGACTTGGTGGCATCCTATCCTTGGTCCTTTGCCATTGCGCTCTTTGTCTTGAGTATGCTCTTATACAGTCAGGCATCCACTGCCAAGGCTCTGATGCCTTTAGGACTTTCCCTGGGATTGCCTCCAGCCTACCTGATCGGATTATTTCCCGCCTGCAACGGACATTTCTTTATCCCGGGCTACCCCACTTTGCTGATGGCTATTGAGTTTGACCGCACAGGGACCACGCGGATCGGGAAATATGTACTCAATCACAGCTTCATGCTTCCGGGACTGATTACCACGGCAGTTTCCGTATTGGCAGGGCTTTTACTTCAGTCACTTTTATTATAGATACAGTTCAATGAATCACAAAAAATCAACAAAACACACTACACTTTAAACTCCAAAGATTATGAAAAAGCTATTTTCCTTTTTAGCCTTTCTGGTGTTGACACTTCCAGTTTTCGCCCAGACAGAATTACCCAGGGTAATTATTCTAGCCACAGGTGGCACCATAGCAGGTGCTGGCGCCTCTGCTGATCGAGCAGGATATACAGCGGGCAAAATTCCAATTGACGATTTGATCGGCACGATACCCTCCGTCAAAAAAATTGCCAATATCAGTGGGGAGCAGATCGCATCTGTCGGCAGCCAGGACATGACCATCGACATCTGGAAAAAACTCGCCATCCGGATCAATGAGATCTATGCCAAAAATGAAGCCGATGCCATCGTGGTGACTCACGGCACCGATACTCAGGAAGAAACAGCTTACTTCTTGGATTTGGTTGTTCCTTCCGATAAGCCTGTGGTGCTAACGGGTTCCATGCGTCCAGCCACTGCCATCAGTGCCGATGGCCCCAAAAACCTCTACGATGCCATCACGGTAGCAATCCATCCGGAGACAAAGGGAAGAGGCGTTTTGGTCAGCTTCAACGAAGGCATTTTCGATGCCCGCGAGGTGATGAAAATGAGTACGACCAAGACCAATGCCTTTGACTCCCCCAACACCGGAGCGATAGGTCAGGCCTATGATGGTAGAGTGGAATATTATTCTTCCTCAGTACGGGAAGTAAATCCTCCTAAGCCCCTTCAGCTCACCGCAGATACCAAATTGCCCAGAGTGGATATCGTGTACATGTATGCCGATGCGCCTGGAGACCAGATTGATTTCCTGATCAGTAAAAAAGTAGACGGAATCGTGATTGCGGGTGTGGGTAATGGCAATTTCAACAAAGCCTATATGGAAGCTGTGAAAAGGGCCGTAGCAGCCGGAATTATTGTTTGCCGCGCCAGCCGTGCACCTTCCGGACGGGTGGTACTCCACGATGAAATCAACGATGACGAGTTGGGAACCATCGTTTCGGATGACCTAACTCCTCAGAAAGCCAGAGTTTTATTAATGCTTGCACTTACCCGAACCAAGGATAAGAAGCTGCTACAGGAGGTGTTCTTCACTTATTGATATGGATTTCTGAACAATAGTGGCGCTTGATCATCAGACCAGGCGCCACTTTTCAGAGCATTCCAATTGACACTCTTTAATAAGATCAAAATGAACAGGTTGAAATTTGCCATCATGATCACCTCTCTGATCCTCATCGGAATGCCGGAGGTACATGCCCAACAAACCCGCACCGAAAAAGATCTGATTGGCGAAAAGCAAATCCCCGCGGATGCCTACTATGGAGTCCAAACACTCCGAGCTTTGGAGAATTTCCCCATCAGCGGAGTGAAAACCAATTTTTACCCCGACTACGTGAGGGCCTACGCCATCGTCAAACTTGCTGCTGCAAGGGCCAATACCGAAGTGGGAAGAATGAGTCCAGAAAAATTGGCTGCTATCGAAAAGGCATGCCAAGCGGTAATGGATGGAAAATACCACGATCAGTTTCTTACAGACCTTTACCAAGGAGGGGCAGGTACCTCAGCAAACATGAATGCCAATGAGGTTTTGGCCAACATTGCTTTGGAGATGATGGGGAAGAAGAAAGGGGAATACCAGTTTATCGAGCCTCACGATGATCTGAATATGGGGCAGTCCACCAATGACGTATACCCTACAGCCATTCACATTGCCTTGATTCTTCACAATGATAAGGTGATCAAGGAAGCGGAATTGCTGGCACAGGCCTTTCACAAGAAGGGCGATGAATTCAAAAATCTGGTCAAAATGGGCCGCACCGAAGGTCAGGATGCCGTGCCCATGACCTTGGGACAAGAGTTTCATGCTTTTGGTTCCCAGATAGATGCGGCAATCGAAGCCCTTCGAAAATCAGAAGAATACCTCTATGAGGTCAATATGGGGGCGACAGCGATAGGTACTGGGTTAACAGCTTCTCCGGGGTACGCGGAAAAGTGTGTGGCACAGATTGCCAAGATCACAGGAAAGCCTTTTGTCAATCCCAAGGACCTGATCGCTGCGACCAGCAGCATGCAGGGATTTGTGATGTTTTCCTCAGCTTACCGAAACCTCGCGGTTACCCTCTCCAAAATCAGCAGTGACTTGATCTTCCTGGCATCCGGTCCCCGAAACGGCATTTTTGAAATCAATCTGCCAGCCCTGCAGCCGGGTTCCTCCATCATGCCGGGGAAAGTAAATCCTGTCATGCCTGAGGTGATGAACCAGGTGTGTTATAAGGTGATGGGTAATGATGCTACAGTGGGAATTGCCTCCCGAGACGGTCTATTGCAATTGAATGCCTATGAGCCTGTGGTAGCTACTTCCATCTTTGAATCTCAAGCCCTATTATTCAAGGTTATGCCACTATTCCGGCAAAACTGTATCAATGGAATCACCGCCAATGAGGAGGTTTTGAAGCGATACCTGGAAACGACCATAGGAATTGTGACCGCATTAAACCCTGTGCTTGGCTATGAAAAAACCACCGAACTGGCCAAAGAAGCCTTGGAAAGTGGAAAGGGTATTCTTGAATTGATTCGTGAAAAAAAGCTCTTGACCGAAGACCAGATCAAGAAGCTCTTGGATCCTGCGGCTTTGACAGGTCAAAAGGAGTAGTCTCTTTGATTCATCTGAATTTCAAGTTGACATGTTTAAAATGAAAACCTCATGAACTTCTTAAAAAGTATTCGGTGGATGCTTTTGTTTCTCACGATTCCCTCTTGGGTGTGGGCACAAAAACAGGAACGTCAGGTAGGGGATACTACCTATTACAAAACCCTGATTCCGGAGGAAAAGCAAGGCTTGCTCAAAAATGTAAGCATGATTGCCAACATGAATTATGCCTTCCGAAATGAATTTGTGGATGGGGAGTATGTCCAATCCCGGTTTAGAAACGAGCAATTCCGACTGGAATTTAGGGGACAAGTTCACGACAAAGTGTATTTCCGTTTCCGTGACCGATATACCCGGGCGCAGACTTCCGAGTCTATTGACAACCTGAGTCGATCCGTGGATTTGGCCTATATCCGGGTCGATTTATCTTCGAAATGGAGTATCTCAGCCGGTAAGATGTGTGCCGACTGGGGAGCTTGGGAATTTGATTGGAATCCGATCGACATTTACGAATACTCCGATATTGTGGAGTATGCCGATAACTTCCTTACTGGTGTGGGATTTTCTTACAATGCCAGTCCAAAGAATCAATGGACCTTTCAAATTCTGGATTCCAGAACCAAAAGCTTCAGCGAACTCTATGGGGCACAACCCAATTTCTCAGAATCCAAAGCCCCCTTGGCCTTTGTAGCCAACTGGAGGGGAAGTCTCTTTGATGGGAAAGTAAAGACAATCTGGTCCTATTCTCTTTTCAATGAGGCCCAGGATGCGCAGGGCAACGGTGCTAATATGAACTACATCGCCTTAGGCAATGAGTTTAATTTTACCCCCAAATTCAGGTTTATTTATGATTTCAAGTGGAGTGATGAGGAATTGGACCGAACCGGGATAGTCAGTGAAACAATTCCAAATGACCTGTACAATTACTCAGTTGCCAATACCCAATACATAGGTCATTGGGTGAATCTCCGTTATGTAGTCAGTCCGAAAGTCCACTTGACATTTGTGGGGATGTTGGATATTTCCAATTGGAAAAACAGCTTCAATGATCCTGAAAATACCACCGGCGAGGAACATATCCGAAATGCCTGGGGATTTATTCCGGCTGTGGAAGTATATCCTTGGGATGACCTGAACATGAAGTTTTTTGCCAACTGGGTGGGAAGAAGCTATGATTATTCAGATTATGCACAGGAGCGGTTTGGAGCAAGGAATTACAACACCGGAAGATTTACGGTAGGATTTATTTCTCCGCTTGCCATCTTCTAAGAGGCAGGCAAATAGACTTCTTTGAGAATGGAAACTTCATCATTCTAAAATTTCCACGGGATGGATCAGGTCAATTTACAGAAGCCTGGAAAAGATTTAAGGCCATTAAGGAGCGTTGTCTTAGTTTGCTTAATGGCCCTTTCTTATGGGTTTGAGCCTGTTCTTGCCCAGCAAACCGCCAAGAAAATCATCCCCGATGGAACGATGGGGGAATATTTGGAGCCGATCGATTCTTTGGAGAAAAAGAAATTTCTCCAACACCGCTATCTGTTCACCGGACGACTTAGTAGCTTTCGGGTTGGAATGGGATTCCTGTACGAGTATACAGCTTTTTCACAGGATGTCATCGCCAAACAGCAGCTGGATTCTATTGGATCTCCCCTTGAAAATCAACTGAAAGTCCGGGATTTCAGGATCATGGCCAATGGCCAATTGACCACCAAACGGGTTATCTCTTGGAAAATAGGCCTGATGTACGATGGTCCGAGTCGGGAATGGCTCATGCGCGAGACGGGGGTGACTATTGCCGTTCCAGAGATCTCGGGTCACATTTTTGTAGGACGAACCAAAGAAGGCTATTCACTCAACAAAGTCATGAACGGCTATGCCGGTTGGACCATGGAGCGGCAGATGGTTTTGGATGTGATTCCGATTTTGGCTGATGGAATCAAGTGGATTGGTTTTTGGCCCAAGAAAAAAATCATCTGGAATGTGGGTATTTATGATGATTACTTTTCAAAAAGTCAGGGCTTTTCCACCTACAGCTGGCAAACGGTTGCCAGGGTAGGTTGGCTTCCGATCTTTCTACCTGAAAGCAAAAAGCAGCTTCATTTGGGCGTCAGCTACCGATATGGAAAAGTGGAAGCTGGAGAAATGAGAGTGAGATCCCGGCCGGAATCCAATCCAGCCCCCTTTTTTATTGATACAGAAAACTTTCATGCCGGTCATTCCAATCATATTGGGGCCGAAGTCTATTATACCAATGGACCCCTGATGCTTGCCTCTGAATACCACTGGCACAAGTTCAGTTCTCCGGAAAAAGGAAATCCTCTATTTCATGGAGGAGACGTAGCGATCAGTTACATTTTCACCGGAGCTTCCCGGCCTTACAGCACAGTCAGTGGGGTCTATTCATTTGTTCCCGTGAAAAATCCTGTATTCAAAGGAGGTTGGGGTGAAGTAGAAGGATTGCTTCGAATCTCCAATTTGGATCTGGACTCGGGTCAGCTCCAAGGAGGTAAGCTTTGGAGAGTTACTCCCATGGTCAATTGGTACCTGTCCAAGAGCCTTAGATTGGAATTTGCCTATGGCTATGCAGTTTTGGATCGTTTCAATTTGAAGGGAGTCACACAGATTTTTCAAACCCGACTCCAACTGGCAATACTTTGATTTTGTGATATTTCGATAACACAAAATTATTTTTCTTAAATAATTTCAAAATCAGCCTTTATATTTCAATATTTCGAGAAAAGTAGCCTTGTTATTTTGTCGAGGTAAGGCAAAAATTGGTTAACCATAGTTATGCATTCAAATAATGATTCCAAGAAAAGCTGGATCGACCTAGGTTACGAACTGTTTTCACAGGAAGGGCACGAAGGATTGCAGATCGATCGCCTATCCAGAATCTTGAAAAAAAATAAGTCTGGATACTACCATTACTTCGGGGATAAAGAGGTTTTTTTAACCGCCCTGATGGAAGAACACTTGAAAAAGGTACTATCCTATGCCGATCAAATCAAACTGATTCAAGAATTTGATCCGGAGTACATTCAATTAATGGTAAAAAACAAGATTGCCATTATGTTTCAGATGCAATTGGTAAAGAATCGTGAAGTGCGGCTTTTTTGGGAGACTGCACAAAAAGTCAACAGTATAATAATTCCGGTAATTTCACCTGTATTTGGTCGATATCTTGGGGTGTCAGCTGAGGAAGCGGAAAAGTTATGGGTTTTGCTACGGGATTCTTTTTATTCCAGAGTTACTTCGAAAACTTTTTCAGAGACTTGGATTTCAGCTTTTACAGCAGAGCTCAGAGACACTTTGCATTGGGTGGGCCAAAGGTGAAGTAGGGTCTTTTTCTTCGGGATGGTATTCCACACCTGACTAGAAGAAAAGATTACTCAGGAAACCTTCTTGGCTTTTTGCAGACTGCTTGGGGCGGTCTACATTTTTTTGGTTCCGGATTTTACATTTCTCAATTGACATCTATTCTTCACTTCTGGACGGACCCGTTTTAATTGACTTAAATCCAATTAATTGCTGATTATAGTCATGAATTTTGATTTCAAAACTCTGGAGCTTTATTGGAGTATTGGAGGATTTTTTATCTCCTACAAGATACCAACCACAAAAATCAAGACAAATGGAAAAGTCTCGATTGCAAGAAGCCCGAGAGAAAAAAATTCCCTGGAAAAAATGGGGGCCTTACCTGAGTGAGCGTCAATGGGGCACTGTTCGGGAGGATTATAGCGAAAATGGGGATGCTTGGAATTTTTTCACTCATGACCATTCACGTTCGAGGGCCTATCGATGGGGAGAAGACGGGATTGCCGGGATTTCGGATGATCAGCAATTTCTTTGTTTTGCCCTTGCCCTTTGGAACGGGAAAGATCCGATTCTAAAAGAGCGCCTTTTTGGACTTACCAACAGTCAGGGTAATCACGGTGAAGACGTGAAAGAATACTATTACTACCTCGACAGCACCCCGACTCATTCCTACATGAAATTCCTCTACAAGTATCCTCATTCGGCCTACCCGTATGAGGAATTGGTGAGGGTAAATGGACAGCGAACCCGGGAAGAGATGGAGTATGAGTTGATCGATACGGGAATATTTCAGGAGGATCGCTATTTTGATGTATTTGTAGAATATGCCAAAGGAGAGAGTCCAGAGGATATTCTGGTAAAGATCTCAGCCATCAATAGGGGTCCGGAATCTGCTGAGCTGCATATTCTTCCCACACTTTGGTTTCGAAATGATTGGTCCAAGTGGATCGCCGAGTCTAACAGGTCTGTGTCCAAACCTATCCTTTCCCAAGCCAGGTCAGCTAAAGGAATCAGCAGACTTACAGCCAAACACAGCCAACTCGGAGAATTTACCTTGTCCTGTGATGGAGATGTTCCCTTACTTTTCTGTGAAAACGAAACCAACCATCAACGCCTTTTTCCTGGCACGGCCAACGAAAGTGCTTTTGCAAAAGACGGTATCAATGACTATGTAGTGTATGGTGCAGAGGGTGCTGTGAATCCAGAAAAAAAGGGAACGAAAGCTTCTGCTCACTATACACTGAACATCAGTCCAGGCCAGACTTCCGTGGTTCGACTGAGACTTACCAAAAAAGAGGTCAAGGCCAAGGTGATAGGATTCGGACAAGACTTTGATGCGCTTTTCGAAGAAAGACTCCGTGAAGCGGATGAGTTTTATCAACTGGTCACTCCCCCAGGCGTCAATTCTGACCAAGCCCAAGTCATGCGACAGGCGATCTCGGGCATGCTTTGGAGCAAGCAGTTCTTCTACTTCGACGGGGATAACTGGCTGGATGAGCATCACTCCAACCCGCTGCATACAGGTTTTAAAAACTCCAGGAACTCTGACTGGTACCACATGCTCAACAGGGACATCATCTCTATGCCCGACAAGTGGGAGTACCCCTGGTATGCAGCTTGGGATCTGGCTTTTCATGCATTACCGCTTTCTATTGTTGATCCTGATTTTGCCAAAGATCAGATGGAACTGATGCTCCGACCGATCTACCTCCATCCCAATGGACAGATGCCGGCCTATGAGTGGAACTTCAGTGATGTGAACCCGCCTGTTCATGCTTGGGCAAGTTTGTTTCTTCATCGGGTCGATACTGCTTTTCATGGCAAACCCGATATCAAATTCCTGAAGGCTACTTTCAATAAGCTGCTTATCAATTTTACCTGGTGGGTCAACCGAAAAGACCGCTCAGGAAAAAATGTGTTTGAAGGTGGATTCTTGGGCCTGGACAATATCGGGATCTTTGACCGAAGCGCACCGTTGCCCACAGGAGGCAATTTGGAACAGGCAGACGGAACCGCCTGGATGGCCTTGTTCAGCCAGAATATGTTGGAGCTTGCCGGAGAATTGGCTATGGATGATGATTCCTATGAAGAAATGGTTCTCAAATTTGTCCAGCATTTTCAGTTTATCGCAGCCGCTATGAACAAGAAGGGAAACGACGGCATGTGGGACGAAGAAGATGGATTTTATTATGACCTCCTCCGATTTCCTGACGGAAGAGCCGAAAAGCTGAAAGTCCGGTCACTGGTAGGACTCTTACCGCTTTGCGCTACCACCATTATTGAAAAATCTCAAAGAGAAAAAGTACCCGTGGCGATGGAAGCGATCAAGGAAAATCGCCGGAGAATGCCTGAGCTCAAGGAAGCCATGCATGTGACCGGGGAAGGACATTACGGAGTAAACGAGCGGGGGATAATGGCTTTGGTTGATACAGGCAAACTTCGAAGAATTTTATCGAGAATGCTGGATGAGGAAGAGTTTTTCAGCCCGCATGGAATCCGTTCTATTTCCAAATACCACGAGAAGCATCCCTATGTTTTGAATGTCGGGGGGCAGGAGTTTCGCGTTGACTACCTGCCAGCCGAATCCAACACCGGCATGTTTGGAGGTAATTCCAATTGGAGAGGGCCGGTATGGATGCCTGTCAATGTCATGCTGATCCGGGCCCTTCAACAGTTCTACCTCTATTATGGAGATAGTTTCAAGGTAGAATGCCCAACCGGTTCCGGTAAGATGATGAATCTGTTTGAAGTCAGCAAAGAGCTATCCAACCGAATCATTTCCATTTTCACCAAGGGTGAAAACGGTAAACGGCCTGTTTTTGGCGGAAATGAGAAATTCCAAAACGATCCCCATTGGAAGGATCACCTTCTGTTTTATGAATATTTCCACGGAGATAATGGTGCAGGATTGGGGGCAAGCCATCAGACAGGTTGGACGGGTGCCATAGCTAAGCTCATTCAGATTTATGGATTGATCGATCCGGAGAAGTTCCTCAGTGGAGGTATAAAATCGGCATTTCAAAAAGGAGAGGATATTCTCAAGGCACAAAAAAAGCAAGCAAAAAAGATTTCATGAAAGAAGGGAAAGTTTCATAACTCCAAAGAATTATTGACCATGGCAAATCCCACCTATCCCTCATTGTACCAAATCAACACTCGGGTTTATTTGACCGAGTTGTCTCAAGGTTTGGGCCGGCCAGCCACGTTGGATGATATACCCGATAGTGATCTGGTTAAGATCGCCGAAAAAGGCTTTGATTGGGTCTGGTTTCTGAGTGTATGGAAAACAGGCGAAAAGGGAAGAAAAATTTCTCTCAACAACCCCGAGTGGAGAGAGGAATTCCAAAAGACACTGCCTGATTTGAAAGATCAGGACATTGGTGGTTCCGGTTTTTCCATCGCAGGGTACCAAGTTCATCCTGCCTTGGGTGGTGATGCCGCACTGAAGCGGCTTCGAAAAAGGCTTTCTAAACTTGGGCTAAAGCTGATGCTAGATTTTGTTCCAAATCATATGGGACCGGATCATCCATGGGTGGAGAGACATCTGGAATTTTTTGTCTCCGGTACCGAGGAAGACCTCCAAAGATCCCCTCAAAATTATACCAAAGTAAAGGCAGGAAAGAAAGAATGGATAGTAGGTTATGGACGTGATCCCTACTTCGAAGGTTGGCCGGATACCCTTCAGCTCGATTATAGCAATCCTGCCGTTGTGGAAGCTATGATCGCTGAGCTCCGTAAAGTTTCCACCCAATGTGATGGGGTACGTTGCGATATGGCTATGCTGATCTTGCCTGAGGTTTTTGAAAAAACCTGGGGTCGAAGAGCACTGTCATTCTGGCCCGAGGCTATCTCTGAAATCCGTAAAACGCTACCGGAATTCTGCTTTATGGCGGAAGTATATTGGGATTTGGAGTGGACACTGCAGCAAGCAGGCTTTAATTATACTTACGATAAGCGACTCTATGATAGACTGCTGGATGCATGTGTGCGTGATATCAGAGGCCACTTAAGAGCAGAAATGGCGTTTCAGAATAAGCTTGCCCGATTTATGGAAAATCACGACGAACCAAGGGCAGCATCGATGTTTTCGGACATTGCCCACCACCAAGCCGCAGCCGTGATTACCTACCTTACGCCAGGCCTTAGGTTTTTCCATCAGGGACAGCTGGAAGGTAAGACCAAGCGGATTTCTCCGCATTTGGTCCGTGGTCCCAAGGAGCCTGTCCACAAAGTACTTCAGAAGTTTTATGATGCACTCTTGAAAATTTTGAACCTCCAGGAGGTGCGGGATGGCAAGTGGATGTTGCTGGAATGTGTACCGGCTTGGGAAGGCAACAGTAGTTGGGATGCCTTTGTGGCCTTTGGATGGGTCGGACCCAATCCCGGTCAAAAATGGGTAGTCGTGGTCAATTACAGGCCTTACCGTTCCCAATGTTATTTGAAGCTCCCCTGTCCTGAATTTGCCGGCTCGGATTGGAAACTGCAAGATTTAATGAGCAAAGCAAGTTATGAGCGGAATGGCTATGATTTGCAATCCGGAGGTCTTTACCTTGATTTGGATGCTTGGGGGTACCACGTATTTGACATGAAGAAAATCAAGTCTAAATCCAAAAACTCCAAATAAGTAAGGAGAGATACCAAGTCTTTCCCTCCTTTATCGTTGCCTTTCCCAAATCGAGTTTTTCTAGCCGTGGAAAACCAACACTATTTCACCAGATATTGGAGGGCCTATTTGTCGGAGATGGCCGGCACGGCGCTGCTCTTGCTGATTGGGCTTTCCATTGTCATTTTTCTTTTTGCAGCGGAAACTCCCATGGCGGAAATCATTCCAAATGTAACTCATCGAAGGATGCTTTCCGGCTTTTTGTTTGGCGCCACGGGGGGTATCATTTCTATGACCGCCATCGGACGGGAGAGCGGTGCCCATATCAATCCTGCAGTGACCATGGTGTTTTTTCTGTTTGGAAAGATTGAAAAGCGGGCAGCATTGGCCTATGTCATTTCCCAGCTAATGGGGGCTGTGATCGGCTGTCTTCCGCTTTTTATTTGGGGAGCTTGGGGTGATAGCATCGATTTTGGGGCGACTTATCCCGGAGTGGGCTATACGGTTTCCGAAGCGTTTTGGGGAGAGGTAAGTACCACCTTTATCATGGTTTCTTTACTGATCGTGTTTATAGGTTTTCGGTCCATCCGTCCTTTCACGCCGATGCTTTTCCCGTTTTTATATTCCATCATGGTACCCATTGAGGCGGCTATATCGGGCACCAGTACCAATCCAGCACGAAGTTTTGGTCCGGCTGTGGTGACAGGGATTTGGGATAGTTGGTGGATCTATTGGGCAGGTCCAATCCTTGGGGCACTGTTGGCATCCTTAGTATTCAGTGCTTTGGCAAAACGAATCACCGTGGCCAAGCTATACCATTTTGACACCGACCGGGACGGCTTGTTTCGTAGAAAGGGAACTTCGGTGCCGAGTGGAAAGGGAGGGGGTTGATATGAGATGGTTATTGTAAATGGCGTCCTTGACTCGTTGATCAGCCATGTATCGCTACTTTGGGAGGGTAGATTTTCAAAGAATATTCGAGCAATTTCTTCAAATAATACAGTAAAGATTTACCTCTTTTTTTAAGAATAATTGGCTTGCAGACCTCTCAACCCACAAAAGTCATAGGTATGATCTCGCGATTTTCATTATTTTGATTTGATGGCTTCCAAACCGAATCGGACTCAACTAGAACATTTCATTTCGGGTCTATCTGTTATGAAAAAGACACTGCTTATTCTATTAGTCCTCTTGGCCTTTGCCAATCTTGGGATTGCCCAAGAATCAGCTTCCGAAGGTCACCGCCCCAAAATTCGGGCAGCTATCCTCATGGCAAACAGCCGGGTACCTCACAGCTATGAAGGGGAAAAGAAACTGCTGATTTTGCCAACTTGGGGGATGGATGTGGATTATTTTTTTCATCCCAGATGGTCTGTGGCCTTTCAGGCAGATATCAAGGTCCAGAGTTTTGAAGTGGAAAAGAATGAGGCAAGTCTGGAAAGGAGCTATCCGGTGGCTCTGGCGGGGGTGATTCACTTTCATGCCCTACGGCATTGGTCCTTTTATGCAGGACCGGGCTATGAGTTGGAGAAAAGCGAAAACCTTTTCCTGGTCAAACTTGGCACAGAGTACAGTTTTGAGATCACCGAAGACTTTGAAATCGCACTCAATCTGGCCTATGAAAACAAAAATGAAGTGTATGATTCCTGGACTTTTGGAGTGGCTTTCAATAAAAAGATCTGGGAAAAAAAGTAAATCATGGATCATGCCCTCCTCTGAACTGCCAAAAAAATGAAAACATACATTCTTGCTTTTTTTCTGTTGATGAATTTCTCCCATCTCCGGGCCCAGGATATACCTTCCTCTGACACCCTCTGTATCCAAAAAGACCTTCCCCAACTGATCCGGGAGGCGCTTCACAAATCACCTAAGGTAAAGGAAGAAGGATCGGGATCACTGCTGCTTGTCCCTATCATCGGATCCAATCCTGCCACCGGATTTATGTTTGGTGTCGGGGGACAATATGCCTTCAAGATGAAAGGGAGCGAGCAATTTTCCCTGCTCAGCGGGAGTCTGCAGGCGACCACCAAAAACCAATATTTATTTCTGGTAAAAAATAACGTGTACTCCAAAAATGAACGCTTTTTCTACACTGGGGATTGGCGATTTTTGATCTTTTCTCAGCCTACGTATGGTTTGGGTACCAATTCTCCGGAGGGCGGGGCATTAGATTATCAGTTTGCTCTTGCCGGACAAGAGACAAGCATCGACTCCTTGGCGCAGCCCATGGAATTTAATTTCATCCGTTTTCACCAAACGGTAGGATACAAAATCAAAGAAGATATGTATCTGGGAATAGGTTACAATTACGATTCATATTTCAAAATCAATGATCAACGGCTCAGTTTGGTACCAGGAGACAGTGTCCTTACCTCCCACTACCTCTACAATAAGCGGTATGGATTTGATACAGAAAAGTATTACTCCTCTGCCATTCTTGCCAGTTTTATGATCGATAAGCGGGACAATATGATTCAGCCATACAAGGGGTATTTTCTCTCTTTGGGATTCAGAGGGGCGTATCGGATCACCGGCAATGAGAATAATTCCGAAATGATTACCATGGAATGGAGAAGTTACCACGGTGTTTCCAAAAAGAATCCCAGCCATCTGATCGCATTTTGGGTAATGGGGACTTTCACTCCGGAAGGTGGGTTTCCATACATGACTCTTCCGGCTACTGCGTATGACCAGCGTGGGCGAAGTGCTAGGGGATATACTCAAGGCAGATTCCGGGGTAAAGATTACGTCTATACCGAAGCTGAATATCGCTTCCCCATCTCCCGCTGCAGCGGAATCTTGGGAGGAGTCCTGTTTGTGAATGCTACCACCTCCAATAATCTCGCTCAGGATTTGGATTTGTTCGAATCTATCAAGCCGGGCTATGGCTTGGGTCTCCGGGTGATGATAGATAAATCCTCCCGTACCAACTTGACCCTGGATTATGGTTTTGGAGAGCGGTCCAGCGGATTTTACCTCGCTGTTTCTGAGACTTTTTAACTGGGTAGAATTTCCTTTAACTGTCTAACAGGCAGGATGAAATCCTTTTTTGAAAACCTGATAAATATCAGCTCTAGAGTGGCGTCTATTAATCAATTTTAAAGGATAATCCAGTTTCAATCCTTTTCTTTTTCTATGAAAAAACCTTGGAGAACCATTCTAGTCTTCGCCGGATTCGTGGCGTTTTGGGCCTGCGAATCCAAAAGCCCCGAAGAAAGTACCGCGTCCGTTCCTTCTGGTGAAGGGATTGACCGAACCGTCTTACCTATCGTCGAACCGGCCCGTCCATCCTACAGTGAGCTGGATGTGAGGAATGCAACCCCTCCGCCCCGTTTCGAGGTGAAAGCACCCAAGGGTGCGCCAAACGTCCTGGTCATTTTGATTGACGACATGGGATTCGGTGTATCGGAGGCCTTTGGAGGTCCGGTTTCCATGCCTAACATGGCTAAGCTTGCCCAAAATGGTTTGCGCTACAACAGGTTCCATACCACGGCACTTTGCGCTCCAACCCGTGCCGCCTTGCTGACTGGGTATAATCACCATTCTAACAACATGGGGGTGATTACCGAACTGGCCAGTACCTATCCGGGCTATACTTCTGTCCGTCCCCAAAGTATCACTCCTTTGGCCGAAGTGCTTAGGCAGAACGGATTCAATACTGCCCAATTTGGAAAGTGCCACGAGGTGCCACCATGGGAGCTTTCGGCATCTGGACCACAGGACAGATGGCCGACTCGTTCAGGGTTTGAGAAATTCTATGGATTTCTGGGAGGAGAGACCAATCAGTGGCAGCCTTTGATCTATGACGGAGTCACTCAGGTGGAGACACCGGATGATCCGGATTACCACTTTACTACAGACATGACCAATCAGGCCATTTCCTGGATGAATTTCACCAATGCGCTCAATCCGGAGAAGCCCTTTTTCATGTATTATGCGCCCGGTGCCACCCATGCCCCCCATCATGCTCCTAAGGACTTTATTGCCAAGTATAAAGGCAAATTTGATCAGGGATGGGATAAGCTGAGGGAGGAGACCCTAGCAAGACAAAAGCAAATGGGGATTGTTCCGGCGAATACTCAGCTTGCACCTAAGCCCAAGGAAATCAAGGATTGGGATGCACTTTCCTCGGATGAGAAAAAACTCTTTACTCGTCAAATGGAAGTGTACGCAGGTTTTGCAGAGCATACCGATTACGAAATTGGACGGTTGATAACCTCGTTGGAGGAAATGGGTGAGTTGGACAATACGATGATTGTTTTCATCGCCGGAGACAACGGTTCCAGTGCAGAAGGTCAAATGAACGGGATGTTTAGCGAAATGACCTATTTCAACCAGGTGCCTGAAACGGTGGAAGACATGCTCAAACACTACGATGAATGGGGCTCAGCCAATACGTATCCTCATATGGCGGCCGGTTGGGCTGTGGCGACGGATGTGCCATTTACCTGGACCAAGCAGGTGGCATCTGATTTCGGAGGAACACGAAACGGCATGATTATTCACTGGCCCAAAGGAATCAAAGCAAAAGGCGAAATTCGATCGCAATTTGGTCACGTGATTGACATCGCTCCTACTGTATATGAGGTGACAGGGGTACCTGCACCCAGACTGGTCAATGGAATAGCTCAGGATCCGGTGGAAGGAACCAGCCTTTCCTATTCTTTCAACGAAGCGGGTGCAGCTGAAAAACACACCGTCCAATACTTCGAGATGTTTGGCAACCGGGCGATTTATCAGGACGGTTGGTATGCCCGCACCATTCATAAGGCACCGTATCTCGCTCAGCCCTACGCTACCTTACAGGAAGATCAGTGGGAATTGTTCAATACCCTGGAGGACTTCAGCTTGAGTAATAACCTGGCAGCAAAAGATCCGGAGAAGCTGAAGGCGATGCAGGACCTTTTTATGGCTGAGGCTCAGAAGTACCATGCATTGCCCCTTGATGATCGAACCATTGAACGGATGAGTGCCTCGGCTGTGGGAAGGCCTACCATCATGGAAGGAAGAAACTCCGTCACCTATGGAGAAGGGATGAGAGGCATGGGCGTGGACGTGTTTATTGATTTGAGAAACACTGCCTATACCATGACCGCAGAGGTCGAGGTTGGAGCCAATGCCAATGGGGTAATCGTCTGTCAGGGAGGAAAGTTTGGAGGTCTTAGCTTCTATGTGAAAAACGGGAAGCCTACGTTCAGTTATAACTTCCTGGGATTACAAACCACTACCCTTGCCTCCAATCAAACCCTCAAACCGGGAAGATATACTTTAGTCTATGACTTCAAGTACGACGGTGGCGGCCCTGGAAAAGGCGGAGTAGGAACTTTCCTGATCAACGGAGAAAAAGCAGGGGAAGGCCGATTGGAAAAAACCCAGCCCGGAATCTTCTCTGTAGATGACTTGGCAGATGTGGGAATAGATGAAGGACCTTGGGTGGCAGACTATGGTGCTTCCTCCAAGTTTAGCGGTAAAATCAAGAAAGTCACGATCGAAACGAAAAAGTGAAAATTCCAATCCGGTCCAGTTAGTGGACCGGATTTTAATTTTTGATTGAGCCTAATCAATTTCTATTTTGACCTTAATGAAAGCCTGATTTCTTGCTAAACGAAAAGGACTAACTCATTGGCCTGCCCGAAGAAATCCCTTACCTTGTTTATATTTTGAGCCTTGTTTGCCATGAAAAAGACCTTCCTTGCTTTCTTTTCTGCCTTTTTGCTTTCCTTTTCTTCTCAGGCCCAAGTGCTGATTGTGGCGATATTCGGAGATGAGTTGAATTCAGGGAAAATTGAATTTGGACTGGACGGTGGCTTCAATCGTTCCTGGTTTCTGAATAAAACAGGGGCTGAAGGCCTGAACAATTTCAACTTGGGCTTCTTCTTCCATATCAAAATGACTGAAAGCAGTACCGGATTTATTTCCACTGGAGTTCATGTCAAGTCCAATGTGGGGGCCAGCGGGATGCCGGTATATGCCATCGGAGATCCGGCCTTTGATCAGTTGTATGCTGATGGGGAATTGACGACCAAAGTCAATGTCTTTTATGTACCTATGATGTGGCAACAACGCATCGGAAAGGTCTTTGTGGAAGGGGGAATTCAACCGGGTCTAAGATCCAAGGCTAATGACTATTTCAAGGTGGAGGATTTAGGTGGTGAGTTGGAGTACAAGAGGGATGTTCGGGATGATTATACCCGATTGGACTTTGGGATGGTGGGTGGATTGGGCTATCGGTTTAAAAAAGGACCGGTAAGCACCAGTGTAGGATTAAATTATTACTACGGGGTAGTGGATGTCTATAAGCCGGAAACCGAAAATCTGAAAAACTCCAGCCTGTATGTCTATGCAAGGATTCCGATCGGGGCGGGGGGGAAGAGTGGAAAATAGGCAGATTTCACTTTTCAGTACTTTGAGAATGAATATGGATATAAATGTCCTCTTTTTTTTCTAGGTTTAGCCGATCGTTTACATCCTTGAGCAAAGTGATGAAAGCAGGATAAATTCCAAGAGTATTATTTTTAGTTTTCATCTGAAAGTTTTCAAAGCCAATCCCTTATCCCATTGATTACGACGATTTCCTCTTTTCTTGAATTGCTATCCCAGACTTTTGGAAAAAGTCCTTGCTATGTCGCTGCATGGAGTTTAGGTAACAGGTTATTGGAATCCGGTGTTGGTATTGCTCACCTGGAAACAGTCAGAAATTCTATAGAAGGCCATTTTTCAAACGAAGATTCAAAAATTGAAAATAGACCGTTTGAAGGAGCTCTTTTTCTTTCTTCCGACCATCCTAAAGCGAAGTACCAAGGGTGGAGTTTTGAAATTCCAAGCCATGACGTGACGGGGGTATTGGTTGTTTTTGAAAACCCCAAATTTAATTCCGATAGAATTGGGGTAGCAGAAATCTATCCTTGGATCCAGCATTTAACGACAGTCATCCAATCTCATCTGGAGGAAATTTTCGCTCTGGAGGCCGAAGTTTTAAAAGCTGTCTTGGATACCTCCTCAGAAATGGTGGTATTGATTGCGCAGGATCACCGAGTTTTTGGGTTTAATCAGGTGGCTCAAAAATTACTCAAGCAATATTTCAATAAAGAAATTCAGAAGGGGGATGATTACCGTGAGTATGTTTTACCTCATATCATGGAATTGTATAAGGAAGGATTTGGGATGGCGATAGTCGGTAAGGATTTTTTTGTAGAAAACCACACGGTAGCCGACTCTGCAGACTATTGGTTTGAGTATAGATTGAGCCCCATCTATAATCCAGGAAAGAGATTGATCGGAGTTTGCCTTCGGGGAAAGGATATTACCAACGAAAAGGTCTCCATATTGAGGCTGAAAGAACTGGCGGAAACATTCAATGCCTTAAATGAAAACCTCAATGAGGAAGTGGTCATTTTAGATAAAGACTTCAGAATTCTAAGGTTTAATTCCAGAATCAAAGAAAGGCTGGAGCTAAATACCGAAAAGATTATCTCTGAAGGAATGGATTTTCGGGAGGTCTTGTACTTTGGTAGTGAGGAAGTGTTTGAAAAAAACTTCAAAAAGGCATTAAAGGGAGAATTGACAGAAACAGAGGGGACATTTTCAAGTAAACACCGAGAAAAAATTTGGATTCGTACTCGCTTTATTCCCATTTTTTTGGAAAACAGAAAAGTTGCCGCCGTAGGTATCCTGATCAAAAATATTCAGGAAGAAAAGATGTTGGAGTTCGCACTGAAGGAGAGCGAGGAGAAATTCCGAAAGATCGTCAATTCGGCAGCGATGGCCATTTTAATCACGGATCAACAACAGAATATTACCATGGTAAATCCTGAAGTTTTTCGGGTGTTCGGGCATAGTGAGGAAGAATTGATTGGCCAATCTATTCAGATATTGATTCCTCAAAGATTTCATGAAAACCACACCCATCACCAACGTCGGTATGTAAAGTCCCCGGTTCCGATGCGGATGATGGAAAACCGAAACACCAAGGCCTTGAAGAAAAACGGAGATGAAATTGACGTGGAGGTAAGTCTGAATTCATTTTCCTTGGGTGAAAAGATCTATTTCATGGCCATGATTTTGGACGTTACTGAAAGAAATAGACTTGCAAAATTATTTAATGATGCCAGCGAGTTGTCCCTTACCGGAAACTGGGAATATACCCTCCTTGGAACTGGAGAGGAATCGCTGTATTGGTCTCCTATGACTAAGAGGATAATTGAGGTAGAGCAAGATTTTAAACCCCAATTTTCGGACCTGAAAAAGTTCTTTGTTGGAGAAAGTTATTCTATTCTTGAAAATAAAATAAACCGGCTAATAGACACCGGTGAGAGCTATGATCTCGAATTGATGATCCAAACTCGCTTGGGAAAAACCAAATGGGTAAGATCCATCGGAACGATAGAATCCATAAATGGTAATGGAAAAAAGCTCTTTGGTAGTATTCAAGACATTACCGACAAAAAGTTGAAGGAAATCGAACTGATCCAATCCCTTCAGTCAAATAAAAATTATCGGGTTGCCCTAGAGCAATCCAATCTTTTAATGGTAACCGGATTGGATGGAAACATAATCGATGTCAATGAAAGTTGGTGTCAGCTGACTGAGTACAGCAGAGAGGAACTCATAGGAGCAAGTGCCAATATCACCAAATCGGATTACCATCCTGAGTCCTTTTTTGATGAATTGTGGGAGACAATCAGGTCAGGACAAATCTGGAAAGGGGAAATAAAAGACATCTCCAAAAACGGGAATTATTTCTGGGTAGACACGACCATTATCCCCATGAAAAATGAAAAAGAAGAAGTTTATCAATATCTCACTCTAAGAAATAATATTACCGATAAGAAAAGTGCTACGGAGGAACTGGAGATTAGAGCAAAGGAACTGGCCAGATCCAACGCCGAATTGGAACAGTTTGCTTATGTGGCTTCGCATGACCTTCAGGAACCTCTTCGGATGGTCACAAGTTTTCTGACCCAGCTCAAAAGAAAGTACGCAGGTGACCTGGACGATACAGCGAAAAGGTACATTGATTTTGCAATCGAAGGCGGGCATCGGATGAGAAGCACTATCCTTGATCTTCTGGAGTTTTCACGTGTAGGAAAAAGCTGGGAAGAAAAAGAAGAAATAAAGCTTAACAAGATTATAGATATAGTCATCTCCCAAAACAGGAAGCTGATAGAGGAGTCTCAGGCCCAAATCATCGTTGATGAATTGCCTGTTTTGTTGAGCTACAGCGCACAACTTTTGCTGGTTTTTGGGAATCTGATCAACAATGCTATCAAATACCGAAAGCCGGGATCTTCACCTTTGATCAAAATCTCAGTAGAAGACAAGCAGGATCATTGGCAGTTTTCGGTAAGTGATGATGGAATAGGCTTTAGTATGGATTATGCAGAAAAAGTATTTGTGATCTTCCAAAGACTTCATACCCGGGAAAATTACAACGGTAATGGCATAGGCTTGGCCATCGTCAAAAAAGTGATCGATAATCTTCAAGGAAAGATCTGGGTGGAGTCCAAAGAAAATGTAGGGACAACATTCTATTTCACCCTACCCAAATAACCCCAAATGAAGTCAAGGTGGATTTGTTGCTGATCACTTATTTTTTGCTGAATTCAAACAGTTTTCTTTTTTCCTCTCCAGTAAGACCATCGTAGCCTTTCTCTGCGATTTTATCCAAAATCCGATCGATCTCATCCTGAGTAATGCTTTCCTTCTTGGGCGTATCGGTATTTGCTGAAGATTTAAATCCTCCATAACTGCCTCCCGAAGAGGTCGTCTTGGCCTTCCGATAGGTTACTTTCACTTTGCTTTTCCTGCCACTGAATAGGTTTTCGAAAAACATGCCGACCTTCTGAACAGGCAAGCCCAAATCTGTTCCTTTGCGAAGCTGAACGATATAAAGGTAACCTAACAATGCTCCGCCCAAGTGGGCAATTTCACCACCTGCATTGGCTCCGATCGAATTGGCAAAGGAAAGAATCACGTAAAAAGCGGCAATGTAGACGATCTTGACTGGCCCCAACAGCAACAGGAAGAAAGTCGTATTTGGAGTCAGCGTGGCTGCACCGACTACTACTGCAAACACCCCTGCGCTTGCCCCAAGCATCATCGAAGAGTCTACTGAAGCGCTGAAATAAGGGGCTAGATTGTAGATCAACACATAAAACACTGCCCCGAAAATGCCTCCAAGGATGTACAGGTTAGCCAATTTTCGGCTTCCCAGATACTGATGGATCAACAGTCCAAACCAGTACAGGAAAAGCATGTTGAAAAGAATATGGAATAATCCCTCATGTAAAAACATGTAGGTGAAAATCGTCCAGGGCTGAGTAGCTAACTTGGGCAAGGAAGCAGGCATCATCAGGTACTTCAAGCCTGCCTGATACCACTCTCCAAAGCCGCTGATGGTCATGAATACTCTGACTATCAAGACCACAAAAAAGACAAGGATATTGATGGCAATCAGCTTATAAAGGCTGTTGTCTCCACGCGTGAATGCATTTTTCAGGTTGTCCCAAAAGCTACCGTACATATCAATAAAAACTGTTTCTGTCTTTTTTCCAGTTATAAACCAGCACTGCTCCGATGAGCAATCCACTCAGATGCGCAAAGTGGGCCACATTGTCAGTCGGACTGTTAAGTAATACGTTGTAAACGGTGTAAAGACCATAAAACAACACCAAATATTTTGCCTTGACCGGCATAGGTGGGAAAAGCAAAAAGAGCTGGGTATTGGGAAAAAGCATGGCAAAAGCCACCAATATCCCAAAAAGCGCACCTGAAGCTCCCACCATGGGCTGATTGGCCTGAAGTCTTAGGATTGCACTCAAGGTCTTTTCTGCCCGCTCGATATACATCGGGTCTTCAGGGTTTCGGCTGTATTGATCCACAAAATCAAACACTTCCGGGGAGAAATATCCTCTGTTTTCGATCACTAGCCGATTGAAATATTCAGGATCAGGAGAAGCTTCGAAAGTCTGTACTTTTTCTTCAAGGGATTTGTATTGGTAGATGGAGTATCCGGAATAGAGTACCCCGGCGCCCACCCCACAGACCATCCAAAGCGTAAAAAGCTTTTTCGGACCTAGAAATTGCTCCAAGAGAGGACCAAAAATCAACAAGCCAAACATGTTGCTGAACAAGTGCCAAAAATCGGCATGCATGAACATGTAGGTCAAAAATTGGAATGGCTTGAAGTAAATGCTTTGAATATTGTATAAAGCAAACCATTCATTGAGAACCGGCAGTACAAAGCTGGCTACCAGAAATACGATCACGTTGATCAGGAGCAGATTTTGGACGACCGGAGTGATATTTCTAAACATGTTATTTTCCGAAGAATGCGTGAATGCTAGTTAAATCCAATTTCACAAAGGTTTTGTTCCCTGATGGTGAATAGTTTGGGTTTTGGCAGGCAAAAAGCTGACCAACCAAAGTTTCCATTTCTTGAGCTGTAAGCTTTTGTCCTTTTTTTAAGGAAGACTTACGGGAAAGAGATCGCGCAAGATTTTCTCTTTTATCCAAAGACAATTCGTTTTTGAAATTTTTAAACTGCTCGATCAAGCCCTCAAACAACTCTTTTTCATTTTTCACTTGCACATCTGCAGGCACTCCCTGAATCAGAACAGTGTCTTTTCCAAATTCTTCCACCACAAAACCTAAGCTATGCAATTCAGGCAGCATATCCATCACCAGAGAAAAATCTGCGGGATTGAGGTAAAGGGTAGGAGGAAATAGGCATTGTTGTGATGCCCCTTGTGAGGTCTGTAATTGTTTGAAATATCGCTCATATAAGATCCGCTCATGAGCCATTTGTTGATCCACGATCAGCAGCCCGGTAGACATTTGGGCTACGATATAGCTGAGTTCTACCTGAAAGGTAGCGCCTGTGGCCTCTGGTTCTGGAGACGGGATCATCAACCGAGGTTCGTCCACCGAAGCTCTGCTCGGAAAAGTAAGAATCTCCTGATCTTCATCAGGTGAGGGTCGGTCAGGCTGTCCTTTTGGGATTTCGAAATTTCCTTCAAACAACCTTTCCCAGCCGGAAACCGAGGATTTTTTGAATTCTGGAGTATTGAATGTCTTGTAGCTATATTCCCGGTCTACCTGCACAGCTGTGTCCGGATTTTTGGTCCAATTTTCCTGAAAATTGACATCTACGCTGAAATCCAAGGCTGGCATCACATGGTGCGCACCCAAAGCCTGTTTGACTGCCGATCGGATGACCGCATAGACCGTACGTTCGTCGTCAAATTTGATTTCGGTCTTGGTAGGATGCACATTGATATCGATGTGGGCAGGGTCAATCTCCAAGAATAGAACATAAAATGGGTGTTGATCGGCGGGGATCAATCCCTCAAAGGCAGAGCTGACCGCATGGTGTAGGTAGCTGCTTTTGATATACCGGTTGTTGACAAAGAAAAACTGCTCCCCTCGGGTTTTCTTGGCATGTTCAGGTTTTCCGATATACCCTCTGACGTTGACATGCGGAGTCAGTTCTTCACAGGGAACGAGCTGACCTTGGTAGGATTTTCCGAAGAGTCCGACTATTCTCTGGCTGAGTTTTCCCGGAGCGAGAGTATAGGTTTCAAGATCTTGTTGGTAGAGGGTAAATCCGATTTCTGGATAAGAAAGTGCTACCCGTTGAAACTCGTCCACGATATGGCGCATTTCCACAGGGTTGGACTTGAGGAAGTTTCTTCTTGCCGGCACATTGAAAAACAAGTTTTTCATCGCCACTGAGGTGCCGACTGGGGCAGAGACCGGCTCTTGTCTTTTCACTTCTGATCCTTCGATCTGAATAAGGGTCCCCAGCTCTGAATGAGTTTGTCGGGTTTTCAATTCCACCTGAGCTACCGCCGCTATCGAGGCCAATGCTTCACCACGGAATCCAAAGGTCCGGATTGCAAATAGATCTTGAGAAGTGCGGATTTTGGAGGTGGCATGGCGCTCAAAACTCATTCGGGCATCAGTGGGAGACATGCCTTTGCCATTGTCAATGACCTGAATTAATTGCTTGCCGGCATCCTTTACAATCACTTGTACTTGGGTTGCGCCCGCATCAACGGCATTTTCCAAAAGCTCTTTGAGGGCCGAAGCGGGCCGCTGTACCACTTCTCCTGCTGCAATCTGATTGGCGATTGCGTCGGGGAGAAGCTGGATGATATCACTCATTTTTTCCCTTTCTTTTTGAATCTAAAAAAGAAATACACCCCTCCCACGATCAAAGCAAAATAAGTCAGGTAGGTAAAAATCTCCGGGCCTATATAGATGTAGCCAAAAGCTGCCGAGATCATCCCAAAAAACAAAAGCGTCCGAATCATTGCGGTAGAATTGAACACAGACGTGTCGCGTGGCTTTATTCCCCGGTAGGATGAAAACGAACCCCGGATAGATGCTCCATATCCTTGGGAATTTTCCCCACTGAGTAGCCCTTCCTCCTCAAGCTCCTTCTTAATTCTCGACGTACGCTCCTCGATCTCCTCCTTGACTGGATCGTAATACCTCGGCTTGATGGCAAATCGCTGGGGTGAAGAAGTTTTAAATATCGAAGGGAATTTCATAACTGATTCAAATTTTTCGGAAAGGAGCACGTTTTCATCAAACGAAATTGACTTGGGCGATCACCAACCGATCATCAGATTTCTTGGCAATTTAACCCCCTTAAACGATTAATGTTACCCAATCTTTAGTATCTTGTTTAGCAATGATCCCATTTCCAATGCATTTTCGGCGACTAGGGACATTGATTTTGGCAGAAAAAGCCTAATCGTCGCTTGGACAAATTTACTTCAAAAGTTAAGGAATTAAAACCATTCTCGGTCATGAGTACAAAGCATTGGAGAATCTTATCCTTGGTCCTGTTAATCGGTCTTTTTTCTTCGGGAAAATCCGACCCTTTTGTGGCCAATGAGGATCCATTGGAAAGTAAAGATGACCAATTACAGCTCAATTGGGTAGACAGTGTATTCAATGCCCTTACTTTTGAAGACAGGTTGGGACAACTTTTCATGGTTGCTGCGTATTCCAACAAAGACCAAAAGCATGTGGATGAAATCAGTAAGTTGGTCAGAGAGGAAAATCTCGGAGGACTCATCTTTTTCCAAGGCGGTCCCAATCGGCAAGCCCGGCTTACTAATTATTACCAAGCCCAAGCCAAGACTCCGCTGATGATAGCCATGGATGCGGAGTGGGGAATAGGGATGCGTTTGGACTCGGTGTGGAATTTCCCAAAGGCAATGACCCTTGGAGCCATTCAGGATCCTAAGTTGATTTATGAAATGGGAAGCGAAATCGCCAGGCAGTTTAAGGAGCTTGGGATGCATGTCAATTTTGCTCCAGTCGTGGATGTCAACTCCAACCCGCAGAATCCGGTGATTGGTTATCGGGCTTTTGGTGAAAACAAAGATATGGTCACCCAACGTGCTGTAGCCTATATGAAAGGGCTCCAAGACAATGGAATCATTGCCAATGCCAAGCATTTTCCTGGCCATGGGGATACCGAGAGTGACAGCCATTACACCCTTCCGGTCATCAAGCATGCCGAGAAAAGGATCTGGGATGTGGACCTGTATCCTTATCAGGAGCTTTTCAGAGAAAATCTGATGTCCGTAATGGTCGCTCATCTCAATGTGCCCAGCCTGGACAATGGATCCAATATCCCTACGAGTCTATCTAAACCAGTGGTGACAGACCTGCTTCAAAACCGGATGAATTTCCAGGGATTGATTTTCACAGATGCGCTGAACATGAAAGGGGTGGCAAATTTCAGCCGTCCTGGAGAAGTGGATCTAAAAGCCCTTCTTGCAGGTAATGACGTGCTGCTTTATTCACAGGATGTCCCTAAGGCAAAAGCCTTGATCAAAGATGCAGTGGCTCAAGGCGTAATCAGTGAAAACGAGATCAACCGAAGGGTAAAAAAAGTCCTTAAAGCAAAGTATTGGGCAGGATTAAATGAGTATAAGCCAATTGATACCTACAAGATTTCGGAACGTCTCAATACAGAAAAGACCAAGGAAGTAATCGAAAAATTGTATGCGGATGCCCTTACCGTTGCCTCCAATAAGGATGATTTGCTCCCATTCAAGCATCTTGACTTGACTAGATTTGCCAGTCTGACCATTGGAGACGAGGGTAGAGACTTCAGCCAATACCTGAATAAATACACCAAGGTGGATCATTTCAGTATTCCTAAAGCTTCGGGAGAATCGGCGCATTATAATCTGATGAAGCAGTTGGAAGATTACGATGTAGTGATCGTAGGACTGATGGGAGTAACCAATAGTCCGCAACGTGCTTTTGGAATAGCTCCCGGTGACATCCAATTGATCCAGAATCTGGAGAAAAGGCAAAAAGTGGCTACCGTTCTTTTTGGCAATGCCTACGCTGCCAAAGCCTTGGAAGGATTTGGCAATGTGGTTTTGGCCTATGAAAACACCGCAATGACTCAGCAACTCGCTCCACAGATTCTATTTGGTGGCAGGCCCGGAAAAGGGATTTTGCCGGTAACGGTTAGTGGGCAATTTTCTCACGGTGTCGGAGGTTATTTGGCTGGCCTAAACCGTCTCTCCTACGGGGTAGCCGAAAGTGTAGGACTGGACAGTAAAAAGCTGGATAAAATCGACGAAGTGGCTGAGAAAATGATGCAAATTCAGGCCGCTCCTGGTGCCAATGTGTTAGTAGTCAAAAATGGAAAGGTAGTTTTTGAGCGATCCTATGGTTATTTGGATTACAGGAAGTCTGCTCCAGTTACTCCGGAAACAGTCTATGACCTTGCCTCTATTACCAAAGTTTTGGCTACAACACAAGCGGCTATGTTCCTACACAGTCGTGGGGAATTGGACATGAATAAAACCTTGGGTGACTATCTGCCGGAATTGAAGGGAACCAATAAAGCCAATTTGGTCCTGAAAGATGTCATGGCCCACGAAGCAGGGCTCAAGGCATTTATCCCGCACTACGTCAACACCGTTCAGTCCGGACAATGGAAACCAAGTTACTATCAAGCCAGCCAAAACCCCGGTTTTAGCAGACCTGTGTCCAATGATATGTATGCCATGGATGGTCTCAGAGACAGCATTTGGCATTGGACGGTGAAATCCGAACTGCTGCCCAAGCCCAACAAATATGTCTACTCTGACCTGACCATGTACTTTATGCAGGCAGTGATCGAGCGCATTGTCCGTCAGCCTTTGGATGAGTTTTTGGATCAAAACTTCTATGCTCCATTGGGGCTGAACACACTGACCTTCAATCCTTTCCAGAAAATGCCGTTGGAACGGATCGCCCCTACAGAGAATGATGTGGCTTTCAGAAAAAGACAAATACAGGGATATGTCCACGATCCCGGGGCAGCGATGTACGGAGGAGTGGCCGGTCACGCAGGACTGTTCGGTACGGCTAATGACCTGGCTGTCATGATGCAGCTGATGCTCAATAAAGGGGCTTATGGGGAAATCTCACTCATCAAACCGGAAACTATTGAAGCCTTCACCAAACGTCAGTCTCATATGAGCAGAAGGGGCTGGGGATGGGATAAACCCGAACCGGAAAAAGGAAAAGGAGGCTCAGCCGGAAAATTAGCCCCAAAAAGTACTTTTGGGCACACCGGATTTACGGGCACCTGCGTCTGGGCTGATCCTGAAAATGACCTGATCTATGTTTTCCTCTCCAATCGGGTTTATCCAGATGGGGGAAATAACAAACTTCTTGACGCCGGAATCCGCACTCAAATCCATGATTTGATCTACGAGGCGATGGAGAATTGAGAATTGTCTCCATTATTGTTAAAATCGTAATTTTCATGGTTTTGCCAGGGATTAGAACTAAATTTTGGTGGAGGCAAGGAAGTTAGGAGGTAAGGAAGTTTGGAAGCTATTTGTCCCAAAACAATCAAGTTTCCTTTCAGAATTTGAGAAATTAAAAATGCCATTTAGATCAAGCATCTAAATGGCATTTTTAATTTAATCAGCTATTTCTTTCTGCAAAAGAATCTTTCTTTCAGGAATCTTTTGTCTTGCATCTAGCCTCTTGATTCTAATTTTTATTCCTTGATCTCGATCACCTTAAACTCGGTTCGTCGGTTCACCTGATGCTCCTCCTCGGTCTTGGCATCTTTGATGATCAGCTGGGTTTCTCCATAGCCTTTGGCCACCAATCGCTCGGCAGCTATACCTTGGGACACGATGTAATCCACGGCGGATTGGGCTCTTCTCTGGGAGAGACTTAGGTTGTAGGCATCACTCGATCTGGCGTCTGTATGTGAGCTGAGTTCGATTCGGATGGCAGGGTTGTCTTTCAGGATTTTCACCAGTTTATCCAATTCCAGGGCTGCATCAGGACGAATATCCGCTTTGTCCAAGTCGTAATAAATGTTGTCCAACACAATCGCTTTTTCCAAGATCAGCTGATCCAAGATAATCGTAGTATCCAAGGTTACGTTGGTTACATCCTGGATAAGCGTAGTGGGATCCGGGGTTTTGCCTTTGGTGGTATAAGGGATAGACTTGGAGAAATAGCCACTTTTGGAAGCGATGATCGTATAATCCTGATCAGGCGCCATGGTGAATCGTACCCTTCCCTGTGCATTGGAGAAATCGCCCCCTTGTTGCTTATTGTCAGCCCCGTAGAGTACCACTCTAGTTTGAGGTAATACCGCCTCGCTTCCATCTGCTTTTTCTTCTTTGGTAAAGACATTCAACAGAACATTTACGATTTTCGGCTTAGGAGTTTTGTCCTCGAAAAAGTAAATGTCATCATCTCCGACACCACCTTCACGGTTGGAGGAAATGAATCCTGCTTTGGGATATTCTGTAAAGAAGATCCCGAAGTCATCGTCTTTGCTATTGAAGTTTTGACCCAGATTTTTGATCACTTGAGTTCCTGACTCATCTTTTTCAGCCACGAAGAGGTCAAGTTTCCCATATCCCGGATGACCATCTGAGGCAAAAAAGAATTTTCCGTCTCGGGTAGGTCTTGGAAACATCTCGTTTCCGGGAGTATTAATGGTAGGGCCCAGATTTACCGCATTCCCAAAATCACCATTCGCTAATTTGGTTGCTTTATATAGATCTATTCCTCCAAATCCTCCAGGTCTATTGGAAGCAAAGTAAAGTTCAGATCCATCAGGGCTAAAGGCAGGGGTGGAATTCCACCAAAATTCATCCTCATTTACAGGCATCCATATAGGTTGCGTAAATCCCGCACCTCGGAAATAGGACACGAAAAGAGCCACATCCGGAAGATCCTTGGAAGAAGTGGAGTTTCCTCGAGCATAAATGATCGTATTCCCATCAGGACTGATGGCGATAGCTGCCTGATTCAAACCTTCCTCATTTTTAAATTCGGGTAATGCCTGCACACCCGACACGTCTACTTTCAATCCATCCGCTCTTGTCCGGAAGAGCTTGTGGTAAGGTGTCCCAGTAGCGGGATAGATTCCGGAAGCCTGTCTTCCTGACGTGAAATAAAGAAAATCCTCACTCAATACCGGTGCATAATCTGCTCCCTGTGTATTCAGTTCCTTAAAGTTGACCAAAACATGATTTGGCCAATAGTCAGCAATTCCTTCGGCAAGTTTGATGGATTCGATTTCTCGCTGGACTCTTGCCAGAAGGGCTTCGTCTGAAGTATATTGTTTTGAAGCTTCAAAGGCCTTTTGAGCTTCCTCATTTTTTTGTTGGGCTTTTAAGCTTTGTCCCAAAAAGAAGTATGTATTGAAACTAGGCTCTTGCTCGACCACTTGGCGATAGTAGGGTTCAGCTTTTTCGATCCTGTTGGAAAGTCGGTAGCTTTCCGCTACTACCTGATTGGCTTTTAAATCGGTGGAGTCCTGAGCCAAAATCTGTCCAAAAGTGTAGATGGCATACTGATATTGCCCTGAGAGAAATTGATCATTTCCTTTTTCCAATAGGCTTTTGCAACTGCCTAGGAAGAGTAGAAGTAAAACTGCTATCGGCAAAAAAGTCTGTTTCATCGGGCACTGGTTGAAGTCTGTCTGTGAATATTACTAATTAATTTGGAAAATATTTGTTTAGCCAACTATTTCGAACAGGCTGCCATAAATTTTGAAGATCGGCTTTAATACGAATCATGGGGTTGATAACCTCCTGCTCTTGGTTAAGTTCTCCTGTCTGTACTTTGCTCCTCAGTCCCAAGGCCGGAAACACTTTCAAGTCTCCCTCAGAATTTCGCACACTTATTTTTCCTTGGTCTGTGAGGTTTACGCCCAGGAGGGATTCTAATTCCCGAAGAGCCTTGACCGAACTATCGATAGAGCAACCGCTGGCACCAAGCCCACTTTCATCCACAGCCAGTACCAGAATTTGCTCATTTAGAATGTCAAATGAGGTAGGCATTCCATTGCCATGGGTATTCCAGCCTTCACAAAACCTTTCTAACCGTTTTCTGACAAGTTCGATCTCTTTCTCAGTAAGCTTACGCTCAGACTGATACACCCATACTCTCGAATTCTCTGGTAATTGCTCAAATGGAAGGTACATAGTTTGAAATAATGGTTCAAAGAAAAACCCTTTCTGCATAACGGCAAAAAGGGTCGATTTGATTCAATTACATGGAAGTTAAATACCCATGTCCTTGGCAATCATCTCTGCCAGGTCATAGACTTTGACCTCAGCTTCTCGTTCCTTGTTTTTGACCCCATCGGTCATCATGGTCAGGCAGAAGGGACATCCCACTGCAATCGCCTGAGCCCCGGTAGCCAAAGCCTCTTCGGTTCGTTCGATATTGATGTCTTTTTTTCCTGCTTCCGGCTCTTTAAACATTTGAGCGCCGCCCGCCCCACAGCACAGACCTTTGGTTCGGCATCTTTTCATTTCGACCAACTCTACATCAAGTGCTTTGATGACTTCACGGGGAGCCTCATATACATCATTGGCACGTCCGAGGTAGCAGGAATCATGGAAGGTGATTTTTTTACCTTTAAACTCACCTCCGCCTTGAAGTCGGACTTTTCCTTCGTTGATGAGCTGCTGCAGAAACTGGGAATGGTGGATTACCTCATAATTCCCTCCTAATGCTGGGTATTCGTTTTTGATGGTATTGAAGCAGTGAGGGCAAGCGGTCACGACTTTTTTGACCTCGTAGCCATTCATCACCTGAATATTGGCTACCGCTTGCATCTGGAAAAGAAACTCATTCCCTGCACGTCTGGCAGGATCACCGGTACAAGTCTCTTCAGGCCCAAGCACCGCAAAGCTGACGCCGACTTTATTCAATATTTTTACAAAAGCCTGGGTGACTGCTTTGTAGCGCTCATCAAAAGAGCCGGCGCAACCCACCCAAAAAAGCACTTCGGGAGTTTGGCCATTTGAGGCCATTTCGGCCATTGTGGGAACTTTATAGGTAGACATTTTTTAGATTTTAGACGTTAGACACAAGACGCTAGAGACAAGAAAAAGAGAAGGTATTTCCATCGGATTTCCGTCATCTGGCATCTGACATTTTCTTACTTCATTTCCTCTTCTTTTACTTTATCTGCCCAATTGAATCGGTCAGAAGGACTGAATTTCCAGGGAGAGAAGCTGGTTTCCATGTTTTGGAACATCGCATTCCATTGTGCGGGAGTGCCGGATTCCTCCATGGCCACGTATCGACGAAGCTGAAGAATGATGGATAGCGGGTCGATATTTACCGGGCAGGCTTCCACGCAGGCATTGCAGCTGGTGCAGGCATTGATCTCCTCTTTGGTGATGTAATCTCCCAAGAGGGACTTGCCATCTGCCAACCCAGGGCCACCTGCATCGATACTTTTTCCCACTTCTTCTGCACGGTCACGCACATCCATCATGATTTTTCGGGGAGAAAGTTTTTTGCCAGTCAGATTGGCAGGGCATTCAGATGTACAACGGCCGCACTCAGTGCAGGAGTAGGCATTGAGTACATTGATCCAGCTAAGGTCATTGATATCCTTGGCACCAAATCGTCCGATTTCCGCAGGAGGTTCGGCAGGATTTTCTACAGGGATACCCAGCATCATATTCACTTCATTGGTAACCTCAGGCATATTTTGCATTTCACCCTTTGGCTTCAGATTGGAATACCAAGTATTGGGGAAAGCCAAGAAAATATGCAGGTGCTTAGAATAGGTCACATAAATGGCGAAAGCCAAAATACCTACAATATGAAACCACCAAGCGAATCGCTCGATCGCCACCAAGGCCCCATCAGAAAACCCGTCGAACAATGGCTGCAAAAAGCTGCTGAAAAACAAGGTGCCCAAAGCCACGTAGTGCTCGTCTCCTCTACCAGCCAAGATCTGGTCCGTGGCATTCATTGTCAGAATGGCAAACATCAGGATAATTTCAATGACCAAAATCAGATTGGCATCCATAGCCGGCCATCCTTTGAGTTCAGGCTTGGTGAATCGCTCTACCTTCATCACATTTCTGCGGATCAGAAAAGCCACACAGGAAACCAATACTGCCACTGCGAGGAATTCGAAGATATTAATCGCTAACGTATAGGCTCCTCCCAAAATCGGGGCGAATAGCCGATGAGTACCTAGGATTCCGTCCAGAACAAACTCCAGCACCTCCAGATTGATCACCAAAAATCCCACATAGATTAAAAGGTGTAGGAAGGCCGGAACAATCCGCTTAAACATTTTCTGCTGACCGAATGCTACCAAAAGCATGGTCTTCCAACGGTTTTCGGACTGGTCATTTCGGGTCTCAGCCTTACCGAGCAGGATATTCCTTCGAAGAAATTGAATCCTTTTGCTCAAAATATATCCCGCTACACCTAAAATCAGGAGAAAAGCGAGTTGGGGTAAAATGCTCATATTGATCTGATTAGCTAGTTTTATGAAAATTTGGGCTTATTTTTTTCTGAAAAGGGTTTGTGTGGAATATTCAATTTTCTACCTTTGCAACACTTTAAACGACGGTGATGTAGCTCAGCTGGTAGAGCATCGGACTGAAAATCCGTGAGTCGGTGGTTCGAGTCCACTCATCACCACGGTCCCGATCCCACAAGGATCGGGATTTTTTTTGCCCTTCCCCCACGTTTGCTGCTCGTATCATTCCTTGGTTTTTCATGCCTGCCAAAATATAAAATAGTCTGCATGCATACTATCTTTCAATTTAATTTAAAATGAATCTACTTTTTTTAAGCCAAAATCCATAGATAAGCCTGTCCTTGTAACCTCAGGCTTTCGGAAATGGTTTTTTTGAAAAAAAGCCAAAAAAATCTTCAATCCCCTGTAACTTTTTGTTTGTTACTGCATCATCTTCCCGAATGAAGTCATTTTTCGAAGCGCACATCTGGCCCCTGAGAGGTAGGTTGTATCGGATGGTCTACCTCTGGACCAAAGATCGTGACCTGTCCGAGGACTTGCTTCAAAATGTCTTCGCCAAAACTGTGGAGCGTCAGACGGAACTCCAAGTTCATCCAAATCTCGGTGGCTGGCTGGTCAAGAGCCTAAAAAACGAGACGCTGATGCATTTTCGAAAGACAAACAGGATGACTGGGTTGGAAGGAACAGATGATATCCCTCAGTATGAATCCCACAGTTTGGAAAGTAGAGAACAGCATCAACTGATTTTCGCCTTAGTCGATCAGCTTCCTCAAAAGCAAAAAGAGATCTTTCTGTTACGGGAAGTGGAAGAATTAAGCTACGAAGAGATTTCCCAGCAACTGGAAATCAGCCTGGATCAAGTCAAAATCAACCTGCACCGGGCGAGAAAAAGTGTCCGGGAAAAATTAATCAACCAAGGAATTACCCGATGAAAAGCAGAATCGAAGAGTTAATCGAAAAATATTGGGAAGCAGAAACCAGCCTGGAGGAGGAAAGGGAGCTTAAAGCCCTTCTAAAAGATGCAGAAGGATATGAAGCGGAAAAAGCTCTTTTTGGAATTCTTGAGGATTTCCAAAAAGAAATGCCTCAAAAAGTCAGCATCCCAAGACAACTACGAGGCCGAACCATCCGAATCCAGTGGTTGGGTTGGGCTGCCTCGATCGCGTTGCTGGTCAGTTCGGTCTGGATTTGGCAGGATTATGAGAGACGAAGGCAGGAAGAAATTGCTTATCAGCAAGTCATGGAGGCCTTAGCCTTAATCCAAAATAACCTCTCCAAAGGTCAGGAACAGCTGCAGCCGCTCAATGATCTAAGATACCTAAATACTACGAATCAGCTATTTCAAACAGTGCCTCAAAAATGAAAAAGATAATCATATTGTCCTTATTGGTCTTCGGAGTTGGAATTAATGCTTTCGCTCAAGATGATGCAATCCAACGTTTCTTCTCCAAATACATGGAGGACGAGCGGTTTTCCAGAGTGTACATTTCGCCCAAAATGATGCAGATGGCCGGAGGTTTCCTAAAAAACAATGCAGAAGGAGATAAAGACGCAGAACAACTTGGGGTATTGATCGCAAAAATTAAAGGCATTCGAATCCTTTCGTCCGAGGAAGTGAATGGGAAATCTCTATATACTGAGGCCTTGGGGACATTGACCAGAAACAAGTACGAAGAACTTATGGATGTGCAGGACAAAGGCAGCAGTTTGAAATTTATGATCCGGGAAGAGGGAGGGCTGATTCGCGAACTGACCATGGTTTCCGGAGATACCAAAAGCTTTTCGCTAATCTCCATGCTGGGAAGCTTCACCTACGATGACCTAAATATGCTAGCTGAAAAAACCAATATACCTGGCATGGAACAATACAATAAGGGCTCAAAAGGGCCAAAAGGACCAAAATAGAAACCAACTTCAAAACCATGAAAGCTTATTTCCTTGTAATTTTTATTTGGGTAGCCAACCTCTCTGTGGGTTTCGCCCAGCAGAATCCTTATGAATCCCTCAAGTCCACTCTTGGTGATGATCAAGTGAACCCTTCGGTGCTTTTCCCACTGGAGATGGATGGGGTTAAAATTCTTGAAGCCAAAGTAGATTACCGTTTTCCTTTCGAAGAAGGAAAATCTGACTTGGTCATTTCCATGAATGAGTTTACCTCCATGGAAAGTGCTGTTTTCTTTTTTGAAAAGACAGATAAGATTAAACTCATCGAGGCATTTGATGCTGGTACAGCGGAAGGATTTACGGTTGATTTCGAGAAGAATGGTCCTCAGAACTTCTGCAGGCTAATTTCCAATAAGCAAAATCCTAATGAAGCCTACCTCTTGGTTGGAAATCTAAAGCAGGCCGAATTGCTCAAAATTGTTTATCCCAAGAATTCAAAAAAAATGGTCCAATCCCTTAAAGTCAAACTTGAAAATAGCTTAAACTAAACCACTATGAAAAAACTTATTTTAACCTTGTCCATTTTTGCTTTTGCCTTCGCCGCTCATGCTCAAAGCAAAAGCATCGCCGCACTTAAAGACAAATACAAAACCAATGACGATTTCTTCCACATGGAGTTGGGAGGAAACTTCATGAACTTCGCAGACGGCTTTAAAATCAACATAGACAAAAACGATATGGCGACTATGGCCAAGTCCGTCGAAAAGCTCAATTTCTTCAGTCTTCCCGAAGGCTCTCAGGCCATCGCAGAGTACAGAACCCTTCAGAAAGGATTAGAACGTGAAAATTACGATTTGCTGATGGAGGCATCAGAGGGCAAAAGTGGAGTTTTGATCTACGGAAAAGGAGCCCTTACACTTTCTGATCTTGTGATTTTGGTAGGGGATGAAAAAGAGGGCGATCTGGTTGTAGTAGAATTGAAAGGCAGCTTCACCCAAGAGATGCTGGCCAAGGCAAAAAGCCAGTTAAACTGAAAAATCTGAATGGTAAAGGCCCGGATTTCGGGCCTTTTTTATTGTTTTCTCTTCACTTTTGGAAAAAACTTCATTTTTTTTTAATTCCATACAATCGATTGCGAAAAAGGAATTTGCTAATTTGTTGTAGTGACATGATTTTATAAAATACATTTTTCACAAAATTAAATTTTAATAAGCTCTTAAAAATCCAAACACATCAGCATCTGCTATCGATTGCGAAATGATTTTATATTTTTTATAAAAAATTTACAATTTTATTGATGTTTCAGAAAAAATAAACCTGTTTTTTTGAAACTATTGCAATTATGTTTCCGTTTGGTAACTTTGTATTGTAATTCGAATTGCATCGAAGACCCTGTAGCCCAAAATTTCCCCCAGATGGAACAGTCCATCCTGTGGTTACATCAAATCTCAAAACCTATTTAAACTTCTTTCCTTGGAACTTATCCAAGCCATTATTCAATCATTTATCACAACTTATTAAACCAACTAGAAAAAATGAGAAAATTCATGACCATGCTTTTTGTTGCGGGGATCGCATCAGGAGCGTTTGCTTACAACGACGAAAAGACAGTAGAAATCAGACAGACTGAACCGGCTAAAGTAATGGTGGCTGTGGCAGAGGCGCCACAAGGTACGCTCACCGTTAAAATAACTGACGCTAATAACCAGCTGGTATTAAGAGACCGGATCTTCAAATCTGAGGCTTTCGCCAAAAGATATGACCTTAATGCTCTTCCTGTAGGTCAGTACTCCATAGAGGTTTCTGATTTGAATGGAACCTTGAGAACAGCTACCGTGAACACAGAGGTTAGAACCAGGCCAGAGGTATTTTCTAAGGTGACTGCTCTTGGCGATAACCAATACAGACTTGTGGTAGCAAATCTGAAAGCTCAGGATGTGACTGTACAGATCTTTGACGGAGACAAATTGATCCACACAGAAGTGGTGGATAATCCTCAAGGTCTTCACAAGGTTTACACCATTGACAGACCAGGTTTCCCGGATGCAATCAGCTTCAAGGTTTCAACAGCAACTGGCTTTTCCGCTTACGTAGCTTCCAAATAAGCTAAACCAACTTCAGCTAAACCCCGCTCTGGTTTAACCTTGGCGGGGTTTTATTTTTCAATAAGGTCCCATTTCAGAGTCATCTCAGCGACTCTTTTCCCCAGCCCAAACGCTTTTTTCAAAAAGATTCCATCTATGGATTCTTTGGCAAATGGCCCTTCTCCAGTGATGGCAGAGGCTCCAAAAGCAGCTTCTACTTCCTCGCCACCCATCACAATCATCCCATGGATCAGCATGGACCGAAGTATGTCGATCAGGACACCTTCCTCACCAATAGAAATTCCCCCACCGGTAGAAAATGCCGCCCCAATCTTGTCTTTCAAGGGGCTTCCTTCGAATGGCCAGGAATTGATGAATTCCTGCACAGCTGGAGCCATGTTGGCATTATAAACAGGGGACCCTAGGATAATTGCCGAAGACTCGAGCAAATCCTTTTCTGTAACCTTTTCAATGGATAATAGCCTTGTTTCCACCTCTGAAACCGATTTGGCACCCTTTTCAATTTCCTCTGCCAATCGTTGGGTATTGCCGGACTGAGAATAATAGGCAATGAGTACCACCGGTTGATTTTGTGAGTGGACTTGATGGAGGAGTAGAAAAAAAAGAGAAATCGTCATAAAGCTCTTCATTGCCTACTTAGGGGTCATTTTGGTCACCAACTTCCGAATAATTGAGGGGAAATATTTTCCCAAAAACACGACGACCTTGCCATGACCCGTGAATACCACGATTTTTTTGCGCTTTAAAATGGCTTTTACCATGACTTGGGCTGCTTTCTCGGTGGGCCACATTAGGTTAGCCGGCCGGGGATCGGGTCGATCGGGATGCAAGATGCCAGAATTATCTACCCTGGCAATATTGCTTTCGACAAATCCTGGATGGATGGTGGTGCAGCTTACTCCGCTTCCCGCCAATTCCACCAAAAGTGATTCACCCATATTTTGTATCGCCGCTTTGGAAGCTCCATAAGCAGAAATTCCAGGATTAGGAACGAAGGCGGCCACACTCCCCACCAAAGCTAAACGCCCTTTGGTTTTTCTAAGATGGGGCAGGGCATACTTGCAGGTCATCGCCACACCGGTCACATTTACGGCAAACTGCCGATTCCATTCCAGATCAGACAATTCCTCCATTTTTCCTATGACTCCAAAGCCTGCATTAGCCACTGCAATATCCAATCGCCCAAAATCCTCAATAATTTGATCGACGCATGAGGCAACACTTGGAGTATCCATTACATCACAATAGTAGGCCTTGGCACGTCCACCATATGCTTGAATTTCCCGAACAACTTCTTCGAGCTTTTCCATTTGTCTAGCCGAAACAGCCAGAATACCGCCATGTCTGGCAAATTCCAGGGCCATTGCACGACCCAGCCCGGATGAGGCTCCAGTAATCCAAACTACCTTATCAGCGATATCCATTTTTCTCTTTGATCAAGCTTTCTCCTCAAGGTAATCAATAATAAAAACAAAACCCCAATGAAGAGGCATTGGGGTTTTGTAAGCAGCAAACATAAAGGTTACTTCTTCCAGCTGGCTTTTCCGCCTTTGGCAGAATCTACGGTGATGCTGTAGTTGGAAGCAGAGGACACAATCCAGCGAACTTTCACTGCTCCCATACCGGGGATATTTTCGACGGCCATTTTTTCAGGAGAGGATTTTTGCTCCTTGAATTTTTTCATGTCTTCGTCTTCTACCACAAAACCGGCAACCACCTTGGCTCCAGAGATTGTCACATAATCTGGCCTTTCGATTTTGTATTTCAGGTCTTGGCTCGCATGAGTTGGCATCATACGCTCATTGAAGATGGTTGCTGTGATGGCCTTCAATCCGCCGCCGAGATCTTCTTCCTTCACATCTATCACTGAAAGTTTTGGCGTGTGGTAAGCATGATAAATGGTGAAAGCAGCATTACGATGGGCATCTTGCTCGAGCAAAAATCCCGGATGAGCTCTTCCAAAATTTTTCTTGAAACCACCGATTTCTACCGTGCCAAATTGCGGATGCTTGTACTCTTTCCAGTTGACAAAGGCATCTCCGAAGGTGAGCAATTCATCGACTTTGAGCTGCTCTTCCTGATTTCCTCTCCCTGCTTCTTTATGGAAATACAGGTAAGAAACCATCAGTTCGTTGGTGTAAGTGAAGATGCCTCTGTTGCCATAAAACCAGTCCAATTCTCCACCAAAGACGGAATACAAGTCTTTGTAAACTGTCAGGTAACGATAGCCGGGAATCATTTCTTCGCCCTTTTTTCCAATAGCATCGTAGATCCTAATATCCTCCCGATTGTAGGTGTTAAGGTCTTCTTCTGCACCTGGGCCTCGGAGAATCATCCCTCCCGAGTTGTGGAAGCTTTGAGCTCCGGCGATGTTTGGATGCTTCATTACAAACTCCATCACAGCGCGGTTTTCAGGAAGGGTGAAAGGATACTTCAACGCGCCTCGCTGAATGTAATCCGGTTGCCAGTTCCATCCCCAATCACGGTTTGGATCATAGTAGCCAATCCCATCTTCATTGACCTCACCGTCTCCGTCCACGTCCAAACCTTCCTGACCGAGCATTTCATATTCGCCCACTTGGTCTGGTCCAACTTGCATCAATCTTCTTGGATCAAGAGGGTCTTTGATAAAACGGCCAGTTGGTGATTTGCGGATCATCATCGTGATGTGACCGTCTCCATCGAGGTCATTCATCATGTCTTCTCCGGCTTGTCCGTCCCCATCATTATCCAAAACAAGCATTCCAGAGCGTGGAGTATTGGCATTGTTTGGCTCTTTGAAGAAGTTATTTCGTGCGTCAGGATTGATGGTAGGGGTGATGTAGAAGGTCTTGTCCTTGAGCAATTGCTTGACAAATTCGTTGTCGGCATGCATTTCAGTCAGATACCAAGCCACATAAAGCGAAAACTCTCCACCCTGAATCTCATTGGAGTGAATATTTCCATCAATCCACATAGCAGGCTTATCGGTATCTTTTCCGGTGGAAAAATCCGTGATGGTTAAGGTCAGAATATCTCTTCCTTCTACAGATTTCCCGATCGATTCCACCTTGGCCAAATTAGGATGGGCCGCTACGATTTTTCTCATCCAATCCCAGAGTCCTTCGGCAGTATAATACCTATTCCAAGCGATTTCAACTTTTGGTTTGTGCGGAGTACCAATGGCGCGGAAGAAGTTTTCCTGCTGTGCTTTTACTTCCAAAGACCCCAGACTCAATGCTCCCAAAGCCAGGGCTACAATTATATTTTTTGTATTCATCATCTTCATGGCTTAGAGTTTTACAGTTTGAGTGGCAAATCCGGTATGCGAAGCACCCGCCTTGATGGTCACATTGCCAGTTCCTCTGATGATCCAGCTGAAAGTGGCTTTTTCATAAGCGCCCATGGAGTCCATTAGCTTGATTTTGTCTCCGGAGATCAACTTGTCGGCTGTCGCATCGATATCGATGCGCACTTTTCTCATCCATCGGGATCTTGTTCCCATTTCAGAGTGAGTTGGCAGCGGTGAGTTGTTGTATAAGTCCACCGTAATTCGGGTCAAACCGTTACCCAAAGCTTCGGTTTTTAGATTATGAAACTCCAGTTTGGGCTGCATTGCTGCCAGTTTTAGGATGAAATCTGTATGCTGCTGTGCAATTTCTCCCACTTTTTCAAAAGGAGGATTGACCATCACAAAGGGCTTGATTCCGCCTACTTCCACTTTTTGATTTGGAAAATCAGGGTGCTTCACTTCGGTCCAAGGGACAAAGGAATTCCATCCCAGAGAATCTGCCCAAGCCAGGTAATTGGCTTCGGCGTTCGTTTTACCCTTAAACTCAGGCGTCCAATACCCCGGAGTAGAGAAGCTCAATCGGGCAAAATGGAAATAGGCCCATTGAAAGAAATCTCCATCTGTTCCCTGATTGGTTTGCTGGAAGGCTTTTGGAGTCACCGTTTTGTTATACATCTCAGAAACCATCGCATTGATCGCCTGATCTTTTTCCAAAATGGATGTCACCACCCGCTTGCGGGCATCTGCGGCATTGTACTTGAGGGGTGCACTTAGATTATTGGCTGGGGAAAAAGTGACAAAAGCGAAAATATTCCACTGCTCAAACAGGTAATCCAACAAGGCGCGACTTTCCTTTTGTGAAACGGCAATATCTCCAGCCAAAGGTTCAAACACGGGGAATTTGTAAGTCAGAGACTTATTGAATGCGATGCCTTCTTTTAGATCTTCTGCAAATTTGCCGTCCTTGTCATCGTCTTTGGATTCTTTGAAGACACGGTATTTTCCGGCCTCCCCTTTAGATCGGTCGGCTTTGACCAAGACTCTTTCGTCTTCTTTGGAAACGATCCAATCACCCATAGGATCCTCTACTCGCATCCAGGTAATCAGCCCGTCTCCATTGATATCGGAGTAGCCGTTGTCTCCCGGAGTCCCGTCACGGTCATGGTCTACAGCCACGGCATTTCCCCTACGCTCATACTTCAGTGCCGCATGGTATTGTTCATAGGCGTCCGGAGACATATTGGGAAAAATGTAAAAAGTCGTCGATTCCAAAACCTTGGAATTTTCAGCCACGAGTTTTTCGGCAAACTGAAGGGCCAATTCCACACTGAGGACATGAAATCCTTCCACCCCACCGACAACTGCAATGGCAGGTTTTTGATCTTTGTTTCCGGTGCCGATTTTAAGTACGTGAATGTCCTTCCCTCCTTCGGTTTTGGTGAGGGTTTTCAACTCCACGGAGGCATTGCTGCCTAGCTTTTGGAGTCGCTGAGTGACCTGACTGAGTGTAGGATAGTCGGTTTGGGCAAAGGCATCGCCGCAAATCAGACTTCCCAACAGCAGTCCGGTGAGCAAGAATTTTCTCATAGGGAACTTGTTTTCGGGTTATTTCTGAAGAATTGAATGAAAAATTCAAGGGAAGTTTAGGAAAAAAAGAGCGGAAAATAAGCTGCAGTTTTTCAGTATCCAGAAATTGCACTCAAGCGGAATTGACTTGGGATAAATGGCAAGGCTCAAATCGGAAAATTGGTCATTTACCAAAAATTACCTTATTTCAGAAAACTAAGCAGGTTTCTATGTATCAAAAAGTAGCTTTAGCCATCGCATTTTCCCCAAGAATGGAGGCTCTGATTGCCGAAGCGAGAAGGCTGATCGGGATTTTTCAGGGAGAGCTGGTGCTCATACATGTGGGAGTTAAAACAGATGAGTTAGAATCCAAACTGGATGAAATTCTGAAAAGACACTGCGCTGATTTAAAAAGGATCAAAACTCTCTGGAAAGAAGGCAAACCTGCCAAGACCATCCTCAAAACCTGCGAGGAAGAAAAAGTGGATTTACTCGTCTTGGGAGCCTTGAAAAAAGAAGGCTTGCTTACCTATTACCTTGGCTCTGTGGCCCGAAAAGTGATCCGAAAATCCCCCTGCTCGGTCCTGACCTTGATCGATCCCAGGATAGAAACTACCCGGTTTTCCAAAGTGGTCATCAATGGTACCCAGTTGGAAGTCACTCCCAAGGTGATCGAAAAGGGCCTGAAATTCTGCCAGGTAGAAGGAGCCTCTCAAGTCCATATATTGAACGAAATCAAACTTTATAGCCTTCAGATGGCCACAGCCGGGGAAGGCTCTGAAGATGAGGTTTCCCTGATGAGGAGGAAATTGGTTCAGCAGGAAATCAAGTATGTACAGGAAATTTTAGACGGGTTGGATCAAACCGGTTTGAAGATCAACATTAAAGTCACAGCAGGAAAGTGGGCGGTGGAACTGGTTCGCTATTGTGAGTCTATAGGTGCGGATCTTCTAATCATGGGGGATGAACGGGGGTATTCGTTTATTGATCGCCTGTTTCCTCATGACTTGGAGGAAATCCTTACTGAAATTCCATGTAATCTTCTAATCATCAAGTAGCATGGAAAGCTTAGCCCACAAAGACGTCATCAATCTGCTCTTACAGCTTGCAAGCATGCTGCTTTTGGCAAGGGTATTTGCTGAGATCGCCCAAAAGTTCAAGCAGCCGGCAGTCGTAGGTGAAATCATTGCAGGTATAATTCTGGGCCCAACTATACTGGGAATGATCACTCCTGATTTTTTCGAATTCATGTTCAGTAGTAATCCATCGGCCAATCTAGCCCTTGACGGAATCGTACAGATGGCAGTAATTCTGCTTCTTTTTATTGCCGGTCTCGAAGTTGAACTTCATTTGGTCTGGTCTCAGGGGAAGTCTGCCGTCAGTATTAGTTTGCTTGGATTAATTATCCCCTTTATTCTGGGATTTATTTTCCCGTATTTCTTCCCTGGATTTTTTGGCTTGGCAGAAGGAAGCCAAATGTTGTTTTCCCTATTTATGGGTACTGCCATGTCGATCACCGCCCTCCCGGTGGTAGTCAGGATATTGATGGACATGAACCTATTCAAGACCAAAATGGGTATGGTGATCGTAGCTGGAGCTATGGTAAATGACATCATTGGCTGGTTGATTTTTTCGGTGATTCTGTCATTTATGGGAAAAAGCGGTAATCTGTCTCTGATCAATACCATTGGAATCACGCTACTCTTTACGGTTTTTATGCTTACTGTCGGCAAAGGTCTCCTGAATAGAGTTCTTCCATGGACCAACAAAAAGCTGGCTTGGCCGGGTGGAGTATTGTCCCTTTCCATGGCATTTTGCTTTATGCTTGCAGCTTTTACTGAATGGCTTGGTATCCACGCGATTTTTGGCGCATTCCTTTTCGGAGTGGCCTTAGGGGATTCTGACCACTTGTCTGAAAAGGCCAAGGAGATCATCCATCAGTTTATCAATAATATTTTTGCTCCACTATTTTTTGTCTCTATTGGGCTCAAAATCAACTTCTTCACCAATTTTGACATTTGGCTGGTATTGGCCATCATTGCTATTTCTTTTGCCGGAAAGATCATCGGAAGCGGCTATGGAGCCCTCCGTTCCGGATATGCCAAAATGGACGCTTTGGCGGTTGGTTTTGGTATGAACGCAAGAGGTGCGATGGAGATTATCTTGGGTTTGATTGCTCTTGAAAATGGGCTGATTGATGAAAAGCTATTTGTTGCTCTCGTTGTGATGGCTTTGGTCACTTCCATGACCTCAGGGCCTTTAATGAAATGGGCACTGAAAAGAAAAAAAGAAAGTTTGAATTGAAATTTTAAATTCCTGTTTATGGCCTTTTGAAATGAAGAAAATAGGCTTGGCCAACTGGGGCGTTAAGCTTATTTGCTTCCTAACTTTTCGTTCCAAGTATTCGCTCCAGTGTTTCCGCAACTCCGTCTTCTTTGTGATGTAGGGTGATTTCATTTGCCACGGCTTTGACCTCGGGTCTCGCATTGGCCACAGCCACCCCCCATCCGGCCTTTTGCAAAAGGTCTATGTCATTGTAATTGTCTCCAAAAGCAATTACATCCTCCATACCAAAGTTGAATCTGGATTTAAGCAACACCTCCAGTCCTGTGGCTTTAGAGATTTTCCTGGGAGCGATTTCTATGTAAGTATCTTTGGATCGATATAGGTGAAGATCGTTGCCATGAAGGAGGTGAAGTTCTCCAAAAAGCCAGCTGATATCATTGGAATCGCCCATTACCATGACTTTGTGGGCTCCCGAATTATCTTTGGACCACAAGTTCAACACATCCGGAGTCTGCATCCAAGTGGGTTTTACTTTGGTGTTTTGAATCTCTCTTTTAGACCAGTAATCCTCTTTGGCCTCATACCAGTTTTCTCCCTGAAAAAGGCTCACATGGATATCCGCTTTTTGAGCCCATTCGACTATGGAGTGTACTATCGGCAATGGAATGGTTACCGAATCCAATACATGGCTATTTTCGTCCAAAACGAGTCCTCCATTGTAAGCGACCATGGGTTCGGATGGTCGACCCAGATCCTTCAGGAGGTGCCTCATCGCATCAGGCATCCTCGAACTTGCCAGTATGAGCGGGATTTCTTTTGGCAAGGATTGGATCAAATTTTTTAACCTGGCAGAAAGATCTCTTTCTGAATTGAGCAGGGTACCATCCACATCAGAGCAAATCGCTTTGAAATACATAGGGGAGAGGAGTTAGACCTTAGAAAAGATTTTAAGGATATAAAAGTAAAAGATTGGTAGAGGAAATGAGGCGGATCAAAAATCACTTACATCAAAGGTATACTCTTCAAGAGCCATATTTTGAGGATCATTTGGGTCAGTTTGGATAAACTGCACGGTGATTTTTTGGTAATCCATGGCTTTTTCAAAGTCTCGAAGGTAAAGTTCTGCACATCTTCTTGCTAAAATCTCACGCTGACTAGAGAGTTTTGCCGGATCTCCGTTTTCCAGCCTTAGAAAAATTATAGACTCAATCTCTCCATTTTGAGAAGATTGACCTAGCTGAACACTCATTCCGCTAAAATCCCCCAATTGTCGGATTTCTTCTGAAGGCATGAAACCTTCTCCTAGAAGACTTTCCATTCCAGAAAAAGCGAACTTAAGCATATCCTCAGGGCTGCAGGAGCATCCTGTTAGGAAAATAAGTGTGAAAAGAAACAAGAGAATTTTTTTCATGAATCGAAGTTTCCGGGACTACCTCAATTTAAGAATAAATGGAAATTCTAAGGCTTTCTTATCCCAGGGAAATCCATTTTCTAATCAGACCGAATAACCTTAATGGTCTCGGAATGATCTTTCCATTGAATTCTGAGAAGGGTTAATCCAGATGGGAGTGATCCTAGAGTCTGATCCAGCCAAAGTACCCCGTCTGTTCCAATCACCAAGTCTATGGTTTTTAAGTAATTCCCTCCATTGATGGCCTGTATTTGGACTTGTTCACCAAATGAGAGATTTCCGCCTAAATATTTCAATTGAATCCTACCGTCTCTGCTTGGGTTTGGGAAGGCCACCCATTTACTTTCTGTTCTTCCCTCAACCTCTCTTTGCACCATTTTCACCGGACTGTATGTGCTTGTTTCTGCATAGTGATGTACAATACGGTAATACATGAGCTGTTCAAATACAGGAAATGTTTCATCAATAAATGAATAGCTGATCGGAGATTGGGATGTGCCTTTGCCTGGCATTTCACCTATTTTGGAAAAACCGAGGACATCTTTAAAACTTCTTTCAATTTCATAATAGCTGCCCTCTTTTTCAGCATTCATTTCCCATTGAATAGAGACTTTAGTCCCGCTTTCTTTTATATCGATGGATTTCCAGTCCAACTGCAAAACAGAGGCGACGTCCATAACATATTCTACGGTCTGGGTACAGCCATTTGCATCAGTGACCGTCAATCTATAAAGACCGTCTGCCAGGTTGAAAATGTCTCTGTTGGTACTGGTAAATCCGTTTGGACCAGTCCAGTAATAGCTGTAAGGGGGAGTTCCTCCTGTGACACTTTGTACATAAATGATTCCTGAACTCTCATTGATTTTTGTAGGAAAAATACTGACCTGAATCGTCAGGTTGGGATCAATATAGATGTTCCTAGTTACGCTAACTGTCGACGAGCCATTGGTGACAGTTAATTTGACAGGGTAATTTCCTGATCCAGCAAATTCGTGAATAGGATTAGGCAGATTAGAATCTGAAATTCCATCATCATCAAAGTCCCACGAGTAGGTATAATTAAGTGGAGGAGTTCCTCCTAAAGTAGTATCTGTAAATTGAATCCGGGAATTACACAGAGTTGGGGTGTAGGTGAAGTTTGGAGTTAAAAGATCATATATTATGAATTGAGCTGTTTGGGTGCATCCCAAGGCGTCTGTCACCAAAAAGGAGTAGGTGCCCTGTGGTAAAGACGAAATATCTTCAGTAGTTCTGGTAGATCCGTTTGGATAAGTCCAAAGGAAAGTATAGGGTGCTGTACCTCCTGTGACAGTTACATCGATACTTCCTGTGCTTCCATTTAATTGAGTAGAGGAAGTTGTGCCGTTTATGGAGATTGGGGCGGGAATGTTTACACTACTGGAAACTGTGGTGACCGTAGGGGTTGGAGTCTGGCTATCAGTCACTGTTAGGCTTACAGTGTAATTTCCTGGTTGAGGGAAAGTGAAGCTTGGATCTTTCAAAGTGGAGGTTCCTAGTCCTCCGAAGTTCCAGCTGTAGGTGTAAGGTGTAGCGCCTCCTGAAGTATTATTAGTGAAAGAGACAACATTTGAATTACAGGCTGATGAGTAGGTAAATCTTGGGTAGAGTGGAGTGACCGCAGTAAATCCAGTCCCGCTGAAGTAACACTGAGAGTTGATACCATCGATATCTGTTTGGGTTAATATAGGACAGGTAGTATTTGCTTTAGGAGACCCTGTGTCCCAAGTGATGAAAATGTTCCTTATTTCAATTTTATTCCCCCAAATCCAACTGAAATCTGTTACTTCAACAAATACACCTTGTACAATAGGAGAGGCTACAAATAGACAACTTTGTTTCCTGAGAATTTGAGGAGTACCATTAACATAGATATCATACACCATGGTAAGGTTGTAACCACTTGTAGTAGAACCGCCAAGTTTTACGAATATTTTACCATTGACCAATGTTTGCCCGGCAACATAATTATCAGTAATGAGAAAAGGCGAGCCATCTTGCTTTCTTAGCTCATAATTTGTTGCTGTGATATTTGCCTGAGGACATTTTTGAGCAAAAAGTGTATATGGAAATGCTGTTGCTATAAACAATAAAGCAATTAATAAATGGTTTCTTATTTTAGTAAATAATTCCATTTTTATTAACTATATATCCAGAGTTCGAAACTGGTATAAATATAAAAAACACTCTTAAATAACAATTTTTTTTGCTTCTAATTGTAATTAAAAAGCATTGACTTCTTACCTTGATTTAAAAATGAAAAACAAATAAAGTGTGATAAATTTTGTTTTATTGTATGTTTAATTTCATGTTAATTGATGGGATTCATAATATTTCCAAAGGCAATAATTTGTAAATAAAAAGTTAGAATAAGGTAAAGCTTTTCAGTCGATGTTCGAGATTGGTTGCCTGAAAGGAGGTACTAGCTTTTCAGAAAGCTTTTTGGTTTTTACCAGGTGTTTGCCAAGGTTAATGGAATTAAATGAAGTAGTCGATACCTAAGGAAATGGAGAAAGGAAGGTTTGGAATTTTCAATTCATCTTCTTGTGAATTGAAGAATTTCAACCGATAGGCTGTCCCAATTTTTCTGGATCCTTCCCGCTAGCTAGCGGGACGCGGTAGGCAACTGAGTTAATCAACCATTCGATGTATCGTTTACTTTTTTTGTTTTTGATTTCTAATTCCCGCTTCAAAGCGGCAGTTCGATCGGGCAAAGTTTCGAAGTATTTGATTTCCCAATAAGGAGCTCCTGATTTGGTAGAGGGAGTTGCTCCTGCATTATGATGCTTTAATCTTGCTTCAGTATTGTCTGTAGAACCGATGTAGTACTTACCAGACTTTGAGCTGAAAAGTATATAGACAAAATACATGGCTAAAATGGTCTTAAAAAGAAAAAGACAAGCACTAAGCTTGTCTTTGTGGAGAATAACGGATTCGAACCGATGACCTCTACACTGCCAGTGTAGCGCTCTAGCCAACTGAGCTAATTCCCCATATTTTACTTAGAATTCGAACCGTTGACCTTCCCGACCGGTGTCGGGACGCTCTAGCCAACTGAGCTAATTCCCCATATTTTACTTAGAATTCGAACCGTTGACCTTCCCGACTGGTGTCGGGACGCTCTAGCCAACTGAGCTAATTCCCCATATATTCTTGGGACTCGAACCGTTGACCTTCCCGATAGCAATCGGGTAGCTAACCCCCAATTCGAGGTGCAAATATAGGCCGAGATTGGTTTGAAGCAAATAATTTCTTTAATCCTGAGAATAATTTATCCTGGTCAGAATACTTCTTCCTAAAGTGACCTCATCTGTAAACTCCAATTCTCCTCCCACGGGAATGCCTCTTGCAATCGTGCTGACTTTAACTCCGGATTCTTTTAGTCTTTTACTCAGGTAAAAAGAGGTAGTATCTCCCTCCATGGTTGCCGAAAGCGCCAAGATCACCTCCTGAATTCCTCCCTCTTTGATTCTGGAAACCAAGCTTTCGATTTTTAGCTCCTCAGGACCTATGCCTTGAATAGGTGAAATCACTCCGCCCAACACATGATATAGGCCCATGTATTGATTGGTGTTCTCAATAGCCAATACATCTCGGATATCCTCTACCACACAAATCAACGAACGGTCTCGTCTGTGGCTTTGGCAGATACTGCATTCTTCCTGATCGGAAATATTATGGCAGGTCTTGCAATAGTTGATCTCTTCACGCATCCGTGTCAAGGCCAATGCTAATGCTTCGGTAACTGCCTCATTTTGCTTTAGCAAATGCAGGGCAAGGCGCAGAGCTGTCTTTTTGCCGATGCCAGGCAGTCGGGAAATTTCCGTCACTGCATCTTCGATCAATTTGGAGGGGAAGTTCAAGGAAGGATAAATTAAACGATGGCTGCTTGTATTCCGGCCTCAAGGATAGCTTCACACATGGGCTTCAATTCTTCGCGAGAACCTTTTTTGACTGAACATTTGCCTTTGTAATGAATGATCAAGGTGCACTGTTCCGCTTGTTCATGAGAATGCTTGCACACTTTCATCAATACTTGAATCACATGTTCAAAGGTATTGACGTCATCATTGAACACGACCAGGTCATGTGCTTCCTGATCGATCAATTCCTCCAGGAGGAGTTCAATCTCTTCTAGTTCGGGAAGGGGCATACTGAATTGGTTCATTTGGCAAAATTAAGAATAATGGACAACTTAGCGAGCGACAGACGCTAGCTTTATGAATCCCCAAGTCGTACTCTTAGTCATTTCGGCCTACTTTCTTTTACTTTTTCTGATTTCTTGGTTTACCTCTCGAAAAGTCACCGCGGACACTTTTTTTACAGGAGATCGACAGTCTCCTTGGTTTTTGGTGGCCTTTGGGATGATAGGGGCCTCACTGTCTGGTGTGACCTTTATTTCAGTACCCGGAGAAGTCGGTAATACAAACTTCTATTACTTCCAAGTTGTTTTAGGCTATACCTTGGGCTATTTCACCATTGCCAAGGTCCTCTTGCCGCTTTATTACCGCCTTAATTTAGTTTCGATTTACTCCTATCTCGAAGAGCGATTTGGCTTTTGGTCTTATAAGACAGGCTCCTTTTTCTTCATACTCTCCCGGGCTTTGGGCTCCTCCCTCCGATTGTATTTGGTGGCAAGTGTGCTGCAGCTGATTCTTTTTGATTCCTTGGGTATTCCGTTTTGGGTTTCTGTATTAATTACGGTAGGTCTGATTTGGCTTTACACCTATCGAGGGGGGATCAAGACTGTAGTTTGGACAGATACTCTGCAGACGGCATTTATGCTGGCGTCGGTGGTGATTACTATTATTTTGATCGGGAAAGATCTGGAGATCAAAAGCCTAGGGGATTACATCTCCGCGGTGAATCAAGATGATCGATCCGCGATCTTCAACTGGGATTGGAAGGCAGGCACCAATTTCTTCAAGCAATTTATTTCGGGCGCATTTATCACGATCGTCATGACAGGCTTGGACCAGGACATGATGCAGAAAAATCTCACTTGCCGCACTTTGGGCGATGCCCAAAAAAACATGTTTTGGTTTACGATCATTCTCGTGGTGGTCAATATTTTGTTTCTTTCTCTGGGAGTCATGCTGTACCTGTATGCAGAAGCAAAGGGAATTGCTCTACCCGCCAAGTCTGACCAGCTCTTCCCGATGCTGGCTACCCAGCATTTCTCTGCCTTTACCGGAATAGTCTTTGTCCTAGGAATTACTGCTGCGGCTTATTCCAGTGCGGATTCCACGCTGACCGCTTTGACTACTTCGTTTTGTTATGATTTTCTCCAGATTGAGCGGAAATATGCCCCCGAAGAACGAGTAGCCATTCGTAAAAAGGTCCACATTGCTTTTACTGGCCTGATGTTTTTCTTAATTCTGGCTTTCTATTGGCTCAATGATCAAAGTGTTATCAATTCGGTGTTTATCATCGCAGGGTATACCTATGGGCCTTTATTGGGATTGTATTCCTTTGGACTATTTACCAAGTTGAAAGTGCAAGATAAATGGGTTCCCTACTTGGCCTTAGCCGCTCCTTTGATTACCTATTTGATCAGCTCTAATTCTGAAAAATTGCTTTGGGGGTACAAATTCGGTTTTGAAGCCTTAATTCTAAACGGAGCTTTGATGTTTTTGGAATTGTATCTGATCCGAAAGAAAGCCTAAATCCCAAGCTCTTTTTCAGGATCCCAAAATACTCGATCGAAGTCCACCACCTGATCATTTTCTACTCGAATTCCATCTGCTTCCAGCAATTCCTGCATGCGTGTAGGTGCGCCAAAATGATGTTTACCTGTCAACAGTCCTTGGCGATTGACTACTCGTTGGGCAGGCACATCGGGCATGGCATGAGCCGCATTCATCGCGTATCCGACCATTCTGGCGCCGCTTTTCAATCCCAAATAATGGGCAATGGCACCATAACTGGTCACTCTTCCCTTGGGAATTTCGCGGACGACCTGATACACCAGATCAAAATAATTTGGCTTATCGTTGTTCATGTCTCCAGTCGATCAAGGCTTGGTTGATTGCTTTTTTCACTTGAATTTCAGTTGGCTTTTCACCTGTTTTGATGGGGAATTGGAACCGAATCAAAATGGTTTCTGCCTTTCTTTCCAGTATGTTGAGCTGGGCACCTTCCTTGAAGACAAACTCAGGATATTTTTCCAGGACAAGCTCCAGTTTTTCTTCCAGGTCATTGAGATAAATTTCATTTTTCGTTGAGACCTCCGAATCAAAAATAACTTGATGGGTATTGTTTTTTGAAAAGTTGACCACATCTGTGGACAAGGCCATGGTATTGGGGATCAGGATAATTTCTCCGGAATCATTTTTCAAAACCAAATTGATAAGCGTGATATCCCGGATGAATCCAGTATGTCTTCCGATTTGAACCTTGTCGCCAATCTCCAACTGATCAGAAAACATCATGATCAGTCCGTTGACAATATTGGTAATGTAATCCTTGGTCAACAAAGCGATGGCCGCTGCCACGATGGTAATACTGGTCAGAAACTCCAATGGTCGAATTCCAAACGCCAACATCAAGGAAATCAGGATGGCGAACATATTCAGTAAGGTGGCTATGCGGTCAATACCCACTACGAAATTGGGCTGAACCTTGGTCTCCTCCCGCTGCTGAAGGTAAATTCTCAGGGTAATGATCCTTCCTAAGGAAATGATCAGGTTGGCACTGAGGAGAAAAATCAATGCCCTTATGATGTGATTTAAAATTTCGTATTTCTCTAAAATAGGTCTTAAAAAAGTATCCCCTGCATAGAAAATCTCCAATAAAATCAGGATGACTAGTTTAAATGCAAAGTTTCTTCTTCTTACGTTTTCCTTGAGTCGGATGCTGCTTTTGAGGTGATTCATGGTTCAATCGAAAAATTAGGGCTAATTTTAGCAAATATAGGACGGATTAGAAGGACTGATGAGCAGAAATATAATCATAACCGGAGCTGCGGGCGCCCTAGGAGGTGCAGTAGTGGAGAAATTTAAACGCGAAGGCTATCATGTGATTGCCTTGGTAAAACCTGACGCCAATGAAGTGGCTGAAGAAGCAGATGTGACCTACGAAGTGGATGTGACTGACGAGAAGGCAGTTGCTGACTTTGTGAAAGAGTACCAGATTCAGTTTGGCGAGTTGGATGCTATTGCCATGATTGTCGGAGGATTCGCGATGGGAAGTTTGGAGTCTACCACCCAAAAAGAGTTGAACCGCATGTTTCAGCTGAATTTTTTCAGCGCTTTTTCGATGGTGTCAGGATTTCTTCCTCTTTTCAAAAAGCAAATGCATGGCACATTCCTATTTGTAGGAGCTCGACCTGCCCTTCAGCTTCAGGATGCTACAAGTACGGTTGCGTATTCCCTTAGTAAGAAATTGGTCATTTCACTTTCTGAAATTGTGGCGGAAGAAGTCAAAGGAACAGATATCCGAACGCATGTCTTTGTGCCAAGCATCATCGACACTCCTGCCAATCGGGAGGCGATGCCAGATTCGGATTTCGGAAAATGGGTGAATCCCGCAGACATCGCAGAGGCGATGCATTATGCGTTGAACACGCCTTCTTTAAGGCAGATGACATTTAAACTTTACGGAGGAGTATAATATATGTACAAGCGAATCCTTTTATCAGCCATTTTGGCTTTTACTTTATTTATTCCTGCTTTTTCCCAATCTGAAGAAAAAGCAGTGGAAGAAGTCATCCGGAGCCTTTTTGAAGGCATGAAATCAAAAAATGCGGACCAAGTCGCCGCTGCATTCTATTCTGATGGACTCATGCAAACAGTCCAAGCGAAGCCCGAGGGTAGCACCGTCGGCAGCAATTCAGTAGCTGATTTTATCAAAAGAATTGCGACGACCCCTGCTGAGACCACTTTGGATGAGCGAATTTTGGATTACCAAATCAAAGTGGACGGCACTATGGCCTCGGCATGGACTCCTTACCGATTCTATGTCAATGGCAATTTCAGCCACTGTGGAGTCAACTCCTTTCAGCTGGTCAAAATGGCCGAAGGCTGGAAAATCGTCTACATCATCGATACCCGAAGAAAAGAACCTTGTGAAGAGTAAATTTTATGAACGAATTCAAAGCGAAAGTCTATCAAACTGCCATTGATCTGCTGAAACAAAAAGAAATCCTTTTGGCTGAAGAGCGGAAAAATATTATAGAAAGTATCCTGGAAGAAGAGAAAAACAGTGCTGGTGACAAATACGAAACCAGCCGGGAGACTATGACCCAAGATTTAAATTCTATCGAAAAGCAAATCAAACAAAGTAAGCTTGATCTGGAAGAATTGTACAGATTGAACACCATCAAAGATACCCCACCAACAGTACAGGAAGGTGCTTTGGTGAAGCTTGGCACGGAGTGGTTTTTGCTTGCGGTAAGTGTTGGGCAAGTCAAAGTGGAAGAGGCCAAAGTGTTTTTACTGAGCAAAAACTCTCCTCTTGGGGAATTGCTAATCGGAAAGAAAAAGAAAGATCAGGTAAACTTCCGGGGCAAAATGCAAGTCATCGAAGAATTGGCTTAATTTTCTCTATTCCCAAATTTCAAAACGCTCATCGTTTCAAAAATTTATTGAGAAATGATGAGCGTTTTATTTTCCGGGTGTATTGACCGCCTTTCATTTTAAAGGATTACTGTGCTTTTCAGAAATAAGGATATTTCCTTTGGTTCAAATTGTTGAATGAGCAATTTTTAAGACTTTTCAGTGAAAAAAATCTAAAAAAATCTCATTCGATTGAATTTTTTCTTGGTCAATCGGTTTTTTCGCTGTAAGATTGTCAAGTCAATACACCAACCTATGGTATTTGCAGCTCAATCTTACGTTTTTTCTGTTCCTTTCCAGATGACTGGCGAGGCTGCTGCTTTTTTGATGACCATCACCGGCATGATGACCACGATGATTACGGGGTGACCCGTCGTGATCATTGAGTACCCGCCCCTGAGGCCTTTTTTGGCCAGATATTAGTTTCCAGCAACCTATTTCTATCTATGAAAATCATCAAGTTTGGAGGTTCATCCGTAGCGAACCCCGAAAACATCAAAAAAGTCTTTGCTATCCTTCAGGACAAGCTCAGGCATCATGAAATCGCCGTTGTTTTTTCAGCTTTTGGAGGTGTTACCGAGAGCCTTCTGACCATCGCAAGACTCGCACGGGAAGGTGACCAAGCCTATAGAGACCTTCTTCAAACCCTCGAAGAAAAGCACCTCGACATTGTCCGTCAGCTCATCGCCGTACAAAACCAATCCACCGTCATGACCTATGTCAAGGTCCGATTCAAAGAATTGGAGGACCTTTTTCACGGGATTTATTTGATCAAGGAAAATTCTGCTCGTACGCTGGATTATGTAGCCAGTTTTGGAGAGCGTTTGTCTGCTTTCATTCTGGCGGAAGCCATGGCCGGAAAAGGTATCAAAACGCAGTTTGTAGATGCGCGGGATGTGATCCGGACCAATGACCGCTTTGGCCAGGCCCGAGTGGATTATGAAGTAACCAACAGTTTGATCAAAGATTTTTTTGTAAAAAATGACGGAGTAAAAGTCATCACCGGATTTATAGCCTCCACGGCTAAAGGAGAAACCACGACGTTGGGCCGTTCCGGTTCGGATTACACCGCAGCGATTTTTGCCGGAGCCTTGGATGCGGATGATTTGGAAATCTGGACTGATGTCTCGGGTGTTTTGACCTCAGATCCTAAATTGGTTTATACCGCTTTTACTATTCCACAGCTGAGTTACAATGAGGCGATGGAACTTTCGCACTTTGGTGCCAAAGTGATCTTCCCTGCCACCATGCAGCCGGCGATGAAGAAAAATATCCCGATCTACATCAAAAACACGTTTGAGCCTGAAAATCCAGGAACACTCATCAACGGGGAGGTGAGTCACGGCGCTCTGATCAAAGGAATCAGCTCCATGTCAAATATTTCCATCGTGACCGTACAGGGTGCGGGATTGATTGAGGGTGGAGCTACAGTAAGCCGGGTGTTCAAAGCTTTGGCCGAGGCTAAAGTCAACATCGTGTTGATTTCTCAGGCTTCTTCCGAACACAGCATTTGCTTGGCGATCAAAACTCAGGAGTCCTATTTGGCGAAGGAAGCGATCGAGAAGGAGTTTTACTACGAAATCAAATCCGGGGAAATGGACCATGTTTCCCTTCTTCACGGTTTGGCTACCGTGGCTGTAGTGGGTGAAAACATGAAGCAAAATCCGGGTGCCTCAGGACGTATGTTCCGTGCTTTGGGCCAAAACAATATCAACGTGGCAGCTATCGCTCAGGGAAGTTCGGAGCTGAACATCTCCGCAGTGATTCCTCAGCCCGATCTGCAAAAGGCTCTCAACGCCTTGCACGAGGCATTTTTCCTTTCTGAAAACAAAGTCCTACATGTATTCCTTGTGGGAACCGGCTTGATCGGCAAGGCCTTGATGAAGATGATTGCACATCAGCAACACAAGCTGTTGAAGGATAACGAACTCGACGTGCAGATTCACGGCTTGGCCAACAGCCGATACATGGCTTTTCATGAAGATGGATTTGATCTGAAGCATCCCCACGAACTGAGTGATTCCGATCAACCCATGGATTTGGATAAGTTTATCACCCAAATGGAGGAAATGAACTTCTCCAATTCGGTCTTTGTGGATTGTACCGCAAGTCAGGATGTGGCGGATACCTATGCGCGGATTTTGGAAGCAAAAGTCGCCATCGTGACGCCAAACAAAAAGGCAAACTCCTCTTCCATGGACAACTACCGTGCGCTCAAGAGGATTGCCAAGCGTCGTGGAGTCAAATTCCTCTACGAAACCAACGTGGCAGCGGGCCTTCCGGTCATCAATACCTTGCAGGATTTGATGCTTTCCGGGGACAAAGTCATCCGCATTGAGGCGGTGCTTAGCGGCTCGATGAACTTTATTTTCTCCGAACTCGAAAATGGAGCGCCTTTCTCCGAAGTGGTGAAAGTAGCCAAAGAAAAAGGCTATACCGAACCCGATCCTCGGGATGACTTGAGCGGAATGGACGTGGCCAGAAAAATCCTGATTCTCGGTCGGGAAGCTGAGCAAGAACTCGAATTTGAAGATATCACCATCCAAAGCATGGTACCGGCCGACTGTCAGCACACAAAATCTGTGGATGAATTTTTCGAAAAGTTGAAAGGCCATGATGCAGACTTCGCAAAGCTCTTGGCAGATGCCAAAGCTAAAGGAGAAAAACTTCGCTTCATGGCAACGCTTGAAGATGGAAAAGCCAAAGTTGGATTGAAATCCTTGCCAGAATCCCATCCTTTCTCCAGTCTGAAAGGAAGTGACAACATGATCCTTTTGACCACAGATCGCTATCATGACCGTCCGATGATCATCCGCGGACCGGGTGCTGGGGCAGATGTGACTGCTGCCGGAGTGTTTGCTGACGTGATTCGAATCGGTAACTACACTCGAGAATAATGAACTCGGTCAGAGCTTTTGCACCGGCTACTGTCGCCAACGTGTCTTGCGGATTCGATATTCTTGGATTTGCGATCGACGCGATGGGCGATGTGGTGGAGGTAAGGGAAAAAAAGGAACCCGGATTGCAGGTTGTATCAATAACTGGCGACGGAGGGCGGTTGCCTTTTGAGGCGGAGAAAAATACCTGCGCGGTTGCCATTCAGGCCATGTTGGACGAGTTAGACCAGCAAGTCGGAATGGAAATTTACCTTGAAAAAGGTCTTCCCCTCGGTTCCGGTATGGGCTCAAGCGCGGCAAGCGCTGTGGCTGCCCTTGTCGCTGCGAATCGGATATTGGGTGAGCCTTTTGAGAAAAAGCAATTGTTGCCCTTCGCCATGGTGGCTGAGAAAGTCGCCTGCGGTGCCGGACATGCAGACAATGTCGCACCGAGTTTGCTTGGGGGATTTGTCCTGATTCGGGATTACCATCCGCTCGATGTGATCAAACTTCACGTGCCGGAAGGCTTGCATTGCACGCTTTTGCATCCGCATTTTGAGTTGAAGACTTCCGATTCCAGGTCGGTTTTGCGGGATAACGTCTCCTTGAAGCATTCCACGATTCAGTCAGGCAATGTCGCCGGATTGATCGCAGGGCTATTTCAGGAGGATTTCGAGCTGATCGGAAGATCGCTGCGAGATGTCATCGCCGAACCGTATCGTGCTACGTTGATTCCCGGTTTTTACGAAGTAAAAGAAGCCGTCAAGGCAGCTGGAGCATTGGGTATGGGAATTTCGGGTTCGGGGCCGACGCTTTTTGCCCTTTCCAAAGGAGAAAAAACTGTGCAATCCATCATCGACGCCGCCCAGCAAGTGTATGACTCCATCGGTCTCGGTGTGGATACCTACCACTCCGCGATCAATACCCAAGGGGCTTTTGTCCTCGAATAACCCACGCCATGAAGTACTACAGCACCAACAATCCTAATCATAAAGTTTCCCTATCCGAAGCGGTCATCAAAGGACTCGCACCGGACAATGGGCTCTACATGCCTAAGCGGATTCCTGTTTTGCCCAAAGAACTCATCGAAAAGATGTCCGAAATGAGTTTCCGGGAAATCGGCTATGCCGTGATTGGCGCCTTGTTTTCGGAGGATTTGAGTGAAAAGCAGATCCATGAACTCGTGGATCATACGCTGACCTTTGATGCACCGATCGTCAAGGTGGAGGAGGAGGTGTACAGTTTGGAGCTGTTTCACGGGCCGACTTTGGCGTTCAAAGACTTTGGAGCGAGGTTTTGCTCCAAGCTGATGAGCATGCTGGTAGGGGAGCAAAGCCAAAAAGTCCGGGTGCTTGTCGCTACCTCGGGAGATACGGGAAGTGCCGTTGCCAATGGTTTTTTGGGTGTACAAGGCGTGGAGGTGATTATACTTTTTCCAAAAGGAAAAGTCAGTCCGCTTCAGGAAATGCAGTTTACCACACTCGGGCAAAACATTACCGTGTTGGAAGTGGACGGGGTGTTTGACGACTGTCAGACCTTGGTGAAGCAGGCCTTTTTGGATCCGGATTTGAATCAAAAGTTGCTTCTGACCTCTGCCAATTCGATCAACATTGCCCGATGGATTCCTCAGTGCTTGTACTACTTCTACGCCTACTCCCGATTACCAAAGGCTGGCAAAAAGGTCGTATTTGCCGTGCCAAGCGGAAATTTTGGGAATATCGGAGCAGGGATTTTAGCCCAGCAAATGGGTTTACCGATCGACCGCTTTGTAGCAGCAACCAATGTAAACAAAGTAGTTCCGGAGTATTTGCATGGCTCACCCTTCCAAGCAAAGCCTTCGATTCCGACTGTGTCTAACTCCATGGATGTGGGAAATCCAAGCAATTTTCGAAGACTTCAGGCCCTGTATGGAAGCGATGAGGAGCTGTTTCGGGAAAATGTCAAAGGCTATTTCTACACCGACGCTCAGACTGTCGAGGCGATTCAATCAGTGCAGCCTTTGGGCTATACCCTCGATCCGCATGGGGCAGTGGGGTATTTAGGGTTGAAAGATTTTATTTCAGAAAATCCAGGTTATGTAGGCGTATTTCTGGAGACCGCCCATCCGGGCAAATTCCGGGATGTGGTCGAGGAAGCATTGGGCGAAAAATTGGTGCTACCCGAGCGATTAGCGGCTTTTCTGCAAGGAGAAAAACAGGTGATCCCGATGGGAAAAAGCTTTGCCGAGTTTAAGGGGTTTTTGGAGGGGTTGGATTGATGATATAAAAAGTGATAGTATCAAATGATACTATTAAAATACAGTCAAACCACCTCCCAAGGCTCAAAAACCGGGATTTGACTCGTCTTGAAATCTTTCTTGTTTCGTGTGATGATTCCTTCGAGTCCCGGAATACTGGAAGCGCAAAAATGCTGCACTCCATCTTCCAAGTCTTTAAAATTAGAATCTAAGGCTTGTTGGATATGTGTTTTTTGAGTTGACTGTATTTCCAAAAAATTGATGAGCCGGCTGATTTTGATTCTGCTTTCTGCTTCTCCGATTTCTTTTGAAATGATGTAATAGGTGGTCAGAATCGAGTTGTCTGAAGTCCAAAGTTCCCATTCCTTGATTCGGGATTTGTTAAGAATTTCTAAGGCATATTTTCCAAAAGGCTGCCGATTTCCCAAAAAGTCCAAGAGGATATTAGTGTCCAAAAAATACCTGTTCATCCGCTGTGCTTTTGAATTAAAATTTCTCGAATTGCTTCTTTCTCATTCAGTTCCGAAGGTAGGTTGACCGAGCCAAAAAGCCCTTTGAACTCCTCCGGTATGTTGGCTTGCTTCAATTCTGCTTCTGCAATCTCTTTTTCCAAATATCGCTCTACCAGATCCGAAAGGCTTTTTCCGGAATTGCCCGCAAATTCCTTTGCCTTTTCGATTACTGATTTTTCGATGGTCAAAGTTAGCTTGGTTTTCATTACACGTGTATTTTAACCTAATATACGTACAATCTCTTTTCTTGATCCTGTTTGGTAAGAAAATTTAGAAAACGATCCTTCCTTTACTATTTTCAATCCCTAACTCAAACCTAATCTAATCATGCACCAATCAAGTCGTTACTTCAGCCTGCTGCTTTTGGCAGGATTTGCCGGTTCACTGGCCCAGGTAACCGCTCAGACAACCAGAGCCAATTCCACGGCTTCCAAATTTGCACATTCCCCTTTGGTGGAACATATCTACACTGCGGATCCCTCTGCCCATGTGTTTAAGGGTAAAATTTTCATTTACCCTTCTCATGACATCGAAACTAAGGTGGCACAAGATGACATGGGTTCACACTTTGACATGAAGGATTACCACGTTTTTTCAATGGAAAGTCCGGGAGGAACAGTTACTGATCATGGAGTTGCGCTCAAAATCGAGGATGTGCCTTGGGCAAGTCGTCAGCTTTGGGCCCCCGATGCTGCTGAAAGAAACGAGAAATATTACCTCTATTTCCCTGCAAAGGACAAACAAGACATTTTCAAAATAGGAGTAGCAGTTTCTGATCGCCCGGAAGGCCCTTTCCAAGCCGAACCTGAACCCATAGCAGGAACATTTAGTATGGATCCCTCGGCTTTTCAGGATGGAAGGGACTATTACCTCCTTTGGGGAGGCATCTGGGGAGGACAGCTTCAATGGTATGAGGATCAAAAGCTAATAGCAGGAAGAAAAGGCCCGACCGATGGGATTCCTGCACCGGATAAAAAAGCTCTGATGCCTTATATCGCCAAGCTTACGGACTCCATGACCGAACTGGCAGAAAAGCCTCAGGAACTTCTCATTCTTGACGAAACAGGTGCGCCCATCAGAGCAGGGGACAATGCCCGCCGATTCTTTGAGGCGGCTTGGATGCACAAGTATAACGGGAAGTATTATTTGTCTTACTCCACTGGGGACACGCACTTTATCGCTTATGCCATTGGAGACAGTCCTTATGGCCCATTTACCTATCAAGGAAATGTACTCGAGCCTGTTGAAGGCTGGACCAATCACCATTCGATCGTGGAATTTGAGGGGAAATGGTACCTCTTTTACCACGACACCGAACTATCTGGGAAAACCCCACTTCGGAACATCAAAATGGCAGAATTGACTCACTTGCCTGATGGAAAAATAGAGACTATCAAACCCATGAAGTAAAGAGAAGCCGGTGCTAAGCCGGCTTTTTTGCTTTAATCATCAATAGCATCCTGTGGACCAAAGAAGTGAACCCATCAAGGGGTAATCAGTTTTCGGATTTCTAGATTGATCTCAGCTACTTTTTCCTGAGCTTCTCGGATGGAAAGTCCCTCCGGAATTCCGGGACGAAGATGTCCGGTTTCACTCAACCAAGCCAATTTTTGGATTTCCTGCCGCTGTTCGATCAAGGCGAGAATCTGATTTCCCTTGTTGAATGGAGAGAGTAGGTCTTCGATGGTTTTGGCTTCATAGACGTTTTCTCCAAGTCCAAGAAGGATGATTTTTGCCATCAAAAAGTGCCCTGACTCATCGGGATGTATGCCATCTTTTGCGAAAGCAAATTCAGGATTTAGGCTCCGTCGATCCTCCAGTTCTTTCCGCATGGGCCAGTGGAGATCGATCACCTTCCAGTCCTTAGTATAGAGGCAGCTGACCAGCCAATCCGAGTAAATATCCAGCACATTGGCATAAGCCGCACCTTTACGCTCATCATAAACCGGGGGAGTGACATGGATGATTTTTGCTCCTGAATGTTCTACAGCCTGATGCAACCCATCCATTCCTTTCTTGAAAGCATTAAATCGCCCCTCGTCAAAGGGCAAATAAATCCCGTCATTCATCCCATAGTTGGCGATCACCAAATCGGGCTCGAGTCGCTCCAAAACTCGGTGCAGACGCTCCTGAAGGTCAGGCCTTGGGAATTCCCCGTTGGCATGCCCAGGTTCGGAAAGCCCCGAAACTGTTTCGCTTGGCAGGCCGACATTGATAATTTCCTGATTTTTTTCAGGGTATTTTAAAGTAAGATAAGCGTCAATGTAAGAAACAAACTTCCCGTTGTAGGTGATGCTGTTCCCAAGGAAAACAATTCGTTTGGTGTCCTCCGGGATGGAATAGACTTGGCAAAATCCGGTTGTCTGAAAACCGAAGAAAGTTAAGATTAGGAATAGAATTTTTCGGTATCTCATTTGGTTAGGGTTTGCTAGTTGAAAAAAAATCAAAATGAGTGCATGAGAGCTTGGGATTGTTCCCCTCTACTGCAAGTGCTGCAGCAAATCCAAGGATTGGAAACAAATCTTTCACCATCCAATCTGATTTTTCTTTATTTATAGTTACGGATGAGAATTTTCCCCCGTAGCGGAAAGAGACATCACATTCTTTCAAGGGATAGGAAAGTCCTTTACCAGTGGCTTTCAAAAAGGCCTCTTTTCTAGTCCATAGTGTATAGAACCACTCTTTTTTCCGCTTTTCTCCTATCCTCTCCAAGGAAGAGATCTCCTCATTGGAATAAAATAAATTGGCAATTGGATCCAAAGCAATGTCATCCCTGATCCGTTCCACATCTATGCCGATGTTTTTGTATCGTGTTACTGCCAGAAGGGCAATTCCCTCCGAATGGGAAAGATTGAATTTTAAACTTTGGAAACCGGATTCAGACCTAAATTCAGGTTTGCCGTAATTAGAATACTCAAACAAAAGTTTTTTTGGGTCTAACCCCAAATACTGGCTCAGAATAATCCGAAGCATTCCCCGGGCAGAAATAAATCTGCTCCGATCTTTTTCAAAATAAAACCGGTTAGCCCGGTCCAATTCATCAGCAGACAGGATTTCAGTGAAGATGTTTATGTGTTCCTCTGGAAGATCAAGACGCATTTGCCAAATATGGACATCGTCAATATGAATTGGAGGTAGTGAAATTCCCTTTTGCAAATGAGTAGGTAGAAATGATAGGGGGATTGGTTTCATTTACCTTTTTCTTCTGTGAATTTGCATCATCATTCCGTTTTTTGGACGGAGATTAAGTAGCTGAGCAATCTCAACCCGGTGTTGAGAATCAAGGCTGAATTGCCATGATTGAGCAATGGAGGCGAGAACCATCACCCCTTCTAGCCAGGCATATTGTTGACCGATACAGGAGCGGGGACCTTCACTGAATGGAAAGTATTCATACTTGGGAAGTTGCCCAAGTGGGCGATCATACCAAGAATATGGGTTGAAAAGATCCGGATTTCGATGGAAACGGGGGTCATGATGAATCAGATAAGGGCTCATCAGAACAATGGTATCGCGGGGAATTGTAAAGTTTCCTATAGAAAAATCAGTCAAAGCCTGACGAGCGATGATGTAAATGGGAGGATAAAGCCGCATGGATTCGGCAAAAACGGATCGAGTAAATTTCAGGTTTGGATAATCTTCGATGGTTGGAAGCCGGCCTTGGAGTACCTGTTCCAGTTCTTCGTGCAATTCGGCTTCTATTTTGGGATGTTGAGAGAGAAGGTACCAGGTCCAGGTAAGCGCGATGGAAGTCGTATCGAGTGCGGTTAAAAAAAGAGTTAAAGCTTCATCTCTGATTTGTTGATCGCTTATTCCTTCACTGTCGGTCAACTCTTCCTGAGCCTGTAGCAGTAAAGAAAGAAGATCCCCGTTTCTTAGTTTACTCTGTCTTCTTTCCTCGATAATTCTGAAAATGGTGGAATCCAAGCGAGCCTTTGCTTTGTAGAATCTAATGGTTCCAGGAAGAGGGAGCTTTAATAGGACTTCTGCAAAGGGAAGAGTGATTCTGCCAAACAGACTCATTATCTCTTCAAGAGATTGGTAGATTTCCGGTGCTTCTTGTTCAATATCCCTGTTAAAAAGAGTTGTCCCAGCAATCCCGGTGCTGAGTTCTACCATTTCCTGCATCATATCCACTCTCATTCCATTTTCCCAACGATTCATCAGGCGTGTGCTGAATTCCGTCATAGCCGGAGCATACACATCCAGCATTTTGCGGTGAAAGGCCGGCTGAATAATTCGGGATTGGCGTTTATGAAAATCTCCCTCACTCGTCAAAAGACCCTCACCCAACAGTTCTTTAGCCATCTCCAGTGGACGGCCTTTTACAAAATTTCCTTGTTGGGTAGATAAAACTTCCCTGATGTACTCCGGGTGATTCAGGAGTACAACCCTTAATGGCCCCATTTTAAAATGAACCACATCTCCAAATTCCTGCCCGATTTCTCTCAAAAATCCCAGACTATCTTTCCTAAATCTCAGCAAATTGGCCAAAGGAAATATAGATTTGGGACCGGGAGGGAGTTTTGGATTGGACATTGTCATTCGGATTTTTTAAAGATTCAAAAATGATAAATGGCGCAACCAGCTTGGATACCTGATCCCACGGAAATCATCAGGGCAATATCTCCCGGATTGACAAGGGATTTTTCTAGGGCATAGTCTATTGCAAATGGGATGGACGAAGTGAATAGATCTTTAGCACCTTCGGTTAAGTCAATAAATTTTTCCCTAGGGAGATTTAGTTGATCTGCTAAAAGGTCGATAAACTCAGGGGAAATCTGTGGTGGAAAAACCCAATTGATTTGAGATAAGAGAAGACCTTCCTTGTGGAGTATTTCCAGTATCAGAGGAAAAACTGCTTCGAGGTATTTTTGCTCCAAGTCGGGGGATTTTTCAACATGTAGAAAAGGGCCTTTCTCCAGAGTTGTACAATTGATGGAGTAATCTTGGATCGATTCTGTTGAATAGTTGAAAAGGATAGTTGACATTCCTTTCCCTTTGTCTGGATGTCGATCAAATATAACCGCAGAAGAAGCTTCTTTTAGTCCCAGGAGTTGGTCGGGATGTAATTTCGCGTTGTTTTCGATTTCACTGGCGACAACCATTGCTGTTTCAAAATTTCCCGACGCAATCATCTGTTGTGCAACATAACAGGCGTTGAGAAAACCCAAAGACCCATTGAAGATATCAAAAGCGAAGGTTTTTCTGATTTCTGGGTCAGAATAGGTTGCATTCATATTCAACCTGCCTGCAAGTAAGGTTGAATAAGCCGGTTCCAATACAAATTCGGATCGGTATACTCCACAATGAATCAAGAGTTCGATATCCCTACAGTGATACTGGGATTTTTCAAAGCAATTGGTGGCAGCACCATACAGCAATACCATAGAATCTTCCGTCTTATTGTCTTTCAATAGGGAAGTTCCTATGCTTTCTATTCGGATTCCAGGAAGTGTTGGACAAGTTAGGGCTATAGGTTCGGATTCAGTAGTTCGTGTTTTTTTTCCTGTATCCTGTTTTCGTAATCGATCAGGGAGATCATCGAAAACATAGAGTGCGGTGCCAGTAGTAAGTCCGGAAGCAGAAATTCCAAAAACCACTTTGTCCCCAGGCTGGATCCGATTGTTTTGGATTTGATCGAAGATGGCTACAAAATGAGAGGTCGAAGCTGTGTTTCCCCGTTCTTCCAGGTTGTCAATAGTATTGCTGTCGTTTAGAATGGGATTCTTTACCAAACTGTTGATTTCATTTCTTGCATTATTCAGGGTCATCCTGGAGGTTTGATGCAAGAGCAGGTGATGGAATTTGTCCAGGGCCCAACCAGCACGCTGCAAAGTATTCCATGAAAATTCGGCTCCCGATTTGATTCCTACATCTGTCAGGTTCACTGAATCCGTGTACATGATCCAGCCTCCCTTTTCGGATACTTTCGCTATACAATAAGGACTATACCGACCAAAAGTTTGAATATCAATTGAATGAAATCCAGTTTGGTTATTTTCTCCCTTTTCTAAAATTACAGCTGCCCCAGCATCACCCAGGGTCAGGCAAGCCAGTCTGGAATCCATGAAATTCTCAATTTCTCTTTGGGCTGTATTCATCAGGTGGGTAATGTACTCTCCGCTTACTACCATCGCTCTTCGAATCGCCCCATTTTTTATCAGGGTGTTTCCTAGAAAGATGCCTGTGAACATACCCGCACAGGCATTGGTAATATCAAATGCAATAGCATGGTTAAATCCAAAATGTCTTCTAAGCTTGATAGCAGTGCTGGGTTCAAAAGAAAATCTATCCTTACTATCTATTTTAGAAATATTGCAACAAATCAAAAGGTCTATGTCTGCTGGATGATACTTGGAGTTTTTAAAACATTCAGTAACGGCATTGATGGCTAAATCCAGAGAGAACTCTTCCTGACCGGCAACCCGTCGGGATTTAATACCGGAAATCTTTTCTAAGGGAAAGCGAATCTGATTTTGGCAGCTATTCAATACTTCGCTGGTCGACATGGACTGAGAGGGAAGATAAATCCCCAAACTTTCGATTATCGTATTTTGCTGAGGGTCCATTTAGCCAACATTTGAATGCTTTATCAATTGAATCACCATGTGATCCGGAAGTATTTTCTTCGTTAATAGTGAAAATTCAGGGTTATTTTTTTCTCGATTCGGAATAATTACTGATCAGTGCTGTGTGATATTTTTTATTGGACTAAACCGATTTTTCATATTGCGATTCACTTAAAGATATTATATCTTCTCTAAAAATTAGAACAGAAAGGCATGCTTTTATTGGTAAAATTGGGGAAAAGAAAAATAAAATTTTTTGACTCATTTGAGCCTTTGAAAAAGCAATTGAGTGGATCGTTTACTCACCCAAACGACTTGTTAGAAATTGGTGATTTTTATCATCGATTGATTAAAAAAGGATTCATTAAAATTCTTTTACCGGGAAAAGAGATGTGTTCTGCATGTAGGATCTCCATTCGGGTAAGGACTTTTAATCAGTCCAAAATTGATGTTAATCCCTTCTTATGGAGGCCATGCTACTAATGCCAAAGTCCTTAGTTGATATTCTATGTTGGCGGGCAAAGTACCAAGCGGATACCATTGCATATCGGTTTTTGATTGATGGAGAATTTGAGGAGGAGTCGATTTCTTACCAGGAGCTCGATAGGAGAGTCCGTTCATTTGCGAGCTGTCTTCAAGAGGATGTAAGCGAAGGCGAGAGGGCGCTGATACTCCTGCCGGCAGGGATCGATTTTATTGTGGCCTATTTTGCTTGCCTGTATGCTAAAATCATAGCTGTTCCTGTTTTTTCACCACATTCCGCCCGCCTGGAAGCCTCATTAGAAAATATCTTCCGAATAGCGGAAAATTCGAAACCTGCTTCTTTTATTCTAAGCAGGGATCTTTTGGAGGCAATTCAATCAAGAAATTCACTAAAACAAAGATTTCTGGGAATTAAACTATTGGCAATTTCTGAGGAAGTCATCAGAGGAAATCCTGAGAATTGGAGAAAGCCAACAATTGAAGGTGAGGATATAGCTTTTCTTCAGTACACCTCAGGGTCTACCAATGCTCCAAAAGGAGTAATGGTGACCCACCAAAATTTACTGCACAACCTTGCTTTTATTCAAGAAGCATTTGGTCAGACGGGCAAAAGCCGGACAGTCATATGGTTGCCTCCTTACCATGATATGGGGTTGATTGGTGGAATTTTACAGCCTCTGTATACAGGAAATGAAGTCACACTTCTTCCGCACTTGATGTTTCTTCAAAGGCCCTTTAGATGGTTGGAGGCGATCACACGTTTTAAAGCAACTACCAGTGGAGGACCAAATTTCGCATACGAATTATGTCTTAAGAAAATCAGACCCGAGCAAAGAGAAATCCTGGATCTGAGTTCTTGGGAGGTGGCATTTAATGGAGCAGAACCCATCAATCCCAAGACTTTGGATGAATTTTCTGATTTTTTTGCCCCCTGTGGCTTTCGGAAAGAGGCGTTTTTACCCTGTTATGGATTGGCTGAAGCCACACTTTTGGTTTCTGGTTCCGTGAAATCTGCCTTGCCAAAGGTTAGGAATTTTGAACTATCCGGCCTGGAAAAAGGAAAAGTATTACTTGCCAAAGAAGCTACTGAAGGTACCAAACGTCTTGTAAGTTGTGGCCCGAACCGGGATGGGCAGGAAGTTAAAATTGTAGATTTCGAAACGCTATTGCCCTGTGAGTCAGACCGGATTGGAGAGATCTGGGTAAGCGGTCCCAGTGTTGCCAAAGGGTACTGGCATATGCCTTCGGAAACAGCCGCCACATTTGAAGCAAAGATTGCTGGAGCAGAGGATAGGCAGTATTTGCGTACTGGAGACTTAGGTTTTTTACTTGACGAGGATTTGTTTGTGGCAGGTCGGATCAAAAACCTAATCATCGTTGACGGAAAAAATCATTATGCCCATGACATAGAAAAAACGGTGGAGCATTCTCATCCCAGTATTTGGTCATCGGGTTGCGCTGTGTTTTCCATTGAAGTTGATGGAAAAGAAAGGGTCGTCGTGGTGGCAGAGGTTCAACCAAAGCTAATTGAGAGCCAGGCAACGGTCATCAGAGCGATTAGAAATGCAATTTCTGAAAGTCATCAACTGCCCGTCCATGAAATCAAATTAACTCTACCAGGAACCATCCCAAGGACTACCAGCGGAAAAATCAAACACTTTCTCTGCAAAAAGAACTATTTATTGGGGGTTATTAAAGAAATCGTTTTGACATGAAATTTGGAATATTTATCGATTTACAGTTGCCGCGTCCTTGGAATGAAGGGGATGAATCCAGGCTTTTTCAGGAAGCTTTGGAGCAGGTTGAGTTGGCAGATCGGCTCGGAATTGAGTATGTCTGGGTACAGGAGCATCACTTCCTGGAGGAATATTGTCATTCCTCGGCACCGGAAGTATTTCTTGCCGCCTGCTCCCAACGTACAAAAAACATCCGTCTTGGTCATGGCATCGTGGCAATGTCTCCCAAGTTCAATCACCCTGCAAGGATTGCCGAGCGACTGGCTACACTCGATATCCTCAGTGGCGGAAGAGTGGAATGGGGTACAGGAGAATCCGGTTCACGAATGGAATTGGAAGGCTTTGGGGTCGATTTTGTAGATAAACGCCCGATGTGGTCAGAGGCTGTTCAGGAAACAGCAAAAATGATGTGCACCAATCCATATCCCGGATTCCAAGGGAAGTATTTTTCAATGCCCCATCGAAATGTGATTCCAAAACCCCTTCAGAAACCTCACCCGCCTATCTGGGCTGCTTGCTCCAATCGAGACAGTTTGAAGTTGGCGGCCCAATTGGGACTTGGAGGGCTGACTTTTGCTTTTGTAAACGCCGAGGAGGCCAAATTTTGGGTAGATGAGTATTATGAAACCTTCAAGCAGGAATGCAAACCACTGGGGCAGTCAGTAAATCCAAACGTGGCTATGCTTACAGGCTTTATGTGCCATGAGGATAATGAAGTCGCCCACAGCCGCGGCTATGACGGTTCTCAATTTTTTGCCTATGGATTGGGGCATTATTGGAGAGACGGGGTACACATACCTGGGAAAACTGATCTTTGGGGGGAATTCAAAAAACGACCCGAATCAGTAGACCAACAAATTGAACGAGAACGGAAAAAGGCGGGAATGAGGGGAATTGGGAACCCGAAGCAACTGATAGAGAATTTCAGGGAATTGGAAAATGCAGGAGTAGATCAACTGATACTCTTGCAACAATGCGGTGCCTACCAGCACGAACATATTTGCGAATCATTGGAGCTGTTTGCTAAAGAAGTACTGCCAGAATTCAAGGAAAGAGATGCAAAACGAGAAATGGAGAAGTTGCGGGAATTAGAATTCTTCATTGCGAAGGCAAGTCAGAATATTAAACGCTCGGAGCCCATGAAAGAGGTCCCCCCGGTACAGGCATATCCGCTAAGTTGGGCTAAGTCCAGTCCGGCCAACCCAAGCGGGACACCGGACAGAAGACCGGGAATGACGGCATTTTGGCAAATGCAGGTGGGGGGGAAAGGTTCCAAAAAGTAAACCCCATTCGATCAAGAATAAAAATGATGAGGTTGAATTAAGGCAGCATGGACTCAAGAAAGATTCAAGATTGGTTAGTCTCGCAACTTGCTGAACAGTTGGAGCTCCCTCCTTCTGAGATAAATATTCATGAACCCTTTTCGAATTATGGATTAAGCTCTCGCGATTTAGTTACGCTTTCAGGGGATTTGGAAGAATGGCTCGGAAGAAGGTTGTCACCTAGTTTGGCATACGAATATCCCAGTATACTGTTACTTTCCAACCATTTGGCAGATGACAGGGATGTGGATGGTCTGTCTAAAAACACAGAGTCATTTGGAGAATCCAAGGAGCCCATTGCCATCATAGGGATGAGCTGTCGATTTCCCGGAGCAAATGACCTGGAATCCTTTTGGAAGCTTATTCTGAACGGCGTGGATGCCATATCCGAAATTCCGGAAGACCGCTGGCCCAAGCAGGCGTATTTTAATCCAGATCCTTTGGCTCCGGGAAAATCCATTTCCAAATGGGGAGGATTTCTCGAACATGTTGATCAGTTTGACCCTTTCTTTTTTGGGATTTCCCCAAATGAAGCCAAACAGATGGATCCTCAGCAGCGATTGTTGTTGGAATTGTCCTATGAGGCACTTGACCATGCCGGCCAAAATATTGAACAACTCGAAGGAAGCCGAACAGGAGTGTTCATTGGGATTTCCGTAAATGAGTACAGTCAATTTCAATTGGAAAATCTTGCTGGAATTTCCGGACTCTCAGGAACGGGCAGTGCTCTGTCAGTTGCAGCAAACAGGATTTCTTATTTTTTTAATTTGAAGGGGCCAAGCATGGCAATAGACACGGCATGCTCTTCTTCTTTGACAGCATTGCATTTGGCCTGTCAGAGTCTAAGGAACGGAGAAACTTCAATGGCCCTAGCAGGAGGAGTGAACGTCATTTTGTCACCTGCACACTCGATTGCCTTCACCAAAGCTGGAGTACTTGCCTCTGATGGTCGATGCAAGACCTTTGATGCAAATGCCGATGGATACGTAAGGGGTGAAGGTGGAGGGGTGGTTGTCTTGAAAAAATTATCCGATGCCTTGGAGGAAGGGGATCAAATTCTTGCCTTGATTGCAGGAAGTGCGGTTGCCCAGGATGGCAGAACAAACGGATTGATGGCACCCAACCGGGAATCCCAGGAAGCGTTACTTCGGGAAGCTTACCGAGTAGCAGGAGTTTCTCCAAACAGGGTTCAGTATGTGGAAGCTCATGGCACAGGGACCCTCTTAGGCGATTCGATGGAGGCAGCAGCCATCGGTACAGTCATTGGATTACAACAAAAGGATTCCAAATGCTCAATTGGTTCGGTGAAAACAAATATTGGGCATTTGGAGGCAGCAGCAGGAATTGCAGGATTGATCAAGGTAGTTCTATCTATGCAGCATCGAATCATTCCGCCAAGTCTTCACTTCCACCAGCCAAATCCCCATATTCCCTTTGAGTCCCTAAATCTTCAAGTACAAACCGAGGCAAAACCTTGGCCGGTGATTCCCGGTCAAAGTATCGCTGGTATTAGTTCATTTGGATTTGGAGGGACAAACGTGCACGTGGTTTTACAAGATTGGGGTCAGGAAATTCATGAAGGAGAAAAGCTAAATGAGTCAAAAGAACCTATTGCTCATTTGATTCCGATTTCCGCAAACAGCCAGGAAGGTCTTGAATTGCTAGCATCCGAAATCAAGGAGCTAGTAGATTCCGAACGGATGTTCTCGCTTCGAGACCTCTGTTCAGCCACAGGGAGGCGACGAAGTGGAAATGCTTTTAGAATGGCCGTTTTGGCCAAAACACGGGTAGAGTTGTCCAATTCTTTGGAGGCTTTTGTGAAAGGGCATCAAGATCCAAGTGTTTTAACTGGAGGGAAGGCCCCGAATAGGCAACCCAACCTAGTATTTGTTTTTTCCGGTCAAGGAGGGCAATGGCCTGGCATGGGAAAGGAACTATTAAATACTCAACCCGTTTTTAGTCAAACTATCGATGAGATCGGGGAGATTATTCAACAAGACTTTGGGTGGTCATTGCGGGATCTTTTGTTGGCCTCACCTTCTGAACATCCTTTGGATCAAATAGAGAGAGTCCAGCCTGCCATTTTTGCTATTCAGGTTGCACTTGCCAAACTTTGGAAAGATTGGGGAGTAAGTCCGGATGCAGTGATTGGGCATAGTATGGGGGAGGTGGCTGCCGCTCATTTTTCTGGAATTCTGAGCCTAAAAGATGCCATTAGGATTATTTGTATCCGTAGCGAACGATTGAAAAAGTTGAAAGGTCAGGGGGCGATGCTCGCCACGGACCTTTCTTTAGATCAGGCCCTTGACTATGTAAGAAGTCATGAAAATTCTATTTCTATCGCGGCATTTAACAGCCCAACATCCACGGTTCTTTCGGGTAATCCCAAGATATTGGAGTCCATCAAAAATTCACTGGAGATTCAAAACCGCTTCTGCCGATGGGTGAAGGTTGACGTGGCTTCCCATAGCCCACAACTAGAACCCTTACGAGCTGAGTTGATTGAAGCCTTAACCGGTCTTGAGCCACAGACTTCCAGAATTCCTTTCTATTCAACCGTCACCGGCACCTTGGGGGATAACTTGACCTTTGATGCGAACTATTGGGTAGATAATATGAGAAAACCGGTGTTGTTTTCAAAAGCAGTTGCGCATCTTTTGGATCAAGATTACACTCGGTTTATAGAGATTGGTCCCCATCCCATTCTGCTTAGTTCTATTCAACAAACTTGGAAACCTCATCACAGTGAATTGAGATTGCTACCTTCCATGCGAAGAGAAGAATCCGAGAGGGAAGTGATTTTGGGGACTTTAGGTATACTTTATGTAGAGGGTAATTCTGTCAAGTGGGATAAAATTTACCCGGGTCCTTCAAAAAATGTTTCTCTTCCAAGTATCCGATGGAACAAACAGAGGTATTGGATAGATTTCATAGGGTCCAATTCAAAAAAGCAAATCTATTGGTATTCCAAAGAAAGCATCACAGTGCATCCCTTATTGGGGGAACGAATTGATTTGGCTCATTTGTCATCCATTCAGGTCTGGCAAAATCAATTTTCAAGTGAAAACTTGGGATTTTTGAGCGATCATAGGATTGAAGAGGAAATCGTCTTTCCTGCTGCCGGATTTATTGAAATGGCCCTTCAGATAGCTGAAGAATCCGGTATCCTTCACTCTCATAATTTGACTGAATTTCAATTTCTTCAAAAGATGGTTTTGAGGGAAGAGGGAGCCACTTCGGTTCAGGCCATACTCTCAAAGGAAAAAGAAAATGGCTTTGCCTTGAAACTTTATGCTCGTTCCGATGGAAAAGGGGATTGGATTCCCTGTGCAACTGCTAGTTATACCCCAAAGACAGAATCCGAGGAGTTCCCTACTTTTTCAAAAGTCATTCAAGAGATTTTCAATAAAGACGGGGTGAGGGAATTTTCCAAAGCACAGTTCTATGAAACACTGTCCCTTATCGGGTTAAGCTATGGAGAATCGTTTAAAGGTGTAGAGCAAATTTGGAGAAATGGGAATGAGGTGTTAAGTCGAATCAATTTACCTAGCTCCCTTCAATATGAAATCGCTGCATTTCACATTCACCCTTCATTACTCGACTCTTGTTTACAAGTATTGGCCGGTTTTGTGTTTGAGTCTAGCGATACTCCTCTTTTCATTCCTTCGGCATGTAAGGAACTTCGATTTTTCACAAAGCCCGATGGCCCCTTGTGGAGTCATGCAAAGCTCAGGTCAGGTTCCTCTTTAGGACCATTAGGGCTAGAGGCGGATTTGAGTGTTTTCGACGAAAGCGGGAATCTTGTTCTTGAACTTTTCGGATTGGAGTTGCGACAAGTTGCAAGAATGAAATCTTGGAAGCCGACAAGAAAGGATACTTGGTTTTACCAATTGAGTTGGGAAAAGAAAAGTGAACTGGATTTATCCACTCCACTTAAAGGCAAAAAAAGAAATTGGTTGATTTTTGCTGATTCCGAAGGATTGGGGGAATTACTGGCCCAGGAACTTCAGGCAAGAGGGGACTCCTGTTTTCTTTGGCATTGGGAAAATGAGATTGACTTGGGAGAAGAAGAAATTCTTCGAAAAATCGAAGGCATCCTCTCCGAAATACCATCCTCTTTGGATGGAGTGGTTCACTTATGGAGTCTTTCCATCCCTATGCAATTCTCTGATTCCCACGGGAAGGCAGATTTGCTGGGATGCAATAGTGTGCTATTTCTCCTTAAGGCCTTAGCAAACCGTTTTTCCGGATCTCCAAAGTTATTTTTAGTCACTAAAGGAGTTCATGCTGTTTTTCCCCATGAGCCGATTTCTGTAGAGCAATCACCCATTTGGGGCTTGGGAAAGGTGATCAGTTTCGAACTCCCAGAGCTCAAATGCACAAGAATTGATTTGGATTACTTCTATTCCTCCTTTGATTCTTTGCCTGAACTTGTCAGACAGATTTCTCAGGATGATCCCGAGGATCAAATTGCGTTTCGTTCAGGAGAGCGATATGTCCTCCGCCTTAAGCCGTTCTGGCCTGAGGCGAAGATCGGGCTTTCCGGAACTGCCTTTCGCTCAGACAAAACCTACCTGATTACGGGAGGACTTGGGGGATTGGGCCTTGTAATCGCAAAGTGGATGGTCAAAAAAGGCGCAAGGCGACTGGTATTGGTAGGGAGAAGCGAACCCTCTCCAGCTACTTTGAAGATTCTTGATACCATGCATGAATCCGGAGCGGAGGTGATAGTGGCTCAGGCGGATGTCAGTGATTTTGCTCAGATGGAATCCTTGTTTGATAAAATGGGAGAGCATTTACCTCCACTTGCAGGAGTGATTCATGCGGCAGGGTTGTTGGATGATGGAGCCCTCGTAAATCTTACTGCCGAACGAATGAAGAGTGTCATGGCGCCGAAAGTAAGAGGTACCTGGAATTTACACCAGTTGACAGCAAGCACGAGCTTGGATTTTTTTGTTTTGTTTTCCTCTGCTGTTTCTGTTTTGGGATCCCCAGGACAGGGGAATTATGCCGCAGGAAGTGCCTATCTGGATGCCATGGCAAATTATCGCCGCCAACTCAAATTGCCAGCTATCAGCATCAATTGGGGACCATGGGCAGAGGTAGGCTTGGCTGCCGAGGTGACTGAGAAATTGCAGGAACAAAATTCTTCCACTCAACATCTAGTTAAGGTAATAGAGATTGATCAAGGGCTTGAAATCCTTGAGTTTCTACTTAAGGAAGATGTAGCACAAGTGGCGGTGGTGCCTTTCGATTTGGAAAATTTGCTTGCTTTATATCCTACTGCCGCGAGTATGCCCTTTTTTGAAGATGTGGGAGGAAAGCAAACTCATGTGGCACGACTTTATGCCAGGCCTAATCTCAGACAGGAATACGTAGCACCGAGAACAGAAGTGGAGAGCAAACTTGCAGACCTTTGGCAGCAAACACTCCACATTGATAAAGTTGGGGTTCGGGATTCCTTCTTCGAACTCGGGGGAGATTCTGTTCTGGCTGCTCAGATTCTGGCGATGGTTCGGAAGACTTATGGAATCAGTATCAGTCCACAAGATGCGTTTCAGGCTTTTACGATCGAGCGGCTGTCCGATTTACTAGAGTCTGAAATGATCCGGCAAATCGAAGAGATGAGTGAAGAGGAAGCAAAAAAAAGACTTTCTTAATCCGAAACCGCGGCCATGGCACCTAAGGATCTTTCCCCTGCAAAACGTGAATTATTGGAAAAATGGATGAAAGGAAAACTTCCCGATTCCGAAAAAACCGGATTAGCACGTCGTCCCTCTGGCAATTTGGTCAAGCTTTCATTTCCCCAGCAGCGTCAGTTATTTCTTGAATTACTTGAGCGTGGCACTGCTGTGAATAACCTTTCCGTGTTGCTCAAGCTTGAGGGAGGTCTCGATGTTTCAGCTTTGGAAAAAAGTGCAAACCTTATCGTGGAACGTCACGAGAATCTTCGGACTGGTTTTGTGTTTGAGTTGGGTCTGCCATCAGCCAAAATTTGGGATCAGTTGAGCATTTCCATCCCCCTTGTCGATTTACAACACTTCGACCAAGCCAAACGGCAATCGGAGGTAAGGCGACTGGCAGAATCGGAGGTTTTGAAGCCCTTTGACTTGTCCATCGCTCCATTAATCCGAATCAAACTTTTTCAAACCGGTGAGCAGGAGTATTACTTTTTGGTGGTGGTACATCATACCATAGCTGACGGGTGGTCATTGGGTGTATTTTTAAAAGAACTCATGTTTTTTTATCAAAGATCAAAAAGTGGTCAAAGTATAATTCTGCCCGAATTGCCGATCCAATATGCCGATTATGCCTTTTGGCAAACTTCCGAAGAAAGGCAGCGAGAATTCGAGACCTCACTGACATACTGGGTAAAGTCCTTAGCAGGAGATCTTCCTGTTTTGGAGTTGCCTACCGACAAGAGAAGGGGATCAAGGCAAACCTTTTCAGGAGGAACCCATCGGTTTGTACTTTCTGAAGAATTGACAAAGTCATTGGAAGACTTTGGTCGAGCGGAAGACAGTACTTTATTTATGACTTTGCTGACTGCCTATTTCCTTTTGCTATATCGGTATAGCGGTCAGAATGAAATTCTGATAGGCACCCCCATTGCCAACCGAAATCTGCCAGAGATACAGGATTTGATCGGGGTATTCATCAATACTTTGGTACTGAGAATCTATACTTCCGGCGATCAGGGATTTCGGGAATTGCTTCGACAGGTTAGAACAACGGCCCTAGAATCCTTTGCACATCAGGATTTGCCTTTTGAAAAACTTGTAGAAACCTTAAAGCCTAGGAGGGACCTTAGTCGGCCACCTTTGTTTCAGGTAGTTTTTAATTTTCAAAATGCACCTTTACCAAAGCTGGAGATCGAAGGCATAAAATCGACTTTTCAGGAAATTGACCGTGGGGTATCCCAGTTTGACCTCACATTACTAATGGCTAAGGTGAATGGACAATGCCAAGCCACTGTAGAATACAACAGCGATCTCTTTCGCTCGTCTACGATTGAAAGAATGTTCAAGTCGTATCAACTGATCCTTGAGCAAGCTTTGTTAGATCCCGAGTGTCCTGTTTCACTTTACCCTTTGCTTCTGCCTGAGGAAATAAACAGGTTGGTTCATGACCGAAATCAAACCTTTTTGGAATTTCCTAAAGACCTATGCATTCATCAACTATTTGAAAATCAAGCGGAAAAAACACCTGATGCTCTTGCAGTGATGGATGATCAACGTCAGTTGACCTATTTTGAACTCAATCAGCATGCAAATACTCTTGCAATGAAACTCCAGGAATTGGGTGTTGGTCCAGGAGTTCGGGTTGGTGTTTTGATGAAAAGATCTTGGGAGATTCCTGCTGTTTTGTTGGCAATTCACAAAGCAGGAGGGGCTTACGTACCCATACATACTGGATTCCCTCTCATGCGGATAGAATTTATCCTGAAGGACGCAGAGGTTAAAGTCTTATTTACCAATCTTGATACAGATCTGGCAGATCAATTGGCAGTACCGAAAATTAAGCTAAATGAAGAGAAATTTTCCCCAGCGGAGCATCTTTCAAATCCCAATCCCAAAGCAGGACCTGACCATTTGGCATACCTAATCTACACCTCAGGATCAACAGGTACACCCAAAGGAGTGATGATTAACCATTCTTCCTTGGTCAATTTTCTATGGTCTATGCAACAAAAGCCAGGGATCAAAACCAAAGATGTTCTTCTGGCTGTAACGGCTCTTTCTTTTGATATTGCTGCTCTGGAATTTTTTCTTCCCTTAATCGCGGGAGCTTCCTTGTTAGTAGCGAGTGAGGACAGACTCCTCAATCCTAACCTTCTCGCAGAAGCAATTGACCAGTTTGGTGTCACGGTCCTGCAGGCTACACCTGCTATGTGGCAGATTTTGTTGGACACAGGTTGGAAAGGTAATTCGGGTCTGAAAGCATTATGCGGGGGGGAGGCACTATCTGAGAGGTTAGCCGATCAGATTTTGGATAAGGTAGGAAGCTTATGGAATATGTATGGACCGACCGAAACAACTATCTGGTCTTCCGTTCAATCAGTTAAAAAAGGAAAAGGCCCGATTACTATTGGTGAACCCATCGGCAATACACAGCTTTATATTCTTGATGACCATCATCAACCCGTCCCGGTGAATGTGGTCGGAGAATTACTCATAGGTGGACAGGGCCTTGCTCAAGGGTATCTCAACTTACCCCACTTGACGGAAGAGAAATTTGTTTGGATTTCAATCTATGGTCAACCCAAAACTAGATTGTACAGAACAGGAGACCTTGCGCGGTATTTAGAAGATGGCTCCATTGAGGTATTAGGAAGAATGGACAGTCAACTGAAAATTCACGGCAACCGGATTGAATTGGGAGAAATCACCAGTGTTTTATTGAAGCATCCTCGTGTGCAGGATGGAATCGTCATCAGCAACTCAGATAGCCTTGGGGCAAAAAAACTTGTGGCTTATTTTGTCCCTAAACAAAACCTGACAGCACCAAATTCTGACGAGCTTCGGGAGTTTTTAGGCAATCAGCTTCCTGAGTATATGATTCCTGCATTTTTTATCCCTATTTCTTCCCTGCCTTTATCCACAAATGGAAAAATCGACCGAAAAGCTTTGCCAATTCCTGAGAACAAACGCCAATTTTCTCAATACCTCGCACCTGGAAATGAGACAGAGCAATTATTGGTAGAGATTTGGCAAAATGTGTTAAACCTTGATAGGGTAGGCATCCAGGACAATTTCTTCGACTTGGGAGGTGCTTCAATGCAAAGTCTTCAGCTAGTTGCCAAAGCAAATATGTTCGGACTCAAAATAAGTGTCGAGAATATCTTCGAATTTCAAACCATTAAGGAGCTGTCTGAACATGTCCGAGCGATCGGTCAAAAGTAGAAAACAGTTTGGCGAGGTGTACGGGATTAAAGGGCAGTTTCTAAAGCAAGTTGATTTTTTTGACTATTGCTGCTTTTTGGGATTTATTGGAAAGAACAACGAGGATGACCAACAAGCTTAAAATGGCTGCAAAAAAGCACCATACAGAAATCAAATAATTCGTAAAAAAAAGGTAACTGACGGCTAATGATCCCATCATCGCTGAAGCCACTAACTTTGTGTATCGCAAGGTGGAAAGAAACGGGGTAACGGCAATAAGGACAAAATTGAACGGTTTCAATATTTCCAAATGTGGAAAATCCCTGTAGTATCGGATATGATGGCTCTCCACTACTGCAGAAATATCATAGGTCAATAAGCAATAGAACATATAAATTGAAGTGGCCAAGCCAAGAATTAATAAATAGAATAAAAATTTCTTTCGTGAAGGAGAAGTTTCCATTGACCAAAAAATCCAAGGAACCCAAATCGGCCAGATAGGCTGTGAAACTAAAGAGTAACCATAGAGCCCGAATTTATACCAAGATTCAAAATCAGGATTGGTCAGGGACAACCACAAGAAGCCTTCTGCAAATTGGTGGAAACTAAAAAGAAGCGGAGTAGAGGCAAATGGGAGCATACCACGCGACTCCGTTTTTTTGATTGAATAATAGGCAGGTCCAAGCAAGCCTGCCCCGACTGCAATACTGGCGGTGGCTGAGAAACACATGCTTTTGGTACAGTTGGGTTTAACATGAAAAACTCCAAATCAATTTAATCATTATATAGGATATTCTCATTGGTCTCACGGTCATTTTTGGCTGTATACCAAGCTGTTAATCTTTTGAGGCCCTCTTCGAAGGTAATCTCAGGTCTATAACCGAAATCTCTTTTTGCCGCTGAAATATCATACCAGTGAGGAGTTGAAAGTTGTTGTGCTAGAAACAAAGTGAGGATCGGCTCTTTTTGTACTCCGAATAATTGATAGGAGGCTTCTAAAATCCTACCTGAAATCCGAGCAAGAATGGGAGAAAGACGTTTAGTTACCGGGGCATATCCTCCTACGCCTATAAGACTGTTCATAAAGTCTTCAAGAGGGATTGGCTCATCTTGAGAAATAAAATAGGTTTTGCCTTCCACCGGTTTTGGGTTTCGAATCAGTTGGTCCAAAGCCTGAATGTGTGCTTTTGCGGCATTTTCTATATAGATGGTATCTACCAGATTAGGCGATTTGCCGAGTATTCTCAGGTTTCCTTTTTTGGCTTTTTCAAGTAGACGAGGTAGAAAATGGCAGTCTTCAGGCCCCCAGATCAAATGGGGGCGCAAGCAGACTGTTTTCAGATTTTCGTCGTTGGCAGACATGACCAGGATTTCTGCCAAGGCCTTGGTTTTTGGATACCAAGCGCTGTACTTATTCGGATAGGGGAGACTTTCATTTTTACCTTCCGAGCCTTTTCCATCAAAAATTACACTTGGGGAACTGGTAAAAACCAGATTTCGAATTCCCGATTCCCGGCAGGCTTTTAACACATTTTCGGTTCCTACCACATTGGTTAGGAAAAAATCTTGGTACTTCCCCCATATTCCGGTTTTTGCACCCACATGAATGACACCTTCGCATCCAAGCATTGCATCTTTCAAACGTTGGAAATCTGCCAGATCGCCTTGAATATGGTTTACCTGAAGGGACTCCATTTCCGGATGTTTGCCTCTGGAAAAGGTGACCACCGAATGTCCGTAAGAACAAAGTTGGCGCACAATAGCAAGTCCTAAGAAACCGGTTCCACCGGTGACCAAGAGTTTCATTTCAGTTTCATTTTCGCCCAATCCGCCAATTGTTCCCTTGCAATTTTTGTGTTGTGCCGGAAGTCAACAGGAAATTCCGGATGAAAAAGCACCACTTTGACAGGCCTAGTAATTGGCTTTTTTTGCGCCAAGCTCAACAGTTCTCTTTTAAGTCTGTCCAAGTCAATTGATTTAAGATTCTTTTCCGTCTCCACGCATAGGACGGCTTTCTTTTCTACTCCGACCAAGGCTGTTCGAAAAACCTGGGGATGCTTGTTAAAAATTTGTTCGCATTGGACAGAAAACAGGACTTGATCATCGGTGACTACGCGGTGAGATTTTCTTCCACAAAACCATAGATTCCCTTCTTCGTCCAAATAGCCCAGGTCCCCCATTCTATGACGTATCTCACTCCCATCCTTTATTTTAGCCAGCCTGTTAGATTGCTCTCTGTTAAAGTAACTTCGGGTTACGTTTGGGCCTTTTGCAACAATTTCACCGACTTCCCCAAGAGGTAATTTTAGATCATCCGACCATTCGGGGATTTCCTCATCACTAATTTTAATAATGGCTATCTCTACACTTTTCAAAGGCTTGCCTACACAGATTCCCGCTCCATTTTCGGTTTTCTCTTTTTTCTCCCCAAGTATTTCGTGACTGCCGATTTTGGTCAAGGGCATAGACTCTGTGGCTCCATAGGGGGTGAAAATTTGAGTTTCGGGGTTTAGCATTGAAGAAAAGCGCATCAATGCCTTGTTGGAGGCAGGTCCACCTGCCGAGATGACTCTTTTTAATGTCGGGAGTTTGATTCCATGGGCTTTTCCATACCTGCCAACGGCATCAATGAGTGCCGGTGAGCCAAACAAATTCGTAATACCAAACTGTATGACAGGGCCAATAATATGGCATGGGTTCACCTTTGCCGGTTTGGAGGGATTCATATCCGGAATAATGCTGCTCATTCCCAATCCAGGATTAAAAAGGGCAAAAGGGGGAAAAGTAGGCATATCGATTTCACCCGGCGAAAAATCAAAGGTAGATCGGATAATATCCAATTGGGCCTTGAAATTTCCATGGGTATAGACAACGCCTTTTGGGACTCCAGTCGAGCCGCTAGTAAAAATAATGGCGGCTATATCTTCTGATCTTGCATCGAAAAATGGTCTTTCTTGGTCATTCTGATAGGACTTATGGATTGAATTAAAACTTTTTCCACCCCAGAATAATCTTGGACCAATTGTTACCGTTTTATGGATGGATTTTTTTCCCCACCCAAAGATCACGCGTGCAAGGTGAGCCATGGGTATTCCGATAAATCCTTCCGGATCAACTTCCGAAATGCACTTTTTCAAATTTCTTAGTCCCGTTCCTGGATCGATGAAAACTGGGATGATGCCCGTTTGAAGCATCCCAAAGCTGAGTGTAAAAAAGTTAAAACCCGGAGGTACCATCAGGACTACTTTGTCTCCTCTTTGAAATCCGGCTTCGAGCAATCCTCTACCCACTTGGGCAGTTTGTTGAGCCAGTTCTTTAAAAGAGATTTTTTGGTACTGGGTAATTCCGTTTTTATCAAGGCTGTTTCTTTTTGGAAAAGCAATGGCTAGCAAATCGGGGTGAGTTTTTGCCCTTTCAAAAAGAGCGGCAGTAAGGTTAAAGCTTTCCATGAGTATCCTTAAAAAAGTCCAGGATAAGGTTTCCGATTACCTCCTGCTGATCCTCCAAAATATAGTGCCCTGAATCTTCAAATCTGTAAACCGTTGCCTTCGGAAGATAGGTTATCCAAGTCTTTAGGAAATGATGATCAAATACCCTGTCTTTCAATCCCCAAGCAATTAGTGTCGGCGTGTTATTGAATTGTCGGAGATTTTCCTGCATTTCAGTGACCCTTTGGTAGGAAGGATCTCCGGGCTCCAGAGGAATATCCTGTACAAAACGAAGTGTGGCAATCCTATTTTTCCACGAGTTGTAGGGTGCAGTATATCCTTCTCGCACTTTTTTGGAGAGTTTTATGCGTTTGACCCCTTCTAGGGTTGCTATACCGCTGAACGCATTAAAAGCCCGAATGGCAAAAGCTCCCGCCCATGTTCGGGCAAGCCTAAGCGCCAAAGGAAATTTCTTGGTTTTTGGTAGGTGAAAAGCCGCAGTGTTCATAAGAACGATCTTTTTGATCGATTTGGGATGCTTTATGGCATAAGCCATTCCTATGATACCGCCCCAATCATGAACGACTAGATGGATATTTTCTGTGATCCCTTTTTTTTCAAGGAATTCCTTTAAGTTGTTCACGTGCTGTTCAAGTGTATAGGGGTAAGCAGCCCCATCAGGTTTGTCAGAATATCCACATCCTATATGGTCTGGAGCAAGACAATGGAAAAAAGGAGAGAGTTTTTGGATTAGCTCCCTGTAATAAAAAGACCAGGTGGGGTTGCCATGAAGCATGATTACTGGTTCACCATTTCCCTCTTCCAAATAGTGATATCGATAGCCGCTTATGTTTTCATAGTGACTGACAAAAGGATATAATTCCGGACTGACTCCTTTCATACGGATGCTCAATTTGTGGAAAGTGAACTCATTTAATTTTCAGGATTTCCAGAAGTTCTTCCGGCTTTACAAAAAGACCTATTCTGGCCAACTGTTCGCTTAAGCGTCCAATGATATGCCTATACAAGGTTTGGTATTCTACCCCAAATGCCCTGAAGGCTTGAATCAGGTGATGGTCCTCGCTTTTATCCCCATAGACAGATTTCAGGATCACTTTTAAGGCAGTCTTATTGCGGATTTGTTCCCATTTGCTTCCTTCTCTAAACAGCTCATTATACATGGCAACGCACAAATCCATGTGTCTTTTTTCATCCTGCATGGAGATCGTTTTGGATATTGAACAGAATAATTTATCGGGCATGTACTTCTCGTTTCCAAAAAATTCGAGATATGCCGCCCCTATTGCTTCTACAATTACGGCAAGAAACATCCCGGTAGCTGGCATAAATCGGGCAAGCCACATATAGCGATTGGCTCCACGGATCAAAATGGGCGAAATGTATTCTTTGGCATTCAGCTTTTCTACCAAAAATCGTCTAAAAACAGCCGAATGCTTGGCCTCATCATGAATGAAGGTGGTCATTGCCTCCTGGATTTCCCGGTATCTTTTGTAGTGGATGATGCCCATGCTTAAAGGAGCTATAGCACTTTGTTCGACTACCAAAGCGTGGTTCGCTAGATCTTTAAGTCCTCTCAGCTGCCGCTTTAGGATTAAATCTTTCAGCCTGTCCAATTCCTTTTTGTCTTCGGGTAATTTATTAGAGGCAATAAGTTTTTGGATCAAGTCATAGGTATCCTCTAATTCTAGGAGGACTTCGGGGGTAATCGAATGGAGATCTTCCTGGATTTTTACTCTCAACCTCTCGGATTCGATTTTATGTTCTTTTAGGAGGGAATCAAGTTTTTGCTCAAGGTCAACTTTTTGATGTTTAAGCTGGATTAATTCAGATTCTTGTTTCCTTTTTTCTTCCTCGGTACTTAAATGTTTTACAATATTTCCATCCTTTACCAATGAAAGCCGCTGAAGTTCAAGCAAGTCTGTTTCTTCACGTTGATTAATGTCTAATTGGTCCTTCAAAGTCGATACTGAATCTTCCAGGGTTTTTAAGGGAGACTGTATCTGCAGTGCTTCATGGATAGATAGTTTGTCAAAGGGGATGCACTCCAAAAAACCTTTTAATGCGTCTGAATCCAAAGGAAGCCCCTCATTTTTAATTTGATCGATTTTTCCCCTGATAGTTTCTTTTATCATGGGCAAAACCAAAAAGGTTATTCTATGCAATTCCTCAGGCTGGAGGTTTTCTAGATTTTCCTTTAGATTAAGTTCCAGATTTTGACTCCAGTCAAAAGCAGTTTCCCGGCTCCAGTATTTTTCTTCGCAATCTCTGGTGTATTGTTTGAAGTCATGCGTAGGCGTGATATAGTAATCCGGCCTTCCTTTATCAGCAGTCTTTTGTGAGGATAAAATCCTTGAGTCTTTCATTTGGGCGGGGAATTAAGGTTGGATAGGATAATTCCAGAATCTTAAGATTGGTCCCAGTTTTTCTGTGACTGTTTTTCTTTCCTTTTCGGGAAGTTGATGTTTGATTTGGGCAAAGTGCTTTTGAGAGCCAGTAAATGCGTTCAGTTTTTCCTCACAGTAGGAAAAATCCCCCAGATTAAGATCAGCGTAGGCCTTTTGGAGGATTTTCATCGGATTTTGAATAAAATCATCATAGGAAACTTCTACCAATTGGCCTGCTGGGACCAAATGTTTTTGATCTAAATACCGTTGGGTCATTTTGGAAAAAGTATCTAAGATGATCTTTTTGACATCCTCGGGATTTATGTTTTGGAGGGCATAAACATGCTGAACAACTCCCCAGAATCTTTTATTGGAAGCATAGACCTCATAGGGGTCCCGATGAATGAAAATAAACTTTGCCTTGGGAAATAGGGAAAGCAGCTCCTTTATTCTAGCTGTATTGGGAGGACTTTTGAGAACCAACTGCTTTCCGTCGTTTGCCAAAGAAATCTTTTTGAGAAGGTAAAGGAAAGCTTCCTTCCAGGAATTAAGTTCTGATTCGGTCAGGCTTTCCATCAATACATATTTTTGAAACTGTGCCTCCATCATTTTCGGGAAAAAATAACCCCATTGAGCTCCTCTTGGATCGAGATAAGCTGTCATCGTTGCATCTTCTTCCCCAGGGAAACGAAAAGACAAAGGAACTCTGTGGACAGAGTCCTTGAGATTAAAAAAGCGGCAAATGAATTCAAAGAATGGCAGTAGTAGTTTCTCCGTGGTCAACATCACCTCGGGCAATACCATTTGAAAATTTGAGTGGTATCCCAATCGATCATCTTGAGTCAGACATTGATGAAGATAGGAAGTGCCACTGCGATAAAAGCCCAAAACAAACAAAGGATGTTTGTCAATCTGGTGCTTTGCTATTTTTTTATGATATAGCGCGAGCTCCAGCCATCGTATTGGTTCAAAAAAGATAGTTTTTAAAATCCAGGGAAATACGTTTTTAAATTTATTTACAGATATCCCACCATTGTTAATCACCAACTTTGAAAAAGTATAAATAGGCAATGGAAGTAGGCGATTCATAGAGCTGAAGTTTGCTTATCCTGTATTCTGGTACTGATAAAAGAGAAAAGCTTTTCAACGCTTTTTTCTACCGATTCTAAATGGGTGGATAGGATGAGGTCTGGGTTTTCAGGTAGTTCAAATGGGTCGTTGATTCCTGTTAGGTTATGAATTTTTTCAGGATGATTTTCAGGTAACAGTGCCCTTTTATAGAGATCTTTTGTGTCTCTTGAGATTAAGGTCTGAATTTCGCATTTCACCCAAACTGTGTAGACATGAGAACCATAAGAACGAAGTATTCTTCTTGTGTCTTCATAGGGATTAATAGCTGCTAGAATTGCAATTACACCATGGGTAGCAAGGAGATTTGCTACAAATCCAAGACGTCTGATATTTTCCTTTCGGTCCTCTTTAGAAAACCCGAGATCTGGGCACAGAATTTTTCTGTAGATGTCGGCATCTATTACTTCGACCCGGTGATTATTATTCTCCAACAAGCTTTTCACTCCATAGGCAATGGTCGATTTACCTGCACCTGATAAGCCTGTAAGTTGAATAAATACCATATCTAAAATTTAGAGAAAAATCCTTGGTTTCAGAAGATAAGAAGGCTTAGAATGATAAAATCTTTTTTTATTAAAGTATTTTGAATCAGAGGCTTCGGAACGATTAAGGGCGTTTATCTGTTGGTCCCATTAGATAAAAAAACAGGTCGGTGAAAAAGGGTTTTGGAACCGATTCGATGAGCGGAGAGGTTTGAAGATCAAAAGCTGATTAAATAAGTATTGCCCTTATCTTGTCATTCCAGGGAAAATAAGTCTTAAGCCGATTTGGTGAAAAAATCAATGTCATTTCTTCCGCACCCAAAGAAAAATATTGATCAAACCATCTAGGGTCTAGAGTTAAATTATTCAAATCGGAAGACTAATGAAATTCAAAAGAATTACCCTATGAAAATTATCATTGGCTTTGTATTATTTGCCTTAGCAGCAGTCATATTCGCCTTCAATTCCTCAAGAGAAATTCAACCTAATCCGGAAAATGCAGAGACCATCCTGTCTTTAGAAGCGAATGACTCTACCGAAACCGACTTATTTCTCAGAGACAGCCTTGAGCAGTTTGGAAAGGCCTTTCTTGGTGTTCCTTATGTGTATGGAGGTACTAGCAAATCGGGATTTGACTGTTCCGGATTTGTGTACTATGTATATCATGAATTTGGAATCAAGGTTCCAAGATCTTCTTCCCAGTTTGCCAATTTTGGGAAGGAGGTACCCATTGATAGTGTCAAAAAGGGAGACATTTTGGTGTTTTTGAGTCCTACCCGAAATGCAATCGGTCATGTGGGGATCGTCACCAACCCCAAAGGGATGGAGAGTGAGTTTATCCATGCTTCCTCCAGTAAGGAAATGAAAGTGATGATCTCAAGCCTAAATCACCCCGGCTATACCCGTCGATTTGTCAAAGCAATTACCGTTTTGGGAAATTAATTGATAGAAGGAAGAGCGTAACCCAGAATGTAAAAAACTCCTTACTTTCTTCGTTCGATCGAGTAGCTGACCAGATCTGCGAGAGAGGTTTTATAGACCGAATCCGGAAAGTCTTTTAAAATAGCCAAAGCTTCTTGATAGAAACCGTTCATCTTTTCCTTGGCATAATCAAGTCCCCCACTTTTTTTCACAAAATCAATGACTTCATTGACAGCTTTCTTGTCCTCTGAGCGGTTACGGATGAGGAAAATGATCTTTCGTTTCGTTAGCCAATCGGTGTTTCTTAAGGCATAAATAAGCGGAAGAGTCATTTTCTTCTCTTTTATATCAATGCCTACAGGTTTTCCGATTTCGTCCTCTCCATAGTCAAAAAGGTCATCCTTGATCTGAAATGCCATGCCGACTTTTTCTCCGAAAAGTCTCATTTTTTCGATAGCAGTTTCGTCGCTTCCTACGCTGGATGCTCCCACAGAACAGCAGGAAGCAATAAGGCTTGCGGTTTTTTGTCGGATGATTTCATAATACACTTCCTCATCCACGTCGAGCTTGCGAGCCTTGTAACTTTGTAAAAGTTCGCCTTCAGACATTTCTTTCACAGCATTGGAGACAATGCGCAAAAGATGAAAATCACCATTGTCTACACTGAGTAATAGTCCCCGGGAAAGAAGATAATCTCCCACCAGAACGGCTATTTTGTTTTTCCAAAGGGCATTGACTGAAAAAAATCCCCTGCGGTAATTGGCGTCATCCACCACATCGTCGTGGACTAATGTAGCGGTGTGCAGCAATTCGATCAGGGCTGCACCGCGATGGGTAGATTCATTGATGGTCCCGCAGACTCCGGCTGTCAAAAATACAAACATCGGACGCATCTGTTTGCCTTTGCGCTTGACGATGTAGTTGGTGATGTGGTCGAGTAGCTTGACCTTACTTTTCATAAAGTCCCGAAACTTGTGTTCGAACTGAGCCATTTCGGCTTCGATAGGGACTTGTATTTGTTTGAGGTCTGGTTTCATCGGGGAATGATGCCGTAAAAATAACACGCTTTACGGCACGGGCAAGGGTTAATTTGGTCTTACCTAGTCAAACTTTCCAAAAAGCAAATCGTTTGCGACTTTTTCGTAATTTGTAGAGAATGTTTATTGCTTACACCCAAACCCACCTACACTATGAAAAACTTTCAAATCGAAATCAAATGGGGAATCCTCTTTGTCTTATCCGGATTGATCTGGATGGTGTTGGAGAAGTCTCTAGGCTGGCATGATGTGAAAATTGAGCAGCATGCTACGTATACACTTTTCTATGCGCCTATTGCGGTTCTGATTTATGTTTTTGCTTTGCGGGATAAGAAAAGAAATTTCTATTCCGGTAAAATGAATTACATCCAGGGACTGATCTCCGGTTTGGTTGTCACATTTGTCGTGGTGATTTTTACCCCATTGAGTCAGTATATTTCTCATGAATTTATTTCTCCCGACTATTTTCCAAATATCATCAAACTATCTGTGGATAAGGGAATGATGAGCCAAGAGGAAGCAGAAGGCCATTTTACCTTACTCAATTACATTCAACAATCTTTGCTCTTTGCGGGATTTATGGGTTTGCTTACCTCAGCAGTGGTGGCTCTTTTCACACGGTCAAAGGGGTAAACCTTGCCCTTCCCAACAAATCCATCTTTGGGAAGGGCTTTTTCTTTATCTTTGAGACCCTTTAATAAACCGGAAAAACCACTTGGAGGAGAAATATATCAAACATCGGTACGCTCCCATTTTGCCCAAAAAGGACGAATGGCCTGTGGTAAAACTGGCTCGGGAGCGAAAGGAATTTATAAAGAAAGTAGCCGAACTCGCAGAAGTCCGGATATTGAATCAGACGGGGAAAAATCCCGAGATTTTAAAGGAGGAGCTGGAGACTACCCTCTACCGGGAAAAGCTCCGAATCAAGCAAAATCCATGGGATGTGGATCCTGATGATGAGGGTCAGTTTTGGGGAGAAGTGAAAAACTCATTGCTCCAAATCAATGCTGACTCGTCTTTGACCAAGACCAAAAGGCTGGAGGCATATCAGGAGGTGTTAAAAAGAATTACTTCCCGTTATGCGGAGGAAATTGCCTCGAATTTTAAAGCCACCCATTACAAATTTACCAGGAGTGTGGTAACGTATGGGTTTTCGAGGTTATTGAATGCAGCCAGGGTAAAAGGCTTCAAGTCCATTTTCAGTAACCAATACACCCTTCAGGATAAAATCCAGATTACCGGCCAAACGGATCAAATACGGGATTTGGCCACGAAAGGCACCATTGTGATGGTACCTACTCACTTTTCAAACCTGGACAGCATCCTGATTGGATGGATAATTTCCGTTCTCGGAATGCCTCCCTTTATTTATGGTGCGGGATTGAACCTGTTCAATATTTCCATTTTTGCGTACTTCATGAATGCCTTAGGTGCCTACAAGGTAGACCGGAGAAAGAAAAATCTAATGTACCTGGAGACCTTAAAGACTTACTCCAAAGAAGCGATTCAGTTTGGTTGCCACTCTTTGTTTTTCCCAGGAGGTACCCGGTCCCGAAGTGGAATGATCGAATCTAAATTGAAACTGGGGTTGCTTAGTACGGCTATTGAAGCTCAGAGAGCCAATTATCAACAAGGCATTACTGATATTTCAGGTAAGATTTTTATTGTTCCGGTCACGATCAATTACCACTTTGTGTTGGAGGCTCCGGGATTAATTCAAGATCATCTCAGTATGACTGGTCAGGAGCGGTATTACAGGGAAAATGATGAATTTTCCACTTCTTATAAGATCTCAAAATTTTTGGTCAAGTTCTTTACGAAGGGGTCTGACATCTCCGTATCCATCGGGCGAGCCATGGATGTCATGGGTAATTATGTGGATGAAGATGGTAACAGCCACGATAAATGGGACAGACTTATCGATACCCGTGATTATTTTGTTTCCGAAGGAAAAGTTACGGTGGATCAACAGAGGGAAGAGGAGTATACCCATATGTTGGGTAAAAGGATCGTTGAGGAATTTCATAAGATAAACCGGGTATTCAGCTCACATTTAGTTGCTTTTGTGGCCTTTGAATTAATCAAATCGAAGAATAACAAGTTGGATATTTTCGATCTTATCCGTCTGCCACTCGAAGATATCTTCCTGTCTTATGAAGAGTTTAAATCCTCTTGTCAACGGGTATTGAACCGTATTTTTGAATTAAAATCCGAAGGCAAAATTGATGTCGCACCGCATTTAACACGATCCATGGATGAAATCATTACCCACGGATTGGATAATGTGGGAATGTATCATGCCAAACGACCGTTGATCAGAGACAAAAAAGGGAATATTGTCACTGAAGATATGAGTTTACTTTATTTCTACCACAATAGACTGCATGGATATGGCCTCGAAAAACTCTTCTAAATCCAAGCTGATTGGAGTAGTCGGAGTGGGTAGCTTTGGGACAGCCATTGCCAATATGCTGGCGGAAAAAAATGAGGTAATGGTCTATGCCCGTAAGCAGGAAGTAGTAGACGAAATCAATTCTTCCCATACTGCTTCAGGTAGAGTTTTAAATCCTTCGATTCGGGCTACGTTTTCTCCTGAAGAGCTTTGTGATGCATGTGATGTGCTTTTTTTCATGATCCCTTCGGCAGCTTTTGTAGAAGTGACTCAGACTTTTGCTCCTTTTCTACACCCATACCATTTGGTAATTCATGGGACTAAAGGATTGGCCTTGAATCTTCAGAAGGGAGAAACTCTAGAAACCGTCACAAAGCTTCATCGAAGTCAGCTTATGACGATGAGTGAAGTCATCTTACAAGAGACAGTCGCAGTTCGGGTAGGATGCTTGGCCGGACCCAATATTTCCAAGGAGCTCAGCTTAGGTCAACCTGCGGCCACGGTGATCGCAAGCAAGTACAATGAGGTGATTTTGGAAGGTCAGCGATTACTTCGTTCTGAGCGATTTCAGGTGTATGGAAATTCAGATATCATCGGGGTTGAGCTGAGTGGAGTTCTGAAAAATATTATCGCGATTGCCGCAGGAGCATTAGCAGGGCTGGGTCTGGGAGAAAATGCGAAGGGGCTTTTGATTTCCAGGGGAATGGTGGAAATGGCCCATCTCAGCAAAGCTCTTGGAGGAAGTGTCCAGTCTGTCATGGGATTGGCAGGAGTGGGAGATTTGGTGACTACCTGTAATTCGGTGGATTCACGAAATTTTACAGTCGGCTATCGATTGGCAAAGGGGGAATCTTTGGATGAGATCATGCAGACCATGGAGGAGGTAGCTGAAGGAGTGAATACCATCCGGATCATCGATGCATTTATCAAAACAGTAGGGATCCGAGCTCCGATAACTGAAAATCTCCATCGTGTTTTATTCGAAGATCTCTCTATTGAAGAGGCTTTACAGTTTCTAATGAAGTATCCTTTCAGTGTGGATGTGGACTTTGTGTAAGAGGTAGGGATATTTTAGAATAGGGAAATTCCTCATCTGTCTAAGGACGAGGGTAAGAGGATTCCTAGAGGGGAGTTTTTGGCTTTTAAACAAAGGAACGGTTGATGGCATTTTTGGAACCTTGCCTCAGGATCAACCGACTTTTTCCCTCCGAAGCGGCTCCTGGGTTGCGAAGAAAGGGAAATTTTATTCTGGAGAGGAAAAAATGAGAGGGCCGAAGCCCTCACTGTTTTACTTGGATGGTAAAAGCTTAATCAGCAACCCTGTGCCCTCTGTGACCGCGTAGATATATCCGTCGGGACTTTGGGACACTTGCCTTACTCTTCCGATTCCCTGAAGTAATTTTTCTTCTCCAGTAGCTCGGGTTCCGTTCATTTCTACCCTTGCAATATGAGTTCCTGCAAGTGCTGCCACCAGGATATTTCCTCTCCAAGCCTGGTATTTGTCAGAGGTTACCATCGTCATGCCGCAGGTGGCGATGGACGGAGTCCAGTATTTTACAGGTTGCTCCATTCCTTCTTTTTGAGTGATGTTGGTGATCGGTGTGCCGTTGTAGTTGATTCCGTAGGTGATCACCGGCCAACCGTAGTTTTTGCCTTTTTCCAGAATATTTAACTCATCACCACCTCGGGGACCGTGCTCTACTTCCCAAAGGCGATTGTTGACCTTGTCAAAATATAGCCCTTGAGGGTTCCGATTTCCATAGGTCCAAATGGAAGGAATGGCACCAGAAGTGTTGACAAAAGGATTATCTGTGGGGATTCTGCCATCGTCATGGATACGGTGAATTTTTCCATGTGAGTTTTTGAGATCTTGGGCATTGTCCTGACTTCCGCGCTCTCCGTTGCTGAAATAGAGGAAATTTTGATTGTCAAAGACGATTCGGCTTCCATAGTGCGTACCTCCATTCCAAACTGGTGTAGTGACAATCAGATCTTGAAAGTCCGTTACTGCATTTCCGGTGAGTTTGAATCTTGCTATTGTGGTTGCGCCTCCGTTGTTCATAGGTTTTGCGTAGGCAATGTAAATCCATCCATTTTGGGCATAATTAGGGTGAACGGTAATGTCTAAAAGTCCCGCCTGACCATTGTTGTAGACAGCAGGAAGTCCCGTTACTTTTTGCCCGGTGTATTTATCGTCTTTGAAAATGAGGATTTCACCTTTTTTCTCGGTGACCAGCATGCGATTATCATTGATCCAGGTCATTCCCCAGGGATTTTGAAATCCTGTATAGAGCGTGTCAATTTTGATCACCATTTTCTCTGTACTTGTGGTGAATTTCAGTTCCGAAGATGGGTCTGAAGTTGGCTCTGTTTCTTTGGCAGTACAGGCTTGGAGACTTACTAATGTCCCCAAAGCAAAAAGCAAGCACGAAAAGCGAATTCTCATGGGATTGAATGTTAGAGGATTAACGTATATCGATAACGACCAAATTTTGAAATCGGTTTTTATTTATGACAGAAAATCTGAATTATCTACGCAATGGAATACTTGGTTGGATCTTAAACCTGGATTATGCATTAGAAAATCTACTACCACCTCAAAATACTTCAAAATCAGTCGCTTCACTTCACTTCACTTTTCGATCTCACCGTAGCGGTGCTACGCCTCTATGTTCAAAATGACTGATTTTCTTGTATTTTAAGCTCTCGTTACGGATTCCAATACATACTTCAGGATAAAAAGATGCTGAAGTCAATAAAAAAGGCCTTTCGGTTTCCCAAAAGGCCTTCCCTTAAGTTCTGTTAAATTATTGGATAGGAAGCAGTTTGACCAGAAGGCCGGTAGCTTCAGTGATCGCGTAAATGTATCCGTCAGGGCTTTCGGCTACTTGACGTACTCGACCAATACCAAGGAGTAATTTTTCCTCTGCGATGTGCTTGTTTTCCTTCAAAACAACTCTTGCGATGTGTTGCTTAGCCAAGGCAGCCACTAAGATGTTTCCTTTCCAACCTGGATACTTATCCGAATTGACCACAGTGACTCCACAAGTGGCAATCGAAGGTACCCAATAGTGAACTGGCTGTTCCATACCTGGTTTTTCGGTAAACTGAGTCAATTGGGTTCCATCATAATTGATTCCATAAGAGATGACAGGCCAACCATAGTTTTTGCCTTTTTCGATGATGTTCAACTCGTCACCGCCTTTTGGTCCATGTTCCACCTCCCAAAGGGTGTTGGTTGCTTTGTCAAAGAATAATCCTTGAGGGTTTCTGTTGCCATAGCTCCAGATAGAGGCTACTGCACCCACAGAATCTACAAATGGATTGTCGCTGGGAATAGTGCCATCATCCTTGATTCGGTGGACTTTTCCATGAGCATTGGTTAAGTCCTGTGCATTCATTGGAATATTTCCTTTGTCACCATTGGAGAAATATAGGTAGCCCTCATTGTCAAAAACGATCCGGCTCCCAAAGTGACGGCCGCCTTTCCAGGATGGTCCGGCTACGATCAGTTCTTCTTGGTTTACCGCATTATTGCCTTCCAGCTTAAATCGCATGATGGTGGTTGCTGCAGTACTATCCTCGAAATGCTTCGCATAGGCGATGTAAATCCAACCGTTTTCTGCATACTTAGGATGCACAGCGATATCCAGCAAACCGGCCTGATTCACGTTGTGTACAGGTGGAAGGCCTTGGACTTTTTCTCCGGTGAATTTGTCGTCCTTGAAAATCAGGATTTCACCTTTACGCTCCGTGATCAGCATTCTGCCATCACCAAGCCAAGTCATTCCCCATGGATTTTCCAATTCGCTGTAAAGCGTATCCACTTTAATGAGCATTTTTTCAGTCTGGGTAGCAAAGGTTTCGTCAATGACCGATTCTTGTTCCTTTGGTCCGCACGAAGTCCAGAGTGACAAGGTTCCTGCGATCACAGCAAGAGATAAATAATGTTTCTTAATAGACATAGAATCCGAATTTATGAGTTCGAATTTAAGGCTAATCCATCAAAATCAGAATTAAGTTTTGAATAAAGGTCTTAAACCGTGACCAAACCCAAATGAAAAGCTACTGATTGCTCAACCTCCTCGACTAATTGCACTGAACCTATTAGCAGTGGAGTGCGCTGATGAAGACTTTCCGGCTGAATATCCAAGATCCTTTGCTTTCCGTCACTTGCCTTTCCTCCGGCTTGCTCGATGATAAATGCCAAGGCATTGGCTTCATACAGAAGTCTGAGTTTTCCCGATGGATTTTTTAGCGTGGCTGGGTAGAGGTAAATTCCTCCTTTTAACAAGTTTCGGTGGAAATCAGCCACCAAACTTCCAATATAACGAGACTGCATTTTTTGATTTTTGCAGGATTGGATGTATGCGGAGATTCCATTTTCCCATTCGAGTTGGAGTCCTTCGTTTATAGAGTAGATATTTCCTGTTTTTGGAGCTTGGATATCCGGATGGGAAAGGAAAAATTCGCCAAGGCTGTTTTCATAAGTAAATCCATTGACTCCACATCCGGTGGTGTATACGAGCATGGTCGATGAACCGTAGAGGACATAGCCTGCGGCTACCTGCTCGCGCCCCGGCTGCATGATATCTTCGAGTTGGATTGGGCTGCCAATGGGGGATTTTCTTCGGTAGATGGAGAAGATCGTCCCGATGCTGATATTCACATCGATATTGGAACTTCCGTCGAGCGGATCGATGGCCACAACATATTTTCCGGAGTTGTTTTGAAGGTCGATGACTGCGTCTTCTTCCTCCGAAACGATGGCACATACTTCGCCTCCCTTACTAAGTGCACGCATAAACCGGATGTTGGCGATTACATCCAGTTTTTGCTGTTCTTCGCCCTGCACATTGGTCTGACCAAAAGCCCCGCCAATGTTGGCTAGTCCGGCACGATTAGTCTCGCGATTGACTATCTTCGCTGCCAAGGCAATGTCCCGAAGTAGCTGAGAAAGCTCGCCCGAGGCAAATGGAAAATCACTTTGTTTGAGTTTGATAAAACGGTCAAGTGTAATTCCGACCGAGTAAGCCAGACTCGTTTGGTCTGGCTGGAAATGTGAGGTTTTCATTATTGGAAAAATACAATATTTGGGTTTATACTCTCGAAAATTAGGAAATATTCTTTATGTCAAAAACTTGGATTTACAAATTTGGAGGCGCTTCAGTAAAAGATGCATCAGCTTTGAAAAACTTGGCTGAAATTCTCCGTAATCGATTGCGAAAAAATCTGATTATTGTAGTTTCAGCCATGGGAAAAACCACCAATGCGCTGGAAGGCATCTTGGCCAACAAGCTAAATGGACTTGATTTTTCTGAGAATAGTACAATTTTAAAGAGTTTCCATCGGGAGATCTGTGAGGAACTTTTTCCTGTAGATCATTCTGTTTTTGCCCAAGTTGAAAATCTCTTTTCCCAACTGGACCATCAGCTTCAAAAGCCGCTTTCCCGTGAGAATTACGATGAATACTACGACCAGGTAGTTTGTTTTGGGGAATTGATTTCCTCCAAAATCGTCGCTGAGTACCTTTGCTCTCAGGAGTTAATTGTGCTTTGGCAGGATGCCCGTGAAGTCATCCATACCGATTCTGACTTTCGCTTCGCAAAAATCAATTGGGAGAAAACCCGTAAAGCTTGTCAGTCCACTTGGAAACCCATGCTGGAAAAATTCCCGATTTTGACTCAAGGGTTTATCGGTAAGGATCCCAAAGGCAAGACAACGACGCTTGGAAGAGAAGGGTCAGATTTTACGGCGGCAATCTTGGGGACGAGTTTGGATGCGGGTTCGGTTACGATCTGGAAAGATGTACCCGGTGTCCTCAATGCCGATCCAAAGCTTTTCCCAAACACCCAAAAATTTGAAGAGCTAGGCTACCGTGAAGCTGCCGAAATGACCTATTTCGGAGCTTCTGTTATTCACCCCAAGACCATCAAGCCTTTGGCAAATGCCGGAATCCCGCTTTTTGTCAAGTCATTTTTGAATCCGGATGCCTCGGGTACCAAAATCCACGAGCATGCTGCACCTCATGAAGTGCCTACAATTGTCTTGAAAAAAGATCAGATTCTGGTGAGTTTCAAAGTCACTGATTTCACCTTTATTGAGGAGAAGCATATTCACCGAATATATGAGCAATTACAAGCCCTGAAGCTTCGGGTAAATATGCTGCAACTGTCGGCCATTTCTGTTTCGATTGTGATCGATGCACAGCTTTTCAAGTTAGAGCAGCTTCTGGGAAAACTCAAAGGTGAATTTGAAATCCGATATAACGAAGGCTTGGAACTGCTTACCATTCTAAAGCAAAAACCGGAAGAAATTCCCGCCTTGCTGAGTGGTTATGAGGTGCTTTTGGAACAGTCCACCCGAAATACCTTTCAGGCCGTTCGCAGAAAAGTCTGAGCGAATATGCCTTGGCGACCTGAAGTTTTTCTAACTTCAAAAGATAACCTTAAACCCACCTATCGATGACTTCAAGACGTGATTTTCTTCAAAAAGCAGGACTTTCGACCCTAGCTGTGAGCTTACCTTTTACCGATGCCCTTTCTGCCATGAATTTGGAAAGAGAAGATAAAGTCCTTCGCGTGGCCATCATGGGATTGGGAAGCTACGGTACTCGGGTGGCCGAAGCGATGAAAGACTGTAAACGCGCCAAACTCGTCGGGGTAATCAGTGGTACCCCTTCCAAAATCGAAACCTGGAAGCAGAAATATGGTATTCCTGCCAAAAACTGCTATACCTACGAAAATTACCATCAGATCAAGGATAACCCGGATATCGATGCAGTCTATGTGATTACACCCAATTCCTTGCATAAACCGCATTCCATAGGGGTGGCCAAAGCCGGGAAACATGTCATCTGCGAAAAGCCCATGGCCCTCAATGCCGAAGAAGGAAGGGAAATGGTCGCCGCATGTAAAGCAGCAGGGGTACATTTACTGGTAGGGTATCGAATGCACTTTGAGGCCAAAACGCTCGAAGTGGTGAGAAGACAACGAGCCGGAGAGTTTGGAAAAACACTCTTTTTTCAGGGATTAAGCGGTTTTATGATCGGTGATCCTACGCAGTGGAGGCTCAATCGGGAGCTTGCCGGCGGCGGCTCCATGATGGATATTGGCGTATACTCGATCAACGGGGCCCGATACATGCTGGGAGAAGAGCCGATTTGGGTGACCGCCCAAGAGGTGAAGACCGATCCGGTGAAGTTTAAGCAGGGAGTAGATGAGACAATCACCTTTCAAATGGGATTCCCTTCAGGAGCGGTGGCATCTTGCCTTTCGACCTATTCCATGAATAATCTGGATAAGTTTTTCCTGAACGGAACCAAAGGCTTTGCCGAGATGCAACCCTCAACAGGTTATGGTCCGATTCAAGCCCGAACAAATCAAGGCCCAATTGAAGCCCAGCACATCACTCATCAGACGACTCAAATGGACGAAATGGCAGCCCTCATTTTGGATGGGAAAAAGCCATTGATCCCTGTGGATGGAGAAGAAGGATTGAAAGATCTAGTAATCATTGACGCAATCTACGAAGCCGCCCGAACTGGAGCGAGAATCAGTCTAATCTGATAAAAACCGCCTAGGAAAGCTTCAGCTGCATAAAAACCAAAGTCAGCCACTTCCCAAACTTGAAAGCCACTTCAGGCATACGGGCAGTTTCCCGAAAGCCCAATCGTTCGTGGAAGCGATAACTGCCCAGATTTTCGGAATCCATTCCGGCAATCATCATGTGGTAGCCTTGCTGTTTGGCTATTTCAATCAACTGACGCATCATCTCTGAGCCCAAGCCTTTGCCTTGGGCTTTTTCGTGTAGGTAAATGGAGTGCTCGAGGGTTTGACTGTAGCCAGGTTTTGCTCTGAATTTCCCATAGGTTGCATAGCCCAAGATCTCGCCCCTGATTTCTCCAACTAATACAGGAAATCCATCCCGGATTTTTTCTGAAAAAAGTTTTTCCACTTCTTCTACCGTTTTTGGATGATAGTCGTAATTGTGAGAGGTATTCAGGATCGAATGATTGATGATTTCCCTTACAGCAGAAGCATCAGAATTTTGGTAGGGCCGGATGAGAAAGGTCATTATTGAAAACGGTTGACGGTTTTTTCTATCCCGGGAAGGTAAGCCGTGCCAAAAAGGTTCAGATGAACGAGTAAGGGATATAAGTTGTATATCCCGATTCTTGATTCAAAACCCGGTTCCAGAGGCAAGATGGTTTCATATGCGTCATAAAACTTGGCATCAAATCCTCCAAAAAGTCTAGAAAAAGCCAGATCCATTTCCCTATGCCCAAAGTAAATCGCTGGGTCAATCAGGCAAGGCTTACCGTCAGGTCCGCAAAGGACATTTCCGGACCATAGATCTCCGTGTAGAAGAGAGGGTTTTTCTTTTGGAAATAGAGATTCCAGTTTGGGATAAAGGGATTGGAATTTTTTCAGAAATTCAAGTGGGATCAGCCTATCGAAATAGGCTTTCCCCAGTAAGGGTTCCAGTCGGTGTTCGATAAAAAAGTCGAGCCAATTGTCCAGTGCATGGTTTTTTTGGGGCAGAGATGCGATAAAGTTGTCGTACTCAAGGCCAAATTGATCCTGATGATTCAGATGAAGGTGCGCCAGGCCCATTCCCAGATCTTCCCAATATTCAGGATGAGGGCGACCGGATGGAATGAATTCTGACAGGAGGTAATTATAATCCTCCATTCTTCCCGTTCCAAAGGTATTAGGGACTTTGAGAAAAGTGGATTTTGAGAGTTTTCTCAATCCCTTTGACTCTTTTTCTAAAATGTCCCGCTCATGGTCAAAATTGAGTTTTAGGAAAAAGATACCTTCAGAAGTATCAAGTCTGATCCCTTGATTGTGATTACCGGCGGCGATCAGACTGGCGGATTTTAATTGGGCCAAAGGCCCAAAGGCTTCAAAAAGTATTTGTTCATAAATCTGATGCTGATCAAGCATAGAGTTGATGAGTGACTTTAATCTGCTCTAATAATCCCTCAATAGACTCATCCAATATTTGAAAGATTTCATCAAAACCTTCTTCTCCACCATAGTAAGGGTCCGGAACAGGAAGTCCTTGCCATTCAGAGACAAAATTTCTCATCAGGTGAATTTCTTTATCGGGGAAGTTAAATCTAAGCTTCAGCTGATTGAGGTTTCTGAGATTGTTGTCATCCATGGCGATGATGTAGTCAAACTCTCTGAAGTCTGTCCGGTTGACCTGGCGACCACGGTGCTGGATTTTAAGTCCGTTTTTTTCGGCACATTTCAATGTTCTTTCGTCTGGCAATTCACCGATATGATAGTCTGAAGTGCCTGCACTGTCAGACTTAAACTTCCCCTCCATTCCCAAAAGCTGGATTTTTTGGTTAAAAATCGCTTCTGCCAATGGGGAGCGGCAAATATTTCCTAAACAAACGAATAGAACTTTAATCATACTCTTCAATATACTGGTCCGACAAATAGGCTGAAAAGTCAGGCTATGAATCTAAAGATTTTGACTGGAAATCTACCCACGGTAAGGGACTTTTTCGGTAAAAAATATTTGATGCCGTTTTCCATAGATCCAAAAATCAAAAAAAATGGGGAAATGTGGGGGATTGGCTACTTTTGAAAGATGAAATTCATTTACCGCCTGCTTTTAGGAATAATTACTGGGGTTTTGCCACTTCTAGGTATTTTTTCGGCCAAACTCAGACACTTTTTATCTGGAAGAGATAACCTATTCCTCCTGCTCAAGAAATTCCGCGAGAATCACCCGGGACCTTTGGCTTGGTTTCATGTGGCTTCATTGGGAGAATTCGAACAAGCAAGACCGGTGATTGCTGAGTTGAAAAAACAAAGGTCTGAGTGCTTGATAGCAGTCAGCTTTTTCAGTCCTTCAGGGTTTGACCATGTGAGCAAAAAGCCTCATGCTAATGTAGATTTCATTACGTACATTCCCTTGGACAGAAAAAGTTGGGCAGACAGGTTTGTCTCTATTCTTAATCCTGAAATCGCCTTTTTTGTCAAATATGACCTTTGGTACCATCATATTTGCGCGCTAAAACGAGATCGGGTGCCCACCTATTTGATAGCGGCTTCCTTTCGTGAAAACCAGATTTATTTTTCTTGGTACGGAGTTTTTTTTAGAACCATTCTGGCCCAACTGGATTGGATTTTTACCCAAAATCAGAAAAGTATTGAACTGCTTGAGAAAATCGGAATCACGAGGGCAAGCCTAGTCGGTGATACCCGGTTTGACCGGGTGGCGGAGACAGCCCAAACGCCCAAAGAGCTTGGGGAAGTGAGTGCTTGGGTACATGGAAAGCCCACCATAGTGGTCGGTTCGGCATGGGAAGAAGACATGCGTCTCCTGATTCCATTGATCAATTCCAAACCAGAGTATCGTTGGATCATTGCTCCTCATGATTTAAAGCCTGAACCTATGGATCGATGGGCAAGCCAAATCACACTTGATTCCGAAAAGTATTCACGGTGGACACCTGATGATCCCAATTCCGTGCTTTTCATCGATAATATTGGCATGCTTTCTTCTCTATATCAATTTGCTCGCGTGGCTTATGTGGGAGGGGCTTTTGGAAAGGGACTGCATAATATCCTGGAGCCCTTAGGCTTTGGCGTGCCGGTGATTTTTGGAAAAGTCAAAAAGGCAGGTAAGTTTCCCGAGGCGGAACAAAGTCAATACGAAGGCTGTGGGTTTGAAATCGAAGACGAAAAGCAACTTCAACAAATCTTCACAAAGCTGGAGCAGGTTGAATTTTACCAAAGGGCCACAGAATCTGCCCAAAATTGGGTAACATCAAACCTTGGTGCTGCAAATCGGATTGTCACATTCATCACTGCCAAAAATCTGTCAAAATGAAGGGTAGAGTAATCAAATCCACAGGAAGCTGGTACTTGGTCAAGGTTGAGGCAAATGTGATTTCTGCCAGACTTAAAGGCAAGTTTAAACAAGAGGATCTCAAGCTCACCAATCCGATTGCGGTAGGTGATTGGGTGGAGTTGGAAAAGGAAGTCGGCCAAGAGACGGCTGTCATCAAGGATATTTTGCCCAGGGAAAATTATGTCATTCGTAAGTCCACCCGAAAGCAGCACTTTTCCCATATCATTGCCAGTAATCTTGACCAAGCTATTTTGGTCATTACCATGAAAAAGCCTCGGACTTCTTTGGGCTTTATTGACCGGTTTTTGGTCAGTACGGAGAGTTATGGTATCCCTGCTATGCTGGTGGTCAATAAAATGGATCAGCTAGAGGGTGAAGAAGAAGCGGAGTGGCTTAGGGATATTCATGAGATTTATGAGCCGCTGGGATATCCTGTCATAGAGATTTCGGCACTTATGGATCAGGATTTGAAGTCAACGTTTTTGCCGCATATTAGGGGGAAATCCAGCCTTATTTCAGGTCATTCCGGTGTAGGAAAAAGTACTCTTTTAAATGCGCTGATTCCGGAAGCCAAACAGGAAACAAAAGAGGTTTCAGGTTATAGCGCCAAAGGAGTTCATACCACTACTTTTGCTGAAATGTTCTTTTTGCCCGAAGGAGGTGATCTGATAGATACTCCAGGCATCAAAGAATTTGGGATTTTGGATGTGGAGGAGTTTGAATTGTCACACTATTTTCCGGAAATGAGGCAGTATCTCGGACAATGTAAATACAACAACTGTACTCACGTAAATGAACCGGGATGTGTGGTGCTCAAAAAACTGGATGAAGGTTACATCCATCCCTTCAGGTATCAGAGCTATCTAAATATTCTTCATGAGGAGGACAGCCACAGATGATCGGTTTGGTTACCAGATCAATTTGGCCTAATTTTCCTTTTTCAAAATCTTACCATGAGCGAGGTACTTAATCACAAGCAGGTAGGCCAGAAAATTACCCGGATGGCCTTTGAGATCTACGAGCGAAATCTTCACTCTACAGGGGTCGTTTTTGCGGGTATTACCGGGATGGGTGCTACCTTGGCTCATCTATTGGCTTCAGAGTTGAGAAAGATTTCACCCATTGCTGTGGAGGAGATCGAAGTTGTGTTGGATAAAATGTCAGTTTCGACCTCTGAGATTGAACTTACCAAGGCTTTGGATCTTAATGGTAAGACCGTGATTTTGGTGGATGATGTACTCAATACCGGCAAAACCTTAGTCTATGCCATGAAACCTTTTTTGGAACATGAAATTTACAAAATGGAGATTGCCGTATTGGTGAATCGAAGCCATGGTCTATTTCCTGTAAGACCTGATTATACCGGTTATGAGTTAGCTACCACATTAAGTGAGCATATCCGGGTAGATTTTTCTGATAACAAGTATTCTGTTCACCTGCACTAAACATGTCCGTACATTCATCTGCTTCCGTCAAGCGAATTACTACTCATACACTTCAGGAAATGAAGCATAGGGGTGAAAAAATCTCTATGCTTACTGCCTATGATTATTCGATGGCCAAAATCGTGGACGCTGCTGGAATGGATATCATTTTAGTCGGAGATTCAGCTTCCAATGTAATGGCAGGACATGAAACCACACTTCCCATTACCTTAGACCAAATGATTTACCATGCTTCGGCAGTAGTCAGAGCGGTCAAGCGCTCTTTCGTCGTAGTGGACATCCCTTTTGGAAGTTATCAGGGAAACAGTTCTGAAGCGCTGAGGTCCGCCATACGGATCATGAAAGAATCTGGTGCCCATTCTGTGAAAGTGGAAGGTGGATCCGAAATAAAGGAGTCAGTAGTAAGAATTCTCAGTGCCGGAGTACCTGTGATGGGACATTTGGGGTTGACACCTCAGTCCATCTATAAGTTTGGTACCTACACAGTACGGGCAAAAGAGGAAGCTGAAGCCAATAAACTGCTGGAAGACGCCAAAATGCTGGAAGCGTGTGGCTGTTTTGCACTTGTTTTGGAGAAGATCCCAGCTGCCTTGGCCAAAAAAGTTGCCGAATCCGTTTCGATTCCAGTGATTGGAATCGGAGCAGGTCCCGACGTAGATGGACAAGTACTGGTCATGCATGATATGCTGGGGATTACTCAGGAGTTCAAACCCCGTTTTTTGAGGCAATATGCTGATCTTCAAAAGACCATGATGGAGGCATTCCAAAACTACATTTCTGATGTGAAGAACAGAGATTTTCCGAATCAGTCAGAAAGTTATTAGTGAAAAAATACCTTTTATTGTCAAAAAGCACCTCAAAAGGGTGCTTTTTGCATTAAAATACGACAAATGGCGTATTTCCTTAAGGTATAAGTCAGGGTAGTTTTGGTCAAATTCTTTATACTATGAACAAGCCAAACAAAATCACCCCATCAATCCTGCTGGCCATCTTTACACTTCTGGCTGGCATTACCACCGCATTCGCACAAGAGCCTCAGTGGAAGCTCACTCTGGAAAAAGGAGTAGAATGGACTCGATACACACCCAATAAAATTCTTCTAGTCGGGAGTTCTGACTGGGGGTTGCACGGTGTAGATGCTACAACTGGTAAGCTACTTTGGTCCAATGAAGACCTGTATAATTCCGCGAAAGCGCTCAAAGGCGCGGATGGAAAAAAAGTAGGGTATACCCCGGATTTAATCCGTGTGTTGGAAGATCCCAATGACCCCAAAGTTTCTGATTTTGCCATTGTGAAGTACACGGATAATATCCTTGTCAAAAATTTTGTGGTGATCAATATCCGTACAGGTGAGTTAATCATGAATCCAAAGATGGCAGGTATGCCTGTGGTGAAAATCATAGGTCCAGAGCAGGCTACTTTCAATTACGATGGCTCGGATTACTTATCCGAACTGAAAGGCGTAATTATCACGGCATCTTGGGAAGATCTCGCAAAGCCGGGTAAACCTTACATGCAAATGACCAAGTTCATTGACCTGGAGTCGGGTAAAGTAACATGGGAAAATGATCAGATTTCATCCAAATTTTTGCCCGTGGTCACAGATGATAAGAATTTGATTTTTATAGGAGAAAAAACAGCTGCAAAGATTGATGCGAAAACAGGAAAGCCCATCTGGTCATTTGAAGTAGCAGACAAGAAAAACAGCTTTGAAGCTTTTGATGCAAACATCCGATTGACTGAAGGGTACTTTTATCAGAAGAAAGGAAGTCAGGGAGTGGTGAACGCGGTGGATTTGAAATCAGGGAAAGTTCTTTGGGAAAAACCTTTGGCCACAAAAGATGCTCCCGTACTGACGGCTGAGAATTTTGGGGTGATAGTGGCGGATGAGAAAAACTTCACGCTTATGGAAGCGGAGACTGGGAACACCAAGTGGACAGCAAAGAAACTCTCAGGGATCGTAGTGGATCTTGGAAAAGACTGGGGGATCGCGGTAGGTGAAAGAGATAAATACCTGACCGTATTGGATAAAAATACCGGAGAGGAAAAATGGTCCCAAAAAATTAAGGGGATTAGAATCGATCAATTGACTGGGGCAGGCATAATGTATATCAATGAAGAAGGAAGCGTGGGTTTATTTGGGTTTGATGGCAAGCCGGTTTGGTCAGAAAAAGATATGATCAAGGGTCCTGGAGTGCTCAGAGCTAAGCCTTCATTAGACCAGGAGGTATTTTATGCGGATGGAAAAGTCTATCATGTCAACCTAGTCAATGGGACCAAAAAAGTAATCATTGATGACGTGAAGTTTCAGGAAAAGGAGACTCCGGATAATCTGGAATTTACAGGTTCTAATTTTGTCCTTTCTTCAAGCCAGAACATGATGGGATTTGACGAGAATGGAAACGTGTTGTACCAAGGACATTGGCCATCACCCAAAATCAGTTTGGCAGGTCGAATCGCCATGCGGACTATGCAGGTAGCTATGGTGGCCATGGCATCTGCTGCTGCTTATCAACAAGGAGCGGCGGGTAACCTGACTTATGCTGGCAAACAATACGGGATACAGCGAGAGTTTTTTGAAGATATGTCGGGAGCCTTTGGGCAGGTGGCTAATCAGCGGTTTAAAGCTACCAAACATGCCGGAGTTTACAGCTTTATTTTGACCGATGTTGGCGAAGGAGTTGGACTCGCCAAGATTGATAAGGTCAGTGGGAAAGAGGTTGGCAAAATTGTCCTTAATGACAAAGAGCCGGTGTTTGATTCGGATCCGGAGAATGGGATGATTTTTTACAAGCCCTCCAAAAAGGATGTCTTTGGATATACCTTTTGAATAGCATGAAAAATCCCGGGGTGACCCGGGATTTTTGATTTTATGACAAACTTACTTTTTCTGTTTGCGATACTTTTTCTTTAACTCGTAAAATAAAGTCGCTCAGTACATTCATGTAGTTAATAAATGCATCATAGGGAGTATCGTAAGGGCTGAAATATTGGTGGACGGAGCCATCCGAAAAGAACTTAGTACACATGTAATAAAAATGATCGGAGGTTTGAAGGTATTCCCAATCCCTTTTTATTTCTGGATCATCTACTTTGCTGACTAATTGCTGAAGTTCGTAAAGTCGGTCAAAAGCCTCGTCCTGCATATCATTACCAAGCCAAGCGGTAAGGTCGCGTTCTTCATCAGCCCATGATATGGGAGTTGGGACATGAATTTTGCTAACAGCAGGCCCAGCTTCTGCTACTTCAGAAGGAGTGGAAAAGGAGAAATTGGAATGTCTAAGGATGGTCTCAGGCAGATGTCTCATGAATTCAAAAATTCCGGTCTCAGCCCATTGGTGCTCACCAAAAGTTTCATAATCCATAAACAAATTCACTACTTGTTCCTCTTTGGGAATGGCGTTGAGCCAGCCGACAAACTTCTCAGTAGTCAAAGGAAAGTCAGCCCAGGTCTTATTGCCAAACCGGAAGGCAATGTCATCAGAGAGGCGAAAGTTTTTCAATAAGACTTTCAGTTCCGGCTGAATTGCGTTGGAATAGACATAGTTGGGACTTTTCCATCCTAGGATATGCTTAGCACCTTCCGTTAAGATGGCTTGATATCCTAGTTCAGCTACCATGGCGCCAATTTGATCCGAATAAATCAGCTCGGTATTTCTAAAGACTTTCGGAGTATACCCGTTAAATAGCTCTTGGATTTTTTTCTGGTGTTTTTTTACCAAGGAGAAAAATTCCTCCTTGCTTTTCAATGCGGCCAGCGAATGAGAATAGGTTTCGTTAAGAAGCTCAACATGACCAGTGGCTACTAATTTTTGGAAACTCTCCAATACATCCGGAGCATAGGCTTCCATCTGATCCAAAAAAGTCCCTGAAATAGAAAAAGCCACTTTAAATTTGCCTTTGTAGGTTTGAATGAGGTCCATTAAAAGGGCATTCATAGGCAGGTAACATCTTTGGGCAGCCTTTCGGATTACGTTACGGTTGAGGTAATCATCCCAATAATAATGGTCTTCCCCGATATCGAAGAATCGGTACGGTTTGATTCGGAAGGGTTGATGAACTTGGAAATAAAAACAGACGGTTCTCATGATCGTTGAGCTAAAGTTTTTTCGTAAACAGTCACTAGTTTGGCAGCCACATGCTCCCATTTTAATTTTTTGAGTTCTTCTCCACCGAGTTCCTTAAACATCTTCGAGATACTCTCATAGTGGAGGAGGGCAAATATGGCGTCAGCCATGGCGTCTACATCCCAAAAATCTATTTTAATGGCATTCTTCAGGACTTCCGCCACCCCGGATTGTTTGGAAATGATTACTGGAGTGTTGTGCCTAACGGCCTCCAGAGGAGCAATTCCAAACGGTTCGGAAACCGAAGGCATGACATAGACATCACTAATCGCATACATATGGTCTACATCGTCCCCTTTAAGGAAACCTGTGAAGTGGAACTTAGTACCCATTCTCAATTCTGCCACCCGATCTATCATTCTGTTGAGCAAATCCCCAGATCCAGCCATGACAAAACGAACATTGGGATCCCTATCAATTACTTTTTTGGCTGCTTCTACAAAATATTCCGGCCCTTTTTGGAAGGTAATTCTTCCCAAGAAAGTCACGATTTTTTCAGGGACTTTTTTCTGATAAGAAGATTTGATGATACTGGCGTCCAATACTGCATTATGGAGCACGGATACCTTTTCAGCAGGGACGCCATACTTTCTTACGCAGATGTTTTTGGTCAATTGGCTTACGGCTACAATGTGGTCAGCCGCATGCATTCCTGCGCGTTCGATTTCATAGACCGGTCCGTTGACAGACTCGCCTGAGCGGTCAAATTCGGTGGCATGTACATGTACCACAAGTGGTTTTCCGCTGATTTCTTTTGCTGCTATCCCTGCCGGAAAGGCTAGCCAATCATGTGCATGGATGATGTCAAAGTCGCTTCGATCTCTTGCGATCTGAGCCCCTACGAGCGCATAGCGAGAGACTTCCTCCATTAGATTTTTCCCATACTTTCCACTGAATTCAAACTTGTTGGAAAAGATGCTTTCATCTACATCGGTACGGTCATGGATGGCATAGTCGGTAAACTTTTTGAATTCTTCAGGTCCCAGATAAGGAACCAAAAAGCTGTTGACCTCCAAATAGGTGAGGTTTTTCCAGATTTTCTTAAACTTCCGTTCTCTATAATCAATAGTTATATCGCTGGCATTCACGAAATCGGCCAAAGGCTCCTCGTCTCCCCAGAGTTTTGGCACCACGAAAATGACTTCTTGATTATGATGGTTCATACCTTGAACCAGACCATAACAAGCGGTGCCCAATCCTCCGGAAATATGTGGTGGGAATTCCCATCCAAACATTAATACTCTCATAAAAAGTCAGTTAAATTCTTTTGACTAAGTCCATCATTCTAAGTAGCTCGGCTACACTCCAAGCCTGAGAGACTGAGCCCTTCGGTCGGTGAGGTGCATCTCCATCGTAAATTTCCGCAACTGTCCCAATTCCATATTGAGTCATTACCCCATCAAATCCTTTAATGATTTTCTGTACGAAATTTTTTGCCGCTTTTCCATGAAGCTTAAGGTATCCCTCTACAAAATGTCCAAGTGGCCAAGCCCAAACGGTTCCGTTGTGGTAGGCGTGATCCCTGCTAATTTGGTTTCCAAAATAGTACCCTTTGTATCCTGGATCATCCGGTGATAAAGATCTCAAACCCCTTGGAGTAAGAAGTTTGGATTTAACTATTTCCAGTACTTTATCACATTTTTCCTCATTGAGGATAGTGTAAGGTAAGGAAGTGGCAAAGACCATGTTTGGTCTGATCGACCAGTCTTTTTCTTCCCCATTAACTACATCAGCCAAGTAGCCATAATCCCAAGACCAAAACTCTCTTTCAAAGGATTCTTTTACTCGGTTGGCAAGGGGGGAATATTCTTCGTCTCCAGTTAGTTCGTGGTAAAAGCAGAGGGCATTATACCAAAGGGCTTGGATTTCCACTGGACAGCCTATTCTAGGAGTAACCGGACCATCCGGAGTGATGGCATCCATCCAGGTCAGAGCTACCCCGTCCTGACCTCCCCAGATAAGTCCATTATCCAACATGTGAATATTGAATTCTGTCCCGTTTTTATACCCTTCAAGGATACCACGTAATTTACCGAGGAAGCGATCTTGAATGGTTTTTTTGTCCCCAGTGTAGACTATGTATTGTTGGAGTGACCAAAAGAACCACAAAGGAGCATCCATCGATGTCATGTTGGTGTAGTCGCCACTTCCAATATTCGGGAAAAGGGGGCCTTTCAGATCTCTGGCCATGGTATCCATGATTTCCAGAAAGGTTTGGGAATCTCCTCCCGAAAGCGTCAGCCCCGGGGACGCAATGAAGGTATCTCTGCCCCACCAGCCAAACCAAGGATAGCCTGCGATTACCCGGACATCCCCGTCTCTTCGGCGAATAAACTGGCCCGCAGAGTTTCTCAGGCAGTTTTCAAAATTATTTCTGGGTATTCGACGTGCTATTTCTTTGGCAAATGCATTTTGGCGGGTTTCGGGGTCGGCCTCCGTCAACCCAGCCGAAAAGATCACGGATTCTCCTTTGGTGATATCAAACTCAAAATATCCGGGAATAAAAAGGTCTTCCTGATATTCGTAGCCTCGCTCCCGCTCCTGAATATACTCTATGTTGTAATACCAATCCGGGATGGACACGAAATCACATTTTTTTGATAGCTGCATGTACAGCGGATCGTATTTGGAATAAAGTTGAAACTTTACTCCGTTTGGCACATTTTCAAATTCTTTATTGATCTGATCATTTGCCTTCATCAATTGATGATAGCCTCTAAAAGCTAGGAAGGGCTGAATCCGGATTTTGGTAGGAGAATGGGCCTCAAGGAGGGTGTAGCGAATCATCACCCGGTCCCTGTTGGTGTCAAGGATCAATTCTTTTTGGAGCACCACACCACCTACCCGGTAAGTGAGTTTTGGGATAGGTTCAGAATCAAAATCTTCTAGGTACTTATGGCCTCGGGGTGAATAATTACCGGGAAATTTGGAAATACCGAGGTTAAAACTCGCACCTCTTTGGATCACTGTCTCATGGACTGTAGATAACAAAACGTGATTTTGAGAATCAATCTGGGGCTGAGGTACTACCAACAACCCATGGTACTTTCGGGTATTGCAACCAATAATAGTAGTACTGGTGTAGGTTCCAGATCTATTAGTCCGAATAATTTCCCTTTCCAGGGAATAGTTTAGATTGATTAATTGGGTTTTATCAAAGTGGATATAACTCATAGACAAAGTTGAAAGTCATTAAAAATAGAGTTTTGAACGGATAAGAAAAAAAATAGCCAAAAAAATAAAGGTTATGTTTCCATAACCTTTTTCGTTTAATCTTTTTTAAGAGTGCATTGGCTCCTTTTGAACCTCTTCGAATGCTTTAAGCGATTCTTCGAACTTGTTCAGGTAGTTTTGAATCTGCCTGATATTTACCGGCTTCACTACCGGGAATTTTGGAGCGGCTTTGAACAAAGTAAACATAGTAGTGTGGTTTAGTCTTATCTAATTTTGTCAAATGGTATGCCAACTTGATTTGACTTATAACAAGAAAACCCCTCGAAAGAGGGGTTTACAGGGTGAAAGACCGGACTCGAACCGGCGACCTCTGGTGCCACAAACCAGCGCTCTAACCAACTGAGCTACAATCACCATTTATCAATTAATTGAGGACGTTTCCTCAATTGGTTTGCAAAAGTAAGGACTAAGCTTCTTTGGTGCAAGGGTGGGATTATTTATTTGTGAAAAAAGTTAGCCTTTCTCCTTTTTTGCTTTCGTCAAAGCGACCCTCACTGTACGCTAAATGTCCGGAAACGATCGTGTGTGTCACACTGGACTTAAACGTATGACCCTCGAATGGAGACCATCCACATTTGGCTAAGATATTTTCTTTGCTGACCGTCCAAGGGGCATTGAGATCCACCAGTACCAGATCGGCAAAATATCCTTCACGGATAAAACCCCTGTCTTTGATTCTGAAAAGACGGGCCACATTGTGAGCCATTTTTTGGGCAATGGCTTCCAATGATATTTTCCCCTGATGATAAAAATCCAACATTGCCACCAAGCTGTGTTGAATCAGTGGTCCTCCCGATGGAGCTTTGAGGTAAGACTGTGCTTTTTCCTCCAAAGTATGAGGTGCATGATCGGTTGCTATGACATCAATTCGGTCATCCAACATCGCCTGAAAGATATTATCTCGGTCATGGGCTGTTTTCACGGCAGGATTCCACTTGATCAGATTTCCTTTGGTATCGTAATCCTCCTCGGCAAACCACATATGGTGAATGCAGGCCTCTGCGGTGATTTTTTTTTCTTCCAAAGGAATGGTATTTTCAAAAAGCTCTAGTTCCTTGGCAGTACTGATATGCAAGATGTGGAGACGGGTGCCGTACTTTTTGGCCATCGCCACCGCACGGCTGGATGCATCGTAGCAAGCCTCCTCAGATCGGATTTTTGGATGAAATTTGACAGGAATATCCTCACCATAGATCTTTTTGTATTCCTCAAGATTGGCTTTGATGATGTGGTCGTTTTCGGAGTGGATAGCCAATAGGCCTTTGTATTCTTTAAAAATCCCCTCCAGCGACTCGATATTATCCACGACCATATTTCCGGTGGAGGAGCCTTGGAATACTTTCAAGCCGCAGACATTTTCCAAATCCAGCTTCAGGATTTCTTCCAGATTGTCATTGGTTCCTCCCAAAAAGAAGGAATAGTTGGCTAGGGAGACTTCTTTTGCTCTCGAATATTTTTCTTCCAAAAGTTCAATAGTAACTGCCTGAGGAACTGTATTGGGCATCTCCATGTAGGAAGTAGTGCCTCCTGCCACACCGGCTTTGGCTTCGGTGTAGATTTCTCCTTTGTGTGTGAGGCCTGGCTCGCGGAAATGTACCTGATCATCGATAACGCCCGGAAAAAGGTGTTTTCCTCTTGCATCCAAATGAATATCAGCGGACTCCTGACTGAGATCTGCACCGATCTTGGAGATGCGTCCTTCTCGGATCAATACATCTCCCGGAGTAATCCGGCCTTCATTGACTATATTTGCCCCGGTGATCAGGATACTTTTCATCGTTTCTACTTTTTAAGAGTGGAGATTTCATTTCAAAATTAACAATCATGAGCAATGAAACCGTAGGGTTCGATGCATTTAAGCTAAACAAACAATTGCTCGATGCAGTCGCCGAGGCCGGCTATACTACCCCGACACCCATTCAGCAAAAGGCTATTCCTTTGGCCTTAGCAGGTCATGATGTACTGGGGATAGCTCAGACGGGGACAGGAAAAACTGCCGCCTACATTCTGCCTGTCCTGATGAAAGTGAAATATGCGCAAGGGAAGCATCCCCGAGCCTTAATTCTCGCGCCTACTCGGGAGCTGGTCATGCAGATCGAGGAAGTTGCCCGGCAGTTAGGTAAAAATACAGACCTGCGAATCGTCTCCTTATATGGAGGTCTTGGACCTAAGACTCAAATTGAACTGATCGAAGCAGGAGTGGATATTCTGATTTCTACACCGGGTCGATTTATGGATATCTATCGAAAAGGGAATATTTATCCAAGAGAACTGAAAACCATGGTGCTGGATGAGGCGGACAAGATGATGGATATGGGTTTTATGCCTCAGATCCGATCGATCTTGGAAGTGATTCCTACCAAACGACAGAATCTTCTTTTCTCCGCCACGTTTTCCGGAAGGATAGATCACCTCGCAGCCGAATTCCTTGAGTTTCCGGAGAGAGTAGAAGTAGCACCCTCAGCGACGACCGCTGAGACTATCGCTCAGGTTAAATACACGGTGCCCAATATCAAGACCAAAATCAACCTGCTTGCGCACCTCTTGCAAAATGAGGAAATAAGCCGAGCGATGATTTTTACCCGAAGTCGGAAGAACGCCGAGTCGGTGTATTCTTTCTTGGAGCGGAAAGACTTCGGAGAAATCCGGGTAATCCATGCCAACAAAGGCCAAAATACCCGAATCAATTCCATGGAGGATTTTAAAGCGGGAGATGTGCGGATCTTGGTGGCCACCGATGTGGCATCGCGAGGCTTGGATGTTACCTTAGTTTCTCATGTGATCAACTTTGATGTGCCGCTGATCTATGAGGATTATGTGCATCGGATTGGTCGTACAGGTCGGGCAGAAAATGAAGGAAAAGCCATCACCTTTATCAATCCGGCAGAGGCGTATCATTTCGAAAAAATCGAGGAGCTGATCCGCATGAAGGTGGAGGAATTGCCAATTCCCGATGCAGTGGATGTACCCGCTACACCTTTCGAAGAAAAGCAAGCCTATGAACGGGAACTGGATAAGCTTAAGCAGAGGGATAATCCGGATTACAAAGGAGCTTTTCACGAGAAAAAAGCTCAGCCCAAGAAAAACATTGGAAAAGGTGAAAAGGTAAAAGCGAAAAAGCACAGCAAAAAGCCCAATCGAAATCAGCTGAAGACAAAGAATCAGAAAAATAGGGGGAAATGAAAAAAAGGCCTTGAAAATCAAATTTCAAGGCCTTTTTCAGCTTTTTTATCTATCCGTTCTGGTATTCGTGCCATCCACCGGAGTTCGTTGGTCCCTGTTGGCCAAGTCCCAAGCGGTGTGGAAGATCAGTTGCGCTCTTTTGGTCATCAGCGGAAACTCGATCTTGTCCACGGTATCAGTCACCTGATGGTAGTCGTCGTGCACCCCGTTGAAGAAGAAAATCACCGGAATATTGAACTTCGCAAAGTTGTAATGATCTGAGCGATAGTAGAATCTGTTGGGATCGTCTTCCGCATCGTAGCGATAGTCGAGGATCAGATTAGTATAGGTGATGTTGTTGTATTCGTTGATTTTCTTCAGGTGAGAAGAAAGCATCTCCGAACCGATCACATAAATGTAATCTTTGTTTTCAGCCTTTTGGTATTCGTAATCGATACGGCCCACCATGTCGATATTGATGTTGTTCACCGTATTGGCAATCGGGAATACCGGATTTTCCGCATAATACTCTGATCCCAAAAGTCCTTTTTCTTCTCCCGTTACATTTAGGAAAAGGATGCTTCTACGAGGTCTATTGCCTTCTTTCGCCGCCAAAGCAAACGCTTCTGCGATTTCCATGACGGATACGGTACCCGAACCGTCATCGTCTGCCCCGTTAAACGCATCTCCTTCACCATTTACACCCACGTGATCGTAATGCGAAGAAATCACCAATACCTCTTCTTTTTTATCGGTTCCTTCTAGGAAGCCCATCACGTTGACGGCTTCAACAGGAGTTTTGGTTTTTACCACTTGAAAAGTTGCTTTCTGAGAAGCGATACTTGTAGGATTGGATTTGGCTGCCTCTTTCAAGGTTTCTACAGGTGTTGCGAAAAGCTGGGCCATTTTATCCGAGCTGACCATGAAGACGGGTCTTTGATCTGTAGCCTTGTCGAAGCCGATTCGGCCTCTTCCTGCAAGCGTCTTGTATCGGTTGGCAATTCGGTCAAAATTTGCTTGCCCTTCCATGGTCACAATCACCACTCCGGCAGCACCAGCATCCATCACTGTAGAGATCAGGTCATTGCTTCTCACACCTACAGCCCAAAGTCCGACTAATTTGCCTTTGACATCCACTTTGGCCAGGTTTTCATCCGTCACCAAGCCCAAGAATACCAAATCAGCTTTGGCAGCTTTGGCCATGTTTCCGTCACCGGTAAATACAAAATCAGTGTTTTCTACCAGCTTGGTTTTACCAATTTCTAGGGTCACTTTGGAAAAATTGGTGCTTACCAATGGTACATTTTGAAAGTAGCTTCCATTCACAGGGGCGGAAAGACCTAAGCCTTTGTAAAAATCTGCAAGGTACTGTGCAGCAATTTTACCTTCCGGAGAACCTGTGTCCCGACCTTTCATTTCGTCAGAAGCCAAGTAGGTGAGGTGTTTGGTTAAATCTTCTACCGTGATGGTATTGGCGTATTTCACTTGTGTGGGATTCTGAGCCATCGCAGGCATCATCATTCCCATCATCAAGGCGCCACCTAAAAGGAGTCCTTTGTTCATATTTTTCAGTTTAGGGCCCTAAGCTAGCCAAATTTTTAACCCTCATAAAAACCGCTCGTCAATTCTGGTGTTTATGAGGTAAATAATTGAAAGTCCGCGAAGGCTTTTCTTTCAGGAAACCTTACCTTTGCGCTCGTAAAATCGGGATGATTCCAAACCCAAATAGATCATACTTCCATAGCGTTCTTTATGCAGATCAATCTTTCTAATGCTGTCAAATTTGAGAGCAGACACAATGGCCCGACAGAGGCGGAAATCGCGGAGATGTTGGAGAAAATCGGTGCCTCTTCCCTGGAGGAATTAATCAACCAAACAGTCCCCACTTCTATTCAACTGGAGCGTCCGCTGAACCTTCCGGCCGCGCAATTGGAATCGGAGTTTTTGAAAAATTTCAAAAAACTTGCCTCCAAAAACAAAGTGTTCAAGTCCTACATCGGGATGGGTTATTATGACACGATTGTTCCCGGAGTAGTACTAAGAAACGTCTTAGAAAATCCGGGGTGGTACACTGCTTACACTCCCTATCAGGCTGAGATCGCTCAAGGTCGCTTGGAGGCGCTGATCAATTTCCAGACTGTGGTGATGGAATTGACCGGAATGGAGTTGGCAAACGCCTCTTTGCTCGATGAAGGTACTGCAGCGGCGGAAGCGATGACGATGCTGCATGCCGTAAAGCCTAGAGAGAAAAAGAATGCCAACAAGTATTTTGTAGACGAAAAGGTATTCCCTCAGACCAAAGCCTTGCTAGTCACTCGTGCGGAACCTATAGGAATTGAGTTGGTCTTTGGGCCGCTTTCAGCATTGGATTTGACAGACCCTGAGCTTTACGGAGTGATGTTCCAATATCCTAATGCAGACGGAGAAGTGACCGATTACTCAGCCATTGTTGCTGCTGCAAAGGATAATAAAGTATTGACCGCTTTTGCTTCAGACCTGTTGGCTTTGACCCTATTGACGCCTCCGGGCGAAATGGGTGCTGATGTCGTCGTAGGATCTGCTCAGCGTTTTGGCGTGCCGATGGGTTATGGTGGACCACACTCTGCGTTTTTTGCTACTAAAGATGAATTCAAACGTCAAATCCCGGGTAGAATCATTGGTGTGTCCATTGACCGCGCTGGAAACAAGGCTTACCGAATGGCACTTCAGACTCGCGAGCAGCATATCAAGCGCGAAAAAGCAACTTCCAATATTTGTACTGCGCAGGTTCTTTTGGCAGTCATGTCAAGCTTCTATGCAGTCTATCATGGTCCAACAGGTCTGAAGAATATCGCTTTGAGAACTCACGGTTTGGCCAAACTCACTGCAAAAGCTTTGACTCAGATGGGGCTTGAAGTTTCTTCTAAAACCTATTTTGATACGATCAAAGTAAGTGCTGACGCTGCTATGCAACAGAAAGTTCAGGAAGCCGCACTTGCTGCTGAGATGAACTTCAGATATGAAGAGGGTGGGATTTTTATCTCTTTTGATGAGGCAAAAACCGTGGAGGATACTTCTGAAGTGATTTCCGTTTTTGCAAAAGCAACTGGAAATTCAACCCCTGATGTTCATGCTATCGCGGCTGATTTGAATCTGGAGTTGCCTCACGAATTGCTGAGAAAGTCAGAATATCTGACGCATCCTGTCTTCAACAATTACCACAGTGAGCACGAAATGCTCCGCTATATCAAGCGTCTCGAGGCCAAAGACCTTTCATTGGTTCACTCCATGATTTCCTTGGGTTCTTGTACGATGAAGCTCAACGCGACTGCAGAGATGATTCCTGTGACTTGGCCTGAGTTTGGTCAGTTGCATCCTTTTGCCCCAATTGATCAGACAGAAGGATATCAGGAGCTCTTCACTAATCTGAGAACTTGGTTGACCGAGATTACCGGTTTTGCCGATACCTCCCTTCAGCCTAACTCCGGTGCTCAGGGAGAATATGCAGGTCTGATGGTGATCAGAGCCTATCATATGAGCCGTGGTGAAGGTCACAGAAATGTAGCCTTGATCCCTACCTCAGCTCACGGAACCAACCCGGCATCAGCGGTCATGGCGGGTATGAAGGTGGTTTTGGTGAAGTGTGACGAAAAAGGAAATATTGACATCGAGGATTTGAAGGCAAGAGCAGCAGAGCATGCAGATGACCTGTCTTGCTTGATGGTGACTTATCCTTCCACTCACGGGGTATTTGAAGAAGCTATTCAGGAGATTTGCGCAACGATCCATCAATATGGTGGTCAAGTCTACATGGACGGTGCAAATATGAATGCTCAGGTAGGCTTAACCTCTCCGGGTAGAATCGGTGCTGACGTCTGTCATTTGAACCTGCATAAAACCTTCTGTATTCCTCACGGTGGAGGAGGTCCTGGCATGGGTCCAATCTGCGTGGCTAGCCATTTGGCACCATTCCTTCCAGGTAATCCCATCGTGAAAACTGGAGGCGAGAAAGCGGTTTCTTCCATTTCGTCTGCACCTTATGGTAGCGCAAGCATTCTTCCTATCTCTTATGCCTACATCTCGATGATGGGAGGAGACGGATTGACTAACGCAACCAAGATGGCAATCCTCAATGCCAACTATATCAAGGAAAGATTGAGCGGACATTATTCTATCCTGTATACCGGATCCCAAGGACGTGCCGCACACGAGATGATCGTGGACTGCCGGGCTTTCAAGGAAGTGGGTGTGGAAGTAGAAGATATCGCCAAGCGACTGATGGACTACGGATACCATGCTCCAACAGTATCCTTCCCGGTAGCAGGTACCCTAATGATTGAGCCTACTGAATCTGAGACCAAAGCGGAATTGGATAAATTCTGCGATGCGTTGATTTCAATCCGTGAGGAAATTAGAGAAATCGAAGAAGGAAAGGCTGACAGAATCGAAAACGTATTGAAGAATGCTCCTCATACGGCTACTATGGTATTGACAGGAGAGTGGAATCTTCCATATAGTAGAGAAAAAGCAGTATTCCCGATTGCCTATGTGAAGGAAAACAAATTCTGGCCATCTGTACGTAGAATTGATTCTGCCTATGGTGACAGAAACTTGGTTTGCAGCTGTATTCCTGTTGAAGAATATGCAAAAGAAAATGAGATGGCCTAAGCCATCTCATTCTTACCAAAAAAGGGCTGCCAGAAATGGCCGCCCTTTTTTGGTTAATTATTTTCAGACAATGTCAGACATGAACATGGCGCTCGGCATGGTAAGAAGATCTCACCAAGGGTCCTGATTCTACGTATTTTAAACCTCTTTTCAGACCTTCCTCTTTGTAATGGGCAAATAAATCCGGATGGATAAATTCTGCCACTTCTATGTGCATTTTGGTAGGCTGTAAGTATTGACCTAGCGTGAGAATGTCGCACCCATGGGCAGCCAGGTCATCCATAGCTTTGTAGACCTCTTCTTTGGATTCACCTAATCCAAGCATAATGCCGGTTTTGGTTCGTTTGCCGTATTCTTTGGTCAGTTTGATCTGTTCCAAAGATCGCTCATATTTCGCCTGTGGTCTTACCATTCGGTAAAGTCTGCCCACAGTTTCCATATTGTGTGAAACCACCTCTTGTCCGCCTTCAATCATTCGGTAAAGTGCATCCCAATTTCCTTTCACATCAGGAATCAAGGTTTCAATGGTAGTTGAGGGGGACATTTCTTTGGTAAGTACGACAGTCTGATACCAAATTTCTGCTCCTCGGTCTTTGAGTTCATCACGGTTGACAGAGGTAATGACGGCATGCTTTACTCCCATCAGTTTGATGGCTTCTGCAACACGTCGTGGTTCGTCAGTATCATATTCGTTGGGACGGCCTGTAGCTACTGCGCAGAAAGAGCAAGATCGAGTGCAGACATTTCCCAGAATCATAAAGGTGGCTGTTCCGGCACCCCAGCATTCGCCCATATTGGGACAATTTCCGCTTTCGCAGATGGTATGAAGCTTATGTTCGTCGACTAATTTCCTGACTTTGGCATATTCCTTTCCTACTGGAAGCTTCACTCGAAGCCAATCTGGCTTTTTTCGTTTCGTTGCTTCCTCGGAAATTACGGGTAATTCGATCATCGTCTTAAGATTTGATACAAAGGTAACTCAGCACCTTTCAAAAACCCAACTCGGCTTTATTTTCTAAATCCGTAAAAAAACGTGAGATAGGCAGATTGAAAGATCTGATTATTTTCAGTAGTGGGAATCAGTGGAATTTCTTTGCTATAACCTTCAAGCATGTATCCAAGTTCCAACCCGGTAGCACTGCTTTTGAATACTCCGAATTCAAAATTGATCGCTGCTTTTACAGTAGCCCCAAATGCAACATCAGACTGTCCCAAACCTTGGAAAAGCCTTCCGGTACCCAGGATATTAAACCTGCTTTGGTGGATCTCTGGATCATACTGTTCGGTGACTGTCTCCACACGATTGACTGCATATTCGATGTAATAGGGAGCAATAATTCCCAGTGTGGGACCAATGGCACCTAAAGCGGAGACTTGTACACCTTGATTGGGGGCTTTCTTGAATAAAATCAACTCTCTTCCATAATGGGGTCGAATCGCATACAAATAGTTGGATTTCCCAAAAATGTAACTGTTTCCAAGGACCGTATTATACCGGGCTTCTTTCGGATTTTTCACATTAGAAAGCTCAATGCCCCAAAATGAAAATTGGGAATCATCTATCCTAGTACCTGCTTTGAATACTAACCCCCCAATGAGGCCGCCATTGGTATTTTTGTTTAAACCGAATAAGTACTCTTTGTCATATTCATAGTTTCCAATGTCATCCCTTTGTGGAAATGCACTAAATGAAATAGAGAATAAAAGTGCGAAAAGCAGGAATTTCAGTTTCATCATTCGAATTGGTCGAAAATATTGCCCGAATATTGATTATAAAGTGTTTAACTGAATTTTAAAAGTAAGGGTTTATGCCCACTATAAAAAGAAGGTCTTTAGGGAATTTGAGAACTAAGACGACTCATGTTTGATCTAGGCATTTGATAGTCAATGACGTTTTATTGGATCATAAATGGGAAGAAATTGAGGTTGGAACTACAGATTGCCGCGCTACTTTCATGGGATTTACGGTGTAATTAGATGAGAATTCTTCAGAATGGTTTTCTTGGGGAAATCACCAAACTCAGTTAGGATTGCCCGTTATGGATTGAGGAGATCATCGGTGAATTTCTCTAGTCCGGATGATTGATTGATCAGAGATTTTTTGCAGACGTTAAGTGAGAAACCCATCGATCTGGTTGGTTTCACTTTTTACAAGCCTTCAATCAACTTTTATTATTCCATTTTTGACTTTCTTTGCTTCAAAATGAGTTTTTAAACAGTAGAATAGAAATTATAAACCCAAATATTACTATGTGTTACCTTTTTGAAAGCTTTAGTGGATGGAAGAAGTATTGTGATCAGAATAGAATCACACTTGTTCAATCAGTCATCGAGTATGAAGTAGAGCAAAAGAACTCATCTCCTGAAAAAATTTGGCAGGGGCTGGCTCATGCCTACCAAGTAATGAAGGAAGCGGTAAAGGCAGGTCTGGAGGAAGACATGACCTCTCGATCAGGTATGATTAATAATGGGGCAAAAAAAGTCTACAACAATCCTCTTACAGTTCTTTCTCCTGAATTCCAGCGATTAATATCTCGGGCCTTGGCTGCAAAGGAAGTCAACTCCTGTATGGGTAGAGTGGTCGCTGCTCCTACTGCAGGAGCTTCGGGTATTCTTCCGGGCACTATGGTAACACTTCAGGAAATTCACTCTCTTGAAGATCAAAAAATTCTGGAAGGCTTATTGGTTGGAGCTGGTATAGCTTTGATTATTGAGGAAAAGGCGAGTCTCGCGGGTGCAGTGGGTGGGTGCCAAGCCGAAACAGGATCTGCCGCTGCGATGGCTGCAGGTGCCATCGTGTATTGTTTAGGAGGTAATGTGGATCAGGTTTTTAACGCGGTAGCTATCACGATTCAATGTATGTTGGGATTGGTTTGTGATCCTGTTGCCGGACTTGTTGAAGTCCCTTGTGTGGTGAGAAATGCAAGTGCGGCGGCTATTTCTTTTAGCTCTGCCCAAATAGCATTATCAAATGTGAATGCCGTAATTCCTGTAGATGAATGTGTGGAAGCAATGGGTGAGATCGGGGCGTCTATGGAAAGTAGATATAAGGAGACCGCAATGGGAGGCTTAGCGGCTACCTTGACCGGGCAGGAAATTGCCAATAGAGTATTGATACAGGATATAGAGATTTTGCCTGACGAGAGCCTACCTGAGTAGGCTCGCTACCTGTGGAATTGATAAAAACCAATCAATTGAAAAACTGAAGAAGATTGCCCATAACATGCCGCTAACAAACATGTAAGCGAATATTTTTCTCTTATGGGTGCCAAAAGAAATAAGGATTAAAGTCCCCCCGATTGGAGTTAAAAGTATAGGGGTTAACAATGCAATTCCCATTTCCCCATATTTGCTCCAAATTCGGACTATGTTTCGATTTTTTTTGGAGAAAATATTTCTCTTTTTGCCTGAATTAAGCTGCAAAATACGTTTAAGGCGTAGGCCCACAAAAGTAAAAATGGTCACGCTTGACATCATTGCGAGGACGGTTACTCCTACCATTTGCCAAGGTGTATAACCTGCAGCTGATCCCAATACCGGCCCGGCTATGAACTTGAAAAGAGATAGAAAATAGATTCCAAAAAAGGTAATAATGGAATCGCTCATAACAAAAAGTATAGGTAAAGAAGATATGCTAAAAACAAAATTGAACCCTCAACCTTTGAAATTCTCATTTTGGTTCGCATAAGAGGGAATAATAAAATGGAAATCCCCAACATCCAAAGAAAGTCAGAATTAATAAAGGCTTGTGAAATCGCTATGGGTTTTACTAAAGCGGTAATCCCAATAATCGAGAGGATGTTCATAATATTGCTTCCAAGAATATTGCCTAATGCTAGGTCAGTTCTTTTTGACAAGGCCGCAATGATGGAAGTGATCAATTCAGGAAGACTGGTTCCTATAGCAACGATGGTCACACCGATCACTCGCTCAGAAACCCCAAAATTTTTCGAAATTATAACGGCATTCTCCACCAAAAAATCAGCTCCAAAATACAATCCAACAACACCTCCGATCAACATGGCGAGGGAGATCGGCCAAGTATAATTTTTGACTTCCTCTATTTCCTCCTCCACCAGTTCGTTTTCTTTCACCAATCCTTGTCCAAGATTTCTAAAAAGATAGGCGTTAAATACAATAAAACCTCCAAAAAGAAGGAAACCTTCCCAAAAAGCAATCTTAAGATCGAGGCTTATGAAATAAAATAGGAAGGTAACAAGAAGCATCACCAAAAAGTCAAACCGGATGTGTTCTCTCCGGATAAGTATTGGATAAAAAATTCCGCTCAATCCTAGCACCAAGCCAATATTGGCTATGTTTGATCCTACGACATTGCCAATAGAAATGTCACTATTCCCTTTGATCGCTGCATTCAAACTTACCAAAAGTTCAGGAGCGGAGGTTCCAAAAGCCACTACTGTCAAGCCTATCAAACCTGTGCTCATTCCGAGTTTAAGTGCGATAGAAGAGGCTCCATCTACTAGTATTTTACCTCCAAGTAATAGAATAAAAAGCCCCAATAGCAAAAGTAAATAAGGTGTCATCAGATCACAGTTTTTCTCCAAAAGCTAAATCTCCAGCGTCACCTAGTCCCGGGACGATATAAGCGTGTTCATTTAGTCTTTCATCCAGTGCTCCCAGCCAAATCTTGTAAGGGAGATTCAAATGAGACTCCAAAAATTTAATTCCTTCCGGGGCAGCAAAAGCTGCCGCAATATGAATCATTTTTGGAGTTCCATGAGTCAATAGGGTATCTATTGATTTGATAAATGATTTTCCAGTGGCCAGCATGGGGTCGGCAAGAATAAGAGTCTTGCCAGTTAAATCCGGGCTTGCATGGTATCCAAGGTTGATTGAAATATTGTCGGCGTGTTCTTCTCTGAATGCGCCAATAAAGCCACTCTCTGCCTGGTCAAAGAAGTTTAAAAATCCCTGGTAAAAGGGAAGTGAGGCCCTCAAAACGGCAACGATGACGGGCTGACACTGGGGGATTTCAACATTTAATTTAGCCAGAGGAGTTTCTACCTCCTGGCTTTGATAATCCATGGTTTTGGATATTTCATAAGCCAGGATTTCTCCTAGGCGTTCAAGGTTTTTTCTAAACCTCATTCTGTCCTTTTGGATTTGGACGTCCCTGAGTTCTGCCAAAAATCGATTGGCTATTGTCTTTTGCTGGGATAGGATGAACATGTTTCAAAAATAAAACAAAACCCGGTGATAAACCGGGTTTTAGATTGGTGTTATTTGATTTCGAAGCTGGTTCGTCTTGCCATCTGCCGGGCATCTTGGGAAGCTTTATCCACAGAAGTATCTTCACCATAACCTTTAAAGGTAAGTCTTGTAGGCTCGATACCCGATGATATCAATAGCTCATAAACTGTTTTAGCCCTTCTTTCTGAAAGCTTGATGTTATAATCTTCCGGTCCCAACTCATCAGCGTATCCTTTTATTTCGATTTTTGCTCCGGGATTTCTCTTGAGAAAATTTGAAATGTAATTCGCTGAACCTATGGAGTAGGCTAAAGGCTTGTCACTATCAAATGCGAAATAAACATTTAAGTATCCCTCATTGATTGCCTTTTTCAAATAATCAATTTCATCCTTTACCTCTTCTACCGGGCATCCATTGGTGGAAGCTGGACCAGGAACAAATGGGCACTTGTCCAGGTGATCCGGTGTACCGTCACTATCCGAGTCCATAGTAATTCCATTGGAACTTACCCTGGCACCTACGGGAGTATTTACTTCCTTGTCAAGATAATCAGGGATACCATCTCCATCCGTATCTTTCAACATGTCCTTGATTCCAGAGATTTCAGAAGCCAACTCCTCTTTTGTTGCATACTTATCGGCAGCGATGTACCAATCTGCATGTTGTTCAGCTTTTCCAATGTAAAAATTCAAACCCAGGGTTCCAGTCCACCACCCTCCGACAGCATGTACAAATGGGTTTGCTGGAGGATTAGGCTGTACAGGTGCATTGTATTTGTTGCCATCAAATGTGTAGGTCTGACGTCCATTGTGGATATAAGTAATGTCACCTACCAAAGCGATTCTTTCTGTTAATTTATATTGAGGAGTCACCCCAACAAGGATATTATATACATAGTCAGGCTCTTGGTTGAAAACGGTGTTCTGGAACTTATTTCTTCCAAATCCTGGCCCAAAATGGCCTAGTAATCCTAATTTTCTCGAAAAATTTTCAAAATTCATCATCCGGCCATAGTTCATGACCATTTGTAAGTTCCCCCGTAGGTAATTAGTAGAAAATTCCGGGCTTTCTCCTTGGACCTCTCGGAAAGTCCCTATTCCAATATCTCCCTTTACTCCAAAATATTCATTGAACATGTATCTGGTTCCAAAGTCTACATGGCCAAGATTTAGCGTGGGAGTTAAAAAGCCTGGTGAAAGAGGACCCATCGCTTTGTTGAATCCGCCTGTGACTTCAAGTGACCATTGATTAAAGTCCTTTTGGGCTACGGCTTGATAGGCAATTCCAAAGGATATTAATAGAATTAAATACTTTTTCATGAAGAAGGTATTGGGTGGGATGATTGAAGAACCAAAAGTAAATAATACTAGCTATTTGACACAAAAAAGCCCGTTCAATTTGAACGGGCTCATTTATTATTTAGATATTCTAGCTTATTTCACTTCGAAGCTTGCTCTTCTTGCCATTTGTCTAGCGTCAGCAGAAGATTTGTCTACAGAAGTATCTTCTCCATATCCTTTGTAAGAAAGTCTAGAGGCATCTACTCCGGAAGCTACTAAGAGATCATAAACTGCTTTTGCTCTCTTTTCAGACAATTTAATGTTGTAATCTTCAGGACCCAATTCATCAGCGTATCCTTTAATTTCAACCTTAACTCCAGGATTTCTCTTCAGGAAGTTAGAGATGTAGTTTGCTGCACTTACTGAATATGCAAGAGGTTTAGCACTGTCAAACGCATAATATACGTTTACATAACCGTCATTGATAGCTTTTTTCAAGTAATCAACTTCTTCTCTAGTGACTTCAGTAGGACATCCGTTGGTAGAAGCTGGACCTGGCTGGAATGGACATTTGTCCATGTGATCAGGAGTTCCGTCTCCATCAGAATCAAGAGTAGTACCTGTAGGACTAACTCTAGCACCGGCAGGAGTATTTGGTTCTTTATCAAGATAGTCTGGAACACCATCTCCATCGGAATCCTTCAACATATCCTTGATTCCATTGATCTGAGAAGCTAATTCTTCTTTGGTAGCGTATTTATCCGCTGCGATATACCAGTCTGCATGCTGGGCTTGCTTTCCAAGATAGAAGTTCAACCCAATTGTACCGGTCCACCAAGTACCATTCGCTCCGTAGAAACCGTTGCTGATGTCTGGTCTGATAGCTGTAGCACCGTCAAAAGTTACAGTCTGACGACCGTTAAGAATGGTAGAGATATCACCGACAAGTGCAATCTTTTCACTCAACTTCAACTGTGGTGTGATACCAAAGATCAATGTGTAGACATTGTCGTCGAAATCATTGTAAAGATTTTCTTCAGGATTAACTAAACCTACACCAGCACCACCATGAAGCAATAAGCCAAATTTTCTGGTGAATGACTCGAAATTCATTACTCTACCGATGTTGGCTACACCTTGTAGGTTAAGTCTATTGTACTTAGTGTCGAAGCTTGGACTTTCGCCTTCCACTTCTTTGAAAGAACCAAAGCCGTAGTCAAGTTTCAATCCAAATTTCTCATTGAACATATATCTGACTCCAAAGTCAACATGTCCAAGATTAAGTGTTGGTGAAAGATAGCCACCGGTCAATGGAGCCATTGGTTTGTTAAAGCCACCTGTAGCTTCAATTGACCATTTGTTGAATTCCTGGGCATTGGCACCTACTGCCATTGCACCAGCCATGAGGGTTGAGAGTATAAATTTTTTCATGACAAAAAATTTTTGTTCAAATTTTTAGTGATTGATAGATGTGATTACAAATTTATAAACTTTTAATTTACTGCAAATCTAGATGTTTTATTTAAAAGGCAATAATGACAACTGAAATTAACTCAGCATTTTTTAATGTTTATTTGTTTACAACGATAACACAATTAATGCCAAAATGAAAATCTTGTTTGAATTACTTTCAACTCAATCTGTTTCTGGAGATGAAGCAGAGATTTCTAATCGGATAATTAATTTTATCGAGAAACGAAAGAATTCCTGGAAGGTTTTGCCAGAAGTGTTTTTCGGTGAAAAATTTCATGATTGTATTTTACTTCGTTTCGGCAATCCGACTACAGCGGTTTTTGCGCATTTGGACACCATTGGTTTCATGGCAAGGTATGAAAACCAACTTATTCCTGTAGGAGGCCCGGAAATTATTCCTGGAACCCCGTTGATTGGGAAGGATAGTTTGGGTGAGATTTCTTGTAAGTTAATCGGGGATGAAGAGGCCTGTTTTCATGATTTCCCAAGAAAAATCGATAGAGGCACGAGACTTTCCTTCGCTCAAAATATCAGAATCGATTCAGAATTCATTCAAGCGGCTTACTTGGATAATCGCCTTGGAATTTACAATGCTCTCACGCTATGTGAAAGTCTTGAAAATGGATGGGTGATTTTTTCTACCTACGAGGAGCATGGAGGTGGAAGTATGCCATTTTTATTAAAGTTTATTCAGGAAACTGCCCCGATCAAGCAGGCTTTGATATCCGATATTACTTGGATTACTGAAGGAGTACATCACCATCAGGGAGTAGTAATTTCCATTCGGGACAAGTTCATTCCCAGAAAAAAGTTCCTTGATCGTGTGATTCAATTGGCTGAAGAAAGTGGAATTCCATTTCAGTTGGAAGTAGAGGCATTTGGCGGTAGTGATGGAAAAGAAATTCAGTTTTCGCCTTTTGCGATTGACTGGTGCTTTATAGGGGCTGCAGAAGACCATGTTCATACACCGGATGAAAAAGTGTCTTTAAAAGACTTAGATTCTATGATTAAGATGTACCAATTCCTGCTCCAGGTCCTTTAATTTGCCGTGATGAAAAAAATAATACTTAAGGATAAGTCCTTTGAGGTTTATCTCACCGAAAATCAAATCAAAAGCAGAATAAGGGAGATTGGGGATCAAATCTCTCGGGATTTTCAAGGTGAAGAAGTGATTTTGCTTGGTGTTCTCAATGGGTCATTTGTCGTAATGGCGGATTTGGCAAGATCGATTGACCTTTCCATTCATTGTGAATTTTTAAAAATTTCTTCTTACTCGGGGATGGAGACAACAGGCAAGATTAAATCAATTCTTGGTCTATCGATTGACATCAAGGATAGAAATGTACTTGTGGTAGAGGATATTGTAGATACAGGAATCAGCATGGATTATCTGATTTCTCAACTTTCTGAAATGAATCCTAAGCGATTGGCCATTGCCACTCTGTTATTTAAAAAGGAGGCTTTTAGGTTTAATTACCCTCTGAATTATGTCGGTTTTGAAATTCCGAATAAATTTGTCGTCGGCTTTGGCCTTGATTATGATGGATTAGGAAGAAATCTTCCGCATATCTATCAGCTCAGTACTACTTAAACAAAGACTCCTGTAATGCTTAATATTGTTCTATTTGGCCCTCCGGGTGCGGGAAAAGGCACTCAAAGTGAAAAATTAATCGCTAAGTATGGCTTAACTCACCTTTCGACAGGGGACCTATTCAGAAAACACCTAGGGGAAGGTACAGATTTGGGTCTGCTTGCAAAAAAATTCATGGATCAGGGTCATCTAGTTCCTGACGAAGTGGTAATTAGCATGGTAGAGCATAAAATTAATTCTACTTCGGAGAGCAAAGGATTCATCTTTGACGGTTTTCCCCGCACTACAGCCCAAGCCGAGGCACTTGATGCCATGCTAGAAAACCATGGAATGAAAATTTCCGGAATGATAGCTTTGGATGTCCCTCAGGACATTTTGAAAGAGCGTATCAAGGAAAGAGGAAAAACCTCTGGTCGGGCTGATGATCAGGATGAGGAAAAGATCAACACTCGCATAAAGGTGTATTTGGCAGAGACTTTACCTGTAGCAGAGTATTATGAAAAGCAGGGGAAGTTTAAAAATATTAATGGTGTAGGGAAAATTGATGAGATCTTTGATGAAATCTCTAGCGTAATCGATAGCTACTGATTCCCAACGTTTTCTTAATTTTGCAATTCCAAGACTTGGCTAGGCTCTAGGGCTTAGCCTTTTTCTTTCTCTGACAATGGCCGATTCCAATTTCATAGATTACGTAAAATTTTGTTCCAGATCCGGTGCTGGTGGTGCAGGTTCTGTTCATTTTCGAAGAGAAAAACATGTGCCAAAAGGAGGACCTGATGGAGGTGACGGAGGCCGTGGAGGTCATATTATCCTTCGAGGTAATGCGCAACTCTGGACTTTGCTCCACCTTAAATATAAGAAGCATGTCATTGCGGATTCAGGAAGAGGGGGAGAAGGAGGAAGGCGAACCGGTGCTGATGGAAAAGATGTCATCCTTGAAGTGCCACTCGGAACTGTGGCTAAAGATGCTGAGACTGGCGAAAAGCGATTTGAAATCACTGAGGATGGCCAGGAAGTAATTCTTACTCGAGGTGGGAGAGGAGGATTGGGGAATGACCATTTTAAGACTGCTACCAATCAAGCTCCCCATTTTGCTCAGCCCGGAGAACCGGGGATTGAAGAATGGATTATTCTTGAATTAAAATTATTGGCAGATGTGGGGCTAGTTGGTTTTCCCAATGCAGGAAAATCAACACTTCTTTCTTCCATTTCTGCAGCTAGACCCGAAATCGGTGATTATCCTTTTACAACGTTAGTCCCTAATCTTGGCGTCGTCAGTTATCGGGACGATAAATCCTTTGTCATGGCAGATATCCCCGGAATTATCGAAGGGGCCGCAGAAGGCAAAGGTCTCGGAATACGGTTTTTGAGACACATCGAGCGTAACTCAATCCTGTTGTTTTTGATTCCTGCAGATGCGCCCGATATCAAAGAGCAATATAGGATTTTGTTGGGTGAATTGGAAAAATACAATCCTGAGCTTTTGGATAAAAAAAGGATTTTAGCCATTTCCAAAGCAGATATGCTGGATCAGGAGTTGATCCAAGAAATGGAACTGGAGATTCCTAAAGAAATCCCTTATGTATTCATCTCTTCGATCAGCCAATACAATCTGGATAAGCTTAAAGATCTAATCTGGCAGGCCATTCATGCCTGAAAAATGTCAGATTGTCAGAAAATGGGCTCTGGCAGAATCCTTGTTACATGCCTTTTGCCCAAATAGAATCAATAAAGTATGGAAAATAAAGAGAAACTGGACCAAGAAACCACTCAATCGATAGAGGAGCAAGTGGCAGAAGAATCGCTTCAAAATGAAACGGAACTTCCGAAAAACGAGGGAACTCAGCCAGAAAATCAGGAAGTAAAACTAGAAGCGGAAGTGGCAGAACTAAAAGATAAATACCTAAGACTCTATTCAGATTTCGAGAATTTCAGAAAGCGCACTGCAAAAGAGCGGATTGATTTGATCAAAACAGCTTCCGAAGATGTACTAAAGGAGCTTATCCCCGTGGTGGATGACTTTGAAAGAGCTTTTAAGGCTTCTGAGAACGAAACCGATGCTGCCAAAATCAGAGAAGGAAATCAGTTGATTTTTCACAAACTTTTAAGGATTCTTGAGTCCAAGGGATTGAAGTCAATGGATGATCTAGTAGGGAAGCCTTTTGATGCAGACACGCAGGAAGCTATAACGCAGATTCCAGCTCCATCTGAAGATTTGAAAGGTGCAGTGATAGATGTAGTCGAAAAAGGCTACGTATTGGGTGAAAAAGTGGTAAGATACGCGAAGGTGGTCACCGGAGCATAAAAGCATATGGCAAAAAGAGACTATTACGAGGTACTTGGAGTTTCCAAATCAGCAAGTGCGGACGAAATCAAAAAGGCGTACCGAAAGCTTGCCATTCAGTACCATCCTGATAAAAATCCTGATAATCCAGAAGCTGAGGAGAAATTCAAAGAAGCAGCTGAAGCCTATGAAGTACTGAGCAATCCGGAAAAAAAGGCTCGTTATGACCAGTTTGGTCACCAAGGTCTGGGAGGTAACGGAGGATTTGGCGGGGGAGGGATGAACATGGAAGATATCTTCTCCCAATTCGGGGATATTTTCGGAGGCGGAGGGTTTGGTTCATTTTTTGGCGGAGGCGGTGGAGGCCGAAGAACCAAAAAAGGAACAAACCTTCGTGTAAAGCTTAAGCTTAACCTTCAGGAAATAGCCAACGGCGTAGAAAAGAAGATTAAAGTCAAGCGGCATGTGGTTGCTCCCGGCGTGACCTTCAAGTCCTGCTCTGCCTGTCAGGGAACCGGCCAGGTAAAAAAGGTAGTAAATACCATGCTTGGACAAATGGTTTCGGCCAGCACCTGTGCAGTCTGTGGAGGGGCAGGTCAAATTGTCGACAAAAAGCCTGCTGAAGCGGACTCCAGGGGACTTATCGTCAAGGAGGAAGTGATCTCCATCAATATTCCCGGTGGCGTGGGAGAAGGGATGCAACTCAGCATGTCCGGTAAGGGGAATGAAACACCGGGTGGTATCCCTGGAGATCTACTTATTGTCATCGAGGAAGCGGAAGAGAATGTTTTCCAAAGAGAAGGAAACAACGTCATCTATGATCTCCACATTTCCTTTATTCAGGCTGCTTTGGGAGATTCTGTAGAAGTGCCAACGATTGACGGAAAAGTCAAAATAAAAATCGATCCTGGAACCCAAAGTGGGAAAATGCTCAGACTGAAAGGTAAAGGGATAAAAGATATCAATGGTTATAACCGAGGAGACCAGTTGATCATGGTCAATGTTTGGACTCCTACCCAACTGTCCCGAGAAGAAAGATCCATCTTAGAAGGACTTAAGAATTCGGATAATTTCAAGCCGGATCCCGGTAAGCAAGAGAAGTCCTTCTTTGATAAAATGAAGGAATTTTTCTAAAACTTTGTAAAGCCAGACTTGTATCTGGCTTTTTTTATATTTTTCACAAACCTTTTCAAAGTCGCCCCGTAACCTTACCGTATGCTGAAAAAACTGTGTCTGCTTCTTTTTTGGATCGTGGTAGGGACTATACCCGGCAAGGCGCAATTTGTAAAGGAATATAAGGTGTCGGGAAATCCTGATCTGGATTTAGTGCACCTGCATTTCACCACTTACAAAAGCATTACCCAACTCAAAAGAGTCAAGGCTCAAGATCCTATTTATATCCATGGGCATTTGGCAAAATCAAATATTCTTCCGGATTTTAAGTATACTGTTCGGAAGAATATCCTGGATGCTTCCTTGATTCATAAGAATGTAGAATCCGATAATTTAGGAAAGAACATCACTTCCAAGTTGTTTTTTTCTGAGACCGACTTTGAACATTCCTGGGATATAGGTTTGGTCAGTAATTATTTGTATGATTTGGATTTCAATTTGGGTATGGGTTCGGCTGACTTTGATTTGTCACAAGTTCCAATCTCAAAAATGAAAGTGAAAAGCGCCAGTGCAGATGTGGTCATTCGGTATGGAACAGAAGTACCCAATCAAGTGACAATGGATACCCTTCTGGTCACTTTGAATATGGGTAAGGTAGAAGTTCAGAATGCCAATTTCACTAATTCCAAAAAGATCATTCTGGAGGTGAATTATGGAAAAATCGACCTGAATTTCAGTTCAGGTATGCCTTCCGGTTGCCAGGTTATTGCCGCAGTGGGAGGAGGGACGGTCAATTTGAAGCTTCCCCCAGATTCAAATCCAGTCAAACTGAAAATGAAAACCACCCCAATGAGTCGAATGACATTGCCCAATTATCTTAGGGCAATAGATAAAGAAACTTATGTGACTAAAGGCTTTAGTTCTTCAGATCCCAAACTTTTAGACTTAATAATTGATGTGGGCGTAGGTTCAATCACTGTGCAATAGAAAAGAGATGCTGAAAATAACTAAGCTCAATAAAGCTTACTCTAATCACCGTGCATTGACCGATGTGGATTTAGTGGTACCAAAAGGAGTTATTTTTGGACTCTTGGGGCCCAATGGTGCTGGAAAGACCACTCTTATTCGAATAATCAATCAAATCATTGAGCAAGACAGTGGGTCGGTAGAGATTGATGGCAAAACGCTTTCCCCGGATGACATCCGTAAGATAGGTTATCTGCCGGAAGAGCGAGGGCTGTATAAAAAGATGACGGTTTGGGATCAGCTGATCTATTTTGCAAGACTTAAGGGACTGGAGTCATCGGAGGCCAAGCAAAAAGTCAAAAGCTGGCTGGATAAGTTGGAAATTGCAGGATGGAGAGAAAAGAAGGTCGAAGATCTTTCCAAAGGCATGGCTCAAAAAGTCCAGTTTATCTCTACAGTAATCCATGAACCGGGCTTATTGATTTTAGATGAACCTTTTTCCGGCTTTGATCCTGTCAATGCTGAGATTATAAAAAATGAAATCCTGGAATTGAAAGCCAAGGGAACCACGGTGATTCTCAGCACCCATCGAATGGAGTCGGTTGAATTACTCTGTGATCACGTGGCCATGATCAATAAATCCAGGAAAATTCTTGATGGGACAATCCGGGAAGTCAAAAATAGTTTCCGCCCCGAAGTGTTCTCGGTTGTTCTCACTCAACTCTCAGCAGATCTGCCCTATGATTGGCAGGTTCTGAAATCGGAAGATGGTCTATTTCACTTCTCTTTGTCACTGAATGGTCGTACTCCCAATCAGGCGTTGAAAGAATTGATGGAATATGGAGAAGTCCTGGAATTTAAGGAGCAGATTCCTTCCATGGAGGAGATTTTTATTCACCAGGTAAAAGGAACTAGCTATGAATAAGATTTTCTTGGTCATTCAGAGGGAATATTTGGCTAGGGTCAAAAAGAAATCATTTTTGATAGCTACTCTGCTTACTCCCCTCATTTTCCCTGCAATCATGGGGGTATTTGTTTGGATAGCAGTTTCGGAAAAGGAAAATCAATCCTTACGCATCATCGAAGTGATCGATGAGACGGATTTGTTTTTCATGGAAAGTTCCGAGCAATATGCCTTTACCTCCTCAGTAAATGATCCTGAAGAAGCCAAGAAAATGGTTCAGCAGGGAGAGCGATATGGTTTTTTGTATATTCCGAAAATTAATCTTACCAATCCAAAAGGTATCCAATATTACGGGATCGAGAATCCGAGCATGAGTCTGATGGGCTACTTGGAGTCTTCACTCAAGCGGAAAATTGAAGATCAACGGCTCTACGAAAAAGGTATCGATCCTTCCATATTAAAAGAAATCAGGACTCAGGTTTCCATTCAGTCAGTTACCTTGGGAGAGTCCGGAGAAGAAAAGATCAATGATGCCACCGTCAACTATGCCATAGGATTTTTAGCGGGGATTTTGATTTATATCTTCATTTTTGTCTACGGCAATCAGATTATGCAAGGTGTAATTGAAGAGAAATCCAGCCGGATTGTCGAGATTTTGGTGTCTTCACTGAAGCCTTTTCAGTTGATGATGGGCAAAATCGTGGGAATAGGCGCGGTGGGATTGACCCAGTTTCTGATTTGGGTGGTTTTGATCGGAACGCTGACTACTCTCGTGACGGGAGTCTTAGGCATGCAGATGCCTCAGCAGCAGGCGATGGAACTGGCCAGTCCGGAGATGGCACAAGCCACACCTGACAGCAGTGAACTCGCAGATATTCTGATGGTCATCCAGGGGATTGATTTTGTGGCAATCGTGGTAAGTTTTATCATTTATTTTCTGGGAGGTTACCTTTTGTATGGGGCCTTGTTTGCGGCCGTGGGTTCTGCTGTCGATGCGCCTTCGGATGCGCAGCAGTTTATGTTTCCCATTACCATTCCGCTGATTGTGGCCTACATGGGCTTGTTTGTTTTTGTACTTCAAGAACCTAATTCCACTACTTCTTTTTGGCTTTCCGTGATTCCATTGACATCTCCCATTGCGATGATGGGACGTATCAGTTATGGAGTTCCATTTTGGGAATTGACCTTGTCCATAGGTTTATTGATTCTTGGATTTCTGTTTACCACTTGGTTGGCAGGAAAAATTTACAGAATCGGAATTTTGATGCATGGCACCAAACCAACCTATAAAATCCTTTGGAAATGGATCAGGTCCAGCCAATGATTGGATAGAAGAATTTGGATTTAAAAAGTAGATTTTTCAGCGACATTTTTTTTCCAAAGCTATTTGGTCTAATTTTCTTAGGTCTGAATAAATGTATCGCTCTTCAAAACATCTATTCGGTATACTAAATCTTATTAGTCTGGAGTTACTTACTCAGTAAGCACACCCCTTCGCGGATGAAAAATAGGTTTCAGGATCTGACCTCGATCGACTTTTATCAAAACAAAAAACAGGTCAAATGGCTGGTTTTTTTGGTGTCCATTCTGATTGGTTCGGGGTCGATTTGGTACACCAATCTATTGGTGGATGAACTAAGAGAGAGGGAAAGGCGACAGATTCATCTTTTGTCCTCAGCCCTGGAGTACGCTGCTACTACCTCTGAAAATCTCACGTTTATCAATCAGGAAATTATCCAGCAAAATTATTCCATCCCCATCATCATGGTGGATGCATCCGGAGAGCCGATTGAATTTCGAAATATCAAGTTTAAAAAGAATGCCAATCAGGCGGATTCTGCTAAAACTCTGGATCGGGAACTGCTCGAGATGCAGGAGGAATATGAGCCGATTTACCTTCAGGAAGCCGATATCCGGGTTTTTTATCGCAATTCTGAGCTACTCACCAATCTTCGCTATTATCCCTATATCCAGCTTGCTGTGATTTTGCTTTTTGGAGCATTGGCCTATGCACTTTTCAATCAAAGTAAAATTGCCGAGCAAAACCGCGTTTGGGCTGGGTTGACCAAAGAGACAGCCCATCAACTCGGGACGCCAATCGCTTCCCTGATGGCCTGGATTGATTACTTGAGAAATTCTCCCGTGTGGGAAGAAAACAAGGAAATCATCCAGGAAATGGATAAGGATGTGGTCAAGCTCCGAATGGTGACCGAGCGTTTTAGCAGTATCGGGAGTAAACCAGTCATTCAGCCTGAAAATCTGTACCAAGTCATCGAAGAAACCATCACCTACTTGCGACCGAGAATTTCAACCAAGGTGGATATGTTTATCAATTCAGATTCCAAGGATTTGGATGCCATGATGAACAAGCCGCTCTTTGAATGGGTAGTGGAAAATATCTGCAAAAATGCAGTCGATGCCATGAAGGGGAAAGGCACGATTACCATCGACATCCTTCAGGACAGCGATAAATATGTGATAGTGGATATCACCGATACTGGGAAAGGAATCGAGAAAAAGAACTTTCGGAAAGTTTTCAACCCTGGTTTTTCTACCCGTCAGCGAGGTTGGGGCTTGGGCTTGACCTTGGCCAAACGCATCGTAGAAGGCTACCATGGAGGGAAGATTTTTGTCAAAAACTCTGAAGTCGGCAAAGGCACGACGTTCCGGATTATGCTATTGGGCAATCTCGAGGATGCTTCGCAGTTTATTACCGAGGGGATTTTGGAATACTGAAGGAGAACGAAGTCTGCAAGAAACTTCGTCATTCGAAATTCTTCTTTCGATGTTCGATATTTTTTTCATTCAATTTTGAATATCGAAGGCCGAACATCGAATAGCGAAGTTGTGAATGGGAGAATTAAAATTCCATTCGTTCATTTTTCTTACCTTTGCCCCCTGAATTTTACTACCCATGAGTTTGACCGAGGAAATCAAAAAGCGGAGAACGTTTGCCATTATTGCCCACCCGGATGCGGGAAAGACCACTTTGACAGAAAAGTTGCTCCTTTTTGGTGGCGCAATTCAGACAGCTGGAGCGGTCAAGTCCAACAAAATTGACACAGCTACCAAATCCGATTGGATGGAAATCGAAAAGCAACGGGGTATTTCCGTGGCAACTTCGGTCATGGGTTTTGAATACAAGGATGTCAAAATCAACCTACTCGATACCCCGGGTCACCAGGACTTTGCTGAAGATACCTACCGTACCTTGACTGCTGTGGATTCCGTTATCATGGTCATCGACTGCGTGAAAGGGGTCGAGATCCAGACCGAAAAGCTCATGGAGGTCTGCCGCATGCGCAATACTCCTGTGATTTGCTTTATCAACAAACTTGATCGGGAAGGTCGTGATCCATACGATTTGCTTGACGAAGTAGAGGAAAAATTGAATATCAAAGTTCGTCCGCTTTCCTGGCCAATCGGGATGGGAAAAGGCTTTAAAGGGGTGTATAATCTATATGAGAAAAAGCTTAATCTCTTTACTCCTTCCCAGCGTAAGCTCAGCGACGACCGCCAGGTATTCGAAAACTTGGATGATCCGCAGTTGGATGCCTTAATCGGACCCGGAAATGCTACTCAACTCAGGGAAGACGTGGATCTGATCGAAGGGGTCTATCCGGATTTTGATGTAAAGGATTATTTGGAAGGGAAAATCGCTCCTGTGTTTTTCGGTTCGGCGGTAAATAATTTCGGGGTGAATGAAATGCTGGACACGTTTATTAAGATTGCCCCCTCGCCAAAAAGCAGAGAAACCGATGTCCGTGAGGTGAAGCCTGATGAGCCTAAATTTTCCGGCTTTGTCTTTAAGATCCACGCCAACATGGATCCCAATCACCGAAACCGCATCGCCTTCTTACGAATCTGCTCGGGGAAATTTGAGCGGAACAAGCCTTACAACCATGTCCGTGGACCCAAGCCGCTTCGTTTTTCCAACGTGACCCAGTTTATGGCCCAAGACAAGGAAATCATCGATGAGGCATTTCCGGGTGATATTGTCGGACTTTACGATACCGGAAACCTGAAAATCGGTGACACCTTGACTGAAGGGGAAAACATGGTGTTCACCGGGATTCCGAGCTTTTCTCCGGAGATCTTCCGCGAAGTGGTCAATAAGGATGCAATGAAGACCAAGCAATTGGAAAAAGGGCTGAAGCAATTGATGGAAGAAGGCGTGGCGCAGCTTTTTACGTTCGAAATGGGACAGCGGAAAGTTGTCGGCACGGTTGGTCAACTTCAGTTTGAAGTAATTCAGTTCCGATTGAAAAACGAATACAATGCCACCGTGGAGTTTCATCCGATGAACCTCTACAAGGCCTGCTGGATCAGCTGCAAGGACAAAAAGCAATTGGATGAATTTGTGCGTTCAAAGAACCGCTACATCGCTCGGGACAAAGATGACAAGCTGGTCTTTATGGCCGAGTCCAAATCTTGGCTACAAATGGTGCAGGACAACTACCCTGAGATCGAATTCCATTTTACTTCGGAGTTTTAGTGTTCTCAACCCTCCAAAGGTTCTGAACCCTTGGAGGGTTTATTTTTCTCGTTAGTCCTGCTTCTTCTCCGATTCCTATCGGAGCTGGAATTTTTTAATCATTGGTTTACAGTAAGTTAAATGTCAAAAACTGGAAAAATATGGAATCCAATTCCATATTTTTCCAGTTTTTAGCTCACAGCGATCTGTCTGAACTTGGACTGATACCGCCTGATTCAGTTTACTTTTTTACCTGATAGAGAAATTGGGAACTTCCCGCTTTCCCCTCCTGACTTATTCCTTCGACTTCTGCCTTGACCGTAGTTTCCAAGTCTGAATTGTAAAAAATAACAGTCGCCTTGCCGAGTGAGTCGGTTTGGATCATGGGTGCCCAATGGAGCGTCACTCTTCGATCTGGTTTGGGTGATGGAGGATCTTCTGGGAGATAGCGAGGAGAGTAGAATTCCCGCTCAATCTGATACCCTCTCAGTCCGACAGGATTGGGCTTTCGTGAAGGCTGAGTATTTAGTTTGTCTGAGGAGTTTCCTTTTTTGGTATAAAAAGCAATTGCTCCATTGGCTCCCCTAGCTCCGAAAATGGCGGTATCGGCACCTTTCCATACCGAATACCGCTCAATCTCCTGCACGGGAATGGTATGTAAAAACTCCGGCTGTATAGGTATGTCATCCACCAAGATTAATGGGGCGGATGAACTGTTGATCGAGCTAATACCCTGAATGAATACGTCATCACCGATCACTAACACCCCTGCCACCCGGCCTTTGATCAGATCCAGCGGGTGAAATAGATTTTCCAAAGCGGGATTTCCGGCTACCTGCATGTTGACTGTACCGCTGCCATAGATTCGTGGGCCTAAGTTCGGTTCCTCTATTTTTCTGCCCCGAATTTCCACTCCATCCAGGACAAGTGCTGTCGTGTCGAGATCGAAGGCCCGGTTGATATTTTTTCTAAGTGTGGATTCGGAAATGAATTTTTGCTCAGAAGCTGTATTTCCAAGCCATCGATTTGGGTTCCAAGCCGCAGAAGAAGGCCTTTTAGCGTCATTTTCCAACAGGATCTCTAAGTCCGTTCGGTTGTTTTTCGATTTTCCCTCCAGTATTACTCCTGTGGAGTCAAAAAAGATAAGATCCCGCAACTCAAACTTTCCATTTGTGTCAGTAACCGTTTTTTCCGAGGAAATTACCGGATAGAGAGACAGAAAGGAAATCGTTCCTCCTGCCTCTGCTTGGCCTGTTTTTGTATTTTTAAGGGTTCCATGAATGGTAATTCCCTGCTCTTTCGGGAATTTTGCCTCTGGAAGAGTCCCCGTCAAGGCCTCCTTTATGGTGTATTTTCGCCAGCCTTGCGTGAGCATCAAATAATCCAAGGCTTCTTCCCGATCGGAGTTTTTGGTATTGAAATAATAGCCGGGTTCTTCGATGTGTCCCTTGAGATCGGAAGTAAGTAAGAGGTGAGTGAGGATGGAGGTTCCATGTTCAGATTTTTCCAACTGTTCCGCATCCACCACACTGAGTGAAAGATTGGCGATGGCGGGTTTGCCCTCCTTGGTTTTTGCCTCGATGTCCAGTCGTACCCGTTCTCGGGGCTGATAGGTAGCCTTGTCAGTGGTGATTTTGATCTGTAAATGATCTTGGTGATCGATAAAAATAAGCCGCTCCGCCAGAGGAACCCCATTTTCATCTAAGGCAGCTAACTGGGCGATTCCGGTTGGGAATTCCTTTTTCGGGATTCGGACAAAAGCGACTTGATTGGAAAGATCCACTTGTCCCGTAGCACAAACCAGCCCGCGGCTTTGAGCCACCAGAAAAACGGATTTTCCGGGAGACTTTCCCGTAGTCAAAAACTTGATGACCACTTCATCAGATTTTGGGGAAATGGTCACAGCCATGATCAGTCCTGATTCTAGTGGTGCCGGCAAAGGGAAGGTTTGATCATCCCCTTCGATTTGGACAGTGTAGGTTTTTCCCTTTTCAGGCAATAAGGCGAATACACCCATACCTAAATCATTGCTTTCGAATGATCCAATTTCCCGAGTTCCTTCAAAGATTTTTCCTTTGACTTTCTTGCCCAAGCCATTTGAATCCAAGGCTTTGAAGGCGACTTTGCTTAGGATTCCCTGTACCAGATTTCCCCCTTCCGGGAAAAATTGGAGATCAAGTTCGGGGACTGTTTGAGCGTGTGGACGGGGAGAAGAAAATTCGGAAAGAACGTTGATGGGGCGCTGAAAGAAATATTCCTCGCCAAAGTTTTTCATCCATTGGGTATAAGCTCTCAGGAGGTAAGTGCCCGATTGCAAGGAATCAGGTAGAGGAAGTTGGCCGCTGCCAAAGCCATCCGGCGAATAGATGATTTCCTTTTGGATGAGTTGATTTTGAGCATCGATCAATTCGACATAGATTGTGCTGCTAAGCGTAGAGGGAAGGTGAAAAGGTCCTTGGGTCAGGTAAGCTTTGAACCAAATCGTTTCGCCCGAAGTATAGGTCTCCCGGTCTTGATGGAGATAGATTTTTTCCTCAGGCAGCTCGGCAAGGTATCGTTGGAAGGAAGCAATAATCCTGGGTAAGGGGTCACTGATGAAGGTGAATGAAAAAAGGAAAACGGCTAAAACTCCTGAAAAAAGGATTGAGAAGTATTTTCTGACTTTAAATTGAGGCAAAATGTAGCTTGGGTTTATTCTGTTAGGTTGGAGGCTTTGTTTTTCTCCGAACGGAAAATTAAACTTAAAGGTGTGATCGCTCAATCTTCATACTGCAGCCCCTCGAATCGGATGATGTCATAGCGAAGAAAGTTCTCATCAAAATTGTCTCTGTTTGGGTTATTGGTGGACAGGTAGAGCCCTTTTTTGCCGACGAAATAGTTCCAGGGTTCGATTTGAAAGTTTTCGAAAAGGTGTTCCCCTAAAATTTCAAGATTTTGATTTATTACCATCACGCCTATTTTAGGACGATCTCCAAAAAGATCTCTAACAGAGACATCCTCAAATTCCTTTAAATCAAATCCCCGAAAAAAAAACCTATAATAAACATTTCGATAGGGGTCTGCTAAAAGGAGTTCGTATCGGTCATTATTAAGAGCCTTAATCATCCCTGTATCTCCGTATGGAAGTTGATCTAAAATCGGAAAATTATTTACCCATCTTGATTTTACTTCCATATGACTGAGTAGTTCTCCTCGTTTTTTTGATACAACCCAAAGTCTATGATCGCTAGTAGGAGACACGATTATGGAGTCACCTAAGCTAGCCCAAGTAAGTTCCATACTTTTTCTTCCTTTATCCCAAATATCATTTGGATGATTTGCAGGAAGCCATTCAATCTTTTCTTCGTTATTTTCCAGTTGCACTCGATAGATATGTTTTGAGGTTTGAATGTCCTCTTTGGACATCTCATACATATTTTTGAAAAAGGGTTGCGCGCCATAAATTGAGTTATCCCCAAAAAGAAATGGAAGTCGGTTATCCGAGGTAAGAAAGTTTACCCTGTTTTCAGGATCTCGGATAGGAATGGTTTTTTTAAGGTTCCCTTGGAAATCCATGATTTTGATGGCTGGGGGAATTGTGGCGATGATGACACAATCTGGGTTTACGATTCGAAATCCATTTTCGCTCCCGATTTTATTTGGGCCATCGAGAGGTAAATGAATCTGATGCACTGATGAAAGTAAACTGAAGGATAAGAGTTCAATCTTCCTCAAAGATTTGTTAACTGTAGCTAGATATTCCCCCGAATCTGAATCGATATATTGAAGTTTGTTGGATGAAGGTGCAAAGGTCTCAGAAAGCTTGATTTCTAAAATATCATGTTTATAAGCCCTAAACTGGTCATTATTTTTCCCCCCATTACAAGCAGCCAAAAAACCGATTGTCAAAATTAGGATGGGTAAAGTGAAAAAGTACTTTGTAAAAATCAACAGTTTTTTTCTCGATATTTTTACCACGTCTTTCGTTTGATTTTAAGGTTCTTAAAACATTTAGAAAAGGCAATCCTTTTTAAATTCTAAAATAGGATTGCCTTAAATAAAAGCGTGAGGTTTTAATTATCCTCCTCTTTTTCTTCGCAAATGCACATATTCTGATCTATCGGATCAAAACAGTTTTCGCCATTCCAAAAACATTGTGCAATTGGTCCACCTTGGGCATCCACATCACTTGACTCGAAATAGGAAACTCCAAATGTGCCGGCTTCGATCAAGGCAGCTCCAAGCACAAGCATTTTTACTTTATTCATCTTTGTTACTTTAAGAAAAATTGAGTTTTACTAGAATTAAGCAGGAATTCTTTCCCTCTTTAATCAGTTTTTCAGTAATATCACTAGCAAAATAGTATTAAGGGAAGAGGCTTCCAACTGTTTCTATAAAAAAAAAACGAAAAATTATTTTATTATACTTTAAATACGTTGATGAATCTAAACCTCCTTCCATCAAATAACCCCTTATCACTCAGCTTCAAATCCGGAATCACCAGCAAGGCCATAAAGCTCAGGGTCATAAAGGGAGAATTCAGGCTAGAACCCATTCCCTTGGCCATCCGGTCGATTCGGGTATAGGCTTCTGCCACCTGATAGCCGTCTTCCGGTGACATAATTCCTCCTACAGGTAGCGGGAGCACTTCCTCCATTTCTCCCGAAACTGCCGAAATCCCACCTTTTGCTTCGATCAGGAGATTCACCGCTCTGCTGATAGACTCGTCATCGATTCCCACGGCAATGATATTGTGGGAGTCATGTCCGACTGAAGAAGCGATAGCTCCGGCTTTCAGCCCGAAGTTTTTGATAAAAGCCACCGAGGGAGTTGCATCCTGATAGCGGTTGACCACGGTGATTTTCAGAATGTTTTTATCCCGATTGGATTCCGCAAAGCCATCCCGGATCAAAATTTCTCCCTCGATCTCCGGTGTGATCAGCTGTCCGTCCAAGGCTTCGATGACTCGTACTTTTGTTCCGGAGGCAGAGATTCGAAAATCTTCCGGCTTTTTGGATGAGGTGTGGAAATTATTGATCAGCTCATTTTTGATCCGGGGAATAAGGGTTTTTCCATTTTCAGCTACTTTTTGTCCTTTGATATAGGTGGCGAGGACTTCAAACCGTTCCAGATCCTTGACCAGGATAAAATCCGCAGGATCCCCTTCCCGGACTTGACCCACCGGTAAGGAATAGTGAGCAATGGGATTGAGGCAGGCTCCTCTCAGCACGTCAAACACGTCTTTTCCCTTGGCAATTGCTCGGGCGGCGAGTTCATTGATATGACTGATGGCCAGATTGTCGGGATGCTTGTCGTCGGAGCAAAACATGATCATCTCGGGATAGTCGTCGATCAAATCGATCAGCGCTTCAAAGTTTTTGGCGGCCGAACCTTCCCGAATGGAGATTTTCATCCCGAGTTTGATTTTACCCAAAGCTTCTTCATAGGTAAAGCACTCGTGATCCGTGCTTGGCCCTGCGGACACATATTTTTTTGCCAGTTCTCCCATCAGGCCGGGCGCGTGTCCATCGATGGGTTTGGTATATTTCTGAGCAATCCGGATTTTTTCCATGACTATAGGATCCCGATTAACAGTTCCAGGCCAGTTCATCATTTCGGCCAAGTAAAGAATCTCAGGTCGAGCCATTAGATTGTCGATATCGGCAGCATTTATTTCTCCTCCGGCAGTTTCAAAAGGAGTGGCCGGCACGCAGGAAGGAGCACCGAAGAAAAAGTGAAAAGGCACCTGTTTGCCGTTTTCGACCATGTATTCCACGCCCTGCATGCCGCAGACATTAGCGATCTCGTGTGGGTCTGAGATCGTGGCGACCGTCCCATGCACCACCGCAAGGCGGGCAAATTCCGAAGGAACCAGCATGGAAGACTCCACGTGAACGTGGGCATCGATAAATCCCGGCATTAAAAAAGGGAGTTCTTTATCGGGTTGGATTTCTTGGATTTGCATGATTTTTCCCTCTTGTATGGTGATTTCTGCAGGGAAAATTTTTCTCGATGGGATGTCAACTAACTTGGCTTGGATATTCATGTAATGTATTGATAAAAATCAGTGAATTTCAAGGCTATTTAAGCTTAGCCTAGGGAGTCTTTCGGGATGGTTTAAGATTAAAACTACTATATTTGCCCAAAATTAAGCAGTAAACCAAGACAGGTTTTTTTGATGGGTAAGATTGTCATCGCCATAGATGGATATTCGGGATGTGGGAAAAGTTCGACGGCAAAAGCAGTAGCCAAGGATTTGGGATTTACTTACATTGATTCCGGAGCGATGTATCGAGCCGCTACGTTACATTTTTTAAACCATTTTCTATCTCCCTCCAATCCCCACGATGTGGAGAAAGGGTTGAAGTCACTGGAAATTTCCTTTCAGATCAATCCCGACACCCAAAAACAGGAAACTTACCTCAACGGTCTTAATGTGGAGGATGAGATCCGAACCATGAGAGTTTCTGAACGTGTAAGTGAGGTAGCCACGATTAAAGAGATTCGCAAAGAATTGGTGGCCCAACAGCAGCGATTGGGAAGGAAAAAGGGTGTAGTCATGGATGGTAGGGATATTGGTTCGGTAGTATTCCCGGATGCGGAGTTGAAAATTTTCATGACCGCGGATTTAGAAACCCGGGCAGCAAGAAGACAGCAGGAGCTTTTGCAAAAAGGAGAACTGGTGGATCTGGAAGAAATCAAAACCAACTTGGCGGAGCGGGACCGAGTGGATTCATCGCGAGCAGAAAGTCCCCTGACCAAAATGCCCGATGCGGTTGAAATAGATACGAGTAATTTGACCTTTACAGAGCAAGTAGCCCGAATCGTGGAGCTTGCAAAAGAGGTTATTGAAAAAGAGAAGGATTATGCAGGTAACCATTGATAAAAATTCAGGCTACTGTTTCGGAGTCGAGTTTGCCATCAAAATGGCCGAGGATGAAATGGAAAACAGTGATCGCCTCTACTGCTTGGGAGACATAGTTCACAACGACATGGAGGTCAAACGTCTGAGAGAAAAAGGGCTTGTCGTGATCGACCGCGATCAGCTTCATGAGCTCAGCAACTGCAAAGTTTTGATCAGGGCTCATGGCGAACCGCCGGAAACCTACAAAACTGCCATTGAAAACAACATCGAACTTATCGATGCTTCCTGTCCAGTGGTATTGAAACTGCAGCATCGTGTCAAAAATGCTTTTGACAAAATGGAGAAAGAAAACGGTCAGATTGTCATTTATGGCAAAAAAGGCCACGCCGAGGTAATAGGCCTGACCGGACAGACCTTGGAAAAAGCCATTGTTGTCATGGAAGACTCCGATTTGGACAAGATTGATTATAACCGTCCCGTAACACTTTTCAGTCAGACCACCAAAAGCACCAAGGGCTTTTATGAATTGTCCAAAAAAATCGAAAATCGCATCAAGGAAGCCAAAGGGGATTTGACCGAATTGGACTTCAATGCCAATGATTCGATTTGCAGGCAAGTATCCAACAGAGAACCTCAGCTACAGCGATTTGCACAGGAAAATGATGTGATACTTTTCGTTTCAGGCAAGAAGAGTTCCAATGGAAAAGCCCTCTATCAGGTATGTCTTAACGAAAACCCGAGAAGTTATTTTATCGAAAACGAAACAGAGCTCGACCCAGAGTGGTTTCATTCCGGAGATAGAGTCGGGATCTGTGGAGCCACTTCCACACCCATGTGGCTCATGGAGCAGGTCAAAGCTTATGTGGAGACCATGGAAGAAAACATGCTACAGGCATAAATTCCTTCCTGATTTTCACCGCCTGTCCGCTTAATCAAAAGTTCGAACAATTAATGTGACATAAGCTCCATATCAAAAGGTTTTTCTTTAGATTTGGGGCGTTTTTCAAAAGCTCATAGTTCAAAAACAGATATGTCTAAAATAGTGAAGCTTAAGAAGGGTTTCGACCTGAAGCTGGTTGGAAAGGCTCCTTTGGAGACAGCCAACCTCGCCGCGGCAACGACCTTCGCCATTAAGCCAACGGACTTTCCGGGGATTCAGCGTCCCAAAGTCCTTGTCAACGAAGGAGATACGGTCAAAGCCGGTACTCCCATCCTGATCGACAAAGCCATGGATCAGGTAATCTATGCAGCACCGGTATCCGGAGAAATCGTAGAAGTCAAGCGAGGTGAGAAAAGAAAACTCCTTGAAATCAAGATTTTGGCTGACCAAACGATCACCCATGAAAACTTTGGAAAAATTGACCTCAACCAGGATCGCGATGCCTTGGCTCTAAAGCTTGCATCTACAGGTGTATGGCCAAACATCATCCAAAGACCTTTCGGTATCGTAGCCAATCCAGCTGATACTCCAAAAGCTATTTTCATTTCTGCTTTTGATACCCATCCGCTTGCGCCAGATTTTGGATACACCCTTAAAGGTGAAGAAAAATACTTCCAGGCTGGGATTGATGCATTGGCAAAATTGACCAAAGGCAAAGTTCACCTGAATGTGGACGGATCCAAGCCCGTTCCCGCAGTGTTCTCCGGAGTGAAAAATGCCCAAATCAACCAATTTTCCGGTCCACATCCAGCGGGTAACGTAGGGACTCAAATCCATCATTTGGATCCGATCAACAAAGGCGAGATCGCCTGGACAGTAAGCCCTGTAGGGGTAGTTCAAATTGGAAAAGCAGTTCTGGAAGGTGTTTATGATGCTTCTAAAATGATCGCTTTGACAGGTTCTGAACTGACCAAAACAGGATATGTGAAGACCTATGTAGGTGCTAATGTTTCCTCTTTTGTCAAAGGGAACCTCAACTCAGGCCATGTTCGAGTGATTTCAGGAAACGTATTGACTGGAGAGAAGTTGAACTTGGACGGATTCTTAGGATTCTACCATAATCAGATTACCGTAATTCCAGAGGGTGATTATGAAGAATTCTTGGGTTGGCTGAAGCCAAGCTCTTCTAAGTTGAGCTTCCACAAAGCGATTGGTATGCTTTCTTTCCTCAACAAAGGTGAATTCAAAGTGGACACCAATACCCACGGTGAAGAACGTCCTTTTGTAGTGACTGGCGTTTTTGAAAAAGTAATGCCTATGGATATTCTTCCAACTTACCTATTCAAAGCGATTGTAGCTGAGGATTTTGACGAAATGGAAGAGTTAGGTCTCTATGAGTTGGTAGAGGAAGACGTTGCACTTTGTGAGTTTGTAGACCCTTCAAAGAATGATTTGCAGGAGTTGGTAAGACACGGGATAGAACTATTAATGTACAGTTAAGATATGAAGGCATTACAAAATCTCTTCGATAGCATAAAGCCAAACTTTGAGAAGGGCGGCAAATGGGAAAAGTTCCACACCCTGTATGAGGGACATAGAACAATTGCTTTTGCTCCGGATTTGATCACCAAGTCAAAAGGTGCTCAAATTAAAGATGCGACTGACCTAAAGCGTGTGATGATCACAGTAGTGATTGCCATGATTCCAGCTTTATTGTTTGGTATTCTTAATATTGGTCATCAACACTTCATCGCTTCAGGCGAGGAGGCAACATTAGTTGACAAGGCGATCTTTGGGGCACTTTCCGTACTTCCGATTCTGATCGTTTCTTATGCAGTGGGTTTGGCTACAGAATTTACCTTCTGTGTCATCCGTAATCACCCTGTTTCCGAAGGGTATCTGGTGTCAGGTATGTTGATTGCCTTGGTGATGCCTCCGTACATTCCACTTTGGCAAGTAGCTCTGGCCACCATTTTTGCAGTAGTAATCGGTAAAGAAGTGTTTGGAGGAACGGGTATGAACATCCTCAACGTAGCGATGACAGCCAGAGCTTTCTTGTACTTTGCCTACCCAGCCCAGATTTCTGGTGACCAGGTTTGGACTTACCTTGGCGACAAAACTGCGGTTGACGGTTTTTCGGGAGCAACAGCTCTTGGTGTGGCATACAATGCCAGCATCGATGGAGCCCCTGTAGTGGATGCTCTTAATTCTCACAATGCTTCTTTCGGGGCCGACTTTAGTTTCTTCAATATGTTTATGGGATGGATTCCAGGTTCGATTGGTGAAACTTCCACCTTGATGGCCCTTATTGGAGCGGTTATTTTGGTGGCTACAGGTGTGGCTAGCTGGAAAATTATCGTAGGTGGATTTGGAGGAGCTTATGTGATGGGACTTGTGATGAATGCGCTTGCAGTGAATGAATATATGGCAATGCCAGCACACTATCACTTGGTGATGGGAGGTCTGGCCTTTGGTGTGGTATTCATGGCTACTGACCCTGTTTCCGCAGCTCAGACTGAAGTTGGAAAGTGGATTTATGGAATCATGATCGGTGTGCTTACTGTAATCATCCGTGTGACCAATCCAGCCTATCCGGAAGGAATTATGCTTGCTGTTCTATTTATGAACGTGATGGCACCATTGATTGACTATTATGTAGTAAAAGCTAATAAAACAAGGAGGTTACAACGTGCAACAGTCTAATACATACATTATCGTCTTCTCGGCGATTTTGACGATCGTTCTAGGATTACTCCTTTCTGGCACATCCCAGGTTTTGGGTCCGTTGCAGCAGGAGGCTATCGCTTTAGATAAGAAGAAACAAATTCTTGGGGCTGTGATTGACGCTGCTGAGATTGATAAAATGACTCCTCAGCAAATCAATGAGTTTTATGCATCCCGAATTTCTTCTACAGTGGTAGATATCAGCGGAAAAGAAATTTCCGGTGTAGAGGCTGAAAAAGTGGAGATTGCCAAGGATTATAAGAAGCCTGCAGATAAGAGACAATATCCGGTATTCATGTTTCATGCAGAAGGAAAACCAGAAGCGATTGAATCCTATATTTTCCCACTTTATGGAGCAGGTCTATGGGATGCCATTTGGGGTTACATTGCCTTGGAGACTGACATGAATACTATCGGAGGTATTACATTGGCTCATGCCAGTGAGACCCCAGGTCTTGGTGCAAGAATTACTGAGGGAGAAGTTCAAGCTCGCTATGTGGGTAAGAAAATCTTCGATGACTCGGGCGCTCTTGTGGCTGTTCAAATGCAAAAGGGAGAAGGCAAGGATTATTCCTCAGATTTACACAAAGTCGACGGAATGTCAGGAGCAACGATTACCGGTAATGGTGTAAACAATATGTTGAAAGCCTATTTGGGTCACTATGAGGCTTACATCAAATCCAAATCTTCAAACCAGGCAGTTGCCGGTCTTTAATTTATTTTCAACTCAACGGATTTAAAAAATGAGTACTGAAACAATAGAAAAAGCGATTGAGAAAAAGCCGGCAGAGCCTTTGTTCTCCAAGCGCAGAAAGAAACTGGTCACTGATCCTTTGGTAGATGATAACCCGATTACCATTCAGGTGTTGGGGATTTGTTCTGCCCTTGCAGTAACTACTCAGATGAAGCCAACTCTAGTTATGGCCATATCTGTAATCTTTGTAGTAGCCATGTCCAACTTTGTGATCTCCCTCATGAGAAATACCATCCCAAGTCGGGTTCGTATTATTGTGCAGTTGGCAGTCGTTGCGACCTTGGTTACCTTGGTTTCCGAAGTTTTGAAGGCTTTTGCTTACGATATGTACAAGGAGCTTTCTGTGTTTATCGGTTTGATCATTACTAACTGTATTGTAATGGGTCGACTGGAAGCCTTTGCTTTAGGTAATAAGCCTTATGACTCTGTTCTTGACGGTCTGGGCTCAGCATTGGGATATTCTTGGATCATTCTGACTGTGGCCTTCTTCCGTGAGTTGTGGGGTTCAGGTTCGGTATTTGGAATACCGGTATTTGACTATGTGTCCGGCCTTTTCGGTCCTGATTTTAAATTGGCTACCAATGGTCTGATGGTAACTCCTGTAGGTGCTTTTATTATTCTAGGATTGATTATCTGGGTACAGAGAACTAAAACAGGCTACGTAGAACACTAAAAGGAATTTAAAATGGAATTATTCAGCTTAGGTATTCGGTCGATCTTTATCGACAATATGATTTTCGCTTACTTCCTTGGAATGTGTTCCTTTTTGGCCGTTTCCAAAAAAGTAAGTACTGCTCTTGGTCTAGGTGCTGCAGTAGTATTCGTACTTTCTGTTACTACTCCAGTGAACTGGCTTTTGAATGAGTTTGTATTGAAAGAAGGTGCTTTGACTTGGGCTAATACAAGTTTGGCTTCGGTGGATCTTTCATTCCTTCGATTCATCATGTTTATTGCCATTATCGCTGCCATGGTTCAGCTGGTAGAGATGGTGGTTGAAAAATTCGCCCCTGCTCTTTACGGACAATTGGGTATTTTCCTTCCATTGATTGCAGTAAACTGTGCAATCTTGGGTGGTTCTCTCTTTATGGCTCAAAGAGACTATACTTTCGCAGAGTCTGCAGTTTATGGTTTTGGATCAGGAACGGGATTTATGCTTGCTATTGTTGCTTTGGCTGCAATCAGAGAGCGTTTGAAGTATTCTCATGTGCCAAACGGTCTAAAAGGTCTTGGCATCACCATGCTTTTAACAGGTTTGATGGGTATTGCATTCATGTCTTTCATGGGCATAGACCTTTAAAATCAACCTATCTAAATCAAAGGCTCTGGAGTTCATTCTCCAGAGCCTTTTTCTATTTACGGTGATTGCACAATACCTAATCTTATTTATCTTACTTTACTTTAACTCAAACCCAAAAACACATGAAGAAACTGTTCGCTTTTCTCCTCTTTGTCTCATTTTCTATATCGGGTTATGCCCAAAAAGGAAAATGGGTAGAGCTATTTAATGGAAAAAATCTTGAAGGCTGGAAGATTTCTGAAAATCCCTCTTCTTTTTCTGTCGTAGACAAAACCATCAAAGTGGATGGACCCAGGGCTCATGCTTTTTATGATGGACCTGTGGGAAATCATGATTTCAAAAATTTCGAATTGAAAGTGGAGGTCAAGACCATGCCGAAGGCGAATTCCGGTATTTTTATCCATACCGTCTATCAAGACAAAGGATGGCCAAATAAGGGCTATGAAATCCAAGTGAACCAAAGTCATGGTGACTGGAGAAAATCCGGAAGTTTATATTCCTTCAATGATGTAAAAGATGTCTATGTGAACGATGGAGAATGGTACACGTATCATATTATCGTCAACGGAGATAAAGCCACCGTGAAGATTAATGATAAAGTGGTGATGGAATATGACGAGTCTGAAGATAAAAACAGGCCAGCCAATGCGGGAGAAAAGAAATTTGACCGAGGCACCATCGCTCTTCAGGCACATGACCCCGAAAGTGTGATTTATTACCGAAGTGTGAAAGTGAAAATCTTGGATTGATTTTCTAAGCAGTAAAACCTTAAGAAATGCCCAATCTATTGAATGGGCATTTTTTTTGAGTACTATTAATTAAACCGGTATATGAGATACACCTACCATCGAGTTTTAGCTTATTTTCTTAGAGGCTTATTGGTATTGACACCTTTGGCTGTGACTGGATATGTGGTTTATGCCATTTTTATCTTTTTGGATGGTTTGATTCCTGTTCCTTTTCCTGGGATTGGGATCTTGATGGTCTTGGGCTTGATCACCTTTGTGGGCTATTTGGCAAGTTTATTCTTTACGAAGCCCTTTTTTGAATGGTTTGAGCGGGCGGTTTTCAAAATTCCCTTTGTTAACCTTTTATATACCAGTATCAAGGATTTGATGGGGGCTTTTGTGGGGGAAAAGAAAAAGTTCAGTTCTCCTGTTATGGTTCAAATAAGTGACTCCATGTTTAGACTTGGTTTTATTACCCAAGATAACATGGCCGTGATAGAAGAAAATGATCTTGTGGCTGTTTATTTCCCCCATAGCTACAATGTCTCAGGTAATGTGTTTTTGGTGAAAAAGGACAGGATCAAACCGCTTACAGGGATCAAAAGCTCTGAGGTGATGAAATTTATGGTTTCAGGAGGGGTTTCTCCCTTGGACCATTAAATGCTCTTTGATTCCAATTTTCAAACTTCAAATTGACCTAAATGGTGATCAAAGTGCTTGGTATGAAATCTTTCCCACTCCTCATGCGAAAGCTTCCCAAATCGGGGGTGGAGAGTTTTTAATTCGGAATTCTCTTGAAACGCTGCGTTGTACGCATTCAGACTTTTCAAAAGTTCAGCCTTCGCTTCCTCCAAATTTGCGTATTTCAGTTCCATTAGGCTTTCAGGCAAGCCCAGAGCCTTTACTCCTTTTGGGAATTCCATGTCGGAAAACAGTAATGCCTGCTTTTGGGCCAATTGCTTTTCGTTGGGTTCAAAATCCGGGATTTTAATTCTTCCGTAGGAAAGTTTGACCGTGAGAATCAAATGCTCAATCATGTGTTGTGCTGTCATGATTCCAAACAGAGCTGGGGAATCTGCCTGCAACTTTTCGATTCGGGATTGGATGGTTTGTATGTTCATGGGTTTTTGGATAAAGGGACAAAAAAAGCGCTTGATACCATCAAACGCCTTTTCTCCATTTTACGAACTCTAGAAAATTAATTTAGCTTCCGCACATCTCGCACCCTTCCGGATTATCCAAAGAGCATGCGATGGCATCTTGTTTTTGATTCTTGATGCTTTCGGTTTCTACTGCCTTTTCCACCTTTGGCTCAAGAGCTGACTTATCAAGAGTAAACTTAATAGCGGCTGCAGCAGCCTGCGATCTCAGGTAGTACATGCCTGTCTTGAGTCCTTTTTTCCATGCGTAGAAGTGCATGGAGGTAAGCTTGCCAAAGTTTGGATCCTGCATGAAGATGTTCATACTTTGAGACTGGCAAATGTATGCACCTCTATCCGCGGCCATGTCAATGATTACCTTCTGAGATATTTCCCAAACAGTCTTATAGAGGTCCTTGATGTTTTGTGGGATGCCTGGCACGTTTTGTACCGAACCGTTGGTAGCGATCAGACGATTTCTCATGGTGTCATTCCAAAGACCCAATTCGATCAAATCTTTCATCAAATGTTTGTTCACCATGATAAACTCACCGGAGAGGGTTCTTCTGGTGTAAAGATTGGATGTGTATGGCTCAAAGCACTCGTTGTTGCCAAGGATTTGAGAAGTAGAAGCGGTTGGCATTGGTGCTACCAAAAGAGAATTTCTCATGCCATACTTTTTCACCTTTTCTTTCAAGTCACTCCAGTTCCAACGGCCAGACTTTGGAGTTACACCCCACATGTCAAACTGAAGGATACCCTTGGAGGCTGGGCTGCCTTCATAGGTTTCGTAAGTTCCTTGAGTTTTGGCGAGTTCCATGGAAGTCTCTACGGCAGCATAGTAGATGGTTTCGAAGATGTCCTCGTTTAGTCCTCTTGCCTCCACTGAGTCAAAAGGCATTCTCAACATAATGAATGCATCAGCCAAGCCCTGAACTCCCAATCCGATGGGTCTGTGTCTGAAGTTGGATCTTCGTGCTTCCTCTACTGGGTAGTAATTGATGTCAATTACTTTGTTTAGGTTTTTGGTAGCTACTTTGGTGATTTCGTACAGCTTGTTATGGTCGAAAAATAGCTTTCCGTCAGGCCCGGTTGTCACGAATTTTGGTAATGCTATAGAGGCAAGGTTACATACTGCAACCTCATCTGGAGCAGTGTATTCAATGATCTCTGTACAAAGGTTGGAGGACTTTATAGTCCCCAGATTTTTCTGGTTTGACTTACCGTTGGCAGCATCCTTGTAAAGCATATAAGGGGTACCAGTCTCGATCTGAGATTCGAGGATTTCAAACCAAAGTTCTTGAGCTTTGATGGTCTCTCTGGCTTTTCCTTCGCGTTCGTACTTTTCGTAAAGTCTTTCAAATTCTTCTCCGTGGCAATCTGATAATCCCGGGGCTTCATTGGGGCAGAAGAGTGACCATTCTTCGTTTTTCTCGACTCTCTTCATGAAAAGATCTGGGATCCAAAGTGCATAGAACAAGTCTCTGGCCCGCATCTCTTCCTTGCCATGGTTTCGCTTCAATTCAAGGAAATCTTTAATGTCGGCATGCCATGGCTCAAGGTAGATTGCAAAACTTCCCTTTCTTTTTCCACCGCCCTGATCCACATATCTGGCAGTCATGTCAAAGTTACGGAGCATGGGCACGATACCGTTAGAAACTCCATTGGTGCCTTTGATATAGCTTCCTTTAGCTCGTATATGATGAATAGAAAGTCCGATACCTCCTGCAGATTGAGAGATCTTGGCGCACTGCTTGAGTGTATCGTAGATTCCATCGATGCTGTCATCCTTCATGGTAAGAAGGAAGCAGGAAGAAAGCTGAGGTTTAGGTGTGCCCGCGTTGAAGAGAGTAGGAGTGGCGTGTGTAAACCACTTTTCGGAAAGAAGATTGTAAGTTTCGACGGCAGCATCGATGTCTTCCCGGTGAATTCCCACTGCCACTCGCATGAGCATGTGTTGAGGTCTTTCCACCACTTTACCATCCAATCGGATCAAATAGCTTCTTTCAAGGGTTTTATATCCAAAGTAATCATAGCCAAAGTCTCTCTTGTAATCGATAGGTATACAGTCTTTTCATGGTATTGGAGAAAGACTGACTGGTCGTCTTATGAAGATTGGAGATAGCAATTCGGGCCGCTAGGATGGCATAATCCGGATGTCTGACCGTAAGAGAAGCGCAAACCTCGGCTGCAAGGTTGTCCAGTTCGGAGGTGCTTACTCCGTCATACAGTCCATCAATTACCTTTTTGGCAACTTCAATGGGCTGGATAAATTTTGGATCCAGTTCGTAGCAAAGATTCTCGATCCTTGCAGTGATTTTGTCGAATCTTACTGATTCTCTTCTTCCGTCTCTTTTGATTACTAACATACTCAGGCGATTTTAGGATGGGTTGTGGTGGAAAAGTGAATGGGTATCAGAAATCCTCCTCTATGGAGAATCGTGCAGAACTTTCAGCAGGCTCGGTGGATTTCATCACCCCGGCTTTTTGATAGTCTCCAACTCTCTTTTCAAAGAAGTTGGTTTTTCCCTGAAGGGAAATCATATCCATGAAATCAAATGGATTGGTGCTGTTCCATACTTTTTCACAGCCCAATTCCATCAATAGTCGGTCCGCTACGAATTCGATGTATTGGCACATCAGATCAGCATTCATCCCGATCAATCTGACAGGAAGCGCGTCAGTGACAAATTCTTTTTCAATGGCTACAGCATCCATGATAATTTGCCTCACCGTTTCTTTTGGGAGTTGATTGACTACGTGCTTGGTGTAAAGGTGGCAAGCAAAGTCACAGTGTAGTCCCTCATCCCGTGAAATCAATTCATTGGAGAAGGTCAGACCTGGCATCAAGCCTCTTTTCTTCAACCAGAAAATGGAGCAGAAGGAGCCGGAGAAGAAAATCCCTTCCACAGCGGCGAAAGCAATCAGCCTTTCTTGAAAATTTCCGTTATCAATCCAGCGAAGAGCCCAATCTGCTTTCTTTTTGACACAATCGATATGTTCGATGGCATTGAGCAAACGGTCTCTTTCTACTGCGTCTTTTATATACGTGTCAATGAGGAGCGAGTAGGTTTCCGAATGTATGTTTTCCATGGCGATCTGAAACCCATAGAAAAACTTGGCTTCCGTGTACTGGACTTCTGCGACAAAATGCTCCGCCAAGTTTTCATTGACAATACCATCTGAAGCAGCAAAAAACGCCAATACATGAGATATAAAATGTCTTTCCCCATCATTAAGATTTTTCCAGTCCGTCAAATCCTGGCTCAAATCAATCTCCTCCGCTGTCCAAAAGCTCGCTTCAGCCTTTTTATAATACTGCCAAATGTCGGCATGCTGAATCGGGAATAATACGAATCTGTTTTTGTTCTCCTGTAAAATGGGCTCTTGCTGCATCGCTCTCTCTGTTTTTTTGTTCAAGTAAAATGGTTAGGGCCTTTAAACTTGTCTTCTGTTTGGCTGGTGATAGGAAAGGCTGCCTTTTAGAAAACAGCCTTTGAACAAATATGTGATGGAAAATCATAAAAAAAAATTGGCAAAAAGCCGGAATAAGGCAAAAAATGACCAATAGTCAAAAAAATCATTAATTGCTTTAAATCAATTGATTGTATTCGTTTATTTAAATTAAAAAATCAATCTTTTGGGCGTTTTTGGCCATTTGGAATAATTTTCAACATTTTGAAAAAAGTTTTCCACAGTGATTTTTGAATCAAATTTTGACTAGGGGTCAGAAAATAATCGACTTATCCAGAGATTTTTTTAATTTGGTTCTCAGGCATTTGCTTTTAGTGCTATCGAGAAATCATCAAAATTGGTATTGAATTTTTGGAAAAAATCGTAAGGCTTCGGCTTTTATCTTCGACTTTCAAATTTATCTCACAAGAGTAAGGTATGGTGCCCTCAGTTGAAATTTAAGGAAAGTTTTTTTGTTCAATTTTCCTTCTCTATATTTGCACTCCGATTTCGATAAATCAATTCTCATGTACGCAATTGTTAACATCGCAGGAAAGCAGTTCAAAGTAACAAAAGATCAGTACGTCTATGCCCCTAAGTTGGCAGGCGAAGCTGGCGCTTCCGTCGAATTTGATCAGGTCCTCTTGGCAGAAGCCAATGGCACTGTATCTGTAGGTGCTCCCGTTATTGCCGGAGCCAAGGTGTCCGGGAAAATCCTGGATCATGTAAAAGGTGACAAAGTGATTGTCTTCAAAAAGAAGCGTAGAAAAGGCTACAAAAAGAAGAACGGTCACAGACAAGACTTCACCAAAGTATTGATCGAAAATATTTCACTCTAAGATTTTCCCCTAGGAAATCATAAACGAATAAAACCATGGCACACAAAAAAGGTGTAGGTAGTTCCAAAAACGGTCGTGAGTCACATTCCAAAAGATTGGGTGTGAAAAAATTTGGCGGTGAAGCAGTTATCGCAGGTAACATCATCGTAAGACAAAGAGGTACTAAGCATCATGCAGGTCTTAATGTAGGTGTTGGAAAAGATCATACCTTGTTTGCATTGACAGACGGTGTGGTTGCTTTCAAAACCAAAGCTGATGGTAGATCTTACGTTCACATCGTTCCTTCTCAGGCTTAAGCACTACTTACTGAAAGTATCAAAACCTCTTCTAAGGAAGGGGTTTTTTTTTGCCTTTACCCTACTTTTCTTCGCCCTTTATCATTATTTGAAATAAATATTTGATTCAATCAGCTAACTTTTAAATTGAAACCCAATCAACAAGACCTTACATGAATACAAATTTCAAAAGAGCCTGGTCAGGCCTACTCCTGATCTTGCTGCTGCTTGGCAATTCATTGTCTGCCCAGCAGGTTCCTGATCCCAAAGTATACGATGCAGTACAGTGGAGACTCATTGGGCCTTTCCGAGGAGGTAGGGCGGATGGTGTCACAGGCGTCAAGGGAAGTGACAAAACCTACTATTTCGCTTCCACAGGCGGAGGAATCTGGAAAACCACCAATGCCGGACAAACCTGGAAATCTGTCTCTGACGGTTTTTTCGGGGGCTCAATGGGAGCAGTAGCCGTAGCGGAAAGCGATACTTCAATAGTCTATGCCGGAGGTGGTGAAAAAACCGTTCGAGGCAATGTTTCTTTCGGTTACGGAATTTGGAAAAGCGCTGATGCAGGAAAGACCTGGTCTCGAGCAGGTCTGGATAAAAGTCGATTCGTCTCTCGTCTTCGCATTCATCCATCCAATCCAAACGTGGTCTATGCCGCAGTCCTAGGCGATATTTTCAAGCCTGATGCTACCCGTGGCGTTTACAAGACTACTGATGGTGGTGCTACTTGGCAACAAGTTCTGTTCGTAAATGACGTTTCCGGTGCGGTAGATCTGATTTTGGATCCTAATAATCCCGAAGTGATCTATGCGACCACTTGGGAATTGAAACGTACTCCTTATAGTCTTGAAAGCGGTGGACCCGGTTCCAAAATGTTTAAATCCATCGATGGGGGTAAAACTTGGGATGAGCTTTCTGCCAAAGCTACTTTCCCCAAAGGTCTGCTTGGTATCATGGGAGTTACCGTTTCTCCGAAAAACTCCAACCGACTTTACGCCATTATCGAGAATGACAACGGTGGTGTATTTACCTCCAAAGATGCAGGCCAAACCTGGGAACGGGTAAATGAAGACCGAAACCTGCGTCAGCGTGCGTGGTACTATTCCCGAATCTATGCAGATACTCAAGACGAGGAGACCCTTTATGTGCTTAACGTGGATTACCATAAGTCCACAGATGGTGGAAAGACCTTCAAAAACTTCGAAGCTCCTCACGGAGATCACCATGATCTCTGGATCGATCCAACCAACAATCAGCGAATGATTATTGCCGATGATGGCGGAGCGCAAGTTTCCGAAGACGGTGGGGCAACTTGGTCCACTTATATGAATCAGCCGACTTCTCAGTTTTATCGAGTGACTACGGACAATAGCTTCCCTTATCGGATCTATGGTGCGCAGCAGGATAATTCCACGGTCCGAATCCGTCACCGAAATGACGGTGGAGCGATTACCGAGGCCGATTGGGAGCCTACAGCAGGTGGTGAATCGGGCTGGATTGCTCCTGATCCTTTGGATAATGACATCGTGTATGGAGGTTCGTATGGTGGCCTCTTGACCCGAGAAAATCACCGCAACGGAACTTCCCGAACCGTCAATGTATGGCCTGACAATCCGATGGGCCATGGGGCTGAGGGCATGAAGTACCGGTTCCAGTGGAACTTCCCGATTTTCTTTTCCCCACATAACCCAAAGCTGCTGTACACTACCAGTAATCAGTTTCACCGCTCGACCAATGAAGGCCAAAGCTGGGAGGTTTTTTCTCCTGACCTGACTCGAAATGACAAGAGTAAACTAGGTCCTTCCGGTGGTCCGATTACCAAAGACAATACTTCGGTGGAATATTATGCAACCATCTTTACTGCAGCGGAGTCTCCTGTAAAGCAAGGTGTCATTTGGGCGGGTTCGGATGACGGATTGGTGCATGTAACTGTGGATAATGGAAAAACCTGGCAAAACGTAACTCCGAAAGATATGCCGGAGTGGCTTCAGATCAATTCGATCGAGGCCAGTCCATTCGAAGCTGGGGAGGCGTATTTTGCAGCGACCGGCTACAAGGGCGGTAACTATGCCCCTTACCTCTACAAAACGAAGGATTATGGAAAAACCTGGACCAAGATCGTTTCAGGTATCGATGCAGAGCACTTTACCCGAGTGGTGCGAGCTGATCCTGTGAAAAAGGGTATGCTCTATGCAGGAACGGAAACAGGCATGTATTATTCCAAAGACGATGGGGCTAGCTGGCATTCACTTCAATTGAATCTGCCGATCGTTCCGATCACTGATCTGACTATCAAGGAAAATAACCTCATCGCAGCGACTCAGGGCCGTTCGTTCTGGATCATTGATGATCTGACTGTACTCCATCAGGCTGAGCCGGGAATTGCAAATAAGGCCTTCCACCTCTACAAGCCGCAGGATTCATACCGAATAGATGGGGTGAAGCGAAGCAGCCTGACCAATGGTTCTAACCGTCCGGGTGGAGTGTTGGTCTATTATTTCCTGAAGGAAAAGCCCAAGGAGGAATTGAAAATCGAATTCTTCAATGAGAAAAATGAACGTATCCGCTGGTTCTCTACCAAAGGGGTGAATGGAGATACTTTGAAAGTCAAAGAAGGTGCGGGTGAATTCAATTGGAACCTGAGAGCGGAAAATGCCGAAGGCTTCGACGGACTCATCATGTGGGCCGCCAACCTCCGCGGTCCTAAAGTAGTTCCGGGAACCTACAAAGTGAAAATGACGGTGGATGGCCAAGCGCAAGAACAAAGCTTCAAGGTATTGGCAGATCCTCGCTATGAATCCACTCAGGCAGAATTGGAAGAACAATACAATTTCCTTTTGGCTGTTCGGGATAAAATCACCGAAACCCATCAGACCATAAAGTTGATTCGGGCGTATCGATCCGAGTTGGATTCACTTTCTACCAAACCTGACAATCTGGAAGCCATCAAAGCTGAAATGCAGGAAATTGAGGAGACGCTCTATCAGACCAAAAATCGAAGTGGTCAGGATCCGCTAAACTATCCAATCAGGCTCAATAATAAGCTGGCTCACTTGAGCAGTGTGGTCGGTAATGGAGATTACAAGCCAACCGATCAGTCAGAAGCGGTGAGAAAAGAGCTGACCGAGCAAATAGATGTGCAGCTCGCTCGATTCCGAAAACTGGAGCGGGAGCAGATTTCAAGACTCCTCAATATTGAGGAAATGAAAACCAAGTTGGAAATCAAGAAGTAATGCAAAAGGCCTTCAGAAAACTCTGGAGGCCTTTTTTTGATAATCAGACC
>NZ_QEIG01000067.1 GCF_014324365.1 Algoriphagus sp. AK58
GGCGTTCTCGGGATCGGCGTCCGGCCAGAGCAGGTCCAGGATCTGCTCCCGCTGCAGCAGCCTGCCCCGGTGGGTGATGAACAGCTGGAGCAGCTGCCGCGCCTTCTCCCGCCGCCACTCCCGGCGGGTGATCTCCTGCCGCCCCCGCCATGCCTGGAAGGCGCCCAGGGTCCGCAGCCGGAGGGTGTAGCCGGGGTGGTGCTCCGGGTCCGTCATGCCGATCTCGGCGAGGAGCCGGGTGGCGTAGGCGGGATGGATGCCCCGCCGGCGGGCTTCCTGCAGGAGCGGCACCAGCGCCTGCGGGTCCTGGGGACCGAACAGGGTCCGGCGGGTGAAGAGGTAGCCGTAGCCGTGCTCCTGCGCCGCGGCGAGGGCGGACTCCATCGAGGCGGCAAAGCCGGCCCAGTCTCGCTGCCGGTGGGCCAGCAGCGCCTGCCAGACCCGGGCCAGGGCGAGGCCGTACGGATCGCCGGTCGCGGCGAACTCCTTCTCGGCTTCCCGCAGGTACCCCGCCGCCTCGGTGCGCCCGAGGGCAGCGGCGGAGGAGCCCAGGCTGAGGAGCGCGTAGCCGTGGAACCACTGGTCGCAGGCCGCGCGGGCGATCCGGGCCGACTCCAGGCCGTAATGCTCCGCCTGCGCCCAGTTGCCGGCCCGGTGGCCGTAGAACAGGGCGAGGCCGGCCAGCGGCTCTGCCTTGCCGCGGGTGACGTT
>NZ_QEIG01000008.1 GCF_014324365.1 Algoriphagus sp. AK58
CTTCCGATTTCCTGTTTTTATTTCCCGTTCCTTCCGAACAGGGTTGCAAAAGTAAGAAGATCTTTTCACCCCGCAAGAGAAATCTGAAAATATTTTTTTTTCTTTTTCCCTCCCCGAATTCCAGAATCAGATTCTATTCCTTTTCCAAATCTCTTCTACTCCCGATTTTCAATCTTACCCCCGTGCCGTTCGCGTCGTTTGGGAGTGCAAATATCTCCCTTTTTTTCTCCACAACAATAGCTAAGTAAGAAAAAACAGACATTTGCTTGTAATCAGTTGAAAATGATTGTGAAAAATTTCACAAAGACATTTAAAGATAATTGAAGGTTTTTCTGTTCTCTCATGACAAAAGTCACACAGGAAAATGAATAATATTTTGAAATACAATAGCTTGTCTAATACCTAAAGGAAGGAAGTGGTGAGTAATGCCTTTTTGCCTGATTTTTTGAAGAGAATACATACCGTATAGAAATTTCATGGGCTCCGCCGGTTCCATTTAATCCAAATTTTGATATCAGAAAATCAAAGCTGTAGCCCACATCCAAGCCTGATTCCAAACTAAGCCCAAGTAATGCAACCAAAGACTCATTGTTTGGCAATCCATATTTAGTGGGCAAGCCCCTATACCAAATCCCAAGGACTAGGGGTTCAAAGAAAAATTCGGTCCCAATATCCAATTGTGAAAATTGTCCCTGCATTTTGTAATTAAAACCTAGGGTAAAATACCTTTCCTGATCCGTATTGTTGAAAAAATCATTGATATCTCCCGGAGCAAGATCAAATCGATACCCACCATGGATCCCCGTTTTCATGGACAACTGATTAGTTCCCTCAGACAAATAACTTATTTCAGGCCTCAATAAATGAGCAACAGAAACACCGAACCAAACCTTATTCCCATAATAAATCAATCCGGCATTAGCGTCTGCAGCCCGAATTTGACTATCCCCTTCAAAGCTTTCCCCTGGTTGACCTATTATGATACCTTTATCAATATCCAATTGGCTACCTAAAATTACCTGATCAAAAAAAGCATCTCTTGACACAAAGCTGCCCTGTATACCTGCTTGTATAAAGTCGGTTTCAGATAGATTAAGACGATAACTGTACACTAACCCGATTTCTCTGGTGCTAGTCTGTGTGAAAGATTCGTTGGCTCCCTGAAGAATCAACCCAAACCCTGAATTAATTCTCTCTTCGTAGTGATCAAAATAAGCGGTATACGCTATAAATGTTTGGTCCAAACCTGGCCATTGATTTCTAAAATTGAGACCAAATCTACTTTTGTCTGTATTACCAGCCGTGGCTGGATTCAAATAGATGGGATTTGCATAATACTGACTGTATTGAATGTCCTGAGCTTCCGTCATCCCAAAAACCCAAATTGCCAATGAAAACAATAAAACTGATTTTTTCATCGGATTAACCTGAATTTACCACTCTCCCTGACTACCTCTCTGTCGATGGAGGTTCCGTTGAACCTAAAAAAATATACTCCTGCGTCTTGTAACTTTCCTTCAAAGGTTCCATCCCACCCTTTTGTCTCCAATTCATCGGATTGAAAGATAAGCTCTCCCCAAGTATTGAAAATCAATAACTCCAAATTTGCCAAGCCTTTCCATTTAGGCAAAAAAGTGGCATTTTGGGAGTCCAGTGGGGTAAATCCTGTGGGAAACATCACCCGATAACTTCGGTTAATGACTACTGTTTTTTCCACAGAAGCAGAACATCCCAGCGAATCCGTGACTGTCAATCTAACCCGAAATTCCCCTTTCTTACCAAAAACGTGAATGGGGTTTGCTTCTGTTGACGTTTTCCCATCTCCAAATTCCCAATTCCACTGGATAATTTCTGAATCTTCCAAAACTGAAAATTCGATGGGATCATCAGGAAAAATCCCTCCGCTTGAATCATCTTTGATATCTGTCCCTTCTACAGTAAAATCAAAATCAGCAATCAACTCCTCCTCTCTAATGACTACGGTCAATTGAACCGGTTCAGAATAGCAATCCAGACTTTTTAACTTCACCTGTAATTGATAAGTACCAGACCGATTTACTTTCCGCAACTCCAAATTGGAATAGCGTATTCCTTGTCCAGTCAATAAATAGTCATATTTCACAGGATCGAACCCAGGAATAATAGCTGTCACATCCAGTTCGGAGCCGGGAAGGCACGCCACCAAAGGATTGGAAAAAGTGAGCTCAGGAGTCTTAGGGTACTCCACCAGAATAGAGTTGGAAACCACCGGACAACCTTTAGCATTGAACGCACGAATTTCATAGCTCCCTCCTTCACTTACAAAGAGAGAAGAACCTGTTTGATTTGGTAGGATCTCCCCATTTTTCAACCATTCATACCGAACATACTCTTCCTCTCCAATACCCTCAAGAAAGGCGGTTTGGCTTGGACACAGTTGGACATTTTCTCTGATCTCATTTTCTCCCTGAATTAATAGGTTAATTGGCTTTGGAGATGCATTTATATCCAAGGTGATTGAATTACCCGAAGAAGTCTTACCATAATTATCCGTGATGGTATAATAGACTGTGACTTTCTTACCGATGAATTCTTCATTAGGGGTAAATGTAAATCCTCCCGCGTTGTCACTTGCCCGAAAAATACCCTCGGGTAAAACCAAAAATCTATTTTGCTCAAGACACCTTGCTTGGGTACAAACATCACCCTCATTGATCTCTATTTCCTCTTTAGACTTGAAAAACTGGAGGCATCTGATCGTACTGTTTTCATTAGGAAGAGTAACATCTTCATCTTTGATGAAAAACTGATTCTCCTGTCCGGCACAAGAAGTAAAATCCTGAAGATCGATACCTTGAGGATCCTTTAATTGATTATCGGCAGAAACCTCCACCTTTAGGTTTCTGATTTCATGAAAATTATTAAATCCTCCTGTTGATGCTGCAAATCCTATTTTCAAATTCTTAGGTGCAGGAAAGTAAAATGGCCTGTCAAAAATAGTGACCTCACGAGGGAGATTTTCTTGTGTAGTAACCAGCATCGACAATGACAAAAAAAATCCCACACCATCTGGATTGGGCTGGAGTTCTAGGTTTACCCTTCGGTATCCTGGAATCTTTGGGTCAGTCACTCGGGAAGTGCCTGATCCGCCTGAACTGATGGGGAATTGCGCCCCTGGATTGAAGCCATCTTTATCACTACCCACTTCCATGGTTTTTCTTCCCACAACAAAAGGATAACCATTAAGCCCGTTACCTGGACCTCGAAGTACTATTGAATTTGGAGCCCGGCCATTCTGATCCAAAGCGGAGAATCCACCTATCTTTCCTTCAATTGTGGTTCCAAAATTCCCAAATACATCAAATCCAACTCCCAAATAAGCATTTGACAAACCCGGTTCAGAACCTCTTTGAGCATAACCTAATGAACCACCAAATCCCCCTGGGAAAAAACTAGTTGCATCCCCGTCAAATAAAAACATCGAAAGCCCATCTGCCTGAAATAATCCAGTCCCTCCATAAATAAAAAACTCAAATTCAACTTTTAAACCATAAGTTGACGGAAAAGGAACATCAATATAAACAAAGCCCCGCTGGTCATTAATATTTTCTGTGAGCCTAAGCACTCCATTGATTAATCTGGCATTCCCCCCAAAAATTGTCTTGGCTTGAGTATTTGGAGTTTGAAAGCTCTCACAATAGGGAAACCCAATCTGAGAGAATGCCGGCGTCCCTCCAGCAATCCAAAAAATAATCCAGACGATAACTTTCAGTCCCTTCACTTCCTTTCAAAATATTTCTATAAATAAAATGAGAAGCCCTCTAAAAACAAAAGCTCTTGGACGTCATGGCCAAGAGCTTTCCTAGAAAATCGTGCTTTTACCTTATTTCATAATTGTCTGGACCCGATCTGGCCCTACTGAAACCAATTTGATCGGAACATTTAATTCACTTTCCAAATAAGAAACATATTCCTTTAATTCAGTTGGAAAATCATTATAAGATCTTACCTCCGCTAAGGAGCAATTCCATCCCTTCATAGTTCTGTAAACAGGTTTCACATCCATATCTGTGATTTCGAAGGTGAGCTTGTCAATTTTTTCACCATTGGGCAATTCATAGTGGGTACAAACCAGAATCTCTTCAAAAATATTCAGCACATCTGCTTTCATCATAAAGAGTTGGGTTACCCCATTGATCATGATGGAATATTTCAAAGCCGGCAGGTCAAGCCAACCACACCTACGAGGACGCCCTGTAGTACTTCCATACTCATTTCCCTCTTTCCGCATAGCCTCTCCGGTCTGGTCAAATAACTCTGTAGGAAAAGGACCGCTACCCACTCGGGTGCAGTAAGCCTTGAAAATCCCAAATACTTCTCCTATTCGCGAAGGAGCAACTCCTAATCCAGTACATGCCCCAGCTGTCATCGTATTGGAACTGGTCACAAAAGGATAACTACCAAAATCCACATCCAGTAAAGACCCTTGCGCCCCTTCGGCCAAAATCCTCTTATTGGAAGCTAAAGCTTCATTTACGACATATTCACTATCGATGAGGTTAAGGGTTTTGATAAAATCCACGGCTTCAAAAAACTGCTTTTCCATTTCATCCAATTGATCCGTGGGAAAATTGTAAAATGAAAGGGTAGTCTTATGTTTTTCAAGCAGAGCATCGTATTTTTCTCTGAACTCAGGGCTCAGGATATCACCAATTCTCAATGCAGAACGACCGATTTTATCCTGATAAGTGGGGCCGATTCCTTTTAAGGTAGATCCGATCTTTTTATCTCCTTTGGATTGTTCATAAGCAGCATCCAAAAGCTTGTGTGTAGGAATGATAATGGTGGCTTTCTTAGAGACCACCAGATTCTTCCTGTAATCAATGGAAAATTTCCCAAGTCCTTCAATTTCTTTTTTGAGAATAATGGGATCCAAAACGACTCCATTACCAATAATATTAAGGATTTGGGAACGGAAAATTCCGGAAGGAATCTGATGGAGCACGTGCTTGATTCCGTCAAACTCCAAAGTATGCCCTGCGTTTGGACCACCTTGGAAACGGGCAACCACCTCATATTGAGGAGCAAGCACATCCACAATTTTACCTTTTCCTTCATCTCCCCATTGGAGACCCAGCAATACATCCATCTTCATCTGATGTGAGATCTAAGCTTTTTATAAGAGTTTTTAAAGGCCGAAATTTGCGATAAGGGCAAAGAAAACCAAGTGAAAAACCCTATTTATTATATACGGTCTATATTTCCCATCAAAAAAGCCCCTTCCGGGGCTAAGATTAACTCTTGATTTTGAAATCTTCCACCGAATCAAAAACAGTGAAAATGTTATTTAGCTTGGTAATGATCAAAAGCTTTTTGACGTGGTCTGAAGGGGAAGTCAGATAAACTTCTCCACCCACATTACGCATTTTAGTAAGCATGGTGATCAAAAGCCCGATTCCACTGGAACTGATATATCTCACCCCGCTAAGGTCTATCACAAAGGTTCTGGCTCCTTCCTGAATGGCATCGGAAACCACTTCTACAAGTTTGGGGCCTACCTCATCTCCGATCAAATCACCTTGAATGTGAAGATAGTGTGCTTTTTCGTCTCTGCTTAGATCGTAAGTCAGTTTCATGCGAGTTCTTTTTTGTTTTGGCAATTTTCCTTGGTGCAGTTTCCATAGAGAATCAGAGAATGATGCAGCACCTGGAAGTTCAAAATCTCTCCTACGGTATTCTGGATGTTTTGGATACGCGGATCACAAAATTCCAAAACCTGATTGCAGTCCACACAGATCAAATGATCATGTTGCTTGTATCCATAGGATTTTTCAAACTGAGCCAAATTTTTCCCGAATTGATGTTTCGTCACCAAATCGCACTCTACCAACAAGTCCAAGGTATTATAAACAGTCGCTCTACTCACCCGGTAATTCTTGTTTTTCATGCTGATGTAGAGACCTTCTACATCAAAATGACCGGTCCTGCTGTAGATTTCCTCTAAAATCGCATAGCGCTCAGGGGTCTTACGGAGTTTTTGGGTTTCGAGATAAGCGGTAAATATTTTCTTAACTTCTTCGAAATGGGAGGTATTCAAAGACATGCTTTTGTTTTTTTCGAAATATAACTTTTATGATCAACAAAAGATTCAAGTTTAATCAAACCTGGTCACCTTAATGATTCCTTCGACCTGCTGAAGATTTTTGATCAAATGATCCAGATGCTCGGTACTGTTTACATAAAGCTTGATTGTGCCTTCGAAAATTCCAGCATCGGAATCTACTGTAATCGAACGCATGTTTACTTTAAGCTCATTGGAAATTACTTTGGTCACATCGTTGATCAAACCTACCCGATCTGTCCCAACAATCCGTAATCCTGCAAGGAAGGCGATTTCTTTTTGACTGGTCCATCTGGCTTTGATCACTCGATTTCCATGATTTGACAACAGTTCCAAGGCATTAGGGCAGGAAGTCCTGTGGATTTTGATTCCCTCATTCACCGTCACAAAACCAAAAACATCATCTCCTGGAATAGGATTACAGCACTTGGCCAGAATATAATCCACCACATCCATATCTTCCCCGATGAGCAGCTGGTCATGATCTGGACCTTTTAAATTCTTTATTTCCTTGGTAAAGGTAGATTCATCTTTAACCTTTTCTGTGGCTTTCGCCTTAAGCCTCTGGTTTTCCTTGAATTCCTTGAAAGATTTGATGGAAGTGGGATCGATGATTCCCTTGCCAACTCTGTAATAGAATTCATTGGCTGTTTTTAACTCAAAATAAGCCCTTAATTGTTCGACAACTTCAGATGTAAAATCCAACTTCATGGCTTTCAGCTTTCGCTGGACTATCTCTCGGCCATCCATGACAGCCGATTTTTTCTCCTCCCTTAATGCATCTTTTATTTTCGCCTTTGCCCGGGAGGTGACTACGTTATTTAACCAGTCTTCTGTGGGCTTTTGCTTATTGGAGGTAAGAATCTCAACCTGATCCCCATTTTTGAGCTTATGAGTAATGGGTACTAATCGTTGATTGACTTTGGCACCGATGCATTTAGCACCTATTTCAGTATGGATTTCAAAAGCAAAATCCAATGCTGTAGCTCCATGAGGCAGGACTTTCAGATCTCCTTTTGGAGTAAATACAAATACTTCATCGTGGAAAAGATTTCCGCGAAAGTCATCCATAAATTCAATTGCGTTGCCGTCATTGGACTCTAGCATACTTCTCACCTGATTGATCCATTCATCCAATCCCGAACCTGACTTTCCGGAGGAATCTTTATCCTTGTATTTCCAATGCGCGGCATATCCTCGTTCCGCAATTTCATCCATTCTAGTAGTTCGGATTTGCACCTCAACCCACTGCCCAGTATTACTCATTACGGTGGTGTGAAGGGATTCATATCCGTTAGATCTTGGCGTACTTATCCAGTCTCTTAACCGGTCTGGATTGGGACGGTAAAAGTCTGTAACAATAGAATACACCTGCCAACAGTCTGCTTTTTCATCATCGAGTTCACTGTCGAGAATAATTCGGATTGCGAAAAGATCATAGACTTCTTCAAAGGGAATCCCCTGCTTCTTCATTTTATTATAAATGGAGTACACAGACTTAGGACGTCCTTTGATGGCAAACTTAAATCCCTGCTTGGTCAACTCATCCTCAATAGGCTGGATGAAGTTCTTGATAAACTTATTTCGGTAGCTTTTCGACTCATTGATTTTTTTGACAATCTCCTTGTAGGTCTCGGTATCCGTGTATTTCAAATACAGGTCTTCCAATTCCGATTTAATGGCATATAAGCCAAGGCGGTGTGCCAGAGGAGCATATAAATACATGGTCTCCGAAGCAATTTTCAATTGCTTATTTCTAGGCATACTGGAGAGCGTTCTCATGTTGTTGAGTCTGTCGGCCAGTTTGATCAAAATTACCCTTACATCGTCAGAAAGGGTAAGCAGCATTTTCCGAAAGTTTTCTGCTTGCTGAGAGCTTCCATACTCAAACACTCCGGAAATCTTGGTTAAGCCATCAATGATGGTCATGACCTTATGCCCAAACTCCCTCTCAATATCCTCCAGCTCCATATCAGTGTCCTCGACCACGTCATGAAGCAAAGCAGATATAATTGAGGTAGTCCCCAAGCCGATCTCCTCCACACAAACCAAGGCAACTTCAAGTGGGTGATAGATGTAAGGTTCTCCGGATTTGCGCCGCATGTCCTTGTGTGCCTCCAGTGAAATGTTAAAAGCTTTTTTTATGAGCTTGGTATCTCCTGGTTTTAGGACTGGCTTTGCCTGACGAAGCAATTTTCGATAGCGTTTAAGAATCTCTTTTCGTTCTTCTTCGACATCCACTTGGATCATGTGAGGGAAATTTTAATTCAAATTTGGGGGTGATTGTACTTGATTCAACTTTTTCTGGAAATATTTTTTCACTGGCTTGCGAAAAATTAGAATATGTCTTTACCTTTGCAACCACAATTAGAAAGCGAGATCATTTGATCAAATAATCTCGGTCTGATTGAATCCAATGCGGATGTGGCGAAATTGGTAGACGCACTAGACTTAGGATCTAGCGCCGCGAGGCATGGGGGTTCGAGTCCCTCCATCCGCACAGCACAAGCCCTCAATCACTCCACTGTTTTGATCAGACAGGAAAGAGATTGGGGGTTTTTAGTTCAACATCTGTTTAATTCGATACACCTTGGAAATTACACTAGACAAGCATTCAGCAAATCAGGCTTCTATTAAAATTAAGCTAAATGAAGCAGATTATCAACCAAAGGTTGATGCCAAACTAAAGGACTATGCTAAAAAAGCCGTGATCAGAGGATTCCGACCCGGAAAAGCCCCTGTCGGAATGGTGAAAAATATGTACGGCGTATCTCTTTTGGTAGAAGAAATCAACACCATTTTGGGTGAGTCACTGAATAATTATCTGAAAGAACAAACTTTCAAAATCCTAGGTGAGCCACTTCCTGTAGAAAAAGAAGATAATTCAATTGACTGGAAAACTCAGAAAGAATTTGAATTTGAATACAAAATCGGATTTGTGGAAGGCATTTCTTTATCCTTGGACAATGCGACTAAGGGCACAAAATATTCCATCAAAGTCGATGAAAAATTGATTAATGAAACCATCGAGAACCTCAAATCTCAATATGGTGAAAGTTCAAATCCTGAATCGTCAGAGGCAGGAGATCATATCTATGGAGACCTGAAATCCATGGAAGGAGAATTATCCAAAACGCTTTCTTTAGATACCGACAAGGTATCAAAGAAACTTGCCGCAAAGTTCATAGGTGTCAGAAAAGATACTGTAGTTGAGTTTGAAGCAAAAGAAGTGAAGAAGGATGAGTGGTCAGAAGCATTCGGCCTTAGCGCTGAAGAAATTGAAAGCGCGAAAGGTGGATTTACCTTCACGGTAAAAAATATTAACAGAACCACCGAAGCTGAGCTGAATCAGGACTTTTTTGACAAGATCTTCGGACCTGACCAAGTTAAGTCAGAAGAAGAGTTCGTCAATAAGGTAAAAGAAACTCTTCAAAGCAGCTATGACCGTGAATCCAAGGTCTTCACTGAAGAAGAACTAAAGAAAGTACTCGTAGAAAAAGCCAATATTTCACTCCCTGATGACTTCCTCAAAGAATGGCTTCTCAGAGCAAATGAAGGAAAAGTGTCCCAGGCTGACGTAGAAAACGAGTATCCTATTTATGCGAAGCAACTGACTTGGTCTTTGATCTCCAATCAAATTGCAAAAGAAAATGGCATCCAGGCTGAGCATGCTGATGTCCTCGAAAAAACCAAAGAAATGATCCGAGAGCAGTTTGCATCTTCAGGACTTGGCTCCCAACTGGAAGCAAGTATGGATCTTTTTGTAGACAATTACCTAAAAGGAAACGAGGGCCAAAACTACATGAACATGCTTACTTCTGTGCAGAATGACAAAGTGCTTGCCCTAGTTCAGGAGAAAATCGATTTGAGCGAAAAGAGTATCACGATCGACGAATTCAAGGAACTTTTGGAAAAGTAAATCGATTATAGAACGTATATTAAAAAGTCCTTTTTTAAAGGACTTTTTTATTTTTGTTCACCACAACAAACTCAACAATGATCAACAAAGAAGAATTTAGAAAATACGCCATTCACAATCAAGGCGTAAGCGGGACGGCATTTGACCAATACACTACCCATATCGAAAACATGACCCGCGCGGTCATCGAGGAGCGTCCATCAAACTTTAGAGAAATCGATGTTTTTTCAAGACTGATCATGGACCGAATCATTTTCTTGGGAACTCCGGTGGACGACCATATCGCCAACATCATCATCGCTCAGCTCCTTTTCTTGGAATCGGTAGATGCTAAAAAAGACGTACTTCTTTACATCAACAGTCCCGGAGGGTCGGTAACAGCAGGTTTGGGAATCTATGACACCATGCAATACATCGGTCCTGATGTAGCAACGATCTGTACCGGAATTGCCGCATCTATGGGGGCTGTGCTCTTGGCAGGAGGAGCAAAAGACAAGAGATCTGCTCTTCAGCACTCTAGGGTAATGATTCACCAGCCATCGGGAGGAATGCAAGGCCAATCCAAAGACATGGAAATATCTCTAAAGCTGATTTTGGCTATGAGACAGGAACTTTATCAGATTTTGGCTAATCACACCGGAAAAACATTTGAAGAAATCGAGCGTGACTCCGACAGGGACTACTGGTTGAGAGCTCCTGAGGCCAAAGAATACGGCTTAATTGATGAAGTTTTGGTAAAAAAATCTAAATAATGGCTCAAGTTACCTGCTCCTTTTGCGGCAGAAATAAAAAAGATGTAGATCTGATGGTATCGGGCATATCTGCCCATATCTGTAATTTCTGCATCGAACAAGCTCATTTAATCCTTGGGGAAGAGGAAAAAACCAAGAAATCCACTTCAAAACCCAAGTTTAAACTCAAAAAACCAAAGGAGCTGACAGCCTACCTCGACCAATATGTCATTGGTCAGGAGGATGCCAAAAAAGTCCTTACTGTAGCGGTGTATAATCACTATAAGCGTCTCCAACAAAAGGAAGATCATGATGAAATAAAGATTGAAAAATCCAATATCATCATGGTGGGCGACACCGGAACGGGAAAGACCTATTTGGCGAAAACCTTGGCAAAAATCCTGGAGGTACCCTTCTGTATTGCCGACGCGACCGTTTTGACCGAAGCCGGCTACGTAGGTGAAGATGTGGAAAGTATTCTTACCCGTCTTCTACAGGCCGCCGACTATAATGTAGAAGCGGCAGAAAGAGGCATTGTCTACATTGATGAGATAGATAAGATCGCACGCAAGTCTGACAATCCTTCCATCACTCGCGATGTAAGTGGTGAAGGAGTACAGCAGGCTATGCTCAAACTGCTGGAAGGAACCGTGGTAAACGTACCTCCACAAGGCGGCCGAAAGCATCCTGATCAAAAAATGATCGCTGTAAACACAGAAAATATTCTATTTATCTGCGGAGGAGCATTTGACGGAATTGCAAGACATATCGGAAAGCGCCTGAACACCCAGCCTTTGGGATTCAGCAAAACTTCCGGAAGTTTGTCTGCAGACCGGGAAAACCTCCTTCAATATGTCACCGCACAGGATCTGAAGGCTTTCGGGCTAATTCCGGAATTGATTGGACGACTTCCTGTATTGACTCACTTAGATCCTTTGCACAAGGATGCTTTGAAGCGAATCCTCACTGAACCTAAAAACGCCTTGGTCAAGCAATACACCAAACTGTTATCTATGGAAGGTGTGACCCTGAAGTTTGAAGAAAGCGCTTTAGACTTCATCGTGGATAAAGCAGTAGAATATAATCTTGGTGCGCGTGGTCTCCGCTCTATTTGCGAAGCCATCATCACGGATGCGATGTATGAAGTCCCTTCAGATGAAAGCATCAAAGAGCTCGTAATCGACGAAGAATACGCAAAATCACAGTTTGATAAATCGAAATTCAAACGACTCCAAGTAGCCTAAAAACAGAAACCCCGGCATTGTCGGGGTTTTGTTGTTTTAGATCAGTTTTAAAGGAAGATTATTCAGCTCTTTTCCCTAAGATCAAGCTTGCCGTCGTATCTGATGCTGACTCCTCCCCTATTTTTTCTCTGATCAGATCATAACCTTGGAGCATTTCTCCTTTATATACCACATTGGTGAAAATCCGCTGAAGTTCGGCTCGAAGGTTTTCGATTGAAAAGTCATCTTGAATCAATTCCCTTACCACTTCTTTGCCCGCAATTAGATTGGGAAGTGAAATAAAGGGAACGCGAATCAGTCGCTTGGCAATCTGGTAAGAAATGGGGGAAGTCCTATAAACCACAATCTGAGGCACACGGAACAAAGCTGTCTCCAAAGTGGCTGTTCCGGAGGTCACTACCGCAGCAGTAGCATGAGAAAGCAAATCATACGTTTGGTCAAATACCAGCTTGATTCCTGCTTTTCTGGCAGGTTCATATACTTCTTTCGGCACACTGTCAACGCCAGCTACCACAAACTGGGAATTGGGAAACTCTTTAACTAAGGAAATCATTCTATCCAACATGGCATTAATTTCCTGCTTTCTGCTGCCAGGCAACAATGCGATAATAGGCTGATAGCTTAACTCATTCTTTTGAAAGAAAAAGTCATGGGGAGTAAACTTCCTGATTTCATCCAAAAGAGGATTGCCTACATAGTGAACCTTCATGCCAAACTTGGTAAAAAAATCAGGCTCAAAGGGTAGAATAGAATAAATCTGATCCGTAGTTTCTTTCAGCTTAAGTGCTCGCTTTTGGTTCCATGCCCAGACTTTAGGAGGAATATAATAATGCACCGCGATCCCATTTTTCTTCGCGAAAGCGGCAATTTTCATATTAAATCCTCCAAAGTCAACCAATATCAAGGTATTTGGCTTGTACTCTAAAAGGTCTCTTTTGACTAGATTGAGGTATTTCAACACTTTTCTAAACCCCAAAACAACCTCCAAAAAACCCATTAAGGCCACCTCTGAGTAATCTACAGCCAAGTCGACGCCTGCTTCACGGGAATAATTCCCTCCCATTCCACGAAACTTAATCGATGAATCTTGAGACTTAATAGCCCGAACTAGATTGGAAGCATGCAAGTCACCTGATCGTTCGCCTGATATGATGTAGATTTTGTTCATAGAACTAACCAAAATTGGGACTCTAAAAGAAAAGTAGGCTGAGGTGCCTACTTGAAATTAATCGTTACTCACCAAAATACTCTACAAAATTACGCGGAGTCTCATAGAGGGTCAATTTATACAATCCTCCCTGTTTGGTAATTTCTTTGACAGCAGGCGCGAGTATCTTCCAGAACTCCATAACCAAGGTCTCACAGCTGGCCAATTTCCCCTTCATAAAATCCACGTCCACATTCAGGTTTTTATGATCCACCTTGTCGATTACCAACAGTCTAATCAAGGTGCTTAATTTTTTTAAATCCACCACAAAACCCGTCTCTGGATCAGGAAGTCCTTTTACTGTCACAATCAGTTCGAAGTTATGACCGTGCCAATTGACGTTTGCGCATGGGCCAAAAACCTCAAAATTCTTTTCATCAGACCAACTGGGATTCCAAAGCTTATGGGCCGCGTTGAAATGTTCCTTACGGGAAACGTAAATCATCTTTTCTAAAACTAGTTGGCAAAAGTATAAAAAAAGTCCCTTAATGGAAATTAAGGGACTTGAGTATGAGAAAACAAGGCATTCTAATTCAGCTGTCTGATCAGCGCGACTACATCTGACTGGTTTTTTAAATTAAGTTTTTGGCTTTTGATGATCGTGTTGACTTTATCGACGTCATTGCCAAAAATCTTCTGCAGATCTTTTCCCTTGTTTTTCAAAAGGAAAATCTCTCCATCCTTTTCTATAAAGAACTCCTCTTGATTCTGAAAAACTTTGGCTCCCTGGGCTCCATAAGTAGCAGATACGTCATCCATCATCAATTTGTACTGATGAAGCAGCAAGGTATACTTGCCCTTTTCCAAAACCCTTAAAAACCGCTTTTTCGAAAGAGTCGGAATGGTAAATTCGGAGGTAAATTCAATCTTTTCACCTGATTCAGTTGAATAAAAAAATCCAGCTAATTTTTCCGGTGAGTAAGAAAACAAAGACCCTTCAAATTTATATTCCAGAGTGTTTTCATACCCATTCAATGCAATCTGCAAGCCATCGACAGTTTGACCATTGGGAAGAACCAAGGTTCCCATCCTGAATTCCTCAAAATATTGAGATCCTTTTACTTCTCTGTAAGCATTGGTCAAAATTGGATTACCTGTACCATTGTCTCTCAACACCGCAAGTTGGGCATTTGAAAGAACCGGCAAAAACAAAAGAAATGTAATCGTAATTATAAAACTAAATTTTCTCATGGTAGTAAGGGAAAAAAAGACCGGAAGAACCGGTCTTTTTGAATTAATAAAGATACAATTAGACCTTATGGATTTGGTCTGGTAATTCTGATTTGAACCTGATTGTGGTTTTGGCTGGATCCGATAGCAGCATTGCCATCCAATTGCAGCAACAAATCCACACTACCTCCAAGACGACCCGTATTGGCAATATTCACGGTCACTGTACCAAAGCTTGAGCCAGCTGGGATAGTCACAGTACCAGATGTGGTAAAGTCAGTCCCTGAAACAGCAGTAGTACCAGTTGGAACCACTGAATAAGCAATGGTTTCGTCACTTGTTCTGTGAGCACCGATCAAGTTAACTTGAAGACTCACTGTACCAACAGTATTGGCTACAGTAATTCTGGGATACTTTTGACCGGTAACTGGGGCCCTTACTACAGCATCCTGGAATTCAACCAAAGCACCTTCCCATACAGGGTAGTTCTGTTCAATACAGGAAGAGAAAACAAGAACTAAGGCCAGAGTTAATAAAGAAAATAACTTTTTCATGATTTCTGATTTTAGTAGCCTCTGTTTTGGTTAAGATTTGGATTACCGTCAACCTCTCTTTGTGGGATTGGAGGCAAGATTTTGAAGTCGTCGAATGGAAGATTCACAGCTGGAGTAGTCTTCACAATTGGTCTACCATTTCTTTTTAAATCAAAGAAACGCTGACCTTCGAAGGCGAACTCTTTAAATCTTTCCAAAAGGATCTCCTCAAGAAGCGCATCTCCGGAAAGGTTAACCGCTGTCAAACCTCTTAGGGCTTTGAATGCATTCAATTCATTAAGTGCATCGGTAGCATTACCCAATCTGAAATTAGCCTCAGCTCTGTTTAGATGCATTTCAGACTTTCTGATCACAGGCACATTGTCCGCATAGGCGAAACCTGATTTCGACATAAACTTGGTACACTCGATCTGACGGCCAGCACCTCTTACGGTGTTACCAGTAGTGTAAAGCTGTGCTCTTACGTCTGAGTTTCTGTTTACGTCCCAGTTGTTGTTATCTGAAGCTGGGTTACCAATCTGAAGTGGAGTCAATCCGAAGAAACCTCTAACAGTAGCATTTGGAATGAAATCACCCCAACCACCCTGAGAGTTCTTGTTTGACAAGTTCAATAGAGCAGTGTAGGAAGACTGAAGAGACTCATTCACACCAATGGATTCTTCTGCCAAAGCAAAACGAACTTCAAACATAGACTCTGGATTTACAGGAGTTCTCCATCCGTTTACGTAAGCAGAACCGGAAAGCACGGTGCCGACATTGCTGGAAAGAGCAGCAGTTGATTCAGCAACTACTTTTGCCCAATCACCTCTGTATAAAGCAACTCTTGAGAGCAATGCAGAAGCGGCACCACCGGATGCATACTGAACACCTCTTGATGTAAGAAGCCGTTTTGCATCTTCCAAATCGGTGTAGATCTGGGTATAAACCTGATCAATTGTGGCTCTTGGAGTCTGACGGTTAAGCGCATCTCCTGAGGTAATCACACCTTCTGTAACCAAAGGAATACCACCTTCATCTGTCACACCTGCCTGGAAAATAGCAGTTGGAATGTAAGAATATACCTTAACCAAATCGAAGTAGTAAAGCGCTCTTAAGAATTTCGCTTCACCTTCCCAACGGGCCAATTGTGCAGCAGAAGCACCCTGTACACCAGGTAATCCCGCTAAAATCAAGTTAATTTCATTGATAGCAAAGTAGGAGTTTTGCCAGAAACCTGCTTGAAAATGCGCGTTTGGTTGGTTGTTGTTCTCACCAATCAAACGTCCTGAGTTACTGGTCGTCTGACCCACATCTGCCAAGGCATCAGCCAAAGCGAACAAGTCTCGACCATAATTTCGAACAGATCTTAATCTCGCATAAACTGAGTTAAGAGCTGCATCTACCGCATCAGGGGTATTCAATGCACCATTGGCATCAATGGATTGCCTTGGATCTACCTGAAGCAGGCTATCGCAGGAACTAACCAGGAAAGTACCTGCAAGCGCCAGAGATAAGAAAGCTTTATTTATAAATTTCATGTTTTTTTTCCTTTAGGTGATTAGAAGCCTATTTGAACACCGATAGTGTAGTTCTTTGTCAAAGGGATCTGACCTGTACCTGCACCGGTAAATTCAGGATCATAACCAGGATAATCGGTGTATGTCCACAAATTCAGGCCTTGCGCATAAATTCTTGCTCTTGAAAGACCGATTTTGCTAACCAATGTAGGATTGAAGGTATAACCTACAGTCACCTGCGACAAACGGATGAAGTCTGCTTTAAGAAGGCCAGCTGAACCAGAGTTTCTACCTGCACCTCTGACTTCATTACCACCGTTAGTCTTTACGTCTCTTGGGATATCAGTAATTTGTCCAGGTTCAGACCATTTTCTGCTATCTACTTCTCTTAGAACGTTAAGCGCTAGTCGAGTACCATTTTCTCTCAAGAAACCATACTGTCCGTCGGATACTACAGCACCGTATTCATAAGTGAAGAACGCTGTCAATTCAAAGCCTTTGTAAGTGAACGTGTTGTTCAAACCACCAAAGTGAGTAGCAAGGTTAGAACCCTTGTATATTCGGTCCGCTGCCAAAGGAAGATACGTAATGTTTCTGTTGATATCATACCACATTGGACGACCGGTAGCTGGGTTAACACCTGCATATTCTGCCACAAACCATGCACCTGGCGCAGCAACCTGACCGTTAGGGTTACCTACCGGCTGGCCTACAGCAATACCTGGGTTAGCTGGAAGGAATTCCAAGCCATCATACAGGCTAATCACCTGGTTTTTAATGTAAGTGAAGTTGAAGCTAGTGTTCCATCTGAAACCGCTCTTATCGATATTCACAGTCGACACTTCAAATTCAATACCTTTGTTTTGGAGCTCACCCACGTTGTTAGCAATATCATTGAAACCGTTGGTCCACAATATTGGCTGGCTCAAAAGAAGATCTTTAGTTCTTCTGTCAAATACATCCACAGAGCCAGTTACTCTGTTTCCAAAGAATCCATAGTCCAAACCTAGGTTTAGAGTTGAGTTAGTTTCCCAACCCAAATTCAAGTTTGCAAGTGAAGTTGGACGGATACCGGCACTACCAGAGTAGTTACCTCCACCTCCATAAAGACCTCTTGCATCGAAGTTTCCGATTTGGTCGTTACCTGTCAAACCATAAGAGGCTCTTAACTTCATTTCAGAAACAACTGAGGAAGACTTAAGAAATTCCTCTTCTACCATGCTCCAACCTACTCTAATGGATGGGAACAAACCGTATCGGTTGTTTTCACCGAAGCGGGAAGAACCGTCATAACGAGCGGTAACAGTAGCCAAATACTTCTTCTTGTAGTCATAGTTTACAGAAGCAAAAGCTGAAGCTCTTCTGTATCCAGTCCAGAAACCGGTGATCGATTCAGGAGTAGCTGAAGATTGGATAGTTCTGAATTGGAAAGTTGGGAAACCGATACCTGCACCGGAAATACCTTCTCTGGTTTCAGACAAGTATTCCAAACCTAGAATAGCAGAAAGGTTGTGCACTCCATTGAAAGACTTATTCCAGTTCAAAGTCTGTGTGGTGATGAAACGAGTTCTCCAGTCAGACTGTACAGTGCTTCTACCTCTTACCCCTGCACCGTCTGGGGTACGTGGATCACGGTAGTTGTCACCCTGAAGCAATCTATAATCCAAACCGAACAAAGAACGGAATGAAAGATTGTCAAGGATTTTGTACGTTGTAATGATGTTACCTACCGCTGTGTTTGTTCTTTGAACACCTGAATTATATTCATTTACAAGCACAATATTTTGACCCAAAACACCGCGAATTGCAGTATTGAAGGTGCCATCTTCATTATAGATTGCGTTGTGAGGCAAAACAGCAGATGCGGAGAATGCAGGGTTACCCAAGAAAGCACCGTCTATTGAGAAAGGTACATTCTGCTGGAAGGTGGATAAGTTGATATTTGTCTCAATATTCAATCTATCGTTAGCCTGATGGGATAGGGCCACTCTTACAGTTCCTCTTTCAAAGTCCACAGGTCTGAAGGAAGATTCCTGATAGTTGTAAGATCCAGAAAGGAAGAAAGTCGTTTTGGCATCACCACCAGACACAGACATTTCATAGTTCTGAAGTCTACCTCTACCCATTACCTCTCTCTGCCAGTCATAAGTTGGAAGACCCAAACCGATATTATTCAATTCGTCTCTGGAAAGAGTCTGCCAGTTAGATGGCAATACACCCATACTATTTAGGGCATTAGCTTCTGGGTTTGCGTTTCCTGAGTTAATCCAAGCAGTTCTTTCTCTATCATACCACTCAGAACCGCCTAAAACGTCCAAAAATTTCATTGGCTGTGTTTCACCGGCGAAAGCATTGAATTCAAACTTAGCCTTTCCTTGCTTACCTTTTTTGGTCGTAATGATCACTACCCCGTTTGCAGCCTGAGAACCATAGATTGCTGCAGAAGCAGCATCTTTCAAGATCTCCATAGACTCGATGTCGTTAGGGTTCAAGAAGGCCAATGGGTTGGATTGAGTAAAGGCAGCATTGGACTGGTTGTTCAACTGTACACCATCCACAATAAAGAGTGGCTCGTTACCCGCGTTGATGGAGCCTACCCCACGGATACGGATGTTAACAGCACCACCTGGAAGACCGTTGGAAGATCTTACCTGCACACCTGCTGCCCGACCTTGCAAGGCACGGTCAAAAGATTGCAAAGGCAGGTTTTGGATGGCTTCACCTTTCACGGAAGAAACCGCACCGGTTACCTCACGCTTGGGTTGAGTACCATAACCTGTCACAATCACTTCCCCAAGAGCCGTTACATCGGATTCTAGAGCCACATTGATTGTGGTTCTGTTGCCGATGGTAACCTCTTGAGATCTTAGCCCCACAAATGTGAAGACCAAGACGTTGCTTCCGGCAGGGACGCTGATTGAATACTTACCATCAATATCAGTGGCAGTACCAATTGTGGTTCCCTTAACCAGAACTGTTGCACCTGGCACACCCAGACCATCTTCGGTCGAGGTCACTGTACCAGTGATCACGCGATCCTGAGCGAATGCCAACGCACCGGTCATGAAAAGCATGAGTCCTAGAAGTAAAACTTTCCTCATATTGGTTAAATTTTGGTTTAATAAACTCAATGATATTCCGAAATATTGAATATCTCAAATCGATTACCACGAACGGTGATGAAAAGTTTTAAGCATTGAAGGAGTCAAAAAACTCAGTTTTAAGATTAAAACAGAATAATATTTTGAATGGAAATTTAACACTATGTTAATCCTTTCATTATTCTGAGAAATCAACTTTTAACAAAAATTAATTTTTATATTTTTTTTTACTTTTTTTCTAAAAAAAATGGATTGAAATGAGGTGATTTTTCCTGTGTGCCTCAAAAAATCCTCTTTTTTTAGATTTTCTTTAATTATCAGGCCTTTTCTCTTTGATTAATTCCTATCCTTTTTTGAATCAGTAAAACAATATTTTTGAATCAATTATATAAACAAAAAAATATTATATCATTCAGCTATTGTATAATATTATAAGTCAAAAAAGGCTATTTGATCAAAATATTATTTCTTGTTTAAAGAACTTTAATAGTAATTCTCCTATTTAAAGCTTGATTTTCGGGAGTGGTATTTGGCACCATGGGTTCCTTGTCTCCTTTTCCCTCCACCAAGACTCTTCCAGGGTGCAATCCCTCCTTCACCAAAAATGACTGAACACTTTTAGCCCTTTGAAGACTTAGATTTTGGTTATAAGCAGGACTTCCTACATTATCGGTGTGACCAGAGATAAGAATATTCACATTGGGATTTTCCAAAAGGAATTTTTTTAGTCTTTTCAAAGAGGTAAGCGATTCAGGCTTCAGATCAAACTTGTCGAAATCAAAAAATACGTTTTCAAAAACAAACTCCTCCCCAGTGGAAACTGGGACCAACTCTACCTTCAGATCTTTCACATTTTTAATGTTGTCCCTTTCCACATTATAAATCTTTGGAAGGTAACCTTGTTTCTCCACGTAAAGCCCCGAAATAGCTTTATCCGGATAAAGCATCATAAACTCTCCTGTTTTACCGTCAGACTGAAACTGGTAAAGTGTGCTATCATTAGTCAATGAAACCAAAGAAAGAGTCGCGCTAATGGGCTGTCCCGTTTTGGCGTTGAGAACCTTCCCCTCCGTGACCGTGAGGTTTTCTCCTATATAGATGTCTTCTGGAAATTTAAAACGATAAAGAAATGACCTATCCTTTTCCCCATCAGTAGTATTGAGCTCGGTGTAATAGGCGTAATCCTTCTGTGCGGTAATGAAAAGTGCGACTTGATCTAGGTGATCATTAATCGGCAAACCCAGATTTTCGGGAGTCTGAAAAGCACCATTTTTCACTCTTGACAGAAAAATATCCATTCCCCCAAACCCCTGATGCCCATCAGAGGAAAAGAACAGAATCTCATTATTGAAAAACATAAATGGGGAAATCTCATCTTTTTCCGTATTCACAGTGTTTCCCAAATTTTTGGCTTCCGCCCAGGTTCCGTCATTTTGTCTTACGGTGTACCAAATATCGTTTCCTCCATACCCTCCTTTTCTATTGGAAGAAAAGAACAAAATCCTACCATCGGCTGAAAGAGATGGCTGGGAATCCCAAGACCTGGAATTTACCTTCGTTCCCATATTGGTGGGCCTTTGCCATGCCCCGTTCACTTTGTAAGCCACGTACAAGTCACAGCTTCCCTGTGAATCCGGAGCATCACAGGAAGTGTAGATCAGAATATTACCATCAGCAGTAATCGTACAGGTCCCCTCATTGTAGGGTGAATTGATTGTTTGGGCGATACTTTGAGGCTTAGTCCATTTTCTGTCAGGTGTCACATAAGCGGTAAAAATATCTTCCTTGTCAAAATTCCCCGTTCCATCTCTTTTGGTAAATAAAATCTGTTCTCCGTCTGCGGTCAATACCGGAAAGTATTGAAGTTGAAATTCATTCAGCGGAGACAAGAGCATCTCCTTTTGGATCGTTTGTGCTTTATCCAGCTGTGTACTTAAAAAATCAATTTGAGTCTTCATTTGTCCATAATACATAGACCTTTTGAAAGCCTCGTCAAATAGGGGATCCACTTCCTGAAACTGCCGATAGGCTTCAGTAAATCTCCCCTGCTTCAGGTAAAGATTAGAAAATAACCACCCATAGTCTGTGACATTTTTTGGTTTGGCGTTTTTTCCACTGAGTTTTGATTTTCCTTGAAGGGCGATCTTTTCTGCCTCCTCAAACTTTCCTTGAGTTATTAAAACCTGAGCGGCTTTAACATACGCCTCAAGGAATGAAGCTTCCCTAGTGATGGCCGCCTGATATTTTACCAAGGCCTCCTCATATCTCCTTGAAACAGAAAGCTCCTCCCCCTCCTGAAACAGTTTAATCGCCTTGCCATCTATGATCGAATAGGTTTGAGATTTGGCACAAAATGCCAGCAAACAAAATATTACAGCAAGGAAAATAGGACGCATGGACTCAGGGGATGTCCATAAATTTATGAGTTTGTAGGGATATTTTCCAAGTTGGGTGATTTTTCACATACTCGACAATCTCGGGAGTGAATTTAGCGGCCTTACTCCATTCGGGTTGAAGACGCAGTTCACAAGTAGGATTCACCAACTTTGCATGATCCTCCGCGAAATTAAAATCACTCTTATTATATATGACCACTTTAAGCTCGTCTGCTTCAGCATAGATGGATGGATGAGGCTTTTTGAATTTCTTGGGAGAAAAACACACCCAGTCAAAGTCCCCCGAAAATGGATGTGCACCCGAAGTTTCAATATTGGTCGTAAAGCCTTTTTCCTTCAACAGCTTAGTCAGCGGATCGAGGTTATACATCAAAGGTTCACCACCGGTGATGACCACCAGCCTTCCCGGAAAGGCCAAGGCATCCTCGACGATTTTCTCAATGGATAAAACCGGCCACTTGGCAGCTTCCCATGATTCTTTGACATCGCACCAGACACAACCCACATCACAGCCTCCCAGCCGGATAAAATACGCGGGGTTTCCGGTAAATCTGCCTTCTCCTTGGATGGTATAAAATGCCTCCATGACTGGAAGCTGAAGCCCTGAGGCTACTAATTCTTGGGTAGTCGGTGCTACCAAATCGAGTGTGTGCATGAATTTTTGGTAAAGCGGGTGATTCGACCGCTGAATGAAGCACAAAGGTAGGAGGAAATTACGATTTACGACATCACTGAGAACCTCAAACCTGATTCTTGGAAGTTACCCTTTTGAAATTAGGATTAAAGAGCAAAAAAAGTCGTAAATCCGAAATCGTCAATCGTAAATAAAACCTCACAACTCCTTCCACATCAAAATCCTATAATTCTCAAACCAACTTTAAAAAAACCAGCAGACTTTGAGGTAAGAAAAAGCTGGAGAAAAATCCCCTGCCTTACGCTCTAACTTAGAAATTCAATGATCTTTTTTCTGTTGAAATAAATCAATCCGGCTATTCCGACAATCTTAAACAGGATCGCCATCATAAGTAGGTAATCCCCATTTGGGTTTCCATTGATTTTAAAATAGGCACCTAGAAAAGCTCCCCAATAACTAAATAAAATCAGTTTTAACATCTGTTTATTACTCTTTCTCATAGTCATTTAATTCATTTCCAATTTTACCGAGGATCGTACAGTATTTAAATACCCTGGATAGGGTATTTTCCATAGTTTTCTTGGCAAAAAATCAGTGAATCAACTTTTTACGAAGTACACAAATCATAACTCCTTCCACATCACCACCCGATAATCCTCCACCCCACCCTTTGGGATAACCTCCATGATTTTAAAGCCTCGGCTCAATCCGAAGGTAATCATGGCCGGAAACCGGTTGCGGGTTTTGAAATAAATTGACTTGAAACCTTTTTCCCTCGCCCAATTCTCCTGATACTCTGCCAATGTATCTGCAATTCCCAGCTTTCGAAACTCAGGCCTGACCCCTCCCATCCAGGAATAAAAGGTATCAGGCGTATCGCTTTGATAGCCTACTTTAAAACCCAAAAGCTCTCCATCTTTTTCAGCTACCAAAGCCAAATGAAGTCGATGCTTCAAGCGTTCGGTATAAAAATCCAAAGACGCCTTCCCCGGAAACTCAGGAATCTGCTCGTGAACCCAGAGGAGCTCTGCGGGAGAAGCATGTCGGATTTTAAACTGCATGTTTTTTTAATTACGATGTATGAATGACGATTTTCGACGCCTTAAAGAACCTCAAGCCTAATTTCAAGTGGTAAATCTTTGGAATTTAGGATTGAGGAACAAAAAGGTTTCGTAAATCAAAAATCGTAAATCGTAAATAAGGTTCAATCTTTTTTCACTGTCGGATACGTAACCCCGAGCTGCTGCAAATAGGTATCGTACTTCGTTTCATCGTAGTAGAATTTCTCCAACTGTGGACGGAACTGCTTCATGATGCCTTCATTCAGGTAAATCGGAGGAGCGTCATCCTTAGTGATCATCGGCTTGTAGGTTTCTTCCTTGGTCTGCACATTTTTGAAATAATCCCAAGCCTGATCCACGAGTTCGGGCTGAAGCAAAAAGTCCAAAATGGTCATTGCTTCAGCTTTGGCTCCAGCTGTCACGCCTTTGTGCGCAATTGGTGTCGCCATCGCAATGGCATTGCTCCAGTGGTGACCAGGAAGTCCGGGGATATTGGAAGGAAATCTCAAAGTAACCGTCGGTACTACCCAAGACACATCTCCAATGTCATCCGAACCGCCGGAAATCGGTTCTTTCACAGGAAGTCCAAGGGTATCCAGCTTGGTTGGCATTCCTTCTTCTTTGGAACCCAACTCTTTTTGAATGGCTTTCGCCAAGGTCTGATCATTTTCATCCCATTCGGGAAGACCTACCTTGAGGATGTTTTGATACATTTTTTCTGCAATCACCTTATTAAAATGTCTCGGCCAGGCCGTTCCCAATACTTTGGAAGTCATCGTCGTACCCGTCATCAAGGCTGCACCTTTGGCAATGTCATTGGCTTGGGCATACATTTCCATGATCCCATCGTACTTCACATCGCGGAAATAGTACCAGATCGAAGCTTTGGATGGCACCACATTTGGCTGATCTCCCCCATCAGTGATCACAGAGTGCGACCGTTTCAGAGGATGCAAATGCTCCCGTTTGTAGTTCCAACCGATATTCATCAATTCCACCGCATCGGCAGCACTTTTTCCTCTCCAAGGGGCACCGGCTGAGTGAGCGGCGTCTCCCGAAAAGGTGTATTCCACCGAAATCAAACCCGTACCGCTAGCCTGACCCCAGCTTACTCCAAGGTTATTGGCCACGTGGGTAAAAATGCAAATATCCACTCCGTCAAACTTCCCATCTCTTGCAAACCAAGCTTTCGCAGCCACCAATTCTTCTGCAATCCCTGGCCAAAGCACCAGCGTTCCGCCGATTTTTTCGCGTTCCATGATCTGCTTTACGGCCAAGGCAGCAGTGATATTCAGCGGAATCCCTGCATTGTGACCTTCACCATGTCCAGGTGCTCCTTCAACCATGGGTTTGTGGTAAGCCACTCCTGGATACTGGGAGGCTTTAGGGATATTATCCACGTCCGAACCCAAAGCAATCACAGGTCCTTCACCATTTTTCCAAGTTGCAAACCATGCGGTCGGAATTCCTGAAACACCTCTTTCGATGGTAAACCCATTTTTCTCCAAAATCCCGGTCAGGTACTTCGATGACTCGATTTCCTGAAAGCCAAGCTCAGCGAAGGAGAAAATCTTGTCCACCATCACCTGGCTTTGCTTGTGATTGGCTTGGACAATTTGAGCAGCTTCGGCTTTGAGCGCCTCGATTTGCTTGGGGGTGTATTTTTTCTGGGGAAAAGCCGAAAGACAGATTCCTCCGGCCAGGGCAAGTGTAATCAGTAAGTTTTTCCTCATAAGGTTGGTTGGTTAGGTTTCTGAAAGTACAAAAAAGTGCCAAGGGCCTCAAACAAAATTGATCAGTGGACAAAATCCCGATTTGGGAGGAATTGGTAATTTGACTACCAAAGCCGCCTGATTTTTCTATTTTTGCAGGCATTTAGTCAAAAAATCAAGAAAATTTCAATCATGGCGGAGTACAACTTCAGGGAAATCGAGCAAAAATGGCAAGGCTACTGGAAAGAAAAAGGCACCTTTAAAGCCGAAGTGGACACCCATCGTCCCAAGTTTTATTCCCTCGACATGTTTCCATACCCTTCCGGTGCCGGACTCCACGTCGGCCACCCACTGGGCTATATTGCTTCTGACATTGTCTCAAGATTCAAGATGCTGAAGGGCTTCAATGTCCTGCATCCGATGGGCTATGATTCATTTGGATTACCTGCTGAGCAATACGCTATCCAAACCGGGCAGCATCCCGCCATCACCACCGAGCAAAACATTACCCGCTATACAGAGCAGCTAAAGAATATCGGCTTCGCCTTCGATTGGGATCGTGAAGTCCGTACTTCGGATCCATCCTATTACAAGTGGACGCAGTGGATTTTCATGCAGCTGTTCAACAGCTACTATGACCAGGACGCGGACAAAGCGGTTTCGATCTCTTCGCTTATTTCGCGATTTGAAAAAGAAGGAAACGCCAATATCAAAGCGGTGTGTGATGACGACACCCCAACTTTTAGCGCAGCAGAATGGAATGCCTTTTCTGAAAAAGAAAAGCAGGAAATGTTGCTCAAATACCGACTGACTTTTTTGGCTGAGACTACCGTGAACTGGTGTCCTGCGTTGGGAACTGTTCTCTCTAACGACGAAGTGAAAGACGGATTTTCCGAGCGAGGTGGCCATCCTGTGGAGCGCAAAAAAATGATGCAATGGTCCATGCGAATCACAGCTTATGCCGATCGCTTGCTTCAGGGTTTGGAAAAAGTGGACTGGTCTGAGCCCATCAAAGAAATGCAGCGCAACTGGATCGGAAAGTCTATCGGTGCAGAAGTACTTTTCGATGTGAAGGGGTCGGATAAAAAAATCAAGGTCTTTACCACCCGGGTTGACACGATTTTCGGGGTAACCTATTTGGCGTTGGCACCGGAATCTGACTTGGCTGCCGAATTGGTAACCGAAGATCAGCGGGAAACTGCCGAAGCCTATATCCAAGTCGCCAAAAACCGCTCCGAGCGCGAGCGAATGAGCGATGTAAAGACCATTTCCGGAGCGTTCACGGGTTCCTATGCCATCAATCCCTTTAATGGGGAGGAAATCCAAATCTGGGTTGCAGACTACGTGTTGGCAGGCTACGGAACAGGTGCGGTCATGGCTGTTCCTGCTCATGATGAGCGGGATTACAACTTTGCGAAACACTTCGGCTTGGAAATCAGACAGGTGATCGAAGGCTCCATGGAAAATGGATCTTTCCCCGGAAAAGGCGGTTTAATCATTAATTCGGGCTTCATCTCTGGCCTTTATATGAAGGAAGCCATGCAGAAATGCATTGAATTCTTGGAAGAAAAAGGTATTGGAAAAGGTAAAATCCAGTACCGAATGAGGGATGCGATTTTCACCCGTCAGCGCTATTGGGGCGAACCGCTTCCGGTATATTTCAAAGACGGATTGCCTTACTTGATCGAAGAAAAAGACCTGCCCTTAGTTCTTCCTGAGGTGGACAAATATTTGCCTACCGAGGATGGCGAACCTCCACTTGGAAGAGCAAAAGATTGGACCTACAAAACCGCTGATGGTGAATATCCTTTAGAACTCTCCACCATGCCCGGTTGGGCGGGATCAAGTTGGTATTTCTTCCGATATATGGATCCAAAAAACGAGGCGGTTTTCGCTGATAAATCCAAAACAGACTATTGGGGTGCTGTGGACTTGTACATCGGAGGCTCCGAACATGCAACTGGCCACTTGCTATACTCCCGTTTCTGGACCAAGTTTTTGTACGACTTGGGTGTGGTGAACATCGACGAACCTTTCCAAAAAATGATCAACCAGGGGATGATTCAGGGAAGGTCGAATTTTGTGTATCGATTGAAGGGCAGTAACACTTTTGTCTCTTACGGACTAAAGGAACAATACGACACCTCTGCCATGCACGTGGATGTAAATATTGTCCACAACGATCAGTTGAACCTGGACAAGTTTAAAGCTTGGAGACCAGATCTAGCCGATGCGGAATTTATCCTGGAAGATGGTAAGTACCTCTGCGGATCGGAAGTGGAAAAAATGTCCAAGTCCAAGTACAATGTGGTCAATCCGGACGACATTATCGAACGCTACGGAGCTGACACCCTGAGATTGTATGAGATGTTCTTGGGACCTTTGGAGCAATTTAAACCTTGGAATACCAACGGGATTGATGGGGTATATAAGTTTCTAAGAAAGGTTTGGAACCTTTACCACAATACAGCCGGTGAGTTTGCGGTTTCTGATGAAAAAGCTAACAAGGAAGAACTCAAAGCCCTTCACAAAGCCATCAAAAAGATGGAAGAAGACATGGCCAATTATTCCTTCAATACTTCGGTATCCAGCTTTATGATCTGTGTGAACGAGCTGACGGCATTGAAATGCAACAAGCGGGAAGTGTTGGAGCCTTTGGCAGTTTTGATTTCTCCATACGCACCTCACATCGCAGAAGAACTTTGGTCTTTGTTGGGTCATTCAGGTTCAATCACCACTGCGAAATTCCCTGAGTTCAAGGAAGAGTACTTGGTCGAAAGCAACTTCGAATATCCGGTCATGATCAATGGCAAGATGCGGGCGAAGTTGGATTTGCCACTTTCATTGTCCGTTTCCGAAATCGAAAAGTCCGCTTTGGCGGATGCCACCGTTCAAAAATGGCTGGAAGGAAAAGCTCCTAAAAAGGTGATTATCGTACCGGGTAAGATTGTGAATTTGGTAGTATAAAGGCTGACCCCACTTTTCAAAAGGCTCAATTTTAAGGAATTGAGCCTTTTTTTCGTTTTTGGAGATTAAACCTATATTTGATCCATGAACCTGCTTGAGGAAAATACGGGAGCCATTAAAACCCTTTGTGAAAAACACAAAGTGGCTAAACTCTATGCATTTGGTTCGGTGCTTACTTCAGCTCTTAATGAAGAAAGCGATGTGGATTTTTTGGTTGAATTTCAACGAACTGAAATCCCTGATTTTGCAAGCAACTATTTCGAATTACTGTTTGCCTTGGAAGACCTTTTAGGAAGAGAAGTTGATTTAATCGAGTATTCAGCTATTCGGAATCCATATTTCAAAGAAGAGGTGGATAAAACTCGGAAACTGATTTTTGAAAGTCTAGAAAAAACTTTCTCATGAGAGGAAAAATGATCCTCTACACCTTCCCCGTCCGCACCGCATTTATCGACCGTGACCTGGAAATGATCCGTCCGGTGGCTGATATCAAACCTTTGGAGTTCACTCAAAGCCCGGTCAAACTTCCCTTTTACTTTATTCTCCAGTTTCTTCAACTGCTCTGGTTTCTGCCTCGCACCAGCCAATACCTCTGCTTTTTTGGAGGATATCACAGCGTCTTGCCGGTTTGGTTTGGGAAGGTGTTTGGAAAAAAATGCACCATCCAAGCCGGAGGCACCGATTGCATCAATATGCCTGAAATCGGCTATGGGAATTTCCGAAAGAAATGGCTTCGAAAAGCCACCGTATACTCTTTTAAAAATTGCTCTTTGATCTTGCCGGTGGCAGAGGCTTTGGTCAAGCAGGATTATTCTTTTGACCCACAGATCAATCCCAAGCAAGGATTGCTGAATTTGATTCCGGATCTAAAAACCCTGATTCAGGTTATACCAAATGGCTTTGACACGGATTTTTGGAGGGATTTAGGCAAAGAGCGCAAGCCATTCAGCTTTATCTCCGTGGCTACAGGAACATCAAACCCCTCTCGGGCAATCGTCAAAGGCTATGATTTGATCGAGAAACTGGCCGAGCGGCATCCCAATTGGAGTTTCACTTTAGTTGGCGATTCAGCTTATTTCTCTTCAAATAAGAATGTAACGGTTTTGGGAAAAATGAAGCCAATCGATTTATTAAAACTTTACAATTCCCATCAGTTCTATCTTCAGCTTTCGATTTCCGAAGGCTTCCCAAATGCACTTGGTGAAGCCATGGCTTGTGGTTGCGTGCCAGTTGGATCGGCAGTCGGGGCAATTCCGGAGATCATTGGGGATACAGGTATTGTGATAGGTCAAAAAGATTTCTCTGAATTGGATAATCAACTAGAAGAACTGGTGTCTACTCCTAAGACTCTTCCTTCTTCCCAGAACCGAATCAAAACTTATTTTTCCTTTTCCAATAGAAAAATAAATTTGCTAAAGGCACTCGCCTTGTGACTCCTATCACTGAACCGGCTTCTTTCTTCTTTTAACTTTCATTCCGCATTCTTTTCTTCCAAATTTCAAGCTCTCAAGGATGAGTGCATGTAACTAGAAAAAGGATTATGGATTAAAGGGTTAATTAAATGGGAAAGCCTTCGCGAAATTTTCGTGAAGGTTTTTTTGTTTTTGAGTCTAAAATCAGAATCTCTTGGAAATCGATTTCATTAGATCTTGAAAACCACTTTTTTGATTTTTTACATATTTTATACGAAAACAGATCATTTTTTAAACCTGTTTTTAAAAAACCAACAAAACATAGAAACAAACTGATATAAAAAAAGGGAGCCTTTTTGAAAACAGGCTCCCGAGTAGGGTTTATTGTTAATGGATTAAAACCATATAAACTTTGGCAAAGTGCTGGGTTGAGCAGTTATTTAGTTCGCTAAAGTTTCTTAAACCTATGAAAACAGAATAAATAATCAAAATTTCAGTAAAAAATTTCAGTAATATTTTTTTTTCACTTGAACTCCGATTTTAAATCATCTCCTTATTAGGCTTTCCATTTTTCTCTTAACTTGAGGAAAAGCCAGCATCCCATGAAGAAGTTTCTATTCTTTCTCCTTCTCCTGTTTGTCATTTACTTGATTGGGATCAATACGGTTCCCCAGTATATTGAATCCCAGCGAAATCCGGTTAAACTTTCGGCACCCTATACGGTCTCACCTGAGGCCCAGGCACTATATGACCGACTCGATTTTATTGCAGACCTCCATTGTGACGCACTCCTTTGGGGACGTAATTTAAATAAACGAGGCGATCGCGGACATGTGGATTTCCCAAGAATGAGAGAAGCCCATGTCGCTTTGGAAATGTTTACCATTGTATCCAAATCTCCTGCCGGGCAAAATATGCAAAGCAACAGCGAGGATACATTTGATAATATTACGCCTCTTACCATTGCAAAGGGAGAAAGTCCCTGGAATTGGTTTAGCCTGATCAACCGAACCCTTTCTCAATCCGAAGCATTGGCTGAATTCGTGAACAATGAGGGAGAAAAAGCCATTTTCATCAAAACAAAAGCAGACCTTGAAAACCTAATCGAAGCCAGAAAATCAGACAAACAAGTCATCGGTGCCATGCTGGGTATCGAGGGAGGCCATGCAATAGAAGCATCTCTCGAAAACCTGGAAAAAGTCCATGCAGCGGGAGTCCGAATGATCGGCCCGACACATTTTTTCGACAATGAATTTGGCGGTTCTGCACATGGTGAAAACGGCTTAGGACTCTCAGATTTTGGAAAATCCGCTGTCCAAAAAATGAATGAACTTGGGATTTTTATTGATTTGGCCCACTCTTCCCCTGCGATAGTAGACGACGTTTTGGAAATCACTACCAAGCCTGTAATGGTATCTCACACAGGTGTCAGAGCCGTCTTGGATTCTCAACGAAACCTCAGTGATACCCAAATCCAAAAAATCGCCGCTAATGGTGGAATCATCGGAATTGCCTTTTTTGGTATGGCAGTCGGGGAACCCGAACTTCCGAATATCATCGCCTCCATCAAGCATGTGCGTGACTTGGTAGGCATAGAATATGTCGCTTTAGGTTCTGACTATGACGGATCGGTAGCCGTACCATTTGACATCACTGGATTACCGTTGATCGTAGAGGGACTGATGAACGCCGGCTTCACTGAGGATGAAATCAGAGCCGTGATGGGCGAAAATGTCAAGAACTTTTTTCTTAAAAACTTAGAATAACTCATGGAATCAGAAATCCATCTAGAAAACAATCGGTTTGGGAAACTTCAGGAATACTTGAGAGAATTTGTTTATGGAGGAATAGACGGTGCAGTAACCACTTTTGCCGTGGTGGCAGGAGGATATGGAGCCAATCTCGATGCCGGAATTTTGATCATTCTTGGCTTTGCCAATCTTTTGGCTGACGGTTTTTCGATGTCGGTTGGTGCCTATCTATCTGCAAAAAGCGAAAAGGACAACTTCAGCAAGCACGAAAAGATAGAATACTGGGAAGTCGAAAATCTTCCTGAAATCGAGCGTACCGAAATCGAAGAAATCTACCGGGCAAAGGGTTTCAAAGGAGAGCTCCTCCAAAAAATAGTAGAACATATTTGCTCAGACAAAGATCTCTGGGTCGCCGAAATGATGAAGGATGAGCTCGGAATGATGAGGGATAGTAAAAGTCCTTTCAAAATCGGTTTGGCTACTTTGGTCTCCTTTGTTCTGGTAGGACTGATTCCTTTGTTGATCTATCTCTGGAATTTTTTCTTCCCTTCCGAAATCAATACGTTTCTTTGGACCAGTATTTTGACAGGTTTGGCTTTTCTGATCGTAGGGTGGCTGAAAAGCATAGTCAATCAAACTTCTGCACTTAGATCCATTTCTGAAACAGTAGCTTTGGGAGTGCTGGCCGCTATAGTTGCCTTTTATGTAGGTGATCTTTTGGAACAATTTTTCAAATAAATTTTATGAATACCATTGACGAGGTCTTGGTCCGAATGGATCATATCGTAGCGGAATGTAAATCCAATCAATCCCGAATAGGGTATTTCGCAGTGCTTTACCGTCAAGTCACTCGACGGGTTCGGGATGGAATTTTAGCCGGAGAATTTGAAGATAATCCCCGAATGGAAGTGCTGGATATCCTTTTTGCCAAGCGGTTTATCGATGCCTATGAACTCTGGAAAGCCGAAAAAAAACCAACCGAAAGCTGGAGGCTAGCATTTGAAGCCAGTAAAAACTCAGGACACCTTGTTATTCAGCATCTCTTTTTAGGAATCAACGCTCATATCAATTTAGATCTTGGAATTGCGGCATCTGAAACAATGTCAGGAAAAAATCTTGATGACATTAAAGGTGACTTTGATAAAATCAATTCGGTCCTCGCCGAATTGGTAGATGGAGTCAAGGCTAATATCAGCATGGTATCTCCGATTTTCGGATGGCTGATACCTCTGGCAAAAGGCAAAGACGAAATGCTCCTCAACTTCTCCATTCAAATCGCCCGTGACGGGGCTTGGAAATATGCAGGAGAATACCATGCCGACTTCAACAAAGACTTTCAGATTCAAGATCGGGACAAAAACATCTCCGCGTTAGCCAAAAAGTTAATTAATCCAGGAAAATTCTTGGGATTTCTAATCAAAATCGTGGCTTTTGCGGAGTGGAAATCTGTCAGCAAAACGATGGAGCAATTAGACTCAATGGTAAAATAAGTAGGGGTAGTATTTCCGATTTTGTATCTACTCAATCTCTACCCAAATTCGCCAATTCCCGATCTGTTTGTATTCGGTTTTTTCGATTGGTTTTTTCCTTTTTCAAGTCTGTCTCATAGAAGTGCGTATCCTGAAAATAGCCTACCCGAGCCTCAGATTCTACTTTGGCAATCGTCCATTTTTCTCCTTTAAACAACTTCACTTTCTCTTCATGAAGCTCCAAGAGCTCATCGTACGGTCCACGACTGGAGATCAATTTGACGAAAATCGGAGCAGTCTCGATCGCTATAAAAAGCAACATGATAAACACATTCGCCAGCGCCATGGCGGAGCTCTCTGTTGTCAATACCGAAAGTGCATCCATCCTTGCCGCCAAGCCATCAAATCCTTCGATTCCCGGTTGTTGCTTTTCAAACTCAGCCTGACGCAAAGCCATAAATTCCCTAATCTGGGCTTCTAAGGTGTCGATCCGAATTTGATTCCGCTTTTTCAGGTCATCCAAAGCAAGTTGAGCAGCATCGAGTTGCTGCTCCTTCTTTTTGGCATTAGTACCCAAGCCAACTATTCCGCTGGTGCCGGAGGTTTTCTCACCAAAACGCTCCGCATCATACTCCTTTTGAACCTGATCTCGAAAAGCCTCAGCCTGTGACACCTCTGATTTCAATGTGTCAATTTTAGCTTCCAATTCCTGGATTTCCGGGAAACCCTTGGCCAGATTGGCTTTGGACTGTGCAATAAACTCCGTCTTTTTTTCGTCCAACTTCCGGTTGATCTCCCGCTCAAACATCTTCAATTCCAGGGGCTTGGAAATCACCAAGGCCAGCAATACTGCCAAGACTAATCTAGGAATGGCTAATTTCCACTCTGCCCACCCATTTTCCTTTTTCCTCATACTAGAGACGATAAAGCGATCCAAATTGAAGATCATCAACCCCCAAAGCAAGCCAAAAAAGATAGCGGGTAACAGACTTTGAAACACCGTAAACAAGGCATATCCAGCTGCCAAAGCAGCCAAAACTCCCGTGAAAAAGACAGTGGCTCCGATTCCGAAATACTTATTGGACTCAGTTGGTGCTTTTCTAAGCAATGCGAAGTTTGCTCCACTGCAAAACCAAAAGAATTGGGTGACTTGCTGCATGTTGGGTAAGATTGGAAATGAGGTTGTAAACCCTTCGCCAAAACAATTCCAAAAAAAAGAAAGCCAATGAGAATAAAAGCTCGAAGAGCTAAAACGGGACAGAAACCCATTTTTATGGGGCAGATAACTATTCGACGCTCTCTCACTCGTGATGAACAGACCTAAAAAATGTCCGAAGTGTACAATTACGGGCACTGAAGTGATCGCTAATAAGTCAGGTTTTTGAAATCCTGAGATTCATCATGTTTTATTAAAAATCAAACTTTTAGCTTCATGAAAACCCTTTCTTATGAAGCAGTCCGACTCTTTATTCAGCATGGCCTTAAAGCCGGGAATTCACTGGCTCTTTGCGTTTATCCCTATCACCCTTTTTCTCGAAAATTCGCATGCATCAGCACCGATGATTTTCTTTTCAGCTGCCCTTTCCATCATTCCGATTGCTCGACTGATCAGTACTTCCACCGAAAACCTGGCCACCTACACCGGCGATGCCGTAGGAGGACTCCTAAATGCCACTTTTGGAAATCTTCCTGAACTCATCATTGCTTTTGTGGCATTAAAAGCAGGACTCCATGAAATGGTCTTGGCTTCCATAGCAGGAGCTATTTTGGCCAATTTGCTTTTGGCTTTGGGAGTGTCTTTTTTGGTCGGTGGCCTCAAATTCCACTACCAAGAATACAATTCGACCAGTATTCGCATGTACAGTTCGATGATGATGATTGCGGTATTGAGCTTAACGGTCCCAAGCGCATTCAACCGTTTTTTTGGGAGCACTGGATTTACCGAGGCAGAAAACTCCCTTAACATTTATCTGAGCATCGCCCTCTTGGCTGCCTATGGTTTGTATTTGGTTTTCATGCTAAAAACCCACCCGGATTTTTTCAAAAGCGAAAGCTCATCCCATGAAGAAGAACATGAAAACCGATGGTCCCTACCCAAGGCTATAGGATTTTTGGTATTTGCATCCGTTTTGGCGGCATTTATGAGTGAAATATTGGTAGGTGCTGCAGAGGAAACCGGAGAAGTGATGGGAATGTCCAGTATTTTTATCGGCTTGGTATTTTTAGCAGTGATCGGAGGGGCTGCTGAAAGCATTTCTGCCATCGTGATGGCTTCCAAAAACAAAGTGGACCTAAGCATCGGGATTGCATTGGGAAGCTCGATACAGATCGCCCTATTCATTGCTCCTTTACTGGTTTTGGTAAGCTTATTTGTAGGCCCGGAGCAAATGAACCTCACTTTCAACCGGGCCTTGATTGGCGCATTATTTCTGGGAGTAATCCTCGCTGCAATGATCTCCGGAGACGGCCGTTCAAACTGGTATAAAGGCATTCAACTGATTTTGGTCTATTTTATTTTGGGAATGATGTTTTACTTTATCCCAGAAACTGCAACTTAATTCATGAAATCGGTACAGATTTTTACTCTCCTCTTTCTTACTTTCCTTTTCCGTGTGGGGCAATCCAATGCTCAACAGGTTCCTTTTGAGCAAGAAGTAAGACAAATTTCAGCCAAGTACGACAGCTTAGGTTGGAGGACTGGTTCTACGGTATTTACAGGAAGCTCCACAATTCGAATGTGGAGCAATCTGGAGGAGACTTTTCCTCATGAAAATCTGATCAATACCGGGTTTGGAGGTTCCAAAGCTTCTGATTTGGAGCGTCATCTTTTTCCACTGGTAATCAAGTTTGAGCCTTCACGGATATTTATCTATGAGGGAGATAACGATATCTGGGCAGGCATAGAAGTCGCCGACATTATGACTAGCTTGGATAATATCGTGACGCGCATTCATCTGATCAATCCTGACATCGAGATTTTCCTGATCGGTGCCAAGCCGAGCCCTTCTAGATGGGAGAAAAAGGCGAACTATCAGATTTTCAACCAAAAACTATCCGAATACTGCCTGACAAAGGAAAAATTAGAGTTTGTGGATACTTGGGCAGCCCTTACCAACCCTGATGGCAGTCCGAGACCCGAACTATACATTCAAGATCAACTTCACCTGAATCAGGATGGGTATGTGATTTGGGCGGGGATTTTTAAACCCTACTTGGTAAAGTAAGAAACTAGGATGTCGCTTTTCTCTGACGCTTGAGCTGTTGATTCAATACCTTAAGTGGGATTTTGTATCCTAAATCAATCATGAATCCATTGATATTACCAAAGCTTTCCACAGATACTTGGGTACCTTCGATGAGGTAACTCCCATTGATTTTTACAAAATCGGGTGATGCAAAATTCCTCGAAAGCTTAACAGTTAGGAAACTGGAGTTAAAAACAGACATTTCAGCGAAAATGCCGGCATTGAACACAAAACGTCCATGATTTAACTCCCTATCAGATGCAACCACGCTTGTGTATTCGTACTTTTTCTGATCCAATTCTACAGAACCATCGCCTCGAGAAAAAAACCAATACTTACTCTGATCCCTCAAAGTAAAGTAGGCACTAAAACTGGGACCAAATCTGACAGTATTTTGGTCTTTCAAGGGAATATGATATTTGAAAGTAAGAGGAATAACAGGCATGCTGTAATGCTCCCACCTCATAATTAATGCCTCTATTCCATCAAAATCGATTTGATAATTGGCATTGTAACTGAAATTACCATATCCGGTCTCAATTGAAAAATTTTCAAAATTGTATCCAAGTACGGCTTGAAACTGTCCACTCAGGTTGCTATAGACAAAGTCATTGGAGAGAGGAGATTCTCTCCCTCTAAAACCACCATAAAGCATGGCATACAGTCCATTTTCCAGTGAAAGATCATGTTTTAGGAGCTTTGCATCATTATACAATCTTTTCGGAGCTCGACTTCCAAATGAATTTAAGTTATGGCCATTTATTCCGTAACCAAGAAACATCCCAAAGTAGGATCCTCTACTTTTTGCAGATAAAAGATGCTCCAACCGTTCATTGTACCGTACTGCGGCGTTCATTTGATCCATCAAAATAAGACCTTTTTGATACCTCAACCCGGCTAAAAAAAAGTTACCCCTCCGATTGTATTTTTTAAGTCCACCTTCTATTCTAACTCCCAAACCTAAGTCAGACTTTGAAATGACGCCGAGGGGAATATCATTCCACATCCGATTTCTACCATATCTATCCAAATCAGAAGGACTTCTCATCAGACTCACACTTGGCTGGAGGAAAATATTTCCCCAGCTTTTACGAGCTCCCAAGGCCAAAAGTGGTATCCCATGCGTCGAGTAACCTGTAATTTGGAGTGTATCCTTCGCCATTGAAAATCCATGAGTTCCTAATTCTCTCTTAAAAAACTCCAGCTGCGCGGTCAGCTGCCAATCATTTTTCATCCCCCATAGAAACGTCGTCCCGAAATGGTACCTAAGTTCATTTGAGGTAGAAACAAAGTCATTTCGAGGAACCAACTCATAAGGCAGGAAGGCTTGGGATGGTCCTCCGTAAAATTCCCAGGCAAATTTTTCTTGAGAATAGGAGGAGAAAGAAGTGCAGAAAAGGATAAGGCCAGAAAATAAAAATATTTGCTTCGGCATAAGGCTTGGTTGTAAGGTCTAATCCCTTAAACTAAACCTTTTTAAATTTATTTTACCTAGGTCAAACTATTTTTTACTCACCTCTTTCCTACTCCAAAAAGTAGCCAAAACCGACCCAGTCACATTTTGCATCGGCCCAAAAACAGCAGGGGCTAAACCCACAGTGGCGATTTTGCCAAGAATATTTGAAAGACCGGAAGCCAAACCGGCATTTTGCATCCCGACTTCGATGGCAATGGTCCGTGCATCTTGCTCTTTCATTCCTATCAATCTGGAAAAACCATACCCAACTCCATAGCCCAGCAAATTGTGCAGCAATACCAGTACAATCAAAATCGGACCTATCGCCAGCAAACTATCCCTTCCTGCAGCAGTAATTACCAAAATTATTAAAGCGATTCCCAGCATGGATACCACTGGAAGTGACTTTTCTATAAACGAGGATTTTCCTCTCAAAAGGTGATTAACCACCAAACCCGCTCCTACAGGAAGCAGGATAATCTTGAAAATATCCCACATCATTTTCAAGAGGTCAATTTCAATAAACTGACCCGCCAAGAGTTTCATCAAAATTGGCATGGTCAAAGGAGCAAGCAAGGTCGAAATCGAAGTCAACGTCACCGAAAGCGCCACATTAGCCTTCGCCAGAAAAGCCATCACATTGGAAGCAGTACCACCTGGGGCACACCCTACCAAGATAATTCCAGCTGCGACTTCCGGATCCAAACCACTGACGTTAGCCAATCCAAAACCCACCAATGGCATAATCATAAACTGAGCAAAGATTCCGATCCCCACTGATTTGGGGTTTTGGGCGACCGCCGCAAAATCTTTCCAACTTAACGTAGCGCCCATGCCAAACATGATAACCTGGATCAAGGGATTGATCAACTGAGTGAGCTTGAAGCCTTTGATTTCCTGAAAATAGGTTGGGAAAAACATGGCTAAAGCCACCACGCCTAAAATGGAAACCGGAAAGCTAAAGGCTTTAAATTCTGATTTGTAGCGAAGTCCTATCCCTAAAACCAGCCAGAAAAGAACCAAAATCCATCCAGAGGACTCCAGACCAAAAATCCCAACCACTCCCAACCAAATCAAGAAAACAAAAGGGGCAATTCGCAGGAAGTGTTTGGACATAAGAGCGGGATTGTAGCCTTGAATTAGCTGTTTTTTCTTCAGTCTATCAAGAAGAAAAATCGCTAACTCTCTACTGCTTCGCCTTTTGCAATGTCAGAAACTTCATAGGCCGATAACTTTACTCCCAAATTTTATTCCTACTTTTGCACCCTCAATAAGGCAAACCATGCAGAATATTCGGAATATCGCGATCATCGCGCACGTTGACCACGGTAAAACAACCCTCGTGGATAAAATCATCCACGCTTCAAAAATTTTCAGAGAGAACCAGCAATTTGACGACCTGATTCTTGACAACAACGACCTGGAACGTGAACGCGGAATCACCATTCTTTCCAAAAACGTATCCGTACGCTACAAAGACCACAAAATCAACATCATCGACACTCCCGGTCACGCCGACTTCGGTGGTGAAGTAGAGCGTGTATTGAAGATGGCTGATGGCGTGATTCTCTTGGTAGATGCCTTTGAGGGCCCCATGCCTCAGACTCGATTTGTATTGGGAAAAGCACTCGCATTGGGACTTACACCAATCGTAGTAGTCAACAAAGTCGATAAAGAAAACTGCCGTCCGGATGAAGTACACGAGGCGGTTTTTGAATTGATGTTCAACTTGGACGCTACCGAAGAACAGTTAGAATTCCAAACACTCTATGGTTCGGCCAAGCAAAACTGGATGGGACCGGATTGGAAAAACCCAACCGACTCTATTCTTCCGCTTTTGGATGCCATTTTGGATCACATCCCTGCTCCAAAAATCAGCGAAGGAACACTACAGATGCAGATCACTTCTTTGGACTATTCCAACTTCGTAGGCCGCATTGCGATCGGACGTGTAGCCCGTGGTACGATCTCAGAAAACCAACAAATTGCACTTTGCAAAGCGGACGGTTCTATCAAAAAAATGAGAGTAAAAGAACTTCATACGTTTGAAGGTCTTGGAAAAAATAAAGTTCAGACCGTAACTGCAGGTGATATCTGTGCCGTGACTGGGATTGAAGACTTCGAAATTGGAGATACTATTGCCGACGTAGATAATCCGGAGCCGCTTCCTCGTATTGCGATCGATGAGCCCACAATGAACATGCTCTTCACCATCAACAACTCTCCTTTCTTCGGCAAGGAAGGCAAGTTTGTGACTTCACGTCACCTAAGAGACCGATTGATGAAGGAGACTGAAAAAAACTTGGCACTTCGCGTGGAGCCAACAGATTCGGAAGACCGATTCTTGGTGTATGGCCGAGGCATTCTTCACTTGTCTGTCTTGATCGAGACCATGAGAAGAGAAGGTTACGAACTTCAGGTAGGTCAGCCACAGGTAATTTTCAAAGAAATCGACGGTGTAAAATGCGAGCCAATAGAAACTTTGGTGGTGGATGTTCCTCAGGAGACCGCCGGAAAAGTGATTGAACTGGCGACTCAGCGTAAAGGTGAGCTTTTGGTCATGGAACCCAAAGGTGATCTTCAGCACTTGGAGTTTAAGATTCCTTCCAGAGGCCTGATCGGATTGAGAAATAATGTGCTTACGGCCACTCAGGGTGAAGCGATTATGAATCACAGATTCACTGCCTATGAGCCGTTTAAAGGACCTATTCCAGGAAGAATCAACGGTTCTTTGATTTCTATGGAAGGAGGACAGTGTACAGCTTATGCCATCGACAAGCTTCAAGATCGTGGTATTTTCTTCATAGAGCCAGGTGATGATTTATATACAGGACAGGTTATCGGGGAACACAACCGAGACAATGATATCGTGGTCAACGTTCAAAAAGGGAAGAAACTGACCAACATGCGTGCTTCGGGCTCAGATGACAACGTAAGGATCGCACCTCCAAAAAGATTCTCTTTGGAAGAATCCATGGAGTACATCCAGAAAGACGAATACCTTGAAATCACTCCAAAATCCATCCGAATGAGAAAAATCTACTTGGATGAAAATGAAAGAGCCAGAATGGCTAAAAAAGAGGATTGATAACTAAAAACCCTATTCTTACAAAGCCCTTCATCACTTGGAGGGCTTTTTTCTTGTAAAAAGCCGAAAATTTCCCAACCTTATCAAGAATCCTTCGTGGGTATAATAAAAAATTATCATTATGATTAAAAAATCAATTCTTTATCTAGCCTTTTTCATCACTAGTTTTACCGTTTACTCTCAATCCAACTCTGACACGCTTTTCCTTTTGGAAGGTCAAATGGAAGTGAAAATCAAAGAAGTGGGTTTGAATAATATCAAATATACCTATCCCGATGAAGAAACAGTCTACACCATCAGTAGGTATCAGGTTTCCAAGATAGTATTTGCTTCTGGAAGGGAGGAAGTTTTCGAAAGCCCAATCAAACCTGTAAAAGGGCTGGATGATTTTGAAAAAGTATTTATCACCTACAATCCTGAAGACATATCAGGACTCCAGTCCAAAGGAGAATTATTTAGCAAAGCAACCGGTGTCACCACACTTTCCAGTATCAATCAGGTAAAAAATCGTGCTTTAGACAAACTGAAAGCAGAGGCTGCCATGACTGGAGCTAATATCGTTTTTATAGGAAATATCTATCAAAGGGGAAATCAATACGGAGGCGAAAATCAAGCTGGAAATTCCACCCAGACTACCTTCAGCGGAGTGGGCTATTCCACAAAAAAAATCAAACTAGAGACTGTAAAGTCTCAAATCGAATCAAGGACTTTTCACCACTACCAAACGCACAAACTCAATCGTAATTCTTGGTCACCGGAGCGAAGCATCACTACCCAATACGGACCAGATAGAAAGCCGATCATGTTTAAAATCAATGAAGTAGTTGAAAAAGAAGGAGAACTTTTTGTAAAAACAGATGGCCTCCCTACCAAAACCCGGGAGCTCCAAATCATTCATTGTGATGATGAGGCACTTATCTTGATGGAAAGAAATGAAAAAGTAACCATCAATTACTACTTGATAACCGATCAAAATAAGTACTTCAAAAATTTGGCTTCTAGGGTTATCCTTTAGGCAAAAGGGCTGGAACTTGATTTCCAGCCCTAATTTTACCACTGATGATGAATTTCTTCTTTGATAAATTCTTCGTAAATCCTTTTGGCTTCCTGCATCTGATGAGGACTAAGGGGAGGCAATTGGGCCGCTCTCACATTTTTCTCCACCTGCTCTGCCGAGGATGCTCCTGGGATCACTGTACTTACCTGCTTAAACATCAAAATCCAACGAAGGGCTTGAGCACCCAAATCATGTCCGTCGGAAAAATCCTTTTTTAATTCTTCAATAGCAGGAAAAGCCAAGTCAAGCGGCACACCTGAAAAGGTTTCACCTTTATCAAAGGCTTTACCTTCTCTGTTGAAAAACCGGTGATCGTCCTTCGAAAATACGGTCTCGGAAGTAATCTTTCCTCCCAAAAGTCCGCTGGCTAATGGCACTCGGATAATCAACCCTATTTTTTTCACTTCTGCGGCACCAAACAGTTTTTCAATTGGCTTTTGGCGAAAAAGGTTGAAAATCACTTGAACAGAGGAAACAATATCATACTCGATAGCTTGAATCGCCTCGTCGACCCGCTCCACACTTACTCCCATAGCGGCAATTTTTCCCTCAGCCTTCAAATCCTCAAACAGTCTGAAAATTTCCTCTTGACCATAAACCGGAGTTGGCGGACAATGAAGTTGGATAAGGTCGATTTGCTCTAATCCAAGATTCCTGAGACTATCTTCCACATATTTTCGAAGTCTGTCCGGAGTGTATCCTTCCTTGACATGAGGCTGAATCCTCCTGCCACATTTGGTAGCGACATAAATTCGCTCACTGCGTTCTTTCACTGCCCGACCTACGGCTGCCTCACTTAAGCCACCATCGTAAACATCTGCCGTATCCACAAAATTGATTCCTTGATCAAAGGCTTTATGGAGAATTTCCTCGGCTTTTTTTGGATCAAAAGGTTTACCCCAGCCTCCGCCTACTTGCCAAGTCCCAAGTCCGATTTCGGATACATTCCAATCGGTTTTACCAAAAACTCTGTATTTCATTAAAACTTCCTTATCATTTGAAGCAATCCTGAAGGTTTTTCAAATTACCCTCCTATCGAAAAGCAATTTATATTTTTATCTTTATTGCCCTTCTAGAGACAGTCCGGATTACCCAAAAAGACTGCAATAAAAAATGAATTCACGAAGAAATTTCATCAAAACCCTCAGCGTGGCAGGTGCTGCGTCTGTTTTACCTATTAATCTTAGCTTATCAAACACCATGGCATCACAAAAGCTGATTCACCAAGTCTATTTTTGGCTTCACAAAGAATCTGATCTAAAAGAATTTATGACCGATGCAGCCCCGATGCTTGGACGCTGCAAGGATGTTGCTCAGTTTATCATGGGCACTCCTGCCCCTACAGAAAAAAGAGAGGTGGTAGACCACAGCTTCCATGTATCCTGCACCCTGTTTTTTGATTCTTTGGAAGCACAGGCAGCCTATCAGGTCGATCCACTGCATCTCGAGTTTATCAAAAAGTATTCTCACATGTGGAAAACTGTAAAAGTTTATGATATCGCAATTTGAAAAAACCAAAATGGGGTTGATTTACGTTGATTTGGAAAAATTCTAAAAATGAAAAAATTCTATTGGATTTTAGGGATCGTGTGGCTGGGATTGTGGGCTTGTGATCCAAGTGAAGACCCAACCACTCCCCGCTCTCCTGAGCAGGATGTAAAAAAAGCAATCTTAGATACCATGCGAGAATGGTATTTCTGGAATGGTAGAATACCGACTTCGGTTGATATCACGAAATTTAATTCAAATGAGGAATTGCTGGATGGGATCATTTTCAAACCTCTGGATAGGTTTTCCTATCTGACGACTCAGGAAGCTTTCAACAATTCCTTTGTCGGCAGGAATGCGGGGCATGGTTTCGGATTTGCATTTACTGCAGATGAGAGACTTTTCATTTCCTTTGTCTTTAATGAATCTCCCGCCGGAAAAGACGGGTGGAAAAGAGGTTGGGAAATCATCCAAATCAACGGCAAGCCGATAGCTGAATACAAAACATCCTCAGGAGGGTACGACTTCCAATTAGGCGGACCTGACCCTGGAATCAGCAATTCGTTTACATTCAGACTTCCTGACGGAACCACCACTACCCGGACCAATGTAAAAGCCGAGTACCAATCCAATTCGGTTTTGGATCAAAGGATTTTTGAGGTAGGAGGAAAAAAAGTGGGGTATTGGGCCTATCAAAGTTTTCGGGCTACGGCGGGTCTCAGTCCTACCCGAAGTACAGAGGTTCAAAATTCAATGGAATTCTTCCAAAGTCAGGGAGCTCAGGAATTGATCATCGACTTGAGATATAATGGCGGTGGTTCGGTAGCTGTTGCAGAGCAAATTAGCAACTACCTAATTCAAGCTTCCAATTCAGGGAGATTGATGTATACCAATAAGCTTAACGACATGAAATCGGGAAGCAATTCTTCAGTTAACTTCAGTAAAATAGGAAACCTCAATTTCAGCAGGTTAATATTTATTACTTCTAGAAGTTCTGCTTCCGCATCTGAATTGGTCATCAATAACTTGACTCCGTATATGCAAGTCGTGATTATAGGAGACAATACCTTTGGAAAACCGGTAGGTTCATTTCCGCTGTCCAGATATAGCAGAACACTTCAAACCAATAACGTAGAGCTAGTCCCTATCACCTTTGCAACAGCCAATGCCCAAGGAAAAGCAGAATATTTTGATGGATTCCCGGCTGATTTCCGTGTCGGAGACAGTCCACAGTTCCCTTGGGGAGACCCAAGAGATCTTCGGCTAGCCGCAGCCCTGCAATATATCCAAACAGGAAATGTGAGCGGTAGAATGGCAGATACCTATTACAAACCCAAATGGGAAATCATTGATGCCTTTAAAGGGCTACAACAGGAATTCCCTGCATACTAAAACCAAAAGCCCGATCGATTGACCGGGCTTTTGGTTTTTTTACTTTTTATGCCGCTCTATCAATACTTCCATCACCTCATCCAGTTCATAGCCTTTGGCTTCGAGAAGCACGAGGTAATGAAAAAGCAGATCGGCTGCCTCGCCTAAAAACAGCTCCTTGTTGTTGTCTTTGGCTTCGATCACAATTTCCACAGCTTCTTCCCCTACTTTTTGGGCTATTTTATTAATTCCTTTGGCAAAAAGAGATGCCGTGTAGGATTTGTCATAAGGGTTGTTTTTTCGATCCTTAATAATCTCCCGAAGTTGGTCAATGAAGCCTGTTTTTGATGAATTGATTTCAGCAAAACAAGTGTCTGCTCCTGTGTGGCATACGGGTCCTTTGGGATTGGCTTTCACCAAAATCGAATCTCCGTCACAATCCACTGCGATTGATACCAACTCCATAAAATTGCCTGAAGTCTCGCCTTTGGTCCAAAGACGGTCTTTGCTACGGGAGAAAAAAGTCACCATTCCCGTCTCCTGCGTTTTGGCCAATGCTTCCTCGTTCATAAAGCCCTGCATCAGGACTTTTCCAGTCACGGCATCTTGCACAATGGCAGGGATGAGGCCGTTCATTTTCGTGAAATCGATATTCATGTTTTCTATTTCTTTGAAATACAATAAGATAGCTGCGCAGATATTTTAAAAGATAAGGCTAAAGCTGAGATATGTAATTCGCTGTTTAGCAGCCATCTCGCTTTGCACATCTTAATTCATTATCTCGCAAAGCATATCTTCATTTTTATCTCGCAGGGCATTTCTATAATTCATTCTCAATTATTTCCTAATACTAATCCCCTCTCCAATCAAATATTCCTTCAACTCCGGAATTCCGATTTCCTTGAAGTGGAAAATACTCGCCGCCAAGGCTGCATCCGCTTTTCCAAAGGTAAACACATCCTTGAAATGCGGCATATTTCCTGCTCCTCCCGAAGCAATCACGGGAATGGACAAAGCTGATGAAATCTCCGCTGTGAGTTCATTGGCAAAACCCGCCTTGGTCCCATCATGATTCATAGATGTAAGCAAAATCTCTCCCGCACCCCGATCGGCAACTTCCTGGGCCCAAGCTTGGGTTCTGAGCAAAGTGGCTTTTCTTCCCCCATGCGTATGGACAAAATCAATCCCGTCTACATTCCGGGTATCGATAGCCACCACAACACACTGCGAACCAAATTCTCTGGCCATTTCGTCAATCACTCCTGGATTTTTGACTGCTGCGGAATTGATGGAAATCTTATCCGCCCCTGCTGCCAAAAGTACCTTCACGTCCTCCACGGTGGAAATCCCTCCTCCTACGGTAAATGGAATATTGATCGCCTTGGCCACTTTGGTTACCAATTCGGCGAGGGTTTTTCGCTTATCTACCGTCGCGGTGATGTCCAAAAATACGAGTTCGTCCGCCCCTTCGTCCGAGTAGATTTTGGCCAACTCGACAGGGTCTCCGGCATCCCGAAGCTGGACAAAATTGACCCCTTTGACCGTGCGGCCGTCTTTGATATCTAGGCAAGGGATGATTCTCTTTGTTAGCATAAAATGGAAATACTGTTGAAATAAATCCCGATAAATCGGGAAGAAATAAATAGAAATAGTTTAGTCATAATGTTGGAGTAAATATTTCGCGAAGCGTATTTCAACGTATCTCGCGCAGCATATTTCAATCATCCAAAACTTGCTAACTCCTCTAACGTCACTCTTCCCTCGTAATAGGCTTTGCCTACAATCGCTCCGTAGACCCCAACTTTCTCGAGTTCTTCGAGGTCTTTGACGGAAGACACTCCTCCACTGGCGATGAGCTTCAACTCGGGAATTTCCTGCAAAATCTCCCGATACAAGTCCACAGAAGGTCCTTGCAGCAAACCGTCTTTGGCCACGTCCGTGCAGATCACATAGCGGATTCCTTTGTCGAAATAGCTTTGGATAAAAGGAATCAATTCCACGGATGTGGTCTCTTCCCAACCACCCACGGCGATTTTCTTGTTTTTGGCATCAGCACCGAGGATAATTTTCTCCGAACCATACTTCGTAATCCACTCATCGAATAGAGTTGGATTTTTCACCGCGATGCTTCCTCCGGTCACTTGCTTGGCTCCTAGTGAAAAGGCTTTTTCAATCTCCTCATCGGCCTGAATTCCTCCACCAAAATCCACCTTTAGACTTGTTCCGGAACAGATGCGCTCCAAAACATCTCCATTCACGATTTTTTTGGCTTTGGCCCCATCGAGATCTACTAGATGTAAACGGGTGATTCCAGCACCTTCGAAACGCTTAGCCATTTCGAGTGGGTCGTCGTGGTATTCTTTTTTGCTGCTGTAGTCACCTTGACTGAGGCGAACGCACTTTCCTCCGATGAGGTCAATTGCTGGTATTATATACATGATAAGACTTTAGATGCAAGACCTAAGACACAAGACTTGCGGGATTTAAGGTTTGAGATTCTATTAGGCCAATTCCGCGTTCGAAAGGGGCTGGGGGGGATTAATTTACGATTTACGAATGACGATTTACGACCTCCTCCTGAACTTCAATCATTTCATTGAAGCCTTAACCTTTGGAATTTAGGTTTGATGTTCCTCAAAATGTCGTAAATCAAAAATCGTACATCGTAAATTCGTTAGATGCTTAAGAAATTAGATAACAGCTTCTCCCCGACCGTACTACTTTTCTCCGGGTGGGCCTGGATCGCCCAGTAATTATCCCGATGGAGAATAGCGGTAAAGTCATGGATATAATGAGTAGTAGCAATCGTAGCCTCGCTCAATTCTGCATAGTAGCTATGGACGTAGTACAGAAACTTCGGATCGGGTAAGTCTTTCAGCAGGACGTTGTCTGCCAAGTTTTCGAGTTCGTTCCAACCGATGTGAGGCACTTTGAATTCCTGAGAATTCTCTGGAATAAAGCGTTTCACTTTCACCGGAAAGATCCCCAAGCACTCGGTGTCATTTTCCTCGGAGTGCTCGCAAAGCAACTGCAATCCCAAGCAAACCCCCAAAAAGGGCTGTCTAATGTCCTTTATTACTTGGTCAAGTTGGCGGGCCTTGAGATAGGTCATTGCCGAGCTCGCCTCACCCTGACCGGGAAAGATGACCTTGTCGGCGGCATGAATTTCCTCCGGATCGTCCGTCAATACCGCATCTACCCCCAATCGCTCCAAAGCGTAAAGGACCGATTGAACATTGCCGGCGTTGTATTTGATTACTGCTATTTTCATTTATTGAAGTCCGGTGTCCGATGTCCGGTGTCCGATGAATTACATCCGACATCGGTCATCCGACATCCAACCGTTTTCTTGTGTCTTGTATCTAGCTTCTTGCTTCTTTCTCAGCCAGCATCTCCTCCAACACTTCCTCAATCTCAGGAAGGGAATTGAAAAGCTGTTCGTAGCTGTCGATCACCCAGTATTTATCCTGGAAGCGATCTTTCCAGTACTCGGTACTCATGATGTGGCGCACATCGTAGGGGAAATGCTTGGGTTCGTCAGAAAGTGAAAACTTCGTTTCTCCTGCCGAACTCAAAATCCCCGCGCCATACACTCTCAGTTCTCCATCCTCTCGAATCAATCCAAACTCAATCGTAAACCAATAAATCCGGCTCAGCAACTGAATCGCCCAAGGGTCCTGAATGTGCTTCAAGGCAATTCCGCTGAGCTTTTCCAGAAAATCCACATAATGCTGATTGGTCAGCAGCGGCATGTGGGCAAAGGCATCGTGAAACATATCCGGCTCCTCCAGGTAATCCAGCTGTTCCATTTTGCGGAGCCAGGTAGATGAAGGAAAACGCTTGTTGTTCAGCAAGCCAAAAAACAAATCGTCATCGATCAATCCGGGAACTACCTGAACAGCCCATCCGGTGTTTTTCAAAAGGATCTCGTTTAGTTCCTCAAAATTTGCAATGCGATCCGCAGTAAAGTTTACTGTCTTCACCCCTTTCAAATAGGCCTTAGAGGCAGCTTTGGGAAGGTTAGGCATTTGCCTTTCGAAGAGAATCTTCCATACTTTAAAATCCTCCTCGGTGTATGCAGCGTAATCCTGCCTCATTTCTTTCAGTCTCGGGTCGGAAAAGACCCAGTCTTTGGCTTGGTTACTCATTTTCTATTTGGGTTTATAACTGTTCTTTTTTACTTCTAAAACTGCAAAAGGCCTAAACCGGTTACGGAATAGGCCTTTTTATATCTTCAGCAAAAACCAAAGTCATCCCTATCCCTCATTGGAGGAAGTGATAAGAATGATGCACGTAGGTTCTCGGTGTCGGATTCATGCTTCGAATTTAAGCAGGGTTTTGACTAGGTACAAAGGTTTTTTACAGAAGGTCGAAAGTTTTCCTCTTTGCGAAAATCTCTCTGATCCAAGTGGCTAGTCTTGCACTTTGAGCAAAGTCCAAGGTTTTGAATTGGTTATTAATAATGGTATCGACAGGCAATGATCAACAAATCGGAATTTTGAAAGGAATAAACCAGTCGGTGTTCTCCATCAATCCTTCTTGACCAAAAGCCTTGTAGGTCATGCTTTAACGGCTCTGGATTGCCGATTCCTTTAAATGGATCACGAATGATCGCCTTGACCAGTTCGTTGATGCGCTTGAGTTTCTGCTTGTCGATCGTCTGCCAGTACAGGTAATCCTCCCAAGCTGTGAGGGTCCAGGCGATCCTCATTCCTCAATCAAAGGCTTTTCAACCACTTTCCCAGCTTTCGCTTCCTCCAGTGATTTCATCAAAACCTCACGGTTTTTTCCGGAGAGCAAATAGCTGGTTTCCTTGAGCGCATTGTACTCCTCTAACGAAATCAAGACCAAATCCCTGTTGTCCTTTCGCTTGATAATGACCTCTTCCATATCATCCACTACCAAATCAAACCATTTCTTCAAATTGACTCTCAGGTCCGTGTAATTCACCACTTTCATCGCTGCAGAATTTTATCAAATGTACCTTTTTCTGTACGTAATCAAAAACTCTTTGGTTTGAATAGCCTTTCAAACAAGATTTGATTAAAGCAACTCAAACGTTTTCCTTTTCGCGAAAATCTCCCGGATCCAAGTGGCTAGTCTCGCACTTTGGGCAAAATCCAAGGTTTGCTGACCGTCGGAATAGGCTTTCTCAGGAACTTCATGAGATTCGTAGATGATGCCATCTGCACCGGCCATGACTCCTGCCAATGCCATCTGCGGCACATAGGCTCGAATCCCAATCCCGTGTGAAGGATCAACGATTACCGGCAAGTGAGATTTGGCTTTTAAGATCGGAATGGCGTTGAGGTCAAGCGTATTTCTGGAGGCGCGCTCGTAAGTTCGGATGCCTCGCTCGCAAAGGATCAGCTTCTCATTTCCTCCGGAAAAGACATATTCCGCAGACTGAAGGAGTTCTTCGATGGTTCCAGAGATTCCCCTTTTGATCATCACCGCTTTGTCCACCTTGCCGAGTTCGTCCAGCAAATTGAAGTTTTGAGAGTTTCTCGCTCCAACTTGGTAAATGTCCACATAAGGGTACATTTCCTCGATTTGGGAAGTTTGCATCACTTCGGTGACGATCTTCACACCGGCTTCGGAAGCGATCGAATGCCACAATTTCAGTCCGTCGATGCCCATCCCTCGGAAAGCGTAAGGGGAAGTTCGCGGCTTAAATACACCTCCACGCATCATGGTGATGCCATTTTCCACGCAGTGGTTGACCACTTTTCGGATTTGCTCTTCGGATTCGATTGAGCAAGGGCCGGTGATGATGGCCATTTCTCCGTCCTTGATAAACACACCATCACCAAGATCGACGGAGGTAGGCTTGGCTTTCCACTTTTTGGACACGAGCTTGTATTCGTCAGAGACGATGTGAATGTCCTGAATGCCGTCCATCTGACCGATGCCGCGGATGTCAAATTCATTTTTGCCGATACCGATGATGTAGTCGCCAAGTTGGGTTTTGACCTCGGTGGTTTTGTAGCCGCTCTCATTGACTTTGGAGATCAGTTTTTCTTTTTGGGAATCGGTGATATCGGGTTGAAGTTGGATAATCATGGGGAAGTACGAATTACGATTTTTGATTTACGCCATTGTGAGTAGTGTTGAAACTTTTCCAAAGTTTGAAACTTTGGAAAAGTTCCTATCGAATAACTGACTGAATGTAGTCTTGGATATCCTGATTGAGGTTTTGAGCATCTTTGATCTTTTTGATAAAGGCGGAACCGATAATCGCTCCATTACTGTATTTAGAGGCGGTTGTGAAGGTCTGTGCATCGGAAATACCGAAACCGATCAGTCGGGGATTTTTGAGGTTCATGGCTTTCACCCGCTCGAAATAGGCAATCTGCTCTTCTGAAATATCCGCCTTGGCTCCCGTAATCGAATGGGAAGACACCATGTAGATAAACCCGTCGGTATTTTCATCGATTTCCCGAATACGCTTTTCGGAAGTCTGAGGAGAGATTAAAAAAGTATTGACCAAACCGTAGGAGTCAAACAGGCTTTTGTATTCATCCAAATACTGCTGCATGGGTAAGTCAGGTACGATGAGTCCATCCACGCCCACTTCCTTGCACTTCTTGCAAAACTCCTCCATCCCAAACTGCATGATCGGATTCAGATATCCCATCAAAACTACCGGAAGGTGTACTTTGGCACGGAAACCCTTTAACTGTTCAAAGAGCTTTTTCATGCTCATTCCATTTTCTAAAGCGATCATATTGCTGTCTTGGATCGTGGGACCATCGGCAATCGGATCGGAATACGGAATCCCGATTTCGATGATGTCTGCTCCTCCCGCTTCGATGGCTTCCATGACTGGAATGGTGTCTTCCAGCTTGGGAAAACCTGCCGTAAAGTAGATCGAGAGCACCCGATCCTGTTTGGTATTGAATAAGTAGTGAATTCTATTCATCAGTGTAATGGCTATTTTTTGCGTAGGTATTGAAAAGTACGATTTACGAATTACGATTTATGAGATGGTGAGTGGAGTTGAGCAATTAACCAAATTCAACCCTCTATTGGATTTAAGGATTGAGGTCCATATCCATGTCGTAAATCTGAAATCCGAAATCTCAAATCCGAAATCAATATCCTCCCCACTTGATATACGTTTCCAAATCCTTATCACCTCTGCCGGAAAGGTTGATCACGATTACATCGTCTTTTCGGTACTCGATCATGTTGAGGGCATGGATGGCGTGGGCAGTTTCGATCGCGGGGATGATTCCTTCTGTACGGCTAAGTAAAATTCCGGCTTTCATCGCGTCTTCATCCTCCACTGCTACAAACTCTGCCCTTCCGATGTCAAACAAATGGGCATGAACCGGTCCGATCCCTGGATAGTCCAAACCAGCAGAAATGGAATGAGGCTCCACCACTTGTCCGTCTTCGGTCTGCATCAAGATAGTCTTCGAACCATGCAAAATCCCGGGAGTACCGAGCGCGGTTGTTGCCGCTGACTTCCCGGAATACACACCCAGTCCAGCAGCTTCTGCTGCGATCAGGCGAACTTCAGGGGTATTGTAGTAATGGTAAAAAGCTCCTGCAGCATTCGATCCACCACCGACACAGGCGATGACCGCATCGGGATTTTCACGTCCTTCTTTTTGCTTCAGCTGCCACTTCATTTCTTCTGAAATCACAGATTGGAATCGGGCCACCATCTCCGGATAAGGATGTGGACCGACGACCGAACCGATGATGTAGTGCGTACCGACAGGATCATTGATCCAGGCACGCATGGCTTCGTTGGTGGCGTCTTTTAGGGTTTTGGAGCCGGAGGTAGCGGGGACGACTTTGGCGCCGAGGATTCGCATCCGCTCTACATTGGGACGCTGACGCTGAATGTCCAACTCGCCCATGTACACCGTGCAATCCATCCCCATCAAGGCGCAGACGGTAGCAGTCGCCACTCCGTGCTGACCGGCACCGGTTTCGGCGATGATTCGCTTTTTGCCCAGTCTTTTGGCCAAAAGGATTTGCCCTACTGTATTATTGACTTTATGCGCGCCGGTGTGGCAGAGGTCTTCCCGCTTGAGGTAGATTTTAGCGCCGTATTTTTCCGAAAGACGATTGGCGAAATAGAGCGGTGTCGGACGACCCACAAAGTCCCTCAACAAGGTCTGAAACTCCTGCTGGAACTCCGGACTTGCCACAATCGCCTCGTAGTTATCCCTCAGCTCCTCAATATTCGGATGGAGCATTTCGGGGATATACGCCCCGCCAAACTTTCCGTAAAATCCCTTTTCATCTACACGTATCATCGGTTACTAGTTATAAGGTGGTTAGTTATTCGTGCCTGATTGAATCAAGCGACTTTTGAAATTCTTCAATTTTTCAATGTTTTTCACTCCGGGAGCATCTTCAAATTTGGAATTGAGATCCACGCCTTTGAGTTGGGGGATTTGCTGTCGCAAAGCCAAGACTTCCTCAGCACTTTCTCCATCCAATCCTCCACTCAGCAGAAAGCCTTTGTCAAAGGGATAAGTTTCCAAAACTTTCCAGTCAAAGCGCTTTCCCGAACCTCCATGGGCCGCTGTAGCGGTATCGAAAAGAAACTTGCTCACAAATGGCAGGTAGCCTTCCAGACTTTTCCAATCGATCTCGGTTCCTACTGAAACTACTTTCCAGAGTTCGGCCTCGGTTTTTTCAGCAAGACTTTTCACAAAATCAGGCGACTCGCTTCCATGTAGCTGAATGGCAGAAAGCCCAAATTGATCTACTTTTCTCAGGATTTCCGCTTCACTTGCATTGACAAAAACCCCAACTTTTTTCACTGGCTGTCCCTTCAATTCAGCAGCTTGTTCATCTGGGACATAGCGAGGCGACTTGGGATAAAAGATCAATCCCATCCAATCCGGATTCACTTCCGAAATCAAACTTCGGATATTCTCCGGTTCCCGCATGCCACAGACTTTGAGTTCCATCAGGCTTTGGTGAATTCGGTTTCTAGCAGCATTCGAAATTCCTTAATGAAATTGTAAGCAGCCTGCTCCGGACGGCTGGATTTCATGAAGTTTTCCCCGATCAAGAATCCGTCAAAACCCGCTTTTTTCAACTGAATCAAGGTAGCTGGATCAGAAATCCCGCTTTCGGAAACCTTCATAAAATTGGACGGAATCCGATCAACCAAGGCAAGAGAAGTATCAATGGACACCTCAAAGGTCTTCAGATTCCGATTGTTCACCCCAACCAGATCCAGACCATCACAAAGGCTACGGTCCAGCTCCTCGCCATCATGCACTTCCATCAGTACCTCAAGTCCAAGACTCTTGGCGAAATAGGCCAAAGACTTGAGTTTTTCCGGTTCCAAAGCTGCTGCAATCAGCAAAATGCAATCCGCCCCGATGGATTTGGCTTCTAAGATTTGGTATTCATCCACGACGAAATCCTTTCGGAGAATGGGGCAGAAATTGAATTTTCGGGCAATTTTGAGATCCTCATTGGTGCCGCCGAAGTATTCCTTGTCGGTCAATATCGACAAAGCAGAAGCGCCAGCCTGCATATAGCCGATACTCACCTGCTCCACAGAGGCGGAGGCATTGATCCAGCCTTTGGAAGGAGACTTTCGCTTAAATTCTGCAATGATTCCTGACTTGTCAGGATGCGTCACGTACTTTTTCATGGACACGGTAGGACCTGAGAAAAAAGTACTTTTCTCCAGCAACTTGACAGGAACCAAGCTTTTTTTCTCCTCGACTTCCTTGTATTTGTCCGCGATGATTTTCTCTAAAATATTCATAATCAATAATTAGGCTAATGAAATGGTAGTTTGGGGATTGACGAGGCCATTGAAAACCTTGAGGGCTTTGCCACTCAGTAAAACCTCCTCGGCTTCGAGGACGGCATCTGAGAAAGTCAATCCCTCACGGGCTGTAACCAAAGCCGCTGCTGCATTGGCAATGACCACTTCGTTTTGGGCTTTTTCGCCTTTTCCGCGAAGGATATTTTCGAAGATCTTAGCCGATTCTTCCACGGTATCTCCACCTTTGATGCTTTCTGCTGTGAGTTTGGAAAGGCCGATATTTTCTGGATTGTAAAGCTTTTCTCCCGAGTTGGAAATCATTTTAAAAGGACCCGTAAGCGAAATCTCATCGTATCCATCCAAGGCATGCAGAATGGAGAATTTCCCTTCGGTCTCCTGATACAAATAGCCATACAAACGCGCCAGTTCAAGACTGAAAACCCCAACCAATTGTTTTTTGGGAAAGCTTGGGTTTACCATCGGGCCAAGCATATTGAAGAAGGTTTTCACCCCAAGCTCTTTTCGGATTGGAGCCACATTTTTCATTGCAGGGTGAAAAAGAGGGGCATGCAAAAAGCAAAGTCCGACTTCATCCAGAGAGCGTCTGATTTCTCCGATGTCGTTAGTAAACTGGTAGCCAAAATACTGAAGCAAATTGGACGAACCGCAGATGGAAGATACTCCTGTATTGCCATGTTTGGCAACATTTTGACCTGCCCCTGCTACGATAAAGGAAGAAAGTGTAGAAATATTAAACGTATCCTTGCCATCACCGCCTGTACCACAAAGGTCCATAGCATCGTATTCGTCGATTTCCACGGGAATACATAACTCAAGCATGGCCTCACGGAAACCCCGCAATTCCTCCACCGTGATACTTCGCATCAAGTAAACCGTCATGAATGCGGCTATTTGGCTCGTATTGTATCCTCCTGTTGCAATATTTTTGAGCACTTCGCGAGCCTGATCTTGCGATAGGGTCTGATGTGCGATCAATTGGTTTAAAATCTCTTTCATGTTAAGGCTAGTGGTGGGGTGAACTTCAAATTTAAGATTCTAACCAGTTTTGCATGATTTTGACTCCATTTTCGGTCAAAATACTTTCGGGGTGAAATTGAACTCCACGAACATCGAACTGCTTGTGGCGCACCGCCATAATCTGTCGATCGGGCGTCCTTCCAATGACTTCCAAGTCTGGAGAAAGCGTTGATTCATCGATCACCCAAGAGTGGTAACGACCGATTTTGAAGGTTTTCGGAATGTCTTTGAATAACAAATCATCCTGCACCGTTACCTCGGAGGCTACTCCGTGAAGCACCTCAGACAGATTGATGAGGCTTCCGCCAAATGCTTCCCCAATCGCCTGATGTCCCAGGCATACCCCAAAAATCGACTTGGTGGCCGCATATTTCTTCAATAACTCCGGCATAATGCCAGCTTCGGAAGGAACACCCGGTCCGGGAGAAAGGAGAATCTTATCGTAGTTGGCGACTTCTTCCAAGCTGATTTTATCATTTCGGAAGACATCCATCTGCGCTCCATAGCCCAGTTGCCGGACGATATAGACCAAGTTGTAGGTGAAGGAGTCGTAATTATCTAATACCAATATTCGCATGGTTCAATAGGTTTAAATTTGTTCAGCAGCCCGTAAAGCCACTCTCAGCGCCTCCAGCTTATTCGCCACTTCCTGCAACTCTGAGGGAATCGAGCTTTTCGCTACCACTCCTGCTCCAGCTTGGAATCTCAGGTGATTATTTTCGGAGACAAAAGAGCGGATCAAGATGGCGTGATTAAAATCTCCATTGAACCCCAAGTAGCCGATCGCTCCGCCGTAGAATTGGCGGCTGACATTTTCGAGTTCGTCGATCAGTTCCATCGCCCGGTATTTCGGAGCTCCGGAAAGCGTACCCGCCGGAAAAGTATCCGCAACCAACTGAAGGGGATTAGCCCCTTGCGCCAGCTGACCGGTAACTTTGGAAACCAAGTGAATCACATGGGAGTAATATTGAATTTCTTTGAAAACGTCTACCTCAACCAAATCAGAAGATCGGGAAAGGTCATTTCTGGCCAAATCCACCAGCATCACATGCTCAGAATTTTCCTTGGGATCGTCAAAGAGCTTCTTAGCCAATTCGGCATCCTCGATGTCATTGCCTGTTCTCCGGAACGTACCCGCAATCGGAAAAATGGTCGCTTTACGGTTTTTGACCACAATCTGTGCCTCGGGCGAACTACCAAAGACTTTGAAAGAACCATAGTCGAAATAGAACAGATAGGGTGAAGGATTAACTGAACGGAGTGCACGATAGACGTTGAATTCATCGCCTTTAAACTCGGTGGAAAAGCGTCTCGAAAGCACAATCTGAAATACATCTCCTCGGAAGCAATGCTCGCGGCCTTGGTTGAGAATCTTCAAAAACTCCTCATCGGTGTAATTGGAAACTTCCTCGCCCACGGTTTTGAAGGAATAAGCCGGGATGTTCTTATTGTTAAGAAGCGTTTCGATCTCAGCAATGTATTCGGCATTGTTTGCTCCTGCCACTCGGTGTTCAAAGAGGTGCAATTCGTTTTTGTAATGATCCACTACGATGATGTTTTGATACATCGCATAGTGCATCATAGGGATCTCATTGGGCGAAGTTTTGCTCAGTTTGATATCCTCAAACCAGCCCACCGTATCGTACTGAATGTATCCAAAAAGCCCGTTGGTACTGAACTTAAACTTGTCCGGAGTCGGATCAAATTTATTCCCAAAAGCCCGCAGACAGTCCATCAGACGCTTTTGTGCGGTGACTTCGTAGACTAGTTCTTTCCCATCGGGAAGCTTCTCGGTGACCTGCCCGGCATTGAAGTCAAAAGTCGCCAAAGGATTGAAACAGATGTAGGAATAGCTGTTTTCCTGTCCGTGATAGTCTGAAGACTCGAGCAAAATCGGATTGGCAAATCGGTCCCGGATCTGCAGGTAAATGCTCACCGGCGTGATGGTATCTGCCAGTCGCTTGCGGTAGGTAGTGAGAATCGGATACTTGACGTGGTTCATCAGGGATTATTTTTTGGCATAAAAAAAGGCTTACCGGGAAATCCAGTAAGCCTTCTGTGATATGTGCTGCGCAAAATTTAGGCAACGGCTTTCTGAGCTTTCCCTTGGAAAGTTGAAGAATGCCACCACCAGTATTTGTTTGCGATTGTTTTCATAATAGGTGAGCAAATTTAGAAAGGGATTGGAAAAGACAAAGCATCATTTCGGATTTTTCAAAAAAAATAATTTTTATCTGCCATTTTGATAAATGAATGGGTCGAATTTGCTTTCAAAGCAACTGAACCTCAACCAAATGATTTCGTTAAGGCTAACAACTAACAGCCACTCCCATGAAAACCCGTTCTATTTTTCTGCTTTTCGGACTGATGATCCTCTCCTTCCAAGTCAAGTCTCAATCAGCCGCGTCCTGGGAAGTCCCGATGATTGAGGTGAAATACCAGGAATCCGGAGGTGAAAACACGCTGTTGAAAATCGATCCCGGATTTCAATATGCAGATCTTCATTACGATGGGCGTGTTTTCCGCATGTTCTACAATAATGCCAATGGAATTCTAAAAAACGCAAGAATTGTTGACCAAGACTCCAAACTGCAAGTGGCAAGAGGAAAAGGAAGTTACTTTTGGGGAAATGCCCGATTTGAATTTGTGGGAGGAGAAGTTTTCAAATTGAAACGAACACGAAATCGGAATGGGCTTGAGATCATCGGACCTTTTGGGCCTGTTTTCATTGTAGAGAATTTCGGGATTAATCCCGTGAAGCCCCTAAATGAACAAGATTTTCTTGCCCACACCTTTTTTGTATTCGATCAGATAAAAGCTACCCAAAAGCCACCTGCTGATGTGATCTACTACGCAGCACCTGTCACCTCTTTCAATAACAGGAAATGATTGATTAGCTTCGCATAAAAAAGTATGGCCAAAGCAATTTCACAGTATTTCAAGCGGGTATTTGACGATTATCAGGTTTTGGTCATGGTAAACCCGACAGATTTCACCGGGATCGAACTGATTATTCATCCGGATGGCAAAATCGAAAAGACGGATATTCAGGCCGATGAAGAGATTTTTGAGGATTTGGCCGCCGATGAATTCCAGCCTTGCAGCCCATTGGAGTTTCAACTGACGCTGGCGAAGGCTTGATTTAATTATTGGGTACTGCTAGGAGAGTATTACTTTCAACAATCATGAATAAGTCTGACAAAAAAATTTTCTTATTGGAAATTGAAGGTAAAAAGACTGAGTTTGTCTTGGAACTTCTCCAGCACTTCAAATTTGTCAAAGTCAAGTCACTTTCTAAAGATGACGCCAAATTAGTAAAGAGCTTGAAACGATCTTTCGAAGAGCTTAAATTGATCCAAGAGGGTAAACTCAAGGCTACAGACATCAAGGACCTGCTTAATGAATTGTAGAATTACATTTATTAAAGTACCCTGCCTGATAGGTTCAAGTGAATTACTTTTTTAGACTTTCCTTAAGATTTTTCAAAATCAGACTGGACTCAACTTTGTTTCCCACGACATTTTCCTCCAAAAATCAGTCAATCCCTTGACTTGATTCCAATCCTATTGTTTAATTTATAAACATTAAAATGTTTAAATTATTGACATTTTAATGTTTGATGACCTTTGAGGTTTCCAAAAACCTTGAAGGTCTTTACTGCTATGCTGATTCTCTAGAAACAGCATTCACATCAATCCAGTCAGTCCAGCGTCTGGAGACGCAGGACAGCGATGGCTGCACTATCTCGCAACCACAGGGAGCGTATTTCGCGAAGCGTATCTCACGGAGTGTATCTCGAAACCTTCGAGGTGTCAAAAACCTCAAAAGTTTTACCCAATTATAAATCGTACATGTTTATCAACTGCCATTCTCACTTCAGCTTCAAATACGGGACGATGTCTATGGAAGCGCTGATCGCTGAGGCGAAAGGCAAACGACTCGACTCCCTCGCCCTGACCGACATCAACTGCACGGCCGGTGTATTTCCTTTTATCCGTGCTGCACAAAAAGCCGGCATACACCCCGTCATCGGCATCGACTTCCGCAACGGGGTACAGCAGCAATACATCGGCCTGGCGCAGAATCAGGAGGGTTTTTTCGAACTCAATAAACACCTTTCCGAGCATCTGACCCGCAAGCGGGAGTTTAAGTCCAAGGCCCCGGCTTTTGAAAATAGCTTTGTGATCTATCCCTTTTCGGAGAAGGCCTTTCCCCTGCGGGAAAATGAATACGTCGGGGTGCATCCCGCACAGCTCAATAAAGTACTTAACTCACCTTGGTACCGACGAAAGGAAAAACTCGTACTCCTGCAGCCGGCTACTTTTAGCTCCAAGCTCGAGTTCAACGCCCATCGACTTTTGCGCAGCATGGACCTGAATACCTTGCTAAGCAAACTTCCGGCAACAGAACAGGCTGATCCTACGGATCAATTCTATTCCTATGCCGACCTGATTGCCCGCTGCGAAAGCCATAGCTACCTCCTCGTCAATGCCCAAAAACTCCTCGAGCAATGCCAGTTTTCCTTTTACTTCCAAGCGGTCAAAAACCGTAGGGATATTCTCGGCTCGGACTGGGAAGACTTTGACTTTCTCCGACAAGAGACCTTCAAAGGGGCCCTCAATCGCTACCCGAATTTTTCTCCGGAAATCAACAAACGGATAGACAAGGAACTCGAACTCATCCGGCAAAAGGGCTTTGTCTCCTATTTCCTGATCAACTACGACATCGTGACTTTTGCGCAGCACCGCAACTTCTACCACGTGGGCCGGGGCTCGGGTGCCAACAGCATCGTGGCCTACTGCTTGGGCATCACGGACGTGGATCCGATCGAGCTGGACTTGTATTTTGAGCGCTTTATCAACCTGTATCGGGAAAATCCCCCCGATTTCGACATCGACTTCAGCTGGACGGATCGGGATGAGGTGACAGATTATATTTTCCGCAAATACAACGGAAAGCAAGAAGAGCATGTGGCCCTGCTGGGATCTTACAGTACTTTTCAGTACAACTCCATGTTGCGAGAACTCGGTAAGGTCTTTGGCCTGCCCAAGACCGACATCGAGTCGCTGATCCATCACGCCGATAAGGAAGGCTATGAACCCGATCAGTTTGGCAAGTTGATTATCAAATACTCGAAGGTGCTGCACGACATGCCTTCGCATCTGACGATTCACGCCTGCGGAATTTTGATTTCGCATAGGCCGATCCACTACTTCACGGCGACGGATATGCCTCCGAAGGGGTTTCCGCTCGCACATATCGACATGCACACGGCCGAGGACATTGGGCTGCACAAGTTTGACATCCTGAGTCAGCGAGGGCTCGGCCACATCAAGTCGGCTCTGGAAATCATCTACCAAAACCAAGGAGTGAAAGTGGATATCCGCGAAGTGGAGAAATTCAAAAAAGATCCCAAAATCAAGGAACACCTCCGCACCGGACACACCATTGGTGCCTTCTACGTGGAGTCGCCCGCCATGCGCATGCTGCTGGCAAAAATGAAAGCCGACACTTACCTGGAACTCGTGGCTGCCAGCTCCATCATCCGCCCGGGTGTGGCCCGATCGGGAATGATGCGGGAGTATATTTTGCGGCACATCGATGAAGAGAGGAGAAAGCAAGCTCATCCCGTGATGGCAGACATCATGCCTGAGACCTATGGCATCATGGTCTATCAGGAAGACGTGATCAAAGTGGCCCATTATTTTGCAGGGCTGAGTCTGGGCGAAGCGGACGTGCTGCGCAGAGGGATGAGCGGAAAGTCCCGCTCCAAGGATGAATTCCAGCGAGTGAAAGAGAAGTTTTTCGAAAACTGCAAGAAGCTGGGCCGTGAGGAAAAAGTCGCCGCAGAAGTCTGGCATCAGATCGAGAGCTTTGCGGGGTATTCCTTCGCCAAAGGACACTCGGCCTCCTTTGCGGTGGAGAGCTATCAGAGCCTGTACCTCAAGGCCTATTTTCCACTGGAGTTTATGGTCGGCGTGATTAATAACTTCGGGGGATTTTACCACACCGAATTCTATGTGCACGAGCTCCGCATGAACGGGGCCGACATCCAGGCTCCGCATCTGAACGAGAGCGAATACCTGACCCGAATCACAGGAAAAACTGTCTTCCTCGGCTTTATCCACATGAAATACCTGGAAAAAGCCACCGTGGAAAAACTGCTTTCGGAGCGAAGAGCAAATGGGCCTTTTCTGGGTTTGGCAGACTTTGTAGCCCGGGTGGAGATCGGGCTGGAGCAGCTCCTGATTCTGATCCGGATGACCTGCTTTCGGTTTACCGGCAAAACCAAGCAGGAACTGCTATGGGAGGCACATTTTCTTCAGAACAAGAGAAAAGCCGTAGTGAGCACGAATGAGCTTTTCCGCTCAGCCACGACAGAGATCAGCTTTGGCAAAAAGCCTCCACAAGTCCCTGACCTCGACGAAACCGACATTCGACAGGACATCCTCGATCAAATCGATATTTTGGAGTTTCCGCTTGACTCCCCTTTTTACCTGGTCAAGGACCAAAGCGTCCGAGGCATCAAAGCAAGGGAAATGACTCAGTACCTAGGGAAGCAAGTGATGATCTTAGGCTATCTGGTGACTGTGAAATACACCAGAACGGTCAAAGGCGATGTAATGAACTTCGGGACCTTTCTGGATCGGGACGGAGACTGGATCGATACGGTACACTTCCCGCCTGTGGTGAAAAAATATCCATTCAAAGGCCGCGCAATCTACCGGATCGAGGGGAAAGTCGTGGAAGAATTCGGCTTCTACTCGATCGAAGTGGACAAGCTGGAGCGGATGGCGTATTGGAATGCCGCGGATTGAGTTTTTTGCCACAAAGAACACGAAGAATAAAGGAGAGGACTCAAAGGTTTTTGAACAGAGAGTCGTTCAAGAGAAAGAGGGCGCTCACAAAGGGTTTCTTACTTGTAGCCTGTAAGCCACATAGAAAAAGGTTTCCAAGGCGAAAAACTATGTATTTCTATGAGTTTAATGTGGTTTAAAAAAAAGTCCTTTCCCAATGCATAAACATGAATAAAAAAATTGAGGGACAAAGATAAAAATAGGACAAATTACATTATATTAAGAGACAAATTTCCGAAAATCATCATGGCTAAAAAGACCTTAAAAGTAAGCGAGCCCGTAGCAGCCCTTTATCAAAAAGCCAAAATGAGTGTGGAGGACATTCTCCGCCTAGATTTGGCGGACTTGGACGAGCCGCTATCACGGGTGGACACCTTTCGCAGTGGCCTAAACAAAAGTTCCTTCGAGAGTTTTAAAGCACTATCAGGTCTTGACTATGAGACCCTGGCGGATGCTTTGGGTGTCTCCGCCAAGACACTTCAGCGCAAGGAAGTGTTTGACACCGGACAGTCAGAGAAGCTCTACGAGTTGGCAGAGCTGTATGCCATGGGCATTAATTATTTTGGAAGGGAAGGATTCAGACGATGGATGGAAAGGCCGCTTTTTTCCCTCGGCAATCGTACTCCGCTAGATTTGATTGATGTATCGACGGGCATTGACTTGCTCAAGGCAGAGATCATGCGCCTACATCACGGGATCGCTATTTGAGCCGGATGAAAGTCTACAGACTTGCACTAACGCAGTATTGCGATCTGAGCGGCGAAGGTGCCAAAATCTACGGAGGCAGATGGAATCTCCCTGGTCATCCAGCCATCTATGCCGGAGCGAGCATTTCTGCTTCACTTTTAGAAAGGTTAACTATTGATTCTGAGTTGCTTTCATCTGAGCGTTATTTACTTTACTCGGTCATGGAATTCAACATTCCGGAAACTTTGATCTCCTTTCCCAAAATAGAAGAATTACCGATGGACTGGAATCAGATCCCGGCTGTTCGGGGCTCGATGGAGTTTGGAACGAAGTTGTTAAAGACAGGAATTCTCTGCTTTGCAGCTCCCTCGGTGGTAGACCCGAGTTCAGTTAATTTCGTCATCAATCCTCTATCGGAAAGATTCCATACCTTGGAATATAGAATTTACGGGCTCGAACTGGACAAGTGGATTCTAAGATCCACCTAGACTTTTGCAGTCAAAAAGAATGACAGTCAAATTTGGAAACTTTTTATATTGAATTAATTTTCAAAATAAATGCACCAAAATGAAGATCATCCAGACTGCTCTCATTCTCATTTTTACCCTTCTTGTTGTTCCAGTTTTCACTTATTTTTTCGGAATTCCTTTGGGAGAAAAAGAGTGGGAAACGCTTAGCACTCTCATCAAAATTTGCGGTTTTTCCATTGCCTATTGCTTCCTAGTCGGGGAACTCACAAACAACAACAGCCAAGTTGACAAGTATTGGAGTATTCTGCCCATTATCTACGCTTGGGTGATGGCCTACTATGGGGATTTCAGTCCGAGGATGATCCTAATGGCATTTTTGGTAACGGCTTGGGGAGCGAGACTCACCTACAACTTTGCCCGAAAAGGTGCCTATCGATTGAAATTCTGGGAAGGAGAGGAAGACTATCGCTGGGAGATTTTACGAAAAAAACCGGAGTTTCAGCCCCGATGGAAATGGACTTTATTCAACCTGTTTTTTATCTCAGGTTATCAAAATGTTTTAATCCTGCTTTTTACTCTGCCGATGCTCGTGACGATGCAGTTTGATGGGATCCCGTTGGGAGTTTGGGATTTGGTTGTGGCGGCTGGAGTTTTATTCTTTTTGGTAATAGAAACTATCGCTGATGAGCAGCATTGGAAGTTTCAAAGTGAAAAATGGAGACTCATCCGAGAAGGAAAACTACTTCATGGAGATTTTGCCAAAGGCTTTTTGGATAAAGGGCTGTGGGCCATTTCCCGTCACCCCAACTACCTTGGTGAGCAGGGGATTTGGGTTTGTTTTTACTTTTTCTCTGTCGTAGTATCTGCACAGTGGCTCAATTGGTCGATTGTTGGTGCCATGCTCCTGCTGATTCTTTTCCAAGGCAGCTCAAACTTCAGCGAAGAAATCAGTGCCTCCAAATATCCCGAATACAAAAAGTATCAGGCTAGAGTACCTCGGTTTATCCCCGGAACCAAAGGCGAACCTCAACCCAATCCTGCACCGACTGCCTAATCAAGGCCTAAGAGAAGTCAACATCAATCCTTTAAATTCGACCTCTGCCCCTTCTGCCTGAATGGCGATTTGTCCTCTTTGTGCAGTAGCTCCGTAGCCGTCATTGACCAAATCCCCATTGACCCAAACGGTAATTCGGTCTCCCTCACATTTGATTTTCATTCGGTTCCATTCTCCTAGCGGCTTTTCGGAGTCATCGGTAAGGTTGATAATTCTTCGCTCTTTCCCCTCCGAAATGCCCCAGTTTTCTTTTGGACCACGACGCTTTTCCATGTCATCAACTTGGATATCCTCTTGAATACACCAAAAATCCCCGGCATTGCTGTGCATCATTTGGACTTCAATCGACTTGGGGAACATGTCATAAAGGGCTCTTGGTGTAGAAGCATGAACCAAAACTCCACAGTTTCCCGGCTTTCCTGCAAAACGATATTCAAACTCCAGGATATAGTTTTCATAGGTTTTCTCTGAAATCAAATGACCTCCAGGTGTGCCTAAACTTACCAAAAGTCCGTCCCGAACGATGAAGGGTTTTCTCAAACTGCTGTCTTTTTGCAAATCGGGTACATCCATGTACCAACCCTTTAAAGATTTTCCATCAAAAAGTGATACCTGACCAAAGGTCTGAACCGAAAAACATAAAATCAAACAGACAGGGAGTAAGTATCTTTTCATATGCTGGAGGAGTGACTCAAAAGACTAAAAATAGCCTTTTTCTTCAAGTCATCAAGCTAGGGCTTTGCTTTTGAATGCGTTAATCACATCCAATGGAGACTGAATAAGAATGTTTTCCTCATCCTCCAACAAAACTCCCAGCCGGCTCTCCAGTTCAAACAAAATACCTTCCACATAAAAACGGTCTACCGGTATTTCTGAATAAAACTGCATTAATTTTCTTTTCCCAGTGAGAGGAATGCCAAACTCCTGAAATACAGAGATCAATATTTTGGTCTTTTTAATATAGCTCTTCATAAACCTCATTTTTAAAATCAGAATTACGGTCAATCCACACTAGTTGGATTGGGAAAAAGACAAAAAAAATCAGTATCAAAAATGAAGATTAGGGAGTGGGCTCCTTTCTCTTTGGGAAAGAAATAAAAAACAAGGTATCTAAAAAATCACCCTTATGTCGATTTGTAATTATTGACAGAACATGTTTTGAAATTAGGAAATAGAAGAAAAAAGCCTTCTGATATTGAGTCAGAAGGCTTTTTTAAGTTTGGTTAAATTCCCTAAGTTTTTGTCAACAGCTTTATTCGATTTGCAAATTCTGCAACTTCACTTTAATACAACTTTAATATTAGGAAAAACTGCAAAAATCAGAATGAGTAAGTTCCGTCAGGTTTTCTGCATGAATCGACTACTTTCTGCTGAAAGAGCTTATCACTTTTTAGTATATCGTAGAACTCCTTGATAAAAGCCCTCACAGATTTCGCATCAGATTCTGAGAAATACATTTTAGTATCTTCAATTGTCTGAAAGATGGTGGCTTCTTTTTCCAAAAACTCTTTCCTTATTGACTGAAATATCTCCGGATTTCTACAAAAACCCCGATACATCCGATCTGTTATCTTCTCAATACCTACTGCCGAATTAACTTGTGCATACGGAGGATTGACCAATCCAGTCATGTCAAAATCATAAGCCAAGGGAATAATCGTCTTTTCCCCAATAACCATTGCCTTTTGATTATGCTGATACAATCCAGACCAATCGGTATTGCCAATCATCATCTGAAAAAGGTCATGCCTCACCGTGGCAAAGTCTTCCATGATATTTGGCGGGATCTTCTTATTGAGAATCTCTCCGTCAAAGCGTTTGGCAACTTCGTCATCATCTTCTATCAAAATACCCAAAAGTAGGACAGGTTCCGCTTTTTTATCATCCAGATTTGTGAATTCCACGTTTACTAAACGGGTATCAAACGTGTATTCAGTCACTTTTTCGTATAGCTTATAAGCAAGGTATTCTTTACCGAGGAAGCTGTCCGCGGTTTTTGATTTACTGCATGGTAAAACCAGTTTTAGGCTCCTGTTCCCCTGAAAAATCGTCCCCTTTGCTTCATCCTTTTTGAGCTTGATTCGCATGGGGGGATAGAAACAGTTTTCTAATCTAAAGTTCCCTCTTGTTCTTATTTCAAATGGGAAGGTTTGCCAATTTCCCGGTGAAGTCTCAACCGATATCTCAGAATCCATAAAAGTGGAATCATTGGTCTTAGCTTTAATTTCCTTGATCGAAAAACTCATTTTGATGCTAATCGGGGACTCAGAATCGAAGAGCTTTTCTTGAGCTTGAGGAAAAGCTTGTAAGAGACCCAGGAAAATTAAACTAACCGAAAGCAAAATCTCCTTTCTCATATTTCTATTTGTTTGGGTTTTAAAAAACTCTCCTTCAGAAGAGTCCAATCGGCATCTTCCATAAACTTAGTAGAAAACCTTCTTGAAAATTTAACCAAAAATCCCAGCTTTTTAAGTCTATCAAATAAAATCTATGAAGACGCTCAGTTTTTTGGCCTTGCCTCCCAGATTCTCATAAAAAGCATATGTGCCATCCTTCTCGCATGTTCTTTTGCATATTCAGCAACCTCACCTTCGAAAAATCGGTCAATTGTCGAAAACCAAAGTTCCAACCAATTGCCGAAATGTACCTGATCAACAGAATAATCAACTTTTGCATCCACTTCCCGATGCACCTTAGTGGGATTGAATTTGCCTGCGCCGGGACCAGTTTGGAGAAGAATCATCTCCCAGAAATCAGACAAGTGAGCCAAATGAAGATCCCAATCTTCCACGATTTGGTTAAATACCGGCCCTAACAAGTCATGCTGTCTTACTTGATCATAAAATCTTCTGACCAAGAAATCAACCTCTTTTCGGGATTGGATCGGGATTCGGTTCATTTCAATACAGGAGCTAAAACTTCAAATTTGCCGTCAATATTTTCGGGAATGGGTAAGTCCAAAATCTGACATAGGAGCGGATAAATATGAATATTTTGAAAAGGTTCGATCTGAACATCGGATTTAATTTTTGGTCCTTTGGCATAGAAAATACCCCACATTTCCTGATATCTGGGACTAAACCCATGTTCCCCAAATACCTCAGTCTTAAATCTTGATGAATTATTTTGATATCTCATCATACCCCGCTCATCAGCCAAGTAATTGCCTAATTTGGGAAGAATAAGCAGATCCCCTATTCTCTGGGGAAACTTGCTGACATCTGTATAATTTTCATTTTTACTCAGATCATCGATGGTAATGTCTGGAGATCTATCCAAAAGGAGGCGGATCACGCTCGCTTTATCCTCAGGATTTTTCAGATGAAGGTGAGCCAAAGCACCATTGTTGACCACCCTTGCCTCAATCCCTTGAGTCAACTGATCCAAATTAATCAGCTGCTCTTTTTTGACATCAGCCATACCATGGTCGGATACCAAAATGACATGAATCTCCTCCTCAAAGCTTTTTAGCCCTTCAAACAAAGCTCCAAGTTCACGATCCAGACGTGTTAGGGTCTTTTTCAACTCCGCATCATTAGAGGGACCAAATCGGTGACCCGTATCATCCATGTCAGAAAAGTAAAGGGTGATCATGCGCGGGCGATCTTCCTCCGGCAACTGCAACCATTCAAAGACTTTGGCAATGCGCGTTAGGTTGGAAACACTCCCATCGTAATCATAATAATAGGTCGGCCGCACTCCCTGCACTGGTGCTTCCGAACCCACGAAAAAGTAACTGGCGGACTTTATGCCATGTTGCTCTGCCCACACCCAAATCGGTATACCACCATACCAATAGCCATCCTGCACCACCTCGCGATTGCCCATCGTGTAGACTTGATTTTTGAAAGGTTCGTAGAAGGCATTGTCTACCAAACCATGGTGTTCAGGCAGCATTCCTGTAGCAATGGTGTAGTGATTGGGAAAAGTTTTGGATGGGAAAGAAGGAATCAAACCCTTGGCAGCAGTGCCCTCAGCAATAAATCGGCTGAGATTCTCGGGCTGAAAGCGCTCTACGTAATCGTATCGAAAGCCATCGAGTGAAATCAAAATCACGACAGGTTTCTTTTCTTGCGAAAAGGCTATCGAAGCCTGAAAAAGCCAAAACAGAAGTAAGATCCTTCGCATTTTTTATTTCAAAATTACCTATCAAACCTTGGGATGCAATCCTTTTTTTGGAGATTAAGGACAAGTTTCTTCCCCAATGAAAAATATCCCAATCCTGATTCTATTGCTTTTTGGTTCCTGCGTCCAAGCTGAAAAACCTCCTCGCCCCAAGGTGATCCTCACCGATGAGCAGCTGCTTGATACGGTGCAATACTACACGTTCCAATATTTCTGGAAAGGCGCCGAACCCAACTCGGGTATGGCACCGGAGCGGATTCATATCGATGGTGTGTATCCTGACAATGACGCTCATATCATCACCACTGGCGGTACAGGCATGGGCTTGATCGGAATTCTGGGAGCCATTGAGCGCGGCTGGATCAGTCGGCAAGAGGCAGTGGGAAGATTTCAAAAAATGCTGACTTTCCTGGAAAAAGCCGATCGCTGGAATGGCATTTGGCCACATTGGCTGGATGGGAGAACGGGCCGAGTCAAACCCTTTTCTCCAAAAGACGACGGTGCTGATCTGGTTGAGTCAGCTTTTTTGATGCAAGGTCTGCTGGTGGTGAGAGAATATTTCAAAAGCGGAAATGAAGCCGAAAAATCCATTGCAGCAAGAATCGACAAACTCTGGAAAGAGATGGACTGGACCTTCCATACCCAAGGAAAAGATGTCCTTTATTGGCACTGGTCGCCAAGGTATGGTTGGGAGATGAATTTTCCCCTCGAAGGTTACAATGAATGCCTGATCGCCTATGTACTTGCAGCGGCATCTCCAACTCACTCTATTTCCAGCCAAGCCTATCACAAAGGCTGGGCAAGATCAGGTGGAATCCGCGCGACTAACTCAGGAGGTTATGGTTTTCCTTTGCAGCTGAGACACAATGGTGCCGAGCAATTGGGAGGGCCGCTTTTTTGGGCTCATTATTCTTACCTGAGCCTCAATCCCAAAGGACTGAAAGATCAATATGCCGATTATTGGCTGGAAAACGTGAACCAAACTTTGATCAATCGGGCTTGGTGCATCGAAAATCCAAAAAAATTCAAAGGGTATGGAGAAAATCTCTGGGGATTGACGGCTTCGTATTCGATCAATTTCTATGACGCCCATCGCCCAGGAAATGATACGGGAGTCATCTCTCCTACAGCGGCAATTTCCTCGATTGTCTACACGCCCGAAGAATCCATGAAAGTAATCCGAAACCTATACGAAAACTATGGAGAAAAAGTCTTTGGCCCGTATGGATTTTACGACGCAATGAGTCCGGAACATAACTTCTTCCCACAGCGGTATTTAGCGATTGACCAAGGACCGATGGTTTCGATGATTGAAAACTACCGAAGTGGCCTAGGCTGGAAGTTATTCATGCAAATCCCTGAAATTCAAAATGGGCTCGAGAGACTAGGTTTTAGCTATCAAAAGCCCAATTAATCTTGAAAATCCAGACGCATCAAGAAATCATTCTGAATCTCATCTCCAAATGGAAAAGGATGGCTTCCGAAGATCCGGAGGCCATTTTTTTCATAAAATCGGATAGCTCTGGCATTGTGCTCCCAAACGCCCAGCCAGAGGTATTTTTTCTGATGTTGTTTCGCAAAGTAAATGGCCGTATCGAGAAGCTTTTTCCCCAATCCACTTCCCAAATACTCTTCTAAGACATACAACCGAGCAATCTCCAAACTATCCGGATCGTGCACATCTGTCTGCGCAGGCACCAGATTGACTTTGGTGTAGGCGATGATTTCTCCCTCGAGTTCGGCCACAAAAAAGGTGGAAGCAGAATTGGCCAGTTCCTTTTCAAACTGGTTTAAAGTAATAGCTTCCGCAAGGTAAGCGGCTACATTTTCGGGTTTGTTTCCAGCCGTAAAAGCCTGTAAAAAGGCAGTTCGAGCCATATGGAGCAAGTCACCAAGGTCAGCTTGAGTCGCTTTTCGGATGACAGGTTCGGTACTTGGATTTTCCATGTTAGAGTTTCTTGAGTGCTACATCGATTTGGGAGGTGGGAAATTCACCCAAGATAGCACGGTAATTCCCTTTTGGGCTGATCACCACAAAGCTTCTGCAGGGGTAAGGATATTGGAAGAAATTGGACTTGAACACTTCCTCCGGGTCAGGAATCCAGGTCATGATTTCCTTATACTTTTCAAGTCCGTGGGGATTATTGTAAATATATACGGGCGCAGAGGCATTGTGCTTTTCGGCGTAGCGAAGGATGGCTTTGTGGTCATTTGCTAGGTTTTTGGGATCATTTGCCAAGCCCGTGGAATTGCACTCGTCCTTACCTGGATAGTAAACCACAATGAGCGGTCGGCCAGCAGCGAAGTCAGCCTCCCGACCCAACTTTTGATAAAAAAGCCTGGCATCCGTCAAGCCCGACGGCATCCGGTGAACCAGCTTCATGTCCCCTTCCTGATCACCCGGTACACCAAAATACGGCCCGTTCAGGATTTTGTCTTCGTACTCGGTCTTGACAATCCTTCTTCCAAACTCATTGAAATAGGATTGGGAAAACGCCTCACCCACCAAGCAAATCAGCAGAAAAAACAGTAAACACGTTCTTTTGATCATGCTCGCAATTTGAAATGAAAATCCAAGAAAAAAATATACCTCAGTTTCTTATGTATATAAGATTTTGATATATTCGAATTCAAACTTAACACCATGTCAAGCAACGCGCTAATCAAAGGAAGCCTTCAGACCATCATCCTCAAGCTACTCGAGGAAAATGAAAAGATGTACGGCTACGAAATCACCCAAAAAGTGAAGGAGCTCACCGCCGGCGAGATCAAAATCACCGAGGGCGCCCTCTACCCTGCCTTGCACAAGCTAGAAGCCGAAGGACTCCTGACCACAGAAATCCAGCAAGTAGACAATCGGGTGAGGAAATACTACAGCCTGACCAAAGACGGGCAAAAGGAAGTGAGCTTCAAGCTGGCCGAGCTCCAGTCATTTGTAGAAAGCATGCAGCGCATCATCAATCCGGGATTGAAGCCGGAATTGGGAATTTAATTTTTGAAAAATGAGGCAATTGAACCAATCAGAACTTAAGGAAATCCAGCTAGCGATTTTTCATAAAGAAATCACGTCAGCAGAAGTATTGGCTGAAGTCTACGATCATTACGTCAGCCACTTACAAGGATTCACGGAAAAGGAATTCGCCTCCCAACTTTGGGAGTTGGAGCAAAAGTTCACCTATGCCTACTGCCATGCCCTTCAATCCAAGTATAACAAGATGGTAAGAGAGGACATTGGCAAAACGCAGTGGCAGGTGCTTCGGAAATATTTCTGTACCTCTCGGTGGATTTATGCAGTTGGTATTTTGGCTGTGCTTTATTTCATCGCAAATCAAACCCAGTCTGAAAAAGAAGTCGGAATCCTTATCCTCTCTCCGTTGATTTTGCTGACCATGATCTGGTTTGTGTTCATCTGGCGAGTGGCCCAAAAAATCCGGCCAATCAAGCGAACGTTCAAAGGAATAGCTATTCCTATAAATTCATCCTCTGCAACACCGTTTTCTGAGCGAATCTACCTGCCTGTCCTGCTTGCCCAAGTTCTGATCTATTTCCCGAGACTTTTCGATTTTGGGATAGACTTCAATCCTATTTTGCCGGGTATTGCCGCAGTGATTACTGCTGTGATGACCCTATATATGCTGTCTTTACTTGAAGTCTGGAAAATCAAATCTAAAACTGCTTTGCTATGAGAAAACTGACAGAACAAGAACTCAAGCTGGTGCAGCAGACAATGATCAAAAAACACATTACCTCCGCCGAACTTTTAATGGAGATTTACGACCACTATATCAGTCATTTAGAACGTTTTTCGGCAGAAGATTTTGATAAGGAGTTAATAGAGCTGAATAAACATTGGACTTGCATCTACTGTGAAACCCTTGAAAAAGAGCTTTTCAAAAACATTAATAAGTCCATTCGAAGAAGCCAATGGGGACTAATCAAAAGTTTTTTTTCTTGGCCCAAATTGGTATTTACATTTTTCTTAATCACAACTATTACCCTCTTGGCTAATTCCCTAGAAGCAAAATTGCAACGCATGCTTCTAGTGATGCCACCCCTATTTTTCTTGCTCGCATTAATAGTTTTTGTTGGGGCTACATCATTGCTCAGAATAAGAAGAATAAAACGTCTATTCAATGCCATTGAATTAAAAATCGACTCAACCTACAGCAGGTACTTTGTAACTTACCTTTTTCTGCCTATTTCATTTTTCAACTTGGGAATTTACACGCCCAAACTACTCGGAACCGACAACTTCTTACCGGAATATTTATCAAATTTTTCGGTAGTGAGCTTTAGCTTTTTCCTTTACATCTATTCGATTTCGGCCTACGAAGCTTGGAAAATCAAATCTAAAACTGCTTTGATATGAGAAAGCTATCCGAACAAGAACTCAAGCTGGTGCAGACCGCCATCATAGCCAAAGAAATCTCAGTGATGGAAATCTTGGCGGAGGTGTATGATCACTACATCAGCCATTTGGAGGGCTTCTCTGAGTCCGAATTCAAAAATGAGCTAGCGGTTTTGGATTCGAAATGGACTTATCTCTACTGTCGAGTTTTGCAAGATGATTTTATCAAAAACAGTGATAAAGCGATCCTAAAGCTTCATTGGCAGCTGATCAAAGGGTATTTCACTTGGCCTAAAATTCTATCAACCGTAATTTTATTCGGATTTTTGTATGGATTGAGCCAGATTCTAACACCTGCAGTGTTTGCTTTTTCAACCATTCTGCCTGCAATTATTCTTTCTCACATTTTCAACTTTTCCCTTGTCTATTCTTCCAGAAAAAAATTCAAGGCTCTAAGGAGAATCTTCAATTTGGATTCAAAAAAATTCAAACTCAATTACGCTGAGTCAAACAGCCTGATTGCTGCTTTTGGAACTCTTTTGGCTTTACCCAGCATCTTAATTAATGGTCCAAAAATGCTAGAAAACAGCACTCCAGAGGGTAGCGTTAATTGGATATTAATGATCCTAATTCTTATCGCTTTCCTGATCTCTCTTGTCTCCTTTTCCGCCTACGAAGCCTGGAAAATCAAATCCAAAACCGCTTTGCTATGAGAACTCTTTCACCTCAAGAAATCAACCGAATCGATCAGCGCCTGGAAAGTCTGAAAATCCAGTATCTGGAAATCTTCCACGAATTAAGAGATCATTATTTCACCGAGTTGGAGAAAAAGTCGGAAGAGGAGTTTGACGCTTCTTTCCAGCAGCTCAATGAGGCCTTTGCTTGGTCGGTGGTGAAGAAGATGGAGAAGGAACTTCGAAAAGCCACCAATCGGCAAATTGGTCATTTACAGCTGGATTCTCTGAAATTCTGGAATCTTGGCTGGGAAGAAAACTTGGCCTATGCTTCATGGTCGGTATTATTGATTCTAGCCTTTGTGAATTTTGGAGTGACAGGCTTACTGTTCACCACTTCGATTCTTGCATTTATGGTCATCTTAGGAATTTGGTACAAGCTTGGTGTTAAGGACGCTTTGAATCTATCGATCTCACGACACAAGCCATTAAACAGCTTGAAAGTTGGAGTTTTCTCAAGGATTGGATTTGCTTTTGGAATGCTCACTTGGATTCACTTTGGAACCAAGCTAAGTTCCGATGATGCTATTTTAGATAGCTCTCAGTTCATTTTAGGATTTATCATACTCTTGGCTTCACTATACCTTTTGTCATTAGTCAAAGTCGCTTTTGACCAAAAATTAAAAACCAATTGAACCTCTCCCTCGACCAAATCATCACGCTCAAAAAACTTATCTCCTCCAAAGGTTATGAAGAGATTGATGTGCAGTATGAGATTCTCGATCATGTGGCCTGTCGAATCGAAGTACTGATGGCCGAAAACCCCAAGTTGACTCTGGATGAAGCCTTCCGGAAAACGCATTCGGAATTCGGGATTTTTGGCTTTGCTGACTTGGCAGATTCCTATCGGGAAAGCATCCGGAAGAAGTTTTGGAACCGCTATCGGACAAGCTTGAAAAACTTTTTGACGTCCTATCGGGTGATTTATCTATTCCTTCTTGGTTGGACTTTTTATTTCCTCAGTGAAAACTTCACCCTATTCGGTGAGCAGATGACTGCACCCGGTTGGGGTGTGATTGCTTTATTCGTAAGCACAGTGTTTTTGGTGATTTATTACCATTGGGTGGGCAAGGGATTCCGTCATTACGCCACATTCAAACATGCCCTGAGCTTTACAGGCGGGATGCATTTGATTATGCAGTTTGCCCTCCAAGGATCAAAATATCTGACTGGTCCCGAAATAGTATTGGAATTTACTTTTCAGGGAGTATTCGCCTCGCTAGCGATCATTTCCATGCTTATCGGCTGGATTTCCATTTTTCTTTTACCCAAAATCATCCAAGAAGCTGCAGCCGAAACCCAGCGATTGAAGTCGATTTACGAACCCTAAGCTTTGCTTTTCGCCCCGGTGAGTGCCTCCTCTCACCGGAACCAATCCAACTTCAAGAACTTGGAACTCTTTTATTCCCCCACAAAATGACCGCAGCAGCAGTCCCAAACATGATCAGGCTGTAAATCGCCGAAGGAATGGTCATGACCGAATTGACGATGAGGGTAGCGGCAATGGTGATTCCCAAAGTTCCGTTTTGGATTCCTGACTCTACAGCAATGGTGAGACTTTGTCTGAAATTCAATCCAGCCATCTTCGCAATGCCATACCCCAAGCCCAATGTAGCTAAGTTAAGCGCCAAGGAAGCCGGACCTGCTTCCACGAAAAACTGCAAAAGGTTATCCTTTTCTTTTACAATTGCCGCGATAATAATAATCACGAAAAATATCGCTGAAATCTTCCGAAAGGGAGCATCCCATCGCTTGGCCAGTTCAGGAGCTTTTTTCAATACCAACATCCCAATCGCCACAGGAATGATCGTAATCGCCAAAACTGCCACCACGGTTCCCAAGATCTCCAGCTTTAACTCTTCTCCTCCCGGGATAAAGTAGCCGATAGAAAAATTGACAATAAACGGAATCGTCACCACGGTAATCAAGGAAGAAAAGGCCGTCAAGGTGATCGAAAGCGCCGAATCGCCTTTTGCCAAATGAGTAATCAAATTGGAAGTAGCGCCACCGGGACAAGCTGCCAAAATCATCAAACCTACAGCCAGTTCAGGGGGAAGCTGAAGCGCAATGGCGATCAAAAAAGCCACTGCCGGAAGCAAAATGATCTGATTAAACAATCCCAAAGAAACGGCTTTGGGGTAGATCAATATCCGCTTGAAATCTGCCGGAGTGAGGCTAAGCCCCATGCCAAACATGATCACGGCCAATGCCAAAGGCAGAAATAACTCGGTAAGAACGCTGGATTCCATGGTATTTTGGGTTAGGTTGGTATTGGGTTATTGGTTAGTCAGTCTGATGTCTTTGTCGCGTCCAGTTTACTTCGATATTCAGAGTTCGACATTCGGAATTTTTATTGTTCACTCATTCTCTCTTTCCTCAGCATTTGGATCAATATCGATTGAGGAAGTTTACTCCTCAAATCTTGAGTACAATGTCTTGTTTCTAAAATCTAGTCTCTCAGTTCTTATGTCTTAAGTCTAGCGTCTTGATCCCAGATACTCAAAGCATTCCTGCCACCGCAAATCCCACATACGTTCCCAGCGCATTCCCCAAACTTCCCACCAGCACACCGGGAATCAATAAATCAGGCCGGTTTAGACTTTCAGCAGCTGCAATTGCTGTCGTATTTCCACCCACATTGGCCTGAGAGGCTACCGCAATCACATCCCAATCCATCTTCAGCATCGCCCCTACTCCAAAAATCACCAGCCCATGAATCAGGACCAACAGTCCCACAAACAGCATCAATGTGCCCGCCAACTCTCCCGTCTGGGCCAGTGCCCCAAAATCACACAGCGTCCCAATCACCGCCAGAAAGATCAAAATCATAAAGAATCCGATCGTATGCTTTCCATACAATTGCTGCACAGCGGGAAACTGGGCAAGAATCAAGGCCAAGGTGGTGAGAAAGATGATTTCTGGCACCTGAGGAAACCAGCCCACCAAGACTTTACTTACCGTAATTCCCAGGAGACCGAGTGCCAATAGTGAAGCCAAAGAAGAAATGGACACATACTCGATTCCTTGTGATTTTTCGACTGTATTTGCTGATGCGAGCTTTTTTCGAGGAAAAAACTTTTGCAAATACTTGGGTAAAATCAAAGTAGCAATGATCCATGGCGTACCAATCAAATTATCCACCACGGTAGCCGCTGCATAGAGATTTCCACTTTGATTGACCTCATAGTGCAAGGCAATCGCATTGAAATTGATTGATCCCCCGATGTAGGTTCCGGTAAACATCCCCGCCACAGCGGGTGCCAAATCACCGATCTGAACAGCCGGATTGACCAAAAACCACGAAACCAGTACTCCGATCACTGTTGCCAAAGAACCCAACAAGAACATCAAGAGAAGTGGCAAACCTGCCTTTTTCACACTTTTCAGATCCACCTCCAGCAAGGCAATAAAAATTCCCAAGGGCGCGAGATACAGAAATACCCCATCATACACCGGGCTTCCCTCCATGGCGCTCGGAATCACTCCCACGTTGGAGAGCAAAGCACAGATCAAAATTACCCAAATCGGTGTTCCGACCGTTTTTCCCCAAGGAAAGCGCGTCAGCCAATTGGCAAAAAATACAGCAATACAGAGGGTTCCGGCAATGAAGAGTGGCTCTTGGGTGAAAGTCATTGTGGAAAATAGAAAAAATCAGACAAATCCACCTAAAGTGAAAGTCTCATCTGAAAAAATTACAAACCGAATCAATCACAAATCCCAACTCCGCCTCTTTCAAATAAGGATTCAGCGGCAAAGAAAGCCCCTGATTGGCTAGATTTCTGGCATTTGGAAAATCACCTAGTGAAAAATAAGGCTTCATATCCGGCAAAATAGTCGGGTAATGAATTGCTGTTCCGATTCCTTTTTCAGCCAAAAACTTTTTCAGTTCATCTCTCTGCCTCGTCTGAATCACAAACAAATGGGCATTGTGATCTTTGGCTAAAATCCCTTCAGGCAAGGTCAACTCCGAAATTCCCGAGAAACCCTCAAGATAACTCTCGGCAATCTCCTTCCTTTTAGTTTGGTTTCTCTCAAAATCTTCCAGCATCACATTCAAAAAAGCTGCCTGAACCGTATCAATCCTACTGTTTCTTCCGACCAATTCGTGTTGATCTCGGATAGGCTGACCATGGTTAAGAAGGAGTCTGATTTTTTCTGATATCTCAGCATCTTGAGCCAAACACATGCCTGCTTCGCCTAATGACCCAAGGTTTTTGGTAGGGTAAAAGCTCAGGCAACCCACATCCCCCCAAGTTCCGGCAGCCTTTCTATTTTGAAAAGAACCAAATGCCTGAGCAGCATCTTCGATCACGAATAGGTGATGCTGTTTGGCTTTTGCCATCAACGAATACATGTCCACCATTTTCCCATAGAGGTGCACCGGAATCACCGCTTTGGTTTTGGGTGTGACAGCTTTTTCCCAATCCGGTCTTAACAGTCCGTGCTGATCGGTATCCCAAAAAACGAGCTTAGCCCCCACTAGCACCACCGCCTCCGCAGTACTCACCCAAGTCATCGCCGGGACGATCACTTCATCGCCGGGGCCGATTCCCAAAGCCCGCAAAGCCAGCTCAAGTGCATCGGTACCATTGGCACAGGCGATGGAATACTTGGATTTAAAAAAATCAGAAATGGATCGTTCCAAGGCCTCCACTTCCTTTCCTCCGGAAAAAATCCCAGCTTCCAACACTTCCGAAAAACGTGATTTCAGCCTTGATTTCAGGCTTTCTTCCATTCGGCTGAGATCAAGAAAGGGTATTTTCATCGAGGATTCGGGCAAGTTGATGACTCAGGTTTTGACGGGAGTATTTTTCGAGATCTTTTGGATCAACTTTTTTCAAAGAAGAATCCATCAAGGTCCTAAGTTGAGCTTTGATGGAGGCAGCATCTGTATGAGCAATCACTTGCCCGGCACCTGCATCTTTCAGGATTTTGGCAGAATCTCCTTCAGGATCGCCCAAAGCCAAAACCGGAATTCCAGTGGCCAAGTATTCAAACAGCTTCCCCGGAATATTCCCCTTTGCATTTTTGGTATCTGTCAGGATTAAAACCAAGGCATCCGCTTTGGCATAAAATCCAAAAACCTCCCCATGCGAAACATAGCCGGCAAAGTAAATCCGCTCGCTTAGCCAGGCATCCTCCTTGACATAAGCCTGAACCTGTTCACTGACTTTCCCTACAAAAGTCCATTTCACTTCTTCGGTACCATGTTGAAACTCGGCCTTCAAGGCTTCCATCAATGGAATAGGATTTCTAATCGCATCGATGATTCCGGAATAGACCAAATGGAGCTTTCCTGCTTCTTTTTCTTTCGGAGAAAAACCTGCGGGGATATCAGCCGGATCGTAGCCGTTGGTCAGCAGGTTGATTTTTCGACGGGCGAGCTTTTCCAGATCCCGCTGGAATGTCGGGGAAATGGTCAGGACAGCATTGGCTTCTTTTAGTACGGTTTGCTCCAACTGCTGATGTTGTTTCCGGATAAAGGAAGTCATTGGAAGCGTGTCCAAAAACTCCCATTGCGACCAAGGATCCCGGAAATCAGCGATCCAGGGCAATCCAGTCTTTCGCTTCAATTCTCGCCCAATCAAATGCATGCTATGCGGTGGACCCGTGGTAATGACCGCCTGAAACTGCCCACTCTGCGCCAAATCTGTCAAAAATTTCACCGAAGGTTTAACCCAAAATACCCTCGGATCCGGCACCAGCAGATTGGCTCTTGCCCAGATGGCTACTTTTTCCAGGAATCCCTTTTCCTTCTGCTCCATCAACCTTCCCGGATGAGTTTTGGATTTACCTTTTACTTTAGAAAAAAGCTGATAGGGTTCCCAAATCGGGAACTTGATCACTTCCAGCTGCTTGGGCACCTCTTTCTCCAGACTTTCGTCCCGGAGATCAAAATCCGGATTTTCGGGGGCGAATATCACCGGTTCCCAGCCTGCATCGGGCAAATACTTGGCAAATTTTAACCAACGCTGCACACCCGAACCTCCACTTGGTGGCCAGTAATAGGTGATGATAAGAACGCGTCGGGTCATTTGCAGAGTTGAAATTAGATCAAGCCTGACAAAGTAAATCAAACCGTCGAGGTTTTGAAAACCTCAACCGACTCCAAAAAAAGAAAGGGGAAAGTTTCCTCTCCCCTTCTTCAAAATTCATTATTCAACATTCGGCATTCGATATGAATCCAAACCTTCGAGTACGCCGCGGCGCACTTAAAGGTTTTATTCGCCTTGCGCCAAGGAATAGCCTCTTACTCCGTCGAAGGTGTACAGATGCTCGGTCTTGATAAAGTCAAAACCCAACTTTTCGATCTGCTGAAGTAAATCCAAAACTTGCGAATGAGTCACCACGCTTCCGTCATCGGTCTTGAATCTGCATCTCCAGTGATCTGTACAGAAAGTTTCTTTCAAGCCTTCAGGAAATACCTTTACGCCCCTGTTGGTAATCAGGTGAAGCTGAAGTCCGCTGGCATTGGCTTGACGGAGTTTTTCTCCGATCACATTCGGATCTCTTCCATCCTGATCCCAGTCGATAAACACATCCACTCCAGTAAGCTCTTTTTTAGCTTTGGTCTTGGGTGAAAGCTTGATGTTCATCGGCTTGGTATCTTCTTTGTCAAAAGAAGCTGGAGTCATCTTTTCAGGCTTCTGTCCGAGTCTTTCGATCACCGCCTGAGCAAATTCCTGGGTTCCTACTTTCTTGGCAGAAAGTCCTTCCTGATAGATGTCCCCAGTATGGATTCCGTCTTCCAGGGTTTTCATCCAGGCATTGGAGATTTTCTCTGCGACTTCAGGCTGACCGATATGTACCAGCATCATGATCGCACCATTGAGCAAGCCGGACGGATTAGCGATATCCATGCCTGCAATGTCCGGAGCGGAACCGTGAATCGCCTCAAACATGGCCACTTCCTCGCCCACGTTGGCAGAACCACCAAGACCAACCGAACCGGTTACCTGTGCGGCCACATCAGAGATGATATCGCCATAGAGATTCAGCGTCACGATCACGTCAAATATCTCCGGCCGCTCAGCGATCAATGCTGTCCCGATATCGATAATCTTATGGTCTGTTTGGATTTCTGGGTACTCTTTGGCGATTTCGTCAAAGGTTTTGTGGAAGAGACCGTCGGCCAACTTCATGATGTTGTCTTTGGTCATACAGGTCACCTTTTTACGCCCGTATTTTTTGGCATATTCGAAGGCATATCTGATGATTTTCTCAGAACCTGGCTGAGATATCACTTTCAGACACTGGTATACTTCGTTGGTCTGACGGTGTTCGATTCCTGCATAGAGGTCTTCTTCATTCTCCCGGATAATTACCAAGTCAGTCTTAGGAAAGTGTGTCTTGATAAAAGGAGAATACGCTTTACAAGGTCTTACGTTGGCATACAACCCGAAAGACTTTCGGGTGGTCACATTAAGAGATTTGAAACCTCCCCCTTGTGGAGTGGTGATTGGCGACTTTAAAAAAACCTTGGTTTCTCTCAAGGAGTCAAATGATTTGGGCTCCATCCCTGAACTGATCCCTTTGAGATAAACCTGCTCTCCAATTTCAATTACATCGTACTCCAATTGAGCGCCGGCAGCTTCCAAGATTGCCAGGGTTGCTTTCATGATTTCAGGGCCGATTCCATCGCCGTAGGCTACGGTAATTTTTCTTTTGGAGGACATATAAGTAGTTGTTTTAGTTGATAATTAGCTGGCGCAAAAGTAAGGAAATTTGGTTCAAGGGGCTCGGTTTACCTTCAAAAAATACCTTATGGTTTGGATTAAAGAAATTCGAAAACAGCCTCCAAAGAAGCCTTTTTGGATTTTTCTAAGTCGCCGATTTGCCAAAGTTGACCTCAGACTTATATTTGTTCGCACCTAATCGAATGTTTATGTCTGAATTTGTCAACATCCTCACCGAAGAAAGAAACGGAATCCTCTACCTTACGGTCAACCGTGAGGACAAAATGAATGCGCTCAATTTTGCAACCTTAGAAGAACTTAAGGAAGTTTTCGAGCAGGTGATCGACAATAAGTCTATTAAGGCTGTGATCATTTCAGGGGCCGGTGAAAAGGCCTTTGTGGCAGGTGCAGACATCAACGAAATCGCGACCTTGAATGAGGTAAACGCCAGAAAATTTGCGGAGAACGGTCAGGAAATCTTTTCCATGATCGAGAACTGTCATAAGCCTGTCATTGCGGTCACCAACGGCTTCACGCTTGGCGGTGGTTGCGAACTGGCGATGGCTTGCCATATGAGAGTGGCGTCAGCAAATGCCAAGTTTGGACAGCCGGAAGTGAATCTCGGAATCATTCCCGGATATGGCGGAACTCAACGACTTACGCTTCTAGTCGGTCGTGGGAAGGCAAATGAACTCATGATGACAGGTGATATGATTACTGCAGAGGAAGCTAAATCCCTCGGATTGGTGAATCATGTCCTACCTACCAAAGCTGAGGCCATCGCCAAAGCCGAAGAAATCGTCGCTAAAATCATGAGCAAAGCACCTTTGGCGATCGGAATGATTGTGGATTGTGTCAATGCGGCTTTTTCAGAGGAAAATGGGTATCAGACAGAAGCCAATTCCTTTGCCCGCTGCGTGAAATCCGGCGATTATAAAGAGGGCACCTCGGCATTTTTGGAAAAGCGAAAGCCTGTCTTCAGAGGAGAATAAGAACCTCCCCACTCCATGAGCCAATTAAAAAAACTTGCCGGACAAACGGCCATTTATGGACTGAGTAGCATTTTAGGCCGGTCTATCAACTTTTTACTCATCATCGTCTACACTGCATACCTGGACAAAGCTGCCCTTGGAGCTTTCACCGGTATTTATGCCTTGATTGGCTTTTTAAATGTTGTTTTTACCTACGGCATGGAGACGGCCTTTTTCAGGTTTTCGACAGGCAAAAATCTGGATCCTGCTCGAATTTACCATACTTCCCAATCCCTTCTCATCACCACAACAGTTTTTTTGGGAACAGGAATTTACTTAATGGCTCCTTGGATTTCTGAGGTCATGGATTATCCCGGCCAAGCGTATTTATTTCGTTGGACGGCTCTGATTCTTTCTTTCGATGCTTTGTTGGCCATTCCCTTCGCCAAACTAAGACTCGAAAACCGAGCGATAGCATTCGCAGGAGCGAAGTTGATCAACATTTTAATGAATGTCTTATTCAACCTCTTACTGATCGTATGGATTCCCTCCTGGATAAGTGAGGGAGTTTTAGAACAAGGATTTTTGGGTTTTCAGCAAGATTGGGGGGTAGAATACATTCTTCTTTCAAATTTGCTGGCCAATGGTCTGATCATCCCCTACGTATGGTGGAGAGCTGGCTTTTTCCGTTTTTCACTTCAAAAAGAAATCATCCGCCCCATGTGGAAATATTCCCTGCCCCTACTCTTCATGGGTTTGGCAGGGGTCACCAATGAACTGGTTTCCCGAATGCTTTTTGAATACGTTTTACCTGAAAATTACTTTTCTGGTCTGAGCTCAAGGGAGGCTGCAGGAATTTTCGGGGCAAATTTCAAATTGGCTATTCTGATGAATCTTGTCATTCAGGCTTTCAAATACGCTGCTGAACCTTTCTTTTTCAGACAGTCCTCCGACAAAAATTCCCCGCAGCTCTATGCCAGGGTGATGCATGCCTTCATCATTTTTTGTTCCCTGTTGATGGTGGCTATTTCTGTCAATCTGAACTGGATCGGACCCTTGTTTCTGAAGGGAGATGACTATTCATCAGCCTATTATATCGTACCCGTCCTCCTGATGGGCTACTTATTGCTCGGTATCTATTTCAACCTTTCCATTTGGTTTAAAATCACCGACAAGACCAACTACAGCTTCTGGATTACCTTTGTCGGAGCTCTGGTAAGTATCGTGGTGATTGTAGGTTTGGTACCGGTTTGGGGTTTTATGGGAGGCGCATTGAGCACGCTGGCCTGTTATCTGGTCATGACGGTGATATGCTTTTGGTTTGGACAAAAATTTTATCCTATCCCTTACCAGACCGGAAAAGGGCTCTTGTATTTAAGCTTGGCTTTTGGACTGAGCTATGGAGGATTTTACTTGGTTTTAGAATCTGGAATGGCGAGTTTTTTTGCCAAAAACACCATTCTTCTCATTTTCTTGGGAATTGTCCTTTTGCTAGAAAGGGATCTTTTGATCAAGCTTTTCCCCAAAAAGAAATCTTCCTAAAAAACTTACTCTGTAGGCTTGCCGTAAGCTGGATATGTTCAGCCAATTTGAACAAAAGGCATTATGTTTGTGAATTGGTGCTGCAATCCAAAACTCCAGTGAGATTTATTCCCTACCTCTTCTTCACCTGCTTTTTTTTAGGCGCTTCTTTTTCTGGCTTATCACAGTCCATGCTTTCCAAAAAAGAAAGCAAGGCTCAGGAAAATCAGACAAAAGCCAGCCGATATTTTATCGAAGGCGAAAAATCTTTGGTTCTTGGCGACTTGGACAAAGCATATTTTTACCTACAGAAAGCCTTGGAATTTTCGCCCGAGGAACCGGCCATTTCCTACAAAATTGCAGAGGTCTTAATTAGATCCAACCAAGCAGAAAAAGCCCTTCCTTACGCTGAAAAGGCAGTTAAAAAAGACCCTGACAATAAGTACTATGCCTTGATGGTTGCTGAAATTTATTCCAACCTCAAGCAACCTCTCAAAGCAGCAGAGATTCTGGACAGACTGACTACTGAGTCGGATAAAAACCAACAGTATAATTTGGACTTGGCTTCAATATACCTCAGTGCCAATGAATTTGACAAAGCATTGGTGGTATTGGACAGAGCTGAAGAATACTATGGAATCAGAGAACCCTTTACTGTCCAAAAGCAACGGATCTACCTTAGGAAAAACGATCTTCCAAAGGCCATTGAGGAAGGTCAGAAGTTAATTGACGCCTTTCCGGGAAACCCAAATTATGTCCTCAATCTGGTAGAAATCCTTTACAACAATGCAAAAGTGGATGATGCCCTTCAACTTGTCATGGGCGAAATCAATAAGTATCCCGACCAAGCCGAGCTCCAAATGGCCGCGTATACTCTTTTGAAAGAGAAAGGCCAAATTCAGGAATCTAATGAGTTTTTAACTCGGGCCTTTAGAAGTCCTGATTTGGATCCCGAAGTAAAAACCAAAACCTATCAATCCATACTCCGGGAAATCAAAACCTCCGAAAGAGAGGCAATGCTCAATCAATTGGAACTCATCTTACTGGAAGTCAATCCAAATGATGCATTTGTTTATGCTGCATTGGGCGAACGGAAAAAAGCTGAGAAAAATCTTCAGGACGCTATTTCATTATTCAAAAAATCACTTGCCATACAGCCCAAAAACGCTCCGCTATTGGAAGAGGTTATTCTAAATTCCTTCGGTGAAAAAGCTGATTTTGAAGAACTGGAAACCTACACTGTCATGGGAGTGGATGAGTTTCCCAATTCGGCAGAATTTTGGTTTTATGACGGAGTGGTCAAATCAGCTCGAAAAAAAGATTCTGTATCAGTAGTTTCTTTGGAAAAAGCCCTTGAACTGAATGCAGGGAAAAACCCCCAATTGGATCAAGTTGCCTTTGGAGCCTTAGGAAACAGTTTATATAATTTGGGACAAAAAGATTCTGCGTTTTCAAATTTCGAAAAAGCACTTCAACTCAATCCCAATGATGATCAAGTATTGAATAATTACGCTTACTTTCTGTCGTTGGAAAAAAGAGACCTTGAAAAAGCCAAGACCATGGCAGAAAAGGTGGTGAAAAAAAATCCAAAAAATGCCACCTACTTAGATACATACGCGTGGGTTCTTTTCCAGATGGGAAACTATGAGGAGGCGTCCAATTTCATGGACCAGGCGATTAAGAACGAAAAAGAACCAAGCGGGGTGATGCTTGAGCATTATGGTGATATCTTGTATCATCTGGGCAAGGTGCAAGAAGCGATTTCTTGGTGGAAAAAAGCTGAGGGATCCTCCGAAGCTTCAGACAAACTGGCGCAAAAAATAAAAGATGGAAAATACCATGAATAGATTTTTTTTAGGTTTTGTGATCACAGGAATGCTTTTCCTGACGAGTTGTGCAAAAAAAACTACCCTTTTTGAAGGAGATGGAAAAATGGAGGAATTCTCTCCTATAGAGGTGAAGTACGACTACTTGAATGCAAAAGCAAAAATTGTAATCGAAGAAGAGTCAGGGAAAATCACACGTGGCACCTTAAGTGTCCGGGCAAAAAAAGATAGTGTGCTCTGGTTTACTATGTCTCCCGGAATGGGGATGGAGGCTATTCGAGGCCTATTTACCCAAGAAAAAATCCAAATCAGGGACCGGGTGGGAAGAGATGATGTCAACCTGACTTACTTAGAATTTGAACGGCTCTATGGCTTGAAATTATCTCTTGAACTATTCCAAAACGTCATCTGGGCTAATATTCCTTACCCCGTTTCTTATGAGGACCGATTAGTAAGAGTGGGTAAAAAATTTGAATTGACTCAAGTCAGAAATAACGTCCGGTATTTCACCAAAGTGGAAACAAGCCACGGTAAAGTCTCTGAATTTTCCAGTAATTCTCTGGATGACAGAGGCTCGGTTCTCGCCAGCTTTCCAAAGTTCCAGGACATCAACTCCCAGCCTTTCCCCTCTGAAGTATTGTTCAAAATCGCCTTTCAACTTCCTGAAGGGAGCCAGAATACAAGAATTCATGTTAATTGGACTTCCATTGATCCCAATTCAGGTCCTTTAAGTTTCCCATTTCGATTCTAACTCATGAGAAGAATTACAATTATCTTCTTATTTTTTGTAGGCCTGCTTAGTTCATTTCCTCTTTTTTCTCAGGTTAAAAAAACCAGGGAAGAATTGGAGAGGGAAAAAATAGAAGTTCAAACCCGCCTAAAGGAGTTTGATGCCATTCTTAAGCAGACTACCGCTACGAAAAGAACCTCTATCGGAGAGCTGAACGCGCTTACCCGGCAATTTCAAACACAAAACAGACTGGTCAATACCCTCGACAGAGAGGTGAAACTGATCAACAGCGAGATCTCGGATACCGAAAGAAAAATCGAAACTCTCGAACTACAACTGAAAGACCTGAAGGCTGAATATTCACGGATGATTTACAATTCATCCAAGCTGAACAGAGGACTGTCGATCATTGCTTTTGTGTTCAGTTCGGCCAATTTCAACCAGCTATACATGAGGCTGAAATACCTCAAGCAATACAGCGATAGCAGGAAGCAACAAGCTGCACAAATCGAAAAGCTCACCTCAGAACTAGCCAACCAGAGAATTCTTCTTGACGAAAGAAAACAAGACAAAGAAAAAGTTCTGGTCGAAGAAAAAGCCGAGAAAGAAAAGCTCGAACAAATGCGAAAGGAGCAACAGGGACTTGTCAATACACTTTCGAGAAAAGAAAGGGATATCCAGCGGCAAATCGCAGCCACCAAAAAACAGCAGGAACAGCTCAATCGAATGATCAAAGCGGCCATTGAAGAAGAAATCAGAAGGGCTGAAGCCGAGGCTAACAAATCCAATTCTACTACGACTAAGAGAGCTGGGACCTCCATGCCAATGACTCCGGAGGCAGCTGCTCTGTCCAGTTCCTTCGCCGGAAACAAAGGAAAACTACCCTGGCCGGTAGAGACAGGCTTCATCTCTCTGGGCTTCGGTACTTACCCACATCCCACCCTAAAAGGGATAGTTTTGGAAAGCGATGGTTTAGAAATCCGAACCCAGCCCAATTCCAACGTGAGGGCGGTATTTGATGGTACGGTTAGCAAAATTTCAACTGTTCCCGGGTATGGATTAACTGTGATTGTGAAGCATGGCGAGTATTTTACACTCTACAGCCGATTGAAATCCGTTGCTGTAAAAGTTGGACAAAACGTTAAAGCCAAGGAGACTATAGGCCAAGTTTCCACCAATGCAGAAGGAATGGCTGAAGTGCACTTTGAAACCTGGAAAGGGCTCACCAATATGGACCCCGCAACATGGATTACATCCAAATAGTCAAAAAAATCGTACGTTCATAAAAAAGATGATCAGCTGAGGCCCGGAACCTTTGTCAAGCGAGCGACAGTTGTATCTTTGTAATTCTGTATATCCTTAAACACACACCATCATGACTACATTAGGTTTCATTCAAAACATGGGCGGAGGTTCTTTGATCTTGATCATCCTCGTTATCCTCCTTCTGTTTGGTGCTAAAAGGATCCCTGAATTGGCCCGTGGATTGGGTCGTGGCATCAGAGAATTTAAAGATGCTACCAAAGAAATTCAGAACGATCTGGAAGATGGGCTGAAAGACAAAAAGAAGTAATCCCGAAAGCCAATTGACATTGGAAAAATTTAGTTCCTTCGACGAAATCAAGAAATCGCTCGAAAAGAAAGAATCAGATTGCCGAGCGATCGTCAACCACTATTTAGAAAACATCCGGACGAAGGCGCACCTCAACGCCTTCGTCGAAGTTTATGGGCAATCCGCTCTTGAACAAGCCGATCGGATAGACGAAAAACTTGCCAAAGGCAAAGCCGGCAAACTCGCCGGAATGGTCATTGGGATCAAAGATGTCCTCAATTACAAAGGCCATGAATCCAATGCCTCCTCCAAAATCCTAAAAGGCTATATTTCCCAATTTACTACTACGGCTGTTCAGCGACTAATCGACGAAGATGCGATCATCATCGGGCGGCTAAACTGCGATGAGTTTGGTATGGGAAGCTCCAACGAAAACTCAGCTCATGGCAAAGTGCTTAATGCCTTAGATGAATCCAGAGTACCCGGGGGTTCCTCGGGAGGTTCGGCAGTAGCAGTCCAAGCCAATCTATGCACGGTTTCTCTTGGGACCGATACGGGTGGTTCAGTTAGACAACCTGCCGCATTTACGGGAGTAATTGGCATGAAACCAACCTATTCCAGAGTATCCCGTTGGGGATTAATCGCATACGCCTCCTCTTTCGATACCATTGGGATTTTTTCGAAAACTGTAAAAGACAATGCTCTGGTTATGGAAATCATGGCAGGGCATGACGAAATGGACAGTACCTCCTCACGAAAGCCGGTTTTTCATTACAGCGAACTGTTGCACTTTGACAAAAAAGCAAGGGTTGCCTTTATCCGCGAGACTCTTGATTCTTCAGCCTTGCAGCAGGAAATCAAAGAAAACACCATAGCCGTTTTGGAAAAATTAAAGGCTGAAGGACACGAAGTCCAAGAGGTGCAATTTCCACTGATGAACTATGCCCTCCCAACCTACTACATTCTGACCACAGCTGAAGCAAGCTCCAATTTATCCAGATTTGACGGAGTAAAATATGGCTATCGTTCTCCTCAGGCACATAATTTGGAGTCTATGTACAAGCTGACGAGAAGTGAAGGGTTTAGTGAAGAGGTGAAAAGAAGAATCATGCTGGGTACGTTTGTACTCTCAGCCAGCTATTATGACGCCTATTTCACTAAGGCTCAGAAGGTCAGAAGATTAATAAAAGACTATACTGAAAATCTTTTAAATGATTTTGACTATATTATCATGCCGACTACGCCATCTACAGCGTTTAAATTCGGTGAGCACAGCGATGATCCCGTAGCTATGTATTTGGAAGATTTATTTACCGTGCAAGCCTCAGTATCCGGTGTTCCGGCAATTTCTCTTCCCAATGGCAAAGATAAATACGGTATGCCAATAGGCCTTCAAGTCATCGCCAATTCCTTTAAAGAAGCGGAATTGTATGCCTTTAGTAATTATTTGACTGAATTAACCTCTTAAAACCCAAATCTCATGAAAATGACTTTGTCCAGATTTCTCGTACCAGCTCTGACTGTCTGCCTGTTGTCCCTGAACAAAGCATTTTCACAAGAACAACCCCTGGAAGCAGCGGTTACTTTTTCTGAGGAAGTAATCCCCAACTATCACTACGAATACATTCCTGATTTTACGTTTGATCAGGTGGCCAAACGAGTGAGAGCCATGAATACAGAAATGCCTTTCGAACTCAATGATCGGATTTTCTCATTCATTCAATACTTCACTGTTAGGAATAGGGATTATACCAAAATGGTCCTGGCTAGAAAGGATAAGTTTTTCCCCCTGTTTGAAGAAACTTTGGCCAGACATGAAATGCCCCGTGACATCGAATACCTGTCCATAATCGAATCTGCTCTAAACCCACAAGTCAAATCCAGAGTTGGGGCAATGGGATTATGGCAGTTTATGCCTGCTACGGGTAGGATGTATGGCATGTATGTCAACGAAGACATCGACGATCGAATGGATCCGGAAATGTCCACAGAAGCTGCTGCCAAATACCTGAAGTCTCTTTACCGTATGTTTGGAGATTGGGAAGTTGCGTTAGCTGCTTACAATTGTGGACCGGGCAATGTGCGAAAAGCAATCCGAAGATCGGGAGGAAAGAAAACGTTTTGGGGCATCTATGACTACCTTCCTAAGGAAACCAGAGGATATGTGCCCCAATTCCAAGCCATGATGTATGTTCTTAACCATTTGGAGGAACACAATTTGAATCTTGAAGAGCCAACCTATCCAATTGATTATGATAAAGTAAGATTTGATCGCGCCTTCAGGCTGGAAAAACTTGCAGAGTTGACCGACCTTTGTCTAAAGGACTTGGAAGAACTTAACCCTTCTATCAAAAAAAGAATTATCCCGGAAACTAATCGAAGCATGGCGATCAGGATTCCTAAGACAAAATCTCTTTATCTCAAAGAAAATTTGGCTTGGATAAGCGACTCTTTGGGCAATCGTCCAAATGTACTTCTCGCTTCCACTTCCGAATTGATCGAAATTACTCCTGTAGCAAAAGCAGTGACCACTTCCGCAGAGCGAATCACTTACAAAGTGAAATCCGGGGATGTATTGGGGAGCATAGCCGCCAAACATGGGGTATCCGTGAATCAGATCAAAGAATGGAATAACCTCAATTCAAATTTGATCAAAGTGGGACAGACCCTCTATATCAATTCCGGAAAGACATCTATCCCTAGCCAATCCAATTCATCCACGCTAGCGGATAACTCCAAACCTTCTACTTCAGGTCCAAAAACTTATACTGTGAAGCCGGGAGATTCCCTTTGGATCATTTCCCAAAAACATTCTCTTTCTGTAGAACAAATCAAGCGTCTCAACAATCTGAATTCCAACAACATCAAACCCGGACAACGGTTAATTATCGGATAGACCGATTTGTTTGATTAAACTCTCCTGTACTGGACTTCTTTTTAGTCGGGTAAAACACCCAAAATCTTACTTAATTACCGAGAAAATAGGTTATCCACAAACTGTTCCTTCTATGAAAATCACCTATAATACCCTGCTACTTGCTCTAATTTCTTTTTTGGCTTTTTCATGCAGTGAAGAATCCAAACAAAAAATGAGCAGTGCTAAACCAAAAGCACGAGGTTCGATCGGAGAAATAGTCCTTGCGATAGATTCCACCAAATGGGCTGGACCAGTAGGGGAAGAACTTAGAGGAATTTTTGAGGAAGACCTTCCAGGGATGTTTCGCTCAGAGCCTATGTTTAAGGTTCATAGGGTAGATCCGAGAGCGATGACCCGCATGCTTAAGATGTACACCAACCTGATCTACGTCACCACTTTTGATGATAAAAGTGGTGGTAGCCAGGTGATCAATGCACAATTCACCAAAGAATCTAAAGAAAAAGCTGCTTCAGATCCCAGCATATACTCTCTTCGTATGGAAGATGAATATGCTCAAGGGCAGGAGGTGTTGTACTTATTCGGAAACAATGAGAAAGAATTGATTGCCAACTTAAGAAAGAACAAGGACCGACTTCAAAATCTCTTTGAAGTCAGGGAACGCGGACGATTGGAAAAAGCTCTTTTGGCGAGAAAAAATGCAGCAGCTCAAAATGAAGCACGAGTAAACTTGGGAATTGAAATAGCACCACCTGTTTCTTACCAAATTGCGAAATCCGAACCAGACTTTTTATGGCTCAGACAGCCCTCCCCTACTGAAAGAAGACCAGACATCAGCCTGTTTTTTTACGAAACTGACTACCTCTCTGAAGAGCAGACTTTTCCTGAAAACATCCTGAAACTGAGGGACTCCATTGCAGGAAAGCATATTTTCGGAGATCCGGACGTTCCGGAGTCTTTTATGATCAGCGAAAAACAAGTCCCTCCTGCCTTCAGAAACATGGTGATAAATGATAATTTTACCGTCGAAATAAGAGGCACCTGGAAAACCAACAACATCAGCATGGGTGGAACTTACCTCGGATACCTCATGATTGACGAGAAAAAGGGTAAGTTGTACTACATGGAAGGTTTCGTTTATTTCCCTAATGAAGTACATCGTGATGCACTTAGGGAAATTCAAACCATACTTTTGAATACTAATGTAAGTTGGACGGAAAGCCAGGGAGCCTAGACCCAGTATAACTATCCATTTATGGCGATTAAAATCAGAAGAGAGGACGCCCTTAATTATCACAGTCAAGGATCGCCCGGTAAGATTGAAGTAATTCCCTCCAAACCCGTTTCCAGTCAGCTAGATCTTGCCTTGGCTTATTCTCCAGGAGTAGCCGAGCCATGCAAGGAGATCGCAGCAGACAGTGAAAACATCTACAAGTACACCTCCAAAGGCAACTTGGTGGCTGTAATTTCGAATGGAACTGCAGTATTGGGATTAGGAGACATAGGTCCTGAAGCCTCCAAACCTGTCATGGAGGGCAAAGGAGTTCTTTTTAAGAAATTTGCAGGCATTGATGTTTTTGATTTAGAAATAGATGAAAAAGATCCAAAGAAACTGATCCAGATCATCAAGTCCCTTGAGCCTACTTTTGGAGGAATAAATCTAGAAGATATCAAAGCTCCCGAATGCTTTGAAATCGAACAGACGCTAAAACAACAAATGAAGATTCCTGTCATGCACGATGATCAGCATGGCACGGCGATTATCTCAGGAGCAGCCCTTCTCAATGCTCTTGAATTAGTCGATAAAAAAATCGAAAATATCCGGTTGGTAGTCAGTGGTGCGGGAGCAGCAGCTATTTCCTGCTTGAGGTTCTATGTGAGCCTTGGGGTGAAAAAGGAAAACATCATTGTCTGTGACAAAGACGGAGTCATCAAAACTGACAGAGAAGGACTCTTGGATATCCATAGGGAGTTTGCTACAGATAAAACCATTAACTCCATTTCTGAAGCATTACCCGGTGCGGATGTGTTTTTAGGACTTTCTGCAGGCAACATCATCTCCCCTGAGATGATCAAAAGTATGGCTCCCAATCCTATTGTATTTGCCCTTGCCAATCCAGATCCGGAAATCGCCTATGAAACAGCCATAGCCGCAAGAAAAGACGTAATCATGGCTACAGGGCGGTCAGATCACCCCAATCAGGTAAACAATGTCTTGGGATTCCCATACATATTTAGAGGGGCTTTGGATGTAAGAGCTACTGTGATCAATGAGGAAATGAAATTGGCTGCAGCCCGAGCCATAGCCAAATTGGCCAAGGAGCCTGTTCCGGAAATTGTCAACAAAGCCTATGGGGAAAACAATATGGCCTTTGGACGATTTTACCTGATCCCCAAGCCAGTAGATCCTAGACTGATCACTACTATTGCCCCGGCAGTTGCCAAAGCTGCCATAGAATCCGGAGTTGCTAAAAAGAAAATCCATGACTGGGAGGCCTATGAGCTTGAACTTCAAAAGCGTATAGGTATCGATCAGCGATTGATGTCAATAGTAATAGGAAGAGCTAAAAAGGATCCTAAACGGGTTGTATTTGGAGAGGCGGATAACCTCAAAATCCTTAAAGCTGCCCAAATCCTGCGTGATGAAAAAATTGCTATTCCGATTCTACTCGGAAACCGGACTAAAATCCTGGGATTAATTGCGGACAACTCTTTGGACCTAGCCCATGTCACCATCATTGATCCGGTGGAAGAGCATGATCGGATAGAGAAATTCGGAAAGATTCTATACGAGAAGCGACAGAGAAAGGGAATGACCATCTTCGATGCCAACCGGTTGGTAAGAGAACGGAATTATTTTGGTGCCTTGATGGTAGAAACAGGGGACGCAGACGCGTTTATCTCTGGTCTTACTCGGGATTATCCAAAAACCATCTTGCCTTCCCTTCAGACGATCGGCGTAAAAAAAGGAGTCAACCGAGTGGCAGGGATGTATATCATGAATACGCCTCGTGGTCCTTATTTCTTCGCTGATGCTACGGTCAATCTCAATCCGACTGCCGAAGAATTGGTAGACATTATCGGGTTGACTGCCAATGCGGTAAAGTTTTTCAATATGGAACCACGCATTGCACTTCTTTCCTATTCAAATTTTGGGTCAGCCCAAGGAGATATCCCCGCCAAAATGGCCAAAGCTACCGCTCTTGCCAAAGCCAAATATCCAGACCTGATCATCGAAGGGGAAATGCAGGCAAATGTGGCTTTAAACCAAGAAATACAAAGGGAAATCTATCCCTTCTCGGCTCTTGGGGATAAAGACAAGCCAGTCAACACGCTGATCTTCCCGGATTTGGCATCTTCAAATATTGCCTACAAACTATTGGCTGAACTGGGAAATGCAGAAGCTATAGGTCCAATTCTTTTGGGGATGAATAAACCCGTACACATACTCCAGTTAGGCAGTTCTATCAGGGAAATTGTGAATATGGTTGCCATTGCTGTTGTTGATGCACAATCCACTGAAATGAACTTATGATTGCATACCTGAGTGGCCGTTTAGTTTTCAAAGATCCCACCTACGTCATCATTGACGTAAGTGGGATTGGTTACCAGGTCAAAATTTCACTTCAGACTTACAGTAAAATAAAAGACGAGGAGCAAATCCGCTTACACACTTTTTTGCACATCAAAGAAGATGCACACACGCTTTATGGCTTTAAAGATGAAGAGGAAAAACGCCTTTTTTTACTTCTTATCTCTATAAATGGAGTAGGACCCAATACGGGATTGATGATTCTGTCATCCCTCTCTACCGAAGAAATCGAACAGGCTATCTTATCGGGAGATGTAGGAACCATCCAAGCTGTGAAAGGTATTGGAACCAAAACTGCCCAAAGGATCATATTAGAGCTCAAAGACAAAATCAGAAAATCGACAACCGAATTAGCCACGCCTTTAGGATTTCTTAAATCAAGTAATAAAACAAGAGAAGAAGCGTTACAGGCTTTAATTACTTTGGGTTTTCCTCGTGCAGTTGCAGAAAAAAATATAGCCCAGGTCCTTAAAAAAACCACGGGAGAAATTTCCTTAGAAGATTTAATTAAAGCATCTTTAAAGACACCATAATCGGAAGCTGGATTGAACTTTCAGGAGTTAACTATTTTTTGCTGGAGGAAATCTCGGAGTCATTTTCTGTTTTCTTTGTTTTTGTTGATTTCATATGTGGTTTTTTCACCCGCCACAGCTCAACAAACCTCAGAAAATAGAACCCGAACAGATTCTCTAAACCTAAGGAGACAGGCTCCCTCATTTTTGCTTTGGCAAAATATGAGAACGAACCCGCTATATCCTTACCGGAATCCTTTTCTGACTCCTCGATCCCCATTTATCCCCACTCCACCTGTAAACCAAAATGTACAGGTATTGATCGATTCCACCCTACGGTACAATATTGTAGATCAAATCGATTCCACTCGCATCGGAAACGAGCAAGAGTATGATTTTGAAAAATTTTCGCAGCTTCAGGAATACAAGGTAAGGCAAGACTATTGGAGGACTAGGGCCCGCGGAATGGATGGAGAAAGTGCTGTAGCCGGTAGAAATCTGATTCCACCACTGACAGTGAGCCCAACCTTCGATCGGATTTTTGGTGGCAGCGAGGTGAATATTACTCCCACAGGATACGTAAATCTGGACTTTGGGGGAATCTTCCGGAGAGTTGACAACCCTACCCTTCCCATCCGACAACAACAAAATGGAGGCTTCAATTTCCAGCAGCAAATCCAAATGGCTGTGAATGGCACATTAGGCCAAAAAATGAAATTGGCGGCCAATTTTGACTCCAATAACTCTTTTGATTTCCAAAATCAGTTAAAACTGGAGTATGATGGATTTGAGGAAGACATTCTTCAATCTGTAGAACTCGGAAATGTCAGTATGCCTGTCCAAAACCGGTTGATACAAGGAGCTCAAAATCTATTTGGGGTAAAAACCCAGATGCGATTTGGGAAGCTTAATGTAACAGCTGTGGCCTCTACACAGAGAGGAAGAAGAGACAATTTGGTCATTGATGCAAATGGTCAGGGAAGATCTTTTGACATTCAAGGATCTAGATATGATGAAAACAGACATTTTTTCCTGAGCCACTTTTACAGAGAAAATTATGAACGTTGGCTTCGGGGACTTCCTCAAATCCTCTCAGGCGTGAACATCACCAGGGTGGAAGTATATATTATGAACAGGGCGACCAATACAGAAACCCTGCGAAATTTTGCTGCCTTCATGGACCTTGGAGAAGGCAGGGTGTTATTAAATCCTACCAATCCCGCAATCGGCCCCGGAAATCCCCAAAGTCCAGCATCCAACCAAGCCAACCAATTATACGCAAGTATCAGTTCCAATCCTGCTTACCGCCCTTTCGATACAGGATCAAGGGCCATGGAATCTGATTTGGGACTGAGAAAAGGGGTTGATTTTGAGCAAATCAATGGAGCTAGAAAGTTGGACCCCAAGGAGTATTTTTTCAATCCCCAGCTAGGTTTTATCTCTCTTTTCAGAAGGCTTCAAAATGACGAAGTCTTGGCAGTATCCTATGAATACACGTACAACGGACAAGTTTACAAAGTCGGTGAGCTTACCGAAGATTACCAGGTCAGAAGAGAAGATGAACTGATATTCCTCAAATTATTGAGACCTGCAAGGATCAATACACGAGTGCCCACCTGGGATTTGATGATGAAAAACGTCTACAGTCTGAATGCAAGCCAGATTTTACGGGATGGTTTTCAGCTTCAAATCATTTACCGGGACGACCGAACAGGACTTGACAACCCTTCTTTGCTCGAAGGAGCCAATGTAAAGGATGTTCCTTTGATCCGTCTTACCGGACTGGATAACCTCAACCCTCAAAATGATCCGGCACCGGATGGGAATTTTGATTTTGTGGAAGGAATAACCATGTTATCCGATCGAGGCCTGTTGATTTTCCCTGTCTTGGAACCATTCGGATCAAATCTTGAAAAAAGGTTTAATCCAGAAGAAATTGTCCTGAAAGACAAATACGTTTTTGACACGCTCTACCGTACCACACAAGCAGATGCAGAGTTAGTCACCAGGCTGAACAAATATTTCATTAAAGGCAGATTGACTGCAGGGTCGGCCAGTGAAATTCAATTACCGGGTTTGAATATTGCCCCGGGATCCGTGATTGTGCAGGCAGGAAATATCCCATTAACCGAGGGGGTCGATTACACAGTGGACTACAACGTGGGCCGACTCGTAATCATCAATGATGCCATCCTTCAATCAGGAAAACAGATCAATGTAAGTTTCGAAAAAGCTGACTTGGTTTCTTTCCAAACCCGAAGTTTAATCGGAACACGCTTGGATTATCTGGCTAGTAAAAAGCTAAATATTGGGGGCACTTTCTTGTATCTGAATGAACGTCCCAATGTCACAAGGATTGCCACAGGGAACGAAACCCTAAGAAATAGCTTATGGGGTCTGGATCTCAATTTCAATGATGAATCCCGGTTTTTAACCAAACTGGCAGATGCCTTGCCTTTCACTGACACTAAGGAAAAATCCCTAGTGCAGTTTAATGCGGAATTTGCACATCTGATCCCGGGAACCTCCAATACGGTGAATGGAGATCCTGCCTCTTATATTGATGATTTTGAAGCTGCCGTTACTCCTTTTTATCTTGGAGCACAGGCCAACCAAACCTGGAAGCTTGCCTCCACTCCCAAAACACCTGACAACCGATTTGACTTAAGCAATCAAACGGAGGATAATTTGGGCAACGCTTACCGCAGAGCAAGGTTGGCTTGGTACAATATTGACAATATTTTTTACCGAGAGAGCGGGCCTGGGGTACCCACCAATATCACGGCTCAAGATCGCAGAAACCATTATGTTCGAAGAGTAATCCCTCAGGAAATTTTTAAAAACCAAGACAGGGATGTGATTGTGGTGCCACAACCGCTTTTTGAAATGGCTTTTTTCCCTCATGAAAGAGGGATGTACAATTACAATCCAAACTTGAATTCGGAAGGACTTTTGCCCAATCCACGTTTAAACTATGGAGGTGTGACCCGGGCAATCACCACCGAAGTGGATTTTGACCGCACAAACATTGAATACGTTGAATTTTGGTTGATGGATCCTTTCCTCCCAGGTGAAAATGGAAAAGTACTGGATGGGATTTTTAACCAAAACAACACCACTGGAGGAAAGCTATTTATCAACTTGGGGGATGTTTCCGAGGATGTAATGCGGGATGGAAGTCATTCCTTTGAAAATGGTCTTCCTGCGGACGGGGATCCAAGCGGTACCAATCAGAATGAATGGGGAAGAATTACCAGACAGCAATTCCTAATTCCAGCCTTTGACAATTCTGAATCCTCAAGGATCAACCAAGATGTAGGATTGGATGGATTGAAAAATGAGGATGAGCTCGGCTACTTCAAATCCAGATTTTTGGATAGATTAAACATCTCTCAAAATGCCCGAAATGCCATAGAGCAAGACGTATCTGCTGATGCCTTTCAGTATTACCTCGATTCAAGGTTTGACGAACAAAATGTCAAAATTTTGGAACGATACAAAAAATTCAATGGTACTGAAGGAAACACTCCTGTCTCTTCGGACCCAAGCCTTCCCTATACCCCTTCTGGAACCAACAACCCCGACAACGAAGACCTCAACTCTGACAACACCATCAATGAGTTGGAAAATTACTATGAATATGAGATTGATCTAAGACCAGGCCAGCTCAACGTAGGAGAAAACTACATTGTAGATCAAGTGACTCATACAGAAGGCGGGGAACAAATCAATTGGTATCTATTCCGAATTCCTGTTCGACAGCCAGACAGAGTCCAGGGAGACATTTCCGGATTCAAGTCCATCAGATGGATACGTACCTACCTTACAGACTTCCAACAGCCCGTAGTTCTTCGAATGGCGGAATTCCGAATGGTAGGTAGCCAGTGGCGGGTGTTTCAGGAATCTCTTTTCGAAAGAGGCTTTTTTGAAATTCCAGAACCTGACAACTCCAACGTCACCGTGGACGTGGTCAATATTGAGCAAAACTCCCAAGGCAGTGACAAATCCAGCCCTTATGTACTTCCACCGGGAATCCAGAGAGATCGGGACAATACCTCTACCGTAGAACGACGACTCAATGAACAATCGCTTCGGATTTGTGTAGAAGATCTGGCCCCCAAAGATGCCCGGGCGGTATTCAAAAATCTAACCATTGACTTGGTACAATATGAGCGAATCAAAATGTTTTTCCATGCCAATAGTCAGGACGCACAAGATGGAGAAGTCACTGCCTTCCTCAGATTGGGAACAGACTATACAGATAACTACTATGAAATAGAGGTTCCGCTCAAAATTTCCCCATTGGGAACAAATGATCCTACCATCGTGTGGCCCCAAGAAAATGAAATTGACATAGCTATACAAGAAATAGTAGGGGTAAAAGTGGATCGGGACAACACGCAATCACCCCTTACTTTACCATTTTCAAAAGCCATCAGGCAATATAAAGTTACCGTCGTAGGCCGACCCGAACTAAGCATGGTTCAGGGCATGATGATTGGGGTCAGAAATCCTGGAGGTGGTATCGGATCTTCGAAAACTGTATGTATTTGGGCAAACGAACTGAGGGTAACAGGATTTACAAAAAATAACGGTTGGGCTGCCAACGCATTTTTAAACACCAAAATTGCGGATGTTGCGGTCGTTTCTGCTTCGATTAGACACAATTCTATTGGGTTTGGAGGCTTGGAAACCAAATTATCACAAAGAGCCCGTCAAGCCACCACCCAATACGACATCTCTACCAATGTGGAAGTGGATAAGCTTCTACCCCAATCCTTGGGAGTAAGTATTCCCATGTATTTCTCTGTAGAAAATGCCAGTACAAAACCTGAATATGATCCTCTCAATCCGGATGTTCCATTTGAGGTTGCCTTAGGAAAATATGAGACCAGATCAGAAAAAGATGCCTATAGGGATATTGCTCTAGATCAGCTGAATAGGAGAAATCTGAGTTTCAATAATATTCGAAAATTGAAAAAGAACCCAGATGCCCCCAGCAGGTTCTACGACCTATCCAACTTAGCCTTCTCCTATGCGGTGGGCTCAGTTACCCAATCCAATGCTCAGCTCGAGAATTACAATTTTAAAACTAACCGAGGGAATATAACCTACAGTTTTCAACCCAAGGAATGGAAAATTGCACCCTTCCAAAACTCCGAAGGAATGAACAATCCATACCTGAGATTGATCAAGGACCTAAACCTGAATTTGGCCCCTACTCTCTTTTTGGCCAGAGTAGATGTGGATAGAAGATTTACCCGTTCCCAATACCGAAATGATCAACTGGGAACCTCAGGTGTAGATCCTCTTTTCCAAAAATCTTTCTTCATGAACAGGTCCTTCACGGTCAACTGGGATCTTTCCAACAGCCTCAGGGTAGACTTTACCTCAAGAGCCTTTGCCGTTGTAGATGAACCTGAGGGAGATTTGGATACGCAGGAAAAAATAGATTCGGTAAGAGCTAACTTTTGGAGATTTGGCCGGTCAACAAACTATAGCCATACCGCTACAGTCAATTATTCCATCCCGCTGGGTAAACTCCCTCTGACAGATTGGATTCAGGCAGATTACCGATACCTGACTACTTACACATGGCAAACAGGTGCAATTGGTCAAAAAGACTCCCTGGGAAATGTCATTTTCAACACCAGAGATCAGAACATTACCGGAAAATTTGATTTTGTAAAGCTTTACAACAAAAACAAAAAGCTAGCCGCTATCAATGCTCCCAAAAGACCTTCAATCCCAGGAAGAAACACTCTCAGCGCGACAGACACCATAGGAACACCGTTTAGCAATGGACTTCTTAAGTTTCTAATGATGCTAAAAGAAGTGACATTTAACTATGGAGTGGTGGAAGGGACGTTTTTACCTGGCTATATGCCCAATACGGGATTGCTGGGAATGGATCGAGCCTGGGAAAATCCAGGATGGGCCTTTGTATTTGGTGCTCAAAACCCGAATATCCGATTCGATTTAGCAAATAATGGAAATATGGCTCCTAGCCCGGAAATGACACAAAATTTCCGACAAAACAGAGCCATGAACTTAAGATTTACTGGCCTTGCAGAACCGGTAAGAGATTTCAGAGTCACACTTGAAGCTAGAAAGCGGGAAATTGGAGACTATTCGGAAATCTTCCGAAACTCCCTGGAAAATCCCGGAAGTTATCAATCCTTAAGCCCAAATCGTCTGAGCTCCTACTCCATCACTACGATCATGATCGGAACCACCTTCTCAAAAGATGATGTTCAGAACAGGTCTCCCTTGTTTACAGATTTTGAAAACTACAGATCCATCATTAAACAGAGATTAGATGGAGAAGCAGGAGGAACAGGAGAATATGGAATTAATGGGCAGGATGTATTGATTCCTTCTTTCCTCGCGGCCTATTTAGGAAAAGACCCCAATACCGCTAGTCTCAATCCCTTCCCAAAAACTCCCCTTCCAAACTGGCGAGTGGATTATCGGGGTCTTTCCCGACTGAAAGGACTCAGTGATATCTTCAGCAGCATCAATATTACCCACTCCTATTCTTCAACGTATGATGTGAGTAATTTCTCCAACTCCTTGCAATACCAGCAAGGGCTTGAGCTGTTTAATTCTCTTCAGCGAATACCCAGAGCAAGCCTTACCAATCTAGAAGGACAGTTCATTCCAATCTATGTACTCAATCAGGTTGTCCTTTCTGAACGGTTTGCTCCGTTTATTGGTGTGGATGTGTTAACCAAACAGCGAATGAATATTGCGATTAATTATAATCGAGAAAGAAACCTGGGAATGAATTTTTCAAATTCCCAAGTAACAGAACAACGGAGCAATGATTTTGGACTGACACTCTCGTATACCAAAGCTGGAATGAAAGTTCCCTTCAAAATTGATGGGGCTCAAAAAATCCTGAAAAACGATTTACAAATGAGACTGGATACCAAAGTGGTAGATACTCAGCAAGTACAGCGAAAAATTGAAGAAAAGGCCACCGTGACCAACGGAGCCTTAAACATCCAACTTAGGCCCACCATCAGTTATGTGATCAACAGAAACCTAAACCTTACCATTTATTTTGAGCGAACGATCAATGATCCTAAGGTCACTACGGCATTCCGGCGGTCCACCACTGCCTTTGGTGGACAGCTACGATTTAATTTATCCCAATAGATTTCAATCTCATCTGATTACTTGTAATTTTGACACACTGAAAAAACACCATTATGAATTTCCCACAAGAACTAAAGTACACCAAAGACCACGAATGGGTTAAAATTGAAGGAGATATCGCCACAGTAGGAATCACCGACTTTGCTCAAAAAGAACTCGGAGACATTGTGTATGTCGAAGTAGAAACAGTCGGAGAAACTATCGAAGCAGGAGAGGTTTTTGGTACCGTAGAAGCCGTAAAGACGGTTTCAGATCTCTTTATGCCTTTGACTGGAGAAATTCTTGAATTCAACAGCGAGCTGGAATCAGCCCCTGAAATGGTGAATGAATCTCCGTATGAAAATGGCTGGATGGTAAAAGTCAAAATTACTGGAGAGCTACCAGCTGACCTGCTTGAAGCAGATGCTTACAAAGCATTAATTGGAGAATAATTCTAGAGCCTTGAGATTGATCTTTGCTTTGGCATGGTTGATCTTTTTATCCCTAGCCATGCTTACTCCAGGCACGAGTTTTCCTGAAGTAGACCTATTTGATTTCCAAGATAAGTTCATCCATTTGGTTTGCTTCTTTGTCCAAACGTATTTATGGTGCGGAATAGGAGTAAAAAAAGAGAGGGACTTTGATGCCAAAAAGCAAGTCTGGATCAATTTCATGGTGTATGGAGTACTCTTCGGAATATTGTTGGAGACCGCCCAACAATTTATTCCTTACCGATCGTTTGACTGGATGGATATGATAGTCAATCTAATCGGAGGAATTTTAGGATTATTTGGATACTTGAAGTGGCCATCCATTAAATTCATTTTGGAATAATCTCCGATAATTCTTACACTTGTTATTCAAATCAGAAAAGATTAACCTGTATAAACCAAATTCACCATGGAAGCAAAAAAGACTCCTAGTGCTGACTTGACCAAGAGGGTGGGAATGTTCACCAATCTTGGGCTGGCAGTTGCTGTAGGTCTCACACTTGCTGCCTTCGAATACAAGTCTTACGACGACAGTGGTCTTAAGGATCTTGGCGGCGTAAATGACAACTTCGAAGAACTGCTTGATGTGCCTATTACTGAACAGCCACCACCACCTCCACCGCCTCCACCAATGGAACAGCCCATCATTGAGGAAATTCCGGATGAGGTAAAGATCGAAGAGAAAATTGAAGTAAACTTCGACGTGGATGTGAAAGAAACTACTGTAATCAAAGAAGTAGTCATTGCAGAAGCTCCAGTGGAAGAGAAAGCAGATGAAATCTTTGACGTGGTAGAAACTCAGCCAAATCCTCCAGGTGGTATGTCTGGATGGAATGAGTACCTCTCCAAAAACTTGAAATATCCTACTCAAGCTAGAAGAATGGGTATTGAAGGTACCGTAATCGTAGTATTCGTTATCAACACCGATGGATCTATTCAGGACGTAGAAGTACTGAGAGGTATCGGAGGTGGTTGCGATGAAGAAGCGATCAAAGTAGTACAAAACGCTCCAAAGTGGGAACCAGGTAAGCAAAGAGGTCGTCCAGTTCGTACTCGAATGAGACTTCCGATCCGATTCAAACTTGGATAAAATATCAAAGAGGCTGTTTTTCAACAGCCTCTTTTTTTTACAATTTAAACCAGAGATTTTTTCACCTTCCAAAAACACAGTGCCAAGACCATGGATAAACACTTTTTAATTAGTTAAAAGATGTTGCATGAGTAGGTATATTCAAAAGTAAAGGTTAAGTTCCTTAACACTTAAATCCTTACTGCCATGGAATTCAAAAAAAATCCCTCCAAGGATCTTTCAAAATGGAAAGGCTCCTTGACACATCTAGGATTGGCTATGTCAATCGGCGCAGTGTTGGTGGCTTTCGAATGGAAAGCTTATGAGGAATCTCCTCTTCTGACAATTACAAATCAAAACACCAATTGGGAAGAAGATTTCTTGCCCCCAATTACTTTTGTTACGCCTCCGCCTCCTCCGATAATACCTCCTCAGATCAAGGTAATCGATGATTCAGAAATAATTGATCAATTGGAATTTCCAACTATCGACATTGATTTAACTGAAAACGAGCCGATATCACCTATTGAACTTGAGGAGCCCCCCAAAGAAATCGCACCAGAGATTGTAGATTTTACTGAGGTAATGGCCTCATTTAAAGGGGGAATGGAAGCTTGGTACAATTACCTAAAACTTAACCTTAAATACCCTCGTCAAGAACAAAAGCTTGGGATTGAAGGAACAGTAATAGTAAGATTTGTGATCAATACTGATGGGTCAATCCAAGATGTTGAGATCGTAAGATCGGCAAGTGAAGGTTTGGACCAGGCAGCCATGACTGTCATCAAAAATTCTCCGAATTGGAATCCTGGAAAAAATGGAGGAAGACCTGTCAGGTCAAGAATGACCATCCCCATCAAATTCAAACTTCAATAAAACTGGGCTAAATGCCCAACATTAAAAAAGCCTCGATATATTATTAAACTATCGAGGCTTTTGTTTTTCTCCAAAAGGAAATTTACTTGAAAAACCGGCCAATCGGAATCTTATAGCCTACCTCCAATAGCCAGCCATCCAAAGTTCCTGTGAGCTCTTGATTAAGCGGGCGTCCATAGATCATACCACTGATGTTTTCTCTGCCTACAGCTGGACTTCCAAAATTTCTACTCAAATTGAAGGTGACCATGCCTGAGTTAAAGACAGGAAGCTCCCCAAATAGTCCTGCATTAAAAAATACCTTTCCCTCGGAAGTCTGCTCCAATGGAGTACTATTAATCTGATAGACAGTAAATCCATTCCCATTTCCTCCCGCTTGCCCTATATTGGACAAACCGTGGGTGCCAAGGGTAACCAATCCCGCTATAGACGAACCTAACCTCAATCTATTTTTTTCACCTATGATTTTGTGATATCGAACCCGAAGCGGTATCGCTCCCACAGAGTATCCTTGCTGAGTATGTACCACTTCCCCAGGAATATTCAGGTGATTATAGGCCAACTGCCTACTGTATCCACTTTCAAGGCTAAATCTACCTCGTGTGTATCCCAATAGATACTGATATCCGCTAGTTATATGAGAAAATTCCAAATAAGGAACTCGCTCATCCCTTGGTCTGAATCGTAACGAACCTGAAACAGAAAGATAAACGCCATCTCCCCAAGCCCTCTCTCTCCGAACTGTCTTCTGATCTAGCTTTTCAAGTTTAGCAGCTGCCTTTTCCTCTCTAGTCCTTCCTTTAAAATCGATCCCATAGCCGACAAACAAACCTGTGTAAGTACCTGAGCGCTCCACCAAAATCTGATTTTGCTGTGGAATCCCCCAGGATACTTCTGCAGTATTCAAAGCGCTTATTCCTGATTGATGTCGAATACCGAGAGTGACGTAATTTTTCCGACCTGTGTAAAATTTCACCCCTGCTTCCAATCCAAGATTTCCTGCGATCCGGGATTCTTTAGATGCCATAAAAAACGTAGTCGAATCAGCACCCGAAAAATCAAAGTAGTTATTGACAGTTATTCCCACGTTAGGTTGAATAAAAAAGGCTTTGGTTCCTTTTTCCCATGATTTTCTCAACCCTAGCCGAAAGTTACCAAAGGAATCAAAGTAAAAAGCCTTCAAAGCTGGATTGGTATTGGGGAAGTTTGGGTACCAATCGTAATTGAAGTTTGCCCTTGCTGATTCGGCTTGGAGGACTAATTGAAGATCATTGGTAATTCCATAAAGCATATTAATCCCCAAATGGTAATTGATTGGATTTCCAATCTGATCAGTAGAACGCTGATACATCAATTGAGGACCACCATAAAGCTCCATTTTCAATCGGCTCTGCGCCTTGAGTTCCAAACCGAAAGCGCACCAAAACACCACTACGAATAGAGTAAATTCAATTTTCATAAAATCCAACTTTGAAATGAACGAAAAACTAAGACTCCTATTTAGAGCCGACACAAAAAGTTCCGGCTCGATTATAAAAGTATGCGCTACAGAGATGCGTTGTCTGATTAGATATTAAAAGAATGTTAATAGACTTAGTTAAAAAACCTTATTCTAAAACCCTCTTTCGGAATGTTAAAGCACATTTAGAGATTGCTCTTTGATTTTTTCAAGTTCATCCTTCATCAGAATGACATGCTTTTGAATTTCAGCATCGTTCGCCTTTGAACCGATTGTATTGATCTCTCTACCGATTTCCTGACTGATAAATCCAAGTTTTTTACCTTGATTAACTTCCTGATCCATGGATTTCAGGAAATAATCCAGATGCGTCTCTAACCTTACAATTTCCTCCGTGATATCAATTTTCTCAAAATAGTAAATCAATTCTTGCTCAAAACGATTGGCATCAAACGAGTTTTCATCCATCCATTGGGAAAAATGTCCTCTTATTCTTGTCTGGATTTTTTCTTTTCGATTGGACTCATCTGCTTTGATTTTTGACAATCCAGTCCTGATAATCTCAATATTTTCTTTCAGCTTTTGAAAAAGGGAGGCTCCCTCATCTTTCCTAAAGTTGTCACATTTTTTCAATGCCTCTTCCAAAACCAGCTTCACCTGCTCCCAATCCTCACTTTCTTCCCTATCGATCGGAACACTGATCATCACATTGGGAGCTTGAAGCGATAATTTGAAAAGATCAGTAGATACCTCGCCTACCGATTCGGCTAGCCTTTTAAACTCCAAAAAATAGGTTTTGAACAAATCCTCATTAATACTGACCGGGAGGTTTTGAACTCCTTTTGCGACAAATTCAATGGAAATGCTGACTTTTCCCCGATCCAAAACAGACTGTACCAAGTTTCTGATTTCAGGCTCTTTATCGGAGAACTGACGAGGACTTCGGACTGCGAGATCCAAAAACTTTGAGTTGAGCGAGCGAACCTCTACTTGGATCACCATGTGCTCATTCTCAAATCCGGCAACCCCAAAGCCGGTCATAGATTTGATCATAAATAAATTAAGATTAGAAATTGTAGCCTAAAGTAAAATAAAACTTCAGGTCTTCAGATTGATAGTTTCGAACAGGCCTAGCTACATCAAATTTGACATAATAATTCAACAATACAGTTCTCAAGCCAGCCCCATAGCTCTGTAACCAAGGATTATTGAAATTATTCAATACGATAACAAATGGAGAGCCGGGAGTATTAATCACTTCAGTATTTTGATCATTCACCCTTTCCCAGGGTGCCGAATCGTTCCAAGCAGATCCGATGTCATAAAATCCAACAAGCTGGAAGTTTCTTACAAAATTGGAAGAAATATTTCCTCTTGTTAGGTAAGAAAACAAAGGTAACCGAAGTTCAGTCGTGAAGGTGAAAACATTTCTTCCCCTTATTTCATCGTAATCATATCCCCTTAAATCCACAAAGTCCGCAAAAAGTATGTTGGAGTTTTCCGTACCAGTTGGATTCCTCACAGGTGATGGTTCAGGTCTATTGCTTGGAGGATTGTAAAACTCATTAAACAACCAATTGTCCATGCCTCCGACCAAATAATTTTGAGGGTTTGGACCCATAAAAGACCCGTAATAAAGCTTGGATGCCAGTATGATGTTTTTGTGAATTTTTTGATAATTACGGATGTCTAAGTAAAAATTACTAAATGAACGATTGCCATGATTCATACCTTGGTAATGCATAAATCCGACTTTTCCTTTAGTGCCTGTAAAGGAATAAAGCCCCATGGGTTCTGTTCGGTCATAAACAAACTCAGCCTTTCCTCCTAAATAATTGACATCGAATCTGTTTTGCTCAGGTACTTGACCATAAATAATCGAATCAGGATTCAAATTAAAGTATTGTGATTTAGCCAAAAACGGTGCTGCATAGACCCTAGAATGAATATTTAATGGATAGGAAACCCCAGCCTCGACCTTGGTGAGCACATACTTTTGAAAAGTAATATCACTTTCTTGAACTCGGACCGTCTTCCTGTCAAATCTCCCTCTAAAGTCCAGCCTGGATTTCAAGTATTCATATTCAAACCACACATCTCCACCGGAATTGAAATCCAAGGAAGTCATGATCCCTCCCATGAATATATGATTGTCCAAAATATCAGTCATTTTACCGTTTAGGCTTATCCCAAAGCCTCTCAAAGGGTCAACTACAAAACGGGTATTGATATTATTGGTGAAAAATTGAGGTTCCATCTCACGTGGTCCTGAGACTCTTTTTTGGAGAGACTGTTTCCTGAATGACTCCAATAAATTAGTCCTATTCAAGTCGGGTCTGACATCTCCAGTCTGCTGTTGTTGAGCCACGCCTGTAGGAGGCAACGTATCAAAGACATAATTATCTGTATTAATACCTTTCCTGGATTCAAATCTCAACCTATCCAAATTAATGGATGAGGTTCTGGATTTGGTAGTATCCAAAACCACATTGGGTTTCGGTACTTCAGGGGCAGGTTGGACCGCAGTGGGTTGAGGAGTCTGGGTTCTTGATTCCAGCAATCTTCTAGCAGCCAATCTTTCGTTGAGATCTTTTGCCTGGGCCAATTGCACCCTTGGAGTACTAGGAGTGAACTGGTCAGCACCGCTATACCCCTCTACAAAAAGGTAAGATTCTTTACCGTTTCTTACGGCATAAGCAATTTTATTCATCCGACTAGTCACATCAAAAACCTCGATGCTTTTGTCAAAAGCTGTAATCTGATTAGAAATCTGACTACCCACATTATGCCTCATGACATTAGTGATCCCACTTAAATCACTGAGATACAGCAAGGTATTGCTATTTACCTTTCTTGGCCTCAGGTTCTTACTATTTGCATTGGTTATCTTGGTAAAGACCGTTGTGTCTTTAAGCACCTGTGCCATGAAGAGGTTGTACTGATTGGGAAGCACTTTAATGTCAGGGGTGGCGGTCAGTACGGAATCGGGGAGTTCCGTAAAGTTTGTCGAGTAGATTATCGTAGAATCATTAAGGAAAACAGGGGTATGGTCATCAAACAAATCATTTGTCAACCTTTTGCCCTGACCTCTAACATTTAAGGTATAAATATCCGTACGCCCATTGGAAATAGCAGAAAGCACCATATTCCTTCCAGACTCATTGAAGTCCAGGCTCAAAATCTGGGTAATATTTCTAAGAAAGATTTTATCCTGAGAAGTACCGTCGATGGAACGTTGTCTTAGTGTCGTGAACCCTCTTTTGAATGAAGCGATCGCAATATTTGCCGAGTCTCTCCAAGCAATCACAGGAGAACTCAGATTCGGAGGGAGTTCTTCGTGTTTGGCTCCTCCCTGAAAAACGGTCTGTTCTGTACCTGAGGACAAATCCCTTACTATGACCTTAAATTTACCCGCATTGTTGATAACATAGGCAAGCTGCAATCCATCCGGGCTGAATTTTATATCTGAAATAGCCCCATCTACTCTGGAGGAGGTCAGTGCGATTGCGTTTTGAGGATCTACCTGTTTAAAAGAGGCATAGACTGGCTCATTTATCTTTAAATAAAATTGCTGCCAATCCAAGAAGAAAGACTTAGCATTTAATCCAATCGTATTGGCAATACTATTTTCCTCATTTCTGTTAATTCTTGAAAGATTCAGAATACTGGAAACATATCTTCTACCATACTTTTCAGCGATGTAGTTCCATATAGATTGTCCTACCAAACCTGCTTCAACCCCAGTCAAATTTCTGATTTTAGGATTGGAATTATCCTTTAAAAAATCCCGAATAAAATCATCCATCTCCCTGCTCCAGCCTTTTGCCAAATAAAGAGCTACACCGTCCACATACCAATCCGGAAAATCATTGACCAAATTAGCTTGGAATGCATCAGCCACTGAGGCGCCGTAGAGCATTTCTCTGATAATTACTTTTGCCGTGGCATAAATGATATCTTCCTTAAACAGATCCATTCGACCCTTGTACGCTACTTCGGCAATTAAACGGGTGAACTTGGTCTGCCCCTCTTCTGTATACTGCTGGGCATTCAGATCCAAATTACTCTGAAGCCTTTCTTCGGGGGAATTGTAGATGTAAATCTTTGGTTTGGTGTAAGCCACATAACCAATGCTTTGTGTGATTTTATCAAACTCAGACTCCAAAAAATCAATCGCCATCTTGGCATTTGGCCCACCCCGGTCGTAGTAATAGACTTCAAAATTGTTGGAAGCATAAAAATACCACTTGATTTCTTTATGCTGCACCCGGTTTTTGCCAAATCGTTCCTGATCAAACTGAGCCCTAGCATGGGAAATCGTGAACAGTAATGTTAATAAGATTAGGTATCGAAAAACCAAAATTCGCATTCGAGAAAGAATTGATAAGTTTTAAATATACTTAAAATACCTTTTGATATCCACTTCTTTGACCAAAGGCTTTGAGTCTAGGAGGTATTCTACCATCTGCTGGCTAAAATACGGAATTAAAGATACCCCTTTAGCTCCAAAACCATTGAATATGTAAACGCTTTCCTCTGTTGGATGTTTTCCTAAAAATGGCTTTCTGTCTTTTGTAGCCGGACGGATTCCGAATTTATGAGAAGTCACTTCGTTTACCTCCACTTTTACTACCTCGGTCAATTTCTCAAGAAGTTCTTTTCTGGCGGTTTCAGTAGGGCCCTGATCCAAATCGTGCCAAGTATAGGTTGATCCTACCCGAAAGGTTCCATTTCCCAAAGGAACTCTAAACACGCCCCTGTTTACAATAAATTCAGGATTAAACGACTGTACGACCTCAAGAATCTCACCCTTTACCGGAGCAAAAGGTAAAAATGAAAAAAAACGAGAATTCTGAGCAGCAACCCCATTACAGTAAATCAACTTCTTAGCCTGAACACCCCTGTAATTCCAACCAAATGATTCTTGATTCAGAGCTTCTTCCTCAAATTCCTCTTTCACCAATCTATCTTGGAAAAATTCGGCCATTTTATCGAGAAGTTGGTTGATGTCCAGCCAACCTGACATTTTCAGCAAAACTCCTCCAAAAGGATCTTTAAGCTCAGGATATTGACTTTCTGTATAAATCTTTTCAATGAACTGCTGAATATCAGGATCACTGGAATGTCCCATCCACTCGTTTTGCTCTTCGATTGACAAAAAGGGTCTATAGATTTTCCTTGAATTTAAAAAACTGCTTCCTGTCAATTCTTCCAACTCTCTGTAAAATGGCTGGATCTCAGGAAAGAGAATTTCTCCCATCCAGGTTTTCACCATTTTCCTCCCGGTTACGGGATTGTACAGACCTGCCGCTATTCTGCTGCTTTTGTTCTGATCGGGTTGATCAAAAAGCATGACGCTCTTCCCCTCTTTGATAAGACGGTATCCCAATGCTGTACCTGCCAGCCCTTGTCCAATGATTAAAAAATCAATTTCCATAGTCCAAATTAACTCCAATATTCCTTACTTTGTCCAGATCACGAGGACTTTTGAGATGCTTCATATTAAGTGCTTCACCTTCAATCCATTTCAGGAAAACACCTATTTGGTGTATGATGATTCCGGAATCGCCGCATTGATTGACCCGGGCTGTCATACCTCAGGAGAGCGGAAAGAATTGGAAGATTTTATTCTATCTGAAGGATTGAAGGTCTCCCAACTCCTCAACACCCATTGTCATATCGACCATGTTTTGGGAAATGCTTGGGCTATCAGACAATTCCATGTCGACTTACAAATACATCCCAATGAGGTTTCTGTTTTAAAGTCAGTGGAAGTCTATGCTCCTACCTATGGATTCTTTGGATATGAATCTACAGAGGCAGGTAGATTTCTTGAAGAAGGCCAGGAAATCCAAGTCGGTGAAGAAATCCTAAAGACCCTGTATGTTCCCGGACACTCCCCTGGTCATTTGGTTTTCTACCATGAGAGCAGCCATCGTTGTATTGGAGGAGACACCTTGTTTAGAGGCAGTATTGGCCGGACAGATCTTCCCGGAGGCAACCATCAACTTCTTCTATCCAAAATAAAAAGTCAACTTTTCAGCCTTCCAGATTCCACCGTAGTTTTCCCAGGTCATGGTCCAGAAACCACCATCGGTTTTGAAAAAATCCATAATCCATTTGTCGGAGAAAGAGCAGTCTATTGAAAATCAAGGCCCATATACCAAATACTTTAACTCTCCTTAATCTTTTTTTTGGAGTGATGGGAATCATCCAGGTCCTGGATGGCAAGATTATGCATGGGGCATATTTTGTTTTGATCGCTGCAACATTTGATTTTTTTGATGGTTTTGTAGCCAGATTACTAAAAGTACAAAGTGCCATTGGTAAAGAACTGGATTCCCTTGCAGATGTGGTATCATTTGGAGTTTTGCCGGGGGTAATTCTTTTTTCAATGGCAAAATCCCATTCTGACCAGGAATGGTTACCCTATTTGACATTGATTGTCCCGATGCTTTCGGCCTACCGGCTGGCAAAGTTCAACTTGGACACTAGACAAAGCGATCGGTTCCTAGGTCTTCCCACTCCTGCTAACGCACTGTTTATTTCCACACTACCCTACTTGGCACTTCAATGGCCCGCTTTTGGCCAGTTGATCACCCAACCTACCAGCTTGGTCATCATTGCCTGGATTTTTTCAATCCTCTTGATTATTGAATTGCCATTGATCGCATTGAAATTCAAAAACTTTGGATTTGGGAATAACAAGTTTCGTTACCTATTGATTGTTACTGGAATTGTGTCTTTTGCTTGGATTCAACTTGCAGGTATCCCACTTTTAATTTTAGCGTATATTGCTTTATCGATTTTGGAGCAAGTCAGTGGAAGTGAATGAGTAAAAACGCCTTTTTATGTATTTTCAATTTATTTTTTGGAGTTATCCTAATTCCAGCTTTTGCTCAGAATTCTTTTGTGAAATTTTCCATTACTGAATCTGGGATTTACAGAATCACCTCTTCTCAAGCACAGCAGGCGGGTTTCGTCGGATTGGACGAGATTGCGGTTTTTGGGTATCCAGGAATGCTTCCCCAAGTCCTTGACTCCACACAGTTGAAACTCCAAGAAATTCCAGCCCTCCGTGATGGGGAAAATTTGTTTTTTTTCCTCGAGGGCCCCAACCAAGCCTACTTGACAGAACAGAAGACCATCCATTACGAACACCATCTTTATTCGGACTCACTCACTTATCTACTTGGAAGAAAAAATGCTCCTAAAAGGATAACCGAAATTCCCGGTTCAATGGATTCCGCCGATCCCAATCAGATTTGGTACGTGATCAAAAGCTTTAAGGAAGAAAAAACCAATCTGCTTAACTCCGGAAGATCATGGTATTCGGATCCAATCCGACAAGGACAAAGCCTTACTGTCAACTTTGGCATCACTTCTACCAGTAATGCTCCTTGGATATTGGCTACAAGGATAATGGCTCAACCCACTTCCGTTGCCCAAATGAGACTTTTCTCCTCTGCGGATCTCTTAACTGAAATCAATTTCAATCCAATACCAAATACCACTTATGGTATAAAGGGCCGCGAAGAACTTATTCAATTGGATTTTTTTCCGGTCAACAATAGGCTGAGTCAAATCAGATATACCTACCAAGGGACTGGGGCTGGTTACCTAGACTACCTATCAGTGGCCATTCCCTACCAAAATTCAACTCTAAGTGAAGGAGTATATTATGGGGAGAAAGAAGAAGCCATTCAATTTGCCATAGGGCGTAAAATGTGGGAAATCAGCAATTTCTTTTCTCCTATTGCCTATTCCTCCGGAAATTCTGCAAAAGGTAAAAAGTGGGTCATCTTTTCTCCCTCCACTGTAAAATCAATCGCCTCATTTCAGCCTGTCTCTTTGGACTTAAATCCCCAAAGCTCCCCCGAATTAGTCATTATCACCTCTCCTCAACTTCAATCGGTAGCTTCCAAACTTAGAGACCACAAAATCAGCAGAGGAGTCCAAACGGAAGTGGTGACAACTTCTCAGATATTTGATGCATTTGGTTATGGTAACCGTGATGTAACGGCCATTCGCAATTTTATCGCTTGGCGATACCATTGGGGTAAACAGTTAAAACATGTGCTAATCCTCGGAAAGGGAACATTTGATTATAAAAGAAAACTTGGGGGCAGACCCAATTTAGTCCCTATTTACACCAGCCGAAATAGCCTCGATCCTTTGCGTACCTTCAGTTCGGATGACTACTTCGCGTTGATCGAATGGGGACAAGGTCAATGGGAAGAATCAAGGGAAGGAGATGAAGCCCTCCAAATTGGAGTGGGAAGAGTGCCTGCAATCACATTTGAAGAGGCAAACTCATGGGTAGAGAAATTGATCCGCTATGAAAACGCCAGTTATTCCCTGCCTTTTAATCCCACCTTAAACTTCCTTGCAGATGACGGTGACAATTCCATCCACATGCGAGATGCAGAAGTTCATGCCCGATTTTTGACCAAAAATCATCCTTTTTACAAGCTTGAAAAGCTTTATTTAGACCGTTTTGAGCAGGAAAAAACAGGAAACTTCCAGCGATCGGCAGGGATGAGGGCAGCTTTGGAAAAGAACCTTGATTCTGGAACTTTGATCCTGAACTACATTGGACATGGCAATGAAACCACGCTAACTGCTGAAGAAATTTTCAACGTTCAAGACATAGAAAATTGGGCTCCTCAGGATCAATTGGCTCTTTGGATGACCGCTACCTGCGAATTTGGACGCCACGACAGTCCATTTATCCGTTCCGCCGCGGAAGAATTGCTTTTTGCCAAAGGCAAAGGAGCGATGGGACTACTAAGCACAGGCAGACCCGTCTTTAGTAGTGTCAATTTCACTCTGAACCAGGCATTTATTGAAGAGGTATTCAAAAAAGAAAACCATAAGTATCAAACTCTTGGTGCCATTTTTAAAAACACCAAGAATAAAAGCCTCAATGGATCTTTTAACAGGAATTTCTCACTTCTAGGAGATCCAAGCTTGAATTTAGCCCATGCGGAATTGGGTGTTAAGATTGAAAAAATAGAAGATCTTCAAACCGGTATCGAAGTTGATTCTGTTCGTCCTTCACAGGCAATCCAGCTATCAGGAACTGTCATAGACCCTATATCAAGCGCCCATATTCCAAATTTTAGCGGAGAATTTCAGCTTGAATTAAGAGACCAGCCTGAAGTAATCTCCACCTTGGGAGATGAAAATTCCCCTTTTGAATTTGAAGATGAAAACCGAATCCTTTTCAAAGGAAAAGGAGAAGTGAAAAACGGAAAATTCTCTGGTCAAATAAAAGCCCCTGTAGACCTGGGTGAAGAATTTAGGAAAGGTAATTTGAGAATCATAGCATGGGACTCGAATAACCGGATGCAAGCAACAGGATTTGAACAACTCAACCTAGGTGGTCCTCAAACATCTCAAAGTTCAGACTTGATAGGCCCTGAAATCCAGGTAAGTATTGCTAGAACAAGGCAGACTCCATTCGTTAGTTCTTCCCGACAAGTTGAGCTCACTGCCGATTTTTATGATTTGAGTGGAATTTATGTATCAAATCAAAACAGTGACCAAATTCTAAGAGTACAAATTAACCAAAGCCCCCCCATTCCGATTAGTGAACTTTTCAAATCCCTTGAAGGCGGTTTCCAAAAAGGACAAGTAATCTTGGTAATCAAAGATTTACAAGAAGGGCTCAATCAAATTCAGATAGCTGCATGGGATAATGCCGGAAACAAAGGCGAACTATCGTTTTCCATAGAAGTCAGGGGCAGCGAAACTTTGAGAATAATCGAACATCAGGTTTACCCTAATCCTTCGTCCGAAAAAAGCACTTTTTTGTTCCGTCATAATCGACCCGGCGAAAACCTATTGGGTATCTTGGAAGTTTATTCCTCGACTGGACAAATACTATTTTCTGAATCCAGACGTTTTGTCAAAGCTGAAGAAATTATTGATAATTGGCATTGGATTTTTTTCCAAAGCAAAACAAAATATCCAGGGAAAGGAACTTATATTTACAAACTAACACTACGCTCAGAATCTGATTTGACTTCGGACACGGCAAGTGGAAAACTGTTGATTCAATGAATAAAAAGGCCATCTTAAGCAGGAAAAGCTTATTCGTTTTAGTTTTTGCCTTGGCTGGATTTTCTTCTTTTGCACAAAACAGTGTAATCATCTCAGGACAGGATCCCAACCGAAGGGTAATTACTACAGCTGTGCCTTTTTTGAATTTCGCTCCAGACTCCAGACATTCTGCGATGGGAGATGTCGGAGTGGCCACCTCTCCAGATGCCAATTCGGCACACTGGAATGCGGGTAAACTTGCCTTTATTAAAGAGGATATGGGATTTTCACTCTCTTATTCTCCTTGGCTTGGCAAATTGGTCAATGATATGTCTGTCTCTTATCTTACCGGATTTAAGAAAATAGATGAGAACTCTGCTTGGGGATTTGACATGAGGTACTTCAATATGGGAGATATTGAATTAACTGACGGAAGAGGAAATCCAATAGGTGAATTCAACCCAAGAGACATTGCCTTAGGAGGTACGTATTCCCGTAAACTTTCTTCCAATTTTGGCCTTGGGATCTCTGCTAGGTTTATTTACTCAAACCTTTCTGGAAACATTTCCTCCACTGGAGGGAGTGAAGCTAAGCCAGGAATAGGCGTAGGTGCTGACATTGGCCTATATTATCAAAAGCCCATATTCGTAGGATCTAAAGAAGGAACCTGGTCTTGGGGTGCAACCATAACCAACATAGGACCAAAAATCACCTACAACAGTGCTGAGGACCTAGATTACATCCCTACCAATTTTAGAATAGGTACAGCCTACAAAGTCAATTTTGACGAAAACAACTCCCTGACATTTATTTTAGACGCCAATAAACTGTTGGTTCCCACTCCACCCATCTATGCCACGAATCCTGATGGCACGTTAGCTACAGATGAAAACGGAGAATTGATCATTGCTGCCGGAGAGGATCCTAATAGGTCATTGATTTCGGGAATGTTCGGATCATTCTCTGATGCTCCCGGGGGCTTTGAAGAGGAAATGAGAGAATTTACACTATCATTTGGAGTAGAATACCTTTATGCCCAAAAGTTTGGACTGAGGACAGGATACTTCTATGAAGACAAAACCAAAGGGGGAAGAAAGTACTTCACCATGGGTTTGGGATTCAACTTGCAGCGCCTAGGATTGGATTTTTCATATTTAGTGCCTCAGGTTCAAAATCACCCTTTAGCAGAAACTCTCAGGTTTACCCTTCGCTACACAATTGCCTCCAATTAATGGGCCTAGACAGATCGAAAGCACCTGAATTCAACATTCCGGAGGATTTTGTATTATCCAATCCATCCGGCCATCTTTTAAAATCAGGGGTAACCTTATACTTTACACCCACTCCCTTCATAGACGCGGTAAAACTTGAGGTAATCGGCAAAAGTGCAAGAAATGATTTGTCACTAGCCCACTCTCTTGTCCCGTCCTTTACTCTCCAAATGCTATTGGAGGGAACCAAAGATTTTTCTGAACATCAACTTTCCGAATTTTTTGATTTTCACGCCTCTGAAGTTCATCCACATCTCTCTTTTTCTCATGAGGGGATTAGTCTTCTGAGTACCAAGAAACACATACGCGAAGTATTGCCGGTTTTTATTTCTTTATTTACAGAAGCCGTTTTTCCCGAGGAAAGCCTTGAAAAAAGAAAATCGCAGCGCAAACTCAGTCTTAAGCTTGAAAAAGAAAAATCCTCTTCTAGAGCAAGTCAACTTTTCAGGAGCGCCTTGTTTGGTTTCGAACATCCATTTGGTCAGGAGATTGTCGAGGCTCACGTAGATGTGATCCAAAGAGATTTAGTCAATTCGTATTATGAAAACCACCTATGGCAGGATTGCGAAATTTTCCTTTGTGGCAATTTGGACGATTCTGAACTAAAAGAATTCAAATCCATTCTTAGCTCAATCCCAAAAAGAAGGAAGTCAGAAACAAAGTCAATCATCACGCCCAAAACTACTTTTTCCTTAAAAGAAGAAAGACCAGATGCGCTTCAAAGCAGTATCAGACTGGGGGATTGGTCGATTCCAAAATCTCATCCTGATTTTCATGCGCTTTCTGTTTTCAACACCATTTTAGGAGGCTATTTTGGATCTAGGCTGGTAAAAAATATACGGGAGGACAAAGGGCATACCTATGGAATTTCATCTTCCTTGGTAGAAATAGGAGATTACAACTACTGGGTAATAGGAGCAGATGTACAAAAAGCATTTAAAGAGGAAGTAGTAGCGGAGATCTACCAGGAAATAAAAAAGCTAACCCAAGAACCCGTAAGTAAAGAAGAGCTGGAAATCGTCCGGAATTACCTAATCGGCCAAATGCTCTCAAAGTTCAGTTCTTCTTTTGACTTAATGGATCGTTTTAGAGCCGTACATCATTCTGGTTTAGACTTTTCTTTTTACCAAAAGAAACTTGAATTCCTTAAGAAATTCACTGCCGATGATTTATTAAAAATTGGGCAACTGTATTTTTCAAAGTCCTCCTTTGTGGAGGTTGCTGTTGGTTAATTAGGTCAATTTGACATAAAGCCAAGAAATATCCCATTTCTTCTTTGCCCAAAGTCTATACAGCCAAAATTTAGGGCTTTTAAGACCAAGATTTTCACCCATTTGTACCAACTCTTTGGCCGGTTCAAAATTCCCTGACCATAAGGCATGCTTCAATTCAAACAAGATTCTCTCTCCCAGAGCTTTATTTTCCTCCGGGTAAATATTCATCAGTTGAATTTTGGAACACACTTTTACAGTACTAGGCAACATTTGTGATTGATAGCGATCATATTGAGCAGCGGACATGGATCGGGCATGTTTTCTCTTCAAGACCCCAATGTGGTCTGAAAATATGACGGGATAGTTTCTGGCCAGCCTGATTTGAATGTCAAAATCTTCATAGTAAAGATTTTCATCATATCCGCCTTCCTTTCGAAGAATGGCCGTATTGAAAACCATCGTCGGGGAGCAAATAAAATTTCTCCTGATCAAAGTCTCATAAATATTGGCCAATTCAATCTCCTCTTTAAGTTCACCAGCCGAATTTCTTTGGTAAAAAGTCCTTACCTCGGATTTTTCATCGATTATGTAAGCATCTGAAAACACAAAGGCCGCAAATGGAGCATTTCTCAGGCCTCGTACCGAAATCGAAAGGTGCTCAGGGTATAACACATCATCTCCAGATAAATCAACTAAATATTGACCTCCGACCTTGTTCAGAAATTCATTAAAAAGACGACAATACGGCTGCATTTCTTTATAGAAAAAAGTCTGAACAGGTAAATATCCTGCACTTTTATTCGCCCAATTTCTGATAATCTCTGCTGTATTGTCAGTACTTCCATTGTCTATCACTATCAATTCCTTTGCATAATAATCCTGCTGCTTGACGCTCTCCAATGTTTCCTCAATCCATCTTTCATGATTGTAGGCAATACAAATGACCGTTACCTTTTCAGAATCATTCATGTCTGAATCTCAATTTCCAAGTGACTTTGTTACTAATATCGTTTGAAAATCGTGATTTAAAGAACATCAATCCATGATTGATTCCAGATTCAGTTTCAGAAGAACCCAAGTCGATAAATTCAGATTTTTGCTCAGCTGCAAGTTGAAACAGGCTGTGGAGTACTCTATCCCCACAATTGGGAATTTTAGCTTTTGGATCAATGGCAGAAAGAAAATAATAAAGGGATTCAGGCATCAATTTAACCGCCACAGCGTGTGCTACAGGTTTACTTTTACATAGGACACTTATCTGAAAATACCGGTCAGGAAATAGGGATACTTGCTGAATGAGTCTATTCTCATCAAATGCCATTTGGTACCCACGGTCACTGTTCCACTTTTTGATATCCTGAAGAAAATTAAAATTAGAAATCTTACCCTTGATTACAGAGGTGTCAGATTTCTCTTCCTCCTTTTTCAATTTCTCTTCAAAGGTCTTGGCTTGTTTTTTAATTCTCTTTTTTCCCAGAAAAAACTGATGGCTTTGTACGCTCTCCTGAACAAATCCCATTTTGAAAAGAATATTCTCGATTAGTTGTGAGAGTGGCTCGTATGGTTTTGGAGGCTGAATTACTGAAAAAGAAGTACAGGATCTTCTTCTTAAATCCTCTACAGTTTCAAAAATAAACTGTTCCAATTCATCCGTTTTAATACTCCCTTCGGTCAAAATGCCTCCAAACGGCAAACCCGGCAAGGACACCGCATCGCCTGAATCCGAAATTGCAACATGGACCTTGGCTTTTACCTTTTCCTTTTTCACCCATTGAAACTCCAACTGTTGGAAATTCCCAAACAAAGGAAAATCCAACAAAAAATAGGTGGAGGAACTCCTCGAAGGAGACTGTACCCTAAACTCAGCGGAAGTTGGCTTGAAGTCGCTCAAAGTCTGATTTATTTCGGATATAGTCTTCTTCAGAAAACTCCCTGTCTGAAAGTCCTAAAAGCACTGAGTTTTTCATGAAGGTAACTTGAGTCCAGTTAAGGGGAGGAATAAATACTCCTTCAGATGGATCATTCAAATCAAAACAATGAATCTTTCCATCCAGACTAAGTATTTCCAAATGAACCAGGCCCGACAAAGGCACCAAAACCTGGGATTCTTTTAAATGTGCATGATTGCCTCTGATGTTTCCTTCTCCGACTCCAGTAATCCAAAAACACCTTAAAATCCCTTTGGGGAACAATTCTTGGTTATCCCAGAAATGTACAGCTCCTGAAGAGGATATTACTCCGGGGATTTCTATCCGGTAAGGGTAGGCTAGAGCTAAAGAAATTGGAATCTCAGATTGCTGCATTCCCTAAAATTAAGAGAATTCGAACCAACTACAGGTTAGCCAAAAGTTAATTTTCTAATTTCAAGTCTTCCTATTCATAATAACATGAGTTTTACCCCAGACCCTGATTCTTACTTTACCCTTTCGGGCAAAAGTGAAGGGATACATAAAGACCGAGGAAGCAAATTCCTCTACTTCGCCTTTCCTGTTGAAAATGAAGAAGGTATCAAATCTGAACTCACTGCATTAAGAAAACAATATTTCGACGCCACTCATCATTGTTATGCCTGGGTTTTGGACCAAAATGGAGCTCGGTATAGAGCTAATGATGATGGAGAGCCCAATCATTCCGCAGGAGATCCGATATTGGGACAGATCCGATCTCATCGGCTGACTCAAGTTTTGATTGTAGTTATCCGGTATTTTGGGGGTACCAAGCTCGGAGTGAGTGGATTGATTCAAGCCTATAAAACCGCTGCAGCGATGGCAATTGAGTCAAATGAAATCATCAAAAAATGGGTCATGGACACCATTCACATCCGCTTTCCCTATCCCTTCATGAATGAAGTAATGAAACTGGTAAAATCCGAAAACCTAGAAATCACCCACCAAGAATTGGGGTTGGATTGCAAATTGAGTTTAGAAATGCGAAAGGGACAAGTAAGCCGTGTATATGAAATTCTTCAGGAAATCGAAGGTCTGAGGTTTAATACCGATTAAACAACTCATCAAGGTACCCTTCCTCTCGAAGCACTTCGAAAATCTGTAAGCAAGCCCAAGCATCAGTCGCCGCGTAGCGAAGTTGCTTCTCGGTCAGTTTTTCAGCCTCCCAATTGGATACCTGTTCCGTTTTAGAGATTCTCATTTTGAGTACCATGCCACAAAGGTTTCTTACTCCTACATTATGAAAACCTACTTTTTTCAACTCATCGTTCAGATCAAAAAAGGATTGCGGATAAAACGAATCCGTAAGTTTTCTTAGGGCTTTCAAGTCATCATGAACCGCTGCCCCAATTTTTACCAGATTCTCTTTTTCCAGCAGATTTCTCAGTGGGGGAGGAAATCCGATCCGATGAAGACGGAATAGAAAAGCCTGCTCTGAGGTGGAAAGCTGAAGTAAGGAAACATGATTGAATTGCCCCTTACGAAATGAAGGTTTAGTCTCTGTGTCAAAGCCAATCACACGCTGATCTTCCAAAAAATCAACTGCGTCTTCAACTTGGTCAGGTTTGTCAATGACATAAATTTTCCCTTCAAACTGCCCTAATGGCAACTCATTGATTTCTTCTTTACTAATGCTAAAGGGTATCATACCAACTCTTCTTCCGGCTCGTAATAGTTAATTCCGATCTTCAAATACCCATACAAAATGGTCATTAAAGGACTTATAATATTGAAAAAGCAGTAAGGAGCGTAAGTTAATGTCGCCACACCCAAGACGGAAGCTTGAGTGGCTCCGCAGGTATTCCAAGGCACTAATACTGAAGTCACAGTGGCAGAATCTTCCAAGGTTCGGCTGAGGTTTTCAGGCTTCAGACCTCTTTTCTTATAGATTTCAGCATACATTCTTCCAGGAACCAAAATCGCCAAATATTGGTCGGAAGTCGTAATATTGAAAAAAACACAGGTGGCCGCAGTGGAGGCGATCAGGGATCCCACCCGATGTACTTTTCGGATGATAGCTTCTGCCATTACTTTCAGCATCCCACTTTCTTCCATAATGCCTCCGAAAACCATGGCACAGATAATCAACCAAATCGTGTTCAGCATACCTCCCATCCCCCGAGTCACCAAAAGCTCATTCACGATCGCATTATCCGTCACCACTCCGATTTCACCAAAAAGAGCCATCATGACAGCCTTGAAGCCGATATAGGAAAAGTCACCTTGCTCATTGGCCACCTCAGCAATAATCTCTGGTTGGAAAATCAAAGCAAAAACGCCCCCTAATAAAGCCCCTGTAAGTAAGGCCGGCAAGGCAGGTACACGCTTGACAATCATGACAAGCACGACGACGGGTACCACAAAAAGCCAGGGAGTAATATTGAATTTTTGAGAAATCACGCTGGAAATGGTCTTTACATCCTCCACACTTCCTGAAGTCTCATAGTTAAGCCCTATTACAATAAATAGAATAAGAGTGATCAACATCGTTGGCACGGTGGTCTTGGCCATATGCCGGATGTGGGTAAACAAGTCAGTTCCAGCCATGGCAGGAGCCAGATTGGTGGTGTCAGACAAGGGGGACATTTTATCTCCAAAGTACGCACCGGAAATAATCGCTCCTGCAATGATTCCCTCCTCAAACCCAAGAGCTTTTCCAATTCCCAAGAGTGCCACACCCACTGTAGCGACTGTAGTCCAGCTACTGCCTGTTGCTACAGACACTACGGCACTGATAAAACAGGCTGCAAACAAAAAGATGACCGGACTCAACACCATCAACCCATAGTAAATCATCGCCGGTACAATACCGCTCAGCAGCCAAGTCCCAGCCAAAGCACCGATCAAAAAGAGGATCAGAATACTGCTCATGGCAGAACTGATGCTTCTGACGATCCCCTCTTGAAGGGTATCCCAGGAATAGCCCAACTTGAATACAGCCACGGAAGCCGCCACTGTGGCTGAAAGTACCAGCACAATCTGATTGGAGCCGGAGAGCCCGTCTGTCCCAAAAATCCGAATATTGACGATTAAGAGAACAATCAAAAAAACAAGGGGAATCAGTGCATCATACACTTTGGGAGCTTGCGGCAATCCTTTCATTCAGTCTCGTTAGGAAGTTTAATCGCCTTGAATCTAAAGAAAAAAAATCAATTACATCTCTGAAAGAAGCCCCGCCAATTCCTTACCCACCTGCCAGCCGATGGCTACACCCATGCCACCGAGTCTGACTGCAGCGGCAGACTTTCTCCCAATAGGCTCAATTATAGGAGATTTCTTGGGACCAAAGGCCATAATACCGGTCCATTCCATTTCCCACTCAAATTCTCTAAAAGGAAAAATCACCTCTTTTGCCAAGCGGTCCAAATGCTCCCTGATGGAGGGGTTTACAGAAAATTCAGTTGTTCTTTCTTTTTCAAAATCCTTGTTTCTTGCACCACCCAATAGAAGTCTTCCATCGATTTCACGGAAATAGACATATCCTTTATCCATGTGAAAAGCTCCTTTCCAAGCCAAATCAAATCCCAAAGGCTTACTCAATAAAATCAAGCCTCTGCCCGGCTCTAAGGGAGATTCGGGCCATATTTTTTTGGTAAAAGCATTGGTACAAACAGCGATCTTACCCGCCTTAAATTCAAAATCGGCGTTTTTATCTCTGTTTTCAGCCAACACTCTTCCTTCCTCATGGTCAATTTCCACGACAGAAACACCAGTCAGAATTCGAATTCCCAATTTAGAAGCTTTTTGCCATAGGGCTTCCAAATAAGCTGCAGGATCCAACTCTCCTTCAAACCGGTTCTTCACCACCCCTTTGACCTGATCTGAAAATCCGAACTTCCCGGGTCTTTTGACTACCGAAAAAACATCGTCTTTGAAAATCTTTTTGAGCATGCGGTTGATTTCCTTCAGTTGATCCAGGGCCTTAAGATTTTCCTCATCCAGGATTTCATAGCCATTCCGATGCTGGTACCTCAGAGACTTGTCTCCAAATTGTTTCCTGATTTGCTGAAGTCCACTGTACCGTTTTTCAACCAGTTGCACTACTTCCTCGTGGCTCATGGACCAAAAGTCATCCAAAATCTCAGTCAAGCTGCCAAAGCAGGCAAATCCGGCATTTTTGGTACTGGCTCCTGTGGGAAAAACTCCACGCTCTAGTATCAAAACACTGGATTTTGGATTACTCTTTTTGAAGTGAATGGCTGTGGAAAGTCCTGTAAATCCGGATCCCACCACGACAAGGTCATAATTCAAAAAGTTTTTTTGCTCCCAATAGCTCAACATGTTCGGAGAGAATTTAATTTTTGAAGTGTGTTTTGGTTAATTTGTACCGAAACTACCGCAATTAAACCCAAAAAACCATGAGAAAAATAGATCTTCTGCTTGATGAGTATGGTGAAAGTCATCGTAATGAGACCAATAAGTTGATTCATTGGATCTGCGTGCCGGCGATTTTCTTCAGTGTAGTGGGCCTGATATTCAGCATTCCTTCAGACTTCCTGATGAACTTACTCCCGTTCTTGGGGAGTTTTGCCAACTGGGCAACCCTTGCCCTGTTGTTAGTGCTGATTTATTATGTCTCGTTATCCGTCCCCCTTTCTTTGGGGATGTTGCTTTATTCTTCCTTTTGCCTCGCTTTAGCCAACTTTTTGCAAATCGCATTTCCCGGAAAATTAGCCTTGATCTCGATCGGAATTTTCGCAATTGCATGGATATTCCAGTTCTATGGCCATAAAATAGAGGGTAAAAAGCCTTCTTTCTTGAAAGATCTTCAATTTCTCCTTGTCGGGCCGGCTTGGTTAATGCATTTTATTTATAAGCGGATCGGAATTGCCTATTGATGAGAAAGAGGCCGGGAAACCGGCCTTTATCATTTTGGGCTTCCAAAGAGTATTTCAACCCTTTTGAGCGCCAGTTGATTTGCCGGGGTATGGATGTTATCAAGAATAGATTTTTTCTCTCTTGCAGTAAGTCTCCAATTAAGTGATGCTCTTTGCATATTTACTTGAGTTCCGGTCAGTTCCTGCACTTGAACTTTTTCGGGAGCGTATTCAAATTCTATCCTCTCCACAGAAAAAGGCATGGACTCAGCCAAATAGTTAAATAATACCTCATTTTGAATAGTTTGAACATTATCCCAATTGATATAAATGTTTTTAAGTGGGGTAAAAACCTTTTCAAAAATCCTGGGGAGTTCAGTAACAGGAATTTCGGCAGATTTTTCCGAATCACGAATCGTGATCAAAACCACACCACCGGTATGCTCTCTTATCCAATCCTGAAACACATACGTAAACCTCAGTGCATCCTGAATACCAAAATTATCTGACAATCCGGTATCCATGGTTTTCATCATGGGAGTTGAAGGTAGTTCCACATTTGGAGTGATGAAAGGAAAAGTGGCACACATTCGAAGTGCACTCAAAAAGCGAAGATTCCCGGAATCATGATTTGCAAAAAATCTCTTAAAATCGATGGATTGCTTTTTTTCATAATGACCCGTTTTTCCTTGAACCGAACTTCCCAAAAACGACATGGAATGGGGTGAAATGACCAATTTTCTGCCATCATTTGTCACCAAGGAAGTAACCGGAAGAAGAGGAATCTGAGCTAACCTCTCCGGTTCTAAATAAGCATCCAATGGCTTATCCATTACCCCAAAAGTGTTTTTGTTCAACTGCTCCTCAAAAGCAAATCCCCTATCCTTCAGATAACTTCTCCCCCGGTAGTCAAATTTTTGATTTCGGATCAACAGGTCGTTAACCAATAAAGTGAAAATGATGGGATTAAGATTGTCCGAAGAAATTTGATCCAAGAATTTTGGATCTATGGGATCAAAAGAGGGGTCAGATTGTGATCTGAGATAAATTTCCCGGAAAAAAGCTTCTCCTAACACGCCTCCAGAGGCACCGGTGTATAGCGCTGTTTTCGAAGTAATTTCCCCATGGGAAATTTGATGTAAAGCCTGAAGGACTCTCAACGTCCACAAGGCAGAGCGCTGCCCTCCTCCACTAGCGGCCACAATTACCAATTTGGGCAAAGAATCGGACGGAAATTTAGCCTTCCAATTTTCCAATATCTGAATCATATTCTCTCTGTCCTTTTTCAAGGTATCCGGATGAGTCAATGAATCCAGCCTGGCTAGAGTGTAAGGTTCAGGACTTTCCGAATAATCCAACCCAAAAGCTTCATGAGGACGGTTGAGAAATGAAAAATTGGAGAAATAGTTTGCCAAAACGATCATTGAAAACACAACAAAAGTCGCCCAATTCCTCAACCAAAAACTCAAGGCCCCTACCACCATGATCAAAATTGCCAAGAGCAAGGTTACACTCATAGCTGCCGGAAACTGAAGAATTTCCTTTTCTTTAAATACTCCCAAAAAAAGAACTACCCCAATCAAAAAAACCTGAATGAGGAATAAATTGAGATGATTTTGATTGAAGACCCTAAGCAGATGGGCGGCTTCAAATCGGGAAATATCAGGCCTGACTTCTTCTACCTGAAGACGCAAATTGAGGAAAACCAGTACCTGACCCTTTTCAGGTCTTCCAGGCCTTAGCCTGCCCAAGGCCCCTTTTCTGGTAATTCTTACTTTTCTGAGTCGCTTGTCTAGATTTCCAGAGAATAAGACAAAAAAGTCTTTGTTGGTAAGCCCGAAATATCCAAATATCAAGGAATACGCCAAAATGCTCCCAAACACAAAGCCAAAATAAAACCGAATAGCCTCCCAGTCAGATGGTAAGTCATTATTGAGCTGAAAAACAACGAATTTGATGGTGTAAACAATGTAAAAAATCAGAGGTAAGATGGAATTATTGATGCAAAAATGAATAAAAGGTTTTTTGACCACGGCCAAAAACTTGTATTGACGGCCGTCCATGATATAGGTGGTCATGTGAAAGGCCATGGTGAGGATAGCCAATCCCACACCCATTAGGAAAAAGCTCAACCAGGAAACTTGATGCAGGTACTCAGGATCAAGAAAAAGAAAAGGAATTCCCAAAACCACTCCAAATTGCTCAAGAATGATTCCGAGCAGAAGTACCCAAATCAGTACCAAAGCCAGATTTTTTCTGAGATGAAGCAAAAAAAGTTGAATGGGAAAGCTGTAAATAAATCTTTCTTTCATAATGTCTCGAAGTCAAATGAAGATACATCTTTTTAGTTTTTCCAAATACCTTCCCCAACTACAAAGAGCAACATTCCCTTTCCAATTCAATGAAAATCAACAAACTACCACCTCCCTTTGGTTTTTTTGAAAAATTTTAATTCTGATTTCTTAGAGCCTTTAGCTCATATCAGGTAGATTCGGGGATTAAAACAAGCAGGAATGAGAATCTGGTTTTTGTGTAAAGTAAAGTATGCAAAGGAGACAGAAGAAGGTCTCCTAAAAAGTATTTCCGAGCAGTATTTGGTAGATGCGGTGTCTTTTACCGAAGCAGAGGCCATCCTATACGATCGGCTTGGATCTCAAATCCGTGGGGATTTTCAGGTCACCGGGATTAGCAAGAGCAACATTGTAGATGTCTTTTACTATGAGGATGCAGATATCTGGCACAAGTGCAAGATCACCTACCTGATCGCTGACGGAGAAAGTGGAAAAGAGAAAAAAGTAACCCAATACATGATCGTGACAGCTGAAGACGTTAAGCAGGCTTATGACAGGATTCAGGAAAGTCTCAGCAATATGCTGGTCAGCTTCAGAGTACCGGACATCACTGAAAGCTCAATTGTCGAAGTATTTCCTTTCGAAAGAGATGAGGTGAAGGATCAGCTTCCTCCCGGAAATTTCCGGCCGGTAAATCAGGAAGAGGAAATGTGAAATGACAGACCGCAGGATTAAACTGCGGTCTTTTTTTTAGCTCAAATCAGCATTCGCTTGATTTGAGATCACAAATAGAATCAACTCATCAACCGAAATTCCTGCTCTTTCCGAAGCATCTTGAATATCTTCCCTGCTTACCTGGGCAGCAAAAGTTTTATCCTTCAACCGCTTTTTCACTCCCTTTACTTCCATTCCGGCATACCCTTCCGGCCTCATCAGAGAATAGGCATGAACGAACCCGCTAAGCTCATCAAAAGCATAGAGCATTTTATCCATTAAAGTAACCGGTTCTACTCCAAAATACCTGGGACCATGGGAGGCAATGGCTCGAATAATCTCAGGATCTATATTTTTTGATTCGAGTTCTTCAATGATTTTTCGACAATGCTGATCTGGCCACTGGTCCCAATCCGCATCATGGAGCAGTCCAGCCAAATACCATTTCTGAACGGCCTGCTCCTCATAACCCTGAAGGATTGCATAAGCCTTCATCAAATGAGCCACTTGCTTCATGTGGATTTTTAAGCGCTCATTTTTAACCCAATCATCCAATATCGCTTTAGCCTCAGCAACACCAAGCAGATTTCCTTTGTTTTCAGGACTCCCAAATTCTTGTCGATTTAAAAACAATGAAGATTCTTGCATTTTAAATATATTTTAATGTATTTTGAATTAAGTTAAATGTCTTTCAATAAAAGCCAAAACATCTTTTTCCAGACCAAGAAAATGCAGGATACAGAATCCATACAATCCCTAGGTAATCTGGCTTTATCCTCGGATTATTTCCTGCAAATTACTTTGGCAAAATCAGGAAAAGTTCTCTCTTCTCATTCTGGCTTGGGTCCCATTCCTTCCTTATTTGATTCAAAAGAAAAAGAAATTTCATTTTCGGACTGCTTTCTTTCTTCTGACTGGCCAAAATTTGAAAGTCAACGGCTCAAAGCTTGGAAAACAAATCATCATTCATTTACTGTCGATCTTCAGAAAATAAACTATCCAGAAGGAACCTCTACTCCCACCAAATGGGAATTCTTCTTTATCTCTCAGGAGTCAGGCACTTGTATAGGTCTAGGGCATCCAGTCGAACCACTTCGGCCCTATCAATTGGGAATAGGAGAATTTATAGATGGCACCTCCCAATCCAATGAAATTATCGATAGCCTATTAGAAAGTAAATTATTGGGATTTTGGGATTTGGATCCTCAAAACAGACAGGAGTACATAAGCGACGGACTTGCCCATGTTTTGGGATACTCATCCAAGGAAATCGAAAAAGCAAACAAAATCTCTTGGCAAAAGCATATTCACCCTGAAGATTACCCGGATTTGGTAAAGGGTTTAACCCAACAACTCAAATCAGGTGGAGACTTCCCTTTCAAAAGGGAGTTTAGGCTAATCACCAAGGGCAATCAACTATTGTGGGTGATTAGTTTTGGAAGAACTACCGAATGGGACAAAGAAGGAAACCCCGTAAAAATCCAAGGGATTTTGATCGATATTACTGAAAAGAAAAAGCAGGAGATCTGGCTAAAAGAACATCATTACTTTTTGAAAGACTTGGCCTTTCAGCAATCACATTCCCTGAGAGCAAGGGTCGCCAATATCTTGGGCATAATGGAGATACTTGAATTGGAAGATCATTCTTTGGAAACGCGTAAGCTCTTGGGAATTATTAAAAAAGAAACTCAACTGCTGGACAGTTCTTTAAAAAAGAGTATCAAAGAATCTGTCCAGCAAAATGAAAGTTGGGAAAAAGGGATTAAAGCCCAAAACTCATAAATCTTTGATTTTCCATTTCGCCTTGAGATAGCCCCAAATCACTTTGGGGCTCATTGCTTTTTTCCCCGGGATGCCTCCATCATATCCCACATTTCCTGAGGTATCATGTCCAAGTTATTAAATTCACCTGCGCCTTTGAGCCACTCCCCTCCGTCAATGGTGATCACTTCACCGTTGACATAAGCTGAAAAATCAGAAACCAGATAGGCCGCCAAATTTGCCAATTCCTGATGCTCCCCTACTCTTCCCACCGGAACCTTCTTGGCGGGATCAAATTTTTTAACCAAATCTCCCGGAAGCAAACGACTCCAGGCACCTTCAGTAGGAAAAGGTCCCGGCGCTATGGCATTGGATCTGATTCCGTATTTCGCCCATTCCACTGCCAACGAACGAGTCAAGGCTAAAACTCCGGCTTTGGCGGCCGCAGAAGGCACTACATAGCCAGAACCTGTCCAAGCATAAGTAGTCACGATATTTAAAAATACGCCAGGCTGCTTTTGAGCAATCCAATATTTCCCAGCAGTAAGAGTCACCTGAGAAGTTCCTTTTAATACGATATCCAATACAGTATTGAAAGCATTGACGGAAAGCCTTTCTGTAGGACTGATAAAATTACCCGCAGCATTATTGAGCACCACATGAATTTGCCCAAACTTTGCAATGGCTTCAGACCACATGGCCTCCACCTGAGCAATGTCCCTTACATCACATGCCAATGCCAGGACTTCTCCCCCTTTTTCGGACGTCATTTCTCTTGCTGTCTCCTGAAGCACATCAAGCTTTCTGGAGGTAATGACCAAGTTTGCCCCTAATTCCAAAAAATATTCGCCCATCGATCTCCCAAGCCCAGTTCCACCGCCTGTTATCAGGATATTTTTTCCTTTGAGAGCTCCTTCTCTCAACATTCCTTCTGTAAAATTCATGTCTTTGAATATTTTCGTTGTTTCCAAGATAAGAATCAGGCGCGGTAATTGAAAGGAAATCCTCAATCGCAAGTCCTATGAGAATTAATCAAATTTTCCTTCTCGTACTGTTAATGCTTTTCTCCTGCACGGAAGATGTGAGTCGGGAGATTTCCACCGATTTAACCCAAGAAGCGAATCAGTTATTTCAATTTTCACAAGCTTTATCGGAAAGCAATTACTTAGGAAATATTTCTTATCAAGACTATTTCAGAATCAGCTCTTCCGAACTTCCTGGTTGTCCGACGATAGTAAGAAGCTTGGCTTCCAGGATCATTGTCCTTGACTACTCCAACCCCACAGAGTTCACTCAGGAAAACTCAAAAAAAAGAACAGGAAAAATTATCCTTGATTTCACCCTCTCTAATACGGCCAATCCAACTTGGGTACTGCAATACGAAGATTACTCATTGGAGGGCACCAAAGTCAAAGGAATGCGCCAGTTTAGAGCAATCACCTCCAATGAGACAGAGGCTGAATTTGAAAACCTGGAGGTAGAATTAGCAAAAAATCTTTCCTTTTTAAGTAGTGGAAAACTCAATCATTCTGTTTCTAGGTCGAGTTTAAGGCCTTTTGCTTTGAGCACCAGAGGAAAAGTAGAAGGAAAAAATCCAGCTGGAAGGGAGTTCAGCATCACAATTACCGAAGCCAAAGAGCAATTATTTGCCTGCTATCGCGATGGATGGGACTTGACCCAATCAGGAAAAGAAGCATGGGAGGTATCACGAGGAAGTACTTCCGAAGTCATATACATTGCCGCATTTCAAACCAATACAGGATGTAATCCGGTAGTAACCGCCACACTTCCAGATGGTAAAATCTTTCAGTTGAATCCATAAAAAAACCCGGAGAATCACTCCGGGTTTTAATCCATAGGGAATACTTTTTAGTATCTGTAGTACTCGGGCTTGAATGGACCTTTGACCTCCACTCCGATGTATTTGGCTTGGTCTTCGGAAAGCGTATCCAATTCTACACCCAATTTGGCCAGGTGAAGAGCAGCCACTTTTTCGTCCAAATGCTTAGGTAGCACATACACACCAGGCTGATAGCTCTCGTAGTTAGCCCAAAGCTCCAACTGAGCTAAGGTCTGATTGGTAAAAGAGTTGGACATCACGAATGATGGATGTCCTGTAGCGCAACCCAGGTTAACCAACCGACCTTCAGCCAACACGATGATTTCCTTTCCGTCAATTTCGTAAAGGTCCACCTGAGGTTTGATCACGTTTTTGGTATGGCCATAATTCTTGTTTAACCAAGCCATATCGATTTCATTGTCAAAGTGGCCGATGTTACACACGATCGCTTTATCCTTCATCGACTTGAAATGCTCTGCGGTAATGATGTCTTTGTTTCCTGTTGCAGTGACTACGATGTCTGCTTCTTTCACTGCATCAGCCATTTTCTTCACCGCAAATCCATCCATAGCTGCCTGAAGCGCACAGATTGGGTCAATTTCGGTCACAATCACTCGGGCGCCTGCACCTCTCAAAGAGGCAGCAGAACCTTTTCCTACGTCACCATAACCTGCCACCACAGCTACTTTTCCAGCCATCATGACGTCGGTAGCACGACGGATTGCATCTACCAAAGATTCCTTACAGCCGTATTTGTTATCAAATTTTGATTTGGTCACAGAGTCATTCACATTGATCGCAGGCATAGGAAGCGTTCCATTCTTCATGCGCTCATACAGTCTGTGAACTCCTGTGGTAGTCTCTTCAGAAAGTCCTCTGATGCCGGCGACCAACTCAGGATATTGATCCAAAACCATGTTAGTCAAGTCACCTCCATCGTCCAAAATCATATTCAACGGCTGTCTTTCTTCCCCAAAGAACAGGGTCTGCTCAATACACCAGTCAAATTCTTCAGCGGTCATACCTTTCCAGGCATACACTTGAATACCTGCGGCAGCAATAGCAGCTGCAGCATGATCCTGGGTGGAAAAAATATTACAAGAAGACCAAGTCACCTCTGCTCCCAAAGCAACCAAAGTCTCAATCAAAACTGCCGTTTGGATAGTCATGTGAAGACATCCCGCGATTCTTGCGCCTTTAAGCGGCTGTGAAGGGCCAAATTCAGCTCTCAGAGCCATCAAGCCGGGCATTTCTGCTTCCGCCAATCTGATCTCTTTTCTTCCCCACTCAGCCAGGGAGATGTCTTTTACTTTGTATTGGATAAATTTTTCAGATTTGATTTCTGACATGTGATTGATAGTTAAAGAATTAAAATCTTGAATCGGGCGCAAAGTTATCAGATAAAATCGGGAATCTAAAACCGGCTCATATTTTAGGAAAACTGATTTCTTTCAGTCCAAAGGATTTTATAGTCCCTAGGTCGGTTTCCAATAAAAGGTTGCCTGCCTCACTTACTCCAACTATTCGACCATGAATTTGGGTATCATTTGACATAAAAACTGCTTGCTCATCCAGTAAGTATAAATGACGAAGGTATTCGGATCTTATCTCGGATTTCTTTCCTTTTTTCAAAGCGATATATCCCTGCTCCAGGTGTGTCACGAGCATTTTGAAAATCTCTTCCAACTCAAACTCACTTCCCGTCAGAAGTGCGAGTGATGTGGCGGTCGACACATTGAATTTTTTCTGGTTGATATTCAGTCCGATTCCGACTACTGCAAATTCCCAACCCTCAGAACCTACCGTATTTTCAATCAAAATTCCTCCGGTTTTGCCAAAGCCTGGCGCGACCAAATCATTCGGCCATTTGACCTTCACGTAAGGCACATATTCCTGAAGAAGCTTCCGGATGGCATTGGAAACCATCATATTCAAATAAAATTGCTCACTCAAATCCAAAAAATCAGGTTTCAAGACCATCGAAAACGTGAGGTTCATTCCTTTTTGAACTTCCCATGAATTGCCACGTTGTCCTTTACCCTGAGTCTGATGGTCACAAATGACAATGCTTCCCTCCCTGGCTTTACCTTGACGGATTAAACTTAAAGCCATGTCATTGGTGGAGTGACACTCTGGCAGGAAAAGAACATCTTTCCCCAAAAAAATGGTGTTGGCAAGAATTTTATACATTAATTTTCGGTTCGGGTATTAATAAGAAGTTTATCCGACGCGTAAAATTAAATCAATACTATGACAGCAGAAGCGCTGAGCAAGGTAATCGTCAAAGGAATGGAAGAAAAAAAAGCTTCTGACATTCTGGTGATGGACCTAAGAAACATCAAAAATACCGTAACTGACTTTTTTGTGATTTGCTCCGGAAACTCTGATACCCAGATTGACGCCATCTCCAAATCCATTGAAGAAGAAGTTCACAAAGCCGGAGAATCACCCGCCTGGAAGGTTGAAGGCAAGGCAAATGGACAATGGATCCTCATGGACTATGTCAATGTGGTAGCCCATATTTTTCTTAAGGATAAAAGGGAATTTTACGGATTGGAAGAACTCTGGGGTGATGCAAAAACAACCCGAATCCACTGACCATTCGGATAAACTTTCAAAAGGTTAATCCGTTTTAGCATAAGTTTAAAGAATTACCAACAAAGCGATGAGCGAAAAAAATAAAAATAAAAGTTTCACCCCAAAAGCTCCCCAAAAGCCCAATTTTCAGCTTTGGTTGATCATTGCAGCGGTCATGGTGCTCCTGGGTCTTACCTGGATTCAGCAGAGAGGCGCTGTCATTGATGTCACTCAAAAGCGATTTGAAGATATGTACATGGCAGGAGATGTGGCAAAAGTGGTTATCGTCCGTAACATGAACCGAGTTGATGTTACCTTGAAGCCAGCTGCACTCCAAAACAGCAAATACAAAACCGAACTGGAAGCCAACTCTGCTTTTTTCAATCCGGCAGGACCACACTATTCACTTCAAGTAACTACTTCAGATAAATTTCAGGCCGATTTCCAGGCATTGGAAGAAAAAATGCCAGAAGAACAACGTATTGGTTTTTCTGTGACTAATGAAGAGAACTGGAGCAGCTACTTTGGAAGCTTTGGATTCCTAATATTGCTCTTTGTTTTCTTCTGGTTTATGATGCGTCGAATGGCCGGTCCATCAGGTCCGGGAGGACAAATCTTCAACGTAGGAAAATCAAAAGCTCAGCTTTTTGATGCGGAAAACAAGGTCAAAATCACTTTTGACAATGTGGCTGGTTTGGATGAAGCAAAAGTAGAAATTCAAGAAATCGTTGAATTCCTGAAAAACCCATCCAAATTCACCAAACTAGGAGGCAAAATCCCGAAAGGTGCCCTCCTTGTAGGCCCTCCAGGTACAGGTAAAACCTTGCTTGCAAAAGCAGTAGCTGGTGAAGCAGGCGTTCCTTTCTTTACACTTTCAGGTTCTGACTTTGTCGAAATGTTTGTCGGGGTAGGTGCAGCAAGAGTACGTGACCTATTTAAGCAGGCCAAAGAAAAAGCCCCATGTATCATCTTCATCGATGAGATAGATGCGATCGGTCGATCTAGAGGCAAGGGCCAAATGCCCGGTTCCAATGACGAACGTGAAAACACCCTAAACTCCCTCTTGGTGGAAATGGACGGATTCGGAACTGATTCTGGAGTGATCGTATTGGCAGCTACCAACCGTCCAGACGTATTGGACAGCGCCTTGCTGAGACCTGGACGATTTGACCGTCAGATCTCAATCGACAAGCCAGATATCGCAGGTCGTGAGGCGATATTCAAAGTACACCTCAAGCCGATCAAAACTGCTGAGGATGTAGATGCCAAAAAACTGGCCGCACAGACTCCGGGATTTGCGGGTGCTGAAATTGCCAACGTTTGTAATGAAGCAGCCCTCATTGCGGCAAGGAAGAATAAAGGCGCTGTGGATATGCAGGACTTCCAAGACGCGGTAGACCGGGTGATTGGCGGCTTGGAGAAAAAGACAAAAATTATTTCTCCTGAAGAAAAGAAAATCGTGGCTTATCACGAAGCTGGACATGCGGTGGCAGGTTGGTTCCTTGAGCATGCCGATCCGTTGGTAAAAGTTTCCATCGTGCCTCGTGGCGTAGCCGCATTGGGCTATGCCCAGTATTTGCCCAAAGAGCAATTCCTCTATCAGACAGAGCAGCTGATCGATGAGATGTGTATGACTTTGGGAGGTAGAGCCGCTGAAGAAATCATCTTCGGAAAAATCTCAACAGGCGCCCTGAGTGACCTGGAGCGGATTACCAAAATGGCTTACTCCATTGTTTCCGTCTATGGTATGAACGAGAAGCTTGGCAACATTTCATTCTACGACAGCAAAAGTGACGGTTACCGAATGACCAAGCCTTACTCAGAGGCAACAGCCGAAATGATCGATCAGGAAGTAAGCAAGCTGATTCAGTTTGCCTATAATCGTACTCTTGATCTACTCCGCAAGCATCACAACGAATTGGAAACACTTGCTCAAGAGCTTCTTGAAAAAGAAATCCTATTCCAAACTGATCTGGAAAGATTGATAGGTAAACGACCTTTTGAGAAAGAAACTACCTACCAAGCCTTTACCAACAAGAAAGATGCGGCAGCAGTGGTGGAAGAACCTAAAGCGGAAGCAGAAGAATTAGCTAAAGCAGAAGAAACATCTTCTTCGGAAACTCCGCAGGTTCCCGATGAAAAAACAGAAAAATAACAGAAAGAGCCCCAAACCACTTGGGGCTTTTTTATTTTTGCGACCCGACCCTATCTTTAGTCTATGCAATCCCCCATTTTGGACTTTCCTCTTCAAGGTAAAAAACTCTTTTTTGCATCCGATTTTCACTTGGGTGCTCCCAGCCATCAGGAGAGTAAAATCCGCGAACAGAAAATCATCAGGTGGCTGGACTACATCGCTGACGAGGCAGCAGCTCTTTTTCTGGTAGGAGACATTTTTGATTTTTGGTTTGAATATGGAGAAGTGATCCCAAAAGGATTTATCCCTTTCATTTCCAAGATTTCCCAGCTTCGAGACCGAGGCATTCCCGTACTTTTTTTCACCGGCAATCATGACTTATGGATGAAAGATTATTTCACCGTAGAATTAGGAATTCCGGTATATCAGCACCCGATTGAAATTTCGGTTGAAGGCAAAAAAATCCTGGTCGGTCATGGGGATGGACTGGGTCCGGGCGACCAAACTTACAAAGTCCTGAAAAAGGTATTTACCAATCCCTTTGCCCAATGGCTATTCCGTTGGCTTCATCCCGACTTGGGTATCCGTCTAGCTAAAGCTTGGTCGGGTCACAGCCGGATTACCAACATTGCCAAAAATGAAAACCATTTTCTGGGAGATGATGAATGGCTTTGGCAGTATTGTAAGGATTTGGAAAAACGGGTTCACCATGACTTCTATATCTTTGGCCACCGCCATTTGCCTCTACAATTGGACGCCGGAAAAAATGCGACCTATTTTAATCTGGGAGAATGGGTCAGTCAAAACACCTACTTGGAGTTTGATGGGACCAAAGCCAACCTGCTTACTTTCGAAAAATGAGACTGCTCGGGTGGATATTTCTATTTGTTTTGCCTGGATTGACAAAGGCCCAACAGGCCTTGGAATGGGGCAATCCTATCGCAACTATATCAATTGATCAGTCCGATCTGATATCTCTGGATACCCGGGATCAGATTTTTGCAAGCACCCAAAACGGGGACATTTATCTTTTTGACCAGGAAGGAAAGCAAATCAATCTATTTTCACCTCCCAGACAAGGCAAATTGCATCAGCTAGAAGCTTCCTGGACGGTGAATATCTTCAGTTTTTCGGCTGATCTTCAGGAACACCGAATTCTCGACCGATTTCTGAATCCTTTGGCCGAAAACACCTTTCTTCCAAATGACATCACCCTGCCCAAAGCCGCCACCTTGGGCAACAACAATATCATCTGGATCTGGGATGAATCCGATCTTTCCTTAAAAAGCCTCAATTACCTTCAGAAACAAATCATCCAATCCCAGCCACTCAACTTGATTTTGGATTTGCAAAATCTGACTGTGAAAGAAATCAGGGAATTCAAAAATCGCCTGTTTATGAATATCCCCGAATCAGGGATTTTCATTTTTGACAATCAGGGAAATTCCCTCCAGAAACTTCCTATCCAAATTGATCAGAGGCTTTGTTTTTACAAAGAGCGGATATTTTGGATTGAAAAAGATTCACTCAAAAGCTTCTCTATTAGGACCCAAGAAGAGGCAGAATTTGGAAAAGTCCCCGTAAACCACATCCAATCCATTCAAATCGGTCAGGAAATCCTTGTTCTTCAGTCTAATACCGAGCTTCATGTTTTCAAATTGCCCCAAGAGCTGAAAAATCTGAAGTGAATGGAATCTTTTTTAAAACCATAATGGAAAAATAAAAGCCATGGATGGTGTGTCCGATTTTTGAAGGAGTAGAATAGGATTTCACCTGTGCACACCTTCGAAATCTCCTAGAAAGCCAAGAAAAAAACCGACCAAGTTTCCTCAGCCGGTTTCTAACTTCTTATTTCCTGTATCAATTGATCGCTACCAGTTCAATATCGAAAATCAGGTCTTTTCCCGCCAGTTCATGATTGGCATCAAGGGTAATTTTTTCTTCATCCACAAATACTACTGTCACCGGCATCGGCTGCCCTCCTCCACCTTGAAGAACCAATTGAAGACCAATCTCAGGCGTAATATCCGGTGGTACCTGTGTCAAAGGCACATCAATCATCATCTCCTGACGACGCTCTCCATAAGCCTCAGCAGCAGGAATAGTCACGGTCTTTTTATCTCCTATAACCATACCGTACACCGCTGCATCAAAACCTTTGATCATATTACCGTCTCCTAATGTAAAACTTAAAGGAGATCTGGACACCGAGGAATCAAAAATGCTCCCATCTTCCAATCTTCCGGTATAATGGACTGCTACGGCATCCCCTTTCTTTGCTTGCATGTGTTTATCTTTTAGTGAGTTGTAAAGGTAAGGATTAAAAATCGGACACCCAACCGGACAACCTGTCCGAAAACAGTATAAAATCGTACATTTTCGGACACTTTTTACAATAAATCTTTCCATATTGCCATAAAATCCACTTGGCACCATTTTCCCACTAGTGTCATCAAACAACCAAGCATGGAAGCGCAAAACCTCGGAAAAATCCTGATCATCGACGATAACGAAGACCTACTCTTCGCCGCCAAGATGCTTTTGAAAAAGCATGCCAAGGAAGTAGTCATTGAAAAAGATCCACGACGAATTCCTTTTTTGATCAACAACAACAGCTTTGACGTCATTCTTTTGGACATGAATTTCCGGGAGGATACCACTTCCGGCAAAGAAGGCTTTTATTGGCTAAGCCAAATCAAAGAAATCGATCCCAAAGCAGTGGTCATCCTGATCACTGCTTTCGGAGATGTCGAAATGGCTGTTCAGGCTTTGAAAGAAGGGGCGACTGACTTTATCCTTAAGCCTTGGCAAAATGAAAAATTGCTGGCCACGCTTCATTCTGCCATCAAGCTTAAGGAAAGCTATAACCAGGTGGATCAGCTTCAGAAAAAGCAAAAAGCCCTTCAGACTGACCTTAAAAAACCTTACGCTGACATCATTGGAAGCTCAGCTTCGATGAAAAACATTTTTTCTATCATCGACAAAGTAGCTCAAACCGATGCAAATGTTCTCATTTTGGGTGAAAATGGTACAGGTAAGGAACTTATTGCCAGAGCGATCCATGAGCGTTCTCATCGAAAGGACGAAATCTTTGTTGGCGTAGATATGGGAGCCATTACCGAAACCCTTTTTGAATCCGAACTCTTCGGACATAAACGAGGGGCCTTTACCGATGCAAAAGATGACCGTGCCGGACGTTTTGAAGTGGCAGATAAGGGCACACTTTTTCTCGATGAAATCGGAAACTTATCTATGCCTTTGCAGTCCAAACTGCTCACTGTCCTACAAAAAAGAGAGGTAACCCGCATTGGTACCAACAAGCCGATTCCAGTGGATATCCGATTGATCTGTGCCACCAATATGCCCGTGCACGACATGGTGCAGGACCATACCTTTCGTCAGGATTTGCTTTACAGGATCAATACCGTGGAAATCTTTCTTCCTCCACTCCGTGAGCGGCAGGATGACATCCCGCAATTGGCCAATCATTTCCTGAAGCAGTATTCCCAGAAATACCGAAAGAACTTCACCGGCTTCAAGCCAGCTGCGATGGAACTCTTACAGCGTTATTCCTGGCCAGGAAATATCCGGGAACTCCAGCATGCCATCGAGCGAGCCATCATCATGGCCGAAGGCAATGAACTCGATACCCGAGACTTCTTTTTCCTTTCAGCCAAACCAGCCTCAGAAAAAGTGCAATCAGCCGTGACTTTAAATCTCGATGATATGGAGCGAAGTACCATTCAGCGAGCCATTGACAAAAACGGCGGCAACATCTCCAAAGCTGCCAAGGAACTCGGACTCACCCGTGCTTCTCTCTACCGAAGACTGGAAAAATATGGATTATAAAGTCGGTTTGCTGGGCAGGATTGCCCTGGTGGCAGCATCGCTGTTTTTTCTGGTCTACGGAATTTTTGGTGAATGGGGAGTCTTTATGATTTCCCTTTTGCTCATTTTGGTCGTATTCCAGATTATTTTCCTGCTCAGGTATTCCGAAAGTTCATTTAAAAAAGTCCGACTTTTCCTCGATAACATCAAGCAGGACAAGTACACCCAACTTTACCCTGTAAAGTTTGATGGCACAGAGACAGATGATCTACACATTGAGTTCAACGCCATCTTGGCAAAACTGAAAGAAGATCAGGCAGAAAAAGAAGCCAACTATCAATATTTTCGCTCGGTCTTCAAGCACCTGAGTATTGGCCTGATCACCTTTGGGGAAAACGGGGAAATCCAGATACTCAATGTAGCGGCCAAGCGCATCCTCAATGTGGACGAGCTCAAAAACATCTCCGAGATAGAAGGAATCAATAAAGAACTCCACCTTGCGATCCAGAATCTCCGTACCGGTGGCAGCGAACTCATCAAAATCGCCCATCCCGACGGCATCATGCAACTTTCGGTCTATGTGATTGAATTGCTGATGAGAGGAGAACGATTCAAGCTCGTTTCCCTGCAGAATATCCAGTCCGAACTAGAGGAAAAGGAAATGGAGGCTTGGCAAAACCTCGTGAAAATCCTGACCCACGAGATTATGAACTCCATAGCTCCAATCTCCTCCCTCGCAGGCACCCTCAAAGGGGAACTCGAAGATCGAATCGAAAATAATCAATCCCTGAGCCCGGCAGACATGGAAGACTGCATGATGGGAATCAGCACTATCGAAAAGCGAAGTCAAGGTTTGATCAGTTTTGTGTCAGATTTCAGAAGTTTGGCGCACATTCCCACACCTAAGTTTGGAAGTATCGGTATTTCCAGACTCTTTGACCAACTTGAAATTTTACTTCAAAATCAACTCGAGGCACAAGGAATCACGCTCCGAAAAGAGCTCAATCCTGACGAATTGATCCTCTTTGGGGATCAGCATCAGATCGAGCAGGTATTGATCAATTTACTTCAAAATGCCATTCAGGCCCTGGAAGATTCTGAAGAAAAAATCATCACCTTGAGTGCTTTCATCGATGAAGCAGGTAAAATTATAATTGAGGTTTCTGACACTGGAAAAGGAATCGAAGAAGAAGCTTTGAGCAAGATTTTCATTCCCTTTTTCACCACCAAAAAGAAAGGGTCTGGCATAGGGCTTTCCCTCTCCAAACAGATCATGCGTCGCCACAAAGGGAATATTCAAGTACGATCCAGTCTTGGTGAAGGCACTACGTTTAAGCTCATTTTTAATGGATAAGCTCAAGTAGGCAGTCTTTGGATGGTTAGCGAGGGGTAAAAACGTTCGTAGGAAACTTTAAATTGAAAACCAGATGACCTACTTAATGTAAGAAATGGAAAGATGAATAGTGCCCGACTCCTGATTTTGCTCTTCATTCTCCTCAAAGTTGCCCTCCAATACTTTGCGGTACATCCGGGATTTGAGCTACACAGGGATGAATTTTTACATTTGGATCAGGCAGATCATTTGGCATGGGGCTATTTGTCAGTTCCTCCCCTGACTTCTTGGATTTCAGTTTTGATCCGGGAATTGGGCAATACTGAGTTTTGGGTTCGGTTTTTTCCAGCTCTTTTTGGAGTATTGACATTGGTTGTCATTTGGGATTTGGTCGGTCGCTTGGGAGGAGGACTCTTTGCGAAAAGTCTTGCAGCAATTGGACTGCTTTGCTCTGCCTTGATTCGGCTCAACATCCTCTATCAGCCCAATTCATTCGATATTTTTGCCTGGACCTTGGTGTTTTACAGCTTGATCTGTTTTGTACAAAGCCAGGAGAGGAAATGGCTGTATTTTTTAGCTGTCAGTTTTGCCTTGGGATTCTTAAACAAGTACAGTATCGGATTTTTGGCCATGGGGCTGATGCCTGCACTTTTGATTTTCAAAAGGGAAATTTTCAGGCAAAAGGATCTTTATGGTTCATTCCTATTGGCTTTTATTCTCATTCTTCCCAATCTGGTCTGGCAAATCCAAAATGATTTTCCTTTCCTCACCCACATGCGATTGCTCAGCAAGTATCAACTGGTGAACAACAGCCGAGCAGGGTTTCTCAGTGAGCAGGTACTCTTTTTCTATCCTTCACTTTTTGTATGGTTGGTGGGTCTTTTTATGTTGTTTTTTTCATTTAAGAATCGGCCTTTCCGTTGGATTGCTTGGGCTGTCATCTTTACGCTGTCTTTATTTACTTTTTTCCAAGCCAAAGGATACTATGCCATTGGGCTCTATCCCGTTTTGATTGGATTTGGAGCCATCCAATGGGAATCATGGTTAAAGGAAGGTTGGCCAAACCGTCTCCGCCCCGTGATTCTAATTATTCCTCCTGTCCTATTCTTTCCCGCTTTCACACTTATTCATCCAATTTACAGCCCTGAAAGACTGGAGACTCAGCCGCCAGCTTACTCCAAACTTGGCCTCAATCGTTGGGAAGACGGGAAGGAATATCTGATTCCTCAGGATTTTGCAGATATGCTGGGATGGAAGGAGTTGGCCAGTCTGGTGGACTCCGCCTATCAACAAATGCCCAAGGATGAGCGAATTCTCATCATCTGCGACAATTACGGGCAGGCTGGTGCGATAAATTTTTACTCCAAAACACCGGGATTGCAGGCCTTGACCATGAATGCGGATTACCTGTTTTGGTTTGATTTAGAGCAAAAAGTGGATAACCTTATTCTGGTTTGGGAAAAAGAAGAACAGATCACAGATCGTGAAAAAAGTGCGTTTTTAGAGTATATAGAATTCGGAAAAATCACCCATCCTCTTGCTCGTGAAAAAGGCACTACAGTCCATTTTCTCAGGGGGGCAAAAGTGGATATCAATGAGATACTTCGAAAAGAAATAAGGGAAGAGAAGAAAACGTGGGAAGGTGGCTTCCTAACTGATAAAGAATAAATCAATCCAATCTCGCGTCGAGGAAAATTTTCAAGCACATTTATCTTTTTGATAGAATAGATCGTTTTTGGAATTAAAAACTTAGAAAATCAGGAAAAGCCCATGAAATCCTTTAAGCCGAAAAAGGGTGTTTTGATCCATAGCATCATTCTACTTTTGGTAAGCTTACCCTTTTTTATTTATCTGATAGATAGCGAAACGATTGAAACCCATCCTATCATACTCTTACCCCTGATTTCACCGCTTATTTTCATCCTTTGGTTTTACCTGGGTACAAGCTATAAGCTGGAAAGCGATCAGTTATACTACAAAAGTGGATTTATCAAGGGCAGAATCCCAATTTTTGAAATCCGAGAAATCCACAAAGACACAACCCTCTGGGCCGGACTCAAACCTGCACTTTCCAGCGGAGGCATTATTATCAAACACGGAAAATTTGATGATATCTATATTGCTCCAGAAAATAATGAGGAATTGATAAGGGATCTGGTAAAAATCAATCCCTCAATCAAGATTTTGGAAAGGGGCAACTAGTTTTAGCACATTCAGCTTTTAGATCGACATCCAAGAAGTCAATTTGCCAAATTCTGAAAAACGAGTAATCATCAATTTCCAGGTTGCAAATTCTTTCGCTAGAAAAAAATTGACCAAGGAGCTTAATCCTTTAATTTCGAAATTGAAAATTAAAGCTCGTCCTCACCCAACACCGAGCGTTTCTTCCGACCCATTCCCCCATTTCCCATGCGATTGCTCTTTCTTTCTATCTCGATTTTATTACTTGCTGGTTCTGGGTTTTCCCAAACCACCTCATCCGCAAAGGGAGGCAACTATACCCAAGAAGCCAAAAAACTGAAAGATCATCCGGCCATCCAATCCGCTTTTGAAGAAATCGAACGACTCAATTCTCAAACCATCGAGGAGTTAGTCCTCCTCAATGAAATCCCCGCTCCGCCTTTCGGAGAATCCAAGCGGGGAGAAAAATACCGAGAACTTCTCCTAAATGCCGGCGGCGTCACCGTTTGGAAAGACTCCATCGGGAATATTCTCGCACTGAGAAAGGGAACAGAAGGCAAACGAACCATCGCACTCGATGGGCATCTCGACACTGTTTTCCCGGAGGAAACCGATGTGCGTGTCAAGCGAAGAGGGGATACGCTTTTTGCACCCGGAATTGGGGACAATACTCGTGGGCTCATGGTGGTACTCACCGTCCTGAGAGCTATGGAAAAGGCCAATATCCAAACAAAAGACAATATTTTGTTTGTGGCCTCGGTCGGTGAAGAAGGCAACGGCGACCTGCGCGGTGTCAAGTACTTGGTGGACCGCGGGGAAGTGGATCTCAATGGATGGATTTCTATCGACGTTTCCGGAGTTGGATTAGTCGCCAATCGTGGCACGGGTTCGCTCCGCTACAAAGTAACTGTCTCCGGTCCGGGAGGGCATTCTTGGGGAGACTTTGGCTTGGCCAATCCTCACCATGCCTTGGGTCAGATGATACATGCCTTTTCCGATGCAGCCAGCCGATTTACTTCTTCCGCAACATCGAAAACCACCTTTAATGTGGGCAAAATCGGAGGAGGCACTTCGGTAAATTCCATTCCTTTCGAATCTTGGATGGAAGTGGATATGCGTTCGGAAGAAGATCAAAACCTAAGCAGTATGGATTCGATTTTCAAAAACTCGATTAAGCAAGCCTTGAAGGAGTACAATGACAACCGAAAAACAGGTCCTGCTTTGACACTTCATCTGGACCAAATAGGCTTTAGGCCTTCAGGAATGACACCCGAAGAAAGTTCCCTCGTGCAGCGATCAAAGGCCACTTTGGAAGCCTTTGGTGTAAGTCCTCGATTAGGTATCATGTCGGGAAATGCCAACTGGCTCATGTATCGGGGAATCCCCGCAGTGACAATCGGTTGGGGAGGCCAAAGTGACAAAGCCCACTCCCTCGATGAGTGGTGGATGGATGATAAGGGCACCCTAGCCATCAAGATAGCCTTGCTGACATTGGTAGCGGAGTCTGAGTTGGCGAATTAGAAAAACAAAAAAACAACTACCTATTACTGTGATTAAATGAAAGACCTAGGACATTTCCAAAAATTCCCTAGGCTACTCCGACTAAAACGCATATCTTAATTTCAAATACGACTTAATCTTTATTTGAATGCGTTTCCTTTTTATCTGCTTTTTCCTCATTGCTCAGACTTCTTTCTCCCAAACCAAAGAACTCCGAGCCTATGCTTCTGCGAGTACTGAACTCAGCGGTAAGCTTTTCAACACACAAACAGGCAAATTTCTATCCGAAGAAGAAATCCAAAAGCTAAAGGCTGAGACCCCCAACTTCCGATACGAACCCGTCTATGACGTAGCCGGCAAGGTGGAAAAATACCTATTCAATCCCGCCGACCCTCAAAAAGTCGTTCGCAGAAATCCAGCCCTACAACCCAAAGTAGGCGAACTTTTTCCTGAATTTGTATTTCAGACCGTGAAGGGAAAGGAAGTTACCCCTGCTTCACTTAAAGGAAAATGGACCCTGCTTTATTTCAAAAATTCCCTTTCAACCCTGCATCAGGCCCAATTTGATCAATTGGTTTCAGACCTAAGTGAAGCTTCAAAGGAGGCAGAAATCGAAGCGATTGCCATTTTCAGCTACGATGAGCCAATCGAAACCCTACTCGAAAATCGCCCCATCGACGGAGTCAAAAACGGAAACGGATTTTTCCATCGTTTTCACCTGACCTCCATGCCCACTGTCTTTTTGATCAATCCTACTGGCCAAATCGAAGCCAAGTTTGAGGGAACTGCACCGATTGAGTTTAAGCGATATTTGGAAAAATAAATAGACACATTTAAGGGATTGAAGGCTCTACAAGGTGGTTTTTCAAAAAATCCCACTTCACTTATTTCACTTGCTACTTCGCTTAGAAACTCTAAAAACCAAAACCTTCCGCCCTCTTTATCCGCTTAAATAGCTGGTAAAAAATCACACAAATAAACTTTACAAGCTATGAATGGAAGTTACAAAGGAGTCATGCTCGGAACCATTGTTTCTTGGATCCTTTTTGGTCTGATCGGTTTTGGACTATGGGGTTGCCCGACGTACAATGTCTGGCAGCAGGAAATGTCAGGTAGGGCTGAATTTGCCAAGGCCGAGCAAAACCGACGCATTTTGATTGAGGAAGCCGCTGCCAACCTAGAGGCCGAAAAACTCAATGCCCAAGCAGAAGTGGAACGTGCCAAAGGAGCTGCTGAAGCGATTGCCATCGAAAACGGTGCAATCTCAGAAAAGTACATCCAATACCTATGGGTGAGACAGCAGAAAAACCTTTCTGACAAAACGGTCATCTACATCCCTACTGAAGCCAATCTGCCGATTTTAGAGTCCACTCGTGGCCTACAAATCCCCCAGGGCCCTAGGCCAGAGTAAAGTTCCCCCTTTGTAAATCACTGAGATTTAGTTCATTCTCAACATCAAAAGAAAGAATTAAGCGGAGTAAATAGCTCCGCTTTTTTTTGTGTGCATTCTCACAAATAGTGAAAAAAGACTGAACAAGCGCAAGCGACGAATACACGTCATGTAATGTCAATGAATCCAAATCCATTCCTGCCTATCCAATTTTGGTTTTTTGAGCTTAGCCAGTTTGAAACTTGCCATAAATCCTGAAATCGATCATCGAAGACCATCTCCCTTTGATTTCATTGATTTCTTGTAATCTCTCAAATTGGTTAGAATGCTCATAATCAGCGCAGCAAAAAAAAGAGAGGCTGTAAGCACATCTACCCATCGCTCAGAGACAGAAACTGAGAATAGGGTGGTGATTAGAAAGTGGATATAAGAATTGAAGGGAGTGGGATAGCCCAATTGATCCCTGATTTGCCAGTGCCAGTCGGTCAGAAAACAATAGCCAAATCCGTAAAAAAAGCCCAAGCCAAACCAAGAAAAAGCGGTCAATCCCAGTGTGATCAAATTCCACTTCCGCAGAGGCTTGACCATCCACCCAAAAAGGTTGAACAAGATCAAGCCAATATGAAAGACAAAAAAGAAGGTATTGGCAATTTGATAGAAGATTTCCACTTAACCAAACTAAGTGATACGGCTCATTTTACCTAGGCCACCTCTGGAAAAGTCATTGTTTTCTAGCTACTTTAAGGAGAGGAAATCTTCCACTATCCATCTCCCATGAGAAAACTTCATCTTCTCTTTCTCTTCAGTCTTTATTTTATCCCTGACTTCAATTTTGCCCAAGGCACTATCTCCATTGAGGTAGGAAAACCTTTAAATGGAATAACAACGGTGAAAATTGGAGGAAAGGAATTATCAATGCCAAAACCCACCCCCTTAGTCAGTTACCAAATCAATGAAGAGCATTTTTCAACGGTTAACCCCTCTACTGCACTGAGTATTTCTTTCGAAAAACTGGCCCGCCCCGATGGTGAACTGGAATTGATTCTCAGCTTCACCAACATTTCCCAAGACACCATACAGCTGCACAATGTGCATCCCTTTTCCTCGGATGGCAATGAGGCTTTGATCACAGGAAAAGGCAAACATTCCCTTTCCCGTACCCATCTTTTCCTCCCTGACAAAACACCTGTCAATGTAATCGTACCAGACAATGCCTGGGATCTCGGTTATGCAGCCATTTCTCTTTCAGAAAAAGATAAGATCGCTGCCCTGACTCGTAGGGATAGGGAAAGCATCCAGAACGGTACTCGTCGACGCTTCGAAACCGTACTTTTCCCCGGAGGAAAAGTCAATTATCACTTTTATGCCCTCAGCTATTCGGGAGATTGGCAAGCGGGTTTGACCCGGATTTTTCAGGAAAAAATGCTCTTTGATCTCAGCGGTTTTGATAATTCTCTCTTCGAACGAGAGGACTTGAAGTGGATTCGACACAGCTATGTGATGCACTTGATGTATGCTTGGGATAAGTTTTATTACGATTTGGAAAAGGGGGAATATACCCTGCAATTTTTTTTGGAGCGAGGAAAAAAACTTTATGGCGGGGATGAGGTGATCAGCATCTGGCCGACCTGGCCAACCTTGGGACTGGATCAGCGCAATCAGTTTGACCTCTTCCAAGACCTTCCAGGAGGCTTGGAGGCCATGAAAAACCAAGCGCGAATGAGTCGAGACAAAGGGACCCGTTTCTTTGTCTGCTACAATCCTTGGGACGAAGGCACCAAAAGTAAAAACCACTTCGAAGGCCTGTATGACCTGATTTTGGCGACGGATGCGGACGGGGTGGTCTTGGATACCAAAGCTGAGGCCGGAAGGGAATTTCAGGACGCCGCCGACCGAGTTAAGCCCGGCGTGATCATGTACAGCGAAGGGATGGCCATCCCGAGAGCCATGCCAACCATCGTCTCCGGACGTGTGCACAATGCGCTCTATTACCCGCCCATGCTAAACCTGAACAAGCTGATCAAGCCCGAGTTTGCCATCTTCCGAGTGGCTGAACTCTTCAAAGAGAAGATCCGACGGGAGTTTGCCACGGCCTTCTTCAATGGCTATGGCACCGAGCTCAACATCATGGCTCCCGGCCAACCTGACTGGGTGGAAGAGCAGTATGCTTTCCTGGGTAAAACCAGCAGAATTCTGAGAGAAAACACCTTCAATTTCACATCCAGAGGATTAACACCCCTAATTTCCACGCGGGTGGACAGCCTTTGGGTAAATGAATGGAAAAGAGAAGAAAAGACCCTGTACACCATCTACAGCATTCGACCTCAGGGATTTAAGGGATTACTGTTTGAGGTAGAGCCAAGAGAAGACATGCACTTTGTAGACCTTTGGCATCACAAACTTCTGACTCCTGAAGAGAAGGAAGGGAAATGGTGGATCGAGGCACAGACAGAGGCTTTTCCCGAATACGAATTGGGTACCAACAACGAAGGAGCGGTGGACTGCATTGCACAACTACCCGTAGTTCTGAAGGCGAGCATGGATGGAGATATTTTGCAGCTCCAAACCTCGAGAACCACAGGTCAGATTCGGATTTGGGCAGGGACCCCAAGCTATTCGAAGGAAGCCTTGGAACTTGCAGCCCAAGATCAACTCGTCAGGATTTCAGATCATTTCGGAAGATTTGAGGGAGATTTTGTGATTCAGTATTTGGAAGAGGGAATTTTGGTGGACGAAACCATCGTAAACTTGAAGCCTGGCACGCCGAGAAGGGTTTCGAAGCTGGAAAAGTCAGTAAGCCCGAAATTGGAAGTCAAAGACATGATCCCTATTCCTGCGGGAGAGTTTCAGCTGAAAACCACGAATGGAGATGCCTTTATCCCCTATCCCAAACAAGATGAGGGAAAGACACTCCGCTTTGAGGCTTTTTGGATGGACAAGTATCCCGTGACCAATGCACAGTTTGAGGAGTTTTTGAAAGCCAGCAAGTACATGCCTGCGGATACCGCCAATTTCCTGAAGCATTGGGAAAACGGGAAAATTCCAGCTGGTCAGGAAAAACATCCGGTGGTGTACGTCAGCCTGGAAGATGCCCAAGCCTATGCCCGATGGGCAGGAAAAAGACTCCCCACTGAAGCCGAATGGCAATTTGCCGCTCAGGCCGGGCAAACCGGCAGGGAATGGCCTTGGGAGCAAACCACTCCTGTGACCCGAAGACTGGAACCCGTCACCGAGACCTTGACTTTTGTACATCTAGAGGGAATCGATTCCACCTTGGTCAATCTGGGAAATGGAAAACTGGATGCTGTCAGCAGCTATCCCAAAGGTGCCAATCCGCTAGGAATCGAGGACTTGGTGGGATCGGTCTGGCAACTGACCCAAGACGAGTATATGTCCGGGAGTCATCGCTACATCATCCTGAAGGGAGGTTCCTATTTCAAGCCATCAGGCAGTTGGTGGTATGTGCAGGGCGGACCAAGGGAACTAACCCATCGGCAGCAATTACTGAGAGTGAGTCAGGGTTTCGAGCGAAATGCCACGGTGGGTTTTCGGTGTGTGAGGAATTGAGGATTTTCCGAGGCAAAAAATCGTAGCCGCAAAGTCAACAAGACGCAAAATCTAGGATTTTCCTTTTTTGAGCTCTCTTTTTCACTTTGTAACCGCAGTCAAAAAAAACCTTCGAGATCCAAAAAAGACCTCGAAGGTTCTCGATAATCACTATTTACTGAGATTGACTACTTATCCTTCGGCTTGTCGCGCTGCATCTCCACCATATCCACAGGAGGAGGAGTATGATCTCCGAGCAAGTGAGCTACAAAGTAATCTCCCATTTTCCAGAAGAAATACTCCGTCATATCGCCATAGCCATGTCGCTGGCCTGGCAAAATCACGAATTCGAATCGCTTTCCGGCTTTGATCAGAGCATTGGCCATACGAATGGTGCCGGCAGGATGCACGTTGTTGTCTACATCACCGGTACTAAGCATGAGGTGGCCTTTGAGATTTTTGGCTAGGTCAGGGTTTTTCTCAATCTGATAGACAAAAGTGGTGTCCCCAGTAGGTGAAACTCGCTCCTGCACACCATGGTGCTTTTCGGACCACCAGCGGTTGTAGATGTTGTTTTCGTGATTTCCTGCCGAAGAAACCGCCACTTTAAATACATCAGGATACACCAGCATCGCAGCCGTGGACATAAATCCTCCTCCGGAGTGCCCGTGAATACCGACTTTGTTTCGGTCAATGAACGCATGACGATCGGCCAACTGATCCACAGCTGCTTTTTTATCCGCCAAACCGTAGTCTCTCAGATCTCCATAGCCATAATTGTGGTACCACTTGGATCGAGCAGGATGTCCTCCTCTATTTCCCAAAGTCACCACTACGAATCCAAACTGAGCCAAACGATCGGTTCGATCCATTCCACGACCAAAAGACTTGTTGACCGCCTCAGTCTGTGGGCCAGGATACACGTACTGGATCAATGGATATTTGCGGGTAGAATCAAAATCGAAAGGCTTATACATCACGCCAAAAAGATCGGTAATACCATCATCTGCTTTAAACTTGAATGGCTCTGGAAACTTGTACCCTGCCGCAAAAAGCTGGCTCAAATCTGCGGTTTCTAAGTCCATCACTTTCGCACCGTTTCGATCATAAAGTACCGAAGCAGGCACGGTATTGACTCGGGAGAAATTGTTGACAAAGAACGAAGCATTGTCGTTGATACTGATTTCATGGTTGAAGTCACCCTTATTGAGCAAGGTTACCGCTCCCCCATCCAAGCTGACACTGTACAAATGTTCGTAGTAGGGATCTTCTCCTTTTTCACGGCCATTGGCGGTAAAAAACAGTCTTCGGGTTTTGGCATCCACCCGAGCCGCTCCAGCAGTATGAAAAGGTCCCGAAGTCAATTGACGCTTGAGCGAACCGTCTTTGCCATAGAGGTAAAAATGACCCCAACCGTCACGCTCTGACCACCAAATCAGCTCGTTTCCGACGATTTCAAGTTTTTCAAAATCGATGTAGGTATTGCTTCTTTCCTCGATCACCACTTCTTTTTGGCCTGAAGCCAAGTTCCAACGTACCACATCGACTCGCTTCAAATCTCGGGAGGTAATCGCAAAATAGAACTCCTTCAAATCGCCCAACCAAGTAGCAGGCCTGAAGTCATCGTCGCGAGTGTTGGTAGGGGGAGTGGTGGACCAAAGCGAAATAGTTTGATCCTTGAATGTAGAGATGGGTAGTTTTTTTAACTCTTTGGAATCAAAGGAATAATGAAGCAACTCAGTCTGAGGCTGTTCTTTTTCCCCAGGCATGGCATACTTGTACGTCTCCAATGTAGGGCGTGGATCACGGGTATTATGGATGACCCAAAGGTCTTTGACCTTGCGCTGATCAGTTCGGGTGAGGATAAACTGCTTGCTGTCTGTACTCCAAAGTACCCCAACTCGCTTGCGGTCATTTTTCTTCTTTTCTACTTCTTCATTGTCGTCACCCCGATCACCCCAACCATACTCGTAATCCTTTTCTCCGTCGGTGGTGAGCTGGTTTTCCACGATGGTAGAGTCTTTTTCATCCTTTACCGCCTTAAGGAAATTGGCTTTATCCATCCAGTAAAGGTTGAAGTTTTTGGTATAAACCACCTTGGAGGAATCCGGAGCGATGTTGGCCCAAGCTAGTCGCTTTGGGTCTTTTTCGGTTTCGATCTCAGTAAGCTGTTGCGTAGTCAGATTGAATCGGAACGTGTGAACCTTCTTTTCCAAAGAATCCTTGGCATTTTTATTTTTCGCCTTGATCTCCGCCCAGTCTTTTTTTAGCACATCGGCGGTGCTTTTTACTTTAAATTGAATCGTGTTTTCATCTTCCAACAACTTGAGATCATCCAACTTTAGATGCTGCCCGTCAAAAGGATCTTTCACTGCCTTGGTGATTTCAGCGGCTAGTTTGTCCCGATCAAACATAGGGGACTTGGTGCGGCGAACCGGATCGACTACATACCAGTTTTTACCTTCACTGGTTTCATATTCATACCAAAAACGATCCGATTTTTTCATCCAATGTGGATCCACACTGGTCGAGAAAATCATTTTTTTTAGTTTTTCAGGAGAAAATCGAGCAGCCAGCTCATAATTTCCTTTGTAAGCAGGTTCTTGGGCAAAGGCCGCCAGCGAAGCGACCGCAAAGCCCAACACGAGTAAGGTTTTCCTCATCATCATACCAATTTTTCTTTGGTACGAAACTAAATCATGAAACCCAAGCCTCCAGACCGCTCGAGTAAAAGTTGAAAGTTAAACTACCTCGAGATTCAGAAAAACCAACTGCTTCCTAATCATAAAGTCTTATTAATCGTAACTTTATAAAAAACCAACACAGAAATGGAACAGATAAGTATCCCTGTAAAAACTCAACTGGCCAAAGCTTGGGAAAACGCCTCCGACGAACTTAAAAATGAAATAGCCCAATTGCTAGAGGTACAAATCACGCAATTACTTTCCAGTAGCGAGGAACGAAAACAAGTTTTGAAATACTTTCAATCCCTTCAGGAAGACATGAAGAATAAAGGCTTAACCCAAGAAATTTTGGATGACCTCCTCAACTAATCAGCTTTTTATTTTTGACACTAATACATTGATCAGTGGCGCTTTAATTCAAAACTCCTCTCCCGCTCTAGCTTTGATTGTAGCCATAGAATCAGGAGACCTTTGCTTTTCAAAGGATACTTTATTGGAGTTAAAAGAAGTTCTGGAACGAAAGAAATTTGACAAGTATTTATCCCCAAACCAACGATTAGAATTTTTTGAAAATTTAAAAAAAGCAACACGGATCTTTTACCCAGAACGTAAATTTGAACTTTGCAGAGACCCAAATGACAATAAATTCCTGGAGTTGGCCTTTATTTCGGAAGCACACTATTTAATCACAGGCGATCAGGATCTACTGATTTTGAACAAGTTTTATCAAACAAAAATCATTAGTCCATCAGACTTTTTGAGCCAAAAACAAATTTGAAATAATCATAAATCCAGCCTAAGCTATCCTCACCCTATGCAGGAAGATTCTATGATCTAACTTTCAAGATGTGATTTGTGCCTCCTATAGCATGGGTTCTGAGCTCTTGTTTCTAGTATCTAATGTCTAAGGTCTCTCATCTCAATCCTATAACTCTCATCCCCCTTTTTCACCTTCCCTTAACTATTGCTTCATTTCTCCCAAAGAAAATTCCGAATTCTACACAAATTAATAACAACCTAAACATCATGGATTTACACTAGCGATCTAATTTTCCCTCAAATCTGATCGAGTGAAAACATCCTTCAAAACCATTGTCATCTCTGATGTTCATCTGGGAACCAAAGGGGCAAAAGCCAAAGAAATCGCACGCTTTCTCAAACAATACCGCTGCGAAAACCTTATCCTCAACGGAGACATCATCGATGGCTGGCAACTCAAAAAATCCGGAAGCTGGAAACGAAAACACACCCGTTTTTTCAACCGCGTCCTCAAGATGATCGAAAATCATCAGACGAATGTCTTCTACCTTCGCGGCAACCACGATGATTTTTTGGATCAAATTCTCCCGCTTCAAATCGGCAAACTTCATATCCAAACGGACATGATTTATGAATCCCAAGGGAAGAAATATTTCATTACCCATGGGGATGTTTTTGACAGCATCACGACCAATTTGAGATGGATTGCCTACCTCGGCGATGTGGGATACACCTTTCTGCTTTGGCTCAATCGGGTGGTCAATTACTACCGGTTCAAGGCTGGATTGCCCTATTTTTCACTTTCCCAATACATCAAAGGCAAGGTCAAAAAAGCCGTCAGCTACATCGATGATTACGAATCCGAACTTGCCAAAATGGCCAAAGCCAAAGGCTGCGACGGGATCATCTGCGGGCATATCCACAAAGCTGAAAATCGCATGATCGAAGGCATTCACTACCTCAATTCGGGAGATTGGGTAGAGACCATGAGTGCCCTGGCCGAAGATCACCAAGGCAATTGGCAGCTGATTTATTATCGGGAAATCAATTTCAAAAGCCTTTACCTACCCGCTCAACCAACTGAGGATGAAGCCTGGCCCAAGGAAAATCTGATCCCCTTGCGAAAAGTCTCCTTTGAGCAAAATCCAGACGAACTCAATCCACCATCCATCCGCTTCTGACATGCGCTTTTTATTTATCATACAAGGCGAAGGACGAGGGCATCTGACTCAGGCGATCTCCTTTGGCCAGCTGATCCGATCCCAAGGACATGAACTGGTGTCCGTGGTCGTAGGCAAAAGCAAACGAAGAGAACTTCCGGATTTTTTCAGAAAAGAAATCTCTTCTCCGATTCTGTCGGTAGACAGCCCCAACTTTGAGTGCGATGCCCAACAGCGAAAAATCCAATTGGGCAAAACCATTTGGAAAAACGCACTTAGGCTACCTGTTTTCTGGAAAAGTCTGCAAGCTATAGATCAAGCAGTAAAAACAGCCCAACCGGACGTGATCTTGAATTTTTATGACCTGCTGGGAGGTTTTTATAACCTGTTTTTTCAGCCAAAAGCCCGGTTTTGGGTGATCGGGCATCAATACTTAATCTGGCATCCGGATTTTCATTTTGCGCCCAACCGGCGCCTTGAGAAATTTCTATTTCAGCTCAACACCCAGATGACGGCTTTGGGCGCGGATGAAATTTTGGCACTCTCTTTTTTACCACAGAAAAAATCAGGATCCAACCTCAGAGTAGTTCCTCCCCTGCTCAGGAAAGAGGTCAAAACTCTGAATCCCATCCAAAGAGATTTTTTCCTGGCTTATATGGTCAATCCGGGATATGGTGAGGAAGTGATCCGATACGCAAAAAAGTATCCCCATCTTCAAATCAAAGCCTATTGGGATAAAAAGGATGCAGCCGAGGTAGAAAATCCATTGCCGAATCTTAGCTTTCATCGGGTCAATGATCGCACTTTTCTGGAAGATATGGCAGCCTGCAAAGGGCTGGTTTGTACTGCGGGATTTGAGTCGGTATGTGAGGCGATGTACCTAGGGAAGCCCGTGATGATGATCCCGGTAGCCGGGCAATATGAGCAAGCTTGCAACGCGCTCGATGCAGAAGCTTCCGGTGTGGGCATTGCATCAGCAGATTTTGACTTTGGGAAATTTGAACAGGTACAAAAAAAGGACCCCGAAGGATCCTTGATATTTAAAGAATGGACAGCTTCCTGGCCGAAAATCCTTTCTGAAATCACCGAAGTCAAAGAGCAAATGGCTTCGGAAACCTCACCAACCCAAATTCCTGCATTTCAGTAATAGCTAGCAGGCCATGCTTTTCTTTTCCTCCTCGGTCAAATCCTCCATTTTCTTGTAAATGACTTTTCCCTCTTTGGTCAATCTGGCAAAAGGAAACGAGGGCTTTTTGACCTGCATTTTATCTTCTAAAGAAAGACTCGCAAAAGTTTTATCCAACAGTCTATACTCCTTTTCCAGCTGACTCATTTCTTCTTGGCTGAATTTTTCAAAAAGTCTGTTCCTATTGACTCTGGTTTCGTATTTAGAATAAAGATTCCAGTAAGTGGATTTATTCTGAGGCAATGCTGCCACAGTTTTCCCGGTACTGCCTTTACTTGGCGCAATTGGCTTTTTGAGCATTTTCTTTCGGTTGTCCGGGGTTTTTGCATAGGCATCTTCGAGTTCTTCGAAAAGCCTATGAATTTCCTCCTTCACTTCAGGCTTGTTAGCATCGGGAGAAGCCTTGAGCTTTTCGTAGCGGGCATTTTTTTGAAGAAATGCCGTAATAGGATCAGGAAAGCGTGAAATATCTTTCATCCAAGTAACATTTCGCTGAGTGATCGTAATGGTATCCCGGTTAGTTCGAGGTCGAAACATTTCGGAATTAGGCCCAAAGCTTTCCTCATAGTGCTTGGGAGAATATAAGTTAACCTGAAATGGCTGTGGGAATCGAGCGGAACGCGCATTGGCTTTCACTCCGGATTGAAAATACCAATCAAAATCCCCAGGTTGGTACTTAGCCAAAACTGTATTATCCACAGACTTCCCATCGATCCAAAGCGCAAATTCATCTTTATTTTTCCAGGCCTCGAAAGTCGCTGCATCAGGACTTTTCTTTTCTACCGGTTTATCAGTGAAAAGTAAGCCGATCTTCTCTTTTTCCGAAAGCTCAGTGTATCGCTTTTGGGTGTATTCCATGTCCACACTCTCGATCAGAATAATCGCATCTCTAAAGTGCCTTTCTTTTGCAGATTCGGAAGAGGAAGTTTCTTTTTGACCTTCTGTCTGTTCGTATTTAACCCGACGAACCTCATTTTCTCTGAGCAATTCTTGAATATCAGCCAGTTCTCCCATTTTCAACTTGGGATCGGCTGTCAGATTTACAATCGTTTTTTCACCATCCACATCGGAAAGTTCACGGACCAGCTGTTCTTGATTTATCGGATTCCCATTCAATAAAAGCTCCCCATCGGCAGTTATGTGAATTGAGATGGATTTGGATTCATCCGAAAATTGCACTTCTGCTGACTGCTCGGCTGGTGCACTCACGGCTACTTTCTCTGCGAAAAGTGCTACAACAATGCCCAAGAAACCAACCAAGCTGGCTAATTTCAGGATTTGAATTCCGGGTTTTGAGGTCTTTTTCATCATGGAAAATCTTTTTTTGGTTAAGGGAAAATTCAAACTGCTTCCCAGCGCATATCCATGCTGACCGGAAAGAATAGAAATCAACAGGAATTGGTAATCCCTGACAGGAAACTGCTTAATCACTTGTTGGTCGGCGATAAATTCATGGTTGAGCCGAATGGCTTGACGGGCGAGATACAAGCCGGGATGAAACCAAAACACCACCAACAAACCCTCGACTAGGAGAATGTCCCAAGAATGTTTTTCCTGGACATGGCATTGCTCGTGGAGAAAAATCGCCTCAGGAATTCCTTCTTTTTCGAAAGAATCCTTGTGGTAAAAAATGTAATTCAAAAAAGTAAATGGGGCTATGGATTCCGAAAGCAAAACCAGGGTTTCATTACGATACATCACCCTAAAATTTCTCCGGATTTGGTCATGAATCAGCCGGATATTGCGAATAAACCGTATCAAACACACTAGGAAGCCTAGAAGATAAATCGACCAAGCTATTTTTGGCCAAGGGATTCTGGTAGGTTCTGGAGAAGCCTCTATCAGCTTGAAAGAATCAAAAGCAGCATCGTCGGAAGGTAGTGTTTCGGAAAAAGAATACTCTGCAGGAAAAATCTCCGAAGTCATGGAGTCCGGACTGACTTCCTGCTCGACCTCCAGCGTAACCAAAGGAATCAAAAAGGACCCAAGTACTGCAGCGAGAAGAAAAAAACGGTTGAACCGATACAGCACTTCCTGCTGCAGAACGAGCCGATGAAACAGCAGCAGCAAAAGCAAACAAAGTACGGACTTGAGTAAGTATTCCATCAGTTCTTACGGTTGATTTGGTCATCGATTAGGGATTTGAGTTCCTCCAATTGATCTTGCGTGAGGGAGGTCTGTTGTGCAAAAAAGGAGGCAAACTGAGCTGGTGAGTCATTGAAAAAATTCTTGATCAAGCCCTGAATATGCTTTCCAAAATACGTCTCTTTGGATACCAGTGGAAAATAGGCTCGGGATTTTCCCGTAGACTCATAGCCTACAAACTTTTTTTCCTGCATTCGCTTGAGCAGCGTGGATACCGTAGTAGCGGCTGGCTTCGGATCAGGATAGGAATCGATCAAGTCCTTGAGGTAGGCTTTTTTCAACTCCCATAGGTAATTCATCAGTTCTTCTTCAGCTTTTGGCAGCATGGTTTGGATTATTTTTATTCTACAAATGTAGAATAAATTCCAACTTCTACAAATGTAGAACATAAAAGATCGAGAAAGTTTGAAAAAAAATAATGTTCCGACTTTAGGACAGATGGATAAGGTCAACAATCCAAAAACATCGCCTCAACTCAAATCAATCGGTTTCCTAAATTCAAACAGGATGTATTACTTAATTAATTAAGGTTTTCTTTTCATTTACATAAAAAATCAGTGGCTTTTTTCCTTGAACACTTCGATCCATTTTGCTTTTTAATTGGTTGAAAATGATAATTTCGACCCCTGCTCAAAGGAGAATTAAGTAAATGTCTGCTGAATATATACGATTACAAGAGGATAAGGAAAGGAAGAAGCATTGGAAGAAATGGGGTCCCTACCTCACTGAACGCCAATGGGGAACTGTGCGAGAAGATTACAGCCCGGATGGTGCGGCCTGGGAAAATGTGACTCACGAAGATGCACGTAGCAAGGCTTATCGCTGGGGAGAAGAAGGAATCGCCGGGATTTCAGATCACAAGCAAAAACTTTGCTTAGCTTGGGCATTTTGGAATGGAAGAGATCCGTTCATCAAGGAGCGACTTTTTGGACTCACAGGCAACCAAGGAAATCACGGGGAGGACGTAAAGGAGATCTATTATTACCTTGACTCCACCCCCACACACAGCTACATGAAGATGCTCTACAAGTATCCTCAGGCTGAATTTCCGTATCAACAGCTAATTGATGAAAACAAAAAAGCAGGAAAGCTTCAGACGGAGTTTGAACTCATTGATACCGGGATTTTCGATGAGGACCGATACTTTGACATCTTCATCGAATATGCCAAAAACGATGTAGAAGACATTGTTTCCATCGCCACCATCCATAACAGAGGACCAGAAAAAGCAAAAATCTGGGTCATGCCCACCATTTGGTTTCGCAAAACATGGTTTACCGGGCATGAGCCCTTCATGCCCAAGCTCAGCAAACTCAATGAGCACACGATCAAAGCCTTCAGCCCTAAATCAGGAAACTATATTTTCTCTTTCTGCGGTCAGCCTGACCTGAAGTTTTGCGACAACGAGACCAACCGGGAACGTCTCTATGGCATCCCAAATGAGCGGAAATTCACGAAGGATGCCATCAATGACTATGTCATTCATGGGAATGACAATCGGATCAACCCGGCCAATGTAGGAACCAAAGCAGCGGCCATTTACGAAATCGAGATTCCGGCAGGAAAAAGCATCGAAGTAAAATTCAGAATGCAACATCAACTGGTGGACAATCCTTTGGAAGCATGCAAACAAACCCTTGAACTTCGAAAAAAGGAAGCCGAGGAGTTTTACAATACGATACAGGATCGAGTGACCGATCCGGATCTTAAGTCTATCCAAAGGCAGGCTTTTGCGGGATTGATGTGGTCCAAACAGTTTTATTATTATGATGTCAACCGCTGGCTTGAAGGCGATCCCGGACGGTATCAGCCTCCCAAAGAGCGGAAAAAAGGCCGAAATCACCAATGGACTCACCTTCAAAACTATGACATCATCTCCATGCCCGACAAGTGGGAATACCCTTGGTACGCGGCTTGGGATTTGGCATTCCATTGCATTCCGATAGCCCGCATTGATCCTGAATTCGCAAAGAATCAGCTCCTGTTATTGCTCAATGAATGGTATATGCACCCCAACGGACAGATTCCCGCTTACGAGTGGAACTTCTCCGATGTGAATCCTCCTGTGCATGCCTATGCCGTGCAGCGGGTATATCAGATCGACAAAAAAATGAATGGTGGTGTAGGCGACAGAGAATTTCTGGAGCGATCCATGCACAAGTTGATGCTGAATTTTACCTGGTGGGTCAACAGAAAAGACAGCGAGGGTAATAACATTTTCGAAGGTGGTTTCTTAGGGCTAGACAACATCTCCCTATTTGACCGCAACCACGCCCAATACTACCAAGGCAAGCTGGAGCAGGCCGATGGCACTTCCTGGATGGCGATGTTTTCGTTGAACATGCTTAGAATCGCCTTGGATTTGTGCGAATTCAACACGGTCTATCAATTCAGTGCCACCAAATTTCTGGAGCACTTCCTTTACATCGCCGGAGCGATGAACAACATCTCCTCTGAGCACATTTCCCTTTGGGACGATGAAGACCATTTCTTCTACGACATCTTCCACTATCAGGGAAAAGAACCTAAAAAGCTCAAAGTAAGGTCTATCGTTGGCTTAATCCCGCTTTTTGCGGTAGAACCTATACGCGAAGATCTGTTTGACAACCTTCCCGAATTCAAGAAGCGACTTGACTTTTTCCTGAAGGAAAAGCCCAAGTTGGCAGCCTTGGTATCGAGCTGGATTCAGCCCGGATACGACAAGCGTAGATTGTTTTCCTTATTGCGAGGTCATCGCATGAAAAGTGTGCTTCACCGGATGCTGAATTCGGATGAGTTTCTGAGTGATTTTGGTATCAGATCCCTATCCAAATTTCATGAAAAGCACCCCTATGCCATGCGAATCAACGGAGACACACTTTCCATCAAATACACCCCAGGAGAATCCGATACCCGTATGTTTGGTGGCAACTCCAACTGGAGAGGTCCGATCTGGTTTCCGATCAACCACCTGATCATCGAGTCTCTGAAAAAGTTTGACTACTACTACGGTGGCGACTTTTCCATTGAATATCCAACTGGATCAGGCAATTACCTGACCATGGACATGATCGCCAAGGAGCTTTCGCTGCGCTGTATGCGAATCTTCACCAAGGACAAAAATGGCCATCGCCCGGTATATGGAGCCAATAAAAAATTCCAGGAAGACCCTCACTTCAAGGATTATATTCTTTTCTATGAGTATTTCCATGGAGACACTGGAAAAGGATTGGGAGCTTCCCATCAGACCGGTTGGACTGCTTTAGTTGCAGAGATGATCCACAAATACTTCAAACCTTCACCCATAGAGTCAGATGGCGCTTCTCCCCTTTTTAGAAGCTAACCGAATAGAAGCGGGCTGTGATGAAGTAGGCAGAGGCTGCTTGGCTGGCCCGGTAGTGGCTGCCTCGGTGATATTGCCTCCGGACTATCACAACCCTTGGATCAATGATTCGAAAAAACTGAGTAAAACCAACCGGCAAGAACTGATTGCCGAAATCAAGGAAAAATCACTCGCTTGGGCCATCGCGGAGGCAAGTGTGGAAGAGATCGATCAGATCAACATTTTAAATGCTTCTTTTCTGGCAATGAAAAGGGCCATTTTACAGTTGACCCTGCAGCCGGATCATTTACTGATCGATGGAAACCGCTGGAAATCAGATCTCCGCTTTCCGTTTACCTGTGTGATCAAAGGAGATGGTAAGTTTGCGTCGATCGCGGCAGCATCCATTTTGGCTAAAGTCTATCGGGATGACTTGATGGAAAAACTGGCCCACGAATTCCCTCACTTTGCCTGGGAGAGAAATGCAGGCTATCCGACTAAAGCCCATCGGGAAGGGATCGAGAAATTCGGCAGTACCATTTGGCATCGAAAAAGCTTTCAGCTTCTGCCAAATCAGTTGGACTTTGATTTTTAACGGCATAAAAAAGCCCCTCGGGATTCCCAAGAGGCTTTCGGTCTATTTTAAGGGCGAATTATTTCTTAATGCGTTCGAAGATCAGTTTTCCCGTATTGGCATTTTTGCTAATGGGCTGAAGGACGAGCTTATCTGAAGAAAGCTCTACGATCTGAGCCAGTCTGTCCCCCTTTTCGTCATGAATCAAAAGTAGATTCCCTTCGCTGAGTTCGACTTTGGCTTCTTTCCGCACGATGGTCTGATCTTGGAGTTCGATGTATTTCAACGTTTCCCCTTCCTGGAATTCATACACGGTATTTTCCAGCCTGAATTTGATCCGGGCATCCATGCTCGCACGTTGGGCGGGAGTGGCATTTTGGTATTGTGGAGAATAGACAATTTTCTCCATTCCGTCAAAATGAACCAGTTGCCAGGAACCTAACAAGTCTTTGTACTGGACCTGAAACCAAATAACAAAAGAGGCAAGGATAACAGAAAGGGACAACGCAAACTTCATGGTTTGTTGAAGGCAATTATTTTGCCAAAATCAAAAGAGGGCAGTGAATTGAATTCCCCTGCCCTCTTTATGTACTTTTCTCTGCAACGGTAAGCAGACAAATGCTGCAAATCTTTAACTCATCTCCTTCATCTCACCTACCACTTTGGTTATGGTCTGCTTGGCATCGCCAAAGAGCATCAGACAATTGGGATAGCCAAAGAGCTCATTTTCGATCCCTGCATACCCTTTGCCCATGCTGCGCTTAGAGACGATGACGGTGCGGGCTTTGTCGGCATTCAGGATCGGCATACCGTAGATCGGGCTGGCCGGATTGGTTCTGGCAGCTGGGTTAACTACATCATTTGCTCCCACGACAAAGACGATATCGGTGTTTTGAAAATCATCATTGATCGCTTCCATCTCAATGAGCTTATCGTAGCTGATATTGGCTTCTGCCAAAAGCACGTTCATGTGTCCGGGCATACGGCCTGCCACCGGGTGAATGGCAAAACGGAAGTCGATGTTTCGCTTTTCACACTGCTCCATCAGTTCTCGGATTACGTGCTGCGCTTGCGCCACAGCCATCCCATATCCCGGCACCACAATGACTGAAGAAGCCGAATCAAACAGCATCGCCGCTTCCTCCACGCCCACTTCCTTGATCACGATCTGTGGTCCGTCCTGAGGTCCTGCTGCTGTGGTCTGGCCAAAGCCTCCCAAAAGCACATTCATCAGGGATCGGTTCATGGCTTTGCACATGATCTGAGTCAGGATAATCCCTGAGGCACCCACGAGCGAACCTGCCACAATCAACACATTATTATTGAGAATGAAACCAGTCGCACAGGCAGCCATTCCAGAGTAGGAGTTGAGCAGTGAAATCACCACCGGCATATCTGCACCGCCAATCGGAATTACGATCAAAATGCCCACGAGGAGAGAAATCCCTACCAATAGAGTGATGTAGACATGATCCGCTTGATAGAGATGGGTGAATACCGCAATGACCACAAAGGACAGCAGCAACAGCAAATTGAGCGCATGCTGACCTTTGAACGTGATGGGCTGACCAGACATTTTGCCATTTAGCTTCAGCCAAGCGACTACTGAACCTGTAAAAGTGACTCCGCCAATCAGTACAGAAGCGATGATACTGACCGAATTGACCGTATCGATCTCAACGGCTTGGACTTGAGTTTTTAGAAAATGATCTGAAAGTGCTACCCCGAGGGAGGCCATTCCACCAAATCCGTTGAATAAGGCCACCATCTCAGGAATTTGGGTCATTTCCACTTTTTTGGCATAATACAAACCGATCGCTCCTCCAAGCAGCATGGCCGCCAGCATTTCGGGGAATGTGGCCAAATCCAGATTGACCAAAGTAGCAGCTATGGCCAGCAGCATACCGACTGCAGAAATTACATTGCCTTTCCTGGCATCTTTCGTTTTCCCGAGGAACTTGATTCCGATAATGAACAGAATCGAAGAAATCAGATAGGCGATTTGGACGAGATTGCTCATTTTTTCTTAAACATTTTTAGCATACGATCTGTGACAGCATATCCTCCGACCACATTGATCGTGGCGAGAACGAGTGCGAGCAATCCCATCCACTTGCTCAGGGTAGTAAATCCCAGCTCACTGGTAGCGATCAAGGCTCCGACGATGGTGATGCCAGAGATGGCATTGGACCCAGACATCAAAGGTGTATGCAGGGTAGGCGGTACTTTGGTGATCAATTCAAATCCCAGGTAACTCGCCAGGACAAGAACGTAAATCAGAATAATGAGTGATGAAGTATCCATAGGTCAATTACAGGGTCTAGGCTTGGAGAATACTTTTGGTAAAGGGATGGACCAGCTGTCCTTCATGGGTGATCAATACACCCTTGGTGATTTCATCCTCCGGGTCAAAGTTCAACCCAAGATTATTTGCCAAATGAAGCAAAAGCGTGGTGATGTTGGTTGCATACAGGTTGCTGGCATTGACTGGGAGCAATGACGGCAGATTGGATTCGCCGATAATCGTCACGCCATGCTTGACCACCGTTGCATTCTTTTCTGAAATCGCGCAGTTGCCTCCGGATTCCACTGCCATGTCCACTATTACCGAACCGGCCTTCATGCTTTTGACCATGTCCTCCGTGACCAGGATGGGTGACTTTTTACCCATGACCAAGGCTGTAGTGATGACCAAGTCAGCGTCTTTGATTTTGTCTCGGATGAGTTGCTGCTGCTTTTCGAGGTACTCGGCGGACACTTCTTTGGCGTAGCCCCCTTCCACTTTTACTCCTTCGGCTCCTTCTACGGTCAAGAATCGGCCTCCGAGTGACTCTACTTGTTCCTTGGTTTCAGGTCGTACATCGGTACACTCCACGATGGCACCCAGTCTTTTCGCAGTAGCAATTGCCTGTAGACCAGCTACACCAGCACCAAAAATCAAGACTTTTGCCGGGGTAATTGTCCCCGAGGCAGTCATCATCAGGGGGAAGATTTTCCCCAAACTATTTGCTCCCAAGAGTACTGCCTTGTACCCCGCCAAATTGGCTTGAGAGGAGAGCGCATCCATTTTTTGGGCACGTGAAATTCTCGGCACCGCATCCATGGAGAAAGAAGTAATGGATTTGGCATTGAGTGCGGCGATCACCTGGGGATGCTGGTAGGCATACATAAATGAGATACAGGAGGCCTTTTCCTTCATCTGGGCGATTTCATCCAAAGTAAAAAGATTGACTTTCAGAAGCATATCCGCTTGAAACACTTCTTCAGCAGGCCCTACTTTGGCTCCCGCATCCAGGTAATCTTGATCTGAGAAAAAAGAAGCCGCCCCGGCCCCTGACTCAATGATCACCTCAAATTCTTTTTTCTTGAGAAGCTTGACCGCGTCGGGACTGAGCGCCACTCGGCTCTCGTACTCCTTGGTCTCTTTGATGACTCCAATTAGCATTTTAAATGTTTATTCAGGTCTATTGCAAAATTTATTAAGGGTAATCAACCTAAAGCTAAAGAATGCTTTGCAAAAGAGAAAAGAAACCCAAACTACTTTTGGAAGACAAAGTATGGATTGGGGATAAAAATAAAGTACAAATCTCCCTCTCAGCTTTCGCGTAATCGATTTCCAATAACAAGACGGTTTCTTTAAACTTTTTTCAAAAAAATTACGGAATCCTTACCGATCCATCTGCCACTGTCGGCTTTTATTAATAATACTTTTCACGCTAATCGACCACTTATACAAAAAATTCGAAAAACTTCAACCCCACCGTACAGATAAGGCAATAGAATTCACTATTTTAAAAATCTCAAGATAAACTAGTCCATTTTATCCAATTCAACCTATTCACTCTGATTGACTATCAGTGGCTACTTTCATAATCTAACTCTGTCTATTTAAACAAGAATCCATCAAACCTAATTGACAATAACCCCATGAAGAAAAATGAATCCCCCTCTGCGGGTCAATCCCGAAGAGATTTCATCAAAAATGCGGCGATTGCTTCGTCCTTTTTTATTGTTCCCCGACACGTATTGGGCGGAGTAGGCTACACGGCACCTTCCGATCAGTTAAATCTGGCAGCGATTGGCGCCGGAGGAAAAGGTAGAAGTGATATTTTGAATGCTTCGGTCAACGGCCGTGAGCGCGTAGTGGCACTTTGCGACGTGGATTTTTCCGGTTCGGCAAAAGACTCTGTCAAAAGCTTCCCCAACGCCAAGCTGTATGCCGACTACCGCAAAATGCTCGAAGAGCAAAAAGACATCGATGCAGTGACTATCTCCACGCCCGACCACGTGCATGGTCCTGCAGCCAAATTCTGCATGGAGAGAGGCAAGCACGTCTATGTGCAAAAGCCCATGACCCACAACATCCGAGAGGCCCGTATGCTTACCCAAATGGCACGTGACCAAAAAGTCGTGACACAAATGGGTAACCAAGGTGCCTCTAACCCACTCATGGACATGATCCGTGGTTGGATGGACGCAGGTAAAATCGGTAAAGTATCCAAAGTCCAAATCTGGACCAACCGGCCTGTTTGGCCTCAGGGCGGTCCTTTCCCAAAAGCCGATGCAGGGAATAAACCAAGCGAATTAGAATGGGATCTTTGGCTCGGACCGGCACCGGAAATTCCTTTTACCCCAAATCTTCATCCATTCAACTGGAGAGGCTGGTGGGATTACGGAACAGGTGCCTTAGGAGACGTAGGGTGCCACCTGATGGACATACCCTTCCGTATGCTGGGACTGAATTATCCGACCGATGCAGAATGCTCTGTTGGATCCGTTTATTCTCAAATGTGGACGGCAGATTACAATCCTGAAGGATGCCCTGCTTCCTCTTTCATTACACTTCACTATGGACCTACCGCAAAAAATCCTGTACCTCTCGAAATGACCTGGATGGACGGCGGTATCCGACCTTCACACCCTGACATCATCCCTCCTGACCATGATCTTGGTGGTGCCAATTCAGCAAACGGTGTGATGATGATCGGAGAAAAAGGCATCATCACCCACAACATCAATGACAGCTCCCCGCTAATGCCAAAGCTGTACCTATATGACGGCACGCAGGAATTTGGTCCGGACCGGATCGAAGGCACCGAACCCGAATATGGACATCAGCGCAAGTGGGTGGATGCCTGCAAAGCAGGTTTTGGTTCTGCGGAACACAAGGCTTTGACCTCATCCTTTGACTATGCCGGACCGATGACCGAGACTGTCTTGATGGGCAACCTTGCGATCCGAAGCTATATGCTCAGAAGAAAAAATGCACAGGGAAGAGACGAGTTCTTCGGTCGCCGTAAGCTGCTTTGGGACGGTGAAAACATGCGAATCACCAACCTGGAAGAGGCCAATCAGTTTGTGGGTAGAACCTACAGACCAGGATTTGAAGTTTGATTCCGCCTGTGGTGTTCACCTTTTAGTAGTCAATAGAAGTAATCCCGACATATTTATGAATCAAAAACCGTGGGTGGAAACGCTCACGGTTTTTTTGTGATTTTTTTAGAATTTACCGATTCAAATCACCACCAAATGAAAGCCCTCCTCGTCGAATCCTTCCAAGAAAAACCCATCATCACCCAAGTTCCCGATCCACAAGCCCCGGAAAACGGAGTGGTGTTGGAAGTCAAGGCCACCGGACTTTGTCGAAGCGATTGGCATGGCTGGATGGGACATGATTCAGACATTCGATTGCCCCATGTGCCGGGACATGAGTTTGCGGGAGTGATCCGTGAAGTGGGCAAAGGAGTAAAAAACTGGAAAGTCGGAGACAGAGTGACCGTTCCCTTTGTATGCGCCTGTGGTACCTGTCCTACCTGCCACAGCGGAAACCAGCAGATTTGCGATGATCAGTTTCAGCCGGGATTTACCCATTGGGGATCCTTTGCAGAATATGTGGCAGTCTATCGGGCAGAGACCAATTTGGTCCGACTCCCAGATTCGGTGAGTTTTGAAGCGGCAGCAAGTTTGGGATGCCGATTTGCCACGTCCTTCCGGGGAGTGGTCGCTCAGGGAAAAGTCACCGGAGGTCAATGGGTAGCCGTGCATGGCTGCGGAGGTGTGGGGCTTTCGGCTATCATGATTGCTGCTGCTTTGGGCGCCCATGTGATTGCGATTGACATCTCAGAGGAAAAACTGGCACTTGCCAAAACTGCCGGAGCTGACATTTTACTCAATGGAAAAATCAATCCCGATATACCGGAAGCAATTCTTGAGCTGACCAAAGGTGGTGCACACGTTTCCATCGATGCTCTGGGAAGCAAAATCACCTGCTACAATTCCATCGCTTGCCTCAGAAAACGCGGCAAACATATCCAAATCGGACTGATGGCAGGAGACCAAGCCAATCCCCAAGTCCCCATGCATTTGGTCATCGCCAAGGAACTCGAGCTCCTCGGCAGCCACGGTATGCAGGCCCACGCCTATCCGGAAATGATGCAGATGATTTTGCAGGGAAAACTCGCCCCCCAAAGCCTGATAGGAAGACGAATCAGGCTGGACGATGCCGTGGAAGCATTGATCTCTATGGATAGCTTCCAGGAAAAGGGCATGGTGATGATTGATCGGTTTTGAAGGAATCTTCCATTTTTTTCAAAAACCACAAAGCCTTTCCCCAAAAGTTTTTCCTAGGTCTTCAATTCACTCTAAAGTCAGCTTGACCATTTTCCTAAAATATCCCAAGCCATAGGACACCTGTATGGATTCACCTTTTTCCCAAGAAAGCGATTGATTCTGCACATTGAGCTTTCCCTGTTCGAGAGGTATTTCCCCCTCCATGAACAACGAATAAGGGGACTCTTCTGTCAAAGTTGCGGTGATCATCTGACCTTTCTGGTTTTGCACAATGACCTCGACCTTTTCAGCCGTTTGAGGATCAAAATTCAAAGGGGCTTCCAAGCGAATGATCAGCTTATTTTGGGTATTTAGAATAGCTTCCAGCTTAGTATAATAATTAGCCATGTAGGCCATACTCGTATTGAAAGCTGTGTTAAACTGAACCCAGCCTTCCGTCCAGCCCAAGTTCCCCACCTCAGGATTGTTGGGGTAATGAAAGGATTTTGGGGAACCATCAAACACAAATTTAACCTCCTCGAGCAAGCCATAGCCTCCCAAGTGTGCATTGTACCAACCCAAATCCACTCCTTCTATTTCTTTCGGGCTACGGTGAGAGAAATGCCTTCCTACTGGATTTTTCCCAAATGCATTATCAAAGTGAGACCACGCCAATACTTCCAGCCGCTTGTTTAATTCCGGATTTTCCAAAATGGACATGGCTGAAAATACCGCTGCAGGAAAGCCCAAGACGTTTCCGGTTTCATTCCAGCTTGGCGGCACCCAATCTTCATCATCGGAGTACTTTCTAAAATCCCAATAGTTATCTGATCGTGAAATAGCTACTTTAGCCCATTCTTCAACCTTTTCCTTTAGCCCTTTTGGTGCTCTTTCTGGAAAATTTTGTTGGAAATAAGCAAATGCCCGCATGGTCATGTGTTCGGACATTCTCTGCCCTTTGGTTACGATGGGGTCTTTCCAATCCAGGTTCTTTATCATCCAGTCCATCTGTCGGTAAGCCGCCTCAAAATACTTTTCCGCGTCCTGTTCACCTTGCCTTTTGGCGACTTCATACATCATCAAATTAGGTATAACCGAATATCCAGGAGGCATCTCCCCTTTGGTGGTGCCCATTTGGGTTTTTAACGCGAGTAAGTTATGCTCAGGGCTTAGGTCATACTGTGAAATGGAGCTTGGGCTGACTGTAGTTTTCTCCCATTTCTCCCGGGCATACTGATAGATCAGATCAAAATTTTGTTGAGGAAGCCATTTTTTCAAGTAAGGCCAGGCGTAGAGAAAATGTGCCAATTCAGCCTTTTGCATCTCATGATCCAAGCCTTTGGAAATCTTCACATCCGCATCCCAATGAATCAGCTTGACCACATCAGGTGCCTCTTCCCTATAAGGTTCCAAAGTTCCCCAAAACCCCTTGTATTGGGATGGAAATGTGGAATTTGGAACATAGGAAACCGTTCGCTCCATGCGCTCAAACGCATCGGGGTTGGAAAGGTAAGAAGCCACCAAGCTCTGCATTGCCCAATTGAAAAAATCCCCATCACGCCACTCGAAAGAAATGGGTCTGATGAGATCAGTCGTACCTACATAATGTCTGGCTCCAATCATAAAGTCAATCATGTTGCGGTAAGTCACACGCTCCAACCAATAGGGTCCAATTCGGAATGGAAATGATTCTTCTTGCCCGGACACAATGATATATTCCTCCTGAGAATTGGGATTGAATTCCGAAAAATCCCCTTTCCCTTGTTCGATAGTTCCAGAGAACACGACTTTTCGGTTACTTGCTTGGTGAATCTCAAAAGGTGATTGATCGGCGAGGTTTGGAGCAGAAAAACGCTTCGGTCTTCCAAGGTTGTAGCCACTTTGGTTGACCAAGATTTTTTTGACCTCTGCAGCAGTAGAATCCACATACTGCTGGCCAAAGACCTCCAATTCCGAAACAACCACTTCGGAACCAGTTTCAATCCAAAGTCTTATCCGGTCGGTTAGAATAGGTTTTTCAAAGTTGACAGAGACCTGATTGTCTCTATTTGAACTGATTTCTTTGACGTTTCTCCAAGAACCGTTTAGGATGGTCTGAATTTTAAAATCCGAAATCGGGGAAGACTCTGTTGGAGTTTTGATACTTAGTTCAGTTATCTCGGTCGCTCCAGGCAACTTTAGCATAATCCAAGCTTCATTTGCATCGGGTAAATTTTTCCACGAGCTTTCCAGTCCATTCTTCCCGTCGATCGCCTTGGAGGGTTCATATCCTGGCTGAAAGGAACTGGATGTAGCTGTTCCGGTCAGGGAAAGATTATTCCTTTGCTGGCTAAAAGATTTTGGGATTATTGCCAAACTGGCTATTGAAACCAGCAAACCAAATTTTTTCAAAAGTTGAAATTGCATAAAGTATTCTTAAATATGGAAGTCGAAATATTGTGGAAAGTAATGTGCTTTTACGGATTGATTTGAAATTCTAAAATCCTAAGTCCAAAGGCCGGGACAGACAAGTGCCATGAATCGGAGTTAGCAAGCTTTTCCTCCACCTGTTTTCCACCATCATCCAAATAGGAGATTTTGGAAATTTTATTGGCTTGTAATGAAGCAATATTGACCTTCAACTCTGCATTTTGAATTTCATTCTCTTGATTTAGTAGGATCACCCAAACTTTTCCCCCAGATTGACTGGAAGAAATCACATATTCAATAGAAGGATTGGAAACTGATACGGCCTCAGGTAAAATCTTCAGAAATGCCTTCTCGCCGAAAATTTCCCCTGCTTCAAAGCCATAGCTTTGATGGGGTCCAACTTTTGGAGTCACAAACCCTCTCGGGAAAGCAATAGCTCCTTTTGAGCGGAATTCTATCTCGGCCATTAAATAATCCGTAATCCAACCTACTTGCCACCAAGCGTGGTGGGGATAGGGTCCTGCACCTGCATTCATACTCTTCCAATAGTAGGACGCCACACTGGTTTTTTCATCTACGAATGCATGTCTTCCTATCGCAGCTGCCCTTGCCATGTCAGCAAAAATCGGCTCACCGGTCAGTTGATGCATCCGGATAAACATCCCTGCATGACTGGCCAAAAGAATGGGACCATGGAAATTAGTCGAACCCAAAGTGCCCCCATGCTCAAAACTTAATCCTGCTTGGGTGATTTCCCAATCCTGAACCTGTAGCCCATTGACTGTTTTGACAGTTTGATTTGGAATGGGATGGGTATAAATGTATGTGGTGTAAATCTTAGCTGCCTGTATGGCAGCATCTTGATATCGTTTATCCCTTGTTAAGTCAAAAAGGTCCAAATAAGCTTGGGCAGTTTGTCCGGTAGCAAAGTCAGGAAAATATCTTGCGTCCCCACATACTCCCAAAAAACTTCCGTTCTTGACTCCATTCTCTAAATACCAATCCGCACCTTTCACAGCAGCATTCAGGTATTTTTCATTCTTTAAAATACGATAAGCCACCAACAAACCGTAAAAAGTTGGTCTGAAGTCTTTTATATCTTGAAAAATTTCTTCCTCCTCCCGGCTGTAGGCCACTGCCCAGCTTCCGTCTGCTTTCTGCCAATCCAAAAGCAAATCTGCTCCAAGCCTTAGTCTGTTTTTCAATTCTTCATTTTCCGGTTCGAACAAGAGAATGTTTCCGATATCCAACATGATATAGTAGGTCAAGGCTATGGGTTCCACCATAGTTCCCCATTCCTCCACAAACTTCTTGGAGTTGGAAAGGTAATACTGTCCAATAGCCGCTCCTTTAAAAAAGCCTGGAGCAGTCTGCTGCTGAGCCAACTTAAAATTACGTGCAAAAGGCAAAACCTCTTCTTCTAGATACGCACTTTGGGAGGAATTAGCCAGCATCCACATTGCTCCATAATCTGAGTTTTTCATGGCATCCTTACCTGAACCTATGACTCCTCCTAGGTAGGCTTGAGCACCAATTTTTAGCCCATTAAAATCCTCCACTCTCCAAAGAGATGTGACAGAATCTGTGAGATATCCATGCATCTTACTGACTCTATCGCTGAGGGATTGGCGGTTTTTCCTAAGATCTAAGCCTTTTTTAAATTCAAAAACATCATAAACCACATGATTCAAGGTCTCAAACCAATCCCCTTCGGAAAGACTAAATCTGAAACTGAAATCCAAGGATTCCCCACTTTTTCTCTCAGATCCTAACTCTCCCAAAACAGGATAATAAAGGGATGGACTTAGGCTCGCCTTTCGATTCATATGGGATAACCCAACTTTCCAGTCATGATGAGTCATCTTATCCTTTTGCCAGGGATCTCTTCCCAGTTCCGGATTGGAAACAACTGCAATTGTAAATCCATTTTTGGAGCTAAGAATGGGACTTAAGGTACTTACTGCTTGTTCTCTGAAAACGATTGGAGTGGAAGGAACCCCATTGCCATAGGCGTATCCCAAGGCCAGATTTTCCTCCAGTTTATTCCCATGAAAATATCCGGGGACCGTAGCCCATTCCAAGTCAGATTCAGGAATCGTAACTAAAGAAGGACTGCTGAGAGAGTAAAAACCCTCTTTTGTAACCTCGAATTCTTCCTTAATAAGAATATCCTGGGGGAAAGTAGGGTCAAAGCTCCAGGTAATAATAATCGTACCCCAATCTGTCTTTTCTTTAAAAACAACTTCGTCTTTGCTTAACTGCTCTGCCAGATCAGGGAAAAAGAATAACGCCTCTCCCGCAGTATTCAGGACTACTGGACTTACCTGCTCTTTCCAGAGATTGTATTGGTACTTGTACACCTCTTCCAGAAAATCTCCACCAACGATCGTTTTGTGTTGGACTTCCGATTTTTTAGGAGGCATTTCCTCAGTCCTAATCAGGGTATATTCGCCTGAAGGATTGGGTATTGGTTTCCATCTTCCATCGGATTTCAATACAACTTGACTGATTCTCCAGCCCCCATCGCTGTTTTCCCAAGATATTTTCAGATGGTCATTTTCCAGCCCAATGATTGATGCGGTTTGGGCAAAGGAGAACGAGATCACAAAGCTTAGAACTAAAAAACAAATGGAAGATTTCATGGTTATTTGGTTTGGATAATTTAAGAACCTAGTCAGTTTTTTTAAAGAAAGACGATTGAGATAGAATCCCGAGATACAACTCCGAGCTCATTCGCCAACCTAAACATCAAATTGGACGAGCATTATCCCCATTTGAGGAACAGAAATAGTCAATTCGTTAGAGGTATTTTTCTGTTCAATCAAATTCCCCCTATTGTCCAAAACATTGACTCCTGAAATTCTCCTTTGAGTTAAAGCAGCAAAATCAATCTTCAATTCTGAATTCAGGCTCTCTTTTTCCTGATTGAGTAAAATCACCCAAATCTTGTCTCCTTTCTCACTAGAAGCAATTACATATTCAATTGAAGGATTGGAAATTGAAACTGCGCCAGGAATTATTTTTAGGTTTGCTTTCTCTCCAAAAACACTCCCTGCCTCAAACCCATAGCTTTGATGTGGACCAACCTTAGGAGTAATAAATCCCCGAGGAAAGATGATTTCCCCTTGAGACCTTAATTCCGTTTCGGCCATTAAGTAATCCGTAATCCAGCCGATTTGCCACCAGGCATGATGCGGATAGGGGCCTGCACCCATATCCATTTTTCTCCAGTAGTAGGTGGCAACACTGGTTTTTTCATCTACAAATGCATGCCGTCCAATGGCCGCAGCCCTTGCCATATCAGCAAAAATGGGTTCTCCGGTAAGCTGATGCATCCGGATAAACATCCCGGCGTGACTTGCCAAAAGAATCGGCCCTGCCGAATTAGCAGACCCCATAGTCCCGCCGTGTTCAAAACTCAGCCCTACCTGAGAAATCTCCCAATCCTCTACCTGCTTTCCGTTGACCGTTTTGATTTCCCTGCTTGGAATGGGGTGAGTGTAAACGGAGGTTGTGTAAATCTTGGCAGCCTGGATGGCGGCATCTTTATACTTACTCTCTCCGGTAAGGTCAAAAAGATCCAAATAAGCTTGGGCTGTCTGCCCTGTAGCAAAATCAGGCACATATCTGGCATCACCACATACACCCAAAAAACTTCCATTTTTGACTCCGTTTTCCAGATACCAATCTGCTCCTCTCACGGCTGCATCCAAATATTTTGGATCTTTCAAAATCCGGTAGGCAACCAACAAGCCGTAAAATGTTGGTCTGAAATCCTTCAAATCCTGAAAGATTTCTTGCTCCTCCCTGTCGTAGGCCACTGCCCAACTTCCGTCCTCCTTTTGCCAATCCAGCAATAACTCTGCACCTAATTTGAGTCTGTTTTTTAATTCTTCATTCTCGGGCTCGAAAAGGAGAATATTCCCAATATCCAGCATGATGTAATAAGTCAAAGCAATGGGCTCGACCATTTTACCCCATTCTTCCACAAATATCTTGGATTTGGACAGGTAATACTGGCCGATGGCTGCACCCTGAAAAAAGCCTTCGGAAGTTTGTTGTTGGGTAAGCTTAAAATTTAGGGCAAAAGGCAGGACCTTTTCTTTCAAATAAGGACTTCCCGTGGCATTTGCCAGCATCCACATGGCTCCGTAATCGGCATTTTTCATTGCATCCTTGTCCGAACCAACTACTCCTCCATAGTAAGCCTGGGCTCCGATTTTTTTACCCTCAAATTCTTCTACTCTCCAAAGAGATGTCACTGGATCCAAAAGATATCCATACATTTCATTTACCCTTTCGGTCAGAGATTGACGGTTTTTTCTAAGGCTCAAACCTTTTTCAAATTCAAAAACATCATAAACTGCATGATTCAAGGTCTCAAACCAATCCTGGCTGGACAAACTGAATCGATAACCAAAGGATATGGATTCCCCGGTTTTCTTCTCTGACTCGAATTCTCCCAAAACAGGGTAATAAATAGATGGCGTTAGCTCAGCCTTTCTGTTCATATGTGACAGGCCCACTTTCCAGTCCTTGTGGGAGTATTGATCCTTTTCCCAAGGATTCCTTCCCAACTCAGGATTTGAAATAACAGCAAGTGTAAAACCCTTTTTCGAGCTAAGAATGGGACTTAGGGTAGTTGCCGTCTTTTCGCTGAACACGATGGGTTGAGTAGGAACTCCATTTCCATAAGCATAGCTCAATACTAAGTTTTCTTCCAGTTTGTTACCATGGAAATAGCCCGGCACCGTGGCCCATTCAAGTTCGGCTTCCGGAATGGTCACCAAAGTAGGACTGCTTAGTGAGTAAAAACCATCTTTGGCAACTTCCAACTTCTCTTCAATAAGAATGTCTTGTGGAAACTTCGGATCAAGACTCCAAGTGATGGATACTATACCCCAGTCCGTTTTTTTACTAAATGAAACTTTATCTTTCCCTAATTGCTTAGCTTGATCCGGAAAAAAATAGAGTTCATCACCTGCAACATTCAAAGAAACGGGACCTACCTCTCTCTTCCAATGCTCCACCTGGTGACTGTAGATTACCTCAGGATAACTCTGTCCTACTATCGTATGAAATATTTTCTCAGATTGCTTTTCAGGCTTAGTTTCAGACCTGATCAAGGAATATTCTCCCGATGGATTGGAAAGTTGCTGCCATTTACCTTCCACCTTGATGACTACTTCACTGATTCTGTATCCTTCTTGGCCAAGTTCCCAACCGATTTTCAGATGTTCATTTTCCAGCAGGACATCTGGTTTACTCTTTAGATACGAGCAAGAACCCAGGACTGCTAATATGAAAATGAGAATTAATGATTTCATGGTTATTAGATTTATGGGTTTTCACAAACTTTGATCAGGGGGACCAGGAATAACAGCCTATCCCCAAGACACTTAGGATTACTGACTCAAAACTTATTTAATATTGGAAAGCCAGCATACTCATACCACCGACGATAGCCTGCTCACAACTTATATTTTTCACTAGTCTCGACCTTACCCTGAAGATTTGAGGCAGAAAACCAAAAAGGACTACCTTCTTTCATTTCCCTGATGGGAATGGTGAATTCAAAGGGATAATTTCCATCTACTAAACTTTCGATCTTGCCATTCTCATCTTCATAAAACAGGGTTACGCTTGAAAAACGGGAGTCATCCTCCTGTAAATAAAAATAGGCCCTCCGGTCGTACTGCCCCAAGTTGATAACCATAGCTCGGGTCTTTCCGAAATCAAATTCATGAAGACTATTTCTGGTTGATGAGCCTTGAGACAAGATTTTTTGTTGAAAGCCTAGCTTTGGCGAAAGTCCTTCCAGTTTAATAGCTGTTATTCCATTCCCGGCCACCTCTACCTCAAAAGAAGAAGAACTTTTTAGAAAGGATTTTCCGTCTCCCAAATTTTCTACATTTCTAATAGAACCGGTTATCCATTCAGGATTTACCCTAACGGTGGATTTCACGACATCCTTCGACTGGTTGGTAAATGCCAAATAAAGCCCTGATTCATTGTACCCGACTATATAATTCAACTGAGGGTTTGAAACTGATAGTAAATTATTTGGCATCCACAGTTGGACCCCTTTCTCATTGTAAAACCTACCATGCTGACTGCCATACATTTTATTTTGCAGATAGGCATACCCCTCAATGTATTCAGAAGGGAAGTCTATTTTGCCCTTAGACCTGACAAAAGCATCCGTGACCAAGTAATCCAGCAACATACTGGCCATCGGTAAGATATGGTTGTAATGAAAGGAATTAACACTTAAAGCTTTATGCTCACGCAGTGGATAGTCAGCCTTTTCATAGGCTGTTGTCCTTGCTGTATTGATATGGTAACCTGGGAAATTTTGAGATCGCCCGATAATTGCCGATTTGGCTACTTCCTTTAAAAAAGAATCATTGGTATAATATCCCAATCGCAACATCCATGGAGCATAATTGGCCATAAAAATTGCACGATGACCTTGACTGGTGCCCGAAGATTCAGCTGTAAGTCCGATTTCGGAAAGTCTCCAAGCTTCCACTTTTTCTTCGGGAAAATACATCTGCTCATGCCCTTTTGATTTCAGATACCAATAAAGAGGAGCTTTCCCTTCCTTATTGACTAAAATAGTTGTATCCGGAATTGCTGGAACCATCCAAGTAAACATAGTATATCTCCTAGCACCATCATGTGCTGCCTCCAGGTACTTTTTGTCTTTGGTGATTTCATATAATTCTGTCAATTCCACCCATTTCGGGGTGAAAGCATTCCAAAAAAACAATCCCGGAGAATAAGGATCCTCAAAATCAGTTTGTTTGGTTTCGACCCTTCTTTGTATGTATTCATCTGCTCCGGAAATTGCCAAGTTTAGGAATTTTTGATCCTTGGTGGCTTTGTAAAGGAACATGGCATTAACCCATGAATCCCCCTTTTCTGCCACATCCAAATTGCGGATCCGGCTTCGCCCAAACTCATTTTTGGCCAATTCAAGAAAAAAAACATTGGTTTGGCCAAGAATCTGGTACAAAGAAGCGAGTTCAGAAATTGGAGCTATTGGGCCAGTCATACTTCTGGAAGGATGCTGGATTTTTTGTTCGGGGTCAAGCGAAAAAAGAAATTTCTCTCTGGACAACATATACTCCAGTGTAGGGTAAGCTCTCCTTTCAAACATCGCCGAATCATCCATCACAATAGCCAATTCCAAAGGATTTAAACTCGAAACATTTTTTACGGCACCCGGAACATCTGTGGAATAGGCAAAACCCTTTAATGAATCAACAAACCAAGCATAATCTGACTTGGAATAGTCCACTATATTTTCAATGGTCTGGTTCAGAGATATCGTTTCATTTATTCTATAATCCTTAAACCCAAATTCACTTCTAGCAATATTTTCAAAGGCTTCATGGATTTCCCCGGATTCAATTACTAGGAAGGATTTAAATTGAAAAGTTTCTCCAACTTTCATCTCAGATCCCTGCCCGCCCAGCACCGGGGCAAATAATTGGGGTTGGGCTTTACCCTCCTCATTCCTAACCATGACCCCAAACCGACTATTTGAAAGTGACGGTAAAGGATCAAAAGGGAACTCTTCAGATGCTGCCATTACCCCCAAGGAATGGGTACCATTATGAACCAATGCGGTAGGAATTGGACAGCGAAAAGCCAAAGTCATTACCGGGCTTTCCGGAAATCTTTTCTCCTGCCAAATCAACGGCTGCCATATTTCCTTCACCTCAGAAAGCATGAATTCAGGAGCTCCAGTATAACCCACCGAAAAGAAACCATCCTTTTTCGGTGTGAGCTTATATGTAATGGCAGGATGCCTGCCTTCTATATCAAAGACTTCGGCTGAAAAATTAAAAAACTCATGATCATTAAAAATCAGTTGAATCGTGCCTTCCTTCATTTCCAAGGAAGATGCACTGATAGGAAATACCATTCCAGCATTGAATGGATTAGAGGTTCTTTTTGTGGCCTCCGCGTCCAATATCCTATCGTCAAAACCATCTCCTACCGAACTATCACTTCTTTTTACCTTTCCAAGATCCGCTCTTTTACCCTCGTAAGCCGTCCAAGTGATAATGTTATAAGGAACCCCCTCTATTCCAGCCGGCCTCATGGCTAAGTCAGGATTCTTCTCGCTGTAAATGATTGAAAAAGAAGGCTGAAATTGATATTTGAGCCCACCCTTTTGGATGATTATCTGGTTGTTTTCTATTAAAACCTTATCCTCTCCACCTGAGAAACACCCTAAGTTTAGAATTACAATAAAAGCAATCCAGACTTTTGAAATAATATTCATAGTTTAAAGTGGCTTTTTAGATTTTTAAATCCAGATTAAGAATAACAGCTAACCCCAAATACGCTCAGAGGCACATTTTCGACCCTTTTTTCAAATACAATGGTCAAACTAGTGGTGGTCACGGGCTCTTGAAATCTGACCTTTTGAATAGTTTGGTGATTCTCATTTTGTTGATGAATCACCTTACCTGAATCATCTTTTATCAGAAATGATTTGACACAAAAAGGTATTTCACTTTCGGGATGGCCCATTAGCGTGGATTCCATTGGATGGTCAAAATCAGAATCAAAATAAAGGTTGACCTCGGAAATCATCTTTTCTTGGGGCCATTTCAGTTTCAAAGCAGGAATAGAATCATCCAAAGAGGCTACCCAGGCATTGGGCTGATTGGTAGGTCTGAAAATCCCATTTGCAATATTTCTTGCGGAAAAAGGGCTTAAACTCTTCTCCAATTCGAAAGCAAGGTTATGCCCTTCTGGGCGGCGTTCCGGCACCCAAAATTCAAATGCATCAATGCCAATTCCGACGGGAGGCTCCTGCCTGCTACTTGTTGCAACAGATTTATTGAACTTATTAAATACGGACAGCATCCCCGTCACTCTGGTGTTTGAACACTTGAGCATTAGCTCAGAATTGGCAAGGAAGGTGACAAAAACATATTGGGAAGCCGTAATCTCCTGCTCAAAAGAAAAGAAATAGAAATGCTCTCCTGGCTCAATATCCAGTTGAAGCTTCTCTAAAATGATCTCAGGAGTATAGTTCTCTGGCTTTTCACTAAGCCTTAACTCGACAGTTAACTTGGATTTTACAGATGATTTAACCTGAATTCTAATTCCGGGAATAAGTCCCAGTTCTACAGGAATCATTTGGGCCATAGAAAAATCCAAGTTTCTCCAAGGTCCATCAAACGGAAGTCCTTTCAATTCCAATTCAGAAGAACTTGTTACATGAGCACTTTGAACCAAATCCTCACTGTCCTCCAGTCGAACATGAGGAATGTATTGCCCAGATCTGATTAGCCTTTTTTGAAGTTCATTCATCCGATGTTTTTCCATCAAATCTGCTGGCAAGAGATTCTGTTCCACACAAAGTGCCGCCGCCATGGCCACTGCCTGACCATTATGAGCGCAGGTAGCCATCACTCTGGAGGAACCAAAAGCAACGTGAGACGCACTGATAATTCTTCCACCAAGGAATAGATTCTTGATGTTTTTAGAGTACATGGTACGATAGGGGATTTGGTAAACCCCTTTGCTATGCCATTGGGTACAGCCAGGTTTGTCACCGAAAACACCATCCGCAGGATGCAAATCCAAAGCCCATCCCCCAAAAGAAACCGCATCGAAGTGTTTTCTTTGGTCTACGACATCTTTTTGGGTAAGCATGTAATCCCCTTCAAACCGACGGCTTTCCCGCTTGCCGGGAATCGTACCAACCCATTCTAAAGTCAGGTTTTCGGAATCTGGATATTGGCCTGAATTCTTGATATGATTCCAGATACCATATATGACTTTCCATAGCTCCCATTTGATTTCCTCGGATTCATGGATCGTGTCCCTTCTTCCTCCATATTCAACCCACCACAATCGACATCCAAATTCTTTAAGATTAAAGGTTTTGAATCTGGGTAACTTGGTAATATCAATATCCGCAAACCCTGGAGGAACAAAACGGACCGGCTTTCCTGTGTCTTTACTGTAGAAATAGATTGAATGACCGAGAAGCTGTCCATAGCTTTGATCAGGTGCAAATGCTTCATCAAACTCATCTTTTGATTCCGCTCCCATTCGAAAAGCTGCACCAGCGAGAAACCCTACTATTCCATCACCGGTGGCGTCCACAAAAAATTTGCCTTTGACCTGGTATTCGGTTGAATTTTGGGAGCAGAAAGCCCGGATGTAGTCTATTTGATCATCTTCTTCTTTTTGTAAATCGTGGACTGCGGTATTGAGAAGTAGCTTGATATTTGGTTCTCTAGTGACCATTTCAAGAAGGATAGTATCCAAAATCAGCGGATTACCTTCAGGATTACGGTAGAGATTTTCAACCAGTATTTCATCGACAACTCCTCCTTCTCTAGCCCAACGGTTGTTGTTACCCATGTGGGAGGTGGCGCCTAAAATCCAGAGTCGAACCTCCGAAGAAGCATTGCCCCCTAATACCGGTCTATCCTGGATTAAGATTACTTTGAGTCCTTGCCTGGCTGCCGTGATTGCACAACATGTACCTGATAATCCACCACCAGCTATTACCAAATCTGCGGTTAGGTAATCTGTTTTTAAACTTCTGGTTCCCTTTGAAAATTCTTGTTTTATCATAATTCCAATGCTCAGTTCGAGCGATTAAAAGTCTTTTTGAAGTTTTTGAATACTGCTTTTCACCACATTCCAATACAGAAAGGCTCCAAATCCAGAAATCAATACCCCTAAGACGATGAGATAAAAAGCGGATTCTGGCGCCCAAATAGATAGAAACCCGAATAGGAGGCCAATGGAAATAAGCGAAACACCGAGAACTTTAATCCCAAAATCATTCTGCTCGCTTTCGCCCTTTTCTTCCTCCTTTGAGGTATCAAGAAGATCAGGTTTGTCGAAGGAGGGCTGAATTTTTCCAAGAATCTCTACCAGAATTAGTAGAAAAATTGGAATCCCTACACCCAAGAGTAATTCCTCAGTTCGATTTAATGAGAATTGAAAAACAGCCGGTGTAAAAAACTTGAAGAATAAATTGATGGTCAAACTGATCACAGTGACACCCAGAATGGTTTTACCATTTTGCTTTTTTGAAAAAAGAGACCAAATAGCAGGACCATAAAGCGCTCCGCCAGTAACCGCGGCAATACTTAGAACCACCTCCACAATTCCTCCAGCCAAAGGAACCATAAATGCTACTCCGATCGTACCCAAACCGAAAAGAACGGTAGTGATTCTGGCTACAATCATCAAAGTTTTGTCCGTAGAATGGGGTCTTATCGGCCTAAAAATATCATTGGTCAGAACAGCAGCGGCTAAATTCAGGGAAGTATTGACCGAACTGGCTGTGGCGAAAATCATCCCTCCCAACATCAGTCCCAACACCCCGACAGGAAGCACCTGCTTGCAGATCATCAAATACGCACCTTCAGCCTCTAGCCCCTCCAAGCCCGGATTGAGCACCCTGTAGATCATGGGAGGAAGCATCCATATTACAGGACTCACAAGGTATAATGCTCCAAACAGGTAGCCGACTTTACGGGAAGAATTGGCATCCTTGACCGAAGTATAGCGCTGCACATAGGCCCAGTTGCCCCCAATAAATATAATGTTGTAAATCGTAAAGGCTACGATAAATACAGCGGTATACTCCCCATTGAAAAGATTGAAAAAGGTATCGGGAGTCTTCTCTATAAAATTGTTAAGACCCTGAACTTCCTCCAAAGAAAGCGGGATCACCAACAAAACTGCTGCGGTGAGAATAACAAATTGCAAAACATCGGTGACTACTACTGCCCATAATCCCCCGACGGCAGTGTACACCATGATCATACCTCCCAGCAAAAGAATTGCTGAGTTGATATCAAACCCAGTGGTGACATTGACAATCTTGGCTACAGGATAAAGAAATGCTCCCGTATAGCCCAAAGAAAGAAATAGAAAAAGGTAAGTGTAGTACTGTTGGATATTTTTCCCAAATCGATTGGTCAAAAATTCCGCAACTGTCAAAGCTTTGGATTTCCACCATCTCGGTGCGATAAAATACCCCACCACAAATCCTGCAATACACATGGACATTTGAATGGTAATGGCCACTAATCCATATTTGTAGGCAATCGAGCCCCATACCACGAAAGTTCCTGCCGAGAAAAAACTCATAAACAATGAAAGTCCATTCATCGACCAAGGCACAGCACCGCCTGCTGCAAAAAAGGACTTCATATTTGTCCCTTTGGTGGCAAAGGACAAGCCTGCCAACAGAATGATAAGTGAGAAGATAATGATGGTAATGTAATCGAGTTGCTGCATGTTGGTTCTTTGCTGAAAGTGGGGCGATTATCTGCTATTGCTAACTATGGAAAATGGTTTTGACCTTCCGTGGGAGGTAATTGAAGAAAGCCTGAACTCATAGTTGGTTTTAGGATTTAGCCCTTCTACAAATACAAATTCTTCCAAGGACTTGGAAATATTTTTGGCAATCCAGGGACTATCAGTTTTTCCTATTTCCCGATATTCCAAAAGATACCCTATAGCCTTTTTCACCGGTTGGAAGTGAACCAAAGCTGATCCGTTTTGAAGGGTTACACCGTTAAGGATAGGAGTCTCAGGGATTAAATTCTGATCAGGTGACACCTCATAAACAGGTGACCAATCACTGTGATAATAGTTATCCTTCACCCGTTGAATCTGAATGCGGTATATTTCATTAGTATCTTTAACAGGAATGAAAATCAAACCTGGATTGGTAGTGGAAATAATTTTGCTGTTTTCATCTAAATTCTCCTCCTTGGAAAATCTGACCCGAAATTGGAAGTCATCCACTTCGGTAGCGTATCCAACAAAAAACCCATTATTTTCTCTTTGAATATGCCGGATTGCTGGGGGTACGACCTTTTTAGGATCTATTTCGAGGACTTGCTTAAGGATCAAGGTTTCCCCTGCTGAGTTGACGGCAAAAACTTCCAATTCGTAGGAAGTGGAATATTCCAGCTCGTTTATATCAAGATAATTATCATAGGATGGACCGAATTCCTTTACCTCATCCTCCCCAAATTTTATCCTTGCTTTATGAAATTCAGCAGTAGGATTTTTATCCAGAAAAACCCTCAGCATACCAGATTTGGAAGGCAGATTGTTGTGAGCGATTCTACCTGCATAGACTCCCACTGGAGAAATGGCTTGGGGAGCTTTAAAATCCACAGCTGCATCGATGACTCTATCATTTTGAGGGGTCAAAAGGATGACTTCTAGCTTTTGTCCTCTTTCTGTTTTCCAAGCGATATTTCTTTTCAGTTGCGGCGTACCAGGATTGATTGTCGGTAAGTTTTCCCAACCGGATTCCAAAACCTTCCCATCATGGTCTTGTACCCTCCAAACCAAGCGGTAATTCTTTATCGAGAAGGATGGAATGTCTAAAAGTTCGCGAGGGGTCAAGGTGATATCTGCGCTTTTTCCAGAGCTTTTTAAAACCAGAAGTTCACTCAGTGGAGCATTTTCTTTTTGGATGCTGTAATAGGCCCGCTTCTTTCTTCTATACACATCGACCACACCCCAAGATCGGTTTTCGGAAAACTCCCTAGTTGATACATAATTACTTCTATAATCATTGAAGGTCCAAAGTGAAGCCCCAATTAAATAGGGCAACCCCCTAAGAGATTCAACCAAAGATTTGGCATCAAAATCGGAGTTAAGGTCCTCCCCAAATTGTCCAATCCCATATTCTGAATAGAAGAGGATTTTTTCCGGATACATCTTATGCTGTATTTCAGTAATTGACTTAAGGTCTCTTCCATATTTGTTGATCAATCCAAGATCGGAATGGAGGATAAAGTCGTTATCTCTTTGAGCTGTGTGGGAGACTGCGGACACCAATCTGGTAGAATCAAGTGTTTTTGCTAAAGCCACGCTTTGCTTAACATATTCAAAAGTCTCTGGATAATCCCCAATTTCGTTTCCTACACTCCACCCAATGATGCTTGTATGATTGTATTGGGTATCGATCAGCCTGATTAACCAATCTTTGGGAAGGTCCATTTTTGGGTCGGCTAAAGGATCAAAACCCCATAAAGGAACTTCTGAGATCGTCATAATTCCTCTTTCATCCATGTAATCCAATACTTCTTTTGGCAAAGGCAGGTGGGAGAGTCTAGCCAAATTTCCTCCTGCAGCTTTCATCAAGTCTATGTCTTCCTTGATTCTCCAAAGCGGAAGGGTATTTCCAGTCACCCGATCATCGGGCACCAAATTGAACCCCATCGCGCGTATGGATTCTCCATTGAGTAAAAGCTGTTTTTTGGCATGGTCTAATTCTATTTTTCTCAATCCAAATCGCTCGATAGAAACAGGCGCATCTGATCCTCTTAGAAAAACTTCTGAAGTGTAGAGATTCGGCATATCAAAATGCCATGGAAAGACCTCCTTTCCACTAAGAGAGGTTTTCAGGATAACTTCCTGATCAGATTCACCAGAAAGCTTTTGGGTAAATGGGATTTTTTTCAGTAAATGGCCGTCCTTTTTTATTTGGATTTCACCTGCCAAATCGGTGTTTTGATTAGTGAGGTTTTGGAACTTCAACCTAAAGTGTACTTCCGCGATCTTTTTCTTGTAGTCAAAAATGGGAGTTATGTAATTGCCAGTTAACCTGATTTCATCGGCAGCTGATAAATAAACCGATCTTCTGATCCCTCCCCAATTCCATATTGCCCCGATTTTCTTTGAATTATCCACCAGTAAGGTAACTTGGTTGGTCTGACCAGGTTTGATGTAGGGAGTAACATCAAAGGTGAAAGGAAGAAACCCACTGTTGCTTTTCCCGACAAATTGGCCATTAATCCAAAGAGAGGCATCATGGGAAACCGCCTCAAAATGGATTTTAATATTTTTCTCTTTCCAGGATTGCGGGATTTCAAAAGTCTTTTGATACCAAGCTGTTCCTACATAGTGTGCATATTCATTTCTTAGATCCCAATTCCCCGGTACTTCCAAGTTGTCCCAAGTTTGATTTTTTGAAACATTGGATTGATACCACTGATTCTCAATCCCATGGTTATAAGGATCAATCTTAAATGCCCATATACCATTTAATTCCAAGTAAGAATTCCCAGATTTATTTTGACAAAGAGCTGGTTCGAAATGAAAGGTCAGGAATATGAACAGCAAGAAAACAAAAGGAATCTTTTGAATTTTCATGGAGGGTGAATTAGCTAGTAAAGCTGAGGGTTTGAATTACAGCCTAAAATAGGTTTTTTAAATACCTGGAGATGAAAGCCTTCACCTCCAGGTATAGCCACACTATTCCCAAGCAGGGTTTTGTACCAATTGTGGATTAGCTTGAATTTCATCCAATGGAATTGGGAAATAGCGATGCTTGGGCTCTGGTTTTCTAGTTGGGAACACATTGTTGGTAGCCAAAGGAACCAGGGTAAGGAATTTTCCGGTTCGGGTCAGGTCATACCATCTATCTGCTTCAGCAAACAATTCCCATGATCTTTCCTGAATGACGGCATCCACAAATTGGGCTGCAGACAATCCTGGAGTCAGATTCTGCAATTTTGCTCTCCTTCTGACCATGTTGATATACCCATATGCTTTTGCTGTTGGTCCAGTAGCTCTTGCTTCAGCTTCAGCGGCAATCAGATATACATCGGCCATTCGGAGGATAGGCAAGTTGATCTCATACGCGCCCCCATTGGAATTGGGATCTCTGTATTTTCTGACCAACACCCCTTCAGTAGTAATTGGCGTGATGCTTTGCTGGGGTACAACTTGCCCACTTCGGTTAATGTAGGAGGTTGCTAACAGCTTCCTTCTATCATCTTGAGGATCAAAAGAATCATAAAATTTCTTATAAGCGAAAGCAGAACCAAAACTTGCATTACCATATTCTACCCCCGAACTGTTTTGAGGGCCAAATAATGCTGGAAGTTGAGCACTTCTTCCTGGAACAGCCCTGATGCTTTCAAAGGCCCAGATATTTTCAACTCGTGCCAAAGTCTCCTTAGTCACATCAAAAACGTCTTCGATATTATCCAACATCCTGTATGGACCAGAATTGATAACAGATTCGGCCATTTGAAGGGCCTTTGGATAATCCTCATTGTACAGAGCCGCTTTTGAATAAAGCGCCATGGCAGCTTCTTTGGAAGGCCTTCCAAATTGGGGAACTTGCTGACTGTATGCAGGTAATCCTTGGATTGCGGCATCTAGATCGGCGTAGATTTGCGCATATACTTCTTTTATCGTACTCTTTGGAAGGAAGGCATCGGCTTCTCTTTGACTAGGATTGGTTTTGATTACCACCTCTCCAAAATTCTTGGTTAGCATCCAATGATAAAATGCACGAAGGAAATAGGCTTCTCCTAAAATAACTGCTTTTCTACTCTCGTTCATAGCTATCCCAGGAACTTTAAATAGCACCCAATTAGCTCGCTCTATCCCTAAATAACAGGACCTCCAAGTTTGAACCGGAGACTCAAATTCTCTTGAGAAACTTTTTTGGGCAGAATAATTCGGGTCATAGCTGAACAAAGTGTAAGTATCCCTGGCTACTACCGGTCGCGGATAAATCTGGTCAGTACCCCAATCCACAGCATGTACTGCTGTACTATACATGGTAGCCATAGGATCGTATGCAGCAATAAGTGCTGTCTCAGCGTCCCCTGCTGTTCTGTAGAAGTTTTCTGAGGTGATATTTGAAAATACTTCCTCTTGAAGCTCACAAGAAATCAAACTGATGCCTATGAGTCCAACGAATATATAACTAATTAACTTTTTCATGATTTTAAGAATTAGAAGGTGATTTGAAGACCGCCTATGAAGGATTTCGCGATTGGATAAACAAGATTATCTACCCCGATTGCAACATTGGAACCACCGAAGGTATTGACCTCAGGATCAAACCCGCTGTAATCAGTAAATGTCACCAAGTTATTGCCGCTGACATAAAACCTCAGCTTTTGAATTCCTTTGATCCCCAGGATAGAATATCCTAATGTGATATTCTTCAACCGAACAAATGAGCCGTCTTCCATAAATCGATCAGAAATCGGCAATCTTCCTCCTTGGAATCCACTTACATATTCTTGTGAAGGATTGGTAGGAGACCACCTATTTTCTAATTCTTTAAGAACATTTCGCTGTCCTAGAGGATTTTCAAAAGTGTATCGACTTACATTATATAAATCATTTCCAACAGAACCCGAAACAAAGAAATTTAGATCGAATCCCTTGTAAGCAAAATTACTGGTGAAACCGAAAATGAAATCCGGATTTGGATCGCCAGTAATGACCTGATCCAAGTTGTTTATGACTCCATCATTGTTGATATCTTTAACCTTGTGCCCTCCAACTCTACCTCCTGAACCCGGTAAGATTTGCTCCCCAGACTGATAAATACCATCAAAAACAAAGGTCTTAAAAACTCCCAACGGGTATCCCACTGAAACTACACTGTACGGAGTAACGAATTGCTCATCAACATCCCCGTCCAAGCCAACAACCTTATTTCTATTGACTGAAATATTTGCTGAAATGTCCCATTTTAGATCTTTATTGATTAGAACTCCATTAAGTGCAAATTCAAAACCCCTGTTTTCAAGTTCCGCAAAGTTTCCAATGATGGTACTGTATCCTGAACTGAGTGGAAGATTTTTCAAATACAACAAGTCACTGGTTGTCCGGTTGTAAAAATCTGCTACTACACTAAATCGATCATCCAAGAAACTTACATCAAAACCGATATTTGATTGGTAGGACTTCTCCCATCTCAAATCAGGATTGGCGATTCCATTGGGAGCAAGACCAGTTACCAATACATTTCCCATGTTATAGGATGATCCGGGACCTACTGTAGCTAAAGACTGATAAGGATTAATTGCACCTGAATTACCTGTAATTCCATAGGAAGCTCTCAGTTTGAAGTCGGAAATCACGGTGCTCGATTTCAAAAATCCCTCTTCACTGATTCTCCATGCAGCCGAAGCTGCCGGGAAAAAACCATACTTATTGTTTACCCCAAACTTACTCGATCCATCTGCCCTAGCAGTAACATCAACGAATATTTTGTCTTTGTACCCGTAATTGACTCTGGCCATGTAACTGTCCAACCTTTCGGATGAACGAAAACTGTTTACTGAATAAACAGCGGCTACCTGAAGCGCCTCATTAGTTGTAGCATCATTGGGGAATCCGGTACCTGAAGCTTGATTGGATCTCACCTCGTCTGACTGGGTAGAAAACACCCCCGTAAACCTAAGACTATGATTCTCTCCAAACTTTTTACTGTAGGAGAATATACTTTCATGAAGTAAGGTGCTTAAATCTCTATTCAATTTTCTACCAGAACCTGAAGTAGCATTTCTGTCTCCAAGAGCAATAATGGATATCGGTGAATAGAAATCATTAAGATCGTTTCTCAACACGGCATTGAATGAGGCGGTGTAGGTTAGACCTTCTGCTAGTTTGGCCTCAATATAGAGATTGGAGAGAACCTGCTGAATAGCTGTCTTATTCAGAATTTCAGCTAAACCCAAGGGGTTGGTCACTTCCCGATAACCACCGGATACCTGATCTCCAAATGGCCAAACATTCCCGTTGGCATCATAGGGTTTGAGTGTGGGAGGTGCTCCCATAGCTGCACCAACAATGCTGGTTGTAATAGCCGCTCCATCTAAACTTGAAGAACCGGTAGGAATGGTATTGTTGATGTTTTGACTCCCCAAAATACTTGTCCCAATTTTGAACCTATCGTTGATTTTATGGTCTAAATTGATCCTGAGGGAATACCTTTGGAAATCAGAATTAATCACAATTCCCTTTTGGTCAAAAAAGTTACCTGAAATCGCAAACTGGGTTTTTTCATTTCCACCCAACAAAGAAAGTTGATGACTTTGCATGGGAGCATCTCTGTAAATTAAGTCCTGCCAGTTGGTACCTTCTCCTTCTGCAGCGGGATCCGCAAATACTGCTCTCCTATAAACTTCATTTTCCAACTCAGCAAATTGAGCCCCGTTAAGCATATCTATTTGTTTGGTAGGCTGTTGGACACCATAGTAGCTGTCTAAAGAGAATACCGTTCTTCCTGCACCTCCTCTTTTTGTGGTTATAATTATTACACCATTAGCGCCTCTTGCCCCATAAATAGCGGTAGAGGACGCATCTTTCAAAACCTCCACTGAAGCAATGTCATTAGGGTTTATAGTGGATAGTGGACTTAGGTCATTGACTCCTCCTCCATTATTGAATTGTACCCCATCAATAATAAAGAGAGGCTCAGAACTTCCTCTGATGGAGTTTGTTCCTCTAACCCTCACACTTACGTTGCCTCCGGGAGCTGCGGAGTTTTGTACTACCTGTAATCCCGCTACTCTTCCTTGAAGACCTTGAGCGACGTTTGCTACCGGAGTCTGTAGTATTTCTGCAGATTTGACAGAGGAGATTGATCCTGTGGTTTCGATCCTTCTTTGAGTACCATATCCCGTTACCACTACTTCCTCGAGCTGGTCAATGTCCACCGCAAGTTGGATCTGAAAATTGCTCTTCCCCCCGACAATAACTTCTTGTGAGACATATCCCAAATAGGAAATGACCAATACGGAATTGGGAGAGGGAACCTGAATGGAGAATTTCCCGTCGATATCCGTCACTGTACCGACAGTAGTCCCTTTGATTAAAATGTTAGCACCGGGCAGCCCGAGCTGATTCTCGTCCGTGACAACCCCGCTAACCTGCATCTGCTGGGCAATTGCCAAAGGAATACTACCTATGCACAAGCAAAGTAGTATTAGCGTTAGTAGTTTTTGTTTCATAATATGGGAGTATGGTTAATTGATCAATAATTCATTCGGAATTTCTTTTTGAAATAGCAAGAAATTCAAAACATGAAACCAATATATCGTCGAATCGGAAAATAAAAAATTGTTTTTTCAATAATTAATTCATTTTTATATCGTAAACGTTATCGATAACGTTTACATTTAAAAATTCCTTAACAACTTGATTGATTTATTGACAAAATGACAATGGGGGTTTTGGGGAAAATTTGTGTTTATTTTCCACGATCAAACAAAGAATATCGTTCTTTTGAATTTGAGAATAGGTTGGGTTAACTTAAACCAATTGATCACATACCGATTATCATATTACTCTAAAATCTTACCCTTGAAAAAGCCTATTACCATAAAGGATCTTGCTAAAAGTCTGAATATCTCGGTGGCTACTGTTTCCAGGGCTTTGAGAAACTCCAGCGAAATCAACGAGGAAACTAAGCAAGCTGTATTGAAGCTGGCAAAGGAAATGGACTATCATCCCAACCTGCTTGCTAGAGGGTTGAGCAGCAAAAAATCAAAAATTCTTGGTGTGGTAGTTCCTACAATCAACCGGCAATTTTGGTCCAATTCAATCTCCGGAATTGAAAATATCGCCTATCAAGACGGGTACAAAGTAATGATTTTCCAATCTACCGAATCTTTTATTAAGGAAGTGGAAATCGTAGAAACCCTCGCCAATAGCCGTGTTGATGGAATTCTCATTGCTTTTTCAAAGGAAACCAAAGACTATGCGCATGTCCAGCAGGTGATGGACAGAGGAATTCCTGTAGTCCTTTTTGAGCGGGTTTGCGAGGAACTTGAGACCTCCAAAGTAGTGACAGATGATTTTTTTGGTGCCAAAAAAATAACCCAACACCTCATCAGTCGGGGGAAAAATAACATTGCTTACTTGGGAGGCCCCATGTCTTTGGGAGTGTGCAAAGACCGGTTTCTTGGATTTCAAAGTGCTATGACAGATGCGGGATTGAACATACCGGCTGAGCACATTATTGAAACAGAAGAGTTCACTTTTGAAAATGCAAAAAACGGCATTTATCAACTTTGGAATACCAAGAATAAGCCGGATGCCATTTTTTGCTTTGCAGATATTTTGGCAATCGGAGCGCTGGATGCCTGCAAAGAATTAGGAATAAAGGTTCCTGAACAGCTGTCCATAGCCGGATTCGGCAACGACGACACAAGCAGGTTTGTAAGTCCCTCCATTACTACCATGGCACAACCTTCCTTTGAAATCGGACAGTTAGCCGCTAAGCTGATTTTAGAGGAAATCACCGCCGGAAATGAGGTTACGATCCTGAAAAAAGAAGTGATCCAACCTACTTTGGTGATCCGGGAAAGTTCTTGACAATTTCTTCAATAATCATAGTGCTAATTTTGCACGGGAAAATCTCACTCCAAACACTGAAAAGAAAAGTAATCTAAATTACTGTTAGTGTGGATTCACTTATTCCCAAAAACAGTTAAAAAAAACGGCATGGTGATGATCGATCGGTTTTAAAAACACCTTTAAGATGAAATCAAAAAAACGATGGTTTATTCAGTCTGTTGCCGGACTATTGCTTACCGGAACAGGCCTTTGCATGACTGTGAACGCTTGTTTTGCAAGATTCGCAGGCGAAGATTGGTTTTGGTATGGGACAGCAGCACTGCTGGTTTTTCAGGCGGGCTTATGCCTTGTAATTGACGGACTGAGATTCAGGATGAAGGAAAATTTTTAAGGGAATCTTAATCCTTCCTAAAAGGGATCTTTGGCTTTTTTACCGAAATTTAATAGAGTATTAAAAAGGGTTTAAACCAATTTAACTTCATCCCATCTAATACTCATTCAACCCATCCCAGCCATGATCAAGAAAATCACTCTCGCCCTTTTGGTTTTGCTAGTAGCCATCCAGTTTATTCCCATGGATAAAAACGAGTCAGGTCCTACCGAATTTGACATCAGCAAAAGCTACCACATCCCGGACAACGTGGCCACTATCCTGAAAGGCGCCTGCAACGACTGCCACACCAATACAACTATTTATCCTTGGTACTCTAACATTCAACCGGTAGGATTTTGGCTTAACCACCATGTAGAGGAAGGAAAAGAACACCTAAACTTCTCCAGCTTCACACAAACACCACTGCGGGTGCAAAACCACAAGTTTGAGGAAATCGTCGAAACGGTGGAAAGTGGGGAAATGCCGCTGGCAGACTACACCTATCTAGGCCTTCATCCTGAAGCGAAACTAACCAATGAGCAAAGACAAATACTCATCGACTGGGCAAAAGAGCAAATGGCTTTGCTTGCCTCCAAATATCCGGCAGACAGCCTAAAAATGCGACCCAGAAACTCTCCAGCTCAATAAAAAACAAAGCCCCAAGTTTTTGGGGCTTTGTTTTTGATGCCCTTCTAAGAAACGGTGCAATTAATTCAGGATCGCTTCGTCGCAATAAAGTCTGAATTCCTTGTTGACTTGTCAGCGCTGCTCCTACCCATGACCCAATTGATTGGGAGACTGCTTACCTAGTACTTCGTTCGCATTTACGAGTCTGTCATTACTCTTTTGTAAGTCCCAATTTTTTCGGAATCTCAATGACTTTCCTCCTACTTCCAAACTCCCAAACTTCCCAACCACCCAACTTCTCCCCTTTCAAAAGCCTAAATCTTTTCCTACTTTCCGACATGAAGAAAATCACCGATTCAGAAGTCCGATGGGGAGTTTTGGGAGTGGGCAATGTATGCGAAGTCAAGTCGGCACCGGCCATGAACCTTGTTCCACACAGCAAGTTGGTAGCAGTCATGCGTCGCGACGAGGCAAAAGTCCAGGACTACGCCACGAGGCATGGAGTTAACAAATGGTATACCGATGCTCGGCAACTCATCGATGATCCTGAAGTCAATGCCATCTACATTGCTACACCTCCCAATGCACATTTGGAATTGACCCAAATGGCAGCTGAAGCCGGTAAACCGGTCTATGTGGAAAAACCTATGGCCCGGACGCACGCCGAATGCCAAGCAATGATCGAGGCCTGCGAAAAAGCGAATGTGCCACTTTATGTTGCCTACTACCGTCGTGCACTTCCGCATTTTGTCAAAATCAAGGAACTGATGGAAAAAGGAGCCATCGGGGAAATCCGAACTGTTCATGTAAACATGAAGCAAGTGGTGGAGCCTGAGATCATCACGATGCTGGAAAACAATTGGAGGGTCGTACCCGAGATCGCCGGAGGAGGTTATTTCTTCGACTTGGCCTCTCATCAATTGGACCTATTGGATTTCTTCTTTGGAAAAATCACCCATGCTTCGGGATATGCCACCAATCAGGCCAAAGCCTATGCCGCTGAGGACTTGGTCGTAGGAAGTTTTGTTTTCGAAAACGGAGTACTGGGTACTGGTAACTGGTGCTTTACTTCTTCGCAATCTGCCGAAAAAGACGAAATCATCATCGATGGAAGCAAAGGGCAGATCCGCTTTGCTACTTTCGGTAAAGGCGAATTTACGCTGATACAAGACTTTCAAGAACACCAGCATTTTCACTTACCACTTCCCCATCATATTCAGCAACCCTTGATTCAAAGCATCGTCGAAGATCTCTTGGGAACAGGCACTTGCCCAAGTACAGGGATCTCCGGAGCCCGAGCCAATTGGGTCATGGGAGAATTGGTCAAAACCAGAATTGCTTAACCATCCACCATCTCCAGCCCTTTTTATATGTTTAAACACAATCAAATGAAATACCCCATCCCTAATCTTCCCATCTTCAAAAGAACAGGATGGACCCTTCTCTTTCTTCTTCTTTTCACGGGAATCCAGCAAAATCTATTTGGGCAGACCAAACCGATTTTTGAAAACGGTGAAGCCCAAATCGTACCGGAATTCAAAGACTCGACCAAATGGATCAGACATGACCTCTGGGTAGAGACGGAGTTTGACACCGACGGTGACGGGAAAAAAGACCGTATGCATGTGGCGGTGACCCGACCCTTTCAGACCGAAACCGAAGGACTAAAACTCCCTGTTGTTTATGCGACCAGCCCTTACTATGCCGGAACAGCCGGAAATAATCGGGAGTTTTTTTGGGATGTCCGCCATGAACTGGGTGAACCAGGCCCACCTCATGTCAATCCAGAAGTCAAGCGAACAGGTGAAAGACCAATCATTTCCAATACCGAAATCTACATTTGGGTACCCAGGGGATATATCGTGGTTCACTCCTCCTCTCCAGGAACAGGCCTTTCTCAAGGTGCCCCTACCGTGGGAGGACAGAATGAGTCTTTAGCTCCAAAAGCAGTCATCGAATGGCTAACAGGAAAAGAAAACGGCTATACCAGCCCTGACGGAAATGAGAAAGTAACGGCCTTTTGGTCCACCGGTAAAGTGGGCATGACCGGTACTTCTTACAATGGAACACTTCCCATAGCCGCTGCCACCTCAGGAGTCAAAGGATTGGAAGCCATCATCCCCATTGCCCCTAATACTTCCTATTATCATTATTATCGTTCGAATGGACTTGTCAGATCACCTGGCGGGTATTTGGGTGAAGACATCGATGTTTTGTATGATTTCATCCACAGCGGAGATGAGTCCAAAAGGGCCTATAACAATCGAACCGTTCGTGACAGCGAGATGGCACAGGGAATGGACCGAATCACAGGAGATTACAATGACTTCTGGGCCGGACGCGACTATCTCAATCAGATGGGAGATTTCAAAGCAGCACTCCTGATGGCGCATGGGTTTAATGATTGGAATGTGATGCCCGAGCACTCTTACAGAATCTATGAGGAAGCCCGGAGAAAAGGGGTTCCTTCCATGATTTACTATCACCAAAACGGCCACGGTGGACCTCCGCCCTTGAGCATGATGAACCGATGGTTTACCCGATACCTGCATGGAGTGGAAAATGGGGTGGAAAATGATCCCAAAGCTTGGATCGTCAGAGAAAAAGATCCTCAAAACAAACCTACTCCTTACACGGATTTTCCTAATCCTAGTGCTTCAGATGTGACCTTGTATTTGATAGGAGGAGCTCCAAGTACAGGCAAACTGAATCTTGAAAAAGTCACCAACAGCAAACAAGAAACCCTGGTAGACAACTATTCTTTCTCCGGTTCTGCCCTCGCCCAGGCTGAATTCACAGAACACCGATTGATGTATCTCAGCCCTGTATTGAAGGAAGATGTGCATATCTCAGGGACGGCAAGCATGAAAATCAAGCTTGCTTCCAACAAACCTGCAGCGAATCTATCGGTTTGGCTCGTTTCTCTACCATGGAATGAAGGCCGAAATGCCCGAATTACAGACAATATCATCACCCGTGGATGGGCCGATCCTCAAAATCATTCTTCTATTCGGGAAAGTGAACCCTTGATTCCGGGAAAATTCAATGAGCTAAACTTCGAACTTCAGCCTGACGATCAGATCATTCCTGCAGGACAACAAATCGGCTTGATGATTTTCTCTTCAGACAGAGAATTCACCCTTTGGCCACAGCCTGGCACTCAACTGACCATAGACCTGGACGGAACGTCCCTGACCCTTCCGATCGTGGGAGGAAAAGAGGCTTTCCAGCGATCCACCAAGTGATCGATTATAAAGAACCCAAAGCCTAGATCTGGGCTTTGGGTTCTTAATATCTGATATTAAAAAGATAAAATAGTGTCAATTTTAACAAGTCATGAACCTTCAAGAAACTTCTCTTTGGCCTGAGGTTGCGCTGGTAAGCATCTTGTTTTTGTTTGGGCATATATTTTTGGGGCACTTCGAAGAAAAAACCCCAAAATGGAGAAAAGTACTCAAGTACTTCTTGACCTTGATTTTAGTCGGTGGACTTTCCCTGCTTTTCAACCGAATCGTCGCCCTGATCTTTCTTGGCCTTACCTTAGTCCCAGTACTTTACATCCATTTGATATGGCTTCCAAGCAAGGGAATTAACGGCTGGACCGGAGAACCCCGTGAAAAATACTATGAGCTACGGGGCTGGGATAAAAATCCAAAACATAAAAAATGAAAAGAAAGACTTAATTTCTCTTTCACACGTTTACCCAATTCTAAACCGTCTTTTGGATAATCTTGCATTTTTCGATTACCCGTACCAGACTCTCTTGTATCACCCCCGCTAAGTTCTCTTTGGAAGTATCCTTAGCTTACAGTTTGAAGGAAATTTCCGGATTGCAACTCATTTGTTTTTTAAACCAAAACCTTAAATTTCTACAAATCCCAATTCCATGCACGAGCATCATCTGGTAGTTTTTATGGCCTTGCTGATTCTAGGCTATGGACTTTTTTCAAAAAAAGCAGAGAATTCGATCATCACTCCTCCCATGGTGTTTGTCATCATAGGCCTTTTAGTAAGTTTTTTTGATCTGGAATTGATGAAAGAAGGGCCAAAAGGCCCATTTGTCAAGCCCCTGATGGAATTCACACTGATGCTAATCCTTTTTATGGACGGGTCTGCGGTCGATCTGAAAACTCTCATGAACGAAAAGTCTCTTCCGTCTAGGCTTTTGGGTATCGGACTGCCTTTGACTATGCTATTGGGATCACTTCTCGCTATCCCTTTATTTCCCGAGATTCCGACACTTTCCCTGATTATGATGGCTTTTATCCTTTCGCCAACCGACGCGGCGCTGGGCCAGGCGGTAGTAACAGGGGATCAGGTTCCTCGCAAAATCAGACAAACAATCAATGTGGAAAGCGGTCTGAACGACGGGATTGGACTTCCCCCTATTTTGGTTTGTCTAGCCTTGCTTTCGGGTTCTTCTGGCGAGGGGTTTGATTCTCAGTATTGGCTTGGATTTGTGGCTAAACAGCTTATTCTAGGACCAATCATCGGGGTAGTGATCGGTTTTGTTTCAGGTAAACTATTGGAGCAAGCATTCAAAAGAGGAAGCATTACCCATGCTTACCAAATGTTGGCTTCTTTAGCCATACCGGTATTGGCCTATGCGGGTGCTGAACACTTTCATGGCAATGGATTCATTGCTGCGTTCTCCGCAGGTATGTTTTTTGGAACTTCTGTACCCATCCTTAGAGACCGAATCAAGGAATTTGGTGAGGCAAGTACGCAGGCAATGATTCTGTTCATTTTCTTGCTATTCGGGATTATTCTTATTCCTGCATCGTATCCTTATTGGGATTGGAGAGTCTGGCTTTATGCATTGTTAAGTCTCACCCTAGTCCGCATGCTTCCTGTAGCGATCAGCCTCATCAAATCCGGCTTAGACCTCAAAACCACCCTTTTTATAGGCTGGTTTGGCCCAAGAGGCATTGCGTCTGTTCTTTATCTCTTGATGGCTATCATTGCCTTGGGACCGGAAGGCAATGAAAAAATAATCAGCATCGTCAGTCTTACCGTTCTTCTGAGTATTTTCCTGCATGGAATTTCTGCTGTGCCACTTTCTGCGGTTTTGAAGAAAAGGGTTTAACCTGTCAAATCAGGAAGGATTTCTTAACTTACTAGTCATTTAATCTCCAAAATATGAATCGCACTCTTCTAACCTGCCTTTTTTTGATTGGATTTTCAATTTCCTATTCAAATGCCCAAAATCTAAAAAACCGCATTCAGCCTGGAAAAATGTACAATGCCGGAGATTCTTTGTATGCGCCGAAGTTTGGGTTTAGCGGAATAATCCCCCAAGGATGGGTGGGAGTCCTTCCTCGGGAATCAGAGGTTTTTCTGCTTAATTCCTCCACTGGAACCTTTGGCGAGATCTTCGTTTTTGGAAGGGAAAAAATCGATTTAAATCAACTGGCGAACACATGGAGAACAGGTGTAAATGTATCTGGAACCATCACTTTAAAAGCTTCAGATCCCAAAATCGAAGGAGATCTTCTTTTTTCACCGGTGGTTGCTGCAGGAAATTACCTGCCTCCCAAAAACTATAGAGCCTTTGCTGCCACCCGCTGTGGAGAGACTTGCATCACCGTTTTGGCGATTTCTTTGGAAGAAAATGCGGAAATGGCCTCCGCCTCAGCAATGGAGTTTTTAAAATCCGCAACCCTTTCTTCCCCCAAAGAAATTGATCCCTACGATGGATTTGACTGGAAAGGCTTTCTTACTGGAAAATTATTGATTTCCTATGAGGGATTTATTGGCGGGAAACAGCAAACCAAAATCAATCTCTGCGAAGACGGGAGCTTCCGGGCAGTCATTTCTAAAAAAGGCATTATGAAAGACAGTAATCCTGACTACAAAGGGACCATGAAAGGACTATGGACAGTGGAAGGAAAAAATTCAGAAGCCACTCTCACCTTCACATTTGAAAAGAAAGATTTAGCCCCGGTAACAGTCGAATTGAAATTCCTCAATGAAGAGCTTTACGCAAATGGAGAGCGGCATTATGCCAGCCAATCAGAAAAATGTGACTAAGCCAAAAAAAAATCCAGATTTCTTTCCATAAAAATTTCCTCGGGTCCTCAACCCGAGGTTTTTTATTTTCAACCAACTCATTCAATTGCCAAATTTTTTATAAAAAAGACTTATTGAAAAAAATTTTTTCAATAAGTAGCAATAAAATCATATCATTTTTTTAAATCATCGAAACATTATAGTTTAACTTATAATATTTTTTTATAAAACTGGCTCGATTTTAGAAACTACTAATGCAACTATCCGTTCCAAATTAGCATCTACACTAAAAAAACGGCATCAAGAATTGCAAGCAGCTCCTGTACCATGAGATAACCCTTCTAATCGACAACCCTTTATTTAACACTAAACCACAACTACCATGAACACCACAAAAACAAATCGATGGCTGAACCACCTATCTTTTGGAATCCTCTTCTTGGTCATGATGATCCATTCAAGTCCGGAAGCAATAGCCAAGCATAGAAATGGAGTGAGTTTTCAGGTCTTTTACGACCAACTTACTCCATATGGAGACTGGGTCAAAGATGCCCGATACGGTTACATCTGGCTTCCCGCGGTCTATGATGACTTTCATCCCTACGGCACCAACGGACACTGGGTTATGACTGAATACGGAAATACTTGGGTTTCCGATTACGATTGGGGCTGGGCCACTTTCCACTACGGCAGATGGTATTTTGACGATTACTACCAAAGCTGGGCTTGGATTCCGGGCTACGAGTGGGCTCCTGCTTGGGTGAGTTGGAGATCTGGAGGTGGGTACTATGGCTGGGCACCACTTGGACCTGGCGTCTCCATCAATGTGAGCATCAACATTCCTTCCCGGCATTGGGTGTTCATCCCTCATGGCCGGATCTATCACAGAAATGTATACCACTACTATTCACCCTATCGCCATCACCACACCAAGGTGAAAATCATCAACAGAACAACCGTGATCAACAATACGGTCGTCTACAACAATCACAATTACTATGCAGGTCCTAGCCGAAGAGATGTCGAGCGTGTGACCAGACAGGTAGTGCCCGTATACAATATCCGTACTGCGGAATCTCCAGGGAGATCGGCAGTGGCAAGAAACGAAGTGAGCCTATACAGACCCCAATTGGAGGAAACCAGAGGAAGAAGCGTAGAAGCTAGGCCGTCCAGAGTGTATCAGGCGGAAGAGGTGAAAACCGCACGTGCAAGCCGACAAATCAGTCCTGCGAACTCAGGCACAACCAGTCAACCTAGCCGAACTGGCTCTGCCAATCCCAGCCAAGGAACTGCAAATCAAGGAAGAACGGCCACTCCTTCGTCCAGAGGTCAGGAACAAAAATTTGAGGTGAAACCAGCTCCTGCAGATACCCGTCAGCGGGAGGCAACTTCCCAGCCCTCGAGATCTGCACAGCCTTCCAGACAGGGAACGGTACAAACTCAGCCTGCTCCTTCCCGAGAATCTCAGGTAAGAACACAGCCGCAGCCCTCTAGAGAATCACAAGTGAGAACTCAACCTCAACCTGGTAGAGATGCTCAAGTGAGAACACAGCCTCAACCGACACCGCGGGGAAGTGTGGAGCAGCGAAGTTCGGCACCTTCCAGAACTCAGGAAGTGCGCCAGCCTCAGCAGCGAACCCAATCTCAACCTCAGGTAAGAACCGCTCCTTCCCGAGGAAATGACACCAGGGTCTCTCAGCCAAGCAGAAGTCAAAGCAGCCAGCCACAGGTAAAATCCTCGGCGCCTGCCAGAAGCTCAGCCCCTGCAGGCCGAACCGAATCCTCAACCCCAAGCAGAGGAAACAGCCGAGACAGAAATAATTAAGCACATTAAATAACTAAACCAACTCAGCCCTGCCGAATCAATGGCGGGGCTTTTTTTCTCTATTTCCATCAACATCATTTGAAGCTCCATTTCTGAACTTTTAGACTTCTGATTTTAGCATTCAGAATTATGTTCTATGACTTTTCTTTAACTTACTTTTTCAAAACCACCGAATCCTTATGAAAAAAGTTCTTGCCATTTTGCTTCTACTTGGAAGCATCACTGCAACTGCACAAACCTACGATTCCTCCCTCCCTATCAAATACCGAAATATCGGCCCTTTTCGCGGCGGTCGATCAGTGGCTGCTAGCGGAGTGGTAAATGATCCGCTGACCTACTACTTCGGCACTACCGGAGGAGGACTCTGGAAAACCTCGGATGCAGGTCAGCATTGGGAGAATATTTCCGATGGATTTTTTACGACGGGTTCGGTTGGTGCCGTAGCTGTCGCCGAAAGCAATCCCAACATTGTCTATGTCGGAATGGGTGAACATGCTCCCCGGGGCGTGATGACCTCCTATGGGGACGGCGTATATAAATCCACCGATGCAGGCAAAACCTGGAAAAAACTAGGCTTGGAGAAGACCCAACACATCTCCCGAATCCAAATCCACCCAACCAATCCGGATATTCTTTACGTGGCCGCCCAGGGCGCTCTGCATGCTCCAAACGAGGATCGAGGCGTGTATAAGTCCATCGATGGAGGTTTGACTTGGGAAAAAGTCCTCTTCGTGGACAACATGACCGGAGCTGTGGAGCTTTCCATGGACATGAATTTCCCGGAAATCCTGTATGCCGCCATGTGGGAGCATCAGCGTTTCCCTTGGCAGGTGAAGTCCGGCGGTCCGGGCTCGGGACTTTACAAATCCACAGATTCCGGAAAGACCTGGAAGAAAATCCACAAAGGTTTGCCTGAGGAAAAAGGAAAAATGGCCATCTCCGTCTCTAGAGCCAATTCCAATAAGGTTTATGCCCTGATCGAAAGTGATACTGAAAAGGATCTCGGTGGTCTCTTCGTCTCTGATGACGCCGGAGAAAGCTGGACACTAATCAACAAAAGTAACCGACTTACTCAACGAGCTTGGTACTACATTGAAGTCTTCGCTGATCCCGTAAATGAGCATAAAGTCTATGTGCAAAGTGCGCCATTTCTGGTATCGATCGACGGCGGCAAAACCTTCGAAGACATCGACGGCCCGCACGGGGACTACCACGATCTCTGGATCAATCCTAAAAATGCCAACAACCTAATCCTGGCAGATGACGGTGGCGGTTCCATTTCTTTCAATGGTGGGAAAACCTGGTCTGTTCAGAGCAATATGCCTACCGCTCAGTTTTACCGAATTAATGTGGACAATCAATTTCCCTATCGCATCTATGGTGGGCAACAGGACAATACATCTGTAGTGATTTCCAGCATGGCCTTGGGCAGAGGAGGGATAACTCAAGAGCATTGGAACTATTCCGCAGGGGGAGAAAGCGCGTTTTTGGCCTTTGACCCGGATGATCCGAGATATGTATTGGGTGGAAGCTACCAAGGCACGATCGAAGTGCTTGACATGAAGACTCAGGGCTCCACCAACATCATGGCCGCCCCGATCCAATACCTGGGGATGGACGCGAAGGACATGAAGTACCGGTTCAACTGGAACGCACCGATCATCTGGTCCCAGCACGAACCCAATACCTTTTATCATGCTGCTCAGGTTTTACTGAAAACCCAGGATTGGGGAAAAACCTGGACAGAAGTTTCCCCTGACCTCACCCGAAATGAAAAATCCAAGCAAGGAAAAGGTGGCGTGCCTTACACCAATGAAGCCGTGGGTGCAGAAAACTACGGCACCATCGCCTATGTAATCGAAAGCCCGCACGAGACTGGAGTTATCTGGACAGGTTCTGATGATGGCCTTGTTCATCTAACCCGTGACGGAGGAAAAACCTGGACCAATGTCACTCCAAAAGACTTGAAAGAAACCCTTGTAAATGCCATTGAGGTTTCGCCTCACGATCTGGGGACTGCCTATATCGCGACGACCCGATACAAATTCAACGATTATACGCCTGCACTCTACAAGACCACCGACTACGGAAAGACCTGGACGAATATCTCCAAAGGCATTCCCTACGGTGCCTTTACCCGAGTGGTACGAGAGGACACGAAAGTGAAAAACCTGCTTTTCGCGGGAACTGAAACGGGAATGTATATCTCAAAAGATGGCGGTGCAAATTGGTCATCTTTCCAACTCAACCTTCCACTCACTCCGATTACCGATCTAAAAGTAGCCCATGATGACCTGATCGTGGCGACGGCAGGACGATCCTACTGGATTCTCGATGAGCTGAATGCCGTGCGGGAAGTACAGGCCAAAGCAGACAAAATCACGCTCTACACTCCAGAAAAAGCCCTTTTGGGCAACTGGTATTCCAGCATGAACAGTGGCAATCTGGACAGATTCACAGGCACGCATCCTTTTCAAGGACATAACCCTGCCAATGGCATGGTGATCTACTATCACTTGCCCGAAACCTTTGCCGACAGCACTGAATTGACTTTGGAAATTCTTGATGCCAAAGGAAATCTGGTGCGAAAACTGAGTTCCAAAAAAGATCCGGATTTCAAATCCTACGACGGTGGACCTTCACCCGAACCGACAATCTCCACGCGCAAAGGAGTCAACCGATTTGTCTGGAACCTGCGTTATCCGACGGTACAGGGTATCCCAAGCGCCTACATCGAATCGAGCTATGCGGGCCACAAAGCCATTCCTGGCACCTACACCCTTCGACTCAGCGGTGGAGGAGTGACAGCCGAAGCCAAAGGGGAAATCGTGGACGTTCCGGATTACAACCTCACTCCTGCCGACTACCAAGCCTATCACGAATGGATGAGTCAGCTGGAAAGCGAGGTCACCACCATGCACACCCTAGTCAATACTGCCAAAGCCTACCAAGACCAACTCAAAGACTTGGTCAGTCGCTTGGATAAAAAAGCGGAATACAAAGACCTAAAGACCGCTGCCGAAACCCTAATCAAAGAAATCCAAGCTTGGGATGAAGACATGGTACAGCGCAAGTCCACCGCCTATGATGACGTGGAAAACTTCCCCAACAAGTTCACCGCTAACTTTCTATTTATGATGAACCACGGAGAAAGCAGTATACCAAAAATCAACGAAGGCACCAAAGCCCGCTATGCCGAACTGATGGAACAGTGGAAACCCCTCAAAGCAGAAGGCGAGCGACTGATCCAAACTGCCGTGCCGGCATTTAATAAGTTGGCGAGTGAGAAGGGCGTTGGGGTGTTGTTTGTGAAGTGAGGAAAAAAGGCTGGGTGGAATTTTTAATTCCATCCAGCTATTCCTAAATTCATAAGAAAGGAACAGTAATGAAGGATAATAAGAAAACCAAGGATCTAAAGACCTTAGATCAATTTATTGAGGAAGAATTTGGGTCTATGGGAACGAAATCAAGGGATAGATTTGAAAAGGGATTTAGGGCTTTTGAAAGATCTTTCTTGGACAATAAACGGAATGGATTTTTCGAAATTAGTGTTTAGAACCAATTTATAAATTGTTTTGAATGTTTGAGTGAGATGACAAATCCCACCCAGCGTCAAGAAGAACTTCAAAGGATAAGAGTAGATATTACACCCAAGGGGGGTAGAAGATAATGAAGTGACCCTTTTTAGTGTTTGGCCCATGAAAAAAGAGGAAAGACCTAAGGTACTTTTTACAGATGAGCAATTGTGGTAGACGGGTTACAGAAACACTTTTGCAAATTCACACTCATTCTGAATCCTTACTTTTTCCTTGACAACTTGTCAAGTTAGGACTAACTTAGGTCAAAATCAGACAGCTATGACACTGACGATGCATATTGGGGAGTTTAAAGCTAGGTTTTCCGAAGTAGTGGAACTGATCAAAAACGGCGTAACCATCAAGGTAATCAAGGGAAAGTCCGGTGATTTGGTTGGCTATTTTGGCAAAAATCTCGAGCCTGCAAAACCTGTTAGGCGAACCTTGGGATTCTTTAAGGAGCAGGGTGTGACTATTAACCAAGAGGACCTCCTTTGGTCTGATCGGGAATTGGAAGAGTTTGGGCTATGAAGTATTTGCTCGACACTCATGTGATTTTGTGGCTCGCCTACGAAGACAGTAAACTCAGCAAAGGAGCCAAAGAGATCCTACTTGATATAAAAAACGAGATTTATTTAAGTGCTGTAAGCTTTTGGGAAATCGGATTGAAATTCCAGTCGGGAAAATTAGACTTAAAGGGCCATAATCCGGAAATTCTGAAAGCCGGATTTGATCAAAATTTTGATTTCCATGAGTTGAATTTGGAAATGGATGATACGGTTACAATTTACAACCTGGATTCATCCATTCACAAAGATCCTTTTGACCGAATGCTGATCTGGCAATCGCTACGGCACGGTTTAGCTTTTGTCACAGCGGATGAAAATATTCAACGCTATCAGGAAATTGGACTAAAAGTAGTGTGGTGATCAAGGGGATTTGAACGGTTTAAATTTTCAACAACCAAACTTAGGTGGTTCTTAGCAATTCTCCTGAAGCTCAAATTAGGACTGAATTAAGTCCGAGCGCTATCACTCGGCAATAAAACCCGAGTACTCACCTAGCCTTTTTCCACTAAAATCCTTAAACTTAGTCTATCAAATCATTTTGACATCATTTTTCATTCTTACCTGATTTTAAAAGTTCATCTAATGGAAATCCATCAAGAAGACAATGGCAAAAAAGGAAGTTTTTATATCCTCCTCGAAGGCAAAAAAGAGGCGGAAATGACCTATACCTGGGCGGGAACTCATCGAATGATCATCGACCATACCGAGGTCGGTGATGCGCTCAGGGGAAAAAATGCCGGCAAACAACTCGTAATGAAAGCGGTCGAATTTGCCCGGGAAAAAGGAATCAAAATCCTCCCCCTGTGCCCCTTTGCTAAAAGTGTTTTCCAAAAAACAGCAGAAATACAAGACGGACTCTAACTCACTACACTCATGGACAAGGACAATCTCACCAAAGAATATAGCAATGGCGAAGTCACCATCCTATGGCAGTCAGGCAAATGCATCCACTCCGGAAACTGTGTTAGAAATAACCCGGATGTATTCCAGCCCAAATCCAAACCATGGATCAAGCCTGAAGCAAGCACCACCGAACGAATCATCGAAACGGTGAAAAAGTGCCCATCTGGAGCGCTGACATTTTACTTGAACGAATAGTAAGGGGAATAGTCAAGCTGGGAGAGTTTAAAGAACACACTCTCGGCGTAGATGGTAAGGACCTATACTAAAATTCTTTCTTCTCCCCATTTGAGTATTGTTTGACCCTGACCACTCCCACTATTTTTAGAGTGTAGTGCAACTCGAAGTGCGGATTTTCCATCCTCAGCCTGAATCAATCTCATTTCTAAACCAACTGGAACAATGAAAATCACAAAAACAAGCATCCCACTTGTTGCGCTTGCCTTTTCCCTATTCGTATTTGCACAAAGTGTAACAGCCCAAGAAGTCGAAAGAAACAGAAGCAAGGCTGTCTATGTGGAAGTATTTGGAAATGGACTTACCTATTCCCTGAATTATGATACCCGATTCAGTAAAAGTTTAAAAGGACTTGGGGGCCGTGTGGGTATAGGATATCTGGCGATGGAGGGAGATAATCTAACTTCTATTCCCATCATTGTAAATTACCTATTTGGGAAGGACAAGCACTATTTTGAAGTTGGTGCAGGCACTACTTTTCTAGCTGCATCGAGCCCTACTCAATTTGGAACTATTGATACCCGGGAAAAGGGATCTGCTTTTATCGGAACGATGAGTTTTGGTTACAGACTGGAACCCCAAAATGGAGGCTTTATGTTCAGAGCAGGCATCACTCCATTATTTGACGGAACTTCCTTTTTCCCATTTTGGCCGCAGGTCTCTTTCGGATATTCATTTTAGAATGCGCTGGAATCCTTCCGTAGGAAAAACTATTTGAAACATTTCAGCTTTTAGCTGATGTGTTTCAGTTCCCTCCAAGGCTTAGTTTCTTCTCAGTAATTTGAAGTTCAATAAGGCGCAGAATGAAGTCTTAAACTTTCACATCTTGGCCATTGACTATTCCAAAGAGAAAAAAAGTTTTACGAAGCCATCGAAATTGCCCTTCACCCTACCGGATTGGAAATAATCAGACTTCCCTACGATTTTTTTGGTAATCCAGGTAATGACCATGCAGATGGCGATCAAATCAATTACCTGGAAATAGAAAACGTGATTTTTGTTCCGGTTTTTGACCTAGCCGAAGACATCGTGGCAATTCGTATCATCAAAACTTGTTTCCCCAATCAGAAAATCATCCCAATTGAATCCAATGAACTGGCTAAAAATGGGGGAATTCTGAATTGCATTAGTTGGACTATTCGGCGGGATTAATTGCAGATGTTTACTGAAAGATTTCTGAAATCTTCACTCCTTAAGGCCAGAAAATGAAGCAGCCGACGTTCTAAATGATCTTTCCTTACCTCTGATCAGGATTTTTTCTTCTCCCCAGGACCAATCCCAAAAATGCTCTAGCTTTAATCCTCAGGATAGTAAGGAACCACTTTTTTGATATACATCACACCGCCTGTCCTGATGATCACCTCAGACTGATTCCCTTTTTCGTCATAGCGATATTCGGTGGTTGTCGTAGAAGTCAGTACCGTATCGCCCTGCACGATATCGTACTTCTCGTTGCGTATTTCTTCGTTTCGGTCATTGTAATATTTCTTGTAAAAGACAAAAAGCTGATCTGCCGCATTGTACCACTTCTGCAAGACTTCATTGCCTCTTTGATCATAGGCATATTCGAGTTTTCCTTTCAGATTCCCATTGGGAAGAAAATCAGTCATCAGTAAAATGCGTCCCTCTTCATCGAGTTGATCGACCGAATTTTGGACAATGTCTTTTCCGTTATAGATGAGTTTCGTATATGAAATTGGCTTTTGGGGATCATAGGTGATTTCTTTCAACGCTGTCTCCTTAACTCCGGAAATAATCTGAGTTTTAATCAACCTTCCTTTTTGATCGTAGGTGTGATCCGCTCTGGATCTGAGTTCTCCGTTCAACTCATAATTTTCCTGATAATCTACCAACCCATTTTTTAGGTAGAAATACCTTGTTCCACCATTTACCCGGCTGGTATCTTTTCGGTAAATCTGATACCCAACTTTCCGTCCTTTATCATCAAACTCGTAGATCTCCCAAGAACTCACCTGGGGTTCATCCGTGGAGTTTTCGGGAATGGGTGCATGATCAATGATTTGAACATGATGCGGCTTGCCTTTGAGTCCTTCGTAGGGAATCAACCCCTTTTGTCCCAAGCAAAAGTTGGATAGAAATAAAAAGGAAATGAAGGTAATAACCTCAATGGAACTGACATTGGAAATTTTTTTTTTCAGATTCATGGGAATGAGAATTGAGCTAAACTAAAAAAGATTTCGATTATATCTAGCAAAAAAATCTTTGATCTGGGCATATCCGATTATGTTAAAATCAACACTTGTCAGAGATTCCGTGACATAAGGTCGATTAGATCCTTTTGGGGATAGTGTCAAAGGATCCACATTGACTTCCTTTAAATTCTTTTTTGAGCAAAAATAATTCAGAAAATCAAAGACCGATTTGGGCATTTTTATCTGAAATTCTTCTTTTGATTGAGTCGGCTTTCATGTATCTTTTAACATGAAAAAGAATTTAGGAAAGGCACACACTGTACTTCGCCTTTTTTTGGCGGTGTTATGTGCTTACCTATATTTTGGTGAAGTAATAACAGGTGCATGGGGCGTAGTCATGTTATTGTTGGCTTTTCTTTACCTATTTACAGGCCTTACTTCTTATGCTCCTTTGTATGACATTTTTAATATGAGTACCCGACGGTCAAAGAAAAAAGTTGATAACCCTTAGGTCTGGTCCATGAATTTTTTGGTATCAACCCTAGAGTTTATAGTATGGACTGTTGCTAGTCTGATTTCACTTTTGAGTGTAGTTTTATTCATCAAATCTCACTGGCCGGCTGTAACAATCTGGGGACTAAATGTATTCGTATCTGCACTTTCCCCTGTCTTTATTTTCTTTGGAGGATTGATCCTTTTAGTTGGCCTGGTTACCGGCAATCCTTTCCACATACTCTTAGGCACCTATGCCACTTTGGTTTATATGTTTCATTTTTTTAGCGTAACCCGACCACCTGATTCAGCATGCGGTTTTGAACAGGCCTTTGGAAGTAATTGGAGAGATCAAATACGTCCAGAACAACAAAAATACTTCCTCCCACACCGTAGGATCCTGAGACTACCCATGTTGCCTGAACCTCAGCTTGAGCAAAACATCCCCTTTGCGACTATTCCAGGCACCGATCATCAACTTTTGTGTGACATCGTGAAACCACCCTCCATGATAAAATCATCTGGGATTGCCTTCATTTTCTTGCATGGTGGTGCATTTTATACGATGGACAAAAATTTTCGTACGGAGGAACTCTTCAGGCACCTTGCCGCACAGGGACATGTGATCATGGATGTTGCTTTTCGACTGGCATTTGAAACCGACCTGATGGGCATGATCCATGATGTGAAAAGAGCCATTTTTTGGATGAAGGAGAATGCAAAACGCTATTCAGTAGGCCCGGAGATGATCATTGTAGGCGGAGGTTCTTCCGGTGGGTACCTGGGCTTGATGGCAGCCTATACTGCTACCGATACGAGGTTTACGCCCAATGAGCTTTATGGAAAAAACACCAACTGCGCTGCTGTGATTACCGAATACCCGGTCTCCGATCTGAAAGCACTGTTTTACCATACTGATGAAAGTAAAACCTCCGGGGCTGAAAACCAGAATTCAATTAAAAAACCACCTATTAAAATTCCGCTCTGGCTAATGAAAATAATAGGCAACAATTATGACCGGCTGGGGATTGACAAGGGAATTGACAAAGTGGGCACGATTGCGCCTTTGATGGGAGGAACACCTGAGCAATGCCCGGAGAAGTACACCTTTTTTTCACCTTTCACCTATGTAAGCTCAACCTGCCCGCCGACTTTGCTGATTCATGGTGATCACGATATCATGGCTCCGGTGAAATCCACACAGCTTTTATACGAAAAACTGATTCAACAAAAAGTAACAGCAGTGCTGCACATCATTCCACAAACAGATCATGCTTTTAGTCGTTTTTTACCTGCTATCGCTCCGGCAGCCCATAATTTATTCTATGATATTGAGCGGTTTATGGCCTTGATTGCAAACCAGAGGAAATGAATTTGGAACCCAAACTTGGAGTCTCACAGGGTCAGCTTCATCCGCCTATCTGATGGTAAAGCTCCAAAATTCCAAATCCGAACATTTGGTATTATTCCTTAAGCTGGTTACCGGTGCTCGCCGGAGCTTGGCCAAAGTGAGGATTACCTATCCAAAAACCCCTCTAGAAGCTGTTTTGATTTTTTCCCTCCCAAGTGACACTTACCTCCACCTCCCTTTTCTCTGAGCAAAGGAAAAATTCAAGATCAGTTCTCTTTGTCTGTATTCTTTTCTAATTGCTGTCGTCCTGTTTGCCTGGATGATCAAAAACCGATAAAAACAACCCGTGGGGAAACCTCCAGTCATTGCATAGCCCGGAGATTTCCATTGCAGCCTAGGACTTTTTGATCCCAATTCAGCCAATTTCCTCTGTAATCTCCTTAAATTCAAGTAGTCCATGGCATTGCCTTGAAAACTATGAAACTCTGGTTTTTCATTCTTTTTATTCTCACGTTTTTCCAGGCTGATCATTATCAGAAACTGCGAAATGAGATGGTCAAAACCCAATTGGAGGCCAATGGAATTCACCATCCCCTTGTGCTTCAGGCGATGCGCAAGGTGCCTCGACACCTTTTGGTACCCGGCAATGTCCGCCATTTGGCTTATGAAGATGGTCCACTGCCCATAGGATATAAGCAAACCATTTCCCAACCTTACATTGTCGCCTATATGACTGAGGCCATCGATCCGAAGCCTGGCATGAAGGTCTTGGAAATCGGAACCGGCTCCGGGTACCAAGCAGCCGTTTTGGGTGAAATAGTGGCTGAGGTTTACACTATCGAAATCGTCAAACCACTGGGCGAAAAAGCCCAAAAGGACTTGGCCGAATTGGGCTATAAGAATGTGTACGTGCGAGTGGGTGACGGGTACAAAGGATGGCCTGAGGAAGCACCTTTTGATGCCATCATCGTGACCGCTGCACCTGATAAAGTCCCTCAGCCCCTTATCGACCAATTAAAAGAAGAAGGAAAAATCATCATTCCGGTCGGGCCAAATGCCAATACTCAGGAGCTTCGTCTTCTTGAAAAAAAGAAAGGAAAAATCCGAACTACCTCCTTGTTTCCTGTCCGATTTGTACCCTTCGTCAGGGACAGTTTAAGCCACTATTGAAACTCAAACGTTCAGAATTAAAGGTTCCAATTTCACCTAACATAAAAAGTAAAAAAAGAATCCTCCTGCAAATCTTTGAAACCATCATTTCCTTGGGAAAAAGGTCCCCTGCAACAGCTACTTCGGGTAAGCCGATCCGATGAATCACATTTTTGCGCTCCACCTCCTTGCAAGCGTTCCATTTTAGCCCAGGCTTTCCTGCATTTTTCCTACCTTTGCGCTTTCCAAAGAATTCATCCCAAATCCATTACTCAATGGCCACCAAAAAAATACAATCTGCCCTCATCTCAGTCTATTATAAAGACAATCTCGAACCGATCATCGCCCTCCTAAAAAACCACGGAGTGAAAATCTACTCCACTGGAGGTACCCAGAAATTTATCGAGGAGCAAGGCGCAGAAGTAATCCCTGTGGAAGAATTGACCAGCTATCCGTCCATTTTTGGAGGAAGAGTAAAAACCCTTCACCCGAAGGTCTTCGGCGGTATTTTGTATAGAAGAGAGAATGAAGGAGATGTGGCCCAGGCAGCCGAATACGATATCCCGGCCATTGATTTGGTGATCGTGGATTTGTATCCTTTTGAAGAGACTGTGGCTTCCGGCGCATCTGAATCGGATATCATTGAAAAAATCGATATCGGAGGCATCTCACTCATCCGAGCTGCAGCCAAAAACTTCAAAGACGTGATCATCATCGCTTCCAAAAATCAGTACGGAGAACTCGAAGCCAAACTGGAGGCTCAAGACGGAGGCACCACCATCGAAGACCGTCGCTATTTTGCCGCACAGGCCTTCCAAGTGTCTTCCAACTACGACACCCATATCTTCAATTACTTCAACCGAACAGAAAATATCCCTGCTCTGAAAGTTTCCGAAAGCAAGTCCAAAGCGCTTCGGTACGGGGAAAATCCTCATCAGGCAGCACATTTCTATGGAAATCTGGAAGACCTATTTGACCAATTAAACGGAAAGGAATTGTCCTACAACAACCTTGTGGACGTAGATGCAGCAGTGAACTTAATTGCTGAATTTCCTGACCAAACTGCCTTTGCCATCCTCAAACACACCAATGCTTGCGGGTGTGCGACAGCTGATACGGTAAAAGAAGCCTATCAAAAAGCTTTTGCCGCTGACACAACCTCTGCTTTTGGAGGAGTATTGGTAACCAACAGAACCGTAGATAAAGACGCTGCGGAGGAAATGAATTCGCTTTTCTTTGAAGTATTGATCGCACCGGAATTTACCGAGGAGGCCCTTACTGTCCTCAAAGGAAAGAAAAACCGAATTCTGCTTCGTCAGAAAATGGCTTTACCGGGGACTAAGATGATCAAGACTTTGCTCAACGGAGTGATCGAGCAGGATAAAGATCTGGCTACCGAGAGCAAAGCAGATTTCAAAGTGGTCACCAAAGTCGCACCAACAGAGAAAGAATTGGATGCCTTGGTATTCGCAGCAAAAGTCTGCAAACATACCAAGTCAAACACTATTGTATTGAGCAACGATTCTCAGCTATTTGCTTCAGGAGTGGGGCAAACTTCCCGAGTGGATGCCCTGCGTCAGGCAATCCTCAAGGCGAAGGAATTTGGCTTTGACCTCAAGGGGGCTGTAATGGCTTCCGATGCCTTCTTCCCTTTCCCTGACTGTGTAGAGATCGCTCATGTAGCAGGAATCAGCGCTGTTGTTCAGCCAGGAGGATCAATTAAAGATCAAGACAGTATCGATTTCTGCGATGCCCACGGCATGAGTATGGTCATGACGGGAGTACGTCATTTCAAACATTAATTGGAAGTAGCTAGTAGCTAGACTTTAATGTCAAGACCTCCGGTTCATTTAGGATCGGAGGTTTTTTTTGTATTCCGATTATTCGTTCGAGAGAGCTGTACCATCTGAATTCACCAAAGTTGAATCCCCCTTTTTACTTTTCTAAAAACCAGCACTTTCAGAGGTGAATTGGATCAATATTTTTCTTAATTTGATAGAGGTGCCAAGCTCAGAAAAATGACTTTTGGACAATTGCAAAACTTCCGAAACGAATGTCTTTAAACAGATGGAAAAGACTACATCCTACAGACCCCAATCCGAAATCGATCCAAAAGACTTTTCGATCATACTGGGCGGCCCATTTTTCCAGTTGCTAAGAAAAGCCCACCTCAGTGGGAATGCCTTGGAACTGGTCAAAAAAAGAACGTTGATCATTTCCCTTTTGGCCTGGTTGCCGCTATTCCTCTTGTCTCTTTTGGAAGGAACGGCCTGGGGTGAGGCTATCGTGTTACCCTTTATCAAGGACATCGAAGTTCAAGTTCGTTTTTTGATTGCGTTGCCAATCATGGTAGTTGCGGAACTCATGGTACATGAAAGGATGCGTATTGTGGTCAATCAGTTTTTGGAAAGAGAGCTGATTCCCGAATTAGAAAAACCCAAATTTATTAAGGCAATTGAGTCCGCTTACCGCTTAAGAAATTCCTTTGCCGTCGAACTTTTCATCGTAGTTCTTATCTATGTCATTGGATACAATGTAGTTTGGGAAAAATCCATTGCGGTAGACGCAACGGCCTGGTTTACTGAAAATGGACAAGGTGAAAGAGGCCTTTCTATGGCTGGGATGTGGTTTAGGTATTTTAGCCTACCCGTATTTCAATTCCTTTTCCTTCGATGGTACTTCAGGATATTCATTTGGGCAAGATTCCTTTTCCAGATTTCCAAGATAAAGCTAAGGCTTTCGCCTATGCATCCGGATTATCTCGGAGGGCTTGGTTTTATTTCCAACATCGTCTTTGCATTTATGCCATTGGCGATAATGCACGGGGTGGTGCTGGCAGGATCTATAGCCAATCATATATTCCGGGAAGGAACCACTCTTCTCGATTACAAATATGAAATCATCGTCATCACTTTGATTGTGCTTTTTTTGGTTGTAGTTCCCTTATTGGCTTTTTCCTCCCAACTGGCTGAAGTCAAACGACAGGGAAACAGAACGTATGGCAAACTGGCGATTCAATATGGACATGATTTTGATACCAAATGGATCAACTATAATCAGCAACCAACTGAGACGCTCCTTGGCAACCATGACATCCAAGCACTCTCAGACCTTCAAAATGCCTTTAAAATAATCCGTGACATGAGGATGGTACCTATTTCACGAAATGATATCGTGATGTTGATAGCCGCCACCATAGCTCCTGTATTACCCCTTCTTCTGACCATGATGCCGCTAAATGAGATTATTCAAATGGCTGCAGGGATTCTTTTCTGATTTCCCTATTTCTACTGAATGGGCTTCTCCAAGAGTATTCTCGCTTGTTGAGAAAAATCTTCCCTACTTATCGTGTTATGGATATCTCCTGAAACAGGTGTGTTTTCCAAGGGCTCTAGTTAAAAGCACTTTTTCCATCCCCTAGACTTGTGTAAAGTCAAAAATGAATGAATTCTATTCCTTTCATTTTCGGCCTCGAATCCTCTATTTTGCCGTGCAATTTCCAACAGTTCATATTAGTCCTCGTATTTCCTATTTCGTATTTCGTACTTTTGAAGACTTATGAAGTCCCATCAGCTCAAATTATATAACACCCTCTCCCGTCAAAAGGAGGATTTCGCCCCCATCAACCCTCCTTTTGTTGGCATGTATGTCTGCGGACCTACGGTCTATGGCGATGCTCACCTCGGTCACGGCCGTCCGGCAGTCACGTTTGACACAGTCAATCGCTACCTGACTCATTTGGGTTATCGGGTGCGCTACGTTCGCAACATCACCGATGTGGGGCACCTGACCGGTGATGCTGACGAGGGTGAAGACAAAATCGCCAAAAAAGCCAAACTCGAGCAGCTCGAACCCATGGAAGTAGCCCAGCAATATACGGACACTTACCATCGGGATATGGCTTTGCTCAACACTTGGAAACCCAGCATCGAGCCTCGTGCCACAGGCCACATTCCAGAACAGATCGCCTTGGTGGAAGCTATTCTCAAAGAAGGTTTGGCTTATGAGGTCAACGGTTCTGTCTATTTCGATGTATTGAAATACAACAACAGCTACAAATACGGAAAGCTATCCGGGCGTGTCTTGGACGAATTGATCAGTGGGAGCAGAGATCTTGATGGGCAGGGAGAAAAACGTAATTCGGTGGATTTTGCCCTTTGGAAAAATGCTGCTCCAGAACATCTGATGAAGTGGGAATCCCCATGGGGAGTGGGTTTCCCGGGCTGGCACCTCGAGTGTACAGCCATGAGCTCCAAGTATCTGGGCACCCAATTTGACATTCATGGCGGTGGGATGGATTTGATGTTCCCTCATCACGAGTGCGAAATCGCCCAAGGTAACGCCTGCAATCATAAAGATCCGGCCAAGTACTGGATGCACAACAACATGATCACCATCAACGGACAGAAGATGGGCAAGTCGCTGGGCAACTTTATCACGCTGCAAGAACTTTTCACAGGAAATCATCGACTGTTGGAACAAGCCTACAGCCCGATGACGATCCGCTACTTCATGCTCACGGCTCATTACCGCTCGACCTTGGACTTTTCCAACGATGCGCTAAAAGCAGCACAGAAAGGCTACAAAAAGATCATCAACGGCCTGAGAATCGCACGTGCATTGGAATACACGCCAAATCCGGAGATCAGCTTGGACCCAGAACAAATCAAACAGGTAGAAAGCAGCATCACCGCAGCCTACCGTGCGATGGATGATGATTTCAATACGGCCCAAGCCATCGGTCATCTATTCAATTTGCTGAAAAAGATCAACTCGATCTTCACCGGACAGCTTGCCTCTGCGGCTTTGGGAGAGGAAGTTTTTGCTAAGCTGAAAGATACCTTTATCACGTTTGTGGTGGACATATTGGGCCTGATCGAAGAAAAAAGCGACGTGCAGGACTCCATGATCGAGCTTTTGCTGAAGCTTTATTCTGAAGCCAAAACTGCCCGTGACTACGCCAAAGTAGACGAAATCCGCGCTGGATTAAAAGCAATGGGTTTTGTAGTAAAAGACATGAAAGACAGAATCGACTGGGCTTATGAAGAATAATAAAACCTGGCTTATTGCCTTGTTGGTATTTGCCTGGGCCTGCTCAGGTGAAAAGACCACTGAAACAACCGTCACCGAAGCAGTAGTAAAGCCCTATCCTAGTTTCAATGCTGACTCTGCTTATGTGTTTGTTCAAAAACAAGTGGATTTTGGACCTCGTGTACCAGGTACAAAAGGACATGCCGACACCAAAGCCTGGATGATTTCAACTTTGGAAAAATATGGTTGGTCTGTACAGTCTCAGGATTTTCAGGCAAAGACCTATGACGGGTTGACTTGGAACCTTTCCAACATCATTGCCTCTTTCAATCCCCAAGCCAGCAAACGAATCCTGTTGGCTGCACATTGGGATACACGAAGAATCGCCGATAAGGATACCGAACGGCTTAACGAACCCATAGACGGGGCTAATGACGGGGGTTCTGGCGTAGCTGTATTAATGGAAATCGCAAGAACTATAGCCTTCCAGGACTTGAAGCCTGAAGTGGGGATTGATTTGATCTTTTTTGACGGAGAAGATGATGGTGAACCTGAAAACGCCCGACTGCGCGACAATTCACAGATTTGGTGGTGCCACGGGTCTCAGTATTGGTCCAAGAATAAGCATATTCCAAACTACTCTGCTTATTATGGCATTTTGGTGGACTTAGTGGGAGGTAAAAATGCCAAATTTTACAGGGAAGGCTACTCCAGAAAGTATGCTTCAGGAATTCTTTCGAAAGTGTGGGGCAATGCGGCTCAGTTGGGGCACAGTGACTTCTTTATTCAAAAGGATGCTCCAGAAATCCTCGACGACCATGCATTCGTCAATGAGTGGGCTGGAATTCCAATGATTGACATCATTGAGTTTTCACCTGACTTTGGATTTGGCCATTACCATCACACCCATCAGGACAATATGGAACTCATTGATGCCCGTACCTTAAAAGCAGTTGGAGAGACTGTTTTGTTTACAGTTTATCAGGAATAAGGTTTTTTCCCAAAATCTTTGCTTTATTCGTAATTGCAGACGATTGCAGGTTGAGGTAACTAGAAAGCACTAAAAATGAAGAAGGGTCATCAGATCACGATGAAGGAAATCGCTAAAAAGCTCGGCGTGTCGGTTTCCACCATTTCCAGAGCGCTCAAAGACTCCCCGGAATTGCATCCTGAGACCAAGCGAAAGATCGTGGAAGCTGCCAAGGAAATGAATTATCAACCCAATCTCCTAGCACAAAGTCTCCGTATCAGCCGATCCAAAACGCTAGGTGTCATTGTCCCCGAGATCACTTCTCACTTCTTCGCTTCCTGTATCAGTGGTATCCAAGACACGGCAAACAAGCGTGGGTACAATGTAATGATTTGTCAAAGCAACGAATCTATCGAACAGGAAAAGGCCAATATCCGAACTCTGGTTTCCAGTCAGGTGGATGGCCTTTTGATTTCGTTGAGTCGGGAAACCAATAAGTTTGATCATCTCTACGAGCTCTACGATCGGGAAATCAACTTTGTATTATTTGACCGGGTACAAGAGGATATCCCAGTTTCAAAAGTCACCTTCAACGATGCCGGTGGGGCTTATCAAGTGACCAAACACTTGTTGGAAAATGGTTCCAGAAGAATCGTATATGTCTCCGGTCCGGAGGATTTGTACATTTCCAAAAAACGAAAAGAAGGCTATCTCCGAGCCCTGGCAGAATTTGGAGTACATCAGGACAATTCCCTAGTCAAAATCACCGACCTTACGGAGGCTGGAAATATCAAAGTAGCCCGTGACATTCTGAACATGCGCCCACGGCCTGATGCTGTTTTTTGCATGATTGATCCGGTGGCTGTAGATGTATTAACCGAATGGAAAGCTCAAGGGATCAAAATTCCAGAGGATATTGCCTTGGCGGGTTTTACGAATAATCCAACATCAGCTGTAGTCGAACCCCCTCTTACCACAGTTTCCCAGCCTGGCTACGAGATGGGGAAACTGGCCGTCAGCCACCTTTTGGATCAACTGGACGGAATCGCCTCCGAGGATCCGATCTCCATTGTATTGGAAACCACTCTTGTCCCAAGGAAATCCTCCCAGCATTTTGAAGTGAAAAAGTAATCGGTTATTGTGTTATTAGTTATTGACCTAACAGGGAGCTTCTCTAATAACTGATAACCAATGACTTAATAACCAGTCCCATGCACACCCAACTCACCAAGACCTTTCAATCCTATTTTGCCACTACTCCACTTGTTGCTTTTGCTCCGGGACGGATCAACCTGATCGGGGAGCATACAGACTATCAGGAAGGTTTTGTTTTTCCTGCAGCAGTTTCACAGGGCATTTGGGTAGGTATTCAAAAAAACAGCCTAACTGTATGCCGCTTGTATTCCATGGATTTTGCCCAGGAATTCAGCTTTGAGTTGGATTTTATCTCTCCGAAAAACGGGCATTGGGCCACCTATGTCATGGGCATGTGTGCACTGATGAAGCAGTCTGGCTACGAGGTACAGGGATTTGACATGGTGATCGGTGGTAATATCCCGGTGGGTTCAGGACTTTCCTCTTCTGCAGCACTGTCAGTAGCGATTGGAACTGCAATTTCCGGTTTGTTTGACTTTCAGATACCCAAGAAAAACATCGTACTCTACGCTCAGAAGTCCGAGCACCTCTATGCCGGAGTCAAATGCGGGATCATGGATCCTTATGCTTCCGCTTTTGGAGCAGCTGGAAAAGCCCTTCTATTGGATTGCCGAAGCAATACGCATGAAGAAATCCCGGTGAATCTCGGCGAATATTCCCTGATCCTGGTCAATTCCAAGGTGAAGCATTCCTTAGCAGATTCTGCTTACAATAAGCGTAGAGAAGCCTGCGAGGAAAGCGTCAAAATTCTTCAATCCGAGTTTCCGGAGATTCATACCCTGCGGGATTTGAAAAATTCCGATCTGGAAAAAGTGAAGCAACTCCTTCCGTCAGAACTTTTTCCAAAAGCAAAGCACGTCATCACCGAATGTGCCCGGGTACACGAAGCCGCTGCAGCCTTGCAATCCGGAGACTTGGCTTCCTTTGGAAAACTGCTAAATGCCTCTCACCAAAGTCTCAGTCAGGACTTTGAAGTGAGTTGCCCAGAATTGGATTTCCTAGCGGATAAAGCTCAAGCCCTCGATATTGTCTTAGGTACCCGAATGATGGGAGGAGGCTTTGGCGGCTGCACGATAAATCTGGTTAAAACCTCCGAATTGGAAGCTTTCCAAGCAGCCTTGAAAACTCCATACCAACAAGCCTTCCAAAAGACCCCTGAGTTTATTTTGGCGGAGATCAGTGAGGGGGCGAGGGTACTTGGGTAAAAAAAAGAGACCTGCCAGGATTTGAAATCCTGACAGGTCTAATCATCCTGAAATTTTCCTCCATCGAAGGAAAATCCCCATTTCTACTTCCTTTTATACTTCGCTACCCGCTCGTCTTGGATGACTCCTGACCAGTTGAGTCCGAAGGTGAAATCATAGGCATTGCCAGCGGCGTCCACATGCACTTCCATGTCATGGGCGGTGTCTTCCAACTGAGTCTCCACTGCCGCCATCGAAGCTGGCAACTGAATCGGAAGCAGTGCGGATGGCTCATATTTACCACTTACCAGATCGAAAATCACCTGATCCTGCACTCCGAAGTGGAAGAAAATGCCCTGAACTTCTTTTTCAAATTCTGCCATCACCATGGGATTGGCAGCTTTGATAACCACAAAAACCGGCTTATCCCCCATTGCTTTTTTGGTATCGAGGATGGTCTTTAGATCCTGGAAGTTGGCGGTTTCTACCGACTTGTTTTTGTAGGATCGATTGGTCACTGACGGGTCCATCACTGGGTCTCCGGCAGCAAGGCTTTGCTCCCTGGCGAGTTCGGCTTTGTAGGGAGCGTATTGTAGGGAGATCGGTACGTAGCCATTTCCGCCTTTTTCACGATCAGCAAGGTCATAGCCGGTACCTGATTCAGGACTTTCCACAAAAACGAGGGAGAAATCTGCCTCTTCGGCTGTTTTCACCACTTCGAAATACTTCGCAGCAATCTCCAGATTGACCGGATCGATCCACCTGGGCTCGGTTTTGATTCCCCACCAGTTGGTCGTAGAAGGTACATAACGCTGCGGAATAAAGACTTTCTTTCGCTCTTTGATCGGCAAGGCTTGCGCTTCATTTTTCAGTAAGACCACAGACTTAACTTGAGCGTTGTAGCCTTCTTCCATAAACTTCGCATTTCCTACTTTTTGCTCAGTGACTTGCGGATCTAGGTACGGATTTTCAAAGAGTCCTGCATTGAAAATATTGCGAAGCAATCGCACGGCTGACTGCTCGATTCGGGCTCTTGCCGCATCTACACCCATTTCTTTCTCCATCAGTTCGAAGGCTTCCAAAACCGGGACTTTGTCATTATTTCCTCCAAACTGATCCCCTCCTGCCATCAAGACTTTGAAATGTCGATCCGCAATTGTGGCCGTTTCCATGCCCCAGGGCTTTCCTGCAAAGGTGTTCACATTGTCTCGCTCATTACCCGTCACGCCCCAATCGGTACACACCACGCCCTCGTACCCGTATTCTCCACGGAGCAAGTCTGTGATCAGATACTTGGAATACGCATTGGCGACGTTTTCTCCACTTTTATCCTGACCGAATGAAATGGTGTAGTAAGGCATGACTGCGGTAGCTTTTCCTGTAGGGCCATTCAGCTTAAATGCACCTTCGGTAAAAGGCACAAGGTGCTCCGAAAAGTTGTTTCCCGGATACACGGCAAATTTGCCATAGGCAAAATGTCCATCTCGACCGCCTTCTTCAGGGCCTCCGCTTGGCCAATGCTTGACCATGGCATTGACGCTGTGATAGCCCCAACCACCCGCGATCTCGGCCTCACCTGTGGATGTCTGAAATCCATCCACATAGGCTCTTGCCAAATCGGCTGCTAAGCGGGAATCTTCTCCAAACGTACCCTTGATTCTGTTCCAACGAGGCTCCGTGCCCAAATCGATCTGAGGGGAAAGCGCTGTCGAAATACCCAAAGCCCGATATTCTTCGGAGGCAATCTCTCCAAATCGCTGCACCAAAGCAGGATCAAAAGTCGCCGCCATGCCCAAGGATTCCGGCCACATGGAAATAGTTCCTCCTGCCCCGGCATTGTATTCCGTACTGGCTACAGGGCTGTGACGGGGATCAGAACTGTTATTGGCAGGAATACCAAACCCCAATCCCTCCACAAAAGCCTGCACCTTATTGTTCCACTCAGCGGCTACTTTGGGACTTTCCACCCTTGTAATCAAAACATGGCGCAGGTTATCCTCTTCCAAAAACTTCTTTTGCTGGTCGGAAATGCTGGAGGTCGGCAATCCGCTTTCTGAGATAGGCTTGCCACCATAGGTCCCTGCACCAAAACCCTGTGGATTGGCAGGGATGGATTGATGCGAACTGTAGAGCATCAATCCGGCGATTTGCTCCTTGGAAATCTTGGAAGCCAAGTCCTTGGCTCGCTCCTCCACCGGTAGTCTCCAGTCTTCGTAGGGATCAAGAGAACCGTTTTTGTTGAGGTCTTTGAAAGCAAGTCCCGAATCCTTCAAAATCGTGACTCCGGAAGACTTGGAATAGCCCAAAGTCTGTCCCATGGACTGCTTGACGATAACTATGTCTTCACCGATAGTTTGCTCGGTGATCTGATTGCTTTCGCAGGCAAAAAGGCTAAGCGAAAGCAAAACTGCGGTAGTTTTAACTGGTCTCATGTGGAGAATTAGTTTCGTATTTGGAAAGACAGGACTAGCTTCTCAAACCCGCCTTATTTTTCACCTGCAATATCGGGATTTTTTATTGTTCCAACCTGTAACAATAGCCATTCTCATCATGAAAAATTACCGAAATTCAGTTACTTAGGGGCCGAATTCGGAGAAACCTCTATTTTGCAAAAAATTAATCCAAACCTTATGAATTACCCGAAAAACCTACGTAGCCTGCTCTTTTTGCTTGTGCTGTTGGGAGTAGGTTTGGCTTCTTGCTCCAAAAAGCGGGAAGGCCAACCGAAAGTGCTGGTTTTCAGCAAAACTGCTGGATATTATCATGAATCCATTCCAAATGGGATCGCTGCAATCCAAAAATTGGGAGCAGAAAACGGCTTTGCGGTAGATACCACCAAAAATGCCGAGTTGATCAATGAAGAAAACCTTGCTCAATATGCAGCGGTCATCTTCTTAAGCACGACTGGTGATGTTTTGGATCACTACCAAGAGGCGGATTTCGAACGCTACATCCAATCAGGAGGTGGCTTTGTCGGAATTCACGCCGCCGCTGACACGGAGTATGAGTGGGGCTGGTATGGACGATTGGTCGGTGGATATTTCTCAGACCATCCAGGCATCAACGATCCTCATCCAAACGTGCAGCCTGGAAAAATCACCAAAACGGGCGAAAAGCATCCTTCTGTAGACTTTTTGCCTGAATCTTGGGAGCGTACCGACGAATGGTACAGCTATAAAAAAGTCAATCCAAACACCAAAAAACTCTTACTACTCGATGAAGCTTCCTATCAGGGAGGTGCGGACATGGGCGAGCATCCGATAGCTTGGTACCATGATTTTGACGGAGGCCGTGCTTACTATACCGGAGGAGGTCATACCAAAGAATCTTATGAAGAAGCTGACTTCTTGAAGCATCTATTGGCGGGTATCCAATATGCTATAGGAGAAAATGAAGAGTTGGACTACAGCAAAGCCAAATCCAAGCGCACACCAGAGGAAAATAGATTCACCAAGACTACCCTTTCCATCGGTCAGTTTACCGAACCGACAGAAATGACTGTACTGCCAAATCTGGATATTTTGGTTGCCCAAAGAAGAGGAGAAATCCTCCACTACAATAACGCCACCGGCGAACTGAAAGAAGTCGCCAAATTGGATGTGTACTGGAAAACCGAAGTGAAGGGCGTGAATGCGGAAGAGGGTTTGATGGGCTTGCAAAAGGATCCAAATTACGCTACAAATAATTGGGTGTATGCCTTCTATTCACCGACTGGCGATCAGGAAATTAACCGACTTTCCCGATTCAAGTTTGCCAATGGAGTCTGGGATATGGCTTCCGAACAAATCATTCTCGAGCTGTATTCCCAGCGGGACATCTGCTGTCATACCGGTGGTTCGATCACCTTTGACAAGGACGGAAATTTGTTCCTGTCCACGGGTGACAACTCTACTCCATTCAATCAGCCTGGCTCCAAATACACACTCAACGGCTACGCTCCACTCGACAGTCGCGATGGCAACAAGCAGTGGGACGCCAGAAGAAGCTCCGGCAACTCCAACGATCTAAGAGGAAAAATCCTCCGAATCAAAGTAAATGAAGATGGAAGCTATACCATTCCTGAAGGCAACCTGTATCCTCAAGGCACAGAAGGCACCCGACCTGAGATCTATGTTCAAGGCTTGAGAAACCCTTATAGAATCTCTGTAGATCAGAAGACCAACTTCCTCTATTGGGGTGAAGTAGGACCTGATGCCGCCAATGATTCGCTTGATGTAAAAGGTCCGCGTGGCTACGATGAAGTAAATCAGGCAAGAAAAGCGGGGCATTTTGGATGGCCATATACCATTGGAAACAACTTCGCTTATCGGGAATTCAACTATGAGACTGGACAGACGGGTCAGGCCTTTGACATTAACGGACCGGAAAACAATTCTCCAAACAATACCGGTTTGAAGAAACTTCCTCCGGTAGAGCCTGCCTTTATCTGGTATCCGTATGCAGTATCTCCTGATTTCCCTCAATTAGGTACAGGAGGACGTAATGCCATGGCTGGTCCTGTGTACTATTCCGATATGTATCCTGCAGAAACACGCATGCCTGATTATTTTGACGGCAAGTTGTTTATCTATGACTGGATCAGAGGATGGATCAAAGTAGTGACTATGCAGGAAAACGGTGATTTTGACAAGATGGAACCCTTCATGAAAGGCACCAAATTCAACGCTTTGATGGATATGGAAATGGGTCCCGACGGTAAAATCTACATTCTCGAATATGGAAACGGCTGGTTTACCAAAAACCCGGATGCAGGTCTCTTCCGAATCGACTACAATGGAGGAAATAGAGCTCCAGTGGTGGCAGACTTGAAAGTAGACAAGACTTCAGGTAAGAATCCGCTTACCGTGACCTTGACTGCATCTGCCTCAGACCCTGAGAAAGATCCATTGACTTATACCTGGGACCTTGGCAATGGTGAAACCAAAACTACCAGCGATCCTACCCTAACCCATACTTTTAACACCGTGGGTGAATACGAAATAAAAGTGACAGCCAACGATCCTGCTGGATTGGCAGGAACAAGCACCTTGGTATCTGTGTATTCAGGTAACGTTGCACCAGTGGTGACCATCCAAGTAGAAGGCAATCAATCCTTCTACTTCCCCGGTAAGAAGGTAAGCTACTCTGTTTCTGTCTCAGATGAAGACCATCCTGATGCAGCTTCTGATATGTCTAGCCTTTATGTTGCAGCGGACTACCTCCAAGGCATCGATCAGGCAGAAGCAGATATGGGTCATAAAATCATGAGCGAAGCGATGACTGGAAAGTCTCTGGTACAATCCCTGACCTGTAAAACTTGCCATAAGGAAAATGAGGCTTCTATCGGGCCTTCTTATACCGAAGTAGCTAAAAAATACAGAGAAAGAAACCGTGATTACCTGGTCAACAAGATCAAAAATGGTGGTGGAGGAGTATGGGGAGAAACAGCCATGCCTGCCAACCCAGACCTGAAAAATTCAGAGGTCAATGCTTTGGTGACTTACATCCTTTCCCTAAGAAAAGAAAGCAAGCCAAGTCTAGCCGCCAAAGGAACCGTGGATCCGACTTTAGGCAATCCTCCTTCTCCAACCGGCTCTTTGGTATTCTCAGCTTCTTATACCGATAAAGGAGGCGAAAATATCAAACCAATGACCGGTTCTTCCTCCTTGGTATTGATTCCAAATACCGTGGATTTGGCTCAGGCCGGTGATTTTGCAACGTATACCAAAATGGTCTTCGACGGCAGAACCTTGCTGATGGTACCTAATACCAAGGGCTCATTTGCACTGCCTGCCATTGATTTGACAGGAATTGGTTCGGTGACTTTGATGACAGCTTCCCAAGAAGCGCTTAAAGCTCCGGTCAAATTTGAGATCCGACTGGACAGTCCTACCGGGCCTGTGGTTGCTGAAGGATTCCATCAGGAAAGTGAGGGATTCAAAGCACCAAACATGCCTATCCTAATGCACCAGGCAAACATCCCAGTATCTGGAACCACGGACGGCAAAAAGCATAAGCTTTACTTCGTAAGTGATGCCAATGGTGCTGAACTGGGAACATTCATTCTGACAGGAATCACCTTTAATGCGAAGTAATAACTATAAAAATCCTATCACCCTGGCCTGTGTCCTCACAGGCCAGTAAAATTAAAGCCAGCCCGAACTCATTTCAGGCTGGCTTTTTTACTTTAGCATAAAGGGGAAATTAAGAGAAGTTACAAACCGAATTCGAAGGCTTCCAAATCACTTTTTGGTCATTTAAATCTGATAAACTTATTTCTCCTTCTACTCTATTTCCTTCACAGTCTTTCACGATCAAAGCCCAATTGGCAAGTGGGTCACAAGAACCAAAAAAGAAAACCGTCTCGCCCTGATACCTTGCTTGACTCAAATAAGAGTACTCCGAAAAACCCGGACCACTCATCTCTTGGATTGCAGATTTGATCCAAGCAAGATCCTCTACCGGATTCTCGACTCCACAAACCACCGGTCCTTCCTCATCATTACAGGAAAAAAGGAGCGCAGAACAAACTAAAAGGAAAAGATACTTTTTCATAGATACAAAGTTTTTGATTTAGTAATGATACGAATAGGATAGGTCATTGGCTACAATACCATAAAAAAAGCCACCCTAATCAATTCAGAGTGGCATATTTGGATTGATTCTTTCGAAAATACCTAGGCGGAATAATGGATTTTTAGAAATATCGAATGTCGAATATTGAACGTCGAACTCAGAACCTCCTACCTCTTATTTCATCGGAGAAAAAGGCAAAGCCTTGTAAAATACCGCATCGATCTTTTCCACGATTTTACCGTCAGCTTCTGAAGCATCTCGAGCCTTGATCCAATCCGGATCGGCAACAAATCTCTTGAATGCCTCATTGTAGGCTTCCTTAGAATCATGGCCAAGGATATACACCAACTTAGGCTGAGATCCGTCTTTCTCCACCGTCAACCAATAAGGATAGTTTTTCAAACCCTGTCTGGCAAACAATTCCCGGGTATGGTCCCGAAATCGGGTTTGGATATTCTCGATTCTCCCCGGCAAACAATAGTAGGTTCGCATTTGAAGGATTCCGCTTGGCTTGGGCTTTTTATGATCATTCAGGTTATTAGCCCAAACCATGAACGTCTGATCCACTTTTTGAACCAAGGGACCATTGGCCTCAGAGGCAGTTCGTGCTGCCACCCACTCTGGGTCGTTGGCAAATTTGTTCCAAAGTACATCTCGCGAAGCCTCGTCTGGATACCCCAAAATGAAAGTCAAAGTCTTATCCGGATTTTCCTCAGAGATAAAATAGGCGACATTTTCGATCCCGTTTTTCTTAAACAGTTTCAAAGTATGATTCTCAAATCGCTTGATCAGATCAGGCATTTTTCCTTCATGGGCGGTATAAGTCCGCATTTCGAAGTACTTAGACTTGATGCCCTGTTGGGCAAAGGTGACTACCGCCAAGGTCAGGGCGAGCAGCAGAGTGGTGATTTTTTTCATCAGGTTTAAGGGTTTGATTTTATTGGAAATTGATTTGAAATACAAGGAAATAATTGGAAATACAACTGAAATCTTGTCTCCTTTGGAGGTAGAAATACCTTGGAAATACCTCTTGAAATCTATTTCTACCCTTATTTCATCGAGCGAAGCGAGTTGTATTTCTACTGTATTTCTATAGTCTTAAATTTTTTACTTTTTCCAAGCTTTATACAATGCCGGACTAAGTACCAGTGCAATGGTAAGTAGACCGAAGGTCTCCCGGTTTTCTTCCATTTGCGGAGTCTTCATGGTCAGGTCTTTTTGGGCCCACTCATCGGCAATCCAATCCCCTACTCCTCCCGGAAAAAAGTAAATCGCTCCGAGGACTGCCAATATGACCACCAAGGTCAACGGTAGTTTAGGAAAAATCCCCCTCACTCCGAGTAAACAAAAGATCATCGCTGCGCCATAAATGCTCACCCAGACTTCCGGATCAGGATCGTTAAATTGCCAGTAAGCAAAGAGGGCAAACAGGAAAAACCAGATACTGAAGTAGATTTTATTGAATCGCATAGGCATTTGGGTTGATGCGCTAAACTAAGCAATTTCAAAAACAAACCATCCTGCCTGGGATAATCGGTCGAGAATGATTTTTAGCAGAAAAATGATCCTATTTTACAGCCAAAATTCCTGACCTTATGGCTCAAATCCGAATCGCCAAAACAGCATATGATCTTCAGGGAATTCTGGACCTTCAATGGGAAAACCACCTCAGTCGTGTTTCTGATGAAGTCAAACAGGCAGATGGTTTTGTCACGGTAAGACACACCCCTGAGCAGCTCCTAGCCCTTCAGTCCATCGCCCCCCACGTGATCGCCTTAGAAGAGGACCAGGTGGTGGGGTATATATTGGCAATGACCAAAGCCAGCCGTGATTTGATTCCCGTTTTGGTCCCCATGTTTGATCAGTTTGATCAGATCTCCTACCGTGATAAAAAGATATCCGACTATGAATACATGGTAGTGGGCCAAGTATGTGTGGCAAAAGATCAGCGGGGAAAGGGACTTTTTGATCAAATGTATGAAGCCTACAAAAACCAATTCTTCAGCCAATTTTCCTTTGCCATCACCGAGATCGCCAAAAGCAATACCCGATCATTGGCAGCACACAGACGGGTCGGCTTTGAGGTCATTCACGAGTTTGAAGAAGTAACCCAATCCTGGGCAATTGTGGCTTGGGATTGGAAATAAATTAGAAGCAGGTCAGAGAAGGATAGTTGACCTAGAAATGAAAATTAAATTAGTCTTACTTATAGGGTAATAAGTAAATGATTGGGTAAGGAAACGGGGACTTACGGGTTCCCGTTTTTATTTATTAGAAATTAATTCCTTACCTTTTGAATACATAGATGGAATAATTCATTCAAATATGGCTATTTCAGAGCAACAACAAGAAATAATCAAGAGAGCTGCCCATAAATATCACCCCAAATTTATCGGCATTTTTGGTTCCTACGCACGAGGAGATCAAGCTATAAATTCTGATTTAGATATCTTGATCGATTTCGAGGAAAATGTGAATCTCATTGATCTGATTGGTCTAGAGCAAGAACTTTCAGAACTGTTGGGTTTGAAAGTTGATTTAGTAACTCAAAAATCGATTTACCCGCCGCTTAAGTCGATAATTGAAAATGATTTAATCAGAATTTTATAGGATGAAGAAAGATCCTTTGATTTATCTCAACCATATTTTTTCCTGCATCCAGAAAATCAAAGAATATACCCACGGATTCAGTGAATCTGACTTTCTTCAGAAGCCTGTCATACAGGATGCTGTTATCAGAAATCTCGAAATAATTGGTGAAGCCACTAAAAAAATACCAATCGAGTTTCGAGAAAAATATCCTCATATTGAATGGAAGAAAATTGCAGGAATGAGGGATAAACTCATTCACGATTATATAGGAGTGGATCTTTGGGCTGTTTGGGGTGTAGTCAAAAACATCTTACCAATCTTGGAGACTGAGCTAATTTCCATCATCGAGGACATGGAATAAGTAGATTAATCCAAAACCTATGGATTAGGGAAAAGCCTAAACACCGGATTCGGACGATGCGCCTGCCGTATCAACTCCTCCAACTCAGCCACTTTTTCCGAATTCGCTTCTGCAAGGTTTTTACTTTCTCCTGGATCAGAGGCCAAATCAAATAACTCCACAGTCGTTTTTGAAGGATCTTTCACCTGATACTTTACCAACTTCCAATTGCCCTGACGTACAGCCTGTCTTCCGCCCAACTCATGAAATTCCCAATACAGATGATCGTGACGAGATTGATCTGATTTGCCCAAAAGCGCTGGCAAAAATGAAATTCCGTCAATTGCGTCAGGTACTTTTTCCCCTAAAATATCAGCCAACGTAGGCAACCAATCCCAAAAGGCGGATACATGATCAGATTTACTTCCAGGTTTCACTTTTCCCGGCCATTTGACGATCATCGGCACCCGGATTCCCCCTTCATACAAATCCCTTTTTAAGCCCCTAAAAGGTCCATTGCTGTCGAAGAACTCAGGATCTGCTCCTCCTTCAAAATGGGCTCCATTATCTGAGGTGAAGATCACGAGGGTATTTTCTGCGAGACCCAGTTCTTCCAATTTGGCCAAAACTTCACCCACATAGCGATCAGTTCGCTCCACCATCGCAGCAAACGCAGCATGAGGAAAAGATTCGGACTGGTAGCCGGGAATTTTCATTTCAGGTCCATAGTCGCCTCCTTCAGGTGCCTGATGCGCTTTTTCCTCCCCGAATTTTGCCCGATACTTTTGGAAAATAGCATCATCCGGTGCCGCCAGTTCGGCATGAGGCATCACGATCGGCATGAAAAGGAAAAAGGGATTTTTCTGATTTGATTCAATAAAAGCCAAGGTCTTTTCCTGAATCAAATCCGGAGCGTAAGTCACTTTATTGGTCCAGTCATTTCCCGGAAGATCCACTTGGGTTTGATTTTCCCAGAGGTAAGCGGGATAATAGCGATGGGCGTAGCGCTGACAATTATACCCGTAAAACTGCTCAAAACCCTGATTGCTCGGATCACCGGAAGTACCTACAAAACCCAAGCCCCATTTCCCAAAAGCCCCAGTCGCATAACCTGCTTGCTGAAAGATCTTGCTCAGCGTCTGAAGCGTGTCCGGCATGGGATATTGCCCTTCGGGCTGAATCTCAAAATTGCCTCGAACTGGAGTGTGCCCGGTGTGAAGTCCAGTAATCAGGGCCGAGCGGGAAGGGGCACACACGGGTGCCCCGGCATAATGCTGAGTAAAAAACATCCCTTCTCTAGCCAGACGGTCAATATTTGGGGTCTCAATGTACTGTTGTCCCAAAAAGCCCAAATCTCCATAGCCCAAGTCATCGGCAAGGATGAAGATCACATTGGGAGTAGAGGAATCAAACGGAGAATCCGGAGTCGAGCTTTGACAAGAGACAAGGCCAAAAAAAGCTCCGAAAATGAGCGCGATGGAGGAGAATTTCATGCTGGAAAATAACCCAAAATGGATTAAAACAGAAATGGGAAGCATTTCTTGAAGAAAGCTTCCCATTTAATAATCTGAAAACCATAGTCTTCAAATCACTCCAAGCTACAGTTTATGTGGCTTTTCCCAGTTGCCCGAGTCAAAACCGACAGTCTGCAGTCGCTCCGAAGAGCATGTCCCAATTTTCAGATACCTTTTTGCATTTCTGCGGTTGCCCTTCTCAGACTTTTCTTTCGAAAAGCCCCTTCATGCCCGGTATCCTGAATCTGCCCGAAAGCAAATTCTTGGGCCGATCGTGATAGCACTTCTGCGGTGGTCCGTTTCAAACTGCTGCATTTGAGCAGCCGTTCCTTTGTGCCCGATGAAGTTTACTTTTCACCCGAGGGTTCCAAGCGCTGATGAATCCGTTTTTGCATTTCTGGAGTTTCCCCTTTCAACCGTGAAATTTCTTCCCCGATCTTTCATGCCCGGAAATTTGATTTCTCCGAAGAGAAGCTCAAACTCAGTCCATCGTTTTTGGCACTTCTGCGGTTTTCCGTCTCAGAAATTTTCCTTTCGAAAAACTCCCCTTCGCGCCTGATCTCAATCTGTCAAACTACGGTCCGAAATCTTACTTTCGGCCTTTTATCTCTCACTTGGTATAATCAAAGTTGACTGATTTTCAGCCTGATTCCAAATTTTCAACTAAAAACTTTCCCACAACTTTTCCCCAAAGAAAAAGCCACAAAAACACAGGATATCCACCATTTTACATGGAGTTATGCACATTTTTTGGAATATTTTTTCAAAATTATGATATCTGTCAGCATTTTGATTGGACTCTATTTTTCTCTCTTTGTGTTTTCGATTATTTTGACAATTCATCCAACAGCCAATTTCCCAAATGACCCGAAGAAGATCTTTTATCAAACAATCCGCCCTCATCGCCGGAGGCCTTTGGCTTTCCCCCTCTCTACTTCAGGCCCGACAACAAACTGCCCCAAGCGACCGAGTCCGCGTGGCACTGATTGAAGCCAATAATATGGGATTCGGAATTCTGCGTCATCATCTCGCTCTTGCTGAAGTGGACTGCGTAGGGATCTGCGATGTGGATCAGAATGTTTTGGAAAAGCGCCTCAAAGAAGTGGAAGATGCGACCGGAAAGAGACCCGAACGATTTACAGATTTCCGTAAGCTGTTGGAGAAAAAGGATCTCGACGCAGTCATCATCGGCACACCGGATCACTGGCATTGTCTGATTGCCGTGGCGGCCTGCCAAGCCGGAAAAGATGTCTATGTAGAAAAACCAATGGCCAACTCCATAGGAGAATGCGACTTGATGACCCAGGCTGCCGCCAAGTACAACCGAATCATGCAAGTAGGGCAACAGCAGCGGGCCGGACAGGCTTTTATCGAATCCAGAGATTTGGTCAAAAGCGGTTACCTGGGAAAAATCCGAAAAGTAAACATCTGGTCCAATTTCAATTATGGTTTGGGAAATGAAATCAAACCATTGACGACCGTACCGGAAGGAGTGGATTACGACTTTTGGCTAGGCCCTGCCCCCAAGCGGGAGTTTAATCCCAATCGCTTTCACGGCAGTTGGAGACACTTTTGGGACTACGGAGGAGGCTTGATGTCTGACTGGGGCGTACACCTGCTGGACATGGCCATCTGGGTAGAGGAAAACCCTTCTGCACCCTCCACAGTCTTGACCTATGCCAAAAATGTAAACAAAGAAAACCGGGATCGGGACACTTTTGACACGATGAATGTGCTTTTCCCAAAAAAAGACTTCCTAATCAACTATGACATGAACGGTGGCTTGCAAAGCGGACCCTACAACAAACCTTATGGTATTGCCTATGTCGGGGAATTGGGAACACTGGTCGTAAACCGAAACGGCTATGAAATCTATCCCGAATGGGACGGAACTGCAAAAGCCCCAAAATGCGAAGCCAAAAAACTCGAAGGCACCACCGAATCTCACAACCTCCACGTGGCTAATTTTGTGGAGTGCATTAAAACCCGAAATCAACCCATTTGCCCTCCAGAAACCGGAAGACTGGCGGCTCTCCATGCTCATATTCCGAATATTGCTGCCCGAATTGGTGCAGAACAGTTGATTTGGGATGACCAAAAAAGAGAATTCGTAGGCAATGCCGCTGCAAATGCGCTGATTTGGCCGGAATATCGGGAGCCTTGGACTTTGCCGAAGGTTTGACCGTCATTGCGAGGGGCTAAATTTTCACACAAATTGGATCTTAGGTCTTCGGTGCCCCGAAGCAATCTCTTCCTGTAGAATTAATTAAGACTGCTTCGTCGCAATAAAGAAATTCCAGAAATTTATTGACAAGAATGCTCCGCACATTGACGGCTAAACTATAACCCCGATGTTCAAGGCTTCAACTTTACTATACTATCAATTTCGGACTATTGAAAAGATTGCTTCGGGATCGCAATGCTTAAGAATAATTTGGTAATCAGAAAAATCCCTCGCATTGACGCCAAAAGTGCTGGTTCAGGAGAAGCAACACAACTTCCTACCTCCAGACTTCCTACTCCCCAACACCCTTACTTCAAGGCTATTCTCATCAAATACGCATCCGCCGTCATATACAGATACTTTTCATCGGCATCAAAGGCACAATTTGCCGTTCCGTTTTCGGTAAGGATTGTCCCAAGTTGCTTTCCTTCCGGGCTGATCACCAAAACCCCGCCAGGACCGGTAGCAAAGAGGACTCCACTGGAATGCACCTTCAGTCCATCGGGAAGACCCTTTCTGGTTTCGCTTTGGAATGCAGTCGCATCAAAAAGCACTTTTCCCGCGACAACATTACCCTTTTCATCCAAATCAAAAGCATAGTATCTCGCTTTTTCCGGATCGGATTGGGCAATATGGAGCGTCTTTTGATCGGGACTGAGCGCGATTCCATTGGGTCGCGAAAGGGTATCCACCAGCAAATTCACTTTCCCATCGGAGTCCAAACGATACACGCCCTGAAAATCCAGCTGCTTCTCATCCCAAGGGTCCATCCCGTAAGGCGGATCAGTGAAAAAAAGTTGACCCCGAGAATTGAAAACCAAATCATTGGGACTATTGAAACGCTTACCCTCATATCCGGTGGCCAATGCTTCAAATTCCGATTTTGGTGCCTCAAGCGAAGCCAGCATTTTGCCTAATTGCCGCTCTCCGTGTTGGCACAAAATCAGGTTTCCTCCTGCATCCAAGGTCAGTCCATTGGCCCCTGGTTCGCGTTTATCGGTACGATCTCCCCAGTAGCCCGAAGGACTCAAGTAAAGCGAAAGACTGTCTTTCTCGGTCCATTTCCAGATTTTATTGGTGGGCACGTCGGTAAAAATCAAGGCTTGCTGCTCCTCCAGCCAAAGCGGCCCCTCCGCCCATTCGAAACCCGAAGCCAACACTTCGATTTTGGCATCCGCAGGAATCAGGGCATTTATTGAAGCATCAAGTCGCTCCACCGAACCGATAGTCATGACTTCCTGCTCAAGGGATTCCTGAGATTTAGGAGAAGAACATGATGCGAGTGCAAAAAGGATTAACCAAAAGGAGTTTTTCATGTGTTTATAATTTGATTTTCATTTGCCACATGGAATGCCCTGGATAATCATTTCCCTGTGTGAGACATTTTCTCATGGGCATTTCATAATAGGTTGATTTTGGGAAAGAGGAAGTTAACCCAATCTGCTCAAAAGTCCGAATCCAATCTCAATCATAGATTAAAAAGCCCCAACTTCACAAATTCAATGAAATTTGTGAAGTTGACTTCATGAATTTAGCTGAATTTAGGAAGTTGTAGAGAAATAATTAGCGTCACAACCCACTCGCCTGGGCATTTTTTCCGCGTTGAGCGATCAGCTTCTCCCGAATTTTTTCTCTCCGGTAAAAATCCAAAGGTTCAGCCTCTCCTCCACTCTGGATTCGCGCCTCTCTAACTAAAGGTCTGACATCTGTCAAAAACGCTTCTTGCAGCACTTCCTGAGCTCCCACCACATCTCCTTCATTTTGGCATTGAGTCAATTTTTCACGGTCCACCAAAAGAGCCTTGGCATAAGCCTGTGAAATGGCCTCGAGCGCCTGAATCAGATCCTCCAATGGGTCCTTGGTATTGTGACTCGCATCGATCATCCAGGAAATAGAGTCCCATGCTTGCGCCCTTTCAGCCGCTCCACCGATCAGTTCGCAAAAGATCAAGAAGAGCTGATAAGGCTTCACACTCCCTGTGCTAAGGTCATCATCCCCATATTTGCTGTCATTGAAGTGGAAGCCGGCAAGCAGATTCTGATGCATGAGCGTAGCTACAATCTGTTCGATATTGGTATTGGGCAGGTGATGGCCCAGATCCACAAGCACCTTGGCCCGCTCTCCAAGCTGCCGACAAATCAGCGCCGAAGTGCCCCAATCGGGAATTACCGTATGGTAAAAATTGGGCTCGTAGGGCTTGTACTCCAAGAGCAATTTCCAGTCATGAGGCATTTCCGCATAGATTTCCTTCAGGGATTCCGTGGTCCATTGCAGCGCCTTTCGGAAATGGGCCTGTCCGGGAAAATTGCTTCCATCCGCCAGCCACACGGTCAGCCCTTTACTTCCCAGGCTTTTTCCGATCTCGATCACCTGAAGATTATGTTCCACGGCCTGAGCACGTACAGCTGAATCGGCATTACTCAACGAACCCATTTTATAGGAAAGCGGCTGCCCGTAATCCTGAAAGGTATTGCTATTCATCGCATCAAAACCGATCCCCAGACTTGCTACTTTTTGCTTCACTGCCTGAGCATCTTGGGGAATATCCCAGGGAATATGCAGTGAAACGGCATCTGTTCGCTTGGTCAGTTTGGACAGAAGTCCGATATCCTCCAGTTTTTCCTCCAAATTTCTGGGTTCACCTCCAATTGAAAACCGCCCAAATCTCGTCCCTCCCGCACCCAAGGCCCAACTCGGTACCGCAATCTGGAAATTGGAAATCTGAGAAATCAAGGCATTTACTTTAATCCCTTTGACATCAAGCTGCTCAGAGATCAAGGAAAGTGAACGTGCGTGAAATTCTTTGGACATTTGTTTAAGAAAATTTGGTATTGGAGTTATTCGAGTTAATTACTCTTATATTCTGATTGAAATTCCACAATTACCGACTTCGTATTGCCCAACTCTCGTCGGGCAGGTGCTCAGTCTTACACCGAATTGGTTTTGCGGGAGAGAGCTTTAATTTTCTTCCGTCTCCGGTCCTCTGTCTTCCTGCTGTCTATTTATCCAAAACGGTGCAGTCACCATCCAAGCGAGCATCCCGATTCCCATACAAAGCTTCATGGAGTCGAGTTCAATTTGGCCCAAAAAGAAAAGCACAGGTGGTACAATTGACAACACTAATCCGATCACAGAGGCAATTTTCAACAGACCTTTCATTTGGCAAGGAAATTAGTCAAGGGGTATTTCATTCTAGATAAAACTACGAAAATGGCCACGGCCACAAACCAGCCGGGAAGACCGAGAAAGAAGATTTCCACACCATAGGAGAAGTTCAAAGCCAAACAAAAACCCAAAGTCAACACCCAACTCAGCAGTGCCGGCCAGCTAAAATCCGACTTGGAATTCAAGGCTCCTTCCGAACGGAAACCCATTTTGTCAGCAAAATAAAAATCTGCAAAAATCACCGCCCCCATCGGCATCAAGAGCAATCCATAAAGTGCCACAAAGTCTAATAGCTTCATCACGAGGGCTGGAAAACAAGCTGCCAAACTGGTGATCCCACCCACGATGGCTGTGATTTTCCAAGTGGGGACTTTCGGAAAAATCCCCTGCAAAGCCAATCCTGCCCGGTAAATTGTCGGATTGGCCGTAGTCCAGCCCGCGATAATCACGCAAACTGCCCCGGCAATGCCTAAGGTTTGATAAGCAATCTGTCCCGGAGCAAATTCCTGGGAACCGGTATTGGCCTGAAGAAACACGGCATACAAAATCCCAGAGGCAATCCAAGCTACAAAATGCCCCAAATAAACACCTGCGAACACTGAAAATCCTGAAGTCCAGGATTTGGCGTACCGCAAAATGGTCAGATCTGACATGCCGATATGCATGGCCATATTGCAAAACCAGGCAAAAAAGATGATGTGCCAGATGGTGAATCGGGACATACCCGGAAGTGGAACCCCGTTCCAAATCACCTCCTTCGCCACAGAAATCAAGCTTTCAGCCGAACCGACCCCCAACTGAGCTAATCCAACAATCCCCGCAGCGATAAAAATCAGAATCATCCAGGGCGACATCACATTGGCAAACTTGGATACCTGATTGTACCCTTGGATTGCTACCAAGGTAATCACAGCCCCCATCAACAGAACCGTTACGATCCAACCGGGAGTTCGGGGAAGCCAGTCATTCAACGTCGGCATCTCCAGATTAAAAGGAATCCCTACCGCAGTAGCAGAAACAGCAATCATCGAACCTGCCAGAAAACAGAACATCAATGCATTGACCAGATTATACCAACGAACCACCTGTTTTCCGGCGATTCGTTCGAGCTGGTAATAAAGCGTCATTCGCTTGGCAGTGGCAATCGGGGCAGTAATCAATCCCCAACTCAGTACAGCGAGCAGATTGCCGAGTAAAAGACCTAAAACCAAATCCCCCGCACTGACTCCATGCGCCACAAACAGCGGCCCGATCACAAATTCCGTCCCAGCAGTATGCTCTCCCGCGTACATTCCCAGAAAACTCTTATTGCCTTTCAGTTGATTGTCCGGAATGGGAGTCCGTTCGTATTCATTGGTTTCAGCAACTATTTTCTTGAATAATTTACTGCTCATCGGATTTATTTTGGGATGAATAAAATAAAGAATCAAACCTGCCCTGTCCTGCCCTGTCAGACTACAAATTATCCTTTTATCTTTAGAAAATATTGAGAAAGGCAAAATTGAAATCAGAAATGAACTACCAATCAATTAATGACGAAATATGCTTCTCTCAAGAAAAAAAATCTAAAAAATCATTACTCGCAAGACACTACAGGATACCTAATGCCATGGATTCTGTGAAATTCATGTTATAACCAGTAGACCTGTACCAATGAATACACCTATTATGAGTTTCAAATATGTAAGTTACCTCTGGGATGAAGCTAAAGCTGCCCAACTGGAGGGAAATGAGGTGGACCTTTTAATATATCGCTCCAATATGCTGGGAGCGGACCTGAGAATCACCAATTACGGCGGCGGAAATACTTCCTGCAAGACCATCGAACTTGATCCATTGACCAAGGAGCCTGTGGAAGTGATGTGGATCAAAGGTTCGGGTGGAGATATTGGTACGATGACACGTTCTGGTTTGGCTGGACTTTATGTCGACAAACTCCGGTCTCTTAAAGGAATCTATCGGGGCATCGAATTTGAAGATGAAATGGTAGAGCTGTTCAATCATTGTATTTATGACCTAGCCTCCAAGGCACCTTCCATCGACACCCCGCTTCATGGATTTTTACCTTTTAAGCATATTGACCACCTTCATCCGGATGCTGCGATTGCCATAGCAGCTTCCAAAGACGGAGAAAAAATCACTCAAGATCTTTGGAAAGGTTCTATCGCGTGGGTTCCTTGGCAGCGACCAGGATTTGACCTTGGACTGAAACTCAAAGAAGCCCTCGACAACAACCCTGGCATTCGTGGAATTATGCTCGGAGGACACGGATTGTTTACCTGGGGAGATACCGCGTATGAATGCTACATGAACAGTCTGGAGGTAATTGAAATGGCTTCCTCTTATTTGGCTGAAAATTATGGCAAGAAAAGACCTGTTTTCGGTGGAGAAAAAGTGAAATCACTGGATGCTGGCCAAAGAAAATCCCAAGCCGCTAAGCTAGCTCCAATTTTGAGAGGCTTGGCTTCCTCTGAAAAACGAATGGTCGGCACCTTCAACGACAGTGAGACCGTGCTCCAATTCATCAACAGCCATGATCTTGGAAAATTAGCACCTATGGGCACCTCTTGCCCAGACCACTTTTTGAGAACCAAAATCAGTCCTTTGGTCTTGGATCTACCGGCAAATGCGGATCTGAGTGATGTAAAAGGTCTAAAAGAGAAAATAGGAGCTGCTTTCCAAACTTACCGGGAGATGTATGCCGACTACTACCAAAAGCACAAGCATCCCAACAGTCCAGCCATGCGTGACCCCAATCCGGTGGTCATCTTATGGCCGGGAGTGGGCATGTTTAGCTATGCCAAGGACAAGCAGACCAGTCGAGTTGCCTCAGAATTCTACATCAATGCCATCAATGTAATGCGCGGAGCAGAAGCGGTTTCCGAATACGTTTCTCTTCCACTCCAGGAGGCTTTTGACATCGAATATTGGCTTCTAGAGGAAGCTAAACTTCAGCGTATGCCAAAGGAAAAGCCACTTTCCAGAAAGATCGCCCTGATCACCGGAAGTGCGGGAGGAATCGGAAAGGGAATCGCCGAACGGTATGTGCAGGAAGGCGCTTGTGTGGTGCTAACCGATATCGATCAGGAAAGACTGAATGGCACCGTCGCAGAATTTGAAAAGAAATACGGAAAAGATGTCGTCCTCGGAGTTCGCTTGGATGTCACGGATACCGGAAGCCTAGCCGAAGCCATTCAGGCGACTTGTCTCAAATTCGGCGGATTGGATATCGTGGTCAACAATGCTGGCATCTCGATTTCCCGTGCCTTTGAAGATCACACCCAACAGGATTGGGACCGACTCAATGACATCTTGGTCATGGGGCAGTACCATGTCTCTAAAGCAGGAGTTGACCTGATGCGTCAGCAGGGATTAGGAGGTGACATTGTCAATGTAGTCAGCAAGAACGCCTTGGTGGCTGGGCCAAAAAATGTGGCGTATGGCACCGCCAAGGCAGCCCAACTTCACATGTCTCGCCTGATGGCAGCCGAATTGGCTGAAGACAAAATCAGAGTCAATGTGGTCAATCCGGATGCTGTGATCGAAAACTCAAATATTTGGGAAGGAGGCTGGGCAGAAAATCGGGCCAAAGCCTACGGCATCGATGTGAAAGACCTTCCTCAATACTATGCCAACAGAACCCTTTTAAAGGAAAGCGTGAAAGTCAGCGACATTGCTGATGCCGCCTTTGCCTTCGTCGGTGGACTTTTGACCAAATCCACCGGAAATATGCTCAATGTGGATGGCGGCCTCGCGGCGGCTTTCCCTCGGTAAGTCCGATACCCACTTTTACCCTAACAACCTAACCCAATTAACCCTTGTAACCTATGCTTCTTGACAAATCTGAAAAAATCGCCGTGGACTCGCGCACGCCGAAGTACCTGCAGGTGGTCAATTTGATCCTGGAGGAAATTGAAAAGGGAAAACTGAAAATCGGCGACAGGATTCCCTCCATCAATGAAACCAGTTTTGACTTTTTACTATCCCGAGACACCGTGGAAAAAGCCTACAATGAATTGAGAGATCGTGGGATCATTTCTTCTGTAAGGGGAAAAGGATTCTATATCTCTTCAACCAATATGGGACACAAAATGAAGGTCCTGTTGCTTTTCAACAAGCTCAGTTCGTACAAAAAAATCATCTATTATTCCATCTTGGACACACTGGGCTCGCAAGCCACAGTGGATTTGTACATCCATCACTACAACAGAAACCTTTTGGAGGATTTGTTGGAACAAAACCTGGGCAACTACAATCAATACGTTTTGGCACCGCATTTCTTTGATCAGGACGGACATCCTGAAGCAGGCTATGACTTGATCAAGCGTATTCCAAAAGAAAAACTACTAATCATTGACCGGGCTGTAAAAGGTCATGAGAATGAGTTTCCCGGGGTGTATCAGGATTTTGCCAAAGACATTTTCGAAGTGCTGGAATCAGGAATGTCGCACTTACGGAAGTACCAAAGATTAATCTTGGTTTTTCCAAAAGGTGAACTGTATCCGGTGGAAATCATGGATGGGTTTAAGCGATTCTGCTTTTTTCATGACTTCAAAAACCTTATCGTAGACGGGGTAGATGATGACGAACCACTGGATGTGGGCGACTGCTACATAGTCCTGGCTGAGTCAGATCTGGTAAACATCGTCAAAAAGTCAAGAGAGCAGCTCCTCAAGCTGGGACGGGATGTGGGCGTGATTTCTTACAACGATACCCCACTGAAAGAAATCCTGGCAGAAGGGATCACTACCATCTCCACTGATTTTGTCAGTATGGGCAAATCCATCGGAGAGCAAATTCTCGGAATCGAGGACCGAATCCCCATCAAGAATCCTTTCCGGATGACCCTCAGAAAGTCACTATAACCACAAATCAAAGAGAGTCCGGACCACAAATTCAGACTCTCTTTTCTTATAAACCATTTCTAAGTTCCTTTTAAAAGTTACTTGGCTATTCACCATTTACCATGTCTAAAATCCCCGTTACCGCTGTATTTGACATCGGGAAAACGAATAAAAAATTCTTCCTTTTCGACGAAAACCTCAAAGAGGTCTTCAATACCTATACCCGACTGGAAGCCATTCCGGATGAGGATGGATTCCCCAGTGAACCCATTTTACCACTAAGGGAGTGGATGCTTAAGACTTTTCAAGAGGCTTTGAAGTTCCCGGATTTTGAGATTAAGAAACTCAATTTTTCGGGCCATGGCGCTTCTTTCGTTCATACCGATGAAATCGGGGAGCCCGTCACCCCGCTTTATGATTACCTGAAGCCTTATCCTGAGGAGCTTTTGGAGAAATTTTATGCAGAAAATGGAGGCAAAATGGTTTTTTGCCAAAAGACCTCTTCTCCACCCCTTGCCATGCTCAATTCAGGGCTTCAGATTTATTTCCTGAAACACGCCAAACCTGAGTTTTTCAAAAAGGTCAACTATTGTCTTCATTTGCCTCAGTACCTCAGCTTGATCTTTACCGGCCGAATGGTATCCGACTACACCAGTATCGGGTGCCATACCGGGCTGTGGGATTTTGAGAAAATGGATTACCACGACTGGGTAAAAAGAGAAGGAATCGAACCTCTATTGCCTCCCATTCTACCCGGAAACACACTTCTGACCACCAAACCTGAACTTGGCAGCATCCCCTGCGGCATTGGTATTCATGATTCTTCTGGAGCACTTTTACCTTATTTGCAGCAACAAAAAGAACCTTTTGCACTGCTTTCGACCGGGACCTGGGCCATCAGCATCAATCCTTTCAACAAGACGGCACTCACGGAATCCGAACTCAACCAAGATTGCCTTCAGTTCCTCAGCATTTCCGGTCAACCGATCAAAATCTCCCGTCTGTTCATCGGAGAAGAACATAAATATCAGGTGGATGAAATGTACAAGCATTGGGATCTTCCACTTGGCACTTATAAAAAGCTTCAATTCGATCCGTCGATTTTTGAAAAAGTGGCGGCCAACGCTCAAAAAAGAATCGGATTCCATTACCTCAAACCCCAAGAGTATGGTCTGGAAAAAGCTGAATTTACCGACTGGAGCATTTTTTCAGAATTTACCGAAGCCTATTACACCTTTATTCACGAACTGACAGACATTCAAGTCGCTTCCTTAAAGTTGGTTTTAGACGGTGCGCCAGTGAATCGAATTTTTGTGGATGGGGGTTTCAATGCGAATTCTATTTTCCTGGAGATGCTGCGAATCAAACTTCCCGGGAAGGAAATTATTCCTAGCGATTTCCCAAATGGATCAGCCTTGGGGGCTGCGATGTTGGTAAATATGAAGTCCTGATTTTATCTTCCTGCTATGAACCAGCCTACCCCACATATCGGACTTTTTATCCCTTGCTATGTCGATCAGTTTTATCCCAGAGTGGGTATTTCCACCTTGGAATTACTGGAAAAATTCGGGTGTCGCGTAAGCTATCCCTTGGGACAGACTTGTTGTGGTCAGCCAATGGCTAATGCAGGGTACGAAAGAGATACGGAAGGAACAGCCAGGCATTTTATCGAACTGTTCAAAGATTTCGATTACATCGTCGCTCCTTCAGGGAGTTGTGTCTTGCATGTCAAAGAGCACTTTCCCAAACTCCCAGACCTGGAAAAGGAACATCAGGATATCCACGACAAAATTTTTGAGCTCACGGAGTTTTTGACAGACATTCTTAAAGTGGATAATCTAAAAGGAAAGTTCCCTCATAAAGTAGGTTACCATGCCTCCTGCCACGGGCAACGAGGCCTCCGTTTGGCATCGAGCTCCGAAATGAACAGTACCCCTTTCAATAAAGCAAAAAGCCTTTTGGAAAATCTGGAAGGACTGGAGTGGATGACCTTAAGCCGTACGGATGAATGCTGTGGCTTCGGTGGAACTTTCTCGGTCACTGAGGAAGCCCTGTCCCTCCGAATGGGCAGAGATCGACTGGATGATCACGAAAATCATGAAGTGGAAATACTTACAGGAGGAGATATGTCCTGCATCATGCACCTGCAGGGCATAGCCAGTAGAGAAGGAAGAAAAGTGAAGTTTATGCATCTGGCAGAAATCCTAAACCAAGCCATCCAATGAGTCACCCACAGGCAGCCACCGAATTTTTAAAAGACCAAGCCAAAGCCAAATGGCATGATGAAACCCTTTGGTTTGTACGGGACAAGCGTGACCGCATCAGCAAAACGATTCCAGAATGGGAAGAGTTGAGAAATCTCGCTTCCCAGATTAAGGAAAATGTCCTGTCCAAACTGGATGTTTACTTAGAGGAATTTGAGCGAAATGCCCAAAAAAACGGAATTCAGGTACATTGGGCCAAAGATGCGGAAGAACACAATCAGATCGTGTTTTCCATTTTGCAAAAGCAAAAGTGCACGGCCATAGTCAAGAGTAAATCCATCCTGACAGAGGAATGTCACCTCAATCCTTATCTGGAAAAAAACGGAATCGAGGTGGTAGACACGGACTTGGGCGAGCGAATTGTGCAATTCCTCAATCAACCACCAAGCCATATAGTGCTTCCTGCCATTCACTTAAAAAAGGGGGAAATCGCTGAGCTTTTCCATGAAAAGCTTCACACCGAAAAAGGAAATGAGGATCCGACCTATCTGACTCATGCGGCACGACTTCACCTGAGAGAGAAGTTTCTGAAAGCCAAAGTAGCCATTACCGGGGTTAATTTTGCAGTGGTGGAAACGGGCGAATTCGTCGTCTGCACCAACGAAGGAAATGCCGATATGGGAGTTCATCTCGCAGATGTCCATATCGCCTGTATGGGAATCGAGAAAATCATCCCAAGAAGGAAAGACCTTGGCGTATTCCTTCGATTGCTCGCTAGGTCTGCCACGGGACAACCCGTCACCAATTACAATTCACATTTCAGAAGCCCATCACCTGGAAAAGAAATTCACCTTATCCTCGTGGACAACGGACGTACAGCTCAACTGGCACGGGAAAAATTCCGGAACTCACTGAAATGCATTCGCTGCGGAGCCTGTATGAATACCTGTCCGATCTACCGTCGAAGCGGAGGATACAGCTATGGAAGCACGGTCCCGGGCCCTATAGGTTCCATTCTTTCACCGGGTTTGGATATGAAAAAACACAGCACCCTGCCTTTTGCTTCCACACTTTGCGGAAGCTGTTCGGACGTGTGCCCGGTGAAAATCAACATCCACGAGCAACTCTATGAGTGGAGACAAGAGATCACCAAAACTCATGGTGAACTCGGAAAAGGCCTGTCTATGAAACTGGCTAATGGGATTTTCAAAAGTCCTCTAGCCTACAAGATCTCAGGAAATCTAATGCGAACAGCGCTAAAAACCCTTCCCAAGTCATTGATTTACCATCCAATCAACAGTTGGGGGAAAGGCAGAAATCTTCCCGAAACACCCAAGGAATCCTTTAAAGACTGGTACCTGAAAAACAGAAAATGAGCAGCCGAGAATCCATATTAAACGCCATCCGGGGAATTGAAAAAGAAGAAAAACCTCTTCCAGAGCTTCCTTTATTCGGGATATCGGAGGATGTTGAGACAGGCTTTAGAAAGTCTATCGAAGGAAATAAAGGATACATCGTGTCGGAACAGGAGTTTTTGAACTGGCTTTCTGAAGCTAGTTTCCCAAAAGTGTATTCAGCCTCCTCAAGCTATGCTTCCATATCTACTTTGTCTCTTCCTGAAGATCCTCATGACTTAGAAGACCTGAATTTGGCCATCTTAGAAGGACAATTCGGAGTAGCTGAAAACGGAGCAATTTGGCTGGATGATCAACAGCTCCCCCATCGTGCCATTCCTTTTATTACCGAGCATTTGGTCATAATTCTCAAAAAAGAAAATTTGATCCCTACACTTCATCAAGCCTATGATCGAATCGGATTGGACTATTCAGGCTTTGGATTATTCGTAGCCGGGCCTTCCAAAACAGCGGACATTGAACAATCCCTAGTCATAGGTGCTCATGGAGCCAAGAGCCTAAGAGTGGTACTTTGTTGATTCCAGATCTATTTCCAGGTAAAAGACATTCTCATTTGATTCATTGATGAGATAGCCCAGTCTCATCCCCAAATGATCAGCAATTTTCTTACAAAGAGACAATCCTATCCCTGTCCCTTTTTCATTTTTAGTACCCTTTGCACTTTTAGCGCCAAAATCGAATAAATGGGTGCGCAATTCCTCCGGGATCAGCTTTCCTGTATTTCTCACTTCCCATCTTATTTTGTCATCTGAGGTGGTCAATGATAGATAAATCAAAGCACCGACAGGAGAAAATTTAATCGCATTATCCAGCAGGTTTTTCAATATAATCTTCACCTCCTTGGCTTCTAAATTAACGACTAAATTTGGCCCGTTTAATTCGAATACCATCCGTTGGTTTTTACTTAATGCTTGTCCCCCCATGGTATCCACCATCAGCATTCCCAACTTTTTAATGTCCGTCTCAGGCTTCTCAGTTTCTCTGACCTGCATTTCTGAGATAACCCACGCAAGAGTATTGTCCAATACCTGAGTCAGCTGAAAACTCTGTGATTTTAATCCGGAAAGAATTTTGGATAAATCCTCTTTGTCCAAGATCCCCTGATCCACCATATCCAAAGTAGCATTTAACGTTCCAATAGGCCCTCTTAAATCATGCGAAAGAAGGGCGATTAATTCATTCTTTTTGGAATTTAAAGCGGTAAGTTCTGCAAGCTGAATTTCATTTTCTTTTTTGAGATCTACCAAAATCCGATGCTGCTTCTGATAATTGATGATCAAAAGATAAATCCCGATGAAAATGAAAATAGTGCATAAGGCTATAGAAATAGCATTATCCAAAAACAATTCTCTGGGACTTTGATAATTTTTCGAAACTTTAATAAGGGATTCTACCTCCAGGTAAAAAAGCAAGAGGTAACTCCCCATGCTTGCTACCAACCAAATTAAATTCAATGGCTTTTTGAAAAAAATGGCCACAGCCACCACAAATACAAAGATATTGGTCAACGTTGGCCCTTGATAGCCATCATTGTAGAGGTAATTGATAATGGTAAAAATCAAAATCAAACCCAACATCAGATTCATAGCCAAAAAGAACTTTCGGTACCTGACCATGATAAAAACAAAGCATAAAAAAAGGGAGATATAGACAAGCCGGACTCGATTCAAAACGGGGTTTAAATCCAAGAAATAATCTGATATTCCAAAGAAAAGGATGGCAAAAAATGTCAGGAACACAAAATACAAAGCAATTCTTTGCTGCAATTGCTCCAGATTTCCGGGATCTTGTTGACTATTGAAAAGCCTCCTCCACATGAATACTTATACTTTATGTTATACACATAAAAGTAAGAAAGTATTACGGGAGCACCCGACATCTATTAAAAAAAGGCATGAAATACCTACTTTGTTGAATGAAGTGCAATTCTATTACCCTCCGAATCTACAAAAACGCCCATAAACCCAATGTTTGGGGCGATGAGTCGCCTTTCAAACAGAACCTTTCCTCCGCACTCCTTTACCCTTTCAAGTTCTGTCGTACAATCTTCAGAAGTAAAATAAATCAAGGGCCCGGAATCTAAACTTGGCTTGTAAAAATCCTTTTGATAGACCAAACTTCCTCCGGCACCGCCATTACGTTCATCCCAAGGGAACCAAGCCATTTCAAAATCCCCCATGATCTGCCTGCTAAGTTTACAGTCAAATACTTTTTCATAAAATAGTATCGCCCGGTCCATATTCTGAACCGGGATTTCAAACCAACAGACAGTCACTGATTTCATAAGGCTGGGTGAGATATGGTATTCATGGTTTTGAGTAATTCTTATTTGATCAAGATCTATTAAATAGATCTTGATCGATACTGTCCTTCGACTCTGTTAAATATCACATACCTGGCATCTTATATCTGCTTGTCTTTTTGTCAAAAGTCTAGCCTCTTTGTCTTGCAACATCGAACTGATGTCTAAGGTCTTGATACTTGCTACTCAAACTCTCGTCAGCTTTATCGGATAGGTTTTTCCGGCATTCCACTGACAGACATAGATATTTTCATCCTGATCGATGCACACATCATGGCAATGTTTGAAAACCGGTTCTTTTTGCACCATCAATTGAAGTTCTCCATTGCGATACTCGGGGGCGGTTCCTCCAGGATTGGAGACCACTTTATTATTGATATCCAGAATCGTCACAAAACCTGAATTGTTGGTTTGCTCCAAATAGCGCAGCCTCGACCAACAAACTCCTGCATACAGGTTTTCTTTATGAAAAACAGGTCTACAAACAAAAGCCCCAGGAAGGAAAATCGTCTCGAGGTACTTTCCATCCATAGTGAATCTCTTGAAAGAATTATGACCTCGGGAAGTGCACATCAAAGTAGGCTCTTTGCCTCCACGTTGATCCACTGCTATGCCATGTGCAGTACTAAACTGCTCATCTCCTTGGCCGGCACCGCCGAATTTCCGGATGAATTTGCCGTTTTTGTCATATTGAAGAAAAAACTGGGAACCATAGCCATCGGCAATGTAGAGATCTCCATTGGGAGCAATCGCGGTTTCAGTGGGTACCCATCGCATTTTTTCATCATAAATCCCCTCTGCTATCGGAGAATTAATTTCCGCCACCACTTTACCATCCAAAGTAGTTTTCACTACCCTGCCCCCATTGTCCACCACCCATAGGTATTCTGCATCTCCTTCGTCCACCAGCGAAAGCCCATGAGCACGATCCAACCCCAAAGTCCAAGTTTGTAATAGTTTACCCGACTGATCATACATGATGACATTATTTTTTACTTCATCAGTGAGAAGAATCATCCTCCCTTTTCGGTCCATGACCATCTCATGGCAGTTGACTACGGGCACTTTGTCGGGATCCAAATTGCCCCAGTTCATATCAATTTTATATCTGAAGTCACCGTGACCGAGCACTTGATCTTGAGCGGCAAAAAGGGAAAATTCTGGTTTAAGGGTCATAGCTAGTCCTAATAAGGAAGTGTTTTGGATAAATTTTCTTCGTGAATGCATGGAATAAAAGGTATATGGTCAATTTAAGGAAATTGGTAAGAATGGCTTTCCTGAAGCGGAAAAAATTTTTAGCTTAGAATTATCCCAAAACCCAACACCTATCGATGAAACTCAAACTCTCTACCCTTCTCTTGCTACTGGTCTTAAGCTTACAGACCCAAGCCCAAGAAATAGCACTCCAGCTGTATTCCCTTCGCAACGAAATGAAGGTTGACCCTGTCAAGTACCACAAAATGATAGCCGAATGGGGTATCTCTGCACTCGAAGGAGGGGGAAATTATGGAATGTCTGACACGGAGTATTTCAAACTCCTTTCTGAAAACAAACTGAGAATAGTCGGTGTAGGCGCAGACTACAACAAACTGAAAACTGATCCTATCTCGATAATTTCTGAAGCAAAAAAATACGGAGCAAAATTCGCCACCTGCTATTGGATTCCACACGCTGAGGGACCGATCAGCTTGGATGAAATCAAAGCCGCCACAGATCTTTTCAACCAAGTCGGAGAGCAATTTGCAAAAGAAGGAATCACCTTAACGTACCATCCCCACGGGTATGAATTCGCAAAGAGTGGTACAGGCACGCCGATGGACTACATGCTGGAAAATGCCAAGCACTTCAAATTCAACATGGACGTGTTTTGGGTACAGATGGGGGGAGCCGATCCGCTGGCTATCATGAAGAAACATCCCGGAAAATTCCCTCAACTTCACCTTAAAGACCGAAAGAAAGGCACTCCGGGGTCTCCTGATGGTAGAGGTGATGTAGAAACTAACGTTGTTTTGGGCACTGGAGACATTGATATCGCAGGACTGATCCGAGAAGCTAAAAAACAGGGCACCCAATTCTTGGTCATCGAAGATGAAAGCAGTCGATCCGTCCAGCAGATCCCACAAAGCGTGGCCTACATAAAAAGTATACTTAAAAACTAGATTACTAAAGCCCATCCCAAAAAGATGGGCTTCTTTCTTTTACCGTGTAGCGTATTTACACATTGCTACGTTTGGTCTTTGAATATATCGGCTTCACTTAATTCTTGTACTTATGAAAAGATCCAAACTATTCCTCGCGGCGTTTCTTCTGATAAGTGGAATATTTTTTTCTTGTGAAGATCAGGTCACCACTACTTACACCTACCGAACGATGTTGCCGGTCTTTCTGGAAATGAGTGATGTAAGAGCAAGAATGATAGCTGTAGAACCCGCCCAACCCCTGGACAACCCCGGCAAAATCTACATTTACAAAGATTTTCTATTTGTGAACGAACCCACCAAAGGGATACACATTTTGGACAATTCCAATCCTTCCAATCCCATCAATCTGAGTTTTATTCCCATCGAAGGAAATGTGGATTTGGCTATCAACAGCGACATTCTTTATGCCGACAATTACGTGGATTTGTTGGCCTTTGACATTAGTAAGATCAGCAATATCAAATTAGTCAAGCGTGTAGAAGATGTTTTTATGCACATGTACAGGCATGAGACCGGACAGATCATCACCTTCAAAGACACGGTGATCACGACTGAAAGTCCAAGATGGGAAACCATGGGCTGGCTGGCTCGTTCCGACATGAGCTTCACTGCCAACATGGCGGCTGCTTCTCAAAGCTACGGAACAGGTGGTTCGATGGCGCGTTTCACACTAATGGATGGGCATCTGTATGCAGTGGACGAAACCACCATGCGGGTATTTGATGTGCAGATTGCAGCCGAACCCAAGTTTGTCAAACCCATTGATCTAGGCTGGGGTATTGAGACTATTTTCCCTTTTCAAAAGAAATTATTCATAGGATCCAACCGGGGAATGCACATCTATGACGCCTCCACTCCCCACTCCCCTACCCGAATGGCCGTGTATGAGCACGTAGTCGCCTGCGACCCGGTAGTAGTCAATGAAGAGCACGCTTTTGTAACCTTGCGAAGCGGCAATTTTTGTGTGAACAATATTAATGAACTACAAGTCATCGATATCAAAAATCCATACGAACCTAAGCTGAAAAAAGCATATCCCATGCTCAATCCCCATGGTTTAGGATTGGCTGGGGATTTCCTTTACGTCACTGAAGGCAGGCATGGTCTGAAAAGCTTCAATGTCAAGGATATCATGAACATTGACAAAAATCAACTCGAATTTTTGCAAAGCATGAAATCGGTCGACTTGATACCGGGGCCAAAGTCTCTGATCGTGATCGGCCCAGACGGGATTTGTCAATACGACTACAGCACCCCATCCAAGCTGAAAAAACTTAGCTGTATCCAAGTCACTAACCCGGTAATAATCAGTTGAGATTATGAACCGCAAAGTCATTTACCTTATCCTTTTGTTTTTCTTTGCCTATGTCAAAGCCTTGGCACAGGACAACGTATATTTCCAGCAGACTGAGGTGGGATTCCTTTGGGGGAAAGGGCTAAAAAACTGGGAAGGAGGCTACGAAAACCGTTTGAATCTTACATTTTCCACTTTCCACGGTGCTAAAATCAACCCCAACCATGTGTTGGGTTTTTCCACAGGCTTAGATCAATATGACCAAATCAATCTTATTCCGATCGCCTTAGGTTGGAGAGGTTTTTTGGGAAAAGAGGGCAAACCTCGACTTTTTGCAGGATTGGACTTAGGTGGAGGCGCTGCTTTTCTTGAAAAAAAGGAAACCACTGATTGGAGTAGCAGTTGGTATGAAGGAGGAATGATGGTCAGCCCTACTGCTGGCGTAAAATTTCCGGCAAAGAGAGGAAAATGGGCTCTTTCCACCAGCATTGGTTACAAAAGACAACAAGCCTCCTTTCTTCAGGGATTTTTCGACAGGAGCGGACTATCCTCCTTCGCTACCCCAGGGATATCTCGCTTACCAAACGGGTTTTCTTCACTAAACGAGACCAATTACCTTTTTCACAGCTTAGTCTTCAGAATGGGTGTGATGTTCTAATTAAAAGTAGGTTTAAACCACCTCACTGCGTTGTGAAAATAGATCTTGTCCACCACCCCTTTCGGAAGTTTAAGTCCCTTGAAAGAACCGTTAACCTCGGAGACTTCCATTACTTCATCAGTCACAAAATACCTCCAATCCTTCAGCCAGGTTGCTTTGGCATTGGCCATTACTCTTGCTGGGTCAGAGTTTCCTGAAATTCCCAAATCTGTTCCATAAATGAGTCGATCTTGGTATTTGATCAGGAATTGACGGATTTTTTCCCGATCCTTTTGACTTTGGAATTGGAGATGACAGATTCTAGCAGCCATGTCCACCGCTAGATTGGGATATCGATCCAGTCTTTTGGCAAGTTCATCCACATCCCACTCCAAACTCCCCAAATGAGCCCCGACAAAGCGGATATTGGGAAATTTGGCCAGCAGACGATCCCGAGCATCAATCTGCTCCTCATAGCTGGGATATTCCGGATGCAAATACATGTGGTATTCCGGATGCTCTTTGAAATAAGTCCGGTCATTGTTGACGGTCATATCTTCAAGAGGCAGCCAGCAGTTTTTTGGCTCTCCCAAATGCGCCATCAGCGTTTTACCCTGAGCCTCTACAAACTTAAAGATTGGCTCCAATCTGGGGTGATCTGCCATGATAAACTCTCCGTTTTCGTCACGATAAGTCATTCCGATATTTTTCCAGATCTTGATTCCAATCGCTCCCTGCTCAAAAGTGGCCGCGATACGTTTGATTTCCTTCTCTGCCCAATCCGAATCTTTCCAATCAGCTAAAGAAATGGTGGAAAGAAAGTCGATATGACTGGGGTTGACGTTTTTCTGATGGAGGGAAAGGCGGATTTGCTCAGGAAGCGGAGGATAGCTAGGCACATCAACGTTCACAGTAAGCAGTAAAAAATTATTCTCCTTACCCGCCTCCATCAGTGCGGTATTTTCTGAATTGTGATGGGTATGTGAATCAATCTTTTTGACTTTTTGAAAGTCCTCAAGGCTGTAATAGCTTTCTTCAGAATCAATCAAAAGCCCTAACACGAAGGGTGCCAGAACAGGAATCAGGAAAGTAATCATAGTGGATCAGGTCGGGGTCCACTAAAGTTAAAAAAATACGTGTCTACATTTCTAAAAAAAGATCACAGAAACCGCTTAATAGTCCACACAATCAGAGCAAACAAGAAAACCAAAATGGAAATCTTATTAATCCCGTGCATCATGCGCAGGTTAAAGTTGGTAGGCTTAGTTGGATCCGGCTTACGGAAAATATTCAGGAAGTAATTTCCCACCTCACCCAACTTGAAGAATTCTTTGACTTGGTTTTTCTCTGACATGATGCTTGAGTTTTACTATTTAACCCAATTTAGGCGAAATTGATTTCCTTTTTGAAAATTGAGAATTTGAAATACTTTTGAAATAAAGACCGCTTCGCGGTCTGAAATACCCACAGAAACATTGTATTTCAACTGTATTTCAACTGTATTTCAACTGTATTTCAACTGTATTTCTTTTTAAATCGTCTCCGGCTCGATCCACATCCCGTCTTCCCGAATAATGTTGATCAGTTCGTCCACGGCCTTTTCCGAAGGCACCGATTTCTTGACCACTTCTTTTCCTTTGTAGAGGGTGATTTTTCCTTTTCCGGAACCTACGTAACCATAATCCGCATCGGCCATTTCTCCCGGACCGTTTACGATACAGCCCATGATGCCGATTTTAACCCCTTTCAGGTGATCAGTGCGCTTTCGGATCATTGCAGTGGTTTCCTGTAGGTCAAACAGCGTACGTCCGCAAGAAGGACAAGAGATGTATTCCGTCTTGGACATTCGGGTTCTTGCTGCCTGCAAAACCCCAAAGCTGACTGAATTATGCAACTTGATCTGATCCAGCACTTCCTGACGGGTATGATCTCCTTCTTTTTCCAAAGAAATCAAGATCCCATCACCCAATCCATCCACCAAAAGGCCTCCCACATCGGTAGCCGAATAGAGCATGGTCATATCAGCTGTCTGATCGGGATAGCTCACCTTGACCACCACAGGCAATTCGCATTTGGCTTCAAGTAGACTCACAAATGCTCGACGCAAAGCTGGCATACTATGCGAATTGGAAGTTTTCAGGATGAGAATGGTGTCTTTTCTTCCCGCGACTGCTGGAATCACCTGCTCGATTTCTGTGTCTTCTACTTCCAGAAAATTGAGTTCGGCATGAAACCTTGAAGCTTCCAGGTACTGATTCAGACTGAAAAGCGGAAACTTGTTTACCTGATCAGGCGCTTGTTCCCACACGGAAACGTTCTGAATTTCCTTCATGCCATTGGGCAACATAAAGGGAATCGGATTGGAACCCGAAAAGACAAAATCAGCTCCCAAGTCATTCATTTTCCATTTGTCCAATTCGGGAAGGTAAAAATGACCGACAGCCTTCATTTCCCGATCGGTGATTTTCTCGACTTTGGAAATATCTGCAATGACCCTAGGCACATTATGTCCCCCGAAATTATAAGTCTCGGTGACATGTCGCTTGTTATGCTCAAAAGGGGTAATCGGATAATGGCTTATTTCCCGGATGGGAGCATGACCTGCACGGTCTGTATATCGATCGATCAATGCCTTAGCTACAGGTGCTTCAAACTCCGGGTCCTCCGTCAAGGAAACCCTCACGGTATCTCCAAGTCCATCTTCCAGCAAGGTACCTATTCCGACTGCAGATTTGATACGACCATCTTCTGCCTCTCCTGCCTCAGTCACACCCAAATGGAGTGGATATGGCTTAAAACCACCCTCGTTCAGTTTCTGAACCAACAGGCGATAGGCTTGTACCATTACTTGAGTATTGGAAGATTTCATGGAAATGACGATATCAAAAAACTTCTCGTCTTCGCAGATTCTCAAAAACTCAAGAGCAGACTCAACCATCCCCAGCGGCGTGTCTCCATATCTGCTCATGATTCGGTCGGAAAGCGAACCATGGTTGGTACCGATACGCATGGCTGTACCGTTTTCCTTACAGATTTTCACCAATGGTAAAAACCGCTCTCTGATCCGTTCCAACTCTTCGGCATAAGAAGCATCGGTGTAATCGATGACCTCAAATTTCTTTTTATCCGCATAGTTTCCCGGATTGATGCGAACCTTTTCCACAATCCTCGCGGCGAGTTCGGCAGCATTTGGAGTAAAGTGAATATCTGCCACCAAGGGAGTCTGATACCCTCTTCTTCGAAGTTCTGCTTTGATATTTCGGAGATTCTCCGCCTCCTTGATCGAAGGGGCCGTAATTCGGATCAATTCACAACCCGAGTCAATCATTCGGATACACTGCTCGACAGAACCGATCGTATCCATGGTGTCCACGGTTGTCATAGATTGTACTACGATGGGATTGTCCCCTCCGATGACGACATCTCCTACTTTCACGGGGATGGTCTTTCGACGGGAATATTGCGTCAAGCTGTCGCAATAGAGAGAATCCAAGCTTTTGATCAAAGGCTCCATAGGTTAAATATCTCCAAGTTGGGGGCGGATAATTAGTTCTTCAACAACGGTTTGGGGGGAAAGGTTATAGGCAGCCCAAACACTCTCTGCCACGTCCTGTGCACGGACAAAACGCTCCATTGGCAAATCCACTCCAGCCCAGCTATCCGTGAGGGTAGCTCCGGGTAAAATGGACGTGACCTTTACGTGATGTGGCTTTAATTCCTCACGTAGGCATTTGGTCATACCTAGCATAGCCCATTTGGAGACTGCGTAGCTTCCTCCATTGGGGTAAGCAGTCAAACCTGCAATTGAACCCATGCTAAAAATATGTCCGGACCTACGGTTGATCATTTCTTTGACAAATGCTCTACTGAGGTAATAAGCAGAAAAAAGGTTGGTCTGCATCATAAACTCAAAATTGCCTTCCGGCTCATCATGAAGAGCTCCGGGCAGAAAGATGCCAGTGTTATTGACCAAAATATCAGGGATCACCAGGGATTTCACCTCCTCTGCAAACCTGTTTACTTCCTCTTTTTTGGAAAGGTCAGCCACAGAGGCCAATACTTGAATATGAGGATGTTTTCCTTCAAGAGATTTTTTTAAAGCCAAAAGATCATCCGCATTTCGTGCACAGGTATAGATATCAAATCCTTCCAACGCGAAGCGTTCAATGATCGCCCTTCCAATCCCCTTGGTACCTCCTGTCACCAGGATACTTTTCCTCATTTGTTTAGTAGTTTAATAGTTAGTATGACAACTATCTAGAACGAACAAAGTTACATTTTTTTATCAAAACAGCGCGGAGACTTGCATTCTACCAACATGTACGACCCGGTCCAAACCCTCTGAGTTTCTTCCCTCATAGACCAAATTGAGTTGTAAACCTGTTCCAATCTTTTGAAGCCAACTTAAGTTCCAGGTGACATTGGTGCCCGGAGTGAGTGCCTGCAGCATTTCATAGCCTACCGGAGAATTTATTTCCCCATTGTAATCGATTTGGATCAGTTTGAGATTTCCCATTAGGGTGGTCTTGATAGCCTTTGCATACCTCAAATCCAATCCGACTTGGTGGGTTCTTGCCCTTTCTTCGTACTCGATGTTTTGGGTATTCTCTTTCCCCGTGAAGGAATAATTGCCAGTGATTCTAAAAAAGGGAGAAGGCTGCCAGGCTAATTCTGGTCCGATCATACTCTGGTTGATCGTGTAATTCCGATTTTCCAGAAAATCAGAAGCAGATACTCGGTTACCCAATCCTCCAATCAGTCGTAATGTAGTGATTGAGTTAAAATTGTATCGGGTATTGAGTTTCCAATCCTTTTGAATTTGGTCTTCAAATCCCCCGGACAGCAACTGCTTAAGCTGGGAGTCGAAGAGAGACAGGTCTAACCCATATTTTGCGGATGCCCTGTTAAAAAAGAAGGTGGTTCGGATTACCTGTCTAAGTGAGATAATTTCATTTCGGTCTATTCCACCAATAAAAGGATTGATCCGTACCCAGAACTCATCTGAAGTCACTTTTTTTTCCACGCTGAGACTGGAGGTATTTGAAAACTTCAAAAGAAAAGCTTTCAAGCCTCCTTGATTTTTCCAATCCTCTGGAAATCTGGCTTGCAGTCGGTAATTCAACAGGGTGGAATAGGCTTGTATATAGGTATCCGTCGGGACAAAAACCTTGATATAGAGCTTCTCCTCCGGATTGATGGCAAGGTAAAACTCGTTGAGCTGCTGGATTCCATCCCCATTATCATCTCTCCAAGTATGGGTGCCGTCTCCATTTGGGGCAGGCAAAAAGACAAATTCCCGCTGAAGTTCCCGTCCATTGCCCAAGGCATAGCTTATTTCATTTCGAATGAGGTTTTTACCGAGAGAACCTGTGTAGTCTATTTTTCCCAACAAGGTCAACTCAGTAGGCAATTCTCTTTGCAGAAATTCAAGTTCACGGTAAGTAAGCGTACTGGTAAGGCTGTGTTGATCCCACTGTTTGCGAAAAGCAAAATTGGTGGTGAATGCCTGCGTATCATCCAGAAGTTTTCCATCAATCGGCAATCGATCCTGTCGCCAAGCTGCGTCGGCAGAAAAAGCATACCTCAGCGAATCGTTGCTTTTCAGAAATACAAGGTGTTCTTTAAAATTCATTGCTGTCCTGAGAACCGAATCCCGCTCTGACTGTTTCAACGCATTCTGATCCAAAGAAAATTGGTATCCGGGAACAAGAATTTTGGAACGGTAACTCACGTTTCCTACATACCTGACCCAATCCGTTTGGAGGGTATCTTTATCGGCATTCAGGCGAAAGAAATCCTGCCTAACCCAGATTCTTTTCCCTAACTCGGCGTTCCAGACGGCATTATGCTGAACTCCATTGAGTTTATCAGCACGATTTCTCAGGTAGATTTTATAAAGAAAATTATTTCTGGAGTCTTTTTCCAAGGCAAGTTGAGTCCAAAATAGACGCTCTGCAGCAGCCTTTTCCAAATCTACGGGATCCAATCCCCAATCTCTGTCAAACTCGATATACCTAAAGCGGTCAATAAAATTGAAATTGGTCGAATTATATTCCAGTTCAGTTTGGGCCTTTATTCGGTAGCCTTTCAACGCACCGATTTCCCGGTCCTCGGATTGAACCCCCAATTTCCACGCTAATCCCTGATTATCTGCATCATCTTCAGTGGAAAAAAGGTTTTGATCCTGTGAGGAAAGCGCCAGCTCCGTATATACTTTTTCATGACTTCCCAATTTCAATCTGGTGCCGGCCGTAGTCATGCGTTTTGAATCCGGTGCGGGAAGTTGAGTTAAAATGGAATAATCCGCCTGAGGCTGACCATTGACTCGGGGCACAAACTCAAACACCGTCCCATTGGCCAATTGATTGATTCGCCTATAATCTCCCTGACCCAGAGGGACCTGGGAAAATGAAAGTGCAAAATGAGCCTTTTGGGGATCTGTAGAATATCGATAATAAGTGATCAACCGGCCTAGATCATCGACGTCTTCTACTTTTTCATACAAAATGCGTGTAGGATCAAACGCCACTGAATCAATTCTAGGAATCACGGCATCTTCCACCTCATCACCTACAGAAGCCAAAAGTGCCTGTTCTTCGGGAGAAAACTCCGTAAACAGAGGTCTGTTCCGATTGTCCTTTTCTTGATAATAATTCAGATAAACGTCCATCTTCCCATTGCTTTGCAGGTGATTGGCCCCCAAAATGGATCGAGAATAATTCCTCTCTGCAAACTCAAAGTCAACTCTCACCCTTGAATATTGAGTAATCAGGACTTTAGGCGTAAATGTGATTTCGGCCTGATTGTAGTCGATGACGTAATCGGCATTAAAACCTCTTTGCAATAATCTTCCATCCAAAAATACCCGCTCCGAATTAGCCATGATAATCACAAATCGCTCTCCATTCGGTCCATTGACCCGATAAGGACCTAAAACCCCTTCCAAAACAGGCACTTGGATAGAAGCAAATTTGCCTTTAGCTACTGAAGCAAACCCTTGAGTACTTGATTTCCAATTAGCTTTCAGTTGGTACTGAGTAGTCAGTTGGATTCCCTGGACATTTTTATAATAACGCAAAAATTCAGATTGCCTCTGCTGAAGTACTACATCCCCTGCCGCAAGTCTGAAATTATCATTGTAAAGCTCTATAAGCACATTATCGAAATCCTGAATTTGCTGGGTATTCCCCTCTGGCTGGAAAGGAACATTCTGATCGGTAATACTGGCCCGGATTTTCAGATTTTCTCCGATCTCTCCTTCCAGTTGCAGATTCAAAGCCGAATTGACAAAGACATTCTGGGTATTCCCAAAGGACACTCCTCTTGTCAAACTTCCTGTTTTGTAAAGAGTAGAACTAGGAAAAAGCTCTTCCTGAATATCCAATGGACTTACGGCAGCCACTCTGTTATCCTTAAACATTGCTGTGGAGTCATAATCCTCTGCCAAGGTTCTTCTTGCAAAACTCCTGTCCAACCTTACAGCCAACGTTTTATAACAAATCTGCACTGAATCAGGTCTACTCTGTTCAGGAAATCTGATTTGAAGGGTTCTTTGTGAGGTAGAGTATACAAAAGGAAAGGAGTTGCCCTGCAGATCAGAAACCCGAATACTTGCCTCAATTGCAGTGAGTGAATCGAGAACTTGCGGAGATTCAAAGTCTTTGGAAATGACCCAACGGCATTTTTCCTGTGCCGCAGCTGTAAGCAAGGAGGCAAAAAATAAAATCCAAGAACAAATCAATCGGCGCATCAGACCCTTTGAAACTTTTTCTTTCAAGGTACTAAAAAGCCCAAACTATTGAACTAGCGGAAAGGTGAGGTAGAAAGTGGTGCCCTTGCCAACTTCTGTCTCAAACCAGATTTTCCCACCTGCGGTCTCCACTCCACTTTTGGCAATGGCCAAGCCCAATCCGGAGCCTTGGCTTTTTGTACTGAAATTTGGAATAAAGATTTTGTCCCGCAGATCATTGGGTATTCCCTTGCCATTATCCGTGATTTCTAAAAAAACCGCCTGCTCAGTCATCCATAACCATATCCGAATGTGGGGTGTTTTACCAGGCTCAACAGCCTGAATCCCATTGATGATCAAATTAGAAATTACCCGTCCAAACAATTTATCATCCCCCATGATCGGAATATGCTCTGTGTAGGAATCATCCTGAAAGTCCAGTTGGATGCGCTTGTCGTTGATAAACAGGTCTAAGACTTTATTCAACACCTGCTTAAAGTTCATCAACTCATTTTTGGGCAATGGCATTTTGGCAAAAGTAGAAAAAGACGATGCTATGCCACTCAGTGCATCCACTTGGTGGATGAGGGTTTCAAGTGATTTTTTAAGCTTTTCCTGATCCTCAAGCTTCCCCTCCTGCTCCAATCTCAGCAAATGTTGAAGAGTCAACTTCATAGGCGTCAGCGGATTTTTGATTTCATGCGCCACCTGTTTGGCCATTTCTCTCCAAGCGGATTCCTTTTCGGTTGAAGCCAAGACTTTCTTACTGGCCTCCAGCTTATAGAGCATGTTATTGTATTCGTTGACTAAGAGACCAATCTCATCTTTGGATGCCCAGTGCATGGGTTCGTTGTTGTCCAGACTGGTAGCCTTTAGTTTCTGAGTAAGCAATTTAAATGGAAGAGTCAGGTGCTTGGAAACGAAAGAGGAAACGATCAAAAACAGGATAAAGATGACTACGAAAGCATTGAAAATATTGCTGAGCACATCTGAAATGAGCGAGTTAAGCTCCGACTCAGACTCAAAAAATGGAACAGCCAAAATCCCTATCACGGATTGGTCTATTTGGGAAGGCACCGCAAGGTAGACCGTTTGGTACCGAAGCTTTCCTATCTGTTCTTCGACTAATACTTGAGAAAGGTTTTTTTCTATTATTCCTGCCAATGCGGCCGGATTAATTTGAGGCGCAAGAATCTTTTTTTCAAAAATATTGCTGCGATTAGAAGCTTCCAGGAAGCCTTCTTTGGTATACAAATGAATATCACTGGCAATCGTATTTGCGAGAGAATTAACCTCTTCATTGAGCAGGTCCCGATCTAAAGAAGATGGGTTTTGATTGCTGAAAAAGGAAACCAGATTGCTTTTAATTAGCGTGGCTTTTTGTATGTACTGCCTATTTAAGTCATCTCTGTAGCTTCCTGCCAATAACCCTATCGTGATAATGGATATGATGATGATGGGAAAAAAGAAAGCGAAATTAAGGTAAAGCTGAAGTTTGGTGGAATAATTAAACTCGAAGTTTCTATACCCCTTCAGCAAGGTATTGAGCAGAATGGCCAGGAAAGTCAAAAACACAAAGGCAACAAAAAACAGAGAAATATTTCCGAAAAATCGGGATATAGAATTGATCGGAGAAGACAGAATAATCAACTCATCTCCATTTCGAACCCCGAAATGATGATACCCCATAGCAATGATCCCCGATTCAAACAACTGCTCCCTAGTAAGCTCATTTTGAAATTCTTCTTGATAGAAGTTAAATGTGCCAGAGCTCCGAATCAGCTCTCCCTCTCTGAAGACCGCATAGTCGAACGAAACCGGATCCAGCTTTTCTGCATACTTTTTATCCAAGAGTAATTTTGGATAGACACTACCTGCCTGGATTCTCAATTGGTTCAGCTCCAGATAGATCGTCCCAAGCAGGTTGTTTTCCCTCACTATCGGAATAAAGGAGACAAACTTATTTCCCAAGCTGGTTTCTTTTCCTCGGATGAAATATAAATCTCTGACTCCGGTGGCATAATCACTTTTCACAAAGGTCTGCCTAAGGTCTCTTAAATCTCCCCCATCTGTGGGGCCCAAGATTTGAGCTCCTGAAGACGAAAAAACCCGAATAAGAACTTCAAATTGATCAAAATAATTGTCCAGATAGATCTTTCGGATCTTGGTCTCTATGGGATCTTTGGATAGTAAAGGATCGGCAAGACGATTTTGGATAAAGAGGTCGTTTTTCAACCGCGAAAAAATATCACCCAGGAAAAATTCCGTCATGACATCATTCTCAATAAGATTCTGATTGGCAAAGCTGACCTTAGATTGGATCAACCGTTCTCGTTCTGTTTGAAAAGTACTGATCCCCGAAATCACCGCTGTGACCAGGCAAGCATAAAAAAACGTCAGAAAAGTATCTAAACCAAGGCGAAAAACATTTTGAAAGAGTTCAAACCGGATAATGGTGAATAAAAAAATAAAATGGATCAACCCTGCGATTCCCACCCAAAATCCGGAAACAAAACAAAACACCAATACGGGAACAGCCCAAAAAAGAAGGAAACGATAGCAAATGGATTTATCCCTATTGACATGGAGCAACAAGCTAATCAGGGTAAGGCTCAACAGGACATATACGGAGCCCCATAGGAAAAGAATCAAAAAGCTCAGCCCCTTAAACCAATCAAATGAAGGAATAGAGCGTATATCAAGGATCCATTGGGAATTGAAAATCAAATCTCTTGGCAAAAACCAAATTAATCCGAATAGAAAAGTAGTACCAATAAGCACCAAGAGAATTGCCCATTCCAAACGGAATTTTTGGCTCCAAGAAATGGACTTTTGAAAGGTGATTTTTGAAGCCAATTGAAAAATCACCAAACCAAGAATAAGTACAGCACATAACGTATTGAGCAACAAATCTCCCAGGCTGGGATTGAACCAAGAGCTGGCATAATTGGAGGGGTCAAACAATGGGAAATCAAAAAAATCACCTGGAAAATCCAAGCTAATCATCCCCAGTCGGATTAAAGCCAAAATCAGGAATCCATACCCTATGGTCTGCCAGGGATATCCTTTTCTCCACTTCTTCCTCAGAAAATCGAAGCTAAACAGAAAATAAAGGAGAAAGACAGAGCAAATGAAAATCAACAATGGGGTATTGGAAACCCTACCTACAGATTCAAAACCCAATTGGAAATTGATTCCAAAGAGGAATTTTCCCGATTCACTCTTGATTTGGTAGTTTCCCTCCTCGGGATTGGAAAAAATCTGAAATCGGTCATTTCCAAATATTTCCGGATTGGGCCCTGTTTTTACATAGTCATTTTCGATAGTTCCAGGCCAGATCAAACGGAAAGTTTGTACGAGAAAATAATCCGAGGTATTTCTTTTTAATTTTCTGATTTTCACCAAAAAGGTACCAAAAGGATCTTCCAAGACTTGGTACTCTTTGCTTAAATCCAAATTGGCAAAATCCAAGGTAACCGTGAAATCGGACCAAAAAATCAATTTCCCCTCAGGGTCAAGAATGAAAAACGGCTGAGAATGCTTCTGTTTGCTGATTCCATCAAAACTAATAGGCTCTTCTGGCCTGATGTCCATCAAAATTTGAATGAAATCTTCATCAAATTTTTTGTCGACTTGATGAATTCTCCTTTGGATAGATTCCAAGTATTCCTCTTCCTGACTTTTCTGAAAAACAAAAAAATTCAGGATTAATACGATCAACAGAAGAAAGACACTGATCAAAATGACCAATGTGCGAATGGGGAGTTTCATCATGCAGGCTAAAAATAAAAAAGCAAAGTCTGCTATCAAACTTTGCTTTCTGTTCTCTTATCTGACGGTCAATTTTGCTTTCTTTTTCTTGGCAGTCCTATACCAAAAAAATCCGATAATTGCCGCCATCAAATAAGGCATCACAAAGAGATAGAGTATCCCATTGTTGAGTCCTGCACCTATGGTAGTCTCTCCGTTACTTACGTTATTTTCTACCGAAGCCCTACACATCGCACATTGAGCTGATGCTGTAAGATGTAGAAAAAGAGCAAGAAGAGAAAGAAGGCTTACTTTGAGTTTCATATCACTTTTGAATCATGCTAAGACTTAGGTTCAAGCCTTAGTGGGTGTAATAAGGAGAGATCATCAAATAAACTATGACACCCGTAACCGAGACATACAACCAGATCGGGTAGGCAAATTTAACCACTTTCCGGTGTTTTTCCTTTTGATCAGTATACCCATAATAGTAGGCAAACAGAATCGGAAAAAGCGCAACCGCTGCAAGAAGAATATGGGAGATCAAAAGGAAGTAATAAATAGGCCTGACAATCCCTTCACCACCGAAAGAAGTACTTTCGGCAGCCCCATGATAGATTACATAAGAAACCAGAAAGACAGCACCCAGCACAAAAGCGACTGTCATCGTAGCGCCATGTAAGGAATATTTCTTCTGCTTGATGAAAACCAAACCCACAATCAAAGCAATGGATGCAGCTGTGTTGATGACAGCATTCAGGTGAGGAAGAAAATACACCCAATCGCCAAGAGAGGTGATTTTTGCAGGCATAAACAGGAGCACTGCCACCGCCAGAGGAATGGCAATGGAAATTCCTATAATCCAATTTTTGACTTTTGCTTCATTTTGAAGCGCTACAGAATTACTTGCTTTTGTCATGTAACAACACTTTTGTTTCCAACATCAATAAATCCACATCTTCACGGTTTGTTCCGCTATAGTATCCACGAATCCTTCCCTCTTCATCAATCAGGATAAATTTGTCACTGTGCACGAAATCATCCGGAACCCCGTTGCCATCCAAAGTAGGAAGGATAAAGCCACAACGGGCTAATTGATAGGTTTCTTCTTTAGGACCTGAGAGAAAATGCCATTTGCCGGAAATAGCATGATGCTCATTGGCATATTCCTTTAAAATCTCCGGAGTGTCGTACTCAGGATCTATACTGATAGACATGATCTGGACTTTTGTTTCATCCCGAAACATGTCATTCACACGTTCCATTTCTTTGGACATCACAGGACAAATGCTCGGGCAGGAAGTGAAGAAGAAATCCACGATGGTGATTTTCCCCCGCATTTGAGCTCTCCCGATTTTTTGACCATCCTGATTGGTAAAGGAAAATTCAGGAATATAATGCTGGGAGCTATCAGAAACGGGGCATTCCTTAAAAGGATTATCGACTCCGTTCTGAAAATAGATGGGAAGGTCGTATTCATTAGTGCCGAACCCTCTCAGAAACATAAAGATCAAAACAGGGATCAGTAAAATGCATACTAGAACCATTCCCTGAAGAATTCTCAAACTTCGCATATGGAATATTTAACAAAAAAGAAGGTTGAAGTGATTCACTCCAACCTGCCTTTTTTTAAGATTATTTATTTTCTTTTTACCAACGCATCAAAAAGATGTCAGAACCTTCCTTGATCAAAGCAATTACCAGCCATACCAAGAAAATCAAAGGCACAATGATGGAATAGAATAAGGGCTTCACTTCATCCCCAAGGTGCATAAACTCCATCATGATATATTTCGCCTTCCAGATTGTCAGGATAATAAACAGAGCATAAAGAAGAATACCTCTGTCCATTGTAAAGGCCATGATAAATTCCGCAACCGTGATTGCAAGAAGGATACCTGCTGTTTTCCAGATTTTCTTGATCTTCTCCTCGTTTCTAGGCTCTACTTGGAGCGTGGATTTAGTGTCTTGAATTTCCATATTTCGAAGATTTTTTAAGCTTAGATCAGATAGAACAAAGTAAATACGAATACCCAAACGAGGTCAACAAAGTGCCAGTAAAGGCCAATCTTTTCTACCATTTCGTAGTGCCCGCGCTTGTCGTAAACGCCTACCGCGGCCTGATAGAAGCAAAGGAATAACAGGAACACCCCTACTGTTACGTGGAACCCATGGAAACCGGTAATGAAAAAGAATAGCTGAGCAAAAGCAGCAGGCCCATATTCATTGACCATAAGGTTGGCACCAAATACTGTCTCGGTGACACTCTGACCTAAACCATTGACATAGGTAAGAACAGAACCCGCATCCGTACCATGGATAAAGTGAGACCATTCCCAAGCCTGACAGCTCAAAAATGTAATACCACCCAGCAAGGTCCAAAGCATCCATTTTACCACGTCAGCTCTGTCATTTCTATGACCGGCTTCTACCGCCAATACCATCGTAACTGAGGAAGCAATCAAAATGAAAGTCATGATACCTACGAATACAAGCGGTGCATGAACTCCATGTAAGAAAGGAACTGCTTCGAAAACAAGTTCAGGAATTGGCCAGTATTCGTTTGATCCTACAAAACTGTCCAAAGGACCTTCGTAAGCTGGATAGCTGACGCGGATAGCCAAATAGCTAATAAGAAATGCAGCAAAAGTGAAGATGTCGGAGAGCAGGAAAAACCACATCATGAGTTTTCCATAGCTGGCTTTAAGGGGTTCGTTACCTCCACCCCAAACGCCTCTTTTCGAGCTTACTCCAATAGCAGTAGAATGCGCAGACATAAGTTATTTATTTGTACCAGGTTTTATTTAATGATTCAACAGCAAAAACATGAATAGATAAAGCCATAACCCTCCCAGAAAATGCCAATAGGTGGTTGCCATTTCCATTGTATTGAGAGATTTGGAATGAACCTTCAGTCTGAAGGTCGAAATTAGCACAATAATCAGAAATATCACACCACTGATCAGGTGCAAAGCATGCAATCCGGTGAAAACATAAAGGAATGATCCTGCAGGATTGCCTACAAAAAACACATCTCTGTCCACCAAAGCTACCCAACTATACCATTGACCAACCAGAAATGCAATTCCCAAGAGAACAGTGGCTACCATACCCATTCTTAGCCCGAGGAAGTTATCCCTCTTAGCCGAATAATAGGACCATTGGAGAGCTACAGAACTCAAAATTACGATTCCGGAAGTCACCCAGAAAATCTCAGGAAGATCATACTCCAGCCAATTTCCTTCAGATTGGCGAACAATATACGCACTAGTCAAGGCAGCGAAGATCATTACTACGGTCACCATGAAGAGCCACAACGCAAACTTCTTGGGATGCATGCTGATGGGCTGCTCCACGATATCAATATATTTCAGTTCTCTTTCCATGGCATCAAGGCATTTTATCTAATAGGTAAGCGATCTGAACTATGGGAAGGTAAAGGAAAGAACCAAACATGATTTTTAGAGCCGATTTTCTGGAGCAATCCCTCATCAAAGAAAAAGTTTGAGCCAGAAATAGAACTCCACAGACGGTAGCTACAATGCCTGAATTAAGACCTGTTAATCCGAAATAACTAGGCAAAAGACCGAGTGGAAGAAGAAACAAAGTGTAAATCATGATCTGAATGGCGGTATTCAGATCCTGACCACCTCCACTAGGCAACAGTTTAAAACCGGCTCTTTTGTAATCCTCGTCACTAACCCAAGCAATGGCCCAGAAATGTGGAAATTGCCATATAAATTGAATACCGAAGATGATCAGCGCCTCATAAGTAATCTGACCCGTAGCGGCAGTCCAACCCAACAAGGGAGGCATAGCACCCGGAATCGCTCCCACAAATACTGCAATTGGCCCAACTCGTTTCAAAGGAGTATAAGCAAATACGTAAAGTATCATGCTTAGAATACCAAGCCAAGTAGTCAGTGGATTGGTGAAAAACCAAAGAAGGAAGATACCTAAGACAGCAACAAAGGTGGTAAACCAATAGGCTTCCTGAAGAGAAATGATCTGAAGAGGAAGCGGCCTGTTTTGGGTTCGCTTCATCAGCTTATCAAGGTCACGCTCCATGATTTCATTGGCTGCCCCAGAGGCGCCTGAAATCAAGAAACCACCTAAAGCCAAACCGAGGAAGCCTGACCAACCAAAACTAGCGCCACGATCTCCTAAGATGTAACCAAACACCGCAGAGAAAGTGACCAAAGCTGAGAGTCTTAGCTTGATCAAATCCGAATAAGCCTTAATTCTAGATAGTATTAGGGCAGATATAGAATGGTCAGTTACGTCAACTGTCCTCATTATCACATGGTGTTAAACTCGACTTTAATTTGATCTCTTAACTGAAGAATTAGAATAAACTGAATTCCCAAGATTAGAGACCCTAATAACAAATGTACCGGCTGAAGAAACGCCGGAATCCCAAAATAGGCCATACCTATACCGGAGCCTATTTCGAGAAGGAGAACAACCATTAAAAGTTGACTCCAAAGATTTACCTTTGATTTTCTCTTGGTGAACTTAAATGCCCAAAAGAAATACAATAGGTGGATTCCAAGAAGAAGAAGTGAGAAAGAACGGTGAATCAGGAAATCCAAACCCACTCTGTCTACCCATTCCTCTCTAAGCATATTACCTAGCGCAAAAGAAATCTGATCTATCTTCTCGCGTACCTGAGTTCCCAAAATCACTTGGATGAGCATTAACACTGTACCCAACACAAGGATCCATTTTACTTTTTTAGGAACTGGATTCTCTGCATTAGTTCCTGCCATAAGCCGGTAAGACCTATGATTGATGTACAAGAGTACTGCAACTAAGGCTAATGCAAGCAACATGTGGAAGGTAATCATCCAGTGAAGCAAATTTGTGGAAACCACAATAGAACCAATCCAACCCGTAAACAAAACAAGGAACAAGGCAAGAAAGGAATTTAAGGGTATCCACTTATCAATTTGCCAAAGCTTAAGAGACTTTACAACTGTCCCTATGATCAAAAGACCAATAACTACACCGATCAATCGATTGATATATTCAATCCAGGTCTTAGTCGCATTGAATTCCTCCTCTACTAGAATAGACTTATCATTTGCTATCTGATCAGCTGCTTCGCGGAATCCCAGTTTTTCAAGTGTCGCTACAAACCTTTCGTTTTTAGCCAGTCTTTTCTCCAGATAAATCTCCTGATAATTTTTTGGGAGCTGATCCACACTTGTGGGTGGAATCACACTCCCAAAACATTTTGGCCAATCGGGACATCCCATACCAGAACCGGTACTCCGGACTATCCCACCTACCAGGATGAGAAAATAAACAGCTATCACCGTCAGAGTAGACCAACGGCGAAAGCTGTTTAAATTTTTATTAGTGTTTGGATTCATTTGCTACCAAAACCTCAGCCTCATCTTTCATGATTTCCAATTCAAGCTTCACAAGCTCTTGCTCGTGAGGAAGGTTAGATTCTGGAGTTTGAGATAATGGAACAGTCTGAGGAATGAAGTCTTCAGCGGCACCAGGTTTAGAGTAGTCGTAAGGCCAACGATACACAGTCGGGATCTCTCCTGGCCAGTTACCATGACCCGGTTCAATTGGAGTAGTCCATTCAAGGGTAGTTGATCTCCATGGATTCTGAGTAGCTTTTCTTCCTCTGTACATGCTGTAGAAGAAGTTGAACAAGAAGATAAACTGAGCAGCAAAGGTGATAATAGCGGCAGCAGATACAAACATGTTCAAATCAGTATACATGTTGGAAAACTCGAAGTTAGTCCATGAATAATACCTTCTTGGGAAACCGGCAATACCAATGTAGTGCATAGGGAAGAATACCATATATACACCTACAAATGTCAACCAGAAGTGAACATAACCCAATCTGGCATCCATCATTCGACCAAACATCTTAGGGAACCAGTGATACACACCAGCCAAGAGACCGAAGAAAGAAGCCGAACCCATAACAAGGTGGAAGTGGGCTACCACAAAGTAGGTATCATGCAACTGAATGTCGATCGCAGAGTTACCTAAGAAAATACCTGTCAAACCACCGGAAATAAAGAACGATACAAGACCAATAGAGAAAAGCATTGCCGGAGTGAAAATCAAGTTACCTCTCCACAGAGTGGTCAGGTAGTTGAATACTTTTACAGCCGACGGAACTGCAATAATCAGTGTCAAGAACATGAAGATAGACCCCAAGAAAGGATTCATACCTGACACAAACATGTGGTGTGCCCAAACGATGAAGGAAAGAATGGTAATTCCCAACATCGAAATAATCATTGCCTTATATCCGAAGATAGGTTTACGGGCATTAGTAGCAATAACTTCCGAAGTAATCCCTAAAGCAGGAAGCAATACGATGTAAACTTCAGGATGCCCTAAGAACCAGAACAAGTGCTGGTAAAGAACAGGGCTACCACCTGTGTTTGGAAGTGCTTCACCCGCTACGTAAATATCAGACAAATAGAAGGAGGTTCCAAAGCTACGGTCAAATACCAACAGCAAAGCGGCTGCGAACAAAACAGGGAAAGACAAAAGACCAATTACAGCAGTCAGGAAGAACGCCCAAATGGTCAGAGGAAGTCTGGAGAATGACATCCCTTTGGTTCTCAGGTTAATGACTGTAGTAATATAGTTAATACCACCCAGCAATGAAGATGCAATAAAGAATGTCATCGCTACCAACCACAGTGTCATACCAAGACCGGAACCAGGAATCGCCTGCTCAAGCGCGGAAAGTGGAGGATATACTACCCAACCACCACCAGCCGGACCCGTTTTAATAAACAAAGAGATAAACATGATCACACTGGAAAGGAAAAAGAACCAGTAAGAAAGCATGTTCATAAAACCGGAAGCCATGTCACGTGCACCGATCTGAAGTGGAATCAGGAAGTTGGAAAACGTACCACTCAAACCTGCGGTCAATACAAAGAACACCATGATGGTACCGTGCATTGTGACCAAAGCGAGGTAAAAAGTAGGATCAAGTTTACCAGTCTCATCTATCCATCCACCTAGCAAGGGGCGAAGAAACTCCAGATTCATGTCAGGAAAACCTAACTGAAGTCTGAAAAGGATAGACAGGAAACCACCAATAATCGCCCAGAAAATACCGGTCACCAAAAACTGCTTACCGATCATTTTATGGTCAGTACTGAAGATGTACTTTGTTATAAAATTATCATGATGCTCATGATCGTGATGATCGTGAACTGCGGCGTCATGATGTGCAACAGATGCTGTAGCCATAACCTATAATTTTATTTTTTACTTTCGCTCAATTGAATTTCTGCAAGTTCCTTTACTTCAGGAGTCAAGCCTTCTGCTAAAGAAGGATTCTGCTGAATAAAAGACTTCTGTTCCGACAACCACTTCTGGTAGGCCTCAGGCTCTACCACTTCAATCACCTTCTTCATAGAGAAGTGCCCACGCCCACAGATTTCTGTACAAGCGATTTCATATTCAAATTCAGGATCATTCAATTCTGCTCTCATTTCTTCGGTAGTCTTGGTAGGTACAAACCAGAAACGAGTTGGCATACCGGGAACGGCATCCATTTTTAATCTCATGTGAGGAGCAAAAACAGAGTGCAATACATCACGCGCTCTAATTTTAAACAACACAGGCTCACCCTTAGGAATTACCACTCTTGGAGAAGGAAAATCATCCAAAGAATTTTTATCGGTAAAATCAATACCATGAGAATTGGAAGCAGTGATCAATCTATAATCATGATCACCAAGAACATTATCCTTTCCAGGATAGCGGACGTCCCAAGCAAATTGGTAACCCATGATTTCCACAACATGGGCTTTTTCAGGAGCAGGTGCGGTAATATCAGACCAAGCCATCCATCCGGATATAACCAAACCAGCCAAAACAACACCCGGAACAGCTGTCCAAATGATTTCTAACTTGTTGTTGTCAGGATAGAAAGTGGCTTTTCTGTCTTCTTTATACTGATACTTGTATGGGAAGATGAACAAAAGAACGTGCGTAATTAGAAAAACCACACCGGTCACAGCCATGGTAATCCAAAACAAACGGTCGGTTACAACCCCATGTTCGGAGGCAATTGGCAATTGGTAATTATCAAATTCCTTGATAGAATACCAAAACATCAGAATCCCAGTACCCACCAGGAAGAGTACAAACAGAATAGCATTGATTTTATTGCTACCCGTCGCAATTTTCTTGTCTGATCCTTTAACGACAGACACCAAGGTCTGAATTCTGTAAACCATCCAAATAATGGACAACAACAGAAGAACCCCTACTCCAATCAGAAATCCGTACATATCTTATTTTTTTCGGATAAATAATTAAATGTGATGATTATAGCTTTCTTCAAGCATTGGGTGATTTTTAGCAATCAGGTTTTTCTTCGCCAGACCTCCAAGCACCACCAACGCCACCGCTGAACCGTAAACCAGGAACATACCCACTTCCATCAAACCAATACCTCCATTGTGTCCCAAAGTACCGGGCTGAACCATCAAAAAGAAATCAATCCAGTGACCTACCAACAAGATGGAACATACCAATTTGAGGAAAACCCCATGCCTTTTGGCATCTCTTGTCATAAGAACTAAGAAAGGCAAGAAGAAGTTTAGAGCCAAATTCACAAAAATGAATGGACTGTAAACATCACTGGTCAATCTTTCCACAAAATAGACTGTCTCCTCAGGGATGTTGGCATAATAGATCAACAAGAACTGAGAAAACCACAGATAAGTCCAGAATATGGAGAAACCAAATACGAATTTGCCAAGGTCATGCACATGGTTTTCATTGACCATTTCAAGATATCCTTTTCCTCTCAAGAAAAGAACAAGAAGCGTGATGGCAGAAAGGCCAGATACAAACCAAGAAGCAAAAACATACCATCCGAAGAGAGTAGAGAACCAGTGCGTGTCAATAGACATTACCCAGTCCCATGCTGCCACCGAAGAAGAAACTGCAAAGAAAACAAGAAAGTAAGCGGACCAACTTCTCATTTTAAACCAGTGCGAGGTACCACCCAATTGATCTTCCTGATCAGAGATCTTCTTGAACTTATTGAAGAAGAAAACCCAGAAAGTAAAGAAGATTACCATTCTGGCAATGTAGAAGACAGGGAAGGTTCCCTTTTCCATTGGCCAATAAAAGAATGCTCCTTTACCATCGATGATCTTGTCGTATTGAGGATCATTCTTGTCAAATAAATAAGCATGCGTCCAGTGGAATAGATCATGATTTGCAATGAAGAAAGTGGCAATCATTAGAACAGCAGCGATTGGAAGCCAGTTTCCAAATGAAAGCATTACTCTCAAAATTGGAGTAGACCAACCAGCCTGAGCTGCAAATTGGATAGCGAAAAAGAATACACCGACAATGGCAATACCAGTAAAGAATACGTTATTGATCCAAAGATTGGCATAAAGCCTTTCATACCAATGGAAGGCATGACCACCGGCTTCGCCAGCTTCCTCATGATGACCTCCTGTCATTGCAAGAACAATTCCAATACCCAGAAGGATTGCACCGATGACCAAAACGGTCATGATCGACTTTTTAATCGAAGCAGAGAAATCAAATCTCTGATCTAAATTATAATGATGTTCGCCGTGATGAGCCATGATTAATTAGCTGGGGTTACTTGTGCTACCGCGGTAGAATCTGCTACAGGAGCTGCCTCTGCAGCCACAGCCTGACCTTGGATAACTTGTTTAACATAGTGAACAATTTTCCATCTGCTTTCAGCAGGAATCTGAGAACCATGAGCTCCCATTCGGCCTTTACCCTTGGTAATTACGTGGAAAATATGGCCTTCCGGAAGATTCACGTAAGCGCCACCTTTAAGATTGGCTACACCTCCGATTACTTCACCGGCTTTACCGTCACCTTCCCCGCCTTTACCATGGCAAGCGTTACAATATTGCAAATAGAGTTTTTCTCCATCTTTTAAAACTTGCTCTGAAGAAGCAACCGGATTTTTGATCAAAGCAGCCTGGTCAAGCTCAAATTGCTTTAATCTGTGGGGCAAATAGCCCTGCTTATTTCTTGGAACAGTATTTTCAACTGGTTCTCTCATGTTCATCCCATTCGGGTTATGAACATTGGAGTTGAAAAACTCTCCTTTTCCATCTTCTCTGTTGGATAGCCAAGAGCCCTGAGATTCATCTTTGATTTGAGTCAACGGCTCATAAGCTACAGAGTGATACATCTGAGGCGCATACTCTAGCCCCGGATTGTCGCCACTAGCCTTGCATCCAGCCAAAAGGGAAACGGCCAGAGCAGAACCTGCGAATAGTAATGCGTTAGCAATTTTCATATATCCGGTATTTCTATTCAAAACTTTTATTATTCACTTCTGTAGCACCTGAAGACTTAAGAATCTCCTTGATCTTCTCCACTTCTATCGCGCTGTTGTTGGCAATATCAATGGCCATTACATGCTTATCATCGGTGATTCTGAGATCGAAAATTCTTGGCTGAGCCCAAGGCTTCAAATTAGAACTAACCATGAAAACACCAACCATTCCGAAAGCCGCTAAAAGCACTGTCATTTCGAAAGACACTGGGATAAAATCAGGGAAAGCAGCATAATCTTTACCTCCGATAATCATGGGCCAATCAAATTTCATCATATAGAACTGCATGGTCAGCGCCAAGCTTGTCCCAAGCATCCCAAACAAGAATGCTGCAATAGGGAGACGGCTTCTTTTGTAGCCTAACACATGCTCCAATCCGTGAACGGGATAAGGAGAGTAAACTTCGTGGATTTTAACACCACTGCCTCTTACTTTTTCAACGGCATGGAGCAATACGTCCTCATCGTCGTACACCCCAAGAATAAAATGAGTATCTCTTTCCATGATTATTTGTGCACTTTATCAGATGAAGATTTCAATACAGACTTAACCTCAGCCATGTTGATTACAGGGAAGAACTTCGCGAATAGGAAGAACAAAGTAAAGAACAAACCAAAGGTGAAGAGGTATACCCCGATATCAGCCCAAGTTGGGTAGAACATTGCCCAAGATGAAGGAAGGTAATCTCTGTGTAGAGAGGTAACGATAATTACAAAACGCTCAAACCACATACCGATATTCACCACCAAAGACAAAAGGAAGGTAGCAACGATTGAGGTACGAATTTTCTTGAACCAGAAAAGCTGTGGAGAGATTACGTTGCATGTCATCATTGACCAGTAAGCCCACCAGTAAGGACCTGTTGCTCTGTTGATGAATGCATATTGCTCAGCGGCTACACCAGAATACCATGCAATAAAGAATTCTGTGATGTATGCGATACCTACGATAGAACCCGTGATGATGATTACAATATTCATCAACTCAATGTGTCCCATGGTGATGTAATCTTCCAACTTGAACACTTTTCTAGTGATGATCATCAAGGTCAATACCATCGCAAAACCAGAGAAAATCGCACCGGCTACGAAGTATGGAGGGAAGATAGTCGTGTGCCATCCAGGGATTACCGAAGTGGCAAAGTCAAAGGATACGATCGTGTGAACTGATAGTACCAGGGGAGTGGCAAGACCTGCTAGAATCAAGGAAACGGATTCATACCTCATCCAAGTTTTAGCTGCACCGTCCCAACCAAAAGAAAGCGCACCATAAATGGTTTTTCTCAAACCAGTGGCACGGTCACGGATAGTTGCAAAATCCGGGATCAAACCGATATACCAGAACACAAGGGATACTGAGAAATAGGTAGAGATCGCGAATACGTCCCAAAGAAGCGGAGAGTTAAAGTTAACCCAAAGCGAACCAAAAGTATTTGGAAGAGGAAGTGCCCAATACGCACCTAACCAAGGACGTCCCATGTGGATTACTGGGAACATTGCCGCACAGATAACGGCAAAGATGGTCATCGCCTCTGCAGCACGGTTGATGGATGTTCTCCATTTCTGTCTGAAAAGCAACAAAACTGCTGAAATCAGCGTACCGGCGTGACCGATACCCACCCACCAAACGAAGTTGGTGATATCCCAAGCCCAACCTACGGTCTTGTTAAGACCCCACATACCAATCCCTTCCCAAAGGGTGGCAAGAAGGGCAATAGATCCTAAAGCCAATACACCGGCGGCAGTCAGGAAAGCCAAAAACCAAAGTTTGGTTGGCTTGCCTTCTACCTGACGTGCCACATCATATGTCACATCATGATAGGATTTACCTCCGGTAACTAACGGCTCGCGTACGGATGAAGTAACCTGCATAGTTTATAAAATTATGATTACGCTTCGTTTTTCTCTTTATTTCTGATCTTGGTGAAGTACCAAACGTTAGGGCTTACGTTGATTTCTTCCAACACGTGGTAAGCTCTTTCTTCACCCACTTCTTTGATTGCAGAGTCAGTCTCTTCAATCTTCAAAAGTTTGGAGACTCGGCTATTTGGATCATTCATATCACCAAAAACCAAAGCATCAGTAGGACAAGCTACTGCACAGGCTACATTCACCTCACCGTCTTCCAGCTTACGCTTCTCACGCTTAGCTGTCAATTTACCAGCCTGAATACGCTGCACGCACATGGAGCACTTCTCCATCACACCACGTACTCGAACTGTCACATCCGGGTTCAATACCATTTTGCCCAAATCGTCGTTCTGAGCAACGTTCACACCCGCAAATTCTTTATTGTCGTGATACTTGAACCAGTTGAATCGACGTACTTTATATGGACAGTTGTTAGCACAATATCTAGTACCAATACATCTGTTGTAAGTCATTTGGTTAAGACCCTCTGAAGAGTGAGTGGTTGCAGCTACTGGACATACCGTTTCGCAAGGTGCATTATTACACTGCTGGCACATCATAGGCTGGAAGGTGACTTCAGGATTTTCGGAAGCAACTTCCAATCCGCTCAGATCATCAGCCGCAGCATCAGAAGAGTAGTAACGATCAATTCTGATCCATGCCATTTCTCTTCTGTTCAACACTTCCTGCTTACCTACTACAGCCACGTTGTTTTCAACCTGACATGCTACAGTACAAGCTCCGCAACCAATACAAGAGTTCATATCGATAGCTAAGCCCCAGTGATGCTGGCTATACTTATGTCCACTCCAAAGAGATATTTTAGATGGTTTCACAAATTCACCATCCTTATAAATTTCAGGCTTATAGCGACCGGCAGAAGCGTCCGCTTTGTATTCTGTAAGGGTAGCCTCTTGGATCACGTTTTCACGCGCCATGAAGGTCTGATGAGTTTGTGTACGTGCAATTTTGTAGGAATCAGCTGTAACAGCTACCTCTACTCCTGCTGTGATATCGAAATTCACAAAGCCTTTGGAAGCATCTAAAAGATCGTAAGCATTAACACCTACTCCATCCGCAACGCGACCGGCTTTAGTTCTACCATAACCCAATGCAAGACCAAAAGTACCATAAGCTTGACCTGGCTGAACCAAAATAGGAACTACAAGAGTCTTACCGTTTACCGAAATCTGGGCTTTCTTTGTATTTTCCTCTACCATGGTTACTCCGTTTTCTGAAGCCCACTTTTGAGAAACTGTCAGGTAATTGTCCCAAGTAGCTTTGGTAATTGGATCCGGCATTTCCTGAAGCCAAGGATTGTTGGCAAAAGTACCGTTTCCAATACCTACTTTAGAATAAATCACCAATTCAGCCCCAGCATTGTCAGCCTTGTAGGCTTTAGCTACCTCTGCGGCTGCAGAAGAAGCATCGGCAATCGGAGCCACTGCCACAGGCACTGGTTCAACGGCAATTACACCATTGAACAAAGATCTATCCCAAAATTCTTGGAAAGAGACACCATTACCCAAAGTGGAATAAAGCGTAGCATTCCAATTGGCCTGGAGGTAATCATAATAGTTAGAAGTGGAACCTGCCCAAGTTAAGAAAGAGTCCTGAGCCTGACGGGTGTCAAACAAAGGCGAGATTGTAGGCTGAGCAAGAGAGAATTGACCTTTCTTAGGCTGATAGTCATTCCAGGATTCCAAGAAGTGATGATCCGGAGCAACGACCTGTACCAAAGAAGAAGTCTCATCCAAGGTTCCATTGGTGGCGATACTTACTTTAGCTTTGGCGATTCCTTCAGCAATTTCAGCACCTCTTACATGGTCATATACAGGATTACAGTTATAGAAAATAACAGCTCCTACTTGTCCGCTCTTCAATTCAGTGATGAATTGATTCATTCGAGCGTCGTTACCTTTTCTGAAGTATACTGGAGTAGAAAAATCTACTGTCGCACCGTTGTTTCCAAGAAGCTCGTTAATCGCATTTACCACGATCTGAACATTTGGATCGTTTGAACCCGAAACGACCAAAGAAGCTCCTTTTGAAGCCCAAAGATCATTTGCTGCTTTATCAAGATTCGCAATTTCAACTTTGCCTGCAGTAAAAGTTGCCGCCCCTGCTTTAGTAGCGATAGCATTGTATAGCGCCAAAACAGCCAAACCAGACTGAGAAGCTTTGATTGGAGTTCTGTAGTCCGCATTCGCACCTGTCAGAGACAAGTTGGATTCAAATTGATAATGACGGGACATTTCAGCCTTCTCCTTGCTGATTTTTCTTGTCTTTGCATAAGCAGCTGCAAATTCAATAGGAGAAATCCAAGTTCCCAAGAAGTCTGCTCCGAAGGAAACAATGGTTTTGGCCTTATCGAAATGGTAGGAAGGAATAACAGCCTGACCATAGAAGGTCTCAGCAGCCTTAGAAATACCATAGTTTGAGATCGGATCATACATGATCACTTCAGCACCTCCAAAAGCAGCACCAAATTCCTGTAAAGCTTTCTCTGTGGTAGGGGATAAAATTGTATTAGCTACAATTTTTACGGCGCCAGCGGAAGCAAGCTTAGATTTAACCTGCTCATCCACTGTTTTCCAATCAGACTTAGCACCTGCTACCATAGGACCAGTCAATCTTTGCTTATCATAAAGAGAAAGCACAGAGGCTTCTACGATTGCATTGACCTTACCTTTATTGATAGGAGAAAGTTCGTTCCCGTCGATCTTTATAGGACGACCTTCTCTGGTTTTCACTACTACAGCCGCATAGTCACCTCCTGAAGCGAAAGTGGAAGCATAATAGTTGGGTATGGATGGGTTGACATCCACTGGCTTATTCACATAAGGAATGGCCTTTCTCACGGGAGCTTCGCATGCCGCCAAAGAGGCTGCCGCCAAACTGAATCCCATTAACTTGAGAAAATCTCTTCGGGAAGCACTGCCATCCTCATTAAGATTGGTAGGAAGCTCTGGAAACTCCCTGTCGGCATGCTTTACAAACTCCGGATCGTTGCTGAGTTGCTCGAGCCCTTTCCAGTAGGTTTTTTTATTTTCCTTCATTTTTATTTCTAGGAATGAATTAGCAAAAGGATAAGGAATTAATAGTGGCACTTAGCACACTCCAGGCCTCCGATGTCTTTTACTTTCAAAGCATCTTTGGAGGTAGAGTGAAGTTGAACCAACTTATCATAGTAAGCATTGCCCTCGGTAGCAATTTCCGTCTGTCTGTGGCAATCAATACACCAGCCCATTGTCAATGAACTATGCTGTCCTACCACTTCCATTTCTTGAATAGGACCATGACAAGTCTGACATTCGATACCACCAACTGCCACGTGTTGAGCATGATTGAAATAAGCAAGATCAGGGAGATTGTGGACCCTCACCCATTCAATGGGCTGATTATTATCGACGGCATTGTAAATCTTCTGGATTTCAGGAGAAATTCCTTCTTTGCCACCCACATTTTGGATATGAGTATGACAGTTCATACAAATATTGGCTGAAGGGATATTGGCGGATTTACCGATCTCAACCCCAGTGTGGCAATACTGACAGGCTATTTCATACTGACCGGCATGGAGAGCGTGTGAAAATGCGATAGGCTGGGCAGGAGCATAGCCTTGCTGTACACCTACGGAATACAAACCATCGATAGCTGTCTTGGCAACCAAAGCAACAACAAGAGCGGTAACAATAATGATAAACGCATCACTTTTAAAAACTTTGGAGACATCTGATTTCTGAGATATAAACTCTTTGTCGTCCTCTGACAGGTCCTGCTTGTTGATGTATTTGGTAAGAACTGAGATAATCAGTCCCAAAACAACCAAGATCAGCAAAAGAACTATCACCAAGACACCCAAGATGATGGTCAGGTATTCACTTGGAATACCTCCACCTGCGCCGGCACCCGCAGCATCTCCGCCGGCAGTTGCAGCTGCCGCAGTTGGGTCTACTTTGTCACCGTACTCAATGTAGGCCAAAAGGTTGTCCAGATCGCCATCGCTCAAAAACTCGTGAGCAGGCATTACAGTATTGTTGTACTCCTTATAAAGTGCGTTGGCGTACGCATCTCCGGATGCGATTACAGCCTGGGAATTCTTGATAAAGCTTTTTGCCCAAGCAATAGACTGTCTGTCAGTGATACCTCTCAGCGCTGGACCTACACTTTTCTGGTCTAGCTTGTGGCATTGTTTACAGTTTGCATTGAAGACAGTCTTACCTGCTGCAATCGCCTCATCACTGCTTGCCACAGCTGGATCTACAGCATACGCCGAGACCCCAATCAGCATGAAAAACAGCACTGCCAGTGTCTGGAAACTCAATCGAATCCCTACTAACGAGCGTTTGGATAACATATTATAGCTAATTAAATAGTTTATACGGTTCTCATTAACCCCTGCAAAGGTACTATTGGAGGCCAATTTTTCAAACATGAATCCCAAGTCGAAAAAAAAGGTAAAAGAAGCTTCCGTAGCAAGGTATACACTTGTATTACAGCACTTTATAGGCATCTCAAAAGAGAATATTTTATTTAGAACAATTATAAATAACAGATTTTTTGCAGTCTTTCTTTACCTGTCTGATTATCAGTATTTGAAGTCTAAAAAGGATTTTAAATCGTATTCATTTAGATTTTTTTTGAAGCAAATCGGGAGAAAAAAGCAAAGACCATGTTTGGCACAAGCAAAGAATATCCCTACATTTGCATTCCGAAAAATAATGGTCGCGTGGCCGAGTGGCTAGGCAGAGGTCTGCAAAACCTTGTACAGCGGTTCGAATCCGCTCGCGACCTCAACAAAAGCATCCGAAAAAAACGGATGCTTTTTTCTTTTTAGGAAAGCCTTCATCCTAATCAGTAAAAAAATCTGCAAAAAAAACGCCGACTTTTCAGCCGGCGTTTTCTATTTACTTCAGAAAATAAGTCTTGATTCTTTTGTCTAGAATCTGAAGTCTTATTTCTTTCCTTCCATCTTCTCTTTTAACTCAGCCAAAGCATCGATGTCTCCTAGCGTTGATTTTTCAGCTTGAGCAGGCATTTCGACTGAATCTTCCTTCTTCTTGCCGGCTGAAGCAGCTGCTTTCTTAGCCGCTTTAGCTTCTTCTTTGAAGGTAGCTGTGTGTGAAAGAACAATACGCTTATCGTCTTTAGAGAATTCGGTCACTTTGAAGTCCAAAGATTCACCTACTTCTACCTGAGAACCGTCTTCTTTCTCCAGATTTTTCACAGTGGCGAAGCCTTCCAATCCGTAAGGAAGCTCAAGGACAGCACCTTTGTCATTCTTGGAGTTAACCGTACACTTGTGCACTGAACCTACTGGGAATACAGTTTCGAAAGTATCCCATGGATTTTCTTCCAACTGCTTGTGACCCAAAGCCAATCTTCTGTTTTCTACGTCAAGTTCAAGAACAGCTACTTCTAGCTCGTCTCCCACTTTCACAAATTCAGAAGGATGCTTGATTTTCTTAGTCCAAGAAAGGTCAGATACGTGAACCAAACCGTCGATACCTTCTTCCAATTCAAGGAACAGGCCGAAGTTGGTCAAGTTTCTTACTACACCTTTGTGCTTAGTGCCTACTGCATACTTGGTAGACATGTCACCCTTGGTCCAAGGATCTTCAGTAAGCTGCTTGATACCCAAAGACATCTTTCTTTCGTCTTTATCCAAGGTCAACACTACTGCTTCGATCTCATCACCCACTTTCACAAAGTCAGCTGGGTTTCTCAAATGCTGAGACCAGCTCATTTCAGATACGTGGATCAAACCTTCTACACCTGGAGCCAATTCCAAGAATGCACCGTAGTCAGCTACGTTTACGATCTTACCTTGAACTCTTGAACCTACTTCCAAGTTGGCAGCCAAAGAATCCCAAGGATGAGAAGTCAATTGCTTCATACCCAAAGAAATTCTCTTCTTATCGTCATCGAAGTCAAGTACCACCACCTGAACTTTCTGATCAAGGTGCAATACTTCTTCTGGATGATTGATACGGCCCCAAGAAATGTCTGTAATGTGAAGTAGACCATCCACACCACCCAAATCGATGAATACCCCGAAATTGGTCATGTTCTTGATCACACCTTCCAATACCTGACCTTTCTCCAGGTTGTTTAGGATTTCAGCTTTTTGCTTCTCTAGATCTTTCTCGATCAATACTTTGTGAGAAACAACTACGTTATCGTTGGTGTGGTTGATTTTCACCACCTTCACTTCCATCTTCTTACCTACATAGATATCGAAATCTCTGATAGGCTTTACGTCGATTTGAGAACCTGGCAAGAAGGCTTCTACACCGTAGATATCTACGATCAAACCACCCTTGGTTCTTCTCTTCACAAGACCCTCGATCACGCTGTCGTTTTCCAATGCGCTCTCGATGTCCTGCCAAGCACGAACGATTTTTGCTTTTTTACGGGATAGGATCAACTGACCCAAGGCATTTTCCTGCTCTTCGATGAAGACCTCAACTTCATCACCTGGCTTGATACCGGCAACGTCACGGAATTCAGAAAGAGGCACAAGACCGTCAGACTTGAATCCGATGTTGATGATCACATCCTTGTCGTTTACTCCTACTACTACACCTTTGATCACCTCTTTTTCAGTGATCTCATTCAAGGTACCGGCATACATTGCTTCCATCTGAGCTCTTTGCTCTTTGGAGTAGCCATCTCCGAAACCTTTGGTGCCGAAGTTTTCCCAATTAAATTCTTTTGAACTAGACATAAATAAAATTGACTCTGTAAATCAGCAAGCCTAGAGTCATGAGATTGCTGTTTTTTTGGTTAGAAATCAGCGCTTTGCAATCACAAAACACCCCGTTCACCCGAACGGACTGCAAAGGTATTGATTTTCTTTAATTTGGATAAACACAAAATAAAATTTCATCCCTAAATAAGGACAGTCCATCCACTACTTGAATTTTAAACGGATCGCTGTAAACTTGTTAAAAAGAAAAGCCCCGAATCGCTTCGAGGCTTGCAAGCAAAGAGTTAAAGGATATAATTCGAACCCAAATCTAACTCAATTTCCCCAATGATCAAGTTCTTTCAGTGGATTTATACCGCTTATTCTGCACTGATCTTCGTAGCCTTGATGTTGATTTTAGGATTATTCATCGTGATTCCGATCTTGGTCGCCGAGAGAGGAGACAAAATCTCCATTCGCGTGATCTGGATTTGGGCTAAGGTATGGGCTTTTCTTTCCGGAATTCGCTTTGAAGTACACGGAAAAGATTTGATCGACATCAAAAAACCTTACATTTTTATTTTCAACCACCGTTCCTTCATTGACGCCCCCATTATCCCGATTGCGATTCCTCAGGCTGTGAGAGCACTCGGTAAAAAAGAGCTTTCCAGAATTCCAGTCTTCAGTTGGGTAGTGGGAAGACTCGCTGTATGGGTAGATCGTACTTCCGTTGAATCCAGAAAAAAAAGCCTCGAAAAACTAATTGGAATCCTTGAGAAAGGAATTTCTGTGGTCGTTGCACCTGAGGGAACAAGAAATGACACCTCTGAAACTTTACTTCCATTCCAAAAAGGCGCCTTTAGACTTTCGATTGACACACGAATCCCAATAATGCCCATGGCAGTAATCGGAGCGGATCAAATCATGAAAAGGGGCTCTATCCTACTTAGCCCTGGAAAGGTGAGAATCTATTTTTCTGACCCCATTTTTCCCCCACCTCCTTCTGACACGGCGGTAAATGATTTTGCTTCAAAATGCAGAAACCGTCTTGAAGCTATGATTGTGGCTCATGAGTAATATTCACCTCTTCCTCGGAAAAAACATCCTGCGTCAATTGTTCAAAAATCACATACAGCACCAAAAAGGTCATAGGAAAGGTGACCAACAGCCCAATTCCAGCCAGAAGCAATCCAATCACATTCATAGCGATCAGGATCATCAAAAGAGCAAAAAATTGCCACCAATTACGGGTAATCAATTTTCTGCTCCACTCCATGGCAGACCATACATCCAAGCCTCCAAAAATCCCCATTAACATGGAAAAAAGATAACCAACAGCCAAATACACCCCTGGAATGATCAAAGCAAATAGCCCCAAAGCCACCAAGACCTGAGAAAGTAGAGAAATCGCTACCAAAGGCATCCAAAATCTAAAACCTCCAAAAAAATCGGGATACATCACCGACTCCCCCCTACTAATCTTATTGGCTACCAAAAAGAAGCCTGAATAAAGGGGAGGGGCCAGCAAGGCACTGTAAAGGATCATGTATTCCTGAATGTAAATCACCACAATTCCCTGAATAGACAGAATCAGCATCATATATATGATATGAAGCAAAGCCTGGGCTTTGAATAATTCCCAGGCCTTTGCAAATGATTCTTTGATATCAAAATCTACAGGAACCGTAAGCAATCGGTTCAGGCGTGCTTCCTCCATTCTTATTTGGTAAATGCTTCCAGGATATCGTGCTTGGTGATGATATGAATATTATCCAAGGTATCTCTCACTAGCACCGCTTTTTCTTTCTCCACCATGGAAGAAAGTACGTCCAAGGTAGAATCCAAAGCAACAAACTTCATCGAAGGCTCCATTACTTCAGATACATTCGCATCTTTCAACAGTGGATTGTCTATGATTTTTGAAAGCAACTTATTGTCGGTCAAGCTACCTACTACTTCATCTCCATCCAAGACAGGGATTTGAGAAATGCTTTTGCCATTCATTAAAGAAATGGCTTCCTTGACAGAGTCCGACTTTTTCACAGACACCAACTGGTAACTTCCGCTGCGCTGCGCAATGATGTCTCTGGCAGTAGAAAAGGTTTTGTCCTCCAGGAAACCATGATTTCTCATCCATTCATCGTTGTAGACTTTGCCCAAGTAGCGAGTTCCGTGATCGGGCAGGATAATCACCATTACATCGCCTTCTTTCAGGTGGTCTTTTGCCCATTCTAAGGCACCATGTACAGCGGAGCCACAGGACCATCCCACAAAAAGCCCCTCCTCCCGCGCCAGTCGGCGGGTCATCACCGCTGCATCCTTATCGGTCACTTTGATAAAGTGATCAATCAAACTGAAATCCACGTTTTTCGGAAGAATGTCTTCACCGATTCCTTCAGTCAGGTAAGGATAAATCTCTTTCTCGTCAAATATCCCTGTCTCCTTGTATTTTTTGAATACCGATCCATAGGTATCTATTCCGACAGTTACAAGATTGGGGTTTTGTTCTTTTAGGAATTTGGCAGTACCGCACATAGAGCCACCTGTTCCCACTCCCGCTGCATAATGCGTAATTCTTCCCTCCGTATCATTCCATATTTCAGGGCCGGTAGTTTCGTAGTGGGCAGCAGCATTGGAAAGGTTATCGTATTGATTGGGATAAAATGAATTTGGAATCTCACGATTTAACCTTCTCGCTACAGAGTAATAGGATCTCGGATCCTCAGGAGTTACGTTGGTAGGGCAAACGACCACTTCTGCCCCTACAGCCTTTAGGATATCGATCTTCTCTTTGGACTGTTTGTCTGCCATGGTAAAAATACACTTGTAGCCTTTAGCTACGGCTGCGAGCGCTAAACCCATACCGGTATTTCCGGAAGTCCCCTCAATGATCGTTCCGCCTGGCTTTAAGATTCCGGCTTTTTCGGCATCTTCCACCATTTTGATGGCCATCCGATCCTTCATGGAATTGCCCGGATTGAAGTATTCCACTTTGACTAACACCTCTCCTTTAATTCCTTGAGAAAGCTTGTTGAGGCGGATCATCGGCGTATTGCCGATGGTATCGATGATGGAGTTATAGATCATGGGTCTGTTATATTTGGTCTTCAAAATTAGAGGATTTTTTTAGGCTCAGTGCAAAAGTCCCGCTCCAAACCAAATAATATTTTGCTTTTATCAAACCGTCTTAAGTCTTGCGTTCTAAGGTCTTTATTAAAAAATACAAAGGCAGAGCCTCTGAATCCTTTCAACAGCTAGATTTCTTTAAACTCAAGTCTTTTCAGAATATCCAAGGTCACATGGACCATAATGGATGAAATAACTCCCAATCCAACCACCATGGTCAAGAGTCCAAGCATGAACTGATCTGTCAAGGCAAGTACAATTACTGAAAGAATGAATGAGGGAATCAGCCCAAAAACAAAAATACCTCCAATCATCAAAGGTTTGATCAATATCCGATCCCAACCCTCATCAAGACCTATTTGGGGAATCAGATTAATGGAAAGTCCTGTCAAATAGGCAAAAATCATCCCCAACGGAAAGATCAAAATCAGCCATACACTCACCTGAGCTAAAAACACTGAGGGTACAATCAATAGGAAAGAAAAGATAATCGTCTGCAGCAAATCCAACTTGATCATATTCCAAAACTTGGATGTCCAAGATGAAGGGACCAGGATAAACCAGGGCTTTTTGAGGTCTCCGATATTGGCCCGACCTACCCCTGCCAGAAAATAAAAAGCAATCATAAAACACAGATAGAAATAAAGCACCTTGTGGGAAAACCAATCAAAATTGGATAAACCTGCAAGAAGTATCCCCAACGCAGATAATCCCATGGTATAAACTCCAATCAGGGGATGAAAATCCTGACGGCTGCTGTGCACATAATTTCTCCAATAGAACGCCTTCGCCCCCATTCCAAACTCCGGAAGGGCCAATTGCTTTTTGGTATTGAGGCTGTAGGTATCTTCAGTAATCTCCCTCTTGCCCATGGCCTTTTCTAGCTTTTCTTCGTTGGATTTGGTAGACTCCAGCACATCCTCATAATAGTAGCCGGCGTATTGAATGACCAATTTGACCACGGTGAAGTAGGTAAGCCCATACAACAACAAAAACGAGGTAGACAAAACCCAGTTTTGATGGGCCAAATACCCCATGATTCCCCTACTCCACCCTACAATAGGGAAAAGATCGAACCAAGAAGAAGCAATCCATGAAAACATGCCTTGCCAGAATTTTTCGGCCATAAAGCCCGGGATCAGAACCATCCCCGTCAGGAGCACCCCTAATGCAATGACTCCCCCTCGGATATACTCCAACATACCATACCTCGTATGGAGGGTATAAATCAAAAACCTGAGCGGAAAAATCATGAAAAAAAACAAAGCAAATCCAAGAAGTATAAAAATCACCCCCAACACTCCCAAGTCATAATCTCTTGCCAGTTGGCCACCACTGTAAACCAAAAAAAACAAGGATCCCCCCAAAGCTGGCAAAATTGATCTCCCCATGTAGTAAATCAAAAGATTTTCAGGCTTGACCGGTGCAGTAAAAAGCAAGTTTACATCCGCCATTTTGAAAAAGGTGACATTGTTTTTCGTGGCTCGATAAAGCTGAAAGACCAAAAAACCCAAGGCTAGGATGGTAACCCCTCCTACCAAATTCTGAAGGGCAAAATCCACTTCCCCCGCTGCATCCAGGTCAAGGTCATCCATGGAGGCCTTTTCCGAAGAAAATCTCCTGGTGTACATAAACACAAAATAGCCCACTGCGACGGCATAAGGAATCAATCGGGCGGGATTCTTAAAGATGAGCAGAATGTTGTTCTTCAGAATCCACAGATCCTTTTTAAACAGTAACTTGATCTCATTCATCCTTGGTCAGCTCTAAAAACAAATCCTCCAGACTTAATCCTTCTCCCCTTGCAGCCTGAATCTTGAGGTTCTCCACCGTGTCATTGCCTATGATTTTCCCATCTTTCATGATCATCACCCGATCTGCAATGGACTCCACGCTATCAATCAGGTGTGTAGATACCAAAATGGTTTTCCCTTGTTCTTTGAGATTTTTAAAAAGCAACTTGGTGTTTTTAATCGCCTTGGGATCCAAACCAATCATGGGCTCATCAAAAAACAACAATTGGGGGTCGGGAAGAAGCGCGCAACAAATGGAAACCTTTTGACGCATGCCCTTGGACAGGTCCCGACCTAGTTTCTTTTGCTTGTCATCCAATTCATACAGTTCCAAAAGCTCTTTAGCTCTGGGTTGCCAATCCCTCACTCCATAGGCCTGAGCGATAAACTGCATATGTTCCCAGATCGTGAGCAGATCATAGACGTAAGGAGTCTCAGGAATATAGCTAAAATATTTCTTGGCCTCCACACTGAGATGATCATGACCTCCAATGGTGATTTCCCCCGCGGTCTTTCGTAAGAGTCCCACGATGCATTTCATAGTCGTGCTTTTCCCTGCCCCATTTGGACCAAGCAACCCTACTACTTCTCCACCCTCCAGGTGAAATGAAACATGATCCACGGCATTTTGCTTGCCATATTTTTTTACGAGATCTGTAACTGTCAGCATCAAAAATCCATTTCGCGATATTGCCACTATTTCCAGAAATATTCTATCATCTGATGGAGCAGAGAAGAAAAACATCCATCACCGAGGTTTAGCCGGCTATTTTAGAATTTTAAAGGAATAGAAATAAGTAAATTCCTAAGCTCTCAACCAAAAGATAGAAGGGTGGGTTGCAAGTTTTGGAATCTTTTTTGATCAATTTTGATGAACCTCTTAACTAAATATGAATCTTATGAGAAAAATTTTTGGATTAGTTTTCTTCCTGCTTGCCATGCAAAATGTATTTGGGCAACGGGCAGGAGGATTCCGATTTCAAATGGACTTAGGAACCGCCATCCCAAAAAATGGAGGAATCGGAGCACTGGTAAATCTCGAACCTCAAATTCTGATTACAGATAACATGGCGTTTGGCCTAAGAATGGGAGTGGCAGGATTAGCCAAAGATGTTACCTATTTTAATATTCCGGAAGACTACGACGGAGAAATATCTGCCAATGCATCTGTGACCGGAACTTTTAACTACTATTTCAATAAAGGAAACAGTAGAGTTGCCCCATACATTGGAGCAGGTTTTGGATACTTTGGTCTTAGCTCCATCGATTTGGAAGATACGGATATCAACGAAGATGAAGTCGGAGATCTAGAAGCCGATTTTGCTTGGGCCCCTATGGTAAGGGCTGGGATAGAATTAGGCAAATTCCGAATAGGCGGAGAGTATAACTTTGTTCCACCAAGCAATCTCCAAAATGTAAGCGGACAAGTCATTGGTGAAGCAATCAATCAGTATTTCGGATTTACACTTGGCTTTTTCGTAGGAGGAGGCAAGTGGGGGAAATAGTTTCGAAATCTAGATTTGGCATAATCAACCAACACAAACTATTTGAAAACTAAAAAAGGGCGAGACCAATCTCGCCCTTTTTTACTATTTAGATTTACGTTGTTGTTTGAATCCAATGTTTAGCATCTCGTGTCTAAAGTCTAAGCTCTTGCTACCTGATACTTGCAGCTTAATTCTTTAAAGACTAACCTTTCGCTCCCGCCAAAAGATAGAGTACCGCCATTCTGACCGCTACTCCATTTTCGACCTGTTCCAGGATAATGGATTGCTCAGAATCAGCAGCATCAGAACTCAATTCTACTCCCCGATTGATTGGTCCAGGGTGCATGACCACAATTTTCTTATCAAGGGAATCTAGCATTTTCTTGTTGATCCCGTAATAGAGTGAATACTCTCTCAAGCTTGGGAAATACTTAATCTGCTGACGCTCGAGTTGGATTCTCAGTACGTTGGCCACATCGCACCATTCGAGTGCTTTTCTGACATCCAACTCCACTTTCACTCCCAAGCTGGCGATATATTTTGGCAAAAGAGTGATTGGTCCGCAAACCATTACCTCAGCTCCTAGCTTTTGGAGGCAAAAGATATTGGAAAGGGCTACTCTGGAATGAAGAATATCCCCTATGATGGCTACTTTTTTTCCTGCTAGATCGCCTAGTTTCTCTTGCATTGAAAAAGCATCCAATAAAGCCTGTGTAGGATGCTCATGAGTGCCGTCCCCGGCATTGACGATATTGGCTTTCACATTTCTGGAAAGAAAATGAGGTGCGCCTGGACTGGCATGGCGCATGACCACCATGTCGACCTTCATTGCCAGTATATTGTTGACGGTGTCGACAAGTGTCTCCCCTTTTTTCACAGAGCTGTTTGACGAGGAAAAATTGACCACATCAGCACTAAGGCGCTTCTCGGCCAGCTCAAAAGAAAGTCGGGTTCGTGTGGAGTTTTCGAAGAATATATTCGCTATGGTGATGTCGCGAAGGGAAGGCACCTTTTTAATTGGCCTGTTAATCACATCCTTGAAATTCGCTGCGGTTTCCAAGATCAGTCGGATATCGGTCTCTGAGATATCCTTGATTCCAAGCAGGTGTCTGGTGCTGAGTTGCGACATGATTAGATTTTATCTTTCTCTGTGATCCAAATTGCGTCCTGTGGATGGCCTTGTTGAGCCCATTCCACGATAACATGTTGTGAGTCGAGCGTATTGACTTTGACTCCCACATAATCCGGCATGATAGGAAAATCCCTTGTCAACCTCCTGTCTACTAACACCATCAACTCCACCTTAAGGGGTCTGCCAAAAGCAATCATCGCATCCATAGCCGCACGTACAGAACGTCCCTTGTAAAGAACATCGTCGATGAGGATTACTTTTTTCCCTTCCACCAAAAAATCAATTTTGGTCTCATTGGCTTTCAAAGGAAAATCCCTTCTTCGAAAGTCATCCCGGTGAAACGTAGCATCCAGATAACCTGAAGGAACATCCACTCCGGAAATCTCTTTCAATAGAGCAACAATCTTATCCAAAAGAAGAGTGCCTCTAGGCTGAAGACCTAAAAGTACGGTGTTTTCGAAATCGTCATGATTTTCGATAAGTTGGAAACAGAAGCGTTTCAGGGTGATGGCAATCTGCTGCTGATCGAGTACAAGCCGTTTTTGCATGGGTCGGATTTGGGTCGTAAATATAGGAATAAAACTAGTCCCGACTTTCGACTGGCTGGTACAAATCCCCGTCAACCAAAATTTTGCTCATAAAAAAGACATCCCTAAACTCTTCCTGGTTTTGGGAATTCATATACCTCACGGTTTGCTTTCCTGAAAGCAAAAAATACCGGTCATACCAATGAACTAGCCGGACCGATTCAAAATCGGTGCTTTGGATTCTTCCATTCTCATCCGGAAGTGCAAAATCAACCCTATGATCTTCCACTATTTTTTCACCATTCCTGAAAAAGCTGAGTCTGATCTGATCATCTACCGCATACAGGTGAAATAAATCATCACCTACCACTGCGATCTCTCCAAAAGGCTCGGGATAGTTGGTAATAAACTCCCTGTAGGTCGCAGCATTATCCCAAATCACCTGACCCGTTTTTGCAACTTTTACAAAATGAGCCGACTGGTACTGGTATTCCGTGTAGAGGGAAAAAGAATGAATGGGCATATTGGGGGAAACAAACGGATCCATGTAATAGGGCGCATACCCCATCCGGCTCATTCGATCATATCGATAGGGATTTGTTGAAGAATTCGGTATGCCCCTTCCAGAACCTCGAGAGGTTACAATATTGAGTTGATCAAAATATACATAATAGGCATCTTCCGTTTCTCTGACATCCCGGATGGAATAGGTATTTCTAATAGAAGGAATCTTCCCTTTTTCCAAATCCGATACTACGATTTGATCTTGTTTTGCTTTCCTTTTCTCAGGCAGGTAATTGAAAAAATTAGGAAAATCCTCAAGGGTGTACAGTTTGAATTCATATTCCCCAAATTCATTGATCTCCATGATATACATACCCTGGTAGGAATTACGACCTACCAATCCATAGGAACCAATCATGACTTGCTGGTAATTTTGGTCAGCCAGAAGCAATCCCTCCAATATCTCCTGCCCTTGTTGGCCAAACTGATCGACTTTTACTTCTCTAACGAGATTACCCAGCATATCAAATGTCAAAATAGAGGTCTCTCTAACTTTGTATTGTCCTCGTCGACTCACCACCACTTCCAGAGCTTCTAACTCTGCCAATTTCCGGATTTGGAGTACTTGAGTATTATTGCCATACACTCCTTGTACCGTATGTACACTCTTGTCATCTATATTGTATATCTGCAATACTGGCCTCCCCTCTGCATTTCCCATAAACACCGCCTTGCGGTTGATTACTAAAAACTCGACCAAATCCAAAGGCAATAGATTTTCAGCTGGATATTCAAAGCCTTCATTGGTCTGAAGATTTATATGCAGGATGTATTTTTCAGCTCCGGTATTAAACCCCTTTGACAACAACACATATAGATGATGCTGATCGGTATCATAACCAATCATATCAAAGCCATTACGGAGTTTCACCTCAATCAAACCGGTTGACTTCAGATCCAGTCCGGTGGTATAGTATTGGAAAATACGATCTGAATTGAAGCTTTTTGCCTGAAAGGTCCTAAAGGAAACCAAACCCTCAGGAATTCTCATGATTTCAAAAATCGGCTCAAAAGGCTGAGAAGCCACTTCAAAGCGATCCAAAAACTTTACCTGTGCAGACACCGAAATGGCTACTTGAGAAAGAAAAAACAAAAGAAGTACTTTTTTCATGCACCCAATTTTAGAATCAACTCAAATTCAGATTGAGTCATCGACATCACAGAAAGCCTGGATTGCCTAAGCATCAACATATCGGAAAGTAGATCCTCCGATTTGATAGCCTGAAGGGTCACAGGATTCTTCAATGCAACTTTGGATCTTAACCTGACTGCATCCCAAACTGCATCTTTTGGATCGGGAAAGGCCTCCGCCGACACTTCTGCCACACCTACCACTGCTTTGTCTTTTCCGGAATGATAAAATAATACCAAATCTCCCAGGTGCATTTCCCTTAAAAAATTCCTAGCCTGATAATTTCTTACCCCATCCCATACATCCTCACCTTTTTTGACAAAATCTTCCCAAGAGTAAGACGTTGGCTCTGTTTTGACCATCCAGTAATTCATAAGTTGGCTTTCGGTTAATTGGTGATTGGAAATAGAAAACTGATCATTGTACTTGTCTTTTCAAGTTACCCCTTCGGACTTTAATTTGAAACTATATTTGAAGACATTTGTATAGTTAGCAAAACGAAAATTCAAAAATTTTGGACCACAAGACCATTCTGAAACAACTCAAGCTGAGTATTCAGCTCATGGAGCTACACGAGGAAAACCCGTTTAAAATACGAAGCTACCAAAGTGCACTCAACACCTTGGAACGCGGGGATCAGGACCTCATGGAATTGACTGACAGCGGGTTGGCTGAACTTCCAGGACTTGGAAAAAGTATAATTGAAGCTATCCAAAGCATCAAATCTTCGGGCTCTTTTGCTCTGTTAAATGAGCTTCTAGAAAAAACACCCGAAGGCGTTCTTGAAATTCTGCAAATCAAAGGGTTGGGTCCAAAAAAAGTAAAAACCTTATGGGAAGAATTAGGCATTACCTCCACCCATGAGTTGATGGAAGCCTGTCGGAGTGGAAAAGTCGCTCAAATAAAAGGCTTCGGAGAAAAGACCCAAGAAGCCATCATTCAAAATCTGGTTTTCAAAGCATCCAATGCCGGGAAGTGGCTCTATGCAGATATTGAAGATGCAGTGATTCAATTGGAATCTACCTTGAGCCAATTACTTTCTCAATCAAAACTGGCAATAGTAGGCGAATTCGCCCGAAAAATGGAAATCATCTCCGAAGCAGAGTTTCTGATTGCTTCAGATCACCTTTCTAGCATCAAATCTCATCTGAGTACCTTCGAACCCATTGAATGGGATTGGACTCAATCCGGCCCCATGACCTGGAGAGGAAAACTTCGGGATCCTGAACTAAATGTCAAAGTTCAATTTTGCAATTCTGAAGATTTCCTATGGAAAAAGCTGGTTTTGGAAGCTTCCAAGGCACACTTGGCCTGCACAGTGGATGAGCATGAAACGATGACAGAGAAAATCCTCAAAAAGAATTATCATTCGGAGGAGGACTTTTTTCAAAAAAATAATTTACAGTATATCCCTCTGGAAATGAGAGAGGGATTTGGTGAGGTAGCTCAGGCTAAGGAGCACAAAATACCTGACCTTTTGGAAAATTCAGACCTTAAAGGGATACTCCACAACCATTCCACCTACAGCGATGGCAAGCACAGCCTAAGGCAAATGGCAGAGCACTGCAAATCCCTAGGTTATGAATACCTTGGCATCTCAGATCACAGCCGGACTGCGAGCTATGCCGGAGGATTAGAGATTGAAAAAGTACTAAAGCAACACGCCGAAATCGATCTGCTCAACCAAGAACTAGCTCCCTTTCGAATTTTTAAAGGCATTGAATCGGATATCTTGGCGGATGGAAGTCTGGACTATCCGCAAGATGTGTTAAAAAGTTTTGATTTTATCGTTTCCTCTGTGCATTCGATTCTTAACATGGAAAAGAGAAGGGCTACCGACCGGTTGATTCGGGCGATTACAAATCCTTTTACAACCATATTGGGACATCCCACTGGTAGGCTTTTGCTCAGGCGTGAAGGATACCCCGTCGATCACAAAGCCATCATCGATGCCTGTGCGGCCCACCATGTCGTTATCGAAATTAACGCCAACCCCTGGAGGCTTGACTTGGACTGGCGCTGGGTTAGGTATGCCATGGACCAAGGCGTCAAGCTCTCCATCAATCCTGATGCCCATGAAATGGACGGATATGCCGACATGAAATATGGTGTCTTGGTAGGGAGAAAAGGAGGACTTACGAAAGAAATGACACTCAATGCTCTTAGCAGAGAAGAAATAGCTTCGTACTTTGCAGCCCGAAAAGCCAGCATCAAATAAAACATCCCCACCCAATCATCTAACCGCTCAATCTCATCTCTGTCCTAATCTCTTAATCTTACCTCATGAAATGGTCTGACCTTCCCGAACCCGTACTACTCCAGAGATCCTTCCTTTTTGGAATTACCGGGATACTACTTGGTGCCCTTTCCATTTTAAATTCCAATTTCCATGTGTTGGAAGCACCTATGGGGCCGCTAAATGGAGTCAGTCTACTGCTTCAGTTTTTTGGACTAGGCTTGGCCATGATGGTTTTAAGAAAAAGAAAAGTGGCTCAGGAATTCAAAGAAAAATCTCAGATGATGATCCTGATTATGGTAGTGGCCCTGTTGTTTTTCATCTTTTCTCTTTAATCCCAAAAATATTCCAGCCTGAAATGAATTGATTTTCAGGCTGTTTATTTTTTTACTTAAAAAAAATTTAACTTTTTTTAAATATCAGCGCAACCCTTTTTCAGGACCCTGCATCTACCCTTTTGAAAGCCAACCGGAATGTTTAACAGATCCAATTTTTCCACTGAAGAAGGACTAATCAAGGGATGCCTAAGAGGGGACCGATCGGCCCAGCGTCACTTGTATGAATCCTATTCGGGGAAATTTCTGGCCATCTGTATGCGATACCTGAAAGATCGCGAGCATGCCGAAGATGTGATGATCGAGAGCTTCATGAAAATCTTTGAAAAACTCCCTCAATTTCAGGCAAAGGGAAGTTTTGAAGGGTGGATGAAACGAATCGTAGTCACTCAGGCACTGATGACACTAAGAAGTAACCGACATCTGATGATGGAGGTAAACCTCGAAATGGAGTATGATTTTCAAGGACACCACTACGAGTTGACTCATTTGGAGACCGCAGAATTGATGGAATTGGTTCAAGGCCTTCCGGTAGGATACCGGACTGTCTTCAACTTATACGCAATCGAAGGGTATTCCCACCAGGAAATCGCTGATTTGCTTGGCATCAGCGAAAGCACCTCCAAGTCACAGTTGAATCGCGCCCGAACAGCTCTCAAAGAAAAAATTGCCAGTCTGCAACCCAAAATCAAGACTAACCATGGCTAAAACAAACGAACAATTCGACCGGATTTTCAAGGATAAACTTGAAAATCATCAGGAAAAACCGAGCGCTCTGGCTTGGGAAAGGCTCGAAAGTCAACTCCCCAAAAAATCCAACTCCGGATTGGGTTTTTGGTGGGCTATCGCTGCCTCGGTCAGCATCTTGTTTTTTGTCGGGTATCTGACTTGGCAAGGACAGGAAGAAGTATCGGAGGAAACCCTTATTTCAGAAAATCTGAAATCAAACGAAGACCTACCCCTTCTCGACCAAAATTCTTCCCCAGAAGAAGTGCTTCAAACTCCAAATACCAATGACTTAATCTCTGAAAATGAATCCCTCGTAGCTTCATCGAAAATACAAGAAGCTCAAGGTACTTATCAAAAAGCTTCCATTCCGGCAACACCTAAAACCGAGTATAACCCTTCTGAATTTACAGCTCCATCTTCTGAAATTTTGATTGCTGAGGTGAATGTACCTGAGCTTAAAGCCCAGGATATCACTCTTCCCCTTCCGGAAATGAAAGCACCGGAAATCAATCAAGCGCTGGCCTCCTCAGCTATGGAAAATGCAGAAGAGCCTCTCTATCGGGTCAGCATTTATTCCAATGGGATCAAAAAAGGAGAACCTGTGGACAAAAATCTGATCACCGAACTGGGTAAGACTGTGGGACAAGTGGAAGGATTACTTGGAAAAGTGGACAATGGATTTGCTGAATTACAGGATAAAAAAGACAACCTCTTTGCAAGTCTCACCTCTAAAAGAGACCGAGCAGACGAAAAACCTTAAAACTAAACCAACTACTTGCTTTTAAATGACTCTAGTTATGAAAAAATACTTGCTTTTGCTTTGCTTCATGGGACTAGTTCAACTGGCATTCGCCGGCGAACGTAATGAATTGCCCATCAAAACCGAAACCCTCATCATGAAAGACAGTGTGGTGATCGAATTCGGAAAATCAGGAAAAGTACTCATCATCGTCGAATCCAAAGAAGACTTTGAAAAACTCAAGCTGATGAATATCAATCAGATCATCAGTGAACTTGACCTCGAGGAAAATAAAGAAACAGGAGAATTGACCATCGTGGAAATCCGGAAAAGAGACGGGTCCGTCAAAGAAGTGGTCAAAGTATATGAAGGAAGCGGAGAAACAGAGGTCAATGTCGCCGGCGTAAGAGTGTATGTAGATGAATCCGGAGAAAACACCCGTGTCAAGGTAGAAACAGGTGCTAGGAAAATGTCCGATCCACCATTCAGAACCTATTTTACGGTGGACTTGGGCATCAACAACTACCTCGATAACGGAAAATTCCCGACCTCTGACAATCCCTATGCAGTAAAAGGCTGGGGAAGCTGGCAGGTAGGACTCAACTGGATGGCAGCCCAAAGAATTTCCAAAGGTTTTCACTGGAATTTTGGTTTGGGTTTCCACTGGTACAATTTCAAGTTTGAAAACAGGGATTTCCAAGCTGTAAGAGGGGATGATCAAATAGAATTTATTCAGCGTACGGATGTGGATGGGTTTAAAAGCAAAATCTCAGCTTCCTACCTGACAGCCACCACCCTTTTGGAACTTGACTTTGGCCAAATGAAAGACAAAGGCAAAAGAGGGTTTAAACTCGCCGCAGGACCTTACATCGGATACCGCCTCGGAGGGCAATCCAAATATGTCTATGAAGAACTGGGAGGCTCAGGTCGTCAGAAAGACAAAGAAGCCACAGGACTTTACCTGGAAAACCTCCGCTATGGCATCCGCGGAGAACTGGGTATCCACCGGGTGAAGTTTTTCACCACCTATGACCTGAACGAATTGTTCCAGGGAGGAAAAGGTCCCGCCCTCAATCCTATCACTTTTGGAATTGTATTTTAAAAAAATGTGGGGAGCTTGACTCCCCGCCTCATATAACTAAACCAACGATGAAAAAAATACTTTTACTACTTGCTACCATCCCAATACTCGCCATTTCTTCAGCCTTTGGCCAAGAAAAATCCGCCATGGAAGGGGAGAAAACAAAAGTCTATACCCTCTTTGGAAAAAGCTGGATGGTCACCAAATACTCAGATGGCACCAAAACCTACGAATGGGAGATCTCAGATCAAGAGTGGGAAAACTACAAAGAATCCAAGGGCTCCAATTTCGAAACCAATTTTTTGGAAACAGAAGTAGGGATCAACATCTGGCCAAATGGAAAAGGCGCCCCTCAAGTCAAACCTTGGGGCAGCTGGTATGTGGCACTGAATACCACTGGTACTTGGAAACCTGACAACAATTTCAACCTAAAATCTTACTTGGGAGTCAGCTGGTACAATTTCAAATTTGAGGACACGGATATCATTGCCGTGAAAACCCCGGAGGGATTGGAGTTTCAGGAATTTACAGGAGGAACAGGAACCAAATCTAAAATCTCGGCCTCATTTGTCAATCTGACCCTTGTTCCTACAGTATTGACCAATGACGGAAACCTACGATTCGGAGTGGGAGGATATGCCGGTCTGAGAATCGGCGGAAGAGGAAAATTTGTCTACAACGACACAAAGGGTGACCAAATCAAGCAATTTGAAAAATCCAACATGTATGTCAACAATTTCCGGTACGGATTACGGTCGGAAATCGGCGTGGGAGACATCACCCTTTTCTTCAATTATGACCTGAATGAACTATTTGAACCAGGAAAAGGACCCGAACTACAAGCGATGAGTTTCGGTGTCACCTTTAACTGATAAAACCAACCAGAAACTATGAAAACATATCTCAAATTTTCTCTTGCATTCCTCATGATGGTTTCATCCACTTGGGCAATGGCGCAAAATGTTCTAGTCAACACCCAAAAAAGCTACTCCAACATCAAGCGAATTGAGGTAGAAAGTGGTTGGCTAAATGTATCCTACACTGGAGGAGGCTCAGCAGAAGTTTCCGTGGAAGCCTATTTAGAATCCAATTATACTGACCAGGACATTGTCTTTGTGACTGTCGGAGATGTTTTAAAAATCAGCCACACCAAAAAACAGAACAATTACAGCTGGAATTCTAAAAACAAGGGGTACATCCATATGAAAGGGCCTCAGAATATCGAAATCGACTTTCGAGGAAGTTCCGGAAATATGACCGTAGAGAACGCAGGTGGAAAATCCACCTCCTTGAGAGTTTCTTCGGGAAATGTCACTGCCAATCAGATCAAAGGGGACCTTATTATTAAGGCAACCTCCGGAAACCTAAATGTAAACGGAGTAGAAGGAAATGTGCAGGGGGGAGTCACATCCGGAAATGCCAATTTTCTTGCAGTTAAAGGAAATCTGGACTATGAATCCACGAGTGGTTCATTGGAAGCAGATGGCGTAGGAGGGCAAATTTCCGTCAGTTTGACTTCAGGAAATGCTAAAATCAACAATGCAGGACAGCTGGGTTTCCTTCAGTTTACCTCCGGAAATGTAAGGGCTACCAATTCGGGACTGGGACCAAATACCCGATTTAACGGGACTTCGGGGAATTTCAGAGTTCAGACAAATTCGGATTTGAAAGGCTTCAATTACTCCCTCAAATCCTCTTCGGGAAATCTAAAGGTGGGAACTACCTCGACCGGAAAATCATTGGAAATTGACAATGGCGCTTCTACAACCGTCAGGGGAAATATCACCTCAGGAAACATTACGATTGAGAATTAGAAGTTAAAGATTAAGAGATAGAGAGATCTGGAAGACAAATCAAATCCAGTTTATCTCTTAATCTCTTATTCTCGTATCATCAAACAGGCCGGGCAATTTCTCTGAGAAGTTCCCGGTCTTCTTTTTTCAGCTTCATCAGTCGAGTCATACGATCGGGGCTGGGTTTGGCCAGAGAGAAAAACACCAAAGCCAGGGCAAAAATAACTATGAAGAAAGGATTGCCACTGAAGAGGAGCCCTAAGGTACTGCAGATGGAAACCAAGAAAAGAAACAAAAACCGCTGAGTGGTGGCTTTTGCATAGATTTTTACCTTTTCAAGCAATTCGGTCTCAGCAAAAGACTTTTTGATATTGACACGAAAGGCCCAAAACTGACCTATCAACAAGGTTATGGAAAAGGTCATTAAAAAACCATTAAAAAACCCCGATGGCTCAGGCAAGTCCTTGGTGATACTGCCCGAGTTATGGTACAGGTAGACGATTCCAAAAGCCGGAAGTGCTATCAATAAAATGATCAGCGTCAATCGCTCCGTTCGGTGGTAGATTTTTCGTAGTTCCTGAGTTTCCAAGGGGCTTGTGTTATTCGATGGTGATTTTGATATCGTCGGTCAAAGGTCTGGACACACAGCATAGCACATAGCCAGCCGCCAGTTCCTTTTCACTGAGCCCCGCATCCTCATCCATCTTCACCTGCCCACTCAATACACGACCTCGACATGCAGTGCAAAGCCCACTTTGACAACTGTAAGGCATATTCAGTCCGGCTGCCAAACCGGATTCCAAAACCGTTTTACTAGGCGGCACAGTCACTACATGCTCCTCCCCTTCCAGAATGATGGTCACATCTCTGGTTAAAATACCATTACTGATCCCCTTAAGTGCATCTTCATGCGCCTGATGTGCAGCTGCGGAGTAAAAACTTTCCCGATGAATTCGTTCCTTTTCTATTCCCAACTCATCCAAAACCTGCTGGGCAGTCTCCATTATTCCATCAGGCCCACACATAAAATAGATCTCCTCATACCGGGGTTCATATTCCGCTTTTGCAAAAAGTTCTTTCAGCACAATAGGAGATAGCCTGCCTTTTAATCCCGTCCAGTTTTCGGAAGGTTGGCTGAGGTTATGGATGATTGTCAGCCGATCCGGATTGGCGAGTTGAAGCATTTCCAATTGTTTTCTGAAAATGATCTGCTCTTCATTTCTACTGGCATAGATCAGCGTGATGATAGACTGAGGTTCATTGACTAAGACGGACTTAAGGATCCCCATGATCGGGGTGATCCCACTTCCCCCTGCAATAAGGAAGAAGTGCCGGCGGTTTTTAGAATGAAAGTCAACAGTGAAATTCCCCATGGGCTTGACCACATTGATCGTTTTGCCAGGGAAAACTTTTTCATTTAGGTAGTTGGAAAAGAGTCCTTGCGGAACCCGCTTAACAGAAATCCCCGGAAATGGGTCGACAAAAGGTGAGGTACAAAGTGAATAAGAGCGACGCTGCTCTTTGCCTTCAAACTCCATCACCAAAGTTAAAAACTGACCGGGCTTATAATCCAGGTAAGGTTCCGGCTGTTCAAAATATATGGATACCGTATCCGAAGTTTCTTTGACTACCTCCCGCACTTTAAGAGGTAAATAGGGATTTACTTTTACCTCTTCTTTCTTTTTCTTGAAGAAATTGAACATGTGATCTTTTGGTGATTTGGCTGCAAAATTAAACCCCGGTTTGGTAAAATGGACAAAGCACGGGGAAATTTCAGTCAATAACCTCAAAAGGGAAAAGTAAGTTTGCCTAGTTTGGATAATTCTTGGTGCAAAAGCCCGATTTTGGGTCTTTGCCCTTACCTTTGCGACTTCCGAGTTTCGGACTGAATCTTTCTTTTGCTCAGCAACTCAATATGATATGGAATTAAATGCCCTGACCGCCGTTTCCTCTGTGGATGGACGCTATGCCGGCAAAACAGCCCCTCTTCGAGCTTTTTTCTCAGAATTTGCCCTGATCAAGTATCGGGTGCATGTCGAAGTGGAATATTTTATCGCACTTTGCCAACTACCCTTGCCGCAATTGGCGGAGTTTGACCATGCGCTCTTCCCCCAACTCAGGGACTGGGTGAAGCACTTTTCCATCGAAGACGCCAACTGGATCAAAACCACCGAACGCACCACTAATCACGACGTGAAAGCTGTGGAATATTTTCTCAAAGAAAAATTCGATGAGCTCGGTTTGGAACCTTACAAAGAGTTCATTCATTTTGGACTGACTTCCCAAGACATCAACAACACGGCCACACCGCTGATGCTTAAGCGGGGTCTGCAGGAAGTGATCCTACCGGCATTGGAAGAAGTGATCGAGAAGCTTGCTGACCTAGCTGATCAATGGTCTGAAATCCCCATGCTGGCCAAAACCCACGGGCAGCCCGCCTCTCCCACCCGACTGGGTAAGGAGATCAATGTCTTTGTGGTGAGATTGAGAAAGCAGCTCGAACTCCTGGAACAGGTGCCTTATTCTGCCAAGTTTGGCGGCGCCACCGGCAACATGAACGCGCACGTAGTCGCCTATCCTGACTTTGAATGGAATGAATTTGCCTTCACCTTCGTAGAAAATTACCTTGGTTTGGAGCGCTCGTTTCCAACTACCCAAATTGAGCATTACGATAACCTAGCTGCCGTCTTTGACGGATTGAAGCGCATCAACACCATTTTGCTCGACCTCTCCAAAGACGTGTGGCAGTATGTGGCTATGAACTATTTCAAGCAAAAAATCAAAGCCGGAGAGGTGGGTTCCTCTGCGATGCCTCACAAGGTAAACCCGATCGATTTTGAAAATGCCGAAGGAAACTTGGGCATCGCCAACGCCCTTTTGGAGCATTTGGCAGCCAAACTCCCAATTTCCAGATTGCAGCGTGACTTGACTGACAGCACCGTGTTGCGGGTCATTGGAGTTCCTTTAGCACACATGCTGATTTCTCTGGAGTCTTTGCAAAAAGGCTTGGGCAAATTGGAACTGAATCAGGCAGCGATCGATGCGGATTTGGAGGAAAACTGGGCCGTAGTTGCCGAGGCCATTCAGACCATCTTGCGCAGAGAAGGTTTCCCCAAACCCTACGAAGCCCTACGAGACCTTACCCGCACCAACTCAAAAATTACACAGGAGTCGATTTCTGAGTTTGTCGAAGGTCTTCCGATATCCACCGAACTAAAAAGCGAATTGCGGGCAATTACTCCGTTTAATTACACCGGGATTTAAGTGAGCAGTGAAGCAGTCTCAGTTGGCAGAGTGAATCGGTCAACTGAGGTTGTTTTTCTTTTAAACCACAAGTGGATTTTTTGATTAGAGTTTCCCTTTAAATCAAAAAGAATTTTTCTACGTATATTCCATGATCTAATTAGTTTGGTTTATGGAAAATTCAATCACATTTTTAACCAAAGTGAGCAAGGATGGGACAATCCAACTTCCGGAATCTCTCCACCTTGAAAATCAGGAGGTTGAGATCAGGATTTCAAAGCAAATTCCCCAAAAAAAGAATGCTTTGGATTTTGTGAGAAAATGGAAAGGAATCTTAAAGGGATCAGAAGGAGACTACAAGAAAGCAAGACAAGAATACCTTGAGAAAAAGCATCAATGACAACTATTTTTTTGGATACAAACATCATACTTGACATCGCGCTTGAAAGACCGATTTTTTTTCAACATTCCTCTAAAATCTTTGAAAAGCTAACCGAAGGAAGGATCCTTTGCTTCCTATCTGCCACCTCAATCAAGGACATTTATTTTTTGATCAGTAAAGAAAAATCTAAAGAAATCGCAAAAGAATTTATCCTTGACTTGGTGGAGATTATGCAAATTTTAGCAGTGGATAGAAATATTGTAATCCATGCAGTCAACTCAGATTTCTCTGATTTTGAAGATTCAATCCAAAATTCGGTTGCAGATCTTAATGGGATAGACTGGATTATCACGAGGAACAAAAAAGATTTCCGACAATCAAGGCTACAAGTTTTATCTCCCGAGGAAGCTTTAGAAAGACTTTAATCAATTCAAGTCTAGGTAGACGTCTTCGCCTCTGCGTGTATCCCAACTCACGGCTTTTTGTCTTTCTGTGCCTATGTTTTTCTTGAATATTGGGACTGATCACTGAGCACAACCTAATGATCACTACCAACTGCCCTTACGCCTTCGGCAAAAAAACCTCCGCCATCATACACCTCACGGATCCACCTCCGAGCTTTTCGATAGTGGGAATAGCAGGACTAATAATCGTCGTGTACTTTTCGATTTGTTGGATTTGACCCACATTGAGGGAATCGAAAGCCGCCTGAGACATCACGGTAAACTTCTCTCCACCGTCATTGCTCACTTCCAGCATATTTCCGGCAAACTGAAACTTTTGCCTTGCCGTAATGGGAATGACTTTTTTTCCCGAATTGGTCAAAGCATCCTTTACTTTTTGACGCTCAGCAGATTTGACGATGGTCTCCAGACAGACCACGGCAATATCCGTACCCACATGCATCATTACATTAGTATGATAGATCGGCGAAAGCCTCCCTCCCACTTCCTGCATGGCCTCAAAACTTACCACTTGATAGCCAAGCAACTTACCCACATACTCGAGAGGAACAGGATGAGTCCGCTCCGAAAAGCAGGCATAAATCACCTTTGCCTGTCGGTCCAGCACCATACTTCCCGTCCCCTCCAAAAACTGCCCATGCTCCTCGAAAAAACTTAAATCAATGATCTCTGATATCCCAAAGCCCAATCGAAGCAATTGTTCAAGGATCTCTTTTCTTCTTTCCAGACGACGGTTGGGAGAAAACATGGGATACAAAATCACCTTGCCGTCGGGATGGGTACTCAGCCAGTTGTTTGGAAAAATAGCATCGGTTTTTATCGGGCTTTCACTATCCTCTACCACCAACACTTCCACTCCTTGGTCTCTCAAAAGAGCAACAAAACCGTCAAACTCAGCCAAAGCCAGACGTTGGATTTCCTCAACTGAGCGAGAGTCCTGTTTTTGATAAAAATTATTCCCTGCCGTTTCGGGATTGAACCCAAAATGGACTGGTCGTACCATCAAAATGACCGAGCTCGTCTGGTTCATGGTTTCTTAGGATATCGGTAAAGGGTAGGGTTAACGTTGAATCGTTTTTCGCTGATGGTGAAAAAGGAATTGCCTTTGGAATTAAACCCAATAGCTTCCCCCTGGGGTTCGGGCACGTAGGGCAATCGTTTAGGCGCTTTCTGAAGGGCTTGTGGGATGCTCTCCCCTGACTTCCGCTCCCAATAGTAAATCGCAAAGTAATTTTTGATCAGAATTTTGCTCCCATCTCTGGAAATATCACCCGCGACTGAGCTGGTAAAATCCAAGTTATGAAGTTTTTCAAGCGTGGATTTGCCTTTGGAAAATTCCGATTGAGGCACTCGGTACAGCGAGTTTTTATCATCTCTCTTGGAAACGATAAACAAATCTCCTGAAATCGGATCCACCATCAAGGTTTCTGCATCTCTCGCCCCTCCTGGATAAGTAAGCCGCAAAACCTCAGGTTTTACGCTGTTTTTAGCGGCAATAGAATTGGGTTCAGGAAATCGAAAAATGCAGATTTCACCATGTATCCCCGCATTATCTCCTATTTCGGCTACAAAAACATAAGGTTTTCCGCCTGGACCAGGCCCTACGGCAATATCTTCCCAATCCCGGTTTTTTACTCCCACCAGCTCGATGACACCCAATTCTTTTCCCAGGGAATCCAATAAGTACACTGCTGCTTCCCCTCCGCTATCGGTATGGACATAGATCAGATTGGGATGCTTTTGGGAAAAAGCCAAACCGCTTATTTCCTCCAAAATGGGATTGTTGATCACCCCCTGAGGAATGCCCGCAAGGTAAACTGAATCAATTTTTGGTTCCTTTTGGGCAAAAGAAAACTGGGTACAAAAACTAAAAAACAGCGTAAAAACTAAAAGGATATGGATTTTCTTCATGTCCAAAAGTACGAATTGATGCGCGAAATGCTGCATTCGGAAAAGCTGCAGAATCATAGAAAAGTGCCAACGGCACGTTCTGTCCAAACCCAGAATTCAATTCTGGGTTTTTTGAAATCCTCAAGGAACAAGAGTGCTGAAGGCACGATCTGTATTGTTTTGGCACTTATTGCTTACAAACCCAACCCAATCTCTAATCAAAAATTCCTTTAGGTAATACGGATCGCCCCTTCAGGGCTCGTGGACTTCACTCTGATTTTTGCCCCAAATAGAATTTGGGGCTCACACATTTAGCGCCTTCAACGCAGGTGTTTTTCATTTAACAGGAAAAACATTTCTTCTTTCTCAAAGAAAAAAAATATCCCGAGCGGCTTAGCGAGAATACGATCTGCTCTGCTATCCTGCGTCTCCAGACGCTGGACCTATTCCCTAAAAACAGGAAATGCTGCTTTCGGAAAAGCAGCATAACCATTAGCATTTATCAAAGAATCAAACCTTAAACGGTAATTCATAAATCCGCTTACCTGTGAGTTTGTACACCGCATTGGCCAAGGCCGGAATGTAGGGTGGCACCGGAGGTTCGCCCACACCGGTTGGCTTTTCGGTGCTTGGGATGATGTGGACCTCGATCTTTTTTGGTGACTGAGGCATGCGGATGATCTGATACGAATCAAAGTTATGTTGCTGCACCTGCCCCTTATCAAAAGTAATCGCGGAAGTCATCGCCAAGCTGGTGGCAAACTGCGCCCCGCCTTCAAACTGGGATTTGATCCGGTCGGTATTGACTCCGACTCCACAGTCTACGGCATAGTGAACCTCAGGAATAATGAGATTTCCATTGGCGTCTTTTTCCACCATCACCACACAAGCGACATAAGTCAGGAAGCTTTTGTGCGCTGCAAATCCCAGGGCTTTGCCGGAAGCGAGATTTTGAGACCAGTTGGATTTTTCGGCAACAGCTTGGATTACCTTTTTCATCCGTCCCGTATTCCAAGGGAAGTCTTCGATCTTCTCCCCATAGTTTTCATACTTTCCGCCTGTTTCTTCGGCAAAATTCAGGTCTCGATCTTCTCCCAACAGCTCAATCGCCTGCTGAATCGGATCCACTCCTCTCGCTTCGGCGATCTCATCCATCATGCATTGGGCAGCAAAGGCATGGTTGATATTACTCACAGAGCGAAGCCAACCGATACGGGTATGGGCTTTGGATTCGTGCGTTTCGATGCGAATGTTGGGTACATCAAAGGGAAAGTCGGTACAACCCAAGCCCAATTCTCCGTCAGAAGGATGCAATTCATCTGGATTTCCTGTGGCTCCAATAGCCGGAAAGACCGAATGTTGATTCCAACCGGTGAGATTTCCTGATCCATCCAAGGTAGCTACGATCCGCTGTGCACTATGGGAATGGTAGAAATCATGGTGCAAATCATCTTCTCGGGTCCATTGTACCCGCACTGGAGTCTTGGCTGCTTTGGAAAGAAGCGCTGCTTCTATCACTCCATCGGGTTTGGATTTTCGTCCGAATCCTCCTCCTAAGAGCGTTACATTGATTTTCACTTGAGGAAGCTCGATACCCAAAGCTCCAGCCACTGCGCCTCGTGCCCACTGCGGATGTTGGGAAGGTGCCCATATTTCTACACTTCCATCACCTTTATAATCTGCGATCACTGCAATAGGCTCCATGGTGGCATGGGCATAAAACGGAATCTTGAATGTTTTGTCCAAAGTCTTGGCCGCACTGGACTTGGCCGCATTAAAATTGCCTCGCTCACGTCTCACCTTGCCATTTTGCAGGGTGGACTTGGCCATGGCCTCGAGTTGGGCGGTGGAGTTATAGTCTTGGTTTGGGCCTAGATCCCATTCGATTTCTAAGGCTTCCCGGCCCTTTTTGGCGGCCCAGGTATTGGAAGCGAGAACGGCAAGCCCTTCCAATGGCTTGTCCAAACCGGGAGGAATGCCTGCTCCTTCTATTTTCACGACCTGATTTACTCCGGGCACTGCAAGAGCTTTGGCATCATTGTAAGAAATGATTTTGGCACCTACCACTGGACTCCTAGCGATCATGGCGATTTGCATATTGGGCAAGTCCACGTCTGCACCAAACACCGCTTTTCCGGTTGCGATATCCTTGGCATCGTAGATGGCTACATCGGTTCCGACCAATTTATACTCGCTGAGCTCCTTGGTTTTCACAGCAGCCGGATCGGGTAGCGGCATCACCAACAAGTCCTGCACGAGATCTCCAAACGTGACTTTTTTCCTACTCTCCTTCAGATGAACTTCGGAATTTTCGGTATAGCATTCGGAGGGATCTACCCCCCATTTGGCAGCAGCGGCTTGGATGAGCATGTGTCGGGCCGTGGCTCCCGCTTTTCGCATCGGCTCAAAAAACATCCGCACTGAGAAGGATCCATCGGTATTCTGATTTCCATATTTGTCTTCATCGCCTTCGGCTTGTACGATCTTGATTTTGCTCCAATCTGCCCCGAGTTCGTCAGCCATGATCATCGGCAAGGAAGTACGAATCCCGGTACCCATTTCCGAGCGGTGAGCGATCAGGGTCACCTGATTATCAGAATCGAAAGAGATGTACACGTTGGGAGCAAAAGTCACCACTTCGCCTTTTGGACCTGAGCATTGGAAATTGACTCCCAGCAAAAAACCACCTGTAGCCAGCGAACCGATTTTGAGAAAATCCCTTCTGGAGGCCACAAAAATCTTGGAGCGATCTTCTGAGGCCTTGTTTTTATCCTTGAAAACTGGAATAAAATTTTTCATAGCGTTTCAGTTTTGGAATTAGCGGGAAGCTGCGGTTTGGATAGCTGACTTGATTCGGTTGTAGGTGCCGCATCGACAGAGATTGCCTTGCATGGCAGCTTCGATTTCGGCCTCGGAAGGGGTTGGATTCTGTTTAAGCAAAGCTGCTGCAGTCATAATCTGACCTCCTTGGCAATACCCGCACTGGGGCACTACATGCTCCACCCAAGCTTCTTGAAGCGGATGGTCTCCTTTTTCGGAAAGTCCTTCGATCGTCGTAATATTTCCGGCTCCTACCTCCGAAATTGGCAAGCTGCAAGACCGGACGGCCACGTCATCCAAGTGAACGGTACAAGCACCACAAAGCGCCTGTCCGCATCCAAACTTGGTTCCTTTCATATTCAAAAGGTCCCTGAGAACCCAAAGAAGCGGCATATCAGGCTCGGCTGAAACCTCTTGCTTCTTTCCGTTGATGGTGAGTGTATAGTTTTCCATAGACTGGACTTTGATAAGTTGCTATAAGGTAAGGATTTAGAAAATAAGAATGGATTTAGATTAGGTTTTCCACTCTCGTTGAAGATTAATCTCTGTTTGGATAAATGAAAATCACTTCCACCTTCCCACCATTATCCCGGATTGGGATTTGTTGGCCGCCAAATAATCACTCAGCGGCATGCTGGAAATTTCCACTTCCTTGTTTTTGGAACTGGCATGCATCAGGTGAATCCGGCCATTTCGCTCAAAAGCAAAACCTACATGCACCATGTCGAGATTCTTGATCGAAGTGGTGATGGCGATCATATCCCCGGATTGAATCTTGGATTCCAAAGACTGGATTTTGTCTTTTGGGATGTAGTAAAAGGACTTTTTGGCCAGCTCTGCTTCTACTTGTTTCAGCTCCTCCACATTTTTTGGATCGCTCAGTTGGGGATAAAACTGAGGATTCTCCGTCATAAAAGTGGGCGCATTCGGGTACGCTACCCCGCCGATTTCCTGGGTGATATCGGTGAGGATTCCTTTTGTTTCATTTTGGGCAATCCAGTCCGAAAAATAGTGCAAGCGGCTGGGATAGCCTTCATTTTTACCATGTCGGTAACGAATAGTTTCCAACTCGTGTTCGAAAGCCTCCATGCTGTTTTCACCTTGCTTTGCAAGTCTCACCAAAGTCACGACTGACTCCAAATAGGTCGTGCAGTCCACGCCCTGCAAGTTGATCACCAGTTGCTCGGGACCGGGTATTTCCAGGGTTTTCTCCACGTATTCCGTTTTCAAAAACCATTGACCGATTTCAGCTGCCAGTTCATTTCCCGATTGGTTTTTGTCCAAAGACTCCAGTTTGGCTAAAAACGATTCCAGCTTAGCACGGCTTTCCGGCTTGCAGACGGTTTGGGCTTGGGTGAAAAACGGGAAAAAGAATAAAAGGAGAATCAGGTTTTTCATTTTGAGCGTGGTGAGTAGGCTAAAAGTAAAAAATTCAATCACTCTCGAGAAATTAAATTCTATAAGTAAATGTAACTATCAAAATCAGGTCTTTTTTTCAAAAAATCAGGAGACCAAAAGGCCTCCTGATTACCAAGCTTTTTTCTGATTAGATTAGATTAGTGCCAATACCAAGCGCCCCCTACCTAAGTCATCCAATTCGATAAATTGGATAAGGCTGTTGCGTTTAGTTTGAAGGCGTTGATTTGATTCGAAAAAGCCCCATTTTCAGTCCAACGTTGAAGGTGAGGCTATTATCTTGGCTGGGCACACCCATCGCTTCTTCGATGGTGCCGCCCAAGATTCGGTACCCGAGACCTGCATGAAGCCTGGCAAATCGGTGGAGGTTGACCTCGATTTGAGCTCCTGGTTCTACAAAAAATGTCTTGTTTTCTTCGTAGTCAAATCCACGACCTTCTTCATCGATCTCGACCTCATTCATCCCGATGGCAAGCGGAAAGGTGAGATGTACCACCTTGGTAGCTTTCAGGGTGTATTCGATAAATCCACCTGCCTGATAGGAATCCAAGTGGGCTTGAGGAGGCAGCATCGTTGAAAATGAGGCAGGGCGCACAGTATTGATCATCTGTCCATAAAATCCCCCCACGGTGATTTTGTCATCGAATACCAGTCCGGCTCGGAATACTACAAACCCAGCATTTTCACCTGCAATCTGAGTACCTTGGAAACCAGGATTAATCATAATTCCGATTTTTGAAAGCGAAAGATCTCCGCTGAATAAGGTCTGGGGTTCCTCTTGTGCCATGATGTTTCCGATACCGATCCAAGAAATGAGGATGATTAAAATTGCTTTTTTCATTGTTGAAGTTGATTTGGTTAGATTTCATCCTCATTACGCTGGGACATTTTGAAAGCGTTGCCTGAGCGATAAAATTATTTTTTCTAAAAGGCAACCCTCTTATAAGGTGTGATCGTGATGCTATTGAAATGAATTTGCCGGATTCGAAAGAACTACAAGAGCTGATCAGGCTTTGCAAAAAGAATGATCGGAAAGCTCAAGAGCGGATGTTTAAGGTCACTTATCCGCTCGCCATTCAGGTATGCAGGCGCTATACTCCCAACTTGGATGAAGCCCAATCCATCGTCAATGAGGGTATGCTCAAGGTTTTTGGGCAATTGGATCATTATTCTCCCGAGCTGAGTTTTGGTGGGTGGGTAAGGAGAATAATGGTCAATACCGCTATCGATCAGTATCGCAAGACCAAGCGCTTGCAGGATCGATATGCTGAGATAGAAGATGAAAGCCCTGTTTTTTCATTTGATGAGGGCACCCTCGATCAGATCAGTGCTGAGGAAATTCTCGAGTTGGTCGATGACCTTCCGCCAGCCTACCGGATGGTTTTCATTCTTTACGCGATAGAGGGCTACAATCACCGGGAAATTGCCGAGCAGTTGGGCATTTCCGAAGGTACCTCCAAATCCAATTATTTTAAGGCCAAAGCCAAATTGCAGAGCGCATTGACCCAGATCAACACAGAAAAGCAAAGAAATCATGGATAAGCGAGACTCATTTGAGCGAAAAATAAAAGAGAAGCTGGAGGGGTTGGTTACTCCGGTGCCGGATTTGGATCAAGCTTGGGCGAGTTTCAGTCCAAGCATCCAACCTAAAGGTATTCCTCTTTGGAAGCGCTGGTTTATGCCTTACTTGTATGCGACTACACTTTTTGTCCTTTCACTTTGGTGGCATCAACGGGAGCAAAATGGCGATTTTTTAGCTGAAAATACCTTTAGGACTGAATCAATCATGGACACCCTTGTGGTGAGAGATACAGTTTACCTAGTCGATACGGTCTATGTAGTCAAAAGAATCTATGTTCAGGAAAGTCAAGTTGTCAATACCCCAAGCTTTTCCCTTGGTAAGGCAAAAGATCAAAAGCAAAATCTGAGTCAACTGCCAAATGGCCTGGAAAATCCTGTAAATCAAAAAATTGATACAAAAAAGACTGAAGCATCTTCAGGAGATCAAATTGACCTATTCAAATCTTCTGCTTATGTGATAGAAAAGGCGGATTCTACCAAACTTGAAAGTGACAAACGAATAACCGAACCTATTCAGAGAGTGGATTCGGTTTCGAAAAAATCTCAGATTGGATCGCTGCCGGACTCCATCAGTCCCAAAAGACCAAGAAGCATGAGCGCTCCATCGGTGGGGCCCAAAGAAAAAGTAGTGCTTAAGTCCGATGAAGAACTGTTGGTAGGAGACACCAGCAATCTGAGTAATCCGCCGATTCGCACCAAAACAAAACCCATGCTTCATGTGGAAGCTGTGACCTCTATTATGTTTTCGATCAGCAGACTCGTAGAATATTATACTCCAATCCAAAATGGGATTCAGATAGGTCTCGAATGGGAAAGTGGTTGGGGAATCTATGCAGGAGCGATTCGAAATCAGGTAGAAGGGGAGCTCGATGATGAAGAAATAATGCAGCTGTCTCCCGAAGTGATATCAAGGTTACCCAATCTGACGGCGGATATTTCCACCTTTGATGAGATCTATTTCACCAATCGGCAGTGGTTTTTCCCGCTAGAACTGCGCTGGAGAAGTATGTATTACAATGGGTTTAGCTTCGAAAGTAACTTTGGCCTGATGGGAAATTACCTTTCCCGACAAGATTTTATCTATGAATTTGAAAACAACTCCGTCGAGGAGTATCAATATGAGACAGTAGATAAGGACCAATTCTCGATTAGTCATCTGAGATTGGGGATCGGGACGAATTATTTGCTATCCAAGCGTGTGGGGATGTTTCTCCGAAGTCATTATTGGTTTCCGACTGCCCGACCGGGGATTATCCGGGATCGGATGCATGGCTTGGAAGTAGGTGTCGGTGTGAATGTTTTTCTGGGAAAATAAGGAACGCTTACTTTTCGCTTTGAAACCAAAAAGACCTGTCAGCATCACAATCTGACAGGTCTTTTTTCTGAGAAAATGGATCGCTATACCACCGAATTTTCCAACAGTATCGCATCCAAATCCTCTCCAGGAAGAGAAATGATTCGCTCAGCAACTGGATCCCATTCGATTTTTCGTCCGATTTTGTAGGATAGTCCAGCCATGTGCGCGGTGATAGCCTCCTCAAATCCCTCATCGATCCCACAGCTCGGATTGCCTCCGTTTCGGATGCAGCTGAGCCATTCCCGAATATGCAGGAAGGTAGAATCAACGCGCTTTCCATCCCGATAGGTCCAAAGCAAACCTTTATTTGCGAAGTACTTGGCAGTAGCGGAAGTCACCGCATCCACACCTTCGGCGGTGGGATCGTATTGATAGATCGGCACCTGAGGATCAATTCGGCCTTCTTTGATCAGGTCTTTGTACTTGGTAGAGCGGGGATCGGCGTAGATGGTCAGGATATTTCCCAACTCCATACTCGCATCGTGGCCCATCAGGACAGTACCTCGGTCAAACTGATTGCCCAAAGTTGCCGAATAAACCAAGGTCATTCCTTTTTCTTTTCCGTCCTCCTGACTAGAACCCGTGCTGAAATCCGGAAAGTCCATATTGACCTGCATCACATCAGGGACGTTCCGTCCATCCCGATGGGTGTAAATGCCACCGGAAGCAGTGACATACTTAGGAATTCCCATTTTCAACACACAGTTGACCCGATCGTAATCGTGGGTCAAGAGGTCTCCTGAAAGTCCTGAACCATAGGCCCACCATTTTCTCCAACGGAAAAAGTGCTCAGCATTAAATGGAACCTGCGGTGCAGTACCCAAAAACGCATTCCAATCAATGGTTTCAGGAGAGGCTTCGGGATGAATTTCATATTGCCAAGCCCCATTGTCATCGTTTCGGTTGGTGTTGGTAACGACCAGAGACACGTGACCTAATGTATTTTTCGCAATCGCATCTTGGGCAGTCAGGAAGCTAAGCGTCTGTCTGTGTTGATGTCCTACGGCTAAAATGGAACCCGGATGGTTTCTTACCGCTTCACGGAGTCGATACGTCTCCTCGATGGTATGCGTCATGGGCTTTTCCACATAGGCATGAACCCCCGCCTCAATCGCCGCCTGAGCCATCGGCGCATGCCAATGATCCGGCGTGGCAATAATGACCGCATCGACCTCTCCACTGTGGATCAAGTCCAGGTAATTTTCATAGCGCTTGCAGGGATTGGCTTCCGTATTGAAGGAGCGAAGTGCCTTTTCAGCCCTCACATCAAAAATATCGCAGATCGCAGTCAACTTGACATTCAGGTTTTCCTGTGCCAAAAAATCCTCCAATCGCTTGTCTTTGGGATCTTCTTGGGCTGACTTGGCCATAGATTCCATCCATTCCTGAGTGGCAAATCCCAAAGCCCGCATCAGTTGCTCTCCCCTGATTCCAAATCCGATCAATCCGATGCGGAGCGGGTCTCCGCTCATTGGACCTGAGGCAGGAGGAGCACTGGCTTTGATGTTCAATTTCTCCAACCAAAAGTCTTTTTCCAGCTTGGATTTTTTGGTGGTGTCAATTCCTGCCGCCCATACTGCGCCTAAAATCGGAACCCCAGCCAGGCTTTTGAGCAGATCTCTTCTGGAAAAAGCGGCGAATAGTTTTTTGTCAGTTGCCATGATATCGTGGGATTAATGGGTTTGAGAGGAAAGGGTTCTTTTGGCAAAAAATCGCTCCAAGCCAAAAGATACGGAAGTGGGGAAAAGGAAAACCACCAGAAGTGCGGCTGCTTCGATCAGGTTTTTGTTGATGATCCAGTAACTGCCCTCAGCAGGTCCCAAGGGATAGCCAGGAAAGGGCGGATGAGCAAAGTAATACAGGAGCAGAAGCCCCACTCCGATCAGACTGGCCAATTGGGTTTTAAAACCCAGAATCAAGGCAGCGCCTACGAAAAGCAGGGCAGCGATATTCAGGGTATCGATCGTGGAAATCATGGATTCACTTGCCAGCCAATGGAAAAAAGACTCCAAATAGGTAGCGCTGAGCAGATAGCCTTTAGCGGTCCATCCTGGGCTGTACAATTTGATGACGCCTTCATAGAGAAAATGCCATCCGATCAGCAGTCGGAGCAAAACCAGCACTCCGGTTTGCGTTGAGGTTAGTGGGGAAGCTTGGGTCATACCGTGGGTTGTTTTGGTTAACGTCCACGATATTAGGCACCCTAGCTTTGGAATTAGCTGATGTTTGTCAGGTAAAAAGGTGATTTAAAATGAGGTAACTAGACTTCTTTAAAAAACATCAAAAAACCCTTCATTAAATTTCGATTGACCTGTATCTTTTGAGATAATTGAGAATACAAGGAATTGAACTTTTTAAAAATGATGAAATGCCCATGAGAAAATGCTTATCACACAAGGGAATGATTATGCAGGGCATTCCATGTGGCAAATGAAAATCAAATTATAAACACATGAAATAGCGAATCCAATAGCCTTTGGAGGATTTTACTGATCCCCCAAAATCCGGGTTTCAGTCCGGTTTTTTCAGGCTTGGTCCAGACTTTTTATCTCAGGTGTGGAGGCTGATCTACTTTTGGATCATCATTAACACACAAACAAAAACAAACCAATTATTCACAAACAAACTACACACACAATGAAAAAGTCAATGTTAACCTTGGTGGCTCTGATGAGCCTTGGAATGATGACCGCTTTCGGGCAGGAATCTACATCGCAAACGGTAAAGCCTGTGGGCTTTTATGGATCGGTAATCAATGAATTCATTTTCACTAAAAGCTCTTCTCCAGTACGCAGTCATTACAGCATCGGTACTGAATTGGGATTGAGATTCCATGACAAAGTATTCTTCGGCCTCTATTACACCAACTCCATCGTTCCAGTTGATCTTTGGAAAGAAACGCCAAACAACGCACTGGATATGAAGCAAGTTCACTACGGCTTGTCCGGTAGCTATGTGCAGGATTTCGGAGGTCTTTTCTACGGTAAAGTTGGTTTGAGAGCAGCATACGCTGATATCAAGCAAGATTATACCATTACAAAAGAAAATGGAAACGTAGTCAACAAGGCCGAAAGCCGTACGCATTCCATCGCTCTTTCTCCTGACCTGAGAGTTGGTGCCCACCTCAATCGCTGGTTGGACATCGAATTGGGCGGAACCTACCGATATAATGTCAGAAATCAAGAAAAGTGGGGCATTTCCACTGAGGATTTCAACGGATGGGGAGGTACACTTTCGGTGAAAGCCAAATTCTAAACCAATCCACCATCAACCTTGCCAGCTCCTTCGAGCTGGCTTTTTTGATCCTATAAAATGAAAAGTCTTGAGATTAAAGAATTCCGCTTTGCTGACGTGGATTGGATTGATGGATTAAACTGGCACCAAAACACTCATGAATCCGCTCCCTATTTCTTTGGTTCTGAGGCCTTGGCTTTTTGGCCCGAAAATTTCAATTCCGATTCCCTATTTGCTTTGTCAAATGATGGCCAATGGATGGGTTGGATTGGCTTAAATCCTGTGCTGGACCCCTTTGGAAGTCTTGGGATTTCTGAGATTCTGTTTGGCTACGACCCAACTAAAGCGGACAGGAATTGTATGATGTTGGCGATCAATTTCTTGCTCATCAAAGCCCGAAGTCTCGGATTCTGGTCTTGCTTGATCCATCTGAAAAAAGACTCTGAGCTTCTACCGTTTTTGGTTGACTCAGGATTCAAAATTTTGGGACAGAAATATTCCGGAGGGAATGCAAGCACTAAAAATGAACTCCTGATACTAGAGAAAAGACTCCATTGAACTTTAAAACTTTGACCACAAAATGAAACATATAGAAACCATGATCAGGATCTACGCCCCCTGCGAAAAAGTATGGAAGATCCTGACAGATTTTGAATCCTATCCCAGCTGGAATCCCTTTATACGATTCATTTCCGGAGAGTTGAAAGAAGGCCAGAAACTTCAGATCAGAATATCTCCGCCCAATGAAAAAGAAATGTCTTTTTCACCGGTTTTAATTCGGAGCATCCCAGGCCGAGAACTTCGCTGGTCCGGTAAATTGCTTTTCAAAGGACTCTTTGATGGAGAGCACTATTTCGGACTGGAGGAGATCGATGAAAACACTACCCTGTTTGTTCATGGGGAATATTTCTCAGGATTATTGGTAGGACTGATGCCCTCTGTCTTGGAGCAAACCAAAGTTGGATTTGAGCAGATGAACCAAGCTTTGAAAAAAACTTGTGAGGCTTAGGTTTAAGTAAGCCCATTGATTGAATAAAAATCTTGAATCTTGACAAAAATGAGAATATCTATTGAACCAATGAAACCAAACCACTGGGAAGAAGTGGCGGCAATTTACCTTGAAGGAATCCAAACCGGAAATGCCACATTTCAACAAGACATACCGACTTGGGATGACTGGGATCGTAATCATCTCAAAAAATGTAGATTGGTTTGTCTTTACGAGGGGAAAATAATCGGTTGGGCGGCCCTGTCACCCGTATCCGGAAGATGTGTATATGCTGGTGTGGCAGAAGTCAGCGTGTATGTTTCTGAGCAATTCCGAGGAAAAAAAATTGGCTTTCAATTAGTTGAAAAACTGATTAAGGAGAGCGAGCATGAAAACCTCTGGACATTACAGTCCGGGATTTTCCCTGAAAACACCGGAAGTATTAGGATACACGAGAAGCTAGGGTTTAGAATAGTAGGATATCGAGAAAAAATCGGAAAAATGAATGGGAAATGGCGTGACACCTTACTATTGGAAAGACGTAGTAAAAAAAACGCAATTGAATAATCTTTCCTCTAATAAAATCCAACAAAACTTTTTTCAGTTTACACAAAACCTAGAAAAGTTCCTTTAAAGGGGCTTTTCTAGGTTTTAAAATCCCTCAAAAATGGAAATAGAACTTACTCATTTAACCCACCTAGTCCAGATTCAACCTACCCATGCGACATCCCTTTTTAGCATTTTGACCATTCACCGCAGCCACTTTTCTCCATGGTTGCCTTTTGTAAATGAGCTTCGCGACATTGAACAAACTGAAAAATTTATCCGTGAGTCTCAGGTTTTATGGGAATCTAAAAAGGACTTCTCTTTTGCTATTCTCGAAAAAGGACAGGCAAGAGGAGTGATCTCAGCCAAAAATCTGAATTGGATAGAAAAAAGTACTGAGTTGGGCTATTGGCTGGATCCTTCCCTACAAAACAGTGGAATAATGACCCTTGCTGTGAATCGTCTGGTAGAATTCCTGACCGTGGAGTTTCAATTTCAAACCTTTTGGATCAAGTGTGCGGAGGATAATCTCCCCAGCCAGCGGGTAGCTCTTAAAGCAGGATTTGAACAGGTGGGTGTGGAGAAAAGAGATATTGGGAAAGTTCAGGCAGTCTTTTTGAAGTTCCAATTGAAAAAAGAGAGCCTGGAGTAAATTTATGAATTGCGACAGACCATTCTGAAAAGAATTTCCCCGGTTTCCTCATGCGCTTTTTCTTCAAAAAAAGAAAAGCCCATTTTTTCATAAAAACAGATTCCTTTCTGATTTTTTAAAAAGACTTCCACCCAAAGGATCGGGAAATTTCCCGAGATAAATTCAACCAATTTCTTTCCGATTCCCTGATTCTGAAATTCAGGAAGTACAAATAACCCCCCAATTTCATTTCCGATCAGGGTGATAAAACCCAAGCTTCTTCCTAGGTGATCTTTACAAATCCAAGTATCACAACAAGGCAGGTATTCCCTGCTAATCCGCCTTTCCTCCTTCAGGAAGAATTCGGCATTAAGGAATGGATAAGCCAGACTGGCGCTCTGCTTCCAAATGACAAGGACATCCGAAAGGTCAGAGGACTGATAGGGATGAATAGCTTTCATAGGTTGAATCTTGGATTGGGGATTTAAAACATAAAAATTCCCTCTTGAACCAAGAGGGAATTAGTCACTATGTATACCAACTTAACTTTATGAATTCTTTGTGAAATAGAGGTTTCTAATCCTTCCTACATCCTTAATGAGGAATCCCGTGACCTTCCCTTTGGCATTGACTTCCCATTCAATAACACCCAACTCACGGGTACGATAAGTATTTCCTTCTATGGCGATCAGCTCCACCTCGCGGAATCCTGCGTACTGAAGCAAGGCTTCAGGCAAGATTAAAAAAAGCTTTCCTTCTTTTTCCTTTACTTTATAAGCCACATTCAAACTCCTATTTTCATAACTACCCAAGAGTTGATGGAGTGGAGGATGTTGAGCTTTTTGTCGGTTGGGATCCAGCATTTCCGCCGCATCTGATTTTTTACCCTGAATAAATTCAAGTGTTTGTTTTCCATTCTTTGTGTTAAAGGCAACTTGTCCGTCAAATTCACGGATAAAAAACTGAGTGTCAGACTTAGGCACAAGCTGAAAAGGCGGAGCGTCCGGTAGGTAAATAAACAATCGGCTTTCCTCCTGCCTGATCTCGAATTGTACCCCATCCCAAAAGCGGTATTCCCCGGCATAGTTTTGAGTGACCTCTTTTCCCAGTTCGATTTCGGTCTGCGCAGCTTTCTCCTCAGGCTTAGCCAAATCAGCCGTCAGGAATCTGGCTACGGCAAGAGCAATTGCACCCGGACTTTTGGGGAGTCTATCAGAGTTGGAGAGCACACCAATGCCCAAATCAAGTGATGGGATATAAACGACGTAGGAAGCATATCCCGGAACTCCACCCCCATGTGTGAATGCCTGAAGGGAATTGATTTCTCTTTTTTCCAATCCATAGCTATAATCGACAGCTTTTCCTGTGGCTAACGCAAACGAATCGGAAAACATAGGCCGAGTAAAATGCGCCTCATTGTGATTGGAAATAAGCAAAATCTGCATCCAACGCATTAGAGAAGGGAGATTGAGGTAGATATTGGATTCACCGGTGATAGTGGTTTTTTCCGGAAACTTTCTTTCAAATCCCTCAGAACCCGGATGATAAGGAATGGCTCGATCAGAAATCAGTTTTTCCGATCTATCCAAAACCAAGCCCTGAATCCCCAAAGAAGGGAAAAGAGAATTTTCGAAAAATTCCGCATAGGAACGGCCACTTTGAGCTTCAATCAACTGACCTAGGAAGAAGTATCCTGAGTTGGAATATAGAAAATCAGCACCGGGAGTAAAGTTTAACTTTCTGTAATTGGCATGCAGCCGTAACTCATCTCTTCTTCCCCATTCGGATTCAAGGGTTTTACCTGCAAAAACCCGAAGATTATCCGAAGAGGGAATTCCCGAAGCATGATGAAGCAATTGCATGGATGTGATCCTTTCGGGATAGGGAAAGCTGTTGAGATATTGGCTGACAGAACTATTCAGGTCCAATTTTCCCCGATCTTGAAGATATAATAATCCAAAAGCAGTAAAATGCTTGGAAACAGAAGCTAGATTAAACTTGGTATCATTCGAGATTGGAGTCCTGTTTTCAAGATCTGCAAGCCCATGGTAATGCTCCAAAATCACCTCACTTCCTTTAATGATTCCCAAGGCAAACCCGGGTTCATCAGAACCAAGCTTTTTGCCTATCAGAGAATCGAGCATGCTGGCATTGAGGACTGGAATTTTCGATGTGTCTTGCGCCCAGCCCTTTGGTAAGGTACATAGACAAAAGAGGAGAAAAAGGAGCTTTTTCATAATAGAGGTTAGTTTAGATAAGGAAATAAGTGATGAGGTGAAAACCCATATGTGTGAGAATGGCCAGAATCAATCCATACTTCCAAAAAGCATAGCCAAAGCAGAGTCCTGCCCAGAAATTACCACCGAGGATATAGATTAATGTCCAGATACTTGGGGCAGGTACTTCATTAAAAAGGGCTGGAAGATGGCCTGTGGCAAAAAGTATGGCTGTAAGCAGATTAGCCATCCAAAATTGGAGATGCGAGTTAGGCCGGTTGAATTCTTTGAGAATCCAAAGCAGCAGCGTCATCAGACCAAAGCGAATGAGGATTTCCTCGGTGATTCCCCCGTAAAGCATCCTCGTCCAAAAAGGTAAGCCAGGTCCTTGGATCACTTCACGGTACACAGGATCAAATCCCCAACAAGTACCCACATAGATCAGCAAGACTCCGAGTGCAGAGATTGCCGTCAAAGCCAAAAAAGGATGAGCCAAAGGCCGAAAAACAGAAATCAAAGGTTGACCTTTTTCCTTATCCAGAATGGGCAAATTTACCCCTGCGGCATCCTTCAGGAGTGTGCCAATAGTGATGCTGATTACCAAAAGAAGGATGGGATTGATCAAGGTAATCCACCGAAGCGTGGTGGGATCCATTTCCAAGCCTGAAGGCAAAGCCGGAGGAGTAACCCACATAAGGGAAACTATTCCCACTAAACCTAAACCAAACAGGCTGAATGCAATTCGGAGATTTGATGACTTTCGCATGGAAGTTTAATTCTCCACGAAGCTAGTTTCACCAAAATCCCCTGACTAATTAATCCAGATGAGCACCTCGTTTATCCTACTCAACCCGTAAAAAATGCCGACGAGCCCAAAGCTATTTTTCTTCAATCAAGGGAATTCGGGCGACAAAGAAATTACCCTCTGGGCCAAATTCAGGCATCTCAGGAGAAAGGAGAAGGTATCTGTTTTGGATATTCTTTAATCCCAGTCCAGTAGATGGGACATGATTGATCCGGACTTGAAGTGAATTTTTTACGACCAAGTAAAGGTCTTCGATTCCGATAAAAATTTTCAGCGGCTCATCTTTTGAAATACGGTTATGTTTGACGGCATTTTCAATCAGGAGCTGCATGGTCAACGGCGCAATCTGCATGGAATGAAAGCGCTCAGGAATATCAATCTCAAGTTGGATTTTATCTTCAAATCGGATTTTGAGCAGGAATATAAAAGAGTTTACAAAGTCCAGCTCCACCTTCAAGGACACGAGGGTATTGTCTTTTTGCTCAAGCAGGTAGCGATAGGATTTGGCCAGCTGATCAATAAACTTCTCTGACAAGTCCGCATCCACATGAACGAGAGAGCTCAATACATTTAGGCTATTGAATAAAAAGTGAGGGTTTACCTGATTTTTCAGGGATTCAAATTGGGCCAAAGCCATGCCTTTTTCCAGTTCTTCCCGCTGTGAAAGTATCCGATCTGTGATGTCTCGATTGCTCCAGATCCGGCCGACCAGCTTTCCGTCCTGAACCTGCGGAGCCGAATAGACTTCCAGCACCTTCCCATTGTAAAGATTTAGGGTCATGGTAAATACTGCTTGGGTGTTTTCCTTCAGAATTTCAAATCCACGGTCGATCTCTTCTTTGTTTTCGACTTTTGGCTCCACCAGTTTACTCATCTCCTCCACACTGAGACCGACAGGAGTTTTTTCCAAATCCCAGAGCCCGAGAAAGATTTCATTGGCGTAGACCACCTTGTTTTGGAGATTGGCCAAAAGAAAACCTTCCGCAGATGAATCTATGATAGCCTGATTGAATGAAAGAGAGGCGCGGGTAGATGCCTCGGCCTCAGACCGGGCAAGTGAAGAGGTGAGAATCTCACTGCAAAGCTTTAGAAATCGGATATCATCTTCAGACCAGTTCTTGGGCTCAAAAAGGGCATCATACCCGATCATGCCTACGAGCTCCCCATTGATTCGGAGAGGCAATAGCAAAATTCCAACTGTGCCGTCGGCTTCAAAGGCCTTCCGGCATTGCTCAGCTTCAGGGGGCATTTCATCCAGTGTCTTGAAATTGAGGATTCTGTTAGATCGCAACTGGTCAAAGGTCCATTGCATCGCCTCGGTTGGAATGCCATTTTGGTAGTAGATGGAAGGGATCTGATTGCCTTTTTGACTTCGCCACTCATGTAGGCAGTTCCAATAGTTTTTCTCCTGATTCAGTTGGTATACATAGACTCTATCCACCGAAGAAAACTTGCCCATTTTTTCCAGCATTTCTATCAATGCAGATTGGAAATCCATCCTTAGGAATGAACCTGAAATCGAACTGGTCAATTCATAGAGCTCTTTTTGCCTCCTAATCAACTGCTCTGTTTGATGACGACCTGTAATATCCCGACAGGTGACAATTAATCCCTCGATCATGGGAATAGTTCTTCCGTCGGAGATTTTAACCTCGAGCATTCTAACTGCCCCAGTTTTGGTTTTGACACGAAACTGATCGAAATAGACACCCCTTTTACCTTCTCCCAGAAATGCTTCAAATCGGTTTTTGACTCCGTTCTTATCCTCTTCCAGAATCCAGTAGAAGGGAGGGAATTCGGTCAGTTCTGAGATCTTATAATCCAATTGCTGCTCTGCAGAGGGACTGGAATATTTGATTCGCCCGTCGGTATCCCATACCTGCACGATATCTTCCACGTTTTCGATCAGCTGCTCAAAGTAGTTTCCTAGCCGAGCCACAGTTTCCTTTACCTGCTTTTCCCGAAGCGCTTCCAAAAAATGAATGATATTAAACCCGGTAAACAGCACAGAAAAGAGCAAAAATGAAATCAAAGTGTTGATAAAAATCTCATTGTTGCCCGGGAAAGGGGATTGATAGAGCAATTGAAAAAAATAGGCAGAAATCAACACCACCAAAAAGCTACATACCAGGCCCAAAACCCCGGATAACAAAACTCTTTTAAGCGGTCTTTCGAGCCAGTTGAAAAAGCGCTCACCCGTTTGAGTCACCCATACGGCCGACTTCCAGATCAGTAGTACGATGAATACATTGGCCAGAAAATTCTGAAAGAGTTCTAAGGCAGTAAATCCAGTAAAGAAAACCTGATTTATTAAAATGATCAATCCAAACCCCACCGCCACAGCTAACTGAAGCTTCCAGGAATACATCGTGGTCCTTGATTTGCTGGTTTGGAGGGTAAATAGTGACATAACTTGGCTTTCTGGCTTAATAGGGGGAAGATATTGAATTAGATCTTGCCAAAAAACCCAGCCCCGGTCGGGGATGGGTCTTGGGAGTGGTAGTGGTAGTACTAGTTTGGTTTAGTTATTCAATATCCGGGCTTTGATTTCTGCGAAGATCAAGTCGGGCTGCTCCAAATGCACGTGGTGGGAACTTTGCACCTGGACATGCTTTGAACCTGAAATCGACTGGACGTATTGTCCGTGAAGTAGGCTTTTCATCTGAATGTCTTCTTGTGTTTCCTCCGGACTGGGCTTCAGGGCAGTGATTACGGTCACCGGCTCGAAAGGGAGAGCGACATCTTTGACCTGCTCAGCAGTTTTGAGAGAAGCTACAAACTCCCGCTTACTTCCATCCTTTAGTCCCATATCATGGGCAATTTGTGCCAAAAGTTGCTCCGGTGTCATTCCTCCCAAATCCACCTCTTTCAAGGCGAGAATTTTGTCCTCCAAGGTGTAGTCAACGAGAACCATTCCTGACACCAGATGGGGATACTTTCCTGCAAAAATCCTGGCATAAAGTCCTCCAATCGAATGGCCCACGAGCAGATAAGGAGGTTCCAAATCGCTCTTTTCGAGAAGCTTTCTAAGTTCAAGTGCCACATCAAATCCCGTGGAAGGATGTCCTGCTTGGGTGGACTGTCCTACGCCGGCACGGTCATACGCCAAGGTCTGAAAATCTCTGGCCAATTCCTTTTGAATTTCATTCCAAGTGCCAAGCTCATCCCCAAGTCCAGATAGGAACACAATCGAATGACCGTATTTCCCCTGGGTTTTGGTATATATCTTATATCCGTTCAAATCGACCCATTCGATCTTGGATTTGGGAATAATGGGATCAGTATCGATTCTCACGGTGCAGGATGCCATGTATAAGAGGATCAGAAATCCCATAATGTAAAACAGAAATGCTCGGTAAGTCATAGTGGTTTTGTTTTGTTGTTGGGTCAAAATTGACCAGCTTCTTACGGTCCGAAAACAAAAAGGCGATGAACGCCCGATTTTTTCGGCTGAGCCTTAAAAAGTGATGTTCCAAGCCTGAAGAGATGTAGGATAAATTTTGAGAAAGGGCTATTTTTCGCCTGAATTGTTTGCTTATGAAAGTCGTAATTATTGAAGATGAGCGTCTTGCGGTAGACCGGGTAAAAGGATTTTTGGAAAAATACGATGCTCAAATTGAAGTACTTGCAGATCTTCCTTCAGTCAAAAAAGCCGTGGAATGGTTTTCTTCCCATCCTTTCCCTGATTTGATTTTGCTGGACATCCATCTGGAGGACGGGCAGAGTTTTGGGATTTTTGAGCAGATTTCGATCGACTGTCCGGTAATTTTCATCACCGCATTTGACGAATACCTGATCAAGGCGTTTAAACTTAACAGCGTGGATTACCTGCTTAAGCCCGTCAATTTTCAGGAATTGAGCCAGGCTATTGAAAAGTTTAAGAAATACCATGCTCCTAAGAAATCTTTCACCCTGGCCGATATCCAACAAATCCTCAATCCCCTGATCGAACAGAAACCAAGTTTCAAGGAGCGGTTCTTGGTCAGTTCGGGAAGCAAGATCCAAACCGTTCCCGTGGATGAGGTAGCCTATTATTACTCTGAGGACAAAATCACATTTTTAGTCAATCGGCAAGGTCAGCGGTTCCCCTTGGATTTATCTCTGGACAAACTTCAGGAAGTGTTGGATCCTTCCAAGTTTTTCCGAATCAACCGGAAATTTATCGCCAGTTTGGAAAGCATCTCCCAAATCCACAAATACTCCCCTACTCGCTTGAAGTTGGGACTTCTGCCAGATCCAAAGCAGGAAGTATTTGTCAGCATTGAGCGCTATTCCCAGTTTAAAGACTGGTTGGATCGGTAAATAAAAGCAGGAATGGACCAAATTAGCTTACCGCCTTTACGAATCGACCTGTTTAGCATCTTTATTTTTCTGGGCTTGATGCAGGCCGTGTATTTGGGTTTGGTCTATCTGATTTTCCCGGCAAAGCGAACACCAACCTCGATACTTCAAGGCTTATTGCTCTGGAGTATGGGAGGTTTTCTATTGGAAATCTTTTTGATGTATTCAGGATTGATTGCCCACGCCTGGTACTTGGTAGATTTCTCCGAACCATTGGGTTTTTTGGTTGGCCCATTGTTTTATGGGGTTATTCTTTGTCTTACTCGAGGAAAACTTTCCAAGAAGTTTTGGAGCCATTCGGTGCCCTTTTTTGCCTACATGCTGTATATGATCCCTTTTTGGGCTCTTCCTGATGCCGCCAAGTACAATGCGTGGATAGCATCCTACCATCCCGATTTCCCACGGTTGGACTATTCCTATCCTTATCAGACAGACCCGTTATTGATTAGGGAATTTGTCACTCCGATCACGCTTTTGTCGATTGCTGTTTATGGTTTACTCTGTCTTCGTGAAGTTTCCAGATTTTTCTCCAACCAGAATGCCTCGATCTGGAAACCGGTCACCCAAGCCCAAAAGCGACTGCGAGTAGTTCCCTTTATTCTGGTAACGGTTTTGATTTTTGTTGCTGGAGTGAAAATTTTCAACTTCGAAGATACCGGAGATCATTGGTACGCTGCCTACATCGCTTTCACGGTGTATCTTACCAGCTTTCTGCATATTCGTAGCTCCAATTTAGAACATGCAGATCTCAAAATTCCGGAGAAATACCAAGGCTCCAAGTTGGACGAGGAGACGAAAAGTATTCTTATTGGCAAGGTTAAACTGATTTTGGAGCAGGATAAGTCTTACCTAAATCCTGATTTTTCGCTACCCAATTTGGCCAAAGAAGCCAAAACAAGCGTGCACGTACTTTCACAAGCTATCAATGAAGGCTTTGGAAAAACTTTTTTCGAATTGATGGCAGAATATCGTGTGCGGGAGGCTTGCCTAATTCTAAAAAGTGAAGAAGGCGCTTATCTCAAAATGGAAGAAATAGCCGAACGGGTGGGCTACAGCTCTAAATCTTCCTTCAACACCGTTTTCAAAAAGCAGATGGGAATGACTCCCTCGGAGTATAGAAAAACCGTCCAAATGAGCTAGAATAGGCGTTCGACTTTATCAAATCGTACGCTGACTTGATAAAATCAGTCGTCTTCTGGAAGTAGATTTTTGAGTTTTGACCCATCAAAACCAAAAAAATCTCATGGAAACACAAGCGACTATCAGACGACATGATTTGGACTGGCTCCGGTTTTTTGCCATCCTACTTCTACTATTTTACCACACTGGAATGTGGTTTAGTACTTGGGGTTGGCATGTAAAAAATGAAGAGACCAGCCTGGTATTTAACTATTGGATGATCTGGTCCCATGACTGGAGGATGCCTTTGCTTCTGTTTATTTCTGGAGCAGGCACCTTTATGGCTTTGGGAAAACGAACAAAAAGCCAATTTGTGAAAGAGCGTTTCAAGCGGCTATTTGTTCCTTTGGCTTTTGGGATGTTTGTGATTGTACCGCCCCAAATCTATTTTGAACGGATCCAGGAATTTTCCAGCTTTTGGGAATTCTATCCAACAACCTTTGATTTTGAACCCTATCCCAAAGGAAATTTTAGCTGGCATCACCTGTGGTTTATTGCCTACCTATTGGTCTTTTCGATTTTAATTCTGCCTTTACTGGCCTACCTGAGAAAACCCATTTCTCAGCCGTTTAAGGCTTTTATAGAGCGTATTTTCACCAAACCGGCAGGAGCCCTTTTGATTCCATCAGGGTTGATTTTGCTCAGCCAGGTTTTACTTAGACCTTATTTTCCGGATGAAACCCACGATTTTCAGGACTGGGCTTACTTCATTTTCTACTTTTTGTTTTTTGCTTTTGGTTTGATCTTTTACAGCAATCCAAGACTGTGGGACAGTTTGGGCAAAAACCGAAAACTATTCCTCACCGCAGCAATCCTGATATTAATTCCTTTTTACGCAGCCTATCTTCATTTTAGAGGAGTTTGGCAGCTTCCGCTGACGACCGAAAATGTGGAAACCTTTTTTGATGTGACTTCTATTTTTCTGAGCTGGTTTACCGTCTTGGCGATCATTGCCTACGGTCAGTTTTACCTCAACCGACCTCATCCCATTCTCAAACATGTTAATGAAGGGCTGTATCCTTTTTATATCCTCCATCAAACCGTGATCATCGTGATAGGTTACTATATCTGCCAGTGGGAATGGAGCATCGGGCTTAAATATTGGACGATTGCCTTGGGAACTTTGGGGATTTGTCTTGGAATTTATTTTTGGATGATTCGGCCCATGAATTGGGTAAGGTTTCTTTTCGGAATGAAAAGGGCACCTTCTCAGTTTAATGAAAGAGAAAAAATAAAGTGGAAAAAAGCAGCTTGATATCGAAATATGGAAATTTTAAAATTGACTTTGAAGAGTTCAAAAATTGATGAAACAAGAGATTTCTATCACGAAAAACTTGGATTCAAAATAAATTACTTGAATGCAAATATGCTTAGCCTTCAAGTCGGTAAAACAGATTTGGTTTTTGAAAAGGAATTAGATAATTGCAAAGCGAATTATCATTTTGCCTTTCTCCTTCCCAAAAATAAGTTGGATGAAGCTTTGATTTGGCTCGAAAGTAAAATTTCCGTGATTAAAAATGAAAGTGGTGCCATTGTGCAATTTCCAAATTGGAACGCAAGCTCTGTTTACTTTCATGACAATAATGGGAATATTTTGGAATTCATCTGTCGAAATGATATGGACAATGATTCAACATATAATTTTTCCACGGAAAGTATTTTATCAATAAATGAGGTTGGTTTGGCTCACGAATCCCCTTTGTTTTTGGCTAATTCTTTAATTTCAGAAATAGGAACCGAATACTTTTCCAAAGGTCCTGTAAGTGAAGAGTTTGTGGCTTTGGGTGACGAATGCGGAATGTTTGTAATCTCAGGGCTAAATCGGAATTGGTTCCCTACAAATCAACTAGCACAAAATCATCCTATTAACGTTTCAGTGAAAGAGAAAGGGATTGAATATAAATTGGATTTTTAGGAAGGAGTTGAAACTATAATCATGAAGTTTAGAAGAACTGCGGTATCTATCACTGTTATTGATGTGATGTTTGCAGCGGCTTAACTATCAATTACCGTTCAACCTCAACTAAGGATCTAACATTAAGGATTTTGTAATCTATGTTCTTAAAACACGAATAAAAAAAGCCCACCAGAACATCCGGTGGGTTTTTGAAGATAAACCAACTTTCTATCTATAGAAATAATTATCATTTCCATCTACCTGTTCAATCTCCATAGGATTTGGGATTAGCTGAGCAATGGAAGCTTAGAATCAAGGCTGGTCAGGTATTCTGTTTCAAGCTTGACCCTTCAAGGAAGTGAGATAAATAGGGTTTCCTGATCTTTCCGAACCTTAACTCTATATTGGGTTTGATCAAAGTCCGAACGATAACCTACGGGGACAATCACTGAAGCATTCAATCCTTTCTCCCTGAGTCCAAGAATGCTGTCATAGCGCTCTTTTTCGAAACCTTCCATCGGACATGCGTCAATTTTGAGCTCAGCACATGCCATAAGTAGAGTGCTCATGGCTAAATAGCACTGTTTTTCCATCCATGATTTCCGATTGGTTTCCTCCATGCCGGAAACCATCAATTTGGTTGTGTTCCAATACGAGTTAAGTTCGTTCTTATTGGCTCCAGGTGTCTGAAATAATAGATGGAAATACTCATCTATCCCCTCCTCAAACCTTTCTGTTAGGGTACAAAAAACAAATAAATGAGAGGCCTCTGTGATTTGTTTTTGATCATAAGAAACCTTTCTGAGCTCGCTGCGCACATCAGGGTTTTCAATGACCAAAACCCGATAGAGCTGAAGTCCATAGGATGACGCAGAAAGTCTCACCGCCTCTTTCAGGGACTTGATATGTTCTGCTGAGACTTTTTTGTCGGGGTTAAATGATTTTGTGGCGTATCGCCAGTTTAAGTTTTCTAGTAGTTTCATAAGTTTTTTATGGTTTTCAATGGGTATTAAGAATCTCGCACAGCTAGTCATTACCACAGCATGTGTGGTTTTCCCCATGCTCGATTTTTTAGGTATTGGGTTGTCTTTGAGAAGTCATACATCCTGCCCCTGCCTGCCCAAACTTGCATCGCAGAACTCGCTATGGGAACAGGTTCAAATCAGTTACTCGCCTGTGAGAAGGAATACCATAGACCTATCATGATTCCTTTCTTATCGGAAAAACCGGAGTAAAAAATCCTTCTTGAATCCATACTTCAAATAGATCCCAATACCCATTTCTGATGCCTGTAGGATAATTTGGGCATTTCTTTCCCTTGAGGTGATATGATTTAAAACAGACTCCAGAAATGGGCCTGCCAAACTTTGTCCACGATATTTGGGAATAATGCCAAATGAATAAATCCCAACCGTATCCTCGGTAAAATAAAGCATGCAGGTTCCAAACACCTGATTCTTGATTTTCGCCAAAAAGAACCCGACCTCGTATTTCAGGCCAAGGATTGTCTTGGGCAAAATTTGATAGGAGAAGGAGTTTTTAAAATGGGTCGACCAAGTAATGCCCCCCTCTAAGTCAGAAATTTGTACGAGTTCGATCTGGGTTTTATACGGACCTACCTCAGAGGCATCAAGGGACATCCCGACCAGTTCTGCTTCCTTTTCAAATCCAAAGCTGGAAAAATACCCCTCCTGATCTACCAAGCTTTGATCCCAAATTGCCAACCTCAACCCTTTCCCAAAACTCAAGGCCCTGGCTATGGAAAGATTGTGAGGGGTAATTTCTCCTTCTACCCAGATTTTATTAGGCCAACATCCCGGAAAAACAAAGCTTTGGTGTAAAGGTCCGAGGCGCTTATACATTCCGGATTTTTCACCTGCCAGCTTCCATAATCCTGTCAGGTTTGCGATGTTCTGTTCGATAAGAATCATGGATTTCAGGATTTGATACAGATTACACCCAAAATCATGATGATTATTCCCACCACTCTTTTCCAAGTCAGCAATTCAGGCTCTAATCCAAACCAGCCAAAATGACTTAAAACAGCGGCGAAGATTAATTGACCGCTCAACCCAATAGCCACAGTGCTTGCTATACCCAACCTCGGGATGAGGTAATAAAAAGAGGATACCGCCAAAAAACTGACCAATCCGCCTGTTATCCAAAGGTAGCCTGGAATTGATTTCAGTGTAAGAGCCGTAGGGATTGCCTTTGGATTAATCACACTGATCAGTAAGGCAAAACAGGCACTAATCGTTAGCGCTACCGTCGAGGCTAGCTGACTGTTTGACAACAACACCCCCAACCTGGCATTTAAGCTTCCTTGAATAACAATCATTATTCCTATCATAAAGGCCAAACCTATCAATTGGAAATTCCCCATTTCTTAAGAAATTAATCGGACTCAATAGGTAATGCGATAGGTCTGATAGGTGAACCAGAGGCTCCCTTCAACTTTAATGAGGAGCCGATAAAGGCAAATTCATAAACCTTGTCTTCGGCGAGTGATTCAAGATTCATCTGCTCCAAAAACATCACTCCTTTTTCGGCCAACAAATACGTATGAACCGGAACCCAATTATCGTTTCTCTCCGGGGGGAAAGCCTCGAAACTTAAATTGTCAGCCCCGAGAAGCATGATACCTTTTTCCTCCACCAGCCATTTCGCAGCCTCTAGACTAATCCCCGGATATTCATCCAAATAGTGATCAGAATTGGTGTAAAATCTAGCCTGACCGGTTCGGATCAAAACTATGTCTCCGCTTTTTAATTCTACATTTTGCTTTGAAAGAGCCTCCATGAGGTCTAAAGAGGAGATCCGATAATTAGCAGGCAGGCGTTCCAAACCTTTGGAGGATACAATATCGATCAGGACTCCCCTTCCGATGATGGGAGGAATGGTTTCAGCTCCTGTCTTTTTCCATCCTTTATCACCCAGATGCTTTTCGGCTGAAAAGCCATTCCAAATTTCTCCATTAAGCCCAAAGTGGTTTAAGGCGTCTATATGGGTTCCCATATGAGTATACATGGATATGGCATCACCCGTGTAGCTTACTTTGGCATTCATTGATTCACCCAGTTTATTGGGGTTGTCAACTACCGTCCCATGTGGAGTATGGGTCATCCAAAATTGATACGGGGGATCCCCAAGGGCATGAAAGCTGGGCATTCCGACAAAATATTCCACACTGAGGTCATAGACCTTTCCGGAATTGATCTTACTCAAGACCTGCAACCTTGTCTGTTCTGTCATGAGATTTAAGGTTCCGAGTTCATCATCGGGTCCCCAAGGACTTTTCCCAACTTTTTCTTCACTAATTTCCTGAGCCAAAGACCAACCTGTCTGGAATGTCAGGAAATACGAAAGAAGCATTAGCTTTTTCATGATTTCTGATTTTTATTGTGATTAAATGACATGGCAAAGTTCTCTCGGCGAACACCGATGGCTAATGACCTAGAATAGGAAAACCACTTGACCTAGATTAAGATGATGAGCAGACTCCTGTGGGAAAGTTTCGAAAAATACATTGCGCTCACTCAGGAAGAGAAAGAGTTGATTGAATCAAGACTGACTGAAAGGACTGTCAAAAAAGGCCGTTTCTTGGTCTTTTCAGGAGGGAAAAGCCGAAACACCAATTTTGTACTTTCAGGCAGTTTGGTTGGGTATTACACCGACGCCAAAGGCTTGGACCATATCATCCAATTTGCATTTGAAGGCTGGTGGATCAGTGATTTAAAAAGTTTTATCACCCAACAAGAGGCAATTTTCAATGTCCAAGCCTTGGAAGACACCAAGGTATTGGAGCTCTCTTATGAACATTTGGAAGTGCTCTATGGACAAATTCCCCAGTTGGAGCGCTATTTCAGGATCATTACACAGAGGGCCTTTGTGGCTTTTCAGGAACGAATCCTGGAGACCATAAGTCAAACCGCAGAAAACCGCTATCGGTCTTTTCATGAAAAATTCAAAAAGTACGAGACCCGCATCCCTCAAAAACTCATTGCCTCCTACATTGGTGTGACCCCTGAATTTTTCAGTAGAATGAAAAAAAACCTGGATAAATGATTATTCCATAAAGTAGTCCATCCATTGAAATCTCACAGAAATCAGCGAGTATAAACTCAACTAAACACCTCCCCGCTATCATCTTGACCTGAAGGCAAAGTCTTTTATACAAAAGATTACCTCTGATAAACAGAGAGTTAGCCAATTTAAAAAAAAGCCATCATTTCTGATGGCTTTTCTAGGATGGCTCCCCCTATCAACGATAGTTGCAACCAAATAAGAGTGACATTGATCTTGAAAGAGATTTATAATCAATTACTTAATTCAAAGATCTTGAATTGACATCCCATTATAAAAAGGAAGCCAAAGGGATTATAAATTTTCAATGAATTCCTTGAATGGTATTATTTATGCGCCTACTTTTTCCTGTTTTCCATCCAACTCATAGGGTTGGATGAGTACTTCAACTGGTAGTTTCAATAAGGTTGAAAGATTTCTGACCATTTCGATCGTCAACGCCCTTTTCCTATTCAAAACGAGACTGACCGTAGTTTTACTCCCGATTGCCGATATAAGATCTTTGTCCTTAAGGCCCTTTCTTTCCATTGTTTCTTTTACGGCTTCAATAGGATCGGGCAAGGCAATGGGATAATGCTCTTTTTCGTATTTCTCGATTAAAGTAACCAGCAATTCCGCCTCCATCCCTTCGGGACTTTCGGGATCGGCCTCAAAGATTTTAGAAAGCCTGGCAAGAGATTGTTCATACTCCTTTTCTGTTGTAATTGTCTTTTCCCACTTCATCATTACAAGTTGATTTACGGTTTTAAAATTGCTCTACAGTGCTTGCGTCTACCTTGTCATATTCGGAGTGCGTTCCGATAAATTTGATGAATACCCACTGCCTCAAATAGCTGATTTGAACGATTAAGCGATATTTATTGCCAGAAATATTAAACACCACTCGATTATTTTTAACAGGATCAGCATCAGGAAAATCCTGAACAACATCTGAAGGTCTTTGCCATACTGAATTTTTAGTGATAGCAATCCAAGTTTCTAGACTTGATTTTGAATCTGGATGCTTCTGATAAAACTCCGTCAGATTTTTGATGGCAATAATATTTTTCAAAGCCAGCAAGTTAAAATACGCTTGAAGATATTAAAAAGTTTTCAATTTGAAAACTTTTCCCAAATCGATATTTACCTTTCTCCATTTTTTATCGATAATGGACTTTCAACGGTACTAAAAATGTTCACGCATTTGCAATGTAAACCAGTAAAATGTGCGTGCTAATTGCGATACCATTCTCATTTGGTACTCGGGAAGATCATTTCCCAAAAAGCAAAAAAGCCTTCAGAATTGCTTCTGAAGGCTTTTTTTTGATGCTCCCCCTCTTGGGCTCGAACCAAGGACCCCATGATTAACAGTCATGTGCTCTAACCAGCTGAGCTAAGGAGGAGTTTGTTTCGCTATCCCTTTCGGAAAACGTGATGCAAATGTAGAGGCATGATCCATTTTTTCCAAACTCATTTTTGAAAAAATATTCAATTTTGCCTCAATCTGCCTTTTTCTATTTCTTAGTCAGGGACTTATTTTTTGGATTTTTTCCGCTAAGCCCTCCCTTATTGATTTTTGGCACTAAACTTCCGGCTAAGTGTCTTGATAAACCTAACTTTACGAAACCGCAGTGCTGACCAGTCTTCATCAATGGCAATTTGACGCACTCCTTCATAATCCAGCTCTCCTACCTTTCTCCAACCGCTATCTCTATTGATGCTCACCTTGTATTTTTTGGAAGTGCCTTTAGGATAGGCTACCCATATTGCCTCATCCTCCGGGGAAAGTTGATGCATTTTTTCAAAATACTCATCGATGTCCTCCTTGCTATACACAAACGCAAGCATAAACGTAGGCTTCTCTCCTTCCTCCACATAATACCCAGAAGTCTTCCAAGAATTTACGAGGTCTTCCAAGTCCTGAGGGCAATTCCAAATCCGGATCTTCATCCCTTCTTTGAAATTCATCTTCTTTAAAATTGTGTCCATCACTAGCTTTTTTGTTTATAAAAAGTAAAAATTTTTGCAAAATTGAATCAAATCAAATCTTAGAAACTCATAAAGAGTTTAAGTTTCCTTTTCACCCATCCAACTCTTTCAAGTTAATCTAATCAGATGAAATGCCCATGAGAAAATGTCTCACACAGGGGAATGATTATCCAGGGCATTCCATGTGGCAAATGAAAATCAAATTATAAACACATGAAAAAAATAAAATTCATTTTCCTTTTCTTCATTCTCACCTCTAGGCTGCTGGCACAGGAGACCACTGATAACCAAGCCCTTCAGCGAATTCTCGAAGGGCAACTGAATCAGGATATCCCAGGAATTTTACTCCATATCCAGTCCGGAAGCGGGGAGATCCATTGGTCAGGTTCAGCGGGAGTTTCTGAAAAGGAAACTGGAAAAAAGCTGCTTCCTGATCAGACCTTTCGGGTTGCAAGTGTCACGAAGACCTTTGTGGCAGCTTCCATTCTCAGACTTTGGGAAGAAGGCAAAATCAGGTTGGAAGATCCGATTTCGAACTACCTTTCACCCGAGCATACGCAAATCCTGAGTCAGGACTATGACCTAGAACAGATCATTATTCTCCAGGTTTTGCAGCACAATGCCGGATTTTTTGACCACACCCATGCGCCTGTTTTCTTCGACAAAGTCCTACAACCCGGAGGCCACGAATGGACCCGGACCGAACAGCTAAAACTCTGCGTAGAAGCCGGAGAGCCGATTGGAAAGCCCGGGGAAAAGTTCAGCTACTCAGACACGGGATATATTATACTAGGAGAAATCATCGAACGAATTCAGGGAAAAACGCTGGGAATTGCTATTGAAGAAATTCTCGAATTTGAAAAGTTGGGACTTCAGAACACCGCTTTTGAAGGATTGAATCCAAAAGTGGATCAGGCTCGGATCCACCAGTATTTCCAGGGACAGGACACTTATTTGTTCCATCCCAGCATGGATTATTTTGGAGGTGGGGGACTGCTGTCTACTACGAAGGATTTGAGCCAGTTTTTCCTTGCCCTGTTTAAAGGAGAAGTGTTCGAAAGCCCCAAGACTTTAGAAAAAATGCTTGAAGCACCAACTTACTCCGAGACTCCAATGATGGACTATCGCATTGGGATTTACCGAATTGAGGTGAATGGTATAGAGGCATTCTCGCATGCAGGTTTTTGGGGTACCCAAGCTATTTACATCCCTTCTCTAGATCTTGCCGTGGCTACGAACTACAGCCAAATCTGGAAAGGAAGGGTGCCGCCGGTTTTTGGAGAGGCTTTGATGACTTTAAACCTGAAATAATCAAGGCTAAAGAACAAGGAATCGACTTTTGGTCTTGCAGGCAGTGCTTGGAGGTTGTTGTATAAATGTCCGAGGCGGACATATTGGGAAAAAGCCGAAATCGAAAATCAGACTGTAAGGCAAAGGAAAAGGAGCTACTACTTAAGTGATAATACAACCAAATGAGGTAATCCAAACCTTTCCCAAATAGCAAAAAAACAACACCTTAATTAGTTATAAAACCAAATTGAATCTCACCACAATTTAAAAAGAGGGGGAAATAGTAAAACAGCCTAAACAATAATTTATTTTATTGATTTTCAGTTATTTATAAAGCATATTTTTTCAAATCAACTCCCGACTACTCCTTTATTTTTTCAAAACTCTACCATTTAGGAGGCCAGAGGAGACAGAGTTAACATACCATATTTTTTGGATAAAATGATGGATAGATGGGGTAAATCATAAGTCTAACTTTATGATACACTTTTCTTTAACCATTTCCATTTAACCAATAAAACATGAAATCAATAATTACTCGACTACAAAACAAAAATATAGTTGCCCTGCTGGTGACCCTATTTTTGTGCGGGGTATCCATCTCGAATGGATTTGCGCAAAGCAGAATATCAGGTACCGTTGAAGATAATTCAGGTCTTTTACTTCCAGGTGTCACTGTACTTGTTTCAGGAACAACCCTAGGAACAGTAACAGATATTGATGGAAAATTCACCCTCACTGTTCCACAAGGATCCGAACGTCTTACTTTCTCCTACATAGGATATATCACCCAGCAAATTGAGATCGGGTCACAAAGCGTCATTCGTGTGGTTATGCAGGAAGATTCCAAAAACCTAGATGAATTCGTGGTTACGGCTTTAGGTGTACAAAGGGAAAGAAAAGAACTTGGCTACACAGTACAGGCCCTAAAACCAGAGGACCTGATCACAACCCAAGACAACAACATAGTAAATACCCTAAGCGGAAAAATTGCCGGTGTTCAGGTGACCAATAGTGGATCTCAGATCGGTGCTTCCTCAAGAATTATCATTCGAGGAAATGCTTCATTTGCTGGAAACCAACCACTATTTGTGGTAGATGGAGTGCCGATCGACAACTCGACCACTAACCTTGACGGAAATGGGGGATTGGATTATGGAAATGCCGCTGCCGATATAGATCCCGAAAACATCGAATCTTTAACTGTTTTGAAAGGGGCAAATGCGGCTGCACTCTATGGGAACCGCGCTGCCCACGGGGTTATCTTGATTGAAACCAAAAAGGGCAAAAAAGCCCGGCAAGGACTGGGAGTAGAAATTAACTCTTCGATGGTTTTTGATGTACCCAGCTACTTCATGAATTTCCAAAATGAATACGGAATCGGAACTCGGGGAGGTGAGTATGACTATCAACAATACCTACAGAGAAATCCGGGTTCCAACCTTACTTACAATGAATACGCTAAGCGGTTTAGCTACAACTATGTAAATGGGATAGGCGGAGGAGTTCAGGAAAATGCAACTTCCTGGGGACCAAGATATGATGCAGGACTTTTATTGGATCAATGGATCAAAGGCCCAAACAGTCCTTGGGAATCCAATCCTAACAATATCCAAGACAACTTTTTTCAAACTGGGACTAATTACATTAATCAGGTCGCAGTGACAGCAAGGGGTAAAGAAGCATTCGGAAGAGTAGCCTTCTCCAATCGTAAAATGACAGGTATTTTCTTCAACACCGATCAGACAGTAAATACGCTCAATGCCAACCTGACTCTGAATCCTCATGAAAAGCTGACTGTGGGAACCAATTTCAATTATGTCAATAGGCAGAGCGACAATCTCCCGGTGGTTTCCTATGGATCAATGACCAAATTGGCTTGGGGTGCCTTCAGACACATTCCCTTGAATGAGGTCAGAAAAGTTTATGATGAATTCGAAAACGAACAAGGTAGCGGGTACAATCTCAACCAGAATAACTTTTTCTATGAATTGAGACTAACCAATGCCATGAACCGGGAACGCTTCTATGGAAATGTGAATGTTGCCTATCAGATTAATGACTGGCTGACTGCAAATACAATTGTCGGATTGGACTACTACGATGAGATTCGAAAATCCATCACTTTGTCAAGAACCCGGGCAAATATTAACAATAGGATGGGGGGTCAATTTTCCCAGTCAGATCAAAGTAGACAGGAATTCAACACAGACATCCGTTTGGACTTCAATAAATCCTTTGAAAATGACATTTCCTTAATCGGTCTTGTGGGGGGAAACTTCCGTCAAAACAAATTCAGCAGCATGACCCTAAGTGCACCTGATTTGAACGTGCCTGATCTGTTTAATATCGGTAATGTCAAAGGTACTCCAGGCACGGGGATGTTTGATAGTGTAAAAGAAAACTACAGTATATACTCTTCAGCAACTTTTGGATACAAAGGGTACTTTTTTGCTGGGGTGACTGCCAGAAACGACTGGAGTTCTACACTTCCCGAAGAAAACAGATCCTATTTCTATCCCTCTGGAAATATTTCTGTAACCCTATCAGAGGCCTTGGATTTCAAAACAAAGAATTTCAGCCATTTACAGTTAAGAGCCAGTGTGGCCAAAGTCGGTTCGGACACCGATCCTTATCAATTGATGGGTACCTACACCACTACCCTCTTTAATAACATCGCCTTGTTCAATTCACCGGCAACCATGCCTCCGGCCAACCTCCGGCCCGAAATGACTACTTCAACAGAAATCGGGGCTGATTTCAGATTCTTCAACGACCGGCTTTCTTTAGATGCTACCTATTATAACCAAGTCACTGAGGATATGATCCTCAACGTGCCAACCGCCAGGACAACAGGATATGCCTCTCAATTGATCAATGCAGCGAAAATTCAAAATACAGGTATTGAACTTATCATCAGAGGTCTGGTGATGGACAGGGGAGATTTCCGATGGAATGCCACCCTCAACTGGGCAAAAAATAACAGCACAGTAGTAGAACTCTATGGAGGTTTGGAAAATATCACCATCAGTCCTGGGTTTGGTGGGGCAAGATTAGTGGGTACCCCAGGCCGGCCTTGGGGAGACATCAGCGGGCTTCCCTATGTGAGAGACGAAAACGGCAACATCAAAATTGCTCCTAACGGCACCCCAATGACTACCAACCAGCAGAAAATTTTGGGGAATGTGACTCCCAAATGGATAGGAGGTCTTCAAAACACCTTCAACTACAAAAAGGTAAGTCTTGGCGTATTGTTGGATTGGAGAAAAGGAGGGGACTTTTTCAGCGGAACATACTGGCACTCTTATCCCACAGGAGCATTCACTAATACGGTACAAAACAATGTCCGTGAAGAAGGCATCATTGTTCCTGGGGTGAAAGGTGACGGGACTCCAAATGATGTCAGAATTTCCGCTCAGGACTATTACAACGGCGCTTGGGTATGGAACAATCACGAGTATTCTATAATCGACGGATCTTACTTGAAACTTCGAGAATTGACTTTAGGATACACATTTAGTGTAGGCAAACTTCAGAATATTGCCGTCTCCGCATTTGGACGAAATCTCGCCATCATTTCAAGAAGCGCCAAAGCCAAAGAGCTTGGACTCGATCCAGAGGCGGCTTCCCAGATGGGCGGAGGCGAAAGAGGTACCGGTTTTGAAAACTTCATGGCTCCTACCACCAGATCCTATGGTTTTAACCTCAGGTTAAATTTCTAATTCCTTGGGGATAAATAAGTAAACATAGCAAACATTGAAAACAACCATAAATGGTTTGAAATATGAAAAATATACTTAATCATAAAATCTGTAAAATACTGGCAATCTGCACCTTGCTAACGGCAATTTCCTGTACTGAGGATTGGACAGAAATGAATATCAATCCAAATCAACCTTCTGTGGTGCCTGCATCCAACATTTTCGGAGCAGGGCTCACCGCAGTGGCAGGTCAGCTTTTTGGCGAACGTATTGGAATCTATTATGCAGGTACTTGGTCTGGCCAATTGGCAGCGATTGGCGCGGGGGATTATGAATTCAGGGTAGACATCAACAACGGGCAGTGGGACAACTTGTTCAGAGGGATGGCCCTATTTGAAGATGCAAGGGTCAACGCTGTCAGAGAAGGAAACAATAACCTCGCGGCTGTTTCCCTGATTATGAAAGCTTTCACCGCTCAGCAGGTTTCTGATATGTGGGGTGATATCCCCTATTCTGAGGCGTTTCGTCTAAAAGAAGAAGGGATCTTGAACCCGGTATTTGATTCCCATGAAAAAGTCTATACACAGATATTAAAAGAATTGACGGATGCTAACAATATGCTTGCTGCCGGTGCAGGAACTATTGGTGTCGGAGACTTTATGTATGCAGGAGACATTATTAAGTGGAAAAAATTTGCAAATTCTCTGCGATTGAGAGTGGCTATGCGAATGTCAAATGTAGCTCCTCAGGCCGCCGCTGCTCAATTATCCCAAGTTTTGGGAAATCCCGCAGCAAATCCTGTGTTTGAAGTCAATTCGGACAATGCCTACATGAGATGGCCGGGAATAGCTACAAACAACATCGAGCCTTGGAGAGCTAGACTTGGTGTATCCACTAACAAGCAAGATCAATACAGAACTAACCATGACTTGATCAGTCGTCTACTTGAATTGGAAGACCCAAGACTACCCGTGTATGCCGACAAGAACCAACTTGGAAATTATAATGGATACAAAATGGGAATAGGTCAATCAGGCTTTCCATTGAATAATAATCAGGGTGTCTCTCATATTGGAAATAGATTTGGCTATGATGACCGGGGATTCTCTCCATTTATGCATGCTGCGCAAGTTTGGTTTATCAAAGCCGAAGCACATGAAAGAGGCCTTGTGCCAGGCAATGCTCGGGAAGCCTACGAAAGGGGAATTACCATGGCAATGCTAGACAATGGAATCGCCCAGGCTGATATTGAGAAATACCTTCAAAGACCTGAAGTAGCGTGGGGATCGGGCGCCAAACCCAATCTAGAAAAAATTAGACTACAAAATTGGATTTCACTCTATAAGCAAAGCGTGGAAGCTTGGTCTGAAAATCGAAGAACCGATGTCCCTATGTTGGTCAATGTATCAAATGACTATGCCAATAACCACAATCGCCCTCCATTTAGAATGGCTTATCCTGCCAACGAGATCGCCTTTAATGAAAGCTATCCCAACACGGTAAAGCAGGTGGATATTTTCTATGGAGACAAGCTGTGGTGGGATACACGACAAGGAGTATATTAAACTTCAATCTCCCACCGGATATCATTCCGGTGGGAGAATTATACAAATGTTTGATTTCAACCCCATGTAGTTTCTTCTGAATCCAAGTGTATGGCAACTCGACTCACGCTTTCTTTACTCACCCTGCTTCTTTTCGGATTTTCCATTCTTTACTGCAGCACTATTCAAAAATCCACCTATTTCAATCCTGCCATTAACGAAAATGCGAATGGATTACATGGATATATTGGATATAGCACGCTAAAGAGACCTGAGGGCTATGGTGCCGGTATTGGTTTTTATACAGCGGTTTGGCCTTTGGTGGAACAACCCCTGGCAGGTTTTCAGATTGGCTTGCCAGGAAATTGGATTACTCCCGATAATCCGGACAATAAAGACATTCCTTGCTGTCCGGAAGGAACTATTGCCAGAACTTGGGCACCGCGAGGCCCCACTTGGTCAAGTGTGTTTCAGACTCAAGAAGGTGGCTTGGGCTATTGGAGAGGAAACAGATACCATTATGGTTCACCTAAGTTCAGCATGAATGGAGTACCCGATTGCTATAATTCAGAAATCGCATCTCCAGGATGGCCTTTTTTCTACCGGGCCGAGGCCTTGCCAGACGATCAATTGGGCATTGCCCAACTCAGTAACAGAATTTTGGTTCCACCTGACGGAATTACATTTGAAGGAGATCTGGAGGGTAGGTTTTTGGGATATACCCACATGGCACTTCCACTTACTGAGGCAAAGCCAGGTCCTCCTCCCACAGGAAATCAAAGTTGGACACTTTTCCTCAACTCGGAAAACTTCAAAGGACCGGTTGCTTTCTACATTCCGGAAATGTGGAGCAGACTGTCCAAAGAATATAAAGCAATTGAAGGAATGGGACTGGATACCCGCCCGGGAACCATGGGCGGAGGCGGTGCTATGGAAATCAACACTGTCCCTTCCTTTGAAATGAAAGACCAAAATGGAGAACTCTACATCAAAATCCCTCAATTGCAATTTCCGGTAAATGAAAACGGGCAGTCTGTACTGGTCCAGGATGTCACCTATTATTCCAAAGACGCCCTTTTCAATCACCTATTGGAATGGAAGAAAAACGGAAAGGCCTACTCCGGAAAATTTGACCAGGCGCATACCTGGAAGCCGGAGCTAAACCCAAGACCACTTTCCTTAGACCAAGGTGCAAGCCTCAACAACGGTGGGGAGAAATTGACTGGATTGGAAAACGTGCTCCAAACCGTGACAACCCAAACCAATGCATTTGGATTGGAATGGAAGGAAAACCCCATCTCCAAGCCAGGCCGTTTCCCTCAGTACTTTAAAAAGGTAGGCGATAAGCGAGTAGCCGTAAGTCCTGAGGAAGTTCCACAAGCACTCAGAGAAAAAGAATTTGCAAAGGCTGGATCAGAAAGTCATTACATCAACTGGAGGGACGGAAATGAAATCGTGGAAGGAAACTTCAGAATTGATAAAAGTCTACCCTATACTTCTCCGACAACCGGTGCATGGGCCAACCCCGGCCCTGCCTCTGAGTCCACATCGGTGCTCCTGAAGGATGGGTCAACGGTCACGTATAAGTGGTATAAGTTCGTGGACCAGCCTTCATTCCAGTCTTTAGGTTGGACAAAAGAAGAAAAAGCAGCCTTACAGAAATTTGTGGAACAAATCCACAAGACTTGGACCATCGACCAAGAATACATGGCTCCTCCCAGCACAGGAAAGCTTGTCGCCATCGATCCTGTCCTGATTGTCACCCCTCCAAAGGGAATGGAATATGGCTACGTACCTATTGTAGTGAGGCAGGAAAAAACCATGATTTCATCCAGGTAATTCTGTTTGCAATGAAAAGATTTTGTTCCTAAGAACAGTAAACCCAAATAGTCTAGCTTAGCGTAATCCCCCAAAAAACAATTTTTCCAGCTCGTTAACTCATTTTCCATCCTAGAAAAACATGGAAATCCAGTTAACGAGTGCTTATTTCCGACACTAACTTTCATGAACTTGTTGAATAATTACCCTTCTTATAACTCAAGAACATCATCAGACTCCGCTGTCCATTGGCTGGTTTTGGTGATTTTGCTAGGGTTTTCTTCCCTGGAGGTAAGTGCTCAGCAAGACCTGGGAAATGCTCCAAGACCAAATATCATCATTTTCTTGACGGATGATTTGGGCTATGGGGACTTAGCTTGCTATGGCAATCCCATCATCAAGACTCCCAACTTGGATCAATTTGCAAGAGAAGGAGTCCGAATGACTGACATGCATTCTGCCGCAACAGTCTGTTCTCCATCCAGAGCTTCCCTTCTCACCGGGAGAAATGCCTACCGAAGCGGGTTTTATAATATTGCCGGCTTTTTCGGAACTACTTTATACAAGGCAGAAATCACCTTGCCCCAATTGCTCAAAACAGCAGGCTATGAAACAGCCTTTTTTGGAAAATGGCACCTATCCAAATTGGAGTCCCCGACCGAGGTTTCGGTAAATGAAATGGGCTTTGATTATTCCCTGGCCACTTCAGTAAATGCATTCAACACAGGTCCAAAAAATCCGGATAAATTCATCAGAAATGGCCAAGCTGTTGGTGTGATGGAAGGCTGGTATGTGGACATTATCACCGAAGAAGCTGGTAAATGGATCTCAAATCGAAAAGATCATAAACAGCCTTTTTTCATGATCATTTCCAGCAATGAACCTCACACGCCTATCGACCCACCCAAAAAATTCGCTGACTTATACGACAACCTGGAAACAGATCAAGCCGAACTAACAACAAGGTATGGAGGAGTCCCGAGGCCGGAAAAGGACATCTCAACCTATCAAAAAGAATACTACGGTACAGTTTCCCAGCTGGATGACACCTTTGGGAGATTCATGAAATTCCTGGAGGAGCAGGGACTAAGGGAAAACACCCTGGTGATATTCACCAGTGACAATGGCCCTGAATATCCCGTGACCCTACTAGAATCCAACGGTGAATGGGAGGACCCAATCCGGGACAAATGCTTTGGCACTCCGGGAGAATTGAGGGGAATGAAAAGATACCCCTATGAAGGTGGGCATCGGGTTCCTGGAATCGTCCGCTGGCCAAAAATGATCCCCGCCGGTACAGTAAGCGATAAATTATTCAACGGCACCGACTTTCTCCCGACAATTTGCAATCTCGCCGGGGCTCCGCTACCCGATGGAGTCAAATTAGATGGAACAGACGCCTTCAACGCTTTCCTGAATAAAGATTACGAAAGGTCGGTTTTACCCATTTGGTTTTTTCTATTGAACTCATCCCATATGCCCGGTATGGCTCAAATGGCTATGCGGGACGGGGAATATGTAGTGATTGGAAGACTTACTCCTGACTGGAAAAACTTTTCCAATTCTCACCTGAAAACCAATTTTCAGCCTGTAGATTGGCTTAAAACTTCCGTACCTACTGAATTTGAATTGTACAACATCAAAAATGATGTAGCCCAAAAACATGACCTAGCCCGGGAAGAAAATGAAACAATGATGAAGTTGATCCCAAAAATGCAGCGCCTATGGCTTGAAATCAGAGATGAAGGCCCGTGGTGGGGAAGAATCGAAAACTGATTTAAAATCATCTTTTTTAATGAAATTACCATAAAGTAAATCGGCCACTAACCAATCAAAAAGCATTCAAATGAATAAAATTCACCTCGTTTTTAGTACCCTCCTCGCAATTCTGATTTTGAATGGATGCAAGCCAAGCCCTTCGGAAAAGCAAGCGGAATCCTCCATCGGTTTTATACTTCAAGAATCTGACTTACCTGATTATGAAAAAGACATTGACCATCGGGGACTGCTGACTGCACTGGACGACCGATACGATGAATCCATCCGCACCGGAGAGCATATTTATAACAATATCTGTTTCAACTGCCATGGGAATCCCGAACAAGTAGGGTCGATTCCAACAGCATTCAAATTTTGGGAAGGTGAATTTAAAGTTGGAAAAGATCCCTATTCAATTTACCAGACACTAACCCGGGGTTATGGCTCGATGCCTCCCCAAGTCAATTTGACCCCCATAGAGAAGTATGACATCATCAACTACCTGAGAGAAACCTTCATCAAAGAGAAAAATCCGGGACAGTTTGTTGAAATCGATTCGGCTTACCTAGCCGGTTTGCCGGAAGGAACTTCCATGGGGCCTGCTCCAAAAGAATTTAAGCCTTGGGCTGAGATGGACTATGGCAATTTTTTAATCAACACCTATGAACTGGTTGGATTAAACGCCCCTCCCAGAGAAAGGTCAACTGGCACCGCTCCTTTACCCGATGAAAATCTGGTGAAGCAGAATTTTGCCTACAAAGGAATCGCTGTGAGGCTGGACCAGGGAGCAGGAGGAGTGGCTGCGGGGAAAGCCTGGATGATGTTTGACCACGACTTGATGCGTGTGGCCGGAGCCTGGACTGGGGAGGGCTTCATTGATTGGGAAGCGATTCTGTTCAATGGCAAGCATAATATTTCTCCCAGAACGGTCGGAGATCTCCACTTTTCCAACCCCGTGGCTCCTGCTTGGGCGAACCCCTCTACAGGAAAGTTTGACGATCCCCGCTTCCAGGCACGGGATGGAAGAAAATTTGGCCCTCTCCCTCGGGAATGGGCCCAGTACAAAGGGCTTTATCAATTCAGGGACAGGGTGATCATTTCCTACACGGTGGGAAGTGCCAAAGTGCTGGAAACCTTTGGGCTGGAAACTTTGGAAAACCAGCCGATATTCACTCGAACCCTCAACATTTCTCCCTCGTCAAAGCCCCTAAAAATGCGAATCGCTCCAAAAGGAACGGCAGTAGCCTTGGTTGGTGAAGGAGTTTCTTTGAAAGAAGAAGGCGGATTTATCGTAGTGGAAGCCCCGCCTTCTCAAAACATCAAAATCAAAATCCTGATCGGAAAATCCGATATCAAAGGACTGCAGCAGTATGCAAAAACTTCCAGCCCACCGGAGGCTTTGGATACCATGATCAAAGGAGGCCCATCCAGATATCCTCAACAGCTGACTTCCTCCATTCAAATGGGAGTGCAAGAGGGCCCTTTCCAAGTAGATATCATGAATCCTCCATTTGACAGTCCTTGGAAAAATCAGTTCCGACTGAGTGGCCTGGATTTCTTTAAAGACACCAACAAAGGTGTGATCTGCTCTACTGACGGAGATGTGTGGTTGGTGGAGGGATTCACGAAAAACTCCGGGAAACTCACCTGGCAACGTATCGCTTCGGGCTTATTTCAGCCCTTGGGCATCAAAGTGGTCAATGAGGAAATTTTTGTCACTTGCCGAGATCAACTGGTGAAACTTCACGACTTCAACGGGGACAAGGAAACCGATTTTTATGAAGCCTTCAACAGTGACCACATGGTCACCGATCACTTCCACGAATTTGCCATGGGGCTTCAGGTCGACAAAGAAGGGAATTTCTACTACGCCAAAAGTGCCCGACATGCCCGGGAAGCCTTGGTACCCCAGCATGGCACCTTGATCAAAGTCAGCCCTGACGGACAGAAAACAGAAATCGTCGCTACAGGCTTTAGGGCTGCCAATGGAGTTTGCATCAATCCGGATGGAACCTTCATTGTAACCGACCAAGAAGGGCATTGGAATCCTATGAATCGCATCAATTGGGTCAAAAAAGGAGGATTTTATGGAAACATGTTTGGCTTTAATCCTCCTAAAGACAGTACGGAGAAGGGCATGGAGCAACCCTTGGTGTGGGTAGAGAGAGACCGGGATCAGTCCCCATCCGAACTCCTCTGGGTAGACAGCAAAAAGTGGGGCGCACTCAACGGAAAGCTGCTGAATCTCTCCTATGGCTATGGGAAAGTGTTTGTAGTTCCATTTGAAAAAATCGGCAGTCAGGTACAAGGAGGCATTTTTGAGTTGCCCATCCCGAGATTTTCCACTGGAGTGATGCGGGGCAGATTCAATCCCGGGGACGGCCAATTGTACCTTTGCGGCTTGTCTGCCTGGGGTTCCACCCAACCCCAATTGGGAGGACTTTATCGAATCCGAAAAGTCGACCAACCTATGGTTATCCCAGTAGGGATCGAAGCGACCAACACCGGAATCAAACTGACCTTTACAGACAAACTAAATACAGCAAGTGTTCAGGACACCTCCCATTTTAGGGTAAAAACGTGGGATTTGCTCCGATCCAGAAAGTATGGTTCCAAGCATTACAACGAGCAGACGCTGCAAGTCACCAAAGCAGAACTGAGTCCGGACAAAAAAACAATCAATCTTACCATCCCGAATATCAAGCCAACTTGGGTGATGGAGATCCAATACCAAATCAAGGATGATCGTGGAAATGCAAGGGAAGGATTGGTTCAGAACACCATTCATCAGTTGGGAGGAATGTAGCAAAGCGGACCGAAAAATTTGGAAAAAATAAAAATAGATAGATCGGGTAATTGAAAATCAGGCTGCTCCTTGGGCAGCCTAATTTTATTTTAAACAGGATGTAGATTTAGACCATTTCCGAAAGGAGACTTCCATTTACCTAGGGTAACGATCAAAAAATGATCGAGAATGTTAAGATCCTCAGCAGCTTTTATAAAACTGCTTTTGTCCCAACTTCAGCTCAATCTCTTTGGCTGCTTTGGTAATAGAAAGACCTCCCAGATTGGTACATCTCAATGTATTGGGAATACTTTTCCCCACTTCATACATGGTCTCAATCACCTGATCAAGTGGAATCAAATGATCGTAATCGGCCAAAGCCATATTGGCACAGGAGAGGGCATTGGAGGCGGCCATTACGTTACGATTGAGGCATGGTGCTTCCACCCGGTTTCCTATCGGATCGCAGATCATTCCCAAAGAACTCTGCAACGCCATAGAAGCAGCGGAGATGCTTTGGTTTAAGTTGCCTCCAGCCAGGTGTACTATCGCCGCTGCGGCCATGGTTGCCCCGGAACCGCATTCTGCTTGGCAGCCTCCGACCTCCGCAGCAAAAGTGGAATGGGCTGCTATGAACACTCCGATCAAGCCTGCTATGAGTAAGGCTTTATTTGTTTCTTCATCCGAAAGCCCCAAAGAATCCGCCACACCCAAAACGGCACCGGGCATTGCCCCGCACGATCCAGCCGTAGGGGCGGCGACTATTACACCCATGGAGCTTTTCACCTCCATGATGGCTGAAACATACATGATGATCCTGTTCAAGACATCCCCATCTACTAACTTCCTTTCCTCCATCATCGATTTGAATTTCACAGACTGTGGGCCAAGAATTCGGTCCTCGAATTTCGTTCCCTTCAAGCCTGTCTCCACTGCATTCTTCAGGATAAGCCGGATGTCGTTCATTTTGGTCAACACCTCCTCTTCCGAAATATTGCCACGCATGCTTTCATACCTTGCCGCGAGTTGCCAAAGGCTGAGGTTCTTGCCTTCATTGTAGGCAAACATTTCATCGCAGGTGATAAAAGGAACGCTGGTGTTTTTCCTAGTGAGTACCGGTAAAACAGGTTTCACTTGTTTAATAGAAATGACGCCGTCTATTGCTTTCAATTCTTCCAGGTAGGCTTCATCCAGAAAAGCCTGAGATTTCAAAATCAGGATTCCCTTTTCATTTGCATGAACTTCCAGGTCCTCCGGCAGCTTTGCCTCACTGAGGTACGCATTAAGCTTTTGAGAATCTGAAGAATAGACTAGCGTCAAAAAGCAGTCTCCTGCCAAGGATACCTTCACTCCATCAATTTCCAATACCTCAATCATTCCGCCTCCGGTGGAAATGGCAATGACCTGATGGGTTTCCCAAGGATTACGAAGGGTGATTTGATAGGTATTCGGGTGTTTTTCATTCAATTCCTTGATGGTAATGGTAGCCCTGATTCCCGCGGCACCCAGATGCATTTCAGAATCGACCAATCGTTCATCATAAGCCTCCCAACCCAAAAATCCCCCAAACAAACCCATATCCGATCCTTGGTCCTTGTGCGTAGTGGCCAAGGAACCCTCCGGATCAAAATCGATCCCAATGTCAGAAATACGACCATCCATTAGGTCATGGCAAATTCTCCCGATTCTCAATGATGCAGCGCAGTGGGAGCTGGATGGACCTCTCATCACAGGGCCGATCACGTCGTTAAAAATGCTAGGGTAAGTCATACTTCATTTGGATATGGTACATGTTTAAAGGTAGGCAGATTCTTATCTGAGGTATTGTGGAATTTTATCCAATTTATATACTATTTTAACATTTGCTCTTTTTACGAATCTCACAAATTGCTTAATACCGGTCAGAATGATAATTTAAGAATACATTATCTTAACTATCCCCGCACTATCAATTCTTTTATGTTATGCATCCGCTCCATTTTAAAGTACCTCGACAAAAGGAAGAAACCATTAGAGTAGAATGTTGGGACCTTGAAAATTTCTTCGAGCCCATTCACTTTCACGAGGAGTTCCAAATCACCTTGATCCTAGAAGGAGGGGGATCCCTATTTGTCTCAGACAGTGTGATAAACTTCAAGAAAGGAGAGATTTTTCTCTTCGGAAAAAACCTGCCTCATGTATTCCGAAACAGTGAAAATGATTATCAAAACAACGGACAGAAAAAAGCCCGGGCAATTTCAATTTTTTTTAATCAGGATGTGATCAACAATTCTTTGGGAGATATTCCAGAAGCATTTGCCATACGGAAATTGATTGATGGAGCAGTCTATGGAATCCGGGTATCCACAAGTATACAAGACAAAATAAGTCCACTCTTGATGAAATTGCCGGAGAAAAACACCTTCGAAAAATTTCTCTCCATTCTGGACATCCTCAATTGCATCTCCAAAGACAACCAACTTGACTTTATTTCTTGTTTGGGAATTCCAATCCACACCGTCCGGGAAAACATTCCGAAAATCAACATGGTATTTGATTTTATCCGGACAAACTATTCTGAAAAAATCACTTTACAGCAGGTAGCAGATTTGGTGAATATGACTCCCACAGCTTTTTGCAGATTTTTCAAGTATAAAAGCCAAAAAACATTCTCCAGGTTTCTGATAGAAGTCAGAATAGCCAACGCATGCAGGTTAATTTCAGAGCAAGACTACAACACCTCAGAATGTTGCTATAGTTGCGGATATAATAACCTCTCCAACTTTCATAAGCATTTTAAAAGTGTCACCGGAATGACTCCTTTAGAATTCCGAAAGAACATTCTTCTTGCGTCAAATTGAGTTTAAGAATAGATAGAATCTTCTTTGGGGATAGAATTATATTACTTACTCTTTTGTGAGTATCGCTCTCTTTTTGTATTTCAAAAAAATCATCATCAGTTAAAATACCACACCTTTTAGGTAAAATTTTACAGTAATACTTTATCTCGCCAAGTTAACTTTATCAGAAAGGATCAACGGGACAAAGCCCTGATTAATCCAAAAAACAATGCTAAAATGACCCATTTAGAAAGATTTAAACCTTTACTTACACTCTTCCTCGTTCTCATTTTTGGCGGCCAAGTTTACTCTCAAACAAAACTTACCCTCGAAGCTACCTACCGTGACGGAGTTTACAGACAAAACCGATTTGGACCAATCAGGTGGATGGAAGATGGATTGGGTTACTCAAGCATTGAAAAAAGCAATCAATCCGAAGGGGATGATATTGTAAGGTATGAGGCCTTGTCCGGAAAACGTTCGGTGTTGATCTCTGCTAAAGAACTGATTCCGACTGATAGCCAATCACCCTTGACTATCTCGGATTATCACTGGTCAGAGGACAACAGCAAGCTGTTGATTTTTACCAATACCCGAAAAGTATGGCGCTACCATACCCGAGGAGATTATTGGGTGTTGGATTTAAAAACCAGGAAACTCAGCCAACTGGGCAAAGGAATTCCAGCCACCACCTTGATGTTTGCCAAATTTTCTCCTGATGCCACAAGGGTAGCTTATGTTAGCGAAAACAACATATTTGTGGAATCCCTCGAATCGGGAAAAATCACCCAAATCACCACTGATGGCGACAAAGACATCATCAACGGTACCTTCGACTGGGTCTATGAGGAAGAGTTGGATTGCAGAGATGGGTTTAGATGGAGTCCGGATGGGAAAAACATCGCCTACTGGCAGTCTGACACCAAAGGTGTAGGCACCTTTTATTTGATCAACAACCTCGACTCCATCTATTCAAAACCTATTCCTCTGCCCTATCCTAAAGTCGGACAAACTCTTTCTGCAGTAAAAATCGGTGTAGTCTCCAGCGAAGGCGGTGAGACCAAATGGTTTGATTTCCCAGGTGATCCGCGAAACAATTACCTGGCAAGGATGGATTTTATCCCCAATTCTCAGGAAGTGATGGTGCAGCAGCTGAATCGTCCCCAAAACCAAAACACGGTCTGGGTTGGCAATATCCAAACCCTGTCCTTGTCCAAAATCCTGGTCGAAAAAGATGCTGCCTTTCTGGATGTACATGACAATATCCGATGGTTGGATGGGGAGAAATTTTTCACCTGGACCAGTGAACGGGACGGTTGGATGCATTTGTACAAAGTCTCCAGAGACGGGAAAACAGCAGAATTGGTAACAGAGGGGGAGTTTGATGTAGAGCGAATCAGCCATATCGACCCCGCGAGTGGTTTTGTCTACTACATTGCCTCTCCTGAAAACTTTACCCAACGCTACCTCTATCGCAGCTCACTGAACAAAAAAGGAAAAGCAGAACGAATCACTCCAATGAGCCTTTCCGGGCAAAACGGCTATCAGATTTCCACCGATTCAAAATTTGCCATACACACGTTTCAAAACACCACAACTCCGCCCGTTTATTCTTTGGTCAGCCTGCCAAAACACGAAACAGTCCGAGTTTTGGAGGATAATCAGGCACTTAAATCCAAATATGACGCATTAGGTCTTAACCCCAAGGAGTTTTTCAAAGTGGATATTGGTGATGTAGTTTTGGATGGATGGATGATCAAACCCAAAAATTTTGATCCCACTAAAAAGTACCCACTTATTGCTTTTGTCTATGGAGAACCTGCAAGTTCTACGGTTCAGGATAATTGGGCAGATGGAGACTTGTGGCACCACTATATGGCAGATTTGGGATATGTCATCATCAGCATTGACAACCGAGGCACCAAAACTCCACGAGGCCGGGATTGGCGAAAATCGATCTATGGACAAATCGGGATCTTAGCCTCCTATGACCAAAAGGCAGCTGTGGAACAAGTCCTGAAAACCTATCCGTTTATTGACCCTTCCCGAGTCGGTTCTTGGGGATGGAGTGGAGGCGGACAGATGACCTTGAATTTGATGTTCCGTTTTCCGGAGCTTTACAAAGCTGGAATAGCACTAGCCTTTGTTTCTGATCAACGCCTTTATGATGCCACCTATCAGGAGCGTTACATGGGTCTATTGAAGGATAATGAAGAAGGGTACATCAAAGGATCTCCGATCTCTTATGCCGAGAATCTACAGGGCGAACTCATGATTATCCACGGCACAGCAGATGACAACGTGCATTACCAAAGCTTTGAAATGCTGGTGGATAAACTGATCAAACTCAACAAACAATTTTCCATGATGTCTTATCCCATGCGGTCCCACAGCATCAACGAACGGGAAAATACCTCACTACACTTAAGGGAAACCATGAAAAACTTCTGGCTGAAAAGTTTACCGCCTGGGGGAAAGTAAATTTTTTAAAAAACAGCCCGCAATTCTATGAAAGTTACCAGCTCTAATAAAAACCTAAAATTTTAAACTTAAACGCAGCACTATGATTAATTGGAAAGGAGTATACCCAGCCATTACCACCAAGTTTACCTCTGATGATCAGCTTGATCTTACTGCTTTCCAATGTAATCTTCGGGTGCAGATGGAGGCCGGAGTTCATGGAATCATCCTCGGAGGGAGCTTGGGTGAAGCCAGCACATTGACTAATTCAGAAAAGCAGAAATTGATCCAATCCACCTTAGAAGTTGTTGGGAGAAATATTCCGGTAGTCCTCACGATAGCCGAGCAGTCTACCAAAGGAGCAATTGAGGCAATAACTTCTGCAAATAACAGCGGGATAGAAGGTTTCATGGTTTTACCCCCAATGCGGTATAAAGCAGATGACCGGGAAACTGTCACTTTTTTTAAAGAAATCGCCAAATCCACTGATCTGCCCATCATGATCTACAACAATCCTGTGGATTATAAAATTCTGGTGACCTTGGACATGTTTGAGGAATTGGCGGAGTATAAAAATATCCAGGCAGTCAAAGAATCGACAAGGGATCTTGGAAATATTACCAAAATGATCAATCGATTTGGCGATCGATTCAAAATCCTATGCGGAGTGGATCCTTTGGCCTATGAAAGCTTGGCACTTGGAGTAGATGGATGGGTCGCTGGTTTGGTTTGTGCTTTTCCCCATGAAACAGTTGCCATTTATAACCTCATGCAGGAGGGCCGATTTAAGGAGGCTTTAAAAATTTATCGTTGGTTCTTTCCTCTTTTGGAATTGGATATTCATCCAAAACTGGTTCAATACATTAAGCTCGCCGAGGTAGCCACCGGATTGGGCACAGAACATGTTCGGGCACCTCGACTACCTTTGGTCGGAGAAGAAAGACAAAGGGTATTACAGGTGATCCAAACCTCACTTGCCTCCAGACCCGTCTTACCCACAGTAGAGAAAGTAAGCATTTATTAACTTTAAATCCCTTCTACTTCCAAGGAACAAGACTTCGAAAATTGATCATTAGGCCTTAAATCACGGGATTTCATAAATGAAAAAATTCAGCATAGAAACTTATCAAGGAAGAAGAACGAAGTTGAAGCAGAAAATGGGGTCTGGAATATTGCTTTTCCTCGGCAATGAAGAAAGTAGCAGTAACTTCAAGGACAACTGGTATCCTTTCCGTCAGGACAGTTCCTTCCTCTATTTTTTTGGATTGGACATGCCCGGACTCGCTGCGATCATCGATATTGATCAGGATTTGGAAATCATCTTTGGGGATAATTTAACTACTGAGGAGTTGATTTGGCAAGGAGCCCATCCCCCTCTTTCTGAATTAGCTCAAGAGATCGGAGTCAAGCTTACCAAATCCAAAAATGAGCTGCCTAAGTTTTTGGAAAAGAACACTAAACAGAAAATCCATTTTCTTCCTCCTTACCGTCCGGAAAACAGACAGAAACTTGCCGAGTGGCTTTCTATATCCTATTCCGAAATCCCGTCCCAAGCATCGGTTGCCTTCATTAAAGCGGTGGTAGCTTTACGGTCAATCAAGACTGATGAAGAAATCAGGGAGATCAACAAAGCTGTGAACATCTCCGTGAGCATGCACAAAAAGGCGATGAAGGAAGCCCAACCCGGCATGAAGGAATACCAACTCTTGGGATTGGTAAATGGGGAAGCCCTCGCTATGGGAGGACATCTGTCCTTCCCCCCCATCATTACCATTGATGGCCAGATTCTGCACAACCACAACTATTCCAATACCCTGATTCCGGGAAAAATGCTTTTGGGTGATTTTGGTGCGGAATCAGCCATGCGATATGCAGGGGATATTACCCGGACATTTCCCGTGGGACCTGAATTTTCCTCCTCTCAAAAAGAAATCTATCAGATCGTATTTCAGGCCTACCAAACTGCCGTTGCAGCACTGAGGCCAGGAATTCGATTTAAAGACGTGCATTTGCTAGCCTGCAGGAAACTGGCAGAAGGCCTGAAGGAATTGGGGCTTATGAAAGGCAATTTGGACGATGCGGTCGATAAGGGCGCTCATGCCTTGTTTTTCCAATGCGGATTGGGACATATGATGGGCTTGGATGTGCATGATATGGAGGATTTGGGTGAAGAATACGTAGGCTACACCGACGAATTCAAAAAAAGCAAGCTGTTTGGACTGAAATCCCTCCGATTGGGGAAAGAACTCGAAAGCGGTTATGTGATTACCATCGAGCCCGGTATCTATTTCATCCCGCAACTGATCGATCAGTGGCAGTCGGAGAACCTCCACAGCGAATACATCAATTATGAAAAGTTGGCCCAATACCGAAATTTCGGAGGCATCCGGGTGGAAGACGGCTATTTAATTACCGATTTAGGTTCCCAGATTTTAGGAGATCCTCTGGAAATTGAAATCGCAGATGTAGAACGGATCCGGAGAAAGTAGACTCGGTCGATTCTTTGATTTCCACAATCCTTTTGGTAGCTTATTCATTCCAAATCCCCTGATATGAAAAAAGCTCTCCTGCCCTTCGTCCTACTGTACTTTGCCTTTTCCCTTGCATTTTCACAGGAAAAACCGCTCCGAATCCTGATGATCGGAGCTCATCCGGACGACTGCGACATCAAAGGCGGAGGCACTGCGGCCCTTTTTGCCAAGATGGGCCATGAAGTCAAGTTCCTTTCTATCACCAACGGAGATGCAGGGCACATGGAAATGGGCGGAGGCATGCTTGCCAAGCGGCGCTATGCCGAAACGCAAGAAGTGGCAAAGCGACTGGGAATCCAATACGATGTCTTGGACAATCACGATGGGGAACTGCTTCCCTCTTTGGAAATTCGACTCGATGTGATCCGAAAAATCCGGGAATGGGGTGCGGATGTGGTGATTTCCCACCGGCCCAATGACTACCATCCCGATCACCGATACACCGGCGTTTTGGTGCAGGACGCGGCCTTTATGGTGGGTGTTCCCAATATCGCTGCCGATACTCCTCCTCTTCGCAAAAATCCGGTTTTCCTTTACTACCAGGACAATTTTCAAAAGCCCAATCCCTTCTCACCGGATATCGTGATCGATATCACTTCGGTGATTGATCAGAAAATCTATGCCTTGGACGCGCACACTTCACAGTTTTACGAATGGCTTCCTTGGATCGGAAATGAGACCGATGTGATTCCCGAAGAAAAAGAAGAGCGTATCGCTTGGCTGAAATCCAAGCGGGCTTTAGCTCCAAATCCAAGCGTACAAAAAGCACTGGAAGAATGGTATGGAAAAGAAAAAGCGGCTCAGGTGAAGTTTGCCGAAGCTTTTGAAATCTGTGAGTACGGAACGCGGCCTACTCGGGAAGACATCTTAAGGCTGTTTCCGATGCTGAAATAAGGAAAGAAAAGCCAGACTACTTCAACAACGACAAACCTTCCAATGCCGAAGCATCTCCCGGGTTATTCAAAAGCACTTTTTGGAAAAGGACCGTAGCCTCCCTGGCTTTCTTCAGTTTGAGCTTGGTCCACGCGAGTAGAAGCAACCCGTCATAATCGAAAGGATAGAGGTTGACAACCTTTTCAAGGTAGGAATCTGCCTTTTCAAAATTGCTGCGGTTGTAATAAATCAAACCCAACCGATAATTAACCACGGAATTCTGAGGATCTATCTGAAGCATTTTAAGATAGATTTCCTCTATAGCTGTCCATTTTCCTTGCACGGAAAGTGGTAATACCAAACCAAACTTTGGCTCTAAAGCATATGGTTTCAGGTTAATTGCTAGGTTATAGTAATCCAAAGATTCTTTCAATTGTGATGCCTGATAACTCAACCATCCCAACCTCAGGTTCATTTCATAGGAATCGGCCTGATAGACAGATTTAATTTTATCGATTGCCCCTTTGAAATTTCCTGATTTCTCAAACGCATAACTTTCTTTGAATGCATCGACTATTTTATCCTGGGCTTGTGCCAAGGTAAAGCCTGAGAGCAAAAGGATGAACCCTAGCACCATTATTTTCTCAACCAAGGTTTGGGAGAGGCGAGGTTTTTTTAAAGTTAAAATGTCCATGATAGTATTGCGGTTATGGATTGGAGAGAGTAGGACTTAACGTTTTGCTCCACCGAGGGCGGTAGAGTCTGAAAGCTGCTGGTATTAGAGAAATTCGTATAATCCAAAGTCAGTTTCCATTGGGGATTAGGAAGAATAATTACCCTGCCCCCCCAACGGTTCTGGATTTTGTCGAGGCGGTTAAATACTACCAGACCTTGCTTGTAGAAATAATTCTCAAGCTCTCCAAATGTGGCGTATCCTTCCAACCAAATGAATTCTGTCACTTTACCTCCGAGTTCCTGATTGAAAATGATTCTCTGGGAAGAACTGGCATTAGCAAACTCTTGATTCTGATAGGTTACGACTGAAAAGGTGTAAAAATTCAGGTTTCCTCCCGGAAAGAGCGTCAGATTCAAATCCGACTGGACTTGCTTGCCATTGTTAATGGTACCGTAAAAAATATTCGCTCCTAAATTGAGATAGGTTAGATTTTTGGAAAGCCCTCCAAACACCAAATAGTCAGAATCCTTTTGATCTTGAATTACTACCAGGGCTTGCTGACCATTACCCATCTGCTGCACTTCCTGCAGAGGGAAGGTATTATTTATAAAATGCCCGCCTGCGGTAAAATGAAATCCCTGTCCTAAGTAGTAAGTTCCTGAGAGAAAATATTGCCAACTGTCAGAGATGTAAGAGGGGTTTTGAAAGGAAACCCCATTCCCTTGACTGTATAATAAATGAGTCGCCCGGAGAATGCTAAATCCCTGATATAGTTTAAATCTATCACCAAGATTCAGATCCAAACCCAAAAAGCCATAATGATGAAAGCGGGGGATAAATTGATACCCTTCTGTTTGCGGATTTGTACTCGCCGAAAAATTATCAATGACCTGTTGATTCACCTGACCGGTGTAATTGTAGGCAAACTCCAACCCATCCAACAAATCGGCGCCATCTGTTTGAGTTTTGTTTTTCATTTGCGGGGAAAATCCTGCTGAAATCAACCTCGCTTGAAATTTTCTTCCCGACCAGAGGTAAGCATAGTACAGGTATTCCCTGACATATTCCTCCTCATCGTTGATTTCCTTTGCTATTTCTAAATGGTGTGCGGCCTGATGATAATCCCCTTTTTCAAAATAAGCGACTCCCAACCTAACCCTGAGGTAATAGTAATCTATTCCCTGATCAATCGCCGACTTGCCTTCATTGATCAAGGCATTCCAATCCTTTTTGACAAAAAGCTCAGAGGTTTTTGCGTCTACCAGAGACAAACTTGTATTTCCCTGTCCCAAGGCACCACCTAGCGGTAAGAGGATACACAACCAAACCAAAATTAATCCCTTATACATGATGCATTGATTTTTTGAGTTCCTCGCTCAAAGGAAAATGACACAAGCCCTCCCTGATCGATAACAAGTTGGAATTTGGAAACTTCAAGAAGCTTTCCTAGCCTTCGTTTTTTCACCTCCCCATTCATAATCAGAGGCTTGGCTGAAAAGCCCCGAAAAGATTTAGGGTAATTCAACTCATAGTCTGCCCTTAAGTATGAATAAATAGGTGCCAGAAAATCCTGAATAAAAATCCTCTTAGGATGAAAGATCAAATGAATCGGAAAACTGTCCTGTATTTTGAGATTGGGAGTAAATCCAAAACTCACCTTGAAAGCTGAAAGAAAAAAGTGGTATAAAAGTGACTTTCTACTCCCCTCAAAGTGGGTAAAATGCAGCATTAAATCATCCACTTTGAAATAAGCCTTGGCACCTGATTTCTCACATTCAAGGTATTTATTCAAGTAATAGTCACGCTTCACTTCCCAAGACACTTTCCCTTCTTGGGTTTCAAAATCAAGCTTATCCCCCACCACAAATGAAAATGCCTTTTTCAATTCTGCCTGAGGCACAAGCGAGGAAACCAGGGCGTTTTTGGGGGGAATTGAGACCGCCATTAGTTTTTCCTTTCCTTCATGCCGAATCCAAATGTCTGAGATGGGATAATCAATTGTCGCTGAACCTACGTAGGGAGTCGCCTGCATCTGAAAGTGCAAATGAGGGTAAGGAGAATTTCCGGAATTTCCACACTTGCCTACTACCTGTCCTTTTTCCACAGCATCTCCGGGCTTTAGAGGGATAGACCCCTTCTTCAAATGGCTCAATTTGGAATATAAAAATTCACCATGCTTGATGACTATGGTATTCCCCCAATTATTTTCCAGATTTCGATGGCCTATGACATTATCTTCAACTTCATTTACCACCTCTTCTACCACTCCTTTGGCAGGGGCAAGTACATTTTTGTTGAAGCAATAATAGTCCTCGGCAAAATCTCCTTCCTTTCGGAAGGTGCTACCCTCTTCGTCTTTTATTTCAAAATCCCAGGCATATTTCCAATCATCTTTGTGTGTGTATTCCCCATTGTGCCCTTGGGTTACGGTCCATTCTCCAAAAAAAGGCAAATAAATCGGGACTGGACTATTCTTCCCAAACCGCTTCATGAAATTGGAGAAGGAATAGAGATTCCTTTCTGGAGAATTTTGTTGCCAAAAAATTGTACTCAGTCTTATCCTGTTGTCTACTCTAAACTTTAGTGCATACAAAACAATAAGGGTAGAAACATTGAAGGGAAAAGAATGAACCGGAAGATTAAATAATGAAAATACCTCCTGAAGAGATATGCTGATCAATACTACCAATGGGATTATCAGCAATACCATTAGATAACTGCTCCGGTTGGGTATAATAAAATAGCCCCCCAAAGCAATGGCTACCAATATGTAATTAAAAGCAACGTAACTAAACGTCACTTCGGAAAATGAAACCCCAAGCAAGAGGTAAAAAAAATAGGCTACATAAAATCCCAGAAAAGAAAGTGTGAAAGCGATTCTGGAATATATCAAAAGACCTACCGCCGCTATTATTCCTGCAATGAGTGTTTGCTGAAAAAAAATAGCCCCCAGAGAAAGAAAATAAGACTTTAGAGAAGGGGGAATTCCTAATTGATTGACCCATTCATAAAGCTGAATCAAGCTGCCTCCACCTAAAGTGTAGAGATCGTTGAGGACATAGACTCCTCTTTCACTAAGTCCCAAAGCTTCAAAGTGTCCGGAAGTCAAACGAATCATCCAAAAAATCAGAATAAAGGGAATGCTCAAAAAAGGCAATCCATATTTACCCAAAAATCCTTCCAAGGTCACGGAAAATAAAACCGCCAAGACTCCTGAAAGAAATACAAGGATCAACAGCAGTAGGCCGGGTTCGAAGTATATCCCCAATCCCACTCCGATCAAAAGAGCATTAAACCCATAAAATCCTTTTCGGATATTTGACTCATAGAATCCCAACCCATTGGCAGTAAGCAAGGCTGTACAAACCGCTAATAGACCATAGATACCCACATAAAGGTCAATGAAAGTTAAAAGAAGGAGAGCTACTCCAAATCCCTTATTATCCGAAAAAAAGACTTGAGCATAACTCTTGGTCAGGGATTCCCAAAACCAGCCCCATGCTTTGTAAGACAGCCGTACAGTCAAGGCAGATGACATTACAGGTTGAAATTTTTCAAATGATCAGGAATTTCCTCTTGGGAATTGATGGTCTCCAGGCTTTCTCTCCTTCTGATCAAATGCGGCTTACCTTTCATATCCAGCATTACCACGTTTGGTCTGAATGTAATAAATTGAAGCCATTGGGTGTTGTTGTAAGCACCTACCCTCCGGATGACATAATGATCGCCCTTTTTAAGAAGGGGAAACATGAGATTGCCCCTGACTACATCGATATTCATACAGAGAGGACCGTAAAGGGTCGTATCCTCAGTTTGGTCTGAGACAATCTCCACAGGTCTGATGTCATGGTCATACCAAAACGAGGTAAATAACAAATTGACACCTGCATCGATAATGGTCGCTCTTCTCCCATCTGAAAGTCTTTTAGTAGCCAATACGGTACCTGCCAGATATCCAGCTTCATCAATCAAGGCCCGCCCTGTCTCCAAAACCAGCATGGGAAGATGATCCGGTTTGATTTCCGAACTCATTAATCCCGAAGTGATGGCTTCGGCAAAATCATCAAAAGAAGGGGCTGTATCTGTGCCGGGATAATAGGCACCACGAAGGGTGTTTTTAGAAGCAAACCCTCCTCCCATGTCGATGTACTTAAGGGCAAGACCATATTTTTTCTCCAATTTTACGGCCAAGCTCGCCAGCTTTCCCGCAGCAATGCGATAGGCTTCCGTACTGAGAATATAAGTACCGATATGGGTATGCAGCCCGATCAAATCGAGTGTTTTACTGGCCATTACCCGATTGATGGCGTCCCAAGCTTCCCCATTTTCATAATTGAACCCAAACCGGTCCCAAATCGGATAGATCCCCACATCCATATTTACCCGGATTGCCACTTTTGGTCTTTCATTCATTTCCCTGCTCAAATGGATGATATCATACAATTCATCAAAATGATCGATATGAATCAGGGAGTTGTTGGAAATAGCCAATTTGAGGTCTTCAATAGATTTGTCCGGACCATTGAAAATGATTAACTCCCCCGGCACTCCATTCTCAAGAGCTTTATGGTATTCAAATCCAGACACGACCTCTGCCCAAGCTCCCTCCTGATGGAAAATATTGCAAACCGCATTGAGGTAATTGGTCTTGTAAGACCAAGAAAACTGCACATTAGGATAGCGGGAACTAAATGCCCGGTAGGCTTCCCGATAGGTCTTTCGGATGGTTTGCTCGGAGAGGACAAACAAAGGAGAACCAAACTCCTCTAGTAGAGATCGAATGGAGCTTCCATCAATATGGCTGATGGGCTCCAATCTTCGTGGGATTCCGTATTTACTGGGAAGACCTGCATTCACTCGCTGGATAATGGGCCTTTCAAATGTCAGCTTGCTCATAGTTTTCGGGATTTTATACTTCTCCTCTAGTAGAAAAATGCTCGAATTCTTTCAGATCACAGATCATGTCATAGGAATATCGGATAAACATCTTTCCAACTTCATATCCCTCAAAGGGATTTACCTCTTTTCCCAAAGCCAACAAAACCAAGGCTTCGGGAAGATTCTGCCCTGCAGCTACCGCCAGATAAACCCACGCAGGCAGCCTTGGATTAATTTCGATCATGTACAGTTCGTTGGATTTGGTGCGGATCAATTCGAGCTCCATCCCTCCCCTCCAATGGGTTTGGGAAAAAATCTTTTGGGTCAAGTCCATCATATCCTGATCCTGTAAGGTAATTCCTCCCCATCCTTTTCCTTTGTCAGTGATATAGGTTTTTCTCATGGGAACGGCTCCTACTACATTCCCTCGCCCATCTCCCAATGCCACCACATTGACTTCGGTACCTCTTACAAATTCCTGAATAACGATGGGAAGACCCCACTTCGCGGCAATTTTGTGAAAATAGATAGAAACCTGTTCCAGATCATAAGCAATGTAGGCATCATAAAACTTGCCCTTCACGACTACTGGATACTCAAATTGATCTTGAATTTTCAGGAAATCATGGATGCTTGCGACTGTATCACTGTAGGGTACTTTTACTCCATATTTTTTACCGTATTCCGGTAAGTTGGATTTATGCCTTTCTTCAAATTGCTGGAGTGTAGGCAAGAAAGTATTAATTCCCAGCTCATGAAGAACTTTTTCAGACTTCATCACCGTGAAAAGCTCGGAATCGAAATTGGGCACCAAAACCTGAATATTTTCCACCTGATGGATATACCGAATTCGATCCAAGAAGGGCTCTACTCCATCAGAAGGATAAGGTACTTTATAGGTCTTGTCCACCAGATCATGCATGTAAATGCCCGGTTCCAAATTTTCATAGGCCAACCCTACTACCCTCACATCCAACACCCTAGATTCTTTCAATCCTCTGATCACAGGAATCCCCGGCCCAGGGCTATCTATGTTGTTTAGCCCGGAAAGTGCGACGGTGACTTTAATCTTCTCCATTTCCTTCAATCAGATTCATGTGCTTCAGGGTTGCTACAAAATCCAGGTAATACCTTTCAAAACTTTCTGGATCTACTTCGTATTTGTCCAAAAAAACCTGCAGGACTCCTTGATAATCCTTCCCTTCCTTTATAAGTTGGACGATCTCAAGACCTGTGGTATTTAGCGTAAAGGAATCCCCCGTCCGTGCATCAAACACAAACCCTGAATCACTGATGGCGATATTATTTTTTATTTTGAGCATAGCATTCTCATTTTTCTCTCACATCCAACACTTTATCAGATCCAAGAAGGGATAAATTTCCTCTGTCATAAGGTATTTTTTCACTTCCCCCAGAATTGTACTAAACTACGACCGACCTTCTTATTTTCATCCAATTTTCAAGAGAAAATTCTGGATCTTTACCTGTCAAAAGAAAAAAAAGTAACTGTTATTTTCTATGACAAAAGTCTCATTGTGAGATTTTTTAAAAAATTAATTCCAAATCTTGAAAGGAGGCAAAATGACCGGATAAGGTAAAAATTAACCACCATTTAAGGCGGAATTATTCCTCATATTAACTCCCTTTGAAAACAATTAGTCAAAAAATTGTACAGCTAACTCTTAAAAAAAATCAACCTGAATAATCAAGCAGAACTAAGAATAAAAAACGACTCATCAATTCAATTTGTCTACAAAATACATCTAGCTCATAAGATAGATCCTTATCAAAATTATGGAACACTAAAAAAAGGGAACTTCAATTTACTCAAACCATAGTCCATCCTATCTCTTATCTTCCCAAAGGAAAATGGCTTCAATTGATTTATGCAATAAAAAACTTAGTCCCAAGATTAATCCAAAACACCCTGTTTTCAGGAATTGGAAAGTTGAAAAACCATGAATAATGATCAAGCCTACTCAGAAAACACTTTTTGATAGCTGTATAGGTTAGGCTATCTGGACAAAAAAACAAGATAAAAGAAAAAGTTGCCTTTATAAAAGGCAACTTTCTCAAATCTCTATCTAATTTCTTTTTTACCAAGGCTTATTAGTCCCCTGATTAATCCAAGTCTTAGACCATTGATTATTAGGACCTCTTCCTCCCTCATAGGGCGTTACTTCTAATCGATTGATAGCCTCGGTTACCCGTTCGTTGTTGAAATTGATTTCGTTTCCTCCATAGATAAATCTAACAGGCAGCACAGGTTCAGGAGATGCTGGACCAACTTTCAAAACTGGGAAACCGGTTCTTCTGTAATCAAACCAAGCTTCAGAGGCATTAGTCCAGCTGGCAATCCATTTCTGTTCGATTATTTGCTTGACAGTTCCGTTATATGCCACTTTTGGCTGCTTGATGTAAGCATCAAACCCATTTAAAACTCCCCAAGTTTTCAACGAGGACTGTACCCCATTTCTGTAATGGGATTCCGCATTCCCTACAGCATACCCCTTGAGAGATGCTTCAGCAAGAATGAAATAGACTTCGGCAGCGGAAATAATTCTAGCCTTTAGCAAGGCATGCTTAGTTTGTCTATAAATATCCGCCAATTGGGAGGCGTGCTGGTTTTCAAGGGTCTGTCCGGGAGTAGGATTTCTATTGTATTCTGACGGAGACAATGCTCCTGGAGGAAGTCCTACAATCGACCGGGTGTCCAATTTTGATCCTAAAATATCCGGATTATAGTGCCTTGTGAACTTATTTCCTGCCGCAATTTGAACCAGGTACTGCTCATCGGTCAATGAAACCACGCCCTGCTGCAACACACCATTACGTCGTATAAATGGATCTACTGCGGTTGTCAGAGTCTTGTCTTCCACCCATTGACAATGTACCTCTCTAAACCAAACTTTGGTACGAGGATCTTGAGTTTCCAGCATATAATCCAAAAGAGTATTGCAAGGCTTAAGTCGACGAAAATTGGAACCCGCATCGAATGAAGTCGCTGTTGGCCAAGAATCAGCCGCAGAAGCTCCTATATAATCCATGACCACGTCTTCAGAAGCATCTGTCAGGTAAATCCCGGTTTTTGCCACTTCTTCAATACCTGCCTTTGCGAGATCGGGCAATTTGTCCGAAACCCGTAAATAATAGCGAAGAAGCAGAGAATTGGCAAACTTTTGCCATCTGGCCACATTTCCTCCAAAATAAACATCGTACTGTGGAATTACAGTTGCGTTCGTTGAGGTAGCAAATAATGCTGAAGCGGCCTTCAAGTCCGCAATAATTCCTCGGTAAATTACCTCTTGGCTATCAAATTCAGGCAATTGGTATTCTTTTCCAGGTTTATCCCCCTGAAGAGCTTTGGTATAAGGAGCATCCCCCCAAAGGTCTGTAACCATCCCAAAAATCAAAGACTTCATGGTCAGGCCAACGGCTTTATGGAAAGGAGAATTAGTCTCTTCGGCACGCCGGATCATAAATTCATTGGTACGAAGTAACCCATACCAACCTGTCCAATCCTGAAGTCCCCATTCGTAGTGATTATGTCCCCCATTCCAGCCATCTTTCTGAGTGTGCTGTACCACCCCAGCAAGATCTTGATAGCCCAAATTGACCAAATTTTGACCCACTCCTACCAAAATGGTGGGCATCAGCATGTTTACGTTTGCATTGGAGGGAGATACTCCATTTGGGTTTTCATTGACTTCATCCAAATCTTTACATCCTCCTACAATCAAAGAGAATAACAAGACTAAGGTTCCGATTTTTATATTGATATTTTTCATGACTTAAGCTGTTTCGGGTGGAGATTAAAAGTTTGCACTAAACTTGAATCCAAAAGGCATCGTCCAAGGGTTAACATTTTGGAGTTCGATCCCCTGCCTAAAGAGGTTTGCTGAATCTCCTTGCTTGGAAGCCGTCACTTGGAAGGCTCTTTCAGGATCGATTCCTATGTCTGCCTTAGTCCAAAGAATCAGATTTCGGGTGTAGACGGAAAAATGAGCATTTTGGAATCCTTTAATATTTGGCAATTGGTATCCCAAGGACAATTCTCTCATTTTCAAGAAAGAAGCATCAAAGGTAATCTGCTCATTGTAGCTCCAAGGGTACGCAGATGATGCAGGGTAAATCTTGGTTCCTGGTCCTCCCAAATGTTCGACATACTCGCCATTTGCATTTCGAATGACCCCTGGAACAAAAACACCATCATATCCAGCCGCAGCCATGTTGACAGGCAGACCTCCTGATTCTTTATCATACCCACCCACTCTGGGGAAGTTTCCATTTTGAGGAATGATATATTTTTCAGGGTTGGACTTAAGTAATGCGATAAGTTCTTCCTGAGAATAAAGTCCTCCCGGTATCAATTGGTCCATCTGCCTCTTTGACTTCCAATCCGACTCTCCATATCGGTAGGTGTAGGACATAAAATCTCCTCCCAATCTCAGATCGAAACTCGCATCCAAGGTGAATCGCTTATAGCTAAGTCTGGTTTGAACCCCTATCAATGCATCCGGATTGAAATTCCCAACCTTTCTTCTGTCCTCTCTGCCATTGAGAGGAATCCAGGAGCCGTTGGCATTGAGAATCGGCCAGCGATAGTAGGGGGAATTGGGATCCGTCACCGTGGCGAATCCTCGGCTATACAAATCCCCAATCTGCCCTCCTACAAATGTGGATGCGCCTCCGTTGTTGTCTTCCCACAAAGTAATGAAGTCCATTCCGTCGGCAAGCTCCTCAAGAGTAGTCCTGATGCGGGTATAATTCGCATTTATATCGAGTGTAAACCCATTGGCATTTTTAATCGGAGTGCCTCCAAGTTGAATTTCCCATCCTTTGGAAGAAAGCAATCCTGCGTTTACTTGCTTTTGAGAATAGCCGGAAGAACTTGGTGTAGGTACACTTAGAATTTGATTCTCATTTTTCTGGTAGAAATAGGTTCCTTCAAACCTCACTCTGTTGTCCCAAAGATTAAAGTCTAACCCCAACTCTTGAGAGGTATTGATTTCTGGTTTAAGATTTGGATTTAATAATGTCCCCGGATAATTGGTTGTAATAAGGCTTCCCCAGTTTGAAGTTCCCAATATCGGCTCCAACGCATAAGGACTGGTGTCATTACCTGCCTGAGCAAACCCTGCTCTCACTTTAAGCATAGAAATGGTCTCCGGCAAATTGAAGGTGTAATTTGCCAACCAGCTTAAGGACACTGAAGGATAAAAATAAGACCGATTAGATGAAGGAAGAGTGCTTGACCAGTCATTACGGCCAGATAAATCCAGATAGAGTTGATCCATATATCCGATGGATGCAATGGCGAATAAGGAATAGATCGCTTTTTCGGAATAGAAGTTTGAATACCTCAGTCCAGTATTGGGAACATTACTGATTCTATACAGTCCAGGTACAATCAATCCCGCATTTGGGGCACTTCCCATGTAATTGTCTCGGTAGTATTGTTGCATGATATTTCCTCCACCACTGAGAGAAATGTTGAAATTGGAGATGGACTTTCTATAGGTGGTCAAAAACTCAATATTGCTTTCGGTTCTTCCAATATCCTGAAGGTGGTAAGCCCCTCTTCGTTCTCGGGTGTAGGACCATGGAATTTTAGTCTCTCTGTTTTCGGTATAAGTGTCTAAAGTTAGCCTTACATAAGAGGAGAGAACTTCAGAAAACTTGTAGTCAAGTTTTACATTACCAAAAACCCTGTCCCTTACAAATCCATTATTTATACCGTAGGCAATGAAGTATGGATTGTCGTGATTTACTGAGACGGTTTTTTGCTGAATTTCTTCTTGACCTTCCAGCCAGTACTCCTTCAATTCCCGAATATCCACATGCGACCAGTTATACACCGCTTCCAGAGGATTGGCTCCTCTATTGGTGGTAGCGGCCCGGTTATTGGACTTGGATCGGGACAGGTTGACGTCTGCGCTTAGTGATAATTTGGAAGTAAATTGGTAAGTATTTGAAAGGGAAAGATTGTTCCTATGCAAGTCCGTATTGGGAATCATTCCCTTGTGAATCATATTGGAAAAACCAAGCCTATAGGTAGCCTTGTCTGTAGACCCAGCCACGCTGACTGAGTTGGTAGAGGTCACGCCGGTTTCTAAAAAGTTCCTCATATTGTCAGGGTAGGATTTCAATTCGGTTGGAATCTTTTTCCCATCCTCTCCCATAGGACTGTTCCATTGCACGGCCTTATTCCCTGCGTCCAATTTCAGCCCTGCCCAATAGGCTGATCGCTCATCCAATTGGTCGTTTCGGACCCCATTGGCATACATGTAATGAAAATCAAGAAATCTATATGGCTTTTCGAACACATTGCTGGTAGTAAAATTGACTTTGAGAGATTCTCCCTTTCGACCCTTTTTGGTGGTAATCAAAATCACCCCGTTTCCTGCCCGGGAACCGTATAATGCCGCAGCACTTGGCCCTTTCAGCACTGTTATGTCTTCAATATCGTCAGGGCTGAGATCAGAGATCGGGTTACCATAATCGACTTCATTTCGATCACCCATGTTTCTCACATTGTTCAGGGTATTAGATACCGGAACACCATCTATCACAAACAAAGGCTGATTATCACTGCTCAAAGAAGTAGCCCCTCGAATCACTACACTGGTTGAAGATCCTACCCCACTGATCTGATTAATCGAAACACCAGCTACCCTTCCTGCCAGGGCGTTGATTGGATTTTCCTGAGCTACTGTTCTCAAATCTTCTCCCTTTACCTCTCCTACAGAATATCCCAAGGATCGTTTTTCCCTTTCAATCCCCAAGGCAGTTACTACTACCTCACTCATTGCCTGAATATTTTCTTCCATGGTTAGATCGAGTGTGGACTGTCCTGACACAGGAACCTCTATGGATGTAAATCCGATGTAAGAAAATACAAGAACAGGCTGTGGGCCTCGAACTGTGATCGAATAGTTTCCTTCTATATCTGACACCGTTCCATTGGAAGTCCCTTTTTCCAAAATAGTCACTCCCGGAAGGGGAAGTCCATCTGTTTTGGAAGTTATTTTCCCTCTTACTGCCACCGATTGGGCTTGTAAAAAATCCTCAGGAATGCCTGAAGCACCATAGGCCAATGCCACTGCACTTGGAGCAAGAAGCAACACAAAACCACAGATCAGACACCAGGATAATACCTGACGCAATTTGGGTTTAATCGGGTAAATAAATTGTTTCATATGTATGAATTTGGGTTGGTTAAGATTTGGGGTTTTCAAGAGTCTTTTTTTCCTCATCAAGGCTAGGGTCAGGTCCTTTCATAAATCGGTCAAAGGATTTTCGGAATTCAAGATCAAAATCATCAGCTTGCTTTGGGTCTTCGATTCCTTCCAGAAACAGCGTGAATTCTTCCCTTGTAATCTTTCCTGACTCCAGCTTTTTGAGTAAATCAGATGCGTTGAGCCTTTTCATAATGATCTCATTCACAAGAATTACTGGCGTAATGAAAAAAGAGACTATCCTTGATTGAAAAAATCTGAAATAGTCCCTTTCACTGGATTTTGAGTATTGAAATGGATTAGTCCCCGCATTATCCACACCATGAACCACTACCGATCGAATTATCCTAAACACCTTTTGACACTAAGTCTTGTAGCCTTCACTTTTTGCGCAGCCCCTCCCAAAAATCTTCCCGACCTCAAGACTACCGTAGATCAGATCGTCACCTGGCTCTATGAAGAAATTCCCTCCGACAGCCTCAATTTGCTGGATGAAGCTTTTTTCGACTCCTATTTGACCGAGGAGGAAAAGGCGGTGATGAGTACGCAGTACTGGATTTTTGAAGTCAACCAGCCTGTGAGAATATCACTCATGCGCCATGTAGACCAAAAGACGGTTCCCTTTTGGCTTGAAAAATCGGGTTTTGTCAAAACCAACCTGCTGGTCAAAAATGAACTCTCTTCATATGAGGTCTGGCAAAAAGAAGAGCACTCGGGAAAAGTCAACTTGGGCATCAATGGACTTGACAAACACCGACCGGTGTATTTTATCAGTCTCAAACCTTTGGAAAAAGGAAAAAAACTGGAAATCACACCGATTTTTCCCGCGCAACAGCATTTCGAAACTTTGGAACCCGGAGCATTTACCTATCACGACTGGGATGGGCTGAAAATCACCGAAGTCCCCGATGAAATCCGTGGAGAAATACTCTTTACCACCATCCGTGGACGGGCGAGAGAAGCTCATTTGGTCGAGGCCTTCCGAAGTACCGATTTTCCATCTTCGGAAGTTCCGGATCTACCGGTGTTGCACTGGCATGCTGATCCCAAAACCTCCATTTCCATCAATTGGCGCACTTCTCCAAAATCTACGACAAGTAAGGTCCTCTATTGGAAAAAAGGAGGAAAAGACACGCTCAGCTTGGCATCTTCCCCTCAGGAAATAGAAGACCGCCTACTTCAGAACGACCGCTTTACCCTTCGCCATACCGCGCGAATCTCCGGTCTCAATCCGGGAACTGCTTACCACTACCAAATCCAGTCCGATGACGAGCTCAGTCCGGTTTATTCCTTTGAGACAGCAGCTGACCGCACACCCAATTTTTCTTTCATTTGGTTTGGTGATATGCACAACGATCCCAAAACAGGCCAACTGGCAAAAGATGCTACTACGCGTTTTCCTGAAACCAAATTCTACATTTCCTCAGGCGACTTGGTCAATACCGGACTTCATCGGGATGATTGGGACAAGCTGTTTGCCTTCACCGGAGAAAGCTTTGCGCATCGCCCCTTTATGCCCGTACCCGGCAACCACGACTCACAGGATGGGTTGGGCGCAGGCATGTTTCAGGCGCAATTTGACCTTCCTGTCAATGGGCCCGGAGGAGAATATTCCGAGAGAACCTATTTTTTCAGATATGGTGAGGCTCTTTTCTTGATGATGGATGGCACGCTTTCTATCCCTGACCAAGCGCCTTGGTTGGAAAAAGTACTCGCCGAAAATCCTGCCCGTTGGAAGTTCTTGACCGTCCATTTCCCTGCTTACAATTCTGTAGAACCTTATCCCGAAATCCAGGACTTCTGGGTTCCCATTTTGGAAAAGCACGAGGTGGACCTGTACTTCAGTGGGCATTTTCATTACTACATGCGATCCAAACCTTTGAGGGAATTCAAGCCCGGATCAAACTCCAACCTGATTTTTGTCCACTCGGCTTCGGCACATGGGAAGGGTTTCGAAAGCGATAAGCAGGACCAGTCCTTCACCGTTCTTTCCTACCCCGATGATTACCTCTACCAAAAAATCGACATCGAAGGAAATACCCTGACGCTGAGTTCCTATCTCGCCGACGGCAAACTCCTGGATCAATTCACCATCAAAAAGTAAAGATGTTGTCCGCAGAAAATTCCCTTGTTTATCATTCAGACGGTCTGGCGCTTTCAGATCTCAGGTAAATGCATGTCAAAACGATAGTAATCTCTTTGGATTTAGTCCTGCACTCAATGACCTCAATTTCTAAATATCAACCATTCACATAACCTCAGCCCATCATTCAAAACCGCGTCTGCATCCCAGGCAATCCTTCATGAAGGGAAGAGGAAATCGCCGCCAACAAGATCAAAAGGCCCAAAATCAGAAAAAACAACTTCCAGATTCCAGCCCCTTGGATTCCCTCCCCTGAGAATTGTGCAGAACTTTTGGGGACCAAAAACCAAATCAGCCCAAAGTTGACCAAATACAAAAATTGCTCAGGTCGATATCCGCTCATGAATGAGCCCGTAATCAAAAACGTGTAGGCCAAATAAGCCAAAAACAAAGACCAACAAACCGATTGAAGAACCGAAACCGTACTGACTGCCAGATCATTTGTCAGCGTTTTTGCTTTTTTCCAGGCTAATCCCAGCAATCCTAACCAGATCAAAAATGCCAGCGCGGGTATGGCTTTAGCCCAAAATTCCATTTGTCCAGGGGCTACCTTTTCCAGCATTGGGGTGATCTCTTTTTCCCAAAAACTTTGCTCCCACACGAAAAACGGTATCAGTACAGCTAATCCATAAATCGGCCAAACGGACTTCTCAGCTGCTTTTTTAGCAGGCTGCCAAGAGGATGTCAAAGCCCCATAGGCCATCCCGATTCCGCCAAAAAATCCCAAGGAATACTCCATCACATTCCAAAAATTGAATGTCAAACCGGACAATTGACCCATCGTTTGAAGAAAATTACCAAAGCCAAAACCAAACCCTGCACCCAACCCTGAAAACAGAGCTACACGGAGGGCATTTCGATAGCCGCTCCGGTAAAGAAAATAAGCCAAAGCCAAGGCGGCACCGGCACATACTCCCCAGGCCTCAGACCGTGGCGGAGTCATCAGCCAACCCAGTTGCTCGATGATGAAATAGTAAAAAATCAATCCGCCAACAGTCAATTCTACCGTGACCTGATGCCAAGGAACTTTCCTCTCTTCCGAATCAGTCAATCCAAGTCCAAACAATCCCCCTCCTAAAAATCCGTACAATCCCCCCACCACCAAGAGACTCAATAGACCATAGGAAGCATTCAGAAAATCCGGGGATTTGCCATACCCGACCAACACGCCATAACTCATCATTCCTCCCAATCCCCAGCCCATCGCTCCAAAAAAAGAGGCTTTCAGTCCCGATTCCGCCCATTCACTCCTTTTGGCCACCATCACCAGCATCAAACAGGCTATCGCTCCAGCCCAGGCAGCCCCTTGCTCATGTCCAAATTGCCCGCGAATGGCCCAGGTGGTACCCAAAGTCATGGCGGTAAGAAGAATAGGAAGTAAATTTTTCTTAGGCATGGCGTTTATTGGTAGTTACCTCCCCGACCCAAAAAGAGACTACTTAAACATTTTATCTGCCTTGGCTTTCTCCACAAATCTCCTTCGATACTCCAAGGGAGTGCATCCCATCACCTGTCTAAACTGACGGGCAATATTTTTACTGTCAGAAAGACCCATTTCCAATGCAATTTCGAATACCGACAACTCACTGCTGACCAGTCTCTGGGCCAGCTTTTCGATCCGCAGCTTAAAAATGTACTTGTAGATGGGAAGCCCCGTCACCTCCACAAATCGTTTTTCCAGGGACCTCCTTGACATCGGAACCTCTTTTACGATATGATCTACGAGGAGATTTTGGTCGATATTTTTATGGATAAAATCCAACACGGTAGCTACATAGTCATCCTGAGAGGCATAGATATCGGTGGAGTTTCGTGTGACCACCTTCAGGGGAGGCACCAAAATATCCCGGTAAAACTTGGCCCTTCCGGTGATCATCAAGTCCATCGCCCGAGCCGTATCGTAGCCCGCCCGCTCGATATCCAATTCGATGCTCGACAGCGGTGGATCGGAAAGTTCACAGAGCATGACATCATTATCCACTCCCAAAACAGCCACCTCCTGAGGCACACGGATATTGTTTTGCTTGCAGGCTTCGGTGATATGAACCCCCTGATTATCATCACAGGCCATCAGCGCGATGGGCTTGGGCAGACTTTTCAGCCATTTGCTGAGTGAGTTGCTTTTGTAGTACCAGATATCAGTGGAGCGGGCTTTTTTATGCTCAAAATAGTGCACATGAAATCCCGCCTGATTCACTGCGGATTCAAATCCCTCTGCCCGTTCACGGGACCAGACGATGTTGTTGAATCCATAAAAGGCAAATTGGGTGTACCCTTTGTTCAAAAAATACTCCGCACCGAGCTTGCCTGTCTCCCGATATTGCCCGGTGATATTGGGAATAAATCTGAACCGCTCCTTGAAATCCTGTGCGATCACCGGAATGGGAGATTGATACAGATCATTCTCCATCTCATTGTACAGCTGCCCGATGATTCCATGCGCCTTCCAGTCCTTGGCCCAGTTCAAAATTCCTTTGGCCCCCAGTGTCTCCCGATAGTACAAAGGCATTCGACAAAAACTCCAATGTCCATGTTCAGCGGAATATTTACTGATCCCCTTCAGCAGGCACTTGCTGTATTCTTCGGCAAAATCCAAGAGCAAAATGATCTTGTACATGACTTATTTGGCAGAAAAGGGATCCTTCAAAGAGTTGACCCGCGCATTGCTGACCAAGGGTTTGGCCCAGATGCCTACCGAGAAAATGTAAGCCAATGGCAAAAACAAAAAGAACATCGCCGACTGCAAGCCCATCCAATCAGCCAGACCACCTACAATCAAGGGCATGACCGCACCTCCCATGATCCCTGAACACAGAATCCCGGCCAAAGTCCCATGTGCAAAATCGACCGAATTGAGGGCAAGGGAAATCAAAATCGACCACATCACCGAAAGGAAAAAGCCACTCAAGGCATAGGCCACCAATACCGCATCTCCCGAACCAAGCAAGCCCATGCCCAAACACACCATGGCACCCAGTGTGAAAATCATCAAAACCCGCTTGCTGTCCATCAATTTAAGCAGGACCAAGCCCAACAAACATCCCACCGTCAGCAATCCCCAGAAATAGGAAATCACCTGAGCTCCGGTGGTAGCAGGATCCACGCCATGATAGTCCTGCAAATACTGACTGACCCAATTGGCGATCCCCTGTTCTGTCCCCACATAGCAAAAGACTCCCAAGAAAAACAGCCAGACTTTCCCTCGACTCAGTAATCGGCCCAAGTCTCGGCCTAAGTCGACTTTTTCATCGGATTTCAACTCCACCTCGGGAAATTTCACCCGCGTAATCACCAAAAACATCAGCAAGGCAATCACCGCAAAAAGGAAATAGACCGACACCCAAGGCATAGATTCGGGCACCCATTTTTCCAGGATTCGGATCATAAAGAAGTCATTCCCTGAAAAAAGATTCTGCACCAGATAGCTATACAACCAAGGGCTCATGAAAGACGCAGCCCCAAAAGCCAGCTGCCCCAACACGGAATTGAATGCAAAATGCTCCTCCCCTCCCGCAACCCGAAGAAGAGGATTGATCACCACCTGCAGCATCGCCATCCCGACACCGATGATAAAAAGCGAAATCAAAGCAAACTGGAATTTAGGATTCAGTGCAAAAACCAAAGCGCCCAAAGCTCCCAGAAAAAACGCCAGCAGGAGGATCCGCTTTTCCCGATACTTCTCCACCAATAGACCGGAGGGCAAAGACATCACGCCATACGCCACAAAAAAAGAGAACGGCAAAAAACCCGCTAATCCCATACTCAGCGAGAAACTCGATATCAGATCCGGAATGATTGGCCCAAGGATATTTGACATCAGGGAAATGACGAAAAATATCAGGAAAATCAATAGGAGGATCAGGGTTCGTTGCTTCATCGTGCTGGGATTGAGGGTGTACCCCGTCAATATACAAAAGCCCGAAAGGAAAAAAATCCTGTTCGGGCTTGAGATTCGATTTTTAGCAACAAAATAAAATTTCGACAAAAGAATAGCCTGATTTGGAAACAATCAGGTAATATTCCAGACAAACCACATTTATTTCCCCATTTGACATGCGTACAAACAGGTACCTGACCTCAGTTTCGATCATTCTCACCAGCTTGCTGATCGCTTGCTCCTCCCCCAAGACAGATTCCGAATCCAACGCTAACGCACCTACTGTCACCCTTCAGGAGGTAAGCCGAAGCATGATCTTCGATTCCCATCCGGGCTTTGCTCAGGCACATGCTTCCACCGTTGAATCCCTGGGAAATGGCACTTATCTCGTCGCGTGGTTTGGAGGATCTTATGAAAAGCACGACGACGTGGGAATCTGGTTGTCCAAAGGTGACGGCACTACCTGGTCTGAACCTCGGGTGGTAGCCAAAGTCCGCAATGATCCGCATTGGAATCCGGTCCTTCATCGGGATGAGAATGGCAAAATCGTGCTTTTCTTCAAAGTCGGAAAAGAAATCGACCACTGGGAAACTTGGATTCAATATTCGGAAGATGGAGGCGAAACCTGGTCCAGCACCACCGAACTTGTTCCCGGTGACAAAGGAGGACGAGGTCCCGTGCGTAATCACCTGACGATTCTTTCGGACGGCACGTGGCTGGCTCCCGCTTCCCATGAGTTAAATAAAGTATGGAATGCCTTTGTGGACCTCAGCAAGGACCAAGGAAAAACTTGGGAGCGAACTCCCTACTTCGATATCGACCGTAATCTGATTCCTGAGGAAGGAATCATTCAACCTACTGCCTGGGAATCTTCACCGGGAAAAATCCACCTTCTCCTTCGAAGCTCTGCCGGAAAAATCGCCCGTACCGACTCCAATGACGGAGGAAAAACCTGGGCACCGGTGTACCTCACTGACCTACCTAATAATAACAGTGCGATCGAAGTCGCTCATCTCGGCGGAGAAAAAATCGCGCTCCTCTACAATCCGGTCGAAGGCAATTGGGGCGACCGAAACATCATTGAACTGGCCGTTTCCTTGGACAACGGAAAAACTTGGCCTGTCCGTCACACGGTGGAAGAGACTCCCGATCCTGACGGAGAATTTTCCTATCCCTCCCTGATTTTGGATGGGGACCACTTGGTGTACACCTATACCTGGAACCGTAAAAAGGTGGCATTTGGCAAAGTGAAAATCGAAGGACTGCAATAACCAAGGCCGAGAATGAGAAAGTCTATTTTTCTAAGTCTATGTATAATTGTTTTTTTCTGGACAAGCTCCAGCCCAGCTCTTGGGCAAACCTATGCCGAAAAGCTAGGGTATCCCAAGGGCAAAAAAGTGGTCATCTTTCATGTGGATGATGCAGGCATGTCCTATGAGTCCAACCAAGGGACCATGCAATCATTGGATTTTGGAATTGCCACTTCCTGCAGCATCATGATGCCTTGTCCTTGGGCTGCAAATTTTATCCATCAGGCCAAAGCGCATCCGGAATGGGACTTAGGCCTTCACCTCGTCCTGACTTCCGAATGGAAAACTTACCGTTGGGAGCCTTTGGCTGGAAAGCAATTGGTTCCCGGACTCCATGACCCGGACGGTGCGTTTTGGCACACCGTGGAGCAAGTCGTCCAGCATGCAAGCCCAGAGGAAGTTTACATCGAACTCAAAGCTCAAATCGACAGGGCATTGGGTCTTGGACTGAAGCCCACACATCTCGATTCGCACATGGGGACACTCTTTGCCCATGATAAATTTTTGGAGAAATACATCCAAGTCGGTGTGGAGTACGACATCCCGGTGATGTTTCCCGGAGGCAACAATGTCCTTTTGGAGGAAAGTATGACAGCCCCCATCATCAAAAAACTCAAAGCAGAAGGAAAATACCACGACGGTATGCCCATCCCCAAACCTGAAATCCTCCTCAAAAGCCAAGCGCTGGGAAAGCAAATCTGGGAAAAGGGCCTACCCGTATTGGATGACCTTCATACCATCAGCGGAGATTGGAAGCCGGACCACGCCCACTCCCATGAGGAACTGGGGCAATACAAGGTCAACCAGTTTAAGCGGATTTTGGAAAAAATGGAGCCCGGTTTGGCGATGATCATCATTCACAGCATCGAGTACTCAGACTTTTTCAAAAGGATTTCCGGATCCGGAGACTCCCGATACGGGGACCTGCTTGCGATGACCGATCCGGAGTTGAAATCCTATATCGAAAAAGAAGGAATCATCCTGACCACTTGGAGGGAAGTGATGGAGCGAAGAAAAAGACTCATTCAACCATGAAAAATAGATTAAAGACACCGATTCGTAGCTGGATAGGTAGATTGGTGATGTGGTGCTGGGCTGGCCCTGTGCTCGCCCAGACCACTATCCTTCCTGCTGAGGTTCGACAGGAGATTTTCCCTCCTCAAACGCAGCATGTGCATGGCAGCAGTTTAGCGGCCTTGCCAAACGGAGATTTACTCGCGGTTTGGTTTCAAGGATCGGGTGAGCGCACCGCCAATGACGTCAAGCTCATGGGGGCCCGGAAAAGCAAAAATGCCGACACTTGGTCAGCGCCTTTTCTTATGGCAGACACTCCTGATGTCCCCGACTGCAACCCGGTGCTTTTTCTCAATCAAAAAAATGAATTGTTCCTCGTCTGGATCGCTGTCCTGGGCAACCGATGGGAGCATTCGGTATTGCGGGTTCGGAGAAGTACCGACTTCCAAAATCCCGGGGCGCCTCGCTGGCATTGGCAGGACAATATTTTACTCCAGCCTGGAGAGGAGTTTGTCGAAGAGGTAAAAATCCGGATGAAAGAACTTCCCGACTCCCATCAAGGCTGGTCAGAATACGCCCCTTCCTACGAAAACCTGATTCTCGAAGCCATCACCGATTCCAAAAAGAGAAGCATCGGCTGGATGACCCGGATCAAGCCATTGATTGCCGAAGGAAAGATCATTCTTCCCCTTTATTCTGATGGGTTCAACTTTTCCCTGATGGCCATCTCCGAAGATGAAGGAAATACCTGGAAACCCAGCAAGCCTGTGGTAGGGAAAGGCCCTATCCAACCGGCTTTGGCCCAACGGAAAAACGGGGACATCGTCGCCATGATGCGGGATTCAGGGGATTCTCCTACGAGGATTCAGCAAAGCATTTCCAAAGACAGGGGCATCTCCTGGTCCGCTGCTCAAAAGACTTCTTTTCCCAACACTGCCAGTGTGGAACTAGCAGTATTGCAGGATGGTCGCTGGTGGATGGTCGGCAATGACCTGCATGATGGGCGCTATCGCTTGGCACTTTGGATTTCTTCAGACGAAGGACAAACCTGGTCCAATCCCCGGTATTTGGAAGATGATCCGGAGAAAAAGGGGGGCTTCTCCTATCCAAGCCTGATTCAAGACAGTTCGGGCAAAGTGCACCTGAGTTATTCCAGGCATTTTCCCTCCGCTAAGACCATCCAATACCTTCAACTCGATCCTCAAAAAATCCGATAATCATGCTATTCAACACCTGCGTCAGACTACTCCTAGGATGCTTCTTTTTACCGCTTTTTGTTCACGGCCAAACAGCCAAGCAAGTACATCGTGACCGGGTATTTCAACAGGATTATGCTGTGAAATATGTGGGCGACAATGAGGCAAAAGAGCGGTTTAGCCTGGCGGTTGATCGCAATGGGACGATTCAGGTTTTGGAAAAAGGGAAGTTGCTCCGTCCTGCATTTGGAGCATTTCAGCAAGATGGCATTTTGGTCGCTGATCAAAGCTACCTCCCGATGAAAGACAAAAACATCCTTGCCATCATCCAGCATGAAGATCAACTGGTCTACTTGGACGATAAGGCCGTCCTCAGCAATGCCTGGGCAGGTGATCTGTATTTGATGCACGATCTGAAAAATCCTTATGCACTGACTGGAGGAAAAGAGATGGATTTTGTAGTCGTCAGTCCAAATCAACTTCAATACCTCAAAAAAGGACAAAAGACCTCAGCCATCTCCATTTCTGAGCCGATTTTGGACCTCCGGTTTGATTCCAAAAGAAATCGGTTTTTGCTCTTGCAAGCTTCAGGCATTTCATCCTATTCACCAGGAGGAACCCAAATTTCACCAATCGCCAAAGGAGAAAAACTAAAAGCTTTTGCCTTGGACACTCAAAAAGACTTGGCCGTAATCGGGACTGAAAACGGATTTTTCACCCTGAATCTATCTACCAATCAAGCCTCTGGACTTCAGACCAAACTCCCTTGGACCGAAATCACAGCAGTGGAGGTCAATGGGTCAGATTATTGGTTTGGGAGCAAAAAGGGAGTATTCCGATTGGATGAAAAAGGCACGGTTTCCTACTATTTCGGAGACCGATGGATACCGGGAGAGGAAGTACGGGATTTGGCTTTGGACAAAAATAGGGTCCATGTGCTGACTGAAAAAGGGCTTTCCACCCTGGTGTTTGAGAAGATGACTTTGGCACAAAAAGCAGAAATACTCGAAGCCCAAGTCCGAAAAATGCATATCCGAAACGGGTTTAACGCCTCCCTCCAACTCGCTGAAAAGGGAAATATCAGCACGGGCCGGCTCAAAGATTCCGACAACGACGGACTTTGGACCGCCATGTATTTGGGTGGACAGGCATTCCGATATGCAGTAACCCAAGATCCTGAAGCTTTGGCCAATTGCAAAGAATCGCTTTTGGCCATGGAGCGGCTCTACACCATCAATCCGGTCGAGGGTTTTCCTTCCCGATCTTTCGAGAGAAGTGGCTACATCAACCAACTATCGGATCCCGATCGCTGGCAACATGCCTCAGATCCGGAATGGGACTGGAAAGCCACTACCAGCAGCGATGAAGCCATCGGACATGTGTTTGTATTTGGAGTCCTGGCAGAGATCGTCGATGATCCCTGGATCAAGGCCAAGTCTATTGAGCTTCTCGACGCACTCATGAACCACATCGTCAAAAATGACCTGTACCTGATCGACTACGATGGGAAACCTACGCTTTGGGGCAAGTGGCATCCAGACTATGTCAATGGATTTCCCGAGCAAGTGGGGGATCGTAAGCTGAATTCCTCCAATATCATTGCCATGCTTCAGACGGCCTTTCACTTCACCGGTAAGCAAGTGTATAAAGACAAGGCCTTCGAGCTGATGGAAAAGCACGGCTACTTGGAAAACCTGATGCGCCCCATGTCAGTCATCGGACAGGCCGGGGACGGAAGCGATGACTGGAGCAAAATGCTCTCCGAATCCTGGAATCATTCCGATGACGAAATGTACTTCTTGGGATATTGGGGACTGTATCGATATGCGTTTACTCCGGAACTGAAAGCGCAGTTCAAAAAGTCCATTTTGGACCACTGGGAGGCAGAAAGACCGGAAAAAGAAGCCCTTTGGAATATTTTCACGGCTCTGGTACAACCAGAAAACTTTGACTTGGAGCCCTCCATTTGGTTCTTGGAGCGTCACCCCATCGACTTGATCAGCTGGAATACCCAAAACAGCCACCGCAAAGACATCGTGACCCTTCCGGCTAATTTCCGTAGACAGTCTACGGAAACCGTTTTGCCTCCCTCCGAAACCCGGATCATGAAGCACAATGCCAATCGGTTTACCCTTGACGGAGGAAGTCAGGGACTCAGCGTATACAGTGCCGGCGACATTTGGCTACTGCCATACTGGATGGGCAGGTATTTGGGAGTGATTGAATAGAGGGAGGACATGATCTCGGAATTGTAATTCGGATTATACGCTATTCTGCCAGTAGATGAATATTCCCTTGATATTGTGCTGGAAGACTGATGACGAAAGACCGAAGAAGTCAAAGAATTGACATTTACCAGTTCATTTGACCTTCAAAATAAGCTACTGGCAAAGATCCGTATATTCATAATTGGAATTCCGGATTTAGAAATATTTGGCTCGAGGGGAAAGAACATGGGTTGATGCCCTTCCTCAGTTCACAAACTCGCCTTTACCCAATTGATTTGAGCTGATCCTGGTTTTGATAAGCTAAGAAATTACCGATTAGACAGTATCCAACCGGGAAATCCAGCTTTTGGAGAATCAGTGCATTTTACTTTAGAAATTAGTCCTAGTTGAGGATCCTGCTTCTGAAGAAGCAGGACAGCAGAAACCTCTATGTTTTTAAGCAGGCACTCCCAGTTAAATTCTCCTATTTACAATTTGGTAAACTTCAGCCTCATTTGTTGAATTTTTTAAAGAAAAGTAAAGGAATCTTAGTCAATTTTCACCCAAATTTTATGGAGAATTGATATTGACGTAATCTATTCATTTTGAACCATCTAGAATTAACTCACCATTTAAAAGATTTTCGCAAATCGAGGATTTTTATTCGCAATTAGCGTAAAAACTTGGGCTGATTTTTTCAAAATTTCTACTGCCAATCCAGCCCAGCACTATGAATTTGTCAGATCCTATCCTCCTCCAAGACTTCAAAAATGGAGAAAAACACGCCGTTGATGCGTTTTACTCCCTTTATAAGAAGCCCGTATTGCGTTTTATCCTTTCGATGGTCAAAGACCCCTTCGAATCCGAAGGGATCTTCCATGAAGTATTTTTGAAAATCTTCCGAAAACGCTGTGAACTCGAATCAGCTGACCGGGTGCAGTCCTACATTTTTACTATTACCAAAAATGAGGTCATCGATTACTTCAAGCGATTGAAGCGGGATCGGGAACGATTGGAGAGTTTTTATAAAAACCGGATTGAGGACAGAAACGGCGAGGAAATGGCCGCCGAAGAAATGATTTTCCAACGACTGGAATCGGCGGTGGACACACTCCCGTACCAACGAAAAAAAGTATTGGAACTCTCCTACTTCGAGGATAAATCCTATCAGGAAATCGCCGAAGAATTGGGAATTTCAAAAAACACCGTCAAAAACCACCTGATCAAAGCAAGGATTAATCTTCGCGATCGGCTTTCCTGATGTTTTTCTCTGGCGATTAAGCTTGGAAAAATTTAGGAAGTTGAGGCCTCCAGAAACCAGAAGATTTTTTGTATCCTAAGTAGGGAACAATCATTTTGAACCTTTCACTGGGCTTGCGGATCTGAAAGACTCTTCATTCCTTAAACCTTCTCAATGGTCAAACAAACCATCAAAAATCCCTTTTCTTAAATACTCTCATCGCCAGAAAATTCGGAAATAACATCCAGATAAGCAGCGCTCCGACAGCAATCAATATCCCCAAGCCGCTGGAGAAAAACTGCTGGAAAAACGCTCCGGTATAGCCCATCAAAGCGGATATATCCAACTGCATCAGCATCAGAATCCTACCCAAATCCACCGGATTGAGCATCACCAGTGCCAAGGTAGTTTTCTCCAAAGGATAATCCGCAAAGCTGTAAATCACATACAAAACCAGTCCGTCATAGACCAGCGAGAAATAAATCCATAGCGCCAAGCTGATTCCGATAGCCTTGGCTTTGTCTCTGGTGAGCACACTCGCCAAGAAAGCAAATCCTGCAAACACCGAACTCAGCACCACGCCCACGGCAAGCAGAGTAAGCAAGCTGCCATCCGCCCCCCACAGCAACATGGGAAGCCCAAATCCCAGCAAAATTGATAAGCTCAGCATGATCACTACGGCAAACAACTGACTCAGAAACACATGAATCCGCTTCACCGGCTGGGCAAGCATGAGCTCGATAAACTCCAGGTTGTTGTAAAAATGGGTAGTGGCAAAGACAGCCGCAATCAGCGGAATAAACAGGATCATGATATTCATCAGACTGAGCGACACCTTGCTCAGGTCATCCGAAACCTGGTAAATCGAAATCGCCACCAACGCCAAAAACACCGTGTAGATGATCGCAAAGCGGGATTTCAGAATATCGTAAAGCGCGTACTTGAGTAACTTAAACATGGCTCAGAAGTGGTTTACTTGACTTTTTTTTTAGGGTCCACTGCATCAGTTTGGCGATGGCAGGGGAAAACTTGCTCTCTCCGGTGATTTCCTTCAACTCCTCGATGGTATCGGAGAAAAAGACCTCTCCTTCGTAGATGTAAATTGCCCGATTGGTCAGCTCCTCGAGATCACTCAGGATATGGGAAGTAATCAGGATCAACTTTCCTTCCTCCCGCTCTTTTTTAATCTTAGCCTTAAGCACTTCTACCGCAATTGGATCTAATCCGGCAGTGGGTTCATCCAAAATCAGGATCTCCGGATTGAACAGGAAAGCCAAGGCAGCGGAGACTTTTTGTCGAGTCCCTCCGGAAAGGGTCCCCATGGACTTGTCTTTCATTTGGTCAAGCTCAAAAGCCTCCACCAGTTCCAGATCGTACTCTTTGATCTCGGGACGCATGTCTTTCATCATGGAGAAAAGCTGTCCGATTTTCATATTGGCAGGATAATGCCCGATCTGTGGCATATAGCCAATCTGCTTACGATACCTCACATCGCCCTTGATGGATTGACTGCCCACGGTAATGTCCCCACTGTCTGGTATCACCATGCCCAGGATGGTTTTGATTAGCGTGGTTTTTCCCGATCCATTGGGGCCCATGAGCGCATAACTGTTTCCAAGCTCAAACTCCAGGTTGAATTCCTTCAGCACCTGCAGCTTGCCAAACTTTTTGGATATGTTTTTAACCGAAATCATAAGGTCGCATTTTGGGGGAGTGGTCAATCATTTCGTTGGGGGTCATCGTAGGCAGGATTTTTTCCATCCTGTCCAAAAGGGTCACCATAAAGCTTCTCCATAGCATCACCGATGCTGGGATTTTCTCAACGATCATGCTATATAGGTTGATGGGACGGTAAGGCACATCTCCGATTTTGTCGCGGTTTAGGTCGTAGCCCTCGTATTTGTCCCAATAGTTTTCTTTGAGCTCATTGAGCACGGTGTTGCCATTGGTACTGATGTCAAAGGTGTTTCCGGAGAAGTTGTTGGCCTGGAAAAGGTTTTGGTCACAACTCGCCATGAGCTTTAGTGCCCAGCCGTTTTCCTTGAAGTTGTTTTCTTTAAACTGGATCCGACTGCTGCCCTCCATATAGATACCTACGGTATTTTTCCGGAAGATATTGCCGATCACTTTACTGTCAGAGATATCCTTGAGCAGGATGCCATAGGCGCTGCTTCCCCAATTTTCTTCGAATCGGTTTTCTTGCATGGTCACGTTTTTGGTGTACATGACTGCCACGCCTGCCCCGTTTCTTTTGAAGGTGTTTCTCAGGTAGGTATTGTCATGCGAAAACATGAAGTGCAAGCCATAGCGCATATTGCCTTGAATGAGGTTTTCTTTTGCGAGGGAATTGGTCACAAACTCTAGGTAAATCCCATCTCGATGCCCGGAAACCTCATTTTTCTCAATCAAGTTGTCCTTGCATTTCCAGAGATGAATCCCATTGCCAACTTCGAATTCTCGCGTAGCGGATGCTTTGACTTTATTATTTCGGATAGTAAGCTTGGAGGAATTGGAAAAATGAAGACCAAAAAAAGCATCCTCCAGGATATTGTTTTCGACCGTGCAGTTTTTGGAATCAAAGAATTTGATCGCCGCAGAGTCGTCCATGTTAGACTTACCGGTTCGGATAAATTTCAACCCTCTCACGAGGACATTTTCGGCGGCCACCAGGAAAATATTCCCCTTATTTTCCCCATCCACCACAGGGTAATTTTCCCCAATCAGGCTCAAAGGCTTTCGGATCGTAACAGCTGATGCTGTATAAACCCCCGGAGAAAATATCAGCGTATCACCTGCCACAGCCCCATCTACCGCAGCTTGGATGGATTGGCCGGGCTTAAGGATGATCTTGGCTGCTTCCGCAGAAAATCCCCTGAAGGTTAGGATTAGGATGAAAATGATCAGTCGGTTCATGACTTTTAGAGTTTAGGCATTACTTAAACTGGGTGGTGAGTTCGCCCCAAGCGAGGTACACGCCACCATTTTTCGCTTTGTACTCTTTGAGAAGTTGGTAATCAGGGAAAGCGACTACCTCAGAAGCCATAGGGGTTTTGAATTCGGGCGACTTGAGGTAATGGGCAAAATTGGCATCGATCAGGGTACCGGGATTGAGGTAGTCCATGACGAGAACATGCTTGAAAGTCTGGCTTTTTCCCTCCTCAGAATCCATGTATCCAAGCATGCAGTTGACATCATCGAAGATGAAAATCTTGCCTTTTTCAGTGACCAATTCGCCTCCAAACTTTGGGTCCATCAAGGTCATTTTGCAGTGGTAGCAAGCGTCCTGCCCTAGCACAATCGGTCGAGGATCAGCGCTGCATGCCGCCAACATCAGCACGGGAATCAGGGAAATCAGTAATCGTTTCATAACAAAGGAGGGTTAATTAATGGTCCTTAGGTCGTCGGGTAATTTTTAGAATCATTTTCCTTTCCAATCGAGGAAAACAGCAAGCATCAGAAGGCCTACCCCGCCCATCAAGATCCAGCTTCCGGTATCCGGACCGGAATAGGCCAAGAAATTAAGGAGTTGTTTGTATCCGATCAGTGGGGGTTGGTAGCTCATTCCTTCCACTTTGATGGCCGCTTTGGGATCGAGCTCATGTCCATACTCATAGCCCCATCGATACATATCTGCCAGTATAGCCATGCCAAAGAGTATCAAGAGGCCCAAAAAAGAGTAGAGGGACCATCTTTTCCCAATGAAAAAGAAAAGGAATCCTATACCGATCATGGCTCCCATCACATAGATGAGATAGGTGAATTCGGGAAACATCTCTACTCCGATATGCTTCATGCCGATGTAGTGGTTGACTCCGTTGATCTGGTCCACATTGCCGCTGAGGTGATCGATCCATATTTTCATATTCAGGCCTTCCGGATACTGAGGAGCCCAAAGGCTGATCTGCCAGAGTGGAGTGAAATAGCTTGGGATCAACGTCAACACGGCAAGCAAAAGCAAAATCCGGTTGGTAAGACTTAGGGATTTCATGAGGAATGGGGAGAAATAGAGGCTGCCAATCAATAATTGGTGTCACATGGAGCGAAGTCGAAATGTGGTTAACATTCCTTCGACCCCGCTCAGGCTGACAACAAGATTCTCGACAGCCTCTAGAGTAAATTTTTATTCAGAAACTCCGGTGGAGTATTTCAGAGGAATATTGGATCCTTTGGGAGATACTCTCAGGTAACCCTGCATCTCTTGGTGTAGCGCCGAACAGAAGTCTGTACAGTAGAATGGAAACACCCCTACTTTTTCAGGCACCCACTTCAGGGTAGCGGTCTCACCTGGCATGATCAATAGCTCGGCGGTATTGGCTCCCTTGATGGCAAATCCGTGAGGCACATCCCAGTCCTGCTCGAGATTGGTCACGTGGAAGTAGACTTCATCTCCCACATTGACCCCTTCGATATTGTCAGGACGGAAGTTGGATCGGATGGAGGTCATGTACACATGGATTTGATTGCCTTTTCGCTCCACTCGGGCATCATTTACTCCCTTGAGTGCATAAGGACTTTGATTTTTCTCGATCGGGTAGAATTTTACCTGCTTGTCTTTGATTAAGGACGCAGGGAAAGCTTCCGCATAGTGAGGCTCACCGATCGTCGGGAAGTCCAGCAGCAATTGCATTTTGTCTCCAGAGATATCGTATAACTGGGCCGATTGAGTCAACTCAGGTCCGGTAGGCAGGTAACGGTCTTTGGTGATTTTGTTGTAAGCCACCATGTATTTGCCATGAGGTTTTCCTGTCGGACCACCTGGAATCATCAAGTGACCTACTGAGTAATAGGTTGGTACTCGATCGACTACCTGAAGAGATTCAATATTCCACTTCACTACTTCGGAAGACACAAACATGGAAGTGTAGGCAAAACCTTTCCCGTCAAACTCGGTGTGCAAAGGACCTAATCCCGGCTTTTCGACTTCACCATGAAGCACGGACTCGTACTTTAATACCGGCATTCCGTCGAGGGTACCTTCGAAATCTTGTTTCTCAATGGCAGCGAGCATTTTGGTGAAAGAAAATACGGGGATCACTGCAGCAAGCTTACCGGAACCTACGATGTATTCACCGGTAGGATCGGTATCTGTACCGTGCGGAGATTTAGGACAAGGAATGAAATAGACGATATCCTTCAATTCTTTTGGATCCAGGACCAAGACTTCCTCTTTGATGGTAGAGGTGGCAGAATGGGTCTCCTCATTCCATACATTGTGAGCATATTTTACCTTTCTCTTGGTTCCCTTTCCTGCTTTCACATACTCCTCAGCTTTTTTCCAATTGACCGCCATGATGTAATCTTTGTCCTTTTGGGAAGCATTCACCTCCAAAAGGGTATGCGCCATCTCCGTATTGTAAGTGGAGAAGAAGAACCAGCCGTGGGACTTGTTTTTACCTGCACGTGCCAAGTCAAAATTGAACGGAGGCGCTTCAATCTGGAAAGAAAGATCCATATGGCCAGTCTGCTGATCCACACCGATAAAGGAGATATACCCTTTGAAATTGTCCTTGTAAGAATCAATGGAAACATCTTGAGTATTATCTGAAGGCACGGAGAAACGGGTGCCTGCTACTACATATTCGGTGTTTTGGGTCAAGAATGGAGAGGAGTGATTGCCAGCGGAATTGGGCAATTCGATGATTTCGACGGTCTTAAACTGAGTCAAATCTACTCGGGCAATCCGCGGGGTATTATTGGCGTTGCCGAAAGCCCATCGGGCATCGTGCTCGGCATTGGTAGTAGAGATGGCAATGTGGTGCAAATCATCCCAAGGCACGAATCCATGCGAGGTGTTGAGCATGGGCTTGGTTTGCTCAGAGAATCCCCAACCGTTTTCCGGATGAACAGAAAATACGGGAAGGATTTTAAATACCCTACCGGAGGGAAGCCCTACGACAGACATTTGACCATTAAAACCACCGGAGACGATATTGTAAAACTCATCGTGCTGGCCGGGTGCCACATAGACCTTGGAAGCCGCGTCGCCAGTGATGGCGCTTTGAGCTCCTTTGGGTTTACATCCTGGTGCTATTGCCGCCGCTATCAGCCCTGCCGCAAGTAGCCATTTGTGTGTGTTCATTTGGATTTTAGTTTACTGGGTTAGTTTGCAGCAGCATCTCGCTGTCCTGCTTTTTCTTCGTCATTTTTTCTCATGAATTCAAGGATGCCACGTGCATCATCTTGGGAGATGTTTTGATTGGGCATCCGAGTAAGGCATTCTTCCAAGAGCTTCTGAGCCTGGGGATCCTGATCCAGCATTACATCTACATTGGTGATCATATTCATGATCCACTCGGGACGTCGACGGTTGGTCACTCCTTGGAATCCCGGCCCCACCAATCGCTTATCATTCAATTGGTGACAAGCGGTACATTTCATGTCTACGATCGCCTTGCCTTTGTCTGCCAGTGAAGCGTCTATACCGCTTCCGAGGTCCACATTTTTGAATTCACCGATTCCTTTTGGATCAGCTTCTGGAGGTGCGGCTTCAGTGGCTGAGGCACTCGATTCTGTAGAGGAAGTCTGAGACTCACCCCCACCACCACAGGAGGTCAGGAGCATCGCTACGATGCCCATAGACCAGATCATTGCTTTTTTCATAGCTTGGGATTTGTGTTGATTTGGATTTGGGAAAGGAAGAAAGGATGGGCTAGGATGAATTTGGGGCAGAAACAAACTGCCAAAAGCCAAAGCCAGTCCGATAGGAAATAACAGGGAGAAGGCAAAAAGCCCGAAGTGATACCATGAGAGGTAGCCCCACTGAAGCCAGACCAGAGTACCCTGACCGAAGAGGAGCAACTCGGTCCCAAGAAATCCCGCCAAGACCAACATCCATGCGGATCTGGAAAGTAGGGACAGTGGAAGTTTGGAATCTGCCATTGAAATCCCTATCAATCCAAATGTCATGGCTCCCAACAAGACAAGGTGGAGAAAGCCAATAACATACATTCGAATGGTATAGGAAATCACTGCCACCTCAGGAATCACCAAGAGCAACTGCAATAAAGCCTTGGCCAGTAAACTTCCAAGTCCTATCCAGATCAGGTTTTTGGCATAAGGAGGAATGGAAATGACCTTTAACCCCTGACTTACTTTTGAAACAACAATCAAATAGGCTATGCCCTGAAGTGAAACAGCCAGAGAATTGATCCAAAAAAAGACCGGTGAGGGGTCAGCCCAAGTGATCACCAAGGCATAAGTAAGGAGCACCGAGGCCAACAAGACTCTTTCAACAATAACAGAAAAGAAGATCTTAATACCTCTTTTTTCTGCAAAAAAAACGAGAACACCAAGTGTACCGAGTACAAACCAGCCATTCAACTGAAAGTGTAAAAACCACTGAATGGTCATGAAATACAATTCGTGCATTCTACCAAATATGACTGTCACCGGGCCTAGAGCCCACAGTCCAAGAGTTGATATCAGGTAACCCACCAATGACCAGCGTATCAAACACAAGGCAGGAGTCAGCTCTTTTTGGGAAATGGTACTCCAAAGTTTACTTATGAATCCATAAGAAACCAGCACAAACAAGGTGGAGAAACTGATGCTAACGACCCCATATCCTTGAACAGGAAATGACAGCAGCATGCCGATCAAAGAGATCAGGAGAGCGACAAATAGCTTTCCGTATTTGGGTATGTATTGACCCACCTCTTCCAAAGAAAAGATCATCGCACCCATCAGCATCATAAATCCCCACCCCAGAAGCGCAATATGTGAATGAGCATGAAGAATATACCGATACTCCAAGACCGGTATCTCCACCACATGAAAGGCTCGCATGATAAGTCCCAAAATGGAAGCAACCAGAAAAAATCCCAGCGCCCATCGGACCCATATCCTTGCAAACAAATCATTTGGTTCAAAAGCCTTCATAACTATACTGGGATAGGAATATTTTAATTCATTGATTTAGATCAGAATAGAGCATCATAGCCTTGGGAAATAGGACATTATTTTCCAAGTGAATATGAGTATGAAGATCTTGCTCAAACTCCTGAAGCATGGAAAAGGCAACCCGATACGTCTGACAGGCATCCGCCGGCGGAGTATAGCTTTGAGTCAGGGAATCTATTCTTCGGAATCTCTCTCCTTCGGTGTCATGTTCCTCTTCCATCATAGCGATGGGATTCTCGATATGTCCGAAATGAGGTTTGGAAAGAGGGAAATTATTCTCCTTGGCATCTTCCATTGCTTTGACATAGGGAAAGAGAATAAACTCCTCTTTTTTCATGTGAATAGTCAGTGCATCCGCTGCCGCAAAAAACTCTTCCCGAATCTGGGAAAGCTCGGCATGTCGGTCACCATGAACGCGCTCGATCTTTTCGAGATAAAACTTCAAGGCAGGAATGGTCTCTTCTACATATTTATGGTGAACACTGACGATATGATCGATCAGTTGGCTAAGCGACATTTCCTGATAAGGACTTTGGTCAGCCACCTGCATTATAACTTCGAGCTTCCCGACCACCTCTTCTACATTCAAACCACGAGTACTGCAGGCATCGGAAAGTTTCACTCCTCCTTTACAGCAGAAGTCGATTCCAAACTCGGTGAACACCTTAGCAGTGCGGAAATTCTCCGCTACGATTTTTCCAACTTTCTTTTCTGTGAGGAGTGTCATTTTCTTGAATTTTAAAGGATTTGTTTGTCTTTTATTTTTTTAAATTTTTTTAGGTCTTCAAAAAACTTACACCATTCATGATCCCTTTGGCCATATCTGTGAGGGTAGTGGTCATCATCATTCCGGTCAAGTGGTCCCGAATAGCCTTAAACTTATGATGAACCGCACAGGGATGCTTTTCCGAGCATTCCTGCAACCCCAACGCGCATCCCGTGAAAATAGAATCTCCATCAATCACCTGAACGATTCGATACAAGGGGGTCTTACGCCCTTCCTCGCTGATTTCAAATCCTCCATTTGGCCCCTTGATGGACAATAGCAAATTTTCTTTAACGAGGGTCTGAAGAATCTTGGCTGTAAATGCTTCCGGAGAATTGACAGCAAAGGCAATTTCCTTGAGCCCTGCTCTCTCCTGACCTTCCGGCAGGGTGGCCAGAAAAACCATAGAGTTGATCGCATATTTACAGGCCTTGGAAAACATCTTCTGTTGGATTGATGAGTCAAATGTAAAAGAAAATTAATAAAGGATAAAAATATCCTGTAATATTTTTTTAAAAAAATTTTATTGAATACTCCACTGAGCAAACCTGAAAGTGTTCAATTCCCTAACCTGATTGGCAAATCATGGAATAAAGGGGTATCTTTGCCAAGCTTTTCATCGAAATGAAACTCCACTCACTACCATTCTTCCATTTTTCTTTCCCTGCTGAGACCTATTCGGCAGAGGTTGCCCAGATGGTGGTATGTCATAGCAAAGCTTTTATCAGGTATCCCTCCGAAAACTAAGCGGAGGGCAAAATCCGTACACACAGTTTCCTATTCTAGCCAACTCTAAAAGGAGTATGGCCTTTTCCTTTTGTACTACCTGATCAAAGCAGTTAAAATCATGAAACCTATTCTAAGCATTTCGGACTACAAGACTATCCATACTCTACTTCAAAACCTTCCTTCCCATCTCAAAGGAAAAGAGGTAAGCCAACTCCAACATGAAATCAAATCTGCTGAAATCATCGCAGATGAAAGTATCTCCGAGGACATTATCCAGCTCAATTCCAAATTTGAAGTCAAAGAACTTGGGAGCGGAAAAACCATGAATTTCCAACTAGTACTCCCCCATCAAGCCAATTTGAATCAAAATAGAATTTCTGTTCTCAGCCCGCTTGGCGTGGCTCTGATCGGCTTTCGCCAAGGGATGACTGTGGAGTGGGTGCTTCCCGGAGGATTGAAAAAACTCCAGATCAACCGTGTTGAAAAATCCAGTCCAATTAAGGACTCTAGCCCCTCTCCATCCCAAACAATGAGGGTATGAAATGACCCTACGCCATCTCTAGAAGGTTAAATGCATCAAGTTAGACTGATCGCCGAGAGCTACATCTTGCAGCCCTCGGACGAGCTGTCCCTGAATCAACATACCCGGAAAGGGATCCCTCTCCAAATGAGTATTGAATCTTAACGGCAAAAAACAGAGGTAGTCAACCCAAAACATTTGAGAAGCAACTTGTTAAAGAAGTAAATACTCATTTCGATGCAATCGAAAAAAGCTGCACAAGGTCGAGAAAGAACTGGAGAAACCCATCCCGTTTATGGTGTGAGTCTTTTCCAAATAATTAGGAGAAAGCCAACTCAGCACAACTCGAGGCTTTTTCCTGAGGGGTGGTGCTGAAGGAATTGGAGGAGAATGAACCGAACCAATTTTGGACTGGAGCAGGTTATCGTCTTTTCCAAAACTGAATTTTTTCCCAATACTTCAGCTCTCGGATATTGACATCCCAATAGGGATACAACCGGTTTTTAGAAAGGTTATTGATCAAAACTGAAGACAGAAAAAGGGTCAAAATCCCTGTCATCACCGGATTGATCACATAGAAATAACCCATCTGCCTCACCTCCTCCGATCCGATATTTGCAATCAGCGCAATAGCCCCTCCGGGAGGATGGAGCGTTTTGGTGTATTGCATGGCCAAAATGGACATGGAGACCGCCAAGGCGGGAGAAATCCAAATGTAATCCGTGCTCGAAAAAAGCTTGTAGACACTCACTCCGATAAAAGCGGAGATCAGGCTCCCAAAGATCAGGTTTCTGGGCTGAGCGGCTGGACTATTGGTCATGCCAAAAAGCAATACCGAACTCGCCCCAAACGCACCGATGAGAAATAGCGCATCAATATTCCCGACGGTATGGAAAATGTTCTGCATCAAACCGATGCTACTCAGCCCTAAAAATGACCCCACAAAAGCCCAAAGGTTGTCCACGGGATTATGGGAGGTCTCGCGGTAGGCTATCAGTCGAGCTTTCCTCAGTCCTCTTTTTATTTTTGGAGTAGGCATGGCAAAAGGTTTGGCGGTAAAAGTACATCCTAACCCTGCCAATAACCAATTTAACATCAGTTTCCCACCTGAATCAAGCGGAACACAAGCTCATTTATAATCTTTCCAGCATACCCATCAACTTGGCCCTAACTTCCCCTGCCAAGGATTCAATGGCAGGATTTTGCACGACGGACATTGCGGCTGCAGGATCCATCATAGCGACTTCATATTCATCACCGCCTAAACTTCGGATGGTTACATTGCAGGGCAAAAGTGTGCTCACGTGTGGCTCGGCAGTTAAGACCTTATCCGCAAAAACCGGATTACAGGCTCCAAGGATCAAAAAGGGTGGATAATCTTTATCCAGCTTTTTCTTCATGGTAGCCTGAATGTCAATTTCAGTAAGAACACCAAAACCGACTTCTTTCAGACCTGCTTCTACTTTGGTTCGGAGCGTAGCCAAATCGGCTGATTTTAGGATTTTGGATTGATAATAGTTCATGATCTTTTGAATTATGTGCAAGATTATTTTCTTCGGAAAAGCCCCACAGAATAATTCTGCAATGCTCCTGAGGGCGTAATATGATCGTAATTCAGACCTTGGACGAGTTCAAATTCCTGACTGAAAAACCCCTCCAAATCAGCAACATCGTACTGCAGGACAGGAAGTCCACTACAAGTTTTGGGGCCGGATTTGGAAAAGGTCATGACCAGCAGATACCCTCCCGAAGGAATGGAACACTCTACTAGTCTCAGGTAGGTTAGCTGCTCGTTGGGCTCGGTGAGAAAATGAAAAACTGCCCGATCATGCCAGAAATCAAATTTTCTTTCCGGTTCAAAATCAATGACATCCACCACCTCCCAATGGACGCTTGAGGCAGATTTACCCAATCGTTTTTTGGCTTTTTCCAAAGCCGAGGCAGAAATATCCAATACAGTTACTTGCTCAAAATCATTTTCCAAAAGCCAATCCACCAACAATCCATCCCCTCCTCCTACATCGATGATTGATGCATTTTTGGGAAGATTTACTTCGGAAATAAACTCGATGGAAACCTGCGGTAAGGGCTGAAACCAGCCCACCTTGGTCGTATCATTGGTCTGATAGACCGTTTCCCAGTGACTTTTCCTGACTTTTTCCATGATTTATAGAAGAAATTCAAAAGTGGATAATAAAGTCTTTTTAATCAGTGACTTGGGTTACAGATCAGCTCAGCAAACCACGAATATTCAATAAATAAAAAAGTCCAATAACCATAAATTTTATCCAAGATTGGAGAAATTAAATCCTTACTTCAGCATCAATTTCTCCACACTCCTGCTTCGGTTTTTAGGACAGGCTTTCTACTTTCTCCAAGTTCTCCAAGCGTCTGCTTATCTCCCCGGAAATGCTGCAAATAATAGGTGCCCGGGTAGCCTTTTCCCCTTAGCCAAGTCTCCATAGCCTGAAGATCCGAGGTAGTCAATTGCTCCGAGTGGACCGTGGTTCGTACCTCAAACCCCACCTTGGATTGGATGAGGATTTCTAAAGATTTTTCGAAAGTGGAAAACAGATCAGACTTGGTTACTTTCCAGTAATTTTCTGGCATGGCTTTGAAATCCAAGGCCACATAGTCCAGTAGATTTTCCTCAATCAGTTGTCCGATGACCTCGGGCCTACTGCCATTGGTGTCGATTTTCACCTCAAAGCCCATCTTTTTCACTTCTCTCACAAAGGGAATCGCCTGTGGATGAATCGTACACTCTCCACCGCTAAAGACCACCCCATCCAGCAATTGTCTTCGAGAAATCAGAAAGGCCTGCACGTGTTCCCAACTCAGTTTTCCCTTGCCCAAGACAATCTCTGGATTGTAGCAATATCCACAACGCATGTTGCAGCCGGCAAACCAAAGGATGCAGGCCGTGCGGTCGGGAAAATCCAGCAATGTAAAAGGGGAGATGCTGAAAATAGGTCTCCCCTTTTCCAGTCTACTCGTTAAAGTGGGTGCGTTGCTTGTGTTCACCTTTTTTGCCGATGTTGAAACTCTCCACAGGGCGGTGGTAGCCCATCACGCGGGTATAGACCAAGCATTTGGTGCGCTTTTCCTCGTGGACTTGAAGCAGAGGTTGGGTTTCGATGTGTTCAGTGTTTGTCTGCATAGTGGATTGGATTTTGGTTTAAGTCATTCAAAAGGGCTTCGTCGCATTGAGGACAATATTCGTGTTCACCGTTGAGGTAGCCGTGAATCGGGCAAATACTAAAAACCGGCGTTACGGTAATGTAAGGCAGCTTGAAGTTGGACAATACTTTTTTGACCAAGCGACGGCAGGCTTCGGGCGAGGAGATTTTCTCCCGCATATAAAGGTGCAGCACGGTGCCTCCGGTGTATTTGCATTGGAGTTCGTCCTGCAGCATCAAAGCTTCAAAGGGGTCATCGGTAAAATCTACCGGGATTTGGGAGCTATTGGTGTAGTAAATATTATCGCCCATTCCTGCCTGGATGATCTCAGGAAAGCGCTTTTTGTCCTCCTTGGCAAACCGGTAAGTGGTACCTTCTGCAGGCGTAGCCTCGAGATTGTAGAGATTACCGGTTTCTTCCTGGAATTCCTTCATCCGATTGCGGATGTATTCCAGGAGTTCAGAAGCTAGATGTTGGCCATAGTTGCCTGTGATATCCTCTTTTCCTATAGAGAAATTAAGAATCATCTCATTCAATCCATTCACTCCAATAGTGGAGAAGTGGTTTCGGAAATGCTTCAGATAGCGCTTAGTATAGGGATACAAGCCACGGTCGTACATTTCCTGAATAAAGACCCGCTTTTTCTCCAGAGTGGACTTGGCGATCTGCATCAGATAATCCAGGCGCTCATAGAGCCCCTCTTTATTGCCCGCATACAAATAACCCAATCTCGCCATATTAATGGTTACTACACCGATGCTACCGGTCATCTCCGCACTACCGAAAAGGCCATTTCCCCGCTTGAGCAGCTCCCTCAAATCGAGCTGTAAGCGACAGCACATGGAACGAACCGCGTTAGGCTTGTAGGCATTTGGATTTTCGACCTTTTGGCCGTTTTCATCATAGGTATATTGGCTTCCGATAAAGTTTTGGAAATAGGAGGAGCCGATTTTTGCAGTGTTTTCAAAAAGCAAATCTGTATTGGGACCGTACCAGTCAAAGTCCTCCGTAATATTAACTGTGGGAATTGGAAAGGTAAACGGCTGTCCATTGGCATCTCCCTCGGTCATGATGGTATAATAGGCCTTGTTGATGAGCTGCATTTCCGGCTGAAAGTGCTTGTAGGTCAAGTCCTCCAGAGAATTTACTCCTCGTTTTCTGGCCTTTTCCATCAATAAGTCCGAATCAATCCCCATGAAGAGATGTAGGTCGTTTCTGGTCGGCATCTGGTCTTTTAAGTCATCGGGCACCACCCAATCCAAGGTCACATTGGTAAAAGGAGATTGGCCCCATCGGGCAGGTACATTGAGATTATAGACAAAAGACCGGATGGCTTTTTCGATTTCCTTGTAGTTGAGTTGATCCTTGAAAACATAAGGAGCCAAATACGTATCGAAAGAACTGAAGGCCTGTGCACCAGCCCACTCGCTCTGAAGAATCCCGAGAAAATTGGCCATCTGCCCCAAAGCCTCCCGAAAATGAGCCGGAGGACGACTTTCGACCCTGCCGCGAACCCCGTTGAATCCTTCATTGAGTAAAACTCTCAGACTCCAGCCTGCACAATAGCCGGTGAGACAGTCAAGGTCATGGATATGAATGTCTCCAGTTCGATGGGCGTAGCCCTCCTCTTTGCTGTACACTTTATCCAGCCAATAGTTGGCAATGATCTTGCCCGCCACATTGTTGACCAATCCGGCATTAGAGTAGGAAGTGTTAGCGTTGGCATTGATTCGCCAATCGGTTTGTTTGATGTATTCCTCAATAGTCTGGGTACTGTCTACATAGGTGGTGTCTTCACTAAGCCCGGCCACATGCTCTCGCTGAAGCTTACGGGTGTGGCGATAGAGCATAAAGGAGCGCATGACTGCGAAGTGGCCAGCACGATACAATTCCTTTTCGATCAGATCCTGGATTTCTTCCACGGCCCAGGTCGTTTTGGAATCCAGCAAACCTAAAATCCAATCAAAAACCCGACTATCGTAGGCAACCGAAACACTTTGAAAGCCCTTTTTTAAAGCATCTTCAATTTTGAAAGGAGCAAAAGGCTCATATTCCCCATCTCTTTTGATTACATATTTTTCCATACAATATCCCATTAAAAGACTTTTTGATCCTCTAATATGGAATAAAAAACGAGCCAACAAGGAAAATCGACTACTAATAATCCTCAGGTTTTGGACTGATTTAAATCATACTATTTTGTCCGAAATATCAGGTCAAGTTTCTTTTTGCCCCTAAATTTTGAAGGTAGTTTTGCTACCTCCAATCTATTGACCATTTGCTTCACCTGATTTTCATATGATGTCTACACCTCATTCCTTTCACATTCCTGTCATGGGCCTTGGCTACACCGTGGACACCCCGATCAAAGTAGCGCCTTTGGGGATTTCCAGTGTCGTTTCTATTATGGATGATCATCTTTTGGAAGAAATGAGAAAGATCTATTCCGAAAAATCAGGACTACCCTTTTTTCCCATTTCTGAAAAATCAACAGACTACCGCGCCGAACGCATCAAAGCCTATCTCAATCTGCTTCAGGATCTGGTAGACAAAAAGCTGAGCGAAATCAAAGACTTCGAATCACTTGAAGATGATTCATTTCTGAGTTATCTGGATCTTTTGCCAAGCAATCACCCTATCCATTCGCTTATCCAAGAGGCAAAAGATGCTGACTTTTTCCAAAAGCAACTCTATATCGCACAGATCCGCGAAATGATCCAACCCGGTAGCATCGATGTCAACATCATGACCAAGGTGGATAAACTCAACTCAGACGCAGATGGCAATGAACTGCCCAGAGAATTTTCGGATGCGCTATCTGCTTTGCGAGGATTTGCCATGAGCAAAATCGAAGGAGCCGTGATCTTCTCAGCAGGAATGAACCCTGCCCTTTATGCCTATGCAGAGCAGTTTGCTGACTTTTTCCCCAACTCAATGGGTGAAATCAAAAAACGAATCATCCTTAAGGTCAGCGACTACCGATCTGCCCTGATTCAGGGAAAATTTCTAGCGAAGAAAGGGCTTTGGGTTTCGGAATTCCGAATCGAATCGGGCTTGAACTGTGGGGGACACGCTTTCGCTACGGATGGATTTTTGATCGGCCCGATCTTGGAAGAATTCAAAGCCAACCGTGAGGAGCTCAAAACCGCACTCTACGATCTGTGCCAAAAAGCCTTACAGGAAAAGGAGAAAGTAAGCTTCTGCGGTATGCCTTCCCTTAAAATCACCTACCAAGGCGGAATTGGTACCCATGAGGAGGATGAATTTCTCCGAACGTTTTACCAACTCGACGGGACGGGTTGGGGCAGCCCTTTCCTGCTTGTCCCTGAAGCGACTTCAGTGGATGAGGAAACCTTGCAGCGGATTTTGGCAGCTAAAAAGTCTGACTATTTCCTCAGCCATGCCTCTCCTCTTGGTGTCCCGTTCAACAATCTTCGAACCTCGAGTGGAGAAGAGCAGCGAAAAAACCGAATAGAAAATAATCGACCAGGAAGCCCCTGCTACAAAAAGTTTCTCTCTTTCAGTACCGAATTCACAGAAAAACCCATCTGCACGGCTTCCCGGCAGTACCAAAATCTAAAAACCAAACTTTTCCAAACAGGAGCTATTTCTCAGGCAGATTTGGAGGATACTTTAGCCAAAGACTGTCTCTGCGAAGGACTGAGCGCGCCTGCCATTTTGGCCAATGGAAGAGAACCCAAACGCAATCTGAATGCGGTCACCATCTGTCCAGGGCCCAATTTGGCCTACTTCAAAGGCATCTTCAGTCTCAAGGAAATGGTCGATCACATCTACGGGAAAATCCGACTTCAACTTGACTACGAGCGGCCTCATGTCTTTGTCAAGGAGCTCCAACTCTATATCGATTACCTCAAAAACGAATGGGAAAAACTGGGCCCAGAAGTGAATGTCAAGCAGGCAACTTACTTGGAAAAATTCAAAGCAAACCTTCAAAAAGGCACGGAATACTACCAGTCCCTGATCGATCAGTTTCAACTGGACACCGAGGAAGTGATCCAACAAATGAAAGATCAACTGCATCAGGCCTTGATGAAATTAGAGGATTTAAAACCTGCGCTTGTAGAATAAGATGATATGTATTACCAAAAAAATCGAGTTTGAAGCTGCCCATCGACTCAGCAATTACCCTGGGCCATGCAAGGAAATCCATGGCCATACCTACAAACTCGAGGTGACCGTGACGGGACCAATCGACACAGATACCGACATGGTGATGGATTTTAAAGACTTGAAAAAAATCCTCCAAAGGGCCGTTTTGGATCATTTTGATCATGCCTTAATTCTGAAGGAAAGCGAAGAAAACCGGGAAATTTTCTCAGGCTACTCAGGTAAAATCACTTGGATGGAAACCGAACCTACAGCCGAACGAATGATACAGTGGATCTTTCTTCAAATCAGGAAGGAACTCCCTCCTACTCTGGACTTGGTCGACCTTACGCTGTATGAAACCACTGGAAGTTTTGCAAGCTGGAAAAAATAATACAGGATATTTTTGTCTTTTAATAAAGAGCTGGTAAATTTGGATAGCAAAGAGGGACATAGTCCCTTTTCTTTACAACTTAAAGAGGATTACTTTATCCTTTTTTATATGGAAAATATTTCATCCTTATCCATCAGCGAGATCGTCTCCAAAGACTATAGAGCAGCGCTCGTATTTCGATCCTTCGGAATTGACTTTTGCTGCAAAGGGCATGAAACGATCTCGGAGGCTAGCCGCAGAAAAAAAACTGATCCTCAGTTGATTCTTGAAAAATTGATCGAAGTAGTTACCTCACCCACTGAGGAAAGCTTTGATTTTAAAAATTGGCCACTTTCGCTCTTAGCCAATTACATAGAGAATAAACACCATGCAATGATCCGGGAAAGAGTCCCTCTGATCAGGAAATTCTTGAAAAGAGCGGTCAATGTTCACGGCTCTCATGAACCAAACCTGAAAAAAATAAAAGCATTATTCCAAGATTCTACGGATAATCTGCAAAAACACCTTGAACAAGAGGAGCTAATTGTATTCCCCTTTATCAGAAAAATCTCCTCCGATCCTGACCGAAAAAATTTGCTTTTGGGCCCCTCTTTTCAACCCATCAGTGAACTGATCTATCACCTGATGGTCGAGCATGAAGAGGAGGAAGCTATTTGGGAGGAAATCAGAAAACTTACACATAATTATTCCCCTCCGGATTATGCTTGCAATACCTACAAAGTAGCTTTTGCCTTATTGGAAGAATTTGACGTAAGCTTGCAAAAACACATGCATTTGGAGCGAAACATCTTATTTCCTCAGGCAATCGCCTTGAATCTGGAAAAGAATCTAAACTAGGAGGAAAAGAAATGTTTGTTGCTTCCAATAAAGCGCTCTATCTACTACCACTGGTTTTGCTCAGCTTGGTGCTCGGCATTTCAGGGGGTTGGATTAGGCTGGGCAGCTTGGTCGCTCCCATTTCCGAGGCAGGGATTCACCATGGATTGATCATGACGGGAGGATTTCTAGGTACCCTGATTTCGATCGAGCGGGCGATGGTCATGGAAAAGAAAGCTTGGCTGATCATTCCCTTGCTGACAGGCACCTCGGTGATCGGATTTCTATCAGGACATGCAAGCATAGGCTTTGTCCTGCTGATGTCTGGCTCTGTCGGGTTGAGTTTGATCATGCATTTACAGACGCTCAGGCACCCTAAATTCCATACAGCACTTCTTTATGGAGGCGCAGCTTCTTGGTTTGTGGGCAATTTTCTTGCCTGGCAGACTGGACTCATCGCAGCGGGCAGCACTTGGTGGATTGGTTTTCTACTGTTTACCATCGTAGGCGAGCGTCTGGAGTTAAGTCAATTTTTACCTGTCCCCGCATGGTCCAAAAACGCTTTGAAAACTCTCTTGGCTATATTCACTCTCGGTTTGATCATCCCCTTCCATACCTGGGGCAATGAAATAATGGGGATCTCTTCCTTTCTGATTGCAGGTTGGTTGTTGATTTTTGACATGGCAAAAGTCGCTTCCCGCAAACCCGGACAATTCCGATACATCGGGATTGGGCTGCGGGTCGGTTATGTGTGGTTAGGACTTCACGGTTTGATTTTACTTGGGCTGGAAAATCATGCGCTCTACTACGATCTCATGCTGCACACCTTCTTTCTGGGTTTTACTTTTTCCATGATCTGGGCCCATGCACCAATTATCTTCCCGACCATTTTTGGGATCCGCGAGACTCCTTACCATTCGGTGTTATGGATCACATGGTTCGGTTTTCAAGGGAGTCTTTTGGGAAGGATTCTGGCAAGTTTGTCGGGGGAAGTTGCACTTCGCAAAATCTTCGGCGTAGCCAATGGATACCTGATTCTGGTCCATTTCATCCTGATGGCAGGAATAGTGTTTTGGAAGATCCGGCAATCAAAAAAAGAGCATCCTGACAGTAACCCTAGTCACCCTGAGGAATTGAAAATCGACACACCTTTGCATCCCCGTGTTTAAAACTTGGCTACATATGGCCCTTACTCTGCTCATTCTCCTCAATGGGATGGGCTACACGCTGATTCAGGTTCATTTTTATCTGGATCGGGAGCAAATCACCGCACTGCATTGTGTCAATAAAGACAAACCCGAACTCCAATGTGAAGGAAAATGCGAGCTATCGAAAAGACTATCCAATAGCAAGGACCAACAGGAGAATCAGGCAGAAATCACCCTCGAAGAGCTTTCTTTGACCTTCTTGCCAAAAAATCAGGAAAAACTTGGACTTTTCATTCCTGAAGAAAACTTTGAAATCGTAAATACCCCAATTCACAAAATGCCCCACTCTCCGGATCGGGGATCTGATTTTTTTCATCCTCCCCAAGTGTGATTTTTTCTTGAGATCCTAATCAACTATCAAAGGATACAAGTCTCAGATCCATTTTGATTTCTTAATCCCATCATCATGAAAAAGCTCTTCTCGCCGGCTGCCAGGACGATTTTTGTCCTTGCCATGGCACTCCATATCCAATATCCTGCTTTTGCCCAGGAAAAACAATCTCTACGTATCCTCGATCAGATCACCCTCGAGGGCATCCCCGGTGTCACTTACCGCTATGGTTTTCAAAAAGGAATCTCAGACGAAAGTGGTGCAATTTACCTGTTGACCGATAATGAAACTTGGCTTTACCTCAGCCACCTTAGCTATGGCAGCTGGACACTCGACCCTTTGGCAGTATCCCTAGCCATCAAAAACGGAGTGATCTCCAGAAAAGAACAGCTTCATGGCCTTCAGCCCGTGTCGGTCATTGCCCTGAAAATGAGTGAAGAAAAAGACAAGAAAATCCTCATCTCAGATCAGGAGCGACTTCACCATGACGCGGGAGCGATTCTAGGACTTGATCCCGTGGTCTCAGGCATCCGCAAAAGCAGCAGCTTTGGCTTTGATCCGGTCTTGAGAGGTTTTAAGTTTGATCAGCTCAACATCGTGGTGAATGGACTCCAATCGGCCAATGCAGCCTGTCCCAACCGCATGGATCCACCAACTTCCCAAGTAGCCCTCAACCGCATCCGAGAAATTGAAATTCTCAAAGGCCCCCATGCATTACGCTATGGAATCGGACTAGGCGGGACTATCAATTACATTCAGGAGACTCCCGATTTCAGCTCCACTCCGGGAGTTTATGGCAGAATTTCTTCTCTTTTAGAGTCCAACGGCGATGTCTGGAGAAATGATGCCCGTGTAGGATTTCAAGGAACCAATTACGACATCGGAGTCTTGGGAAGCTACTCCACAGGAAAAGACTACATCGATGGAGATGGAAATCCTGTTCCAGCGGATTTCAAACGAGGAACATTGGGCTTTTATGCTGATTTCATGGCTTCAAAGAAAGATCTGATGCAAGTATCGGTCAACCGCAACTTTGCCCGAGATGTGGATTTCCCTTCTCTTGGAATGGATTTACGTACCGATGACACTTGGATGGGAAGCCTCAAACATACGCGCAACTTTTCTGGGCGGAACCTGGCCCAATGGAACAACTCCGTTTATTTCACCCGAGTGGATCATCTGATGGACAATCTGCTTCGCGAACCCCGCATGATGGATGCAGCCACACCTGCGATCACCCAAAATTGGGGATTCCGTAGCGAAGGTGAATGGAAATTTGCTCAGGGAAAACTTTTTGCTGGAGTGGATTTCAAAGAGGAGGCTGCCGACGGCACACGAACCCGTGCCATTACCATGGGCCCCATGAAAGGGAAAACTTTTTATGACAATCTATGGCAGGACTCGCAGATCCAAAAAACCGGACTTTTCGCCAATTACCTTATCCCAGTAGGAGGAACTGTCATCAGTACCTCCGGTCGATTGGAAGTAAATCAGGCTGTGGCCAATAATGCCGCAGAGGAATTCGCTCAGTTGCATAGTGATGTAGAAAACACACAACTCAATCCGGGAATAAGTATCGGTGCACAACGGGATTTGGGAAAGGCGTTTAGCCTCGGTATTTGGGCTGCTAGTGTAAGGAGAAGCGGAAGCCTTCTGGAGCGATACATCAACTTTCTGGCCGTGGGAATGGATCCATGGGAATTGGTGGGTGACCCGCAGATTAGGCCCGAAAACAACAACGAACTGGACTTGGTGCTTGGATTCAGCCGTGAAAAAATCTCCCTCGAACTCACCCTTTTCGGCTCATATATGACCGACTACATCTCTTCGGTAAAAACAAACCTCAAGCCTCGCTTGGCTACCAGTCCGGGAGTTCGTCAGTATGTGAATATAGAGGAGGCGATAAAGACTGGCTTCGAACTCAATTTCAAACAGCAACTTGGCGCTAACCTTAGCCATAACCTTGGGGTAGCTTACACATATGGCAAAGATCTGATTCTAGATGCGCCACTTCCCGAAATTGCGCCTTTAGATCTCCGCTATGGCTTACGGGGTCATTTATTGGACGGAAAGCTTCAAGCAGGTCTCAATCTGAGACATGTACTGGCTCAAGAGCGAGTTTCGGAGGCATTTGGAGAAGGCAGTACTCCGGGTTTCACCCTACTTGATTTAGATGCCAGCTATCCCATCGGAAATATGCTTTTGGTCAAAGGTGGAATTCAAAACCTCTTCGGAGAAACGTACTACGAGCACTTAACCCGTCCCATCGGAACAAACAAAACGCCGATGTATGCACCGGGGAGAAATTACTTCGTGATGGTAAGTTTTAAGTTTCCTTGATTGGCTGACCAAGATGCAGACCTGCCAGGTATTGAAAACCTGGCAGGTCTTTTTACCTCAATCGTGCCTAGCACCTTCCATCACTTTGAAAATGTGAAGGATAGCAGGAAAAACTGCATCGATGGATTCTCCTGCTCCCGAAGTGGAGCCCGGCAAAGCCAAAATGATCGTATTCCCGATCTGCCCAGCCAATGACCTGGAAAGCATGGCATAAGGCGTGCGCTGCTGCCCGTAGTTACGGATAGCCTCCTCAATTCCGGGGATGCGCCGATCCAATAGTTCCTCCAATGCTTCCGGTGTCACATCTCGCGGAGAAAGTCCAGTTCCACCGGTAAAAATCACCAAATCCACCCCTGAATCCGAGGCTTTTTTTGCATGGTGTTGGATCTGCTCCCGATCATCGGGAATAATCACCTTATCAAGGAGATCGACCCCAAACTTTTCCAGTTTTTCCCGAATCACTTCTCCTGCTCGATCCTCTCCCTTTCCTGCTGCTATCGTATCCGAACAAACTACAATGCGGGCTGTAATGGACCTTTCACCCACAGGAGTTCGGTCAGATTTACCTCCCTTTTTCTCCACCAATTTGATCTGCTCGATGGTCACACCTTTATCGATCGGTTTGAGCATATCATACATGGTCAGCGCCACCACAGAGGCCGCATGCATGGCTTCGACTTCTACGCCTGTTTTGTAAATCGTGTGGATTTCTACAAAAATCCTCACTTCCGTCACGTCTACTTCATAACTCACTGCGGTGTACTCAACGGGAAGCGGATGACAATCAGGAATCATATCCGCTGTACGCTTGGCGGCAAAAAGTCCCGCGACACGGGCGCACTCAAGAACGTCTCCTTTTGGAACAGTTCGATGTTGAATCGCTTGGATCGTTTCGGGCAAACTGACTTTGACTATCGCCTGCGCGATGGCTTTGCGAAGGGTATTACTTTTTGGCGTGATGTTGACCATTTAATTTGGACTTAAACTTTTGGAAGATACCAAATCGTGGATAAAATCCTTTAGATGCTCGATTTCCACATGATCCATCAACACGATTTTTAACCATTGATTGGATTCATCATGTGATTGGGGAACGAGATTATACTTGTGGGCTATTTCGATAGGCACGCACTCAGACCGGATGGTCACGATGTTCATTTCGGGTTCTCGAAAATAGCTTACTCCCAATTGATCCAATTGCTTGCATAGCCAGTTGGTGCGCATCTTGATCACCGAGATTTTTTCATACCACTTATGCGGACCATAGGTCGTCAGAATCACCCACACAGCGACAGCGTTTGCTCCGGACCGGCTACCGCAAAGAGTGAGATCCATGCCTTCCACATACTTGGCTTCGGAGGTAAGTACATTTTCGATTAGCCCTTTTCGACACACAAAAATCCCTGTCCCATAGGGAGCCTGAAGCATTTTGTGTGCATCGATGGTAATGGAAGAGACGTCAGGATTGGTGAAGTTGATCTGATTTTCAAAGTCGCCAAAAGGATAGACAAAACCTCCATAGGCCCCATCTATGTGCAACCGAAAGGGAACCTGATATTCTTTTAGCACATCGGTGTAGACAATAGGATTATCCACCGAACCAAACATCGTCGTTCCCATATTGGATACTATGATGAAATACTTTTTGCCTTTGGATAGACTGGATAGCAGGCCTTGTCTCACTGCATCCGAAGTCAATTCACGGGTGACAGGATCGACGGCAATTTTTTCCCAATCCAGCATCAGCAGATTCGCTGCTTTGGGGATGGAATAGTGGGTATCCTCGGAAGCTAATATGACGATCTCATCCAACTTGGCTCCATGCTTTTTCAGGTATTCATTTCGATAGATCCAGATAGCCTGCACATTGGCTTCTGTGCCACCTGGAGAAATGTATCCATCATATTGACCATCCTCTATTTTAAACAAGTCAACCGCAATCATACTAAGTACTTCCCGCTCGATGGCTTGGGTACCTTTGAAAGCAAACTCCGAAGTTCCGAAAGTATGGCAGCCGATGTGGTTGGGATTGGCAATGTAGGTGCTAAGCACCGGCATTTCTCTGAGGAAAAGGGATTCGTTGGTAAAAACCTTTTCATCCAACTTGGACGCCGGATAGCCGAGACTTGCGTCCTTGGAAAAATCCACATTATCCTTCAATGCCTGCTGCACCCGAGCGAGCCGCTCCTCGGGAGTGAGCTTTTTCCAATATTTCATTTCTATTTTCATTTCAAGGATATTTATCCGGGCTTATTCGGACAAAAATATCGGTTCTTTTTGAGTCAAAGCCTGACCATTGTCATTTTCTATTTTTGCCGCTCATTATTAGGCAAGAAAATCCTGAGAAAAATCACATTTTATTTAGAAAAATATTAAAGGATTTTTTTGTCTTTTATTTGATTTCAAAATAGCTTTGATAAGCTAAAAAACAAGCTGAAAAAGAAATGAAAAGCTGAAATTCAGGACAATTCAATCTCCATCTATCCTTTAATCCCATCCCTATGAAAAAGTTGTTTTATCTCACTAGCTTACTTTTGACGCTGTTCCTCTACTCGTGTGGAGGACAGCCTCAAGAGGGTAATTCCGATGCGACCGCAACCGATCCCGGACCAGGTCAATCTGCAGTACAGGACGATGTATCCAACCCCAACATTGTTCAGGTGGCTGTCGGATCCGTTGATCACAGTACATTGGTGGCTGCCTTGAAGGCCGCAGATTATGTAGATGCCTTAACCAATGTAGGACCTTTCACCGTTTTTGCACCGACCAATTCGGCATTTGATGCCTTGCCAGCCGGCACCTTGGACGATTTGGTCAAACCGGAAAATCAACGAAAACTCCGCGATATTCTTGAGTATCATGTCGTATTGGGGGTGTACAAACCCGTGGATTTTGTAAACGGAAGAAATCTCGGCACTGCCGACGGGCGGTCTGTCACCGTTGCTGTGTCTGAGGACGGGACTGTCACTATCAACGGAGCAAAAATCATAGGCACTGTATCCGCATCCAACGGAATCATTCACGTCGTAGACCAAGTGCTACTGCCTAAATAGTCTTTTAGTTTAAACAAGGTTGTTATGGTTTTTTTCGGAAAGGCCGGAGTTATGTGACTTCCGGCTTTTTTCCTTTCGTAAGAGCCAATTATATTACGGACAAATTTATCCACGATGTTTTCCCAAGCCTCTAAATATGCCATCAAGTCCGTGATTTACATCTGGACTCAAAGTCTCGAAGACCGTAAAGTAGGAGCCAAGGAAATCGGTCATAACATTGGCGCACCTGAGGCATTTACAGCCAAAATCCTCCAAAATCTCACTAAAGCAAAAATTGTGGGTTCGATCAAGGGTCCCAATGGAGGGTTTTTCGCAGATGAATCCCATGCCAAATACACCCTAAAAGATGTGGTCAAAATCGTCGATGGAGATCATCTTTTTTCAGGATGCAGCCTAGGGCTTCCCAAATGCTCAGAGAAAAACCCCTGCCCCCTGCATTTTGAGGTGGTCAAGGTGAGAAAGGAAATCGATCATATGCTCACTTCCAAAAGCCTCAAGCACCTTGCCGTAGAAGTGATCAAAGGTCAAACCAGACTGGCGGATATAGGATCGGGACTTTAACCTACTCTTTTGTTTTTTTAGTCTTTTGCGAAGTGAAGTGATAAACTTATCACTTTAGACTCTACTTCTTTGCCCTATTTTTTAATTCCACCGCACGCTCTTTGCTGATTCCCCAAACCTTCCCCTGTACCGCATCATCTAAGAGCCTGTCAATGTAGCTTTGACTTATCTCCGAACTATCCTTGTATTTCACCCGAAGTGCTTCCAATCGGGCATGAAGGTCTTTTTTCACTGCAGCATAAGCAGGATCGTTGTAGACGTTTTTCAGCTCCTGAGGATCCTTGATGCGGTCGATCAATTCCCATTGATCCTCCACGAAGTAATAGTGAATGAGCTTGTATTCTTGGGTCACGATGGCGTAGTGCCGATTGACCATGTGCTCGGCGGGATATTCGTAATAGTGGTAATACACTGCATCCCTAGTCCATTTTTCGGCATTTCCTGTAAGCAAAGGAATCAAACTTTCACCTTGCATATCCGCAGGGGCAGGTACCCCAGCTGCGTCCAAGAAAGTCTGTGCAAAATCCAGGTTTTGAACCAACGCATCAGAGCGGGTTCCGGCCTTGGTTTTCCCAGGCCATGCCATCAAAAGCGGTGTTTTGAAACTTTCATCATAGACAAATCGCTTGTCATACCAGCCGTGCTCGCCCAGGTAAAACCCTTGGTCGGAAGTGTATACGATGATCGTATTTTCCATCAGTTTATTCGCTTCCAGATAATCCAACAACCTCCCTACATTTTCATCCACGGCTTTGATCGTACCCAAATAGTCCTGCATGTAGCGCTGATATTTCCAGCGCATCTTATCTTCATCACTCATGGAAGGATACTTTTTGATAAATTCTTCATCGATCCGACCATAATATTTTCGGAAGTTTTCAGCTTGGGAGGGAGTAAATCGAGCAAATTCACTTTTGTACCGTATGGTGTCATACCCACCTACATCGGCAATGCCCAGTTGCTTCATGATAGCTGGATGGAGTTTGTTGTCACCCGACCATCCCATGTGCTTGAGAATGTTCATCTCTGCTTCTCCTGCAGGGGAAGTTCGGCCTGAATAATCATCAAAAAGCGTGGACGGTTCAGGGAAGGTTCTCTTGGTAAACTCTTCCATGTGCCGCTCTGCCATCAGCCAGGGCCGGTGAGGTGACTTGTGCAGGTACATCAGCATAAATGGCTGATCGGCTTTTCGTTCATTTTGCAGCCATTCCAAAGTCATGTCTGTCACGATATCGGTCACGTATCCTTCTACTCTGATGTTGCCCTCATTTTTGGTGATAAAGTCCGGATTGTAATAGGAGCCCTGCCCAGGCAAAATCTTAAACTGATCAAAGCCTTTGGGATTGTTGCCAAAGTGAAGTTTGCCAAACATCGCTGTCTGATATCCCGCTTTCTGCAAAAGCTGAGGGAAAGTCACATTGGTGGTATCAAAGGGAAAATGGTTGTCAATCTTACCATTCAAGTGAGAGTGCTTGCCTGTCAAAATCGTCGCCCGACTTGGAGCACAGATGGAATTGGTCACCGAAGCTTGGGTAAAGAGCATGCCCATTTTGGCAATCCGATCGATATTTGGAGTCTCGATGAGTTTGTTATCATAAGCTGAAATAGCCTGATAGGCATGATCATCCGACATGATGAAAATGATATTCGGCCGGTCAGATTTTGGATTGGGTTGAGCCCAAACTGTTAAGGCGAAGGCCAAAAGCCCCAACGTCAAAAAGAGTAATCGATTTACCATCTGCTTATTTTTTATAATTCTTGGGGAAATCATCACTTCGATTTTTTCCTGTTTTCCAGGATTTGTTTGGTCACTTCCTTGTTAGCTCCTCCAAACTGCTGAGTCTGCTCCAAGCGATCCAGGTAGCGATCGATATAGCTTTGTGAAAGTTCTTTGCTGTCCCCATATTTCTCCCTAAGTCCATCAAGTTTGCGATGCAATTCTGCCTTGATTTCGGCGTAGGCAGGATCATCGTACACGTTTTTGAGTTCCTGAGGATCCTTGATTCGGTCAATCAGTTCCCATTCATCCGTGTCAAAATAATAGTGTGTCAGCTTATACTCCTTGGTCACGATGGCGTAATGCCGCTTCACCATGTGTACCGAAGGATACTCGTAATAGTGATAATACACCGCATCTCGAGTCCATTTTTCGGTATTGCCTGTAAGGAGCGGAACCAGACTCTCCCCCTGCATATCTGCTGGGGAAGGGATTCCTGCCGCCTCCAAAAAGGTCTGGGCAAAATCCAGATTCTGTACCATTTCGTCGGTACGGCTTCCGGCTTTTACTTTTCCGGGCCAGGCCACGAGCAAGGGTGTCTTAAAGCTCTCGTCATAGACAAAGCGTTTGTCAAACCACCCATGCTCTCCTAGGTAAAAACCCTGGTCAGAGGTATAGACGATAATCGTATTATCCATCAGATTATTTGCCTCCAGGTAATCAAGGACCCGACCGACATTTTCATCCACGGCCTGAATCGTCCCCAAGTAGTCCTGCATGTAGCGCTGGTAGCGCCACTGCATTTTTTCCTTTTCGGTCATCTTGGGAAAAGCCTTTTTGAATTCCTCATTCATCGGTCCATAGACGGCATCCCAATTGGCCCGCTGGGCAGGATTTAAGCGGCCCACCTCCCGATTAAATGCACCTTTGTCCCAACCGGAAGCATCGGGAATCCCCAGTTCGTCCATGACTTCAGGGTAAATCTTGGAATCCCCGGCCCAGTTCATGTGCTTCAACAGATTCATTTCCGCCTCTTTGGCCGCCCGTCCACGACCGGAATAATCATCAAAAAGCGTGGCAGGCTCCGGAAAAGTGCGTTTGGTGAAATCAGCAATATGACGCTCCGCAGGCAACCACTCGCGATGGGGGGCTTTATGGAGATAGAAAAGCAAGAAAGGCTGATCTTTCTTTCGCTCATTTTGCAGCCAATCCAAGGTCATATCTGTAATGATGTCGGTGACATAGCCTTCGACTTTGATATTCCCCTCGTGTTTGGTAATAAAATCGGGATTGTAATAAGCGCCCTGACCCGGTAAAATCTTAAACTGATCAAAGCCTTTGGGATTATTGCCAAAGTGAAGCTTGCCAAACATAGCTGTCTGGTAACCGGCTTTTTGGAAAAGCTGAGGAAAGGTCACGTTGGTGGTATCGAATGGAAAATCATTGTCAATCTTCCCATTCAAGTGACTGTGCTTACCTGTCAAAATCGTCGCACGACTTGGTGCACAGATCGAATTGGTCACCGTGGCATTGGTGAATAGCATTCCCATCTTGGCAATTCGGTCGATGTTTGGTGTCTCGATCAAGTGATTGCTATAAGCCGATATGGCCTGATAAGCATGATCATCGGACATGATAAAGATGATGTTGGGGCGCTTGTTTTTTTCTTCTTCTACCTTGGCACAGGCAAATGAAACTAATACTATAAAAATCGGAATAAGACGGAAGAATGACTTTTTCATGGACTGGTCTTCAGAAATTAGGCGGGTTTAGGGGTAAGATATCAACTTGATTTTAGAAGGACTAACCAACAATCAAATTTTGTCCTATTGAGGTCTTTCTTTTGCAAAAAGGTCTTTCATGACCTTAATTTTTTTTGGATCCTCCACCAAGGACTGATCCGAAAACATCATGATCCCGGAAGACGGTGCTTTTGACCCCTCGATCATGACTCTTCTGAACTCTTCAGGGCTAACGATCCCGGGATTGTTGTGGGACTGCACAATCGGCCAAATTTGAGTTTTTGAAAGCCTTTCAGGGCCTAGGGTTTGACCCAACCAAGCCACATATTCACCCACCCAAGAAGTAGGCCTTCCCTTCATATGGTGAAAAAGCATCGGGGACAAGACATCCGCTCGCTCAGCCAATGCTACAGGATCCAAGCCCATGGTCCGATACAAGGCCGAATCATAATCAGCCGGATACCAGGCACAGTGAAACACGCCCAGTTTGGCCGTAGGCTGTTGAGACTTGAGGATTTTGCCCATATCCTCTACCCATCCGTTGAGAATTTCTACTCTCCAGGATCTCCATTCCGGATCTGCATTTTCCAAAATCCACTTGGCTTTCTGAGGAATAGTCTCTCCGGGAATAACCTTATTCAAACTTGCACCAAAAGCACCCGTGCAACGATCACAAAAGCAAGTCTCGGGCAAAATAGGCTCCGGGGTCTCAAACTGAGCATGCCAATGCACGTAATCCAGAAAGACTCCGTCCACTTGGTATTCCTTCAACATCTCTCTCAACTGCATTGACCTATATTCCTTAAAACCAGGATGAGTCGGACAAATCCCCATGAACCAATCCGCAGGAGGTGACTTTTCTCCTTTCTCATCAATAGGCCAAGCACCGGGGTGATCGATCAGATATTCTTTTCCATTCAGGGTGGGAAACTCCACAAAAACCTTCGCCCCCTGCACTTTGGACGTCTCATAAAATTCCCGATTGAGTGAAACACTTCTGACAAACACTGCATTCATCCCCAATGAATCAAAGGAATACCCCGCTTTCAACAAGGTACCCGGATTGCCATAGACTCCTTTGACAAACTCTTCAGAGACTTCTTTGGAAGGATTGGGCTTGCATGAGCAAATGCCAATAAGCAAAAGAAACAACAGGAAATTCTTCATAGTCAAAGGGATGATTTGGGCTAGGCTAATCTGTACAAAAGAAACCAATCTTGTTTCAAATTCCCATCCCTTATTTTATCTGAGAAATCCTGTAAGAGAAATTCCGCCCAGGTGATTTGGAAGGGACTCGAATGAAACCAACTTTTTACCGTTGGTACCATCAGAAGATGAGAAAGTTTAGTATGTTATCCTTTGTAATCCCATCACCTTGTACCAAAAATGAAGAATTACCTCTTGCTCTTTTTGGCTTTTCTGGCTTGGTCTTGCCAAGAAAAGAAACCTGTTCAACCCAATATCCTATTTCTTTTTGCAGATGATCAACGGGCAGATGCCTTGGGGATTTCAGGAAACCCATTCCTCCAAACCCCCACAATCGATCATCTAGCTCTAAATGGAGTTCGATTTACCAATACCTATGTCATGGGGGGACATCACGGCGCCATTTGCATGGCTAGCCGGGCTATGCTTTTCAGCGGAAAGCAGCTTTTTCAAGTTTATGACCGCCTTCAAGGACTGGAAACGATGACCATGGATTTTGCCAAAGCGGGTTACACCACCTTTGGCACCGGAAAATGGCACAACGAAAAAGAAGCCTTTGAAACCAGTTTCCAACAGGCAAAAAACGTGTTTCTGGGAGGAATGGCCGATCACTACGCCGTGGCAGTCCGTGATTATGATTCATTGGGCAGACTAGGCAACCCCAAGATCAAAGGTTATTCCACAGACATTTTCACCCAAAGTGCCATTGAATTTATCCAATCACAAAAAGATTCAGACAATCCATTCTTTTGCTATGTGGCCTTTACAGTACCCCACGACCCCTATTCTCCAAAACCGGATCACATAGGAGACTATCCGGATGGAAGCATATCTCTCCCTGCTAACTACCTTCCCCTTCATCCGTTCCAATTTGACGATCTGATCGTGAGAGATGAAAATCTCACAGGTTGGCCACGAAAGCCTGAAGTGATTCAGATGATTCTTTCGGACTATTACAGCATGATCACTGATCTCGACACACAAATCTCCAAAATCATCGCCACACTCAAAGAAACCGGCAAATTTGAAAACACAATCATCGTCTATGCCGCAGATAATGGCCTTGCAGCAGGTAGCCATGGACTTTTGGGCAAACAATCTCTTTATGAACATAGCATCAAAGTGCCACTGATCATCCAAGGTCCTGGGATTCCCAAGAATAAAAGTTTTGACGCTTTTGCCTACATCCATGACATATATCCAACCTTGGCAGAGTTGGCAGGACTTCCTAAGCGAGAAGATTTGGATGGGAAAAGTTTGGTTCCGGTTATTGACGGTGAGCAGGAAGAAATCAGGGAAGTCATGTTCAATGCATACAGACACACGGTAAGATCTGTAAGAAAGGAAAATTGGAAACTGATCCGCTACCCCGAGCGAGATTTCACGCAATTGTTTGACTTGGCCACAGATCCCCAAGAGATGACCAACCTTGCCGACGACCCAAGCTTGGCCGAGACGAAGAATGAGCTAATCAGTCTTCTTGAAAAAAGTCAATCCTCCGCAGGGGACACAATTTCTTTCACCGCAAAAACCATCAAACCTCTCGCTTATAATCCGGATACCTTGGTCAGAAAACCAGACCAATGGCAGCCACCCTACATTTTAAAAAGGTATTTTGACCAATAAAGAGTACAGACCTCAACCCAAGCGCTCCGAATTAGATGAATTTTCGGGGCTTATTTTCCCACAAGTCAGACCAATCTGTTTTCAGAAAACTGATCTGTCGTAAGACGGAAAAATCCCAAACCTCTCATGAAAGAATCAGTCTTGATAATGATTTGATCTGTTTGGGAAAAGAAATAAAAAAACCAGCCCCGCAGATCGAGACTGGTTCCCATTCGCTTGAAACTTGAATTAAAACTTCAGCGCAAAAGTCATATAGAAAGTACGCCCATCGGCAGGCATAATGCCCGGACCGGGATAACCACCCGCTCTTCGGGTAAAGTAGCGCTCATCGGTCAAGTTATTGACACCGGCTTTAAAGGAATGCTGCTTCCAGACATTCCAGCTTGCAGAAAGGTCCTGTACACGATATGCAGGAACCAATCCCACAGTGGCGGCAGCATTGGGCACCTCGGTATTGGAAGCATCAGAATAGGCTTTTCCAATATCACTCATCTGCCAAGTCATAGAGAATTTGCCTAGGGTATAGGTGGCACCGTACCTGTTGATTTTTCTTGGTGCATTTTCTACTTGGTTGCCTTTAAGATTGGTCCGAATGATCTCACCATTGCTGACGGAGGTTACGTCAAAGTCACCATACGTCGCATCAATAAAGGCCAAAGAGGCAAACAGGTGAAGGTATCCCACATTGGAACTTCCAAAGAGTGCTGTAACAGGATCAAATTCCACATAGCCTTCAAATCCTCTGCTGACAGAATTGCCCAAGTTGGTACGGAACTGGTAGATGCTGCCATCTTGTCTCCTTTGGGCAATAGTACCAATTCTATCGGCATAGTTGAGGTGAAAATAGCTTACGTCAAACTTGAGATAGGAAGACAAGGCACCTCGATATCCAAAATCGATATTGTATCCTCTGGAGTCCTGCAAATTAGGATCAATCACGTCTGTGGTCGCAGGTGGAGTTAGATCTGAAATCAACACCGGTCTGTAGGCTTGGGAGAAGTTTGCATAAAACTCAGAGCTTTTGGTCACATGGTACTCCGCCCCTAGGCCAAACAGCGCAAAGGAACGAGTTCGACTGATCTGATCCAGAAGCTGGGGATTGCCATTGACGATGTTAAACTGGCCCTCCATGATGGATCGGATATTTTCCACACGGACACCAGCCGTAATCAAAACTTTGTCTGAGACACGGAAGACGTTTTCTACAAAAGCCGCCAAATTGATATTAGAAAAGTCAAGGTCTCTTCGGTAATCCCCCGCTGCCACGGAGAAATCCATATCGCTTCCTGTCGTACCTACACCAAGCTGCTTTCGGTCGATGTGACCGTTGAAGTACCGGAGTCCTGACATCAAGGTCTGCTCTTTGCCAAAAAGCCGATAGGAAGAACTTAGTCGGATTTCGGAACCATAAGTGGTGTAGTAATCACGGTCCACTTGACGATTTCCCATGTCATCTTCCAGATTGATCGGTCTCATAAACCCGACACTGTTTCGCTCGGCAAAAGTTCCGAAAGCCTTCCAACTCAACTTGGTGTTGGAAGAAATCAAATATTCAGCAGAGAAGGATGGAATAAACCAAGGTGTGCTAAACCAGTTTCTTGCACGTGAACTTTGACGGGAATCTTCTGCAAACTGTGCATCGGTCAATCCTCCCGGCTGTTGACTTTCTGTATCCATGTAGGTCATTTCCATCCCTAGCTTCAGTCGGTTACTAGCCGCATAATTGATCTCCACATGCGCATGATCGGTATTAAAATAGCCGTTTTCTCTCCAGCCATTTCCGACTCTTTTTTGGTAATAGGCCGCGTAATTCCATTTTCCCTCGGTACCTCCCACATAGTTGAAGGAACTGAAAAGACCATTGCTTCCCACAGTATTGATCGTTTCTGCTGTGAAACGGGTAGATTTATCAGGTCTTCTGATCACAAAATTCATTAAGCCACCGAATTGGGAGCCATACTGCAAAGAAGAGGCTCCTCTGACGATTTCGATTTGCTCCACCACTTCCATTGGAGGGGTAAAATAAGCTTCAGGATAGCCCATGGGATCTGGGGTGATATCATATCCGTTCATCCGCACATTGAATTCCCAAGAGCGGTTGGGACTCAAACCTCTGGAAGCAACGCCAAGTTGAATTCCAGAACCGTCATTTTCCCAAATGGTAATCCCGGGGGTTTTGGCAAAAATCTGTCGGCTATTATTCATGGCCAGGTTGGCATTCAGCTCGGCAATTTTGATTACCTCGTTCTTTTTACCTGCATTGATTCGAAAATCCTCAACTTCGGCCAGGTGATCCTGCCCCAGAATTCCCCTGCTTGCAGAAAGCCTAAACTCATCCAACAACACCGCTTGCTCTTTAAGTGTCAAGTTAATTTCCTTGGTTTCTCCGGCTTCGATAGAAAAATCCTGAACCAAGGGTTCAAAACCTACGAGGCTAATTTTTAATTGATAGGTGCCTTTTGGAAAATCCTTGAGTTCATAATTCCCCTTCAAATCCGATTGAACCCCTCTCACTGTTCCGTCCAAGACTACTGAGGCTCCTTGTACAGGCAATTGGTTTTCATCTACGATTTTTCCTTTCAACACATTTTTCTGAGCCAATCCGGGAGCTGCAAGCACGAGAAATAGTCCTACAAACAAGTAAAATGATTTCATCTTTATCTAGACTTAGTATAAATAACGATGCAAACTTAAGCCCCAATCCAAAACCAAGCAATCTTTATTTAGACTTTTTCTAATTAAATTTTTTATGGGCATTCAGAACCTTTAAATCAAGGTTTCAATTACCAGAATTTCAGTGGATTGCACCGGATGCTAAATCCAAAATCAAAAACACCCACAGTCCACCTGAACCCCTTTTTTGTCAAAAGAGACGAAGAAAGTCCCTACTTTTCCGGACCTATTCTTGTACTTTTCTAGAAAATCATCCCACCATGAATCGATTTTTCACCACCATTTCAGCCTTTCTTATCTCCATCTTCAGTCTGGCCCAAGATCTAATACCGGTTTTTGAAGGCGGAAAAGAAGGTCACGCTATCTACCGAATACCTGCCATCATTTCCCTTCCCAATGGGGACCTGCTGGCATTTGCAGAAGGAAGGGTGAATGGAAGCGATGACTTCGGCGACGTTAATTTGGTCATGAAGCGAAGCCAAGATCAGGGAAGGTCATGGTCTGAAATCCAGACTTTGGTGGATTACGACACACTGCAGGCAGGCAATCCGGCTCCCGTGGTGGATCTTTTTGATCCGAATTATCCACAAGGGGTCCTATTTCTCTTTTACAATACCGGCAACAATCATGAGTACGATATCCGCTTAAATAAGGGCGTAAGGGAAGTTTGGCTGATCAAATCGTTTGATTTAGGAAAAACATGGATCGAGCCACAAAACATCACCACACAAGTCCACAGACCCAAGCATCCGAGTTTTAATCCGGCTTATGCTTTTGAAGAAGACTGGAGAAGCTATGCCAATACTCCCGGCCACGCCTTCCAATTCCAGAAAGGACCCTTTGCCGGAAGGATATTTGTTGCAGCCAATCATTCGGCAGGAGCTCCCAAGGAAGAGTTTGCCGAATACCAAGCCCATGGCTTTTTCACCGATGACAGGGGAAAAACCTTTGACATCTCCGAGTCCATCCAATTTCCGGGTAGCAATGAATCTATTGCAGCTGAACTATCCCAAGGTCGAATGATCATGAGTATCCGCAACCAAAAAGGAGATGTAAGACAGAGGATTATAGCTTTTTCCTCAGATGGAGGGAAAACTTGGGACGAACAATACTTCGAACCTCAACTTCCCGACCCCGTCAATCAAGCTTCTATTATAGATATTGGTGAAAAAGACGGAAAAACAATTTTGGCTCACTCCAATGCATCAGATCCGAACGACCGAAATAACCTAACCCTCAAAATCAGCTATGATGAGGGTAAAACTTGGACAAAATCCATCTTGATCGACCGCACCGACGATTCAAACAAACCTTCCTGGACGGCTTATTCTGACCTAGTCAAGCTCAGCGACTCTACCATCGGCATCCTTTACGAGAGAAACAATTATCAGGAGATTGTCTTCAAAACAATTCAATGGAAATGACCCTAGATGTGACCTACCATTTTTACCCTCGAATATGGAGTCTATATGTGACTAAAATCATTTTTTAAGTACCTGAATTTCACTTCCTTCAATACAAATATCCAGTACGACCATGAAGGAGGTGATTCACTTAAAGATGGAAAAACAGCCTTGGGAAGGAGATCTTTACCTTCCCCAAAGCCCAAAAGCTGTTGTCATTTTTGTACATGGAAGTGGAAGCGGGAGGTATAGTGCACGGAATAATTTCTTTGCTCAGTACCTGTTCAAAAATGGGTTTGCCTCTTTCCTTTTTGACCTCACGTTTCAAGCAGAAAAGGAATCCGGCTATTTTGAGGTCAATACTTTTTCGCAGCGACTTTCCCTGTTAACAGAGCAACTGAAACACCATAAAGGCATTTCCCATCTCCCCTTCTTTTTCTTTGGAGGAAGTACAGGTGCCGCAGTGGCCATGGCATCTGCCGCAAATCATCCCCAACTCATTAAAGGAATTATCAGTAGAGGCGGACGCGTGGATTTGGTTGCAGCTATTACTCCAAAAGTCAAATGTCCAGTCCTTCTGATCGTGGGTGAGCTGGACAGGGAAGTGTTGTACTTCAATCAAGTCGTATTCTCAAAGCTTCCCGGAAAAAAGGAATTGAAAATCATCCCGGAGGCAGGTCACCTGTTTGAAGAACCGGGGAAGCTCGAAGAAGCGGCTGTAGCTACTAAAGACTGGCTTTGCTCTCTTCTCCCTTGCGAAGAGCCCTCATTTCACATGAATCTGCATTTTTAAATCCTACTGAAATGTTCAAAGACCGAAAAGATGCCGGCATTCAACTTGGACTTGCGCTGAAAAAATTCAGCAAGGAGAATCCGCTTGTGATTGGAATCCCCAGGGGAGGAATCGAGACGGCTTACTATGTAGCCCAAGTACTTCATGCAGATATGATTCCTGTTATTTCCCGCAAACTTGGCTTTCCCTACAATCCTGAATTTGCCATGGGAGCCATTGCTGAGGATGGCAGTCTTTACCTGTCTACCTTGGCACGGTCTACTGTCAGGGAAGCGGAAATCGAGGAGATAAAAGACAGAGAAATTCAGGAGATCAAACGAAGAATAGATTTGCTAAGAGGAGGAAAACCTCTTCCCGCACTCAAGGACAGGACTGTCATCGTAGTGGATGACGGTATCGCTACCGGAGCGACGCTTTTTGCCACTCTGGAAATGTGCAAAAAACAACAGCCTAAAAAATTGATCGCAGCTGCGCCAATCTCTGGAAATGAAGCTGCTGAGAAGGTAAAATCCATGACTGATGAATCCGTCATTTTAGAAATCCCTTTTGATTTCTATGCGGTATCGCAAGGATATGATTCCTTCTCAAACCTAAGTGACGAAGCCACCATTGAGTTTATAAGAAAGTTTGAAGAGGAAAGAAAAGAAAAATAGCAAGCGCTAGAACCGGGATTAAAAATCTCTTTAATCCTTAAAAAGTAAACGAATCAACACCCAGACTTAACCATCAGATTGACAAGACCATGGAATCTAACGAATCAAAAAAAATCGGACTATGGATGGATCAAAGCCATGCCATTTTTGTAAGCTGCCAAAACAATGAAGCCTATGTAATGGAAGAAATAGAATCACCACTGGAAAGCCATGTGAGATTTCCGGGAGAAGGAAGCGATATGACCCGCTTTGGAACAGCCCTGGGTGGAACCTCAAACAATGAGAATAAAAAGAACAACACCTACACCAATCAGCTAAAAAAGTATTTCAATCAACTGAAAAAAAAAATACCTGCCAAAGGGGAAGTTTTACTAGTGGGGCCAGGCGTCCTTAAAAACCAATTCTTCAAGCAGGTGAGTGAAAATAAAAATCTTTCTTCAGTGAAGATTCATATGAAAGACGTAGACAAGATGACGATTAATCAACTCTGCGCTATGGTAAGGGAGCATTACCATTCCAAAAAATAAGTGGCTTCTTAACTGGGCAAACACGTGGTTTGGGCGGTCCTCAGGCCAGGATAAAGCATCTGCTCCCTCCCGGAGGCCGTCCTAAAAACAGTCACTCCTTTAAGTCCCAACTCCCAGGATTGCCTAAAAATCCGATCCACATCTACAGGCTTGGCAGATGTGGGCAGATTGATTGTTTTTGAAACCGCATTGTCGGTGAATTTCTGAAATGCGGCCTGATGCTTCAGGTGCCAGATCGGATCTATCTCTGTGGCCGTCTGAAGCAAGCGTTTGGTATCCTCATCCAATTCTCCACAGGTTGAACAGGAACCTGTCTCGGTGATTTTTTCGGCTACTTCACCAGACAGCAGACCTTTTGCTTTCAGGAACTCCAAGACTTTGGAGTTTACGCTTTCAAGTGTTTCTTCTCCCAAAACATTTCTTCGCTCAAAGGCCAAGGCAAACAACGGCTCAATAGAAGAAGAGGTATCCGCAAGTACAGAAATGGTGCCGGTAGGCGCAATGCTGTTGACTGTGGCATTTCTCCTGAGGTCATGAGGATAAAACACACTTTGTTCCCAAGCCGGGAAAGCGCCCCTTTCTTCTGCCAATGCTTTGGAGGCTTGCACACAGTTCGCCCGGATAAAACTCATGAGTTTTTCTCCAAGAGCCACCGCCTCCTCACTTGCATAGGGAATCCTCAACTGAAGGAGAAATTCGGCCCATCCCATCACTCCTAGACCTATTTTTCGAGTTTCCAAAGTGGCAGTCTTGATTTTGGAATTGGGAAAATTATTGACCTCAATCACATCATCCAAAAACCGGATAGCCACAGGGATCACCTTCTCCAACCTCTCCCAATCCGGAATTGCACTCTCCTGATTCGACTTTACAAACCGGGAAAGGTTGATAGAACCCAGATTACAGGATTCATAGGGCAAAAGTGGAACTTCTCCGCAGGGATTGGTGCATTGAATTCTACCTGCCCCTGGGATAGGATTGGCCTTGTGAATGGTGTCTAAAAAAACCAGACCCGGATTACCGGACTCCCATGCTCTTTTCACCAGCTCTTTCCATAGGTCTACTGCTTTGATTTGATTCACCGTTTTCCCTGTCCTGGGATTGACCAAGTGCCAATCTTCGCCTTTTTGTAATTGCGTCATAAACTGATCGCTGATTCCGACAGACAAATTGAAATGCCTCAGTCGGTTTTCTTTAGATCCCAATCTCAAGAATTCAAAAATATCGGGATGGTTGGCGTTCAATATCCCCATATTCGCCCCTAGTCTTTTGCCTCCTTGTTTTACGTGGCCAGTAGAAAAATTATAAAGCTCGATGAAGGATACAGGACCGGAAGATGTACCTCCATGAGTACCTACCCGGTCTCCTTTGGGTCTAAGATCTGAAAAATTAAATCCCGTACCTCCTCCCTTTTGCTGAACCATCGCAGCCAGCTTCAATGTATCGTAGATACTGCTTAAGCTATCATTGATCGGCAAGACAAAGCAAGAACTGAGCTGTCCTGATCCTGCACCGGCATTCATTAAGGTGGTAGAATTGGGTAAAAAATCCAGATTGGATATCAGGTCAAAAAATCGTTCCTCCCAGATGCCCCACTCTTTCTTTGTGCCCCAGGTCAGTTCGGCCATGGCTACCGATTTTGCCACCCGGTGAAACATCCCTGCAGGGGTTTCTTTTATCTGCCCCGCCTGATCTCGGATCAAATAGCGGTCATTAAGAATTTTGATGGCATTTGGGCTAAGCTTTTCCATTTTCCCAAAAGTGATTTCCTGAATTTAACTATTCTGCCTGGAAAGTGAGGCATTCCTTTATCGATTTACTGCATAAAAAAAGGAGACCTTCGTCTCCTTTGTTACTTTAACTTTTTTATCCCCTTCAACTCCTCTTTGCTTACTTCTCGAATTCGGATGGCATACCCTCCACCAGGAGCGGAATATTGCTTCAAGACTGAATCAGAATTGACAGCCACTCTTCGGATTTCATAGGCCTGAGGATTGGTCTTATAGTGAGCACTCGCTTGGTCTGCATAGATCTCTGCAAGATAAGTTTTCCCCACCTCAAGGAAATCAAACTTCAGCTGACCGGTTCTACCTTCCATCCCATTGACATTGCCGACAAACCATTCTCCGGTTCCTTTTGCCTTCCTGGCGATGGTCAAATAGTAACCCGGTTCGGCCTCTGGGTAAAGGCTCTTTTCCCAGTCCAAAGCCACGTCTTTGATAAACTGAAATGCATCCGGGAAGCGGTCATAGTTCTCAGGAAAATCCGCTGCCATCTGAAGCGGAGAATACATCGTCACATAAAGTGCCAGCTGATTGGCCAAGGTGCTGTTGACGTGGCTCCCATTGAACACATCCATTTCAAATACTCCCGGAGTATAATCCATCGGGCCTCCAATCTGACGGGTAAAAGGCAGAATGGTCACGTGATTGGCCTTGTTGCCTCCAAATGCCTGGTATTCGGTGCCGCGTGCAGATTCATTGGCTATCAGGTTGGGCCAGGTACGAGCCAAACCGGTCGGGCGAACTGCCTCATGGGCATTGACCATGATTTGATACTCAGCCGCTTTTTCGACGGCGTATTGATAGTGATTGATGAGCCATTGGCTGTAGTGGTATTCGCCTCGGGGAAGCATGTCACCCACATAGCCGCTTTTCACTGCAGGGTAGCCATAATCTTTCATCAGCTGATAGGCTTTATCCATGTGACGCTCGTAGTTGCGGGCAGAGGAAGAGGTCTCGTGGTGCATGATCATCTGTACTCCCTTTTCTTTTGCATAAGCAGAAATCCCCTTCAGGTCAAAGTCTGGATAAGGAGTCACAAAGTCAAAGACGTAATCTTTTGAATTGCCAAACCAATCCTCCCAGCCCACATTCCAGCCCTCAACCAAGACTCCGTCAAAGCCATGCTTGGCAGCGAAGTCAATGTATTTTTTCACATTTTCGGTCGTTGCACCGTGTGTCCCGTTGGGTTTTGCCTTGGTGTAATCGGTCTCTCCGAGTTTGATCGCCTTGTAGTCGTTGGTATAGGACCATGAACTTTTTCCGGTAATCATTTCCCACCACACCCCCACGTATTTCATGGGTTTGACCCAGGATATATCTTCGATTTTGGAAGGTTCGTTGAGGTTGTACGTGATGCGGGAGGCCAGAATTTCTCCGGCATTTTTGCTGGCAATGATGGTTCTCCAAGGAGTTTGGGCAGGAGTGTACAGATAGCCTTTGTCCCCGATCGCATCCGGCGTGAGATGGGAAGTAAACACCATCCGCTGATCATCCAGCTCCAAGTGCATGGCAGGATAATCAATCAAAGCCGCCTCGTGCAGGTTGATGTAAAGTCCATCCGCGGATTTCATCATCAACGCGGTTTGTACGCCAGTATCTGAGAAAGGTGTCTGAGAAGCATTGGGCGTAATGGCAGACTTCATCAGGTCGCGAATTTCACTGAGTTTGGATTCAGTAAAATCATACTCTTGCGTATCGTAATCTCCCGGAATCCAAAAGGCCGTGTGATCTCCTGTCATGGCAAACTGTGTCTTTTCCTCCTTCACCACGAAATAGCCCATCTTTTCCTGCAAAGGAAATTCATAGCGAAAACCCAAACCTTCGTCAAAAGCCCGGAAACGGATGATCATCTTTCTGCCCGTTTTAGCTTGGGTAAGCTCGACCATAAGCTCGTTGTAGTGATTTCGGATTTGACTTTCCTCACCCCAAACTGGAGTCCAGGTTTCATCGAAATAGGAAGTTTCCGTCTTGGATATCTGAAAGCCGTCCAGCAAATCGATGTCGTCATTTTTTAAATCAAAGCCCAGTTTACTGGAAAGGACCACCGGGGTATTTTGCCAATCCATCCGATAGGTCGGCTCTCCTTCCCCCGTAAGGATAAATTCCATTTTCACCGATTTCCCGGGAGATTCCAATACCTGGGAACTGACTTCCCCAAAGACGAGAAGAAAAAACAGAAAAATGAGACTAATTCGCTTCATATATGTTAAACTAGGTTGAAAATAAAGGTCTTGCGACCTATGTGTTTGAACAGGTTTAAATTCTTAGATTTATTCAGTTTCAAATCTAAGATTAATGAGGACCTCTAAAAATTATTTTCTGCCTATCCTTTGGTTAAACCTCGCGATCAGTTTTTCCTTTTTCTCCTGCGGGCAAAAAGCATCCGTTGAATTCATGGAAGAACAAGACTTTGCCATTCCTAAATTCCGCTTAGTCCAGACCGACACTTTCCACTTCAACAACTTTGTGGACTGCAACATGGCTGAAGTGTGGGTGGGTGACACGTTACGGATTTTCCCCGGAAAGTACGGAGAGGACCCGGTTTGGGGCTTTGCAGAGGATCTGAAGTTTGCATCCGGAGCTAATGCAGACGAGGTTTTCAGCACTCCTGCAGAAAAGTATATCGCACCCAGGATGCCTAAAAATGCCCCAGTGGGCCAGCCCGGCCTTCATGGTGCTGTCTGGTTTGAAACCGTCTACCAAGACCAGACGGATTCCTCAGGCCGCACACTTTTTGCCATCTATCACAATGAAAACTATCCCGAAACGCTCCCTTTCAATCCACAAACCGGTGAAGGATATATTGATCAAAACTGGCCTCTAGGACTGACCGAGCGAATTACTCCTGCCGCAGTGCCGAGAATTGGGGTAATGAAATCGACTGACGGAGGCTGGAGCTGGGAAAACAAAGGGCTTTTCTTGGAGGACAAGCAGCCTCGGATGATACTTAAACCTCACAACATTTCGAAAACTTTTGCAGGTGGAGTAGGTGACCCAAGTGCCGTGGCAGTGGATGATTACCTGTATCTTTTCTATGGAGAATACGGCTACCCCGGCGAATACCATCCGGACAACTACTCTCCGGAAACAGAGGCCTCAGGACAGTGCATCAGCGTGGCCCGAATCAAAATCAGTGACCTAGACAATCCCCAAGGTAAAGCCAAGCGTTGGGATGGAAAGGGTTTCAATGCCGACTGGGACGGCATAGGAGCGCCTATTTCAACGCTTCAAATTCCCAAAGAAAAAGGCGGGGGACCCGCTTCCTCTCCTCAGGGAGGATTTCATTGGGGACCATCGGTCAGCTGGAACACCTACCTCGAATGCTGGGTCATGCTCATGGGACATGTGGAAGGCCAATCCTGGGTGGGAGACAAAATCTACATCTCTTTCAATCCTCACCGAAACTTGGGTGAAGGTGCAAATTCCCAATCCTGGACGACTCCACAGCTCCTGGTGCAAAAGCCCGGTCATGTGATTTGGTATCCCTCACTTCAGCCTCTCAACACCCCCGAGGATATCGCTGAGAAAAATACCAGTCTCAAACTGGGCAAAAAGGCAAGGCTATTTTTTAAGTATTCGAACCTGGGCAAATACATGTCGGAATACCTCGTGGAGTTTGAAAAATAAGCATGTTTTAAAACACACTCTTAACTTCTTAACCAAAACTTATCGCTATGAAAAAACAACCGTTTTTGAATTCTCACCTGGGGATTCTTTTAGCCTTTGGGCTACTTTTCACTTTTTCCTGTAAGAGCAAGACAGATCAAGCCCCGGCAGAAACCCGTTCTGCCACGATTCTAAAGGATTACGTTCAGGCTCCCGACAGCACCTTCCGTTACGAAATTGTGCACTCAGTACCGGGAGAGCAATACGATTACCATGTCCTTAAAATGTACACCCAGCATTGGCTAAGTCACGACATTGTGGATAAAACAGAATGGTGGCACTGGGTTTCGATGATCGTTCCAAAAGATGTTCCATTTCAAACAGGCATGCTTTGGATCAGTGGAGGAAACACCAACTCCAAACTTCCCGAAAGCCCCAATGACTTGATTCTCGCCGCCTCTACGCGCACCAATTCCGTCGTGGCTCAAATCCACAACGTGCCATTTCAGCCTATTACTTTTGCCAATGATACCTTCGGAGAGCGCTACGAGGACGAGATCATTTCCTATGGTTGGAGAAAATTCCTCGAAGGCGGAGCCAAAGATGAAGATGCCATCTGGCTCGCCAGACTGCCAATGACCAAATCGGCCAAATTAGCCATGGATGCGGTAACAGATGTAGTCAAAACCAAATACAACAAGGATCTGAATTCATTTGTAGTAGGAGGAGCTTCCAAGCGTGGCTGGACCACCTGGACCACTGCTGCCGTGGACGATCGCGTGATTGCTATTGTACCCGTGGTCATTGACCTGCTCAATCTGGTACCGTCTTTCCAGCATCACTGGAGGAATTACGGATTCTGGGCACCTGCCGTTGGCGACTACGTGCGTGAAGGGGTGATGAATTGGGTGGGTACACCTGAGTTTGACCGGATGATGGAGATCACCGAGCCGTATTCTTTCCGCAAAGATTACGACATGCCCAAATTGATCATCAATGCTGCCGGGGATGAGTTTTTCCAACCTGACAGCTGGAAGTTTTACTGGGACAGTCTACCAGGGGAAAAGCACGTAATGTATGTGCCCAATTCGGGTCATGATGTGGGAGATTCGGATGCCTTACCCAACCTGATTTCTTTTTATAAATCCATTTTGGATCAGGCCAAACGCCCTACCTATGACTGGAAAGTAGAAGGAGAACAAATCAAGGTCACCTTTGACCCAGCCCAAAAACCTGAATCCATCAAACTATGGTCGGCATTCAACCCGCTGGCCAGAGATTTCCGGATAGATGTATTCGGACCCAATTGGACTTCGGAGGATATTGCAGTGCCAGATTCAGGTGAACTGACCGTCAACATGACCACCCCAGAGTCTGGATATCGGGGATATTTTGTGGAATTGACCTACGGAGGAGATCACCCTTTGAAAGTGACTACGGGTATTGATGTCCTTCCTAGGACTTATCCGTTTGAGCCGTTTGTTCCTAAAAAATCAGAGTAAAAACTTCTTCAGGAGGCTATTTAAATGCCTCCTGAAATTTTCCACCCCACTATGAAAAGCTTAGCAGTTCTCCTTGCCTCAATCCTGATTCCACAGATTACCATGTCCCAAACTCAACCCAATTACGACGAAAGCAAAGTCCCTGCCCTCCACCTGCCAGATCCATTTGTCAGTGAAAAAGGAAAACTCATCAGCTCAGTAGAGGATTGGGAAAAGCTGAGAAGACCAGAGATTTTCAGCCTGTTTGAATCTGAAGTATATGGACAGCTTCCAACCGATTTTAATGCGATTTCATTCGAAGTGGTGAAGGAAAACCCAAATCCTTTCCCGGAATTAGCAGATTTGGAGGAAGTAACTATCACCGTCAGTCGAAACGAAAAAAACCACACGATGCGGATCAATTTTTTCCTTCCCAAATCCCAAAAAGGCCCTTTTCCCGTGATTCTCCTGATCAATTACCTTCCCAAATATCCTGATGGCAAACTGGTCGATGAGTCCTTTTGGCCTGTCCGGGAATTGATCCAAAGAGGGTTTGCCACAGCTTCCTTCCATGTAGAGACCGTTGCCCCAGATGATGCCAAGACCTACCAAAACGGAATCATTTCCACTCTTTATCCCGAGCAGATCGGCAAAGCAGATGGTTTGAAGGCATTTGGTGCATGGGGTTGGGCAGCTATGCGGGCAATGGATTACTTTGAGCAACATCCGAGGATCGATTCCAAAAAGTCCATCCTCGTTGGACACTCCAGAACCGGTAAAACTGCCCTTTGGACATCAGCCAACGATCCGCGATGGGCCATTACCTATGCCAATGAGTCAGGCTGCGGGGGTGCAGCACTTTCCAAGCGGAAATTTGGAGAAACCGTGGAAGCCATCAACAACCGCTTCCCACATTGGTTTGCCGACAACTTCCGCAAATACAACGGAAAAGAGGAATCCCTTTCGCTTGATCAACATCTCTTACCGGGATTGATTGCCCCAAGAGCAGTCTATTATTCCAGTGCAAAAGAAGATCAATGGGCTGATCCTAAAGGGGAATATTTGGGAATTCAGCTGGGAAGCCGGGTAGCAAGTGAGATCTACGGGAAAAAGGCTGTTTTCGAAAAAGAGTTTGAGGAGTTGGATGGGCCCGTTCACTTGGAATCTGTAGGCTACCATATCCGCGAAGGGGCGCACGACCTGACTTGGGAGGATTGGAGGATATTTTTGGAGTTTGTAGAAAAGAATCTTTGAAACTCTCCCGCTGACATACAGGTCACTGCCGGATAGTTTTTCCGAAAAGGGTGAAGATCTTATAGTTTTAAAGTAGTTAGAATCCACCTACCCGCTCAACCATGCACTATTTAGTAGTACTTTTTTTCCTCACCTCTTTTTGGGGTGAGGTTTTTTCTTCTGAAAAACCCAACGTTCAAATCCTTGCCTCCGGATTCATCTACCAATCTGCCCCATTTCCTTCCTGCCATGCCTCTACCTTGGTAGAAACTCCGGAGGGAATTCGTGCTGCCTGGTTTGGAGGCACCTACGAAAAACATCCGGATGTAAGCATTTATACCTCGTTACTTCAAAATGGACAATGGTCCACTCCCACTTTGGTCGCTGATGGTGTTGAAAATCAAACCTTCAGAAATCCCACCTGGAATCCCGTTCTCCACCAAAAAGAGGACGGCACTCTTGTTTTATTTTACAAAGAAGGGCCAAATCCAAGAGAATGGTGGGGACTGTATAAAACATCCGTGGATGGAGGTAAAACCTGGTCAAAGGAAATCCAGATTCCGCCGGGTTTTTTGGGTCCTGTCAAAAACAAAGCCGTGGTGCTATCCGATGACCGACTACTTCATCCCAGCAGTTTTGAAGTAAACGGCATATGGAACTCCCATGTAGAGTTTACGGACCAAGAGCTGCAAAACTGGGAAAAAGTAGCCATCCAAGGCCCATTCAGTGCCATCCAGCCTACTGTACTTTTTCATCCGGGAGGCAAACTTCAACTGCTTTTCCGCACCCGAGAAGGCGAAATCGCCACCTCGTGGTCAGAAGATGGCGGCAAATCCTGGAGCACCATGACTGGAACAGGAATAGTACACAACAATTCAGGAATAGATGCTGTAACTCTTAAAAACGGCTATCATCTTCTCCTTTGCAATCCTATATCCAAAGGAAGGAACAAGATTAGTCTTTTTGGCTCATCAGATGGTATTACCTGGGAAGAACTAGTGGTGCTGGAGCAAGCCGAGCAGGGAGAGTTTAGCTATCCGGCAATAATTCAAGCAAATGACGGGACTGTCCACCTCACTTACACCCACCACCGCACCAAAGTGAAATACGTTCACTTGCAACTTTAATCTCTATTCTCTCAAACCTATGAAGACCCCCGCAAGCTTTTACGGAATCATCCCTCCGATGATTACTCCTCTAAACCCGGATTACTCCTTGGATGTGGACCACACGATCGTTATGGTAAACCACCTCCTGGAAGGTGGAGTCCATGGTATTTTCATTTTGGGGACTACCGGAGAGTCGGCGAGCTTGAGCTCTGATGTGAAGAGTGACCTGATCCGACAAGTCTGCCGACAGGTCAATGGCAAGGTTCCGGTACTGGTAGGAATCACGGATTGTTCCTTTGTGGAAAGCCTTGACTTGGCTGCTATCGCAGCGGATTCAGGCGCGTCGGCTTTGGTGGCCGCTCCACCCTTTTACATGAATATCGGACAAGAGGAATTGATCGCCTATTACCGCAAACTGGCGGATTCGGTTTCCCTTCCGCTATTCCTTTACAACATGCCCTCTCATACCAAGATTTTCATCGATATAGCCACAGTAAAAACACTTTCTTCCCATCCCAACATCATAGGAATCAAAGACAGCAGTGGAGATTTGGAAAACTTCGAATCGCTTTGTTTTGCATTTCGGGATCATCAAGACTTCAGAATCTTTGTAGGACCAGAGGAAATCCTTACCCAAACTCTGGAAATGGGCGGGCACGGGGGAGTGACCGGGGGAGCGAACTTGTTTCCTGAATTGTATGTACAAGCTTATGCGGCTTTTCTTTCAGGGGAAAAAAACAGACTAAGAGAACTCCAAAACACTATCCTCTTTCTCAGCAAAAACCTCTACGAAAATCACACCTACAAATCCTGCTATCTCAAAGGACTCAAAGCAGCAATGGCCTTCGAGGGACTTTGCAAAGGAATTTTGGCTCCTCCCCTTTTTGCTTACAGTGAAGAAGAAAAGAAAGTCTTGCATGAAAAATACCTTCGTGTAAAAGAAAAAGTATCCTCAACAGTTACTCCTTAACTTCAACCCAAAGCAAAACCCGCCTTTTTTCCGAAATGCCGATTATCGACTTATCCATTTTCCTGGTGTACATGCTGGCCATTGTAGGATTTGGGATTTCTTTTTCTTTCCGAAAGCGGAGTGCCGCTGACTTTACTACCGGCGGGGGGCGGCTGCCATCCTGGGCGATTGGCATGTCCATCTTTGCCACGTTTGTAAGCAGCATCAGCTTTTTGGCTTTACCGGGTAATGCCTACGGCGGCAATTGGAACGGATTCGTATTCAGCCTCTCGATTCCCCTAGCTGCTTGGGTAGCAGTTTGCTTTTTTGTCCCGCTTTACCGCAAACTCCAAAGTGAATCGGCCTATTTCTACCTCGAACAGCGATTTGGAAGCTGGGCTAGGATCTACGCTTCGCTGTGCTACCTGCTTACCCAATTGGCCAGAATGGGAGCAATCATGTACCTCCTGGCCTTGCCGATGCATGCACTTTTGGGATGGAGCATTCCGATGATCATCATCATTACAGGGGTCAGCGTAGTAGTCTATTCCATGTTTGGAGGCATCGAAGCGGTAGTCTGGACCGATGCTGTACAGGGCATTATCCTGATTGGAGGGGCATTAGCCTGCTTGGGGGTGATCTTTTTAGGGATTCCAGGAGGGCCGAGCGAAGTCATCCGCATCGCTCAGGAGTCGGACAAATTCAGCTTGGGTAGTTTCAACCTGGATTTTACCACTTCCACTTTCTGGATGATTTTGGTCTACGGGCTGTTTATCAACCTGCAGAATTTCGGCATCGACCAAAGCTACGTGCAGCGCTACCTGGCCGCACGCACCGAGCAGGAAGCCCAAAAATCCACCTGGTTGGGGAGCTTGCTTTACCTGCCGGTTTCCTTTGTGTTTTTCTTTATCGGCACGGCTCTTTTTGCCTTTTATCAGGCGCAGCCCGAATTGCTCCCTGAAGGCACTTCCCCTGACAAGGTATTTCCCCATTTCATCGTCCATCAGCTTCCGGTCGGTATTACCGGTTTGTTGATCGCTTCCATTTTCGCAGCAGGTATGAGTACCGTGTCCACGAGTATCAATAGTTCAGCTACGGTCATCCTGTCCGATCATTTCAAAAAGTATATTCACCCCAATCCTTCCGAAAAGCTTTCCCTTCGGGTACTACGGTTTTCCTCCCTCGGGATGGGATTAGCAAGTATTTTGGTGGGTTTAGCCTTCAATGGGGTGACAAGTGCCCTGGATGCTTGGTGGGCACTTTCTTCGATTTTTAGCGGAGGAATTTTGGGATTATTCCTCTTGGGCTTGCTGTCCAAAACCCAAAAACCACAGGCCGTACTCGGAGTCATCTTGGGTGTTTTGGTCATCGCTTGGATGAGCTTGTCCAGCATCTTAGTCAAAAACGGCATGGACCCTTCTCTTGCCAATCCCCTTCACACCAATATGACGATTGTGATCGGCACCGCGGTGGTGTTTTTGGTGGGGTTTGGGTTAGGGAGATTGGTGAAGGGGAAGTAGGCTGGAAAAATGAGCTTTTTTGCACTTCACAGAATAACCACAAAGAGATCTGCGTCTCCTAGTATCCGATTTACTAGACACAAATCTGAAAACCCAATTCTGAAAACTCTCAATCCCTACCCAATCACCCTACTCTCCAAAAAAGGCAACCACTCCTCAGCCTGTCGCTCGGCGTACTCGGAAAGAAAATAGGATAGGGAGGGTTTGAAGGGTTCGCTTCGCAGGATCATGCCGGCTTGTTCGGGAGTCTTATCCCCTTTGCTGACATTGCAGCGGTTGCAGGCGGTGACCAGATTGGTCCAGGAGGTCTTTCCTCCTTTGGATCGGGGCAGCACGTGGTCGATGGTGAGGTGACGCTTACTGCCACAGTATTGGCATTCTCCTTTGTCCCTACGGAAAAGGTTGGCACGGTTGAGCAAGACGCCTTTGAAGGGAATGTTTTTGTATTGGGAAAGCCGGATAACGGCAGGATATTGGAAGCTTCGGGACACCGTGCGGATTTCGAGCAAATCATAGGTAGAGAGCACATTGGCTTTCTCCAAAAGTACCAAGACAATAGCCTTCTGAACCGGTACCACTGCCACCGGTGAATGATCTAAGTTCAACACCAATACCCTCTTTTCCATACGCTTAACTTACGATCGACCGCCAATCCAAAACGACCTGTTCACTGGAATTGTTTCTCAAAAAGTCCTCCCACTCATCCACATCGGAAATCTTCATCCGGTTGTCCATCCAAAGGATTTCTTCGGCCCCTAGGTAAAGCCCGTAGTTCGTTTTTTGGGTTGAAAGGTCTCTAAACACAACTAAATCCCCTGCTTGTACCTCCTCGGGTATCACGCTTTTCCCGGGAATTTTTCCCGAAATCCAGGAATATCCTCCAATAAAAAAGATCAGGGAAAAGGCATGGGCTTCATCCAACCCGAAAATACTTCGTCCCCCTGCCTGAAAGGGAGCATGAAGGTATCGGAGGCCGATTTCGGTAATCTCTTCTCTGGATGCTTTGGAAGCATGTGGCCGGAAGGTCCCTGCAAAACCGATATGGTCCTGCCAGTTGAAGAGTTCGAGTTCGGAAAAATGGAGCCGGCTACCCGGAAGCAGATAGAGATTGGCTCCCAAATACTCAATGGCAGCAATCGGGCTAGTGACAATCTGAAAGTCCTGATTGAGAAATTTCTGGTACTCTTCAGTCGTGATTTCCTTGATCAGCTTGGCCCAAACCCATCCTCCGATGCCAGTATCTTCATGGTAAATCCTGAACCATTGCCTATCAGAGGTCAGTCCGTTGATTTGGTAACATTCTCCGAAAAGCAATTGGGTAACTAGGGCAGAATCAAAAGTCGGCTGGTGATATACCGGGAGGATCGTTTGCCGACATATCCCGTACGCATCAATCAAAGGCCATTCGCTGGAGCTCCCTTTTTGCATCTTTTTCCTTTAGGTCCTGTCGTTTATCGTGAAGTTTTTTACCTCTTGCCAGGGCGATTTCCATTTTGGCTTTGCCGCGGTCATTGATAAATATACGAACCGGAATGATTGCAAGCCCCTTTTCCTGGGACTTAGTTTGGAGCTTTTCCAACTCTTTTTTGCTGAGCAGCAGTTTTCTATCCCTCACCGCTTCATGATTGTAGCTCGCAGCCATGCTGTAAGGTGCGATGTGCATCTGACGGACAAAAAGTTCATCATCCAAAAACATACAGTACGCTTCCGTCAAGGAAACCTTCCCCTCACGGATGGACTTGATCTCGGTGCCTTTGAGCATCAGACCGGCCACATAGGTATCAATGAATTCAAACTCGAAGCTTGCCTTCTTATTCTTGATGTTGACGACCTTTTCGAAGCGATTGGACTTAGTGGACATATCAGAATTTCATTTTGGCCAAAGGAGTCACGTCCATTCCGACGAATTCTCCCTTGAGGTACTTGTAGTGAGCAGCCATGGCGATCATAGCCGCGTTGTCAGTGCAGTATTCGAATTTGGGGATATAGAGGTTCCAGCCTTTTCGACGGGCCAGTTCAGAGAGTGTGGACCTCAAGCCAGAATTGGCAGAGACACCGCCTGCGATAGCAATTTCTTTGACTCCATACTGCTTCACAGCTTCTTTGAGCTTGATAAGCAGCATCTCGATCAGGGTATATTGGATGCTGGCGCAAAGGTCAGGCAGGTTTTCCTCGATAAACTTGGGATTTTCCTGAAGCTGGTCCCGAAGAAAGTAAAGCACGGCAGTTTTGATCCCTGAGAAGGAATAATTCAGTCCCGGCATTCGGGTGATGGGAAACTGGAAAGCTTTGGGGTTTCCCTCCTTGGCGTATTTATCCACCAAAGGTCCTCCCGGGTAAGGCAAACCTAGTAGCTTGGCTGTCTTGTCAAAAGCCTCTCCGACGGCATCATCCTGAGTCTCTCCGATCACCTCCATATCCAAGAAGTCTTTCACCAATACGAGCTGTGTATGGCCTCCACTGACGGTAAGGCAAATGAAGGGGAAGCTAGGCTTGGGATCTTCGATAAAATGGGCAAGCACGTGGGCCTGCATGTGGTTCACATCGATCAAAGGGACATTCAAGGCTCTGGCAAACGCCTTGGCAAAACTCACTCCCACCAGCAGTGAACCCATCAAGCCGGGACCACGGGTAAAAGCTACCGCAGAAAGTTGGTCCTTTGAAACACCGGAAGTGGAAATCGCCTCGTGGATGACGGGAATCAGATTTTCCTGATGGGCACGGGAAGCCAATTCGGGCACTACTCCCCCATATTTTTCATGTACTGATTGTGTGGCCACAATATTATTGAGTACTTTGCCATTTACTATCATGGAGGCGGAAGTCTCGTCACACGAGGACTCAATTGCTAGTATAGAAATATCGTTTGTACCCATTGGAAAAGAAGGCGAAAGTTACGGATTTTTTGCACAAAGCTTTCCGAGTGATTCTTTGGGTTGTCTTTTCTACCCTTCTTCTTCTGATTGGGTTGGCATTAGCTCTCCAGGTTACCGCAGTCCAAAACTGGGCTATCGACAAAGTCGCCGGCTATCTTAACACTCGTACTAGTTTTCGGACGGAGATTGGTTCCATCCGTATTTCTTGGTGGGATGCTCTTTCTGTTGAAAACATCAACATCTATGACCAAAAAGACAGCCTGATGATCGGGGCGGAGAAGGTCTATGCGGATTTTGCACTTCTCTCGTTGATCCCTCCAGGAGATCCGACAATAGATGCCATCCGACTGGAAAAGGCAAATGTCAACCTGATCACTCACCCGGGAGATTCACTGATCAATATCAACCGGTGGATTGAGGAGTTGTCGGATATTTTTGGGTCTGATCAACCAAGCACTTCAGAAACCCGGTTTTTCATCTCAGGCATTGAACTGCGTCAGTCTGAATTTTCCCTTTTAGACTTAAATGCACAGCCTATTACAGAAGGCTTGGACTATACGCGATTGGAGTTTAGGGAAATTACAGCCAATGCTGAAAAATTCAGCTTTAAAGGATCCACCTTAGGTCTCCACATCAAACTGTTGACTGGAGTGGAGGCCAATTCCGGCCTGAAAATCGAGGATCTAAAAACCAACCTGACCTACAGCCCAAAATTCCTGGAACTGGATCAGCTTAATCTTCGCTCAGAAAACAGCCATATCAAAAACTACCTCCGGATGGACCTGACCGGACCGGATGGTTTTTCGGATTTTCTGAATCAAGTCAAGATTACCGCAAGAATGGAAGAGACCAAGCTCCACTTGTCTGACTTAAAGCTTTTTGCCAATTCTCTTCCTGAAATCGAAGATGACATTTACCTCAGCGGTGAAGTCACAGGATACATTTCGGATATGAAATCCGATGAATTCCTTATCAGAATAGGTCAAAAAACGGCCCTGTTCGGCTCCTTTTTGATAGATGGACTTCCTGAAATCGAGAACACCTATTTCAATCTGTCACTAAAAAACTCCGTCATTTCGGCCAATGATCTCGCCCCCTACCTAAGCCCCGAGATCCAAAAACAAATCCGAAAATTCAACACTATCCGATTGGATGCGGATTTCGCAGGATTACTGAGCAGGTTTACTACCAATGGAGACTTCCGAACAGGCATTGGTAACGTCAGCGGTAGGGTCAATTATGATCTAGTCAATGATATTCCCACCCTAGTCTCACGGGTTAAAATCCAAAATCTGGATCTGGGCATTCTGACGGAAGACAAGGAGCTACTGCAAAAAGTTTCTTTGCAGGGAAATGTGAATGTAAAAGGCGCAACAATCGAAACTGCCTTGATCGATCTCAATGCTAACATCAGCGAACTTGGCATCAATCAGTATAACTTCACCAATATCCAGACCGATGCTACCTATGGCTTGAACCTGTTTCGTGGAAACCTGAAAGTAGATGACCCTAACCTGAAAACAACGGTAAGAGGATATGTCAATTTAAAGGAGTCGGTGGATTCTGTCCGACTGAGTGTGCAGTTGGATACCGCTTTTTTGGATCAGATCAACTTGATTGAAACCCCTTCCTTTTTAAGTGGCAACCTCAGTATTGACACCAAGGGAATTACCTTGGATAAAATCCAAGGAATAGCCCGATTTACGGACATCAAGGCTGGCTATGAAGACCGTTTTCTGGATGTGGGTGATTTCTTTTTCCAATCGCTATTTGCAGGAGGTACCCGCACCCTTTCACTCAACTCAGATTACCTGGTTGTGGCTGCATCCGGGCAATTCAATCTGGAACAGATGGGCAAGGATTTGAATATGCTCGGCCAACAATACTTAGCCATTCTTCTCAATGAAGAACAGCCCATTGCTGATTTGGACGAGTATTTTTCTGAGACTTACAATCTGGATCTAAATATCCGAATGCCTAACGTCAATCCATTGATCCAACTTTTTCAACCTGACCTTAAAATCTCGAAAAACAATATTCTGGAGGGGGCTTTTTACCAAACTCCCGAGAATACGGTATTCAATTTCTTCACCTCCATCGATACCATCAGCTTTCAGGGTAATACTGCTTTCGGTACCAATATTGACTTTAACACCTCTAAGATCATCAACAGTAAAGACATCCTAGCCTCATTTTACGTCTATTCCAAAGTGCAAAAAGTGGGAGAAGACCTCAATTTTAAAAATTTGGGTATGGAAGCCATTTGGGATCAGACCAATCTGGACCTGTTGATCAGCTTGGATCAGGATTCCACTCAGAGTAAGGCAAGAATCGAAGCAGAAACCAAGTTTTCCACATCAGGAACCACACTCAAGTTCAAACCTTCTCTGCTAAGGGTCCTCAATAGAGATTGGCAATTTGACCCGGAAAACTCCGTGACACTTTCACAAGGAGAGGTGATGATCAATAAACTCTTTGTATCCAATGAAAACCAATCCTTAGGACTAGACGGTAAGATTAGTCAAAATCCTGACCAAAGCCTGGACTTGACTATACAGCAGGTGGGAGTGGACTTATTGAACACCGTCACACCGTACAAATTCGAAGGACTGGCCGATGGCTCCTTCAAGATCAGCAGTCTTCTGGACCAGGCAAAAGTTGATGGCCGCTTATTTATTGAAGATCTGGAGATCAACGATTTCCCGATCGGGGAAATCAATGCCGAAACCACCCTGGATCAACAAGATCTGGTCCTGAAGATCGAGAATTACCTCAATGGACAAAAGAAAATCGACATTGACGGTGTGGTGGGTATGGAATATCAAAATCTTGATTTGGATGCCCAAATGACCCAAGCCAATCTGGTCATTTTCGAGCCTTTCCTTTCCAAATACATTTCCAACTTAGGCGGCACGGTGAGCGGCAACCTTCAGATGAGGGGTACAATAGGAGTACCGGAAGTATTGGGAACCGGAAGGGTAGAGCAAGGAAAAGTACGGATCAACTATCTCAACACTTCCTATCAAATCGATGGAAGTATTCTTTTTAGACCGACTCAAATCAGTTTTCAGGATATGATCTTCCGGGATGTGAATGGAAACAGAGCCACCTTTACAGGGGGATTGAATCACAGAGGATTTGATAACATATTTTTGGACATCAGCTCCAGACTGACCAATTTTCAAGTCATGAATACCAGCGCAAGGGACAATGAAGTCTTCTACGGGACTGCCTTTGCCACAGGTACCTTGACAGTAAAAGGAAGTACGAGCAACTTGGATGTGACCGCAAGGGCTACCACACAGCCCAACACCCGAATTTTCATCCCGCTGACCAGCTCTAATGAACAATACCAGGAGGATTTTATCCAGATTATCAATGTTCAGGATACGGTTAGAATTCGGGCTTTGGCCGAAGAGGTCAACAGGCTTGAAATTGAAAACATCCGGATGAATTTCATCATGGACATCACACCGGATGCTTTTGCCGAGATTATCATCGATCCCAAAACGGAAGAAAGTATTCAAGGCCGAGGACGTGGGGTGCTCAATATGAACATCGATACGCAAGGTAATTTTTCACTTACCGGCAACTATGAAATCGTGGAAGGCAAATACAATTTCTCCCTTTACAATGTAGTCAAGAGAGAGTTTACCGTACAACCGGGAGGAAGGATTACCTGGTTTGGGGATCCTTACACAGGAATCATGAACCTAAAGGCTGTTTATGAGGAAAGCGTATCCCTCCAACCCTTACTTTCCTCTTCGGCCGCTGCTGAAAACAGTCAAATGCGAAGAAGGTACCCGCTCAAGGTACTGATGGATCTTCAGGGGGAACTCCTTTCCCCTACCTTTAACTTCAGCTTTGATTTTTCTGAATTCCCTTCCAGCGGAGATGTGCAGACGACTATTTCAGCCTTTCAAAGCCGAGTCGCAGCCGATGAACAGGAAATGAACCGACAGGTGTTTTCGGTGATCATGACGCGTAATTTTTCTCCTGAAGGTCAGTTTTCGGGTGTTTCTACCCTTTCTTCCAGCCTTGGAAATCTTCTCTCCTCTCAGTTAAACAGTTTTATCGGCCAAGTAGACAAAAACTTGGAAGTCAATATAGACCTTGCCACTCTGGATCAAAATGCGCTTGAAAACTTCCAGCTCAGCGTAGCTTATACTTTTTTGGATGGCCGACTGAGGGTGTCCCGTGACGGAGGATTTACCGACAATCAGGGCAACGCGAGCGCGGCCTCCGTCATCGGCGACTGGCAAGCGGAATATATGCTTACCGAAGATGGCGTGTACAGATTAAGGATATTCAACAGAAATAACTTCAACACCTTTACTTCCCTGTCCCTCACTCAGAATGTAATTTCCTACGGGGCTTCTATGACTCAAAATGTCTCCTTTAATTCATTTTCAGAGTTATTTAAAAAGATTACCGGCAAAAAAAATGAAACGCTTACCATCCAGGATTCTGATGATTTTTTAAGAAATGAATACAACGATAAAGAAAACTGGACCCCAATCAACCTTGAAAATCTTCCTGAAAGGAAGGAGGAAAATCAGCTGATCCGAATCGAAAAAGTACCTCCCAAGGAAGATTAATAAAACAATTTCTTCTTTCCAGTATTTGTTCTGAAAAACAACACCATGAAAAAGATCACCCTATTTTGGTTTCGAAGAGATCTCAGAACAGACGATAATACCGCTCTCTTTTATGCTTTACAGCAGGAAACGGCCGTACTTCCACTTTTTATTTTTGATCGAAATATCCTCGATATTCTCGAGGACAGAACCGACGCACGAGTTCACTTTATCCACCAAAAAATCACTGAACTGAAAGCCTTTTTTGAACAAAAAGGAAGCTCGATGCTGATCAAATACGGCATACCTGAGGAGGTCTATAAAGATCTCATGAACGAATTTGACATCCAGGCAGTGTACACCAATCGGGACTATGAGCCCTATGCAAAAACAAGGGATGGACAGATCGAAGCGATGCTAAAAGCCAAAAACATCCCCCTTCTCAGTTTCAAGGATCAGGTGATTTTCGAACCTGGAGAAATCCTCAATGGCTCGGGAGAGTTTTACAAAGTATTTACCCCCTTCAGTAAAAACTGGCTGGAAAAATTCAAGCAGACCAAAACTCAGCCCCTTTCCGAACCAAATTGGAAAAATCTGGCGAACACTCATTCCCTGCCCGATATCACTTTAAAAGAAATGGGCTTCGAGCCCTCCTCCATCGAAATCCCATCATCCATCGCCGATCAGGATATCATCCGACACTATGATGAAACCCGAAACTTCCCTGCACAAAAAGGCACAACCCGACTGGGAATCCATCTGAGATTCGGCACCATTTCGGTCAGAAAACTTGCTCTGATCGCCTCCCGACTCAACGATACCTACCTGAACGAGCTGATATGGAGAGAGTTTTACATGATGATCCTTGCCTATAATCCACAGGTAGTCAATAAAGCATTCAAGCCTGCCTACGATCAGATCCCTTGGAGAAATAATGAACAGGAGTTTAAAGCTTGGTGCGAAGGCAAAACAGGGTACCCTATCGTGGATGCCGGCATGCGAGAGCTAAATGCCACCGGATATATGCACAATAGGGTGAGAATGATCGTGGCCTCCTTCCTGACCAAGCATCTACTTATTGACTGGAGATGGGGGGAAGCCTATTTTGCCAAAAAGTTGTTGGATTTTGAGTTGGCCTCCAACAACGGTGGCTGGCAATGGGCAGCAGGTACAGGTACCGATGCTCAGCCTTATTTCCGTGTATTCAATCCCGACTCCCAAACCGAGAAATTTGACAAAGACCTCCGATACATCAAAAAGTGGATTCCTGAATTGGGAACCAATTCTTACCCAAAGCCGATTGTAGATCATAAATTTGCCCGGACAAGAGCAATAGACACTTACAAAAAAGCATTGGAGCAATGAACATTGGAGACAGAGTAAGATTACTGCATGGAAAAGAAGAAGGAATCGTACGAAAAGTATCTTCCGGCGGGAGGATCGAAGTAGAAATCGAAGACGGCTTCATTATTCCCGCGATCAAATCGGAGGTGGTCATCATTGCCGAAGCAGAAAAGAGCTACTTTGGCGAAACTCCGGCATCCACCAAAGAATCTGAATCCCCACTTCCCATTTCTGCTCCAAAAGATCAGGGACTTTATCTGGCTTTCCTCCCGATCAACGATCAGAATCTGAGTCTTTACCTGATCAATGACAGCCACCAGCCCTACTTGGTACACGCATCAGAAGTGTTTGGGGGAAACCACCGGACTCTTTTCGCAGGAACACTGAATGGCGGTGAGCACCGGAAATTTGACGATCGATTAATCAAGGAAATGGACGAGTGGCCTGGATTTTTGCTTCGGTTTATCCCCATTCAGAATAAGCTGGAAAAGGCAATTCCTGCCTTTGAGCGACAGCTGAAGATGAAGCCGACACAGTTTTTCAAGCACCTGAGCAAAGCTCCAATCCTTGGAAAAAATGTGTATCTCTTTGCCATGGAGCGGAACACCAAGGACCTGGATATCCGCAGTCTAAATGCCGAACTCAGCCAAATCCAACCCACTCCAGAACTGCCCAAACCACAAAAACCCTCTAGGTCTGTGGATTTACACATCGAAGCCCTCCATTCTCAGCCCGATACCTTGAGCAATTCTGAAAAGATGAGAATCCAACTGGAAGCTTTTGAGAAAAACCTCAATCAGGCGATTCTATCGGGAATGGACGAAATCACTTTTATCCACGGATTGGGAAATGGAGTTTTGAGAAAAGAAATCCACAAGCGTTTGAGCCAATTGGGAAATATTAAGTACTTTCAAGACACCCAGAAAGACCAGTGGGGATACGGTGCCACACTGGTGAGAATTTCCTAAGCTATGCAGGTCAAGACTTCCCCTGTTTTCCAGATTTTCCTACAACAGCATCAGGAGGCGAAAACTCTTTTTTTGGATTTGGGAAAAGAAATCAAATCCAAAAAGGCAATTCAACTGCTGAGCCATATGGAGTTTTTGGAGCTCTATTCCGATCTGCTTTCCAAAATCCATTTTGAAGATAAAAACTTTGGTCAATCACTTTTCTCCCCACTCAAAAAGCTCAAAAAGTCTCTTAAAAAAATACAGCACCTCAAACTGGTAGAAAAAACGATCAAGCAGCGGGAGGAATCCACAGGACTGAAATTTGAAAGCTTCAAGGCCTATCTCGGAGCCCAAAAACGCATCATGCAAAAGGAAGCATTTGATCTGGTGGTGGGGAGTTCGCTCAAAAACTGGGATGATTTCCTGGACCGCGCTCATCAAGCCAGTAAAGGAATCAAGCCTCTGACGATCAGTACAGCTATCCATCAGCTGGTACAAGAGGAATTAGAACTGGCGACCAATGACGTCAAAAGCCCCATGAGTACGCAAAGCTTTAGAGATCTTTTTGAAAGCTTCCGAAAGGTGATCATGCTGGAAAACATCCTGTTGCACCTGGGATTCAACTCCATTTTTATCCCACAAATCCACCAAGAACTCCAAACTGTCAAAAACGGGCTTAAACCTTGGTACGCCAATCACCTGACTTTTCAGACCATGACCCATTTTCTTTCTGAAAAAGAAGATGTTTCCAAAAAGTACCTCGACTGGGCAAAAGAGCTGAAAGAGGAAAAGAAAAACCTTTCTACCGAAATCGAAAAGCAGGCTTTCGAATTAGTCCGAAAGGTGATTTCCTGATTTTCTTTAAGAAAATTCAAAAACTAAATATTTTTTATTCCGTGTACATTGGGTAACCATTTCTGTACACCATGAATACCCGCCTAATTTTCATTTTCGGCTTAGTTCTACTTTCTTTTACAATGGGGTGCCAGTCGGAGGAAGACCCCCTGCCAAAAGGAGACTTTATCTCTTTCAGGTCAGAAGGCAAAACCTATCTTTTTCGAGAAGTTGAAAACACCTCATGGAATAAATATTTCAGAGGAGAAAGACAAGATCAAATCGGTATTGCGCTACAAAATCAGGATCAGTCCTTATTGGCTGGGATTAACATCATTGATTCGTTTATCTGGCGGGAAGGACTTCCGATGGAAGTATCCGGGCCGATCACTATTCCCATGACCCCGATAGGTGATTTTCAGCTGAAGGACCTGAAAAACCAAACCCCTGTCGACTTTGGACCGGAGGATGATGTGAATTTTGTTGGCACTACTACTTCAGATCAATTCAACTATATTCTTGAAAAATACGAAAACGAGATTTTAGAAGGCAGCTTTTCAGGTACTCTTTACACCCGAACGGGTAGAAGTATGAAAATCGAAGCCGGGAAATTCCGGGTTAGCATTCCGATGGTGATCAATGAATAGCCAGAAAAATTCGAACATAAGAAAGCCCTCCATTTCAGAGGGCTTTGCTTTTATATTTTTGCCAGTGCCTGAGCGATGTCGTTTTTGAGGTCTTCGGCATCTTCTACCCCGACACTCAGTCGGATCAAAGAATCTACCAAACCTACTTTTTCACGTTCCACTTTTGGAATGGAAGCATGAGTCATGGTGGCCGGGTGTCCACAAAGGGATTCCACTCCTCCAAGGGATTCAGCCAGAGAAAACAGGTGCAGGTTTTCCATCACGGTCTTCGCATCTTCCAATTTATTCCCTACCAAGGTAAAGGAAATCATTCCTCCGAAGTCACGCATTTGACTTTTGGCAACCTCGTGATTAGGGTGATCTTCGAAGCCAGGCCAATATACTTTATCCACTTTAGGGTGATTTTTCAGGTAAGCAGCGATTGTCTTCCCGTTTTGGCAGTGTCGCTCCATTCTCAAATGGAGAGTCTTAATCCCTCTGAGTACCAAAAAACAGTCCTGAGGTCCTGGAGTAGCTCCACAGGCATTTTGTAAAAAAACAAGTCTAGAAGCCAATTCATCGTCATTGACTACCAAGGCACCCATGACTACATCGGAGTGGCCTCCTAGGTATTTGGTTACCGAATGCATGACGATATCCGCACCAAAATCCAAGGGATTCTGAAGAAAAGGAGAGGCAAATGTATTATCCACAGCCAACAGAAGCCCGTGCTTTTTGGCAAAAGACGCCATGGCCTTTAAGTCGATGATATTCATCATCGGATTGGTTGGAGTCTCTACCCACACCATTTTGGTATGCTCGTTGACATAGGACGACAGCTTTTCCGGCTCGTTCATAGGAACGAAATGGAACTTGATGCCGTATCGCTCAAAGACTTTGGTAAACAAGCGATAAGTTCCACCATACAAATCATTGGTAGATATGATCTCATCTCCTGGATTAAATAATTTGACTACTGCATCGATGGCTCCCAAGCCTGAAGAAAAACAGACGCCATGCTTCCCGTTTTCAAGGGCCGCAATGCTGTTTTGCAAAGCAGTTCGGGTAGGGTTATGCGTTCTGCTGTATTCATATCCGAGGTGATCACCCGGAGACTTTTGCACATACGTGGAAGTCTGGAATATCGGAGTCATGATAGCACCTGTAGATGGGTCTGGACTTACTCCTGCATGTATGGCTTTGGTACCAAATTTCATAAATCAATGGGCCGTTATATGGTGGGTTTAAGTTTCTTCAAAACATTGAAGATTGAAATGGGCAATATTCCAATCCTTGGTGGTAAACTTGTCGGCTTTTTTACCTCAAAAGCGTGCCAAAGATGACAAAAAAGGCCAGTATTTTCAAGGTTTTAGTGGAGTACTTCCGTTTCCATCCCTTAGCGGTAGCAGGATGGATATGGATTGGAATCGTTCCGATATTGGGATCTTTGGTCTTGGCCTCTCAGTACTCTTTTCTTGGAAAAATCAATCTCAATGAACTTTGGGATCACCTTTTTTTGACTTTGGGGCTTTCCATCATTTTGGGGCTGGCATTTTTGCCCACCACGCTTACCGCATTGGCGTGTGGTTTTTTCTGGGGCTGGATAGCTTTTCCTGATTTGATCATCGGCTATATCTTAGCCAATGTGATTGGATATAAGCTGGGCAAAGTCCTTAATACCGACTTCAGGAATATCCTTTATTTGAGAAATCCGGAATTAGAGAAAGAAATAGAATCTCGTTTGGGGCATCCTGCCGGACTGATTTTCTTTATCAGAATCAGTCCGGTAATACCCTTTGCCATCTCCAACTTCCTTTTTGCAAGTTTAGACATTCCTCTGAAAAAGGTACTGGTCTATGGCGTCCCAGGAATGCTTCCCCGCACTTTACTGGCCTTTGCCACAGGCATAGTTGCTAACTCATTTTTAGGAGCCAAAGAATCCCTCAACCATCCCATCCAATGGTCAATTCTTGTATTTCTTTTGGCTTTAAGCGCTTGGGGAATCTACAGGAGCTGGAAAAAAGCCGGCAGAAATTAGCGCAGCAAGTACATTTTTCCATACCCCTTGGTAAAGCCCTTATCTCCAGCAGTGGGTCTATGCTCCATAAATTGACCGTTTTTCCTCACCAAAACCCGGTAGATATAGACACCATTTGCCAGCTGATCTCCAAATTCATCTCTTCCATCCCAAGCATATTCGGTCATATTGTTACCGATCCGTATTGGGCCTAATTCGCTCTGAAGAATTTCCCTGACTACTTTTCCGGTCACTGTCATGATCTGTATTTTGATTTCGTCCGGGACTTCCGAACCTGTCACCGTAAACACAAACCGGACTGAGGTACTGAATGGATTGGGATAGGGATAAAAATTGGTGATTTGGGACTCATTCACTACTTCAAAAGTAATTTCATAGGGTTGCTGAGAGTCCTCGTTGGTAATTCTGAGCGTATAAATCCCATCTTCCAATGGCCCTGGGATAAAAGAAACCCGGAAATTGGTTCCTTCACTCGCAGGTGTCCATGAAAGATTAGGATCAGAGAAATTGACTTTTTTGAATTGGCATCCTTCACAATTTCTCTTCAGGAATATTTCCATACCTACCGTATCTTTTTTGTACAGCAAAGTCTGATCATTGACCAGCTGGGCGACGATCATCACATTGGGTGACACCAAATCTCCATCCATGATATAGATCCCGTCGAAATTGACATCCAAAAGCGAAGTGGAATTATCCGCCTCTACGACAAAGGCTACTCCAAGGTCTATACGGTTGTTTCGATAGGTCTGCTCTTGAAGAATCTGGGGATTGGCATATACTTCAAGCTGTGTTTCTCCAGCTCTACCAATACTGTTGAAATCGAGTGAAAACTCCAGCGCTTCTCCAGCTTTTACCGGGGGTATTTTTTTGGAGAAATTCTCGGTTTTCTGCGTTGCGACATGGGTCCATTTAAAGTCTACCCGAATCGAATCAGAGAAGTCGTAAATAGAGGCATTTTTAAAAGAAAAATCTACACGACCCATTTGCCCTTCTCTTAATCTTTGTGGCTGAGCGGGATTTTTTTGAAGCAAAACTCCCTCAGGAACACCCTCAAAGTTCACTTGCCAACGGTTCAGTTGGGCCGGTGCCGTTGAGTTAGGGTCATCCATGCTATACCTCAGTCTTAAGTAAGGATAACTGGCTGGATTGACAAAAGAAAGATCCAGCTCTGTTTCAAGTCGATTGCCTGCCAGCAATTGTTCCTCTCCTTCGGGAGTCACTCCGATGATATCGAAATAGGTAAATTGTTCCTCATCGATCCAAGTTCTCGGATTTACCTGTTGGAAAAAGCGTTCCCAAGAGGATGCCGGGCCAATTTTGGGAGTTATGATGACCCCATTGGTGAAATACCCGTCCAAATCTGTCTCAAAACTTAAGGTTTGCTGACGGGAAGGGACTTGAAAATTAGGATTACCGACTATTTCTATGGCTTCCCCGGGTTTCATTCCTTTTCGGCCATAGAGGATATAGGGATCACCGGTCTGCAAGTTTCTCAGGGTAGCCTCATTAGCTCCAAACTCCCTGAGACTCTGATAAGCCCGCTCAGGCCATGCATCAAACGTCACATTGCCCACTGAAAAAATCACCACATAATCCCCCTCTTTTACTCCTCTGACATAATCCTGAAGAGTATTGTTTCCAGGTGTTGTAATCCAGGCATTTTGAATACTCTGTATCATCTGAGGCACACGGCCACATGCCCTCGAATCCAAAATATCAAATCCCGGTACCGGAATGGCGAGGTAGGGAAGCAGGGTTTTTTGATCTATTGCCACTAGTCCCAAAGAGCCATTTGGACAAAGTCGGCTATTGGCATTGTTGACGTTGTCTATGATTTGAGGGACTTGATTGAGATAAAACTGGGTATTTCGGAAGGTCAACGTATCCACTCCTGCACCCACCGTAAAAACTTCTATTCCGATTTGCTGCTTGAGATACTTCCATGTTTTGTCCAGCTCAAGGTTTTCCATCTGAGTCTGCTTCAGTTGTCCCTCCACACGCTGGGTCCATCCGTTGGTAGAATTTGGGATATAAGAGAAACTGGAAGTAACCCAATTGTCTGATTCACCGGGAAGAGGATCTTGGTATTTGGATCTCCAGAAGTAGGTTGAGGAATCACTTCCCGCCAAGAGGTTAACCGACCACTCAGCCAACCCTGAGGTGGTGATTCGGGTTTCTTTTCTAAACGCCGAATTAAACCTTGAAGTGGTATCCATTTGAATGATCAAGGTTCGATTTTCCGCTACTTTCCCTGGCGCTTGTGCGAGCAATTTCAATTCTTTTTCCCTGACAATTCCAAAATCTGCCGGAAACAGGTTTATAGTTCCGCTTAGCGGGATAAATGCCGAAAAATTCACCGAATTGTTGGCAAAAGTCATTTCTGAAACCACCCGGTCATCGTTGACAGAAAGTGTAAAGATATTTTCACCAGCGGCTTCCACCTGAAAATTAGGAACGGAAAAGACCAAGGTATCCAATCTGAAGATAGATGGAATACGCACCGAGTCAAAACTGATTTGAGTTCCATCGGGCAGTTTACGATCAATTCTATAACGGATCGAGTCTGTATTTGTAATTCCTAGATTACGAACAACAAAGGAAAGTTTAAGACTGTCTGAAATGGCTGTAAGAGGAGACCCGTCAAATGTTTCCAGTTTGATTTCCTCTGCCTTTACGCTGTAATCCGGTTTATTCGCCGGAAAAATTCTTGCTGCAGGATCACCAAGCATGATCATTTGCTCCATATGGGAATAATTGAGCGGGCTGATCCCGTAGGTATTTACAAAAAACTCTTCTGCTCTCCGCTTCACTTCTCCTACCGTTTGATAGATGGAAGTGCTGTCAGAAAAGGCAAATTGATAAAAAGCCTCCGAATACCTTCTCAGGATCACATCCACCCCAATGGAAGAATTGGCCATTATATTGGAAGCGCCCTTCTCAGGTGTAATGATCCAATCTTCTCCCTGAGTGTAAGTCGTTCCGTAAGCGCTACCGTAGTCACACCCATTAAAAAGCATGACAGGGTACTTTCCTCTATTGGCATATCCCAAGGTAGGGTCAGATGCAAATCCGATTTCGATATCGATAATGGTAGGGGAACCATGTCCAAAAAATGTCAAAAGTGATCTTCCTTCATTTAAATCCCCCGAGATATCGATTACCTCTATCACCGAATTGGATCGTTTTCGGTAAGTGGTCACATTACCTCCCAAATATGGTCCTTGAGCGATGGACTTGAACCCGTTGAGAAAGTTGAAATACCGCTCAAGCTCAAACTCGGTAACCCCTCCACTCAAGTGTATCAACTCTTTCTGCCAGGGTTCTGAGGCCCCGACCAGGTCTTTTTCAATGGCTTTCTCCAAATAATCCGAAAGCTGTTGGGAGTTTTTTGCAGGAATCCTTCCCACAGCCATTGCAGGAATCAGTGGTTTTTGGGGATCCAACTCCAAAGCATACACGTTGTCTGAAAAAGGATACCCCCCGACTGGCACCAAATCCTGAAAAGGGAATGCCTGAGGTGCATTTCGGTAATAGACATTGACATTCCCAAGCCTGCCTTGAGAATAAATGGCCAAAGACCTTGCTGCCAAAAGCATGTGTGAAGGACGGTGAACAGGCCAATACGCTTTTAAAAATTCATAAAGAGCGACAGGTGATTTTTCACCATACGCATATTGGTCATAAATCTCCTCCATTCGAATCGTAAGGGTATCAAATCCCCCGCCTTGTGGAGAGGCTCTATGCTCGGCATAACTCTTCAGCGGATTTTGGTGCTTATTGCTCGGCTTTTCCAATTCCCTATGACCCACAAGAATAAAATCTGCCGATTGTGAAAGGTAATTTCGAAACCTTACCGGATTCATTCTCTGCACCGGATTGACTGTTTTCTCCTGCTGAATCCAAATTTTACTAGGCTTGCCTGACACAGCCGCCTGAAAGCTCATCGTATTTCCGGCTTTCTCTATGGCCACTTTTTGGGGCGAAAAAATATCTTGGATATCATAAGCCACATAGGTTTCCTGGGTCAAATTGATCACAGCCCGCTGATTTCCTTCCGGAAAAATCATAGTACGGGAGCTAAAATCGCCCTGCTCAATAGGTTTTCTAAACCTGATTTTTGCATAGGCTATAGAAATATTATCTGTGGATTGAGAACCTTGCGGATTGACTCGGACCACCAATGACCCATTGGGATTGAAATCCGTCATTTGAAGCGGGAGGCTAAGCTGAGGATATTCAAATCCATTAAACGTCGACGTAGTCAATACTCTTTGAGAAGTGCCAAGAGGTCCCACGCTGATCACGGCTGCATGAGAATTTTCAGATCGACCCACCAAGCCAATCTCCAAGGTGGCAGAACCCGAATTTATCAGTGCTCCTAGATTCGAGAATGGGATATCCCTTGGTGCTCCTTTGGTGATGACGGTCCCCATCCATCCTTGCCCCAGATCATAAGTAGATTTTCTGAATCCCAGCGTATAAGCCACCCCGAGTGAGTATTGGTCGGCAAACACTTGAAGTGATTCTGTTTCATAACCCGACGCTGAGGGAACCGTAATATTCGGAATCCCTCTTACTTGCATTCGTTTACCCTGTACCCCCGGCGTAATGGTCAGGAAAAAAGCCGTTGTATCCGTGTAGGTGTTGAAATAGGGATTGGGAATGGTCTCAAATCCCTGATAAAGCTTTTTATCCAGCTCTGCGTCATTTCTTCTTCCGTAAAAATCTATGTAATCTGTAGGATCAATTTTGCCGTCGTTTTCTCCTACCACATGAATAGCTACTTCTTTTCCCCTGTGAAAGACTCGGATAGTTCGGGGATCCAAATTTTGGATGTTGATTCCAGAAGAAGAAAGTACCTCTGGAGTGATTCGATATACTCCATCTCTCGCAGTAGGTATTTTATAATAGGTCAGCGAGTAGTCATACCAAATGGGATCCTGTGCCTGAATTTGAATCCAAGAGGCAAAAATTAAACACAGACCTAATGCAAATTTCACCCAACTCATTTTTCCCAACCTTTAAATTTCCGAAAACCAGAACCAAGCTTTTCCAAACTCACCTTTACACTGAAAATATGTGAATAAGGGCTTTCGGATACATCCCCCAAATCTGAAAGAGCGTAGTCAATCTGAAACCGTTCACTGACAACCACACCCAATCCAGCACTGGGTAAAAAATTTAGAGTTTCCTCTCCCTGAAAATCTTTGATGTACTGGAAATTACTCATTCCTGCCCTCAAAAATGCCATTTTCTTAAATCCTAACTCCAGACCAAACCTAGGATCAATACTCAAGACATCTGTGGAAATCAGGGAGTTTCTTGGCCCATCAAAGGTTGTCTCCAAATCCACTGAAGTAATCAGTGTAAATTGAGCACCAAATTTCCAATCATAGGCCAAGCTTCCAATAGCCCGTGGAAGGGTGATCTCGACCGTATTGACAGGTATTTCATTGTCGGTTTGGGAATAAATGTCTCTCACCAGATCGGCATCATGAGTCCATGCATTGTAGGTAGTAGTGATGTCCCTCAGCATTAAGCCTGCGGTCAAATTCCCGGTCCGATAGATTCCCCCGATATCAAGGCCAAACCCCCAAGCTTGGGCAAATTTTCCCACATTACGGTGGATTACCTTAGCATTGGCTCCCAGTTTGATTTTATCCGAAATATCCCTCGCAAAACTCAGCAAAAGAGCATAATCAGCCGCATTGAAGAATTGTATGTTGTTATAATTCAACGCTCCATTGGCATCATAGAGAAAACGGGTATCCGGGATATCATCCACGCCAAAGCGGATCAAGGAGACAGCCACTTGGTTTTGATTGCCTACAGGAGTGGTAAATCCCAAGTAATCGTATTGCGCAATCCCTGCAAAATACTCCGCATGCATTAAGGAAAATTCGTACTTATGCTGGACCGAGGTTAAAGCAGCTGGATTCCAATAGGAGGCAGTGACATCTCGGACAGAAGCCACCTGAGTCCCCCCCATTCCCAATGCTCTTGCTCCCACTCCAATGCTCAAAAATTCATTGGAATACTTAGGCGTCAAGTTCTGTGAAAAAACAGGTTGAACTGCCAAAGCAATCAGTACAGGGATAACTAAAAGGACTAAAAATCTCACATTCTTTAATTTCACCTTGACAAATTAATCCAAAAATAAAAATACCCTAATCTTTGACAGTTTTTTAATATAACTACATGTATCAAAATGTACATGATCGGACACTTTACTGTCCTGAAGATGAACATGGATTAGTCTTTAAATCGAATGGAGAAGAAATAGCCAATGGAAATTGAAAATTCTTCATTATTGAAAAATAGCCTTTTTCTGTCTAAAAATGAGGATTTTTCTTCCACAAAACTCAAAGGTTGATTCTTTTTGGCAAGGAATCAGGTAATACAAGGTAGCTTGGAAAAGATTGGTATTACTTTTTCTTTTCAAGCTGTATGAGAATGAAAATTCATTCTTAATTCCACTTCAAAACAAGCCACCATGAATGTCGCCAACACCCAGATACAAATGCGTAAAGGACTCCTGGAGTTTTGCGTGTTGCATATTATTTCCAGAGGCGAGGTGTACACTTCCGACCTGATCGAAGAGCTGACCCAAGCACAAATGATCGTGGTAGAAGGCACCCTGTATCCTCTGCTCAACCGTCTCAAATCAGCCGAATTGGTTTCTTATCGATGGGTCGAATCAGAAGCCGGGCCACCAAGAAAATACTATTCGATCACCGAGGAAGGAAAAAAATTTCTGGAGACCCTTTCTGAAACCTGGACAGCCTTGGTCAATTCCACACTTCAAATCACCTCAAAGAATTGATCAGGAAAGACTAAAACACGAATAAAAATGAAAAAGACGATAAGCATCAACATCAGTGGTATCCTCTTCCACATCGAAGAAGACGGCTACGACACCTTAAGAAAATACCTTGACTCAATCAACTCGCACTTCTCAGGGTATAAGGATAGCAAGGAAATCATCTCCGATATCGAAAATCGGATAGCGGAGATTTTCCTTTCCAACCTAAAAAACAACAAGCAGGTCATCACCGCTGAAAATGTGGATAAACTCATTGAAAAGATGGGAACCATCGCAGATTTCAGCAATGTGGAAGACGAAGTCGAGGAAAAAGAGGAAGAATCAGCAAAAGATGATTTCTACAAGTATGTCACTCCCCCTCAAAATGAGCGCGGTGGCTACAAGAAACTCATGCGGATGGAAAACAAAAAAATTCTCGGAGGAGTCTGCGCCGGTATTGCTCATTACTTTTCCTTAGACCCGCTTTGGACCAGGCTGATTGCTATCCTCCTGCTTTTTAGTGGAAATATCAACCTAAGACCGGGGTTCTTAGACATCACTCCTTTTGACAACTTCAGAATCAATTTCAGCTTTGGCTTCTTTGCTTTGGTTGCCTACATCGTACTATGGATTATTCTGCCTGTATCCTATGAGGTAGTGGAAGACAAAAACATCAAAAAACTGTTCAGAAACCCAGATGATAAAGTTTTGGGAGGAGTAGCGAGTGGCTTGTCAGCCTATTTTGGGGTAGAAGTCCTTTATGTGCGATTGGCTTTTGTGATTCTGACCTTTGCAGGAGGATCCGGTTTGTTGATATACTTGATCCTGTGGATTATTACCCCCGTGGCAAGCTCTATTACAGAACGTATCAAGATGAAAGGAGGAGAAATCACCTTGGACAGCATTGATTCGACCATCAAGGAAACAATCAATCCGATCCCTCCACAGCCTGAGTCTACAGCCAAGAAGATTCTGATGACTCCATTTCGGATTTTGGGAAAAATCATTGATGCCATTGGTTCTGCCTTAGGGCCACTTGGGAGGTTTATCGCTCACGTGATCCGGGTCATTTTCGGCTTGATAATTTTCTTTATTGGTTTAGGCCTGACCATTACACCTCTGATAGCATTGGCAGTATACTTCGGAGTCACAGATACTGACTACAGGACTTTCATAGACAATTTCCCAATCGAACTGTTTACTGACCTGGTGCCGGTTTGGTTGGTGGTCGCATCATTGGGATTGGTATTTATCCCAGGGATTGTAATCCTGCTGCTAGGGTTGAGTGTATTGGCCCAAAAGAATTTGATTGGCAGCAGATTTGGCTTGGTTGCTTTGGCACTTTGGCTTTTGTGCATCGGTATCGCAGGGTTCCAGATTCCCAAAATCGTAGCCCAGTTTAAAGAAGAAAACAAGGTAGAAACCAAAACAGTACTACCTGTGACTACTGGCACCTTGATCCTAAAAGCAAATGATTTGGAAGATGAGGAACTATTCAATAAGGCCAACCTTCAACTGATTGGTAGCGCAGACTCTGTAGTTTCCTTGACCCAAGAGATTTCAGCAAGGGGAAAAACCAAGCAAGAAGCGTTGGAAAATGCCCAAAAGCTGGCATATTCCTACAGCGTAATGGACTCCATTGTGACATTTGAGGAAGGCTATGATCTGAGAAACTTAGAATCATTCAGAGATCAACGGATCAACCTAACCCTTGATATCCCTTATGACAGACCTTTTATTATGGAAAGGTCTCTTCTAGAAATATTGAGAAATACCATTTACAACAACGGGTACCGTTCTTCGGATGTACGTCCAGAGGCAGTATGGGTATTCAATGAAGCTGGCTTGATATGCCTAACCTGTCCTGGCACCAAAGGAGACAGACGTTCTTGGGAGGATTGGGAAGAGGAAAAAACCGAGATAGATTCTCTTACCAAGGCTAAACTGGACAGTACCAGCAGGGTCAAATTCAAGGATTCTTATTTCATGAAGCAATAAAATAGGCTTCGTATGCATAAAAATTAAAGAGACGCCCCCGAGGTGTCTCTTTTTTTGTAACTTATTTTTTAAACCCAAAACCCATGAACGTAACAGCCAAATTTCTTGGAGGTTCTGGAGTAGTTACCGGATCCAAATACCTGATAGACCTTGGAGATTTCGAATTTTTGGTTGATTGTGGCCTTTTTCAAGGCCCCAAAGCATTGAGAGAGCGAAATTGGGACAAATTCCCCATGCCCGTAGCCGACCTGGAAGCCATAGTGCTCACGCATGCTCATCTTGACCATATCGGATATCTCCCCAAATTGGTCAAGCAAGGATTTAACGGACCCATCTATTGCACAGAAGCTACTGCCGAATTGGCGAAAATTCTACTGCTAGATTCCGGAAAGCTTCAGGAGGAAGAAGCAGAATATGCCAGAAAAAAGGGGTATTCCCGTCACGAAAACCCTCAACCCCTCTACACTATGGAAGATGCGGAGGCGGTTTTCCCTCTATTCGTACCCAAGCCCTTTGAGTCCCCTTTTGAAATTCATCCGAGTGTAACGGTCACCTATTTTCATGCAGGGCATATCCTTGGTGCGTCAATTGTAAAAGTTGTAATAAAAGGTGAACTGCAAACCAAAAAGTTGGTTTTCTCAGGCGACTTGGGCAGGTATCATGATCCCATTCTTTACCCTCCGACCAGAATACCAAAGGCAGATATTCTATGGATAGAATCAACCTACGGCGATCGCAAGGCCCCCACTGAAAAGCCTGAGGCGGAATTAGCAAGAGCCATCCGGGATACCTTTGACAGGGGAGGTCTGGTCATTATTCCCGCATTTGCAGTGGGAAGGACACAGCTTTTGATGTATCATTTATTCCAATTGATGGAAAAGGGCAAAATCCCTAAAGTGCCGATCTTTGTTGATAGCCCGATGGCCATAGATGCGACCAAATTGTACCTGGATTTTCATTCAGACCACCGCTTGACGGCTATGCTGGAAGAAGATCAACACCCTTTCAAGCATTCCCATCTTCGCTACTTCCAAAAACAAGAGCAATCCATGTCCCTCAACGAATACCGTGGAAACGCAATCATTATATCTGCCAGCGGAATGGCTACCGGGGGAAGGGTGCTTCATCATCTTTACCACCATCTACCCAATGAAAAAAACGGAATCATAATGGTCGGATACCAAGCCGAAGAAACCCGTGGCAGAAGGATCTTAGACGGTGAACCCACCGTAAGAATCTATGGCTATGATATTCCTGTCAAAGCAAAAGTCTACCAAATCGAAGGGCTTTCTGCACATGCGGACCAAGAGGAATTAATGGACTGGGCGGAAGGATTTTGCGACAAACCCAAAATGACTTTTGTGGTGCACGGGGAAAAAGAAAGTGCGGAAGCCCTGGCCTTCAAGCTGAAGGAGGAATTGGGATGGAATACTGTCATCCCTCAGTATTTGGAGTCATTTGTGTTGTTTGAAGGAATATGATAGGTCAATATGCTTTGACAGGCTCAATTTTAGAGATCATAAAAACATGGATTTGATTGACTCAATTTCGACTAATACCAAAAAACAAGCATTCGTTTCACCAAATAGAAAAAGCCCTGGAATCTTTCGCTTCCAGGGCTTTTTGTATACATAAGCTAGAGGATTAATCTGCTTTTTCCTTTTTCTTGACAGAGATAGTCAACTCAGAACCTTCGCCGGAATAATCTGCCGTAATGACATCCCCTTCGGAAAGGTCACCCTTCAGGATTTCCTCGGCAATGGCATCTTCCAAATACTTCTGAATCGCGCGATTGAGCGGCCTGGCACCATATTGCTGATCGTACCCCTTCTCCGCCAAGAAATCCTTGGCCTTGTCGGTGAGTTCAATCTTATAACCCAATTCAGTAATTCTGCGGAAGAGTTTACCCAAGCTGATGTCGATGATTTTGAAGATATCTTCTTTGGTCAGCGAATTGAATACCACCACGTCGTCCAATCGGTTGAGGAATTCCGGACTAAAGGCCTTTTTCAAGGCAGATTGAATGGTAGCCTTCATGATTTCATCCATGTTTTCCTGCTTGGCCCGGTTGGCAAAGCCGATCCCTGCACCGAAGTCTTTCAGGTCACGAACACCGATATTGGAAGTCATGATGATGATGGTATTTCTGAAGTCCACTCTTCTCCCCAATCCATCCGTGAGGATACCGTCATCCAATACCTGTAGCAGGATATTGAATACATCCGGGTGAGCTTTTTCAATCTCGTCAAGCAAAACCACTGAGTAAGGCTTTCTTCTGACTTTTTCAGTCAATTGCCCCCCTTCTTCATATCCGACATAGCCTGGAGGTGCTCCTACCAATCGGGATACAGAGAACTTCTCCATGTATTCTGACATGTCGATTCGGATCAATGCGTCCTCCTTGTCGAACAAATACGTAGCAAGGGTCTTGGCCAATTCAGTTTTACCCACACCGGTAGGTCCAAGGAAAATAAAGGAACCAATTGGCTTTTTAGGGTCTTTCAACCCCACACGGGTTCTTTGAATGGCTTTTGTGAGTTTTTTAATTGCTTCTTCTTGTCCGATAACTTTTCCTTTGAGCTCTTCACCCATATTGAGAAGCTTATTGCCTTCGTTTTGGGCAATTCGCTTGGCAGGGATACCGGTCATCATAGCAATAACCTCTGCCACATGGTCTTCGTCCACAGTGAAGCGTTTGGATTTGCTTTCATCCTCCCACCTGGCTTTGGCAGATTCGAGCTGCTCGAGAAGTTTCTTTTCCTTGTCTCTCAGCTGAGCTGCTTCTTCGTATTTCTGGGATTTAACCACACGGTTTTTCTCCGCCTTGATGTTTTCTACCTCTGCCTCCAGCTTAAGGATATCTTCAGGGACATGGATATTGTTGATGTGAACCCTGGCCCCAGCTTCATCCAAAATGTCAATCGCCTTGTCAGGTAAGAAACGATCCGAAATATATCTATCTGAAAGCTTCACACAGGCCTCGATCGCAGCTGGTGTATAAATCACATTGTGGTGATCTTCATACTTATCCTTGATGTTGTTCAGGATCTGAATAGTTTCTTCAGGGGAAGTAGCATCCACCATGACCATCTGGAATCGACGTGCCAATGCACCGTCTTTTTCGATGTATTGACGGTATTCGTCCAAGGTGGTCGCCCCAATGCATTGGATCTCTCCTCTTGCAAGGGCAGGCTTGAACATATTGGAAGCATCCAACGACCCGGAGGCGCCACCGGCACCTACGATAGTATGTAATTCATCAATGAAGAGAATCACGTTTGGAGATTTTTCCAGCTCATTCATGACCGCTTTCATCCGCTCCTCAAACTGACCTCTGTACTTGGTACCAGCTACCAAGGAAGCTAAATCAAGAGTAACTACTCTCTTGTTAAACAAGACGCGGGACACTTTTTTCTGAACGATTCGAAGTGCAAGACCTTCGGCGATCGCTGTCTTACCTACACCGGGTTCACCGATCAGAATCGGGTTATTTTTCTTTCTTCTGGATAGAATCTGAGCGACACGCTCGATTTCTTTTTCTCTACCAATAATGGGGTCAAGTTTGTCCTCTTCAGCCATCTTGGTGAGATCCCGTCCGAAGTTGTCCAAAACAGGTGTTCTGGATTTTTCGGCACCCGGTTTTGAAGCTGCTCCACCTCCACCCGGATTGGATGAACCGAAAAGCTTAGAGCCGTCGTCATCTCCATCCTCTGCCTCTGCACGCGCCTTGGGAGCTGTGCCTGCATCAGACTGCATTTCCAGCATTTCCTTGATGGTATCGTAGTTTACTTCAAACTTATTGAGAATTTGAGTTGCGATATTGTCCTCATCACGAAGGATAGACAGAAGCAAATGCTCGGTTCCGATCAGTTGGCTTTTGAATATTTTGGCTTCCAGATAAGTGATCTTCAACACTTTCTCAGACTGACGGGTAAGGGGAATGTTGGCCATGTTTTTCACATTGTGATTGGCCGTACCCTTGACTGCCCGTTCGATGGCATTTCGCAATTCATCCAGCGGAATGCCCAACTTTTTAAGAATGGAAACAGCTACACCTTCTCCCTCTCGGATCATCCCAAGCAAGAGGTGCTCTGTGCCTATGTAATCATGTCCCAGACGAAGGGCTTCTTCGCGGCTGAGAGAGATCACCTCTTTGACTCTGTTCGAAAATTTTGCTTCCATTTAAATCCTTTCTGATTGTATAATAAATCTGTACGTATGTTACCGAATTTGTTTTAAAAACACAATCCTTTTAACGATTGTTCATGGTTTTTTTAGGGATTGCTTCAGAACCTTTTCTGATTCAGGACCTACGCAAAACAACAAATCCAGAATGCTGAGGTTGGGCTCAAAGTCTACGCCAAAAACCTGGGGATAGGGTATAGCCTGATAATAATTTCTTTCCGAAAAAGGCCTTCTGGGCTCAATTTGGCCTCTTATATCCAGCACCTTTCCTAAAATCTCCTCTTTCTCTATTACGGCTAGTTTGACAGGCCAACGCAGGAGTTTAAGACAGATTGTCAGCAATTTGAAATTCAAATCCCAAAGGTATTCTTCCTGACTTCCCAAAACCTGCTCAAAATAAGGAAAAAAATACTCGAAGAAAGGAGCTTTCCCGTAGGCACTTTGAATCCCCCTTAGATGAATGGCCTGCCAATTTTGGGAATAATCAATCTTAACTTGGCTCAAGGGTATTCTCGGTCTTCTTCCCTGAATGGGGATACTCAAGGTTTCCACTTTGTTTGCCAGCAGAATTCGGGTTCGATTTAGAAAAGACTGTCTCTGATAAAGATCATTCGGACAAAGCAAAAGTTCATCAGCGCCGTAAATAGCGGCAAAAAACTCCAGAGTAGGAAGGTAGTGAAGGTCAATGGCTATGCGCTCCAAGGGAAAAAGGGGTTAAGGGTTTGGCGTTCGATGTTCAGTATTCTTCGTTCGATCATCGAAATTTCAAAACATCGAATATTGACCGCCAAGTGATGAATATCGAAGTTAAATCTTGCTTCTTGTCTCTAGCTTCTAGAATCCTTCAAAGAATTTCTTCCAACTGCCCCAATCCTTCACGGACTACTACTACTTCATATCCCGTGCAATCCAAAATCGTGGAAGGCACGTTGGAACCATAGCCTCCGTCGATGACGATGTCTACCTGATTTTGATATTTTTCAAAAATGAGCTCAGGATCGGTGCTGTATTCGATGATTTCATCTTCATCACGAATGGAGGTGGAAAGTATGGGTTGCCCCAGTTCCTCCACTATGGCTCTTGGCACTCCGTGATTGGGAACACGGATTCCTACCGTTTTTTTATTGCTATGCAAGATCTTGGGCACATGGGAACTGGCTTCCAAAATAAAGGTAAAAGGACCGGGAAGCCCCTTTTTCATCATTTTGAATACCGGCTTGGTGATCACCCTAGTGTAGTGAGAGATATTACTGAGGTCGGCGCAGACAAAAGAAAAATTGTGCTTTTTGGGATTGATTCCTTTGATTCTGCAAATTTTTTCCACCGCTTTTTGATTGGTGATATCGCAACCCATCCCATAGACCGTATCGGTCGGGTAGATAATTACTCCCCCGTTTCTTAGTACCTCCACAATCTGACGTACCCTTCGTGGATCGGGATTTTCCTCGTACAATCTGATAAATTCAGCCATGGCTCACCTTTCTTTTGGTACTGCAAGGTTAACCCATTTTTCTGTCAATTCGTGCAAAATCGGAACATCTGCAGGCGCCAAATCCAAAGAAAAAAGCTGATTTTGATCATACCAGCCATATTGTTCATGCTCAGCGAGTACAATATCCCCTCCCCTCCATTCAGCAACCCATGGAATCAGCCTAATGGTCTTGGATGGATATGAAAAAAGCACTGGAGTCAATTCTGATTTCACCCTGATTTCAATACCTAGCTCCTCCCTGATTTCCCGGATTAGGCAGTCTTTAGGATCTTCCCCTTTTTCCACTTTTCCCCCTGGAAACTCCCACTTACCCGGCAAATCCATCTTTACCGAGCGCTGAGCCAACAGGACTTTCCCCTCATGGATGATGATGGCACAGGTGACAGGGATGATTTTCATAAACTTGACAGCCAAAATTAATCTTACCTGCAAAAATAGAAATGTAGTAGAAACAGGGTGGAGATATAACTCGCTTTGCTCGTTGAAATACCGAAATACAATACTCTCGCTGGTTGAAATTCGATCAAAACAACTCCGGTCGCTTCTTGAAATTAGATAGGTTTTAGGTTATTTCACCTCCGCAGGAGATTTCATTTCTATTTTCTATTGAAATGACTAGTTCTTTCTAAAACGCCTTCTCTCAATTGCTTTCGGTTTTTATCTTAGAATTCAACATTTGGATCAGCTCATCCGAATACCCTTCGTTTACCACTTCAATATTGCCTTTTTCATCTATCAGGTAAAAAGTAGGATAACCCTTGACCCCATACGCTTGTCCCACTTCCTTGGCGTCAATCAAGACAGGGAAAGGTATCCCAATTCTGGATTCGTATTTTTCCATTTTCCCCAGCTCATCAACCGGATTGATGTATAGAGGAACTACATTTTCGGCAAATGAAAAGGAGGACTTTTTGAACTCATCGATGGCGATTTTGCACCAGCCACAATGAATCATAGAAAAATCCAACAATACTTTTTTACCCCTAAAATCACTCAAATTGACCCATTTGCCTTTCAAATCCCTTAGTCTAAAATCGGGCGCTTTTTCTCCAATCGCCAGAAGCTTTGATTCGCTGATCTCCACTCCATCAGCTTTGGAAACATAGCCTTGAGGTATTTTGGGCTCCAGCGGCTCACTAACTGGATCAAATGAATAATTGGAATAAAAGACCTCGATCAGCTGATTTCTTTTCCCATCATGGTATAGCCTTCTGGAAAGAAACTCAGGCAGAAAATTGGCAGGATTGATAAATAAGTGATTTTCGAGATATACTTTCTTTTCAGAAATTATGGTATCCATTTCCACCCAGACAAAATCCATCAAAGACTTGCCATCCACCACCGTGTCCTGCTTGTAGATCAAAGGCTCCTGGGCCAGTAAATGAATAGGACTAAATGAACGATAAGAATTCCCTCGGAGTCGATCTGGCTTATTTTCCCAAACCATCACCTCTTTTCGATCATGATCGACCAAATAAGAAACATTTGAAACAAACCAAAACTCCCCTTCTCCTCTTTTCCCAAAAAAATCATAACCCAAATCAGCATTTGGATTCTTTTGAAAAAGGGACTCATATCGGAAGGTATCTATTTCCCCAAGGTTAGGATCTTCCCAAAGCATGGTTTGATGAAACCCAATTTGACCTGCCTCAAGGATTTTCTCTTTTGAGTTCTTTAAAATCACCTCAGGAGAAATCGGAGCCTCACATGAAAAACTCGACGCAGCGATGCCTAAGGCAAAAATGATCTTCTTCACAGTTCTGTAAGCTATTAAAACAAAAACGAATGCTTAAGATAATCGGAGAGAGTAAGATAAAAAATATAAATTGGTGTTTCTTCGATTATGAATTCTCAGAAAGGAAAGGTCAGATATTTTCAAGTTATGCTAAAGCAAGATAGGATCCCGTAAAAAGACAAGGATCGGAGTTCCTTTGGAAGTCGTAAATCCAAAATCGTACATCGTAAATTTCTTCAAGGCATTACCCTTTCACCTACCCCCAAAATTTATTTCCTATTTTTGCCCTCTATGCAACTCGAAAAGCGCAAAAAAATCACGCTGGTTCTCCTGATTTCGATCTCGGTACTGGCTATTTCCATGACCTTTTACTTTTATCAGGTCTTCTTCAGTCCTAATACCCTGGTGGAATCCGATCAGCCCTATATGCTGAAAATCCCCACCAATTCAGTTTTCAAAAATGTCGCCGATAAGCTTTACAATGACAAGGTAATCAACGATGCCTTGAGTTTCGGCTTTGTATCCAAGGTCTTGGGCTATCAGGAGGCTGTCAAGCCCGGACTCTATAAAATCGATCCTAAGATGAACAACCTTCAGTTGGTCCGAATGCTGAGGTCTGGAGCTCAGGTCCCGGTGAAGGTGACTTTTAACAATGTGCGAACCAAAGAGGACTTGGCCGAAAAAATCACGGCCAATCTGGAAGTGACCGAAGAGCAGTTTCTCGGGTTAATTCAGGACTCTGTGTATATCCGAAAGTTTGATTTTGAGGAGGAAACCATCATGAGCATGTTTATTCCCAACACCTATGAGTTTTGGTGGAACACCAGCCCTGAGGCACTTTTTGACAGAATGTATAAGGAATATCAGGCTTTTTGGACCGAGGAGCGAAAGCAAAAAGCACAGGCTTTGGGATTGAGCCAAAAGGAAGTCAGTACACTTGCCTCGATTGTACAGGCTGAAAGCCAAAAAGCTGATGAACGACCAAAAATCGCCGGAGTATATCTCAATCGCCTGAAAATCGGCATGGCACTTCAGGCGGACCCCACCTTGGTGTATGCCACAGGAGACTTTACGCTAAAGCGAATCCTCAACATTCACAAGGAAATCGACAGCCCTTACAACACCTACAAAAACACTGGACTTCCTCCAGGCCCGATCAATCTTCCTGACATCAACTCTCTCAATGCGGTCTTGAATGCCGAGAAACACAACTACATGTATTTTTGCGCCAAGGAGGATTTCTCTGGATACCATGCCTTTGCTGTCACCTACAATGAGCATCTAACTAATGCCCGTCGATACCAGGCAGCACTCAACTCCGCAAAAATCTTCTAACATGTTCCGAGCCGAAACCCAAATCCGAGTTCGCTATGCAGAAACTGACCAAATGGGCTACGTGTACTATGGCAATTATGCCATGTATTTTGAGGTAGCAAGGGTGGAAGCCATGCGTTCGGCGGGATTTTCTTATCGGGAAATGGAAGAAAATGGCGTAATGATGCCTGTCTTGGAAAGTCACTTTCGCTACCTAAAACCCGGAAAATACGACGAATTGCTTACGATCAGGACGACAATTCCCGAGATACCCGGTGTCCGAATCAGATTTGAATATCAAGTCATCAATGAAGCCGGAGAGTTGATTACAGAGGGTTGGACGACCTTGGCATTTTTGAAAAAAGATACCCATCAGCCAACCCGTCCACCGGGAAATTTGTTAGCTTTATTGAAACCCTTTTTTACCTAAAATCAGCACTACGTGGTCAAGGAGAAAATTTTCAAATGGAGAATTCGGATCCAGCTTAAGGCAAGGCATTTGAAAAAAATCCATTTCGGAAGTCCCGACAAAAACCTCTATGACGTCATTCGGATTTTTATCCAACAGCTCAAAAAAGACGACATCAATGAGCGGGCTGGTTCCATGGCATTCAGCTACACCATCGCCCTCTTTCCTCTTTTACTCTTTTTGCTCAATCTGGTCCCCTATCTCCAGGATCTTTTTCCGGTGGTCACTACCGAAAACATCCTCTCCTTTGTTCAAAGTATCATGCCCGGAGACCTTTACGAAAACATCGAAACCACCCTGATGGATATCGTATCCAAACCCAGGCAAAGCTTGCTTTCCTTCGGTTTCTTTTTTGCCCTTTTTGCATCTACCCAAGGTGTAGTTTCCATGATGGATTCCTTCAATTCGGTGTATAAAACCAAGGAAAACCGGGGATTCTTTACTACCCGACTCATTGCCACAGCTATCGTGGTAGCTCTTGTCCTTACTATCATCGCAGCCAGTACTGTTATGATTTTTGGAAGCTTGTTTATTGGACAGCTTGACGAACTTCATGTATTCAACAGCAATTTCATGATCTTTTTGTTCAACACACTGAAGTTCTTGATCCTGCTGACCGTCTTTTATCTCACCTCTGCTTTTATTTTCCGATTTGCCCCTGCTATTCATGATAAATGGCACTTTTTCTCTACCGGCGCTCAACTTTCCGGGCTATTGATCACCCTAGCCTTCTATGCATTCATTTTTTATCTGGAAAACTTTGCAAGTTACAACAAACTGTATGGCTCCATCGGGTCTGTAATTGCCCTGATGCTTTGGCTCTATCTGACTTCCATTATTGTTCTGGTATGTTTTGAGGTCAACGTGAGTTTTGACCTTGCGGAAGAAAAACAGAAAATCAGAGAAAACCGGAGAAAAGTATTTTCGGGCAATGTTTCTCCATCCAAAAATTAAACGCTTCAAACCTGAACTTTTTCAAGATGCCTGATAAGTTTCTAACTTAGCGGGAGTCCTTATTACCCAACCCATTCCCATGAACAGATCTATTTTCTCGCTTGCCGTGATTTTCGGATTAGCATTGCTTTTCAGTTGCAGCAAGCCCGAGCCAAAGGCTATCCCAGATGCAGAAATCAATGCTTGGTTTGATGCCGAATACGAGGAACTCCTTCAAATGAGCCCCCTTCAACTCACTACTCAAGGTCGGAAAGACAAATACGATCAAATCGACGACATGAGTGAAGCTGGGGAAGATCAACGTCTCGCTTGGATGGAAGCAAGCGTAAAGGAGATGAAGGAAAAATTCCCCTATGAGCAACTCAGCGCCGAAGCCAAGGTATCCTACGACCTTTGGGAATACCAATATGAAATGGAAAAAGGAGACGTGAAATTCAGAAGGATGAACTACGTCTTCAACCAAATGTCTGGCCCTCACACCATGCTTCCCAATATGCTGATCAATTTTCATCGGGTAGATGAATCCGCTGACATGGAAGCCCTGATCAAGCGATATCAAGAGGCTGGAAGAGCCATTTCTCAATTGTTGGATCGGGCCAAACTGCAGACAGAAGCCGGAGTGAGACCTCCCAAATTCGCCTATGAATATGTCATCCAGCAGTCCAAGGCGCTGCTTCAAGGACAGCCTTTTACCAATGATGCTTCCGAAGCGCCGCTTTGGAAAGACGCCTTGAGCAAAATCGAAAAACTGGAAAAAGAGGGAAAAATCACCCCCGAACAAGCAGAGACACTGCGAGGAAACGCCAAAACTACTTTGACAGAAAAATTTAAACCTGCCTATGAAGAACTCATCGCATGGCTGGAATCCGAACTTCCGAATTTAGAAGAAAAACCAACTGGAGTCAGCCGTCATGAAATGGGCAATGCCTATTATGCTCACCGACTGAAAACCTCCACCACGACCGATTTGAGTGCAGATCAAATTCACCAGATAGGCCTTGATGAGGTAAATCGCATTCAGAAGGAAATGCTTGCGATCAAAGATCAGGTGGGGTTCAAAGGCGATCTAAAGGAGTTTTTTAAATTCATCAACAGTGATCCTCAGTTTTTCTTCCCTGATACAGACGAAGGGCGTCAAGCTTACCTGGATGAATCGACCAAATTTCTGGATGAAATCAAGGGTAAACTTCCCCAATATTTCGGTATCCTGCCCAAGGCAGACTTGGTCGTGAGACGAGTGGAAGCTTTCCGTGAGCAGCCTGGAGCACCCCAGCACTACAACCAAGGCACACCCGATGGTAGCCGGCCCGGGACCTATTACGTGCACCTATCTGACATGAAGGCCATGCCCAAGTCCACCATGGAAGGAGTCGCTTACCACGAGGGAAATCCCGGCCATCACATGCAGGTCGCCATCGCACAGGAACTGGAATCTGTTCCGAAATTCCGTACCCAAATGAATTTCAACGCCTATGCCGAAGGTTGGGCACTATACTCAGAGATTTTGGCTAAAGAAATGGGACAATACCAAAACCCCTATTACGACTTCGGTCGCTTGGTCAATGAAATATGGAGAGCGATCCGACTAGTGGTCGACACAGGAATCCACTCCAAAGGCTGGACTGAGGCCGATGCGATCCAGTACTTCTCTGAAAATTCCTCCATTGCTCCAGGTGCTATTCAGGCAGAAGTTCGTCGCTATATGGTGATCCCCGGACAGGCGACCGGTTACAAAATCGGGATGCTGAAAATTCAAGAGCTTAGAAAACTGGCTGAAGCCGAGCTGGGCGACAAGTTTGATATTCGTCGATTCCACGACCGGATTTTGGGAGGCGGGGCTTTGCCTTTGGATATTCTGGAGAAAGAGGTAAAGCGTTGGATAGCCGAAGAGAAGGGAAGAAGTGCTCAGTGAGCAGTGGTCAGTCGCAGAACGTAGGAGGCAGTCGCATTGATCAGTGAGCAGTCGCAGTGAGTAGTTGGCAAGTTTAAAGTCAGAAATCTGAAAGGAGTTTTTGGCTTCGGTTTTTTGACAACTACGTCATTGCGAGGGATCATTCTGATTATCAAATTATTTTTCAGTTCTGTGATCCCGAAGCAATCTTTGCCTTGTAAGTAATTTATGTCGGAGTCGAAATAAGATTTGAAGTATGAAAGCTAAATTCAGAAATCTGAAAAGTTTGAAGTCCCTGAATAATGCGTTATGATTTAAAAGTATCTCTGAAAATTTTAACCCATAAAAATCAGCGACTTAAAAGAAAATATGGGATAATTCATTGCATAAAAAGAGAATCCCCTTACTTTTGCGATCTCGAAAAGAGAGATCACAACACAGAGGAGTGGCAGAGTGGTCGATCGCGGCGGTCTTGAAAACCGTTGTACCGAGAGGTACCGGGGGTTCGAATCCCTCCTCCTCTGCAACAAAAAAGCTTGGCTATAACCAAGCTTTTTCCTTTTTAACCGATCTCAATCCATTTTCACACACTCTCCTTTTTAAAAAACTCCCTAACAAACGCCAACAGCTGATTTTCGGTGAGTTTATCTGAGTTTTCAACAGACATCCACTTCCCATCAAATGCTTTGTTGTCCTTCATACGGTTTTTGAGTTTTTCCTTCATGGTTCCGGGGCCGAAGAGGAGAATATCTTCAAAATGCAGGAGCTTCTGTTCCATCAGACGGAGATACTCATTGATTTCATTTTGGGCAGTGTTGTTTTTGCGGTACTCGTTATTGGAAGCGTGCTCGGAATTAGGGGAAAATCGGGTGGTATCCTTTCCCTCCCCATCTATTCGCTTGATGCTTTCGTAAGGTGAATCCACCGTCTCCAAGTGTTTGACTTGGCCGCTTTTGAAACCGATAAGATGGGCTTTAGAGTGGTCAATCCACACCCCCACTTGCTTGTAATTTTCCATAGGTTTTTGGGTTTTTGTTAAGTTACTTATTTATACGTTGGTTAAGGTAGGCAATCAAGGACTTCAAATTGGCCGTTTTGCCATAATCCTCCTCGGGTATGTCTACCTGAAGCTTTTCACTGATCGCCACAATAAACTGGAGGGCATCAAAGGAATCGATATTCAAAGCTTGCCGGATATTCTCCTCGGGGTGTAATGCTCTCGGATCAGTTTCTGGCGCTATCCGCCTCAACAGCTCAAATACTACTCCTACTAGTTCCTCTTCTGTCATAAACTTTCTGGATTTTGTAAATGCTTATTCAACGCAGCCAAGAACTTCCCTCCGATCAGCCCGTCAGTTGCCCGATGATCCGCGGCCAAGGTCACATCCATCACAGGCCGTATTCCGATCATCCCCTGTTCAACGACGGCCTCTTCCCTGATTTCTCCAAAACCCACGATACCCACCTGAGGAGGATAGACAATACCAAAGACTTTGTCAGCCCCGCCATCTCCCATATTGGTAATCGTGAAGGTGGATTGGCTAAGCTCCGAACTTCTCAGCTTAAAGGCCCTAGTCCGAGGAATCAAGTCATTCAGGGTTTCCATGATTTCATCCACCGTTTTTACATCTGCATTTAAAATAGCCGGAACCATAATCCCACCCGAACGAAGCGATACCACAAATCCGATGTGGATTTCATTCATCCGCTGAAGCCCGTTTTCCCAAACCGCATTCAGATCGGGAACTTCATCCAATGCTTTGGCTACTGCTTTTATCAATAAAGCCACTGGTAAAAGACGCTTTTGAATGGGCCTTTCCTTATTGGCTTCCTTCAACCAATCCAAAGCTTTGGACATGTCTACCCTTTTTTCCAGATAATACTGTGGTATTTCCCGATGGGAACGGCTCATGGCGGCTGCTACTGCCATTCGAATGGATTCATGGTGCGGAACACTTGGTCTGCTTTGCTCGGGAATTTCGATCTTGGAAGAGGGAGGAGTGACTTCCGGCTTTTCTCTTGAGCTCAAAAAACGTTCAATATCTTCCTTTACGATAGCCCCTTCCGGACCGGTCCCTTGGATGACTGAAACATCCACCTGATTTACCTCTGCCATCTTTTTCGCCAAAGGTGAAATTTTAATCCTTTCTACTGAGGCTCGAACAGGGGTGGAAACTTTGCTTTCAGAAACACTCAACTTTTCGGAACTCGGAATTGGAGCTTCCCAGCTTGAAGGTGGTATTTCCACCACAGGAGATTCTTCACTTTCATCTTCCTGATTAATCAAGGCAATCACCGTCCCCACCGGGACTTTTTGTCCTTCGCTCACCAGGTGTTTCTCCAAAATACCTTCCCCAAAAAACTCAATCTCAATCAGGCCTTTTTGAGTCTCCACATCCGCAATAATTTCCCCACGAGTCAATTTATCTCCCGGTTGTTTTCTCCATTCTGCGAGGGTTCCGTCTTCCATATCCGCCCCCAAACTCGGCATTTTAAAAGAGATCATGGCTTTAACATTTTTTTGACTCGACTCACGATATCCTGAACTTGAGGCACGGAAGCATCTTCCAAATGCTTGGGATAAGGAATGGGCACTTCCACTCCGCAAAGACGCTCTACGGGCAAATCCAACTCGAAAAAGGCCTTTTCCATGATTCTGGAACTGACCTCTGAAGAAATGCTCACCGATTTCCAGGCATCCTCCACGATCAAAGCCCGATGGGTTTTAGCTACGGATTGCAGGAAAGTGTCCTCCTCCAAAGGACGCAAAACCCGGAGGTCCACCACTTCCACATCCATTCCTTCTTTGGCTAGCAAATCGGCTGCTTCCAGGCATTTGTAAACTCCTGTTCCATAAGTAATCAGACTGAGATCTTTTCCTTCTCTCCTGATTTTCGCCTTCTGAATATCCACTTTTCCGGCATCACCTGGGATAGAGCCTTCCAAATTGAGCATGGAAGTATATTCAAAAAGGATAACCGGATCCGGACTTTCCAAAGCCGAAAGCAACATCCCCCTGGCATCCTCATGAGTCCCCACAGACAACACAATCAATCCGGGAACATGCGCAAAAAAAGGCTCCCAACTGTGAGAATGCTGGGCAGCCAATTGCCGGCCGATTCCACAGCCCATCCGGATCACGACGGGAACATTCACCTGCCCCCCTGACATGTGTGAAAGGGTAGCTGCATTATTAAAAATCTGATCCATGGCCAAAAGGCTGAAGTTTATAGTCATAATCTCCACAATGGGCCGCATGCCAGCCAAAGCAGCTCCTATGCCCGCTCCGGTGAAACCCGATTCTGAAAGCGGCACATCCATAATCCGATCCGGGCCAAATTCCTGCAGCAATCCCTTGCTGACCGCAAATGCACCTCCGTAGTGTCCCACGTCCTCTCCCATCAGAAAGACCTTTTCATCCTTAAGGAGGGCCTCCCGAATCGCTGATTTCAGAGCCTCTCTGTAGGTCAACCTGATTTCTTGGCTCATATAGCTGCCTTTTCAGAGTAAACAAACCGATCCAATTCTTCCACCTTTTCCCAAGACCCGTTTTCCGCAAAATCAATGGCTTCCTGAACCTGCCTCTCCGCCTCTGCCTCCATTGCCTCGATTACTTTTTCAGTGATTAGCTTTTCCTTCAAAAGAAAAGCTTTGAACTGAGGGATGGGATCCTTTTTCTTCCACTCCTCCACTTCGGACTTTTCCCGGTAGAGTTCAGCATCAAACATGGAATGTGCCCTGAACCGATACGTGTAGCAAACCAAGAAATAAGGCTTTCCCGTCTCCCGAATGTAAGCCACCGCCTTCTGGACTTTAGTCATGACATCCAGCAAGTCCATTCCATTGGCCACATCGGTTTCTATTCCGTATGCCGGGCCTTTCTTTTCCAAATGCTGTTCGGAATGGGTGAATTTCAGGGCTGTTCCCATGGCATACAGGTTGTTTTCACAGAGAAAAAGAACAGGTATCTGCCACAAGGCCGCCAAATTCAAAGATTCATGAAACTCTCCCTCAGCGGCCGCCCCTTCTCCAAAAAAACAACAGGTGACATTTTTCTTTCCCTGTTTTTTGGAGGCCAAAGCCATCCCAACCGAAAGAGGCAAATGGCCTCCAACTATGGCATTGCCGCCAAAAAAGTTTTTACTCGAATCAAACAAGTGCATGGAACCTCCCCTGCCTCTGCTGCATCCCTCCAGCCTACCGTACATTTCTGCCATAATGGATTTGGGTTCTACCCCCCTGGCAAGGGCATGTCCATGTTCCCGATACGTACTTAACACATAATCTTCCTCCTGTAATGCTTGGGAGACTCCGACCGCAACTGCTTCTTCACCCACACAGAGGTGCAAAAAGCCCCGGATTTTGGTTTCCGTATAGACCTCGGCCGATTTTTCTTCAAACCTCCGGATCAGTGTCATCTGGTGAAGCAGTCGCAGACCTTCAGCTTTTGTGAGGGAGGGTGCAGGATTTGATTTGTTCAGACGCATAGTCAATTCGTTTTTTCTAATGTGGACAAATCTCCTTCCGGTAAACCTAATTCTCTGGCTTTTAACAGCCTTCGCAAAATTTTGCCGCTCTTGGTTTTAGGTAGATTTTCTACAAATTCAATCTCCTTGGGAGCCACCGCTGGTCCCATAGCTTTTCGACCAAAGCCTATCAGCTCGAGTCTCCTTTCCTCATTCGGCTCAAAACCTTCCTTTAAGACCACAAAGGCCTTGACCAGTTCTCCAATCGAAGGCTCAGGCTTTCCGATGACAGCGGCCTCGGCCACGGCTGGATGCTTCATCAGATTGCTCTCCACCTCAAATGGACCGACCATGTGTCCGGAAGTTTTGATGATGTCATCCGCCCTTCCAACAAACCAGAAATACCCATCCGGATCTTTTTTGGCCAGGTCACCACTCAGGTACCAATCCCCTTTGAAGCATTTTTGATAGCGCTCCTCCTCATGCAGGTAGGTTCTAAAAATCGAGGGGAAATTCCTTTTCAACACTAAATGCCCTTGTTTCTCCGGTTCGGCAAGGAGCCTCAATTCATCCCCTTCCATTTCTGCAATGCCTACTTCCACACCCGGAAGTGGCTTACCCATCGATCCGGGCTTGACTTTCATGGAGGGATAATTCGCAATCATAATTCCACCGGTTTCCGTTTGCCACCAGTTGTCAAGAATAGGCATACCGAAAGCCTGCTCTCCCCAAATCACTGCCTCTGCATTGAGTGGTTCCCCTACACTGAGCACCAAGCGCAATTGGGACAAATCAAATTTTTCCCTTGGGACGATACTCATCCGCATCAGTCTCCGGATGGCCGTTGGGGCTGTGTACCAGATATTGACCTTTTCCTTTTCCAAAATGCCATACCATCTTAGGGCGTCAAATTCCTCTTCATCTACAATGCTGGTGACCCCATTGACCAAAGGAGAAATGATTCCATAAGAAGTCCCTGTTACCCATCCCGGATCAGCGGTGCACCAAAAGACATCTCCGGGTTGGAAATCCAACACGTATTTGCCGGTGATGTAATGAGTAAAAACGGCCTTGTGAACATGGATGGCGCCTTTGGGCATTCCGGTGGTACCACTGGTGAAATGCAGCAAAGCAGGATCTTCCTCCTTGGTAGGAGGAATTTCAAATTCAGTAGAAGCTTGATTCATCCACTTTGGGAAAGAAAGCGTCCGATCATCCCAATCCTCCTCAACATCGATCAAGAGTACATATTTCAGAGCAGGAAGCCTTCCCAACAAATCCTTGATTTTCTTCAAAAAAAACTGTGAGGTGGTGACCAACACGGTCCCTTCTCCTTTGCTGAGCCGCTGAAAAATGGGCTCGGGACCAAAAACTGAAAAAAGCGGGCAATAAACTCCTTTGAACTTGAGCGTCCCGAGAGCTGTGAGGAAGAGTTCTGGAACTCTTCCCAGAAGAGAAAACACCCGCTCCCCTTCCAGCAGTCCCAACTTGAGCAAGACATTAGCAAATTGGGAAGTCAGGTTTTTTAATTGCCCGTAGGAAAGATCCTCATAAGAATTGTCTTTTCGAATGACCCGAATCGCCAGTTGCTCTTTTAAATTTCCATCTGCATGTCGGTCCACTGCCTCATAGGCAATATTGATCCCTTTTCCTCCGGGCAAGCCAGTCAATTGCCGGGTTTCATTAGTCCAATCAAAGTGTTGATAGGTGCTGGAATAGTCTTTTAAATTGGGCTCTTTTCTCATGCCTTTAGGTAAAAGAAGTTAGTTATCACCTCACAGACCGACTCCCGACTATTGCCGAACCTGGTTTCGTTTTCATTATCATCAGAAAATGAAAACTGAAGAAAACCCTGTAAATTGAACTCTATCCGATTTCTCCTCCGATCCACGAATCGGTTCTTTTTACGCTTTTGCCATCCCCGGCAAAGAACCCCGAGTTTCCACCAATGAATTGAAAATCATCAAAATCCGGTAGTTGATATTAACCATTTTGTTTAAAAGAAAAAAGGAAGAAAAGGCATAAAAATGAATTATTTAAAGAGCATAAATTCGCTCTAATCAAAGTCCATACGTATGAAAAATAAAAATAAGCACAAATGACTTTTAGGTTCCCTAATTGGCTTTGATTCTCTCAAAAAATAGAGTTGCTTAAGAATCCAAACAGAAAAAAATCAACAAACTCTGCCTTCTGAATAAAGGTCATAAGCAGCTACCAAGGTCTGAGTAGCTGGAGATTCCCCATACTTTTCGTAGCTGTCGATATCGCTTCTTTTTTCCACAAACACCGGCAAGTATTTTCCTTCTATCTCATCCCAAACAATCAGCAGATAAGAATAGGGAATCCGACTGCTACGCCCTGACTCAAACCAAGACTCAAAAAGTGACTCTGGAAGGGATTTGGGGTAATCTGGGCTGTCGAACATGGAAAAGACTTTAGATTATTGGCTGGCAAGTTAAAACTAATTGCTATTTCCTACTGCCCCAAAGACCAAAAGGAATCTCCTCTCCTCGGTTTTTTGCCTTTTCTCTCACATCCAGATGAAAAGTAAGCGACTTCAACCGTCCTTCAGGATCCATTACTTCCCAACCTGTCAGATACTTAGAAGCCTCCAAATCTGTCAGAGCGTAATATTTTTTCACCAGCGGTTCTTGCCTTGATTTGAACCATTCCCACGAATCTGAAAAGGTATCCGCACTTCCTCCAACAAGGGGCTTGAGATGATAAGGAACCCGGTAACCCTCCTCTGCCTTCAGGATATAATGGACATACTCGTGTTCATTTTCAATAATGATCTTTTCCCCATCCAGAATGACTTCCATCAGCACTTCCTCGGGCAAGTCCAGATTTAGCCTCCAAGACTCTACCACCAGAGATCGCTCCCATTTTTCAAAAAATAAGAGATAGGACTTCAAACCCTGATAAAAACCGAAAAACGCATTCCATCTCAAAAGCCTTCCAGGCATTTCGGATTCACTGTGTAGAATAAATTCAAAAGTGGGCTGATAAAGATCCAACCAATGCTGAACCTCCTCCATATCAAAAACCTCTCTGCCTTCTTTTAGCTCCTTCTGAGCCTTCAGGGCAATTTCGGTATGAAGGATCTCGTCGGGACTGAGGTAATAGCCGAGTTTTTCGTCATCATAAATAGTCAAATAAACCTTGCTCCCATACCACTCTTTGGGTTGATGGCATCGAAGAAAACTACATTCAAAAATATCCCGGATGCAGTGATCCCGAAGATCTGCTGTCGGCTCTATGATAAAGCGTAAATCCAGGTAATTGAGCGTATTATTTCCTACAAATCGATAAGCTGTCCGGATAAGATCGGGGTTACAGTTGAGTTCGCAGCAATTCCCCGGCTCCACCTCCAAGTGCTCATCCCCATCTTCCCTAAACTCCCTAAATAACTCCTCCATCTTTCTAATAAAGACTGCCTGAGGCACATCCTGATAGGTCTGATCCGGATCGAGCAGTTCACCCAAAAGCTGTGCATCCATCTTGGAAAAAGCGTTTAGCACTTGATTGAGGTAGAAATCCATAGGAAGAAAAGGTTGATAAAAGGGAGTACAATCAACCCAATTCAAAAGAAAATAGAAAGACAATCGGGGCCTGTTATCTTTCTTTTTCGGACGCAGATTGTCCTAAAAATTTCAATAAAAAATACAGTGATCTGTACCCCTATGGACCCGCTGTCAAAACAAAAAATAAATCTCCCAAAAACTTACCTCCACAGCCCCCGTCTCGCGCTTCTGGCTTCCCGTTCTAGTTTCTGAAACAACTCCTGATACCGAACATTGGGCGGATAGGTGGTAGCGCGGGCATAGCCCTCCTTGATCAAAAATGCATTGACCATAGTTCCGGATTCCAGATAGGCATAAGCCAAAGTCCGTTTGTAGCGATCGTATTTTTGCACATCAAACTCCAGCCTCACCTGCTTATTCAGTAGCAACTGTTTGGCAAAGGCGCTTGCCTCCTTGCCATAAAATTCCACATCCTTGTTGCCGGTTTTTCTCGATTCCGGAGAATTGATCCCGATAAGCCGGATTTTTTCTTCCTTTCCTGATGGATGAGTCACCCAAAACGTATCTCCATCAGACACTTTGGTCACCAAAAGTAGTCCTGTTTTACTTTGCGCTATTCCTGTGAAAGGAGAAATAACGGTAAGAAGCAAGAATATTAAGAATAGAAAATGGGACGGTTTAGACAGATTCATAGCAAAAGCTACCCAAAAATGAGTGCTGAGGTTTTGTCATTGGTCATTCGTCATTGAAAATTGTGTTTTTTCCTCAGTTTCGGAATCACTTCCTCTCCGATCAGTGCTATGCTTTCTGAAAGCTGCTGATGACTTAGCCCGGCATTGTCCATCTGAAATGTAAATCGGTCGATACCCCCCAAGGACTCGCTGTGACGTAGGATTTTTTCAGCTACTTCTTCCGGTTCCCCAACTAGATAGGCTCCCCATTTTGAATTTTGAGCCTCGAAGTGGCCACGGGTTACTGGGGGCCATCCCCGTTCTTTTCCGATACGGGTAAATGTTTGGGCATAGCCAGGGTAGTAGTTTTCCACCGCTTCTTCGTGCGTTCGGGCAACATATCCCAGGGAGTGAAGCCCAACTTTGAGTTGGTCCTGAGAATATCCCGCCTTATCTCCTGCTTCCCGATACAAATCGACCAAAGGACGAAAGCGATGCGTTTCGCCCCCAATGACGGCTACCATCAATGGCAATCCAAGAGAGCCAGCACGGGCAAAAGATCCCGGAGTTCCTCCCACTCCCAGCCAAATCGGTAATTTTTCCTGCACCGGACGAGGATAGATCGCCTGATTCTGCAGGGCAGGACGAAATCTCCCTGACCAAGTCACCACTTCCTGTTCCCGGATTTGGAGCAAAAGCCCGAGCTTTTCGGCAAATAGCCTGTCATAATCCTGCAGATTGAGCCCGAAAAGGGGAAATGCCTCCGTAAAAGAACCACGGCCGACTACCATTTCTGCACGTCCCTGAGACACCAAATCCAAGGTAGCAAACTGCTGAAATACCCTTACCGGGTCGGCTGCACTCAGGACAGTCACTGCACTGCTTAGTCTAATCCTTTTGGTCATCCCGGCGGCAGCTGCCAAAATCACCGAGGTCGCGGAATCTAAAAATTCCTTGCGGTGATGCTCACCTATGGCAAAGACATCCATGCCCTTTTCATCGGCCAACTTGATCCGCTCCAGCAACTCTCTCATCGCATCCTGAGCAGTGCCCACCGGATTGCCATTCTTGTCTGTCACAAATGCCGCAAAGCTGTCTATTCCGACTTCCATCGTTTTTTCCTTTCTCTTTATTGGAGTAAAAACCGAGGTCGCATCAAAAAGATTCAATGAATCAAGTGTCCTACGTTTCTTGACCCTGGACTAAAATTCAACTTTAGTCCAATGCGGTCCTTTGTATTCAGATGCTGGAATTCAGCCCAAGTTGGCTTAGTTTTTCCTGCTTCCGGAGAAGCTGGAAAAGGATCAAGGTCAAAACAAAAACCTTACTTTTATCCCATGAACCCCGAAATCCTCGTCGATCTGGTCACCAAAACCATGCCTTTTGGAAAATACAAGGGTTGGCTGCTGTGCGATATTCCGGAACACTACCTGGTATGGATGCATGCACAAGGCTTTCCCGAAGGAAAGCTGGGAATGTGGCTGAGTACACTTTATGAAATCCGACTTAACGGGCTGGAGGAAATTCTCCGGGAACTGAAAAACCGCTACCCAGCCAAACGATGAAAAAGCTTTTGGCTTCTCTCAAATGGCAGAGGATTTCTGCCAAGGAGATCGACTTCCAAAATTTGGATCAAGAAAGTCGATTTCTGATTCTCTACTCCATTTTCTACGTCCTTTTGGCAATCGGAATCGGCCAATTGATCCTAGATTTCCCCCTGCCAATTTTGAATGCCAAAGACTTTATCCAAGACTTTTGGTACGCGGTGGTTTTTAAGTTCACCTTTCTCCTACTCCTACCTAGCCTTATTTTCTTTACTCGTTGGAAATATGGATTTCAGGATCTGCTTTTTGGCCTAAAACCAAATACTGGGATGATGGTCAAAGGCACTTTTTTGGTCTTGATGGGTTTTTTGATGAACACCAGGCATATCTCAAGGATTGCAGAAGCAATGCCCAATTTTGAAGACTCCGAACTTCGCTTGCTTTTGGGAACCATTTTACCTTTTCTGATTGCAGGGTTGCCAGAAGAATTGTTTTTCAGAGGAATGCTTCAAACCAGACTTGAAAAACTTTGGAACACCCCTTTGGCCATTCTTGTCTCCGGATTACTTTTCACGGCTTGGCACTTACCTAGCCGATTTTTCCTTGCAAATGGAGTAGAAGGTCAGGCAGGGGATTTGATCTCGGTTCTAATAGGTACCGGAATTCCGGTTTTCTTGGTCAGTTGCTTTTTTGGTTGGCATTGGGCCAGGTATCGGAATTTGCCTCTGTTAATTTTAGTGCATTGGGCGATTGATATCTTGCCCTCGTTAAGCTCTTTTTTTGGTCTTAGAAATTAATCAGGGGGTAATCCAATCCTCGTAAAGAATATTGACCGCTTTCCGAATCACACGGATATAGCCTTCCTCTTCCACAGGGTCACATCCATTGGTGATCACCACAAAGCCATACTTTTTCTCCGGGTCAAAAAACATCGCTGAATACAAGCCATACGCCGAACCGGTATGCCCTGTAAGTTCGACTCCAGAGATCAATTTGTCTGTTTTCCAAAGTGCCAAGCCATAGTTCTCATCTGAAGATAGCGGGGTCTGCATCTCTTGTGCGCTCTTTTTGGATATGATCTTGGCTTTTTCCCCTTTGCCATGATTCATATGCATGATCATGTACCTAGCCAGATCGGGAGCAGAAATCTTCAATCCACCTGTGGGCGAAAATATGGGTGTGCTGTAACCCATTTGGTAAGAGGCCAGTTCTTCCCTTCGGGAAGCATAAGCCGCGGGTGAAGGCATGAATTTGGCCGAATCCCTGGAGTAATTGTACAGCGTTGCAAACCGGGAAACATCCAGATCATCCACATTGTATCCTCCATAGAGTCCGAGTGGATCGAGGATGTGTGTTTTGACATAGTGATCGAATCGCTCTCCGGAATACTTTTCAATGATGGTTCCGACCATGTTGAAATTCAGGTTGCAGTACTGATAGCCCTTTCCCGGCTCGTAGGCATTGTAGACTTTTTCCCAATTGGGATTCTTGGATGGATTGATGGCGTCCAGGGTAAAATAACCTTCCGAATCGTTGAGGCTGGAGGTATGCGAAAGCAGCATTCGCAAGGTGATTACCGTGTTGGGAAACTTTGGATTTCTAACCTGAAATCCGATCAGCTCGCTTACATCATCATCTAAACTCAACTTCTTCTTTTCCACCAGCTGCATAATGGAAGTAGCCGAAAAAGACTTGGATATCGAGGCAATCCGAAATAGATCCGAAGCCTGAAGCGGTACTTTTCCTTCCTCCTTCCAACCCAGAGCATCCGTGTAAACCAGCTTCCCATCTTTCACAACCGCTACCGAAAGCCCCATCACAGGCTGGTTTTCCATCAGTTGAGTCAATCGCTCTTTGGTCTGATTCAGAGCCTGCGCTTGGAATCCGAAAATTAGGAGGGATAGTAAGAGTAGCATATTCTTCATGTACCTTTTCGAGTTACTGTTAATTGAGTAATTAGGTTAATGGGCCAATGGGATAGTAAGTTGGCAAGTCAAAAACAAACTCTTTGTCTTGAGTCTAGCTTCTGATTTCTTGTATCTTCATTCATTCCACCTTCTGTACCTCATACCACTCACTCGTGCCGTTTTCATTAATGGCCTCGATGGTGAAATAGTAGGTTTTGGTGCGGTCAAGGGTTTTGAGCCAATATTCATTGTTTCCCATGACCATGATGGAGGTGTAGAGTTTGTCCGGTGATGTGCCATAGTACAAGTTGTAAGCATAGGCATCCGGCATGGGTGACCACTTGATAAAGGCACTTCGTTTGTCCTTTTCGGTACGAAAAACCATAAACTGCTTCACTTTTTCAGGCTTAGCTCCTCCCCCATTTCCAAAAACCCGGAAACCGCTAATTGCAAATTTTCCAGTCGGCATGTGGATATTCTCCAATTTGAGAAATCGAGTCTTTACCGGAGTTTTCAATTCCACATACTCATGAGGAATATCCGTCGTGTTTTTGCTTTTGTCTACGAGCACTTCCCACTTTTTCCCATCCAAGGAATGGTATAAAATGTACTGATGATACTGATCTGTGCGCTTACCGAGTCGATCCTGATCCACATCCTGATCGGCATAGTTAATCTGGATAGCATTGACCGTGCTGACCTGACCAAGGTCTGTTTGAATCCACTCGCCTTTGTTTCCTGAAGTGGCACTCCAATAGGTTTTGAGATCTTCGTCATTGGCTTTGTTAGCTGTGAAACCACCCAAAGTAGAAGAAACTGCCATGGGTTTGTCATAGTTGAGCAGCATCCAGCCGGTGAATTTTCCAGCCTTCTCAGTACCAGGCAGAAAGTGTGGATAGTCCCCAAAAGCCGTGCTGCTCCACATCACATCGTCCCGGTCAAAGCCGGCCGGCCAGATTCCCAATCGGCGCTCAAAGGTATTTTTCACCGAAATCATGATCGTACTGATATGCCAGTACAATCCCTGATTGTCTTTAAATGTACTGCCATGCCCCGCCCCTCGTGCAAAACCCCCGAGCTTCATGCTCAGCGGATCAGATTGGGGAGTGAAAGGTCCCAAGGGAGTTGGCCCAACAACTACCCCATCCGAGTAGCCACTGAATTCGGTACCCGGCGCCCCATATTGCAGGTAGTATTTTCCGTTGTGTTTAGTCATATGTGCTCCTTCCATAAAGGGATCGAGGAAGGTGTTGTCCATATGCTCCCCAAATCGCTGCCAGCCATATTTGTCGGGTTCGAGCAGGTACAGCTCTTTTCGGGTCCCAATGGGATCTAGGGTCTTTCGGTCCAACTCGATTCCATACAAGGGATATCTGTTTGAACTGCCATTGTACATATACAATCGTCCGTCATCATCGGTAAAAAAGTCCGGATCCCAGCCTCCGATTTCAAACTTTTCAACCAAAGGTTTCCATTCATTGGCTGTCGGATTAGTACTCATCCAGATGGTAAAGTCCTTCTCGTAAGTCGAGCCCATCACCAATACAGTGTCGCCAACAATGCCCACTGCCGGAGCGCAGAGTTCGTCGTAGACTTTGTTCCAAGGGCGTAGAAAAAGCCGGGAGTGAAACTTCCAGTTGTACATGTCTGTGCTGGTCCAATACCCCCATTGATTGGTGGAAAAAAGGATAAAAGTCCCTTTGTAATTGACCACCACCGGATCGGCAGTAGCTCGATGGCGACCCCATTCCGAAAAGTTGGGAATGGGCGTATAGCCGTAGTCGAGATTGATCGGATTGCAATAGGTCTGTTGCTGGGAAAATGCGGGAATTACCCAGCAAAACATCAAAATAAGAAGCAGGTATCGTTGGCTCATGGCGTACTATTTTGAGAGAAAAACAGTTTTTCCGGAGGTTGCGCTTTCTTTGGCTGCTTCCAGGATTTCCATCACGATCAAGTTATTTTCCAAACTGTACGGATCGAAGGGGCTTAACTTCGTCTGGTTGCGGACTACCGCTTTTAAGACTGAAAAGGGATCATCAAAAGGCTGCGGCCGTGAATCCAACTGAATCTTTTCTTCCTCAAACCCATCATATCCCTGAGCCATTCTAATGCGTAATTGCTTGGCATTGTCTGAGAAAATCGCTCCAGTCAAGCCGTAGATTTCCATATCCTTTCTACCGATAGGCCAGTTCCAGGAAGCTTCGATGATGGTCTGAGAAGTAGGATAGGTCAGAATAATGGTCGCCTCATCATCTACTTTGGGATTGTCAGCGGGATTGAGTTGCTGGGTGATCGCCGTTACCGAAACAGGTCGCTTTCCATCCAAAAGCCAGGTACTCAAGTTTGCCCCATAGCAGCCAAAGTCCATCAATGCCCCGGCCCCATTTAGCACAGGATCGGTCAGCCACTTCAAAAACTCCGGGCCTACTCCAATTTTCTTCGGACCTCGATGCCCATCCCGAACGACTATTTTTCTTGCTTCTCCGATTTGACCTGCTTGGAGCAGCTGATGGGCTTTTTCATTCGTAGCATACCATGACGTCTCGTAATTGGTCAGCAGGTGGATTTGGTGTTTTTGAGCTAAAGCAGCCATCTCTTGGGCCTGAGACAGACTGACGGCAAGAGGTTTTTCTACCATCACATGCACTCCTCTGGGAGCACAGGCTTGAACAATTTCCAGATGGGCAAATGTTGTCCCAAAGCCCGTAACAGCCTCTGGCTTGGTTTTCTCCAACATTTCATCCAAGGATTCAAATATCAAATCCATTGACAACCCATGAGCTCTGACATAGCGCTCAGCCAATGACCTGTCAGACTCGGCAATACCTACAATTTCGATATCAGGGCGCTTGTGGGCTTCGAATACCCAACCTACATGTCCATGATTGAGCCCGGCTACACCGATTCTGAATATTTTTTCCTGACCAAACGATGGAAAAAACCAAAGCAAGAGAATAACGACAATCCAATTTTTCACCAGGGTAAATTAGGGAATTTAATGAAATACCCCCTTCAGTTTTGAATTGGAAATCAAATTGCCCTTACAAATAGAAGCCCGCTATTTGATACGCTCTTTCTGCAGCCTGTCAAACTCCTCCAAAAGTGCAATTAGCTTGATTCTGACGTTTTTGTCTGAAATATCCAATCCCTGTGCCGAAAATTGGGATTGAATAAACTTCAGCGCATTGTACGGTGTAACCTGCACTTTGTTGAATGCAGCTTCCTCAGGAGTCAGAATATTGTTATACATATCCATGAGCACATAGCCCCGGTCGGAATTTCGCAAGACTTCCAGGGCCTTGTCGATGACTGTATTCCAATTCATTTATTGATGGGTTAAGTTTTAAAAAAGTAAAGGGATTAAGCAATTCAAAATACGAATTAAACCCGCCCAAAACCAAACAAGTAACAAGCAATGAGGCAATTTGGATAGATATATTTTTCCTATGGTTTTAATAGGAAATTCTAATTTCAGAAAACTATTTTCATATATTTGTCACACTAACAATTGGTATGACACAGGAACTCTTTGCGCGATATTCTTTTCTTCTCGATCGCACTGCGCGAAAGGTAAAGCAGTATGCGCAACAGCAGTTTAAGCAAGGAGACTTTGATGTGACCGTTGATCAGTGGCTGGTGCTCAAAAATCTTTCAGAAAATGGGCTGATGAGCCAAACAGAATTGGCAAACCTGGTTTTCAAGGACCATCCGACACTGACTAGAATCATTGATCTCCTGTGTAAAAAGGGCTACGTGGAAAGAGTCCTTCACCCTACCGACCGTCGAAGTTTTCAGCTTCATCTGACCGAAAGCGGTGTAGAAAAAGTCACTGAACTCAAGCCTAAGGTATTGGAGATTCGGGAAAAAGCTTGGGAAAACCTGACCGAAAGCGATTTCGAAGAATTTAAACGGATTTTGAATACAATCTACCAAAATTTGGATGGACAAATCCTGGAAGAATAACAGATAGTTAGCATACTAATTATATTTGCACGAACAAATCCAACCAGTTTTGGTTGTCAAAAGAAACCATGAATACAAACATGATCCATACTGATCTTTGCATCATCGGGGCTGGTCCGGTGGGGCTATTTGCTGTTTTTGAAGCAGGTCTGCTCAAAATGCGCTGCCATCTCATCGATGCACTTCCACAAATCGGGGGTCAGCTTTCTGAGATTTATCCTCAAAAACCGATCTACGATATTCCTGGATACCCTGAAATCAAAGCTCAGGACCTAATCGATAATTTGATGGAGCAGGCTAAGCCTTTTCAGCCTACCTTCACCTTGGGAGAGCGCGTAGATCATCTGGACAAACAACCTGACGGAAGCTACATCGTCACTACCAGCGACAAAACCCATGTACATTGTAAAGTGGTCATTATTGCCGGTGGTTTGGGTTGCTTCGAACCGAGAAAACCGGTCCTAAACAACCTGGAAGAATTTGAAGGAAAGGGAATTTCTTACATGGTGAAAAACCCGGAAACCTTCCGTGACAAAAACGTAGTAATTGCCGGAGGAGGTGACTCTGCACTTGACTGGACCATCTTCCTGGCCAAGGTTGCAAAAAGAGTAACCTTGGTTCACAGAAACGAAACCTTCCGAGGCGCCCCTGATTCGGCTTCCAAGGTCTTTGACCTCGCCAACAAAGGAAAAATTGACCTGATCCTGTCGGCCAACCTAAAAGAGGTCAACGGAAACGGAAAACTGGAAAAAGTAATTCTGGAAGATAAAAACAAGCAGGACGTCAGCATAGACGCGGATTATCTGATTCCTCTTTTCGGCCTGTCGCCTAAGCTTGGACCTATTGCCGATTGGGGACTCAGCATAGACAAAAACGCCATCGAAGTAGATACCCGCGACTACTCCACAGGAGTGGAGCGAATCTATGCCATCGGTGACATCAATACCTATCCGGGAAAATTGAAACTCATCCTTTGCGGATTCCATGAGGCTGCGATCATGATGCACTCGGCATTCAAATACGTGTATCCTGATCAGAAGCTCAGCTTCAAATACACCACTGTAAACGGCGTCAACGCATTCTAACCCCACCCCGGCCATGATCAAATTCACCGTAGAAGACCAAGAAGGCAACAGACAGGAAGTAGAAGCCCCTGCGGATATGGGCCTGAGTCTGATGGAAGTACTGAAAGCATCTGAATACCCGATTCTCGCCACCTGTGGAGGAATGGCACTATGTGCCACTTGCCATGTGGAGATTTTGGAGGGAAAAGATGGACTAGGTGACGCCACCGATGTAGAACTTGACCAACTCGAAAATCTACCGGAATATTTCCCTACATCCCGCCTCGCCTGCCAAATCCGAATCGGAGATATCCTCGAAGGGGCTGTGGTGAAGCTGAGAGGGGAAGATGTGATGTGAGTATCAAGTAGCAGGTATCAAGTGGCTAGACGCTAGACTTTAGAAGCTAGAAACTAAAGGAAGAAACCACCTCTCAGCCGAGGTGGTTTTTTTGTTTGTTTAATTTGAAAAAACATTAAATGGACCCTCATAGCCAAACAAGTAGGTCAATTCAGTTTCCACATATTCTTTGGAAAAAAAGTCATACAACTGCTGGTAAGTCACCATCCGAATGGATTTATCGTCTGGAAAATACTCTAAGCTCCTTATCTCAAATTCGAAATCAATTTGTTTTGGGTTATTTGACCAAATTCCCCGATCCCCGAAAAAATTCAAATCCAGCTCGCCATTTTCTTTGAGCACCACAATTCTCCTGTTGAACCCACATCCCGTGATAATTTCCACCTCATTTGTAATTTTATCCCTAAGCTCCGAAAATGTGAACGTTTTAAAATCCATAACCGGGGTTTGTCTATTCAACCGCCATTCAATAGAAAATCCCCCTTTACCGCACACAGAAAAATTAGTTATATGCTCGGTGGTTTGCTCACCTGAATTCATAAAATCTACCGGAATGGAGGTGGTTATGGACTCTAAAATATATACACCATATGGACCGTCAGGCTTTTCCTCTTCCTTACATCCAAGCAGAAAAAATAAGACAAGACCAAAAAGAGCAGCAGTTTTTCTCATACCTAAATCTAACTATTAATTAGGTTGATTTAGTTGTTTGAGTTAGCAAAAATCACAAACTCCGTTTCTGATGCTTTAAATCCAGCCTCTTGTTTATAAGTTGTTTTTATTTTTTTATGAGTAATTTAAAAATGGTTTATCCCATTAAACATATGAAAACACTCATCTGGATTGTCCTCTTGGTTCCCTCTATTGCTTTCTCCCAAATCAAACCCGGACAAAAAGACGATGTCGTAAAAATTCATCATTTGATCAATCATTATGCGGAGGCCCGAGAAAACCAGGACACTGTCTTGCTCAAAAGCATCTTGACCGAGGATGTAGATCAGTTGGTCTCCTCCGGGGAATGGAGAACAGGCATCCGTGAAGCCGTGGATGGGATGCTGAGAAGTTCTACTTCCAATCCCGGAACCCGCACACTGGAAGTAGAAAAAATCAGATTCCTGAGCGATGACATTGCTTTGGTGGATTGCCGCTATGTGATTAAAAATCCCAGCGGGGAGTCTCGGAATATGTGGAGCAGCTTTACGGTGGTTTTTAAAAAAAGAGATTGGAAAATTGCCGCTATCAGAAACATGAATCCCAGCGGAGGGAATTAATGGTATGCCTTAATCTTTTGATTTCATTTTTTTTAGGAGTATTTTTTAGTTAAGCGAAGTCCAGAGATCACTTCAAAAACGGGGCGCATCTGAAAAGCCTAACGAGTAGGTCAAATCAAAAATTTCCAAAAATGCCAAAGTATATCATCGAGCTCGAGATACTCGGAGCGGGGAATCTTATCCCTAAGCAGTGGAAATGAATCTCTCAAACTTCCTGCGAGGTTCTAAGCAATCTGGGCCCGCAAATCCAATGGCTTCACAGCTACGTCACAGGAGACAAAATCTATTGTGTAAACATCGCCCCCAACAAAAACTTGGTCAAAGAACATGCAAAAAAGGGTGGTTTTCCTGCCAATTCTTTGGGAGAGGTCAAAACAATCATTGAACCGACAACTGCAGAATAAATCCTTTTAAGTAAGAAAAGAAGTGCAGCTATTCCCTACACTTGTCTTGCTTAACTTGAACAATTCAAAAAAGGAATTTAAAGTCTATCGGCTTCTGTTTAATTCTCAGAGGCTTATCGCTATGAGGATATTTTCTTACAATTGGCTTGAAAGAGAACAAGGAAAAACATGAATGATTAGGTCTGGTGCTCAAATCGGTATGGGAAAGATGCTCAGAAAAAGTCTAGTTCTACCTTTGGAATCCTGAACCGTCACCGTCGGAACAAACAAAGCCCAACCTTTTCAAAAAATACCCAGTAGTGGGTATTTTTTGACCATTTTTTCAACGGAACTTTAGCCTTACCAAACAAAAGCCTGGATTTGAATCACCCTTCAAATCGATTACGATTCTAATTATCCAAATTAGATGTATCATGACCACTCCCATCACCTCCACCCATGAATCTCATTCCGTCTTTGGACAGATCGAAATTCAATCCTTCAGTGTCCATTTCAATATCATAGCTAGAAGGGACCATTTGGGGCATCATACCCCAGAAATATTTCACCAAATGTTCTTATCTGGAAAAAACCTCAACGGCCACGACTTTACCAAGGTGGATATGAGATTCCGGGAGATTAACCACATCGTAACGAACCCGGGAGGATCGGCAGACACGTTCATCATGGACATCCCCAAACCGGATTTTGGTGTTTTCGATCAGATGCTCAAGATGACTTTGGATTCGAAAGATTCCAATCCCCGAAAACTCCTTTTAGAATATTCCTCCTCCCCCAACAAATACGAATACAATGCATCTTTCATAGTCAGGTAATTAAAAAAATCCATCCAAAAAGTGTAGCAAAAAAATTCCAAGAATCGTTAGTAGGTTTAAACTTTCAAAGCTACTATGAAAACCCTGATTTGGATACCTGTTGTCTTTTTGATGAGTTTTAGCTGTATGGACTCTGAAGATGTAAACAATTCTGATCTTGGCCAATTAGAATTGTTAGAAAAGGAGATCATTGCTCTTTCTGAATCTGTACCTTGCACTAACTCTACCGAATGGAAGTTTACCCCTATGGGCAGTAAATCCTGCGGAGGCCCACTCCGTTACATAGCCTTTCACCAAAGCGTGGAAAAAAGATTTCTGGAATTGGTGGATCAATATACCTTTCAGCAACAGGAATACAACCGAAGAAATAATGCAATCTCCGATTGTATGTTGGTAGGTGCGCCACGTGCCGTCACCTGTGAAGGAGGAAAACCCATTTTTGTTTATTAAATCAAGGAAATGAGACTTTTGTCACAAAAGTTTTAAGTATTCAAATTGTATCATGGGCTTCAGATCATGAAGCCCCAAATTAAACTCTCAATAACCACAGCACTTTTATGCCTTGGCCTCCTTCATCCGGTCAAGGCTCAAAAATCTACCAATCAGGCACTTTGGTATGGGTTTACTATTGGTGCTGCGATAAATCAAAAATGGAATAACGAAACCGAACTGATGGAGCGCCATCTGATCCATCCCTTCCAGCAAAGTCAGTTTTTGATCCGAACCAAGTTTCATAATACCATTTCGGAAAGATCAAATTTTGGCTTCGGAGGCAGTATTTTCTTTTTCCATATTCCACAAACTATCCATCAATCCTCCTTTACCCTACCGGAAATACGGCCCCATGGAGAGTATAACTTCCGAACCAATTTGGGACCTTTGGATTTAGAAAACCGACTGAGAGGTGAATTAAGGTTTTTCAAAAACACCAATGAGTCAAAAACAGAACTTCAAGAGGGTTTTCATTATGGCTCCGCTAGAATTAGATACCGCCTTCAAGCCATTTTCCCCATAGCCAAATTCTCAGATCAAAAATCCCTCAAACTGAAAGTAGCGGACGAACTTATGGCCATGGCAGGCGGGAAATTTCAGGAATTTACATTTGATCAAAACAGGATCTCTGTAGACCTAAGTTTGAGCTTTTCTCCTTTACTAAGTCTTGATCTGGGCTACGTCAATTGGTATCAGGCCAAAATTTCCGGAGGCTACCTGGAACAGCACATTCTACGCACCGTCATCAAACATCAGTTAAAATCATCAAAAAAATAAAAGGCCGGTTTCCCGGCCTTAAATGCAAACAGACGCTGTGTTAAGTTCAAATCTGTTATACTTTTTGGGTGATCTACAACTCGGTTTACTTATCGTTTTTATAATACTTGTCATGAAAGACTTGCCGTGCATCATGCTGGGCTTTCACCTCTTTGGTTTCGGTATCAATGACCATCACCGGAGGATTAGCGTCACCAGCCTTTGCAGCTGACCAATTGGGGTTGTCTCCACCGTTTGGATTCCCCGTTTTCACAAAGTTGGTGAAGTAATCAAACATCGTCTTGGAGGCCTTATAATCCTCAGGTGTCCAGGCAAATTCTTTCACCAAATGAAGATTTCCCATGGCATACTCAATCTCAGCAGCGTGTCTGGCTCCGATTTGTTTTGGTGCGGGAGTTGGATTTTCAGTTCGAACTGTCCCTCCGGCCAGACCTGCCATTAGGTTTTTGTCTACCAATGGAGGAGACAACTTACTGAACAGATAGCGATACACGGGTTGATTGCTATGATTTCGATGCAAGTCAAACCACTTCCAGGTACTGTACACAATAAATCGGTCCGAAGCCAAGTCAGTTGCGGAATATTCCACTTGCTCGGGAGTATCGTGCGCATACAATGTCAACACTTCGGTAGCCTGATCTGGATAGGCTTCTTTTACCTTTTCAATAAAATCTTCCTTGGTGTAAGGCTTACCCTGCATAAACGCCGCACCGGGAATCTCGGCAGAGTTCCAACCCAAAAGCAATGGAACCTGAGCTTGCTCACCAGCCCGGAAGATTTCCGGAAGTGTCTTTGGCAGCAAGTACCCGTCAATCACTACAGGAAAGCCGAATCGACCGGATTCCTGATAAAGTTCAAACACGTCCTTGGCGGACATTTTTCTGGCCTCGGCCATGGATTGTACTCCTGCTTTCTCAAGAAATTCTTTTCCAGTTTGCTCTGCTTCCTTTAGAGAAACTGGAGATAAGGTCGGATTGATCCCAGCACCGCTTTCTCCGATCGCTCCATGAATCAGATTTTTGGAAATTGGAGAAGCCATCTGATAGGAAACGGAAATCGAACCGGCGGATTCTCCTGCAATGGTCACTTGATTGGGATTACCTCCAAAAGCAGCAATATTGTCTTTTACCCACTTCAAGGCCAAAGCCTGATCGAGTAACCCATAATTCCCGGAAGCTTTGTAAGGGGCCTCGGCACTCAGTTCAGGATGAGCCAAAAATCCAAAAATCCCCAAACGATAATTTACAGTCACGACCACCACGCCTTCTTTGGCCATGGACTCTCCGTTGTATCTTGGCTCAGACGCGTCTCCTGCCACAAAACCTCCGCCATAGAAATAGACCAAAACCGGAAGATCCTTACTGTTTCGCTTTGCCGGAGTCCACACATTCAGGTAAAGACAATCCTCTGAAACCCCATCCGACCAAGAATTCATATCCCCAAACACAAGACCCTGAACAGGTCTGGCGCTAAACTTTTTGGTCATTTTTACTCCAGACCAGTTTTCAGCCGGGACTGGAGCTTTCCAACGCAACTCTCCCACTGGGGGCTTGGCAAAGGGTATCCCAAAATAGGTCGAAATCCCATTGGTCACGTTGTAATTTCCCTCGATGATTCCGTTTTGGATCTTTGTCTGCACGGGCATAAAGTTATTGCTTTGAGCATACACCATTGAAGTACAGAAGCATAGCCATATCCAGCCAAGTAAATACACTTTCATGAAAAGTAGGTTTGCAGAAATCTATTGTTTCATTCTGAGACAATATTAATTGCTTCTCCGGAAAAATCCTATTTACTTAGATCAGAATTAGAACCCAACATGCCTAATCAAGAAGTTTCTCCGTACATTCCTCATATCGCATACGACTCAGTGGTTTTTGGATTCTCCAAAGGAAAACTCAAAATCCTGCTGATGGAATATCATGCCACCGGCTGGTTTGCTCTACCTGGTGGATTTGTCAGAAAATCCGAAAACCTGGAAGATGCCGTTAAACGAGGACTTTTTGAACGCACGGGTTTGAAGGAAATCTACCTTGAGCAGTTTCACACCTTTGGGGATATCACCCGATTTCAGCCTGAAGTGATGCGGAGGATTTTGGAGGCCAACGGACATTTGATTCCGGAAAATTATTGGATGCTGGATCGGTTTTTCTCCATCGCCTATTATGCGCTTATCGATTATGAAAAAGTAACCTTGACGCCGGATGCACTCTCTGATTCTATTGCCTGGTATGAGATTGACAAGCTTCCGGAGTTGATTCTCGATCATGGAAAAATCGTTGAAAAGGCACTTCAAACTCTAAGAGAAAACCTGGATCGCAAATTGATCGGAGGCAATCTTCTCCCCGAGCGGTTCACCATGAATGAACTTCAGGCCGTGTATGAGGCGATTTTGGGACAAAAGCTCCGTCGCACCAGCTTTCAGCGGAAAATGCTCAGTCTGGACATTCTTGATCGACACGAAAAGCTTTTCACCGGCAAAAGCCACAAAGCTCCTTATCTCTACAGCTTCAAGACCAATTAACCCATGCTCAAAAGCCCGATACTGCTCATCGCTGCGATGGGCTTTCTTTTTATCTCTTGTGCCAAATCAGAAAATACCACTGAAATCTCGATTCAGTCTGTGTCCATAGAAGGAGGCCTCATCTCAGGAAAAACCGACTCCAGCGGACAGGTCAAAATCTTTAAAGGAATACCGTTTGCCGCCCCTCCAGTGGGGGAATTGCGATGGAAAGCCCCACAGGCTGTCCAGCCTTGGGAAGGAATCAAATCCTGTACAGAAAATCCTGCCGCACCGATGCAAAATCCACCTGTTCCGTTTTTTGCCTGGTCGGAGGAATTTTTGATCCCCAAAGAACCTATTTCAGAAGATTGCCTCTACCTCAATATCTGGACCGCCGCCGAGCGTATGGATGAAAAACGCCCCGTGATGGTCTGGATTTACGGGGGAGGATTTAGCTCGGGAGGCAATACAGTTCCTCTTTATGACGGAGAAGAACTGGCGAAAAAAGGCATCGTGGTCGTCGCGCTTAACTACCGAGTAGGAATGCTGGGATTCCTTGCCCATCCCGAACTCAGCGCTGAAAACCCAGACCAGACTTCCGGCAACTATGGCCTCTTGGACCAGATTGCCGGATTGGAGTGGGTGAAAAAGAACATCGCTGCATTTGGCGGAGATCCGAATAATGTCACCATCGCAGGCCAATCCGCCGGAGCTTTCAGTGTCAACGCCTTAGTGGTCTCTCCTAAGGCAAAAGGCCTTTTCCATAAAGCCATCGCCCAAAGCGGAGGCATGTTTAATCGGGGTTCGGGCTTGGTTTCCGGACTGCAAGGAGCCGAAGAAAGAGGCAAACAATTGACCGATACGCTTGGAATCTCGTTGGCAGATCTTCGACAACTCCCTGCGGACAGTCTTCTTAAATTCCCCGCAAGATTTGGTCCCGTGGTGGATGGCAAGATTTTGCAAAGTGTGAGACAAGCTTTCGAAGAAGGGACTTATTCTGATGTTCCGCTGCTGACAGGTTGGAATGCCGACGATCGGGTTTCCGGAAATCCACCAACTACTCCAACTGAATTCAAAGCCAACGCCAAGAAACAATATGGAGGCCGGGCAGGGGAATATCTGGAGCTTTTCCCTGCGGGAAATGAAGTAGAACTCGAAGAAACCCTGAAAACCATCGGAGTCCTCGGATTCGGATTTCAGAACTATACCTGGGCCAGGATGCAGACCGAAAAGGGGCAAAACGATGCCTATCTCTACTATTTCACACGCGTTCCTCCTGGAGAACCCAATTATGGAGCTTTCCATTCGGCTGAATTCAGCTATGCACTGCACACTCTCCACAACTGGAACCGACCTTTTGAGCAGGTCGATTATGATCTGGAAAAAAACATGTCCGACTACTGGGTCAACTTTGTGAAAACAGGAAATCCCAACGGAACAGGTCTTCCCGAATGGCCGGTTTTTGATCCCGAAAACCCACTGGTCATTGAGCTTGGAGCGGAGATTAAAACCCGGGCGATGCCGTATTGGTCTCAGATGAAATTTATGGAAAGTCTGAATCGATAACATATGTTGGCATTTCTGGGACTGTTGACCATTCTCCTTCTGCTTTTCCTGGTCATTACCAAAAAAGCCTCTCCCGTTATTGCGTTGACCCTCGTTCCGATTTTTACAGGAATGTTAGCTGGTAAAACGACCGAAGTTCCGGCGATGATCGGTGAGGGATTGCAAGCAATTGCCCCAACTGGGGTGATGTTCGTCTTCGCTATCCTCTTTTTTGGGATCCTATTGGATGCAGGCACATTTCAACCCATTATTTCCAAACTGCTGAAAATAGCGGGAAATGACCCAGTCAAAATCGCCTTAGCCACAGCAGTTTTGGCTATGTTGATTCATTTGGACGGTTCAGGTGCGGTCACCTTTTTAGTAGTCATCCCTGCCTTGGCTCCGATCTATGATCAGTTGGGTATGAAGCGGATTACTTTGGCCTGCATAGTCGCCCTATCGGCTGGCACCATGAATATGGTACCTTGGGGAGGGCCGACGATCCGAGCGGCCACAGCTTTGAATGTACCTGTTACCGAACTTTTCAATCCCATGGTCATTCCCCTACTTTCAGGATTGGTATGCGTTATTATGATTGCTTTTTTCTTGGGGAAAAGTGAAAAAAGAAGACTTGGGAACCCAAATCAAGCCTCTATTTACGCCATATCCACTGAAGAAAATCCCCTGCACCGCCCAAGTCTATTTTGGATCAATGTCCTACTGATCTTGGCTGCTATTACAGCCATTATTCTATCTTGGGCACCTCCTTATGTGGTGTTTATGGTGGCATTTGCCGTGGCCTTACTGATCAATTTCCCAAAAGTAGAGGAACAGAAAAAACGAATCGATGCTCACGCAAAAGGAGCCATGCTGATGGCAAGCATCCTATTTGCCGCAGGCTGCTTTACAGGAATCCTGAAAGGAAGCGGCATGATGGATGCGATGGCCGCTGCGGTACAGACCATGTTGCCAGAACAGCTTGGAAGACAACTCCCGCTTTTGACAGGATTGGTGGCTATGCCGGCAAGTATGCTCTTTGATCCCGACTCCTTCTATTTCGGCATTTTGCCTTTGCTTTCTTCTACGGCGACCACCTTTGGCGCAAGTGGTCTGGAAGTCGGGCAGGCAGCGATTTTGGGACAAATGACTACCGGATTTCCTGTAAGTCCGCTGACTGGCTCCACTTTTTTGTTGGTGGGACTGTCTGGTGTGGAGTTAGGCGATCATCAGAAAAAGACCATTCCATTGGCGTTTTCGGTCACTTTAGTGATGCTTTTGGTATCTGTTTTACTCGGAGTGATTTCGATTTAGTATGATGGAAAAAATAAGAATCGGATGTGGCGCAGGCTTTTCGGGAGACCGATTGGAGCCTGCTTTGATACTGACGGAAAAGGGAGATCTGGACTACTTGGTTTTGGAATGCCTCGCCGAGCGGACCATCGCATTGGCACAAAAGCGCAAACAGCAAGACCCCAATGCCGGATATGATGTACTCTTGGAGAGGAGAATCGAGGGTTTGCTTCCACTTTTACTCCAGCATCAGACCCGCCTGATCACCAACATGGGTGCTTCCAATCCTATCGCAGGAGCTAAAAAAATCCTGGAGATTGCTCAGAAACTCAGGCTAAAAGTTAAAGTAGCTGTTGTACTCGGGGACGATGTCTTTGATCAACTCAGTGGCGAAGAACTAAGCATGGAAGGTGAAAAACCGTTGAGTTCGTATGGACAATTGATCTCTGCCAATGCCTACCTCGGAGTGGATGCGATTCTTCCGGCCTTGGCCACCGATGCTCAAATCATCCTAACCGGAAGAGTGGCCGATCCCTCGCTTTTTTTGGCTCCGATGATTCATGAATTGGGCTGGGCTAGAGAAAATGCAGACCTGATGGGCAAAGGAACCGTACTTGGACATCTCATGGAGTGTGCCGGGCAGATTACGGGAGGCTATTTCGCGGATCCTGTCACTAAGCCTGTTCCGGACATGGACATCCTTGGGCATCCCATCTTGGAAGTCTTTCAGAATGGCAGCGGCATTATCTCCAAAGTAGAGGGTACAGGAGGATTGATCAACACTCAGACCGCCAAATAGCAATTGCTTTATGAAGTATTGGATCCGGCAAACTACTTTACCCCCGACGTGGTGGCAGACTTTCAAAGTGTACGTTTTGAAGAAATCGGACCAAATCAATTGCTAGTCACCGGAGGAACCGGCAAGTCACAACCTGAAAAGCTTAAAGTCAGCGTAGGCTATCAGGCCGGCTGGATCGGAGAAGGGGAAATTTCCTATGCGGGAGCCCATGCCGTTGAGCGTGCAAAATTGGCCGGAGAAATCATCCAAAAGCGAATTGGAGATCGCTTTGATGAGTTTCGGGTAGATTATATTGGCTTAAGTTCGCTTCATGGAGAAAGCCTTTCTCAAGGTTCTACTCCTTATGAAACCCGACTCCGAATTGCCGGAAAGTCCAAGAACCAAGGCCTCGCCCAACTCGTGGGAGAAGAGGTGGAAGCACTCTACACCAACGGACCCGCCGGAGGTGGAGGAGCCAGAAAATACCTCTACGAAGTCATCGGAGTCGTCTCCGTCCTAATGAATCGAAACCAAATCCAACCTTACATTCAAGTCTTTGAATCATGAGTCAGAAGCTTGCCGATATCGCCCACAGCCGCGCTGGAGACAAAGGGAATACATTAGTGCTTTCCCTTTTTCCTTTAGATGAAAAGGATTTTCCGCTTTTGGCAGAAAAAATCACCGCCGAAAAAGTGAAACTACACCTCTCCTATCAGCTTAAGGGAAGTGTCACCCGACATGAAATCCCCGAGCTGCACGCCTTACTTTTCACTTGTGAAAATGCATTGGCAAGCGGAGTCACCACCTCCTTGGCAATGGATGCGCATGGAAAAAGCTTGAGTTATGCGCTGCTAGAGATGGATTTATAAGCAAAAGCCCCTTTGGTTCTTTCGATTAGACCAAAGGGGCTTTTCTGACTTCAGCCTCACTTTTTTATTCCTTCATGAGTTTCTCCAAAACCTCGATGGCAGCCTCGGAAAGAACTGTTCCCGGCCCGAAAACCGCTGCCACTCCCGCTTTTTCCAAAAACTCATAATCCTTGGATGGAATTACCCCTCCTGCCACGACCATGATATCGGGACGGCCGAGTTCTTTGAGCGCTTGGATCAATTGAGGAATCAAGGTTTTGTGACCAGCCGCAAGCGAGGATGCCCCCACGATATGGACATCATTTTCTACGGCTTGCTCGGCGACTTCCTGAGGAGTCTGAAAAAGTGGCCCGATATCCACATCAAAACCCAAATCGGCAAAACCTGTGGCGATCACTTTTGCTCCTCGGTCGTGCCCATCCTGCCCCATTTTGGCAACCAAAATGCGCGGACGACGGCCTTCCAATTCTGCAAAACGATCGGAAAGTGCTTGAGCTTTTTTAAATGATTCCTGATTTTTCACTTCTGAGGCATAAACTCCCGAGATGGATTTCGTTTGGGCTTTGTGTCTGCCAAAAGCCTTTTCCATCGCATCGGAGATTTCTCCTAAAGTAGCTCTTTTTCGTGCGGCATCCACTGCCAAAGCCAGTAAATTACCCTCTCCAGATTGAGCCGCTTGGGTGATTTTATCCAAAGCAACTTCTACTTCTGTTTGGTTCCTTTTGGCTTTGACTTCCTGCAAGCGCTTGATTTGGGACTCTCTAACTGACTGATTGTCCACTTCTAGCAGTTCGATTTCCGTGGATTCTTCTACCTGATAGCGATTTACTCCCACGATGATGTCCTTTCCGCTGTCGATTCGGGCTTGCTTTTTGGCGGCGGCTTCTTCGATCCTGAGCTTGGGAAGTCCCGCTTCAATGGCTTTGGCCATTCCTCCCATTTCCTCCACTTCCTGGATCAGCTTCCAAGCTCGTTGCGCAAGTTGATCTGTCAGGTACTCTACGTAATAGGAGCCGCCCCAAGGATCCACCACTTTGGTTACTCCGGTTTCCTCTTGAAGAACCAATTGGGTATTTCTTGCAATCCGTGCCGAAAAATCTGTCGGCAGGGCGATCGCCTCATCCAGAGAATTGGTGTGAAGCGATTGGGTATGCCCCATGGCTGCACCTAGTGCTTCTACAGCGGTGCGGGTGACATTGTTGAATGGATCCTGCTCGGTAAGTGACCAACCAGAGGTTTGACAGTGCGTGCGCAAAGCAAGGGATTTGGAATCTTTGGGATTGAATTGCTTTACGATTTTGGACCATAGCAATCGGCCTGCTCGCATCTTTGCGATTTCCATGAAATAATTCATCCCGATCGCCCAAAAAAAGGATAATCTCGGAGCAAAGTCATCGATATCCAGTCCGGCTTTGATGCCTGTTCGGAGGTACTCCAATCCATCTGCCAGGGTGTATGCCAACTCCAAATCAGCAGTCGCTCCAGCCTCCTGCATGTGGTAGCCGGAGATCGAGATTGAGTTGAACTTAGGCATATACTTCGAGGTGAATTCAAAAATATCCCCGATGATCCGCATGCTGGGCTGGGGCGGATAGATGTAGGTATTCCGCACCATAAATTCCTTCAGGATGTCATTCTGTATCGTGCCACTTAGCTTATCGGGGCTTACCCCTTGCTCCTCTGCTGCCACAATGTAAAAAGCCAAAACAGGAATCACCGCCCCATTCATGGTCATGGACACAGACATCTCCTCAAGTGGAATCTGGTCGAAGAGAATCTTCATGTCCTCTACGGTATCTATTGCCACCCCGGCTTTTCCTACATCTCCCTGTACTCGGGGATGATCCGAATCATAACCTCGGTGAGTCGCAAGGTCAAAAGCTACCGAAAGTCCTTTCTGGCCTGCGGCCAGATTTCTTCGGTAAAATGCATTGGATTCCTCCGCTGTGGAAAAGCCCGCATATTGGCGTATCGTCCAGGGACGCTGCACATACATGGTGCTGTATGGCCCACGGAGAAAAGGAGGAATACCTGCAGCAAACCGAAGTTGCTTTAAGGAATTGATTTTTTCCTGATCAAAGGTATCAGGAATAGATATTTGCTCAGGTGACTCCCAAGTTGAAGTAGGCGTGGAATCAGAAGCCTGTCCTCCGATTTTCCATTTGCTCAGGTCAGGTCTCATGATTGGGTCAGCGTTTGAAGTTCGACAAGATAGGTAGCGCGGGTAGGCTTGAGCTCATGCATTTTCTCCTCAAAAGGCACCAATTCTAGATTTTTCTGAAGTGAGGGAGGCGCAGGGTACTTGCTTGCACCGATTTTGGGGGTTTGGTTTTCCAAAACCTGAATCTGAATCACCTCACGGTTTTTCCTCACCAAAGAATGGATAGCTCCATTAGTAAGACTCTTTTCCCACCCGCCTCTAGACTCCAATTGCTGAAGTTCAGCCTGAATGATGCGCTGCATTTCAGATGTCAAATTTTCCAAATAATACGATCCAGCCGAGGGATCCATGACTTTGTCCAAATGACTCTCTTCTCTAAGGATAGTTGATACATTTCTGGCTATTCTTCGCTCCATCTCGCTGGAATTTTCTTCCTGCAAAGGCCTCACCCAGAGAAAATTTGCCCCGCCAAGTACTGCAGCCATGGCTTCGTATGTTTGCCTGACCAAATTGGTATTTACATCCAAAAGGGACTTGGACCATCCGGAAGTCTGAGAAAAAATCAGGACCTCCTGTTCTTTGATCTCCAAACCATATAGCCCCGCCATTTCACAAGCTACCTTTCGAAGAGCTTTCATTCGGGCGATTTCCCCAAAATGGCTTTCTCCGACAGAAGCTTCGAAAAACACCTTAGAAAACACCTGCTTCGGATCAATAAACAATCGATCCAAGGATTCGATCAACTCGCCCAAACCGAAAACCAATGCTTCCAAAGGATTGGCTCCGGATTCGGAATAGCGGGAGGTTTTGACAGAAAAAGCCTTAAAAGCCGGATAGGGCTCTGCCATTTCCAAAAGCTCAGAAAGTATCTCCACGCCCAGCCCAAATGGTTGATCCCGATCAAAGACCAAATCAGAGGGAGTCCAAAGCAATCCTCCTGAAATCAAATCCGGAGAAGTTCCGGTAGAGTCAGCCCATTCGAAAAAAGATCTTAAAGCCAGAACAGGATTACCTAATGGAAATATAAAAATAGGTATGTATTGGGGTAAAACTCCCTTCAACAACTCTGAAAGATCCTCTACTCCATGAAGGTGAAGAACCAATCCTTCAGCCCCATTTTCTAAAGCTTGAATCACTTGCTGATTGGAATCTCCCGGAAGAACACTAATCAAGTTAGTCCAAACTCTAGGAGGCAAGCCGGGAATTTCATTTTGCGGATGAAAACGATGCTGAACAGCAGGGCCATTCAGATCTTCGGAGGTATAAAAAGGAGAAAGTTTAATTTTTCCCCAAAGAGTTGAGCCCAGTGACTGCTCAAAATCCTTTCCTTTTAGATCCCGGGTGGCTTGGGCAATCCAGTCCGCTTTTCTGGATGCTTCAAATTCCGGAAACAAGTCTTCTGTCATAAATGGGTTTATCTTAGTATCGAATCAACAGGTTCAAAAATAACTATTCCCTCCATGTTTGACAGAAGGATTTTTGGATAAAAGTAAGATTGCGGCCAGTTTATGGTAACGGCTTGATTTTCAGCAGCACCCTTATAAATACTTGATTTACAAAGAATACCATATAAATATTTACCGAAAATTCAGTTTACATCCGATTAGTTCTTAGTTCTCGGAATCCCCCATATAAAATTGGGGCAACAACTTTATTTGATCAATCTTTCACTTTTTCAAGCCAATTTTGATTTTTTATTTAAGTTAATTTTCCACAAATTTGACGCCCTTGCCTTATCTGGGCAGCGGGATTTAGCCAGCCTTTTTCTAATGAGTTCAGAAGCCAGTGCAGTTTGGAATGAATGTTTGCGTGTGATCGAACAACACGTAAATGAGCAGAGCTTTTCTACCTGGTTTAGACCTATCAACCCAGTTAAACTAGAGGGTTCAAGCCTTACCATTCAGGTTCCGAGTCAATTTTTTTACGAATGGCTGGAGGATAATTATGTTCAGGTCCTCAAATTGGCTATCAAAAGTACGCTAGGCCCAAATGGACGCTTAGAATATGCCGTTGTCGTGGATAAAGGCAATTCCTCCAACCAGCCTTATGTAGTTTCTTACCCTCAGGGAAATAATGTCGCAAAAAAAACCGCAACCAATCCTGTAGAGGTCAAGACTCCTTTTGAAATGCAATCCTTGGATGCAGACATGCTTACACAAAGCAATCTGAATCCCAATTATACCTTCAGTACATACATAGAAGGAGACTGTAACCGATTGGCACGTTCGGCAGGTTTTGCAGTAGCCACCAAGCCAGGTATCACCTCTTTCAATCCTCTGATGGTCTATGGAGGAGTAGGACTTGGAAAAACTCACCTGGTACAGGCCATCGGCAACGAGATCAAAAATGGACCTGAGGACAAATTTGTACTCTACGTATCCTCCGAAAAGTTTGTGAATCAATTCATGGATTCCATCAAAGATGGCAACGTGAAGAGCTTTACCAACTTCTACATGCAGGTGGATGTACTGATTATTGATGACATTCAGTTTTTGGCCGGAAAGGACAGGACTCAGGAGATGTTTTTCCACATCTTCAACCACCTGCACCAAAACAAAAAGCAAATCATCATGACTTCCGACTGTCCCCCAAGGGATCTGAAGGGGTTGGAGGAGCGTTTACTTTCCCGATTCAAATGGGGATTGACGGCGGATTTGCAAATGCCGGATTTCGAAACCCGTGTGGCCATCATCCGCAGAAAGATGGAGTCGGAAGGAATTTTTATTCCGGATGATGTCGTGGAGTACCTTGCCTACACCGTAGACACCAATGTCCGTGAACTGGAAGGAATTCTCATTTCATTGATCGCCCATGCTTCCCTCAACCGGGTAGAGATCAATCTGGAATTGGCTAAAACAGTAATCAAAAACTTCATCAAGGACATCGAGACTGAAGTGGGCATTGATTTTATCCAAAAGTCGGTCTCAGAATATTACGGCATTCATCCTGATGAATTAAAAGCCAAAACCCGCAAGAAAGAGATCGTAATAGCGAGGCAGATGGCCATGTATTTTTCGAAAGAATTCACTCAACATTCCCTTAAATCCATTGGCTACCATTTTGGAGGTCGTGACCACAGTACGGTTATTCATGCGGTGCAGACCGTCAATGACATGATCGAAACCGACGCCAGCTTCCGCAATGCCGTCAATGAGTTGAAGAAAAAATTTAAGATGAGGTCGTATTGATTGCGGACTCTAGTTTGAAATCGAATCCCCCAATGGACTTAGTTATTTTTTTTGAAAAGCGAATTTATCCTATCCGAATTTGATCTGAATTCGTTTAACTTGAATAAAATTTAAATAAACATGGAAAATTCCTTAAAACTTGAGTTGATAGAAAAACTTTTGAAAGTAAATGAAGAACAAATTCTACTTGAAGTAAAATCCGTATTAGATCAGACTTTTTTAGATTCAAAAATTCCTAACGAGCTTTATAATGAACTGGTGCAAAGACGTGAACGAGCCATTAAAGGCGAGTCGAAACTTTATTCTTGGAAAGAAATTAAGACCGAGCTTTTAAATAAATAACCAGAATGCCTTTTGACTTGGAGATCTTAGAGGAGGCAAAATTTGAAATTGAAGAAGCTTTCCATTTTTACGAATCCAAGCAACTCGGCTTAGGGGTGTATTTTTTAGAAAACCTTTATGAGCGATTCAACTCAATCAGTACTGACCCTTTAAAATATAAAATCAAGCGCTCTCCCTTTAGGGAAGCACTCCTTTCAAAATTTCCACATCTTGTTATTTTTGAAGTATTTGATGAAAAAATTCTCGTCTATTCGGTTTTTCATACAAGTAGAAATCCGATAAAAAAGCCTAAAAAATAGGCTCACCACCTCACTGCATCACCCAATTCCTCCTTGTTAAATTCCAGTTCGGTGTAGCCCAATACATAAGGTCCAATTTCATAAGGGACATAGACTATCCAAAACTTCCCCTCCCGAAACCCCATCGCATTGGCAAGAAAAAACCCGGTTTCAGGGAGTGAAAAGCGTCCATCCTCTGTCAAACCTGTTCCCTCCTCCACTTTATGGTGTTCTCTGAACTTTTTCTCGGCTAGGTTAATCAATTTCGATTCGTCCAGAATCAATTGATTCCTCTCTAGTTCTTCACCAGTTACCGCATCAAAATTGGAAAAGGAAACCAAGCTATTGGGATGTGCTCCTCCGAGAAAGGAAAACTGCGCAAAATATACAGAAAGAGTGTTTGCTGACTGATAGGAAACACTACCCTCTGCCTGGATTTCCCAACCTCCGTAGCTGTCCGGAAACTCGGACTTGAAGGCGGTAAAAGAAGCTAAGAAATCATTCGCCAAAGAGTCCAGAGGCCGGCTGGACGATGCTTCGCCGTACTGAGCCAGCCTTCTCAGTTGAGCTTGGATCCCTTCATTGATTTTGGAGGCATTTTCCCCTCCATCAGCCACCGGCCAGACCAACCTTAGCTTGGCACAATTATCCCCTACACAAGACTCCTGAACCAAAGAATCCAATTGAAAAGTCATTTCCGACTTTTCGGAAAGGCTGACTTGTCCTTCTCTTTTACCACAGGAAAAGAAAAAAAGGACGACTATTCCAAAAACCCACTTCATATCCGTTTTCATCGGGTTAAAAACAAGTTGATCAACTGCTGAGCCAAAACTCCGGGGTGAAGCTCTCCAGATTTCACTTTTGGCTTTCCCTCTTGCAGGTATTCACTGACTTTCTCATTTCGAAGAAAAGCCTGTCCGAGCAAGTCCTGAATCTGGTCTTCAAGCCAGTTGATTCGTTGCTCTGCCCGATTGGTTTCCCAAAAGCAAGAGTCTTTCATTTTCCGCTCATACTCTTTTATCAAATCCCAGACTTTTTCCAAGCCCAATCCGGTCAGGGAGGAAGCAAGGATGACTTTAGGAGACCAGTTTTTTCCGGACTGAGGAAAAAGATGAAGCGCATTCCGGTAATTGGTTTTTGCTTTATTGGCCAAGTCCAGATTGTCCCCATCCGCCTTGTGGATGACCAGTCCGTCCGCCATCTCCATGATGCCTTTTTTGATCCCTTGCAGCTCATCACCAGCTCCGGCAAGCATCAGAAGAAGGAAAAAGTCCACCATGTTTTTAACTGCAGTCTCGCTTTGTCCTACACCCACAGTTTCGATCAAAATCACATCAAAACCAGCCGCCTCACAGAGTAGCATGGCTTCTCGGGTCCTTGCGCTCACTCCTCCCAAAGTATGCCCGGATGGGCTGGGACGAATAAATGCCCGCTTGTCTGCAGCGAGGGCTTCCATTCGGGTTTTGTCTCCCAGAATACTCCCTTTGGTGAGTTGACTGCTTGGGTCCACGGCTAGAACGGCTACTTTTTTCCCCTGATCCAAGAGTAACTTTCCAAAAGCCTCGATAAATGTACTCTTCCCCACACCCGGAACACCGGTAATTCCGATTCTTAGCGAATTCCCGGTAAGGGGCAAGACCTCCTGTACCAGCTGAGAAGCAAGCTCCTGATCGGCTGCGAGCATACTTTCTACCAAAGTAATGGCCTGACTGAGAATCACTCGGTTACCAGACCGGATTCCATCCGCATATGCCGAGAGTGATAGACGCTTTCTCATGGATTAGTGAAGGAAAATCTGCTTTCACCCATCGGAGTCTTTTCGTATTCGGCAAGTAAAAACACACGGTATTTCTCGTCAAAAAAGGGAGCCTTGGGATTGAGCAAGAGTTTTTCAGAAAGGTTGCCGGAGAAAAAAAACACATGGGTTTTTCCATATTTAGAATGAGGTTGGGCGTCGGCAAATTCTTTCATCCAAGAGGGACTTTCATCCAAAACACGAACAGCAAGCACTCTCACTACCGGACCGGTATTGTTTTCATTTCGGAAATATCCGATTTCCTCGTATTTCCCCTCCCACTGCTCAAGACCGGGTTGAGAAAGACTGGAGTTGATGATTTGGTAGATGACGATTCCGACCAAGATCCCCATCGCATACAGGATGACTTTATTCCTTTTCAAAAACTTTAGCTGGTTTATGGTGTTAAGGCCTTAATTTAGCCCAAAATTCTGACAATGGGTTTCGAGTACGTCAAAGCGCTTCATATCATTTTTGTAGTCACTTGGTTTGCAGGACTGTTTTACATCGTAAGACTGTTTATCTACCAGACTGAAGCGCTTGAAAAACCTGCAGCCGAACGGAACATTCTGAAACCACAACTTGACTTGATGGCAAGCCGGCTTTGGTACATTATCACTTGGCCATCGGCAGTGTTGACTTTGATTTTTGGAGCGTGGGTACTCTATTATCGTTGGGGATATATGCAGCTGGGTTTTATGCATGCCAAGCTGGGTTTTGTCTTTCTGCTGTACCTCTACCACGGATTTTCACATGTACTTTTTAAAGAATTGCAAGAGGGGAAAGCAAGATGGAATTCCACCAAACTGAGACTTTGGAACGAAGTTGCCACGATTTTGCTTTTTGCTATTGTATTCCTGATCGTGCTCAAAAGCACCCTTAGTATGGTTTGGGGAATAGCCGGATTGATCGGATTAGCCATTTTGCTGATGCTGGGAATAAAGGCTTACAAAAATTACAGACTAAAAAAAGGAGAATGAAGACTTACCGACTGCTTATTGGATTGCTTATAATAGGAGCTGCAGCCTGCAAGCCTGCAGGAGAAAACAGCGCAGCCAATCTAGAGCTCCCGATACTGGGCGAGCGCTATGTAGACGACAATCAAGACACCGTCTACCATAAAATCGCTGAATTTTCATTTATCAACCAAATGGGTGATACCATCAGCAATGAGGATGTCACCGGAAAAGTATATGTGGCGGATTTCTTTTTCACCACTTGCCCTACCATCTGTCCTGTGATGAAAAAAGAAATGCTAAGGGTATATGAAAAATATAAGGACAACCCCAACTTCAGAATACTGAGCCATTCGATCGATCCTACCCACGACACGCAGGAAGTGTTGAAAGAGTACGCGGAGAAACTGGGAGTGGAAAATGCTTCTACCTGGAATTTTCTCACAGGAGATCAGGAAAAAATCTTTGAAATCGGTCAGACTAGCTACCTCACCACGGCGATGGCTGATCAGATGGAGCCGGGCGGCTTTCTTCACAGCGGTGCCTTTTTATTAATCGATCAGCAGGGAAGAATCCGTGGCGTATACGATGGTACCAAAACAGACCAAGTGGACCGTCTGATCAATGACATTCCAAAAATCCTTAATCCATGAAGCGACTGGGTATAACCGCTTTGGCTATACTGACCTTGGCATCCTGTAGCCCAAAACCAAGTTCAGAGGAAAATACCCTGGCTCAAATCTCCGATCCGGAGGTTATGAAATACGCCGTGATGGGAAAGCAACTCTATGAAAATTATTGCGGAAACTGCCACCAATCCGATGGGCGGGGCCTTGGTAAATTAATCCCTCCGTTGCGAGATTCCGACTACTTCCAAGCCAGTGTGCACCGCACCGTTTGGATTATGCGAAACGGACAAAAAGGTAAAATCCTGGTAAATGGGGAGACTTACAACCAGGCAATGCCTGCAAATCCACAGCTTAAACCACTGGAAATCGCCCAGATTGCCACTTACCTTTACAATATCTGGGGAATGAAGGAGGGGGTTATTTCAGCCCCAGAGGTAGAAAATTATCTTAAAACTGCCCCTGAGGGATTTTAATCAGCCAAAAGAACGGCCGCTTTATCTAAAGCCGCTTTGATATCCTCATTTACTTTGGTGACCTGAATCATTTGACCCTCCAGATAGGCCTTTACTTCCTCTGGAGTTTGCTCTCCGTCCTCATTATTATACTGCCTCATCCAAACAAACATACCCTCGTAGGCTTGATTGAGCTGAGTAGCCAAATTTTTGAGCTCATTGATTTTTTCCAAATCGGGAGCTTCTGCACTCTCCAACTCCTCTGCCTTTTGCATCGCTGCTTTCTCGAATGCCTTTAACTGCCCCATCTTTGGCATGACTTCATCGTGAACAGCAATCACTTGTTCCCTCAGCACTTTATTTTCTTCAACTTGCTTATTTCCACAGGATTGCAAAAAAAGAAACAGCCCAAAAACCAAATAAAAAGGAATAAACTTCATACCGCTTGATTTAATTATTGCAAAGATACAATTTAATCTTGCTTAAGGTAAAGTTTTATACAATTTTGATTGGAAGTACTAGTTTACAATTCATTGGTTAATTTTGGGAATCTACTTGCCATCCTATGCTACCAATTTGTTTTGCCGACGGGAAATTCATCCCAACTGAAACCGCCTCCATTCACCCATCAGACCTTGGACTGATCCGTGGTTATGGGATCTTTGATTTTTTTAGAACAGTCAATTATCAACCGCTTTTTTTGGAGCATTACCTGGACCGGTTTATTGCTTCTGCAGAAAAGACCTATCTCCCCTTGGAATACAGCAGGGAGGAATTACGAACGATTATAGCTGAACTAATAGAAAAAAATGATCTTCGACAGGGAGGATTAAGAATGGTCTTGAGTGGAGGAGTGTCCGAAAATCACTTTTCTCCTGCCAAAGGCAAACTGTTCATTTTTGCAGAATCCCTGATGTTTCCTTCCGAAGAAAAATATCAGCAGGGAATAAAATTACTCAGTCTGGAATATGTGCGCCCTATCGCTGATATCAAGACCACCAACTACACCCTACCCGTTTGGCACAGCGTCAACTGGAAAAGATTGGGTGCCGAAGATGTGCTGTACCATTGGAACGGATGGGTAAGCGAAAGTTCCAGAAGTAATTTCTTTTTGGTAAAAGATGGCATCATTCACACCCCGGATCAGCACATTCTGATGGGCATCACCCGTAAGCATATCCTGCAAATCGCCGAAAATGTAGTCATCCGACCGATCTCCCTTGAAGAAGTATGGGAAGCGGAAGAGGCATTTATTTCCAGCACGACCAAGATATTGCTTCCAGTCACTCAGGTTGATGAACGAAAAATCGGCAATGGAAAAGTCGGAAAAATCACACTGGATATTCTGGAAAAATTCAGAGAACTCGAAAAAGAAACCGTCGCCTAAGTCATAAAAAAAGCTCCTTCCAGGAGCTTTTTTTGGTTTAATTCTCAATCAGCTGAGCTTCCTTGAGGATATACATCAGCTTCTCGGGATCATTGGCATTGAGTGTTAACTTACCTCTCACTTTGACACGCTTGGACGTGTACTTGATCGGATTGGTCAGCATCACTTCCATGACGGTCTCCGGGCCTCCAGAGCCACAAAAGAAACATTCTGCCAAGGGAAGACTGGAGAGAATGATATGATTGGGCTTAAACATCCCTTCAAACGGGATGATGTATCCATCTGCCTCCACCACCTTTCCTTCGAGTTTTTTGATATTGTCCGAAAAGACAGGCACATATAATTCGCCGAAGTTGTCTTTACTGATTTTGTAAGAAACTTCAGAAAGACTTTTCCAAACTCCTTGAGCATTCAGCCCTTGGGAAAAAAACATCCCCAAAAGAATAAATGCCGGTATCATAATCCACTTTTTCATGATTTAAGTCAAATTTTGTCGCTAATTAAGCCTTTGTCAGCTGCTTTGCAATACTTGTTTGATAAGCTGACCAAGCAGGAATGAGAGAGGCGATTACACCTACCGCTAACGCATATCCTACTATCCAAAGTTCTTGAGGGAGAAAAGTCCATGGCTGTAAAGCCGAGACTACAGTTTGCTCGCTCTGGCTGACGACTAAAGCCAAAAAAGAATGGCCCAATGCAATCCCGATCACTGCACCCAAGAAAGTAAGTAAAATCCCTTCCAAAAAGACCAGGATGACCAGCTGCATTCGAGAAGCCCCAAGCGCTCTTAGGATGGCCAAATCGTACTTTCTTTCTTTCAGAGAATTATACAAGGCGATGAAAATCCCCAATCCTGCGATCACAATCAGCACTATTGCCAGACCTTGCAACAAGCTGATTCCCACACCCAGTAATTCAAAGAGTCGAGACATCTCAAAGGACGGCGAAGCTGCCTGCATGGAAGTACCCGAGTTGATCATACGGGGAAGCTGAATAGCTGCCATAGGATTTCGGAATTGAAGCAAAAGCGTGGTCACTTCTCTCTCCTGATCTGAGTCGGGAAATCCCGTCTTTGCCACAGGAGCATGAAATTTATCATGATGGCTTTCTTCTACTTGATCCACCAAGGTGCTATCCGATACCAACTCCTCTTCCTCAGATTCCACTGTTTCCTCTGACTCCTCGGTTTCTCCGGCTTCCTCCTCGTCATGTGTATACCACACGGATTCAATGCTGGTAAGCACCAATCGATCGACCACATTTCCCTTAGGAGCCAAGATTCCCGTCACCACAAAATTGTGCTGATCGTGATCGTGGCTGCCCACGCTGATCCCGTGACTTCCGGCAAATTCATCTCCTATCTTGAGATTGAGTTTTCGGGCTATCTCCGATCCCAAAGCCACCTGAAAAGGCTCCTCCCAGGCTTTCCCTTCTGTAAATTCTGCCCCATAGAGCTCAAGGTAATCATGATTAGTCCCCACGATACGGAAGCCCTGCACATTGTCACCCAAAGCCAAAGGAATCACCTTTTTTACCAGTCGGTTTTGACCCAATCGCTTGGCTTCTTCCATCTTGATATTTCCGGTAGGGAAATCAATATGGTATACGGAGGAAAGTATCAACTGCAAAGGGCTTCCTTTGGCACCGACTACCAGGTCGATCCCAGCGGCATCCTGATTCATTTTTTTCTCAAACTGATCCTGGATGAGCAGCAGCACCGTGATGATGGCCAAGCCCAAAGCCAGCAAAAAGATATTCAGCCCTGTGGAAAGCGGCCGAAACGTGAGGTATTTCCAGCTGATTTTAAACAGATTCATGAGGCTTTGACTTCAATAAAGTGAGAAACATGAGCTTTAACCCGCTGATCATGCGTGACAATGATCAGAGCTGCACCGATCTTGGAAGCTTGAGTTTTCAAAAGCTGAATCACTTTTTCGGTGTTTTCATCATCCAGACTGGAGGTGGGTTCGTCTGCCAGAATTAATCTGGGGGAATTGGCCAAAGCACGGGCTATGGATACCCGTTGCGCTTCCCCCTCACTGAGAGTCAGCACCGAAGAGGATGCTTTTTTTCCCAACCCCAACTCATTCAAAAGCCGGTCGATGTCCTGCCCATTCTTTTTACTGAAAAAAGGGACCAACTCTAGGTTTTGCCTGACATTGAGTGCGGAAATAAGATGAGGCTTTTGAAATACTATCCCTATGTTTTGACCACGAAACAGGTCCAATTCATGCTCGGAAAGATCCGAGACCACTACTCCTCCCATGATCACTTTACCTTGACTAGGCTTGAGTAGTCCGGCCAACAGGTTCAAAAGAGTTGTTTTTCCACTCCCGGATTTCCCGAGAATGAGGAGAGATTCTCCTGAATTCAGTTCCACATCCGGAAAATCAATGGGTGACTGCCCCGGATGCGCAAAACGTAATGAGCTTGCCTTTAGATACATTTTTTATTTTACTGGTATAGATACCCGGAATGTGGTTCCCTTACCCACTTCACTTTCAAAAGAAATATCACCCTGCAGCACTTCCAGACATTTCTTGACGATAGACAGTCCTAACCCTGACCCTTCCACAATCCCGACATTTCCCGCACGGAAAAACCGGTCAAAAAGTTTTCCCTGTTCTGATTTTGGGATTCCTATTCCTTTATCGGAAATGACTGCATAGAGACTTCCATCCTCTACATAAATCCTAAAATCGACAGTTTTACCCTCTTTGGAATATTTTACAGCATTGGAAAGCAGGTTTTCCAACACCTGATAGACCAAGTCCGGGTCTGTTGTGATGGTTTTTGGCAAATTTCCGATTTCCGCATTGATGGTCACTTCATTTTCAATTCCCGCCTTGACGGTATCCAGTACCTCTTTCACAAATGCAGCAGTAAATACCTTTTTGGGCTTGAACTCCAATTTGTTTTCATCTGCCTTACCGAAAAACAAGACACTGGTCAACAGATTATTGAGCGCCCTGACGGAGTGCTCGATTTTGGAAGCGTGCTTGGCAATTTTTTGTTTAAATGGATGGTCCTTTTCCGCATAAATCTGAAGGAGCTGAGCCGAACTCAAAATCGAAGTCAGTGGAGTTTTGAAGCCATGGGACACATTGAGTACAATCCTGGATTTCAGTTCGTTGATTTCCCTTTCCTTTTCGAGAGCTTTTGTCAATTCTTTATTGGCTTCATACAGCTCTGCAGTACGCTGCTTCACCTTTTCTTCCAGCTCATTATTGAGTTTCTGCAGTTCTTTTTCTTTTCGGTCCTTGAAAATGGCCAATTCAATCACCATGTTCAATTCCCGGATATTAAAAGGCTTTATGACGTAGGCACTGGGATTGGTGCCTACGACTTTGTTTAAGGTATCCGCATCAGAGGAAGCACTGAGATACACCACAGGAATGTCAAATTTTTCATTGATGATCTCTGTGGTTTTGATGCCATCCAACTCTCCAGCGAGGTTGATATCCATCATGACGATATCCGCCCCATTCTCCTCCAAAATATCAAGAGCCTTCTCGCCTGTATCGGCAATTCCTATGATTTGATGGGCATTTTTTTCGAGAGCCCGCTGGAGCAAGAGGGCAGAAACGGAATCATCCTCCACGATGAGGATTCTCAATGTAAACATGGGCTGGAAAAAGAATTGGTGGTTTTTTGTGTTGAAAATACAAAAATTAGTCTTCGGGCAAAGGAATTTCTACCCTGACCTTGGTTCCAAGATTCTTCACACTCCAAATCTCAATTTTTCCTCCAAGAAGTTGGACCAGATTTTTGGTGATACTAAGCCCCAGGCCCGTCCCTTCAAAAAGGCGATTATTCCCGTGGCTTTCCTGCTCAAATGGATCAAACATTTTTTCCTGAAAATCTGCACTCATTCCAACTCCAGAGTCCAAGACTTCCACGATCAGGCTTTGATTGTCTTTCCTAACAAAAATCAAGACCTCGCCATTTTCAGAGTATTTTATGGCATTACTGACTAAGTTATTCAAGATCATTTCCACGAATCTCCTGTCTATCTTCGCAAGAAAATCCTCCCCTGAAAACCTACGCACCAAGGTCAAGCCTTTTTGTTGGGCCAACGATTCAAGTGGCCTGAGCACTAAAATCAGAAAAGAATGGACCCAAGTATCGGTGTAAGTTACCGGCATCTTGTTGGCTTCGATTTTTGCCATGTCCAACAGGGAATTGATGGTGTCCAACAGGCGCTCTCCGCTCTCAAGGATGATTTCCAACTGGGAAACCAACTCGGAATCGAATTCCCTGGTCATGATAATATGTTCTGCTCCTCCTATAATCCCGTTGAGCGGTGTTCGGATTTCATGGCTGATGTTGGACAGTAAACTGGTTTTGAATCGATTGGCCTCCTCTGCTTTTTCTTTGGCTTCCTTTAATCGGTTTTCAGCTGCTTTCTGGGCAGAAAGATCTTTGAATACAGACAGCAAAAGGGCTTTTCCGTTGAAATTTTCTTCTAAAAGGACATTGTAAATTTCCATATCCAAAGTCCCTGTTTTCCATTCCACGGGACCTTGCATGGTGATCCCCTGGCCGGAGGAATTTTTCAGTTGGACCAGCAATTCCTCAATTCCTTTTTCATTGCTCACATAATTTGAGAAAAGTGTGGAAACTGGCTGGTTTTCCAATTCGCTTATTTCTCGCTTCATCAATCTGGCGAAAGCAGGATTCACAGTGAGGATCACTTCACCATTAAGGCTCAAAATCATACTGTCCTGGGAGCTGTTCCAAACATTTTTAAACTGCTTTTCCGCAAGGATTTTACTTTTATTTTCCTTGTCCACGGCAGTTTGTAAAATGCCCAACCTCTGCAGCTGGAGCATCAGCTGACCGACCAACACCCCAATGCCCACCAAAAACAGGACTCCGAATATTACAAAGGCAGGCCTTAGATAAAACGGAGCCAAAATCTCAAATTCAGGAGTGCTGATCACATCAGAAAACTCTACCCCATCGTATGAGGCTTTCAGCTCAAACCGATAGGTACCATAAGGTATATTATTGAAAAACAACTGGCTGTTTCCCGGTTCCTTAATTACATCCCATGATTTGTCCTCCGAATCAACCAAGCGGTAATGAATCCATAATTCTCTTGATTCATCAAATCCTGATGCCAAAAAATCAACTTGAAGTGTGTTTTGTGAGAATGGGACCTTGATTTTTTTGTCTCCAAGAAGCGTCTCGCTTCCCAAACTTGCATGCCGTAAATACGCTTTGGGCGCACCTTTGGCAGAAATCATTTCATCAGGATAATAAATCGAAAGCCCTTTTTGGGTTCCAATCAGGATTCTTCCATCCTCTACCTGAAGCAAAGCCCCTCGGTTGATTTCATCGCCCACCAGCCCGTTGGTCTCATTGAAATGCCTGATTTTATTATCCCCCATCACATAGACGCCATTATCGGTGCCTAACCATAGCCTGGCATCTTTATCCATAGTCAGGGTGAAAACAGGGTTGGTTACCGTTTTTCCGGAATAGATGTAATACCCCACATAGCCTTCTCTGAAAATCTTCAATCCATACTCTGTAGCTAATAGAAGCCCTCCTTCCTCACGCTCGATAAACCCATATCCCTCTGCCAGAAAGTACTTGCCGGTCTCTTGGATTGGATACTGGTTTTCCAATCGGCTTGCCCGCAGGACTAAAATTTTCCCGTTTTTGAGTCTTGCCGCTTTTCTGAAATACACTCCGTTAATCCCGATAAGTTTTAAAATCTCATCGCTGAGATCTTTGCCATAGTTCCCTGACTGAATACCTTTTATGGATGCATGAAACACCTTTTCTGGAGCGATGATAAACAAACTGTCCCCATCTACTTGGACCGAGGAAATATTCAATCCCTTGGGAGGAGAATAAAACCGGATAGATCGGGACTTTTTATCAAATCTGCCTACTCCTCCCCAATTGGCCGAAAACCAGACCTGCCCGTATTTGTCCGTAGAAAAATTTACCACCCGCTGATTGGGTGATCCGGGAGGATTAGAGTCCTTGTAGAGGGTAATGATTTTTCCTTTTTCCCAAAGCTGAACTCCATTATTGAACCCCAAAAGGAAAGCGCCGTCACCCAAATTTTCAATGGCCGTAAATTCTTCCCCCAAAAATTGAGTGGATTCATTGCCAAAGTTCTGGAAAAGCTGATTGTTGGTATTGGCCAGTCCCCGTGCTGTTCCAAGCCATAAAATCCCCTCCCGATCTACAAAGAGCGTTTGCAGGTAATTGGTCCGAAGAAGATAAGTGATATTCCCTTCGATGGGCTGAGTACCGGAAGGATGGTATCGCCGAAAATGCGAATTGTAATGATAGAAGACGTGGTCACCATAAAAATCCAGAGAAAAATAGGGGGTAGTTATGATCTCGGATGTGGAGAAATTTTGATCCACAATTTCCACAGGAAATTCAGCGGCAGGCCCCTTGGCTAAATAATTATTTCCCAAAAAATAATAGGTACCATTTGGAGATTTCTTCACCAACACGGGAGGAGAAGGCAAGGGAACTCCTCGGAACTGATACGGGCTAAGCTCACTGCCATCCAGTAAATAAGCCCCCTTTTGAAAATTCAGCAGGATCTTGCCTTGGAGATTAAGTACAGAAAGTAAAATTCCGGTCTGATTGTAATCCCTTTGGACACGTTGCTTTACTTTTTCTCCGTTTTTCCAATAAATCAGATACCCTCCTCCATCGAGAAAAAAATATTTGTTTTCTTTTTCCCCAAATGAGAGAAAATTGATCCGATTGGAAAAATGAGCAGTCAGGTCCGCTTCAAAATATTCCTCCCGCCAGCCAGACTGTACTCCCTCAAAAACGGAGGGGATTCCGCTGGCATTGTAAAGCCACATGACCCCATCTTCATCCTTCAGGATGGAAATCTTGTAGATAAATTTTCGAATCAGAGTATCCGGCAAGTTAAACGTCTGGATACCATCCGAGTACACCACCCCTCGAGTGGTAGAAAACCACATTTGTCCGAGCGTATCCTGCTCAATCTGAAGGATATTCTGTACCGGCAATCTCACCCCTTTGGGTTGAAGATTGTATTTAAAAGTCTGAGCTAAAACAAAAACCTGCCCCAAGGTAAATACCATTAGGAAGGAAAGCAGGAGTTTGATCTTCTTTAGCATAGGCTTAAAATTAGGAAAAGATTCCGCTCACCAAATTCCCTTGAGATTGTTGTCCATTTCTTTTGACAGCGGGAGGTTTCTTTTATTTTTGTGCCAAACTTTAACAAGCGCATCATGAGTGTACTAGTCAATAAAAATTCTAAGGTAATCGTCCAGGGATTTACCGGTTCTGAAGGTTCGTTTCACGCACAGCAAATGATCGAGTACGGCACCAATGTGGTAGGAGGTGTGACTCCGGGCAAAGGTGGTTCCTCTCATTTGGAAAGACCCGTGTTTAATTCTGTGGAAGAGGCTGTTCAGAAGACTGGTGCAGATACTTCCATCATTTTTGTTCCACCGGCATTTGCGGCCGATGCAATCATGGAAGCAGCTGATGCTGGCATCAAAGTGATCATCGCTATCACTGAAGGTATTCCTGTAGCTGATATGATGAAAGCCAAACCTTACATCAAAGAAAGAGGCTGTGTTCTCATCGGACCAAACTGTCCTGGCGTGATTACTCCGGGAGAAGCAAAAGTAGGCATCATGCCTGGTTTCGTATTCAAGTCTGGAAGAATCGGAATCGTCTCCAAGTCTGGCACCTTGACTTACGAAGCTGCTGACCAAGTAGCTAAGGCTGGTTTGGGTGTATCTACTGCCATCGGTATCGGTGGTGACCCGATCATCGGTACTTCCACCAAGCAGGCTGTAGAAATGCTGATGAACGACCCCGAAACTGACGCCATTGTGATGATCGGTGAGATCGGAGGGAATTACGAAGCAGAAGCAGCCCGTTGGATTCGAGAAACCGGCAACAAAAAGCCGGTGGTAGGATTCATTGCTGGTCAGACAGCTCCTCCCGGCCGAAGAATGGGCCACGCCGGTGCTATCATCGGTGGAGCAGACGATACCGCAGCAGCCAAAATGAGAATCATGAGAGAAAACGGCATCCATGTCGTAGAATCTCCTGCTGAAATCGGTGCAACCATGGCCAAAGCTCTTGGAGTAACAGCATAAAAGAGAATTAGAGATATCTCAAATTTTATAGTGATTTGACCGCCTCGGATGAAAAATTTGAGGCGGTTTTCTTTTTTGCTGTATTTAGCCAAACTGCTTTTGTAACTTCCCAAAATGCAGACTCAGGATTCTTTTATTTCCGATCAGTTCTACTCCAAAAAAGTCCAGGATCTTTTGGTCCGGAGGATACGCCTCGCTTCACCCAATGCTACAGCACAGGATTGCGCCATGCAAATGGCTCAAGAGCAAGTCAGCTGCCTGTTTGTCGGAGAATCCAAAGAAAACATTCAAGGCTATTTAACCGATTTAATCCTGCGAGACAAAGTTTTAGCAAAGGGCTTACCCATAAATACCCCGGCATCTGAAATACTCGAACGCGATCTGATCAGTATTTCACCCGAAGCTACCCTCGTGGAAGCTTTGCTCCTGATGTTTCAGACCAAGGCAAGGTACCTGCTAGTCAAAACACCTCAGGGATTCCAGGGATGGATCAGCCGCACCAAAGTCCTGACCGAGCAAAGCCAAGGCCCCTTCCTATTTATTCAATCGGTCAAAGAAGCCCGGCACTTTTCGGAATTGGCAGAAAAATGGAATCGAATGCCTGAGCTTATCCACTTGCTTATCAGCCGGGGAATGAAAGCCCACTTTGTCAATCAAATCATCACCACCGTGGCAGACACGATCGTTCAGCGGGTGATTGAACGGGTAATTAAAGAAATTGGCCCCCCACCGGCCAAGTTCGTTTTTTTCGTGATGGGCAGTGAGGGCCGGGGAGAACTCACACTGAAGACAGACCAGGACAACGCCATCATCTACGAAGACAAAGCCAACGAGCATCGGGAAGAAGTCCGTGAGTACTTTCTGGATTTTGCGGCCCGAGTCTCCACTGCTTTGGACCAGATCGGTATTGACTTCTGCGAAGGTGAATTGATGGCCATGAATCCCAAGTGGACGCATTCACTTTCCCATTGGAAAAGAAACTACGACGAGTGGATCTCGGCAGCATCCCAGGAAAGCGCCATGAATTATTCCACCTTCTTTGACTGTAGGGCTATTTATGGTGAATTCTCTCTTTTGGAAGAATTGAAAAACCACATGGGCAATTTGCTCGAGAAAGCTCCCGAACGGTTTTTCATTAATCTTGGCCACAATGCTTTGCAATATGAGCCGCCCCTTACTTTTTTCCGAAGAATCAAAACCGAGGAAGTGGACGGTGAAAAACTGCTTAACCTCAAAAAAACCATGCGCCCTATCGTGGATCTAGCGAGAGTCTATGCGTTAAAGTTTAAAATCTTCGAGACAAATACCCTTCAAAGGATCGGACTGCTTCAGGGGAAAGGCGTTTTCACCCCAAAAGAAGTCCAGGAACTAACCCACGCTTTTGAGTATCTGATGAGTTTGAGACTGGAAAATCAGGCCTTATCCATTCTAGATCTGAAGCAAAAACCCAAAAATTACCTACAACTAAAAAATCTCACTAAAGTACAACAAGTCACCCTTCTGGAAATATTCAAAGTTATTGAAGAATTCCAGGCAAGAATCAGGATATCCTTCACGAGGTCCCTATAAATTTCAATTTTTAGAAATACTTTTTTAAATTTTTTATAAAAGTTGTTTTTTATTCAGTAAAGTTTTTTAATTTTGTAACAGTTATTAAATTCGAGAAATAGCGCAAGAATTCAGAATTTAGTACCGCGGGTATCGGATTTTCAATTGTTTATTTTGCCAATAAGCCATTGAACTCATTAAATACCCGGAAATCAGTTAATAAGAAATCCTAACCTCTTACATAACCTAAACTGTCTCACAGTATGCTCAGTAAGTATCCTCTCACCGATGTTGAAAAAGCTTTCCTGGCTGAATCCGGAGTTGAAAAAATCACGACCCTGATCCCTTACCTCACGGTGGACAACTTCCCAAAGCTCGGTTTGCTTACCGCATGCCGGTTTCTGGAATGGGTATCCGAAAACCCACAGGGAGTGATCAGTTTGCCAACCGGCAAAACTCCTGAGTTTTTCATCAAGTGGACGCAATATTTACTTGAAAACTGGGAGAGCAAAAAAGGCAAAGAAATCCGTGAAAAATACGGTTTGGGCAACACCAAAAAGCCTGTACTTAAAGACCTTACTTTTGTACAGATTGACGAATTCTACCCGATCTCTTCCAAGCAGCACAACAGTTTTTACGACTACGTCAACAAGTTCTATATCAACGGATTTGGCCTCTCCAAGGAAAACGCCATTCTGATCAATTCCGACGAAATCCCTTTGGCAGATGGAAAGCACTTCAGCGAAATATTTCCGGATTTGAAGGTCGACCTTTCCTTGAGATTTCGTGATCCCATCAATGACTTGGAGAAACTTCAGCAAAAATCCATCTACATGATCGATCAGTGGTGCGGTGACTACGAACAGCGCATCAGAGACAAAGGCGGAATCGGATTCTTTTTGGGAGGAATCGGACCTGACGGGCACATCGCTTTCAATACAAGAGGCTCTCATTTGTTTTCGGTCACCCGACTGACTGAAACCAACTTTGAAACTCAGGCAGTAGCAGCAGGTGACTTGGGAGGAATTGAAGTTTCTGCCAACCGACTGGTAATCACGATAGGTTTGGACACCATCGTGTATAACAAAGATGCTGTAGGAATCATCATCGCCGCAGGAGAAGCCAAAGCGGGTATCGTGAAAGATTCCCTGGAAACCCCAATGAACAATGTGTACCCGGCCACTGTCCTTCAAAAACTGAAAAATGGCCGCTTCTACCTGACCAAAGGCGCCGCAGTGAAGCTCACTGACTCCATGGATGCCTACTATCAGCAAGGAGAATGGACGTTTGAAAAAACCGAGCGTGCAGTAATTGAACTTTGCAAAAAACTCAACAAATACGGTCACCGACTCAAGATCGAAGACCTTAAGGCGGACAAATATTGTAAGCTGATCCCTGGGCTTTCAGAAGACACCGTGAATCAGGTGATGAAAAGCGTAGAGAGCAAGCTTGCCAAAGGATTGGAACAGGAAAAGAATGAGGTATTACTTCATACCGGCCCTCACCATGATGATATTTCCTTGGGCATTTTGCCTCATATCACCAATCAGCTTCACGATCCAAGCAACGAAGCCCACTTCTCTGTCCTGACTTCAGGATTTACCGCGGTGACCAACACCTTTGTGATTGAGACCCTACTTCACACCAAGAAGCTTCTCGATGAAGGCAAGATTCAAATGGTGAACTATGACGACTTTTTCCAGGTAGGTTACAGCCTTAAAACCGATAAGGACGTCTATCATTACCTCACCAATGTGGCCTCAGAAAATGGAGATGCACGCAGACGAGGACTTTCTCACAGGGTAGTGAGGGCATTAGTGATTATTTGGGAGATCAAAAACAAAACCCAACTCCGCGAAACAATCAACGATGTGATCAGCATCTTGAGAAATTCTTACGATGGGGAGAAAAACCCATCCAAAATCCAAAAACTCAAAGGAATGATCCGGGAGTTTGAGGAAGAATTGGTTTGGGCTCACTTTGGAGTGCAGGTGAAAAATGTGCATCACCTCAGATTGGGCTTTTACACCGGAGATATATTCACCGAGCAACCCGACAAAACCCGTGACGTGGAACCGATCGTGGAAATGTTTCGAAAAATCAAGCCTACTAAGATAAGTTTGACACTGGATCCGGAAGGATCCGGACCGGATACCCACTACAAGGTGCTTCAGGCTACTGCAGCCGCAGTAAAGAAATGGGGAGAAGAACATGACACAAGCAACCTTCGAATCATCGGCTATCGAAATGTTTGGTTCAAGTTTGAGCCGCATGAAGCCAATGTGATTGTACCGGTATCGCTCGGTGACATGTCGGTGATGGAAGACTCCTTCGCCAACTGCTACCTCAGCCAAGTGAATGCATCTTTCCCAAGCTACTCGCACAATGGCAAGTTCAGCACGGTAGCCAAGCGCACTTGGGTAGGTCAGCTAAACGACATACAGCTTTTGCTGGGCAAAAACTACTTCTACCTCCACGAGCGGGCGAAAGTAAGAGCCAGCCATGGCCTGATCTTCTTCCGAGACATGAGTGTGGCCGAGTTTTTGGCCACGGCAAGAGAACTAGAAAAATCCATCGAGGGGATGTTGTAATTCCCGGGATTTTTTCCCAAAAAGAAAAGAAAGCGGTCAAGAGTTCTTGACGGCTTTCTTCATTTAAAAAAATTGATCAACCTAACAATAAACCTGAGCGAATGGAAAAAGCCATTTTGGGATTGGATATCGGAGGAACCGGCATCAAAGGAGGGATCCTGATCAAAGGACACTTGGAAGATATTCGCAGCATTGCCACCCCTGCTTTGGAAAGTCAGGAGTTTATTTTGGAAACCATCGCTTCCTTTATCGAAAGCTATGCCCATTATGACTTTGTAGGAATCGGTATTGGCATCCCCGGTTTGGTAGACAGCCGAGAGGGAATTGTCATAGGTTTGGCCAATATCCCTTCGTTTCAGCATGTGGAGCTGAAAAAATTTCTGACCACTCGATTCGGAAAACCGGTATTTATCAACAATGACGCAAATTGCTTTGCTATAGGAGTTCATAAGTACGGAGTAGGAAAACCCTACAAAAATCTGGTTGGAATTACCTTGGGCACAGGTGTAGGAGGAGGCATTGTGATCAACGGGCATCTTTATTCCGGTGCCTATTCCGCCGCAGGAGAATGGTGCAGCGCATCTTACCTCGATCAAAACTATGAGTACTACTGCAGCGGTAAGTTTTTCCAAAACTTTTACCACAGTAAGCCTAAGGCGCTTGCCAAGCAAGCCCTGACAGGCGATCCTGTAGCTATCAAGGCTTTTGAGGAATTCGGCCACCACTTGGGGGAATTACTCAAAGTGATTTTGTATTCCTTGGCTCCTGAAGCCATCGTCTTGGGTGGATCTATTCGTAAAACCTACCCACTATTCAAAAAATCCATGAACGAGACTCTTCAAACTTTTGCCTATCCCAAGGTACTGGAGCAGTTGAAAATCCTCATTTCCGAATTGGACGAGACTGCCATCCATGGAGCGGTAGCCCTAGTGGATGTAGAGGAAGATATGGTGAGTGTCTAAAAAAATTAAAAGTTGGTTTAGTTAGTCAAAAAGGGCGGTTTCTGAGAGACCGCTTTTTTTATCCTTGTCAACCACAAAGTCGGGAAGGCATGAAGTTTTATTAAAAGGCAAAAAACTTGAAAGGTGTTTAGCTCATTAAATCTGCATGAATGCAGCTATTGATTGACAACCTACTCCAAGCTGTGCATTAGACCCTTCAAGAGAAATCACTTTTTTCACTTTGTGTCTTTGTGTCTTTGTGCCTTCGTAGCCAAAATCCAAATTCAATTCACCCATTAGAAGAATTACTTAATCTGATTATACGCTATTCTGCCAGTAGATGAATATTCCCCCGATTTTGGGCTGGAAGACCGATGACGGAAGACCGAAGAAATCAAAGAATTGGCATTTACCAGTTCATTTGACCTTCAAAGTAAGCTACTGGCAAAGTTCCGTATATTCATATTACTTAATTTGAATCCCCAATTCACTTAAAGATGTCCAACTCCACACTTCAAGTAGCCCTAGCCCAGATTGCCCCAGTTTGGCTTGACAAAGCGGCGACTTTGGAAAAAATTAAAGCCTCTATCCTTGAAGCTGCTCATGCCGGTTGCGAGCTCATCGTGTTTGGCGAAGGCCTACTTCCAGGCTATCCCTGGTGGCTGTCCATCACCCATGCCTCTGCCTGGGACAACAAAGTCCAAAAGGAAATCCATGCCCACTATGCCCTCAATGCCATACAGATCGAGAAGGGTGAACTGAAAGAGGTCCAAGAATTGGCGAGAATGCATCAAATCGCCGTCTACCTTGGTATCATTGAGCGGCCTGCAGATCGGGGAGGCCATAGTCTCTACTGCACCTTAGTTTATATCGATCCTCAGGGAGAAATCAGGTCCATTCATCGTAAGCTGCAACCCACTTATGATGAGCGCCTCACCTGGTCTCCCGGCGATGGACATGGACTTCAGGTTCACCCGCTTAAGGCATTTTCTTTAGGAGGGCTCAACTGCTGGGAAAACTGGATGCCACTCGCCCGAACAGCCCTCTATGGACAAGGAGAAAACCTCCACATTGCCGTGTGGCCCGGAGCCTTACGAAATACCGAAAACATCACCCGCATGATTGCTCAGGAATCCCGTTCCTATGTGATTTCGGTCTCCAGTCTGATGCGGAAAAGCGACTTTCCAGCAAACACTCCTCATTTGGATGTGATATTGGAAAATTGCCCCGAAGTACTCGCCGATGGCGGTAGCTGCATCGCAGGACCGGACGGAAAGTGGGTATTGGAACCAGTAGCCCACTCGGAAGGACTGCTGATCCAAACGCTGGACTTCAACCGGGTTTTGGAAGAGCGACAAAACTTTGACCCGGTTGGGCACTATTCTCGCCCAGATGTCCTGCAGCTTAGAATAAATCGAGAAAGACAAGGTTCGATTTTCTTTAGTGGGCAGTCATAGTAGGCAAATTTTCAATGCCTAAAAAACGTTTGGGAGTAAAACTTACTTCATATGAATTGAGGTGTTCCCCTACAGCAAAGAAAGTGTAAAAACACCTGTCAGATTTTTAAAACATGACAGGTCTAGTCTATTCTATTGACAAGAATACTTGAGAAAATTGAAAGATTCAAACCATACTTTTCGAGGATGTGTTTGAAAACCAAATAGAACCAATTCTAAAAATCACTATTTTCGTAAAAAAACTTCAGGATGACTTCACTTTCCTTATATACTAAATTAGAAACCCTTCCAACCGAGTTAAAGGAAGAGGCAAAAAAGTTCATTGAAAGTCTTTTGAAGAAAAACCAGAAGAACAGTGGAATTGAGCCGAAAAAACCATCACCAAAATTCGGAGGCTTAAAAGGTAAAATTCATTTGTCTGCAGATTTTGACGAACCTCTGGACGACTTCCAAGAATACATGTAATGAACTATTTATTAGATACTCATACTTTTTTATGGTTTCTCGAAGGCAGTCCCAATCTTTCAATCTCTGCAAAAACTGCAATAGAACACCCTCAAAGTTCCAACTTTATCAGTATAGTATCAATTTGGGAAATCACAATAAAAATCAGCCTAGGAAAACTCAAACTTGATATCCCGCTGGAAGATCTTAAATCTGAAATATTGAAAAATGGTTTCGAGATTCTTGCCTTAGATTTTGAGCATCTTCTGGAACTATCAAGACTTGCTGAATTTCACCGAGACCCTTTTGATCGAATACTAATCTCACAAGCGATAGCAGAGAAACTCACCCTAATTTCAAGAGACGCAAATTTTCGGTTTTACGATAATCTTCAGCTTGTGTGGTAGGATGAAGTAACTCATCATTTGCATGGGTATTTAAAAAGCTAAACATGGCATTCATATTTGAATAGTGTCATATTTCCCCCAATCCACACTTTTTATCAACAATCCTTACTTCAAACACTGATTTATAACGCTTCAAAAGTTTGGATTATTTCGCTTATTTCTAAGATTTTTGACTATCGGACCCCATACCCCATGTCGGTAAATACCTGATTTTTCCTTAGTTTTTAGGGTGTTTGTATTTCCGATGAATCTGAGATTTCTACCTGTCCTTTTCGTGCTTTTTTCTCTTGCTGCATGCAGTCCCGAGCTACCCGAGGACGTTCAAGCGGCTTACGAAGAACTCCCCGAAGCCCTAGATTTCAATATCCACGTCAAACCCATCATTTCAGACAAATGCTTCGCTTGTCACGGGCCTGACCTTGCTGCGCAAAAAGCAGGTTTGAGCCTTCATACCGCTGAGTTTGCCTTTGCCTCGCTCAAAGATTCCCCTGGAAAAGTAGCCATCAAACCCGGAAGCCTACGCAATAGCGAGGTGTTTCACCGGATTATTTCTGATGACCCGGAGTACCAAATGCCCTCCAAAGAATCTAACCTTACCCTCAGCCCAAGAGAAAAAGCCATTTTGATCAAATGGATCGAAGACGGGGCCGAGTACAAAAAACATTGGGCCTTTATCACGCCCGAAAAACCCGAGCCGCCAAAAGTCAAAGACAAAACCTGGCCCAAAAACCCCATCGACCAGTTTGTGCTGAGCAAACTGGAATCAGAAGGCATCTCTCCCTCACCCGAAGCTGACAAAGAAACGCTGCTCCGAAGACTAAGCCTCGACCTCATCGGATTGCCTCCTAGTGAAGCAGAAATGGATGCTTTTCTGGCCGACCAGTCTCCAAATGCCTATGAAAAACAGGTGGACCGGCTGCTCAACTCGGTGCACTATGGAGAAAAAATGGCGCTCCACTGGATGGATGTGGCCCGCTATGCCGATACGCACGGCTACACAGTAGATCGGTACCGAGATGCCTCTCCCTACCGGGATTGGGTGATTCGGGCATTCAACAAGAATCTTCCCTACGACCAGTTTATCCGAGATCAGCTCGCCGGAGACTTACTTCCCAATCCTACAAAGGACCAACTGATCGCCACAGCTTTCAACCGTATCCATCCTCAAAATATGGAGGGAGGCATCGTGGAGGAAGAATTTCGGGTGGAGTATGTGGTGGATCGTACGAGCACGATGGGACAGGCCTTTATGGCCCTCACGCTCGGATGCGCACGTTGCCACGACCACAAGTACGACCCGATTTCCCAGAAAAACTTCTTTGAACTCAGCAGCTTTTTCAACCAAGTCGACGAGGCCGGGCAGATCTCTTGGGACGATGCCACGCCTGCCCCGACCATGCTGCTTACAGATGAGAAAAAGGACCAACTCCTTTCTTTTCTGTTAGGGGAAAAAGAAAAACAGGAAGCCCAGCTTGCACAAACAGCCAAGGCCGAAGAGGCAGCTTTTCAGGCTTGGATGACAGGAAAAGGGTATCAAAAAGACGCGAATCTAGAATTTCCTGCAAGCCGGGTGGCCTTTTTCCATTTTGACCAAAGCTCCATCCAAAACGCCCTCAAACCCGCTCAAAAAGGCAGCATGGAAAGCAGCGAGGTCAGAAATCAGACGCCAAGCTATGTGGATGGGAGAAGAGGAAAAGGCATCCGACTCAACGGAGACGCCTGGCTCAATCTGGGCGAGGTGGGGATATTCTCCAGAAGTGAACCCTTCTCAGTCAGCACATGGATTACTATCCCTAAAAACCTCACGGATGGTGTCATTTTTCATAAAGGTTCCGGTGCAGTGCTTTACAACTGGCGGGGCTATCACCTCAGCTTGAAAAACAACCGCCTCGAGCTCTTAATGGCCCATACCGCGCCCTACAATGCCATCACTAAACTCACCGAACAGGACATCCCCCGAGATCAGTGGATCAACTTGACCTTGACGTATGACGGTTCGTCCAAGGCCAAGGGACTGAAAATTTTCCTCAATGGAAAAGAACTATCCACTGTCACCACCCACGACAATCTCTACAAAGACATCCTCTTCAAAGGCGGGCAACCCGGACTTCAAGTAGGTGCCGTGTGGCGGGGAAAAGGCCTCAAAGAAGCCGTGGTGGATGAGGTCAGCGTCTACAATCAGGAACTTTCTGCCTTGGAGATTTTACAGATTTTCAACCATGAGGATTACAAAGTCCTCCTTTCCCGAAGTCCCGAGCAACTTACCTCAGAGCAAAGGGCTTCTCTGAAAAAACTCTACCTGAACGCCCACTCCAAGGCCTATCAAGAGACGATGAACGCAGTGATCGCCAAGCGAAAAGCCTATTCCGACTCTGTGGAAGTGATCCCTGAACTAATGATCATGAAAGATCGGGCGCAACCCAGACCTACCTATATTCTCACCAGGGGTGAATACAGTCAGCATGGGGAGGAAGTATTTCCCAATACGCCGGAAAGCGTGCTTCCCATGCCGGACAACCTGCCCAAAAACCGCCTAGGCTTGGCCGAATGGCTGATAGACAAAAGGCACCCACTGACCGCACGCGTCACGGTCAACCGCTTCTGGCAAAGCTATTTTGGAAAAGGACTGGTGGCTACCTCGGAGGATTTTGGCAATCAGGGTCAGCTGCCCTCTCATCCCGAGCTGTTGGATTGGCTCGCCGTAGAGTTTCAGGACTTGGGTTGGGATGTCAAAGCCATGCAACGCCTGATCGTTACCTCGGCTACCTATCGGCAAGCTTCCAAAAAACGCCCCGATTTGCAGGAAAAAGACCCAGAAAACATCCTCCTGGCCCGTGGTCCCTCGGTCAGATTACCCGCCGAATTGATCCGGGATCAAGCGCTGGCTGCTTCCGGTTTGCTGAATCGGGAAGTGGGAGGAAAAAGCGTTTTCCCTTATCAGCCGGAGGGACTTTGGAAAGTCAACGGAGCTCACTACCCCCAAGACACAGGCAAAAATCTCTACCGCCGAAGCCTCTACACCGTATGGAAGCGATCGGTGCACCACCCCACGATGGCAATCTTTGATGCGCCGGACCACAGCGTATCGGTGAGCAAGCGACAGGAAACCAACACGCCTTTACAGGCTTTGGCTTTGCTCAATGATCCCACCTTTGTAGAAGCCTCCAAAGTACTTGGAGAGCAGATGTCTCGTTCATCCGATCCTCGTCAGGGAGTCGTCATGGCCTTCCGAAAACTCACCGGGAGAAAACCCATCGAAAAAGAACTCCAACTCCTACTGGACTTGAGAGAAAAGGAGCATCAAAAATTCAAAACCGATCCTGCCAAACTTAAGGGTTGGCTGACGACCGGGGAATACCGGATTTCCTCCACCCTCGACCCCAGTTTGGTAGCCGCCAACGCAGTCACCGCCAGTGCCATTCTCAATTCGGACGCATTTCTAACCAAACGCTAACATGAGCCATCACCACCACGACGCCCCACTTCGCTCGACCAATGCAGACCTGCAGGAGATCGAGAAAAAAATGGACCGAAGGAGATTCCTGACCCGAACTTCCTTGGGCATCGGTTCTTTGGCTTTGGGTTCACTCATGGGCATGGAAAAGATCTTCGCCGGAAGCACCCCTGCCGCACCACCTTCTTTGGAATCCCTTCCTGCCAATTTGGGATTACCTCATTTCATGCCCAAAGCCAAGCGGATCATCTACCTCTTCCAAAGCGGTGGACCTTCCCAATTGGATCTGTATGACTACAAGCCCAAACTCGTCGATCTTCACGGGCAAGAGCTCCCTGACTCGGTTCGGGATGGACAGCGACTCACCGGCATGAGCGCCGATCAGAGTTCTTTTCCCATGGCCGCCTCCGCTTTCAAATTCCAGCAATACGGACAAAGCCGCGCTTGGGTCTCCGAACTCATGCCCAAAACCGCCGAAATCGTGGATGAACTCTGTTTCATCAAAAGCATGCAAACCGCACAGATCAACCATGATCCTGCGATTACTTTTTTCCAAACAGGACACCAACTCCCCGGCCGGCCCTCCATGGGTGCATGGCTGAGCTACGGACTGGGTTCGGACAATCAAAACCTTCCGGCTTTCATTGTCTTGGTTTCCAAAAATGCCGTGCAGGATCAGCCGCTTTATGCACGACTTTGGGGAAATGGCTTTCTCCCTTCCCAATACCAAGGCATCCAATTCCGCTCCGGAAAAGACCCCGTCCTCTACCTCGGCAATCCCGAAAACTATGACGGAAAGGACCGTCGGGAAATGCTCGATTACCTCAAGTCACTCAATGAAGTGCAACACGACACCTACGGAGATCCGGAAATCACCGCCCGCATCGCACAGTACGAGATGGCTTTCCGCATGCAAACTTCCGTGCCCGAGGTGACCGACATGAGCTCCGAACCCGACTGGGTCTACGAACTCTACGGGGAGGAAAGCCGGGACCCGGGCACCTATGCCGCCAACTGCCTCCTCGCCCGAAAACTCATCGAAAAAGACGTCAAGTTTGTGCAGCTCTACCATCAGGGCTGGGATCAGCACGGCAACTTGCCCGGCGGCATCCGCAACCAATGTCAAAAAACCGATCAGGCCACCGCGGCCTTGATCAAAGACCTCAAGCAGCGCGGCTTGTTGGAAGATACACTTGTGGTCTGGGGAGGAGAATTTGGAAGGACGGTGTACAGTCAGGGCACGCTCACGGCGGATAATTATGGGAGAGACCATCATCCCCGATCCTTCACCAAGTGGATGTGCGGGGCCGGAGTCAAGCCCGGAATGGTCTATGGGGAGACAGACGATTTTGGCTACAATGTGGTCAAAGACCCGGTGTCTGTTCACGACTTGCAGGCTACCATCCTGCACCTGTTTGGCATCGATCACGAGCGTCTCACCTTCAAGCATCAGGGACGCAGGTTTAGGCTGACTGATGTGGAAGGCCATGTGGTAAACAAGATTTTGACCTGAGGCGATGGCAGATTGGTTCACGTTTATCGGACGATTTCATCCCCTGTGGGTGCACCTGCCGATTGGTTTTTTGGTGCTTGCCGTGCTGCTGAAGATCTATGGGGATTGGAGGAAAAGCGATTCCTTTCGGGAGGCCGTTTCCTTTTCCCTGCTTTTGGGTACCGGAAGCGCAGCGATAGCCGCCTCCTTGGGCTATTTGCTCTCCCAATCGGGAGGCTACGAAGGCAACCTGCTGGATATTCACCAAATTGGTGGTTGGGTGACGGTACTGCTATCCGGTCTGGCTTGGGGAATGAGCAGGGCCAACCGTGCGTTTTCGACAGCAATTCAGTACAGCGTCTATGGACTCCTGCTCGTGGCACTTTCTGTGACAGGCCATTATGGAGGCAGTCTCACCCATGGTGCCGATTACCTGACGGCTTATGCGCCTTTTGGAGAAAAAAAGGAATCCGAAGCCCGAATTCTAAACTCCCTCGAGGAAGCCATCCTTTACACTGACGTGGTGCAGCCCATCCTGAAAAACAAGTGCGGCAGTTGCCACCGTCCTGGAAAAGCCAAAGGCGAGCTCCTACTCGATAGCTATGAATCTCTGACGAAAGGGGGAGAAAACGGTCCTGTCATCCTTGCCGGAGATGCAACGAAAAGCGAACTCATCCGGCGGGTTACCTTGCCGGAAAGCCACAAAGAATTTATGCCTGCTGAAGGTAAAGAACCCCTAAGCCCCGAGGAAGTAGAATGGATCTCCTGGTGGGTCGAACAAGGCAATGCCGACCCCAATCTCCTGCTTACCCAAAGCGCTCCCGAACTGATCGCCTGGGCCGAACCCCGACTGTCCATCCGCCAAGCGGGCACCTCAACCACCGCTGCACTAGACACCGCTCAAATTGGAAATTTGAAAAGAATGGGCTTCCGGGTGCGGGTGCTTTCCCGAGAGACTGGCGCCTTGGACGTGGTGCTTCCTGAGGAGGTGGCAAAAGGAAATGCGAGTGAATTTTTGAAAGCCTTGGCACCGATCAAGGACCAAATCCACTGGCTGAGTCTTGCCCAAACAGGTCTTCAGGACTCCGACTTAACTCGAGTGGCTGAGTTTACCAACCTGCGTCGCCTGCGGATCGAGAATAATCCCATCACCAATCAAGGATTGGCTTCCATTTCCCCACTCACCAAACTGGAAGTCCTCAACCTCAACGGCACCCAAATCACCGCCCAAGGCCTCTCCCAACTAGCCCCCCTGAAAAATCTCAAATCCCTCTACCTCTGGAATACCGGCATCCCATCAGAAGATCCTTCCTTGAGTCAGTGGGGGTCGGGAGTAGTGAAGGTGGTGGGGGATTAAATCAATCGACAACCATCAAAGGAATTAGAACTTGGCTTAATCCAAACTCCTGCTTTTTTCATTATTTGATAAATGCCAAGCTAATTTCACTCAGTCTTTGCAACCCATCCCCTGACCTTTGCATCTCATAGAATGTAAAAAAACTTCTATGAATCTCGGATTACAAACTGACAGACAGGTCATCCAAAACTTGGTAATTTACCTTTCCTTTCTACTGATCGCATGGATCGGAAGCCTGTATGGTAACGCTATCTCGGGAGATCATGCTTTTTTGAGAGTCTGGCAGGTAGACAACATTTTAATCCTTTTGCTAGGTCTCCCTTTCTTGTGGTTGCAAAGCAAGTTTGGTCTTCCTAACTTTTTTGAATCCGGAATCTCCAATAAAAATCGGTTCCTGATTCCAGCTTTGATTGGGATGGTGTTTGGGATATTGGATATTCTGGTGATCAAAGTGCTACTTCATCCCCAACCTTACACCGAGTTACCACCCTTTTTGCAGCCTTTTCCCTATTCCTTGTTTTTATTTTTCTCCGGTGCCTTGGAGATCGAGGTATTCTATCGGTTGATTCCGCTGACTGTCTTTCTGGCGATTGGGACCTGGTATCAAAAAGGAAAATACCTCAATACCCTATTCTGGATCGGTGCAATTCTCACTTCCCTCAGAGAACCCTTGGAGCAACTTCCCAATGGGAGCTATCTTTTGATTTTCTATTCCTTAGGAACAGGATTCTTGATGAACTTGCTTCAGGCGATCTATTTCAAAAATTCCGGTTTCTTGGCTTCCATGTCGGTAAGGTTGGGACACTACCTTTTTTGGCACATCCTTTTAGGGATCTATGTGGAGTTGGTGGAATTGGGGTAGGAGGAAGGGATTGGTATCAGCTTCAATTGGGGATGCTAATTATTTTCTTTCCGGCTTTTCTCTGTAAAAATGGAAGTTCCTCTAGCAACCTTAAGAAGGGGGAATTGCCTGAATTTTAACCTCACTAATTCTCCTCTCTTCGTTCTCTGCGCCCCTGACTGCCGTCAGGCAGGTCCGCGGTTAAACCAAAAAAAATCCCGCGAAGCCACTGCCCCGCGGGATCAATCCGAAATCCGAAATCAAATATCCGAAACTTGTACTGAGCTTGTCGAAGTATCATTAAGCTCCTCTTCCACTAGCCGCCAACGGAATATCCGTAAGATCCTGAATCTTGATCGGCTTGCCTTGTTCGATGGAGTGTCGGGCAGCAATACCCACCAGACAGGACATAGCTCCATCTCGGCTACCGGCTGACTGTCTCCATGGATCGGGCTTGTTGGGATCGAGGAAAAGCTTGTCCTTCAGTCGCGTATCACCGCCACCGTGTCCCCCGCCGCCCTGAGGCACAGTGATAATGTGGCGCTGACCGAAATTTTTAACCAAGACCAGTTCGTCTTCATTCTTTTCATCCCAAGGCTGACTTTCCTTGATCCACGCTTCCAAACGGCCTTTGGTGCCATTAAAGGCGATGCGATAGCCTTCGTAGGGTGAGTAGGTGGTGAGGGAATAGCTTACTTGTACGTTGTTTTTATACTTGATCTGCACGGCCATCTTATCATAGATGTCGATCTCTTCTCTGAACACACAGCCATCTCGATGATAACCATCGTATTGTTCATTTTCCACATAAAGCTTGGTTAGGTGTTCATTTCTGGTGATGTCCCAGTGGAAATCGCACTTGGAAGCGTGAGGACAGCCACGGCAGGTTTTGGAGCGGAAGGGGCCATTTTTGCCATAAAACTCCAAGGAACCATAGGCAAACACCTCCTCCGGATCGGAGTCCAGCCACCAGTTGAGTAGGTCAAAATGGTGCGTGGACTTGTGTACGAGAAGCGTACCTCCAAATTCCTTTCTTCCATGCCATCTACGGAAATAGTCTGCCCCGTGCGAGGTATCCAAATACCAGTGAAAATCCACCGAAGTGATGGTTCCGATTTCCCCGGCCCGGAGCAATTCATAGAGTTTCTGACGGTGGGGAGAATAGCGGTAGTTGAAGGTGACAATGAGTTTTTTACCTGACTTCCGCTCCGCATCGAGGATAGCTTTGACTTTGACTTCGTCAGTGGTCATGGGCTTTTCGGAGATCACATTCATGCCTGCGAGTAGGCCTTTGACAATAAACTCATGGTGCGTACTGTCCATGGTGGTCACGATCAGCACATCCGGCTTAGCATCTTTGAGCATTTGATCGGCACTGAGAAACAAGGGACAGTCGACGCCCATAAAGGTCTTGCCGTACTTCATTCGACCTTCGTTTTTATCCGACAGGCCGACAAACTCCACCTGATCTTTGTAGGCTCGGATCACATCACGGCCCCACATGGCAAGCCCTCTCACACCGGTGCCCACCATGGCAAGCTTCATCTTCTGACCAGGTTTGTCAAAGATGGATAGCGCTTGGGCCACGGGATGTAAAAAAAGTGAACCGGCGAGAGCACTGCCTGAAATGGCAATGAAATCTCTGCGGGATTGTTTTTCTGTTGTATTCATGGGTTAACGGGTTTTCTTTCTCAGATTTTGAAGATAGGAAATAGGGAAAAGGCATGCTTCAAAAGTTACGCAAACGATTTTCCTGTTTAGTTCAAGGCGAATGTCCTTTTCCCTGAGACTTTTCCTTTATTTTAGCGACAGAAGGCATTATCATGGAGCGAACGCTATCGGTCAGGGGACTTTTTAGAATCAGCAGACCCATCAATCTGTTGATGGTTGCATTTGCACAGTTGATGACAGCGCATTTTCTGATTGAGACGACGGCTGAGGGATTGCCCGTACTCCAGGACTTTCGCCTATATCTACTCGCCCTGACCACGGTCATCATTACCGCTGCCGGCTACATGATCAATGACTATTACGATGTGAAAATCGACTATATCAACCGCCCCCATGAAGTCGTGGTGGGAAAGGGAATCAAACGGCGAGTAGTTATTTTTCTTCATACTCTCTTCAATTTTACAGCAATCGGCTTGGGCTACTTGATCTCTCCCCGCATTGCGCTGATCAATTTTTTGGCTGCTTTTCTCCTATGGATCTACAGCAATCAGCTCAAGCGGGAACCCTTTATCGGTAATCTCACGGTAGCCTTTTTGACGGGATTCTCCGTGTATTTGGTGGCTTTTTATTATCAGAAAAATGAATTGCTGGTCTTGACCTATGCCATTTTTGCCTTTTTCCTCAATCTAATCCGGGAGATCATCAAAGACATCGAAGACCGACATGGAGATCGACTCCACGGGTGTCGCACCCTGCCCATTGTGATCGGATTCCGCAAAACCAAACAAGTGATTTTTGTGGTGGCTATTTGCTTTGTCGGAGCGATTTTGACGGTGACTTTCCAGATCGACAACCCCCATTTGTTCTACTACTTTGGTGCTTTGGGTTTCGTGTTCGTCTGGTTTATGTGGAAAGTTTATCAAGCAGACCGTCGGGAACACTTCACCCGACTCAGTGCTTGGGCCAAGGTGATGATGCTCGTGGGTACGATGAGTATGGCTTTTTTGTGAATTACGATTTACGATTTACGACATATCGAGGAACTCCAATCCCCTATTTCAGCGCGAAGCGCTTTATTTCTATTGTATTTCAATCATATTTCCATTTTTCATCTCAAAAACCAACTTTTTTAGCAATTCCTCATCCAATCACTTATTTTCATGCAAATTTTCTAACAAATGTTTGATTCCAAAGTAGCGGTGATCAAAATCGGATCCAATGTCCTGACGCAGTCCAACGGTCTTCCTGACTTGGAGCGAATGGGGCATTTGGTCACTCAGATCCAAGGATTGATCGCTCAGGGCAAAAAAATCGTACTGGTAAGTTCGGGGGCGGTAGCCTTTGGCAGACAATCTATCGCCTTACCTGAAAAGCTCAACCCCGTCTTCAAAAAGCAAATTTGGGCCTCGACCGGACAGATCAAGCTGATCAACCAATACCAGGAATTGTTTGGCAAACTGAATCAACCTATTGCGCAGATTTTGGTGACCAAGGAGGACTTCCGCGACCGGAAGCACTTTCTCAACATGAAAAATTGCGTCGAAGCACTGCTCCAGCAGGGAATCTTACCCATCATTAATGAAAACGATACGGTGACAATCACCGAACTTATGTTCACCGACAATGATGAGCTGGCCAGCCTCACCGCAGCCATGATCAATGCGGATACGATGATTCTCCTGACCAATGTGGATGGGATATTCACCGGGAATCCTTCAGAACCGGGATCTCAACTGATCGAAAAAGTCGCCTCTTCCATGCATGAGGTCAGCAGTTATATTTCTGCCACTAAGTCTTCCTTTGGGCGGGGCGGAATGCTGACCAAGTATGCGATGGCTAAAAAATCAGCCGATTTGGGTATCCAAGTCATCATCGCCAACGGAAAAAAAGACGGGGTACTTAGCGCCTTTGCAGCTAAATCACTTCGTTGCACCTGGTTTGAACCCCAAAAAGTAAAACACGCCACCAAAAAATGGCTGGCACACGGGGCTCAATACTACAAAGCCGAGATCACCATCAATGAAGGCGCAAAAGCCTCCCTGACTTCCTCTGTCATCCGAAGCCTTTTACCAATCGGAATCACAAAAATCGAAGGAGAATTTTCCAAAGGCGACATCCTCCTCATCCGGGATGAAAAAGATGAAAAAATCGGCTTAGGCCGTGCCGAATACGCTTCCAAATTGGCCCTCGAACGGCTTGGCCAAAAAAACCAAAAAGCCCTGATCCATTACGATTACCTCTACCTTTTCGACCATGACTGAGTTAGAATCCATCTTCAGGGAAGTTCAGCAAAGCAGCCGCAGACTCAATCGAGTAATTGAAGAAACGGTGCAAGCCGTCCTGAGCGACTTGGCCGAGTTGGCGGTGGAAAAAGTAGATTTCCTGCTTGCAGCCAACCGTCAGGATTTGGAACGAATGGATCCACAAAACCCCATGTACGACCGGCTTTTGCTTAATGAAAGCCGGATCAAGTCCATTGCCAATGAGATGCTCCAAGTCAAACATCTACCAACTCCTTTGGGAATTTTGCTTGAAAAACGAACGCTAGAAAACGGGCTTGAGCTTAGTAAAGTGACCGTGCCACTGGGCGTGATCGGAATCATCTACGAGGCGAGGCCCAACGTGACTTTTGATGTCTTTGCACTCGCACTCAAATCGGGAAATGGACTGGTGCTGAAGGGTGGTTCGGATGCTGACTTTTCCAATCGGGCTATCTTAAGTCTGATCCATCAGATCCTGGAAAAGCATGGGGTTCCAAGCGGAGCATTTCAACTTTTGCCTCCTGACCGGGCGGCGACCAAAGCACTCTTGGAAGCGGTCGGATTTGTGGACGTGATTATCCCAAGAGGGTCTCAGGGCTTGATCAATTTTGTGAGACAAAATGCCAAAGTGCCTGTAATCGAAACCGGGGCAGGAATTGTGCACACCTATTTGGACGAGACAGCTGACTTGGAAAAGGCAAAAGCCATCCTTCACAATGCCAAGACCCGTAGGCCCAGTGTGTGCAATACTTTGGATTGTCTGATCATACATCAAAGCCGATTGGATGACTTAACGGAACTTATCCAACCAATGCTGAAAAGCGGAGTAGAGATTTTTGCGGATGAAAAAGCTTTTGCTAAACTTCCTTCAAGTCATCAAATCCACGTGGCCCAATCGGAGCATTTCGGCACCGAATTTCTCAGCCTCAAGCTTTCAATCAAGACCGTCCAAAACCTGGACGAAGCCTTGGATCATATCGTCATGTATTCCTCCAAGCACTCGGAAGCGATTCTATCTGAAAATCCCGAAGCGATCGAACGCTTTCTCAATGAGGTCGATGCCGCCGCGGTCTACGCCAATGCCTCCACAGGATTTACCGACGGCAATCAGTTTGGACTCGGGGCGGAGATTGGCATCAGCACCCAAAAACTCCACGCTCGAGGCCCAATGGCCCTCCGAGAACTCACAAGCTACAAGTGGATCGTGAGGGGAAATGGGCAGGTGAGAAACTAATTTTTCAAAAAACGGAAATCAGGAGACTTCGTAATCCTATGAAAATTGCAGTAATTTTCTGCAAACCCACTCGGCAATGCAATTTCCCTCCCTTGATCGCCTAAAAGAAGAAAGCCTAAAAGCTGCTCTTCGATTTCCGTTCAGTCTGCTCAGTTCTATCTTAGCCACGCTATTATCGGTTTACCTGATCGAAATAGACACATTTGAGGACAACCTGCCTTTGCTTCACTTGCTACTTACGCTGGCATTGGGGATTCCTCTTTTTTTTACCCTTGAAATTTTCACCGAGAAAATCAAACTCGGTTTCGGCAAAAAGATCCTCTTCTGGGGATTGGGTATATTGGCGCTGGTACTGATTTACCTGAGTTTTCCGGCGGATAATTTTCCCGGAAATACGCGCGCCCCCTACATCCGATACCTTGTTTACAATCTCGCCCTTCACCTGACGGTGTCTTTTGTGCCTTTTTTGGAAAAGGGAAAACTGGAAGGCTTCTGGAATTACAACAAGACCTTGTTTATCCGAATCGTAATGGCCGTGTTCTTTTCACAGGTCATCGGCACAGGTATCACGCTGGCATTTGGAGCTTTGGATCTTCTTTTTGATGTCAAAACGAGTCCCAAAACCTACTCTGAAATATTCGTCTTGACTTATGGAATTTTCAACACTTGGTATTTTTTGGCAGGTATTCCAAAGGATTTTGACAAAGAATCATCCACTGGCACTTATCCCAAGGGGTTGAAAATCTTTACCCAGTTTATCCTGATTCCACTTTTACTGCTCTACTTGGCTATTTTATTTGCCTACGGCGCCAAAATCATATTCACTTGGGATTGGCCTCGTGGCATCGTCACTTATTTGATTGTCGCCATTTCTGTCTTGGGGATTTTCACGAATCTGCTTCTTTTTCCCTATCAAAAAGAAAAGGAGGGGGGATGGATCAAAGGCTTTTACAAAGCCTTTTACTACCTGCTGATTCCACTCACTGCACTCTTGTTTATTGCCATCTGGATTCGGATTGAGGACTATGGACTCACCGTCAACCGCTACATCATCGTATTGATGGGGATTTGGTTGGGGTTGATTTCTCTCTACTTTATCCTTGGGTTTAAAAGCATCAAAACTGTCCCGATCTCTCTTGCCGTGGCCATGATATTAGCTTCTTTCGGGCCTTGGGGCATGTTTTCCTGGAGCGAAAGAAACCAAGTTCAACGCTTGGAAAACATCCTGACCGAATCAGGAATCATCGAAAATGGCAGAATCAAAAATGAGGTTTCCTGGGAAAAATCCTCCGACTCCACTCTCATCGCCTCATCCAAACGGGAGCTGAACACCCTGCCAAAAGATCAACTGAATGAGGTCAATTCGATCATACACTACTTGGAAAGCTATCATGGCATGGAAGCTCTTTTCCCTTGGATCGCGCCAGAAACGGCCGACTTCTTTGAATCAAACCAAATCATCGAGCCAAGCCCTGCACAGCTGATGGCTGAAACACTGGGCATCAAGTACCTTTTGCCCTACAACACCTACGATGATGGAGAATCCGCATCCAACGAGTACACCGAATTCTCTTCCATCCCCTCAGAATCCCTTGAGATCAGGGGCTACGATTACCTGATTCGATTTGTGATCTATCCTAGCTATGAGCGAGGCGAGGTAGAAGAGCTACGTACCGGGCCGAATTATTCCTTTACTAAGCCAATCGCTATTGACGAGAACCTGACATTGACCTGGCAAGGGCACGAAATCAACCTTCAATCAGCGGCATTGATCCAATCTCTCTCCCAAAAACACGGAGGAGGACTCCATCCTTCACTCCCTCAGGAATCCTTGACTCAGCTGGTGAAGGAGGACAGTTTGGAGATCAAAGTGGTCTACAGAAAGATCGGATTCAATAAAGTGAAAGATCAGAAAGCACGCTATGACCGACTGAGTGGACTGGTGTTGATCAAAAAAATCGACCCTTCTGTGCCCTAACTCACCAAAGGCAGCCAAGTGATTCCTTTAGCTTTGCCTAAAATCAAGCACTATGAACAAATTCATTCTACCTGTTTTCGCATTTGCACTAGCGGTAAGTTCTTGTGGCACGGACAAAACTAGCACGCAAACCACAGAATCTGCAGCCAGTCAAACCACCGTCATCAACCTGACTGCAAAAGAATTTTCGGAGAAAAGTCCATCGGGCACTGTGATCGATGTCCGTACTCCGGGAGAAGTGGCCCAAGGCAAAATTGAAAATGCTGTCGTGATTGATTTTTACCAGCCGGATTTTTTGGATCAGGTAAGCAAGATTTCCAAAGACCAAGAAATCTACCTCTACTGTGCCGTAGGTGCAAGAAGTGAAGAAGCCGCCCGTATGCTTGTGCAGCAAGGATACACCAAAGTCTATCACCTTCAGGGCGGAATACAAGCCTGGCAACAAAACGGCTACCCCATCAGTCAAAACTAATTAGACCTCTACTTAAAACCTCAGGGCCGATTCATGGGAATTCGGCCCTTTTCTTTTGACTGAAAATCCGCTGGTCGAAAAGGATTTGGTGACTTGGAATTTTCTTTGAAACTTATTCCAAATCACCCACAGCCATGAAACAGATCCTTTTGGCAGGATGGACAGGCTTTCTGATCCTTGCCTCGCTTACGGTTTTTTCCCAAAACCTCTCCATCCACGGACTCCATCAGCCTGTGGAAGTCTATCGGGACTCGAGTGGAATCAACCATATTTTTGCCCAAAACGAACACGATCTGTTCTTTTCCCAAGGCTATCTTGCGGCCAAGGATCGGCTTTTTCAATTTGAACTCTGGAGAAGACAGGCGACAGGAACTTTGGCTGAAATCCTGGGCGAACGCGAACTGGACCGTGATCGCGGTGCTCGACTTTTTAGGTTCAGAGGAGATAAAAATAAGGAGCTCAACCATTACCATCCCCGAGGAGAGCAGATCGTGGATGCCTTCGTGGCCGGAGTCAATCAATACATTTTGGAAGCCAGAAACACTCCGGAAAGCCTCCCGATAGAATTTAAAATGCTTCAGATTCTTCCTGAATTTTGGACTTGGGAGGTGGTGATTTCACGACATCAAGGGCTTCTAGGCAATTCTCCGGAAGAGCTCAACATCAGCCGAATTGTAAGCCTGATCGGGGAGGAAGAGACCAAAAAACTTTTCCATTTTCATCCCAATGAACCTGATTTGAATTTAGACCCAAGCATTCCAAAAGAACTGCTTTTCAAAAACATCCTTCAGCCTTACCAAGCTTTTCGCGCAGCGGTGGTTTTCAAACCAGAGGATATTCAACCCGAGTTTAGAAAAAACCAGGCTGAGTTTGAAAAGACACTTGCCGAGTGGAAAGCTGAAACAGATTTCAACTTGGAGGCCGATGCCTTTGCCATGGGAAGCAACAACTGGGTGGTCTCAGGGAGCAAAACAGAAAGCGGCTTTCCCTTCATGGCCAATGACCCTCATCGTCTTCAGGCAGTGCCATCCCTACGCTACTGGGTACATCTCAACGCTCCGGGCTGGAACGTCATTGGAGGTGGCGAACCTGTCATCCCAGGAATTTCCATAGGACACAATGATCATGGGGCATGGGGACTGACAATTTTTTCCACTGACTTTGAAGATATCCGGGTTTATGATCTTCATCCGGAAGATTCAGAAAAATATTGGCATAAGGGGCAGTGGCACAGTTTTCAACTCATCAGAGACAGCATCCAAGTAAAAGGGAAGGGAAAAATTCCTGTTATCCACAGGTTTTCGGTTCATGGACCGGTGACTTTCATAGACCATGAACTTAAGAAAGCGGTAGCTTTGGAATGTGCCTGGCTGGAGTATGGCGGCGCACCTTACCTGGCCAGTCTCAGCATGAATCAGGCAAAAACTTGGGAAGAATTTCAGGCCGCCTGTACCCTCAATCATGTACCCGCTGAAAATATGATCTGGGCAGACCGGCAAGGAAATATCGGTTGGCAAGCCACCGGTATCCCACCTATCCGAAAGGAATTTTCTGGCTTGGTCGCCACACCGGGTGATGGCAGCAAAGAATGGGAAGGCTATCTACCCATCAGTAAACGACCCTCTTCCGTAAACCCTACTAAGGGTTTTATTGCCACCGCCAACGAAAATGTAACGCCCCGTGAATACCCCTTCCCCGAGGCTTTGGGCTTTGAATGGGCAGATGACTTTCGCGGAAAACGAATTGCGGAAGTGTTGAGCCAAGACCGAAAATTCACGCTGGAAGAAATGGGCAGACTGCAAAATGACTATCTGGCCCTCCCTGCGAGGACACTTGTCCCCTTCCTTCGCACGCTAAGTTTCTCCGATCCTCAGGCAGATTCCTTGCGAAGGACCTTGCTTACTTGGGATTTTCGATTGGAGAAAAACTCCATTCAAGCCGGCATCTATGTCATGTGGGAAAGAGACCTTCGATCCCGAATCAGCGACCTGGTAGTGCCAAAGGAAGTTGCCCCCTATTTTGGGAATGCTTCCCTGACCCTCATTTTGGATTGGATGGAGAATCCAGAAAAAATCTTTGCCTCTAATCCTGAAAAAGCCCGAGATGAGGTGCTTCAAAAAAGCTTTGAAAATGCCATGGCTACTCTCCGAGTTAAACTGGGCGAGGATGTGAACAATTGGCAATACGGTCAGGCAGCCTACAAACACGCCTTGATTCGGCATCCATTATCCGCAGCCGTAAACGACGATTGGGAGAAAAAACTAAACCACGGACCTCTCCCCCGAGGAGGGTACAGCTTTACCCCTGCTGCCAATGCCTATGGGGACAACAATTCATCCGGGGCATCCTTTCGGATTTTGGTAGATACTCAGGATTGGGAGAAAACCCAAGGCATCAATACCCCAGGGCAAAGTGGAAATCCTGAAAGCCCATTCTATAGCAATCTTTTTCCGATTTGGGCTAACGATGGTTTCTTCCCTGTCCATTTTGAGAAATCAAAAATTCAAAAATCAGCTTTTGAAAAATCGGTCCTTCAACCTGCAAGCCAAGGGAATTAAGCCCTATTCCATGGGTGATCTCCTTTCAAAAAACAAGAGTGCATTCCATCCTGGGAATGTCCTCTTGCTTTTTAGTAAACATCCCGTATCTGATACCTCACCCCTCCATAATCAAAAGTGTCTCCCTTAGTCTTTCCTTTCATGACATGATAAATGGGAGCTTTGGTGGAAATTCCAAAAAGTGACTGACCATTGACTTCCAACAAATCCACTGAGGTAGAGACGAAAAAGATGCGCTGATCTGTCACCACCACGGCTCCCAATTCTACTTTTTCAGACACCTTTTCCTCATCGATTCCTTCCAAGGTCATGAGTTCATTTTTGAGAAAAACCAATTCATGCTCCATTCGAACCAGCATTTCGTTTCGCTCGGCACCTCCCCGATGTTCCTGACTGGCTATTTCCTCACGAGCGATAATCTCCCCTTTTAGATTTTCGATTTCTTTTTCAAAATCAGAAATGATCAATTGCTGCTTGATCAGGCTGGCATGAAGCATACTGGCTTTGGAAATTCGGGCGTCTGTCATGGCTAGATTGGATTTATCCTGCTCAATACTAGCATCTTATCTACATTAAAACCATGACCAATGTCACGTAAATACCTGAAAAAAAACGGGAACCAATTTCTTGGCTCCCGTTTTTCTATCAATAAAGGAAATGCTGCATCAGATCAGCACGCGTTTTCCGGTTTTGGCACTTTCCAAAATAGCCTCCACGATGCGAATATCTCTCAGGCCTTCTTCGCCCGGTACGGGCATGGGCTTTTTGCCCAAGATCGCCAAGGCATCCTGATCCATTTGATTGGCTTGTTGCCAAGGTATTTGGTAGGGAAAATTGATTTCTCCTAAGGGGCTTTTTCCCTTGTTACCAGAATAACCAGAAAATGGAGCAATTTCCACTGCACCATTTTCACATTGGACCGTGAGGTAATTTACATTTTCAAAAAAGCTGGTTTTGATCTTTCCGGTCACACCATTGGGGAATTCTAATTCGGCTTCTACGATTTCTCCCAAACCATTTTTATAAATCTCAGGCCTTTCGGTCCAGACCTTTGCAGATTTTACCGCAAGTGGTTCCATCTGAGTTCCGAGTCGAGCTCCCTGAATAGAATATACCCCCATGTCATAGATCACGCCTCCCCCCATCTCCACTTTCTGCTTCCAGTGATCAGTTCGGTTTTCCCGATATCCGGCAGCACAATCCACCGATTTTATCTTGCCGAGTTTTTTGTTTTTGATGAGGTCCACATACGCTTTGGTGTTAGGTTCATGTTGACATCGGTAGCCAATAGAGAGACTCACCCCATGTTTCTTGCAGGCATCAATCATTGCCTGACAATCCGCTACGGTCACCGCCATGGGTTTTTCGCACCACACCTGTTTCTTGGCGGCAGCAGCCCTTTCCACATACTCGCGATGCATCGAAGGAGGCAAAACCACATAGACCACGTCGATATCCGGATTGTCCTTGATGGAGTCGAAGTTTTGGTAGTTGTAGATGTTTTTTTCCGGGATATTGTATTTGGTCTTCCAGGCTTCTGCCTTGGAAGGGGTTCCGGTAACAATACCAGCCAAATAGCAATGCTCGGTCTGCTGAAGAGCCGGCGCCAGCAAATCAGTGCTGTAATAGCCCAAACCGACCAAGGCTATTCCGAGTTTTTCTTTTCTTAAAGGTTCGGCACATGCCAAAAGGCTAGAAGGAGAAAGCAAGCCCAAAGAACCGGCCAATCCCAGGGTTTTTAGTGTATCACGTCTTGAAGTCATAGGAAAAAGGTTTAAAAGAGTAAGTTAATCGGTTAGGTATTCAAAAAACCGGTATAACTTAAGAATCAGAAGAAAAACCTGCAAAAAGTTTTAATTTGATCTATAACCAAACCTAATATCCATGAAAAAGCTACTGTTTATTTTGCTATTTATTTTACCAATTCTGTCTTTCTCTCAGACCAAACCTTATCTGACTCTTGCTGATGCACAGCGGATTTCGGACGCAGCAGAGGCGAAGGCCAAGGCAGAAGGATGGAATGTAGTAATTGCCATTTTGGATGATGGAGGTCATTTAGTATCTCTTCGAAGGATGGACGGAGTGCAAATCGGATCCGTAGAGGTAGCTCAGGCAAAAGCGAAATCTGCCGTTTATTTCAAAAGATCCACCAAAATTTTTGAAGATGCCATGAAAGGAGAAGGAGGAAGCCGAATCGCCACACTGCCTAACGCGGTGGGAGTAGAGGGAGGCTTGCCTATTTTCAAAGACGGGGTGATCGTAGGCTCAATTGGGATTTCAGGTGTCACTTCCGCTCAAGATGGGATCATTGCCCAAGCCGGTCTGGAGGTATATCGATAGTCTCAAAAACCTAAATCTAAATAACCTCTCCCAAACCTATAATTCTGCACTTGAAAAGAACATAAAACTGCAACTCCTTTCTTTTCGTTTGGCATCAAAAAGTATCCCATCATGAGCTTGGCAGCCAAACGGATTTTGTTTTTCGTACCGATCATATTTCAACTCTTCACGGTTTTCGGGCAAGAAACCGTGAGCACTTTCCCATTTCATCTGGAGTCCGGCCTATTGGTTTTTGAGGGCAAAATGGATGGTATTCCCACCCAATTTGCCTTTGATACCGGGGCAGGAATGGGAATGGCCAACTCGCTCAGTGAGCTAAGTGGAAAACTAAAAATCAAAGGCAAAAAAATCAATCTTCGCGACTCTAACAATCAACTTCAAAAAGTAAAGACAGGACTAACCAAGGAACTTGAAATAGGCGGAATAAAAATCCCCCAAGTCCGAAGTCTGATCAATGACATGGACTTCCTCTATTGCATGGACTTTTACCTCCTGGGACAGGATGTGATCAAGCAACTCAATTGGGAAATTGATTTTGAAAAACACCAGATCCGGGTCTCTAAAGAACCATTTTCCTCAGATCCTTCTTGGAAAAAGCTTCCCATCCAATACAAAGGAAACCGGCCATTTGTAAGCCTGAGCTTTGCAGGACGGACATTTCCGGATGCCTTGGTAGATTTTGGGTATGTGCATGTCATGGATTTCCCGGATCATTTGCCGGAAATTCAGCCTTTTTTGAACCTCAAGGACAGTCTCGGACTGAGTAATCCCAACATCACCACCTCGATGGGGGCATTGAGTCAAAGCACCTATCCCACACGATCCATATGGGTAGACAGCATGATGATCAGCGGTGAAATGTTTCTCCGAATTCCTGTCGATTTTGAACAAAGCTCCTATCCAAAAATCGGATTAGGTTTTTTTGAAGCCCTAACCACCAAAACCATCCTTAATCACTCAGAAATGGCCTATTACCTTGAGTTAAAGCCCAAACCGGAATTCAAAGAAACTACGCACATCGGGGTGATGTATCAAGACGGCAAACTAATTCTATCCTCCAAGCCTCAAGGCCTCACACCCAAAGATGCTCTTCTGGAAGTAGGAGAAGAAATCCAAGCCATCAATGGGTTTTCAGCCATTGACTTTAAGGGTTCATGTAGCTATTTCAAGTGGTCTGTCCTGCAAAATCCAAGTCGAGTGGAGTTAGTAAAAATGGATGGAACCAAACTCGTATTTGAAAAAATCTCCATGAGATAAACCTCTTTTATGTCAAAAAGAGGCTATCTCATAAGTACTGTTTGTCACATTGAGCACTTGACCAACGAGAATTGGGCAGATCGAAATGTGGTCTGGATCATTAGAATCGGCCTTCGACACCGCTACCAATGACGGATTTCTTTTTATTCTGCAATTATTGAGTATTCGAAATTTAATTCTGGAATTAGATAAGGCTAATACTATTCATCATTTGATTCTCAACAACAAGCTTTTGAAGCATTTTTTCTTTCGTTCTTTTGGCTTGATCCAAAAGATCCAAAAGGTCAAGATAGGGCAAAAACGAGAGTTTTTGAGCCAGTAAGTGCGGCAGGAAGCTCCAGCCGCACAAGGCCGGACGCTAGCCCGCTGCTGTGTCAGCCCGCCCGCCTATCCGATCTGTGTTTAGTGATCAATAAAAAAACAATTCAAAATGTAAAATGGGGTGTGAGTATCAAAAAAGCCTGTTATCTCTCTTTTGTAAATCTCAATTTTTCCATCTCAGACTGACATTAATGCCCCTTTATGAAACAGCCTCATAGATTTCTTTGCCATTCAGGAATAAGCAACCAGTTTTTTTGCTATTTGATCGAGTTCAGATTGGTATTTACGTACCGAAAGCAATCCGTCTTCATGCAAGGCCTTAAGATTCTTCAAGTCTGCCTTGTCCATGTCCGAACTGGCATTCTGAAGTACAGGCTCGAGGCGGTAATAATCCTCTGCATTTTTGGCTGAAAGAGTCCCAAATATTTTTCTAAGTTGATAATCCACGGTTTCAGAGTTTCCACTCATCATGATATCAATCAGAGGCTGCACCCATTTGATAAGACCAGCATCTTTAAACTCCTTAAAATAGTAGGGAGTCTTCACTGAACCTGTCCCCATAGAGATAATCAACATGTCCTTCGCACTTGGAGTATCAGGCTTCTGTTCATCATTCAGGATTTTTTTGAAATTCAATTTCCTGCATTCTGAATAGGCGCAAAGCGCAGGATTATTGGCAAAAACACCTCCGTCAATCAGCGCGTGAGGGGTCCCAAACATGGAGAAAATATGAGCGGGCTCGAAATACGTAGGGGCCGCAGAAGTCGCGCGTGCCACGTCTTTGAAATAATAATCGTAAATCGGGCTATCCGCATCAGCACTGGTGAAAAAGTGAGCCATCCGATTTCGAATATCGTAACTGGTAATCAGACAGGGTTTCTTTGACTGACTCAGGCGAATTTCTCCAAAATAGGTATTCAGAGCCCTTTCCAGTTCCTTTTGTGAATATCGTTCGTCCCTGAGTCCTCCCATTCTTTTCAATTTTTCACTGAGGGATACGTCGAAAATCTCATCGCCTTGGTCCAAATACAGGTCAAGAGCTTCTTTGGCAGAAAAGCGATGCCCTCCGTTTTCATCGGGACATAGCATGATCAAGCCCAAAATACCTCCGGTGCTTGTGCCTGCAACAAAATCCACATACTCGCCAATTTTGGCTTCCGGATTGTTTGATTCTTTACGGATTTGTTGCTCAAGGTAGGTGAGCATGGTGCCGGGCAAAATACCGCGGATTCCACCCCCATCGATGGATAAAATTCTTACTTTTTTCATAAAAATCGGGTTAAAAACTAGTAAAAGGTACAGCCCATCTGCCTCAATTCCAAAAAATTACACCCCAATTCTTTCTTCGAAAATCTCTACCATTTTCATTTTATTCTTTGGAACTTAAGCTTCATGAAGAAAAGTCCGTTGTTTATCCTTTGGGTAATATTTTGTTTTTCCTGCCAGAAAGAATCCTCTCTCCATCCTCATGAGGGATTTGTGGAAGTCACAGGCGGAAAAATCTGGTATGAAGTAGTAGGAGAAGGACCCAATCCCCCCGTTCTTCTCCTTCACGGAGGACCGGGAAGTGCAAGTTTTGGGTTTGATCCCCTGAGAGAGCTCGATTACAATGGCCCGATTATTTTTTGGGATCAGCTGGGATGCGGAAGATCTGAGGCACTCTCGGACACGACACTGATGACTATTGAAAACTTCGTGGATCAGACTGAACGGTTGAGACGTCACCTGGGCTTGGAGGATTTTGTGCTTTATGGGCACTCATGGGGTAGCATGTTGGGAATCGATTATTTCCTCAGGTATCCTGAAGAGGTCAAGGCTATTATTTTTAGCAGTCCATTATTCAGCACCGATCGTTGGATCGCCGATGCAGACACCTTGATCGCCACCTTGCCTGACTCCATTCAGCAGGTTATTCGGCACTTTGAGACGACCGGAGAATACGATCATCCCGAATACCTGGCCGCAACGGAGATGTATTACGACAAGTATGTGACCCGTAAAAAGCAGCCCAAGGTTGACAGAAGCCATCTGAAGCTTTCCTCGGGCTCAGAAATTTACCGCTACATGTGGGGGCCCAGTGAGTTTAATTCCACCGGAACCCTGAGGGACTTTGACCGACTGGAAGACTTGTCCGGTATCGATGTTCCTACGCTTTTGGTCTGTGGGGAATTTGATGAAGCTAGGCCTGAGACCATCCGGTTTTATTCCGGCCTGATCCCAGGATCCAGGGTGGAAATTATCCCGGATGCCGCTCATAGCACCCTCAATGATAACCGGGAAGCCATGCTGAAAGTCATCGGGAGTTTCTTGGAAACCGTAATAAAATGATCCATGAGGGAAAACTTGGCCTATCTGAAAAAACGGAGATCAGCACTGAAATTCCTGATCCGGACACCCAAACGGAAGTTTACCAAAGACCGGTTTCACCTGCTTCGGGTGGAACTCAAAAAACTGAAAGCCATTCTTCTCCGGATGGAATTCTTGCTTCCTGATTTTGACAGAAAAAAATTCTACAAACCGTTCCGCAAACTTTTTGCACAAGCTGGAAAGGTGAGAGAAATCCAAATTGAAAAGGAAATTCTAAGAAGCTATGGAGTCCTAGAACAGATACCGGAATACGTTCTCCTCCTCAACAAAAAAATCCAGAAAGAGCGTGTTCGGTTTTTTAATGTCAGAACCCTAGCCCTCAATTCAAAAATCGAAAAGCGACTAAAGGTCTTAAGGCGCAACGTTCGGAAAGTTTCCCAAATCGACTCTGGACCCTTTCTGGCCAACTTAATCGGTGAAATCAAATCGCTCTTGGCAACCGGAATTCTGGAGGAACAAAGCGCTCATTTGCTCCGCAAAAAGCTCAAAAACCTGAAATATAACTTGGAAAGCCTTCAAGATGAAAAGATGGTCAACAGGCATCCGGAACAGGAGGAATTGGTCAATCTTCTTGGAACCTGGCATGATTTGGTAACGGTACAACGGACTCTTCTGTCTGATATTTTTGAACTTCCGGTAAAAGAAGAAGAGAAGGAAAGCCTACAGAGAATAACCGGCACTATCCAATCTGATTCTGAGAGAATATTTAAGGAAATCAACCAGAAAATCCCGCTGTTTGATGATTTTATTCTCCCCCCAAAACTTAAATCATCACAGGATTGATCACCATATTGAAATACATACCTCTTTCAATCCCTGATTCCGTTGAAAAGGGAGACGATTACTTTTCACATTTTAAAATCCAGTTTCATTTTAGCATCCATGAAAGCCTCTGTTCGCCAATCTTACTGTTCTGCAGATTCCATACAACTTGTGGATCTTCCAATTCCCGAACCAAAGCCTGATGAAATTAGAATTCGGGTGATGGCCACGACAGTCAACCGGACTGACTTGGGAGTCTTGACAGGTAAACCCTACGCCATGCGGTTATTTGCCGGATTTCCAAAACCACGCTTTGCAGTAACGGGGACGGATTTTGCAGGAGTGGTGGACAAATTAGGTGTGGGAGTACAGGACTTCCAGATTGGTGACCGGGTATGGGGATTTTGGGACCACGGACAGGGAACCCATGCGGAGTATGCCTGCATTCCGACCAAATACCCCATGTTACCCATTCCCGAGGGAGTTGGTTTTGCTGAAATCGTAGCCTGCGGGGAAGCTGCCCATTATGCATTTAATTTTCTCAATAAAGTCAACCCAAGTGAGGGAGACCATGTCTTGGTCAATGGCGGCACGGGAGGAATAGGATCCGCAGCAATTCAATTGCTCAAGGCCAGAGGAATCCTTGTGACCGCCGTTTGTCATGAGGCCCATGTCGACCTAGTCAAATCCTTGGGGGCAGATCGAGTCATAGCACTGGAAAAAGAGGATTTCACCAAGGAGTCTATTCAATACGATTTTGTTTTTGACGCAGTGGGAAAAAGCCGGTTTAAGTGTTGCAAGTCCATCCTGAAGCCAAAAGGAGTTTATCTTTCATCCGAACTCGGGCCCAATTGGGAAAATATTACATTAGCCCTTTACACGCCGATTTTGGGAGGAAAAAAAGTGGTTTTCCCTGTGCCCGGGTCCATCCGGGAAAGTATGGATGCGATTCAATCCCTGTTGTTGGAAGGGAAATTCCATCCACTGATCGATGAAAAGCAGTTCCGATTAGATCAGATGAAAGAGGCTTTTGCGTATGTGGCTTCGGGAAAGAAAGTCGGAAATGTGATTTTGAAGGTTGGAGATGGGACAAAGCAATGAGTGGTTATCCACTGATGGGGATTTGTTGTGATTCTTTCCCGGATAAATTCAAACTAGTGTTCCAAAGATTGGTCTTGGTATGAGTATCTTTATTGGATAGCCAACCTGATCATGCCTCCTGTTAAAATTTTGGAGCCTCTCCTTCTGTTTTGCTTAGTTTTTCTGACTTCCTCCAGGAATATGGCTCAGGATCTTGATCCTAGAGCTTACATGAGGGTTCCTGTCAAAACGACCACGGCTTTTACCGGTTTTGCTTATTCATTCGGCGGAGTGGTCACGGATCCCACTCTCCCATTAGAAAATGTAAAAGCTGATGTTCAGGCCACCTCCTTTGGAGTTTCTCACTCTTTTGGCTTATTAGGCAAAACCACTCAGGTTTTAATGGTCCTCCCTTATTCCTGGGCTCATGTTTCCGGAAGTATCGGAGAGAAAGATTCCACCACTTACAGATCCGGTTTAGCTGACGCACGATTCAGATTCACCATGCTTTTGATAGGAGGAAAAGCCTCCACCCTTCAGGAAATTATCCAGGCTCCCAGAAAGACAATCCTCGGATTTGGCCTCAATTTATCCATACCTACCGGTGAATTTTTTCCCGAAAAACTGATCAATCTGGGTACCAACCGATGGGCTCTTCGTCCAGAACTGGCCCTTTCTCAGCCTTTGGGAAAGCGATGGCTGGTCGATGTCTATTCCGGAGTTTGGCTTTTTACCGACAACAATACCTTCTATCCGGGGACTTCAGTACGGGGACAAGAGCCCATGGGGGCATTTCAGGCTCACCTCAGTTACAATATCAAACCTACCCTCTGGGTTGCTTTTGATGCCACTCATTATGTGGGAGGAAAATCATCTATAGACAATGAATTCCGAGATGACCGTCAGGAAAACACACGAATTGGCCTAACTGCAGTAATTCCCACTGGAAGGTTTAGCTCCTTGAAATTTGCCGCGAGTACAGGTGCGGTAGTCCGAGTAGGACAGGATTTCACCACTTTCTCTTTGGGTTGGCAGCGGACCTGGATAAAAGGCCTAAAAAATCAGCCAAAGGGGGTTCCAAAATCCGCTAGCCCTTTTTCCAGGCTGACCCCACTTTGAATTTCCCCACAAATTCCAATTTGAACAGTACAAGAGGTATGGTGACTCCAAGGGTAATTGCTAACAACACGAAGAGGGTCATGGTCCCGTTGTAAAGCGTCCGATTGACAATCTCTCCGTACTTATCATCCGGTGTTTGTGCCAAGGCCATCAGTCCCAGCATGGCTTTATAGGCAAATGCACCCGGTACCAAAGGAATCACGGAAGGTATCGTGATCATCATAGGAATCAATTTTTTCCAATTCCCGAGAAACACTCCCATAAAGCCAATTGCCAAGCCGGCTACAAAAGTTGAAAGTACGATTCTCCCTCCAATCGCGGGAAGCATCAAGCCAAATTTGACCACCCCACCGAGAAAGCCAACCAGTAGAACCATCCAAAGACTTTGTCTTGGAGCATTAAACAAAATAGCAAAGCCAAAAGCAGCGACACTGCATGCAAACCCTTTAAATATCACCTCCAGCAGTTCCATCAAAAAGGAATTTGAAAGATATATAAAACAGAGGCCAAACCAGCTGCTATCCCAAAAGCATGCATCAAGGCATTAAATCCCCGGTCGATCCCATTAAGAATAAAACCATCCAACAAATCCACAAAGGAAATGACCAAAGGCACACCCGGAACCAGAAATAGAACACTGGTAGCAAAAGCATGATCCAGCTGTGTGGAAAAGCCAATTACCCAGAAAACACCGATCACTAAGGAGGAGAAAAAAGAACTGAAATACGTAGTCAAATAGATGTTGACACTTCGCTTAATCAGTTCTTGTTTCAGAAATAATCCGACAAACGTGGCCAAGAAAACAATCACCATCTCCAAAAAATTTCCTCCAAACAGGTAACAGAATGCTGCACCTGCCAAACCAACTACCGCCAAAATTATCGCTCTGGGATAATGGGGCTGTTTCTTAATCAGCTGAATACGATCCTTTATCTGAGGATAAGGAAGTGGGTTCTTTACTAATTCCAAACTTAAATTGCTGATTTCGGAGACCACTTTAAAATTCACCCCTGGAAGAGAGCTTTTACTTCTTCCTCCGGAAAAAGTATTGCCCTGCGCATCCTGAATACTGATAGAAAGATGCCTGGTGCTGAGGTTGAGATGAATCTCAAAACCATAGGCCTTCGCTACCCGAAACAAAATCAAATTGACTCGACGGGTAGGTGCGCCTGCATGAAGCATGGTTATCCCCATTTCCAGCAAAAGTTTTCCCAATTGGTCGGGATTGAGGGACTTAAAATCTGCCATTCTTTGGATTGAATTCTAGGCTAATATAAACCTGAAAAATCCATTAGAAAATCTTCTACGGACTTATCCCCATCGGAGGATTAAATCAGATGATACTATTTACTTTCCGATCCTTATATGGAAGTCCTAATCCTCCATCTCCAAAGTGACCGTTTTTTTTGAATTTCAAGCCCCTCGCGCCGAATGCTATAGCCTAATCCGGGATAAACTGGCGATCCGTTTTTTTCACTCCTACTCTTTCGTATTAATTCCGTCATCATTCAGGCAAACAAATCTCTCAGATTGATCACAATCAATTGATAGTGTGACTTTTGTCATTCATTTTTTCTGAAAAACAGCGGAGATTAGACAATGGAAAAAAAAGAATAAGAACCTTAAAATTGAAAGCCATGAGCAACGTAGCAAAAAGAAATGGAAGCTTCTGGCCAAAAATGATGCAGGACTTTTTTGGCACAGAGAATCCCTTTGATTGGGATGAGAAGTTTTGGTTACCTGAGAAATCAGTGGAAATCCCCTCAACCAACGTGATCGAAAACGAGAAGGAGTTCAAGCTGGAAATGTCGGCACCGGGTTTTGACAAAAAGGATTTTAAAGTTGATGTACACGACGGAGTGTTGAGTATTTCGGCAGAGCGGAAGAATGAATCAGAGGAGAAGAAAGAAAATTACCGAAAGAAGGAATTTTCCTACTCAAGTATTCGAAGATCATTTGCCTTACCTGAAAATGTAAAGGAAGACGGCATTGACGCAAAATATGAAAATGGAATTCTTCACTTACTTCTTCCCAAAAAAGCCATAGAGCCGGCAAAGGCCAAAAAAGAGATTTCGGTAGGTTAATAGGTTAAAAGGGTTATTTTTTAAGTATTGGTTTGGCCCCCGGGATTTTCCCTCCCGGGGGTTTTGCTTTTTCAGAACAACCCGGAAATCACTCCCTGACTGTCGATGTCGACAGATTCTGCCGATGGAGTCTCCGGTAATCCAGGCATTCGAAGGATATCTCCGGCAATCGGAATTATAAATCCTGCACCTGCCGCTATTTCAAATTCCCGGATGGTGATCACAAAATCCCTCGGACGTCCAATCAGCTTTTCATTATCGCTCAGGCTTTTTTGGGTTTTTGCAATACATACGGGAAGGTTGGACATGCCAAGCTTCTCGATTTTCTTAAGTTGGGTTTGAGCAGTCTGGGAGAGCACCGCATCTGATGCCCCATAGATGGTTCTAGCTACTTTTTTGATCTTTTCCAGAACTGAATCTTCTAGGGAATAGGTTGGTGAAAAACGATATTCACAGCTTTCTGCAGCCTTCACTACCAAATGGCCCAGGTCTTCACAGCCCTCTCCCCCTTTGGCCCAACCTTCACTCAACGAAGCCGGAACCCCAATCTCCTGGCAATAAGCCAACAATCGCCGTTTTTCTTCTTCACTGTCACTGCTGAAGACATTGACAGCTATTACTACAGGGATACCAAAGCTTCGGATACTTTCTACATGCCGAAGTAGGTTTGGGAAACCATTTTCCAAAGCACTAACATCCTCGGAGGTCAACTCTTTCAATGGCTTGCCTCCATGATACTTGAGAGCCCGGATTGTGGCGACAAGAACCACCGCTTTAGGCGAAAGCCCAGCCGCTCTGGATTTGATGTTAAAAAACTTTTCTGCTCCCAAGTCTGATCCAAATCCCGCCTCCGTCACCACATAATCGCCTAGGCTCAGCCCCATTTTGGTTGCCAAAATGGAATTGGTGCCTTGAGCAATATTGGCAAAGGGACCTCCATGAATGATCGCGGGATAATGCCCCAAGGTCTGAACCAAATTGGGCTTGATGGCTTCCTTCATCAAGGTGGCCATTGCACCTTGAGCATTGAGTTCGGAAGCAAAGACCGGGCTTCCATCAAATCGGTCTCCAATGTAAATCTTCGCAAATCTGGCTTTCAAGTCTTCTAAATCCTTGCTCATGCAAAGGATCGCCATCACTTCAGAGGCCGCGGTGATATTAAATCCGGTTTCTCTCGGAATACCTCCATTTTTCCCTCCCAAACCTACCACCGTGTTTCGCAATGCTCGGTCGTTCATATCCATAGCCCTTTTCCAAATAACGGTCCGAGGATCAATTCCCAGATTTCGGGTTTTACTTTGGATATTATTGTCAATAAGGGCGGAAAGTAGGTTATTGGCTTTCTCGATCGCATGAAAATCACCGGTAAAGTGAAGGTTGATGTCTTCCATGGGAATGACCTGCGACCAACCGCCGCCGGCTGCACCACCTTTGATGCCAAAAACCGGCCCGAGACTGGGTTCTCGGATGACTGCGATGGAGGATTTTCCGATTCGGTTGAGACCATCGTTGAGTCCGATGGTGACCGTCGTCTTGCCCTCTCCTGCCGGAGTGGGCGTAATGGCTGTGACTAGGATTAGGTTGCTGTGTTCAAGCTTCTCCTCCCGGATCAAGTCCAGAGGGAGTTTGGCTTTGTATTTTCCGTAGAATTCGAGTTGATCGGAGTTTATTCCGATGTTTTCAGCTACCTGCTGTATAGGTAAGGGGGTCACCGAATTGGCGATCTGAAGGTCATTCATGGGTGATATTTTTTTCCAAAAGAAGCAGAATAGCTAAGGGAAAGTGGTGATGAATCTTACCAAAAAGACTGATTGAAGTCATGTTAAATAAAAATACCCTCGGGCTTACCCGAAGGTATTTCGGAAATCATCAGGAATTTCAAATGCCTTCCTGTTCGATCAGGTAGACCAAAGCTGTCATCGCCGCAGCCCCTAATTCCAATTCCCGCCTATCCACTACCTCAAATACATCTGCCTCCGTGTGGTGGTAGATGAAGTACTTCTGCGAGTCAGGCAAAAGACCGATCAAAATCGGACCCTGATCCCGAAGCGGGCCGATGTCTGCCCCTCCTCCTGGCTTTTGCAGATTCCAAAGCTGATAAGGTCTCAATAAATCTGCCCAAGAGGCCAATTTGCCACGCTGGGCATCGGTCCCAGTAGATGAAAAACCGATTGGCAAAAATCCTCCCGAATCAGACTCAATTGCAGCAATGTGCTTCTCTCCTTTGGCTTTGGCCACTTTGGCATATTCCTGTCCTCCACGTAGCCCGTTTTCTTCATTCATCCACATCACGGCCCTGATGGTGCGCTTTGGCTTCCATCCTAAAGCCTTGTACAATCTCAGAACTTCGATAGCCTGCATGCACCCAGCACCATCGTCATGTGCCCCCTCTCCCACATCCCAAGAATCCAGATGTCCCCCCACAGCGATGATTTCCTCGGGCTTTTCTGTGCCACGGATTTCACCGATCACATTGTAGGAGAGTTTTTCGGTCTTCATTTCTCCGTGAGATTCCAGATACAATTTTAGGTCAGCCTGCTCAGAAAGAAGTTGGCTTAGGAGTTCGGCATCTTGGGTACTGATAGATAGAGCGGGGATTGCAGGAAAATCCGGTGCATACCGTTGATTCCCGGTATGTGGATGGTCATCTATCCGATTGTTCATAGAGCGGACTACTACTCCCACGGCTCCAAGCTTGGAAGCTTCAGCAGCACCGGATCCCCGCTGTCCCACGGCACCTGAATATGCGTCGAATGCATCGATTTTAGTGGGATCCATGGGGCCGTTGAAAAAAACGATCTTTCCTTTGACCTGAGCACCCATGGATTTGAGCTGGTCGATACTCTTCACTTCCACCACTTGCCCCAACAAGCCTTTGGGACCTGTTCCCTGAGTGTTTCCTAGAGCCAACGCATTCAGTTCTACCACGCCATGTTTGACTGAATTTGTGATTTTAACCACATCTTTTCCGCCTCTTTCCCAATGCGGAACCATGACTGGTTGGAGGTACACGGTATCGAAATCATAACTTTCCATGAGCTGACGTGTCCACTCTACGGCTGCGGCCGCTCCCGGCGAACCCGACAATCGGTTACCGATTACCTTACAGAGGTAGTGGAGATTGTTGTAAGTATGGCCTGAGGAAAGCTCTGCATCATAAATCTTTTTGAGATTAGCCTCATGGTTTTGCCCGAAGGCAAAAGCCGGAACGAAGGCTAAGGCAAGGATAAATTTCTTCATGGTTGAGGTACTTTTTTGAAAAAATAGAAAAAGGAAAATTGTCCTGAAAAAGATTTTTACCAATGGTTGTTTTTGATCCGCCCATATTCTTAGACTTTCTTCTGAGAATACCTTTTTATCCCAAATAATCAATCAGTTCCATCGCTCATTCATCCCTGAAATTTACCGAAACCGCAAGAGCGTTTGGTAATTGGATTTCTTTTGTTCATTCTTGAGACAATAGAAAAACCGATCAACTTATCTGAAACCTATGAGGAACAATTTACCCTTGAGACCTTTATGGGGCTTGCTGTTTGGATTGATAGTTTTTGCCTGCAAAACAGATCCCTCAGATGACCCAAACTACAAACCTGAAGACAACCGCTTTACCAAAGTGGTTCTGACGGAAGGCATGGATGAACCCATGGAAATGACCTTTTTGCCCGGAAATCGGGTCTTATTCGTGGAGCGAAAAGGAGGAGTGAAAATCCTGGATGAAAACACCGGAGAAGTCACTTTGGTCGCCACTATCCCTGTAAACACCAAGTACACCAACAAGGCTGGAGTAACCCGGGAGGCAGAAGAAGGCCTAATGGGGGTAATTGCTCACCCAGACTACGCCAAAAACAATTGGATCTACATGTACTATGCCGATCCGACCGATTCCAAGCATGTCCTTGCCCGATGGGAGCTCAAAGGCAATGAGTTGGTTGAATCTTCAGAAAAGATCGTCCTTGAGGTACCCACTCAACGCGAAGAATGCTGCCATACCGGTGGCGGGATGGTCTTCGATGCAGAAGGAAACCTTTACCTGACTGTAGGAAACAACACCGTCAATCCAAGAGAAGGCTCTTCCAATCTGGATGAAAGACCGGGAATGGAAAACTCCGATGATCAGCGCGCCCCAGGCAACACAAATGACCTAAGAGGAAAAATACTGAGAATCCATCCCGAGGATGACGGAACATACACGATTCCTGAAGGAAATCTCTTCCCTCCCGGTACAGAAAAAACCCGTCCGGAAATCTACACCATGGGCCATCGAAACCCTTGGAGACCAACCCTAGACAGTAAAACAGGCTACCTCTATTGGGGTGAAGTGGGGCCAGATGCCTCCGTGGATTCGATTTGGGGGCCCAAAGGATATGATGAGTTTAACCAAGCCAAAGGCCCTGGGTTTTTCGGCTGGCCGTACTTTATCGGGGACAATTTTCCTTACAACCGTCACAACCATGCGGACAGCTCTTATGGGGCACCTTACGATGTCAACAATCCTGTCAATGAATCGGTGAACAATACCGGTTTGCGCGAGCTTCCGACTCCGGTTGTACCTGCAATGATTTACTATCCGTACGGTGCCTCTGAGAAATTTCCCGAATTGGGAAGCTCAGGAAGAAGCGCCACGGGAGGACCGGTATTTAGAAAAGCAGATTTCAAAAAAGACGCGCCTTATGTGTTCCCTGCCTACTACGAAGGGAAGTGGCTGATCGTGGACTTCATGAGGGGATGGATTTTTGCAGTCACCATGGATGAAAATGGCGATTACAAAAGCATGGAGCGATTCCTGCCTGCTGAAACCTTCAGCTCGGCGATCGATATGGACTTTGGACCGGATGGGTCACTGTATATATTGGAATACGGCTCTGCCTGGTTCCGAGGCAATGCCAATTCACGCCTGATCAAAATCCAATACAACAGAGGCAACCGTAAGCCCAATGTCAGCGTAGCTGCAGACAAAACTGCCGGCGCAACTCCATTGACCGTCAATTTCTCCTCTGAAGGCACCAATGACTTCGACGACTACGACCAAGAAAAACTGAAGTACGTATGGAAAATCACCAACGGGTCCGGCTTTAATCAGACCTTGACCGAGGCTAATCCTAGCTTCACCTTTGCGGAGGCAGGCACCTACCAAGTGACCTTGACCGTCACGGACACCAAAGGCGAAACCAATTCGGCTTCCTTGGAAGTAACTGCAGGCAATGAGCCTCCGGTGGTCAGTATCGACTTTGCAGGGCTAAACCGCAGTTTCTGGTTTGGTGACAAAGAACTGAGCTATAGCATCACAGTCAATGACAGGGAAGACGGAAGTTCTTCGGACGGAAAAATCAAGGCAGAAGAAGTGGCTGTTACCTTCGACTATGTTCCCGCAGGATTTGATCCCATAGAAATCGCTTCCAAGCAAAGTGGGGTGGAAAGCGCAGCTATTTTGAATTTGGGTAAAAATCTGATCGAACAGAGCGACTGTAAATCCTGCCACCAATACACCGAAAAATCCATCGGCCCAAGCTACCAAGCTGTGGCTGAGAAATATCCAAACTCGGAGGAAAACACCAAGTATCTCGTCGGTAAAATCATCAACGGGGGTGCTGGAGTATGGGGCGATCACGCCATGAGCGCCCACCCTTCACTCAGCGAGGCAGATGCCAAACGCATGGTGGATTACATCCTTGCGATGGACGATGTGCAGGCCAATATCGCTTCGCTTCCGCTGAGCGGAAAAGTGAATGCGGTGATACCTGAAGGAGAAAATGGACTGGGCAGCTTCCTGCTTAGAGCCTCCTACGCTGACAAAGGTGCAAGTTCAATCGGTTCCTTGAATGGGGTAGATTTCGTGGCTCTTAGGAGTCCGTTTGTAGATCCTCAGGCTTCGGTTGATCGAAAAGGCGTTCAACTGTTGACAACTCCAAGAGTCAACTTTTTGGTGGCCGGAGACAATTCTCAGTTTGCCCTAAAAGGCATCGACCTCACAGGGGTTCAGCAGATTGATGTGCTGGCCGCAATCAATCAGCGAAATGGGGCTATCGGTGGCACCGTGGAAATTCGTCTTGGTTCTCCAAGCGGAGAAGTCCTGGGTACTTCTGAAAAAATAGGCAGAAAAGAAGGAGGAGGATTCCGACCGCCTCAGGGGGTGAGTATGCAGGAATGGGTCAGGATGAATGCCAACCGAGCAAAAGTAAAAATCAAACCCACCTCGGGCGTCAAGGATCTCTATTTCATCTTCAAAAACCCGGAAGCCAAACCCGAACAGGTATTGATGAGTATCAACGAGATCGAGTTTAAAAATAAAGTAGAAGAGTAACAGCTGTCAATCACCCTTGAAGGCCCCGAATCGCAAGTTCGGGGCTTTTATTTTTATGAATATCCGGAACTTTGCAAGTAACTTACTTCGAAGATAAAATGAACTGGTAAATGCCAATTCTTTGACTTCTTCGGCCTTCCGTCATCGGTCGCTTGTGCTGAGCGTAGTCGATGCATCCAGCCCAAAATCCGGGGAATATTCGTCTACTGTCGGGGCACCTTATAATCAGATTGGTTTTCAATCAATTCATCACGACCAAAGCTTGACACAAGACCCGAAAGGGATTTTGGAGGTCAAAGACATTTTCAAAAGCAGCATAATCCACCCAAACAAAGCCCTGATCTCCCCAGCCTTCACCCCAAGAGTTTACTAGTTTGAAAGCTTTAAATTGATCCGAATATCCAACCACCAGCATCGCATGGGCTCCATAAATCTGGTCCTTTTTGACCTGATGCGGACGATAAGCACTCAGTCCCAAGGCATCCTTTTTCCCAAACTCCGGATCCAAGCCCATCGCCACCACGATCGGTTTTCCTTGTGTCAAAAGGGTTTTGACCTCGGCTACCATATTTTCTCCTGACAAAATCAGGTAATCTTTCATTTTGAAATTGCTGGCATTTTCACGCTGTGCAGCTGTTGGTTGCAGATTGCATCCTGTGGATTGATAGGGGAAAACCTCCCACTCGCTGGCCCCTTGATCCACCAAAAGCTGAAGAGATTGGATAATCGAAGTCCCTTTGCATTGGCCTTTTGTGATCTGATTGTAAATGAAGGATGGGCTCAAAGTGACTCCCTGAGAACGGGAGGAATTTTGCCCAATATTATGGAGCAGACTTCTGCCATAGTAAGTCGTAGCCCAAGCGGTGCAAGACCCCAATCTTCCTTGATTGCCTATTTCCGGCAGAAAATTGGAAAGATCAAAAGAGGCCGGAAGGTTATTGGGAATGGTAAGGTTTTGGAGTGTTTTCAGACTTTCCGGAACCCCTCCGGAAAAACCGTAACAGTACGAATTCTCACAGCCCATCCAGTACTCCTCACCCGTCTCTGAGATAAAAACTTCTCCATTTTGGGTAAGGGGATCAGTTCCAAGGAGGGAGGTAAATTCATTTTTTTCAACACATCCAGAAATCAGGAATAGAAAAAGAGAGAAAATCAAAAATTTTCGCATAGCCTATCAAATTAGTCTTTAACCATACGACAAGCCTTTGGATTACGCTACACAGAACCAAATAAAAAATCGAACGACTGCTTTTTAACCAAGTAAAGGATCGTTTTTAACACCGAAAGCCTTATATTTTTCGAGCTAATCTTTGAAAAGGGTTAGTGTAGGGATGGGCATTTTCCCATCCTGATTCATCCAAATTTGACCACTGTGAAAAACCTTCACCAAATTGCTGAAAAACTCTCCTGGATCATCTTTTTTTCAGCCCTGATCCCACTCCATTCTTTTGGGCAAAATCAGAACGACGATTGGCTGGTGGACGGCAAATCCCGCCCTGCAGAAATCATCCAACTCAATCCAAAAGAGATACAACTCCGAAACGGACTGGTGCAACGCACCTTTTCCCTTTCTCCCAGCCTGGCTTGCTATGACTTTACCAATCTGATGACCGGCGAGCAGCTGCTCCGAACCGTCATGCCCGAAGTAAGAATTACTCTTGATGGAAAAACGTACGAAGCAGGCACCAGATTGAATTTCAAGGAGAAAGGTTATTTCAGAAAAGAATGGTTAAATCTGGTCGAAACCCCAACTGACAATTTCCAATTTGAAGAATATACCTTATCGGAAATTGAGCCTCATTTCCCATCCAAATTACAGTTTTGGACCAAGCAAGAGAAAGCAGCAAGCGGCAAAAAGATTTCGTTTACCTACACCAATTCCCAACTTTCCGGACTCATCCTGAAGGTTCACTATGAAATTTTCGATGATCTTCCCTTGATTGCCAAATACCTTACACTCGAAAATTCCGGAGCGCAAACGTACCACCTTGATCAGGTAGTCCATGAGATTTTGGGAACAGTGGAGGAAGAATCTGCTGTGGTCGGCAAAACCACTCAGATGAAGAAACCCCACCAGTTGTACATCGAAAACAACTTTGCCTTCAATAATTCCATGAATGCCGAAATCAGCGCTCAAGCCACCCATTGGAAGCAGGATTCAACCTATACTTCCCAAGTCAATTACGACTACCAGACCCCGGCAATCCTGGAAGTCTATCCTGAAAAAGGAATCGGCGTTGACCTAAAACCTGGAGCAAGCTTTCAATCCATCCGGACTTATGAACTCGTCCTAGACAGCTATGACCGAGAGCGAAACGGACTCGCACGCAGAAAAATGTACCGGGCAATTGCCCCATGGACCCAGCAAAACCCCATATTCATGCACTTGGTAAGCAAAACCGATGAACAGGTCCGTACCGCTATCGACCAATGTGCAGCTACGGGATACGAAGCACTGATCCTAAGCTTTGGCAGCCATATCAACATGGAGGACAATTCTCCTGGAAACATCCAGAGCTGGAAATCCCTGGCAGATTACGCCCATTCCAAAGGCATCAAAATCGGTGGCTATTCGCTTTTTTCCTCCCGAACAATCGGTCCTGAGACCGATGTGATCAGCCCGATTACAGGCAAACCCGGAGGAGCTTTCTTCGGAAATGCCCCTTGCCTCGCCAGCGAATGGGGATTGAATTACCTGGATAAGTTGAAGTACTTCTTCCGTGAAACCGGCTTTGATATTTTTGAAAATGACGGCCCCTATCCGGGCGATGTCTGTGCCTCCACTTCCCATCCCGGACACAAGGGATTGGAAGATTCTCAATGGGTGCAAATGAATCTCCAAAAAGGACTTTACCAATGGATGAATGCACAGGGAATCTACATCAATGCACCGGATTGGTACTTTCTGGACGGTACCCACAAGATTGCCATGGGCTATCGGGAGGTAAATTTTGCCCTGCCGAGAGAGCGGCAAAAAATCCTCAACCGTCAAAATATCTACGACGCCACTTGGGAAAAAACTCCTTCGATGGGCTGGGGATTTGTACCGCTTACGGCCTATCACGGCGGCGGGGCAGATGCAGTTCTTGAGCCGCTCAATGATCACCTCGAGGACTACAAGCAGCTCATGATGCAGTACTACGGCGCGGGGATACAGGCTTGCTATCGAGGACCAAGGCTTTATGATACCGAGGAAACCAAGTCTATGGTCATTGAAGTGATTGATTGGTACAAAAAATACCGGGACATCCTCAATGCAGATATCATCCGGCTCCGCCGTGCCGATGGCAGAGACTGGGATGGCTGGATGCACGTAGATCCAAAAGGGAAAGAAAAAGCCCTGATCATGCTATTCAATCCGACTTCAGAAACGATGAAAAAAGAACTTGCACTACCACTGTATTATACCGGGCTGACTGACAGCGCCCACATTCGGGTAGAGGAAGGGGTAAGGCAAAAAGTCGGCTTGGACAGAAATTATGAGGCAAAGGTATCCTTGGAAATCCCAGCAAATAGCTACACTTGGCTGGTGGTGGAGTAAGCTAGTTCCCGAAAGACGAAAGAGTCCTATTTATTTGATCATCAGGATGGATTGTCTGCCCAAAACCCTATTTTTCGGAAAATCGGTTGTCTCCTCTGTTCGAAAAATTTTCCAACACACCTGAAGCCCAGCACAAATTTTTCATTTGCTTTTTCTGCTTGATCAAGGAGAAGATTACCTTATTGAGATCTTACCCATCCACTCCGATCAAGAAACTCCACAATCTTTGACCTTGGACTTAGGAACCTTTGCCTCAAACTTTCTCCAGAAAAAGAAATCCAACCGATGACCAATGTCTGTACTTACACACAATTGCCAGAAGTGCCACTCAGAGGTCAAAATCGAAGGGAATTATAGTTTGGGCGAAAGGATCTTGTAGCAAATCAACTTAAACAACATTTAGTACAGTGCAGGACAGTTATCCTAATTATCATTTTTATTTTTAATAAAAATCAAAATTTTATAGTAGTTACACCCTTCTTGATATTTCGAAAAAATGGAGTTAAAATTTTTGAACAAGAGATATTTCCTTATTTATGGATTTGGGATTACTGTTTTACTATTCTTTTTGGGATCATGCGAAGAATCCAGCCGAGTCAACATTTTAGAAAAAAATCTACCAGATCAAGTAAGTTATAACTTTCATATTCGCCCTATTCTTTCGGATAAATGTTTTGCCTGTCATGGACCAGACGCTAACAAACGTGAGGCAGGATTGAGGCTAGACGTCGAAGAAGAGGCATTCAGGATGCTTAAAGAAACTCCTGGAGCATACGCATTGGTCAAGGGGCAACCTAACGAATCTGAAGTTTATCACCGAATAATCACTGATGATCCTAGTCGGCAAATGCCCCCTCCAGACTCTAAATTGACTCTAACCAACTATGAAATAGAGTTAATTAGAAAATGGATCCAACAAGGCGCAACTTATGAGCCTCATTGGGCATTTGTACCTCCCTCAAAGTCCGTGCTGCCAGAAGTAACCGAAAATTCCTGGCCAAAAAATGAAATTGATTTTTTTATTCTTTCAAAACTGGAAGAAGTCGGGCTAATCCACAACCCGGAGGCAGACAAAGAATCTTTGCTCAAAAGGCTTTGCCTGGATCTGACTGGATTGCCCCCTAGCATTGAACAAATGGATCAATTCTTAGAAGATTCCTCGCCGGATGCCTACGAGAGAATGGTGGACAGGCTGCTTTCAAACCCAGCTTTTGGTGAAAAAATGGCAGTACTCTGGATGGATATTTCTCGATTTGCAGATTCCCATGGTTTCCAGGACGACAGCTACAGGAGTCAATGGCCATGGAGAGATTGGGTGATCTATGCCTTTAATAAGAATATGCCTTATGACCAGTTTATCACGTGGCAACTGGCTGGTGATTTAATCCCAAACGCGACCAAAGAACAAATTTTGGCAACCGGATTTAACAGAAACCATAAAATTACCGAGGAAGGAGGTGTAGTTCAGGAAGAATACCGAGTGATGTACGTCACAGACCGAGCCAACACCGTGAGTAAATCTCTTTTGGGAATAACTATGGAGTGTGCCAGCTGTCATGACCATAAATACGATCCAATATCCCAAAAAGATTACTACTCATTTTATGCTTTTTTCAACAATGTAAAAGAAAAAGGACTTGAATCAACGGTAGGTGGTCCGGAGACCTATGCTAAAACTCCATTGATGTACATTTCAAATGATGACTCAGAAAAAATCCTGCAATTCATCAACAAGAAAGACACCTTGGATATCATAGTATCTGTCATGGGGGAATTGGATTCCATCCGACCCACTTTTGTCTTAGAAAGGGGAGCATATGATCAGCCTACTGAACCCGTGATTGCCTCCACACCAGAATCTATCCTGAGATTTGGACCTAATTTTGAAAAAAATCGCCTAGGACTAGCCAAGTGGATGTTTGACCCCAAAAACCCGCTGACTGCCAGAGTTTTTGTCAATCAGATTTGGCAGGAATTCTTCGGTAGAGGGATTGTGAGCACTCCGGGAGATTTTGGAATGCAGGGCGCTTTACCAACCCATCCTGAACTTTTGGATTGGCTAGCTGTGGACTTCAGAGAAAATAGATGGGATATCAAGCGATTAATCCGTCAGATCGTTTTATCCTCTACCTATCGTCAATCGGCAAAAATTTCTTCTACCCACAAAGAAAAAGATCCTGATAATTTTTTCTTAGCTCGTGCACCTAGGTTTCGAGTAAAAGCGGAGTTTGTACGAGATATCGTTTTAGCAAGTAGTGGGCTACTTCATCAAGAGATAGGAGGGCCAAGTGTAAAGCCCTATCAACCGCCCGGACTTTGGGAAGGAGCTACATCGGGAAGGGGAATATTGTCTGTATATAAACAGGACCACGGAACAGATCTCTATCGAAGAGGGCTTTACAGTTTTATTAAAAGGACTGTCCCCCCACCCTTCGTCACAATTTATGATGGAAGTAATCGGGATCAGTGTGAAGTCAGCAGACCGATAACCAATACTCCGCTTCAAGCTTTGGTTATGATGAACGATCCCACCGTGGGAGAAGCGAGTAGGGTTCTTGCAGGGAGATTACTGAAAGAATCGGCCGATCCAATCAAAAATATTGAGAAAGCATTCCGGTTGATCGTTTGTCGGTATCCCACCGAGAAAGAAATGGCAATATTAGAACGATACCATGCCCAACGCACTCAATCACTCACTGAGGAATCTAGTCAACAGCTCCTAAAGGTAGGTGAGTATCCTGCAGCTGAAGGATTGGATGTCAAATCTTGGGCTGCATTGATGCAGGTAATCTCAATCATCTTTAATATGGAAGAAACCATCTCCAAAACTTAATATGGAAAAAGAATTATTTGAATACAGGCTCAATTTGAATAGAAGGAGGTTTCTCTCCAAACTTGGGATGGGATTTGGGAGTGTAGCCTTAGGTTCTTTGCTTATGCCTGATCTGTTCAAGGGATTGCAAAGTGCGGAGGATTCTATGACAAATGGTATTCGACATTTTGCACCAAAAGCCAAGCGAATCATTTACCTATTTCAAAATGGGGCACCTTCTCAGATTGAACTTTTCGACTACAAACCTAAACTAAATACTCTATTTGGTCAGGAGCTCCCTGACTCCGTACGGGGAGGACAACGACTTACCGGAATGACGGCAAACCAGTCTTCGTTCCCGCTAGTTGGGTCTTTTTCGGATTTCAAGCAATATGGACAATCGGGTGCTTGGATTTCAGATTTGTTGCCTTACACTGCCAAAATAGCAGATGATCTATGCATAGTCAGATCCATGCATACTGAGGCAATCAATCATGATCCTGCCCTTACTTTTTTCCAGACCGGAGCCCAACAGGGTAATCGCCCAAGCATGGGAGCTTGGCTTAGTTATGGATTGGGTAGCGAAAACCAAAACCTGCCCGCCTTCACTGTCTTACTTTCAAGGGGTATAGGAAATGGACAAGGAGTTTATTCCAAGCTCTGGACCAATGGTTTTTTAGACTCTGTTCACCAAGGGGTTCAGCTTAGTAGCGGGGAGGACCCTGTTCTCTATCTTAAAGATCCCCAAGGACTAAGTCGACAGGATCGTCGAATAATGCTGGATCATCTAGGAGAGCTAAACCAATTATCCTACGAGAAATTTGGCGACCCAGAAATCAGCACCAAAATTCAGCAATACGAAATGGCCTATCGAATGCAGACTACGGTGCCGGAAATTTTGGATGTAAAAAAAGAGCCTGATTCTGTCATTAAACTTTATGGACCAGATTGCTTAGTCCCTGGTACCTATGCCGCCAACTGCCTCCTAGCGAGGAAACTTTCTGAAAGCGGAGTAAGATTTGTTCAACTATACCACCAGGGATGGGATCAGCACGGGGATCTACCCTATGAAATTTCTCATCAGGCCAAAGATACAGATCAGCCTTCTGCTGCTTTGGTCACTGATCTCAAGCAAAGAGGATTATTGGATGAGACTCTAGTCATCTGGGGAGGAGAATTTGGAAGAACCAATTATAGCCAAGGAAAACTTACCCCTGAAAATTACGGACGAGATCATCACCCTCGATGCTTCAGTATTTGGATGGCGGGAGGGGGAGTTAAACCGGGATTGGTATATGGGGAAACCGATGAGTTGGGGTACAATGTAGCTCAGGACCCCGTTCATATCCATGATTTTCAAGCAACTGTACTTCATCTTATGGGGCTTGATCATGAAAAACTTATTTATAAACATTTAGGCCGTAGGTTTCGACTTACGGACGTTTCTGGTCAAGTCATTCCAGGATTAATTGCCTGAAGCATTAGCCCAAAATTCAACCATTTTCAACTCAAATACTGATGACCAAAAGCAAACTACTTAGTGTTGCTGAGGGATTGTTAATCATTGGCAATTGCCTCTTGTTCTTTCTTTTATTTTTTGAAAAATTTCTGGTATTACCTACCCTATTTCAGGCAATGGGAAGATTGCACCCCTTGGTGCTGCATTTCCCGATCGTTTTGATATTACTATCGGTGATAGTGATCTCTTTTCCATTTAAAGATTCCGTCAAAAATCAGTCTGTTTTTCAGTTTCTCTACAGGTATATCCTTCTATTCTCAGCTCTTTCAGGTATTCTGGCTGCAATAATGGGGCTATTTTTAGCACAGGAAGAAGGTTATTCAGGAGACTTATTGAATTGGCACAAGTGGTCCACGGCAGGTACAGTATTGATTGTTTCTACCATCTATTGGCTACAGAATTCACCTTGGTTCAATATCGGAAAGGCTCGAATTTTCGCTGTCTTTTTGACTGTAAGCGTTATTATTGGCGGACATTTTGGTGCTTCATTAACTCATGGTGATGGTTTTATTTCTGAACCCTTCCAATCCAATCAAAAGCCAGTAGGCATAGCGGATGCATTACTTTTTGACCATGTAATCCTTCCTGTATTGGATCAAAAATGCAATTCTTGTCATAATTCATCAAAAGCAAAAGGAGGGCTGGATATGACTACAGCCGATGGTGTCCTCCGGGGTGGAAAAACAGGTCCAATTTGGACTAATGGTCAATTAGATAACAGCCTGCTTTTTCAACGGATTCACCTTCTTGAGTCGGACAAAAAACATATGCCTCCAAAAGGAAAGCCACAATTGACAGCACTCGAAATCCGACTATTAGAAAATTGGATAAGATCTAATCACCCAATGGAAAGCCGAATTGCATCGCTTCCAAAGACTGATTCTATCAGATCAATTGCCGAACTCTTTTTAGCTAAAGAACCTGAGGAAAGTTATGATTTTGAACAGGCTGACCCCAAGGTAGTTCAAGGCCTCAATAATGCCTATCGTTCTGTTGTCGTTTTCGCAGAAAATTCCCCTGCCTTGGATGTGGCCTTATTTAGTCCGTCAAACTTTTCTCCAAAATCTTTGGAAGAACTGGAAAAAGTATCAGGTCAAATAGTCAGTCTAAGCCTAAACAAAATGCCAGTTCAGGATCAGGATCTAAAACTCATGGAGAATTTTGAAAATCTAAATCGATTAAATCTGAATTTCTCACAAATAACCAGGAAAGGATTAGAAGAACTGAAAAAATTCCAACAATTGAAATATCTATCCTTGGCCGGAACTGGTATTGACAAGAACTCAATTGAGGGGTTAGCCAATTCATTACCTCAACTCAGATCCATAGTTATTTGGGCCACCCCCTTAAACAAAGAGGATGTGAAAGACCTTCAGACTAGGTTCCCTTACATCTCATGGGTGCATGAAAACTCCTCAATTGAGGAAGAAATGTTACAATTAAATTTGCCACAACTGGCCAATTCTACTTCCATCTTCGAGGATTCAGTTGTAATTGAGCTTTCTCATCCTATTAGGGAAGTAGACATACGATACACACTAGATGGGCAAGAACCTACAATTGAAAATTCCTTCAAATTTGAAAAAGACCAACTAATTCTGAAGAAAGGTGCTTCTATCAAAGCCAAGGCGTATAAATCAGGATGGCTTCCAAGTGAGGTTGCTACTTTCGATCTTTTCCAAAATAGATACAAACCCGACACTGTAATTTTACTCAAACCTATGAGTAGAGTACACCCAGCTGCAGGAGCACTCACATTTTTCGATCAGGAATTAGGAAAATTCAATGCCAACAGCCCCGCATGGGCCACAAACTGGGGAGGCTTTAGAGACAATCCTTTGGAACTCTTATTGGAATATAAATCCAAAGTACAAGTCAGTTCTGTAGGGATGCGGATTCTAGTCGAATCCAGTAATGTAATTTTCCCACCTGAAGAAGTTGAAATTTGGGCAGGAGACACTCCCAATTCCCTTCGTTTGATTAAAAGAATTAAACCAAATCAACCTAAGGAACTTAGCAAACCAGTAATCAGTAAAATTGAATGCGAATTTCCAGCTGTGCAGTGCCAGTATTTAAAAATAATCGCCAAACCTCTTTCAAAAATTGGAGACTGGAGTCCAATAAAAGGAAGGAAAGGTCTCCTGCTTGTTGACGAATTATTTATCAATTAAGAATAAAGAATTCGTGTATTCGAAATCTAATACACCCTAATCAATTATGAGAAGATCACAAGTAAATCTCACTCAGCCAGAAAATAATTTATGCATTCCCCATTCCAAGTTTTGAATTAAAATACTTTCGGCTAATGTAAAAACTTAGAACTTAAGAATACTTCGTAATTGAAAAACATTTAGGTATTTTTAATTAAATACAAAAACAAATTCATCATCAATATCTAGTAACATAACAAATAATAGAAAATATTTTTTTAAAACTTAATAAATTAAAAATCAGGTAAGTACAGGATAGATTTCAAAAACTTAAGTTCTAGCTTCCATTCAATGAAAGCACTATCAAAACTTAAGCTATGCAAGTAAACTTTCCGCCTTTAGGTAAAAGACCTAAAATCTATCTGCTCTTTGCAATATTCTTTTTAGTCGGCCTCTCTACATATGGCCAAGGTAACGGATCAATATCCGGTAAAATAAGATCTGCTGATGATCAACAGCCTCTTCCAGGCGCAACTGTGATGATCAAAGGCACAACACGAGGGACCGTCTCTGATGTCGATGGACAATTCTCCATCCAAGCGTCAAATGGGGAGATCCTTGTGGTAAGCTTTATTGGATACAGGGAAATAGAAGTTCCAGTTCAATCTGGTTTAACAACCTATGAAATAGACCTTCCCTTATCAACAGAAGATCTTAGTGAGGTTATCGTGGTAGGTTACGGATCCCAGCGAAAAGCAGACATCACTTCTGCCGTTTCTGTAATTAATATGGACGCCATAGGGAATGTTCCAACCACAAACGTCACAAGACTACTTCAGGGACAGGCTGCAGGGGTACAGGTCCGCCAACAATCTGGACGTCCGGGTGAAGAAATGCAAATTACCATCCGAGGCTTGGGTTCATTGGGAGCAGGAAGTCAACCTCTATTCGTTGTGGATGGATTCCCTATTGGCACCTCCTTGGGCCAAAATATCAACCCTGCCGATATTGAAAGCATTACTGTTTTGAAAGATGCCGCTTCTACAGCCATTTATGGTGCTAGGGGATCAAACGGTGTTGTATTGATTACCACCAAAAACGCACAGGAGGGAAAAGTTGGATTTGAGTTTTTTGCCAATTCAGGATTTACCAATGTCCCGGACAGCAGAAGAACAAAAATGATGAATGGAGTTGAGTTTGCCACCTTTAAAAGGGACAGCTTCATGGATAAGATCAGGTATTTTGAAAAAAGAGAACCATCCCTGGACGAAGTCCCCGCAGAATTCAGATTTCCAGAGCAAACCCAATATAATACTGACTGGTTCGATGAGATCATGAACCAAAACGCAAGATTCCAAAACTACAATGCGACGTTGACTGCAGGAAAAGGAGACATTCGCTCCTTAGTTTCAGCGGGGTATGTCAAGCAAGAAGGCGCGGTGATTAAAACTGATTTCGAAAGATTCAATCTTCGCGCTAACGTGGATGGTAAAGTCAATGATTTTATCACCATGGGTTTAAATCTTACCGCCTCCCATGCTAGGGAAAACTTTGCTCCTACCGATGGCCGAGACGCACTTATCGGGAGAGCACTTTGGGCTGATCCAAGATACCCAGTTTACCGGGAAGACGGCAGTTTCAATCCATACATTGGTGGAACAGGAGGCATATTCGGTACTGCCAATGTAGTGCAGGAATTGTATGAGATGACCCGAAAACTGAAAACCAACAACGCAATGGCGAATGGATTCATTGAATTTAGTTTCTTAAAAAACTTCAAATTCCGATCCGCTGTCAATGCCTCTATAGTAGGAACGGACCGGCAAGAATTCAGACCATCCACCCTTGCGGGCACAGGATTCAACCAACCCCCTCCGAGAGAAGCATTATTGGTTCAAAGAACTCAGGAGACCTTAAATATTGGAGCAGATCAATTGCTTTCTTACAGTAAAGTGATCAATAAGCACCGAATCGATGGACTTTTGGGATTCTCAGCCCAGGAAGAAACCACTAGGTTTCTTCAAGGAAATGGAGATGGTTTTGCAAGTAATCAAACCCGCTTCCTTAGTGCCGCAACCCGAACCACGTCTACTTCTGGGGAATTTGGTTGGAGTCTACTTGCCTATTTGGCCAGAGCAAACTACTCTTACGATGATAAGTATTTGTTTTCTGCCTCCTTCAGAAGAGAAGGAAGCTCAAGATTTGGGGCAAATAACCAATATGGAAATTTCCCCGCTTTCTCTGCAGGATGGAGAGTTTCAGAAGAGGCCTTTTTCCCAAAGACAAAATGGATTACCGATTTGAAAATTAGAGGTAGCTGGGGAATTACAGGAAATAATGCGATTGGTAACTATTCAAGTCTAAGTTTAATGAGAGCTTCCAACTATGTCTTAGGAGGAACTATCATAAATGGAGTTATTCTATCCAATTTTGCTAATAATGATTTAGGATGGGAACAATCTCAGCAAACGGATATAGGGCTAGACTTTGGCATGTTCGACAACAAATTGATCCTTACTGCTGAATATTATAATCGTATCACAAACGACATGTTACTCTCTGTAGAGTTACCCGCGGCATCTGGATTTACCTCAACACTGGACAATGTCGGAAAAGTAAAAAACACGGGTATAGAACTTAGTTTAGACTACAGAACTCGGATAAGCAAAGCAAATTTGAGAACAAACCTGAACTTGACCTTTAATAGAAATGAGGTTCTAGAATTAAGAGGTGACTCGGATGCTATTTGGAGTGGAAGTTTCTACGGAACATACAATGTTTCTAAAGTTGGCAGACCTATGTCCATGCTATATGGATTCAAGAAAATGGGGATGTTCCAAACTGATGAAGAAGTTCGCAATTGGCCAACTCAAGACGGAGCAATTCCAGGGGTATACAAATTCTTTGATGCTAATGGAGACGGAGTAATTTCCTATGACACGAAAGACATGGTTGAAATTGGAAACCCTCACCCTGCTATGATCTTAGGTTGGACTATTGGAGGCGATATCGGTGCTTTTGATTTCAACATCTTATTCAATGGAGCATTTAATTATGACCTAATGCGAAACATCGAGGCTACTACATTGAATATGGATGGTGTGTTTAACATCCTTCAAGCAGCCTCAACCGATCGTTTTAGATCAGCAGAAATGCCTGGGGATGGAGTAATTCCAACGTCAAATACCTGGAAATGGGAAAGAGAAGCAAGTTCAAGATATATTTATGATGCATCCCACGTTTGGTTAAGAAATATAACTTTTGGCTACTCTATACCTGAAAGAATAATCAAGTTCCCATCAAGAATATTCTTTAGTGGAGAAAATTTATTCCTCTTCACAGACTATCCGGGCACCAATCCTGATGTAAACACAAGGGGTGGTGTAAATATCGGTTCTGACGATGAGGCCTATCCTGTGCCAAGAACATTCACTTTTGGAGCAACTATTAAATTTTAATCCATAACGAAAATGAAAAAAATATTCATATATATAAATGCATTGATCATTTCCTTAGGACTAGGCGCCTGTGGAGAAGATTTCCTTGATAAAACCGATCCTACTGTAATTGTATCCAGCACATTTTATAAAACCGACCAAGATGTAAACCAGGCGGTGACAGGAATATATGGAATGCTGAGAACATACTTCAACAATCATTGGCAATTTACGGAGTTTATAAGCGACAATACTACGCTGCATTTCAATGTAGGGAACAGAGGACAAGGTCCAGCTCTTGAAGCAATAGAATATTGGCAGTACAACCCTGGAACCCCCAATTTTGCAACTTTATACAATTCGACTTATAACATTTTGGTAAATGTTAATACAACTCTTGAAAACCTTAAAATATCAACTGCAAGCCAAGCAATTAAAGATCGAGCAGAGGGTGAGCTAAAGGTTATCAGAGCTTATTTGTATTTCGACTTAGTTAGGTTTTTTGGAGATGTAATAATTGTTACGGCCCCCATTAAAACTCCAAGTGAAGCCTTTAAATTGTCAAGAAGTCCTCAAGAAGAAGTTTATAAATTAATAATCTCAGATTTAACTGAAGCTATAAACTTACTTCCTACTTCCTATCCTGCCAATCAAGTAGGTAGAATTACAAAAGGAGCTGCATTAAGTATGATGGGCAGAGTAAGACTAACAAGAAAAGAGTATGCTGAGGCTGTGACGGTACTGAGACAGGTTTTAACTCTTGGATATACGATACTCCCTAATTATGCAGATGTTTTCAAACCTGAAAACAAAAATCACAAAGAATCTATTTGGGATCTCCAATATCAGGGTGAAAACACATTTGGTGTTCACAGTTCATTTATCTACACCTTTGCCCCCCTTGCTTCTCAAGGAGCAGTAATCAAATTTCCAGGACAAGACGGTGCGGGATGGAATATACCATCTAATGAAATTATTTCTATTTACGAAGCAGGGGATGCGAGAAAAGATGTTTCTCTAAAGGAGGGGTATACTGCAAACAATGGAAGCTGGGTACCTGTGCCTTTCATCAACAAATACAATCACCCTCACTCCATCCGTGGTGTCACCAATGACAACTGGCCTATCATCCGATATGCTGATGTTCTTCTGATGCTTGCAGAAGCAATCAACGAACAAAGTGGACCCAACACCGAATCCTATGAATACCTGAACTCAATTCGAATCCGAGCAAGGCTGTCACCACTAAGTGGGCTGAATCAAGCTCAATTCAGAGAAGCAGTTTTAAAAGAAAGAAGAATTGAGCTTGCGTTTGAAAACCATAGATGGTTTGACCTCAAAAGAACCCTAAATCCATCTCAAATTAAAAGCCTTTTGATTAAGCATGGAGATGGAGAAAAAGCAAAACCTACAACCAGTAGGGGCGGGATACCTTTCTCACCAGAAGATTACACCTTTGAGGAACACCAAGTTCTATTCCCAATTCCATTTGACCAAATACGAATTAACCCTGCAATAACCCAAAACCCAGGTTATTAATTACTTATAATTTCAAGTTAAACAAGACTATCCGTCTGTCCCTCCCATAATTATATAAAATGGGTTTAAGCAATAATGAGGAGGTACAGCGGATAATCTTATCTTACCATAAAATGATTGAGGAAATCAAGATGAATCTAGACCCAATCCAATCAGGCAAAAAATATCATTTTCTAAAGTGGTCGGCAACTTTCTTAGGAGTACTAACACCTCTTTTTTCCTCTTTTGCACAAGGCCAAGAACTGGAACAATCCACGTTCTGGCTTTGGCATTTTTTCGGCAGGCTTCACCCGATGCTAGTCCATTTCCCCATTTCCCTGATTTTGGTGGCTGCCGTGATGGAGCTATTTACCTTGAAAAATTTCCGTCATTCCTTTCGTGCAGGAATCCGATTTATGGTCATACTGGGGGCTATTTCAGCAACCCTCTCTGCCTTAATGGGATGGTTTCTAGCCGAGAATGAGGGCATCACAGGAAGTACCCTAGACCTGCATCGGATGGTTGGGATCATCTCTGCGGTTCTTAGTCTTTTGCTTTTGATCCTTCTTCGAAAAAGCGAGTTGAACCCCTCTTCCTATTCGATTAAATCTTATCGATTTCTACTTTTTCTCACCGGTATCGGAATTGGCATTGCCGGTCATTTTGGAGCGGCCTTGACGCATGGAGAGGATTACCTCACTGAAGTCTTACCAATCAACTCCGATCAAGAAGCACCACCATCTCTGACCGTGGACTTAGCCTCCTTTGCCTCCGAGCTTTCTCCGGAAAAAGAAATCCAACTCGTGACCAATGTCCGGTCTGTCTTGGCCCACAACTGCTACAAATGCCACTCAGGGGCCAAAATCGAAGGAGATCTACGTTTGGATGAAAAGGAATTTGTTTTTGCGGGTGGTGAAAACGGTCCAGTGATCGTCCCCGGGGATCCTGGGCAAAGTGAATTGATCCGGCGAATATCACTTGCAAAAAACCACAAGGACGTCATGCCGTCCAAAGGCAAACTCCTCAGCAAAGAGGAAATTCAACTGCTTACGCTTTGGATCGAAAAAGGGGCTCCTTGGCCGGATGGAGTCGCTCAACAGTCGGTGTATCGAGTAGCGGCTTTGGCACCTCGAAAACCCGAACTCCCAAAGGCCAAACCAGGACTGGAGAATCCCATTGATCTTTGGGTAGATCAATATTTCCAACAACATCAACTCACATGGAGCAAACCTGTCGATGACCGAACGTTTCTTCGCAGGGTATACCTCGATATTATCGGACTTTTGCCGTCTCCAGAGGAATTGGCAGCTTTTCAGGAAGACTCAAATCCCCAAAAGAGGGAAATCTGGATTCAAAAACTGCTTGATCGAAAAGATGATTATGCACAGCATTGGTTGACTTTTTGGAATGATGCACTGAGAAATGACTACACCGGCACAGGGTATATTACCAAAGGACGATTTGCTATTACGGATTGGCTTTACACCTCGATTCGGGACAATAAGCCCTATGATCAATTCGCCAAGGAACTGCTCAACCCCAATGAAAAATCAAAAGGATTTATCGAAGGCATCCGCTGGAGAGGGACCGTCAATGCCTCTCAACGCACCGAGATGCAAGCCGCCCAAAATGTGGGGCAGGTTTTACTGGGCTTGAATCTAAAATGCGCCTCCTGTCACGACAGCTTCATCAGTGACTGGAAACTGGAGCAAGCCTATGCCTTTGCCAATATCTTTGCTGACTCCACCTTGGAAGTAAGCCGCTGCGAGCAACCAACTGGCAAAATGGCTCAAACAAAAATCCTCTGGGAGGAACTCGGAGAGATCGATTCCTTGGCTACCAAAGCTGAAAAACTCCGCCAACTTGCCGACCAACTCGTCCAACCTGCCAACGGAAGGATGTACCGCACGGTAGTCAACAGAATCTGGAAACAGCTCATGGGACGAGGCATGGTAGAACCCGTAGACGAAATGGACAATGAACCTTGGAGTCAGGATTTGCTGGATTGGCTTGCCGTGGATTTTATGGAAAATGGCTATGACCTTAAGCGCCTGATCTATCAGATTACTACTTCAAAAATCTACCAAAGTCCGTCCGTGACAGTCCCTTCCGCCGAAAAACTCCTGGCTGAGGATTTCAAATTCCAAGGAGTCATCCGTCGGCGCATCACGGCAGAGCAATTTGCAGATGCGGTGGCGGAAATTTCAGCACCGCTCTTTGACTCGGTTGAAGTCAAATTCCGCCCCTATCAGCTGATACCTGAAGCGAAAACCAATCTGAGTTTTGCAAGAGCTTCTTTGGTGGCCAACAATGAGTTTCTGAAGGCACTCGGACGTCCCAACCGGGAAATTGTCTCTACAAACCGGGATTCCCAGGCAAGCTTGCTCCAAGCCCTGGAACTCAGCAATGGAGAAAAACTCAACAAGGCTTTGGTTAAAGGAGGAGAAAAATGGGCATCCACATTCTCAGATCCCATAGTCTTAACCGAGAATTTATACGCCAAAGCCTTACTTCGAAAACCCAGTCCCAAGGAACTGGAAGTTGCCCAAAAAGCCCTTGGACCCAAGCCTCATCCGGCAGCCGTCCAAGATTTACTTTGGGCAGTCTTCCTCTTACCCGAATTCCAATTGATCTATTGACAAAACCCTGCCGTCGTGAGTGTCTCCACTCACGACAAACCATGTTTCAATCATGAAAACCTTACAAACCCGACGCGACTTTCTCAAGAAAACCAGTGCTGCAGCCATTGCCACTATGGGCATGGGCGCGCCATTGGCCGGTTTGCTTTCCTCCTGCGAAAGCAAAATCCCCACCACCACCGACTCGGTGATTTTACTTTTTATGGCGGGAGGAATGGCCCATACGGAGACCTTTGACCCCAAAAAATACACTCCCTTCCGTAAAGGAATGGAAGCAAAGGAAGTGTTGAGTACCTTCCCATCAATCCCTACCAAATTGGATGGAATTTTCTTTTCCGAGGGACTGGAAAACATCGCCTCGGTGATGGACAAAGGCACCTTGATCCGATCCTATCAAGCGGCTGATCTGGGACACATTCTGCATACCCGCCACCAATACCATTTTCACACCTGCTACGAACCCCCTCAATCGGTGGTCGTACCTCATCTGGGCAGTTGGATAGCTAAGGAAAAAGGACCGCTCAATCCGGTCATCCCCCCTTTCATCAATATCGGGCAACGTTTTACAGTCGGTGAAGGGGAAGAACTGAAAGCCTTCCATTCTGCCGGATTTCTTGGCTCAGAGTATGGGCCGTTCTTAATTCCCGACCCTTCTGCCGGATTGGAAGCGGTGAGACCTCCTGTAGGAATGGATTACAAAAGATTTGAAGGAAGGAATCAATTGTACAACGACCTGATTGCGGCAAGTCCTATGGGGGAATTCGGCTCAGATTACCAGAAGGAATCCCTGAAGCGATCCATGGAACAGGCCTACATGCTGCTCAATTCTCCCGAGGCCAAAGCGTTTGACCTGAGTCAGGAACCCAAAGAAAGCTATGACAAGTACAACACAGGGCGTTTTGGACTGGGCTGTCTCCTGGCAAAAAGACTGGTAGATCAAGGTGCCCGATACATCACGGTAACTACCGAGTACGAACCCTTTTTCGGCTGGGATACCCATGACAATGGCCACACTCGCCTCAAAGACATGAAAAAATTGGTTGATGCTCCGATCGCTCAGTTGATCAAAGACTTGGATCAAAGCGGAAAATTAGATAGAACGGTAGTAATCGTAGCAAGCGAGTTTAGCCGGGATATGCTGACCGAAGGACGTCCCGACCTCAAAGTCCTAGACCAAGTAGAAGTACCGGATATCATCGAAGACATGAAAAACTACGGCATGCACAGGCATTTCACGGATGGTTGTTCGGTCCTGATGTTTGGAGGGGGAATCAAGCGTGGCCATGTCTTCGGCAAAACTGCAGACGAGCGCCCCTGCAAAACCATCGAAAATCCCATCAAAATCGACAGCATCCACCAGACCATTTATCATGCCTTGGGTATTCCGCCAGACAAAAATTATGAAATAGAAAAGCGACCTTTCTACACCACTCCGGATGGTCACGGTAAGGTGGAGTTTGGACTTTTGGCAAACGCCTAGTCTAAAACCACCACACAACCCCGCAATTTGCCATTAATCAGATTCAGCCAACCTTGATCGATGGTACCGTTAAACATTTTGGTTTAAAGAAAGTCTAAAAATTCAAATGCTTTAAACCAGTTTTTAACAAACCAAATCACAAACTTATGAAACTGATTACCACTTTGATTTTAAGTTTAGCTACCGCATGGACGCTAACTGAAAATCCAGCGCCTGCTACTGTCAACAAAGCCGAAAGCCAAGTTCGCTGGGAGGCATCCAAAGTCACTGGTACCCATTGGGGCTACGTTCCCATCAAAAATGCCAATCTGGATGTAAACGGCGGGAAAATAACCGGAGGTTCTTTTGAAATGGATATGGTCAACCTGACCGTAGAAGACCTAACAGACCCAAAATCCAAAGGCAACCTAACCAATCACCTGAAATCGGATGACTTTTTCTCAGTAGAAAAATTCAACTCCTCCACCTTTAAAATCACCAGTGCCAAAACAACCAATGGTACCGATTACACCATCGCCGGGACCTTGACGATCAAAGGCATCAGCCAGCCGATCACTTTCCCTGCGAAAGCGTCTGTAGCTGGAGGCAAAATGACTGCGACAGGTCAGATCACGTTTGACCGTACCAAATTTGATATCAAATACCGATCTGGAAGCTACTTCGAAGATTTGGCTGACAAAATGATCTACGACGAAGTGAAGCTCGACGTGAAGCTTGTCGCGTCTGTTTGATAAGATTGAAAAATCGGAATAGTTAAAAAATTGAAAAATTAGGCCTGGACACAAATCCAGGCCTCTTTCTTTGTATCATGAATATTAGCTGAATCAATTGGTTAGACCTGTCAGGTTTTGAAAACCTGACAGGTGTTTCCCTAAATTGAACCAAAACGTTTTCTCCGAAAATCGGAAATCTACTTTTCCAACAAACTCGCCAAAAACTCCGCAAACGGACGAATATTTTGATCTGCACTGGCAGACTCCAAAGCGCTCATATATTCTTCCCTGCGCGCCACCGGCACAATAGTCCACGGATAGCCTCCCGAAGCCATCAGCAGATTCATCAAGAATCGGGCAATCCGACCATTTCCATCCACATAGGGATGAATGTAGACAAAGGCAAAATGACCCAATACGGCTCTGACTGCCGCGCTTTTTTCTGATGAAAGCAAGTCAAAATACGCTGGCATCAGGTCCCTCACCTGCTCGTGAGAAGGGGGCACATGCTTGGATCGGCGGATAAATACCGACTGATTTCGATAGCCCGCAAGGTCCGAAGCTCGGATAATCCCTGCCTCCACACTCGGCGCAAACAGGTCCCGATACCAAGTTCGATGGGCCTTTTCGGCTACCTGACCCGATTCTGCTCCGGAGAGCACTTCTTCCAAGTCCCTTTTGACCGATTGGAATGCCTGCCAATAGCCTCTTGCTGCCATCGCATCCCGATGCTGTCGGTCTGCCTCGTGCAGCTCTGGCTGCCAACTTCCTGCTTTGATCCGCTCAATCAGATCTTCAGAAACCCGATAGCCCTCGATCGATAGGGAATTGTATGCATCATTGACAAAGAGCTCACTGACCCGCTGCAGATAGGCCGATGAATCCTGGGGAAGGCCTGGTTCGGATGGAAAAACCTCCAAAACCGTCTCTCGCATGCTCATCCACATCAGTTGAAGCCGATTGACAAGTGGCAAAACCTGTCTCGAAGGAATCAGTAGGGCACTCGGACTGGCAAATGGATCCTGCTCACTGACCGCATAACCCACACTTCGCATCCCTGCCAAAATATCATCCGCAATCGCATCCCGTCCGATATTCCGAAATGCTCCCGCCAATCGGCCCGCCACCACGCTATGTCCCCCATCCAGCAGCCTTCGGAGCAAATCCGTCCCATCCCGAAAAGTACCCAAGACGGCTCTGGCATCCACCGGATTATTTCGAAAAAAAGGCTCTGGACAGTAAATCAGCGCAGATTCCAAGGAAAACAAGCGAAGACCATGAGGATCTATCACAAGTCCTTCCTTCTCAGCTATTCGCGCACGCGTCTCAAAGATGGAGGTATCATGAGGCAGGGAAGTCGTCTGATTTCTGGCACCTGGTGCACGCACCAAAAGCTGTCTTGGCACGGTCAGATTACCTGCATGGATGAGGACTGACTGCTCTGGGGAAAGGCTCCACTCCTGCCCGAATCGCTCATTGAGGTAGGCCGCACAGAAATACCAGAAGGAGGTATACCAAGAAGTGCTCTCTCCTGCCGGCTCATCCGGTCGGGTCGGAATATACCATCCCCGCATCACCTCTTTCAAAAAACCCGACCTGACCAAGCGCTCCCGATGGGTACGGCTCAGGTCAGATGATTTGACGGCGATATTTTCCCCTTCCTGAAGATCCTTGAGAATCGTCAGGGAGCTGGCAAGTCTTTCGGAGATCGTAGCCATTACCTTTTAAATTTATTCAAAGGTAATTTAGCTTTTACGGTTTTACAACTTTTAGCTTATAAGATTTATTTATTTTTAGCTTTTAATGTATTTCTATATTTAGCTTTTATTGTTGTATGAAGAAGACTTGGGAAAATTAATCTTAAAATTTATCCTTCAGCTAAGAAAGAGAACCTCCTTGAACCACAAGCAAACCCGAAAAACCCATTCAAAGACTCTTCCATCTTCGGTCTCCCGTCTTCTAGCTTAATCACAAATCAAACTTCACGGTCAGCAAGCCATATCTGGGTTGAACCAAAAAGGAATAGGTACTGATCAAGCTTTCATTAAAGCTATCTCTTCTGATTGACCGGGTATCCAGAATATTCCAGACTGAAACTTTGAATTCCCAGGGACTTTTCTTCCCCTGGTAACTCAAAAAAGCATTTAAGAAATCAAAATTGCTTTCTGTTCGAGTTTGCTGGTTGAGATACGTATTATAAGTATAATCCGCTTTCAACTTCAATCCTTTGACAATGTCCAGGTCTATGTCCAGTTTGGGACTGTGCGTAGTAAAGGTATTTTGGATCTCGCCTGAGTTATACTGATTGGAAGTGAACGCATAGCTGAGTTTGACCTCCAGTATTTTGAAAAAGGTGGTAATCAGACGGGTGTCATAGGTCTGCGAAAACTGCTGATTTTGTGCAGGCAGTTCATTCAGCACGAGATTAGTAGAAAAAGCATTCCATTGTCCGCCCACTTCGAATTTCAGCTTATTGAGCGACTTATCCAGCCTCAGATCTCCATTCAATGTCTCATTGACTGGAGCTACATTGAGCACCGAAAACAAGCGATTAATCCCCGAAAAATCAGTGGTGGTAACCAGTTCATCCCGCTTTCTTTGGTAATTCAGATTGCCAAAAAGGGTCAGTCCTGAAAACATGTCAAAATGGTTATAACTCAATGCGTGGGTTGAAAACAGTCCATTATCCAACACCCGATTGCCCTGGAAAATCGCATTATAATCCTGCAAAACCAAGCCTTGCGCGAGTTTCTGAACGTCCATAAAGTTCGCTTCCGTCTGGAAACGGTAAGTAAGGGATCGGTTGGACTTGATAGACCATTTGGCATACATACCCGGCAATGCCAGCACCTTATCATAGGAAAGACTTGAATTGATCTGCTCATCGCTCCAGGTAAAGCGGTGCAAATTCACATTGGGACTCAAAATCCATTTTTTCCACTTGGTCTTCCAGGTCATTCCCAAAAACAAGTCCTGAAATCCGAAACGATTGTCATTATCAAAGTCCTCAAAAGACTCTTCGGCGTCCTCTTGACTCAAGTCACCCCAGAGGCTTTGACTCAAATGCTGATAGCCTAGTGACCAATTCAAATGGTTGGTAGGGTTGAGGATATGGTAGTAATTGACTACTCCTTCCCAAGTTTGGGTCAAAATCTCCTGAGCCTGTAAAAACCGAAAACTCTCCGCATCTGAAATCGGGTACAAACCCAAAAGAGGTTTGAGATTGGTTGTCAAGTCATACAGCGGATCCGAAAATTTCCTTTCCCAATTGGCTTCTATCGAATACACCCGCTTTTCACTGGGTGCATGGTACCATTCTGCTTTTTGCTGAAGAGAATACGGCCTTCGGGTATTGATGGCGGCAAGATTTTGAGAATTTTCTCCAAAACGGGAATTCAGAAGGTTGCTATTTTCTATCTCTGAAAATTTCCCAAAGAAGCTGTATTTGACAAAAGTCTCCTCTTTTGGGGTAAAAGTCAGCGCATATTTAGCCAATCCTGACTTGTTTTCGACCTCACTGGCCGAGTTTAGCAATTCCTGATTGTTCTCAGCTGTATTGAGATAGGTTCTTAAAGAAGTACTCCCGAGCTTATTATCAGATTGTGATGCAATCAAAAACCCGGTGTGTCTCCATTTTTTGCTGGGTGTGTAGTTGATATTCAAAGCACCTACGGAGGTTTCCAAAGAGTACGCATTCGTTCGGCTGGCCAAGGGTATCCCCAAATCATCTGCATTGAGCTGTACTCTTGAACCGGCTCTTGAAGCTAAGCCCCCCATGCCTCCGCTAAAGCGGAAGTAGTCCTGAAGAGTAAAAGTTTGCTCGCCTACATTATTGGTGCCTGCGATTAGGTTGAGATTCAATTTGGGTGCATAGTAAAACGTATTGGCATGCCCAAGGAACCTTTCTTGTGGTCCTCCTCCTGCAGTCAGGTCTCCAAACACCATATTCTTCTTTCCGTCTTTGAGCTGGATATTCAGAGCCAAGGTCTCATCGTTGTCCAACCCTCTCACAGGAGCAATTTCATTGAAATTTTTCAACACCTGAACCCGATCCACTGCATTGGCAGGAAGGTTTTTGGTAGCCAGCTTGGTATCACCGTCAAAAAATGTCTTCCCGTCCACCAGTACTTTGTCTACCTTTTTCCCTTGGACTTTCACCTCTCCGTTTTCATCCACTTGGAATCCGGGAAGCTTTTCCAGCACATCACTCAGCTTTCGTTCCGTACCGGTAGTAAAGGCATCCGTTTTATAGGTGAGCGTATCCCCTTTCATGGTCACGGGCATTTCCGAGACTACTTCCACCAGCCCCAGCTCGGTATCACTTTGCTGCAATCGAACCAAAATGGGAGTTTCTGAATCCCATTCCTTGATTGGCATTTCAAATTGACGGTACCCGACAAAGGAAACCCGAAGCAAATATTCCGCTCCAGGCGCAAGAGTCACCTTAAACCGGCCTTCATCATTGGATATCCCAAAGCCCCCGATTTTCTGAGTGCTTTGGTTGATCGCGACCACATTGGCATACGGAATCGGCCGATTAAGCGAATCCAAGACCTGCCCAATCATCGGTTTGTTTTGCCCAAAAGCGGAAAAAGAAAATCCAATAAGAAAGGCAAGCAGGAGCAGTCTTTTAGAAAAAGGCATGTTGGTTTAGTCTTCTTTTGATGGTTGAATTTCCGGTGAGTGGGGACCTGTCAGCAACAGGCAGGCACTCACCAGGGCAACGGCATGTGGGTTAAGTATAAAATATGAAGTCAGAAAGCTGAAATGGGCCTAGAGTAAAACCTATCGTTGATCGCCCAAAGTCTCACATCTTATGTCTAATGTCTAGCGTCTTGTGTCTTGTATCTCGCTTCCTGCTTCTAAAATCAATTTCCTATCCGAATCGTAAACTGATTCCCCTCACCGGGCTTACCCTGGTAGCGGTTCATCATCTGCTTCATACCTTCTTCCTGAACAGCTTTAAACTCCGCCCGTGTGACTTCCTTGCCTCTCTTGGGGCGGATGATGGCGACAGGTTCGGCAGAAGGATTGAGTTCGATTTTCTCGCAAATCAGGGTTCTTCCAGAATTATGTACTTCCAAAATCAGCCCGGGAAGCCCGAAATAGTTTTCTGGTCCGTGCGGCACTGGAATCTCCGGCGTAAACCATGCCGTCACTTGGATCGTGTCTTTGACATTTTCCATCTCGGTCATACCGGTAGAAAAGCGCTGAGAATCCACAATTCGGGAATAGGTGGCTTTTTGAGCAGTATAGTTCCCGATTTTCTTGGTCTCACCGGTGAGTTCCCATTCCGCAGGTTCGAGCGCATCTTTGATCAGAAATTCCTTTCCCATCACATCCTGTTCCTGTTCGAAGGTTTGTTCGGCGATGTTTTTATACAGCACACGGTCTTGGCTTCCCTGATTGATTACGATCTGCATTCCTCCTGAGGAAGCGGTCGCCGGTCCACCGCCAAGGCTTTCCACCTGCTTCCAGTTGGACTCCGTTGGGGTAAACGAGAGCACATAATCCCGCTCCATTTGTTTTTTCAGTTGAGCTTGAATTTCGGCCATTTGATCTGGTGCCATTTTGGTGGAGTCCATCTGTAGTCTAATCTGGGAAGAAGACTTGTAGTAAGCGCGACCGGTAAGCCCTTGAGCCATTACTTGGACGAATGCGAAAAGCATGAGGCCTGTCAGAATAAGAATGCGTGTGTTCATAGTATGTTGGTTTTCGGATACAAAGAAGAAGTATCCAAAGAAAACACTGCGTTAAGCACTGTTAACGTGTGTTAACTCCAGTTTTTTACCCTTTATTATCCAGCTAATTTAGCAGCATGAATAAACTGAAATTCAAGCGAATCGGAATTTTAATCGGAGTGACTTTACTCTTTTCGATCGGGATTCAGGCTTGGCGTATGATTTCCCAGTTTGAATTGATCCAAACTCAACTTCAAGCCGATATTCAAGAAAGCTTGGACAATGCCGTGGAGAATTACTTTGCAGAATTGGCGAAAACAGACGTCATTGCTATGACCGACCTGCCCAAGGGGCAATTGAGCTTTTCGCCAGACAGCCTTCCAGAACCCAAGCAAATTCGTCACATCCAAATCGAGCGATTGGACAGTACTGGAGGATTTTTTGATCGGGTGACCAAAAGTGATCGGATTTTTCAAACCATCCAAAAGGCCGAAACAGGAGGATTTGATTCTGCATTTTGGAGTAACATAAAGGGAGATTCGACCTCAGGCCTCGTTTTGATGGACTCTTCGCGAAAAATGGCTTTGGATCAAAAAAACAGACTTCAGGTGTTTTTTGGAAAAGACCAAGCTGACAGCATCAATAACCTAAAGATTTTCACCAGCAAAATCATCATCTCCATCACGAGGGATAGTCTTGACTTTGACAAAATCAACGCATTACTATTCAACGAACTAGACCGAAGAAGTATCACGATCAACTATCGACTCTATCAGCTCTCAGGAGATGCCAAAGAGGATAGTGTCTTGTTGAATTCCAAAGAAAAAATGCCATTTAAAGTGATTTCTCGGTCCACTTTTTTACCGCCGGGACAATCCCTCGAATTGCATTTTGAAAATACAGCCCTCACGGTATTGAATAGAGGATTGGCCGAAATCCTGATTTCATTCGCCTTTTTAGCCATCATCGCCTACGCCTTTTACTACCTCTACCAAACGATCAAAAACCAAAAGGAAATCGCCGAGATCAAGCAGGATCTGATTGCCAATATCACCCACGAATTCAAAACTCCCATCGCCACCACGCTGTCTGCGATTGAAGGAATTCAGCAATTTAATCCCGAAAATGACCCATCAAAAACCGACCGCTACCTAGGCATCTCCAAAACCCAATTACTAAAGCTGAATCAGATGGTAGAAAAACTACTCGAAACGGCCACACTGGACTCGGATCAGCTGGTGATGAAAAAGGAGCAGATCGAACCCGAACCGCTTTTGCGACAACTCGTCCAAAAATTCCAGACCTTGGCGCCGCAAAAACAGATTGATTTGACTCTTCCTGCCCATTGCAAACCTATTTTTGTCGATCCCTTTCATTTTGAAAATGTACTTTCCAATCTGCTGGACAATGCTATCAAATACGGAGGAGAAAAAATCCACATCTGCTTGGATCAAAACGGATTGCACAAAATCCGCATTCATGACAACGGGGGAAATATTGCATCTGAGCAAAAAGAGCGGGTGTTTGAGCAGTTTTACCGCATCCCCAAAGGGGATATTCATGATGTGAAAGGTTTTGGAATCGGATTGTACTACGTGAAAAAAATCCTGGAAAAGCACGAGGGAAAAATCGAACTTGAACTCGGTAAAAACTCCACCACTTTTATTACCTATTGGCCATGAGTAAAATCAATGTACTTCTAGCCGAAGACGAATTGGCCCTTGGAATGATCATTCAGGAAAGTCTGGAAAGCCGGGATTTCAAGGTAAGGCTCTGCGGAGACGGACAAAAAGCATGGGAATCCTATCAGGAGCAAAAGCCCGATGTGCTGGTCTTGGACGTGATGATGCCCAAAAAAGACGGCTTCTCGCTGGCTGCCGAAATCCGGAAAATCGACCCACATACCCCGATTATTTTTCTGACCTCCAAGAGTCAGACCGAGGATGTGGTGAAGGGTTTTGGCTTGGGTGCCAATGATTACGTGCGCAAACCGTTCAGTATGGAAGAACTTATCGTGCGGATCAAAGCACATCTGGATCGGCTACGAAGTCGGCAAAGTCAAAGCGATTGGATTGCGCTAGGCAAGTACGAATTTCACCCTACCCGACAATTGCTGAAGCTCGGAGAAAGCGAACAACCGCTCACCTCCAGAGAATCCCAACTGCTGCAAATCTTATTGCAAAACGCCAATGACATCACCGATCGCACATTGATTCTGAATCAGATCTGGGGCTCAGACGACTTTTTCAACGCCCGCAGCATGGATGTCTTTATCACCAAGCTCCGCAAAAAACTACAGGATGACCCTGATATCCAGATTCTGAATGTGCGTGGATACGGGTTTAAGTTGGTGTGTTGAAGGTTTTTCGGATTACAAATCCATCGATAGGAAATTCGAGATTGCAAATATCAACTAGCGGAATGTGCGTGGGCATGGGTTTAAGCTGGTGTGTGTTAGGAAGCCTCTAAAAGAATGGATTAAAAGACCCTTACAACAATCACATTGTGGCCTATGCCTTTAAAGCTTATGGATTCGGCTTGATTTTCGGCGTTGACTAAATAAACGCGTTCGCGGTCAACTTCGCTGCTAGACAAAAATCTGTCCGAATTAATGCGTTTGAACTCTTGAAGGATTTGCTCTCTCGATAGATTTTCAAATACAACTTTAAGTTCTTCCACGGAAGGAATAAACCAATCTCGATACCCATTTTCTTCGAACACTGATGCAGAATAAAATGCGTTTAAGGGATTGGTATTTAAAATTTTTTGGAGATAAATATCTGTGTTTGTTTCCCCTGTTCCAAAATTTCTACTAGTTCCAATCAACCTAAATTCAAGTGGGCTCCAAACAAAATTATCATAAAATGCCGCCTCTAGAGATCTGGCTTCCATGTAACGGTAGCCTTTGGAGTAATCTCCCCCATCAAAAAAAACAATACCTCCACCCGGCCCTTTGTCTCCAAGAGAAAATGGTTCTTGAGGAATCGCTTCCGTTTTGAACGTGAATGCATCGCTTAGAAACTCCCCTGACTCAGTCTTTACATAAGCTTTTATCGAATAGGAGGCATTGGGCTGAAGGCCAAAAACTTTATGCTGGATTTTCCCGATTCGCCTTAAATCGGATACCCGTTTTTCTCCGGAAATAAGGTTATCCAAATTGGAATAAATGACTCCACGATCGATAATTTCCTGATCCCCGACTTGCATTAATTGAGAGGAAAGCAAAGCTCTAACCTAACTTACCGAGGTAACACCTAAAATCTCCAGCCTGACTTCATCCTCCTTTGGAGTTAATTCACAGGAAGTAAAAAGGAGAATGGACCAAATCCAAAAATTAACCTTGTTTCTCATAATTAATCCAACAATCTCACCAATTAAACGAAGAAATTGGGTGTTTGTTATTTTGATTTGATCCGGCTTCAAGTTGTTGTTGATTATTCAGATTTAAAATCTTCCCAAAAGAATTCAAAATTGACCCAATTCCTAAAGCGGAATTTTCACCACCGAAGAAAGCTGATATGCTTTGGGATCGAATCATTTATGACACAGATAATATCAGTTCAGTAAATAATTTATTAAAAAAGTGTCTTCCAAAACCGAAACCTTGAAAGCCTTTCAACTGGAGGGATCTATCACTGGAGGAGATGTGAGTCTCGATGGTTTGAAGTCTCTTCTTCTAATTTTTCACAGGCAACCTAGCTCCGGTCTCCCTCCACCACTTTTCCAGCTTACTTTTCAGCTCAACAACAAGTTTCGGCAATTGATTAGCGAGGTTGGTTTGCTCCAAAGGATCTTTGCTCAAATCAAACAATTCCACCTCCTCGCTCTCGAAATAATAAATCAACTTATATTGACCTGACCGCACGATGGAATAGGGCTTGACATCGGGCTCCCGATAATGCGGAAAATGCCAAAACAAATCCCGATCAGCCAAGGCTTCTTTTTGGAAGAGCACAGAGGTTAGACTGACTCCATCGGTGCCAGCCTTCTTTTCTCCCTCTATATCCAAAATCGTTGGTACCCAATCCATGGTAATAATTGGCACCTGTGATACTGTACCTGAAGGAATCCGTCCCGGCAGGGAGACAATCGTGGGCACACGAATGCCTCCCTCGTAAGGATACCCCTTGAATGAGCGGAGGCCAAGATTTACCGTAACCGGATTTTGGGGATTACCGATCAGTCCGCCATTATCAGAGGTAAAGATGATTAGGGTGTTTTTCCGAAGTCCCAACCGATCCAACTCGGCCAATACCTTTCCCACATTTTGATCCAGGTTTTCTACCAAAGCCGCATAGATGGGATTCTTTTGGATACCTGGCGTCTTTGCTTTGTATTTTTCTACCAACACTTCTGGACCCATGATCGGTGTGTGTACGGCATAAGGCGCCCAATGGATAAAAAATGGATCGGGTCGATTTTGGATAAATTTCACAATTTCATCCCCCTCCCGATCTGTAAGAAATTCTCCTTCTTTTCGGGAAGGCACATTTTTCAAGACATAGGATGGATCCTCGTTTTTTGCCAGATAAGGATCAAAGTAGCTGGAAGGCTGCCCAAGATCATTGCCTCCGATATTGAGGTCAAATCCTTGATTTTCGGGATGATTGCCTTCTTCCCCCAAGTGCCATTTCCCTACATGAAGTGTAGTGAATCCCAGGGATTTCATTCGCTCCGCAATAGTCTCCTCCTCCTGTGGCAGGAAACCTTGATTTTTGGGGGTTTTCAATACCTGTCCTTCATTTTCCTCCAAATCAGTAGGCAATGCAAAACCCGAACCTCCCTGAAATTTTGCCCGAATCCAATCGGTGATTCCAGTACGAGCCGGATATTTACCCGTCATAAGAGCTGCCCGACTCGGAGAGCAAATCGCCGCTGCTGAGTAGGATTGGACAAACTTCATCCCTTCTCTCGCCAGTCGGTCGATGTGTGGAGTCTCATAAAAATCACTTCCAAACGCGCCCAAATCCGTGGCCCCAAGGTCATCCACATGAATTAGAATGACATTGAGTTTGGTTTTTTCCTGAGAAAAACCTGTCAAACTGAATAAAATCAGAATACTCCAGAGGATAAAAGCACGCATAGTTTTTGACTTATAGGTTGGATAAAATCAATTCATTAATAAAATCGTCCGGAACGCAACTTGTCCCCGTATCTAGGATTGTAATCTTTATACAGTTTGGTTTATTCAGTTTAGTCCCCAAGTCAGAGGATTCGGGAGGGAAATCCAAGCCCCTTCCGGGCCTCTGCACCATTTTTGAAGGGTAATGATTTCCAGGAGGAGATTTTTCAAAGTTCGAAACTTAGGAAAAGTTGGATCACAAAAAAACCGGGATCGCCCGGTTTTTCAATTTTCAGAAGTTATGATGTATTCCGACTTGCAACTGAGGCTTGGTAAACGCCACCGTAGTCTGATTCATCAAGCCCAATTGCATTCGCATGTTAGTTCTCAGTCCATAGCCTAAGCCCGTGTAGAAACGATTCCTGTCAAACAGTTGCACGGTACGGCCGTCACCAATATCGGTTTGGCCGTTGATAAAGAGCTCATTATAAAGCGCCAAATAGACTACGCCCTTTTTGAGCTCCTGTCCATTTAAAGGCACATTCATAAATAGCGAATACCGATATCTGGTTCTGAAATCTTGATTTTCTACCCATCGCTGTTCGTACCTAAATCGATGTGTCAAAAAGAATCTCCCGCCCACCTTCTGAGGCAAGAGCGCCTCTTGGTAGAGGCGATGCTCCGGAAAGGTGGAGTCACTTTCTCCAAAATCCCCTGTGGAAATAAAAGCATAGCCCAAGGTGAAGGTGACATTGGTATTTTTCGGTTGATAAGTCACTCCCGTTCTGAGAAGAAGTTGCTCCAAGTCGCCCCCCACGTTCCAATTTCGAAACTGGTAGTCCCCTTGGATACCAAATTGACTGTCCTTAAACTTCTTGGTAAGGAAGTACATGTACCAGGCACCGAGCTGATCATCATCGATGACGGACTGGGCTTGGGCCACTCCAGTTGTCAGCCAGAGCAAACAGATTACTAGGTATTTTTTCATCTTATTCAGAGTGAGCGGCAACCTGGTAGGCTACCGCTCCTGATTTAGCTTAGTTGGAATACTTGGGCAGACTGGTGATGGTCTCCTCGATAAAGTTCACATATCCTGTGCTAATATCATAGACAGCACCTACAATCACCACTTCACCGCTTTGGTATCTTCTGCTAAGTACCGGCTCCAACCCTCTCAGCATATTCACCTGCTCGATCACATTTTCTTTTACCGCTGCAGAAAGCACTTGATTTTCCGGAAGGTTCATTTCTTTCACCCGCAAGGCTGCCGGCTTGATGGAATTGATCAGCGTGACGATATGGCCGGGAGGATTTGCAGGCAACTTGATCGCTGCATCCACCGCACCACAGGATTCATGTCCGAGGACTACAATCAGCTTGGTCTTCAATGCCTCCACTGAAAACTCAATCGTACCGAAAGAAGCCTCTGCCATCACCTGACCGGCGGTACGGGTAATAAATAAATCTCCTACTCCTTGGTCAAAGATAATTTCATTGGGCACTCGGCTGTCAGCACATCCTACAATAGTGGCAAAGGGAGCTTGTCCGGATTTGTTGTTTATCAAGTCAGCGTCAGTCTGTCGGGGACGAATGCTTTTGTCATCGGTAAATCTCCTGTTACCATAGATCAACTTTTTCAATCCATAGTAGGGATCGGCATAGGCACTGTCCCGGTTTGCGAAGTATTGGTTGGGCTCCAGCTTCAGAAACTGGACCACTTCTGGGCTAAGTTGCTGCGCTGATGATTCAAGAGAAAATATAAGTAGTGCTCCCACAAGGAAGCCAAGAAATTTTGAACTAGTCATGGTAGTTGGTAAATATTTTTGAAATAATAGATAATAGAAATTCACTTAAGCTCTGGCAGAGCAAAAGGCTTGGTCAAAAAGACCCAAATGGAATTGACCTAACTGGAAAAGTTAAATTTCAGGGGGAATCTCAGGCAGTAAATTGCAGCCACGGGGAAAAAATGATTCGTGATAACCCAAAGGAACTTCGAAGCCATTTCCCATGCTAGAAAGTTGAAGAAAATCGACCCAGTCCAATCTGATTTCAATCTCTTTCTCCTTTTCTTCCAGTTCCTCGAGCAAATCCAAATCTCTTTCCCAAATCGCATTGATCTCGATCCTATCTTTCAAAAAAATCAACCCCAATATGGAAACCGCTCCGTAGGGGAGTTGAAGCATAAAGATGAGTAAGAATACGGATAAGCGCATTTTAAGGCCAATTGACCTCGATAACAGCTTGTTCGCGTTTTGGTTTTTGTATCAAAAAGAAAATTTATTCAAATGATCAAGTAATCAAATAGGGATAACCAGATCAAAATAAAGTTTATACCCTGATCATCAACCTATTAAAAAGGATTACAACTCACTGATTGAGATTTAAAAAATTCCAGTTCTATTCAAGAATGAACTTTTCCAAAGCTTGAAACTTTGGAAAAGTTGCACCCGACCACATCAATATTTCAAGCTTCTCAGATAAGCGATACTCTTCGGCAAAGCTTCCAACTCATGATCCCCTTCATCCTCGATAAACATGTGCTTGATCCCGATCTTATTGGCTTCACGAAGGATGGCAGGAAAATCCAGTTCACCCTCTCCAAGCGGCACGTCATTTTCTGGGCCGGTCAGGCCGGTCATGTCTTTGGGAGCGCCTTTTCTGAAATCCTTCAAGTGAAGCGAAACCCATCTTTTCCCGTATTTTTTCAATAATGCCGCTGGATCTCCTCCCCCAAAATGCGTCCACATCACGTCCATTTGCAGGGAGACGTATTTCGGATCGGTGTTTTCTACCAAGTAATCAAACAAAGTTCCTTTGCCATAGGGCTGAAACTCATAGCCGTGCACATGGTACTTGAAGGTAATCCCATTTTCTCTTAAGACTTTGCCTCCCTCGTTGAAGGCTTTGATCGCGCGGTCAGCATCCTCCTTGGAAAATTGCCCCCGCTTATGCGGAATCCAGGCACACATCACATACTTGGCCCCCAAGGCTTTGGCACGGTCTGCCACTGCCTGAGGGTCTGATTCGAGTTGCTCGAAACCTGTGCCGGTAGAAGGCAATGAAATCCCCCGATCAGCCAGCATTTTCTTGAAGTCCTCGATACTTACGCCTTGGGGTGCTCCTCCTTCAAACTCCGTAAATCCCATTTGCTGGATGATATCTAGCGCTTCAGGAACGCCATTTTTCCATTGATTTCGGAAGGTGTAGGAAGCAAAGCCAAGGGGCACCTGAAGCATCGGGTCGCCTTTTTTCTGAGCTTGGCTCTCAAACGGGGCGAAGATCCAAGCAAAGGCAAGAATCAGGAAAGTGAAATTTTTCTTCATGGGTTTTTGGGTGTTTTTCCCACAGATTAAGACAGATAAAATCACTGATTCACACAGATTGAATCAGTGAAAATCTGTGTTCTTTTCTGTGAAATCCGTGGAACTGGTTACAAATTCAATTTATTCAATTCCTCTACTGCATAGTTAGCAGCTCGGGCAGTCAAGGTCATAAAGGTCAGGGTAGGATTCTGCGTACTTGCACTCGTCATACAGGCACCATCGGTCACAAAGACATTTTTGCAAGTATGAAGCTGATTGTACTTGTTGAGTAAGGAAGTCTTCGGATCATTGCCCATGCGTACGCCACCCATCTCATGGATATCTGATCCAGGAGGTGAACCCCGATCGACCACATTGATATTTTTGAAGCCCATGCGCTCATACATCTCTGTCTGCTGCTCCACAAAGTCCCGGGTCATCTTGTCGTCGTTTTCTTTCCACTCCACGGACATGATGATTTTGGGAATGCCGTATTTGTCCTTTTCCTCGGTAGATAGCCTCATGTGATTGGACTCATCCGGGACCATTTCCCCCTGCATCCAGGCAGACATGCCCCAAAGGCCATATTTCGGATTGAGGAGACTGTCGCGTAGCGCATCTCCGATCAGTTCCCCGTTTCCGTCCAACTGACGGCTGGCAGACATCCCGATGGCATAGCCACGGAGGAAATCCGTCTCCTGTCGATAGACGTTACGGAATCGAGGCACATAGGCGTGACCGGGATTTCGTCCGTCGTTGAATTTATCCAGAAACCCCTCGAAAGTTGCATAGCCACTTCCCCGGTAGTTGTGACAGGTGATGAATTTGCCCATCAGACCATTGTCGTTGCCAAGACCATTGGGAAATCTTGAAGACTTGGAATTGAGCAGAATCGCGTTGGAATTGATCGTGGAAGCATTGAGGAAGATGATTTTGGCATAAAACTCAATCGCTTCTTTGGTATGGCGATCAATCACGCGTACGCCGATTGCTTTTCCTTTTTGCTCATCATAGAGAATGGACTCTACCACCGAATCAGGCCGAATGGTCAGATTTCCCGTCTTTTCAGCCCAAGGCAAGGTAGACGCATTCGCCGAAAAGTAGCCTCCATAGACACAGCCCCGGTTGCACATGTTTTGGTTCATGCACTTGTTGCGTCCCTGATCTTTATGAATCTGCTGAGGATCAGTCAGGTGCGCACACCGGCCTTGGATCAGATGACGCTCTGAACCATATAGCTCTTTTAGTTTTTCCTTATAGTATTGTTCGACACAGCTCAGTTCAAAACCGGGCTGCACTACTTGATCGGGAAGCACATCCAAACCATCCCGGCTGCCCGCAAACCCCACAAAAGTCTCCACATATGTATACCAAGGCTCCATGTCCTTGTAGCGAATAGGCCAATCCACCGCATAACCATCACGGGCGGGCCCTTCAAAATCAAAATCAGACCAGCGCTGCGTACCCCGAGCCCAAAGCAGGGATTTACCTCCTACATGGTAACCCCGAAACCAACGAAAAGGCTTTTCCTCAATGTAGGGCTGCTCATCTTCAGCCAGAGCCCAGTGCATGGTCTCCTCCCTTTGCCAGTTGGCGGCACCGATTCCGGAGCGCTTTTCAATCGGCACCACGCCACGGAATTCAAATTCCCAAGGAGCTTTGGAGGCAGTAGGATAATCCTCGATATGGCGTACCATCCGGCCACGCTCCAAAACGAGGGTTTTGAGTCCTTTTTCAGTCAGTTCTTTGGCAGCCCAGCCACCGGATGCCCCTGAGCCGATGACGATGGCGTCATAGGTGCGTTTATCTTTGGAATCTTGCAACATGTCTTTTAGGGTTAGGCTTTTTCTGCAGGAACATCTACACATCCTTTGTAATACCCGGGGGCTACCTGATAGCCCCGGTATTCCACCATGACTTCTTTGACTGTGGTGAAGCCCAGGACCGTATTAGATCGCATGAGATTGTAGAATTTCTTTTCCTCCTCAGCATCGGAATCTTTCAGGGCAAGGAGCCTTTTCTCTTTTTCTTCCTGAGAAAGCTCGAGAAATCCAGCCTTACCTAGGGATTTCAATTGCGCTTTGATCAGGTCCTGATCTTCTTTTTCATAGCATTTTTCAAAAAGCTTAATCAAAAACTGATCTGTGCCCGTACTCAGTGCACCGATGGGCTTAGCATCTGCCGAAGGCAAAATCGGTGGCAATCCCTCCGGAATAAATATCTCAGCTATGGAAGAAATCAATTTTTCTTCCTCAAAGGTGAAAAAGCCCGAATGGGTCACCCGGTCTACGATTTGCCATTTCCAGTCGGCAAAAACCAACCCGGCAATTCCAGCCACCGATCCACCGATGATTTTGAGTGATTTACGTCTATCCATGATCTTCGGTATTTTGGGAGAATACGAAGTTTCAATTTAGATTTTTTTAAGAAAGCCAGAAGAAATACACCTTAATATTCCACGAATGGAATTTTTATAGGGCATTCGTTACCGGTCTGTATAATTCAATGAAAACCCTATGGAAAAGTAGGTTCTCAATCTCCTGTCGGTAGAATTGCTGCTCACGCCAACAGTGATTGGTCCCAAGATAGATTGGTAGGAGAGATCTGCTCCATAGCCAAAATAGTAGTCATCCTGAAGAATCTTATCCGGCCAATTTTCTTCAGAAATCGGATACTGCTTGCTGTAACCCATCCAATCGGCTCCTGCTCTCAAATAAATCTTTTTGACTGGGACAAACTGTAAATCCACTCCGGCCTTTATAAAATTTGGCGTAGACACCTCCGCATAATTCAATCCCCAAAAGCGGGTGTCATTGAAGCGGATATTTTGATGTCCTCCCACATAAAAGTCCTGAAATATGGCCTCCGAATCATCATCGGAAAGGGTAAGGGAGCCTGCAAGTTTGGGTTTAACCTGAAAGTTTTTACTCAAAGGGAAAAATTTTGAGTATCTCCAATACATCACGAAATAGTCGGAAGGAGTCAGATTGTCTGCTATCTGACCGACAGTCTCTGCCGGAATTCCAATACCACTATTCAGGAAGAGCGTATCCACTCCAGAATTGAGATTGATTCCAAACCAATTTTTGAAATTATATAATCCCTCAACCAAGCCTTCTGCACCTGCAGTCGGGAAGTTGCGGTCATTCTGGGAATTTCGGTAATAGCGAACCCTAAGCCCCAAATGGGATTGGTAAATATTTTTCAGCTCATCGGGAACAGCCGCATCGAGCTTGGCCTTGGAGGAGGAAGTCTCAAATACTCCTCCGAAAAACCAGGCTTCTTTTAGAGAGGAGGTGGTAATCAACTGAATTTCTGCTTCCTGATTTTTTTCAATGATCAGAGATTTTTCTTTTCCATCTTCATAAGTCGGCAATTCCTGATTGAGGTAATTGTATCTGGCGTTTAGAGCAAGTTTTTTCTCTCCGCTGAGGTACTTGTAATAATCCACCCGGAATTTGGGATTGGCCGAAATATCTCCCACTAATACGGTTCGGGAGGATTTCCCAATCAAATCCCGAGCGGTATAATTCAATAATACACCTGCAGAAAATTGATTGTCATAATGAAAGGCAAAGCTGAAAAGCCGGGAAGATTTCTCTTTCACCCGAATAACCAAATCGTAATTTTCTCCCTCAAGAAACCGAAGACTATAATCCACTCTGTGAAATCCATTAATGCCAAAAACCCTTCGGATTCCTTCTTCTATTTCATCCCTTGAAACTTTCTTTCCAGCCTCCAATCCCAGCTTGGAAACGATCAAAGCATTGGAAAAAATCGAATTTCCATGGACTTCTATCTGGTTAATTCTAATTCTCCCAACTTCAAGACCAATTCCCTTTACTTGATGATTGAGTCCTAGACTATCGGCTAAATTTTTGAAAACAGGAAAAAATTTCTCACCGGCCTTATCTCCCAGTTGGAGTATCTCATTAAAGCTGCCAAAACTACCCGTGGAATACGGACCAAGCTCTGGCTTGATGTAGATATCCGTGATTTTGATGTTTTCACGGGTTTTATCCAGAGACTTTGCCATGGCAATCTGCATCAGAATCGCGCCAAATCCCTCTAGCTCCTCAGATTTCACAAAATCTTCATCACTTACATTTACCCCGATCACAATATCTGCCCCCATCTGCTTGACCACATCCACGGGAAAATTATTAACGACACCACCATCCACCACCAGCTTATCCCCAAGCTGATAGGCGGTAAATGCGGTGGGAATTGCAATACTCGAACGCAGAGCATCGTGCAGGTATCCACTGCCTATCACAATCGGTTCAGCATTGCTCACATCCGTAGCAATACATCGAAATGGAATAGGGAAATCATCAAAATCCGAAATATTGTTTGCGGGCCAGGTGTATTTGTGCAAGACCTCCGAAAGCATCTGCCCCTCAATCAGACCTGAAGGCAAAGACACCTTCCCCTGATTCATGGGCAATTCGATCACATACCGATTGTAATACTCTTTTTCCTCGAATGAAATAGATTCAAAACTGACTCTATTCGAAATGATGATATCCCAATCGATCGTGCGGATAATCTGTTCCAACTCATCTGCACTATACCCCAAAGCATATAATCCTCCTACCACAGAGCCCATACTGGTACCCACAATATAATCGGGACGGATTCCGGCTTGTTCCATGGCTCGGATTACTCCCACATGTGCCATCCCTTTTGCCCCGCCACCACTGAGCACTAGTCCGATTTTAGGCGTACTTCTTTTAGTTTGGGAAAAAGAAAAAAAGGGATTGCCTATTCCTAATATGAGAATAAGCAATCCCAACAATGGATTGATGGTGAACTTCATAGCCTAATAAAATCAGCTATTAAGTTAATATTTACTTTCTATAATCCAGTGGCGCAGAGCGATCCCCTACCAATGCCTCATAGACGAAACCGTCCCCTCTTCTTTTATTCAATTCTTCCAGCGCTTTTCCGGTTACCGAAGGATCTTTAAAAATGTCCATGGCAGTAAGAGTCATGGTCTTAGCAGCTACGATCATACCCTTCTGTCCGATGCTCATCCCGCCGGCAGCTACAGCCTGCCAAGTATGGGCAGAAGTACCGGGAACCCAAGTAGCCGTACCAAGGCCGACCGTTGGCACCAGCCAGCTGATGTCTCCTACGTCGGTAGAGCCTCCACCGCCTTCTTCACTTACTACAAATGGGGCAATCTTAGTCGCATCATCTGGGGAGGCTTTGACGCCCGCTGGATACGTTTTGATGATATCCTCGGCAAACTTTCGTTCTTCCGGAGTATAGGTTACCCCACCGATTTTCTCCAAATTTTTGTGCATGATCCGGGCTAATGTCTCATTGGGCAAGAGATTGTACACTCCGTTGATCACTTCATATTCCATGCGGGTTTGAGTTCCCAAGGCGGCCCCTTCGGCTGCTTTGACCATTCGATCAAAGATCTGCTTCACCACCATGGCGTCAGGATGTCTCACATAATGATAGGATTCTGCAAAAGCCGGCACCACGTTGGGAGCTTCACCACCCTTGGTGATCACATAGTGCATTCTGGTCTCCTGAGGCACATGTTCACGCATCAGATTGACCATGAAGTTCATCGCCTCCACAGCATCCAAAGATGATTTACCTCGCTCTGGTGCAGCTGCAGCGTGGGAGGCTTCTCCGTAAAAGCGGAATTTGGTAGAAATATTTGCCAGTGAGGAGGTAGCTCCAGCGGCATTTTGACTACTTGGGTGCCAATGGATCATCACATCCACATCTTTGATCAGACCTGCCCTGGCAATGTATACTTTCCCTCCTCCCCCTTCTTCGGCTGGCGTGCCATAGACACGGATGGTTCCCTGGATTTTGTTCTCTTTCATCCATTCCATAATGGTAATCCCCGAGGCCACCGAAGCCGCACCGAACAAATGGTGACCACAGGCATGCCCTGCACCACCCTCGACTACTGGTTTACGGAAAGGAACCGCTTCCTGAGAAACACCGGGCAGCGCGTCAAACTCAGCCATGATGCCGATGACCGGTTTTCCGGATCCATATTCCGCCACAAAAGCAGTAGGAATCTCAGCAACACCCGCGGTCACTTTGAAACCTGCATCGAAAAGGGTTTTTTGAAGTAGAGCAGAACTGTTGGTTTCAAGGTAGCCGAGCTCCGGATTTGCCCAAATCTTTCTGGCGATGTCACCATAGAACTCTGCTTTGGCATCCAGTTTTTTCAATACCTCCTGCTCCTGTGCTATTGCTGAAAAGAGAGGCAAAAGGAAAATGAGTAGAAATATTTTCTTCATAGGGGATTGGTTGATTGTGACCTGTGAAAATAGAAAGAGTTTTTACTTGATTTCAAAATTTTATTTCAAGATACAAACCGTATGCAATCACAAAAGTCATTCAAAATCCGCGAGTCAGATTTTTTATAAGAAATCAAAAATCCAGACCTATCCATACATTCATTCTTTTCACTCATTCATTATCAAAAAAATGTTGTTTAAATTACAACAATCAACTTAAAGCACTATGAACAAAATTTTTAAAGTTTTCGCCTACCTCCTAGGGGCTGTTGTTTTACTATTGATTTGCGGTGTAGCCTATTTGCAACTGGCTTTTCCCAACGTAAATCCAGCTCCTGAACTCACTATTGAGTACACTCCTGAGCGAATAGAGCGAGGAGCCTATTTAGCCAACCATGTGACAGTCTGCATGGATTGTCACTCCAAGCGGGATTTTTCCCAGTTTTCCGGACCTCCTTCCCCGGGCACAATTGGAGCTGGAGGAGATCGATTTGATCATTCTATGGGATTACCCGGTGTATTTTATGCGAAAAACATCACGCCCTTTGGGATCTCGGATTATACAGACGGAGAACTCTTTCGACTGATTACTACAGGGGTGACCAATGATGGACGTCCTATGTTTCCCTTGATGCCCTATTCCTATTATGGAAAAATGGATCCTGAAGACATCTATGACATCATTGCTTACATACGATCCCTGCCATCCATAGAATCCGACATTCCTGATTCAGAAGCTGATTTCCCTGTGAATCTGATCCTCCGAACCATGCCCCAAAATGCAGAAATGGTAAAAAGACCTGACCCATCTGACCAAATCGCCTACGGAGGATACTTGGTCAATGCAAGTGGCTGCATCGAATGCCACACTCAAGTAAGCCCTCAGGGAGTGATTATACCCGAGGTAGCCTTTTCAGGAGGAAGAAGTTTTCCATTTCCGGATGGTTCACTCGTGACCAGTTCAAACATTACCCCTGATCCAGAAACAGGTATTGGAAATTGGACCGAGGAAATGTTTGTGAAAAGATTTAAGCAATATGCAGATTCAGGATATGTAAATCCCAAAGTAGCTCCAGGTGAATTCAATTCTCTCATGCCCTGGACCATGTACTCGGGAATGAAAGAAGAAGATATCAAAGCCATTTATGCCTATCTAAGGACCATCCCTGCGATGAAAAACGAGGTGATCAAGTTCACGGCAGCCAAGTAATCCTTTTTGATTTTCCACTTGTTTTCCAAAAAGGATCTCCAGATTTGGGATCCTTTTTGGCGTTTTGTGACACCTGTCACCGATTTAAGTTTAAAGTCCTTCCTATTTTTCGGGCAGTTTGGAAAAGTATTCTCTTATCTAAGCTAATGTTAATCACCCAAATAAGCCCTAAGTAAACCTATGAAGTCCTCCAGAAGAAAATTTATTGCCCAACTCGGAGCCTTGGGAGCCAGTACAGGATTGGTATCATTTGCCAATGCTTCTTCAGATTCTATTGACTCCCAAAATGAAACTTCTTCCTCTTTCACCCTCAACATTCTTCAGACTACGGATGTACATTGCCAGATCCATGCACACGATGAGCTGTTTTGGGAAAATGGGAAATCAGTCTTCCGAAAAACAGGCGGGTATGCTCACCTAAAAACTTTCCTGGATCAGCATAGAGCAAAAATGAAGCACAGCTTCCTGATCGATACCGGGGACATGTTTCAAGGATCGGAGTTGTCGGTGAAAACTACCGGCGAGGCCATGGTTCCTATTTTAAATGCCTTAGATTATGACCTTTACCTTCCCGGCAATTGGGAAGTGATTTACTACAAAAAATCCATGCAGCACCTCATGGGATCTTTGACAGCGCCAAAGGTCTGCGCCAATATGTATCATGACCTGGGTGAAGGAAAAAAAGGCGAACTCATTTTCCCTCCTTACCACATCTGGACGGTCAATGGGGTGAAAATCGGCTTTTTGGGGTACACCGACCACTTGGTGCCCATCCGTCAATCGCCAAACTACAGCAAAGGAATCATTTACACCAAGCCGGAAGAAAACCTGGCTCACTACGTGGATGTGCTGCGAAATCAGGAAAAATGTGCCTTCGTAGCCATTGTAGCCCACTTGGGGCTGTCCCAGCAAATTCATTTGGCCAATTTGCCTGCCTGCGAGGGAGTGGATTACATTTTGGGAGGAGATACGCACGAGCGAGTCAGAAAACCCATTCAGGCGAAATATGCCAAGGTGGTAGAGCCTGGAGCTTTCGGATCCTTTGTCGGCAACTTGGAACTGAAAATCGAAAACGGAAAGGTGGTCGGCGACCGCTACGAACTCCTGGAAGTGGATGCCAAAAAGTATCCCGAATCCAAAGAAATGAATCAGATCATTGCCAAGTATGAAGGCCCCTATCTGGAGGATATCCAGAAAGTGGTTGGCTACAGTACCATCCCACTCTATCGCTACTTCGTGATCGAAAATACGATCGACACCATGATCCTCGACGCGATCAATTGGCAAGTTCCGGATGTGGACATCGTCCTTTCCAATGGATTCAGATTCTGCCCACCAAGATCCACTCCGGATCAGACCGGAAATATTCCGATTACCAACGGATTCATTTTCGACATGCTTCCTGTGGACAGTACGATCCGAACCGGGAAAGTTACCGGAAAACAGATCAAAGAATGGCTCGAAAGGGAACTCAATAACGTCTTCGCCGCCGATGCTTCCAAGCGATTCGGAGGCTGGGTGATCAAGTTCAAAGGAATGGAAGTGAAGTTCAATGCCTTTGGAGAAGAAGGTCAGCGTGTACAGTCTGCCGTGGTCAATGGCCAAGCACTTGACTTCGAGAAAACATATAAAATCTGTGCCTGTGAGCGGGATGGAGATCCCGATGACATGCTGTGCAGATTCCGTGGGGTAAAAGAAACCGAAAATACTCCTTTCACCCTGCATCAAGCGATGAAAAGCTATTTGGCCAAAAATTCCCCTGTTACCCCAACACCTCCCAATTCTGCCGTGGCACTTGATGTCCCGGCCACCTTGCTGACTCAGGTGAGCGGAGTGGATTATGAGTTCAGATAAGTAAATGCTGACTCCCTTAAAAAGGATAGAGAAAAGTGTTTAATCACCCCCGAAAGCCGGCCAAATGGTCGGCTTTCTCATTTTCTGACTGAGAAAAACAGGCAGGTCAATGCTCCCAGCACCATCCCGACTCCTACTCCCAAAGAGAGCCAAAGACCAAAATCTCCATTTAGAAGACCGAGAATCACTCCTGCGATCAATCCTAGCAAAAGCCCTCCGGAAATAAACATAGGCAGGTATTTCTCATTTTTCATCTTCAAAACTGAATAGTTCTTCTATGCTCACTTCAAAAACTTTGGCCAAATCATAGGCTAAGCGCAGAGATGGATTGTACTTGTTTTTCTCCAAAAACACGATCGTCTCTCGCCGGACATTCACCTTCTTGGCCAAATCCTCCTGAGTGAGCTCTTGACGGATTCTGAATTCTTTGATCCGATTAGTCATTGGGCACCCCTCTAAAATGAAAATACACCCAACTCAAGGCAAAAATTACAGCCATGCCCAAAATCCCTGTACCCAAAAGCTCTTCCTGTTCAAATGCTACCCGATCCTTAAGCCACAGCAAAAAGACCCAGAAATACAACGATACATAGTAAGAAAGCGAGGAAGTTCTCAACATCACCTTTTTGCTCAATTCATCCTCTTGGGGCTCTCCTGCTTTCCAGCTTTTGATTCGTCGGATCAAAATAAAAACAGCAAATCCGACGATTGCCAAAATCACCCCCAAGGAAATCAACTCCTCTGCACCAAGGCTTTCCTTTCCTAGCCAAAGCAATACCGTCAATGCAACAAGAAATAGGACGATCACTAATGCAATGATATTTTTCATTTAAATATGTTATTTATTTCTAACACAATGTTAGATTTATTTAACATCGGCTCAAAGAGTTTATTCATTTATTTTGAAAAAGATTTTCCTTCTAAACATTACCTTCCCATTGGAATTTCTTCGATTATGAAAAAACTGATTTCGCTTTCCATCCTAATCACAATCCTCTTTTCATGTCAGCGAGTACTCCGGCCTTCCGATTGGGATACCGCACAGGTGGAAATCGCCAGAGACGAGTTTGGAGTGCCGCATGTATTCGGAAAAACCGATGCCGATGTGGCTTATGGACTGGCTTGGGCTCATGCGGAAGATGACTTTGAGACCATTCAGAAGACGGTTTTGGCGGGAAAAGCTTTGGCTGGACGCGTTTTTGGAGAGCAGGGTGCGGGAATTGACTTTTTTGTTCACCTGTTGGAAACCCGGGAAATCGCCCGAGAAAAGTACGACTCCAGCTTTTCTCCGGAATTCAAAAAAGTCTTGGAAGGCTACGCTGCCGGACTCAATGACTATGCTTATCATCATCCCGAGGAAGTGCTCTACGGCCCGGCTTTCCCGATCAATCCCAAAGAAATCATTTCCGCTTACATCCTTTCCCTCGCCCAAATGTCCGGTGCAGATCGGGCAGTTCAAGCCATCGTGGGAGGAAATGTGGACTTAATTCCCGAGGACACTTTGCCCAAAGGCTCCAATGCGATCGCCATCCACCCTACCCGAACAGATTCCGGAGAAGCCTTTTTAGCCATCAATTCCCACCAACCGCTCGAAGGGCCGGTGGCTTGGTACGAGGCACATCTCCATTCTGAAGAAGGCTGGAATATCCTGGGAGGATTGTTTCCAGGAGGAGCGATGATTTTCCACGGAGCAAACGAACACTTGGGCTGGGCGCATACGGTGAATTCTCCTGACTTTCTGGATCTGTACCAGTTGGAAATAAATTCGGAAGACGGGGACGAATATCGCGTGGACGGAGAGTGGCTGGAATTGGAGTCCCACCTCGTCTGGCTGAAAGTCCGGCTGTGGGACTGGATTACCTTGCCCGTCCCGAAAAAAGTTTGGAAATCGATCTATGGGCCTACCTTGGTTACCGAGCGAGGCGCCTTTGCGATTCGGTTTGGAGCTTTGGACCGAGTCGGAGCACCCGAGCAGTGGTGGAGAATGAACAAGGCGAAGAATTTCTCCGAATGGAAAGCTGCCATGTCCTCCATGCAACTCACCAATTTCAATACCGTCTATGCTGACAAATACGACACGATCTTCTATGTCAGCAATGGACTTTTGCCCAAGCGAACTCCTGGTTTTGATTACAGCGGAACAGTCCCGGGCAATACTAAAAAGACCCTTTGGACAGAATACCATTCTTTCGCCGAGCTCCCACAACAAGTCAACCCTCCCTCCGGCTGCCTTTACAACACCAACCATTCTCCTTTCAAAGCCTCTGCATTTGAGGACAATCTTTTCCCGGAAAATTACCCCATTGAAATGGGCTTTGACCTCCGGGACAACAACCGTTCCCTGAGATTTCGGGAATTGATGCCCGATACGGGAAGAATTTCCTGGGATCAATTTGAGAGAATCAAGTTTGACCAGACCTTGCCTCAGAACCTGGCTTTCCGCACGGATCTGAGTTCACTCTTTGGGCTGGATTCGGCTGCCTATCCAGAAATAGAAAAGCAGATCAAGGCCTTGATAAACTGGAACAAGGAAGCTTCCGCCGACAGTGAAGGAGCCGCCCTTTTTGCCTTTGTGTATTACTATTGGTGGGATGAGTTTGCCAAATCTGGAAGAAGTTTTGAAACCGTGCTGACCGAAGAAGAAGCCGTGCAGGGATTGAGAGAGGCGAAGAAGCATTTTGAAACCTATTTTGGAAAAGAATTGGTGGCACTCGGAGACTATCAGCGGCTCGTAAGGGGAGAAAAATCCCTTCCGCTTTGGGGATTGGATGATGTGCTGGCAGCGATTCGATCTACCCCTTGGGAAAACGGCCGCCGAAAAGCCGTACAGGGAGAATCCTACATTCTGATGGTCCGATTCGGGGAAGGGCTTCCCATCCTCGAGTCCATCAATGTCTATGGTGCGAGCAACCGGCCCGAATCGCCCCACTATGCCGATCAGATGGAACGATTTGTCAACCGTGAACTAAAACCCATGACCTTAGACAAGGATCAAGTCCTGAAAAGTGCAGTCCGGGTCTACCACCCCGGAAAGAGATAATTCCTGTCAGGTCCATATCTGATCCGATTATCCAAGGTAGGTTTGTATCTGATCTTCCTTTTTGTATCTTGAAACCCTCACTCCTTAACCCAAAAACCTATGAATCAACTGAATCGACGAGATTTCATCAAAGGCTCCAGCGCCATGATGACTTTGGCCAGTTTTGGCCTGTTTGGCATGGACTTCAAAGACGCAGAAGGCCCGCTCAAAGTCGCCCTGATCGGAACGGGTTGGTATGGCAAATCCGACCTTTTTCGACTGATCCAAGTAGCCGATGTAGAAGTGGTCGCGCTCTGCGATGTCGATAAAAATCTGCTCAAAGCCGCAGGAGACCTCGTCGCCCAGCGCCAAAAATCCAAGAAAGTTCCTGAGCTGTTTGGAGACTACCGCGAACTCCTCAAGAAACACAAATGCGACCTTGTGCTGATCGGTTCGCCGGATCACTGGCATGCGCTTCAGGCCATCGAAGCTTTGAAATCCGGTGCTCATGTCTATTTGCAAAAGCCGATTTCAGTCGATGTGATCGAAGGAGAAGCGATATTGGCTGCAGCCCGAAAGTACAATCGCAAATGCCAAATCGGAACCCAACGCAAAAGCACGCCTCACCTGATCGAGGCCAAAAAACAAATCATTGATACCGGCAAGTTGGGCAAAATCAGTCATGCCGAAGTTTGCTGCTACTTCCACATGCGAGCCAATGGAAATCCTGCCGTGGAGCCTGTCCCTGACTTTTTCGATTACGAAATGTGGACTGGACCTGCGCCGATGCGTCCCTACGATGGATTGCCGCATATTCGCTGGTGGAGAACCTTTATGGAATACGGCAACGGCATTACCGGCGACATGTGTGTGCACATGTTGGACACCGTTCGCTGGATGCTGAAGCTCGGCTGGCCAACTCAGATCACGTCTACTGGGGGGATTTACGTCCAAAAGGAAGGTAAATCCAACATCGCCGATACACAGACTGCCATTTTTGAATTTCCTGAGCTACAAGTGGTGTGGCAGCACCGTACCTGGGGCAATGCACCTGACCCGGAATATCCATGGTCCTTCAAGATCTATGGGGAAAACGGAATGCTCGCAGGCAGTACCATGCAGGCTGATTATATCCCTTATGATACTAAGGCAGAAAAAATCCATTTTGACTGCGTTTTTGAACGAGAGCAATATCCAGAAGATGTGACCGAAGACCGGATCGAGCTCAATGCAGCTCCTGCTACCCGACTTCATATGAAAAACTGGCTTGAGTCAATCGAGAAGGATTTGGTGCCAGTGGCAGACGTAGAAGATGGTCATATCTCCACAGCGTCTTGTATCCTAGCCAATATCTCCATGGAGCTCGGAGGCCGACCGCTTCGCTATGATCCCAAAACCATGACTGTGCTCAACGATCCCGAAGCGACTGCCAAGCTCCGAAGACCTTATCGAGGACCTTGGGTGCATCCGGAGCCGAGTAAGGTTTGATTTATAAGTTTGAGATTTGATGCCTCGACTCTGCTCAGCACAAAGATTGAGTCCCGGACATGGAAGTGTTCGGGATTTTTTTGTTGGAAGTGCCGACCTTCCAGGTTTTGAAAACCTGGAAGGTCTTTCTGCTGTTTTTCAACTATTTATAAAAAACTTATCCCTGTAAATCTAAAATTCGATTTTAGATTTACAGGGATGAAGTCTACCAATAAAGCTATTTAAAATAGTATGATTGTCCGCAATTATGCCAGTTGCCTTATTTTCTTTGTTAAGCTGGTTGGAAGACCGATGACCGAAGACCGAAGCTTCCGGATTCTGATCCTTTTAGCGGTCAATTAGCCGTAGTTTTTTTGATACTGGTAAGAAAGCGGATATACGTTTAAAATAGATTCAAATCTTCATCATCGAAATCAAAAAACAACTGATTATCAATTTTTTATGATTTTTTCATGCCCGATATTTTAAAATTCACTTTTAAAATATCGGACATGATTTTTCTTTAAAAGTAATTCACTTAAAATTCAAACCTGCGCCATTGACAAGTCCTAGCGAGCACGTTTCAAAGCTTGACTTTATACCTGTAAAACACATTGTAATCTCTTTCTTTCTTGGAATCTGGCTTGATGTAAATCACATCATCAGAATCCATAAAGTGGATTTGTCCTTCGAGAGGAAGTGTGGAAATCGGAGCTTGATTTCCCTTTCCGTCTGCAAGGATATATTTTGACTTCCTATTCTCCTTCAAGAGATCCACATATTCTGGGTTTTTAGTAGTTGCTTTCCCTTGTGCTTTCATCGTCAAATAGGATTCTCTAGGAACCTCTGTATAGAAATGAACTAAAAACAAACTGCCCCCAGCTTTCAAATCAAAAAAGCTTGGATACAGCAGAGGTTCATCTTCCAGATTAAAACGAAGGCCCCGTTTGCGGTCAGGATGGTTGATCAAAGTTTCGCCCTTGGGAACCAGCTCATTGTTTTCAAGTTGGAAGAAAAACAATTGATCTCCGATTCTTGGTAAAACAGCGATTAAATTACTTTTGGAGCTCGCTGCTAAAAATGGATATGCCGGGCCAACCCATTCTCCCTCTTTTTTAGGTTGCCAAGAGTCCGGATAAAGATTAAGCTTAGAAATTTTACCTGAATTGGCGTCCAGCACAAATCCACCTTGAGCTTTAGTATAAAACCCTACATTTTTTTGACTCTCGCCCATCAGCTCTGGTAGAATGGCATTGGCATCCGAACCAGCCACTAGATTCTTTCCCCGGTATGAAAGCGAGGAAATCACATTTCGTTGGGGAGCGATTTCCAAGGAATTCATCCCCGCTGCCAGTGGATCAGATACGCTCCGCTTTTTAAAAGATGGGTCAAAAAAATGGATTCTCATTTCTGGAGAAAACTCCTTTACCACAATTTCATTTCCCGCAAACGCGAGATCCCAAGGTTGAGCGACTTGGTCTGGACCTTCCCCTTTCAGTTTTGGGTTTGCAATAATTTTTCCCTTCGAATCAGTCAGTAAAATATCATTTACGAACTTATCCTTGAACAAATACCGACCCGATTCCTCTTGCTTCCCAACCAAATAAAGCTCGGAAAGTGTTTCTACCACCAAGGAATCTAGCAATTCGAACTGAACTTCTTTGGTCTGGGAGGTAATCAAGTCAGAGGAAGAATTGCAGCTGAATAGGATGAGTGAAAAAGCAAACGCAAAAATCAATTTTACCATAATCTCATTTTTATAAGATTAATCGTTTGAAAGTTTTATTTATATGACAAAGCGAAAAAATAAAATCCCTAGCACCTAAATCTGCGCCTTCAACAACTCCAAAAACTTCCGATCGAGCTTTTCTCCATACCAATCTTCGTAAACCACGTCTTTTCTGCCGGAATTGAGCACCCCGAAAGCTCCGGAAAACTCCCAGATTCCAAAGCCCACTTCCATTTCTTTCAACACCTGCAGGACATCTCCAAACCACGCCAAAAACACCTCGTGGGGCGTCTGATTGTAGCAGCCGCATTCCCCACAGTGGACCCCAACTCCCTGGTCAATCAAGGCTTTCCATGGAGCATAGTATTTTCGGATGTTATCAATATCAAGTGAATTCTCCCCTTGCTGCAAAGGCCAATCCACCGATGGCACAGATTCCGGATCTTTATAGACCCAGCTGGCTTTGTAGTGGGAAATCGGAAAAGGATGATACCCACGACAACTCTGCGACAAGTCCAAATCGGCCAATTCCGGTACGGCTATTCCTCCACCTCCATTGCCATCCGCAATGACCAACCGGGATTTCTTGACTGATTTGATGGTTTCCAAAGCCGATTTGGCCACCCGATAATAGTCCGCCGCATCTACCGGGCCACCGGGACTGTGTTGGTCATTCGGATTTTCCCGCTGAAACGGTTCATTCACCAGATCAAAGCTGAGTTTCTTGGAGGAAATCCCACGGTAGCGCTTGGCCCACATTTCCCAATGCGCACAAAAGGCTTCCAAAGCCTCCTGATCTTTCCAGAGGTTATACGGCTCCTCAAATCCCGCATTGATGCAGAATCCCGGAGCGCGATGTAGGTTTAAACTCACATGCAGACCATGCTTGATGGCCCGCTCCACCAGTGCATCTACTTTTTCCAATCGGCTTTCATCAAAATTCAATACCTCATCCGGCCGAATCGGTCTGCTGCGATCGATGTTCAAATAGGAGGGATATGAAATCGGAACCCGGACAAAATCAAAGCCCCAATCTGCAATCCATTTGAGATATTCCGGTTTGGTTGGTCTTCCTTGATCAGGATTATGAGAGAAAAAATCCAGGAGATTGAAGCCTTTCCAGGCGGGAAGTTTGTTTTTCCTTTTGACTTCCGAAAAAGAAGAAAACGGCAACAAACTGGCTCCGGCGGTGGCCAAAGCCGCTTTTTTCATAAAATCCCGGCGGGAATCAGGATAGTTCATAGGGGAAATAGGTTGAGTTTGAAAAAGGAAAATACCCTTTTAAACGAAAAAATCGATCCTGCTGCAGCCAAAAGCTTTAATCTATCGACTTGATTTGGTATCGGTAGAAAACATTGTAATCCATTTCTACTTCGGATTTGGGTTTGATGTATAGCACATCATTTTGATCAAGATGATGGACGGTTCCTTCTATGGGCAAATTCCTCAAGGGATAACTTTCCCCTAAATGATTTACCAGAATATACTTGTACTTAAAGTATTTTTTAAATGCCTCATTGAATTCCGGATTATTCCGATAATTAGGAATTCTTGCTCGGTACTCATCCCGAACTGATTTAGGAATCTCCGTATGAAATTGGATAAAAAAATATTTCCCCCCACTCTTCAGATCACTGAAATTTGGATAGAGAAAATCATCGTCTTTTGGGTCAAATTCCAATTGATCATTTCGATCAGGATGGCTGAGGCGGGTTTCTCCCACAGAAACCATTTTTGAATTTTCCCAACGATAAAGGAAAAACTGACTTCCAATTCGAGGCAAAACTCCTATTAAATGATCTCTTCCCAAGGATTTTACAAATGGGAATGCATAGCCTTTCCACAGTCCGTTTTTCTTGGGCTCCCAAGTATCTGGGTAGGCATTGAATCTCCAGAGTGAATCCAATTCCGGATCATACACATATCCGGTCTTTGCCTCAGAATAAAATTCAGCTTTCTGCCAAGACTCAGTCATCAATCCAGGTTCCATCCCATTGGGCTCAGCACCTACGAAAAGACTCTTTCCATTTGATTGAAATGCCGAAAAGGTAACCCAAAACGGATTGATCTCGATATAACTGAAGCCTTGGGCTATGGAAGGGCTTACCTTTATTTTCATGAATTCATCATTGAAAAAATTCAAAGACATTCCTGCTTCTAAATCTCTTACAATTAATTTCCCTTTATCAAAAACAAATTCAACTGGGAAAGCGACCTGATTAGGAGCTTCTCCTTTTAAGTCTAGGGTATCCAAAATACTCCCATTGAATTCTGTCAAAAGAATATGTTCCAGAAATCGGTCTTTGAAAATCATCCTACCATCGGCCGGGTCCACCGCAGCCAAAGAAAGTTCGAGAAAAGAATCGACCATGACCGAGTCAATCAACACCAGCTCCGCTTCAAAACCGGAACTTTTCATATCATCCTTTTGGCTACTACAACCAACAGCGACTAGGCCAAGGATGCCTACATACAAAATGGATCTAAACATGTCTTTTTGGGTTAATCGTATTACTTATTGAAAAATAGTGCCGAAGAACTAAGTACTTTATTTTATCCCTAGTTTTCGCTCCTTCCTCCACATCATCACCGGCAAAATCCAAAACACTCCCACCATACTAAACACCAATCCTCCGATCGTCCCTACGGCAAGAGAAAACCAAAACACCTCATTCTGACCATCCATAATGAACGGCACCAAGCCAAAACAGGTAGACAGCACGGTCAACAAAATCGGAATCGCTTTCCCTGCCACTGATTTGAGAATGTTCCGGTTAAATGTCCCCTTGGGGCGATTGTTGAAATCATTGAGAATAAAGATCCCAGCATTCACCGCCAAGCCTCCAAGCATCACAAATGCGGCAAATCCTCCCCGGTCAAAGTTGAATCCTCCCATAGAGAAGATCAAAAACAATCCGATAAAACTTATCGGAATCAAAAACATGATGAAAAAGGGCTGTCGGAAATTCTCAAACAAAATGGTGCAGATAAAGAAAATTGCCACGATCAGAAGTCCCAACAATCCATACTGCCTTTTGGCTTGTTCAAAATTCCAGCCCCACTCCTGCTTTTTGGCTTCGTAGCCGATGGGCATTTGGGCTTTCATCTCTTCCAAAACCTGCTCCAGGTACTCATTGCCAAACTTGGCCGAACCCATGTATTCAAAGGACACCACCCGGATGTATTGCCGGTCTTCCTTGTGCAGGGCATTGGTGGTGTTCTCCAGATTAAGGGCACCAAAATCAGCCACTTTCAGAATCTTATCCTCTCCGCTGATCAGCCCTCTTTTCTCCAGATCAAACTTGCTGAAGTTACCCGAAGTCCGCTCTCTCAGGATCAATCCATAGTTTTTGTCTGCCATGGTCAAATAGCCGCTTGGTCCCTGAGGCTTGGACAAGTCCTGAAGGGTATTCAGGATTTCGTATTGGCTCGTACCGCCCAAGGCAATCTGATTTTGGTCCAACCGCAACACATATTCCTGGGTTTTCTGCTCGTTGTAACTCAGTCGCTCATTGGTATTGACCGTCTGAATCCGTTTGTGCTGCAGGAGTTTTTCGGCCAAAATATCCGACTGACGCTCCAGTTCATCAAAATTGTACCCTTTCATCTGCACCCGAAACGAAGGAATCCCCTCTCCTCCCCCACCGGTATAAAAACCCTGTCCCACTCCGTAGATATTCCACTGCGCCCCACTCCAGTCGGTAGATTTGACGGACAGTTTCCCCTTGAGCTGATAGGGCAAAGCCCCTTTTTCGTAGGCTTCTTTGAAGGTGATAATGATCTGTGCACTTTGCCCAGAGCGCACATAGGTGACAAACTGATCGATTCCCTCCACGCCTTTGAGGTATTCCTCAAACTCCCGCATGATAAAATCCATCTGCTCCAGGGTATTTCCAAAAGGAAGTCGGGCAGAGACATACAATCGGGTTTTCTCAGGTTCCCGGTACACACTTTTTTCATACACTCCTCTCACAAACATCCGGAGGGTGCCACCCAAGGCCTTGTCTACCCAAGGGCGGATTTCCTCCTGATAAAAAGTATTGCCAATGGTCTTGTTATACCATTCCCGCTCGCCCCACTTGGCAGGCAAAAAGAAAATCGGCGTTCCAAAAAGTAACAGGACGAGCATTAGGAAGCTTTTTCGATACCGGGCCGTCCAGGCAATACCAGTTTCATAGCGCTGTAGCCAGCGAACCCGCTTTTTCAGCTGAGGAAGCTTAAGCTTTCGGCCCTGCTGCACGGATTCTTTGAAAAGCAAGCCATAAAAAGCAGGAGTAAAAACCAAGGCAACCAACAAGCTAACTCCAAGCATTACCGAAACGACGATGGAAAATTCGGTAAGATTTTTTCGATCCTCCTCCGGCAAAAGTAAAACCAAGAGCAATGCCGCCACCGTAGTCAGGGAAGCCGCAAGCAAAGCCATGAACACCCGGCGATTGCGGTACTTGTGCAGGTGATCCACCATCACGATGGCATTGTCCACCACGAGTCCAAAGCTGATCGTCAATCCCGCAATGGTGTACAAATGAATGTCCACCTGAAGAAAATACAGAATCATCGCCGTCAGGCTCACATTGATCACGATCCCCAAAAAGAGAATACTCAGGTATTTCCAGTTTCGGTTGATCAGAAAAATAAAGGCGATCAGGATCAAGATAGACAGTCCCGAACGCTTATAGATCTTGTTGAGTTCTTTCTCGAGAAACTCCGTGTCATCGTTTTCCAGTCGGATTTCGAAGCCCGGAGGCAGGTTGATTTTGGCTGATTCGATGGAATTTTTGAGGTTTTTGGCCAGCAGTACCTTGTTGACCCCATCCCGATTGTAAACCGATAGGGTCACTGAATTATTGCCGTTGATACGGTAAAAACTCATCGGCTCACCTTCTTCCAAGGTGACCGTGGCCACATCCTTGAGTCGGACTTCCATTCCTCCCATGGAGCGGATAATCAGGTTTTCGAGTTGGTCGATCTGATTGAGCTTGCGGTCTACCGTCACAAAGAGCGTTTCCCCTTTGTTGTTGTACACGGTGCCGGGATACAGCTGCCCAAATGCCCGATTGATCTGTTGATTGAGCAAGGATCTACTGATGCCAAACGACTGCATTTTTTGCACATCAAAGGTCACAAAGAGCTGTAGCTCATTGGCTCCGCGAATCTGCACTTCCTCCACTTCTGCGAATCGGGTGAGGGCAGGCTTGATCACATCCTCGGTTATTTTGCGGATCTCGAAGGAAGCAAAAGGCCCATTCACACTGTAGGTCAAAATCGGCGTCTTGAAATCGCTTCGGTACTCCGCGCTTTGTGTCACATTGGGGTAGGAAAGACGCTCGTCCAGCTTGGGATACACCTGACGAATCAGGGCCAATACCTCAAACTTTTTGAGCTCCATATCCGCCTTTTTATCAAATCGGAGCGTAATATTTCCCTGATCGTAATTAGAAACCGACGTGATTTGCTTGAGTTCGGTGAGTTGGGAAAAAGCACCTTCCAGCGGAGAAGTAGCCAATTTTTCAATCAGCTCGGGCGAAGATCGGGGAATCCCATAGCTGACCGTGAGTACAGGTTCACGCTCCCGGGGATTGAGATCTACCGACAGCAAAGGAACTGTGGCAAAGCCCAAAATCCCCAGCACGACAAAAGCGATCAGTACCCGAAAATTCGTCATCGCACACCGGTTTTATGGGACAACGAATCAAAAACCCAATACATCAAAGGCACGAAATACAAGGCTGTACCTGTGCCCACGGTCAATCCACCGATCACCGCATACACCAAAGGCCGCTGTAAATCTGCTCCTAATCCGGAACTGAAAATAATCGGAATCAAGGCCAGGATCGTGGTAATCGAAGTCATCAAGATCGGCTTCAATCGGATTTTTCCTGCCTGATGCAACGCCATATCCAGAATTTCTGATCGGGATAAATTGGGATTTTCTCCCAATTCCTGTTTCAGACGATTGATCGTATCGATTTTCAGAATGGCGTCATTCACCATAATTCCAAGCATCACAACCAAACCAATTGCCGACATGACATTCAGCGATGAGCCGGTTAAGAATAAAATCAAAAACGCACCCGCAATCCCCAAGGGCAAAGTCAGCACTACAATCATCGGCTGAATAAAGCTCTCAAACTGGGCCGAAAGAATAAAATACAGCAGCAACACCGAAATGATCAGAATCCCGATCAGCTGACGAAGGGTCTCCTGATCTCTGAAAAATTGCCCTTTCAGCTCCACAGCCAGGTTTTTGGCTACTCCCCAGGAAATGTATTCCTTCGCTTTGGCGTTGGGGTTTTCTTCTTCTACCTGTACACTCTGATAGATTCCTCCCCGGTCAGCCGTCACGTATTTGTACTGATCGGCGTAGCGGTAATCCACAAATTCACTCAACAGATACGAAGTACTGTCCGAAGCATAGATTCGGGTATTGCGAAGCAGGTCCTCAAAGCGATCCTGACTTTCCTTGAGGCGGATGGGCGTCACCTCTCCAAATCTTCGGATATCTGTGATCGTAAACACCCCAAACAAACGACTAAGCTGCTCCTGCACCCCTTCTACCGGGATTTGGTACAAGGCTAACTTATCTGCCAACAGGGAAAACACCACCGAACTCTCCTCCTGCAATCCCGGACCGGGAGCCCACTGTTCCGAAGGAAAGGTCTCCAGCCAAGGCTTCATCTTTTCAGCAGCAATCGGTTTCTTGGAATTCAGATCTTTCCATCTCACCTCATAGTAAGGCTGATTGGAACTGAACAGCTGATCAAACGCGTTGGGGGCGTCACCGAGCACATAGCTTGCCATCGGATAGTCCTTTTCCAGTCGCTCCCGAAGCAGGGCTATTTGCGCTTCTTTTTTGGCTTGGGAGGGGAAAAGCAAATACAAGAGTGATTTCTGAATGGAATTGTCTCCGTCAAAAAGCAAAAACTGACGAACTCCGATCTCGGCTTCCGCTTGGGTGTAGCCTTCGATTTCGCGGATCAGCGTGAGCAATCGGTCCCGATTTTGACCGGCGGAAATGGGCTCATTCCAGTCGATTTCCAAGGTCGCATCCGGCTTTTCGATGGGGGGAAGACCTTCATTTTTCAGCAGCAAACTCAAGCCCAAGCCCAAAGGAATCAGCAACAAAAAGAAAAAAAGGGCGATTTTTTTCCTGGAAAAAATCCAGTCAAACCCTCGCTCATATCCCCTCAAAACCCAGAGAAAAGCGGCAGGTTCTCCTTTGAGCTCCTGCCTTTTTCCTACCCGATAAATCATCCAGTACAGCAAGGGCAAGAGGATAAACGCCACCAACAGGGAAACAGAGAGAATAGCTGCTACCGCCACCGCTTGATCATAGAACAAAGCCCCAGCAATTCCACTCAAAAACACCAGCGGAACAAATACCGCCAAAGTCGTCAGCACCGAGCTGATCAAAGCTCCCATCACCTCGTTGGCCCCTTGCACACAGGCCTCGAATAAGGGCAATCCGGATTCTCGCTTGCGGGTGATATTGTCCAGCACGATGATCGCATTGTCGATCAGCATCCCGATCCCCAAGGCCAGGCCGGAGAGGGAAATGATATTAATCGAAATGTTGAAAAAGTAAAAAACCAGAAAACTGATCAGCAGGGAAGTGGGCAAGCTGATTCCCATGATCAGCGGAATGCGAAAGTCTTTGATAAACAGAAACAAAATCCCAAAGGCAAACAGTCCACCGAAGAGCAAGCTGGTTTGTAGGTTGGAAATCGCCGCATTGAGCAGGTTGCTTTGGTCTTGGGTGAGTTCGAAGTCCACCTGAGGATAGTCGGCGCGGAAGAGGTCCAAGGATTTCCGCAGCTCCGGAATCAGCTCGTTCATCTTGGCAGCTGCCTGCTTGTGCACCGTGATGACCAACCCTTCGCTCATTCCAAAGAGGTGGTAACCCAGCATTTCCCGGGTTTCGTATTGGGCTTTGGCGACTCGACCCAAAGGAACAATCACACCTTTTTTGGAGCGAACAGGAAGGGATTCGATGTCTTTGGGCGTGTCCACCCGGGTAGCAAGGCGGAGAAAATAGCGAAACTGCCCATCCTTGACACTGATGCCGGGGAGCTCGGCATTGCCCGCCTTGACGGCATCGATCAACTCTTGCTGCGTCATGCCCAAGGCAGCCAAAGCTTGCTCATCGGGCTGTACGGAAATAATTCGCTCCCGCTTACCATTGATATCCACAAGCGAGACACCGGGAAGCTGTTCGATCCGTTTTTTCAGGACATTTTCTGCCAGTAAGCTCACCTCCACGGGGTCCGTGCCCTCTTTGGGCACCACCTGCACCCTGGCTACAGGAATGTCTGAAGTATTGATCCGGATCACTTCAGGGCGGGGAAGATCCTTGGGCAGGGCATTGGTCAGTCGGTCGATTTTTTCATTGACGTCGATGTAGGCCAGCTCCATCTTGACCCCATAGTCAAAGGTCAGCCGCACCGTGCCGATCTCCGAACCCGCCTTGCTTTCCATTTCTTCGAGTCCGTTGAGCGTGATGAGGCCCTCACGGATTTGGCGGAGGACATTTTGCTCGATGGATTCAGGTGAGGCATTGGGATAGGTGACCTTGACCACGATCTGGGGCACGTCGATGGGCGGAAGGAGCGAAATCGGCAACAAGCGAAACGCGATCGCTGCAAAGACCATCAAGGCCAAAAATGACATGGTGACGGCAATGGGCCGGTTCAGCAAAAATCTCACCATGTCCTATGGATTTACGATTTTGACAGGAGCCTGATGGGCAAGCTGCAGGTTGTTGCTGGTGATGACCGTGCTGTTTTCCGGGATACCGTCGAGCACTTCGATCTCCCGACCGTTGTCCTTGCCTACTTCCACATAGTTCCATTTGGATTCCTTGCCATTTTCGATGGTAAAGACCACCGCCCGACCCGAGCGGAAAACGACTGCATCCTTGGGTACCACGAGACTGTTGCTTTGGGGGGCACGGATGATCGCACGGGCATTCATGCCGGGGAGAAGGTTTTTGGAAGAGGTCAGCGTGAGCGATACTTGTACGAGGCCGTTTTCATCCACCTTGGGATTGATGGCGGTAACGCGTCCTTCGAGGGCATTTTGGGGATCAGAGATGGGGTAGATTTCGGCTTTTTGACTGGATGAAATCAAGGGAATATCCGACTCGAGTACCTTAACCCGGAGCAACAGCTGATCGGTGGAAAGGATCTCGGCAAACTCGGCATTTTTTGTGACCAGGCTTCCCTCCTTGAATTTGATATTGGCGATGCGACCGGAGACCGGCGCTCGCACCTCACACCGGGCAAGGTTGAGTTCGGCTTCCTTCAGCTCCACTTCGGCGAGGGAAAGCCCCGAATTCACCCGAATCCGCTCCTGTACCGTCTGGGCCACTTTGGGATCTTTGGACTCCAAGGCGAGCTGAAATTGAGCCTTGAGTACTTCCAGCTCCGATTGGGCTTTGATCAGATTGATGCGAGCTTTCTCCAAGGCGAATTCCGCCTCCCGACGATCCAAGGTGGCGATGACTTGCCCTTTCTGGACAAACTGCCCCTCCAGAATCTGAACCTTCTCGAGGTAGCCTTCCCGCTCCACGAGTGCCTTGACTTCCGAGAGTGCCTCCAACTTGCCGATGGCATTGATGAGGTAGTCAAAGCTTTTCCGCTCGGCGGTGGCTGTTCGGACTTCGGTAGCCGAGACCTCATTCCGAAAGGATTCGGAAGGGATTTCCTGAGAATCTTCTTTGGCTTCCGAACAGGCGAACATCGCTCCTGAAATCAGCAAAACAAGGGAATTAAAAATGCGCATGGAGTACAAGTTGGAAGTTTTCGAACTAAGATATAAAAATAAATTTATTTGGATTTAAACATTAAACTAATTTCTAATAATTCTTTGAGCATTAACTTATTGGAACAAATAAAGAGACCCAATGACTCTTGTCATTTTAATTTTTTTTAATAAAAATATTCTATTTTTCACCTAAAAAATATCAAAAGAAAACTACTTGACTTCAACACCATACAATACTAATTCATCCTCATTTTTCTGATTTATTGAAGGAATCCAAACCTTTCCTAGAATTGGTAGGACTCGACTACCTAAGCTTTCATTTTCTTTTGAAAGACATTTCTCATAAATTTTTTCAAATTGTCTATTAAACAATTCAATAAAAACTTCACCCTTTTCACCCTCTTTTTGCCCTCTTACAATTCTAAATAAAGTTTGCTCATTCAATATCCCCATTGATCCAAAAGAAACTTCATCTTGCCAAATTTTAATGGCATCAATTGTTTTACCTTGAGCATTATCCATTTTGGGTATTGACTTTTGATTAGGAAAAAGACTTGATAAAACATTAAATCTTTTCTCCTTTCTAGTATTTAAATCAAAAACGTGAAAATCAGATTTATATGTATAAGAGATAATTAGGTTATTTTCAAAAAAAATCAAATCAGGAAAGTTAATAGCTTCTAGTCCATTTGGTAGAATAATGGTATTTTTGTTTAACTCATCATTATTAATATCAACCGGTAATATATCTAATTTATTTGAGAGAAAATTATACTGAACAATCTTAGTTTGCTTACCCAACATACCTTTCACAGAAAGAAAAAGATTTCCCGTTTCACAATCAAATGCAGTATAATTAAAATGATACCCATTTCCTTTAGATATAGCGATATATTCATCAGAGTTAAATATATCAAACATTGAAAATGGAATTTCTTTTACCTCCTTCAGATTCAAATCCCACTTTATAAAAGAATTCGCTGTTAAAAATAAAACTAAATTTTCTCCACAAGTCCAAAAATATGAAAAATCAGAAATTGCTTGTGGACCATCAATAGGAACTTCTATTCCTCTTTTTATTTCAATTTTAGCTTTCTTGTAAGAAATGGTGTCAATCGTACGCGTAAACTGATTAAAAATCAATGCCCCTTCATTAGAAATTGTAGAAAATTTAAAAGGCACCTCAGAAGATAATCCTGAGGTACCCAGTTTAACTACTTCTTCTTTGCCAAAGATCAAACCGTATTCTTCAAAATTCCCTTCTTTAGGAGAACATGAAAAAATAATCCATAGAAAGAAAAAGTACCTTTTCATTGATTTACCCTCCACAACTTGAATTTGGACCATTTTCAGGAACAACCATCAGAAATGCTCTTCCTTCACAAATATCATGAATTACAATTGCAGATCCTGCACAACAATTATCCAATGCATCACTACCTAGAGCAATGACATCATCTGAACCACATGCATTCCAAGTACCGCCACAAGGGAAAACCGAGAATGAGCCAAATAGGCAAAAGACAAAGAGACCAAATTTTAAAACAAGTTTTTTCATTTTTTAAGAATTAATTGGTTAAAAACTCCCCAGAACCAACCCTTGGCTCTGCAAAAAATCCAGACTCCGGCGCCGACCTTGATCTTTCGTTGACTAATCTACCCCCCACCTAAAAATGCAAGTCTAGTTTGAAAAAATTTCTTCATTTTTAGTTAACTAATTGACTTTCAAGGAAAAAATTTTTAGTTAATAATCCTAACAATCAATAGATCAGCTAAATAGCTTACTGCTCCAAAGAAAACACCTCGCCCGAGACCGCTTCCTTTTCCATCAGTTCAGAAGCATACGGAATCCATAGACCTTGGGAAAAGACAAAGGCATTGGAAGGATCGTACTTCCCTTTTTCCAAGGGATAATTCCCCAAAACCTCAAGCTTCTCATTCAGGACAGTCAGGTAAAGCTGCCTGTTTCTCAAAAGAAAGGTGTAGTAATCTTCCCCAAGCGGAACCTCTTTCTCCAAGGCTTCTTGGGAGACCCGATAATAGACTTTTCGATAAGGATCGTAGAGGAGCTTGAGGTAATTCGGAGAAGTCAGCACCCAATTTTGAAAATAGGCTTGGTCCCAAGAATCCCGCATCGTCTGAGGCTCGGCAGATTGCTTCCCTTCAAAAGAAGAAATGGGAAATTCGAGCTGCTCAGCAGTCTCAAAAGAATAGCTTGAGATCGTCGGTGAAATGGAGTAAATAAATGCAAAACCACTTTGCCCTACAGCCACCGAGGGAAAGGTGGTATTATCAAGCGCTACTCCGTCAAACTCCCCCGGATGGTAAACCGGAAAAGAAGTCCAGCTTTTGGTTTCCAAAGAATACCCTGCAAAAATCCGCTTCTTGCTCGCATCGGCTTTGGCAAAATAGAACAACACGCTTTTCTGATTCGGAAGGTACACTAAGCTATTGGCAATTCGCTCATAAGGATATTCGGCATAGACCTCTTCCTCCAGCTCAGAAAGCCCTTCAAAAAGGGAGAAGGTTTGTTGGTCGGCACCTCCGTCACGATACAGCAAAAGCCTAGCCCCATCGTAAAACAGGATGGAGTCGGCGGAAATGTAATGCAGCATGGACGGTCTAAAATCTCCAACAAGCTTCAATTCCACTTGAGAAAGACTTTGGTCCATCAAAGAAAACTTGGATAGTGAACCTCCAGCCTCATCGACAAAAAACAAGGTGTCATCAGCCACATGTGAGATACGGGTGGAAAATGGGTCCAGTCCGGAAAAGGAAAGGGGTTGAGCTTCAATATCATCGGTATTTGAGAGAACTGAACCTTGATTAGTACAACTCCATTCAAAAAGCAATGAGGAAATCAAAAAGATATAAACAAACTGTCGTTCACCCATTTGTAAGTTTTCTTAATTCACATCCTTCACTAAACGAAACCCTATACCTTGAGAAGGCCTATTCAATTCCAAGGGCGCGGGTGAAACTTTTCCAATAACAAGCCATTCCTTAGATTGATAAAACGCTCCACCAACTAATCCATATTTTTTTTCTCCTTTGTTAAATATCACTAATTCTCCTATGCCTCCTGCCAAATCATAGATGCCCAATTCATTGGGTTCCTTTGTCCCCACATCTTTAGGAAACCAGCTATCCGTATTCCCTTCATACCAAGCCACCTTTTTTAGATTGTCTCCTCCCGGATAGGGATAAGGATAGTTTTTTTGACCTGCTTTGGCCGCATGAACCCACTCTTCATAGGTTGGTACCCGCTTTCCCACCCACTTGGCATAGGCCAAGACATCAGCTGGGGCCAGACTCATCACCGGATTGTTCATGAATCGGGGCTCTTCATACAACTTAACGTCATATCCCCGCTTTTTTAGGGATGCATGACTCATCCAGGTACCACCTTCCACCAATTCCCAAACGCCACCTGATTTAAGGCGCATGACTCCGCCAATCTTCTCCGCTTCAGTCACATACCCGGTCGCATCGACAAACTTCTTAAATTCCGCCACGGTCACTTCATATTGATCCATGTAAAAGGGCTTAATCTGATCATTACCCGGCACCAAAACCATCTTCGCAGGAACTTGGGACTTTTGCTGCGCAAATGCGGTCAGGGTGCAGAAGATCAGAAGTAAAACAAATGAATTAGACTTCATACACACACAATAACATTTTCGTTTTCATCTTCATCAAATCAGGAAATCTCTCCCGTAATCTATCGGTCACCAATCCTTCCTCGTCCTGGGCCTCGATTTGGTCAAAAAACTCGCTGTCCAAAAGTCGAAAGACCTGCCTGCCTTGAACATCCAAGTACGGAACCAGCGGAAGGTTCAATTCTCCATCTACCAATCCTTCAGCGAGGGTAAGGTTTTGAGAAGCCCGATCAAAAGCTCCCCAGCGGGCAGACATGCCATTCTTGTAGATAAAAAACAGCGCATGATCTCCCAAATCGACATAATTATCAGCAAAAGCCAAACTTCTCTCATCCTGAAGTCGCTCGAAATAGGCATCAAGTCCAGGCAACCCATAGAAATTGTCTGTTTGTGCAAAGGACAAATACTTCTTTTGGGCTAAATTCTCCTCCAAAGGATCCAACGTATAAACTGAGGTACCAAAAGCAGGTGCAAAAACTACATTCCCGTTTTGAAAAGACAATTCCTTGGTTCCAGAGACCTGGGCGATTCTTCCTTCAGGAATAGAAAGTAATGAATCCACCTTGGTGCCCTTCTCCAAGTCAATCAAAGAAAGTAAACGAATATCCTTGGTTTCTGCTCCTGAGAAGGGGGGTGGAAGGGTATAAAGCCAAACCTGATTTTCGCCACCATAAGCGATGAAGTGAAAGACTTCGTTAGCAGGCAGCGCTATCAAATTCAGGAATTCCCCGGTTGTGCTAAACTCAAAAATCTTCCTGCCCATCAAAAACAACAGTGAATTCCGATCCGGATGATAGATAAAATCCTCAAATCGGGGGATTTCTCCCGGGCCATTTCCACCGGTAAAAATTTGATGGATGAATTTCCCCTCTTCGTCGACAATCAGGACCGTATTTTCAAGCTCAATGTCCCCGAGGAAGAATTTGCCGTCTCCGGCCTGAATTTTATCAGCCGTATAAAAGGGCTGATCCTCAGGAAGAGCTATGGGAATATAGCGACTTTTGGATACGTAATTTTGGATATCCAGCTGCTCTATTTCCTCTGTGGAAATAAATGAAATCTCTTCCAGACTTATATTGGAATTCTTATCCGTGGTGCAAGATGGGTTGATGAGAAGAAATAGAAAGGCCCATCTGATTGGAAATTTTCTGTAATGCATAGCGCAAAAATTTGTCAAAGAAGGGAAGGGCATAAGCCCTTCCCAAGATTACCTATTCACACGTTGATGCTTCACATCCCTCAGTAAAACCCGGCTTACACTTGGTCTTTCTTCCACCGCTGACTTCTACACCTAAAGAGGGCTCGAGGCCTCCGCTTTTGAGCCCCACACCGAATTTCACTTTGGCTTTTATACAAAATACATCTTGGGGAGAATAAGCATCAGAAATTGCTACGCTCGCCAAACCCTGCGCATGAACCAAATTACCTTTTGTGTTTGGAACTCCTAGGACAAACACAATTAATGCACTTGCCAAAAGGCCAATTTTTAAAGAATTTTTGATCATGATTTAAAGAATGAAATAGTAAAACATAGACAAAACCAACCTTTGGTTTTGTTGAAAAATTAAGGCTATGGGCGCCGACCTTGGTCTTTCGATAAGTCATCACGGACAAAAAAAATAAAGGTTAGTTTTTATCAATTAAACCTTTTTATGATGATTATATCCTACTGTTTTTAGATATCAAAATTCACAAACCGTTAATTTTCAACGGATTCAAACTTAAATCCAACTCTCTTTTTGGTAAATTGATCGTCCGCTCATACGGCCTGAGTCTCAGCCCCAATTTTTCCCTTTCCTCAAAATGGGCAATTAAGCGATCTAATTCATCCAAATTCAGAGCTTCAATCCTTACCTGCGCAAATCCAGGCCCAATCAATCCAAGCTGCTCACCAGCCTTTCTCGATACATCGATCACGTGGCTAGAGCGCTGCGGCAATCGGTCATTGACCTTTACTACCACAGACTCCTCCCTCCCGACTCGACTTACCTTTACCCAAGTTCCAAAAGGCAGATTCTTATGCGCTGCCGTCATGCTGTCCAAGTGAAAAATCTCCCCACTGGAAGTTCGCCTGCCTTGAAACTTTTTCCCATAATAACTTGCAGTCCCCTGTTGAATCAGCAAGGAATCCACCTGGGAAAAAGCTTCCTTAGCAAACAAAGTGAAGAAAAAGATAAGGGCAAGTCGGATGAGCACGTTCGAAGCTAGCATTTAATGTGTTTATTTTTTGTTTTTTATTTGCCACATTGAATCTCGCATGTCTTATCATCATGTCAGTTTGTAACGTGGTCGTCATGCTCGATTTCCGCGCCGTTTTTCAATAAAAGTGCCAATTACTGTCTGAGCTTTACTTTAGGTTGGAGAACCTAGCCTCTTAACCTATCTTAGTACCTATTCTTTAGTCAGAAAAAGGAAACAGAATCTGACCTCAAGGTCAACTTTTCTCAAAGCCCTACCAACTGCGACTGAAAACGGAACCCTAACATGCTAAAAATCCTCCATACCGCCGACTGGCATCTGGGCAAGCGCCTGCAGGAATACTCCCGCCTCGAGGAACAGAAGCTCGTCTTGGACGAAATCTGCCAAATCGCCGATCGGGAAAATGTGGACCTCGTCCTGCTCGCAGGAGATATTTTTGACACCTTCAATCCCGCACATGAAGCCGTCGAACTGCTCTACAAAACCCTCAGACGACTGTCCAAAAACGGTACCCGGCCCATCCTTGCCATTTCCGGCAATCACGACAGCACACAGTTTGTCGAGGCACCGGATCCGCTGGCCCGCGAACTTGGCATTTTCTTTTACAGCCGATATGACTCTGTCATTCCCTGTGGAAAGTTGGACTCCGGCGTGGAGATCCTGAAGTCCGAAAGCGGATTTGTAGAGCTCAAACTACCTCAAGCCAAGTTCCCCGTTCGGGTGATCTTAGCTCCCTACGCCAATGAGGTCAGCCTGCGCACCTACCTCGGCGAAGAAAATCGGGAAGAAGAATTCCGGAAATTACTTTCCTCCAAATGGCAGGACTTGGCCGATCGACATTGTGATGAAAAGGGGCTGAATCTATTTGTAGGCCATTTCTTTTTTATGAAAGAAGGGGAAAAGCCCGAGGCTGAACCCGAATCCGAGCGCCCCATCCTTCATGTGGGCGGCACACAGGCCCTTTTCACTCAAAATATCCCTTCCCAAATCCAATACGCAGCACTTGGCCACCTTCACCGCTACCATGCTGTGGGACATGACTCGATTCCGGTCGTGTATTCGAGTTCACCGCTGGCCTATTCCTTTTCCGAAGCCGATCAGGAGAAAAAAGTCGTCCTGATCGAGGCCCGGGCCGGTCAGCCGGTCAGCTATCAGCCCATCGGACTCAAACAGGGCCGACCGCTGTATCGCGTCAAGTTTGACAATCTAGCCGATACCCTTGCTTGGCTGGAAGCCCATCCCTACTGCTTCGTGGAAATCACCTTTGTAGCCGACGAATCCATCGATGCCACGACACGCAAAGCCATCCTAAAAGCCCACGACGGCATCGTCAGCCTCATTCCCCAACTCAAAAACACAGCGGGACAGGAATCCTTTGCCCTGCATGTGGATGACTTGGGCAAAGACATGGAGACGCTATTCCGCATGTATTTCCAAAGCGAAAAAGGGCAGGAACCCAACGCCCAATTGCTCGGACTTTTCAAAGAAATCATCAGCCAAACCGATCCCGCATGATCCCTGTACGACTGGAAATTGAAGGACTCTACTCCTACCGCGAACGGCAAACTGTCGAGTTTGAAACACTTACCGCGGCTGGACTTTTTGGAATCTTTGGTGCCGTAGGCAGTGGCAAATCCTCCATCCTCGAGGGCATTCTTCTCGCACTCTATGGCAGCACCGAGCGTCTGGCCACCACCGGCGAGCGTTCCTCCATGGTTAATCTACAGAGCGATCAGCTCTCGGTCAACTTTACCTTCCGTGCCGGAAAAAACAATGCCCAAACCTACCTCGCCCGGTATTCGGCCAAGCGAAACAAAAAGGATTTTGAAAAAATCGACACGGGAGAGCATATCCTGTATCAGTTGAAAGAAGGCAATTGGGAGGCGATTCCGGACAAAGCCGAAACTGTGCTCGGCATGAGCAAGGAGCATTTCAAGCAGACGATCATCATCCCTCAGGGCAAATTCCGGGAATTCATCGACCAAAAACCGCTCGAGCGGGCGGAGATGATGCAGCAGCTCTTTGGCTTGGAGCGATTTGATCTTGCAGCCAAAACTGCATCGCTCCGAAAAGAAGCCGAATTGGAAAAGACCCGATTGAAAGCGCTTTTGGATAACCTGGAAGGCATTTCGATCGAAAGCCTCAGCGAAAAAAGGCAAGAAACTGCTGACTTAGAGGCTGAAACTCAACAGGCCTCCAAAGCATTGGCAGATGCGGATCAGGAATTCCGGAAACTGGAACTTACCCGAAAGTCCTTTCTTCAGCTTCAGGAGTTAAAAACTCAGTTGAGCACCTTGGAGCAAAAACTTCCCGAAGTAGAACAAAAGCGACAGCTGCATAAGGAATTTATCACCGCCAAAACTTACCTCAGACCGGTTTGGGATCAGCTACAGGACCGAAAAAAGGATCTGGAAAAGTATCAGGTAAGCTTGAAAGACTGTGAGCGCTTTAAGGAAAGTTTTGACGTTGAAATCGCAAAACTTGAGGAAGAGGAGATCGATCTGAAAGAAAAAAATGATAAGCGCCCCGCCCGGGAAGCCAAAATCCGTGACCTCAGAAAAGTCATCGATATCCAGGAATTGAACGGAAAACTCGAAGTCGCTCAACAACAGGTGGAGACTCTTATACCCGAGTTGGAAGCCAAAAAAGCGGGCCTTAAGAAGTTGGAAACCGAAATCCAAACCTTGGAAAGCCAAGCTGAAAACCTTCCAGCAGCTGACCCCGGTCTTCTCAGTGATCTGAAAACCATCCAAAATCAGCTCAAAACCAATCAGGAGCGCTTGGCGGATTTACAGCGCATCAAGGGGAATTTCGAACAGGAAACCGGCAAAATCAAAGCCTCCTTGGAGGACATTACTAATCGGATTCCTGCACAGGAAAAGAGCCTGGAAACCTGGACCGAAACCCAAAAGTCCATCATACGAGGAATCGAGACCGAACGCGAAAAGCTCCTGCGAAAGCAAGGTTTGAATGCCCACGCACACCTCTTGGTAAACGGTGAACCCTGTCCACTCTGTGGATCAATAGAGCATCCGCAGCCTATCCGGGAGGAGTCTGACGAACCACAGATCAAGGCTATGGAACTCCAAATCTTCCGGGAAAAGGATGAATTGGAAAAAATCCTGGCACTGATCCAGAAGGAAAAAGTAGAGCAAAACAATCTGGAAAACCTGGGCCGAAACCTGCAAGAAAAACTCAAGGAAATCAGCAAACTGGAACTCCAGCAGGAGGAATTTTGGAAAAAACTCAAGTCGATGAGTATCCAAACTGAAGAGGAATTAAGCGGCAAAATCACACAGCTTTCACAAACCCATACCCAAAAAGAAGCCTTAGTCCAGCAAATTCAAGCCAAGCGAAAATCATCCAGCGCTGTGCGGGAACAAGTAGATAAATCAGAAAAGCAGCTCCAACTCGCTCAGATGGCTGTTCAGGATTTGAATTCACGAGTTCAATCCAAGCAGGAAGAAATCAAGGATCCGACCTTCTGCAAACCCTTTTTCCAAAAAGATTCCACGCAGATTCTGAATACAATTTTGGGAGTGGAAAAAGATATCGAAAAAGCGGCATCGGATCTTTTGGGAAAACAAAAGCACCTTCAAGACAGAAGAGCTGCACAGACCAAAAACCTGGCGGACATTGAGAACTACAAAAAACTAGTTCAGGAAAATAGCAGTAAAATTGAATCCCTTTCCAAGGAATTTGAAGGGTTGAAAATCCAATATGATTTTCAGGATGAGGATGCTTTGATCCGACTTTTTCACCACTCACTTGATGCTGAAAAAACTGCCCTGGAAATCCAGCAATTCGACCAAAAGCTGGCCATCACACGCTCCCGAATGGCAGAAATCCAGTCCGAAGCCGGAATCGGGACCTTTTCCGAAGAAAGCTACCAAGCCAAACACGCAGCACTCGAGCAACTCCAACTTCAATCCAAAGCCCTTCAAAACCAACTTGCCATCCTACAGGAATCCCTGAAAGATATGCTTCAAAAACTGGAGGAAAAGGAAAAACTGACTCAATCTTTCCAGCAGATCGAAAATCGGGAAAGCGGGCTTCGGGAATTAGAAAGGCTGTTCCAAGGCAAAGGCTTTGTGAAATACGTGAGTTCGATCTACCTCCGTGAGCTCTGCAACACGGCCAATCTGCGCTTCATGAAGCTGACCAAAAACAGCCTGAGCCTTGAGATCGATGACAACAACACCTTTTGGGTGGTGGACTACCTCAATGGAGGCAAGAAACGCTTGCTGAAAACCCTCTCCGGAGGACAGACATTCCAGGCTTCCCTTTGTCTGGCTTTGGCCTTAGCTGAAAAAGTAAAAGCCCTCAATCAGGCCGATCAGAGCTTTTTCTTCCTGGATGAAGGGTTTGGAGCCCTGGACCGAAACTCCCTTCGGGTGGTGTTTGAGACGCTCAAGGCCCTTCGCCACGAAAACCGCGTGGTCGGCATCATCAGTCATGTGGAAGAATTGCAGCAGGAAATCGGCGTCTTCGCCCAAATCGAGCTAGATCCAGAGCGCGGTTCGCAGATCCGGTATTCGTATTAGTTTTAGCCGCAAAGTTCTCAAAGATAAAAATGGAGAGCTTAAAGGGTTTCTAGCAATAGAGGGCCTATTTGGAAACCAAATCTGTGAAAACCTACCTACCGTAGGCAGGTCTGTGTCGTTTTCTGCGAAAACTTGCCTGCTGCAAGCAGGTCTGAGGGAAACTTTTTCCAAAAACCGAAGAATCTCCTTCCGTACCTTGGTGACTTTGTGGCTAAAGCAATCTATTGAGTAATTTTACTCAGCATATTGAGTAAAATCTTAAAATTCATCATTAATTATTGTTTTTCAATTAGTTACAAAATAATTTTTAGCTGAAATAGTAGACGAAAATGCAAAAAAATACCCCGACAACCTGCCGGGGACTTTTTAAACTAAATAGACCTTACAAGAAAATCTTAATGTCTTTGAGACAGTTACACCTGATCAGGCGAATATCTTTTTATTTGCTAGCTCTATTTCCTCTGCCCTGATCGTATGGTCAGGGTCGTCAAATAATTTTACCGAAACCTCTGCTCCCATTTTTTGCAAAAGGTCTGCTGAAGCGTTGATTCGGCTGGCAGGCACGTGAAAATCACGGTCACTGCTTCCGATAAATATTGGAGTTGACTTGAAATCTCCCTGATACTTTTCTGGCTGAAGTTTTTCACCAATCAATCCTCCGGTAAAAGCAGCCACTCCGCCCAGTTTTTGTGCATTTCTTGCCGTAAACTCAAGACTGAGACATGCTCCTTGAGAAAACCCTACCAGAAAAATATTCTCGGCAGAGATTCCTGACTCTACTATCCTATCAAACAACTCCTTTACAAAAGCTAAAGACGATTCCAATGCAACAAAGTTGCCTTCATCTGAAGCCATAAATCCAAACGGATACCAAGTGTTTCCGTTCGCTTGTGGGGCAAGAATTGCATAATCGGTCAAATTGAGGTAAGAACTGAGCGATAAAATGCTATCAGCGGTACCACCTCGGCCGTGAATCATGATCACTGCCTTTTTAGCTTGACCGAGAGGAAGTCCTTTTTCGATGACTTTAGGCATATTTTTCGGGGTTTAAAGAGACAGGAACCAGAGCAGCTTCGATCCGCTTTCTGCTTGGCTCAGCCCATTCAGGCAATTTGATCAACTCACCCAAGTGCGCCTCATCCTCATCTATAGCAAATCCCGGTTCGTCGGTAGCGATCTCGAACAAAACTCCTCCCGGCTCGCGGAAATAGATCGACTTGAAATAGTTTCGGTCTTTCACTTCAGTGACTTGATAGCCATTTTTCATCAGGATTTCCTGAATGGCTGACTGAGTTTGGGTATTGGGTGTTCGAAATGCGATGTGATGAACCGTTCCGGCACTTTGCATGCCTCGATTTCCAGTCTTATCTATTACGATATCTACGATATCACCTGGCTTGCCTTCGGTTCCATATCGGTAGCGGTCGCCTTCCTGCCCAATAAATTTATAATTCATGTGACGGATAAGTAGCTGTTCGGTCAGTTCTTTGGCACGAAGATTCAAGGTACCTCCGTAGAAACCTTTGATCGAATGCGCTGCGGGAATTTGACCATAGGTCCAGCCCGGACGGTCGTCTTGATCGTTTGCTACCAGTTCGATCCCCATTCCATCATGATCCTCAAAACGAATCAAGGAATCACCAAAGCGAGTCAACACATCTGAAACTGCAATCCCAAACTTTTTCAGGCGCTCTTTCCAATAGTCGAGGGAATCTTTACCGATCGAAAAGGCCGTGTAGGTCAGTTCACCGGTCCCTTTGATTCCTTTTCTTGCTCCTGTAAAAGGAAACGTAGTGAATACCGTACCCGGGCGACCGAGTTCGTCTCCGAAGTAGAAATGATAGACATCGGGAGCATCGAAGTTGATGGTCTTTTTCACCAACCTTAGTCCCAAAATGCCTGTGTAGAAATCAATATTCTGCTGAGCATTTCCGGCAATGGCTGTGATGTGATGGATTCCTGTGATGTAGGGTTTCATGATGGTAATGAATGGTGGTGAGTGAAGAGAGGTAAGTAAAATAAAACCCCAAAGGTTGGGAAACCTCCGGGGTTTTTTACAACCTCAAAGGTGAAAGATTAAGCTTGCTTTACCAGCTGTACGCTAAGAATCAGACGAACCTGATCAGAAACGACTACGCTTCCAGCCTCAGTGATCGCAGACCAAGCGAGTCCGAAGTCTTTACGGTTTACTTTTCCTTCGATTTCAAATCCGGCTTTTGTCTGTCCATAAGGGTCTGCTACTACGCCTCCGAAAGTCACGTCTAGTTCCACTTCTTTGGTCACACCTCTCATGGTCAGGTTACCCACTAGGCTGTAGTCGCCTCCGTTGTTGGCGATTTTACCTTCGAAGGACAATTTTGGGAAATTGCCAGCGTCAAAGAAATCAGCAGACTTCAAGTGACCGTCTCTGTCAGCCTGATTGGTATCGATGCTGTCGATATCAGCGGTAAAAGCTACAGTAGCTCCGTTGAAATCTTCAGAAGCTACTTCTGCAGCTCCTTCAAACTTGCGGAAATAACCGGTAACGGTAGAAATCACCAAGTGCTTTACTTTGAAAGATACCTCAGAGTGAGTTGGGTCGATGATCCATTTTGTAGTACTCATAGTTTTGTGTTTTTAAGTATTAGAGATTTATTTTTAAGTATTCACATTGAATGTATAGACATTTTTTTGGGTAAATTTTTTACCCTCTAAGTTTATCGAGCAAATCATTCAACTGATTGGCTTCCTCAAGTGTCAGTCTCACTATTTCACGGTTTCCTTCCTCGACCTGCTTTTCAAGAATTTGAAGTAACTCAAGCCCTTTCTCGGTAATCACAACATCTACCTGACGCCGGTCGGTTGGGCACTCTTCCCGCTTTACAAGCTCCTTCATCTTGAGCTTCTCCACAAGACGAGAGGCATTTGACATTTTGTTTAGCATCCGCTCCTGGATAGAGGACACGGTCGTAGGCACTCCATTTTGACCGCGGAGAATTCTTAGCACATTGTATTGTTCTGGAGAAAGATCATGCGGTTTGAAAAGGGCATTCTGAGCAGTCACCAAATAGCTATGTGTGAACAAAAGATTGACCACGGCTTTGTTGTACGGATCTTTAAATTCCTTTTGCTGTATGGCTTCTTCAATCTTACCCATTTTATTTACATTTGAATTTAATGTATATACATGCAAATTTGGTAAAAGGTTTCAACTGTTCCAAAAAAAATCATTTTTTTTCGGATTACCCTCAAATACAAGCTTAAAATCAGTACTTTGAATACTTAGGATTCCCAATAAACACACGAATGTATTTTTCACAAACGGTTTCTGGCGCTATCCATCGTTTGGCCAGCTTTTTCTATCAGATGAAAAAAGAAGCCTTACCTCCTAAGCATCCCGGAGAACTGCTCATGCCTTCTGGAACTGGAATCATGGCCTTTCACCTACACGGTAGATACCAGGTCGAGGCTTTGCCATTTTTCAAAGGACTATTGCCAAAAAATTACCTGATCGGGCAGCAAACGGTAAGCTATCGATTAAAAGTGAGAGAGGTAGATGCGGATATTTTTGGAATTGCCCTGCAACCTACATCCATCTGGAGGCTAACTGGCATTCCTGCCCATCAATTTACCAATATGCCAATCGAGCCTCAGGTGATCTTTTCGAGGAAACAACTGGATCTAATCCCTAAATTGGATGAACCAATAGGATTTGAAGAAAGATGTCGTAGAGCCACTGATTTTTTGGAAAAAATTCAATCTGATTTGAACCAGGGCAAAACACTGGTTGATTATGCCCTGGAGCTGATTTTTGAGTCAAAAGGATGTATCAGCACACGTACACTTTGTAAAGAACTTCATGTCAGCGAGCGTCATTTACAACATCTTTTTCGACAGCAGGTAGGTGTATCACCCTTGCAATATGCCCGAATCACCCGATTCAATGCGATTTTTGTTGAATTTACCCAAACTGAAGCTCCAAGAGATTTGGGCTTTTTGACTTCTTTTTACAACTACTATGATGCCTCGCATTTTTTTAAGGATTTCAAAGCATTCTGTGGAGAAGCCCCTAGCCAGTTTCATTTAGAAAAATTCGGCTTACTCAAAGAACTGGTAGAAAAATCTCCATACCTCATTCAGGTTAGAGAAGGAAAATAAAGTCGTAAAAAAGCTTTTGGCGGTTTTTTACATACCGCTTTGGAAATGAGCGTGTAAAATGAACTTTCATTCAATCATCTCCTGAAATTTTAACCAAATTTTTATGATGAATTACAGCTCTTTAGCCAAAGTAATCCTATTTGGCATAACCCTCAGTGTTTCTTCAGAAGGAATATCCCAATCGAAATTTCTGAAAGACCTAAAAAAAACTGCGGAAGAATCAGCAAAGCGAACTGTGGAACGAAACGTCGAGCAAAAAACCGCTGATGCCACAGATAAGGCTTTCGAGAGTGTCATGGAAGCTCCCAATATTTTCAAATCGAAAAAAAATCGAAGCAAGACGGAAAAAGGCAAACCAACCGATGAAAAAAGACGAACCGAGTCCTCGACCTCAGGATCTAATTCGAAGGCGGGCACCAGCTCTTCTGGGGCTGGCTCCGAGATGTCGATAGCCGGGCAGTTTATCCCAAATGGTCAGGTCATGTATCTTGATGACTTTGAGCGGGATGCTATTGGGGATTTTCCTTCCAAGTGGGAAACCAATTCTGGAGGGGAAATCATCACGGTAGATGACTTTAAGGCCTTGCGCACCTCGGGAACCGGTTTTTTTGTCCCCATGCTTCCAAGAGAATTGCCTGAAAACTATGCGGTAGAGTTTGACCTTTTTACCTACAATCTGGAATACAAAGGCACAACCGCGCTACGATTTGGGATTCATCTAGTCGAAGAACCGCTTATTTCAAAGGCTAAAAAAGGAGCGGAAATCGAAATGCCACTTTGGTACAAAGGTGCCTCTGACTACTTCATGGTAGAAACTTACGGCATTCCATCCAAAATCAGCAATAAGATTCCATATGACTATACCGAGAAACTGAATGACATCATTCATTTCACGTTGGTCAAAAACGGAAAGCGGGTTCGGCTCTTCCTCGACGAAACCAAAGTCGTAGATATCCCTTCTCTGGCCTCCGATAATCTTGGAAAATACATCCAATTCTATGTGCGAGAGGTGGACTTACAGAAAAACCTGGTAGTCGCATTGGCCAACCTCAAAATAACCGAAGAAGGAGAAGATCTCCGGTCAAAACTTTTGAAAGCGGAAGGATTCAGCACGACAGCCATACTTTTCCAAACCGCTTCGGATAAGCTTCAACCCTCCTCCTTTGAGTTTTTGGATCAGTTGGGAGAAGTATTGAAAGCCGACGAATTTATCCGGGTACAGATCATCGGGCACACCGATAGCGACGGGGATGAAGCCAGTAACCAGACCCTTTCGGAGAAGCGGGCCGCCTCGGTAGCTGCTTACTTGCAGGACAAATTTGGAATTGCCTCAAATCGACTTCAGACCTCCGGGAAAGGCGAATCAGAACCACTCAACTCCAACGCTTCCTCAGCGGAGAAAGCTGCCAACCGGCGAGTAGAATTCAAGAAATTTTAATTTAAACTCCTACTTAAAATGAAACTACTATTAAATGTTATCGCCTTGGCCATGATTTTCGCTCCAATTTGTTCCATGGCCCAGTTTACGACCAAAATCCCGAGTAATTCCACTATCAAGACCGGCGCGAACTTATCCAATGCTCCAAAGCTGACATTAAGTAAATCTACACTAGACCAAATCCAGGGATTACAACTTGATAATTCACTCAGCACTATTCCAAAAATCCAGCTGAACCCGGAGGACATGGAAAGAAATCGAGTAAAATCATGGGAAATAACTCCCTCAAGGCCAATTACGCCCGGAATGGACCTTAGCTTTACAGGTAATTATTCCAAAAATGCGTTTTACATAACGCCTGTTTTAATAAGTGAAGTCAATAATCGGAAGATTTTCCAGGCACTCAATATGTCTGTGATTACTTCTATGGTTGTAGAAAAAGATTTTCGTTTCACCATAGAATTAGAAAATCCCTCCCAATTTCCAAGAGATGGAGAAATCGTGGTATCCTTGGGTGGCACAAATTATTTTCTAAAACCTGAACCGGGAAAAAAAGAAGTTTATTTCTTGTTTACCAACACTATCCCTTCGCCTCAGATCATCAGTTTCGGACCCGCAGTGGTCAATGGCGACTGGCAAAATCCAAAAAGCTATGGGGTCACAAAAGTTAAACTCGAGGAACTTGTCGAAGCACACTAATCGGACACTGCCCAAGGAATAATCAAGCCACTTTAAAATCTCAACAAAAAATCACTTAGACTATCTTGCCTGGAGAGCCCCAGTTTCTTTCGAACCCGGTACCGGCCAATCTCCACACCTCTCACAGAAATTCCCAAAAGATTCGCTATTTCTTTGGTATTCAAATTCATCCGGATATAGGCGCTGAATTTGATCTCCTGAGGAGTGAGATCCGGGAATTTTTCTTTGAGACGGGTTATAAAATTTCCGTGGACTTGGTCAAAATTCTCTGCAAAGCGGCTCCACTCGTCTCCACCTTCCAGATCTTTATCGATGGATTTGACCAACCTGTTAAGCTGAGTTTGAAGAGATTTATTATTCTCATCACTGCTTAGGTTGATCAGTGAGTTTTTCACGTCCTGAAGGAGTTTGTTTTTTTGAATCAGATGCATGGCTGAGGAAGTCAGCTCTTGAGATTTAAATTCAATTTCTGATTGAAGCTGCTCATTTTTAAGCCGCATGATCTCTTCTTCAGACCGCTGTGTTATGGATTCAATTTCTTCGTCTTTTTGTTGAATAGCCTGCTCTTTTTCCAATTCGAGGAGTTCAGTTTGCTTTTTATAGCGCTTATCCAGCCACTTAAATCCGGAAAAAAGAAATGCTCCAATGGCTATACTGTAAATGAGATAGGCAAGAATACTTCGGTAAAATGGAGGTCTTACAGTAAAAGCATAGGTTAGTTCTTCTGTTTCCTGGCCAAAAAGAGTTTTCGCTTTGACCCGAAACAGGTAGTCTCCCTCTCTAAGATTGGTGTACTCTTTTTTACTCTCAGCCGTCCAATTAGACCACTCTTGGTCGTAATTTTCCAAGAAAAATTGGTATTGCACTTCATTTCCGCTTTCAAAATGAGCAGTGGCAAAATCAAAGGAAAGAGAATTTTGGGCATAAGGGAAAATATTTTCCCCGACCGATGCTTGCTGAAGTGAATGTCCTAAAAAAACAGAATCAACGCGTCTTCCACTATTCAGGATTTCTCTGAAGAAAACTTTCGGAGGAGCAGGATTGGGAAAGTCCAAGCTCGGATTGTAATGAATGAACCCTTTCTTGCCTCCAATAAGAATATTTTGCTGGTCCAAGGCGATGATATTGGCCAAATCATCATTCCACAGCTTTCTTACTTTTTGGAAAGGAGCGGTATGTAGGCTCATTTGATTATTGATTCCCTTCTTTATAAGCCCGAGCTGAGACTGCTCGATAAAGTAAATGTTCCCCAAATTATCGGGTTCTAAGTCGGCGATGACTGTTCCGTAGCGAAACAAGTCATTGTATTCATTAAGGGGAGAAAAACGATCTTCTTGTGGATCATAGCCATAAAATCCTCCATTTGCAGTGAAAATCAAACGGTTGGAGATTTTATACACATTGATGAGCACATCGTTTGGGAAGCCTTGCGCACTGTTATACAGCTTGCTTTCGGTCACTCGAGTGAAATTTTGATCAAAAGAGACTTTAAAGACTCCTTTGTAGCCATGTGCAATCCAAAGTGAATTACCCTCAAACTCCATGACTCTGGAAGATTCTCCAAAACCTTCCAACTCTCTCAAGAAAACAGGCCGCCCATCTCTCCATTCAAAAAGACTAAGACCGGTGTAGGTTCCTTGGATGTAGTATCCCGGCATTTGGGGATGCGCTTTGAGCAACCAAGCCCCCTGTTCGGATGAAATACGTTGAGCCTGATTGCCATCTACCAAAAAAGTACCGTTGTGATGTCCCAAAATTACCTTGCCTTGGATTAGCTGAATAGAGTAGACCTGTCCCTCTGTACCCGGCACAAAGCGGAGTTTTTGATCCTGAAGGATAAAAAGCCCATTGTTTGTCCCCAAATAAACGCTGTTGCCAACTTTCAAAGCCGCATACCCTGAGCCCGTCAGCCCCATTTTATCGTCAATGATCGTGAAGGGAGAATTAAGGTCAATTCTGGAAATGCCATTATTCATGGCAAGCCAAAGAGCTCCTACACCATCTTCAAAAATGTAATTGATAGTCAAATCCGAAAGTCCGGAAGTTTTGTTGAGGTGAAGAATCAATTCACCGGTGGAATCCAATAAAAAAACTCCGGCATTCTGTGTTCCAAGAGCTATGTTACCATTTTTCAACCTGACACAGTGATTGATCAAGAACTCATTTTTCCAGAAAACAGGAGACAAGGAGAAGGGCTTTATCTCCCCGTCGTAGATAAAAAGCCCATGATTAAAAGTGGAAATCAACCATTGATTTTGATCGAAGGGCAAAACATTGGAGACACGCTTATCAGCGAAAAATTCTCCATTTCGGATCAACTCAAAGTTTTCATTCTGTAAAAGGTGAAGTCCTAATCCGGGTATCTGCGTCAGAATCTGATTATTGACTTTGAAAGAAATATCCAGTCTCCGGTCCGAACCTATTGCTGTCAACCGCTCATTTTCGAAGCGAAAGACCCGTTTGAACGTGCAGAAATATATGACACCATCGATTTCATAGACTTTCCAGGTCTCATCGAAATCCCGCAATTCGGACGTCAAACTATCTGCCAGTGATACATATTCCAACTGACCTGCCCGATTACTTTCCAAGTACCCGAAATCCGCCTGACTGCCCACATAGATTCTTCCATTTTTCCCAAGTGACGCGGACCTCACTTTCGTGTTGTTTAATCCGTATCGAGCCCAGACTTTACCGTCAAATTCGAGCAAACCCAGATTATTGGCCACCAACATTCTTCCCAATTCATCCTGAAGAATATCCCAATTCTGTATTCCCGCATTGTAGTCTGAAGCATCGTAATGAGTGATAAAAGGTAAGCCATGAAAAGATTGAACAGCTTGTGCGAAAAGTGATTTTCCATCCCCACAGACGCAACAAATGACTAGCAGCCAAAAACAAAATCTCTTGATCATCCCTCTAGATTAGCAAACTGTCTTTTTCAACTTCAGAAAAGTACTGAGAAAACTTTTTCAAACCAAAATCAGCTCCTATCAGCAGAAAACGTATGTTTTTTAGTCTTTGATGAATTTTTGATGTATTGAAAAATTGAGAATGATGAAAAGTTGTAGGTATCTATTTTTTGGCGTTGCGATCATTTAAAGGAAAATTTGATCAAAAATAAACCCATGAGAAAATCAATTTTACAAATGAGTGCCCTGGCGTTGCTGGCAGCAATGGTTTGGGCCTGTGACAATGGGTACACTGATGTACCTGTAGTAGACACTCCTCCTGTCATCGCGCTGGGACCAATCACAAGCGGTCTGACGGAGGGACAGGACTTCAAGATGGAAGTGGACCTGTCTGACGGTATCGATGAGGGGAGAATATCCACCTTGGCGAATTTTTCTTACACAATCACCAAAGGTGGTGCAACGGTGAATTCAGGCTCCCAAGACCTCACAGGGGATTCACAAAAAGTGACCATTGAAGTAAAAGGAGGTTTTGATCCGGGAGATTACAATTTGGATATCAAAGTAAAGGACAGTAATGGCAACGAGAGCATCGAGAACATTTCTTTCAGAGTCGCTTCTGCCAGACCTGCGTTTGATATCTCCGGTGTATGGACCATGGAGCCAATAGCAGGAGCAATGAAGGTTGGCCCAGCGCCAGGAAGCTCTGAATGGTGGCAAAATTCAGCAGGTGATGTCGCTGCCAGAGCCTGTTTTTTTGATGACAAATATACGTTCAATGCCAATGGTTCTTTCTCTATGGATCTTGGAGATCAAACTTGGTTAGAAACCTGGCAAGGTGTGGCGGCTGACGGTTGTGGTACTCCGAGAGCACCATTCAACGGATCTGGCAACTACACATATACATATACCAGCACAACGCTTACGCTGATTGGTACAGGTGCCCACATAGGCCTTTCCAAAGTCAACAATGCCGGAGAAATTTCCAATGGAGCAGCAATCGCCAATCAGATTGCTTACACGATCGTCGAGCAAACTCAACAAGGTAATACCAGAAGAATGACTCTTCGTATTCAGGCTGGTTCGGGTGTATGGTGGGACTTCAAATTGATCTCAGGTCCTCCTGCCACTGCAGCAATCGTAGGAAATTGGAAAATGGAGCCTGTAGAAGGAGCTCTTTCTGTAGGCCCAAGCGCTGGCAGCAGAGAGTGGTGGTTTAACACTGCGGCAGACGTAGCTACCAGAGCATGCTTCTTTGACGACGTTTACACATTTGCGGAAAATGGAACCTTCTCTATCAACATGGGCGAACAGACCTGGCTGGAAGGCTGGCAAGGTGTAGCTGCAGATGGATGTGGAGCTCCTAAAGCCCCTCACAACGGAGCTGGCTCCTATACCTACGCCTATGATGGTGCGACTCTTCGCCTGGTAGGTCAAGGTGCACATGTCGGCCTACCTAAGGCCGTTAATGCGGGTGAACTTCCAAACGTGGCTGTGCCAAGTGATGTGACCTATCAAGTCGTAAGTATCACCGAAACTGCCGGTGTAAAACGTATGACAGTCCAAATCCAAGCCGGAACTGGCGTGTGGTGGACGTTTAAATTGATTTCGGCGTAATTTTTCCAACCTTTCCCCAGTGTTTGAAAGCACTGGGGTAATTTTAATTCTATGAAAAATCTCTTTTTATATTCTTCTCTTACTCTGCTAGGATTGTTTGGATGTGTTTCGGATGAAAATCCGGGAGGAAACAATCAGGATTTGGTGCCTATTCCTACTCAGGGAGCTACTTCTCCCACTTCTTATCTTGGGATGACACTAGCATGGGCAGATGAGTTTGACGGCAATACGCTGAATGCTGCCAATTGGACGCATGAAACAGGGAATGGAACCAACGGTTGGGGAAACAATGAACTTCAGTTTTATCGATCCCAAAACACCAGTCTTCAAAATGGCCATTTGGTCATCACTGCAAAAAAGGAGGCATTTGGAGGAAAAGAGTATACATCCTCCCGTATCATCACCAAGGGAAAACAGCAATTCCGATATGGTCGTGTGGACATCCGTGCCGTGATGCCTAAGGGTCAAGGTATCTGGCCTGCACTTTGGATGCTTGGCTCTAACTTTGACACCGTCGGTTGGCCTGCATGTGGAGAAATTGACATCATGGAGATGGTGGGAGGAAATGGAAGAGAAAACACCGTACATGGAACGGTACACTGGGAACACGACGGCTCAAGAGCTGAATTCGGAGGAAAATACACCTTAGCTTCAGGCACACTAGCTGATCAATTCCATGTCTATTCCATCGTATGGGATGCCACTTCCATCAGATGGCTAATCGATAATAAGCAATACCACGTGATAGACACTACTCCATCTCAATTGGATGAATTCAGAAGAAATTTCTTCTTCATCTTTAACATTGCCGTTGGAGGGAATTGGCCTGGATCACCGGATGCAACGTCCACTTACCCACAACATATGATTGTGGATTATGTGAGAGTTTTCCAAAACAACTAAAAAAAAGCCCTTCGGGGCTTTTTTAGTTTTTATTATGAAGCCAGTCTGCCAGCAATTGGTTGACAATTTCAGGCTTTTCAATACAGCTGCTATGACCAGCACCAGTGATTACATGAAGCTTTGCTCGAGAAATACCCATTTGGATAAATTTCGCTTTTTCAGGCATGGTCGCCACATCCTCATCCCCGACGATCACTAAGGTAGGACAGGAAATCCTTCCTAATTCATCCTCCACTCCCTTTCGATAGATCACTCCTTCCACAGGTCCGGTAATGCTTCTTTTGTTGGCCATCAATTCTTTTTTCCACCTCTTGATTGATGCCTGATTGGTTTTATCTGAAAGCCAGGATTCAGCAAACATGATTGGCATGACTTTATTGGCCACAGGGGCAATCACTCCTACCCATTTTACAATACCGTTAAGCGTCTTGTATTTGGGGAGATTTTCCACCGGTTCTGCATTGGCAGAGGTCTCAAGCAGGACAAGACTTTTCACCAAATCAGGTCTTCTGGCGGCCAATCTCATTCCTACAAATCCTCCCATAGAAAGACCTACAAAATGTACCTTGCCCAGTTGAAGCGTTTCTATCAAGGCAATCGCATCATCAGCTACGGTATCCATATCAAAAGGTGCCTTAACCTCACTTTGACCCTGTCCTCTATGATCGTAGGCAATCACTCGATAATTCTTGGAAAGAGCGGAAACCTGGGCTTCAAACATCTTATGGCTCCACAGGAGACCATGGGAGAAAACGACGATTTCTTCTCCCTTCCCGTGATCTTCATAATAAAGGTTCACACCATTGACAAAAATAAAGGCCATAATAACAGGTTCTTTTGGTAATGAGGGAAGATAAAAAAAATGAGGATGGGTACCAATCATCCCATCCTCATTTTACGATCTTACTCGTATTAAGTCTTATTACCAATCTAAACCAGGCTGGGTAATTCGGGCATTTTCTCTTGCCTTATGCTGATCTACAATAGTTCTCACATCCTGAAGAAGCTTTTTCGCATCGTAAACAATACCATCTTTCACGGTATATTTTACACCGCCAACTCTTACGGGCTCATTCTGATCACTGATCCGGATAGCTCCAGTACCATACAAGACTTTAAGGTTTTGAAGTGGATTTTCCTCCAAAATCACAAAATCCGCCAATTTCCCAACCTCCACAGTTCCGATTTCTTTCTCCATTCCCAAAGCTTCTGCGCCATACATGGTTGCAGAGCGGATAACTTCCAGGGGATGGAAACCTGCTTCTCTGAGCATTTCTAGCTCTCTGATGTAAGCAAAGCCGTAAAGCTGATAAATAAATCCCGAATCTGAACCTGCGGTCACACGGCCACCTCGGTTTTTGTATTCATTGACAAAGGTCATCCACAGACGGTAATTCTCTTTCCACTGTACCTCCTGCTCGGTAGTCCAATCAAACCAGTAGGAACCATGAGACTGTCTGTTTGGCGCATAGAATCTCCACAGTGAAGGAAGCGTGTAGACATCATGCCATTCCTGAGTACGGGCTCTCATCAAGTCCCTATTGGCCTCATAGATGTTTAAGGTAGGATCAAGGGTAAAATCAAGTTCCAGGAGCTCATTCATGACCTTGTTCCAATGCTCGGAGTATGGAGGTGCAGCCTGCTTCCACAGGTTGCCTGCTTCTGCAAATCGGTGTTGCTCATTCTGATAATTGTAATCCAATCTAAAATCCTGGATCGTACGATCAGTAAACAATGCTTCAGGAAGTCCATACCAGTGCTCCATGGTAGTCAGGCCTGCTCTGGCAGAATGGAGCACATTCCATCGAGCCACATCCATCTGCTGATGATGCATAGCTGAACCCAGTCCAATTCGCTTATTTTCTGAAATAGCAGCCTGCATCACTTCAGGCTTGGCTCCGAAAAATTTGATACCATCTGCTCCTTTTGCCTTGTTTTCATTAACCCAAGCTTTTGCCTGTTCGGCATTAGTGATAGGTGAAGTTGCTCCCTGACCAAAAGCCGTATACGCCAAGATTCTTGGAGCAGTAATCTGATTAGCAGCGGATTTCTTCTTGTGATCCAACACCCAGTTCAGCCCATTACCGGCGGATGGGTCCCTTACTGTAGTGATCCCGTGAGCCATCCAAAGTTTGAATACATATTCAGCAGGAGTTCCTTGACCGTTACCTCCGATATGACCATGCATATCCACAAATCCCGGCAACAGGTAATGACCTTCCAAATCCATCACTTTGGTTTTATCATCTGCTTTTGGACGTCGGTTTTCATTGATATCCAATCCTGGGTACCCTACGATTTGAACTTGGGTAATGCGGTTCTTTTCAACCACAATATCCACTGGGCCGATCGGAGGTGCACCTGTGCCATCAATCAAGGTGACACCTCGAATAATCAGACGATCATAGGGCCCCTCTCCCTCGGCCCTATTGGGCGAAGGCATAATTTGTGAGATAGCGGCTGCTGCAAAGGAAAATACAGCAAAACCAATTAGCGTGATTTTTTTCAACATAAGGTAGGTGGTTCTTTGGTCGGATAAGTTAGGCGAAAATCGGAAATCAAAAAACCGATTTTAGAACGTCGGAAAATGAAAAAGCCCTGAATCTCTTCAGGGCTTGATAATAGTGAAGCGGTATTATAAATCTTTAAACTTCTCCATGATTTCTTCCGAAATCCCGGTAAAGGAATATCCTCCATCGTGGAAAAGATTCTGCATCGTCACCATTCTGGTCAAATCCGAGAATAGGGTCACAATGTAATCTGCACACGAGTCCGCCGAGGCATTACCCAGTGGAGAAAGGGCTTCGGCAAAGTTGAAAAAGGAATCAAAGCCTCCGATTCCAGTTCCAGCCGTAGTCTTGGTAGGTGACTGTGAAATCGTGTTTACTCTTACCTTTTTGGCCTTACCGAAACGGTATCCATATCCTCTGGCGATGCTTTCCAAAAGTGCCTTGGCATCAGCCATATCGGTGTAGAAAGGATAGACACGCTGGGCTGCGATGTAAGAAAGTCCAATGATAGAACCCCATTCTTTCATCACGTCCATCTTTTCTGCTACTTGCATCATTTTGTGGAATGAAATTGCAGAGACATCGTAGGACTTCATCGCCCATTCATAATTAAGGTCTCCATAGGATCTCCCTTTTCTGATGTTTGGAGACATTCCGATGGAATGCAAGAGAAAGTCAAAATCTGAACCCAAAAACTCCTTAGCCTCTGCATAGAGCTTTTCGATATCTTCTACCACAGTCGCGTCTGCAGGAACCACGATGGTGTTACATTCTTCAGCAAGTTCTTTAATGGCTCCCATTCTCATGGCGATGGGTGCATTGGTCAGTACAAATCGTCCTCCCTGCTCCTTCACTTTCAGTGCAGTCTTCCAAGCTATGGAGTTTTCATCAAGAGCGCCTGTGATGATTCCAACTTTTCCTTTCAGCAAATTTTCTGGCATATAGCTATTTGATTGATTTCAAAAATTCGGGTAAAAATAGACAAAATTTAGGAGTTCAGCCCTTAATTCTGCAACAGCTCTCTAGCACTTGCCAAAGCTGAGGCAGAGGGGTTAGCTCCAGCGATCATTTTGGCCAATTCCTGTACTCTTTCCTCCTGATTGAGGAGTTTGATTTTGGAGATGGTTTTATCTGCGGAGTTGTCCTTATAAACGAAATAGTGAGCTTCTCCCTTTGCCGCTACCTGAGGCAGGTGAGTGATGCAGATGACCTGGTGATTTTTGGAAATATCTTTCATCATTCGAACCATCTGTAATGCCACTTCGCCGGAAATCCCTGTGTCGATCTCGTCAAAAATCAAAGTCGGAAGGGCTATTTTATCCGCCATCAGGTATTTGATTGCAAAGAGCAATCGGGAAAACTCCCCTCCGGAAGCCACCTTCTTTAAGGCTTGAGGGATTCCTCCTTTATTGGCAGAAAAAAGTATTTCGATCTCATCCAAGCCGGAGGTAGAAGGTGGAGTGGATTGAAGGTCCATTTTGATCTTGGCATTTTCCATCCCCAATCCGGCAAGCAACTCCTGTAAAGCCTTTTCAAAAGAAGAGAAACAGGATTTTCTTTTATCGCTTAGAATTTCCCCACACTCCATCATGAAACGCTCGGAGTCTTTGAAAACTTTTTCAGCATCGGCTAGACTTTCATCCAGGTTTTGATATTGGAAGACTTTGTCGGCCAATTGGTTTTCGATCTCCATCAATTCCTCTACGGTTTGCACTCCGTGCTTCTTTTGCAACTGGTAAATTTTGCTGAGTCGATCGCGAATTTCTTCCAGTTTCCCAAAATCCACCTCTACTTTGCTCTCCTCATCAGAAAGGCTTTCAACGATATCCTTCAGCTCAATAAAAACAGTTTGAAATCGCTCCCTGTAACTACCGAATTTGTGTGCAAGGCGGTCCAAAGCATGCAGGCCCTGCTGGATTTGACTCAGTCCGTGAATCACTCCAAATTGCTCATCCTGAAAAACGGCCAGCAATTCATTGATCTTTAGCTTAATTTCTTCCGCATTTTCGAGAATTTCCTGGGTGGATTCCAATTCCTCTTGCTCTCCGGTCACTAAGGATAGCGCACTTAACTCATCTAGCTGAAACTGATTGAAGTCAGCTTCTTTTTGAAGCTCCAGAGCCTTGTACTTTAATTCCTCAAAATTCTTTTTGGCTTTTCTAAAAGCTTTGAAAGCTTGCTGGTAAGACGACAACTCATTTTGGGTGTGTGCAAAAGCATCCACCAAACTCAACTGATAAGCTCCCTCACCCAACAATAAGGTGTCGTGCTGGGAATGCACATCCATAAGCTTAGAGCCAAGCACTTTAAGGGTATCCAAAAGGACAGGTGTATCATTGATGAAAGAGCGCGATTTGCCTCCCGGACTGATTTCCCTGCGAATAATGCAGGTCTCCTCATAATCCAACTCCAATTCCTCGAAATAAGACTTAAGACCATATTCCCGGATTTCAAACACCCCTTCCACAACACATTTCTTGTCTTCGTGAAGCAAAACTTTAGTATCTGCCCGATTGCCTAACAAAAGTCCTACCGCTCCGAGCATAATAGACTTTCCTGCCCCTGTTTCACCGGTAATCATGCTGAGCTTTGAGCTCGGCTGCATCAATAGCTGATCAATCAGGGCATAGTTGGAAATACTTAGAGACTTAAGCATGGATTAGTTTGGCTTTAGGACAAAGCTAAAAAAACTGGGCTTAGCTTCGGAGAAGCTCGTTGTACTTTCTGGCATTATTTGGATCCACCTCGAGCAGAAGCTTGACTGCCTCCTCTCGGATCTCAAATGACGCGCTTTTCAGAATTTGCGCGATCTCATCACTTTTGGCATCTACAAAACTGATAGTGAAAATCCCATTAGGCTGTAATTTGTTGGCCTCATTGACTAGGCGGATGGCTTCTAAAATATTCTTGTAAGCCACTTCAGGATCTATCTGGATCATATCCATCCCCTGCCTGTGATATAGGTAATACGCATCACGAATCTGAGAATAGACAGTAGACACATATATATCATTGATCAACCAATATCGGCTTCTCCGGTCACTGGGGTTTTGTACCCAGCCGGGACGGCCTGACTGCTGCGCATTATTGACTATATCATTGGCTACTTCGAAATACGGATTCCCCCCTCTACTTGAGAAGGTATCATAATCGATCCCCAATGCGATATGTGCGTAAAAGGCAAGCAAAGAACTGATGTTGTTCAAAAAAGTGAACCGGTTAAATTCCAGTGGTTGAGATTCGATATACTCAAAAGTCCAGTTTCGATCCGCAAAATTTAAAATCAAAGACTCATAATTTGTCCCATAAACCGGACGAACGACCTGCACCTGAACAGTAGCACTGTAGACTCCCACTTGAGGAACTTCATTGATGGTAATGAGCAGATTACCCTTGATTCGCTCTTCTGGTCTGAATTCGTCATTTGTCCAAGACCTCCCATTAAGAAATTGCTCAAAACTGGTCTTCATTTGGTTGAAGACATCGGTATTTTGAAACCGGGATCGGTCGCTGTTGATGATGACTGTAAAATTGAGTTCCTGAGCGAATAGCGCCGAACAGCTTAATAAAAATAGAAATGACAGGATGCCTCTCTTCATGCCATTAAACTAACAAAAATCTTCGGGTCAAATCCAAACGGGTACATTTTTGACTTCTCGTAGGATCAATTCAGCTATTCTAGATTTTGGTAAGAGGTCTGATTGAACCTCTTTCCCATTTCGATGAAAAATCTTCACTTTATTGGTATCATGGCGAAATCCAGCACCTTCTTCTTTTGCAGAGTTAAGTACAACGAGGTCAAAGTTTTTCTTTTCCAACTTGCCCCGCGCGTTGGCTTCGCCGTTTTCGGTTTCCAAGGCAAATCCGACATGAATTTGATTGGGGGATTTGACTTTCCCCAGTTCCAAGGCGATATCCACGTTTTTTTTGAGATGAAGGGTGAGTTCTGATTCCTGTTTCTTGATCTTTTCCTTCGCCACTTCAGCTGGAGCATAATCGGCAACTGCTGCTGCAAAAACACAGATATCCATTTGGCCATGAATGGATTTTGCTGCCTGGTACATTTCACTGGCAGAATGAACGGGATACAGGTGAAAATTCTCTGATTTCAAATCCAGACTTACCGGTCCAGAAACCACAAACACCTCAGCTCCTTGGATCTGAAACGCCTTTGCGATAGCCATACCCATTTTACCGCTCGAATGGTTGCTGATGAAGCGAACAGGATCCAAGGCTTCTTGTGTAGGCCCTAGGGTGACCATTACTTTTTTGCCTTTGAAGTCCAGCTTTGGACTAAAAAAATGATAGACATGCTCAAGGATATGCTCAGGTTCCATCATTCTCCCCTGTCCGGACAGTCCACTGGCAAGCTCCCCAGATTCAGCATCCAAAATGATATTTCCAAATGATGCCACTTTATCCAGGTTTGATGTCACTGATGGATGCTGATACATGTCCAAGTCCATGGCCGGGGCGAGCATTACTGGGCATCTAGAAGAAAGATAAGTAGCGGTCAGGAGATTGTCACAAATCCCATTGGCAAACTTAGAAAGCGTATTGGCGCTGAGGGGAGCTAGAATGAAAAGATCTGCCCATAGCCCCAACTCCACATGATTATGCCACTCACCTGAATTTTTATTTGAAAAATCAGACATAACCGGCCGCTTGGAAAGGGTAGCCAAAGTCAGAGGGGTTATAAAATCAAGAGCAGAGGCGCTCATGATAACTTGCACCTCTGCTCCGGATTTGATCAGCAATCGGGTCAAAAGAGCCGACTTGTAGGCAGCAATACTGCCAGTGACTCCAAGTATGATCCGTTTGCCCGAAAGGTTCATGGAAAATTACTCGGTTACTTCCTGATCTGGAAATCTGTGGTAAACTTTCCCTTCAGTAAATTCTTCCATTGCCAAGGTAGATGGCTTCGGCATTCTTTCATAAAACTTGGAGATCTCAATTTGCTCTTTGTTTTCAAACACCTCTTCCAGATTGTCTACTGTAGAAGCAAATTCAGAAAGCTTATTATTCAACTCTTCCTTCAGATTGGTGGAAATCTGCTTTGCACGTTGTCCCACAATATGAATAGACTCGTAGATGTTGCCGGTTTGCTCAGCTATTTTATCCAGGTCTCTTGTAATGATGGATGGATTGACCGCCATATTTTTAGATTTAAATTGATTCTGTTTTAGTTTTCTTTTTGAGTAGTCACTTCCGCTGATTGGGCAGCTAGTCGGTCTGCATACTCCTTTTTGAGTTTGGCATGAGTCTCAATTTCTTCTTTGGTTTGATTCTCATACTTTTTTACCTCTGTAGTGAATCCACTGTTGGGATACTTTCTGTAGAAGTTATTTGCAAATTTAATGGCATCATTCAGACGCTCTTCCTTCTTGTCAAAACTGCTGTTCTTGGCGTAAGAATAGGCTACTTCCACAAGCTTGTAAGCTAACTCCTCATTATGCTTACTCTCTGGGTAATCCTTTGCAAAATTTTGAAAATTGATGATACAAGCTCTGTAAAAGTCCCCAGGGAACAGGCCATCTTTAAGTCTGTAATACATTTCAGCTTCGCTGTAAGCCTTTTGCTCGAACCTATCTTCTAGATCTTTGAGCATTTCCATCGCTCTCTCGTAGCTAGCCGATGCTGGAAATCTGGTCACAAATTGCTGAATAGCAGAAACGGCTTCTCTACTACTTTGCTGATCTAAATTATAATCCGGGGCATCAAGGTAAAGCGAGTAAGCGTGCATGAAAAGAGCCTCCTCCGCCAATGGACTTCGGTTGTAGGTTCTGTAGAAATTATTGAAATATCCGGCTGCCTCAATGTACCTTTTGGTCTTGAAATGGCAGTTTGCATAATTATATTCAGCCATTTCTGCCTTTTCAGAGCCTTTGATTACGGGAAGTACCTTGTCGTAAAGAATAATGGCTTTGTTGTATTCGCCTTCTTGGTAATACTTGTTAGCGCCGTTGTAGAGCTCCTCCCAGTTGGTGCTTTTTTCCAACTTGGAAAACGGCCCGCAGGAGCTAATCAGAGCAATAAGAAGGAATAATGTAATAGAAAGAAAGCGCATATTCATTTTCAAGACCGCAAATATACGGGATAATAATTCGTATTCAAATGGATTGAGGAGGCAGGGAGAGCACTACTTTTTGACCTGTAGTTTCTTGGTTACCACATTTTTATTATCTACAATGAGTGTGTAGAAATAAACCCCAGGCTGGAATTCAGAAACATTAATGACCAAAGAGCTTCTGTCCGGATCCAATTCATATTCAGCAATCGGATTTCCAATGAAACTGTTTATGGTGATTTTAGCTTTTGCTTTTGGGTTGACGAGTTCGTAATCCAATTGCGCAATCCTGTTGCTGGGATTAGGATAAATTTCGCTCAGCTTGACATCTTTATAGGAAAAGTCAGCTTTTACTACATTTTCGACTTCGTACCTAGCTTCAACGATAAAATTCTCCCTTATATTTTCCGCATTGACGAAAAATAAATCAAAACTACCTCGAGTCTCAGCTATACCGAGTTCAAATTCCAAATAAAAGTCGGTGTATATCTCTCCAGGGGACAGCTTGATCGAAATCTTAGCAAGTTCTTTTTTGGGATCGAAGCATTGATCACCAAAACAGATCCTCATTTTTTGCGAAGAACCTATATTTCCACGGATATTTTTTAAAATATAAGTCTTCTGCTGATTGGACTCGTTTTGAAGAATGATTGTCTTCCGCTGTGAGGCACCTATAGGACCAGAAAAATCCACCACTTCACTTAACACACGTACCTGCTGCGCCCCTGCAAAAACAGGAAAAATCAGCAAAAGGAACGTCCATTTTAGAAGCAATGATTTCATGTAAAAGTTTGATCAATAAGCCTAAGATGTTGGTTTTCTAGACAATTAATATACGGACAAATTTACCCAATTGGATATGCTTAACTAAAAAAAATGGGTTAATTGTTGTTAAGCTTTATAAAATTTTTGTTGAAAAATTTCGTTTGCTTCAATTCTGAATCAAAAGGATGGTAATAATCTACAAATTACCTGTTTTGAACACCTTTTTTAGTAAGGTTATTCTGGATTTCCGCATCTGTAGGCAGAGTCAATTTTACATCAGGATCATTGAAAAGATTTTTGGCACCGGGGTCAATTTCTATTACTTTTCTCCATTCATCAATATCATTTTTCTCAGGCCTTTCCTCTATTCTCCACTGGAAGCCTTCTAGCCTACTTATCTTTTCGTCGATCTTTTGCACCGGAGTAAACTTCCCGTCGGGGCGAATTCCAAAATTTGATTTGCGGATTGCACCATCCACAAAAGTCAGCTCTATAGTAGCACTTAATATCCGATTTACTCCCTGAGTCAATGTATCTGCCTCCAAGGCATAGTATAGAGATTCTCCATTACCTTCAATGTTCAACTTTTCGATTTGTCCTTCCTTAAAATGTCCCGTCATCTTTCTCCCCTTCATCTGATTAAAATTTAAAAGAGTGTCTGTCATGATCGCAAAAGCCTTGTCCTTCATGTAGACACGATCCAACTTTTCATTTGCGATAAAAAAGACCATACTATCAGCAGAAATCTGACTTTTTCGGTTCCACATTACCGGATCTTTGAAAAGTTGAATGGAAGAATCTGAATAGTTGTAAAAAAGAGAGTCTGCTTTTCCCGAGAGATCTGATTTAACCATTTTCACCGAATGGTAAGCGAGAAGGTATTTCGCCGAATCCGCCTCATTATCATGAGAAATCAAGGTGTCTGCAGCCAAGTAAAGGGTATCGGCCTCAAAATACCTTCGTACTAATGCCTTCCCATAAATCTCACTGTATTTTTTCTCCTCCCAGTATTTGCCAACATCCCCAAAAACTTCCAGTTTTCTTTCTTTATTCAGAACACGAACATCCTTTATGCCTTCATAATAACCTCTTTGCTCATCGTAATATAATTCTTCAGCCTTTACCCGACTATCCTCTGTTTCCACAATCCCATCAAAGAACCGAAACTGCTTTTGTTGGGTATCGTAGAAACTTCCCTTTTGAGCATCAAGAGTATATCCTTCTTTGGACAAAATATTTGTCAGCCCCTGAGTTTGGGCCGTTTTTGGTATAGTGAGGTAAATCAGATCATTTGTTTTGAGTGTGTAATCCGGATTGACCAAAACCACATTCTGTTGGAAATTGATCCGCTCATAGTTGATCTCATAAATCCCTGTCTCGCTGGTAAGCACATTTACTGAGTCTACTACCTTTCCATTATTGTAATAATTGGCAATGTTGGTTTCCCTATTGTAGTCAAGGTAATCGGTGTAGAGGCTAGTTTTTTGATTGGTAAATACCACCTTGTTTCTAAGCTTGGCGACCTTGGTGTTCCCATCGTATTCAGCATAAGAACTGGTGGTCGTGATGGGATCTTCGACATCTTCAATACGTACTCTTCCAAAAAGTTGGGCTCGGTTTTGATCTCTGAAAAAATGAGCTGAATCACAAAAAATCAGGGAGTTTTGATGCTTCATTTTTACACTTCCCAAGAGACGGTCAAATCCTTTAGCTCCACGAAGCAAATCTGCACTTAGAATTTCCAAAGTGGAGGATTGCTGGGCAAAACTTTCCGTCCCCCCGACAAGCGAAACCAGAAAAAGGAGAAGGAAGGTGTAAAAACGAAAGTTCATAATTCTTTGGACGTCGGCAAAATTAGCAGAAAAAGCTATTTTTGGTCAATGCAGGAAGCCTTTATTGCCCACATAAGAAAACGTCAGCTCTTAGACCCAAACAAGGTCTACTTGTTGGCCTGTAGCGGAGGCCTCGATAGCATGGCTTTGGCCAACTTGCTTTCGGCAGCAAAGATTTCTTTTGAAATCGCACATGTCAATTTCAATCTCCGAGGTGAGGATAGCGATGCAGACCAACAGTTTGTGCAATCTTGGGCCGAAGAACGTGCGATCAAATTTCATTTGAAAACCGCAGAGACCATCGTCTATGCTCAGCGCTTGGGGATCTCCACGCAAATGGCTGCAAGAGAGATCCGATATCAATTTTTTGAAGAAATACGCTCCAAATATGGTCTCGATGGAATCCTCTTGGCACACCACGAAGACGATCAGATCGAAACGATATTTCTTAATCTACTAAGGGGAACCGGCATCGAAGGAATATACGGAATGAGCGAAAGGAAAGGTTGGCTCATTCGTCCTCTTCTTACTTTCTCCAGAGAAGAAATTGCCGATTACATGCAAACCAATAGCCATGAATGGAGAGAGGATCTGTCCAATCAAAAATCTGACTACAAGAGAAATAACCTTAGAATCAATGGCTTACCTCATATTTTTAAGCTAGAAACTGATGCAAGAAAAAACCTTCTGACTAGCTTCAATCGACTAAAAGATACAGGAAAAGCTTTTTCCGGGCTTTTTGATTTTTGGAAAGCAGAAAAAATCAGGGAAGAAGAAGGAATTCAGTATTTGGCTTATTCCGATATTTCACATCTGCCGGGCGGGGCTTCCTTACTTTATTTTTGGCTTAGACCTTACGGCTTCAATTCCGAACAAGCACTAACCATTTGGGAAAGCCTGAGTGAAATCCAGTCAGGCTCAGTATTTCACGGAAATGGCTATCAGCTTTGGTTTGATCGAAAAGAGATGATGCTCTGCCCCAAACCATCACCATTTCAAGGGTATATCCTCCAGGAACATGAAAATGAACTTATCCTTCCTGAAGGATCCTATGAAATCCGCCGTTCTTTTGAAAAATCAAATATTGATCCCAATCCCCAGAATGCCGTACTCGACCTAAGCCAGCTGGAATTTCCTCTTGAGATAAGGACTTGGAAAGATGGAGATCGATTCATACCCCTTGGAATGAATACAGAGAAAAAAATTTCCGACTTTTTGATAGACCTTAAAGTGCCTTTGGCTAAAAAACAAGACGTAAAAGTCCTAGTTTCAGGTGGGAAAATTGCTTGGGTAATTGGAATTAGAATTGCCGATTGGGCAAAACTGACTCCAGCTACCCGTCATACTTTACATTTCAAAAAACGCTAAGCCATGCGAAACCCTTTTTCAAAGACCTTCGAACCGCACGAGTTGCAAATGTTTGATTTTATGCAAGGTATTAAGTTTTTTGAAAGGCTGAGACAAAAGGAACTTTCGAGGTTTCTACCGGCTATGCATGAAAGAAAATACGTCAGGGATGAGGTGGTTTTCTTCAGCAAGGATCCCAGCCAAGCTTTATATCTTATCCGAAGGGGTCAAATAGATTTAACAATTGATGTCAGAGAAAACTTTGAAACCATCATGCAACTCAAGAGAGGAGAGGCTTTTGGGGAAAATTCGCTCTTAGAAAATGCAAAAAGAACCTACACTGCATTGGTCACTTCTGATGAGGCTGATTTGATAGTTATTCCACATTTTGCCATTCAGGAGATTTTTGACAGCAACCCAAAGATCAAGGCTAAAATGATGACCTCATTGGCCGAATATTACAACACAAACAATCAGCGTCTTTTTAGATCTTATCGAGAATCGTTTGGATTTTTCAGCCTTCGGCAAATGTTTGAATAATACATTACTCCGGTTGAAGGATTCACTTATCAAAAATCCAAAAAAGAGCAACAAACTAATCCATGGCAGGTTTCTATTCGTAAGCATTGCTTATTAACTTAGCGCCGCTTTTTAAGGCAGTTCACATAAAAAAATATAAAAAACATGAGCAAAGTAACCGTAGTTGGTGCAGGTAACGTAGGTGCCACCTGTGCCGATGTTTTAGCTTATCGCGAAGTAGCAGAAGAAATCGTATTGGTTGACATCAAGGAAGGTATCGCTGAAGGTAAAGCCCTTGACATCTGGCAAAAGGCTCCCATTAATCAGTACGATAGCCGTACCGTGGGCAGCACCAACGATTACAGCAAAACTGCCAATTCTGACGTGGTAGTCATCACTTCAGGCCTTCCAAGAAAGCCCGGCATGACCCGGGACGACCTGATCGAAACCAATGCCGGTATCGTAAAGTCAGTGACTGAAAACGTAATCAAATATTCTCCAAACGCCATCATTATTGTTGTTTCCAATCCATTGGACGTAATGACCTACCAAGCTCATTTGACTTCCGGATTGCCAAGAACCAAAGTAATGGGTATGGCTGGTATTCTGGACACCGCTAGATACAGAGCATTTCTGGCAGAAGAACTGAATGTATCCGGAAAAGAAATTCAGGCTATCCTAATGGGTGGACATGGTGATACCATGGTGCCGCTTCCAAGATACACTACCGTTGCCGGTATTCCTGTGACCGAACTGGTAGAGAAAGACAAATTGGATGCGATCATCGAAAGAACTAAGTTTGGTGGTGGGGAATTGGTGAAATTAATGGGTACTTCTGCATGGTATGCTCCAGGATCTGCAGCTGCACAAATGGTAGAAGCTATCTTGAAAAATCAGAGAAGAGTGTTCCCTGTATGTATCAAGCTGGACGGTGAATACGGAATCGATGACTGCTACCTCGGAGTTCCTGTGATCTTGGGTAAAAACGGCATCGAAAAAGTGATTGAACTGGATTTGAATGCTGAAGAAAAAGCACTATTGGAGACCTCAAGAGGTCACGTGAAGGAAGTAATGAATGTGCTGGACCGTTTGGGTAAATAATCAGTTATTCTAACTATTCTTGACCTAAGATTCTTCCGGATTGACCGGAGTTTCTTAGGTCTTTTTTTTGTATACTCAAGTTCGAATCACCTCCACTACCCCGTGAAAATCTGGAAAAGTCTTTTGGTCATTCTTCTGCTTTCCCTTTTGGGATGGGGAGGGTATGAGCTATACCAAAAGTTTATTTTATCCAGAAAAATCAACAGTCTGGAACTTATATCCAGTGACGCTGTCTTCATTTTTGAAACCGAACGGGCTGATCAAACTTGGAATGAGTTTGTTAATCAACCTGCCTGGGGAGTCTTTTCAAAGTTTCCTGCATTCCAATCCTTAGCTTCCCAACTAACCAGCTTGGACAGTATTTCAGGAGGAAACGGATTTATATCCAAAACCTTAAGAAATAAACAGGTCACAGTGAGCTATCACGCTACTGGAGTAGATAATTTCAGCCTGCTTTACACCATTAATTTTGGTTCTAGCTCACCTGCAGAACTTCTCGAAGAGCTAAAATCAAAAGTTCCATCTCAAGCCAAGTTCCAATCAAGAAAATACAGCGACCAGGAAATTCTGGAATATGTTGATGCATCCAATGCCAAACAATGGAGTATTACCGTGCTCAACAATGTGTTGCTGATTTCTTCCTCTTCCTTTGTCATCGAGGAAGCAATTCGTTTCTTCTTAAGCGACAATCCAAACCGACTTTCGGATAAACTTGGAGATCAGCTGTCGGCTGATTACGAATTTGGAAGGCTTATCCTGACTTCCAAAGGAATAGGAAAGCTGCTTAGCGGAGTGAGTTCGTCCAGAGAATCTCTTTCCATTCAGGAATTCAATCTGTCAGAGCAGATAGCCATCATGGAGCTTTCGTTTGAGGAAAATCAACTTGTTTTCAAAGGACCACTTGTTTGGGAAGAAGAAGTGAACTTTTTACCCTCAGTAAAAGCCCAATTTCCGGAATTTGAAAAACTGATTTCCAACCGCACCCAAGCGATTACACAAATCAATTTGGGAGGAATTTTTGAAGCGCAAAAACTTCAAAATCCCGGATTCGTTTCCAAGTCCACTATCAGCGGCGAAATCCAATCCCGACTGATTGATCGGGGATTTTTGGACAACTTTTCTGGAGAAATGTATTTCTTGGAGTTGGAACCCTTGGGAAATCAGCTCAAAAACCTTGCTTTACTCATCCAAACCACTCAGCCGGAGCAAACTTGGGCTTTCCTGAAAGAGTTTAGAAGCAATACAGAAATTCAGGCTGGAGATTTTTACAGGGAAAATGAAATCCTCTTTTTCCCGGAAGAAGAATTCCCTGCGCATATTTTCAATGGGAAATTTACCGGATTTGAACAGACCCATATCAGCCTAATCGGTGATATCCTCATTCTGACCAACAACGCCCCAGGGATGAAAATGGTCCTTGATGACTATTTTCAGGGAAATACCTGGAGCAGAAAATCTCCGGAAAATGGTTCAAAAGCAGTCTCTCCTTCATCCGGATTTAGTAAAACCTTCTTTATCCCTAAAATCTGGGGTAAATGGATTCAATCTTCCAACCCAACATGGAGTACCTTTCTACAAAAATATGCTTCAGAATTCCAGCATTTTCAATGGTTGAAACTTGCTATCCATCAGCAATCCTCCGGTCCTGTAGTGAGCTTAACGCTCAACTTCTTTGGAGACAAATCCCCTGAAAAAGCCGAAAAAAAATCATTTGAACTGATCGCTGGCAAGCAATTTTTGCTTCCGGAAGCTCTGGTTTACGGACCTAAATCAGTCAAAAACTTCAACGATAATTCCGAAGATCTTATCCTCCAGGATTTAAACCACCACCTTTATCTGATCAATTCTGCTGGAGAACAAGTCTTCAGCCAAACCCTTTCGGGTCCAATCATTTCTGATGTTTTCCAAATTGACTTTTATAAAAACGGGAAACTCCAGATTCTTTTTGCGACCTCAGATCGACTCTATGCGATCGATCGATTGGGCAATTTTATTCCAGGCTTTCCCTTGTCCATACCCGGTGAAAAAATTTCCCAACTCAACTTGGTCGACTATGAACAAAGCCGGGAATACCGATATTTTATCTCCACTGAAAAAGGCAACCTTTGGCTTTTGGATAAAACGGGCAAACAGTTGGAAGGATGGAACCCTCTTTCTCTTGGTGAGTCCACCCTAGGAGCTCCGTTTCATATACGGGTGCCAGGGAAAGGAGACTTTATGGTTGCCCAAGGAAATTCAGGAAAAGTGTTCTTTTTCAACCGTAGAGGAGAACATCAGCCAGGCTCTCCTTTGAGTTTAGGGGGCGCAATAACTACTCCACTGCGTATCACACAGGGAAACTCTACCTTTATCTCCGCTGTGACTCAAAATGGAGAAGTAATCGGTGCTTCTTTTTCAGGGGAAATTCTTTATCGAAATCAGTTGGTAAAAAACAACCGGGACGACCGATTTGATCTGATTTCCGACCAACTGAGACAGTCTTTTTTGATACTCGTCCGTCAATTCAACAAAACCATTGTTTTAAATGACAAAGAGGAGACTTTGATCTCGCTGCCCATCTCTGATGAGAAAGCTTGGTTTGGCTATTTTGACTTTGGTTCCAATCGAAAAATTCTTGCCGTGACCGACCCTGAACAGGGCTTTGGATATTTATATGATTTGGCAGGAAATCTTCTCACCAATACTCCCCTGGAAAGCGAAGGTGAAATTCAAATCACCCATCGACCAAGTCTCAGTCAATTGATTATTCGCACACGGTCAGGAAGCAAGGTTTTTGAATACGTCATTCCAGACTAATCCAGTTACTTGGCTACCCATTGGGTATTAGTTAACTTTGTCTGCCTAACGGCTAAAGAAACTCATGCTCAAAAAATACCTTTTTGCTTTTCTTTTTCTTCTCCTCCCCTGTTTACCTCTTTTTGCCCAGCTGATTGTTGACGAACAGGACTCTAAACCACTTCCAGAGGGAGTCAACCTGAATTCCCCCTATCATACCACGTTAAGTTTTTTTATCAATCTAGAACCCGGGAATTTTAAACCGAGCAGAGCTGCCCGAACACTCGACCGAAGAGGGGTCTCGGGAGACCCGGAAGATCTTGCTGTCAAACTGCAGCAAATCTTTGAAGGGAAAGGGGTGATCATACGAACAAGTGAGATTCCAAACGAACCAAACTATGTGGATTCCACCGCAAACCTTGAACACAAGTATTATTTTGACAAAAGCCGGCTACCTGGAATTTACCTTGAAAAACGGGGAAGCCTTTGGAGGTTTTCCTCCTTTTCAGTAAGTCAAATCAACCAACTCCATGCCGAAACCTACCCTTTTGGGACAGACCAACTGCTGAACTTGCTGCCAAAAATCGGTACCGATCAATATTTTGGACTTCAGCTTTGGCAAATTTTCGGAATGATGATTCTTATTTTGCTCACTTTTTTATCCCATTTGGTTTTCACTTTTCTGGTAGATAAAGTTCTACTCTATCTGATAAAAAGACTTGGCTATGGGTATATCGGTGAAAACTACCTTTTACCCATTGCAAAAATCACGAGCTTCTACCTTATTGTCCTTTTACTCTCCCTATTGATTCGGGTGCTACAGCTTCCTGTGGAGATATGGGCTTGGATAGTTTTGGTGTTCAATACGCTGAAGCCGTTTTTGATTACCATCATTTTCTACAAAATTGTAGATGTCGTCGCAGCCTATTTTGCAAGTCTTGCAGCCAAGACTGCCTCTACCCTCGATGACCAATTGGTTCCATTGCTTCGCAAAACACTAAAAGCATTGGTGATCATTGTGGGAACCCTTTTTATTCTCAAAGACGGGCTAGATTTAGACATCATCCCATTCTTGACAGGCTTGTCTATTGGTGGTGTAGCGATAGCTCTCGCTGCTCAGGACACGATCAAAAATTTCTTCGGATCAATCATGATCTTTATCGACAAACCTTTCCAAGTAGGTGACTGGGTAACTTCCGGAGAAATAGACGGTACTGTCGAAGAGGTAGGGTTCCGATCCACAAGAATCCGAACATTCCGAAATTCTTTGATGTATGTGCCAAACGGAAAGATTGCAGATGCAGTGGTCGACAATCATGGCCTTCGACAATACCGAAGGTTTACTACGACCCTCACCCTCACTTACTTCACACCTCCTGCTTTGATTGAGCAATTTGTGGTGGGGCTTAGAGAGATCGTCAAAAACCATCCCAAAACCCGGAAGGATCTGTATCACATCTATTTCAATAACCTATCAACCTATAGCCAAGATGTGATGTTTTACATCTTTTTTGAAGTACCAACTATTCAGGAAGAGCTACATGCCCGACACGAAATCCTAATTCAAATCGTCAAATTGGCCCAAGCGCTGGGAGTCAGGTTTGCCTTCCCAACTCAAACCTTGCATATGGAAACATTCCCCGAAAAAAAAGGAATAGTTCAAGAGCAAATGGATAGGGGAGGGTATGAAAACCTGCTAAAGGAATTTTTACGAAATGATCTGGGCCAAAAGCTGGATTGATCAGGGATTCACTTCAAAATAGGTACGCTTAATCACCGGTTTCCCCCCTTGCATGACACGTTCCCAATACACAAATACACCTTCTAAGTCAGGAGTCACTGTGTATGTCTGATTTTCACCCTTCCCCCAAAAAAGGACTGTCCGCCAATCTGGAAACCGGATGCCATCCGAAGGTTGAGTAAATTGTGTCTTATCCAATATCATCCAAGGCTGTAAACCTGAATAATCAAAAAACCTTGCCGAGGGGGCCAATGGGAAAAGGCCAAAATTATTCGAGTAACTGGAAAAGCTCAACACCCCGGGATAAGTCCGGTCATTGAGGTAAAACTCACGGTTGAGCACTTCTAACTTTTGAATAAACTTGGGGTTGAACGAAGCCAAAAGATCGGAATCAAAAACCGGCATTGCATCCACCAAAATCAGTGGATTGGCATCAAAAACACTTTTATTTGCCTCATTGAGCAGGCGAAACTCCTTCCTCTTCTCCCTAGTGCGAACTGAAGCAGTGGGCACATATTCACGGATGACCGTTTCAATATCTTCAAACCGGGTATAGTCATCCAAATTGTACGTATAATCTGCAACAAATCCGGTAACCACCTCCAAGGAGTCACGTTTGAGGTCTTCAAAATAATAGGTTTGCATTAAAGAGGCTTTGAGCAGGCGGCTTAAGAACTCTAAATCCCGCTCTTGGATGGCCAACTCCGGAAAGGCAAAGTCTTTCTTGAAGACAGTTTTGATCACAGGAGGCACCACTTCAAGACCAGGCATTTCCTGCCCATTTTCAAGCTGAAGAATCAACCGATCCCAATGCCTTAGTCCTCCGATATCGAAAATCAAAAACCCATTCTCATTGGCATGGTCAGTATAAAGTGCACTTTGTGTTCCATGTACAGAAAGAAAATAGGTCAAAGTTGAATCTGAATGAGGAACTTTAGCTTTGACCACATGTCCAAAAAGCTCCGGCAACAAATCATCTTTTACAAGTTCTTCATAAATCTCTTCTGACATCCATTGCATTTGCTCCTCGGGAAGAAACGGATTCGCAATCGAAATTCCAGAGGCAACTACGGCATTTTCCCCAGTTACCATCGAAGGAAATTCAATCTTAGAACCTTTGTTGAAAGATTTTTCAACCACCAACTCGGTTTTTGGAATATTCTGAGGAGCTCTTGGCGGTATTCTGGGATTGATCACCGTAACCAATTGCTGTGCTATTCCGCTATTCCAATCCAAATAGGGGCTGATCCTACTATAAACTCTCAATAGATAATGGTCAGAAGGAATCTGGTCCGGCAGTTTCAAAAAGTTAATCGCCTTACCTTCTCGAAGAGGTACTTTTACGTGCACAACCGAAACCGAATTACGATTCACCAACTCCGCATAAAGCACTTGAGAGGCAGCTGGCTGGTTTCCCATTAGAACCGTAGCATCAAACCATATTTTCTCCCCCGAGAAATAGAGTGTTTTAGGAGTTTGAAAACTTACGAGTTCGGGCATCTTGGAGGAAGATTGGGCATAGGCCCTCCCAAACACGAATCCAACCAAAAAGATGGAAAAAATCCACCTCAACCGAATTACCGACCTTGTTACTCTCATTTCCCTGTTCATATCCGATCAATTATCCTCCCAAAAATCAGGACGCACCGGCGAAGCATACAGGGTGCAGTCTGTGCATCTTCGCGTAGATGGGAAAAAGCCAATTATGGTAGTTCCCTCCATCAGTTCCCGTGCAGGAACTACATCCCCGTTACCAAAACTGGCCTGGTAATCCGTCCTCTGAACTGCTACTTCCCCTATCACACAATCATTAAACTCCGGATCGATAAAATTCCAAGGACTTACTTCCGAACGATTGATGTAGATTCTGATCTGGCGGATCACCCCCAGGCTTACCTGCCCAATGACGGGATTCTGATTATTGTCGAGACTTTTGATGTTGCCTCCGATTAGCGAAGGCAAAGGACTAAATATCGAACCAATATCTTCCGTATTCTTCTTCAAGATCTCCCAAAATTGCACATCCTTGGAAGCTATCCCTTTTTGTGAGATCAAAATACTGTACCGTTCCATGATCCGTTCATCCCCTTCAGGAATTTCTGTGACTGTTTTTTGAAAAATCACCTGATCCTGAAACCTCGAGCTCGTTTCCAGAACAATATCAGGGCTTGGTTCCGTCTTGAAGCAAAGTGAATTTTGTTCTGCAGCGGTTCTAAACCTCACGTCTCTCAATTGTGGGTCATAGATGTAGGAAGTCCTGATTCTAGGTCTGTAGATCCACGTTTCTTCAAAAGTCCAAAGAAAATCATCTGCATCTGAATTGCCTTGAGTAGACACAAAAACCTCCACTCCCTCCGAATCCCTTCTGAATCCTCCATCTATAATCTCAGGTGTGACAATAGGCTTCAATTCCTCTGAAGCATACCGCTCACCGGATTTAAGCACGATTTCCAAGACATAGATTTGGTTTTCATCCAAATTCCGTTCAAAAACATAAATACCATTCCCTTTTTCTGATAGGGGATAGGGTTGCCCACTCTGCCCCCGAAGAAGCACGGTAGCCCCAAGTTCAGGTACCAAAGACTCCTCCGCAGACAGAGGAACTGTCCGGCTGAGCTTTAATTCACTTTTCTTTCCATCGGTGTCCAAATAGCCTTCCACCACCAAAATCCGAAGCTCTGTGGCGGGAATTTCGGGGTCATAAGGCGTCCTACACCCACCAAAAATTCCTATCAGGAGAAAAAACCATATCCAACCTTTACCCATCAGAATCTAAAATTATATGTAATAAAAGGAATAGGTTCGGCAAAAATCGCTAACTGATAGCCCTGCAACTTGCCACCTTCCGGCACATAGTATACCGAATACGCATTATCTCTGCCCAACACATTGTATACTCCAAAAGACCAGGAAGCATGGGCGAGCTTTTTGACTTTGTGATTCCCTTCCAGATTGATGGAGAAGTCCATGCGGAAATAATCGGGCACACGGAAGGAGTTTCGGTCAGAGAAATACACCCGCTCAGCTCCTCCGTACTCAAATTTTGCGATTGGCAAAGTGACTGGCCTGCCGGTACTATACTTACTGGCCAAGGTCATATTTAACCTTCGGCTAAGCTCGTAATTCAACACCAGATTGGCATTATGCGGCTGATCAAAGTTGCTCGGATACCATTCAGACCGGTTGATCTGTTCTTTTCTTTCTGTTTGATCAGTTTGCAAAAGCGATCGGCTGTAAGTATAAGCTATGGAACCGTTGAGTTTACCTTCCAATTTTCTTAAATAAAATTCTGCCCCATATGCCTTGCCTTGCGTGACTAAAACTTCTTGCTCAATTCGGTCATTGAGTACAATTTGGGCTCCTGACCTATAATCGAGTAAGTTTTGCATGGTACGATAGTAGACCTCAGTAGAAAATTCATACATGCCTTGTTTCATATTTCGGAAGTATCCCAGAGCATATTGAATTCCCCGCTGAGGCTTAAGGAAAGGATCGCTAAGCTTCCAAGTATCGGTAGGTGTGATCACTGAAGAGTTGCTCAGCAAGTGAATGTTCTGTCGCATGGAGTTTACCCCTGCTTTGATCGAAGACCAATTGGATAACGCATAACGGGCAGAGAAGCGAAACTCAGGTCCATGGTAGGTTTGGACATTCTTACCGTTGCCGAAAGAAGTCTCTCCGGTAATATTTTCTGGCAAAAAGGGTTCTCCGGGAGCATAGACCGGCAAGGTCTGAGGACCAAGGAAGCGGTACAGATTATACCTCAATCCTCCACTCACTGTCCATTGTTCATTGACTTCAAATTCATCGCCTATGAAAACCGACCAATCCATGGCCTTTTCAGAAGCTACCTGGTCCGGAATGACAATGCTCTCCGAACCAAATGGATTGATTTTCCCTGGATTCAACTGATAATAGATCCCATGAATACCATAGGACAAAATATGCCGATCACCCTTCTCCTGACGAAACTCTGCTTTCAGGAACTGTTGTTGGATATCGAAGCGATATTGATATGCATTTAGAGGATTATCTTCACCCTCCACCAAAAAATCATAGGCATCCTGTCCGGCAGAAAAAGTGGCCTCCAAGTCTTCATTGAAATAATGGGTCCAGGATACCGCAAAATTTCTATTCGAATAACTGTAAACCGTATCCGGATCAAATTGGAATTCATCCTTACTAAAATAGCCTGATACACGAATCGCATCTTTCTCACTGAATCGATGCTCTACAGCCCCATTGAAATCCGCAAAAAATGCACGGCTCGCCCCCAAGTCAATCCGATCTTCCAAAAAATCCAGCAACCAATCCGAATAGGTCAATCGCGTGCCCAAGATAAAGGTAGTATTCGATCCTATCGGTCCATCAATACTCAATCTGCTCGTCATCGGTCCGATACCACCTGAGCCTCCGATTTTATCCGTCCTTCCTTTTTTTGGAGTCACCTGCAAGACAGAGGAAAGCCTTCCACCCAAACTGGCTGGAATTCCGGCCTTGTAAAGCTCCACCCCCTGCACCATATCGGAATTGACTGCGGAGAAAAATCCAAACAAGTGCGATGGGTTAAACAAGGTGTTTTGATCCAACAGAATCAGGTTTTGATCCGCAGCGCCTCCTCGTACATTAAAGCCTACGCTAGCCTCTCCTGCTGTATTCACACCGGGCATAGTCAAAATTCCTTTGATAATATCTACCTCTCCCATGACCGCTGGCAGTTTTCGCATTTGCTGGACAGAAAGCGACTGTACTCCCATTTCAGGACGAGACACATTCGTCAAAGCACCGGAGCGCACGACCACTTCATTGAGTGAAAAAATTCCCTCACCGATATTCAGATCAAGCGTCCCATCTCCCTGAAGGTCTAAAAGTCGCTGCTCTGTGTAGCCACCTATGTTCTGCACCAGAAGGGTTTTGTATCCTTTGGGAATACTGAGTTCATACTTCCCTTCCTGATCGGTGATGGTCTGCCGCATCGACTCTTTTTCATAGACGATCGCCCCTTGGATAGGCTGGTTGTTTTCCAGGCTTCTTACCACGCCGACCAGTTTGGCTTCAGCACCAGCGCCGGGAATTCCGATGACGTAGCGTCGATTACGCACAAATTCATCCTGGGCCACAGAACCGGTCCCCACAGACGTGGGCGCTTGGAAATAATTGGGAAGAAAATCAACTTGAAGCTTCTCACTTTTGGAAACAAATACTTCTTTCCTAGAGGAAATAGAAAACTTAAGATCTGTTTTCAGAAAAATCACACCCAACACATCTTCCAACTTATCGTTGTTCGCCTGCAGATTGACCGTCAGTCCAGTCACCTCGCTTTCTTTGAAATAGAACCGGTAGGAGGTCTCTTTCTCGACCAATTCCGTGAAGCGCTCAAAGGAAACCCCCGGAAAAAATCCTGTGATCCGATTTTCCTCCTGGGCAAACCCAATTTGAACGCACAGAAAGGAAGTAAAAAGAAAAATCAACTCTTTTGTAAATCTCTTCATCATCAATCCAGACTAGGGTGAGAAACTAGATAACTTAAAAAACCCTCTGGATTTTGTTTGAATTGAATTCCTTTGGCTTTCAGCTCTTTTTTAAAGACTTTTGGCTCCAAGCCTAAAGCCATATAAGCATCTGAAGGTCTTTTCACGGACGTAAATACGTTGTCCTTCAGAATAAAAAATTCTCCCTTTTCCAGATATTCTTCATCAAATCGAGACAGTTCTCTTAATGCCTTCGTAGTCTTGTAGCGCTTAGCAAGTGCAAATGCTTTTCCTTCTCCCACTACTTGGTAAATTCCGTTTCCATGACGGAAATAGGATTCATTGCCGGAAAAGTGCCTGAACATTTGTCCATTTGAAAGAGAGAAGCCATCGATCTTTTCAGGCTTGATCAGTATTTTCTGGTTGAAAATCGGGTGAAATGTAACTAATTGGTCCCGATAGCAGTCGTAAATCAAAGGAACTTCGGGATAGGTAATTCCATTAATCTTCAGCGTGCCGCGCTCAAATTGACGGGAGGCATAATACGGGTCTCCTTTGATCAAGGAAGAAGGCTCTGCATATTGGCCTCCCGTGATAAGTTCCTGGAAATAGGGAATCTGCTCCCGATATTCAGGAATGTAGGGTAAATTTTCACCTGCTACCTGGCCAGATAATCCGTTACTCATAAAAAAGAAAGCGGAACTCAGGAAAAATAGTATTTTTCGCATGTCGTAAAATACGATTGAAAATTCTTATTGAAACCATTTATTCAAAATATGTTTAAATGGATTCTTGAAGTTTTTAACGGATAAAAATGATGCTCTTATGACCTCACGAAGACAACTCCTCAAAACCCTGGCCCTCGCTCCGCTTGCTACTATGGCTCACACAGTACAGGCAGCTCCAGCTCCTAAGGCACCGACCCAGTTTAAATTCTCGCTCAATACCAGCACTATCCGAGGTCAAAAACTGAGTCTCCCTCAAATCATCGAATTGGCAGCCCGGGCAGGTTACGATGGATTTGAGCCCTGGATGATGGAGATCGAAGCCTATGTGAAGGAGGGGAAGACTATTGCTTCTCTGAAAAAACTTGCATCTGACGCCGGACTGGAGTTTTTTGACTGTATCGGATTTCCAACTTGGATGGCACAGGACGAAGAGAAAAGTAAAGCCGGATTTGCCCAAATGGAAAAGGAAATGGGAATCCTGGCCGAACTGGGCTGTACCCGAGTAGCAGCACCCGCCATTGGGACAGATGCGCCCTTGGATCTGTTAAAGGCTGGTGAACGCTATAAAAAGCTTTTGGAACTGGGAAGAAAAACCGGTGTCATGCCGCAGCTGGAGTTTTGGGGAGCATTTCCTTCGTTCTTTCACCTAGGTCAGGCGATGGCTGTAGCCGCCGCTGCTGACGATCCCGATGCCAAAATCCTGGCAGACGTCTATCACCTATTCCGAGGAGGTTCTGGGTTTGAAGGGATGAAATTACTGGACGGACATGCGATCGATATTTTTCACATGAATGACTTCCCCGCCGACATTCCCCGTACCGAGCAGCAGGACAAAGATCGGGTAATGCCCGGAGACGGTGCCGCTCCGATGAAAGAACTGGCAGATACATTGAAGTCGAAAGGCGGACAAATCATCCTTTCCCTTGAGCTCTTCAATCCTACCTACTATGCGATGGATGCAGGTGTGGTGGTCAAGGAAGGATTGGAAAAGATGAAGCGATTTTTTTAGAGACTGGACCAAAATCAAAAATAGCCTGAGAACATTTCCTTGTCCTCCAGCATGAGCTGGAGGCAAGACCTTGGCTGTAACCAGATTGAATAGGAATGTGGCTTTAGCCCATTCCAAAAAGTCGAACCTCAAGAGTCATCTGGCTTTCACCCAGTTTTCTCCTTACCCATCACCCGAATAAATCCGAGCTCAAATATCGGTCTCCCCGATCGCAAGTGATGCAGACGATCAGGCCTTCTTCGAGTTCTTTGGAAAGCTCGATGGCTGCATGAAGTGCTCCTCCACTGCTCATTCCGGCAAGGATTCCTTCTTCTTTGGCCATGCGTCGGGTCATCTCGGTGGCTTGTTGCTGGCTGACGTCGATCACACGATCTACCCGTTCTTTTTCAAAGATTGCCGGTAAAAATTCGGGAGACCAGCGACGGATTCCCGGAATGCTAGACCCGTCCGTCGGTTGAGTACCGACAATCTGAATAGCCGGATTCATTTCCTTCAAATACCGGGACACTCCCATGATCGTACCTGTAGTACCCATAGCAGAAACAAAGTGAGTGACCTTACCATCGGTATCTCTCCAGATTTCCGGGCCAGTAGTCTTGTAGTGTGCGAGGTAATTGTCCGGATTGCCAAACTGGTTGAGCATAAAATAACCATCCTCCTCACGCATTTGCTCTGCAAGGACACGGGAATATTCGATGGTCTTGGCAGCAGGAGTGAGAATTACTTTGGCCCCATACGCTTCCATGGAGAGCACTCGCTCCTTGGTAGAATTGTCCGGCATGATCAGGGTCATTTCCAGTTCAAGCACTTTAGCTACCATAGCCAAGGCAATCCCCGTATTTCCGCTCGTGGCTTCGACAAGTTTGTCACCAGGTTTGATTTCTCCTCGATCCAAGGCAGATCTTAGCATATTAAAAGCAGCTCGATCTTTCACACTTCCTCCCGGGTTTTGACCTTCCATTTTGCAGAGGATTTTCACCTTGGGATTGGTGGGTATGTGCTCCAACTCCACCAGAGGAGTATTGCCAATTAGTTCAAAGAGTCTCATGCCTAGGATTTGAATTTTATAGTCGCTTGGAATTCGCACACTAGAATTGTATTCACCCATTATAGCGGTGAATACAATTCTAGTGGCTCATTTCATCGAAGTCATTTTTGAATACATATCGGTCTGTCACCAAACCGTCTTCATGATGGATCTGAGTCTGATAATAGACCTTGGAATTAGCAGGAACAGACCTGGTGAGCCACACATTACCCCCAATCACGGAGTTTTTCCCGATCACGGTTTTTCCGCCCAGAATCGTGGCCCCTGCATAGATGACTACATTGTCTTCAATGGTCGGGTGACGCTTTTGGTCTGCATCAGCCTTGTCCACGCTAAGTGCTCCCAAGGTGACTCCCTGATAGATTTTGACGTGATTGCCGATGACAGTAGTCTCCCCGATCACTACTCCGGTACCATGGTCAATGCAAAAATATTGACCGATCGTAGCTCCAGGATGGATATCCACCCCTGTTCGGCTATGAGCGATCTCTGTTATCATTCTTGGAATCAATTTGATCCCTAACTCATGAAGGAGATTGGCTATCCTGTAGGCTGCAATGGCATAGAATCCGGGATAGCTTCGTAATATTTCCGTTTTGGATTTGGCGGCAGGATCACCTTCATACATGGCATCAACGTCCTGGTGAACCCAATCAAAAATTCTCTCCAATCGATCAAAAAACTCTTTTGCGAGAACTGGGCCAACTCCCGTGTGAAGATGGTGATTTCGTGAGAGTATGCTTGCCAACTGCTCTCTCAAAAGTATTAATCGGGCAGTTACTTCTTCTTCGCTTTTGGCCTTTTGTAAGGCATATTCGGGAAAAAGAAGCCCCAATAGCTCTTCAAAAAACTGCTGAATAACCTTCGGAGATGGACAATCAGAGCACTCTTGGTGAGTGCGGAATATTTTTGAGACTAGGGAGTTCATATAGGCAAGTTGGAGCTGTTATAGCACAAAACCAACCCGAATTACATAAGGTTCTGCATAGTAGGAATTTTCTCGGTCATAAAGGACATTATACAGAAAAGTAAAGTTTGCGCCTCCTCTGGATCCGAAGGGAGCGAAGTAACCTGCCCCTAAAAACAATGCGTTGGTCCAAGTCCTGCGAAAATCCTCTACGTTGAAATCATACGTTTCCCAATTGATAGATTCGTATTCTGAATGAAGGAAAATATTTGGCAGGACATTGAATCTCCCAAATAGCCTGCCCCCATAGGAACTTCCTTCAGAACCCTGAAACCTACTATCGTCATAATATTGAAAGGTAGCTCCTACCCCGCCTGATAATCGAGGGGTAATCATCACTCCTACCAAGGGAGACACATCGACAAAAGTAACTGTACCGAATTGGAGCCCAAGATTACCTCCAAAGTACATTCTATCCTTCAAGGGAGGCTTGGCTTCAGGGTCTATCTCACGCTGAGCAAAGGACTGTGTGGTTGCAAAAAACAGCCCTAACAAGAAAATGGCTAAAAACTTACTTTTCGACAACGACATAAAGATCTTCAGTTGGTTTTTTCATTAGGTATCGTTCACGGGCAAATTTTTCCAAAAGCTCCGCATTACTCATCAACTCCTCTCTCTCAGCTTTGATTTGAACTTTCTTCTGCTGGTAATATTCCTTCTGATCTTCCAAATCCCATAATTTTTGGGTCAAACGAAAATGGATAATCAAACTGTTGGAATCGATAAAGACCATCCAAAAAAGGAAGAAGAGAATAGATATCACATAAAAATTGCCCGTATACTTCAGGATTTTCTTCATAGGTAGACTACACATCCATGGTGAAGGTACAAAAATGATGCAAAAAAAAGACAGCCCACTTTTTGGGGCTGTCTATGATTTTTAGCTTTAAATCAACTTACTTAAGTCTGCCTTTGAATACGGCAGCATCACCTAATTGCTCCTCGATGCGAAGCAACTGATTATACTTAGCCATACGGTCTGAACGGGACGCAGAACCGGTCTTGATCTGTCCGCAGTTTACAGCTACTGCCAAATCGGCAATTGTGGAATCCTCTGTTTCACCGGATCTGTGAGACATTACAGCAGTAAATCCAGCCTTATGAGCCATACTGATGGCATTCAACGTTTCGGTGAGGGTTCCGATCTGATTTACTTTTACCAAAATAGAGTTAGCCGCCTTTTCTTCAATACCTCTTTTTAGAAATTTCACGTTGGTCACGAAAAGGTCATCACCTACCAACTGAACTTTATCACCTATTTTAGCAGTCAGCATCTTCCATCCTTCCCAATCTTCTTCCGCACAACCATCTTCGATCGAGTCGATTGGATATTTCTCGGTCAATTCAGCCAAATAAGCTACTTGCTCCTCACGAGATCTAACTTTTCCGGTAGGACCTTCAAACTTGGAATAGTCGTATTTTTCATCCTTGTAGAATTCGGAGGATGCGCAATCCAAGGCAATAGTCACGTCATCACCCGCCTTGTAGCCTGCTTTTGCAATAGCTTCCAAAATACAAGCCAACGCCTCCTCAGTACCTCCGGAGAAATTTGGTGCAAATCCACCTTCATCACCCACAGAGGTATTCAAGCCTTTGTCATGAAGGATTTTCTTGAGATTATGGAAAATCTCAGCTCCCATACGGATTGCTTCAGAGAAACTGCCAGCACCCACCGGGCGAACCATGAATTCCTGGAATGCAATAGGAGCATCAGAGTGAGAACCACCATTGATGATGTTGAGCATGGGAACAGGAAGTGTATTGGCATTTACTCCACCGATGTATCGATATAGCGGCTGACCAGATTCCATAGCTGCAGCCTTAGCTACAGCGAGTGATACTCCAAGGATAGCATTTGCACCCAACTTGCTTTTGGTTGGAGTACCATCCAAGTCGATCATGATCTGATCGATAGTGTTTTGTTCAAATACGTCCATTCCCACCAATTCAGGTGCGATGATGTCATTTACATTGGATACGGCTTTCAAAACGCCTTTTCCCAAATATTTGCTTTTGTCTCCGTCGCGGAGTTCTACTGCTTCATTTACACCTGTAGATGCGCCGCTTGGTACTGCCGCACGTCCAAACGCACCATTTTCAGTTACTACATCGACTTCTACAGTTGGGTTTCCTCTTGAATCGAGGATTTGTCTTGCATGAATTGATTGAATCAACGTCATAGTTTTAAAAGGTTTATTAGAATTAGTTTTGGTTAATCAGAGCAATAAAATCGTCAAACAGGTATCTCGAATCATGTGGACCAGGGGATGATTCAGGATGATATTGAACTGAGAATGCGGGCTTGTTTTTTAGACGGATACCAGCAACAGTATTATCATTTAGGTGGACATGGGTAATTTCCACGTGGGGATTCTTTTCAGTGTCCTCTCTCACTACGTTGAAACCGTGATTTTGGGAAGTAATCTCACTTTTTCCGGTAAGTAGATTTTTGATCGGATGGTTGAGACCACGGTGGCCATGGTGCATTTTATAGGTTTTAATTCCTACGGCTTCTGCTAATAGTTGATGACCAAGGCAAATTCCAAACACCGGCTTACCTGTATCAAGGATGTCTTTCACCGTATCAACGGCATATTCCATCACCGCAGGATCTCCGGGACCGTTTGAAAGAAAATAAGCCTGTGGTCCCCACTCTTCCATTTCTTTCAGTTTGGTTTTGGCCGGATACACTTTGCAGTAAACGCCACGGGAAGCAAGGTTTCTGAGAATATTTTTCTTAATCCCAAAATCTAGGCAAGCGACTTTTAAAGTGGAGTTTTCATCTCCGAAGAAATAAGGCTCTTGGGTACAAACAGTAGAAGAAAGCTCCAGTCCATTCATATCAGGGACTTTTGCCAGTTCAGCTTTAAGTCCCTCTAGGTTACCTTCATATTCAGAACTGATAATGGCGTTCATTGCACCTTTGGACCGGAGGTGTCTGACTAACTTTCTGGTGTCTATGTCGGCTATCCCGGTGATACCATACTTCACTAAGTAGTCTTGAAGAGAACCTGAAGCATCTAATCTGGAATAGACTTCAGAAAAACTATTGACTACGATTCCTGCCACACAAGGGTGATCAGACTCGATTTCATCAGGATGTACACCATAGTTACCGATATGGGAAGTGGTAGTCACTACAATTTGCCCGGTATAAGATGGGTCAGTGTATATTTCCTGATAACCTGTCATACCTGTATTGAAGCAGATTTCTCCACCGTTGGTGCCGGATTTACCGATTAGGGAGCCGTGGAATACTGTCCCGTCAGCAAGAAGAAGGGTAGCTTTTTGTTTAATCATTTCTTTGAAGATTGCCCAAAGTTAATAATTCTTGGGAAGGAGGGTATTAAGCATGGATATAAAAAAAGGATTGAACGGCTGTCCAATCCTTTTGATATTTAAGGTACTCTTTCAATTTATTTTTCTTCGTTGTCGCTTTCAGCACTAGCTTCTGAAGATGCAGAAGCAGCAGGGGCTTCAGCTGCTTTTCCTGAAGATCTTCTGGATCTTCTGGTAGTTTTCTTAGCAGGCTTCGCGTCCTTCAACATTAATTCATTGAAATCTACCAATTCGATGATACACATCTCAGCGTTGTCACCTAGTCGGAAACCAGTTTTGATAATTCTGGTATATCCACCTGGACGGGTACCTACTTTTTCAATTACCTCTCCGAAAAGTGCTTTGATAGCCTCTTTGCTTTTCAAGTAAGAGAAAGCGATACGTCTATTGTGTGTAGAATCTTCTTTAGCTCTGGTCACCAGAGGCTCAACAAACTTCTTCAATTCTTTAGCCTTGGCAAGCGTAGTGGAAATACGCTTGTGAAGAATCAGGGAAGTTGCCATGTTGGAAAGCATTGCCTTCCTGTGAGAGGCAGTCCTACCAAGGTGGTTAATTTTCTTACCGTGTCTCATTGTTTATTATTCTTCATCAAGTTTGTACTTAGAAATGTCCATCCCAAAGGTTAGACCTTTCTCTTGGATCAATTGCTCAAGCTCGGCCAAAGACTTCTTTCCGAAGTTTCGGAATTTCATCATATCTGAAATTTCAAGTTTGGCAAGGTCGCCAAGAGTTCTCACATCAGCAGCTTTAAGACAGTTGAATGCTCGAACCGAAAGGTCGAGATCACTCAAAGAAGTCTTCAACAGCTTACGCATGTGTAGGAATTCCTCATCGATAGGCTCTGGCTCTGCAACACCGGTAGAATCAAGGACCATGGTCTGGTCAGAGAACAACATAAAGTGCTGAATCAAAATTTTGGCTGATTCCTGGAGCGCCTTTTCAGGATGGATAGAACCATCTGTAGTCACTTCCAAGATCAATTTTTCGAAGTCAGTTTTCTGCTCTACTCGGGTATTTTCTACGCTATATTTCACATTTTTAATGGGCGTGAAGATAGCGTCAATAGCGATTTGTCCAAATACCTGCTCTTTTGGTTTGGATTCTTCAGCCGGCAAATAACCTCTTCCCTTTTCGATGGTCAGCTCGATCTCGAAATTCTTGGTTTCGTCAATATGACAGATTACCAATTCAGGATTCAAAACCTCAAAGGAAGAAGTGAACTTAGCAATGTCCCCTGCGGTGAAAACAGACTGATTTTTGATCTCAACAGTGATTTTTCCGTCAAATGCTTCATGCACTTTCTTGAATCGAACTTGTTTAAGGTTCAAAATGATGTCAGTCACGTCTTCTACTACACCTTCAATGGTAGAGAACTCGTGAACCACTCCCGGGATTTTGATAGAAGTGATGGCGTATCCCTCCAAAGAAGAAAGCAATATTCTTCTCAGGGCGTTACCGATGGTAACTCCATAGCCTTTTTCAAGTGGTTTGAAGGTGAACAAGCCATGAAAGTCGTCGGCTTTCTCCATCACCACTTTCTCGGGCATTTGAAATGCTAGTATGGACATATATCTCGTTCTGTTTTTTTTTAGCTGAAAATAGTAAAATATTACTTAGAGTAAAGTTCGACAATGAGCTGCTCTTTGATATTCTCAGGAATATCATCTCTGCCTGGTACACTGACGAATTTTCCTGTCAAAGAAGCATTATCCCACTCTAACCAAGGATATCTGTTTGCTCCTCTTCCAGCCAAGCTGCTAGTAATCGCCTCAAGAGATTTAGAACGTTCTCTTACGGAAATCACATCACCTGGCTTTAGGGTGTAAGAAGGAATGTTTACTACTTCACCATTTACCAGGATATGCTTGTGACCCACAAGCTGTCTAGCTCCACGACGAGTAGGAGAAATTCCCAATCTATACACGGTGTTGTCCAAACGAGCTTCTAGGAGCTGAAGGAGGTTTTCACCGGTAATACCTGACTTTCTGGAAGCAATGTCAAACATTTTAGCGAATTGTCTTTCCAATACGCCATAGATGTATTTAGCTTTCTGCTTCTCAGCAAGCTGAACAGCATATTCAGACTGCTTCTTTCTTCTACCACGTCCATGCATGCCTGGAGGGTAGTTTTTCTTTTGAAGTGCCTTGCTATGCCCTTCGATAGCTTCTCCAAATCTTCTGGAGATTTTCGCTTTAGGACCTGTATATCTTGCCATTCTGTTACTTTTTTAAAATTAAACTCTTCTACGCTTAGGAGGACGACAACCGTTGTGCGGTAGTGGAGTAACATCAATAATTGTAGTCACATCCAAACCTACATTTTGCAAAGTTCTGATCGCGGATTCACGACCAGCGCCTGGACCTTTTACGAATACTTCGATTTTTCTCAAACCGAGATCATAAGCTACCTGACCGCAATTTTGAGCAGCCATCTGAGCAGCGTAAGGAGTATTTTTCTTTGAACCTCTGAAACCCATTTTACCGGCAGAAGCCCAAGAGATCACTTGACCTGCATTATTGGTAATGGAGATAATGATATTGTTGAAGGAGGCTTTGATGTGCGCCTGACCTACAGCTTCTACCTTAACTACTCGCTTTTTACCTTTTGCTTTATCGTTTCTTTTCTGAGCCATAATCTAAATCAGGTTTTATTTAGTTGCCTTCTTCTTGTTAGCAACAGTTTTTCTCTTACCCTTCCTTGTTCTGGCGTTGTTTTTAGTGCCTTGACCACGCACAGGAAGTCCTTTTCTGTGTCTCAAACCTCTGTAACATCCGATATCCATCAGACGCTTGATGTTCAATTGGATCTCTGACTTCAATACACCTTCAGTTCTGTATTCTTCAGCGATGATGTTACGGATTGCGGTAGACTCTTCGTCATTCCACTCCCCGGCTTTTTTGTCAAAAGAGATACCGGCCTTGCTCAGGATCGCTCTGGCGGCGCTTCTACCAATACCGAAGATATAGGTAAGTCCAATTTCGCCGCGCTTATTGTCTGGTATGTCTACACCTGCAATTCTAGCCATGATTAACCTTGTCTTTGTTTATACTTAGGATTTTTCTTATTGATGACGTAAAGTTTTCCTTTTCTTCTGATCACCTTACAGTCAGCACTTCTCTTTTTAATAGATGCCTTTACTTTCATATGATTATTATTTTACTTTTCGGCCACATGTTATCTCGCATTGTAGCGTATCAGCTTCATGACAGATATCTTTTACTTGATTTCGTGTCAATCTATTTATATCGATACACTATTCTGCCTTTTGTTAAATCATAGGGAGACAATTCCAATTTGACTTTATCCCCGGGCAGGATTTTAATGTAGTTCATCCTCATTTTACCGGAAATATGTGCAATCAACTGATGCCCATTTTCCAGTTCCACTTTAAACATCGCGTTTGACAACGCTTCCGTGATGGTACCGTCTTGCTCGATTGATGTTTGTTTGGCCATATTAGAATTTAACGATCTCTTCTATGAATTTATGGGTCGTCAAGACCTCTGTTCTATCTTCAAATATTGCAACTGTATGCTCATAATGAGCTGAAGGTTTCCGATCTGCAGTTCGGATAGTCCAGCCGTCTCTTTCTTGGACAATATTTCGTGATCCAAGATTGATCATGGGCTCAATTGCAATCACCATTCCTTGCTTCAACAAGGGGCCACTGCCTTTTTTGCCATAATTAGGAACCTCAGGAGCTTCATGAAGCTTTCGACCCAAACCGTGTCCGACTAACTCTCGAACAACTGTATAGCCTTTAGCTTCAACAAATTTTTGGATCGCATGGCCAATATCACCAATACGATTGCCAGATTTAGCCTGCTCAATTCCTAAATAGAGTGAATCGCGGGTGGCTTTAAGTAATGCTAAGACAGAAGGGGCAACCTCACCGATAGGGTATGTATAAGCGGAATCGCTATGAAAACCTTGGTGAAAGACTCCACAATCTACTGAGATTATATCGCCATCTTTCAATTCATAATCACTTGGAAAACCGTGAACCACAACTTCATTCACAGAAATACAAAGTGAGGAGGGAAAACCGTTGTAACCTTTAAAGGAAGGCACTGCACCGTGATCCCTGATAAACTCTTCAGCAATTTTATCTAAGAAAGAGGTCTTTACCCCTTCTTTAACATGCTTGGCTATTTCTCCATGAGCACGGCCAAGTATGTCGGCACTTTCTTTAATTTTTAAAACTTCTTCAGAAGTCTTGTAATGAATCATGTTTAAGCTACCTGGTAATTCGAAGGATTATTCTTCACATTACCACTTTTCATCATTCCTTCGTAATGTCTCATCAACAAATAGCTCTCTATCTGCCTCAAAGTATCCATGATGACACCTACCATGATAAGCAAGGAAGTACCACCATAAAACTGAGCGAATTCACTCCCAACTCCAGCAATAATGGCCAAAGCAGGTAAAATCGCTACGCCAGCTAACAATACGGAACCTGGAAGGGTAATTTTAGAAATGATACTATCAATGAATTCAGAGGTTGGAGCACCAGGCTTGATGCCAGGTACAAATCCACCGTTTCTCTTCATGTCTTCCGCGATCTGCTCAGGATTAACCGTAATAGCGGTATAGAAGAAAGTGAAAATGATAATTAATGCAGCAAACAGGAGATTGTATTGCCAAGAAGTGAAATCGGAGAAAGTAGTTCCAATGTAATTGGCAATATCACTTTCACCGGCCCAAATCTGTGCAATCAGGGCAGGAACAAACATTAATGACTGAGCAAAAATGATAGGCATAACACCTGAAGCATTCACTTTAATCGGAATGTACTGTCGCTGTCCTCCGTATACTTTACCTCCTACAACCTGTTTTGCATATTGAACAGGAATTCTTCTGGTAGCTTCAGTCAGAGCAATCACTCCAACAACCACAAAGAAAAGAACCACTGCTTCAATAATCAGGAGTAACATCCCTGAAGAGCCTTTTTCCAAACCTTCAGCGATGATGGCGCCAGGAAATCTGGATATGATCCCGATCATGATCAGCATAGAGATACCGTTACCGATACCCTTCTCTGTAATTTTCTCGCCCAACCACATACAAAACATGGTACCGGCAGAGAGAAGAACTAGAGAGCTAAACATGAAAAGAGAGGTACTGACCATAACAGCTCCTGTAGGAAGAATAGTTGCCGTTACGTAACCGATGCCTTGCGCTACCGTGATGGCTATGGTCAATACACGAGTAATCTGATTGATTCTTTTTCTACCAGATTCACCCTCTTTTTGCATCTTTTGAAAATAGGGTACCCCGACAGTCAACAACTGCAACACGATGGAGGCAGAAATGTAAGGCATAATACCTAAACCGAAGATAGAGGCGTTGCTGAACGCTCCACCCAGAAAAGTATCAATCAATCCGAAGATCCCTTCTGGAGCACCACCAAGTTTGGATGGATCCACGCCGGGAAGTACGATGAATGAACCTAATCTGAAGATGATCAAAAACCCTATGGTATTCAGGATTCTTACTCTCAAGTCTTCGATTGAGAAAATATTCTTTACTGTCGAAATAAACTTTTTCATTTACTTAAATCTTGTTTACAGTACCACCGAGGTTTTCGATTGCTGCTACCGCAGAAGCAGAAAACTGGTGTGCAGTCACGTCTAGTTTGGCTTTCAATTCACCTCCACCAAGAATTTTTATTTTATCATTCTTTGAAGCCAATCCATGAGAAACTAAAGCTTCCATGTTGATCGCTGAAAGATTGAACTCTTCGGCAAGGGACTGCAAGGTATCCAAATTTACCGGTTTGAACTCAACCTTGTTTAAGGATTTGAAACCAAATTTAGGAACTCGTCTTTGAAGTGGCATCTGACCGCCTTCAAACCCGATTTTAGTCTTATAGCCAGATCTTGATTTGGCTCCCTTGTGACCTCTAGTAGAAGTCCCCCCTCTACCTGAACCGGTACCACGACCAATTCTCTTTCGATTTTTGGTCGAACCTTCGGCTGGAGTTAATGTATATAGTTTCATATTAAGCTTCCTCCACTTTTACAAGGTGATTCACTTTATTTACCATTCCAGCAATCTGTGGTGTATTTTCAACTACCACTGATTTGCTGATACGACCTAGGCCAAGCGCTACAATAGTAGCTTTTTGATCTTTTGGTCTATCAATCGTACTTTTTACCTGTGTGATCTTAATCTTCGCCATGATGATTATCCGTTAAAGACTTTAGACATTTTCACACCTCTCTGCTGAGAAACAGAGATTGCATCTCTTAGTTGAACCAAAGCGTCAATGGTAGCTTTTACCACATTGTGCGGGTTGGAAGAACCTTTAGATTTTGCCAAAACATCGGTAACACCTGCAGATTCCAAAACAGCACGCATTGCACCACCAGCAATAACACCGGTACCTGCAGCGGCTGGTTTGATCAATACCAAACCTCCACCAAATTTTCCAATTTGCTCGTGTGGAATAGTACCTTTCAATACCGGTACCTTCACCAAGTTCTTCTTGGCGTCTTCGATGCCCTTAGTAATAGCGTCTGTTACTTCATTGGCTTTACCCAAACCATAACCTACTACTCCTTGGCCATCACCAACCACGACAATTGCAGAGAAAGAAAATCTTCTACCACCTTTTACCACTTTGGCTACTCGGTTGATAGCAACTACTTTCTCTTTCAATTCTGTATCTGTAGCCCTAATGGGTTTTCTTCTTACTTGAGACATATTGATTAGAATTTAAGGCCTCCTTCTCTGGCACCGTCAGCCAAAGCTTTTACATTACCATGATACAAGTAGCCATTACGGTCAAATACTACTTCAGACACTCCGTTGGCAACTGCTCTTTCGGCAAGTTTCTTACCTACTTCTTTGGATACAGTTACATTCGTATTAGCCTTGGATCCAAGCTCCTTAGAAGAAGCCTGAGCCAAAGTGATGCCTTTAAGATCATCAACCAACTGTGCATAGATGCCAGTATTACTTTTGAAAACTGACAAACGAGGTCTGGAATCTGTACCAGAAATCTTTCTTCTGATACCCTGCTTGATTCTAAGTCTTCTGGAATTCTTATTAAATGCCATAACCTATTATTTTTTACCGGCAGTTTTACCAGCCTTACGTCTAACATTTTCACCAGTAAAGCGCACCCCTTTACCTTTGTAAGGTTCAACCTTACGCAAGGAACGGATCTTTGCAGCGACTTGACCGATCAATTCTTTATCGATACCTTCCAAAGTGATAACTGGGTTTTTACCTTTTGGAGTCTCTGTTTTAAGAGAGATCTCGTTAGGCAAAGCCATAAAAATGCTGTGAGAATAACCTAAACTAAGCTCAAGCACTTGACCTTGGTTGGAAGCCTTGTAACCAACACCGACCAATTCCAAGTCCTTCTTGTATCCCTGAGAAACACCGATGACCATATTGTTGATCAATGCTCTGTAGAGACCATGCATAGACTTGTGTCTTTTTGAATCAGTGGGTCTAGAGAGGACAACATCCTTGCCCTCCACTTTTACCTGAATATCGGGATTCACATCCTGAGTCAGTGTACCCTTTGGACCTTTAACAGTGACAGTTCCATGAGCTGACACGTCTACAGTAACACCGCTGGGTAGATTTATTGGTTTTTTACCTATTCTAGACATGATAGTAAATTAATATACGTAGCAAAGTACTTCGCCTCCGATACCTTCAGTACGGGCTTCTTTGTCTGTCATCACACCTTTGGAGGTGGATACGATAGCAATACCAAGGCCATTGATCACTCTTGGGAGTTCATCATGCTTGGCATACTTTCTTAAACCTGGAGTACTAACTCTTTCCAGACTCACGATGGCATTTTGCTTGGTGGTTGGGTTGTACTTCAAAGCAATTTTGATAGTGCCTTGAGGTCCATTATCTTCAAACTTATAGTTTTGAATATACCCTTTGTCGTGCAAAACTTTTGTGATCTCCTTCTTGATGTTAGAAGCAGGTATCTCAACGATTCTATGAGAGGCCTTTATGGCATTTCTCAATCTGGTCAGATAATCAGCTATTGGATCAGTCATATTAGTATAGTCTAGCACCACCCGAATTGGGCGTGCAAAGTTACGAATTGATTTTTAGAATAAAAACTACTGTCGTTATTTTACCAGCTAGACTTTGTCAGACCAGGAATCTTACCAGCAGACGCCATTTCTCTGAAGGTTACCCTGTTGATACCGAACTTTCTCATGTATCCTTTAGGACGACCGGTCAGCTTGCATCTGTTGTGAAGTCTTACCGGAGAAGCATTCTTTGGTAATTTGTCAAGGGCTTCGTAGTCACCGGCTGCCTTGAGCTCGGCTCTTTTCTTGGCATACTTGGCTACCAGTCTTTCTCTTTTTCTCTCGCGAGCTTTGATGGACTCTTTTGCCATGATTATTCTTGATTATTTTTATTTACGAATGGCATTCCGAAAGCTTTCAACAAAGCAAAAGCTTCTTCATCTGTACCGGCTGTGGTCACAAAAGTGATATCCATACCTGAAATTCTGTTTACCTTTTCGATAGAGATCTCAGGGAAAATGATCTGCTCTGTGACGCCCAAAGTGTAATTACCTCTGCCGTCAAATCCTTTATCGGAAATTCCTTTGAAGTCACGAACACGTGGAAGTGCTACAGTCATCAAACGGTCAAGGAATTCGTACATTCTTTCACCTCTCAAAGTAACTTTTGCTCCGATAGGCATTCCTTCTCTAAGCTTGAAGTTAGACACTGCAATCTTAGCCTTAGTGGCGACAGCTTTCTGACCTGTGATCAAAGAGAGCTCTTCTACACCCTGGTCAACCAATTTTTTGTCAGCTACAGCAGCTCCGATACCTTTATTAAGGACGATCTTAGTCAATTTCGGAACTTGCATTACAGAGGAGTACTGAAACTTCTCTTTCAAAGCAGGAACGATATCGTTCAAATACTTTTCTTTAATTCTTGGATTAGCCATTGATCACCTCCCCAGTTTTCTTTGAGAATCTCACTAGTTTACCATTTTCATTTACCTTACGGCCTGTTCTGGTTGCTTCACCGGTTTTTGGATCTACCAGCATCAGATTACTGATATGAAGTGAAGCTTCTTTCTTTTCGATACCTCCCTGAGGCTTAGCTGCAGTTGGTTTCACATGTTTCGTAATCATGTTGATACCTTCTACAATCGCTCTTCTCTTTTCAGTATCTACTGACAGTACCTTTCCGGTTTTTCCTTTGTCATCACCAGAGATCACTTTTACAGTGTCACCAGTTTTAATATGCAGCTTTGGCTGCTTATTGAATTTTCTTTCCATGATTAAAGTACTTCAGGTGCCAAGGAAATGATTTTCATAAACTGCTTCTCTCTGAGCTCTCTGGCAACAGGTCCGAAAATACGGGTACCTCTTGGCTCGTCGTTGTTGTTCAACAACACGGCAGCATTGTCTTCGAATCTGATATAAGAACCATCCTTTCTTCGGATTTCTTTTTTGGTTCTCACGATTACCGCTTTAGAAACGGTACCCTTTTTCATGTTGCTGGAAGATAGGGCTGACTTTACAGTCACGACTACTTTATCACCGATAGAAGCGTAACGCTTCTTAGTTCCTCCCAACACGCGGATGACCAATACCTCTTTGGCACCGGAATTATCTGCAACGCTTAGTCTGGATTCTTGCTGTATCATGATTACTTAGCCCTTTCAATAATTTCAACTAATCTCCAACGCTTGTTCTTGCTCAGCGGACGAGTTTCGCTGATTCTAACCACATCACCTGGGTTACATTCATTCTTCTCGTCATGAACCATAAATTTGGTAGTCTTGGCAACAAACTTACCGTAGATTGGATGTTTCACCTTACGTTCTACAGCTACAGTGATGGACTTGTCCATTTTGTTGCTTACGACCTTCCCAACTCTTTCTTTGCGAAGATTTCTCTCAATCGTAGCCATTTTCTTTTCTGTTAGCTAGTTATTTGGAGTGTAATGCAGTCTTCAATCTTGCGATCAGACGCTTAGACTCTCTGATTCTGTTAGGATTCTCAATTGGAGAAATCGAATGGGCAAATTTCAATTTGCCAAGATTCTCCTGCTCAGCGACAAGTCGCTCGGCGATTTCACTTGCTGAAAGTGATCTGATTTCAGTGTTTTTCATAGTTCCTGATTATTCAGCGTAGTCTCTTCTTACAACAAATCTTGTACTTACGGGTAGCTTCTGCTGCGCAAGTCTCAACGCCTCTTGAGCGGTCTCTAGGCTCACGCCTGTAGCTTCGAAAAGGATAGTACCTGGCTTGATAACGGCCACCCAATATTCAGGAGCACCTTTACCTTTACCCATACGTACCTCTGCGGGCTTCTTAGTGATAGGCTTATCAGGGAAAATTCTGATCCAAACCTGTCCTTCTCTCTTCATCGCTCTTGTCATGGCAATACGAGCTGCCTCGATCTGGCGAGAAGTAATCCATCCTGGCTCAAGGGATTTGATGCCAAAGTTGCCAAAAGAAAGCTCAGCGCCTCTCGTAGCAAGACCTTTGACACGGCCCTTGTGCATCTTCCTATATTTAGTTCTTTTCGGCTGTAACATGATTTCTCACTTAGAAAGGTGAAAATTAGTTATTTCTTTTTCTGCGTCTTGGACCATCTTTCTCCCTTCCTTTAGGAGCAGGAGTGCGCTGACCTTTTGGTTCGTTTGCTGCACCTTGGTTTGGAGAAAGGTCTCTCTTACCATAAACTTCACCTTTGAAGATCCACACTTTGATTCCGATGATTCCGTACACAGTCAGTGCCTCGGAGATCGCATAATCAATGTCGGCTCTTAGGGTATGAAGAGGAATTCTTCCCTCTTTGTACATTTCAGAACGAGCCATTTCAGCACCGCCCAGACGACCAGAAAGTTTAACTTTGATTCCTTCTGCACCTACTCTCATGGTAGCTGCAATCGCCTGCTTCATGGCACGACGGAAGGAAATTCTAGCTTGAAGCTGCTGTGCGATAGACTCACCTACCAATTTTGCATCCAGTTCAGGACGTTTGATTTCAAAGATATTGATTTGAATATCCTTGTTGGTGATCTTCTTAAGTTCTTCTTTAAGCTTGTCTACTTCGGCTCCACCTTTACCAATCACAACACCTGGTCTGGCAGTATGAATTGTTAAGGTGATTCTCTTAAGCGTACGCTCAATGATCACTTTGGCAATTCCGCCTTTTGGTATTCTGGCAAGGACGTACTTACGGATTTGTTGATCTTCGTATAATTTATCAGCAAAGTCTTTTCCACCATACCAGTTGGAATCCCAGCCTTTAATAACACCAAGTCTAAATCCTATTGGGTTAATCTTTTGTCCCATAGTCTTTTCTTAATTTGCCTTTTCGTTTGTTTCTACTACATCAGCGGTAACATCTCCGGAATTGAACGCATCAATTACCAAGGTTACATGATTGGATCTCTTGCGGATTCTATGACCGCGACCTTGAGGTGCAGGTCTTAGTCTCTTCAGTGAGCGACCCTCGTCAACCATAATGGTTTTTACATAAAGGTCAGCATCTTCGAGTTTGGCATCCGGATTTTTTGCCTGCCAGTTGGCCACAGCTGAAAGGAGAAGCTTCTCCAATTTGATTGCTCCATGGTTAGGAGTGAATTTCAAAATGCTAAGGGCCAATCCTACTCTCTTACCTCTCACGAGGTCAGCCACAAGGCGCATTTTGCGCGGGGAAGTAGGAACGTTTCTTAATCTTGCTATTGCTTCCATGATTATCTCTTTCCTTTATCTTTTTTAGCAATGTGGCCACGGAAGTTTCTGGTTGGGGCAAATTCACCCAATTTGTGACCTACCATGTTGTCAGTTACAAATACCGGGATAAACTTGTTTCCGTTATGCACAGCGAAGGTATGTCCCACGAAATCCGGAGAAATCATGGATCTTCTTGACCAAGTCTTGATGACAGATTTCTTGCCTGACTCGTTCATGGCATCTACTTTCTTCACCAGGTGGTGTTCGATATAAGGACCTTTTTTTAATGAACGTGCCATAATTACTTAGATCTTTTGCTGATGATGAATTTGTTTGAATACTTCTTAGGCGTTCTGGTTTTCTTTCCTTTCGCAAGAAGACCTTTACGTGATCTTGGATGACCACCTGAAGAACGACCTTCACCACCACCCATTGGGTGATCTACTGGGTTCATCGCCACACCTCTTGTACGAGGTCTGATACCGAGCCATCTCTTACGACCGGCCTTACCCAGCACCACGTTCATATGGTCTGCATTGGATACAGTACCTACTGTAGCCATACATGCCCCAAGGATAAGTCGCATTTCACCAGAAGGAAGTTTTACGGTCACGTATCTAGAATCTCTAGCCACGATCTGAGCGTATCCACCCGCACTTCTAGCCAATGCACCACCTTTACCTGGCTTCAATTCCACATTGTGTACGATTGTACCCATTGGGATATTTGCCATAGGCATGGCGTTGCCCACTTCTGGAGCAACTTGCTCACCGGAAATCACTGTTTGTCCTACTTGCAAACCTTCCGGAGCGATAATGTAGGCCTTAGCACCATCTGCATAGTAAAGTAGGGCAAGACGGGCTGTTCTGTTTGGATCGTACTCGATTGCCTTTACGGTAGCAGGTACACCAAACTTATTTCTTTGGAAGTCTACTATTCTGAGTCTTCTCTTATGACCGCCGCCGATGTAGCGAGCTGTCATTTTGCCTTCATTATTTCTACCGCCTGATTTCTTCGCAGGAGCGAGGAGTGACTTCTCTGGTTTTGACTTGGTAATCTCGTCAAACGCAGGAGCTACTCTGAATCGTGTTCCCGGAGTTACAGGCTTTAATTTTTTAATTGCCATGATATTGATTCAATTAAATTTCTCCGTAAAAATCAATTACTTCACCATCAGCTACTTGTACGATTGCTTTTTTATAAGCATTGGTAAAGCCTGATACGATTTTATTCTTGGTGTATCTTGTCTTATGCTTCGCAGCATATCTCATGGTACGAACAGACACTACTTTTACACCATACTTTTTCTCCACAGTGGATTTGATCTGCTCCTTGTCGGCAGTCTTTTCGACGATAAAGCCGTAAACTCCCTTTTCATTAAGTGCAGAGATCTTTTCTGTGATCAAAGGCTGCTTCAGAATATCCATTGTCTTATTTCGATAAAATGGTTTCTAACTTACTTACAGATCCTTCGCACAGTACCAAATGGTCAGCATTGAGGAGTTGGTAAGTATTCACATCATTTACAGTCACAACTTTCGCCTTTGGAAGGTTTCTGCTGGATAGAAATACATTTTTGTTGTCCTCTGGAAGTACCAACAAAGTCTTTTTATCTGACAGTGAAAGTCCATTGAGCAAAGCGATATAGTTCTTAGTCTTTGGAGCATCAAAAGCAAGATCTTCCAATACCAAGAGACTGTTTTCTTTTGCTTTATAAGAAAGCGCAGACTTACGAGCTAATTGCTTTACTTTTTTATTCAACTTGAAGGAGTAGTCTCTTGGCTTAGGACCAAATACTCTACCACCACCACGGAAGTTAGGAGCCTTCAAAGACCCAGCACGAGCACCACCGGTACCTTTTTGCTTCTTGATCTTTTTAGTAGAACCCGCTACTTCGTTTCTTTCTTTTGATTTGTGAGTACCCTGTCTCTGATTAGCCAGGTATTGCTTCACATCCAGGTAGATCGCATTGTCGTTTGGCTCGATTGCGAAAATCTCGTCAGAAAGAGTCACCTTTCTACCTGTTTCTTGTCCTTTATGATTGATTACTGCTAATTCCATGGCTTACTTCTCCAGAATAACAAATGAATTTTTAGGACCAGGCACTGAACCGGAAACCAATAGAAGGTTTTGCTCAGGGTAAACTTTCAACACTCTTAGGTTGATCACTTTCACTCTGTCTCCTCCAGTTCTTCCAGCCATTCTCATACCTTTGAATACTCTGGATGGCCAAGAACAAGCACCAATGGAACCTGGGTGTCTTTGTCTGTTGTGCTGACCGTGAGTTTGTCCACCCACACCACCAAAACCATGACGCTTCACAACACCTTGGAAGCCTTTACCTTTTGAAGTACCGATGGCATCTACGAAGTCACCTTCTACGAAAACCTCTCCTGCACTTACTGTCTTTCCGAGCTCCACTTGGCCTTCAAATTCGACCCTGAAGTCACGGAACTCAACAACTTTCTGCTTTGGCGTGGTGCCGGCCTTTTTAAAATGACCGATCAATGGCTTAGGAGTATTTTTCTCCTTTCGCTCACCGAATGCCAACTGCACTGCGTTGTACCCGTCTGTTTCAACGTTTTTTACTTGCGTCACTACGCAAGGACCAGCTTCTATTAGCGTGCATGCGACATTACGTCCATCGGCACTGAAGATGCTAGTCATTCCGACTTTTTTACCTATAATACCAGACATCTTAAATAAGATAATTTGATAATCCACAAGTGTTTATGCACTTGGGCCCTTTTTAAGGACTGCAAAGTTACTGAAATAAAATTTGGCAGCAAATCCCAACTCTAATATTTTCAAACATTTAGGAAAAAACTGAACGGTTGAGGTAAGTCCGCCTTAAATTCTCCTGATCAAATCCATCAAAAAGAAAAGACCTGCATTGAATGCAGGTCTTTTTTAATTAAGATTTATGGTCCTGTCAGACTTTGATTTCAACGTCCACTCCACTTGGAAGCTCAATTTTCATCAAAGCATCAACAGTTTTGGAAGAGTTGGAGTAGATGTCAACCAGTCTCTTGTAAGTACAAAGCTGATATTGATCTCTAGCCTTCTTATTTACGTGTGGAGATTTCAACACCGTAAATTTTTCCTTCTTAGTAGGCAAAGGAATAGGACCAACTACTACAGCGCCAGTTGCCTTTACTGCCTTCACGATCTTTTCTGATGACTTATCCACCAGGCTGTGATCGTATGATTTCAATTTTATTCTGATTTTCTGATTCATTTTGTTTTCGATTAGGCTTTATCACCTTTTACTTTAGCAATTACCGCTTCGGCAATGTTGCTTGGAACTGGCTCATAGTGAGAGAACGTCAAAGAGGCCGTTGCTCTACCTGAGGTGATGGTTCTCAAGTCCGTCACATAACCGAACAATTCGGACAAAGGAACGCTGGCCTTGACAACGGTAGAGGTACCTTTAGTATCCATACCTTTCATCAATCCTCTTCTTCTGTTCAAATCACCTGTAATAGGACCAGTATATTCATCTGGAGTTACTACGTCCACCGACATGATTGGCTCTAGCAACTGAGGCTTACACTTTTTAGCAGCTTCTTTGAAACCAATTCTTGCTGCCAATTCGAAAGAAAGTGCGTCAGAGTCCACATCGTGGTAAGAACCATGGAACAATTTCACTTTCATTGATTCGATTGGGTAACCTGCCAAAGGACCATTTTTCATAGCTTCTTGGAAACCTTTCTGAACAGGCTGGATAAATTCCTTAGGAATTACACCACCTACGATCGCATTGACAAAGTCAAGTCCAGGTTTAATTTCACCTGTTTCAGGATCTGGATCTTTAGGTCCCAATTCGAATACGATATCAGCAAATTTACCTTTACCACCCGTCTGCTTCTTGTAAACCTCTTTGTGTTCTACTGAACCAAACAAAGCTTCTTTGTAAGCCACCTGAGGAGCACCTTGGTTGATTTCAACCTTAAATTCTCTCTTCAGACGGTCAATGATGATTTCAAGGTGAAGTTCACCCATACCTCTTAAGATAGTCTGACCAGTCTCGTGGTCTGTATTAACCTGAAGGGTAGGATCTTCTTCTACAAGCTTAGAAATCGCCATTCCAAGTTTATCCACATCCGCCTGAGTTTTAGGCTCGATTGCATAACCGATAACAGGCTCAGGGAACACCATGGATTCCATTACCACTTTACGCTTTTCGTCGCAAAGGGTATCACCCGTTTTGATGTCTTTGAAACCTACCACTGCACCGATGTCACCTGCCTCCAGTCTTTCAATTTGGTTCTGCTTGTTGGCATGCATCTGGAACACTCGAGAAATACGCTCTTTATTTCCAGAACGGCTGTTGAATACATAAGAACCGGATTCCAAAGTACCTGAGTAAGCTCTTACGAAGCAAAGACGGCCCACAAATGGATCGGTAGCAATCTTGAATGCCAAGCCAACAAATGGCTCATTGAACTCAGGCTTGATCAGAATTTGCTCTTCCGTATCAAGGGTAGTGGCATACAAGTCATCCTTGTCCAATGGAGAAGGAAGCAATTCCATCACCAAGTCAAGCATGGTCTGTACACCTTTGTTTTTGAAAGAAGATCCGCACACCATAGGCACAATCTTCATGTCAATTACGGCTTGTCTCAATGCATCCAAGATCTCACGCTCAGTAATAGAGTTTGGATCATCGAAGAATTTTTCCATGAGGGACTCATCATACTCCGCAACAGCCTCGAGAAGGTATTCTCTCCACTGAGCTACGTCTTCCTTCATGTCATCAGGAATTGGAACCACTTCATAGGTCATACCCATATCTGATTCGTTCCAAACCATTCCTCTGTTGTTGATCAAGTCAACAACACCTTTGAATTTGTCTTCAGCGCCAATTGGAAGCTGCAATGGAACTGCTTTGCTTCCCAACATTTCTCTAACCTGCTTGCACACGTTAAGGAAATCAGCACCTGCACGGTCCATTTTGTTAACAAAACCGATACGCGCTACTTTATAATTATCAGCCAAACGCCAGTTGGTCTCAGACTGTGGCTCAACACCATCCACAGCACTGAACAGGAAAACAAGTCCATCAAGGATCCTCAATGAACGGTTAACTTCTACGGTGAAGTCAACGTGCCCTGGGGTGTCGATGATGTTAATTTGATATTGATTATTTCTGTAAGGCCAGAAAACGGTAGTAGCTGCAGATGTAATGGTGATACCTCTTTCCTGCTCTTGAGCCATCCAGTCCATTGTGGCGGCACCTTCGTGTACCTCTCCGATTTTATGGGACTTTCCGGAATAAAAAAGGATACGCTCCGTGGTAGTAGTCTTACCCGCATCAATGTGCGCTGCAATACCAATGTTTCTGGTAAATCTTAAATCTCTTGCCATCCTAATTAAAATCTAAAGTGTGAGAACGCTTTGTTGGCTTCGGCCATTCTGTGGGTATCATCTTTCTTCTTCACTGCGGCTCCTTCGCCTTTTGCAGCAGCGATGATCTCACCTGCAAGTCTGTCCATCATGGTTTTCTCACCTCTTTTACGAGCATAGGTGATCATCCACTTGATCCCAAGGGACATCTTTCGTTCAGGTCTTACTTCCATAGGAACCTGGAATGTAGCACCACCAACTCTACGACTCTTCACCTCTACGGATGGAGCAATATTGTTAAGCGCTTTTTTCCAAACTTCAAGACCATTCTCACCTACTTTGGATTCTACCTTTGCTACCGCATCGTAGAAAATGTTGTAAGCAATACTCTTCTTCCCGTCGATCATCAGACAGTTTACAAACTTGGTTACCAAAGTATCATTGAACTTTGGGTCAGGAAGAATATATCTCTTCTTTGGTTTCGCTTTTCTCATTTCTTCTTAAAGTGTTTTGTTATTTCTTCTTGCCTGGAGCTGCAGCAGGGGCACCCTTACCAGCTTTAGGTCTTTTAGCACCGTACTTGGAGCGACCTTGCTTACGGTCTTTAACTCCGGCAGTATCCAATGCACCGCGGATGATGTGATATCTCACACCTGGAAGATCCTTCACACGACCACCTCTGATCAATACGATGGAGTGTTCTTGAAGATTGTGACCTTCACCTGGAATGTAAGCGTTCACTTCTTTTCCATTAGTCAATCTTACCCTTGCCACCTTTCTCATAGCAGAGTTAGGCTTCTTAGGGGTCGTAGTGTATACTCTGGTACAAACTCCTCTACGCTGTGGACATGCATCCAATGCTCTAGATTTCGATTTGATTTCCAGTGTATTTCTACCTTTTCTTACTAGCTGTTGAATAGTAGGCATTAACTGATAAAATTTAGTTTTCCTGTAAACTGTTAATTTTTGGACTGCAAAGGTACAAGAAGTAATAAGAGTAACAAAATTAAGCAGTTATATTTTTGTTAGGCCTCACCGGGAGTACCGAATGAAATAGGGAAGGTAGGTGCCCCCCCGCCTTGGCTTATTTTTCCAAAAGCAGCCTCATACTTTTCAATGTTATCCTTTAATGCTGCAAGTAATCGCTTGGCATGATCTGGAGTTATGATAACTCTTGATTTAACCTTTGCCTTTGGCACTCCGGGCATTAATCGGATAAAGTCAATGACAAACTCCGAATTGGAGTGTGCAATCATGGCTAAATTTGAATAAACTCCTTCGGCGATTTCCTCAGAAAGTTCCACATTGATTTGTTGGTCGTTTTTATTTGGATCTTGCATGGTTGAGTAAGATTAAAAAAGGCCTGTACATGACATACAGGCCTTTCATTTAATATAGATTTCTACTTAGAGAATTGCCTCACTAGACTTCCTGGAAGAAGTTCTTTCCATGTTTTCAGAAAGCTTCTCATATTCTTCCTTAGAGCCTACGATCATGCTTTGGAATCTTCTCTGTCCGGTACCGGCAGGAATTAAGTGCCCAACGATAACGTTTTCTTTCAATCCCAATAGCTCATCACGCTTACCTCTGATTGCCGCTTCAGAAAGCACCTTGGTTGTTTCCTGGAAGGAGGCTGCAGAAATAAAGCTTTCAGTACCCAAAGAAGCTGCCGTGATACCTTGCAGAGTTGGAGCAGAAACAGCTGTTTCGGCATCTCTTACCTGAACAAGTTTCAAATCCTTACGCTTTAAGCTGGAATTTTCATCTCTCAGTCTTCTTGCAGAAATGATCATACCTGGCTTAAGAGTGGAAGAATCTCCTGCATCCATGACCACTTTCTTATCAAGGATGTTGTCGTTTTCCTCACGGAATGCCCACTTATCGACTACTTGGCCCTGCAAGAAGTTTGTATCACCTGCATCAAGGATCTCCACTTTTTGCATCATCTGGGATACAATTACCTCGATGTGCTTGTCGTTGATTTTTACACCCTGAAGTCGATAAACTTCCTGAATTTCGTTAACCAAGTACTCCTGAACGGCCGTCGGTCCTTTGATCGCCAGAATATCGCTTGGAGTGATGGCACCGTCGGACAATGGCTCACCGGCACGTATAAAGTCATTTTCCTGAACCAAAATGTGCTTGGACAAGGAAACCATGTATTTCTTGATCACTCCGTCCTTAGATTCGATGATGATTTCACGGTTACCTCGCTTGATACCACCATAGGTTACCACACCATCGATCTCAGAAACCACCGCAGGGTTGGATGGATTTCTGGCTTCGAACAATTCAGTAACTCGTGGAAGACCTCCAGTAATGTCTCTTGTTTTACCAACAGATCTAGGGATTTTTACCAAGATTTGTCCGGCTTTCACTTTCTCACCAGCTTCTACAGCCAGGTGCGCACCAACTGGAATATTGTATCCCTTTGAATCTTCACCATAGTTGATAACGATTGCCGGGTTTTTGGTTCTGTCCTTGGTTTCAATGATTACTTTTTCACGGAAACCAGTCTGATCATCGGCCACTTCTTTGTAGGTAATTCCTTCTACAATTGCCTCAAATTCGACCGTACCGTCAAATTCGGAAAGAATGACCGCGTTGTATGGATCCCAAGTACAGAGTGATTCACCTTTGGAAATCTTCTGTCCATCTTTCACATTAAGGATAGCACCATAAGGCACGTGGTTTGAAACCAATGTCTTTCCTGTCTTTGGATCGTTGATTTTGATTTCACCCGAACGGCCCATTACCACAGTTACAGGTTCACCATCTCTATTGGTAGTCTCGATGTACCTTAATTCTTCTTCAAACTCAACCACACCATCAAACTTAGCATTGATGCTGGCATCTACCGCCATGTTGGAAGCAGTACCACCCACGTGGAAAGTTCTCAAAGTCAACTGAGTACCAGGTTCACCGATGGATTGTGCTGCAATAACACCTACTGCCTCACCTGCCTGAACCATTTTACCAGTTGCAAGATTTCGCCCGTAACACTTAGAACAAACTCCTCTTCGAGTTTCGCAGGTCAATACAGATCTGATTTCTACCTCTTCGATGGAGGATTCATCGACACGCTTTGCGATCTCGTCTGTGATTTCTACACCGGCTGGTATGATCAACTCATCCGTAGCTAAATCATAGACATCATGCACAGAAACTCTTCCAAGGATTCTTTCAGAAAGAGGCTCAACGATTTCGTCATTGTCTTTCAATGGCTGAACAACTAAGCCTCTCAAAGTACCGCAATCCTCTTCGGTCACGATCATATCTTGGGCTACGTCAACCAGACGACGAGTCAAATAACCGGCGTCAGCAGTTTTAAGCGCAGTATCGGCAAGACCTTTACGTGCACCATGCGTAGAAATGAAGTACTCCAATACATCCAGACCTTCTTTGAAGTTGGAAAGGATTGGGTTTTCAATGATTTCACCTACTGAGCCTTGAAGGTTTTTCTGAGGCTTGGCCATCAGACCTCTCATACCACCCAGCTGTCTGATTTGCTCTCTAGAACCTCGAGCTCCTGAGTGCATCATCATGTAGATGGCATTGAATCCTTGCTTGTCCTCTTCCATCTTCTTCATCAGATTGTTAGTCAAATGAGAGTTGGTACGAGTCCAAATATCAATTACCTGATTGTAACGCTCGTTATCGGTGATCAGACCCATGAGGTAGTTATTCCAAACTTGGTCTACTTCCTCTTTCGCTTTAGCGATCATCGGCTCTTTTTCCTCAGGAATGATTACGTCATTCAAGCCCATGGAAAGTCCACCTTGGTATGCCATCTGGAAACCTAGATGCTTGATATCATCGAGGAATTGTGCAGTTCTGGCAATGCCACACACTTTTACTACCTCAGCGATGATTTGCTGAAGTTTTTTCTTGGTCAAAAGCTCGTTTACGTAACCAACCTCCTCAGGAACAAACTGATTGAAAATCAATCGACCAGCAACTGTCTCAATAATTTGTTCTTTTATCTCGCCTTCGGAAGTTCTTACTTTTACTTTACACTTGATGTTGGCATGCTTAGAAATCTTACCTTCATTCAGTGCAATTATCACTTCTTCAGTGCTGTAGAAAGTCATTCCTTCACCAGCTACTGGTTCTTCAGGTGTAGACTTCTTGCCTTTGGTCACATAATAAAGACCCAAAACCATGTCCTGAGAAGGCACCGTAATAGGAGCACCGTTGGCAGGGTTGAGGATATTATGTGCAGAAAGCATCAACGTTGAAGCTTCCAAAATCGCTTCATGACCCAGTGGTACGTGTACCGCCATCTGGTCACCGTCAAAGTCAGCGTTGAACGCGGTACATACCAACGGGTGAAGCTGAATCGCTTTTCCTTCGATCAATTTTGGCTGGAAAGCTTGGATACCCAACCTGTGAAGAGTTGGGGCACGGTTAAGGAGAACAGGGTGTCCTTTCAATACGTTTTCCAAAATATCCCAAACCACAGGATCTTTGCGATCCACAATTTTCTTGGCAGACTTTACCGTCTTTACAATGCCTCTTTCAATCAGTTTTCTGATGATAAATGGCTTGAAAAGTTCGGCTGCCATATTTTTAGGAAGACCACACTCGTGAAGCTTCAATTCAGGACCCACGACGATTACAGATCGACCGGAGTAATCCACACGCTTACCGAGCAAGTTTTGACGGAATCGACCTTGCTTACCTTTCAACATGTCCGAAAGGGACTTCAAGGCACGGTTACCATCGGATCTTACCGCATTTACTTTTCTGGAGTTATCAAAAAGTGAATCCACAGCTTCCTGCAACATTCGCTTTTCGTTTCTCAAGATCACCTCAGGAGCTTTGATATCGATCAATCTCTTAAGACGGTTATTTCTGATGATTACTCTTCTGTAGAGATCATTCAAATCGGAAGTTGCAAAACGACCTCCGTCCAAAGGAACCAATGGACGCAATTCCGGTGGAATAACAGGAACCATTCGGACTACCATCCACTCCGGACGGTTTTCGATACGGGTTCTTGCATCACGGAATGCTTCTACTACTTTCAGACGTTTTAAGGCTTCTGCCTTACGCTGCTGAGAAGTATCGGTAGCTGCTTGGTGACGTAGGGAGTACGAAAGATCATCCAAATCCAATCTTGCCAACAACATTTCCAAAGCTTCAGCGCCCATTTTGGCGATGAATTTATTTGGATCGTCATCATCAAGCATGTGGTTTTCCTTAGGAAGCTTGTCCATGATGTCCAAGTACTCATCTTCAGTCAAGAAATCGAGGTATTGAACACCTTCTTCTGCCTTGATACCTGCCTGAACTACCACATAGCGCTCATAGTACACGATCTGATCCAACTTCTTGGTAGGAAGACCTAGGAGGTAACCAATTTTATTAGGAAGAGACTTGAAGTACCAGATATGAGCTACAGGAACCACCAATTCAATGTGGCCCATACGCTCACGGCGTACTTTTTTCTCGGTCACTTCCACGCCACAACGGTCGCAGATGATGCCTTTATATCTGATTCGCTTGTACTTACCACAATGACATTCCCAATCTTTCACAGGACCGAAGATTCGCTCACAGAACAATCCACCCATTTCAGGCTTGTATGTTCGGTAGTTGATGGTCTCTGGCTGGGTTACCTCACCATTTGAGCTATCCAAAATAGATTCTGGAGAGGCCAAGCTGATGGTAACTCGGGAGAAATCGTTGTTGAGTTTTTTATTTTTTCTAAACGACATAATTTTTTGAGATATGTTCAGGGCGGTTGCCCGCCCTATGAGCCAAATTAATCGAGGGTAATTTCAAGAGCCAAGCCTCTCAACTCATGAACCAATACATTGAATGATTCAGGGATGTTTGGCTTAGGAAGGTTTTCACCTTTCACGATTGCTTCGTAAGCTTTCGCTCTACCGATTACGTCATCAGACTTCACAGTCAAGATTTCCTGAAGGACATGAGATGCACCGAATGCTTCAAGTGCCCAAACTTCCATTTCTCCGAATCGCTGACCACCAAACTGTGCTTTACCACCGAGTGGTTGCTGAGTGATGAGAGAGTATGGACCAATGGAACGAGCGTGCATCTTGTCGTCTACCAAGTGGCCAAGTTTCAACATATAAGCAACACCTACTGTCACTGGCTGATCGAATCTGTTTCCAGAAAGTCCATCATATAGGTAAGTTCTTCCATAAGCCGGAAGGCCTGCCGCTTCTAGTTCTGCTGAAACCTCTTCAAGAGACGCTCCATCAAAGATTGGAGTTGCATATTTCTTACCAAGCTTTTGACCTGCCCATGCAAGAACGGTCTCGAAAATCTGACCTATGTTCATTCGGGAAGGTACACCCAGCGGGTTCAATACAATATCCATAGGGGTACCGTCTTCAAGGAATGGCATATCCTCGTCTCTTACAATACGAGCTACGATACCTTTGTTACCGTGACGACCCGCCATTTTATCACCTACTTTAAGCTTACGCTTCTTAGCAATGTAAACTTTGGCAAGCTGAACAATACCTGCAGGCAATTCATCCCCAACTTCCAAAGTGAAGCGGTCACGCTTGAATCTACCGGAGATCTCATTTCTGGAATTGGTGTAGTTTTTCACCAACTTCACGATAAGTCCATTGGTATGTGCATCCTCTGTCCAGTCATCCAACACGATGTCTGAAATCAGGTTTGCTTCCTCAGGTACATTGTAATTTGACTCGTCTCTGTATGGGTTCTTAGCAGGGAAGAGGTTATTCTCAATGTTTTTGGCATTGAACTTCACTCCTTTGCTGATAATCTCATCACCGAACTTGTGCTTTACACCTTGTGAAGTTTTACCATCAAGCAAAGTCACCAACTTGTTGATCATTCGGGCACGGATACCCAACAAATCCTTGGAATATTTCGCCTTTAATTTCTCCACTTCAGCCTTGGACTTGGCTCTGTTGTCCTTGTCTTTCTTAGGTCTGGAGAAAAGTTTGGTTTCGATCACCACACCATTTAGAGACGGAGAAGCTTTCAAAGAAGCGTCTTTCACATCACCTGCTTTGTCACCGAAGATCGCTCTGAGGAGTTTTTCTTCAGGGGTTGGATCCGTTTCACCTTTTGGAGTGATTTTACCGATGATGATATCACCTTCTTTCACTTCAGCACCTACTCGGATAATACCGTTTTCGTCAAGGTGTTTAACAGCTTCTTCAGAAACGTTTGGAATTTCAGAAGTCAATTCTTCTTCACCACGCTTGGTGTCCCGAACTTCCAACTGGAATTCCTCTACGTGGATAGATGTAAAGATATCCTCACGAACCACTCGCTCAGAGATTACAATCGCATCCTCGAAGTTATATCCTTGCCATGGCATGTAGGCCACTTTGAGATTTTTACCGAGAGCAAGCTCACCTTTGTTAGTAGAATATCCTTCCACAAGTACCTGGCCTTTTTGAACTCGTTCTCCTTTCAGAACTAGAGGAGTCAAGTTAATGGTGGTATCTTGGTTAGTTCTTCTGAATTTAATCAAGTCGTAGGTTCTGTATTCGTCAGAGAAGTTGACCAGAAGCTCATCTGAAGTCAAGTCATACTTGATTCTGATTTTCTTCGCGTCCACATAATCTACGACACCATCAGCCTCTGCGATAATCAACGCTCGGGAATCAATAGCCGCTTTACCTTCCAGACCCGTACCAACGATTGGTGCCTCTGGCTTTAACAGAGGAACAGCCTGACGCTGCATGTTAGATCCCATCAAAGCCCGGTTAGCATCATCATGCTCCAAGAAAGGAATCAAAGAAGCTGCAACGGACACGATTTGATTTGGAGCAACGTCCATGTAAGAAATCTCACTTGGTTCCAATACCGGGAAATCACCTTCAAATCTTGCCTTTACTTTTTCATTTATAAAGGATCCACTTTCATCCAGTGGCGCGTTAGCCTGAGCAATATTGTTATTGTCTTCCTCCTCAGCGGTCAAAAACACAATATCTTCAGACTTCATACCCACTTTGCCGTTTTCCACTTTTCGATAAGGAGTCTCAAGGAATCCCATGGAATTGACTTTGGCATGGACACAAAGTGACGAAATCAGACCAATGTTTGGACCTTCGGGTGTTTCAATGGTGCAAAGACGACCATAGTGGGTATAGTGTACGTCTCGAACTTCGAAACCAGCTCTTTCTCGAGAGAGACCACCTGGACCCAAAGCTGAAAGCCTTCTCTTGTGAGTAAGTTCAGCCAGAGGGTTAGTCTGATCCATGAACTGAGAAAGCTGGTTTGTACCAAAGAATGAATTGATCACCGAAGAAAGGGTACGAGCATTGATCAAATCGACCGGCTTGAAATCTTCGTTGTCTCGAACGTTCATTCTTTCCCGGATTGTTCTTGCCATTCTGGCCAGACCCACTCCAAATTGGCTGTAGAGCTGCTCTCCTACTGTTCGAACTCGTCTGTTGGACAAGTGATCAATATCATCAACTACAGCTTTGGAGTTTATCAAACCGATCAGATATTTTACGATCGAGATGATATCTTCTTTCGTCAATACAATCTTGTCAGGCTCGATATCCAGTCCCAATTTTTTATTGATCCGATATCTACCTACCTCACCTAAATCATAACGCTTGTCTGAGAAGAACAAGCTTTGGATTACTTCACGTGCAGTAGCTTCATCCGGAGCTTCCGTATTTCGGAGTTGGCGATAGATTACTTCAACCGCCTCTTTCTCCGAATTTGAATTGTCTTTTTGTAATGTATTATAGATGATAGAGAAATCAGCCACATTCACATCTTCTCTATGGAGAATGATGGATTTGGAGCCTGAATCCAAAATCATTTCGATATCTTCTTCAGTAAGAACAGTATCACGCTCAAGCAAAACCTCATTTCTGTCGATAGACACTACCTCACCGGTATCCTCATCCACAAAGTCCTCCACCCAAGTTCTCAAAACTCTTGCGGCAAGTTTTCGCCCAGCAGCTTTTTTCAAAGCAGCTTTTGTAGCAGGAACTTCTTCTGATAGTCCAAATAGATCCAGGATATCTTTATCAGAACCATAACCAATTGCTCTTAAAAGGGTAGTAACTGGGAACTTTTTCTTACGATCGATGTAGGCATACATGACATTGTTGATATCAGTAGCAAATTCGATCCAAGAACCTTTGAAAGGAATAATTCTCGCAGAATAAAGCTTTGTACCATTTGTGTGCTTGCTTTGAGCAAAAAATACACCCGGTGAACGGTGCAACTGGGAAACAATAACTCTCTCAGCCCCATTGATCACAAATGAGCCTTTCTCGGTCATGTATGGCAGATTGCCAAGAAACACTTCTTGTTCGATAGTTTCGAAATCCTCATTGTCCTCATCATGACAAAGCAATCTCAATTTAGCCTTGAGAGGTACAGAATAGGTCAATCCACGATCGATGCACTCCTCAACACTGTATTTTGGAGGATCGACAGCATAATCAATAAATTCCAAAGTAAAGTTTTCTCTGGAATCACTGATTGGGAAGTTTTCAGCAAAAACCTTAAATAACCCGTCTGCCCGGCGCTTCTCAGCAGGAGTATCCAGCTGGAAAAAGTCTTTAAAAGACTGTAGCTGAATATCGAGAAAATCGGGATAGTCTTTGACCACCTTAATGGAGGAGAAACTTTTCCTTTCGGTTTGATTCTTGATAGCCAAGGTAGTGTATAGTTTAATAGTGAAATTAAATATTGGAAAGCGACAATTGTTGCTTGAAATAATGCAATTTTAAACCTGTGCATAAACAGGAAAAGACCTGACTAAAATAGTCAGGTCTTCGGGCTAATCCCTAACCTAAAGGCCAGAGATCAGCAAATTATTTGATCTCTACTTCAGCACCAGCTTCTTCAAGAGACTTCTTCAAAGCCTCAGCTTCGTCCTTAGCAACACCTTCTTTCAAAGGCTTTGGAGCAGCATCAACAAGATCTTTGGCTTCTTTCAGACCAAGACCAGTCAATTCTTTAACCAATTTAACTACAGCAAGCTTCTGAGCACCAGCTGATTTCAAGATAACGTCGAAAGAAGTCTTTTCCTCTTCAGCAGGAGCTTCACCAGCACCAGCACCACCAGCAGCAACTACTACAGCACCAGCTGCAGCAGGCTCGATGCCATACTGATCCTTAAGGATATCCGTCAATTCTTTAACTTCTTTTACAGTCAAGTTTACCAACTGTTCTGCAAGTTGTGTAAGATCTGCCATTGTATTAATTATTTAATTGTTTTTTGAATGATTTGATAAGATTATTTTGCCTCTCGATCAGCAAGAGTCTTAAGAACACCCGTGATGTTATTTTGACCTGACTGCAATGCAGACACGAGATTTTTAGCAGGAGACTGAAGCAATCCGATAAGATCACCCAGCAATTCTTGCTTAGATTTGAGATTAGAAAGCATCTCAAGGTTGTTCTCACCCAGAATTACATCTGAATCAATACCTGCTCCCTTGAATACTGGTCTAGTCTCTTTTTTGCCCATTTTCTTTCTGAAGTCCAAAAGGACTTTAGCAGGCAAATTGCTTGTCTCTTTAGAGAAAATAATTCCGGAGAAACCTTTCAATGCACCACCCACCAGTTTAGAGTAATCCGCATCAAGATTTTCAAGCGCCTTCGCGATCAAGGTGTTTTTGTACACTTTGTACTCCACACCTCTCTCAAAACAGGTTCTTCTAAATGCGTTAACCTCTGCTACTGTGAAACCAGATGCGTCTGTGATGTAGAAGAAAGGGTTATCTTTCAATTTCTCAGTCAGACTGTCGATAATAACTTTTTTCTCGTCTCTAGTCATGATTAAATTCCTTGAATGCTACCCTTGTCCACCGCGATACCTGGAGACATAGTACTGGATATATGAATACTTTTGAAATAAGTTCCCTTTGATGAAGAGGGCTTCAGCTTAGAGATTGTCATGATAAGTTCTTTCACATTGTCCTGAATTTGTTCAGGTGTAAAAGAAACTTTACCAACACCAGCGTGAATGATACCGAATTTATCAACTTTGAAGTCAATTTTACCGGCCTTCACTTCTCTTACTGCTTTCCCTACTTCCAGGGTAACTGTTCCGGATTTAGGATTCGGCATCAAGCCACGAGGACCCAATACTCTACCTAACCTACCAACTTTTGCCATAACGTTTGGCATGGTGATGATAACATCCACATCTGTCCAACCGCCTTCAATCTTGGCAATATAATCGTCCAAACCTACGTAGTCTGCACCTGCTTCGGTGGCTTCTGCGACTTTATCGGGAGTACAAAGCACCAATACTTTGATGTCTTTGCCTGTACCATGCGGAAGGGCTACTACCCCTCTTACCATTTGATCTGCCTTGCGAGGATCAACGCCCAAACGAACGTCTACATCAACAGAAGCATCAAACTTAGTCATGGTAATTTCCTTCACCAGTGAAGAAGCTGCCTCCAGGGAGTACACTTGGCTTGGGTCGTACTTAGAAAGAGCTTCTTTTTGCTTTTTTGTTAACTTAGCCATTGTTGTTTATTTATACTTCCCAAGGGGCTTTACCAGATACTGTGATACCCATGCTTCGTGCAGTACCAGCTACCATTTTCATGGCAGATTCTACTTTGAAAGCATTAAGGTCAGGCATTTTCGTCTCAGCAATCACTCTTACCTGATCCCAGGTAACAGATCCTACTTTCTTTCTGTTTGGTTCCGCAGAACCGCTTTTCACTTTTGCAGCTTCCAACAGCATGTTTGCAGCTGGAGGAGTTTTTACTACAAAATCAAAAGACTTGTCAGAATAAACTGTAATCAGTACAGGCAATACGGTACCCATTTTATCTTGAGTACGTGCATTGAACTGCTTACAGAACTCCATAATGTTCAAACCCTTGGAACCAAGAGCTGGACCTACTGGAGGCGACGGGTTAGCCTGGCCACCTTTCACCTGTAGTTTTACATAACCAGTGATTTCCTTAGCCATTGCTTAGTCTTGTTTTTCTACTTGTATAAAGTTTAATTCAACAGGAGTATTTCGGCCGAAAATCTTAACCATAACATTAAGCTTTTTCTTCTCCTCAAATATCTCCTCAATTGTTCCGGTAAATCCACTGAAAGGTCCGTCCATTACTTTTACGGCCTCTCCGACTATAAATGGTGTATCCTGCTTCTCGGCAAACTCATCAATCTCTTCAACCTTACCTAAAATACGGTTGACTTCAGACTGTCGTAATGGTTCAGGGGTTTTGGAAGCTCCCCCCTGGTTTGATCCAAGAAAACCGATTACTCCCGGAATACTCGTTATTACGTGATTGGCTTCACCATTGGAAAGATCTGCGTTGACCAAAACATATCCGGGGAAGAAATTCCTTTCACGCACACGCTTTTTGCCATTACGCATCTCATATACCTTCTCAGAAGGAATCAACACTTCAGGAATAAACTCATCCAACTTCTGTCTGAAGATTTCATTCTCCAGATAGGTTTTAGTCTTTTTTTCCTGACCTGCGACTACTCTGAGTACGTACCACTTATGTTCAGCCATTCTGTAATTTCAATTAGAATAAATCATAAAACCATGTCATGATGTTTTCAAATCCAAGATCCACCACACCAATGAATAGGGCGAAAATCAAGGACGCTACCAACACCAATACGGCACTGTTCTGAAGAAAAGAAAACTTAGGCCAAGTGACCTTGTTCTTCATTTCATCATAAGACTCTAGGACAAAGTTTTTAAGATTCATAGTCTATCTTCTTACTGCACGGGCAGAGAGATTCGAACTCCCATCAACGGTTTTGGAGACCGCTATTCTGCCATTGAACTATGCCCGTGTATCTAACGCTCCAAAACGGAACGCAAAATTAGGAATAAAGTCTTTAGAAACAAATGCGATCCCAAAATATTCTTCGGGATCGCATTGTATATTCTTATTTAAGGAAATTAGTCAAGAATTTCAGTAACCTGACCGGCACCTACTGTACGACCGCCTTCACGGATCGCAAATCTAAGACCTTTCTCAAGAGCTACTGCTGACAACAATGTAACTTCGATAGTTACGTTATCACCTGGCATAACCATCTCTACGTTAGCAGGAAGCTTGATTTCACCAGTTACGTCAGTTGTTCTCAAATAGAACTGAGGTCTGTACTTGTTGAAGAACGGAGTATGACGTCCACCTTCTTCCTTAGAAAGCACGTAAACTTCAGCTTTGAAGTGAGCGTGAGGCTTCACAGAACCTGGCTTACAAATGATCATACCGCGCTTGATTTGAGATTTTTCAATACCTCTCAACAACAAACCTACGTTATCACCAGCTTCACCTCTGTCAAGGATCTTACGGAACATTTCCACACCAGTAACGGTAGACTTCAGACCCTCTGCACCCATACCAATGATTTCTACTGCATCACCAGTATTAACTACACCTCTTTCAATACGTCCAGTAGCTACTGTACCACGACCAGTGATAGAGAATACGTCTTCAACAGGCATCAAGAAGTCTTTGTCGATAAGACGCTCAGGAAGCGGAATGTAAGAATCAACTGCATCCATCAATTGCATAACAGTATCAACCCACTTCTCCTCGCCGTTCAATGCACCAAGTGCAGAACCTGCGATAACTGGGATGTTGTCACCGTCGAACTCATAGAACGAAAGCAATTCTCTTACTTCCATTTCAACAAGCTCTAACAATTCAGGATCATCCACCATGTCAACCTTGTTCAAGAAAACAACAAGAGCTGGAACACCTACCTGACGAGCCAAAAGGATGTGCTCTCTGGTTTGCGGCATAGGTCCGTCAGTTGCAGCAACAACAAGGATAGCACCGTCCATTTGAGCAGCACCAGTAACCATGTTCTTCACATAGTCAGCGTGACCTGGACAGTCTACGTGAGCGTAGTGTCTTTTTTCAGTCTGATATTCTACGTGAGAGGTGTTAATGGTGATACCTCTTTCCTTCTCTTCAGGAGCGTTGTCGATAGAAGAGAAGTCTCTCAATTCAGAAAGACCTTTTTTAGCCAATACAGTAGTGATGGCGGCAGTCAAGGTAGTTTTGCCATGGTCTACGTGTCCAATCGTACCGATGTTAACGTGCGGCTTGGAACGGTCGAAGGTTGCTTTTGCCATGCGTGAAAATCCTCAGTTTAAGTTTAAAGATATGTTTAGATAATAATTTCTGTATTGAGCCAACGACGGGAATTGAACCCGTGACCCCTTCCTTACCAAGGAAGTACTCTACCCCTGAGCTACGTCGGCTTTCACTACGCAGTGTGCTTATAAAAGCACAGAGCGGGAGACGAGGCTCGAACCCGCGACCTGCAGCTTGGAAGGCTGCCGCTCTACCAACTGAGCTACTCCCGCTTGTGTCCGGCGTACCGGATTTTTTTTTGCCCTGCAAAACTAGAAAAAAATTTTACAATAAGGCAAGTATGTGGGGGAAACAGGATTCGAACCTGTGAAGACATAAGTCAACGGATTTACAGTCCGTCCCAGTTGGCCGCTTTGGTATTCCCCCAACTGCGTCAAAATCTCAGGATTTCATCCCCTAGTGACCTTAACGGATGGCAAAATTATAGCCTTTTATCAAAGTATCAAAGGTTGGTTCTGAAATTTGAAAACTTTTTCCTCTATTCACTTTCAATGTTTTCAAAATCAACCGATTAATTTTCATCTTTCAACATTTCAAGAAAATAACCAAAGTAATTTTGAAGCTGGATGGACTTTTCTCCTTGGATGGACTTTTCAATTTTTTCAAGAGTTTCTTTTTGATCGGCAAACCCCATCAAAGCCTGAAACGCTCCCATCCGGATATAATCCTTGGAACTAGTCTGCAGGAGATGAATCAAACTTTCTATTGCTCCTTCTTTGCCTTCGTTGGGAAAACGGGTGAAGTATTCGCCGTAATAGCCCAAGAAATAGTAAAGGCCCTCACCATTCAACTCATTCAATTTTGTTGCAAACCAATTCCCTTTCCCAAGAACACTCTCCATAATAAAATATTCAGCTACCGGGATCACCATTCGGTAATTTTTCTCTCCAGAATAATTTTCAACAGTACTTACATCTAACTTGGACTCACTTGCCCTAACTAAACCCATTAAAGCAGACCCTGCAATCAAATAGGATGGATGATTCGCCAATCTCTTAAAGGCATTTTGATATTTATCAGGATCCCATTCACCCAGAAGGTCAATGGCTGCTGACCTAACAGAATTTTTAGGGTCATTTTCAGCCAAATCATAAACTACCTCCTCCAAGCCTTCTATTTCGTTCCTCCATTCAGAGTCTGACTGCAAAAATCCCAAGGCATTTTCTCTCACAGACCAAAACGAATCTTTCAAAGCAAGAGGAAGAATTCTTGACAGCTCAGTCTTTGCCTCTCTGGAAATTAAACTATCCAAGGCCTCATACCGAGCTACCCCCAACTGAGATTCAATGAATTGCTGAGCGAACTCTTCATTACTTATCCCTTGAGTTCTTCTGGCCAGGAGATTTTTTCCTTCATCCACGTATACCTGACTCACAGGTTTTTCGTTTTCCAGAGCAAAAGACTGATTCGCTGAGGTTAAATGGAAGATTTTGGATCTCCGATCTTTCCCTTCATACCAACTCACCTCTACAGGCAATTGATACAATGGATTTTCTTCCAAATCCTGCAGCTGTGTCAAGGATATCAACACATTATCCGGCTGTGAATAATCCACTTCAATTTTCAATTCAGGATGCCCTTTCTCCAAAAACCACTGATTGAAAAACCAGTTCAAATCTTTTCCACTCACCTGCTCAAAAGCAAGTCTCAAATCATGAACTTCAACAGACTGAAAAGCATGCCTTTTTAGGTATTGGTTCAAACCTTGAAAAAAGGCTTCATCTCCAAGATAGGTTCTTAGCATGTGAAGAATGACACCGCCCTTATTGTAACTGTGTGCATCAAACATGTCTTCCGAATCCTGATAGTCAAATCGAATGAGATTCTCCTGCTTTACTTCGGCTTCAGCGAAATACCCTTCCATTTCAGACACCAATTTCAATGCTGCCTGATCATTACCGTAATAGAATTCATTCCATAAATACTCACTATAGTTGGCGAAGGCCTCATTAAGAGTAAGATTAGCCCATGACTCTGTAGTCACTAAGTCACCAAACCACTGATGAAAAAGCTCATGGGCTATGATGTAATCCCATTCCGAATCGATTGCCTCCCGCTCATCCATTCTCAATTCTTCCATAAAAATTGACGCCGTTGTATTTTCCATCGCACCGGAAACAAAATCTCTGACCACTATTTGATCATATTTTTGCCAGGGGAAAGGGATACCTAGCCTTTCTTCAAAAAAGGCCATCATTTTAGGAGTATTTTCAAAAACCTTTGCTGCTCCTTTTTCAAAACCCTTTTCGACAAAATAGCCCAAAGGAATTTTTCCATGGCTGGCATCCACCTTCCCGAAGTTACCCACGGCAATAGCAACCAAATATGGGGCATGGGGAAGATCCATTTCCCAGTGATCTTTTCTGAAGCCATTACCCAAACTCTCCTGCTTGACGAGTTTCCCGTTGCTGACAGACACCATGGTATCCGGCACGGTTAATTTTATCGTATGGGTAAATCGCTCGTTTGGCCGGTCAATCGTCGGAAACCACTTGCTGTTATGTTCGGTCTCCCCCTGTGTCCAAATCATGCTGGGCTTATCAGGGACAGTGTCCAAAGGGTCTATGAAATACAAACCTTTGGTATCCGTGATTGCCTTACTCCCATCACCCGAATTACGCTCTGGAAATGCTTTGTAATTAACCTCTAGCTCTACAGTATCTTTTACGGTGAGCTCTTTAGGCAAAAAAACACTTAACTCCCTTTCATTATATCTGTAGGACAATTTCTGAAGACTGTCACCGACTACCACACCTACGGTTCCCACTTCAAAATCCTTGGCATCCAATACCAGCACTTTCTGAGGATAAAAAAAAGGCTTAATCGTCAATCTTGCTTTTCCGGTTACCGTCTGGTTTTCCCAATCAAACTGAAGGTCCAAATCTGTATGGAGGATGTCAAACTCCCTTGAAGCGCTTGGTTTATAGCGCTGTATTTTCAGTTCTTTTTGCTTTCTGAGCAAATCTTGACTTTCAACAGAAAAGTTGGCCGCTTGATCTAGGGATGAATCTGAAGATGATGAATCAGTCACTACGGGTTGACCGGATTTACAGGCAATCATCAAAACAAGAAACAATAAAGCAAAAGAAATTCTTGAGAATGATTTAAAATTTCTTTTTGGGCAAGTAGGTTTTTGACTCATATTTGGGGAAATCTTTGCGGTCGTTTTTGACCCTATTTGATAAAACAAAGCCAAATTAGCAGGAATGTTTTCAGTAAACCTTCAAAATACCACATACTCAGTCGAAAAATCCAAAGACCAGACTAGAGTTAACCACAATCCTTTGAACTGGGATATCAAATGGATCGATGAAAGAAAAGTTCATCTGATTAAAGGCTCAGAGTCAATGGAAGCCGAACTGATTTCGTTGGATCATGAGACCAAAACCCTTCATATCCGCCTTGGATATCAGACTGCTACGCTTCAGCTCAAAGATCGCTTTGATCTTCTTCTGGAAAAAATGGGGATGAGTTCCTCCGGTGCAGGAAATCTGAAAGACATCAAAGCGCCCATGCCGGGACTTATTCTGGATCTAAAAGTGAAGCCTGGAGACGAGGTAAAAAAAGGAGATGTCGTCCTCATCCTTGAAGCCATGAAAATGGAAAACATCATCAAATCGCCAGGTGATGGAATCGTAAAAGACGTCAAAGTCAATCTCAAACAGAGCGTTGAAAAAAACCAGGTTTTAATCCAATTTTAAAATTAAGCGGCTTTAGGTCGCTTTTTTTCTTCCCATACAAGGAAAAACGGAGGTTCAATTTGAAAAAGCGAAAATTCAGTCCAAAAGAATAGAAGGGCATTTTTGCCAAGGATTCTGGCATTCTGAACTGAAGAAATTATATTTGTCGGATTGTTTAGACTTTACCGAGTCCATTCGATCAGGTTTTATCGGAATACTATCCCCCTTTTTTCTCCAAAAGCGGAGAAAATGACTTTAGAAACAATACACCAATCCATGAAATACAAACGCATCCTGCTCAAACTCAGTGGGGAAGCCCTCATGGGCGAAAAAAAATACGGTATTGACCCGGCCAGACTTCAGCAATACGCTGACGAAATCAAGAAAGTAAAAGAAATGGGCGTAGAAATCGCCATTGTGATCGGAGGAGGAAATATCTTCCGTGGAGTGCAGGCAGAAAAATCAGGAATTGATCGTGTGCAAGGTGATTATATGGGCATGCTCGCCACCCTGATCAATGCCATGGCTTTGCAAAGTGCTCTTGAGCAAAACGGAATGTATACACGTCTGATGTCTGGGATCAAAATCGAAAGCGTTTGTGAACCATTTATACGCAGAAGAGCCATCCGCCACCTTGAAAAAGGAAGAATCGTGATTTTCGGGGCAGGTATCGGTAATCCATACTTTACCACAGACTCCACAGCTGCTCTCCGTGCCATAGAAATCGAATCAGACGTAGTGCTGAAAGGAACAAGAGTAGATGGAGTGTACACTGCTGACCCGGAAAAAGATGCTTCTGCTACCAAATACCAGAACATTTCTTTCGACGAGGTTTACAAAAAAAATCTCAACGTCATGGATATGACAGCCTTTACCCTCTGCCAGGAAAACAACCTACCCATCATCGTATTTGACATGAATAAGGAAGGTAACCTTTCCAAATTGGTACAAGGCCAAGAAATTGGAACATTGATTACTGCATAAACTGGAATATACTCATGGAAGAAATCGAATTATTCTTAGACGAAGCTAAAGAACTGATGCAAAAAGCAGTGGACCACACTGCTGCAGAATTGGTGAAAATCCGGGCCGGTAAAGCTATGCCAAACCTACTGGATGGTATTTATGTCCAGTATTATGGATCTCCCACCCCATTGAATCAGGTCTCTTCAGTAACTACACCGGACGCTAGAACGCTTGCCATCAAGCCGTTTGAGCGAAATCTGATTTCTGAAATCGAAAAGGCCATCATCAATTCAGATTTGGGACTTGCTCCTCAAAACAACGGAGAGATTATCATCCTTACCATCCCTGCTTTAACTGAGGAGCGCCGAGTTCAGCTGGTAAAGCAGGCAAAATCTGAATGTGAAACCGGCAAAATTTCTATCCGCTCTGTCAGAAAAGACACCAATGAATCCCTGAGAAAACTTCAAAAAGAGGGCGCTTCTGAAGACGCGATCAAACGTGCCGAAGAACAGGTTCAAAAATTCACGGACAGCTACTCCGCAAAAATCGATGAGCTTCTGGTGAAAAAAGAAGCCGACATCATGAAAGTCTGATCTAGAAAGCTCTGGAGATATCCAGAGCTTTTTTCTTACAAAAGGGTCAAGGAACCAACCATTGACCTTTCCAGTCATTTGCTTTTTCAAACTGGATTCGAAGATGACCTTCTTTACTCAGTTGGAGGGCTTCGATTCGTTGAGGGCTGATTTTTAGGACGGTGAAGAATGATTTTTTCCCCAAGTCCCAGCCCGAATCCGGACTAGAAATCACCTTTCCAGGAGGAAGTGTTCCCGTGTATTCTGACCTGCGAACTTCAGGAATCCCTTTCCAATAGCGGTCTGCTAACTCATCCTGAAAATGAACCTCTGCCATTGCCTCCACTCGGACTTGAAGCATTTTTTTGGGATGATAAAATTGAAGAGCCACAAAGGGAGAATTCTGAATTTCTTTCACTTTTTCAGAACGGAAATCCGTAAAGACCAAAAAATCCAAACTCTGCGTCACCTCCCGCAAAACCACCGTGCGAACCTGCGGAAACCCTTTTCCCCTAGTTCCCAAATTCACAAACCGAAACGGATGCTTGGGATCCAAAGCTCCGCGATGGAGTTCATGCTTGATGGAATGCCAAATTTCGGATGGATTGTCTGAATGGAAAAAAAGCATTTCTGGTAGATTTTCTCTCTTAACTCCAGTAAAGTAATAGAGTTCATCAAAGTGAAAACTGACTCAATTATTGTTAATTACGCCACCTGACTAAGGGAATCAATATTAATTAAGTCAACTAGCTGACCGAATTTGCAATAATTCCGTCAGTCACTTTGTTTTTAGAGAATCGATTTGAAATTTCCCTTTGTCGAAATTAGGTCAAAAAATATTCAGGTTGACTCCCAACAACCAAAGGCTAGGATCATTCTTTGTCCCAATAAAGGTTTCTGATTTTAAACTGATCAAGGGATTGACCACAACGCTTATCCCAAATTTCGTCCTGTTATTTTCAAAATACCCCTGAATAGTATTCTTGGAAAGATACCTGCCGAAATAAGCCCTAACCGGTGTTTTCATTGTTCCAAGGTGCATTCCGGCATTGAGAAAAAAGTTTGTGTTCTCAATAAATCTCCCTTCTTCTGACCTTGAGAGAAAGGTGTAGGTTTCACCTGAAATAAAAAAACCCTTCTTTTCTTGAGTCCACTTGTTGTATCTTTTCACCCAAAAATTTACGGATAACTCCTGATTGATTGGAAAAAGATTCCCCAAGAAATTAACCCCTAAACTATAGTCAAAGCCAATTATTTTGGTTCGCTCAATATTCCGATAAGTGATTACCTGAGGACTTCCTGTTGGACTAATTTTCAGGTCTTTGTTGAAAATATTATCCTCATAATTTTCGTACCAGGCAAATTCCCTTCCTTGCTGATTGATAAGATCTGTGATGCCAGCATCTTTCAAAACAAGTAGTTCATCCATTTCTCCCAAAAAAAATCGGATTTCAAGCATTTTATTGATGTAGGTAAAAACCACCTCATGCCGTTGAACAGGAATCAACAATCCATCTATAAACTTCAACTTGGCGTCAGCACGCTCCGAAATCATAATTTCCTTGGTTCCGGGTCTATATCGGATCATGTATCCTTTGTTTTGATGATCTAGGTTTAGCCTATTGAAGATTTCAAAGAAACCATCAATTTCTTTTTCGAAGCCTTCAAACTCGGCAAGGGTCGCAATATTTAAGGCTGTATAGGTGATTTTTTTCTGCTCATTGACAAATAGATTTAAGGTATCGTTTACCCGCCTGAGCCGATTATTCTCCTCATCATAGGATCTGTCAAAAAATTTATTCTCCGCCTTTTCTTTTCGGACGAGAACCCCATCGGGAGTGACCTGAGCAAATCCTGTGTTTCCCCAAAACAACAGACAAATCATCCCTATCAATTGCTTAATTCTTCGCATAGCTATTTTTTTTAAGTGATTCAAAAACGGATCCTGTAGCATTGCCACTTGATTTGTCCAATCCTAACAGGGTTAGTTCGTTTTTTAGATTAAATTTTTCCTGAATCAAAATCTGATCGGCGATCATCTCATTTTTTGTATTAGTCAGACTTCTTTTGAGTAAAAGGGCAGCTGGACTAAGGGATTTTGCGGAAGTAACTTCTTCCGGTTTTAAAATCTTCAAAGGCTCAACGGGTAGCTTTGGTGTAGATTCAGCAATAACAGATGGAGGCGCTGGTTTTTCCAAAACTGAAGGTTCAACTTCTAGGACTTCTATTATTTTGGGAGAAACTTTCGATTTCACTTTGGGAAGTTCTTGTTTTGCAGGTGTCAAACTGCTTAAATCCAACTTAGGATCAGCAGGCACTCTAGTCAAACCAGTCACTAAATTCCGGTCATTAATTTTGACCTCTTCGGTTTTTGGTATCCAAAGAATAAGTGCCAAACAAGCCGCCACAGTAGCAATTGCTCCAAGAACCCATGGAAGAAAGATGCGTTTGGAATTCTTCTTGTCGATTTTGGACCAGACTTTTTCTTGCCGAAACTCGAGACCAGCTGGAAGATGGACCTCTTTATCGATATTTTTCCCTTTATTAAGACGCATGATGTATTCCGCTTATTGATAATTGAGATTTGATATAAGCCTTGGCTTTGCTCAGTTGAGATTTCGAGGTTCCTACCGAAATCCCCAGCTTTTCTGCTATTTCGGAATGAGAAAAACCTTCGATTTCATAGAGATTGAAAACGGTTCTATATCCCTCGGGAAGCTTTAAAATCACTTCAAACAGCTCATCCGCGCTGAGTTTTTCGAATGGGTTTTCTTCAACTGAAGGAATCAGCTCATCAGGTTCCACCATCATGGGCGCTCTGTTTTGCTTTCGCAAAAACATGAGGCACTCGTTGATCAGGATGCGCTTGAGCCAAGATTCAAAGGAAAATTGGCCCCGGACTTCAAATGAAGATAAATTTTCAAATGCCTTGATGAAACCATTACTCAACAGCTCCTCCGCGTCCTCCTGAACCCTTACATACCGCAGACAAAGTACATACATCCGTTTCCCGAATAAGTCAAAAATCGCCCGCTGCGCCTTTTGACTCCCTTTTTTTGCCTGATATATAAGTTGTTCGTCCAAAAATGATTTCGTTAAAAGCCTCTTCAATCTAATAAATGACTAAAGAATAAGAAGGGTTGTCTGGGTCTTGAAAAAAAATATTGTTTCATTTTCTAAAACTAAAAAGCCCCCGAGAATTAACTCGAGGGCTCAATTATCAATCAACCTTCAAACTTTTAAACCTCCACCGTCGCATCAATATTCTTGAAATAAACCTGCTTTTCAGCATCCAAGTCTACCAAAACAGCTGAATCATTTTTGATATAGCCTGCCAAGATCTGCTTGGAAAGTTCATTCAAGATCAACCGCTGCATGGTTCGCTTCAGCGGTCTGGCACCGAAGTTTGGATCAAAGCCCACTTCGCCCAAGTAATCCAAAACTTCTGTGGTTGCTTCAATCTCAATGTTGGATTCAGAAAGACGCTTCTGAATTTCTCTCCATTGAATATCCACGATCTTGCGAATCACCTGCTTATTCAGCGGCTCAAACATGATTGTTTCGTCGATACGGTTCAGGAATTCTGGACGGACTGATTTTTTGAGCAACTCAAATACTTCTGCTTTGGTCTTTTCCAAAATCTCCTCCTTATTCCACTCTTCCATCTCGGCAAATCGCTCCTGAATCAGGTGCGAACCGATATTGGTAGTCAATATGATGATAGTATTCTTGAAGTTGGCAATTCGGCCTTTGTTATCAGTCAAACGACCATCATCCAAGACTTGAAGAAGAATGTTGAACACGTCAGGGTGAGCCTTTTCAATTTCATCCAAAAGGATCACTGAATATGGCTTTCTTCTCACGGCCTCGGTCAACTGACCACCTTCATCATATCCCACGTAACCGGGAGGCGCTCCCACCAATCGGCTGACGGAGTGTCGCTCTTGGTACTCGGACATATCGATCCGTACCATGGCGTTATCGTCATTGAAGAGGTATTCGGCAAGGGCTTTAGCCAATTCGGTTTTACCCACACCGGTAGTACCCATGAAGATAAAGCTTCCGATAGGACGCTTGGGATCCTGTAGTCCAGCACGGCTTCGTCTCACCGCATCCGAAAGTGCGGCAATCGCTTCCCGTTGACCCGCTACTCTTCGGCCCAACTCATCTTCGAGATGCAGCAATTTTTCCCGCTCGGATTGGATCATCTTGATGACCGGAATACCTGTCCACTTGGAGACTACTGCAGCGATGTCTTCATTGTCCACTTCCTCTTTGAGAAGCGGCGAACCAGCCTGCATTTCTGCCAACTGGGATTTGAAGGATTCCAGCTTCTTCTCAGATTCCCCGATTTTTCCATATCGGATCTCAGCTACTTTCCCAAAGTCGCCTGCACGTTCTGCCTGTTCAGCTTCAAGTTTCAGCTTTTCGATGGCTTCTTTTTCCCGCTGAATGCCCATGATCACCGCTTTTTCGCTTTCCCATTTGGCTTTGACGGACTGTCTTTTTTCACCCAATTCTGCAATCTCTTTGCTCAGAATCGCTTCCTTGTCTTTGTTATTTTCTCTGCGAATCGCTTCCCGTTCGATCTCGAGCTGCATGATTCTACGATTCAGCTCGTCTAGTTCCTGAGGAAGAGAGTCGATCTCCATTCTCAGTTTGGCGGCTGCCTCATCCATCAAGTCAATGGCCTTATCCGGCAAAAAGCGGTCAGAAATGTACCGCTGCGAAAGCTCAACAGCCGCAATGACCGCATCGTCCTTGATCCGCACGCCATGGTGGAGCTCGTATTTGTCCTTGATTCCCCGAAGGATGGAAATCGCATCGGCAGCATCAGGTTCGTCCACAATAACCGCCTGGAATCGACGCTCAAGCGCCTTATCCTTCTCAATGTATTTTTGGTATTCCTTCAGCGTAGTCGCACCTATAGCATGGAGTTCACCTCTGGCCAAAGCAGGCTTCAGCAAATTAGCCGCATCCATAGCCCCTTCTCCTCCACCTCCGGCGCCGATCAAGGTGTGAATCTCATCGATAAAGAGGATGATCTCCCCATCCGAATCCGTCACTTCCTTGATTACGGCTTTCAATCGCTCCTCAAACTCCCCCTTGTACTTGGCGCCTGCCACGAGCAAGCCCATATCCAGGGAAATCAAAGTTTTTGACTTTAAGTTTTCCGGCACGTCACCGGAGACGATGCGCTGTGCCAAGCCTTCGACAATGGCAGTTTTACCCACTCCCGGTTCTCCAAGGAGAATAGGATTGTTTTTGGTACGCCTGGCGAGGATCTGTAGCACCCGTCTGATTTCTTCATCACGGCCGATGACCGGGTCGATTTTACCCTTTTTGGCCAAGTCGTTCAGGTTTTTGGAATACTTTTCCAAAGCCCTGTACTTGCTTTCTGCGTTGGGATCAGTCACTTTATTTCCTTTTCTTAGTTCCTTGATAGCTTCGATCAGTGGCTTCTCGGCCAATCGCTGATCTTTCAACAGCTGGGCAATCGAATCACTGCCAGCTAAAATCCCCAAGAGCAAATGCTCAATGGCGACGTATTCATCCCCAAAAGTCTTGAGGTAATCTTTAGCTTTTGTCAAAGCTTGATTGGTAGCTCCCGAGAGGTAAGGCTGCTGATTGGCCCCACTTACTTTCGGAAACTTGGCAAGTTGTTCATCCAACTTTTGCTCGATCAACTGCTTGTTTGCTCCGAGTTTCTTGAAGATAAAGTCGGTTACATTTTCATCTTCAGCGAAAATACCTTTGAGCAAGTGAGCCGTCTCAATGTTAGGTTGGCCTGCACTCATGGCAAGCTCAGCAGCTTTTTGGATGGCTTCTTGAGATTTGACAGTGAACTGCTTGAAGTCCATAGATAGTTGGTTAGTTAGTGGTTAAATGATCAGAAAAGAGAAGCACTTCCTCATCTATGCTCCGCGATTAAGGGCTTTCATTTTTCTTCTTTTCCTCTTTGAACAAATTAAACTCCAAGTTGAATTTTCAGCCAGAATGGCCGAATCACCGGAAAAAAACTTGGAAAAAAGGAAAATCTGTCAGGCATAAGCTTGAAAAAAGACAAAAAACAACCCCGTCAAATGACGGGGTCTTCTTCAATTTCCTTTTTTAATCCACTCACTGGCCGGAGGCGCCTTTTTGTTTTGAATTGAATTGGTATTGATGAGAGAGGGGAAAAAGATTCTCACACGATATTGCTCCTGAGAAACAAACAATGCACTCATTCCATCGGTGACTTCAAAAACAGTTTTCGGATCCTGCTGGGCAAGCCAAGCCTGATCAAAGTCATTAAACATTCTTTTCAATGTAGAGAAGGACCCATCCGTTTTTTGAATATATACCGGCTGGGTAAGTTTACCTCCTGTGACTGTAACTTTCCCCATATAACACTCACTCTGGTTGTTGTACAGAACGGAGATGACTACCTCATATTCTCCATCTTTGGGTTGAGCAGCACCTCGGTTATGGAACTCAATGTAGTAATCTGAGTAGCATCCTTGGACACCCTGCTTAAAAATACTTAACTCTTGTTGCGCTTGAACTTGATACAGGAAAAGGAACATCCCAATCAGTGTTAAATAGATTTTCATAAGTCAGCTTTTGTTTGTGATAGATTTTAAAAGTTTTGAGAAAACTCGGAAATCTATTCAAGTAAAAACATGACAAAAGTCTGTTTAGAAAATTTTTCTTCGGCTCAAAAAATCAGAATAGCCCGATTTAAATCAAACCGGACTATTCTGTTTCAACTTAATTTGATGCAGCAAAGTCCTCCACGGCTTTCCAGACTCGGAATACATTTTTGTAACAGATCTTCTCAATATCTTCTCGAGAATAACCCCTCTTTAGCAATTCTGCGATTAGGTTTGGAAACATTGAAACGTCTTTCAAGCCTGTAGGAAGGGAATCCCCTACCCCGTCGAAGTCCGACCCCAGCCCCACATAATCGATCCCAACCAATTTGACTACATGGTCAAAGTGGTCAGCCACTCGTTGAACGGTTGGAAAGGGATTGTTTTTCTCAGAATAATCTTTGATATAGGCCTGTGCAGCTGAATCAGTCCGGGAAAGATTGTTTTCGGCTAACCAATTCACGATGTGTTCCCGGACTTTGGCAGAACCCGCAGCATACGCTGAATCAATAAAAGATCCTCCGAAATTGATCATCATGACTCCCCCGTTTTTGGCCATTGCCTGAATCAGTTCATCGCTCATATTTCGTTCAAAACCCGGAGTGAATTTTCGGACAGAGGAATGAGAAGCTATGACCGGAACTTTGGTAATCGCCAAAGCATCACGGAAGGTATTGTCCGAAACGTGGCTCAAATCAACCATAATGCCCACCCGATTCATTTCAGCCACCACTTTTTCTCCAAATTCACTTAATCCTCCATGAGTAGCCGTGGTATCATAGCTTGCATCCCCGATGAGGTTGTCCTTGCCATGAGTAAGCGTGATGTATCGTATTCCTCTTTTGTAGAAATATTCCACATTGGCCAAATCATCCTCGATCCCCGCCCCGTTTTCCATTCCCATTGGGAGAGAAATCAAACCTTTAGCAAAGTTGGCCTCAATATCCGCCGGGCTGTAAGCCATCGCAAACTTATCTGGAAAAGTACTTGCCAATCGTTCAGTCATTAAAATCAAAGAATCAGCCAAAGCTTTGGATGCACCGGGAATTGCCTGATTGCCGGCAGGAATGTAAATGGACATAAAAGGAGCATCCAGTCCACCTTCTTTGGATCGGGGATAATCAAAATTACCATCCGGTGTCCTGACAGAGACATCCAAAATCTCCCGTTGAAGCGTAAATCCTCCGACTTTCATCCGATATGGCAGATCCACGTGACCATCGACCATGATGGTGGACTGGGCGATTTCTATGGCTGCTTTAAGGCGTTCTTCATCGGACATTTGAGTGTAATCCACGGCAGCTTCTGGAGCAGCACAAGCTAAAAACAACCAAACAGGTACTGAGGCAAAAAGGAGTTTCTTCATGAAATGGGCTAAATTTTATTTGGCTTAAGTTAAGGTCTATTTCGGATTTGATTCGCAAAAATCCATCAATGGCAAATGGAGTCCCTAAACTCAAAAATATCAATCGACAAAATTTTTAATGGAAAGCACCTGTTAAAAAAAATGATAAGCCTGTTTTCGGTAAACAATTCCTCAAAAAACAGATTTTATTTGGAAAGGAAAAATAACCAACTTTAATGTCAGATTATAAACCAAAACAATTCCTTTATCAACTATGAAAAATCTACTCAAGTATTCCCTTTTTGGGATCTCGGCCACCTTTCTTTTTACCAACTGCGGACCTCAAAAGACCGAGGAGGTCGTAGAAGAAGTCGTGGAAGTAAAAACCCCAACTTTAACATTGCTTTGGGAGACGTCCGACTCTTTGATGACCAACGAATCTGTTCTGTTTGATGACGCTACAGGCACCCTCTATGTGTCCAATATCGAAGGCCAAGATCCACTTCAAAAGGATGGAAAAGGATCAATTGCAATTATCTCAAAAGAGGGAAAAATCCTTAATCCAGCTTGGGTAACCGGCTTGAACGCTCCAAAAGGAATGGCTATCTCCAACGGAAAGCTTTATGTCACCGATATCGATGAACTGGTAGAAATCGACATTGCCACTGCAAAAGTTTCCAACAAATGGAAAGTGGAGGGAGCACAGTTTCTAAATGATGTAGCTGCACATGAGGGTACGGTGTATTTTACAGATATGAATACAGGTAAAGTCCATGTCTATGCAGAAGGAAAGATTTCCACAATTTCTGAAGGCAACACCAGCATCAATGGAATCGCGATTGCTGATGACGGCACCGTTTATGGGTTAGATGGATCCGGATTGAAAAAATGGAACTGGGATGGAGGAACAGAAATAATCAACTCCACTATCACAGGCGGTGATGGTTTGGTCATTTTAGGTGACGGTAACTTTATTGCTTCAAGATGGCAGGGTGAGATCTATTTTGCTAACGATTCTACCCAAACTCTGATGCTGGACACTAAATCAGCAGAATCCAACACCGCCGACATCGGATACAATGCTGCCGAGAAAATCGTATACGTTCCCACCTTCTTTAAAAACAAGGTGGCCGCCTACAAGCTAGATTACTAAAAACAACTGTTACTCAGAGCCTCCTTCGGGAGGCTTATTTGTTTCGATCAATCACACCACTCATGGAAAGTCACATGTGAATTAGAGTTTTTCTATCACATATCCGCGGATTTGTCCGTACCTTTCCAGATATTAAACAATCAACCATCCAAGAGTTTAAACCTTGGATAAATCAGTACCCTAATGAAATCAGGCGAAATCAATTACGAATTAGAAAAAAACATGGAGGTCATCTCCCAGTTGGATGATCTAGTTGGTCATGCCGTAGACAATGTGCTGGTAGATCCAGACGATTGTTGGCAGCCTTCTGATTTTTTACCAGACCTTTCCAATCCTGAGGCGTTGGAAGACATTAAACTCCTTCAACAAAGAGCGGAAGGTATTCCCGATACCGTTTTGACTTCATTGGTGGGCAATATGATAACCGAAGAGGCCTTACCATCCTACCAAACCTATTTCAACCTTTTGGAAGGAATCAATGAAGAGCGAAGCCTTCTTTCCCCTTCGGGATGGGTTCGTTGGTCAAAAGCGTGGACAGCAGAAGAAAACCGCCATGGTGACCTATTGAACAAATACCTTTACCTAACGGGTCGCGTGGACATGCGTGCAGTAGAACAAACGATTCATCGACTGATTTCCAATGGATTTGATCCAAAATCCGAATCAGATCCTTATCAGGCGATGATTTATACCTCTTTCCAAGAAAGAGCCACTAAAATTTCCCACGTCAATACTGGCAAACTGGCTGACAAAGCAGGCGATCACGTGCTTTCAAAAATCTGCAAAACCATCGCAGGAGACGAAGCCAGACACGAAAAGGCCTATAAAAGCTTTATGGCCAGAATTTTCGAAATAGATCCTAATGGTGCAATTACGGCATTTGAAAAAATGATGCGAAAACAAATAGTCATGCCTGCCGTGCTCATGGGTGAAGGTGGAAGCAGACCAAACCTTTACAAGGACTTTTCAGAAATCACCCAGAAAGTCGGGATTTACACCGGTTGGGATTATGCCAGAATAATTGAGCATTTGGTGGAGTTTTGGAAAATTGAAACTCTCACCGGATTGGACTCTATGGCAGCCAAAGCTCAGGAGTACCTCTCTAACCTGGCAGATCGCTATATGCGACTGGCTGACCGCATGAAAGCCCCTGACGAGGTCAAACTTGCCTGGTTGAAATGAAACTTTCTAAGTCCTTCCCATACGGAAGGACTTTTTTGATTACCAACAGACGATCAACTCCATGTTTGCCAAATGAAAAACTTCCTATTACCTGCTTTTCTTCTTCTCCACGTCTTTATTCTACCTGCCCAGGATATAAAAATTAACGGTGACCGACTTCATGAGACTCTTTTAACTTTGGCCACCTACGGAAAAAATGAAAAAGGAGGATCGGACCGAGTGGCTTTCTCCAAACACGACATAGAGGCAAGGAAATACATCAAAGAATTAATGGAGAAGGCAGGACTAGAGATTTCCGTTGATTTTGCAGGGAACATTATCGGGAGAAAAGCTGGAAAAAATCCTTCCCTAAAGCCTATTTCTTTTGGGTCCCATATAGATGAAGTCCCAAATGGCGGAGATTATGATGGTCCAGTAGGTTCATTGGGAGCAATTGAAGTTATTCGATCCTTATCTGAGCATGGTTACATCACCAACCATCCTCTGGAAGTGATCATTTTTACCAATGAAGAAGGGGGAGTGGTAGGAAGTAGGGCCATCGTAGGGGCTTTAACCCAAGAAGCACTTCAAGTGATGAGCAATGCCGGAGTAACTCAAGCCGAAGGAATCAAATTGCTGGGAGGAAATCCGGAGAGGATTGCTGAAATGAAAAGAAATCCCGGAGACATAGCTGCTTTCCTTGAACTTCATATCGAGCAGGGCGGAAATCTCTACAATGAAAAATTGGATATCGGTGTGGTCGAAGGTATTGTAGCTATCGAGTGGTGGGAAATTACTTTTAAGGGGAAAGCCAATCATGCCGGAACTACACCCATGAATCTGCGAAAAGATCCCATGCTGCCCGCTGCGGAATTGGTCTTGGAGGTCAATCGAATTGTAAATTCCTATGACGGAAGACAGGTAGGAACGGTAGGGAAAATTCAAGCTTTCCCTGGAGCTGGAAACGTCATTCCTGGCGAAGTCAAACTAAACCTTGAAATCCGGGATCTTTCTTCAGAAAAAATCTGGAAAATCTACAAAGAAATAGAAAGTAAGGCCAAAGAACTGGCGGAAAAGAGTGGGACAGAACTGGAGGTAAAACATATTGAAGTAGCCAGTAAACCCGCTTTAGCTGACCCTATGATCCGAGGAATCATAAAAAATCAAGCGGATAAACTGGGGCTTTCAACCAAAAGCCTACCTAGCGGAGCCGGACATGACGCCCAAGAAATGGCTCGAATCGCCCCGATGGGGATGATTTTTATCCCAAGCAAAGACGGAATCAGCCATGCCCCGGAGGAATTTTCAACCAAGGAAGATATCGCCAATGGAGCAAATGTTCTGCTACAGACAATTCTAGAACTGGATAAACGACTGAAGTAAAAAACTACTTCTCTGTAAACTTTTTTGACTGAATTTGTATTTAATGTATATACAAATAATTTGAGTTATGCGAACAATTAAACGAATCCATAAAGCCGAATACCGCCCCATTGCGGATTTGGTCACCTATAGCCCCATGCCCACCCGATCCCTCCAGCAGATCGATCCGTTTATATTCCTCAACCATCACGGCTTCCAAACCTATCCAGAACGAAATCAAGGCCTTCCCTTTGGTCCCCATCCACACCGAGGAATGGAAACGGTGACTTTCATCTTGGAAGGAGACATTATGCACAAGGACTCTTCCGGCCACGAATCGGTAATCGGTCCAGGCGGAGTACAGTATATGACTGCAGGCAGTGGATTAATCCATGCAGAAGTATCTAGCAGTGAATTCAAGAGAAAAGGCGGAGACTTGGAAATTCTGCAACTTTGGTTAAATCTGCCCGCTGCCAAAAAAATGATCACTCCAAACTATATAGGATTGCAAAAAGAGGAGATTCCGGCGTTTGAAATGGATGGAGGAAAAATTGAAGTTCAACAACTTTTTGGAGAATGGAATGGCGTCAAAGGTGCGTTTGAAGGATCTTTTCCATTGACCATGAGCACGATACACTTGAAAAAAGGCGGAAAGTTTGAAAAGGAAATCCCTTCCGAAGAGAATATTTTTTTCTATATCGTCAGAGGAGAACTAAAGGTAAACGGAGAGGAAATCCTATTCCGAAACCTGGTAGAATTCACCAATACCGGAGAAAAAATCAAAGTGGAAGCTTCAGAAAATACCATCTTAATCCTAGGACACGCCAGGCCTTTCAATGAACCGATGGTAGCACAAGGTCCTTTTGTGATGAATACCCAACAACAGATTTACGAAGCTTATCAGGATTACCAAGCCGGAAAATTCGGTTCTTGGGATCATTAACTGTCAATAATATCCTGAGAAATCAGGCGATAGATCTCAGCGAGTTGGTCATTGTATGCCAAAAATCGATGATGCTCCTCAAGAGTCTCGTAATCCTCACGAATAGCAGGCCCGGTTTGGGCCTTTTTTGCTCCTATTTGAAGACTCTTGGAGATCGTCTCGATAATCAGGGGTTTGAGCATTTCGAAATCAAGACCTTGCCTCTTCATGATTTCCTCAGCAATCCGGATCATGTGATTGGTGAAGTTACTGGCAAACACAGCCGCTACATGAACGGCCTTTCGATCCTTGGAACGAACCTGATAAACCAGCGGAGAAATGCTTTTGGCGAGTTTCTTTAGCTTTTGAAAGGTTTCTTCATCCTCTGCCTCCACCAGAAAAGGCACCTCATCCATATCCATTTTTTTGCCTTTAGTAAAAGATTGAAGCGGATAAAGAATTCCTGTATAACTGGCAGAGCTATACCCTAAAATATCCAATGGCATTGCTCCTGAGGTGTGTACCAAAATACTCTCCTCCGGCAAAATCACCTGATCCGCCAACTCAGAAATTGCCGAATCTTTGACTGCCAAAATAAAAACCTGGGCTTTACTTTCAGAAAAGTCCAAGTCGTCTTTTGGTTCTGCCGCATAGACCCTTTCTGTTATTTCCATGGCCTTTTGTATATCTCTGGAATAAACTTCCGTGATCTCATGCCCCGCGTCTTCCAAGGCTGGGGCTAGGTGCCAAGCTACATTTCCGGCACCCAAGATGGCAATTTTTAACTTCATAAGGGAATTAAGCTATTTTTCAAAGAAAAAGAAAAGCCATTCTCTCGGTGAGAATGGCTTTCTGATTTTTATCCAAAAGATTTGATTAAACGTGCAGGGCACGATTATCGGTAGCTGCCAGGCAGGCTTCCTTAAACGCCTCCGTATAGGTTGGGTGGGCATGGGACATTCTCGCGATATCTTCAGCAGAAGCTCGGAATTCCATAGCCACTACTGCTTCAGCAATCATGTCAGCGGTACGAGGACCGATCATGTGAACTCCAAGAATTTCATCCGTCTCCGCATCAGCCAATACTTTCACCAACCCATCGGTATCCATGGATGCACGAGCACGGCCGGAAGCCAAGAATGGAAATTTACCAGCTTTATATTTTCTGCCTTGCTCCTTCAGTTGCTCTTCGGTATAACCTACTGCAGCGACTTCGGGCCAAGTGTAAACCACTCCAGGAATGAGCAGGTAATTGATATGTGGTTTTTGTCCTGCAATAGTTTCAGCCACGAAAACTCCTTCTTCCTCTGCTTTGTGAGCCAACATGGCACCTTTGACCACGTCACCAATTGCATAGATATGAGAAACAGATGTTTGCAGATGGTCATTGACTTCGATCTGACCTCTCTCTGTGATCTTCACGCCAGCAGCTTCTGCATTAAGGCCATCTGTATATGGCTTACGGCCAATAGAAACCAAGACATAGTCACCTTTAATTTCTACTACTTCACCTTTTCCATTGTCTGCTTTTACAACTACTTCTTCTCCAAGATTTTCTACTGCGGTAACCTTGTGCTTGAGGTAAAACTCAAAACCCAGCTTCTTCAAGGATTTCTGAAGCTCTTTGCCCATAGTCTTGTCCATGGTCGGGATGATGGAATCCATAAATTCCACCACTGAAACTTTAGCTCCTAATCGACCATAAACCGATCCCAACTCCATTCCGATTACACCGCCGCCAATAACGATGAGGTGTTTTGGAATTTCTTTCATTTTCAGGGCTTCGGTAGAGGTAATTACTCTCTGCTTATCCAGTTTGATAAACGGCAAAGAAGCCGGCTTGGAACCTGTAGCGATGATGATGTTTTTACCTTGAATATCTGTGGTAGAGCCGTCTTCCTTGGTCACTTTCACCGTATGGGCATCCACAAAAGAACCCAATCCATGGTGCACATCGATTTTGTTCTTTTTCATCAAAAACTGAATTCCGTCCACGTTTTGCTTCACTACATCATCTTTTCGGGCAATCATTTGTGGTAAATCCACTTTCAAATCGCTCAAATTGATCCCGTGGGTTTTGAAAGTGTGAGCAGCATTGTGATAGTGCTCAGAAGAATCCAAAAGAGCCTTTGAAGGGATACAGCCCACATTGAGACAAGTTCCCCCAAGGGTTGAATATTTTTCAATGATCGCGGTTTTCATCCCGAGTTGAGCAGCGCGGATAGCTGCCACATACCCACCTGGACCAGAACCGATTACTATGACGTCGTACATGTTTTTAGATTTTAGAAGCTAGACGCAAGACAAAAGACTTGGGCCAAATTTGTTAAAAAAGGGACCGGTTCTACCCAGCCCCTCGTAAATCGTAATTCTTAAATCGAACTTATTTATACGCCAAACAACAGACGTGTTGGATCCTCAAGCAGCTGCTTTACACGGACCAAGAAGCTCACGGATTCTCTTCCATCGATGATTCTATGGTCATAAGAAAGCGCAATGTACATCATCGGACGGATGACTACCTGACCATTCTCCGCAATTGGACGCTCTACGATGTTATGCATTCCAAGGATAGCAGACTGAGGAGCATTGATGATCGGAGTGGACATCATGGATCCAAAAACCCCGCCATTGGTGATGGTAAATGTACCTCCAGTCATCTCTTCGATCGAAAGCTTGTTGTCTCTTGCCTTGCCAGCCAGTCTTACGATTTCCTTTTCGATTTGATCAAATGACATGGATTCGGCATTTCGGATCACAGGAACAACCAAACCTTTTGGAGCAGATACAGCTACTGAAATATCGCAGAAATCATGAAATACGATTTCGTTTCCATCGATCATGGCATTGACAGCAGGCCATTCTTTCAAGGCTACACAAACCGCCTTAGTAAAGAAGGACATAAAGCCCAATCCCACTCCATGCTTCTCTTTAAATTGGTCTTTGAATTTGGCTCTCAAATCCATGATTGGCTTCATGTTCACTTCATTGAAGGTGGTGAGCATGGCTGTTTCATTTTTCACAGCTACCAATCGTCGGGAAACCGTTTTTCTCAAAGAAGACATTTTCTCTCTTCTAACGTTTCTCGACCCTGGAATACTTGGAGCAGGAGCAGCTTCAGCAGGCTTTGCAGCAACTGGAGCAGGAGCAGGTGCCGGGGCTGGCTTTTGAGCACTCATAGCGTCTTCTTTTGTGATTCTACCGTCTTTTCCGGTTCCTGAAACAGCGCCAGGTTGAATTCCTTTTTCGGCTAAAATTTTGGAGGCAGCAGGAGAAGCATGTCCTGATGCATAGGTTGAAGCGCTAGATGGCGCAGATGCTACTGCAGCCGGTGCAGAAACTGGTGCTTGTGTAGCCCCACCCTCCGTGACTTCAATTCTGCATATCAGTCCGCCAATCTCCAACACATCGCCTTCCTTGGCCACATGCCTAAGGATGCCGGTTGCTTCTGCCGGAAGTTCAAAAGTAGCCTTGTCTGAATCCACTTCTGCGATGATTTCATCAAGCGTTACAAAGTCACCATCCTTTTTGATCCAATTGGCCAAGGTCACTTCTGTGATCGATTCACCAACAGTAGGGACTATCATTTCTTTTACCCCTCCAGTAGCTGCTGGCTGAGATGCTTGTGCGTTGGGCTTGGCAGATGGGGCAGGAGCTTCTGCAGATTCTTCGATCACACAGATCAGGCCACCGATTTCGACGGTATCGCCTGCTTGCGCCTTAATTCTCAATATTCCGCTTGCCTCGGCAGGAAATTCGAATGTCGCTTTATCGGATTCCAATTCGCAGAGTACTTCATCCAGCTGAACGAGATCTCCGTCTTTTTTAAACCATTGTCCTACAGTCACTTCAGAGATAGACTCTCCTACTGTAGGTACTCTCATTTCTTTGCTCATGGTTATCTATTTTTTCCCTTCGGGTTATTTTGGAAGGATGTTTTGATACTGAATTTTTCAAAAACTACTCCGAGTATTCACCCGGAGCAATATAAGATTAAAGTTTCAACGCCTGAGAAACAATAGTTTTTTGTTCTTCTACGTGTACTTTATTGTATCCGGTGGCTGGAGAAGCACTAGGTTTTCTTGCGATAACACTCATAGAAAGATCCTTGTATAACAGTCTCAACAGATAATTCCAATAACCCATATTCTCCGGTTCTTCCTGTACCCACACGACTTCAGCACCTTTGTACTGTTTGAGAGCCTCCAAAATCTGATTTTTTGGAAGTGGGTGAAGTTGTTCAACACGGATAATCGCCACATTTTTAATCTTCTCTCTTTCTCTCACTTCCTCGAGATCATAGTACACTTTACCGGTACATAAGATGACTCTCTTTACCTCTTTTGCATCTACCGTAGTATCCGGTAAAACCTCTCTGAATCTTCCTGAAGTAAACTCGGATATCGGAGAAACCACTTTAGGATGTCTCAAGAGTGATTTTGGAGACATGACCACACATGGCTTTCTGAATTCCCAAGTCAATTGTCTTCTCAAAAGATGGAAGAAGTTGGAAGGCTCGGTGATATTTGCCACCACCATATTGTATTCGGCTGATAGCTGAAGGAAACGCTCCGGACGGGCGTTGGAGTGCTCCGGTCCTTGACCTTCGTAGCCATGAGGTAACAGCATCACGATGCCGTTCATTTTCTGCCACTTGGATTCTCCGGAGGAAATAAACTGATCAATCATGGTTTGCGCACCATTGGCAAAGTCGCCGAACTGACCTTCCCAAATGGTCAACGAGTTAGGATTGGCCATGGCGTACCCATATTCAAAACCCAACACAGCATACTCAGAAAGCAGGGAGTTGTAGATATGGAATTGGCCCTTTCGGTCTTTCATCTCACGGAGAGAATTGAAAGGCTGATTGGTGTTTGCATCATGGATCACAGCGTGTCTGTGAGAGAAAGTTCCTCTTTGCACGTCCTGACCGGTAATTCGGACTGTCTTACCTTCCAAAAGTAAAGACCCATAAGCAAGCAACTCCGCAGAAGCCCAGTTCAGCTCTTTGGTCTCAAAGAACATCTCTTTTCTTTGCTTCATCTGAGCCTCGATCTGCTTGATAGGCTTGAACCCTTTTGGAATAAAAGTGATTGCCTCTGCGACTTTTTCGATCTGATCCTGTGATATAAATGTCTCAGGAGACTGTTCAAAATCTTCAGGCTTAGACCTTCTCAAGCTTCCCCATTCCCTTTCAAACTTGGTAGCCTGATAAGGAAGTGGCTTTTCTTTGACCATATTGAGACGATCCTGAAGCAATTGCCTAAACTCCTCATCCATCTGTGCAGCGATTTTCGCATCAAAATCACCACGCTCTGTCAGGCGCTTTACGTAGATTTCTCTTGGGTTAGGATGCTTGGAAATGATGTTATAGAGCTCGGGTTGAGTGAACTTTGGTTCGTCAGATTCATTGTGACCGTGTCTTCTGTAGCACACCATGTCCACAAAGATGTCCTTGCTGAATTTCTGACGGAACTCTGCCGCTAGCTTAGCTGCAAATACGACCGCCTCCGCATTGTCACCATTGACGTGAATAACTGGGGCATCGATGATTTTAGCAACATCTGTACAGTAAATAGATGTACGGGCATCGTCAAAATCAGTGGTGAAGCCTACTTGATTGTTGATCACAAAATGGATAGTACCTCCGGTGTTATATCCTTTCAGCCCTGCCATTTGGGTCACTTCATACACAATCCCCTGACCTGCCACAGCCGCGTCGCCATGGATAAGAATAGGAAGGGCCTTCTTGGCATCACCTTTATGCTCATGATCAATTTTCGCTCTTACAAATCCTTCTACCACAGGATTCACTGCCTCTAGGTGAGAAGGGTTAGGAGCAAGTTTGAGGTGAACCTTATTATTGTCAGGAGTGACGATATCAGAGGAATATCCCATGTGGTACTTCACGTCACCATCACCCATGGTCAAATCTGGCTTAGCTGTACCTTCAAATTCAGAGAAGATTTGCTCATAGGTTTTCCCCATGATGTTTGCCAAGACATTTAGACGGCCCCGGTGAGCCATACCGATCATCACTTCTTCCACTCCATTCAGCGCTGCCGTATTGATTACCGCATCCAGGAATGGGATCGTACTTTCTCCCCCTTCCAGTGAGAACCGTTTTTGACCAAGGTATTTGGTATGCAAAAAGTTTTCAAAAACTACCGCTTGGTTTAGCTTAAAAAGAATTCTTTTCTTTTCTTCAGTGGATGGGTTAAAAGCAAGCGCCTCTTTCTCAACTTTGGTCTTAAACCAATCCAGCATTTCAGGATCCCTAATATAGAGATACTCAAAGCCCATAGGGCCTTCATAGATGGTCTTTAGGGCAGCAAGGATGTCGGATAGCTTCGCATTGCCAATACCAATCTCATTACCGGCTTGAAAAACCGTATTCATATCATCCTGGCCCAATCCGAAATTTTCAGGATCGATCAAGGCTTTACGATCTCTTCTTTCTCTAACAGGGTTGGTTTTGGATCTGAGGTGAGCTCTAGAACGATGAGCATGTATCAAGGCGCGAACCTTTATCTCCTTAGGCAATTGCTCCATATCCATGATGGTGCCTGGGGTAGCTAAGGATCCACTAGGCGCAGCTTGTGAAGAAACTTTAACGGGAGCAGCCCCATTTTCTTCCTGACCATAATTTGCCAAAGCAAAGTCAAAACCGTCAAAAAACTCTTTCCAGCTTGGGTCTATTGAGGCAGGGTCGTTTTTGTAAGATGCGTAAAGCTCATCGATGTAAGACACATGAGCGTTAGCAATGTAAGAGAATTTATCCATGGTTAGTTTTTGAAAGCAAAGCAAAGCTAACAGGTTATTCCCTTAATAAAAAACCGCTTATTTGCTTTTACAAATATCTGCTTAAAATCAATATAAAAGAAAAAAGCAACGCCTAATGGCGTTGCTTTAAACTTATGATTATTATCCTTCCGGATACTATCTCAAATTAGGCCAAGGCTTACCCGCGTTGGATTTAACAGCCACTGTACCAAATTCACCATAGGTATTTACCCACTCGAAAGTCAGTACCTGAGGAGTTGAACTCTTCACGGTCATTGAATAACTATCACCGTATTTGTCAGTTCCCGACATGGTCAATCTGTTACATGCGTCATTGATTCTCACATTGCCACTACCCCATGTGTCTGGATAGCAAGCCTGCCAAGCACCAAAGGTACCGTCAGATACAGTGTAAGAACCTGGAGAAGCCGCAACTGCCGTCCAAGTAGTACTACCGGAGAAAGTTTTACCACAGAAGGTTTCCAAAGCATCAAACTGATAGGTGCCTGCCAAATCAGAAGGACATACCACAGAAACTGGATACTGGAATGGTGAAGCGTAGAATGGCGCACCTGCTACGTTAGTAGTCACATTGTTGGAAGAGAAGGTTCTTCCAAACTTATCATTCAATACCAGCCTAAATTCAAACACATCGCCCCCTTGGATTTGCGCTTGAGTCAACCCAACCGCTGCAATTGCTTCAGCAGCTGTAACTTCAAAGGAAGTTCTCAAGAATCGCGAATCCGAGTTAGGCTTGAAATCAGAGGCCTGAAGGGTCTTCACCAACACATCATTCTGTGGAGTATAACGCAAACCGACTCCTGGGATCAACCTTCTGTGACGCACACGGATTTCCACTGTCTGCACAGTTTTACCGTCTTCAATGTCAACCGCCTCAAGAGTCAGAGCAAACTTAGAGTTCGCCAAATTGAAGAAGTTGAACGAGGTGCTCGTACGTGCTATGGTTCTCAAATAAGCACCTGTGTCGAAATCCTTGTATGGAACGTTAGGTTCCACAAAATCCCTACAAGAGCTTAGAAAGATGAGCGCACTCGCCAACAAGCCGAAACTATATCTTAGCATTTTCATTTTTTCTAAATTAATTGGTTAATAAATCCAAGGTGAAGCAGGATTTTTATCCCAGAACACTTGTACCGCAAGATTTTGTTTCTGAACCGCATTGGTGTTAGTCACGATGTAGTTGTTTGGATACAAGAATGATCTAACAAACGGACCTGGATTTTCTTCCAAAGCAGGCTGAAGTCTGACAGGCTTACCAGTTCTTCTGTACAGGTTGTATGCTTCCATACCGTTCCCGAACAAGGACAACCAATATTCCCTACCAACCACATTCATTCTTGTATCATTATTCACTTGAGCGTCATATTGATTACCAACGAATGCAATGTAATTATCTCTGTTTCGCTCAAATACGGTATTAGGTTCAAAGGTAGTAATGGTAGCTCCTTCAGCACCTGCCACAGCGAATGCTCTGACATAGTTCATATGCTTACGGATACCGGAAAGAAGCAACGCCTTAGCATCACCAGTGACACCCAGCGTCAACACTGCTTCAGCCAACATAAAGTCCACATAAGCCGCCAACATAATTGGGTGAATACCTGCACCTCTCATACCCAAGTTGATGTTATTCACTGGGAGACCGGAGTTGTTATCAAAACGTCCACCGGATGGGAAAGTACCATAAGCAGTTCTTTTCAAACCATCTGGTGGAATACCGTCTGGATCCAAGTGATCTCTACCCCAAAAACCTCTGTTACCGGCAGGGTTACAATAAGGGTAGTTACCTACCAAATAGTGAGGAGGAGCAATCTGAGATATACACTCCTGCTCGTCAACACTGGTCGTATTGGTCAAAACCTGACGATAGATGTAGTATTTAGTACGAGGATCGTCAAAACCTTTTTCTACAGTCAAATGATGCATGAAATCAGTGGACTGATAGTCACCACCACCGTTGGTGTACTGACCTGCAAACTTGGGATGTCTGGAATCCGGGTCAGCATTGGTAGTACCAAATCTGAACACGAAATCATCGCCAGTTCCCAAAAGAGCATTACCAGAAACCAAGGCATTGATGGCTGTTCGAGAAGCAGCTGCATCAACCAGCTTGGTGTTCAGATAATACTTCAGCTTTAAGGTATTCACCAATCTTCCCCAACGACCGTAGTTACCACCATAATAGTAATCATTAGGAGCACCCGCGGTAGTAGTAGCAGAGAAATGAGCTGCAGCTTCATCAAGAAGAGCTAATGCCGCAGCATATACTGCCTGACCATTATCCACTTTAGGATTAAAGTTGGCAGCATCAATGGCTTCAGAGTAGGGCACATCACCATAAGTGTCTACCAAGTCCATCAAAACCATCGCCTTAATAGTCTTGGCAATTCCCATATGTCTTTGGAAGTTAGAACTTTCAGCCAAAGGCAAAAGGAAGTCAATATCAGCCAAGATATTAGCGTAAGCATTTGACCAAGTACCGTTTGTGGAAACTGGAGTATAGGCAGCTTCATACAAGGCAGAACCTTGGTTGATAATACGCGTCAATCTCGCACCACGGTCCGCAACACCGAACCACAAATCCTTGTAATCCAATTGGATTCTGTTTAAGAGGAAATCCGGAGATGCAGTCTGCGCGTTAACTGCATTTGGGTTTTCCAACAGTTCATCCAATTTATCAGCACAAGACGTAGCTAATACCATTCCGGCAGCCATCGTCAAGCCATATATAAATTTTTTCATTGTCATTTCTGTTTGGGGTTAGAAGGCAAGAGTCAACGTTCCACCCAATCTCTTAGAGCTAGGTCCTGTTACGAAATCAAATCCTAGACCGTTTCCTACCCCAGTACCCAACACGTCAACATCGAAGTTCATGTTTGGAGGGAAGTTAAGAGCCAAGAACCACAAGTTGGTACCGCTGATTGCCAAAGAAGCTCTCTTGAAAGGAGTCTTAGACATCAGTGAATTTGGCAAGGCATACGACAAGGATACTTCTCTCAAACGTACCATGGAACCATCGAATACGTTAGGCTCATCGGTTGCACCCTGATATCCAGAGAAGAAGTAATCTGATGCAGTGATTTGATAATCGTTAGGAATATATCTTGGAGTACCATCGGCATTCGTACCATCTTGTCTTACACCTGGCATGATAAAGGTCAGTTCTCTATCAGCTACTGGGTCTTTGGTCACACCACGGGCCAAAGTAGCTGTTACCGTGTTGGAGAATACTACACCCTTGTGTCTGTATTCCAACATAGCACTGAGAGTAAATCCTTTGTAAGTGAAGCTGTTTATCCAAGAACCAGTCCAAGCAGGGTTAGGATCACCAAGAACTACGGGTTCATTGGTAGGCTTGTGAACACCATTGGAAAGGATGATGGGTTGTCCATCAGGAGCACGGTCAAATCCAATACCTTTGATCACGTTAAATGGCTGACCAGGAATAGCAAAGTTACCTAGATCGGTAAAGCCGGCAACCACTACTTCTTCAAGTCCGCCTCCCAACTCAATCACCTCAGTTCTGTACTTACCCCAGTTCAAAGTGGAATTCCACTCAAAACCGGAAGCAGTTGATACTGGAGTTACAGTTGCCTGGAATTCAGCACCACGGGTTCTGATCTTACCGATGTTGATAGCCGTAGAAGTAAAACCTGTTGATGGGTCAATAGGAGCTTGAGTGATCAGGTCTCTGGTGTTTTTCTCATACAAAGAGAGATCAAATCTCAATTTGTTATTGAACATTACGCCTTCCAAACCAAACTCCAATTCGCCATGAAGCTCAGGCTTCAAGTTTGGATTTCCCAACACGTTAGATACAGAGTGAGTCGTAGTCACAGTACCATCTCGGTCGAATGCACGTGCATTTTGTACCAATACATTTCGGGTTCTATAAGGCTGAGGATAACCTGCTGAAGTACCATAACCCAATCTAATTTTCAAGTCATTCAAGGTAGATGACCTCCAATCAAATGCTGTGGTAGGAATGAAGGAAACTGAACCACCTGGGTAAAGGATGCTTCTGTTTTCCTGTTCTACGGTAGAAGTCCAGTCATTACGTGCCGAAAGGTTCAAGAACAAGTAATCGGAATAATCCAAGGTGATGTTGGTGTATACCCCATATCTTCTTTCTTCCTGAATGTAGTTAAGAGAAGCACCAGAATAGGCGTCGGAACTTGCCGAAGTTCTAAAGTTAGAATGTCTGAACAATCCAAAAGCCAACTGACCTTGAGAAGCAATACCTGACTGCTCGTAAGAGTCATATCTGGAGTTAGCTCCCAACAGGGCACTCATTCCGATTTTTTCAGAGAAATCCTTCTTCCAGTTCAAGATCAAATCCTGATTCCAGATGGTGTTGTTGATGTTTACTGTTCTGTAATAACCATTTCTCGTAGCCAAATCAGATGTAGCACCACCTCTGTTGTACATCACTTCCTGAATCTCTGAATAAGTATCCAAACCTAAACGGTAGGTCATGGAGAAGTTATCGTTGAAGTCGTAATTCAACGAAGTTGAGTTGAAGAAACGATTTACATCAGATGTATTCTTGTAATATCTCACCAACCAGTTAGGGTTAGTAATATCGTTACCACCTCTGAAATACACTGAGCTTCTGTCTACGGGATTTTCAAATGGAAGATTTTCCAAATCGATGGATCGTGGGGTAAACAGTACGTGACCAAAAACAGAAGGGATAGCACTACCAGATCCATAGGAAGCGTTGGCAGGAGGAGACTGCAAGTTGGTGATAGCGAAGGTAAAGGACGAGTTGACAGACAACTTATCGGTGATGGCTGAATTCATACCCAATCCGAAGTTGTACTTCTGAAGCTCGTTACCTGGCACAAAGCCTTCTTCGTCGGTATATCCAAAGCTTGCATTAAATCCGGTACGGTCTGAACCTCCCGACACTTGTACGGAGGTATTGGAAATCAAACCTGTTCTGAAGAATATTTCAGAAGGATCTTTGTAAGCTTTGTATTCATACTGAACTGGAGTACCACCTACAATACCATTCACCCAAAACTGAGGGAATGAATTTCGGATGGAAGCAACAGAAGAGGTTGCATACGGGTGTGCAATGGTCAATCCCTGATCCATTCTCGGACCGAAGTTAGAGAAGAAGAATCCAGGAGCCTGCTGGAAACCATTACCATAGATCTGACCATACGTCGGCAATGATGCTGCCTCATTGGTAAAGACTGACTGGTTGATGGTTACTTCAGCTGCTTTTCTCTTGGATGCACCGGACTTGGTGGTGATCAAGATTACCCCGTTTCTACCTTGGTCACCGTAAAGTACGGTTGCAGAAAGACCCTTCAACACGGACATACTCTCGATGTTGTTTGGATCGATATCCAAGAAACGGGAAGAAGTAGTAGCACCACCGGCAGTAAAGTCGTTTTGGCTGTTAGTAGAGGTGTTGAAAGGCACACCATCCACAACGAACAGCGGCTGGTTAGAACCGGTAGCCGAGGAATAACCTCTGATAACCATGTTGGTACCGGAACCAGACATACCGTTGGTTGAAGTAATGTTCACACCTGGAACCTTGCCCTGCAATACGCGAGCAACGTCAGTTTCCGGACGGTTTTCCAGCTGTGAGTTGTCCACTGAAGTTACTGCGTAACCCAGTGCTTTTTTCTCCCTTTCGATACCGATCGCTGTTACTACCACTTCGGATAGTTGTGAAGCGTCAGTTGTCAGGGTGACATTGACTACGGACCGGTTACCGATTGCCTCTTCTATGGTCTTCAGACCCACAAAAGAGAAAATCAGCACATCGGATCCCGCCGGTACGCTAATGGAGTAATTACCATCCAAATCGGTGGTAGTACCCACTGTCGTACCTTTCACGAGAACCGTTGCACCTGGCAACCCTAGACCGTCTTCCTCGGAAATTACCTTGCCGGTAATTACCCGTTGCTGCGCCGACACCTCATAACTGAGGGCCATGGTGAAAAGCGCAACAACAAAGAGTAAAGCTTTTCTCATAAGGTATTTAGTTTAGTTGATTCGTAAAGAAAATTTATTTGCCAGTAATTTCAAAAGCGGTAAAAAAATCGTTTCAATGGCTCCAAAAGCTTATTATTTGGCACAAACCGACTTTATTAACAAATATTAACTCAATGACGTGCATTTTTTAACTTTATCAAAACAATATTTTGAAAAAAGGGCAAAAATCAAAAGATCAAAAAAATTTATATTCTGAAAAAAATATTGAAATAGCCTTCAAAAGGGGATTTTTTTGCCATTTTTGATATAATTTCTAAGCTTTTTCCGATTTTACATTATAAAATTTTATAGAATTTGATTTTTCTAGAATCTGAAATCAGAAAATTTAAAAAATCAAAATATTCCCTTTCATTTTGACACGAATTCAGTCCATTTTTTGCAAAAAATCAAAAAACCGGTTGATTTTTTAACCGGTTTTTCAAAATTAGAAGGAATATCTTAATGTAAAGGATGCCTCATCCCACCAGAGCTTTGTGAAGTCCACAAAATTATAAGCCGGCTTCCAATCTAAACTTAAATAAACATTTGTGTTGTAAAAATTATATTCTAAACCTACAATAAAATCTACTCCATAAACCTTGTAATCCTCGGTTCCTTTATAAACCCAAGGGGGTTCGGCCTGAGGTTCTCTCCAAATCCCATAATGTCCTCCTCCTCCAAGGTACCATTCCATTCCTCGGAATTCACGGATCTCCATGTGATGCTCATACAACAAAGTACCACTCCAACCCTTCCATCGATTGAAAACCATCAGTTCTACCGCAGAGTGATCCGTCACAAACCTTTTTACCGATCCCCCAATCGACGTCCCTGCACGAAATCCCACCATAGTGTTGTACTCTCGCATTTGAAATTGGGCCTTGGCCTCGTTTAAAAACAAAAAGCCAATAAAAAATCCCGCCAACTTGATCCAATTCTTCATAGATGAGATTCAGGTAATTGATCTCAAAAAGTAAGAACTTTTTTGGGAGTTATACAAAAATCAAGCGCAACATCATGAGCTTCTGCATTCACCTTCTCTTCGGGCTCAAAGAAGCTTAAGCCAATTTTGATTACGTCCGGTCCAAGCTTAGCCAGAAAATGATCATAATATCCTTTGCCAAATCCAACTCGATTTCCTTGACGGTCATACGCCAATAGAGGAACAAAAATCACCTGGATTTTGCTTGGAGATACCATTATGGATTCCTGTGGCACAGGAATTCCCCACTCATCCAGAAAAAAGGCAGCATCCTTTGGCAGCTTGAGAGTATCCATATCCAAAGAATCTTTGCTTACCTGAGAAGTATAGATCACTTTGTCTTTTTGCTCCAACAGCTCCATGATGTAAAAAGTATTAACCTCATTGAAACGATCAATTGGAAAAAACAGATGGAAGTGAGTGAGGGGTTCTCTTTCCGAAAGCCATCCTTCAAACTGACTACGGATAGCGATTGACTTTTCTTTGACCTGCTCTGGGTTAAGTTTTTTTCTCAACTGCCTATAAGCTGAGCGGAGTTCCTGTTTGGTTTTCATGCAATTTCAAGCACCATCATTTGATAATCGAACGGATCAAAACAGCCCAACAGCTCTTCCAACAAGTCAGGGTGGGACAGATAAAACTGCATCATATTGACCACCCTTTCCTGAGGACTTCCCCCTGGAGCAGCATATTCCATAACTGATTGGGCTCTATTAAGCTCAATCTGTAATCTTCGCTCCTCCGCTTTTCTCAATTTTGTCCCCATCTGGTCCAGCACTTTCAAACTGCGGACTTTCCCCGCCTCAAAAGCATTGGCCAAACTCGGATCCAAAGATGATGCATCTTTTGCTTTTCTGTCAAATAAGTCATTGATAATATTTCGTTCGTCTTCCAAAGTGAAATCAAATTTGGATTCCTTTTGAACAAACTCCCTTTTCCACTTTTCAAAGTCTCTAAACAAATCCTCTCGGGTCCACCCTAACTGGGCAATTTTTTTCAAAACCGGACCATCCAAAAGCAATGCGAAGTTTCTGGGCATCAATACCGGAAAGGGAGTTTCAAACTGGTCAAACACCCCCTTAAGCTGAAGCCAATAGACCACCTCTGCCGGACCGCCCAAGTAGGCAAGATTGGGAAGTATTATTTCCTGATATAAAGGTCGAAGAACCACATTGGGACTGAATCTCTCCGGTTTAGCATCCACCAATTTCCTCATCTCCTCTTCGGTGAAGCTTAGCTCCGTATTCACTACCTGGAAACCTTGGGCGGTACGCTCAATCCGCTCCCTGACTCCTCGGTCTAAGTAGAACAAATTGATTTCTCGAGGAAAGATCTGGCTTTTGTAGCCAAAACTTTCTAACTTCTGGGTAGCCTCCTGGGCTTTTTTATAGGGGAGGTGCTCAAATAAATCAGATAGAATCACCTCCTTTAACAAACTTTTCAAAGAGGCACCATTTCCATCCACTACCACCAACCCATAGGAACCAAAAAAGTGATTTACATATTTTCTCACCGCTTCTGCCAAGGTTTTGCTAGAAGAGTAGGCCTCTTTGAAAAATGACGGAGCAAAGCTTACCGACTTTAGAAATTCTTTAAAAGATGCGTCCAATTCAAAATCCCCTACTGCGCCTGTTTGATTACACTGCCACTGATACTTCTTACCATCCAACTTGAAGTAATTGATTTCTTCAAAGTCGTGATCTTCCGTCGCCATCCAATAGACAGGGACAAACCTATATTCAGGATAAGACACCTGAAGCTTTTTTGCAAGATTGATGGTGGAGACGATTTTATAGATAAAGTAGAGGGGGCCGGTAAACAAGTTGAGCTGATGACCGGTGGTCACCGTGAAGGTCTTCTCATCCTTAAGTGCCTCAATATTCATCTCCACTTCCTCTCCAACTACAATTCCTTCATATTGCTGCTGCAAGGCACGATGTAAAACCTGCCTTTTCTCTGCTGAAAACCCTTTGGCATCGATCGCTTCCCGAAAGCTCTCCACCTTTGGCAAATGGGAGTAAAATGGTTTTAACTCTTCCTTACCTTGTATATAGTCTAAAAAAAAGGAGGAAAACTGGCCTGTTTTGCTCAGATCTACGCAGTGTTTTTTCATTGGGATGGGTGAGAAGTCTGTTTGGGAACTCTAACTTAGCGATCTGAACCAAAGTTCGGTTTTTTTTGTAAAAATCAGGACTTCTTACATCAATGGCAGGCAGACCAATTCCAAAAGAAATATCAGAGTTTGGGATCTTGGACCCTAAACAAATCCCTGCCATTTGAACTTCCTAAGAAAACAAAGCTATGCTCGACTATCACCGGTTTTTTCTTGACAACGGCATGGAAGTAATTGTCCATGAAGACCACAGCTCAAAGATTGTGGTGTTCAACCTATTATATAAGGTGGGATCACGGTTTGAGGAAAAAGGCAAGACAGGCTTGGCTCACTTCTTTGAGCACTTGATGTTTGGAAGCTCCGCCAATGTACCAGTATTTGACAGGGAACTTGAGCGAGTAGGCGGTTCCTGCAACGCCTTTACCAGCCCGGATATCACTAATTATTACATGACACTGCCCGCATCCAACATCGAAACGGCCTTCTGGCTGGAGTCGGACCGGATGCTGCAACTGACACTGAGCGAAAAAACCATCGAAACTCAACGCAAGGTCGTCATGGAGGAGTTTAAGCAGCGCTACCTCAATCAGCCTTACGGTGATGTATGGCACCAGCTGAGAGAAATAGCCTTTGAAATTCACCCTTATCAATGGCCGACCATAGGAAAAGATCTCGGAGATATCGAAGGATATACCCGTGAGGATGTATGGGATTTTTACAAAAAGCACTATCACCCTGGCAATGCAATTCTGGTTGTGGCCGGTGATGTGACCCGCTCTCAGATAGAGGCTTTGTCAAAAAGATGGTTTGAACCAATACCTGCACAAAAAGAGCGTGCCCATCTGATTCCAAGAGAACTCCCTCAAGAGGGAAAACGACTTAAAAAGGTCCAGGCCAAAGTGCCCACAGACGCACTGTATAAAACCTACAAAATGCCCGGAAAAGGTGAGCTAGGATATTTGGAGGCGGATTTGATCAGTGATTTGCTTGGATTTGGAAAGTCTTCCATCCTCGAACAGCGCCTGGTCAAAAATGGAAAGATATTTGCGTCTGTCGGCGCTTATATTACCGGCTCTGTTGACCCTGGTTTGCTGGTATTTTCGGGAAAAATGGAACAGGGTGTATCAGCCCAAGAAGCTGAAAAAGCTTTGGATGAGGTAATTGATGACTTCTTGAAGATGGAGATTTCCGAGCAAGCCCTACAAAAAATCAAAAATCAGGGAGAGGCCATGAAAACCTACGAATCGGTGCAGCTTCTCAATCGTGCCATGAACCTGGCCTACTTTGCCCATTTGGGTGATCCTGCTTTATATTGGCAGGAGTTTGACCAAAAATCACAACTCAGCCCGGACCAGATTAAATCCTGGGCAAATCGACTCTTAAAAGAAGATCAATCTTCTGTACTTTATTACCAATCCAACCACGCATGACCCCATTTAGAATAGGTTTTGGATACGATGTGCATCAGCTGAAAGAAGGCTATGACTTTTGGCTGGGAGGCATCAAAGTAGAACACTCCAAGGGAGCCGTTGGGCATTCCGATGCCGATGTTCTTATCCATGTGATCTGCGATGCACTGCTCGGTGCCGCCAATATGCGAAATATCGGCTATCACTTTTCGGACAAAGACCCCAAATACAAAGGAATTGACAGCAAGATTCTCTTAAAGGAAGTCATGAAAATGATCCGGGAGGGAGGCTATGAAGTGGGGAACCTTGATTCCACCGTCTGCCTTCAGGTCCCCAAACTCAATCCCCACATCCCCGCCATGAAATCCTGCCTGGCCGAAGTAATGAATGTAGCTGAAGAGGCTATTTCCATCAAAGCCACCACTTCGGAATGGCTGGGATTCGTGGGAAGAGAAGAAGGTGTGTCAGCTTATTGCACTGCATTGATATATAAAGTATGAGCAACCATCCAGTAAAAATCATTACTACCGAGGACGGTTCACATTCCCTCTACCACGAAGGTCTTCAGGAAACCTACCATAGTTTTCATGGGGCATATCGGGAATCGATCCATGTGTTTATGATCTATGGGTTGGATTCTTGGTTGGCGAGAAATCCGAGAAAATACCCGATACGGATTTTTGAAGTCGGGTTTGGTACCGGACTCAATGCCTGGTTGACCTTAGTATGGGCAGAGCAGAACCAGATCCCTGTCCTTTATCACACGATTGAGCCTTTTCCATTGGAAAAGGAGATTTACTCCCAGCTCAACTACATCGAACACGACCACAGCATTTGGCATTACCATAAATACTTCGAGGCTTTGCATCAGTTCCCCTGGAATGAAGGAGGACCGGTTTCGGAATATTTCAATATGAAAAAAGACAAGACTACCTTGGAGGAAGCACAGCTTTACCCTTCTGACGTGGTATTTTTTGATGCTTTTGCACCGAGCAAGCAACCGGAACTCTGGAAAAAAGAGGTCTTGAAAAAAGTGACGGATGCCATGAGACCCGGAGGAGTTTTCACCACCTATTGTGCCATGGGCCAGCTGAAGCGAGATCTCAAAGAACTTGGACTCGAAGTAGAAACTCTTCCCGGACCTCCCGGAAAAAAGGAAATGACAAGAGCCTGGAAAAACAGTGGTCAGTAGGTAGTGATCAGTAAACAGTGGTGAAAACCGTGACTGAACACTGACCACTCCTTACTGAATTGGCTTGTATTTTGCAAAAGTCAGCATAAATCGAACAGATATGCTGACTTTTATTTTTACCCTTTGGCTAAGTGTGTTCCAAGCCGACAGTACAGAGAGCGCCAAACTCCAACGGCTGATTCAGGAGCGCGACCAACTCCACTCCCAATGGAAGTCCTCTGAAAGCAAAAAAACGGGGATTTTTGGCAATCGAACCAAAAAAGACATGATCGAAACCAACGAGTGGCTGGAGCGCATTCTGGTAAAAGACAATCAGATTATGGATGAGCTGAGGATGCAGGGATCTATTGAAAAAGTCACTATTTCCCAAGAAAAAGAAGATTACAAATCCATTACCATGAAGCTCGAGAGGGAAGTACAGATTCTCAAGCGAACACTTGCTGAAAAGGAAGCCGAAGTGGAAAAGAAAATAACCGAAAGAAGAACTTTTGAATGGACGACTCTGATATTTTTTCTTAGTACCGCATTTCTAGCTTGGTGGGTCTATAGATCAAAAAAAGCCTCTTTTTAATCGAAAGAGGCTTTTTTAAATTAATTTACTCGAATATATTCTTCCAGAGGAAATGGTACGCAATCCCGATCTTCGTTAAAAACAAAGCAGTTTGGTTGAAATTGAAAGATCCTTCGATCAGAAGAAAAGGTCAAGAGACCTTCCGGTTTTCTAAAAAAATCAATTACCCCTGGCCTTAATTCCGACTTAGGAACATAGAGTGGAGCTTTTCCATCCAAATGACCAAAATAAAATAATCCATCAGAATAATAATAGGTGAAGGTATTCCCATCTAAATTATACCAAGAAGTTGTCACCAAACGATAACCTAAAGTTGGGCCAGTTTCCGTCTCTCGGACGATACTGGAAAGATCAAAAATGCTGTCATTTTTAAATTCCATGACATCTACAAACCAGAGATCTAAGGAATCTACAAACTGCCTTTTTTCCCAAGTCCCAATTAGTGGGCTGGCTGGATTTTCACTCTCAGTGCAGGAGAAAAGCGTGGAAAATACTGCCGCAATCGCTAATGGAAAAATCTTTTTCATGGGATTAAAATTTGGTTGAAGTTACAACCATTACGGATTGACTAGTCTAAATGATACATTCACATACCTTTTATTTCAATCTCGCAATCGGAGTCCTTGCACCTTTGGTCACTTGATCCATGTGGCATAGAATCTCAGCATCAAGAGGGAGATAAAGGTCTACTCGCGAACCAAACTTGATAAACCCAAACTCACCCCCTTGCTCAAGCGGAGTGCCTTCTTTGACATACCATTTGATCCGTCTTGCCAAAGCACCCGCGATCTGTCTCACCATGATTTTGTTGCCTTTGGTATCGCGGATCACCATAGAAGTACGCTCATTTTCCGTGCTTGACTTTGGATGCCATGCTACCAGGTATTTTCCGGGATGATATTTGAAGTATTCCACTATGCCTTTGACGGGAGAGCGATTCACATGCACATTGATCGGAGACATGAAGATGGAAACCTGCTTTCGCTTTTCTTTCAAATACTCATCCTCCACGGCCTCTTCAATCACGACCACTTTTCCGTCAGCAGGTGCAAAGACAATCCCATCTTCCTGAGGAGGATTAAAAACCGGATTTCTAAAAAACTGAAGCACGATGAGATAAAGTATCACACTTACCATGATAGCCACGTTCATCAACAGCCTCTCATCCGGCAAATAATAGTAAAGCAAATAATTGAGCGCCACCAGAATGATCATCATCCAGAACAAAAGCACTCTTCCTTCTTTATGAATTGTCATCATATTTTTATCAATAAAAAGGCGTGGAGAAACTCTCCCCACGCCCAAAGTTAAAATTTTTAGCCTGAACTTGTCTTAGAAACCTCCACGGAAGGTGTAGGTCTTTGCCACTTTGTCTATAGCCACGATGTATGCAGCAATTCTCATAGGTACATTGTATTTAACCGAAGCTTCATATACATGGTCGAAAGCATCTTTCATAATGCGGTCAGATCGTCTGTTGACCCGGTCAGCAGTCCACTTGTAGCCGAGTCGGTTTTGAACCCACTCAAAGTAGGAAACGGTCACCCCGCCTGCATTGGCCAAAATGTCCGGCACAGCCATAATTCCTTTTTCATTCAAAATCGCATCCGCCTTGGCTGAAGTAGGTCCATTCGCCCCTTCTACGATGAGCTTAGCCTTGATTTTATCGGCATTGGCGATTGTAATCACGTCTTCCACCGCAGCAGGCACGAGTACATCTACTTCCAAGGTCAGGAGATCGCCGGCATTTTCCATTTTATCGCCACCGGTGAAGCCTTCCAGGGTTCCGTTATTGGAATCCCTATAGGCAATAGCCTCCACAATGTTGATTCCTTTTTCATTGTAAAATGCTCCGGTATGGTCCGAAATCGCCACTACTTTCAATCCTCTCTCTTCGAGAAGTCTGGCTGCCCAGCTTCCTACGTTTCCGAAACCCTGAACAGCACAGGTAGCTTGGAATGGATTGATTTTCAGCTTTTGCATGGCAGCCAATGCCGAAACCATTACCCCACGACCGGTAGCCTCCGTTCTTCCAAGTGATCCTCCCAATACCAATGGCTTGCCTGTTACCACAGCAGGAACTGTCATTCCGTGCGCTTTGGAATATTCGTCCATCAACCAAGCCATTTCTCTTGGTCCTGTACCCATATCCGGTGCAGGAATATCTTTATCCGGGCCGAAGACGTCGATCATCGCCATGGTATAGGCACGCATCAATCGCTCGATTTCGCCTTTGGACATCTCCCTTGGGTTACATCTCACACCTCCTTTACCCCCTCCGTAAGGAATGTCCACTACTGCGCACTTCCAAGTCATCCAAGCGGCAAGTGCTCTTACTTCATCCAGGTGCACGTCCGGAGCAAATCTGATACCGCCCTTGGCTGGTCCCAGAATATTGGAATGAATCACACGAATTCCTTCGAACACTTGGATTTTGCCGTTGTCCATGGTGATCGGTAAGGAAACGATTACTTGCTTGGCAGGATTTTTAAGTACGTTGTACACCTCATCAGACAAGCCGAGTTTTTCAGCCGCGATGTTGAATCTCTCCATCATTGACTCCAATGGATTTTCTTTATCCTTGATCGGAGCCGGTTCAATGTAAGCCATATTGGGTTTTTTAATAAAGTGAAATGCGATACAAACTTAAGCAGTTTTTCAAACTGCCCGCCCTTGAATTAAAAGATTTTCAAAAAGGCGGTAATAAAGGGAGCGGAAAGTAACAATCCGTCAAAACGGTCCATAAAACCTCCATGACCGGGAAGCCCATTTCCGGAGTCTTTGATCTCAATCGAACGCTTAAACAAGGACTCGACCAAATCTCCATACGTACCCGCGATGATAATGATGCCTGCAATGACCAGCCACTTCCAATCCTCTAGAACGGTAAAATACTGAGAAATGATAAAGGCTATGGCAATGGCAGAAAAAGCCCCGCCCAAAAAGCCCTCCCAAGACTTCTTGGGAGACACACGCTCAAAAAGTTTTGTCTTGCCAAACTTGGTACCCGCAAAATAAGCCCCGGTATCGCTTGCCCATAGGATCAACAGGCACCCGATCAAAATCTCATAATGATATACCGCATCCACGGAGAATACTGCCAAATTCAAAAGAGAAAAGGGAACCGCCACATAGAAAATCCCCAAATAGGTAAAAGCCACTCCGGTAAAGGGTTTTTTGTCTGTCTTTTTATAAAGCTTAATGAAAAAAGTCAGCGAAACCAGAGGGAAAATCAAATAAAGATACTCATGAGACAGTCTTTCCTTCTCGATCATGAAGGTCAAAGTGAAAATCATCAGGCCTAGGAAAGTCCCAAAACTTTTCAACGGTAACATCCCATCCAGGCCGGAAAGCTTGTAAAACTCCATTTGAGAAAAACCCAAAATCCCAGCAAAAATCAAAAAATAGGTCCAATCGGAATAGATCGAGCCCAAAACCACGACCAAGCCACCTACCAGTGCAGTGATCGCACGCTGTGCCAGATTGCTATAATTATTGATATTAAAACTCGATCTCATTCTGTATCAATTGGAGTGCAAAAAGGGCTTGTTCGTTGGGAACCAAGACTTGGTAGGTACCATGGAGTTGGTACACCGATTCTTTTTTATTTAATACTACAGCAGGAACACCCTTCTCTTCCAACACACCTTTGACAATCTCTGCCCTAATCTGATTTTGATCCTCAAATACCCTGATCCAATTTTCCATGCTCAGTCAAGTTGACTTTTTTAAAGTAAAGGAATCCAAGTATAAGAACCAAAAGTCCAAGAATGCCTGCCGGATAAGACACCGCATCAGTGGACTCCAAATCGAAATCCACATGGCCTTGATTGGCCAAATAAACCATCAAAACTGTGAGCGAGTTATTAAAAATGTGTGCCAAAATCGGGTAAATCAAACTCCCGGAATAATGGTACATATATCCAAACAGAGCCCCTAGAAATACCCTTGGCAAAAAGCCATAAAACTGCACATGGATGGCCGAGAATACAATCGCAGTAATCCAAATCCCCCAATGGGCGGATTTGAAATAGCCCTGCATTTTGGGCTGGATCAAGCCTCTGAAAAACATCTCCTCTCCTATCCCAGCAAATACACCGATTACCAAAATACCGGTCAGAAGTTCAGGAATTGACTGGAAATCGGTCAAAAACTTGGTCAACTCCATGAGCTGGGTTTCCATCTCCTTCATCCAGTTTTCCAAACTCGACATAGAATCCGGCAGGTCCAATTGCGCGTTCCAATAAACCAAAAGACCATTGAAAAACATTCCGGCGAGGGTCATTCCCAGTACCAAACCTAAATTTTTACCATTGACTCTGGAATTTTGAATATCCCAATGCAAATCTGCCTTTTCGATAAATCGGATGATTATCCAAGCTGCCACCCAAAAGCCAATACCCGATCCTATACCCTGAACAAAAAGCATAGCCATTCGACCGTTAGGAACGTCATAGTTCCCATTGATGAGACTCATCAGGTCTTCGATAGATATCTTAAAAAGAAACGGGATAAATGCGACAGCTAAAGCTTGGAGAAGAACCAAAGCCCCAAAGGTGACTAAAACAATGACTACCAGGGACAAAAGCCAGTTCTTACGTTTGGCTATTTCGGATTGGGTTTCGTAAATCTCCATATTTGGGCTAAATTTACGCCAAATTTAGAATTGAGAAGTGGTTAAGATTGGAAATATAGAGTTGGGAGAGTTTCCGCTCCTGCTCGCCCCCATGGAAGATGTGAGTGATCCGCCCTTCCGAGCGGTATGTAAGCAAAATGGGGCAGACCTCATGTACACTGAATTCATCAGCTCCGAAGGATTGATTCGAGACGCTGCCAAAAGTGTCCAAAAGCTGGATGTGTACGACTACGAAAGACCCGTGGGAATTCAGATTTTCGGAGCAGAAATAGAATCCATGCGAGAGGCTGCTGCCATCGCTGAAGCAGCCGGGCCGGATATTTTGGACATCAACTACGGCTGCCCTGTGCACAAAGTCGCTTGTAAAGGTGCCGGAGCAGGCATTCTCCTGGATATCGACAAAATGGTCTCCATGACTGCCGAGATCGTCAAACGGGTAAATATTCCCGTCACTGTCAAGACCCGACTGGGCTGGAGTCACGACACGATCCGCATTGTGGAAGTAGCCGAAAGGCTTCAGGACGTGGGAATCCAGGCCATTTCCATTCATGCACGTACCCGTCAGCAGATGTACAAAGGCGAAGCCGACTGGTCCTACCTCAATCTGGTCAAAGATAATCCCAGACTCCATATTCCTGTCTTTGGAAACGGAGACATTGATTCGCCAGAAAAAGCTGCAGAATACCGGTCCAAATACAACGTGGATGGGATGATGATCGGACGGGCTTCGATCGGCTATCCGTGGATATTCAATGAGATCAAGCATTATTTCCAGACGGGGGAAAAACTTACCGCTCCGGATTTGGCGGAACGAATCGCTGTTACTAAAAAGCATCTGGATTTTTCCATTGAGTGGAAAGGGGAAAAGCAGGGAATTCTGGAAATGCGAAGACACTACACCAATTATTTCCGCGGAATGCCCAACTTCAAGACCTACCGGACCGAAATGGTCACCGCAGAAACTTATGCTCAGGTTTCGGAAATTCTAGACAGGGTAGCCGAAGCTTACGCTGATTATGAATTCCAAAACTGAAAATAACCGAACCTCAGAATTTTGACCTCTGAGGTTCTTTTTTTTAGCCGATTCTCTTTCAGAATTGTTTCCTTTGCACGCGAAATCACCAAGTACCCCATGAATTCAGCCACTTCCGAAAACAGTCTTAAAAATTGGGCACTCCTCGTGGTACTGACATTAATCTGGGGAAGTTCTTTTATCTTGATCAAACGGGGTCTGGAGGTCTTTTCCCCAGGTGAGGTAGGCGCGTACCGTATGGTAGCTGCAGCCAGTTTACTTTTGCCTTTGTCTCTTCCGAGAATCAAGCACCTGAACCGAACCCAAGTTAAAAACCTCCTTTTGGCAGGTTTGCTGGGAAGTTTTATTCCAGCTTTTCTTTTCCCTTTGGCACAAACCCAACTTAGCAGTTCGCTCACGGGCGTATTGAATGCGCTCACTCCTCTCTTTGTCGTATTGGTAGGAGCCATTTTCTTTAATACCCAAATTACCCGAAGAAATGCCTTCGGACTAGTGATTGCCTTTGTAGGCGTGATCATTTTGGTGACTTACAAAGAAGGCGGGGGCTGGGACTCTTTAGCAGGAATCAATGCCTACGCGCTGTTTGTAATTGCCGCCTGTATCTGCTACAGCTTCAATCTGCATGTGATCAAAACCCGATTTACAAAACTCAAATCCATCGAGATCTCCTCCATCTCACTTTTGATGATCTTGCCATTGGCTTTGATCTATTTATTTGCGGGCACCCAATTTTCTTACAAACTTGTCACCCATCCTAGGGCGTGGGAAGCTTTAGGCTATGTCACGCTCTTGGGAATGGTCGGTACAGCCACTGCCCTTATTCTATTCAACATCATGGTCAAAAGCGCCAGTCCTTTCTTTGCCAGTCTGGTCACCTACACCATTCCGATTGTGGCGATCATGTGGGGAGTGTTGGACGGGGAAGTTCTGCTTTTAGGACATTACCTGGGAATCGCTGCAGTAATTCTTGGCGTGTGGGTTGGAAATCGGAAATAGCCTATCCCAATTTTACTTGCCTTCTTGGTAAGTTTTCAATTCTTTTTTGCTCATCTCCAGCATCTTCACCTCTTCTGGATGTACTACTGAAAAAGTCACGTACTGTTTGATTTCCAAATCTCCTTTATCGCTGACAAAACTGACCGGAAATGGCTGATAGATCAATCGATCATTGTCTTTTACAGTCCTGATGTTGATCATTCGTACATGGGGGCCTTGGGAGTAATTTTCACCTCCTGAGTCCGCTAAGACATCTCCTGGGAAGACTTGTTGACCGACTTTCACTTTTTCCGAACCAGCCTTCATCACTGTCAGCTTGGTGAAGGTTCCATCCTCATGGTAGATCTCGATGAAGTTTTCCTCGGCTGCATAACTCAGGTTATTTCCCGATACATTGGCATCCATCTTCATATCGGCTATAATCCCTTTCCTCGGTGCTACAATCTGCACAGGCTGATCAAACATAAAGGAAACGCCCACATAAGAACCTTTGGCCGTTTCATCTCCTACAGTAGAAGCTAGAGGATTATTCAATACTGCCTTTACCACAGTACCCTCAGATACAGGCACGAGATAGGAAGGGTTCACTTTGGACTTGGCGTAGACATTTCCTTTTGCAAAAGTGAAGGAATACCGATAGCTAGTGCCCTGCCCTGCCAAGGTGGGTCTAAGGGTGGCTACCTTCGTCCGTCCTGGAGTAGCTACAGCTGTGGTGTTTCCTCCCGCAGGCGTAGTCATATTTTGGAGCTGGGAAAAGTTCAGAATGACTGAATAGGGAATCTCCGTGGGGTTATTGGCATAAAAATTCACGTTGTTTTCCTTGTCACGCTCGGTGTCAATGGTAATTTGTGCCTGAAGTGAAGTGAAAGATAGAAGAGAAAAGAGTGAAAAGAATGTAAAGCGAATCATTGGGTAAAGAAATTAATTTTTTAAAACTAATCTCCTTTGAGCAAAAACCAAATAATTAATCTTCCAAATTCATTCTTTTTCTCCAAGCATAGGCAAGCATGGGCAGCTGCTGATAGGAGTTGACTCCTGCTTTTACCCCTTGAGTCTTTAGGAAAATATCATTGGATTTTCTACTAAGCTCCAAGGAAAAAGGTTTAACCGCTTCACTGGCTTCCCGGATTGAATTGAGATCATTTCGGACTCCTTTGGAGAGAGTTTTCACCCAAGTCCTAAACTCATCCGGAGCCATACGGTAGTAGTCACGCATCTGGTACTGAAGCAGACGCAAATGCCCTGAATACCTCAAAAGAGGGGCCTCTGAATTGGTACAGATCACCCAAGCTATAAAATTGGCTTCCCCCTCGTCAGTCACTCCATAGCTGTGAGCCATTTCGTGTGCGATGGTGAAAGGTTGCTCCAAAGGATGTAAGGTGGGATCAATATAGCTTTCTCCGGTAAAGGGGAAATAGATCCCCAAAATTCCCATTTTACGCATAAATCCAGGAGGAGGGAACTGCTTGGTACGAGGTCTTCCAGTAAAGTTCAGACCCAAAATTTCCAAATTCTCACTCATGTTAGACCTGACCAAATGTTCCAGCTCAGGATATTCGAGAATCTCTGTTATCGCCAAGGTATCTTCTTTGATCCGACTTCGGTACTGCTCTACGAGACGTTGAGTGATTTTTATTTCAGATTCAAGCTGCTCTAGATTTAGGGATTTGGGCTTTAGTGTCAGCTGCTGAAAAATGGGGGTTCGCTGATAATTGAATCCCCAAAGGATCAAAAAGAAAAAGACCAGCGCTCCAACTCCATTGGAAGTGGCTTGAATGGTATAAACTGTTTTGGATTTCCAGCCTTGCTTTCTGACAAACCTGATTCCAAAAACTCCTATTACCAAAAACACGATCAAAACAAAAAGATAAACACTGGGGAAAGGTAAATGCCCCAGTGTCATATCAATTACGTTTCGGATTCCCGGAAAAAACTTCCTGGAATACAGCTCGTCTGTAGCTTCGGGATTTTGAATGGCAAAATACCGGATGACCAAAGCCAATATTCCAAGGAAGGCCCAGGACCAGTCTCTTTTGCCCATGATATAATCGATTTTTAAATACCTTCAGCCTGCACTTCCTTAACCTCGGGAAGCATGCGGGTGAGGAGATTTTGAATGCCGGCTTTCAGCGTGATGGTGCTGGAAGGACATCCGGAACAGGAACCCTGCAAAAGCACTTTCACTACCCCATCGGTAAAGGAATGAAATACTATGGCTCCCCCATCCTGCTCTACGGCAGGGCGGATGTATTCGTCTAAAATCCCTTTTATTTTTTTGACAATCTCTGAGTCATTCTCATCAAAAAGAGGATCCTTATCATAAGAGACCTGAACCGCTTTATGACCAGACTCCAGATATTGTTTGATATGATCGCGGATGATATTCTGGATTTCCGGCCATTCCACTTCCTCAGATTTGGTCACAGTGACAAAATTGGATGCGATAAACACCCGCTGAACTGCTGCAAAATTAAATAGTTCTTTGGCCAATTGGCTGTTGCCGGCACTTTCTGCATCTGGAAAATCAAAACTTACACCCTCATCGACCAACATAAAGTTGGCCACAAATTTCAAAGAATTGGGATTTGGATTGGCCTCCATGTAGAGGTGAACAGGACGGGCTTGAGCTTTAAGCATGGGATAATTCAATTAGGTATGCAAAGAAAAACCAAAAAAGGCCCCGGAAGTTCCGAGGCCTCTCTATTTTAGCCAATTACTTTGGTAATTTTCCTTTGGCGGCATACCAAATGCCTCCGTAGACATGCTTTAGGAAATCCGGGTCTTCCCAAACTGCATCTACGTGGCCGAGCGCAGTGTAAAACACTCGCCCCCCATCAAACTCATGATACCAAGCCATAGGGTGATTGGCTCCCATTGCTTTAGCTGGCTCATAGGTGGATTCATCTGCATTCAAGAGAACCTTGATATTGGAATTGACATTTCTGAACTCATAGAGTTCGTCCGTCCAAAGCCAGTTTTCCGGCAGATGCCAAGTTGCCGGATGGTTTTTGTCGACCACTTGAAGCCGAAGGGTCTGCTGACGTGGGTGAGCCAAAAAGTAAGCCCCGATCAGCTGATTGTACCAAGGCCATTCGTATTCGGTATCCGTGGCGGAATGAATGCCTACTACCCCTTTCCCGCTTTGAACAAACTTTTGGAATGCAGCTTTCTGCGCATCATTGAAGATCGTCCCTGTAGTGCTCATGAGTACAATAACGTCGTATTTAGCCAAATTTTCATCGGTAAAATGATTGGCATCCTCCGTGGTATGCACTGAAAAGACATGTTTCTCTCCCAATTTTTTAATGGCCATGACACCATTTGGAATAGACTGATGTCGGAATCCAGCCGTCTTGGAGAATACAAGAACTCGGAACTGTCCTCCCTGCTGAGCAAAAGAGGCAACACTGACTATCAATGCCAGAATTAAAGTAAGGAAGGTGGATTTGAGATTCATAGGTTATTGGGATTTTTGATTTCGGATTTGGAATATCGGATTTCGGATTGAAAGAAACTTATACTGACCTCCAAAATCCAGTGATGGAGTTATTTGATAAGTTGGAATTTTTCACCGGCTTCTTTTCGTGAAAATGCATTGAAATGCCACCATTCGCTACCGATTCCTGTAAATCCTGCTCCTTTCATCACTTTTCTGAGGATTTCCCGGTTGGCTACATGGGTTCTGGTGATTTTTCCTTCAGCAAGCATCTGTAGCTCCCGGTCAGGATAGGCAGGATAGCCAAAGTAATCGTAGGTTGTCCCCATATCCAATGGCTTTCCAGACTCTGTATCAAAAATGGTCAGGTCTACTGCTACGCCGAAGTTATGCAACCCTCCGATCTTCGGATCTGAGACATACAAAGGCTTGATGCTGTCCGGCTTGTCCAAGCTATCCCAAAGAATCTGCTGCACGCTAAGGGGACGAACGCCATCATACACCAACAGTGTCAAATTAGGATATTCTTTTTGTAAAGAAGCTTGGGCTTTACCCAGCATCTCAGCAACGATCGGCTGCAAGTAGCATCGCACATGGTCTCCGTACACATCCTTTCCGAAAAAATTATCGGTTGTAGAGTATTTCAGTTCTACTTTGATGCCTGGAATCACTTTTTCAATATCCACCAAACCCTGATCAATCAGCGTTTTTTCGAGTTGGGGTAACTCGTCCTTTGACTGCTCAGACTGATTTTGTTCCTTTTCAAAAAAAGACTCGCGCTGCTGCTCCGAAAAAGTCTCCTGATCACTCTTTGGTGAAGAACAGGCAAATGACAAGGAGAATACTACCAATAAGACTTTTCTCATGACTGCAGGTTCTTCTTAACCAAAGTTGCAGCAGCCTGGGCCGTTGGAAGCACCACGATATCTGCCAACACGACATGAGGAGGTCGATTCACCACAAACTCGATAATGTCTGCAATATCCTGAGCAACTAATGGCTCGTAGCCTTGATACACTGTCTCGGCACGTTTCTCATCTCCTTTGAATCTCACTAGGGAAAACTCTGTCTCCACCAATCCGGGATGAATACCGATCACTTTGATCCCAAAGGGATTCAGGTCCATCCGCATGCCCTTGGTGATCGCATCCACGGCGTGCTTGGAGCCGCAGTACACATTTCCGTTGGGATACACTTCCTTTCCTGCGATCGAACCGATATTGATGATAATCCCGGATTTGCGCTCGGTCATACCAGGGATAATCGCTTTAGAAACATACAAAAGGCCTTTCACATTGATGTCCATCATAGCATCCCAGTCGTCGAGATTTCCAGTCTGGATAGGATCTAGTCCATGGGCATTTCCGGCGTTGTTGATCAGTACACCGACTGCTGACCAATCGGCAGGAAGATTTCCGAGAATTTCCCCGACTTTTTCCCGGTCACGGACATCAAACACCAATGGGAAATAGCGGACTCCCGAGGGTAATTCCTTCTCCAATTCGTCCAATCGTTCTTTTCTTCGGCCGGTAGCGATGATATCAAAGCCCATTTTTGCCAAGGTGATGGCAGAGGCTTTTCCGATCCCGGAGGTCGCTCCCGTGATTAAGGCAATTTTATTCTTCATGGTTTAAAGATAGAAGGATTGATAAAAATAGTCACCTTGAGCGGAGTTGAAGGATTGAAAAATTGAATAGCTCTAAGGATCAATAAAAGATAGGCATTGCGAGATATTTATTTAAAATAGGCTAAAGCCATATAGGGTTCTGAGACAAATTCAAAGAATGAAGTTCTTCAGTCCCTTGTAAATCGTCAATCAAAAACTTGTGCTAAGCAAAGTCGAAGTATCGTAAATCCCCTCAGCTTCTCCACAGATAGGGAAATAAAATATAAGCGGTCACTGCGACGATGGCATTGATTGCTAAAAGGCTGAGTAGTTTATCCGCACTCACGCTCCAGTCCAATCCGTCAAGGGCATTTTTTGAAATACGAATCGCCATCAGAAGAATCGGAATAATCACCGGGAAACTCAAAATCGCCATCAATGTGGCGTTATTTCCTGCCTTGGAAGCTATCCCGCTCACCATGGTCAAGCTGGCCGAAAAACCCACCGAACCCAACACCAAATTGAGCAAAAACAAACTTTGATCCTGGACAGGATTACCCAGAATCACAGAGAACACCCCGTAGCCCAACAATGCCAAAATCAAAGTCAGCCCGGTATTGTAAAAAATCTTCGAAAGAATAATCGATTCCGGAGAAGCGATCATGTAGTAGTACAATTGGCGGCCTTGGTGCTCCTGCACAAAGCTTTTTGCTACGGCATTCACCGCCGAGAAAAGGATAATAATCCAGTACAAAGAATTCCAAGTAGGGATAGAAAGGTTGCCCATTTTGGCGCCCACACTCAGATACGTGATGAAAACTGCCGAAACCACATAAAGCAAAATCCCATTCAAGGCGTATTTCTGCCTCCACTCGAGAGTGATTTCCTTTCGGACCAAAACCGAGATTTCCTTCCACATGGCCCAAAGGTAGGTACTTTTTTTTGCCACAAAGACCCTAAGGCTCAAAAGGATTTTTTGGGATGGATTTAGAAAGTGAAAGCTTCAAAGTACTGAAAGATATTCCTAAGTCTTTGAATAGTCGTTTCCTCTAGGAGACCAAATGCATCATTTGGTTTGGAAAGGATTCTCTGATTAACTTGAGAGTCTTCAAGGCTAGATTATGATTTGGGATGATTTCTTGATTAGATGGACTAGGATTGCCAGCAATGTCACCTTTCGCTATTTCCTGATTGCAGGCACAGTATTCTTTCTTTTCTACTTTATTCTACATGGTATTTTGGCTAGCCGAAAGATGCAGGCCAAATTCCCCAAGCTCAAAGATTATTCAAGAGACATCACTTATTCCTTGATCACCATTCTGATTTTTGCCACCATGGCGGCGGTGGTTTTTGTTCTTTTAGATCCCTACACCTTGTATTACCGCGATGTGGAAAAATACGGTTGGGTCTACTTTTACCTCAGTTTTCCCTTGATGTTTTTGATCCACGATGCCTACTTCTATTGGGCTCACCGAATGATGCACCATCCCCGATTGTTCAAAGCCATCCACAAAGTTCACCACCAATCCACCAACCCTTCCCCTTGGACAGCGTATGCCTTCCATCCCTTTGAGGCTGTGGTCGAGGCCGGGATTATTCTGGTTTTGGGATTTGTGCTGCCGGTTCATCAGGCCGCATTTGGTTTATTCATGCTGTTTCAGTTTTCCTACAATGTCTATGGACACTTGGGGTATGAGCTTTATCCCAAAAACTTCCAGCGAACCCGGATCGGAAAATGGATCAATACCGGCACTGCACACAACCAACACCATCAGTATTTCCATGGCAACTACGGGCTTTACACCCTGATTTGGGATCGACTTTTCGGTACACTCCGAGAAGATTATGAAAAAAAGTTTGATCAGGTGACCCAGGCTAAAACAGACTCGAAAGCCCAAAACATGGAAAAGCACCTCGCCTGAGTTTATCGAACCTCAAAATTCACCCAAATGACCTTCCCCAAACCTCTTTATACCGTAGCCTGCCTTTTGGCTTTTGCCTGCGCTGAAAAAGCACCGGAAATCGACTACACCAATTGGTCGCATTACGGTGGCCCGGAGGACGGATCGAGGTATTCTGCCTTGACCCAAATCAACAAAGAAAACGTCGCTCAACTTGAAGTCGCTTGGACCTACCACACGGGTGACGCGACGGAGCGAAGTCAGATTCAGTGCCAACCCATCGTGGTCAATGGATTATTGTATGCCACGACACCCAAGCTGAATGTCTTTGCCTTGGATGCGGCCACCGGTGCGGAAGTCTGGAGATTTGACCCGTTTCAGATTTTGGGTGGAGAAAATTCCTGGGCCGGAACCAACCGTGGCGTCAGCTATTGGGAGGAAGGCAAAGACAAACGGATTTTGTTCACGGCAGGCAATTGGCTGATGGCGGTAAATGCCCTGACCGGAGAGCCGATTTTGAGTTTTGGGGATCAGGGAAAAGTGGATCTGAGAAAGGATCTGGATACGGACTTGGCCGATTTTCTGATCGTCTCCAATTCTCCCGGAGTCGTCTTTGAAGACAAATTGATTTTGGGGATGCGTCTTTCCGAAGGTCTGGATGCCGCTCCCGGGCATATTCGAGCTTACAATATCAAAACCGGCAAACGGGATTGGATTTTTCACACCATTCCGCAGGAAGGTCAAGCAGGCTATGAAACCTGGGACCCAAAACATATCCGACAAATCGGCGGAGCCAACAACTGGGCAGGAATGACCGTGGACTATTCCCGAGGAATTGTATATGTACCGACGGGTTCGGCAACTTATGACTTTTGGGGTGGCTTTCGCACGGGAGATAACCTGTACGCCAATTCGCTTTTGGCGCTGGATGCACGAACAGGCAAGCGGATTTGGCATTTTCAGGCGGTACACCACGATGTTTGGGATCGGGATTTTCCCGCCAATCCCAATCTGATCCGAATCCAAAAGGACGGCAAATGGATCGATGCAGTAGCTCAGATTTCCAAGCAAGGCTATACCTATGTGTTTGAGCGGGAATCGGGAAAACCCATTTGGCCAATCACTGAAACACCCGTCACTCAAAGCGTGATGCCGGGAGAGGTCAGTTCCAAAACCCAGCCGATTCCCTCTCTTCCTGAACCGTTTATGAATATGGTTTTTGAGGAGAAAGATATCCTCAATCTGACTCCAGCATGGGAAAATGACATCCGAAATCAACTCAGCAACGCCATCATCGGCGATACTTGGGCACCTCCGCATCCGGAGAAACCCATTGTGCTCTTCCCTGGAATGGACGGCGGCGGAGAATGGGGCGGAGCTTCCTTTGATCCCGAAACTCAAACGATGTACATCAATGCCAATCAAATTCCTTGGCTGATTGCCATGACACCCAATGCGAGTTTCGGCAATGTGGGCCTGTCCATTTACAGCAACTACTGTGGCAATTGCCATGGCTTGGATCGAAAAGGCAATCCTCCTGCTTTGCCGAGTTTGCTGGGCTTAAAAGACAAATACACAGCTGACTCCCTGGATCAATTGCTTCGCAAAGGTCGTGGTGCCATGCCTGCCTTTTCCCATATTTCGGCTGAGGAAAGAGGAATTCTGATCGACTACCTTCTTGGAAAAGCCGATGCCGGAGACAAAAAGGAACTGGAAGCCGAAAGCTCCAAACTTTATCCCCGCTACTACATGAAAGGCTATCAGCGACTCACTACCAAGGAAGGAATCTACGGTTCCAATCCTCCTTGGGGGCTCTTGACCGCTATCGATATGAATACGGGATTGAAAAAATGGCAAATTCCGCTAGGAACCATCGATTCCCTGAAAACGATGGGATTTGAAAATACAGGAATTGAAAACTACGGAGGCCCGGTGGCGACAGCCGGTGGAGTACTTTTCATTGCTGCCACCAAGGATGAGAAAATCCGTGCTTTCAATAAAGAAACCGGAAAACTCCTTTGGGAAGCCCAACTCCCCGCTGCTGGACATGCTACTCCGGCGGTCTATGAGAAAAATGGCAAGCAATTCCTTGTCATTGCCTGCGGTGGTGGCAAGGGCACCAAAAGCGGAGATGCTTACGTAGCTTTTGCTTTGCCTGATTAATTCAAATCATTGCGCATGAAACTGCTATACCCTATCCTTTTGCTACTTTCAACCTTTCTGATAGCCGGAGACCAGCAAAATGAAAGGGAAATCCTTGAAGACTTTAACTCCAAAAAATTGAACCATTTCCGGTATGGTTCTACTGGACGAAAATCAAAATTCAAATGGAAATCAGGGGTAAAAAGCAAGACCGGAAACGAGGTCCTTTCCCTTAAACTTGACCCCAAAGAAAGTGTGGGCCCTGGAAAAGGTCCAGAAATTATCTCCGAGTACTTTACTCACTTTGGCACTTATTCTACCCGGCTAAAAGTCCCCGACCCAAGAAAAACCCAACCCAATGAGGTGCTGTAGTTGGATACTTTACCTACCACGATGATCCTGAGCTTGGACTCAGTGAAATCGACTTTGAATGGTTGATCGCCGATCCTGAAGTTATTTATGTGGGCACTTGGACCGGTAAAAATGGAGCGTTAAAACGCGTGGGAAGGACTATCAACCTTGCCAAAGGGATTATTTACACCACAGAATATCGGGAAGACAAAACCAAAAAAAGAGAAAAACTCACCGGAGCTGAAAATTTACCTGAACAAATCCAACCCATTCCCGGATTTGATGCCTCGGCTGATTTTCACACCTACGGTTTTGATTGGGCTGCTGAGCGTATCAGGTGGTGGATGATTCATCCGATCACACAGGATACAGTGGTTCTTTGGTACTATTCAGGTGAAAGAGGCATCCCCACACATCCAAGCAAATACAGGATGAATTTTTGGCATTCAGACAATTGGTCTGTGGAGACAAATCCCAATTCTTTGGAGAGACCCAAGCATAGATTTGAACTGCAGGTAGATTGGATGAAATTCACTCCTAAAACGAAAAGTTAGCCTCCCTTTTCCCCCTTCTTCAAAGCTTCTAATTGAAGTTTGATCAGATCAAGTTTTTCCTGAGTTTCCTCCTTTTGTTTGCTCAAAATTTCCACATTACCGGCAAATTTCTTGGAGCGCTCCAGCTCCAAATCCACCAGCTTTTGTAGATCGATCAATCGGATTTGGTGAAGCATCTCTTCATTTCGATACGCTCGAAAAAGCAATAAATGGAGGATACATACTCCCAGGATTGCTGCTGAGGCCAAAATCACCACGAGGATATCGAAAGGAACAGAATCTGCCATGATCAAGGAAACCATCAAAGCTAGGAATTGGTATCTCCTCAAGGAATACGGCAAAAAACCTATTTGATCAGCAAAGCTTCATCCATTCCTCGTTGGCTTCAACCCAGAGGCCACTCCAGTTTTACCTTAGTTCCTTGTCCGAGTCCTGACTTGATTTCCACAGTTCCTCCTAATTCCTCGGCGCGCTTCTGCATGTTGTAAAGCCCATTTCCCAAAATAATTGTTCCTTGGTCAAAACCGCGTCCATTGTCATGGATGATTACCACATGGTCTTTCTTGGTGGAATGAAACTTAATCTCTACCCTGGATGCATCAGAGTATTTGACTGCATTCTGGACAGCTTCCTGAACTATTCGGAGGACCTGAATACTGTCTGAAGAATTCAAAAGTGACTGGGGATCGAGATTTTCCGAGATCACACAGTCAAAATGCATGGAAGATTTAGACTCACGGGCTTTTTGTAAATAATCCTGAATCCTCAAAATCAGGGAATCCCAAGTGACTTGACCGCTGTTCATCGCCCAAATGGTATCTCGAAGTTCGGTGATAGTCTGCTTGGTAAAATTAGCGATGCTGTCATAGCGGGCAGTCAGTTGTTCTTTGATGGGCTCGAAGTACTTCAGGTTTTCGATTGCCGAAATGATAAAAGTGAGCTGCGCACCTATATTGTCATGCAAGTCTCTGGAGATGAGCATGCGCTGTTCTTGAAGTTTGTTTTGGGTTTCCAGTTGTGCCAAAGCCGCTTTAAGTTCGCTCTCCTGCTGGAGTTGTCGGTTTTTAAGTTTTTGTTGGCTGTAGAGCAGGTATCCCACCACACCCAGAATAAAAGCCAATCCCAGGGACCCAAAAATCAACAGGTTTTGGTTTCGGATTTGGAGCTGCTGCTCAGCAATTTGCAGGTCTTTCAGCTCAGTTTGATATTTAGTTTCGAGCTCGGCGACAACCTCTCTGGACTCTTTTTCCACCTTACTTCGGAGGGTTTGTTGGTACAGGTTGGAATAATACCTCGAACTGTCAGGTTGACCCATGGAAGCATAGGCAGAGATCAATTCGAAATAAGGAAAAAGGACATCTTCTTCAGAGCCTTGTTCCTGGAAATTTTTAGCGGCAGAAAGCAAAAGCGGTTTGGCTTCACGGAACTTTCCCTGCGCATTGAGTGATGTACCCAAAGCCGTTTCTAAGGCAGCCACCTCGTACTGTGTATTAACTTTTTTTGCTACTTCTAGTCCCCTTCTAGCGATTCCTTCAAGCTGCTTCATTTCCCCCTTTTCCATCAGGAAAAAAGAATAAATCCGATAGGAAATAGCCTGATTCATCGGATCCTCGAGTTCTACGGATTTAGCAATAGCCTTTTGGAAATAAGACTCTGCCTGATCAAACTCTCCCAGGTATTTGTAGACTGTTCCCAGATTATTGTAACTACCAATCACCGAGCGAAAATCTCCTAAACGTTCCCTTATGGAAATGGCCTCTTCGTATGCTTTTTTGGCTTTTTGGTAGTCCGGTAGATTTTGATAAATCACCCCAAGGTTATTGAGCACCGCAGCAGCATTTAGCTCGGCATTTTCTTTTTGGAAGATGGGGAGTGCCTTCAGGAAATAGCTGATGGCCGAGTCTGTCTCATATTTTCTCTGGTGGATAAATCCCAGTGCATTGTATGATTTGGCCATACCCAGAGAATCCTGAATCTGAATTCGAAGTTGAAGTGATTTCAGATATAATTTTTTAGACTCATCCAAATCCCCCTTTTGCAAAATTCCGCTGCCCAAATCTGAATAGGCTTGAGCCAAAATCTTAAGATCCTTGGCTTCCTCCGCTTTTTCCACGGCCATCTTTCCAAAAAATATAGCTGAATCTAGATTGATGGCAGCATATTGCCAGCCCAGTTCTCCATACATATTGGCAAGCTGATCAGGTGGAAGTTTTTCCTGAACCCGCAACTTCAAACTATCAATAATTTGTCTTGGTGTCTGGCAAAATACAGTTGAGCCATTGCAGAACAGAACTAATAAAGCCAAAACAAATGTCAAATTCTTCACGGGCAGGAAATATTTAAGGAGCTAACAAAAACAAATATTATGAAAACCATAGAGAAAATCTAAACCAAAATATTCAGAAAAATCCTGATCCAATCAAATAATAATTGGTTTGTTCTGCATCTTGATCCCATCATCTATGGAATCGTTCGGTTTGCTCAAACCAAACTTATTCGGAATCTTACAGTTTGAATTATCAGAAATAAACCCAACTAGTAACTCATGTTTGATTTTGCACTGAATGAAAATCAGCGGATGATCGCCCAGATGATCCGTGATTTCGGAGCCAAAGAGATTACCCCTTTCCGGAAGGAATGGGATGACCAATCCCACTTCCCCATTGAAGTTTTCAAAAAACTCGGCGACCTAGGCCTGATGGGCGTACTCGTCCCCACCGAATATGGAGGTTCCGGCTTTGGCTATTTTGAGTATGTGACGGCTATCGCTGAGCTCGCCAAGCTTGATCCCTCTGTAGGCCTCTCCATGGCCGCGCATAATTCACTTTGCACCGGGCACATCCTAATGTTTGGCAATGAAGAGCAAAAGCGAAAATACCTGCCTAAACTTGCTACCTGCGAATGGCTGGGTGCATGGGGCTTGACCGAGCCTAATACAGGTTCGGATGCCGGAAATATGCGAACCGTCGCCAAAAAGGACGGGGAGTACTATGTCATCAACGGTGCCAAAAACTTTATCACGCATGGCTATTCAGGAGATGTGGCGGTAGTGATCGCTCGAACCGGAGAAGTGGGAGACAGCCATGGCATGACTGCATTTATTGTAGAGAGAGGAACTCCAGGCTTCAAAGGTGGACGGAAAGAAGACAAACTCGGCATGCGCGCTTCGGAGACAGCTGAAATGATCTTCGAAGATTGCCGAATCCACGAAAGTCAGGTGCTTGGCGAGGTCGGAGAGGGATTTATCCAATCCATGAAAATCCTCGATGGTGGTCGAATCTCCATCGCCGCGCTATCTCTAGGCATTGCAGAAGGAGCGCTTGAAGCAGCCATTCAATATTCCAAAGAGCGTCATCAGTTCAACAAACCGATCTCCAGCTTTCAGGGAATTTCCTTCAAGTTAGCAGATATGGCCACTCAGGTCGAGGCAGCAAGCCTATTGACTTTCAAGGCAGCTGACTTGAAAAACAAGGGCCAAAAAGTAACCCTAACGGGAGCGAAAGCCAAACTTTACGCTTCGGAAGTAGCTGTTTCTGTTGCCAATGAGGCAGTGCAGATTTTTGGAGGCTATGGCTTTACCAAGGATTATCCGGTGGAAAAATACTACCGTGATGCCAAGCTATGTACCATCGGAGAAGGGACTTCAGAGATTCAGAAGCTGGTAATTTCCAGAGAATTGCTTCGCTGATTTGCTTTCCTGCCAAATGACAAAAGCCCTGCAAGAACCTTTTTCTTGCAGGGCTTTTTGTTGGTTTTATTATTTAAAGCTGAGCTTGGAGTTCGATTACTCTGGCTTCGGATGCATCGCCTGCATCTTTGGTTTTGAAGCCGAATAATTTCAAAATTTCCTTAGCCTCCGCTTTCGCGCTGGCTTCATTGCCACAAATGAACATTTCCTGCTTTGAATTACGCTTGGTATTAATCATTGCGTCACTTTTGATCGTGCTAAAAGCCTTAACAAAATGAGCTTCGGGGGCAGCTTCCTGTAATAATTCCATCAGTGAAGTCTCTGGGTTGGTGAAAAAAGCAGGAAAACCAACGTTTGGCTGTTCATCAGAAAGCGGGTTCGTGGCATCTAGGATCGTTTTGCCACTAAAGCTTCGTTTTACCTGCTCTGTGACTGAAAGTGCAGCAGATCCTTTCACCGCTAATACAATCAAATCTCCAAAATCAGCTGCTTTTTCGAAACTCCCTACTCGTCCATTTACTCCTGATTGCCAATTAGCAAGCTTGGCTGGATGTCCTGTTCCCAGCATGACCGAAAACCCGAGTTTTTCGAAACCTTCAGCCAATGTCCTACCTACTGCACCTGAGCCTAATACGCCAATTTTTATCATGATTTGGGAGATTTAATGTTTAGAATTCCGATTTCGAAAAACTTTAGATACTAGTAGGACATACTTAATTGAAAATCAGTTCAATTCTCGGGATTTAAAAAATTAATATTTTTAAAAATTTCGGTTTTTGTTAATCCACTTGTGAAAAATTGAGATAATTACTTAGAAGATTTTAAGAAAGCTTTGATTAAAAACCGGAAAATTCCAGTCAAATGAACTAGTAAATGCCAATTTTTGGGATTCTTCTGTCTTCCGTCTTCGGTCTCCCAGCCCCAAATCAGGGGAATATTCGACTACTGGCAGAATAGCGTATAATCAGAATAATTTTTGAAGTCGATAAATATTCAAGTCTTTGATCCCAGTATCCACTTCCAAACTGGCATCACCTCGACTTTGACTCCATCAAACTCCAAGGAGTCGGATTCCTCGAGTGTCAGGATCAGTCCTTTTTTGACTTTTGCATAAGCGCAGGTTTTTAGAACACCTTTGATCTCTCGATCTCGGGTATGCAGCTGTTCCAAGGACCAAGCAACCTGTATGGGAAGCGGTTCTTCATTTTCTTTTAGGACCACAAAGTCACATTCGTGCGATTGATCCGAATAGTAAAATATCCGCTGCTGATAGATCGAACCGTAGAGTCTGTATAGCTGTTGGAAAACCAAATTCTCGAGCATTACCCCGTTTCTTTCCGGCTGTATCCCTATCAAGGCATTCAAGAGTCCATTGTCCAGCCAATAGGTTTTCTTGTCAGACTTCTCTGACTTTCCCGCAGAGTGATCAAATCGGCCGATTCGCTTGAAGAGATAGGCGTCCTCGGCGTGATTGAGTACATCATACAGCGTGTTTAAGCCCACGGAATAGCCCATAGACTTGAGTTGGCTGAAGTACCTTCTGACCGATACGGGCTGTCCCACGCTGCCTGCGACCAAACGGAAGAGTGATCTCAAATACTGGAAATTCGAAAGCTGATGATATTCGATGATGTCCCTCAGCAGCATGGTATTGTAGTATTCTTGGAGATAAGCGATCTGCAGGCTTGGCTCGGTCAAGCGAGTGAGTTCCGGATAGCCCCCCTGGAAAAGGTACTTTTTGAAATAGGCTTCGGTAGTGCTTTTCCCTGGGCCATACACCACAGGCTGATGATCATAAAACCGGCAAAACTCCTGAAACGAAAGTGGCAATAGTTCCAATGCGATACTTCTTCCCCGAAGTACGGTATTGACTTCGGTATGCAGAAGCCGGCTATTGCTCCCTGTAAAGCAGATTTTCTTGGTGTACATCTCGCTGATACGGTTGAGAAACTTTTCCCATCCCATAGCAGCTTGAACCTCATCAAAGAAAAAGTAACAATCTGCCAAATGAACTTCTGGATGCAATTCCTTCCAAGACTGAAGGATCAAATCGAGCTGTTCCGGTAAAAAGTGAACCCTTTCGTCCTCAAAGTTGAAATAGACGAGTCGGGAAGGGCTTATTTCTTTGGATTTTGAAAGTTCCTGCATGTACAGGTTCATAGCGGATGTTTTTCCTACCCTGCGAGGCCCCAGGACCGCTTGCATTTTGGGCAAGTCCACATACAACTTGGTATCTCTTAGCACTAATTCCTCTCGGAGTTGCCGGGTTGAATTTTCAGTAAGGATATCTTTCAGGATCTCTTTCATACTCCAAAGGTAGAAAAAGTATTTTCAGAAATGACAAATATTATAAAATTGTCTTTTTCAAAAAGACAAGTGCTTAAAAGTTGTCACTAAAAAATCCCCGACAGTGGCTCTCGGGGATTGGAATGATTAGCTCGGGTCCGCTGGCGGAGATTTTTTGGGCTCGGCTGGCTTTTCGGGATCCTCGCCTTTCAGGTAAGTAGGAAGATTCAATCCTGCCATGTTGAAAAGGTCATTCAGAGGAGGGACTGTCTTCATCATGCCGGAGACAAAGTTGGCGGTGGAATTATTCCCACCTTCATTTTGCCCGGAATCCCACACCGTGATTTTGTCGATTTTGATGTTCTTCACCGCTTCCACCTGTGTTTTCACCAATTCAGGCAGCTTTTCGATAAGAAGAAGCTGGAAAGCCTTGGTTGGATCTCCTCCGGCTGCACTGACCACATCCCGGTAACCTTCCGCCTGCTTGGTCAAGATTTCATAAAGACCTTTGGCTTCAGCTTCCATTTTGGCATAGATGGCGTCTGCTTCCCCTTTGGCCTGGACGCGGATTCGCTCGGCTTCGGCTTGTGCTTCGATGATGGCACGCTGCTTGGCGATTTCTGCCGGGATGACGATGTTGGCATTTTGAGTCGAGCGTTCTCGCTCCGCACGGGCGGTTTCGGCTTTTTGCTCGGCAAGGTATGCTTCTTCTAGAGCCTTGGCTTGTTGTACCTTTTCAGAGGCAAGCGCAATACGCAGCGCTTCGGCTTCTTTTTCTCTTCGGAGGGCATCGGATTGAGCAATGGAGATCTTGGCTTCGTTTTCTCCTTTGATCGCGATGGCATTGGCTTCGGAGGTTTTCACCCGGGTATCCCGCTGGGCTTCAGCTTTTCCGATGCTCTCTTCCTTTTGTGCTTCGGCGATGCTCACTTCCCGGTCTTTGAGCGTAATGGCGATCTTCACATCCCGATCTCGCTGCGTATCTGCGATCTGCACGTCCTTTTCCCGATCGGCGAGAGCCTTTCCGGTTTCCCCGATTTTCTCCTGCTCTGCTACGGAGATTTTTGCTTCATTGATGGCTTTTGCGGCAGCTTCTTTACCCAAAGCTTCGATGTAGCCCGATTCATCCTTGATGTCAGTGACGTTGACGTTGATGAGTTTCAGACCGATTTTCTTGAGCTCGGTGTCCACATTTTTGGAGATATTGTCCAAAAACTTATCCCGATCAGAGTTGATTTCCTCAATGGTCATCGTCGCAATTACGAGGCGAAGCTGTCCAAAAAGGATATCCTTGGCCAACTCCTGAATCTGCTCATGGGCCAATCCCAATAGACGCTCAGCGGCAGTATTCATGCTGTCTATATCTGTAGAGATGGCAATCGTAAATCGGCAGGGCACATCCACACGGATATTTTGTCGGGAGAGCGCATTGGTCAGGTTGGCCTCGATGGAGATCGGCTTCAAATCCAGGTAAGCATAATCTTGGATGACGGGCCAAATAAAGGCACCGCCGCCATGGATACACTTAGCGGAACTGCCGCCTGTTTTGCCATAGACGACGAGGATTTTGTCCGAAGGACAGCGCTTGTAACGCGATACCAAGGCGATGATGGTCACAAAAATGACAAAAGCACCGGCCAGGATTAGAATTAAAGGATCCATAAAAGAATTAGGGTTTAGATTTTTTCAACAATGAGGAGGTTACCGCCTTCCACTCCGACTACCTTGATGGCAGCGCCGGTTTCGATCCGGTCACCGGGGGTAATGGCGTTGAGTTCTTTTTGGGAACCCTTGACGCTGATGGATATTTTGCCTGTTCCGGATTTGTGAGCGGGAATGGAAAGATAAACCGAGCCGGTTTTGTGAATGGCCTGCTCCAGTTTGAAGGTATTGTCTTCAGCGAGTTTGGTGATCTGCTTGATGATGATAAAAAAGAGCCAAACAAAGCCCAAGCCCACCAAAGTGGAAAGCAGAATCAACACCGTGTAGTTAGGAATCGCACCATAAAAGGTGATTCCCGTCCAGCTGAAGCCGAGGAGGAAATTAATCAGGTTACGAAGCGTGAAAAGTTGAAAGGGGGCTTCCGCGCCTTCCAGATTTCCGTCAAAGTCCGCATTGACTCCATCTCCGGAGTCCGAACCCATAAAGGTCAGGATGGTCTGCAGCAAAAAAATCATGGATGTAGGCAAGGCGATGTACCAGAGTGCTCTGAGCGAAGGCTCCATTTCGGCTAAAAATTCCATACTGATTATAAATTAAGATTTAATTATTTCTGTTTAATAATATCCTTAATTCTTAAGAATTGCAATGTAAAAATCAGGCTGCCCATAAAAAAGATGCCTTTGATTGAAAAGTCTTTCTAAAACAAAAATCCCCCGATGAACCAACACCGAGGGATTTCGCTTTTTTTAAACTTCTGACTTCATCCTTCTCACTTTTTAGAAAGCTCTTTCTTCTAAATGTTCTCCCAATTGAAGTCTGGGAACTCCCTTGCTCATCCAATCCGGAGCAGGAAGCCCTTTCAGATGGTGATCGAAGAATTCCATCATTCGAACGCTGTAGTCTTTCCTGTTTTCGAGTTTACCGAGGCCGTGATTTTCGCCTAAATACTGAACCATGATCACCGGTTTTTTCAAACGTCGAAGGGCATTGTAGTATTCCACACCTTGCGTGAAGTCCACTGCACCGTCTTTGTCATTGTGCAATAAGAGCAGTGGTGTCTGTACATTTTTCACATGGTAGATCGGGCTGTTTCGCTCATAAGCCTCCCAATTTTCCCAGGGACCTCCAAGGAATCTGCCCTGAGAAGCTTCAAAGATGGACATATTTCCACCTCCCGTATTCCAATAGATCAAGTCATACATGGAGATCATATTGGTCAGTGGAGCTCCAGCTGCCGCTGCTTTGAAGCGGTTGGTTTGGGTGATCAGGAAGGAAGTCTGGTACCCACCCCAGCTGTGACCATGAAGTCCCATTTTGCTTTCATCGATTACCCCAGTTTTGATCGCGGCATCGACAGCTGGAAGTACTGCCCATACAGCAGACATGCCCGGATCATCCATTTTGTACACGATATCCGGGATCAGGACCGCATACCCATTGCTGGTGTAGAGCGATGGACTCCAGCCCGTACCGCTGTAGCCTGGATTGGACCAGTTGTGTAAAGTCTGAGAAAGCTTTTCGTAGTAATATACCACTGTCGGGTACTTTTGGCCTTCCACATATCCTGCGGGAAGAAATAGTGCGGCCTGCAAAGAATCACCTTTGGCAGTGACGTAATCGATCAGTTTTACTCCCGAAGACCAAGCGAATTTGCCTGCATCGGGAGCGTTTTCGGTGACTTGCTTAGCATTGGCCAAGGTGGCATCAGCCAAGAATACTTGCGTGGGCTGGTTGAATTTTTCTTTGGTAAAGGTATAGACTCCGGCTTTTTTGGCTTTGGTCAAGCCTTGGATATTGGCATCTTCCCAAAGTAAAACCCTAGCTCCTGCGGTTAAGCCCATTTTGGCTGGCGCTAAAGTAGCGATTCCGCTTTTCTTGGTGTTTTCGCCATAGGTCCGTAGGTACACCGTTTTGGTCAGGTCAATTCCCTTTTCTTCAGGATCCAGGCTGATCCGGTATTGATAGCGGATTTTATCCTTCTTGCCGTTTTGGGTCAAATTGAGCGGAATTTCTTTGGAAGACATGGGGATTTGCCAGATATCCCAGCCGTCACGCACGAGTACATAGCGGCTATCGCTGCTCCAGCCAAGTGGGTTATAGAGTGGCTTGATCACATTGTGGTCATCTTCCACATCCACCACACTCACAGGAAGCTTTTCGGTGATGTTGGTATGAGTTCTAGTTGTAATGTCATAGACATAAAAGTGACCGTCTTTGCCATACAGGAGTTTCTTTCCATCGGTAGAAGGACGAGGCATGGAGGCAAAAGAAGGCTGGTAAAACTTCTCAAAAAGCGGTGTTTTGGCTCCTGATTTCAGGTCAATGATAAAATAATCCCGATAATTTTGACCATTGAGGTTGATGTCCAATTCGTAGGTTTGTTGATCAGAACCAAGGGCAAAATGTTGGAATGGAAGAATGTTCAGATCCCTCATACTGCTGTCTTGAAGGGCGATGTGCTTTTTACCCGCTACATCGTACATGGCCCAGAAACTATAGTTTTTATCCATATTTTCCATCACCTGTTGACGGGATTGAAGGCGGTCGTCATTCCAATGCCAGATGGTCATTTCCGGCTTTTTGGCATCATTGGATTTTTTGTCGTCTGACTTGCCGGAGTTGAGTTTTCCGATTGCTTTTTGCAAATCCGAAATAGATTTAATGGTCGTATCCCCCATGATTTTAGCCAAGTTTTCAGATTCTGCTTTATTCAGGGAATCAGTATTGACTTCCTTTTTTGGGCTTTCTTTTTCCGCTAAAACCAAAGGATGAATCCCGTAGAAGAGTCGTGTCAAATCTTCGGACCACATCGGGCGGCGATTAGGGCTTATGGTATACTTCTGGTCAAAGCCGGTAGAGTCTTTTGCCGGTTCGTAGAGAGTGACTTGCGGATTAGAAAGGTTTTTCACTCCTAACACTGCCCCTTTGTCCTGCTTGTACTTTTTGTCTTTTTTCATTTTCAGGACGGCAAAGGCATCCCCTTTTTCGGTCCAGTTGATGCTCTGATAGCCTGCTTCGTCCGAATCAAGGACTTGGATGGAATTGCTCGCCATGTTCAGGAGGTAAAGACCATTTCCTTGAGAATTGGCAGCATCTACAGTGTAAGCAAGGTGAGTTCCGGCTTTGTTTACCGCTTGTTCACGCACATTGCCGAGGTTCTGGGATTTGCCGTTGGCAAGGTGATAAATCAAAAGGTCAGCACCTTTGGCTTCCCCATTTCCTTCTTTGGGCAAGTTGATAACCAAGTGAGAGGCCGCTTCTCCATTGAAAGAAAATCCTCCGACTCCTTCAAACGTCTTTTTGTCTTCGGTGCCGAGTTTGATCAGGTGGAGTTTTTCCTTTAGAGGTTTTCCCTTTGCCTTTTCGTTGGCTTGCTTTTCGGCAAACTTGGGGTATTCCTTGAAGGCGATCCACTGACTGTTGTCACTGAATTCGAAGCTCGCGAAATTGGCATTTCCTATCGGGAAAGACTTTTTGCTGGCCGGATCAGCGGTCTTTTGGAGGATCAGTTCACCATCCACTTCGATTCCGGTAAGGACATAAGCCATCCATTGACCGTCGGGAGATAGTTTATATCCCCCATTGGGCATGGATTTCCAGGTAGCCACGTCTTTCCAGGACATGGGTTTGGGTGCATCTTGGGCAATTACGACCTGAACGGTCAGGGCAAATAACCAAAGAAGGAGTAGGTGTTTTCTCATAGTGTAATGTGTTTTTTGAATTGCGATGATGACAGGGCATAAGAAATCGCAGTTTGAAAATTAGGCGATTTTTTCAGTATGAGTTTAAAATTGTGTTGAAAGGGAGTTAAATACTTGCAATAATGTTGCTTTTCTGAAATTAATGCCTTATTTACTTAAAATTTTAATCCATGAGAATCCATATTTTGCTTTTTATGTTGATTGCAACAGGGATTTTAAGTTCCTGTTGGGTTAAGTATCCCAATGGGGAATTTCCAAAAAGTCCTCAAGCTTTACCTGCAGTGAATTCCGAGTTTGATGACTACAATTCTGACCTCCGGATCATTTTTCATGAGATGTTTATCACTTTTTCCTCCAATCGAGAATCAAGAGGAAGGGAATTTGATCTTTACACCCCGCTTTTTGTCTTTTCTTGGGATCAGGAGGAAGGTGTTTTTGGTGTTTCGGAAATCAAGGATGGGAATTACATGGATGCAAAAATGACCAAAGAATGGTTTTCAAGTACAAAAACCGAATTTGATGAACTGGGCCCCTATTCCTTTGATACCGGTCAAAAAGAAGCAGGGCTCTTTTTCTCAAGAAATACAAACGGGAAGTTTTCTATTCATTACAAAAACCATTGGACAGGGACGGCCTCTTTGGAAGGTGAAAATCCAATTCGCTTGTTGGATGGGAATTCTAATGAAATGTATCCCAGTTTCTTGGATCCAAATTATTTAAGAAAAGACTGGGATCGAGTTTTGAATCCAGAAAAACTAATTTTCACTTCAGACAAGGATGGAAGGTTTGATTTGTACGAAGTGGATCTTCCAACCAAGAATGTTGTATCATTTTTAACTCAAAAGGAACTGAAGCAAGCCAAGAAAATCTCAATTAGTTCTTCTTCGAATGACCATGCCTCTTTTGTCTATGGAAACGTGTTGGTATTTGCTTCGGATAGAGCCGGAGGATTGGGTGGGTATGATTTGTACTATTCGGTTTATTCAAATGGAAACTGGTCAACTCCTCAGAATTTCGGTCCGACGATCAATTCTCCTCAAGACGAGTTCCGCCCTATTCTTTCTGACCATCCTCAATTTAAAAACAGGTTGATGATTTTCTCTTCCAATCGTCCCGGAGGAATGGGAGGATTTGATCTGTATTATGTTGGAATTCCAAAGTTTTGAGACAAAAAAACCTGTCCGATTTCGAAAACCGAACAGGTCAAATAGGGTCATTTACCAACCAAATGAGACTTGTAACCGCCTACTTATCTTATTGCCTACTGAACACTACCTTTCCCCCTACCACAGTCATCTGCACCTTGGTCCGAAGAATCTCATCCTCGGGGATTTCCATGATGTTTTTGTCGAAAACAGTGAAATCAGCTGCTTTTCCCACCTCGATAGATCCCTTGAAATTTTCCTCAAACTCGGCAAAAGCTCCATCCAAGGTGTAGGACTTCAAGGCCTGCTCACGGGTCATTTTTTGATCGCCTTCATAACCTCCCTCCGGAAGTCCCTGAAGGGTTTTTCGGGTCACCGAGGCATAGAAAGAAGGAATCGGATCTACGGGTTCCACCGGCGCGTCGGTACCGTTGGCGATGCGGGCACCGGTCTTGAACAGGCTCTGCCACACATAGGCACCATCGATGATGCGCTTTTCGCCCAAGCGATCGATCGCCCAAGGCCGGTCTGAACTCAAGTGTATCGCCTGCATCGCTGCAATTACCCCCAACTGACCAAATCTCGGAATATCATCCGGATGCAAATGCTGCGCATGCTCGATGCGGAATCGGTGGTCTTTGGCCTCGGGATTTTTGGCGAAAGCCGCTTCGTAACGATCCAGAATCTCTTGGTTCGCACGGTCCCCGATGGCATGGGAACAAACCTGAAAACCGAGCGGCAGGGCCTTTTCGGATACCTCCGTCACCACCGACATCGGAAGCGTCTCATGTCCACGATGGCCAGGCTTATCAGAATAATCTTCCAGCAACCAAGCTCCCCAAGGACCAAGAGCCCCATCGCAGTTCAGCTTGATGGAGCGCACAGTAAGGAAATGATCAGGGTCAATCATCGGGCCCTTTTTGTACCAAGCTTCTAGCAACTCCGGCTGACGACCCGTAAGCATGATGTACATGCGGGAGGTGAGTTTGCCTTCGTTTTTGAACTTTTGCACCAAGTCGATCACATCCTGACCCGAACCCGCATCGTGGAAGGAAGTAATTCCCTTCTCTGCCAATTCCTGAAGTGCCAGGGTCAAGGCTTCCTCATTTTTCTCTGGGGTAGTCTCAGGGATCAGTTTAGCCACCAAAGTCGAGGCTCGCTCCACCAAAACTCCGGTAGGATTGCCGAGTTCGTCGCGAAGGACTTCGCCTCCCTCGACTTCCTGTGTGGGTTTTTCGCTGCGCAAAGGGGTGATGCCTGCGAGTTCCATGGCCTTCTGATTGACAAAAGAAGCATGACCAGAAGCATGGGCGAGGTACACCGGATTGTTTGGTGTAACGGCGCTAAGGGCATCGTGGGTTTGGAATCCTTTGACCGTTTTCTCAGGCATTTGCAGCCATTTGTCCTGATGCCAACCACGACCGGTGATCCAGTCACCCGGCTTGGCGGTCGCAGCGGCCTCGGCTACTTTTTGGATGAGTTCATCGTAGGTTTTAACCCCCATGAGGTCGATCTCTAGCTTGTTGTACCCGATTCCCATCAGGTGAGCATGGGATTCAATAAATCCAGGAGTCATGGTTTTTCCCTGTAAGTCGATTACTTCGGTAGACTCGCCTACATAAGCTTGAATTTCTTCGGTCGAGCCTAAAGCTAAAATCAACCCATCTTTGACGGCCACGGCTTGGACTTGCGGATTAGCTTCGTCCACCGTGTAGATCGTTCCGTTGATGAAAACTTTGTCGGCGGGATTTTCAGGGCCGGATTTACATGCCCAGGCGAAAAGTGCCAAGAAAATGAGAGTGTAGATATTCTTCATGGATTGATAAATTCTGAACCGAAGCTAGATGTTTTGGGGGAGGTGGGCAAATGGGATTTTTTGGAAGGCAAAAAGATTAAATTATAAGAATGAAAAAATTCACTAAGGTTTCTTCGGTCTTCCGTCATCGGTCTTCGGTCCGAAAGCCATGTTCGTTTTCGGCAACATTAGTTTTCTTTGAGGTCAGTAGGAAAACCTAGAAGACTACCGCACCAGCACCTTCTTCACCACCACTTTCCGATCCTCGGTTTCCAAGTGCAAAAAGTAAATTCCCGGCAGAAGGGCTTGGGTTTGGATTTCGATTTCCCGGTTGGCCGGAATGGTAATTTGATCCAAAAGGATTTGTCCCAAAGAGGTGATCAGCCTTGCTTTCGCAACGGTATTGGAGACCACTTTGAACGAACCTGATGTCGGATTGGGATAGACTTTGACCAAGAGTTCTCCATCGGTTGGATTTTCTGATTTTACGGATTTCAGATAGGTAATTCCTCCGCCTCGGCTCCCCAATATCAGGTCCACATTTTCATCAAATCCCGGATTAATTACCGAGATCCACGTGTTTCTTCCCAGTCGGAATGGCAGATTTAGATCCCCGATTTTGACCAAGACCTCCTCTCGTACCTCCGAGTTCATCATGTCTTTGACCAAAAAAATCCTCCCAGTCTGATCTATGGTGTACAGATTCGGTTTGTCTTGAAACCGCACGGCTACGTTGAGATTTCGGTTGGCGGGATTGTCCTGAAAACCCAGAAAATTGGCCATTTTCAAATTAGCCGTACGAGCCTCCAAATCCACCTCGTACAGCGTCAGGCTTCCATTTTGCGCAGCGACGAGCAGATGATCTTTCCCTTGGTACGGAAAAAGGGTCAGCTGATCCCCTACCCGAAGCGCCAAGCCGGAAAATTGAAAATCTACCCAGCCGGCTCCTTGACTTCGTAAAAGCACCTGACTCGGAACACCATTGGTAGTCCTCACCCCAGAGACCAAGAGATAAGATTGGTTTTTAACACTGCCGTATTCGATCAGTTGGATCTCCAGCAGGTTTAAATTAGATAAACCGAGGTAGTCTTTATTCAACAGCTCAAATCGGTCTCCGGAGTAGCTCAGGCGATAAGCTTGGCCTTGGACAGTATTTCCATTTTTGACATTTGCAGTCAGCCAAAGTTCCCCTGCAAAGACATTTCCCTTGAAATAAGGACGGACATTTTCGCCTAAATCGAACAATTGATCTTGAAGGACGGGGCTGAATACTCCTGTACTTTTCTCCAGCTTCACTACCGAATTGGCAAAATCGATCCTAAAAGGGGCGGCGGTCTCGTTGGTATTCAGACTCACAATCAGATCCTCTTCGATCACTTGCCCCACATGAAATCGGGGAAACACAGGAAGATTTCCAAACCCTGGTACTTCGGTGGAAAATGAATTGAATTTTGGATTGCCTGAAGTACCCAAGTTGGGCATAAAATAGAGCGTATTGCACTCATCCCTTCCCAACAGCAGGTCAGGAACACCGTCTCCAGTAAAATCGCGGTACAAAATACTATGCCCACCGGCATGTAGGATTCGGGCACCCTCATCAATTCGGATGTTGGGGCTGAGTGGCCGACCATCACAGGTTTGGCTAAAACTGACCTGTGCGCAGGCGCAAAATTCAAAATTCCCCCAATGCCGAATAGGGAATGCAAAGCCATCGATATCCGGTGTTCCTTTTCGCTCCACGGAAGTATTGCGGTAAAACTCCAGAAAATCACCCACAGCAAAGTTGAAAATCACCAAATCCAAGTCCCCGTCTCCGTCCACATCCTGAAGAAGAGGAGTGTCCAAATTGTTGGCAGGTATGTTATTCGCACCTTCGAGTCTTAGGAAATTTTGAGCTATGGTCCATGAAACTTGAATCCCTGAGGAAGTATTACGAAATGCCTGGATCCCAAGTGGAGTAGAAGTAAAAAGGTCTTTTTTTCCATCTCCATCAAAATCCGCCAAGACTAAAAATCCACTGATTTCAGTCGGGAGTAAATAGGCAAGATCCGGTCTTAACCTGAAATTTTCTCCATTTTTTTCAAAAACCTGGAGCTGACGGGAGTTGATATCCCACACGACCCACTCTTCCACTCCATCTCCCGTGAGGTCGATCGTTTGGATTTGTGCGGAATTGATGCCTTGTGAAAAGCCGATGGGAACAGACTGCCCATTTACCCTAACCGATTTGCTTTGGTCCCATTCAAATACTGCCTGGGCGAATGCCTGAGAGGAGATCAACAGAAAAATCAGGACAAATATTTTTTGCATGGCCAGGGAAAATGAAACTCTAAAATAAAACGAAACGAGCTCTACAAAGATGTGGCCTTTGCGTTATTTTGTGGCAAATTTTCCCGAAAAATGAACCTCGACATCCTATACCAACTCTTTCTGAAAAGTACAGGCGTAAGCATCGATACCCGCAAGATTGATCCGGGCAACCTCTTTTTTGCATTGAAGGGACCGAATTTTAATGCGAATGACTTTGCCGCCAAAGCTTTGGAAATGGGGGCATCCGCTGTAGTGATCGATGAGGTAAAGTACTTCGTGGAGGATGATGAACGCTATTTTATCTGTGAGGATGTGTTGACCACTTTACAACATCTGGCTACGCATCATCGTCGAAAATTCACCATTCCGGTAATCGGATTGACCGGATCGAATGGAAAAACGACTTCCAAGGAACTTTTGCATGCTGTCTTGAAGCAAAAGTTTAACACCTTAGCTACCATTGGAAATCTGAACAATCATATAGGAGTGCCTTTGACTTTGCTCAGATTAAAGCCCGAACACGAAATCGCCATCATCGAAATGGGAGCCAATAAGCAGGGCGATATCGAGGAGCTCTGCGATATTGCCGAGCCAACTCATGGCTTTATCACCAATATCGGAAAGGCGCATTTGGAAGGAATGGGCGGTCCAGAAGGCGTGCTCAAAACCAAAACTGAATTGTACCAGCACTTGAGGGAAAATAAAGGGACGGTCTTCATCAACACTCAAGACCCGATCCTATCGAATATGATCAAGCGATTTGAGAATCCGGTGCTCTATCCGGCGAAAGGAGATTTCTGTGAAGTTCAGTTTCTGGGTGCGAATCCGTTTGTAAAGTTTTCGGTTGAAGGAGTCTCGGGTGAGCACTTGACCTCGCTGATTGGGGCTTATAATTTTGGAAATATCGCCAATGCCTTGACGATTGGGAAGTTTTTTGGAGTGCCCGTGGAAAAAGCGGTGGAGGGAATTGTCAATTACAAACCCGAAAACATGCGCTCTCAACTCATCGAGAAGCGCAGCAATCTGATTATCCTCGATGCTTACAATGCCAACCCATCGAGTATGGAAGTGGCGATCCGAACTTTTGGTCAGATGACCGGAAAAAAGCATAAAATGATCATCCTTGGCGACATGTTTGAGCTTGGAGAGCATGCCGAAGAAGAGCACCGAAAGTTGGGGGAAATCGTCAGTGAGTACCCGATTGACAAGGTGTGTTTTACAGGTAAGCTGATTGTCTCAGCACTGGAAAAAGCTCCTAAAGCACTTTATTTCCCTGATCCTTTTTCCTTTAGAAACTGGCTGGAAGACAGCAAGCTGGAAGATTACCTAATCCTGATCAAAGGCAGCCGCGGGATGAAGCTGGAGACGCTGGTGGATTTTATTTGAAAAGAGACAAAAATTCTTTTGGACTCACTACAGGGATCTTTGAGAGAATGTAGTCCTTTTTATTTCTTGTAATTATTGCTCGAATTTCCGGCTTTCCAATGGCTACGTGGTATTGAATCGAATCTTCAAAATCTGAAAAATCACTTTGATAGGCATTGCGGATTTCTCTTTCTCCAACTGGAAGAATCCCACAAAAAATTAAAAGACTCCCTATACTTTCAACTGCTTTCTCCTTTCCGAAAGTCTTTCGGATTATGTAAAAGACGTTAGTAACTATTATTGAGCTACAATAAAGCTTAATTTGATCAGCTCCAGAAAGTTGAAAAATCACTTTTGAATCTTCAGAATATGGGGTTCTGTCCATCAACAAATCCAATATGATGTCAGAATCCAAAAAGTATTCAGATACCATGCTTCTCTTTCAAATACTCCCAGCGGATATTTTCAACTTCTTTATCAGTCACATCTTTCAAAACACCAACTAAGCCCTCCAATCCTGGAGCTAGGGGTTCATTCCTTTCTAGGATCTTTTTAACAAGCTCGGGATTCTTGATTTTTGGCTTTTCTATAGTTGACTCAGGAATTTGATTCAATAGGGATTCAACCAGAGTTGAAAGACTTTCTCCTCGTTCCTCAGCATATTTTTTTGCCTTTTCGGCAAGTTTATCATTGATATCTAAAACCAACTTGGTTGTCATTTGAAGTGTTATTATTGAGCTAAATCTAATCAAAATTCATATTAATGAAATGAAAATCAATTCAATAAAGTTTGAGACTTGCGATATTTTTGTTTCGATCAAAAACAATGGAGGAATTATAAACCTTGAGAAGCAAATGGGTTTTATATGAAAGTCGAAAGAAAGACCTCGGGCGTAAAAACAGGGATCTGAGATTTTCGGTAATCCGCCAGATTTCGGGTTATAATTCCTTCAATTTCTGGATTTTGAATCGCTGTAAAATACTGGATAGCGTCCTCAAAGTCAGAAAATCCACTTTTCATCGCTGCAAAGATTTCCTTCTCTGTGACAGGAAGTATTTTACAAAAGCTGACTAATTCGGTTATTTTATCCAAAGCGCCCTCATTACTATAAAGCTTTCGGAAGAGATAATGAATGTTAGCCACAGTTAGAGTGGAAAAGTAAATCTGGATTTTTTTATTAAAAGCCAATCCAAAAATCCCCCTTGCAGGTATATTGAATGGTTCTCGCCTCAACAAATAATCCAGGATGACATCTGAATCCAAAAAGTAACTAGAGGCCATATTTTTCCTCTAAAGCCTTGGTAATTTCCGCTTTGTAATCAAATTCACCTTCATGCTTAAGGCAACCTTCCAACTTCAAGAAGCTTTCTGGAAGGGACTTATTTTCATTTTTCTTAGGGTCTCCCTTTTTTTCAAGAAGGAGAAGTTTAAAATAATTTTCGACCAAAGAAGATAAACTTTGCCCTTGCTTGGCTGCATATTCCTTGGCTTGTTCGATCACACCTTTTTCGATGGTGAGTGTTAATTTTGTATTCATTGCACGTGTGGATTTTCAGTTTTGAACACGTGTAATTTACTGAAAAGTTCACTCTTTCCAAACCCAAAAACCACTTCTGAGTTACCCTTTAAGATTTTCAATTTCTACCTTTAGCTTTCAAAATTCTACTTTCCTATGCGTCCTTACCTCGAGTTTCTTGCTACCCTTGCCCAAAACAACCACAAAGACTGGATGGATGCCAATAAAAAGTGGTATACGGATACGAGGGCTAAGCTGCTAGAGGATGTGGAGATTATGCTGAAAGAAATGACTGAGATCGAACCGGAACTCTCGGCTTTCAAACCCAAGGATTGTGTCTTTCGGCAAAATCGAGACGTTCGATTTTCCAACAATAAGGATCCGTATAAAACCAATTTCGGGGTTTACTTTTCTCCAGGTGGAAAAAAATCACCCGGTCCGGGGTATTACCTGCAAATCCAACCCGGAAACTCTTTTCTTGCTGGTGGTATCTGGATGCCGGAAGCTGATACACTGAAGAAAATCCGGAAAGAAATCGACTACAGCGGAGCCGAACTCGAGCGAATAGAAAATGATCCTGAATTCAAAAAACTCTTCAAAGGTATCGAAGGCGAAAAGCTCAAAACCAGTCCTCGGGATTACGAAGCAGACCATCCCTATATCGAATACCTGAAGCTGAAAAGCTTCACCGTTTCCCATCCCATTTCAGACAAGGCCGTCGATTCAGGGGCTTTTTTGACTTTTGCTTTGGATGGCTTTCGCAGAATGAAGCCTTTCAATGACTTTCTTACACAGGCGATAGAAGAAGTGGAAGATGGCTCGGGTTTACTTTGAGACTTCACCTTGAATTAATCTCTCAAACCAATCTGCTGCGCAAAATCCCCTTACCTTTGCGCCATGGTTGATTTCAAACAAATCCTTTCCGTTTCACTCATTCTGTTTTCGGTGATTGATATTCTAGGTTCCATCCCAATCATCATCAATCTCCGCAAAAATGTAGGTCACATCCAATCCGAAAAAGCTACCTTGGCAGCAGGTGTGTTGATGATTGCTTTTTTGCTGGTGGGAAAATCCATCCTGAGTCTTTTTGGCATCGGTGTGGAGGATTTTGCCATCGCAGGGGCATTGATCATTTTTGCTTTGGGTGCTGAGATGATTTTGGGAATTGAGCTATTCAAACCCGATCCTGAGGCGACTTCCAGTGCTTCCATCGTCCCAATTGCTTTTCCGTTGATTGCCGGCGCAGGTACTTTGACTACCATTCTGACGCTGAAAGCGGAATTTGAGCAGGTCAATATTGCCATCGGCATATTGCTCAACTTGATTTTTGTCTACATCGTGCTTAAAAGTACCACTTGGCTGGAGCGCAAACTAGGAAAGACAGGTGTCGATGTACTTCGAAGAATCTTCGGAATCATTCTCCTTTCCATCGCAGTGAAAATCTTCAAATCAAACGCCTTCCCAATTACCGTTGGGTAAACCTAAAGCCGGAGTCCCCGGCTTTTTTCATTTCTTTGCGTTATGATTATCATTTTTACTGACGGTGCGGCCAAAGGAAATCCAGGTCCGGGAGGCTACGGTGTAGTGCTGAAATTTGGTCAACATCGCAAAGAACTCTCTGAGGGCTTTCGACTGACGACCAACAACCGCATGGAATTGCTCGCGGTGATACGAGCGCTTCAGGAGCTCAAAACCACCGAATTCCCGGTTCAAATCTACTCAGACAGCAAGTATGTGGTCGATGCGATCGAGAAAGGCTGGCTGTGGGGCTGGCAGAAAAAGGGCTTCAAGGACAAGAAAAATCCCGATCTCTGGCTACGCTACATTCCCCTTCACCTAAAGTACAAACCCAAGTTTGTATGGGTTAAAGGCCATGCTGGCCATCCTGAAAACGAGCGCTGCGATCAGCTGGCGGTGGCAGCCTCAATGGGGCCTAATCTTCCAGCTGATACAGGATACGAGGCTAGTTTGCAGTGATCAGTCGCAGTAAGCAGACTACTTTTGCCAAATTTGAACACTAATCACAAATCATCCATAGTCACCAAAGGAACATCAGTCCTGCGAAGATCCTTTAAGGGAGTGTATTCTCGGGAAGGATAGGTCCAACCTTCGTCGGATAACTCCCAAAGCAAAGGTGCCAGGTTTTGAACAGCCGCTTTGCAGCCTTGGACGATGGCTCCCATTTTTCCGGTCTGCTTGGAAAGTACCGCTTCATTCTCAATTTCAAAGGGACCTGAAAACCCTTTTTCCTTCAAAACATTCACAAAAGCCCTCCAATCCATAGAGTCGCCAAGTCCAAATCCGGGAAGGGTAGCTTCATAATGGTGTCGATCCCAAGGATTTTTGCTGGAGCTGATACCCAGTTTTTCGGCCCATTCGGAACGGATTTGCTGCATAGGGTACATATTGCCCCAAAATGGATCCGGTATGTTTCGGGTAGATTTTACGTGAATACGCTTAAGACGCGACATATCCGTAAGCTTCATCACCTCCACCGGATCAGTATGCTGCCATACGTCATGGGAAGGGTCGTAAATTTCCCCGTGATTTTTTTCAGGGACTAGTTCGTACATGAGTTTGCGTGCAGCAAGTACACCGGTCAGGTTATTGAACGTGCCAGTAAAACCCGAACTTCTCCAGCCTTCCATGGGGCAGTTTTCGTAGAGTACAGTCACCCCAAGGCTGTTGGCATAGCGGATAATCGGTCCAAAAATCCGCTGGTATTCCAGCAGGTTTTTTTCAAAACCTCCCTCCTGATTGCCCAGTTCGTGATTGTATCCTACGAAGGTTCCAACTTTTACATCATTTTCATCACCTCCAAGCAGATAAGCCATTCGGATGAGACGCAGCAGGTGGTTTTGATTTTTGACTCTATGGATAGGATCGCCTCCAATCAGATTTTCAAACGCTCCGATAGAAAGTCGAAGTTTTGCTCCGTTGAATTGATCAATCAGTGCTTTCGCTTGGTCAGGGCCGAAGTTTTCATAATCTAGATGTGTAGCTACAAAGTCATCTCGGGTACCGTCTTTTCTAAACACGCAGAGATCTAATCCTTGAACGCCGATTTCAATTGCTTTCTCGACGGTCTGATCCAGATTAAGCTGATCAAACGCCGAAGTCATGATCCAGATAGGGTTTGCCATGATTTTTGGGTTTTTGCTAAAATAAAGGAAAGTGCTTTCCTGAGGAAACCAGACATGGATTAGCGGTAAAAAAGAATTCCAAGATTTATTTAGGCTATCTTTGAAAAATGCGAGGCGGAAAAAAAACGATTCAGGGAAGAAAATTGGAAATCATCAAAGGAATCGTAGAAATCGAGGATGTGGAGTCGATCGAATTCCTGGAGGCTTTTCTCAGGAACAAGATCAGAAGGATTTCTAAAGAGGATTTATTGGAAGGAGGTTCTTCTGCAGAAAAAGACCTCACATAAACCCAAAGAAAAGGGATTCATGATTTTCCCTCCGAATATTTTCTCCTGATTTCCACTTTTTGCTTTTGACGGTCCCAAAGGGCTTTTGCCAAATCGACAGCAACCCGGTCAGGCTCCGATTCGTGGAGGATTTGCTTCAACTTGTTTTCCGAAAGGTCTATACGGTAGCAAATTTGCAATAGACGCTCCAGGTTACGATCCATCAATTGGCTGATGGCTTTAGCCAAAATTTCAATAGCTTTTTCCTCCGAAAACGCCTCTTTGACTTCCGGAAGCTGAAAGTCCTTGGTGATAAGAGAATAAGTTTCCTGTGATATGGGTAGCTCCATGTACAAGGTTAATGAAAAAGCCCCGATTGCTCAGGGCTTCATATTATGCTTCTTTTTCAGTTTCGTTGCTTTCTTCTAGCACCTCAGGAATGTTTTTGCGAATGATCTGATACCAAGCATTTAATTTCTTGATATCGGATACATATACTCGATCTTGATCGAATTCAGGAAGAACAGACTTCAGAAAGGCTCTTAACTCCGCATCAGATGAGGATGCGTCCACACCGGTATCGCCTTTATATTCAGCCTCGATTTTCTTCATCACCGACTCTAGAGGCTCAGCACCTTCTTCTGTCATGGTATAAATGGAAATGTCACTAAGGATGGAAACTCTCATGGACATCCCTGCCACTAATTTGGCTTTTTTCTCATCCAAAGATTCCAGAATCACACCCGAACGGGTTGGTTTCAGGATTTTATACAAACCCGGCTTGCCGGCTACTGTAGCAATGTCTTTAAAATTCATAATCTTCTTAATTCAGGCTGCAAATATAGGACTCTCACTCAATTTCTACCCTCGGCTTCAAATTCGGACACTAACTCATTAAGAAATCCGCTCAGTTCCTCTTTTCCTTGAGCTTTTTCAGCAGAGGTCACAAAGTAGTCAGGAGTTTCGCCGAAGATTTCTACCAGTTTATTCAGAAAAGTTCTGACGTTTTTTTCAGTTTGGGTTTTGGATTGCTTGTCAGCTTTGGTAAAAGCAACTGCAAATGGTACTCCTTCTTCCCCGCACCAATTCAAAAATTCCAAATCGATCGTCTGAGGTTCTAGTCTACTGTCGATTAATACAATTACCCCACAAAGATTGGCTCGGGTAGTCAGGTAATCACTGATCATTTTTTCCCATTTCACCTTCTTGTCCTTGCTCACCTTGGCAAATCCATATCCAGGCAAATCCACCAAATACCAGCGATCGTCAATGGTGAAGTGGTTAATCAACTGAGTTTTACCGGGTTTTTGGGAGGTTTTGGCAAGTTCCTTGACTCCGGTCAGCATATTGATCAGTGAGCTCTTGCCCACATTTGATCGACCTATGAAAGCGATTTCGGCCCGATCAGGTTTTGGACACTTTTTTGGGTCAGTATTGCTTACTAAAAAGGCTGCTTTTCGAATCATAACTTTTCTGTTCGGGGCAAAAATACGCTTTTATTTCGGATGGGCTTTTAGCCTTTGATTTCAACAATTTTCGATTCCTCGGGTTTGTGTAGTAATATTGCGCCACCAAAGAAGATTCGTGATGTCCGTCGTACCCTACAAAGATAAGCAAGACCCCAAGAAGGCACAGGTAGCTGAAATGTTTAACAACATCAGCCCCAAATACGATTTACTCAACCATGTGCTCAGTTTGGGTATTGATATCATCTGGAGAAAAAAGGCGGTGAAAATGCTCAAAAGAGATCAACCTAAGCTCATTTTGGACATTGCTACGGGCACGGGGGATTTTGCTATCGAAGCACTTGCCTTAAATCCGGATAAAATCATCGGAGTGGATATTTCCGAGGGTATGCTTGCAGAAGGACGTAAGAAAATGATCAAACGTGGTCTTCAAGACAAAATCGAAATGCACCTCGGAGACTCAGAAGGTTTGCAGTTTGAGGATAATAAGTTTGATGCGGTCATCGTTTCATTTGGAGTCAGAAACTTCGAAAACTTGGAAAAAGGACTGGCAGATATGTATCGGGTACTAAAGCCGGGTGGGAAAACTGTAATTTTGGAGTTCAGCAAGCCTAAGGCTTTCCCCATGAAGCAGGCCTATGCGTTTTATTCCAATGCAATTCTCCCTCAGATTGGTAAGATTGTATCCAAAGACAATTCTGCCTATACTTACCTGCCAGAGTCAGTTCAGGCCTTTCCCGATGGAGAGGATTTTCTGGCAGTCTTGAAAAAAGTCGGATTTCACAGCACCGTATGCAAACCACTCACTTTTGGAATCAGCTCCATCTACGTAGGACAAAAGTAATTTTACTTTTTGTTTTCCTTCTTTGCTCGGGACTCAATGGACGTGCACAGGGGTTATTTGGGTTGACTAGCACCTCTGGGTCTGATGACAAGTTGCTATCTTATGGTTTTTTCCTTGCTCCCCATACAGCAACCTACCAGATTAAATACTCTGATCAGTACTTCAATCCCGCATCCAACCCAAATGATCAGATTTATTCAATTTACCCCAAATACAGTCCGGGGTTTTCCTTAGGATTTACAGGCATTCTTCGAATTCATGACCAGGTAAATCTCATGTTTACTCCGGGTATCTCTTTTTATGAATACAGGGTAGACATCAACTATATCAATACCCCGTCTAACACAGTGCCCTTACCCGGCTCCGGTAATACTACTGGCAACACAAACACAGATCCGGCAAACAATTTAGGGTATCGAACCGAAGAGTTGGTCAATGAGTCGACCATTGTTGCCCTACCTTTATTGTTCAAGTATCGTTCCCAGCGATTCAATAACACCAGAATGTATTTCATTGGCGGAGGTAGCTATCAGTTCAGAACTAAAACCCAAGACGAGGCAAATCTAGACCCTCTTGTTACATCGGGACAGGATTTCACTGTTGAGGCAGGGATAGGCTTCGAAGTTTATTTTAAATATTTCAAATTCGCTCCTGAGATTAGATTTTCACATGGATTGAACAATCTCTATCTACCGGAAAAAAATGATGCTCAATTCAAAGACGCGCTCTCTTCTGTCAAAAGAAAAGGGATTACGCTTTACCTGAACTTCCAATAATCTCCGAAATTGATTTCGTAAAAACTTGAAGGCATTAGCCATGTAGAACCCAACAAGGACTGGCCAAACCCTGGATATTTACTATTTTAAGCCGAACATGTTGAAAGCCTGTTCGGCTTTTCTTTTCCCAAATAACCCCAGGACCTGACTATGAATTTTAAATTATGGCATTTTCTTTCGAGCGCAGTTTTTCTGCTTTCGGTCGTCTCATTTTTGTGGATTTTCCAAGAGGGAAAAACCACTCCCGCACTGGGTTCAGTGCCTTATGTTTTTTGGATAAGCTTTGCCATCACCCTCCTGATCGTGATAGCCACATTCGCCGGCTCCAGGTTATTCCCACACAAAGAGACAACAAAACCATGACAGGCTGGCTGATCTTCTTCTTCACGCTATTCCTGGCTTCGTTGGCCTATGCTTCATACAGATCTTACAGCAAAAACCGAAGCTCAGATGATTTTATGCTCGCTGGATCCAACATCGGGGCGATTTTAGGTTTTCTCACCTTTTCGGCAGCATTGTTTAGTGCATTTACCTTCATGGGCATGCCGGATTTCTTCCGTGTTCACGGAGTAGGCGCCTGGATTTTTCTGGGCCTATCCGATGCCTTAATGGTATTCTTTCTGCTATGGTTTGGATATAAGCTTCGCAAAAGAGCCGCGGAAGTAGGATACAAAGGGGTTGCAGGATTTGTCCAAAAATGCTTTCAAAACAAGTGGGCTGGCTACCTGCTGTTTGTCAGTTCTTTCCTGTTTTTGATTCCTTATGTAGCGATTCAGATCCGTGGGATTTCGATTTTCTTGGATGCCGCTTTTCCTGATTTGATTCCAGGCTGGGGATGGTCTTCTTTATTGGTTGTTTTAATGCTGGTATACTCCGAAATAGGCGGACTTAAGGCAATCATGTACAGTGACGCCATCCAAGGATTGATCATGCTGGTAGTGATTTGGATTATTGGCTACACCTGTCTTCAAATGGCCGGTGGCTTGGAAGCTGGAATTGCGAAAGTGACGGAGTCCAATGCAGGTCTACTCAGTTTGCCGGGCCCAAAAGGATTGTTCAGCAGCCCTTTTCTGATCGCGTCAGCAATTGCGATTGTGATGATTCCGGTCTCTCAGCCTCAATTTACCACGCGACTGGTGGTGATGAAAGACCTCAAGTCAGTGCATAAAATGGCCTATGCAGTGGGCTTTTTTGCCATTTTGGTTATCCTTCCAACCGCATTTATCGGATTGTATGGTGCTGTAAAATATCCCGAGAGCTCGACCGCTGAGTTTCTTTCAGCCGCCTTGCTCTTTGATCAGGCAAGCCCGGTTGCTGCACTTGCTGTAGTCGGTCTTTTTGCGGCATGTCTCTCTACCACTAATGCTCAAATCTTTGCCTTGGGCACAGAATTGAGATCATTGCTGACAGGTTCGGACAAAAAGGTTATGCGTATTACTCAGGTTGCCATCTTTGTTTTTTCCATCATCGTATTGGTGTTTTCCACTTACATGAGCGATGAATTGGTGCTTTTGGCAAGGGTAAGTTTTGCGGGCACTTCCATGATTGCTCCGGTGGTTTTGGGAGCGGTAATGTTTAAGCATCCTCCCAAGTCGCTCCTTTTTCTATCAGCATTTGCGCTCATTTATTTTGTGCTTTCCCTAGCCGAATTGGTGCCAGCCGGATTTGCGGGATTGCCCACAGATGCGGCTATGTACCTGATCTTGATTCCTGCCACTGCGATTCTTATGCTTATTCATCATTTCAGTTCAAAATCTTCCCATGAAGCTTGATTTCAATAGTTCTTTAGAAAAAGTAAGCCAACAACTCCCCCGATTCTGGGAGCTTTCGGGTCAAAAAATCCGATCCATCGAATCCACTTTTGATACGGGCAAAGGGGCTCCTGTCTTTACCGAAAAAGGAACCTATGTCACCCGAGGCTGGACTGAATGGACACAGGGTTTTCAGTTTGGATCAGCGATTCTGCAATTTGACGCGACGGGTGAGGCAGATTTTTTGGAAATAGGGAGGAAAAATACGGTAGCCAAAATGGCCCCTCACCTGACTCACATCGGGGTACATGATCATGGATTTAACAATGTCAGTACGTATGGTAATCTTCTTCGCTTGATCTTGGAAGGGAAAATCGAGGGTTCTGACTGGGAGAAAGAATTTTATACCCTCGCGCTCAAAGTAACCGGAGCCGTGCAGGCTACCCGCTGGACCACAATTCCAAGTGGAGGATTTATTTATTCCTTCAATGGACCGCATTCCTTGTTTGTGGATACGATCCGCAGCTGTCGGGCATTAGTCGTTTCGCATCAGCTGGGCCATGTACTTCAGGCAGAAAATGACAAACGAATTTCACTCATTCAGCGTGCTGTTCAGCATTTGTTGAGTACGGTTCGCTATTCCATTTTCTATGGAAAGGGCCGCGACAGCTACGACATTTCTGGTCGAACTGCTCACGAAATTATTTTCAACACCAATGACGGCAATTACCGCTGTCCCAATTCCCAACAAGGCTATACCGGCTTCAGTACTTGGACGAGGGGCTTGGCATGGGCTATCTGTGGTTTGGGAGAGACTTTGGAGATTTTGGATCAGATCAAAGAGTCGGATTATTCCGATGTCATTTCCAAAAAAGATCTGATCGCCGAGCTTTCCCAGGCTGCCATCGCAACATCTGAGTTCTACTTGGCTAATACTCCTGTCGATGGCATTCCCTATTGGGATACCGGAGCGCCAAATCTTCACCGATTGGGGGACTACCTCAATCGACCTGCTGATCCATTCAATGAGTTCGAACCCGTGGACAGTTCTGCGGCCTGCATCGCAGCACAAGGATTGATCCGCATCGGCAACTGGCTAAAAGCTTCTGACCCTGAGCGTGCCAAAACCTATCAGCAAGCAGGGATTCAACTGGCCAGTGTTCTCTTTTCCGAACCTTATCTTTCCACTCAAGCATCTCATCAGGGTTTGATTTTGCATTCGATCTACCATCAGCCGAACGGCTGGGATTATGTCCCTGAAAAGGGCAAAGTGGCCCATGGCGAGTCCAGTATGTGGGGCGATTACCATGCCCGGGAATTAGCATTGCTCCTTCAGCGAATGGCTAATAAGGAACCTTATTACACTTACTTAAACTGCGTGCCGGCATGAGCGGAAAGTACAAACCTCAATATCCTCGAGTGGCGCAGTTGAAAACGGCTGAGCAGTTTGGGCAGTATCTGGAAAAAGAAGGAATTCAGCTGGGTTTTGACTCAGAATTGATCTCGGGGAAAAGTTCTCCTTTCGGAAAAGCACATGCCCTAAGGTCTGGTAGAACCATCGGAAATGCGATGTGCATTCTGCCGATGGAAGGTTGGGATGGCACGGAAGACGGTAGACCAACCGATCTGACCAAAAGGCGCTGGAAAAACTTTGCCCTCAGTGGTGCCAAGCTCCTCTGGGGCTGTGAAGCGGTGGCAGTCCGACACGAAGGACGCGCCAATCCCAATCAGCTCTTGCTCAATGAAGATACGTTCTCCGAGTTTGTAGAATTGTTTGACTTGGTTCAAACTACCCATCAGGAGCATTTTGGAGATACCTCAGACTTGGTAGTCGGACTTCAGCTTACCCATTCGGGGCGCTTTTGCAAACCGAATGACAAAAAGCACATGGAGCCGAGGATCCTGTATCCTCATCCGGTTTTAAATAAAAAGTTTGGACTGTCGGAAGATTATCCGCTCATGACCGATGAGGAGATCGATTCGATTATAGCGGATTACATCAAGGCTGCGGTGTTGGCACAAAAGGCCGGATTTCATTTTGTAGATATCAAGCATTGCCATGGCTACTTGGGACATGAGTTTCTCAGTGCCTATGATCGGGAAGGGAAATACGGAGGAAGCTTTGAGAACCGTACCCAATTTTTGCGGGACATCGTCAGTGGGATTCGAACGGCTGCTCCTAGTCTAGAAATTGGGGTTCGGCTGAGCATTTTTGACTGGGTTCCTTTCCAAAAAGGCCCGGAAGAAAAGGGAGTTCCGGCTATGGAAAGCCCTTATCGCTACGCTTTTGGGGGGTCGGAAAGCGGCATTGGAGAGGATTTTGAGGAATCTTCGGCTTTCTTGAACGTCTTACAGGAACTGGATATCGAGCTCCTTTGTACTACAGCTGGTAGTCCGTATTACAATCCCCATATTCAGCGCCCTGCTTTGTTTCCACCATCGGATGGCTACCTTCCACCCGAAGATCCCCTCCATGGCGTTGCCCGTCAGATCGCAGCTACGGCTCAGTTGAAAAAAGCTTTCCCGGAATTTTACGTAGTAGGTTCGGCGTATTCCTATTTGCAGGAATGGCTACCGAATGTTGGTCAAGAAGTATTGAAAACAGGAAAAGCCGATTCTATTGGTTTTGGCCGGATGGTCTTGAGCTATCCGGATATGCCTGCGGACATCCTTTCGGGTCAGGGTCTCAAGCGAGGCAAAATCTGCCGAACTTTCTCCGACTGCACTACTGCGCCGAGAAACGGCATGATTTCAGGCTGTTTTCCTTTGGATCCTTTTTACAAATCCATGCCCGAGTACGACCAACTTAAATCTCTGAAAGGCGAATGAGAAAGATTGCATTGATCACCGGAGGCACGCGGGGAATTGGGCTTGGAATTGCCAAAAAGCTGGCCCAAGAAGGAATCGACTTGGCCTTGAATGGAGTCAGGCCTGAGTCTGACGTGGAGGATATCTTAGAAGAGCTTCGCAAAACTGGAGTTCGGGTGGAGTATTTTCCTGGGAACATTGGCGAAAAGGCTGATCGGGAAATGATTCTAACTGGGATAAAGGAAAAGTTTGGATCCCTGAATTTCCTTGTCAACAATGCCGGAGTGGCTCCTCGTGTAAGGGCAGATGTACTCGAAGTAGCTGAAGAGGACTTTGACCACCTGATGGATATCAATTTACGAGGGACTTTTTTCTTGACACAGGCTATTGCCAAGTGGATGGTGGAATTGAAAAAAGCAGGTGATTCCTCTGATTTCTCCATTGTCACCATCACTTCCGTGTCTGCAAAGCTGGCTTCGACCAACCGTGCCGCTTATTGCATGGCCAAGTCTGGACTTTCGATGATGAGCCAGGTTTTTGCGGTGAGATTGGCAGAGTTCGGAATTCCGGTTTTTGAGATTCAGCCGGGAGTGATCGAGACAGACATGACCGAAAAGGTGAAGGAAATCTATCAGGAGCGAATTCAAAAAGGCTTGACGCTTGAGCCCAGATTGGGTAAACCCGAAGATATCGGTAGGATCGTGGCAGCGCTTCTCCGGGGAGATTTGAGTTATGCGACCGGACAAATCATTGCCGTGGACGGGGGAATGATGGTGGGGAGGCTTTGAGGAACTTTATTTGGGCTGAGCCGATTAAATCAATATTCTTCCTAAATTGGGTTATGCAAATCGAACGTACTGAAAAAGAAATCATTATCAGGGTTTCCTCAAAAACTGATCTCAGCGGATTGCAACGGATTCTAGATTTTATCCGAGTGAAAGAAATGGGCTCAGAAAATATGGTTTCTGACGTAGAAATTGAAGAATTGGCAAGAGAATCCAAATCGACTTGGTGGAAGGAAAATAAATCCAGATTCATGAAGTGAATATTCTCGTAGATACGAATATCATTTTTAGCGCAATACTTAATCCCAATGGGAAAATCGGAGATTTACTTCTCGATCCTCTTGACCGATTTGCTTTTTTTGCTCCAGATTTTTTGACCACGGAATTAGACCGACATCACAAAAAACAGATTTCTCTATCCAAGCTTTCCGAAAGCGATATTTTGTTTTTGAAGAAGCTGGTTTTGTCTAAAGTGAATTAGGTTGATTTGGATACCATCAGTGAAAAATCATGGATGAAGGCGTTCCAACTAGTCAAACAAATCGATGAATTTGATGCTCCTTTTGTTGCTTTGAGCTTAAACTTGAATACCTATCTCTGGTCGGGCGACAAAAGATTGAAGAACGGGCTAAAGGATTTGGGTTATGACAAAGTCATTGAGACGGATTCTCTTTTGGAAATCAGAAATGCTTTAGATTAGTGTTCATCCTTAATTTACTGATGCATCCGAAATCCCACCATCTCAAAACCGAAATCCTTGCAGGAATCTCCACTTTTCTAGCCTGCTTTTACATCATCATCGTCAATCCGGCAATTTTGGCTGAGGCGGGAATGCCGTTCTCAGCAGTGCTTACTGCTACCGTTTTGGTGTCTGCGTTTGGCAGTTTGATGATGGGATTATATGCCAAAAATCCGATTGTCGTGGCGCCTGGCATGGGAATCAATGCTTTTTTTACCTACACTGCTGTAAAAGGCTTCGGATTGAGTTTCGAAGAGGCCTTGGGAACCGTGTTTTGGTCTGGAGTGATCTTTTTGCTGCTTTCAGTTTTCAAGACCCGTGAAAAAATCATTCAGGCAATTCCTTCCGCTATCCGACACGCAGTTTCGGCAGGGATCGGATTGTTCATTTGCTTTATCGGTTTCCAAAATGCCCACTTCATCGTAGACAATCCTGCTACCTTGGTCGGGATGGCGATGTTCAAAGATCCGATTACCCTGACTTTTTTGGCTGGACTGCTGATTACAGGAGCATTAATCATCAGAAAGGTTTCAGGAGCGATCATTTTTGGAATTCTGATCACCACAGCTTTGGCCTGGCCGATCGGACGCTGGTGGGGAGATGCGTCAGCGGTCAATTTCGGGGTTTCCACCTTGGTCAATTTCACCGGATTCTTTGCTTGGCCTGACTTCAGTTTGGTGGGCAAAGCCGACATTCTGGGTTCGCTCAAGTACAGCTACATCCCCGTGATCTTTGTATTCACTTTCACCATTCTTTTTGACGGGATCAGCACCTTTGTTGGGCTGGCAGAAGCTTCAGGACTAAAAGATCCTGATGGCAATCCCCAAAACATGCGCAAATCGCTGTTGACTGATTCCTTTGCCACCTTGTTTGCAGGATTGGTGGGGAGCAGTTCGGGGACGGCTTACATTGAATCGGCAGTAGGAATCGAGGAAGGCGGACGAACTGGGGCAACTGCGGTGACAGCTGGCCTGCTGTTTCTGCCCTTTATGTTTTTTTCTCCGCTGCTGTCTATTATTCCATCGATCGCGAGCTCGATTGCTTTGGTCCTGGTCGGTTCATTTATGGTCATTCCCTTGACCAAGATCAACTGGAAAAATCCGGAGGAAGCCTTGCCTTCTTTTCTGACGATCGTTTTGATTCCCTTTACTTACAGTTTATCCATTGGAATTTCTTTTGGATTTATTTCCTGGACCGTGTTGAAGTTGGCTACGGGAAAAATAGCTGAAGTCAACCCTATTTTAGCCCTGATCAGCGTACTTTCGCTTTTCTTTTTGTGGCTATGATCAAAAAACTTCTGCTCGCCTACTTTCTGGTTTGTTCGTTTTCAGCAAATGCACAACGCATTGCCATCATGGGAGCCTTAGATCAGGAAATCGCCATTTTGCTCGACTCCATGAAGGGGAAAAAAGAGGTGGAAAGATCCGGTCTGATTTTTTACAAGGGAAAGCTGAAAGGCCAAAAAGTTGTCGTGATGAAATCGGGAGTGGGAAAAGTCAATGCCTCTTACAGCACGGCAATCTTATTGGATCGATTTCAACCCTCCCAACTGATTTTTACCGGGGTTGCAGGAGGATTACATCCAGAGACTCTACCTGGAGATATGGTTATCGGGACCGAACTGATACAGTTTGATTTTGGACAGATTGATTCGACTGGATTCCAAGTTTCTCCATTCAGAAAACTGGCGGGCGGACATCATGATGAGCTCCATATTGCAGCGGACCCCGGTTTGATATTCAAAGCGAAAAAAGCATCTGAAGAGGTTGAATTTTTACCGATCTCGGGCAGACAGCCCAAAGTCTTTTCTGGGGTAATCGTAACTGGAGACGTATTTGTAAGTCATCAGGAAACAGCCGAAAGCCTCTATCAAAATCATCAGGCGTTAGCCACCGAAATGGAAGGTGCGGCGGTAGCTCACATTTGCCGTTCATTGGGAGTTCCGTTTATAGTCATCCGTAGCCTAAGCGACAATGCCAACCAAAATGCCCGAGTGAATTTCAATCAGTTTGTGGGGCCTGCCTCCATTAATTCAGCAGGATTGGTGCTAAAACTTCTCGAAGATCTGAGGTGAAATTCCAAAGAATTAATCCTAGTTTTGAAGAATTTATCAATTGGTAAATTTCTCAAAACTTAAGAAACTCACTTCTCAAAACAACCTATGGTACTCCAACTCATTCTTCTCGCGATCGGTCTTGTTTTGTTGGTCAAAGGAGCCGATTGGCTAGTGGACGGTGCTTCTGTGCTTGCCAAGAAAAATAACGTGTCCGATTTGGCTATTGGGCTTACCATTGTGGCCTTCGGAACCTCTGCTCCTGAACTGGTGGTGAATGTGGTAGCCGCCTCAGGAAATTATCCTGATATCGTTTTTGGCAATGTAATCGGGTCCAATAATTTCAACCTGTTTGTGATTCTCGGAATTGCGGGTTTGATCGTGCCTCTTTCTGTGCAATCCAGCACCGTTTGGAAAGAAATTCCATTTTCCCTCCTGGCAGCCATTATTCTTTTCTTCTTAGCCAACAATTATTTCCTCACCCAATCAGAGGAACTCTCCCGATATGATGCAATCATCCTTTTGGTTTTGTTCTGTGCCTTTTTGTATTATGTGGCAACCCAACTGAAAAGCGATCCCGAAGCAGAAGTCGTCGCCGCCAAAGATTATTCTACCATGAAAATCTGGGGCTTGATCATCATAGGATTGGCAGGTTTGGTAGGAGGTGGAAAACTGGTCGTGGACAACGCCGTAGCGATGGCACAATCACTGGGTGTCAGTGAAAAAATCATTGGGCTCACCATCGTGGCAGCGGGAACTTCCCTCCCTGAATTGGCTACTTCCGTGGTAGCGGCCATGAAAAGAAATGCAGATATCGCAATTGGAAACATTGTCGGCTCCAATATATTCAACATCCTGCTTATCCTCGGGGCAAGTGGATTAATCAGACCACTGGCCTACACCACTTCCTTCAATACGGATATTTACATTCTTTGTGTGGGCACCATTTTCTTGTTTATGGCCATGTTTATTGGCAAAAAACACAGACTCGACAGATGGCAAGCCTTTGCCTTATTGAGTTCTTATCTCTTGTATACAGGGTATTTGGTGGGCTTGGAAATGTGATTTTGACGAAAAAATCTGATTGTTCGGATCATTGAGAAGTTCTGAATAGCCAATAAAGAAAAAAACTAAAACGGGGTTCTGACGATAAGTTAGAACCCTGTTTTTTTCCACTTGTAAAAATCAGTAGGGTAAAAAGTCATATTCATTCTAATTTACAGGAGTTTAATAAGGATTTATTCTGAATTAATCCTGCTCAGCCAAACCTATGAAGCTTCTTTTTCAAAAATACTTACTCCTATTCGGACTGGTTTCACTGACTTTTGCAGTGCTCAACCCCGTTTTTTCCCAACAAAGGGGAAGAATCAAAGGAACGATTTTGGATAAAACCAGCTCAGAACCGCTACCCTTCGCCACCATTGGAGTGTATACGGAAAAAGACAGCCTAGTGGGTGGAGGAATCTCCGATGAAAACGGGAAGTATCAAGTTGATCTCCCCTTGGGAAAATTTTACGCATTGGTGGAATTTATGGGCTATGAAGCACTCAAAACTTCATTTTTCTCCCTTACCAGGGAAAACTCAAACCTTGATCTTGGCTCCCAAAGTCTTTCAACCACTGCCTCAGATCTCAATGAAGTCGTCGTCCAAGGAGAAAAAACCATCATGGAGCTTTCACTGGACAAGCGGATTTTCAATGTGGGAAAAGACCTCGCCAATGCCGGAGGAAATGCTTCTGACATCCTGATGAACCTGCCCTCAGTGGCCGTAGATCCTGAAGGAAATGTGCGATTGAGAGGATCGAGCAACGTACGAATCCTGATCGATGGCAAACCATCGGGATTGGTCAGCTTCAAAGGCAGCAGCGGACTGAGGCAGCTTCCGGCCAATATGGTCGAACGCGTGGAGGTCATTACCAATCCCTCCGCCAGGTATGAAGCAGAAGGGATGGCTGGAGTCATCAACATCATTCTCAAAAAAGACAGCAAGCAAGGATTCAACGGATCCTTTGAGGTCATCACCGGATACCCGCTCAATTTGGGATTCACTACCAACCTAAACTACCGACATAAAAGAATCAACTGGTTTATCAACTACGGGCTGGCAACACGAAGACAACCCGGAATCAGCGAATTATACCAAGAAGTGTACAATGAAGACGGGAGCACCTCTATCCTTCTGCAAAACAACTCCTTGGATCTCAAAACACTCAATAACAACCTGAGGGGTGGTCTGGACTATTATTTCAACGAAAACAGCATCCTGACCCTTTCCTATCTCTGGAGAAGAAGTGATGCCCACCGTATTTTGGACATTCGATACGAAGATTACCTCAATTCCACTGATGATTTCCTCGGATACAGTCTGAGGAGACAGGACGAAACAGAAGACGAACCCAACAAAGAAGCCATTATCAACTACAAGCGAAACTTTGGCAAAAAAGGGCACGAGCTGACTGCCTCCTTCACCTATTTGAACTATTGGGAGCGATCAGATCAGATCTACACCGAATATTCCTTCACTCCTCAAGGCACCGCTGTTCCGGCAAAAGATCTGGTTCAAACTTCCTTGAATGATGAATATGAAAATCAATATCTACTCCAAATGGACTATGTCAAACCCTTTGCGAGTAAAGGTAAATTCGAAACCGGCTTGAGAACCAGCTTCCGTGAGATGGAAAACGATTACCTCGTGCAGGAAAAAAATGAGTCGGGGGACTTTGTGACCATTCCTGGTTTGGACAATATTTTTCTCTATGATGAAAATATCCTGGCAGCCTACGGGATTGTTGGCAACGAAACCGGCAAATGGAGCTACCAGGCCGGCTTGAGAGCAGAGCATACCGATGTCAATACCATCTTGGTAGAAACCAATGAGCAAAACCCCAGAAAGTACACCAATCTTTTTCCAAGCGCCCATCTGACCTACAATGTGACCGAGGAAAACGCCTTCCAACTGAGCTACAGCCGCAGAGTAAGAAGACCGGTTTACAATGACTTGAGCCCATACGTTACTTTTTCAGACCAGCGGAATTTCTTCAGTGGAAATCCTGATTTGGATCCGGAATTCACCGATGCTTTCGAGTTGGGACATATCAAATACTTTGAAAAGGCTACACTTTTTTCTACCGTTTACTTCCGAAACACCGTGGATAAAATCGAACGTATCCGACAGGTCAACGACGATGGATTTTCTACCACTGCACCTTATAATCTGACCGGAGAAAAATCTTATGGCGTCGAATTCAGTGGAGATTACCGGCCTACCAACTGGTGGAAACTTGACTTCAATGCCAACTTCTTCCATGCGCGTATCGACGCCAGCAACATTGGACAAACTGAATTGAGGACCACTTATTCTTGGTTATTTCGTCAGACTTCCCGCTTCACAGTCGGAGAGGGTTGGGATATCCAGGTAAGGGCCAATTACGAAGCACGTCAAAAAACGGCTCAAGGCGTTAGAAAAGGGATTTTCTTCGTGGACCTTTCTGCAAGTAAACGGATCCTCCAAGACCGGGGGACTCTGGTATTAAACATTACAGATTTGTTTAATTCGAGAATTAGCCGATACATCACAGAGGGTTATAATTTCTATACCGAAGGCGAGTCCCAGATGATCCGAAGACAAACCAATCTGACCTTTGCTTACCGAATCAAGCAATAATCACCCCATTAGAGGACTGATGCATCTCAGCCCTCTGATTTATATTTCACCCAGTATGCGTTTTCCTTTAGGCCTGATTGCCTTCTTATTCCTGTTCGGACCTGACGGTTTGGCTCAAAAAATCAATGCCGACTACCGCCTTCATATCAAAAAAGCCAGTTCCGAAATCGTAATTGACGGAGTCCTGGATGAAAAAGCCTGGGAAGAGTCAGAGGTGGCGACAGATTTTTATATGATCACTCCGATGGACACCAGTTTTGCAAAAGTCAAAACAGATGTGCGGATGACATACGACGATCAGCATCTGTACCTGATGGTCGTCAACCACCATGCGGTCGAAGGTCCTTACATGGTCGAATCGCTAAGAAGAGATTTCTCTTTTGGAAAAAATGACAACTTCCTGCTCTTTATGGATCCTTTTGATGACCTGACCAATGGCTTTTCTTTTGGGGCAAATGCGGCAGGGGCACAATGGGACGGACAGATGTACAATGGGGGCCAGGTGGATTTAAGTTGGGATAATAAGTGGGTATCCAAAGTCAAAAACTATGAGGATAAATGGGTCTTTGAGGCGGCTATCCCCTTCAAATCAATTCGTTACAAAAAAGGAATCACCGAGTGGGGGATCAACTTTTCGAGGCTAGATCTAAAAACCACTGAAAAATCAGGTTGGGCACCTGTCCCAAGACAGTTTCCTTCGGCTTCCCTAGCCTACACCGGCATCCTTGTTTGGGACAACCCTCCTCCTGATCCTGGCGCAAATATTTCCGTAATTCCCTATTTATTGGGAGGAGTAAGTAAGGACTTCCAGCAGGAAGGATCCACAATCTATAGGAAAGAGGTGGGGGTGGATGCAAAAATCGCACTTACCTCCTCCCTCAACTTGGATTTAACCGTAAATCCGGACTTTTCACAGGTAGAGGTGGACCGGCAGGTGACCAATTTAGATCGGTTTGAACTCTTTTTCCCAGAGCGAAGACAGTTCTTTTTGGAAAACGGAGACCTGTTTGCAAGCTTTGGCTACAGCACCATTCGCCCTTTCTTCTCCAGAAGAATAGGACTCAATGCTCCGATTCTGTTTGGCGCTCGACTCAGCGGAAAAATCAATAAAGATTGGAGAGTAGGAGCCATGAACATGCAAACAGGTGAAGTCTCCGAAACAGCCCTTCCCTCACAGAACTTCACCGTTATGGCACTTCAGCGTCAAGTAGGAGCGAGATCCAATATCGGAGCCATGTTTGTCAACAAACAGTCTTTGAATTATAATCCTGACCCCAATTCTGAGAATCCGGTTTATTCCCAGTTTAACCGTAACCTGGGCTTGGAATACAACCTGGCATCCCGAAATAATCTTTGGACAGGAAAAGCGCTTGTGCTAAAAAGCTTCGGCCCCGACAATTCCTCTCAAGGATTTGTACAAGCCGCCAACCTTAAATATGCCAGTGGCAACCTGACTTGGAGCTGGCAACACGAGTATGTCTCTGAGAATTATACAGCCGAAGTGGGTTATGTGCCTAGAAAAGGATTTTTCAAGATAAATCCTTTTGTGGGCTACCGCTGGTTTCCCAAAAGCCAAAAAATCCTGAGCCATGGACCGGACATCAGCACCACCCTTTTCTACAACACAAAAGGCGTTCAAACAGACAACAATTCATTCTTTTCTTACAATGTACGATTCCGAAGCCAAAGCAATCTCAGCACTTTCTTGATCTATGATTTTGTGAAACTTCAGGCTCCATTTGATCCCACCAATTCAGGTAACGAAAAACTACCCGTCGGTTCGGATCATTACGCCTACAGTTGGAGAACAGAGTATGTATCCAAACCACAAAGTCTTTTTACCTATGGCTTTATTACCAGATTTGGGGGATACTATGCAAATGGAGAATTATACACTCTGAGCACTGACCTAGGTTACCGTTTCCAGCCTTATGTCAGCTTGGCATTAAATACCACGTTTAACAAAATTATCCTTCCGGAACCTTGGGGCAATACGGACTACTGGTTGGTAGGTCCAAGAGTAGATGTCACCATGACAAACACCGTATTCTTTACCGCTTTTGTTCAGTACAACGAGCAGATCAATAATATTAACTTGAATACCCGGTTTCAATGGCGGTTCAAGCCAGCCTCTGACTTGTTCTTGGTGTACACGGACAATTACCTGCCCGCTCCATTCAATGTGAAGAATCGCTCAGTGGTGCTGAAATTTACTTATTGGTGGAATGTGTAGGCTGGGGTTTCCAATTTTATACTTTCTTCTCGCGACTAAGTAATGACTTACCCTTGGGGTGGTTGAAAGGCCAAAGTTTACTGGAAAGAGCTGATTGTTAAAAAATTGCTGACTAAATCATATATAGCCCACGATCAAAATTCACACATAAAACTACATTTCACCGATCTTCCTGATCATTTCCTTCAGGTATTTTAGCTCTTTTTCGACCTCAACTAGTTTCTTTAGGAAAATGTCAAATCGCTCCTCAGTTTGCGAGGCTTATGCTGCTGGAATTCCCGAAAAAGCCTAATATTTAGATTGTAATCTAAAAAATAGGCCTAAAATTTAGAATGTAATCAAAAAATTAGGCATTTTTGACAAAAAATTTATGGAAATGATCAAACGCAAACTTTCAGAAAAGCTAGTCCAAAGCTGCTTCAGAGGTAAAGTGATTATCCTTTTGGGAGCTCGGCAGGTCGGCAAAACCACCCTCTTGAAAGAATTGGTAAAAGTGGTCAATTCACCTTACACTTGGTTTAACGCAGATGAAGCTGATATTTTGGAAGCTTTTACTTCTGCGGTGACAAGTACCCAATTAATCCACCTGATTGGTAAAGACTCGAGATTGGTAATCATTGATGAAGCACAGCAAATTACTGATGTCGGAAAGAAATTAAAGCTAATTCATGATAGTCGGCCTGATATTCAATTAATTGTCACCGGATCTTCGGCATTTGATCTTCTAGATCAAACCTCCGAGCCGCTTACTGGTAGAAAGAGAACCTTCCATCTTTTTCCAATAAGTTATTTCGAAACAGAAAATCACACTTCTCCTTTGGAAGCCAAACGCTTACTGGACACGCGTCTGTCTTTTGGACTCTATCCTGATGTGATCAATAATCCTGGGCATGAGAAGGAAATATTAATTGAAATTGCCCAAAGTTATCTCTATAAAGATGTATTGAAAATGGATGGTATCCGCAAGCCAAGCCATCTGGAAAAACTATTAAAGGCTTTGGCATTTCAAGTGGGCAGTGAGGTAAGTTATCATGAATTAGCCCAAATCATCGGAAACATTGATACCTCAACTGTGGAGAAGTACCTAGATTTATTGGAGAAGGCATTCGTGGTTTTCAAACTTCCTGCCTTCAACCGGAATTTGAGAAATGAAATCAAGAAAGGGAAGAAATATTACTTCTATGACAATGGCATTCGTAACGTGCTGATCAATAATTTCACCTTTCCGGAGATGAGGATGGATAAAGGTGCACTTTGGGAAAATTTCCTGATCTCAGAGCGGTTGAAAGCTAATTCTTATGCTGGAAGGTTTGTCAACAGTTACTTTTGGCGGACCCACGATCAGGCTGAGATTGACTACCTTGAGGAAACTGATGGAATTATCCATGCATTTGAATTAAAATGGCAAGAAAAAAAGGTCAGATTTCCGGCCTCCTTCCTGGAGACCTATCCCAATCATCAAACCCATGTGGTAAGTCGGGGTACATTTGAGGAATTTGTCAGGTAATTTTATTTTTTGTATATCCGCAATTTTACCAGCCTAAAGTGAAAGTAGAATAAGATGTATGAAGGCGATAGTATTACAAAATTTCAAATCTCTTTCTTAAGTAGCTCCGAAGGAGCCAAACGATTCATGACCCTGTACGAAGTGCAGGGTAACTATTGAAATTTCCCTCCTTTGAGCCCTACAAGGGTGAAACTTTAACGTGTCACCCTTGCAGGCCTCCTTTTCAATTTCATTGACTTTGCCCCCGGCTACACCGAGGGCTATGAAATGTTACGATCCTTCGGATCTAAGGCTATCAAAGATTGACCTTCATTTCTACTAATTAAATTTGCCTTGTGGTTTCAATGCGGATATATATATTTTATTTTAATTGATTATTCGCTATTCTGCCAGTTGACGAATATTCCACTGATTTTGGGCTGGAAGACCGATGACCGAAGACCGAAGATTCCCAAAAATATGGCGTTAACTTGGCCTTCTGACCTTTAGAAATGCTACTGGCAAGATTCCGTATATTCATTTTTATTTTTTTGAAACTTGTTTTAGTTAAAAATATTGCCAGAAAAAGAAGGTGGAATTAAAAAATCTTACCCTAATCGTTTTAATGATCATATTTCTACAGAGTTGTGGGGAAAAAGAGAAAGCTTTTTCCTATGATTCTACTAAGATAATAGAAGTCAAGTCAGACTTTTTGAAGGGCGATTCACCAGAATTTGATTTTGAATTACTCGACTCTATAAACCTTGAGGTTCCTGGAAACCCTCCCCTTACATTAATCCAAGACTTGGTTTTTTCGCAAAACTTCTTCCTTCTTTTAGATAGAAAACAAGGCCTATTAAAATTTGACAACAATGGTATGTTTCTCTTGAAAATCGGTGAGTTTGGCGAGGGGCCAGATGAATATATTATGCCCTATGCGATTCACTTGGATGAAAAGGAAGATGTTGTCTTTGTGGCAGATTGGCAAAAAATGGTTATTCTGACATATAGCCTTGACGGAAAATTTGAATCAACAAGCAGGAAGCTTCCGGGACATCCAATCTCTTTTTATAGCGATAATGATACCCTACTCATTGTTCAGGAGACAATAAATGGGACAAAAGAGTATCCTAGAGAGGTGATGATAAGCTCAATTGAACCCAATATTCTTGAAGTTAAAAACTGGGAAAGACCACTTTACAGCTACCATTCTAATTTCACAAATATCCATCCAATCCCCAGGATAATAAGTCGGGTAGGCAGTGTTCCCCTTTTTTATATGCCAATCATTCGGGGAGATATATCATCGCATAGTGACACGGATACGATTTTTAGAAAACAGGAGGGTCGATTGACCCCAGAATACCTACTTCATTTCATTGGATTTGACACCACACTTCAATTGGGAATGTGGCAAGTGGTGATGTCAAATAGCCATGCGTTTTTACGAATTGTATATGATAATTCTTCCTATTTTATAGTAATTGATTTAGAAACCAATCGTCCCCTAATTCATTTAAGGAAATTATTTGATCAGGCGATGACAGATGAAATGATTCCAAGGCCTATTAAAGGAGATCGGTATTATTCCATTCTTAGGGATAGGGCGAATGGTTTGGAGAGAAATCCACGAATAGTGTTTTATCGTTTTCCGTTGGAAATCAATCAAAATTCACATTGAGGAAAGTGGCTATTCCAAACAAGGGAGAAGCCCTTAGAAAATCCCCATTCTCGAAGCCCGCAGCAAATTCCACCCGGAAAAAACGGAACAGATTATCCAAAGAATACCCGATCTCTGTATAATGTGGAGAGTATTCGGTTTTTAGGTAATTGATGAAAATATTTTCCCTAACCCCCGAAAACCGCAACATGGGCAATTGGGTAAACAAGAACTTTCTGAACTGATAATGCGCGATTGCAGACACATATGCTCCAGAGGTGCTGTAGCGGTAGTAGTCCATCACCCGATAATTGGAAGCTGCTCCCATATTGGAAAAAATGGTCCGGTTACCCCCAAAGTGCTTGAAATCCTGAAAATAAACCTGATCGCTGTTTAAAAATGTACCCCCAGTCACGTTGAAATCCAACTTTCCGCTGACACCAAACTTCACCGCATGCTGAATCGAGGTTTCTAATTGATCAAAATCTGCAGCAGGTCCTGAACCCACCAGGTTTGGTAATGCTTTTTGATAGGTAAATGTGACTAGTGGCGAGCGCTCGTAATTGGGTGATTTGCGCCCATTCCGAATGGTATAGGACAAGCCTGGTCGCCATTCCACCGAACCGTGAATTTTGGCAATTCGGTGATTGGAAAATGCCTCATCCCCTGCTTCCACATTTTCAGGACGGTTGGAGGTATATACTCTTTCCGGCTTATTATAAAAACTGTAGTCAGAGGTATTTTCCAAAGTCCTTCTCTCCGCATAGGTGAAATTGACCCGATAGGTCAATCCATAATTGACGCGATGAGACCAATAGGCGCGGGCAAAATCCTGCTCATAGAGTTTCATGTAATTTCTTCGAACCAAGAGCGAATAAGCAGCATTGACCTGTTCCTGAATAGGTTCCTCTGAATTGAACTGATAAATAAACCTTCCACCCTCTACTCCCCAAGTTTGCCCCGAGGTGGGCTGGGTATGAGACCACCGGAAATTGACCTTGCTGTAAAACCGCTTACTGGAGAAGCCATACCGGAGTTCCGGCTCGATATTGAAGCTCTTGCGCAGGCGATTGACTGAATCGGCAAGTTTGACTTCTTCATACTTTCGGTAGAAAAGTGCCATCCCCACCTTCCAACCTTCCACCGTATTAAACGAAAACTTGGTCCAGTTTTGCCGGAAGCCTACGGAAACCCCTTTGCCAAAACTGTAGGATGCGCCATTGAGGAAATCTAATGGTTTGTATTTACTTCTGGCTTTCTTAGCGACCGAATCCACTTCACTTACTTTGGCAACTTCGATCGTCGCCAGACTGTCGTCTCTTCGGTAACCTTCGATTTCTTTGAGGGTGAGGGGCACAGGCCTGATGCTGTCCCAATAGCTCAGATTTCTTTTTCGGGCCAAGGTATCCACACTGTAACTTCTTTCGGATACCACATCCCTTTTATCTTCTTCTATCTGTTCTTTAAGTACCTCTTTTTCATATTCATTAAGGAGCTTGCGATATTCCTTTGGGGTTTTGGGCTCCTCGCTTGCCAATTGCTCCAAAGCCGATACTGACTTTGAAAACTTCGCAGCATTATCCGGCACCTCCTGGATTTTTTCATCGATAATCTGAGGCTTGTACGCTAGATCAGGATTGAGGGTGACGTCATATTCTCTGGTAGAAGCCAAATATTGAAACTCCCCAGCGAAGCCAAAAATTTTCCCTCCAAAGGTGTACGTATGGGTCAAGGGCATCCACACGTTATCTGCTACTGGGGCATATTGTTGCTTGGCTGTAATCTGAAAGCCCAACAGTGAAGTCTTCAAATCCAGGCTGTGAATTGCCCACAGGTCTTCGATAATGTATAGGTATCCCTCAAAGACCCTTTCCCCTCGTGATCTTGGAGTCACCCGGATCTTACTCACCATGACGTTTTGGTCAAAAAAGCTTCCCTCATACTTAAATTGATAGTATTGAAAGGCATACCTGGAAAGTGGGGAGACAATCTCGTTGATCTGATCCTGATAAAATGAGGTTTGAATATAAGGTGCAGGAGAAGTCCCTTGATTATCTCCGTTGGTGCGGATGGAAATCACTTTTTCCTCCACCTTGTCAGGAAGAGTAAATGTAATTCTCGATACAGATTCTGAGGTATACGCCTCATTTAGTTTAAGCCCCTCCTCTTCTAATTTTTTCTTAAGGAAAAAAGGAGCATCGGTGAGTTGACCGGTTCCTTTGAGATAGACAGTCATAGAATACTTCTGAAGCTGAAGCCGATGGTATTTTGCTTTTGCAATAGCCTTTCTCATAATGGTGAGGGCAGGGTCTTCTGCCCCGGCACGCACCTCTACCTGACTGAGGTTATAGATTTGGGTTTCAAGAGAAAAATCCAGGTCAACCCAATCAGAACCAATTTCCACCGTTTTTATTTGGGACTTATAACCCAAATACTGGACTACCACATCATAAAATCCCGGCTTCAGTCTGAATTCATACAATCCGTTTTCATTGGTGGGCACGCCATCCTCGAGGTTTCGGATAAAAACAGAGGCAAAAGCCAAAGGTTCTCCCTCCTGGGAACTTACCTTGCCACGAATACCTTGCCCCACCGCCTGAAAGCCATTAGCGAAAAAAATCAGCAAGGAAACAAAATGTAACAGTCGGTTCATAAAAGAAAGAAATTGTTTACTTAAAGATGCGGAAAGTAACGACAAGGTTGCCTCTCTTGTTTTTAAAAAATGTTACCATCAAGAATATATAAGATATAGTAATACATATAATAAATTAAGACAAGACCTTGAACACCCAAAGGATTCAGCTTTTGGCTTTTTAGAGAAAAATCCTAAAGACAGAAGACTTTTTTAATTTTTTCATAGATGTCGAAAATGACTCAAAATCCCACTTATTTTTTTCCTCTTAATTTTCATATAATTAATAAAAATTGATTTTTTTAAGTATCAGCAAATGGAAAACGTTTTCCATTGAATTATTGATTGCATTTGGTTAGTTTACTTAGATTTTTATTAAAATATACATTATTCTGTTGGAAATAGAAATTTTCAAGGGGAAGAGAGGCAATTGTTAAGATTTGCAAAATCAAATTCCTTGAGTCACATTAGACTTGAAATTAAGTACTCATACCTATTTCGCTTTTTTAAAAACAACAAACCCTATGAGAAATTATTTACCAAAGCTCAAGTCATTGATGCTTGCAATGGCGCTCTTTATGGGCGCAATCATTGGCGTCAATGCCCAAAGTCGTACGATCACAGGAACTGTCCTGGATGCGTCGCTTGGAGACCCTGTTCCGGGTGCAACGGTACTTGTAAAAGGTACTACCCGAGGTGCTGCCACTGATTTGGACGGTAAGTTTACCCTTCAACTTCAGCCTGGAGATCAAGTGCTCGTGGTTTCATTTGTGGGATATATCACCCAAGAAATTGAAATCGGAAACCAATCTACCTTCACTATCAATCTCCAAGAGGATATTAAAAGCCTCCAGGAAGCAGTAGTAATCGGTTATGGATCTCAGGACAAAAAGGAAATCACCTCTGCGGTAGTCGGCGTAAAGCCTGAAGATTTCAACCGAGGAAACGTGGTTAACCCCGCCCAGTTGCTTCAAGGTAAGGTAGCGGGTCTTTCGATCACCAGACCGGGAGGTAACCCAAACAATGGCTTTAATATCCGCTTGAGAGGTCTTTCTACCTTCGGTGCCAACTCCCAGCCTCTGATCGTATTGGATGGTGTAATCGGTGCTTCTTTGGAAAACGTTGACCCCAACGATATCCAGTCTATTGACGTATTGAAGGACGGTTCTGCGGCCGCGATCTACGGTGCTAGAGGTTCTTCAGGTGTAATTTTGATTACTACTACCAAACAAGGTAAAAAAGAAGGCGTTACCAATGTGACCATCAACTCTTTTGGAACCTTAGATCAGGCAACCAATTTGATTCCCGTACTTTCCCCTGAGGAATTTGTGGCAAGAGGCGGTACTGACTTCGGAAGCAGAACAGACTGGAGAGAAGAATTGATCAGCGATGCACTTTCATTCACGACCAACGCTAGTGTTTCCGGCAGCTTCAACAACACTTCTTACATGGCTTCGGTCAATTATCGAGATAACAACGGTATCGTAAACGGAGTAGGAAATGAACGACTAAACACCCGCTTGAACTTGTCTCAGGGAGCATTGAACAACAAATTGAGATTCAATATCAACTTGTCATTTACCAATGTAGATTCTGAGTCTATTAATGACGCTGCTTTCCGTTACGCAACTATCTATAACCCTACAGCTCCAATCTTTGAGAACACTGAAGTTGCAAATCAAAGATTCGGCGGCTATTTCCAAAGAGACTTGTTTGACTTTTTCAACCCAGTCGCATTGGCAAGACAGCAAAAATTTGTGGGTGAAACGAAAACTGCACTTGTTTCCTACAGAGCAGAGTATGACATCCTTCCAAACCTGACTTTCTCCGCTCAATATTCTCAGGACCGTAGAAATACACTTTCAGGCGCTTTCTGGTCACTTCAGGATTACCAGGTTGGTTTCGGAGCTCAGGGTTCTGCTGAACGAACCACTTTCGACAGATCTCAAAGAATTTTCGAATCTACTTTGCGATATGAAACAGATCTTTCTGACAAATTGAATTTAACCCTCTTGGGTGGTATTGGTACTCAGTTTACTACTACTCAAGGATTCAATGCACGTGTAAGACAATTTCTTTTTGATTCAGGCTGGAACAACTTGGGCGCAGGCGCTATCCGATTGGGTAACAACACCGATTTGTTTTCTTATGCAAACCAAGATCAGTTGAACTCTGCCTTCGGTAGAGCTAATTTCAACTGGGACAATACCTTCTTCTTGTCGGCTTCTGTAAGAGCGGAAACCTATTCCGGCTTCGGTGAAAACAATCAAACAGGTTATTTCCCTGCCGTATCTTTTGGTTCGGACTTCACCCAGATTTTTGACATGGGTATTTTCAATCAGTTCAAGCCAAGAGTATCTTACGGTGTGACCGGTAACTTGCCTCCATCTCCAACCTTGGCTTTGGGTGTGTATGGTAACGGAAACCGCATTGACTTGGATGGTGATCCATTGACTCAGAATGACATTTTCGTGGGTATCGTACAGAACTCCAACCCTAACAAAGACCTCAAATGGGAAACCAAGAAAGAGTTTAACGTGGGTCTCGACTTTGGTATTTGGGATGGTAAAGTAACCGGTAGCATCGACTACTACACCAGAAATATTTCTGACCTCTTGTTCAACGTACCGGTAGCAACAGGTGCTCCTAACCCATTTGATCCGGGGCGCTTCAACACTGCGTCCTCAACTTGGGTAAACCTCGCTGATTTGAGAGCTGCAGGTTTTGAATTCGTAACCACCGTAAATCAGATCGGTAAAGGAACCTTGAAGTGGACTCCAACTTTCAACTTTACTATCTATGACAAGACTAGAATTGAGAGCTTGTCAGCAGGTGAACTTGGCTTTGAGGAATTGAGATTTGCTACCCCTGGTTCTCCGGGACAAAACAACAACCCAATCATCTACAACCGAGTTGGACAGACATTGGGTGACTTCTATGGTCCAAGATTGTTAGGTTACACCGAAGGCGGTCAGTACATCCTTTCTACCACTGACCCTAACGAATTTGAAAGATTGGGTAATGGTCTTCCAAAAGGTGAATTTGGATTTGCAAACAGCTTGACTTATGGACAGTGGTCTATGAACATCTTCCTGAGAGGTGCATGGGGACATGATCTTTACAACTCTTACAGAGGCTTCTATGAAAATGCCGACGCACCTTCCAATACTTGGAATTCTGTAATCACAGATAAGACTCCTAGCAATCCATTGGTAACCTCAACTCCAACTTTCAACAGTTCTTACATTGAGGATGCTTCTTTCATCCGATTGGACAACATGGAAGTGGGATACAACGTAAAAACAAAGTCTCCAAACCTTTCTTCTTTGAGAGTGTATTTGGCAGCACAAAACCTGTTTACACTTACCAACTATACAGGTATCGATCCTGAAGTGAGAATCAATGACTCTGAAAACACAAATGCTTTCACCACGTCACTTTCTCCAGGTATCGAGCGTAGAAATACGTACTTCCAGACTCGTTCATTCACTCTGGGTGTAACTGTAAACTTTAAATAACCAATCAAATTCTACAGATATGTTTAAATCTTTTCGTAAAATCGGTTTGATGCTACCTTTGGTATTTGCCATGGGAGCATGTCAAGAGCTGGAGCAGGAGGTGTTGGATGGAGTTACGGCCGAGGATATTGCAAATAGCAAAAATCCGAATTTGATTAATGTCCTTAAAGCATCTGCTTACTCCCGAATCGTAGGTTCATGGGGTGGCCACAATAGTATTTGGTCTATCCACGAAGTGTCCTCTGATGAGATGGCAATTCCTCAAAAAGGTGCTGACTGGGAAGACGGTGGGATGTGGCTAAGAATGCACAGACACACTTGGCAACCATCTGACGAAGCTTTCAATAACTCTTGGAACTACTGCTTCTCTGCCATCGGTGAAATCAACAACTTGTTGATCCAATATCCGGATGTTGCGGCTTTGAATGCTGAATTGAAGGTATTGAGAGCCTTGATTTATCTTTGGTTGATCGACTCTTTCGGTAATGTTCCCATCATCGAAGAAACCTCTACTGGAGGTAACCCAACCAACAATTCGAGAGCTGAGGTATTTGCATTCATCGAGAAGTCTATAAAAGACAATGCGGACCTTCTTCCTAAGGAAGACACTAAAACTACATTGAACTATTACAGCGCTCACGCTATTCTTGCCAAGCTTTACCTCAATGCTCAGGTGTACATTGGCACACCAAAGTGGGCTGAAGCAGAAGCAGCGGCGGATGTGATTATCAACAGCGGTAAATATTCTTTGACAAACAACTTCTTCGCAAACTTTGCTGAAAGAAATAACGGCTCTACCGAGAATATCCTTACCCTGCCATATGATCAGAACAATGCGCAAGGTTTCAACTTGCCTCAAATGACGCTTCACTACTCCAGCCAGGCAACTTATAACCTGCAGGAGCAGCCTTGGAATGGTTATGCTTCCCTGGAAGAGTTCTACAACAAGTTTTCTGATGCAGACGTAAGAAAGAATTCTTTCTTGGTAGGACCTCAGTTTGCAGCAGACGGTAGAAGACTTAATGATATCTCAGCTGAACCAAACGATCCAGACGGACAGCCTTTGACTTTCACACCAAACATCAACATGTTGGCTCCAAATGCCTTCAGACAGGCCGGTGTAAGAGTGGGTAAATTTGAATTTGCAAACGGTGCAGGTTCCAGCTTGAACAATGATTATCCCTTGTTCAGACTTGGTGAGATTATCCTTACCAAAGCAGAAGCTGCTTTCCGTCAGGGAAAAACTGCTGTTGCTTTGACTGCTTTCAATCAGATCAGAAGAAGAGCAGGTGTTCCTGAATTGACAACTTTGACATTGGATAATCTATACGATGAAAGAGGTTTTGAAATGTTTGCCGAAGCAAGCCGAAGAACTGACGCCATCCGTTTTGGAAAGTGGAATCTTCCTTGGTGGGAAAAGCAGGCTTCTCAGCCTTTCAGAGCCTTGTTCCCTATCCCTCAGCAAGCGATCAACGCCAATCCTAACTTGAGACAAAATCCAGGTTATTAATCTGCTTTGATTCATTCAGTAAAAGGAAGTGTGCCTTGGTACACTTCCTTTTTTTCTGAAAGGTCCACTATAGAGTTGACGTTAAACTGTGTCAAACCTGTCAGGTCTTGAAGACCTGACAGGTTTTTTCTACATCACCAGTGAAAATCAGTAACCTATTCCTCCTCGGCTTTTTAATTCTTTTTTCCTGTGGTAAAAAGGAACAGGAAACCTCTACGCTTTTTACACTTCTTGACGAAAGCCGCACGGGAATCGGATTCAGAAACGATCTTTCCTATACTGAAAAAATAAATCCCTACACCTTCCGCAACTTTTACAACGGTGCAGGAGTGGCCATCGGAGACATTAATCAAGATGGATTACCCGACCTTTTTTTCGCAGGCAATCAAACCTCAAATAAACTCTATCTCAACGAAGGCAACCTCAAATTCAAAGACATTACCGATCAGGCTGGACTCAATTCAGCCGGCTACTGGTCAACAGGTGTAAGCATGGCAGATATCAACGGTGACGGACTGTTGGACATCTATGTCTGCAAATCAGGTCCCTTGGAAGGTGAGCACAGACACAATGAACTTTTCATCAACAACGGTGACCTGACCTTTTCCGAAAAGTCCAAAGAATATGGAATTGCCGAAGAAGGTCTCAGCCAACATGCCGTATTTTTTGATTATGACAAAGACGGAGATCTGGACATGTATCTTCTGAGTAACTCAGGCCGGTCGGTCGGCTTGTATGATCTTCGTGAAGGACAACGGGAAATCCGCGATCCGGAAGGAGGAAATAAGCTCTTTAGAAATGATGGTGCCCGCTTCACGGATGTATCCGAAGAGGCGGGAATTTATGGCAGCGCCATAGGCTATGGACTAGGTGTCACGGTTGCGGATGTGAACCAGGACTCTTGGCCTGATTTGTATGTGTCCAATGACTTTTTCGAGAGGGATTACCTGTATCTAAATAAAAAGGACGGGACTTTTTCAGAAGTTCTGACTCAGGCCATGCCCGAAATCAGCATGGGTTCCATGGGAGCAGACATCGCCGACCTAGATAATGACCTTCTCCCGGATGTGATGGTAACGGAAATGCTTCCCAAGGATCTCTCCAGAGTCAAAACCAAAACCCCATTTGAAGAATGGGATAAATTTCAAGCCAACCAAAAGGCTGGTTACCATCGTCAGTTTACACGGAATACGCTTCAGAGAAATTTAGGCCTTAATCCTCTAGATAGCCTTCCTGTCTTTGTCGAGATCTCCCGATTTGCCGGAATAGAAGCTACCGACTGGAGTTGGGGAGCTTTGATTTTTGATGCAGATCTGGATGGGAAAAAGGATATTTTCATCGCTAACGGAATCGTCAAGGACCTAACTGACTTCGACTTTGTAGACTTTTATGCAAACAATCAGGAGAAAGTCGCAGGCTATCGGAAAGACTCAATACTTGTAACCAAAATGATCGATGAGTTTCCGTCCGTGCCTCAGATGAACTACTTTTTCAAAAACAGGGGAGAAATGTCCTTCGACAATATAGCAGAAACCGAGGGTTTGTCTCAACTCACGTTCAGTACCGGTGCTGCCTATGCAGACTTAGACAACGATGGTGACCTTGACTTGGTGGTCAACAATCTGAATGACCGAGCTTTTGTCTATCAAAACAATACCATTTCACCCAGTCAAGGAACTTTTCTAAAGATGGATCTGGGCAGCGCATTTGGCACCAAAGTGGAAGTTTTTGCAGGCGATCTAAAACAACAGCAGGAGTACCAGCCCGTAAAAGGATACATGTCATCCGTCGATCCAAGACTGCATTTTGGATTGGGAGGAAAGAATAAAGTAGACTCCGTTTTGATACATTGGAATTCAGGAAAAATAACGAAGCTTCAAAACTTAGCCTCCAATCAAATATTACAGGCCAAGGAATCCGATGGATCTGCGGTGCAGTACTTGACCAAAAAGACGGAACAGATTTTTACTTCAGAGCCAACAGAAAGAATTTCATTCCATCATATAGAAAGTGATTTTGTGGATTTTGACCGGGACAGGCTTCGCTTCTGGTCCATCAGCAATGAAGGTCCAAGGGCTGCTCAAGCGGATGTGAATGGAGATGGACGAATGGATTTGTTTATTCCGGCTGCAAAAGGAAAAACTTCTGCTTTACTTCTTCAACCTTCAGATGGAAAATGGGAGCAAAGTCAGCGCCCTCTCTTTGAAAAAGACAGTCTGGCAGAGGACGTGGTTGCACACTTTTTTGATGCCAATGGCGATGGTATGGCAGACTTGCTGGTAGGAAGTGGAGGAATAGAATTTTCAGATTACTCTCCATTTTACATGGACAGATTATACCTGAATGACGGTAAAGGTAAGTTTTCACACACGGCTCAACAGTTCGCTCCAACACCTACCTCTTTTATCCTCAGTCATGATCTCGATCAGGACGGAGATCTAGATCTGATTATCGGACAGCGTGTACAGCCTTTCGCTTATGGCGTTCCAGTGGGAGTTCAGTTTTGGGAAAATGACGGCAAAGCGAATTTCACCCAAATCACCTCCCGTTGGGAGGAGCTGTTTTCCCATTTGGGGATGCTGACTGACGGAGCATTGGCAGATTTGAACGGGGATGGAAATATAGAGCTAATCCTTGTCGGAGAATGGATGCCCGTAACGGTCTTTACCTTTTCAAAAGGATCTTGGACCAATTCAACCTCAGAATTTGGCTTGGAAAATACCCGCGGTTTTTGGAAGAGGATCTTGGTCAAAGACCTTAATGGAGATGGACTGCTTGATATTTTGGCAGGCAATCAAGGGCTTAACTCCCGATTGAGGACTTCCCCCAATCAGCCTTTGAAAATGGTGGTGAATGACTTTGACCAAAATGGAGCCATCGAACAGATCCTGTTCCAGACTGTGCAAAACAGAAGTATTCCATGGGTCCTTAAAAACCCGCTTCTTCGTCAAATACCTATCCTCAAAAAACAACTGCTCACCTATGATTCCTACAAGGATAAATCCTTGGAAGAACTCTTTCCTCAGTCAGTATGGGCAAATTCCCTATTTTTGCAGGCGGATGTTTTGGAGACCTCTCTTTGGATCAACCAACCTATTGGCTCATTCAAAAAGGAGTCTCTTCCGGCAGAAATTCAATACGCCCCCATTCATGCCATTACCTTGATGGAAAGACGAGGGCAGTCCCCTCTTCTCATTTTGGGAGGAAATGAAAGCCGGATCAAACCTGAAATGGGCACTCATCTTGGGAGTTACGGATGGGTGCTATCCTTTGAAAATCACAAATGGAGCATTCAAAAGCCCCAGGAAAGCGGACTCTTTATCACAGGAGAAATCAGGGATTTTCAATGGATCAATCAAGAAAACAAAACCAGCTTACTCATCTTAAGAAACAATGAAAAACCATTGGTATTTAACTATCGCTAGTATTCTTTTACTTTCCTTTACTTCCTGCCAAAGCGAGTATGAAAAAATGGAAAAGCGCGAACTGGCCTCAGGAAAGGTGGTCAACGACTTGTTTTTTGGTCTTGAGCTTGGGATGACGCAAAAGCAATTTTTTGAAACCTGCTGGAACCTAAACAAAGAGGGTGTATTGACCAATGGTCCCACAGAGCTTTCTGTGCAACACAGCTTGGTATTTCCATCCGGAAACCCCGGCAAAATGCGTTTTTATCCGAAGTTTGATGAAGGTAAAATTTATCTAATGCCAGTGGAATTTATTTACGACGGCTGGTCACCTTGGAATGAAGACCTAGCCGTTGAAAAGCTTCGTGAAGATGTAGTCAAGCTATTTGAGAAATGGTACGGAGAGGGCTTTATCGAAGTGTCCAATGAAGATAAATCCCAGATCGCCTATGTAAAAATGGACGGAAACCGACGAATACGGATTTTCAAAAAACATATTTCAGCAGTAAGAGCAGAGATCACGGATCTGCCCATTCAGCGAAAAATCAGCCAGAAAGCATCATGAAAAAACTCTTCGTCGGCCTGATACTCCTTTCTGCCCTTGCATCGTGCTCCAAGCCCGAAAAAAAGGATCCTACACTTTTTGAAGAAATCCTGCCCAATGTATCCGGGGTGGACTTCGAGAACGACCTTACTTTTGACGAAAAGTTCAACATCTTCACCTACCGCAATTACTACAATGGAGGCGGAGTAGCCATCGGAGATGTCAATAATGACGGTTTGGTGGATTTGTATTTCACTGCAAACCTTGGCCCCAATAAGCTTTACCTCAACAAGGGAGACTTCAAGTTTGAGGATGTGACCGAAAAAGCCGGAGTGGCAGGCACGCGCGCATGGAGTACGGGGGTGGCTATGGCCGATGTCAATGGGGATGGTTTCCTGGATATCTATGTCTGCAACTCAGGGGATATTTCAGGGGACAACAAGCAGAACGAACTCTTTATCAACCAAGGCGACGGCACCTTCAAGGAAATGGCCGAGGCTTATGGCTTGGCAGATCAGGGATTTTCCACCCATGCGGTCTTCTTCGATTACGATAAGGACGGAGATCTGGATGTCTACCTGCTTAATAATTCCTATCAGGCGATCGGAACCTTTAATAAAATGCAAAACGAGCGCCCTAAGCGAGACCCTGTGGGCGGTGATAAGCTGTTTAGAAATGATGGGGAAACCTTTACCGATGTCAGCGAGGAAGCTGGGATTTATGGTTCTGTGATCGGTTTTGGCTTGGGGATCACCATCGGAGACGTCAATCAAGATACTTGGCCGGATATTTTTATTTCCAATGACTTTTTTGAAAAGGACTACCTATACATCAACAATCAGGACGGAACCTTTACCGAATCACTGGAATCCTACATGCGTTCTATCAGCGCAGCTTCTATGGGTGCGGACATTGCCGACCTCAACGGGGATGGGCTCTTGGATATTTTTGTGACCGACATGCTTCCAGAACCATCAAGCAGACTGAAGCAGGTGACGACCTTTGAAAATTGGGACAAATTCCAGTTTAACAAGACGCACGGCTACCACTACCAATTCTCGCGTAACATGCTCCATGTGAACAATGGAGATGGGACGTTTAGTGAAATGGGCCGTCTGGCTAATGTAGAAGCGACCGACTGGAGCTGGGGCGCCCTTTTGTTTGACATGGACAATGATGGTAAGCGGGACATCTTCGTGGCTAACGGCATCTATCAGGACATCACAGACCTCGATTACCTCAATTTTATCGACGATGAGGAGACCAAAATCAAAATCATCTCCCAAGACGGAGTGGATTACAAGGCCCTTATCGACCCGATTCCGGTCAATCCTGTACCAAACTATGCCTACCGAAATTTGGGTGATTTGCAATTTGAAAATATGGCAAATCAATGGGGACTGGGTACTCCGATCCACTCCAACGGCTCAGCTTATGGAGATTTGAATAATGATGGCACCTTGGATTTGGTCATCAGCAATGTGAATAAACCTGCTCAGATTTTCAGGAATCAAGGGAAAACCCTACAGCCGGAAAATCACAGCATTCAGTTTCAGCTGGTCGGAAAAGGAAAGAATACTGCTGCGATCGGGACTCAGATCCAGGTGAAGGCAGGAGATCAGCTGTTCTACACCGAGCAGATGCCCAACCGAGGGTTTCAATCCAGCGTCGATCCCAAAATCACGATCGGTTTGGGGGCAATCACTACCTTGGATGAGATTCGGGTACTTTGGCCTGATGGTAGCTATACCGAACTGAGAAATCAGCCAACTGATCAATTAGTGACCCTGAAATGGGAAGAGGCGAAAGCGCTACCAGAAGGAGTTTCCTTTTTCGATGCTCCGGCGTCACCTCGTTTCGCAAAAGTTCAAAACCAAAACTTAGATTTCATCCATGGCGAAAATGAGTTTGTGGATTTCGACCGAGACCGATTGACCTATCACATGTTTTCCACCGAAGGACCTGCTTTTGCCAAAGCCGATCTTAATGGGGATGGCTTGGAGGATCTGTTTTTCGGCGGCGCTAAAACCTTTCCCGGAAAAATCTACCTTGCTCAGGCCAAAGGCGGTTTTGTAGAAAAGCCACAACCGGATTTGATGGCCGATGCATTGTCTGAAGATACCGATGCAGTCTTTTTTGATGCGGATGGGGATGGTGATATAGACCTGTTTGTGACTTCCGGAGGGAATGAATCGGGCTTTGGTAGCCCAGACCTTGCTGATCGCCTGTATCTCAATGATGGCAAAGGCAACTTCACCAAAGGCTTCCATACCGGTATCTTGGGAGTATTGGGCAGTAGTTCAGTAGTGGAAGTACTCGATCTCAATGGAGACGGTGCCCTGGATTTGTTTGTGGGTGGTCGTTTGGTTCCATTTACGTATGGTGCTCCCGCGGATAGCCAGCTTTGGATCAATGATGGCAAAGGCAATTTTTCTGAGCAGTCAGCTACGTTTGCTCCGGATTTGAAAGCACTAGGCCTGGTGACCGATGCCAAAGTCTTGGACTATGATGGCGACGGAAAACAAGACCTTGTCATCGTGGGTGAGTGGATGGAGCCGACATTTTTCAAAAACGCAGGAGGAAAGCTGGAAAAAGCTCCAATCTCCGGCATGGAGCAGCTGAAAGGCTGGTACCGATCCCTCGAATTCGGTGATTTCAATGGGGATGGAAAACCCGACTTGGCTCTTGGAAATCAAGGCTTGAATACCCGAATGAAAGGTTCAGTCGCCCATCCGGTCAGAATGTATCTCAATGACTTTGACCAAAACGGAGCCATCGAGCAGATCTATACCCAGCAGGTGGGAGAGATTCAGGTGCCTTACACCTTGAAGCATGAGTTGGAAAAACAGGTGCCAAGCATCAAGAAAAAATACATTCGCTATGCGGATTACAACAATCAAAGCTTGAGCGACATCTTTCCAAAAGAGATCATCGACCGCTCTATTGTGCAAGAGATGAATCACCTCCAGTCAGGTGTGCTCCTCAATCAAGGCAATGGGAATTTCGACTGGAAAGCCTTTCCTGTAGAAGCACAAAAAACCTGGATTTTCGCCATCCAATTGATGGACCTGAATGGAGACGGGATCGAGGACCTGCTCTTGGGAGGAAATCTTTCTCATGTCAAACCCGAAATCGGCAAGTACGATGCAGGATATGGTGAGATTCTCATTGGAAAAGGAGATGGCACCTTTACCTTTTGGCCCAATCGAGTTCACGGATTGAAATTAGAGGGTGATGTCAGGGCTTTTTCCACACTTGGGAAAAATCAATTGTTGGTTGTGAAAAACAGCGCTCCTGCTGAAATCTGGACATATTGATGCGCAAGTATTTCTTTCGTTGGGCGATACTCGGGGTAGGGCTTTTGGGAATCATTTCCTGTGGAAAAAAGGAACACGAACCTGCTGCCGAGCCTATTTTTGAATTGAAAAATCCGGCGCAAACCGGACTCCTCTTTGAAAATCGACTGATCTCCAATCCCGAAACCAACATCCTCGAATACCTTTATTTCTACAACGGAGGAGGAGTGGCCGCCGGAGACATCGACAACGATGGGTTGATTGATTTGTACTTTACCGGAAATCAGGTCCCCAATAAGCTTTTTCGAAACAAAGGAAACTTCCAGTTTGAGGACATCACTCAATCTGCCAGAGTTAGTGGGGACGGCGGTTGGTCGACTGGCGTGACCATGGCCGATGTCAATGGTGACGGGCTCTTGGACATTTATGTCTGCCAAGTGGGGGATTATGGCGCCATCAAGGGCCAAAACAAGCTGTATATCAATCAAGGTGAAGGCAAGTTCAAAGAATCGGCTGCTGAATATGGCTTGGATTTTAAAGGCTTTTCCACTCATGCCGTATTTTTTGATTACGATCGGGATGGAGATTTGGACCTTTACCTACTCAATCACAACGTGAAGTCCCCGGAGGTTTTTGCCAAGTCAGAAAACCGCTCCAAATGCGATCCAAGTGGGGATAAACTCTATAAAAACCTACTTTCCGAAGGAAAAACAGGCTTTCAGGATGTGACTGAAGCCTCCGGCATTTATTCCAGCATCTTGGGTTTTGGTTTGGGAGTAGCCGTTGAAGATTTTAATAATGATGGCTGGTTGGACCTTTACATCTCTAATGACTTCACCGAAAACGACTACCTCTACCTCAACAATCAGGACGGCACCTTTCGCGAGGCATTGGATGAAATGATTTCCTCGACCAGCCGATATAGCATGGGCAATGATGCCGCAGATCTGAATGGAGATGGCTTACCCGAAATTTTTACCACGGACATGCTCCCCGAGGATCCGGAGATCTGGATGAAATCGGTGGGCGAGGACAAGGCAGAAGTCTACCAAATCAAAAAGCAGTTTGGCTATCAGGATCAGTACGTGCGCAATCACCTTCAAGTCAATCAGGGAAATGGCAGCTTTGCCGAAGTGGCACTTTTTGCCGGAGTATATGCCTCCGATTGGAGTTGGTCTCCGCTGATCTTTGACATGGACAATGACGGCTTGGCAGACATTCACGTGAGCAACGGCATTGTGAAGCGTCCGAATGATTTGGATTTTATCCAGTACTCACAGGAGGCTGATGCCAGCACGCCTTTGGTGGAGCTTCGCAAAAAACAGATCGACATGTTGCCAAGCCTGAAGATCTCCAATTTTGCCTGGAAAAATCTGGGTGATCTGCGCTTTGAAAATCAGGCTAAAACTTTGGGCTTGGATCAGGAGTCCTATTCCAACGGCTCGGTGTATGCCGATTTGGACAATGATGGAGACTTGGACCTAGTGCTGAATAACCTTGATCAAGAAGCCTTTGTCTACCAAAACCGAAGTGAGCGATTGGAAAATTCTTACCTGAAAGTGGCCCTTTCTCAGGAGGACTTTAATCGGCAGGCGATCGGTGCTCAGGTTAAGGTTTTTGCTCAAAATCAAACTTGGACCCAGCGCATCAGTACGAGCAGAGGGTTCCAGTCAGGACCTGCCGCTGAACTCTTGTTTGGCTTGGGAAAAACCCAGCAAATCGATTCCATCCAAGTTGCTTGGCCAAATGGTGACCGTGAGATCTTCCCTGGTGGTGCTTCCAAACAATCCTTGAAACTTGTAAAAGGAAGCGGTAAAGTAATGGAACCGATTCCATCTGAAACCCCTGCTTCTGTTGCCTTTCCTCAAATCTCCTGGACTCATCTGGAAAAAGACGAAGTGGACGAACTCAAACGTGAGTATTTGGCTCCCAAAAGCTTTGCCCGAATGGGACCAGCCTTGGCGGTAGGGGATGTCAATGGTGACGGCATGGAGGATGTGTATTTGGGAGGAGCAAAAGATCAACCGGGGGCCATTTTCCTGCAGCAATCCGATGGAGGTTTCAAGGAAAATCCTCAACCCATCTTTACCCAATTAGCCAAAGCAGAAGATACCGTAGCCGAATTTGCAGACTTGAATGGGGATGGACTGATGGATCTCTACGTGGGCAGCGGGGGTTCGGAGTACGAGACGGGGAGTCTATTTTATTTCGACCGGGTTTTCTTTGGTGACGGCAAGGGGAATTTCTTTTTTTCCATGAATTCACTTCCTCCCATCGGGGAAAATACGTCGGCTATTGCGATTCATGATGTGGATGGAGACGGGGATTTGGATATTTTTGCGGCCTCCAGCCATCGGGCAGGAGACTATGGAGCGAGTCCAAAAAGCAGCCTGCTGATCAACCAGGGCCGAGGGCAGTTTAAGGACGAGACCGAAGCATGGTTTGGGAAAGGCGCTGAACTGGGAATGCTGAATGCCGCTTCCTTTGCGGATTTGGATGGAAATGGGAAAGCTGAACTGATCTTGGCCGGAGACTGGACTGGAATTCGGGTTTTTGATTTATCCGGAGGAAAAGCCGTGGAAAAGATGCCGAAAGGCCTTGCTTTATCTTCAGGCTGGATCAATTCCCTGAGCGTAGCCGACTTGGACAAAAACGGCAAAACCGACCTGATTGTGGGTAATCTGGGACTGAACTCCAAGCTAAAAGCGAGTGCTGAAAAACCCGTATGGCTTTACCACCACGACTTTGATGGCAATGGACAAGCCGATCCTATCCTCTTTCATTACCTGGGAGAGAAACTCGTTCCTTTTCCCACTCGAGATGATCTGATCCGTCAGATTCCGGGCGTGAAGCGTACGCATGCTTCCTATGCCGACTATGCCAAAATCAGCGCGCCAGCTGACCTTTTCCCGAAGGATCAACTCGAAAAAGCCCGCAAGCTTCCGGCCTATGTGTTTCGATCCGGTGTCTATTTTCAGGATGAAAAAGGAGAATTTTCCTTTGTTCCTTTTCCGGATGAAGCCCAGTGGGGACCGATCTTAGCACTTGAGATGGACACCCAAACAGGACAGATTTGGCTGGGAGGGAATTTTTCCGGGTTCCGCGCCGACTTGGGCAAGTCCATGAACTTGCCTCCTCTCTCTTACCGATGGGAGAATGGGAAATGGGTAAAAATACCGGTGATTTCCAGTTTTTCTCAAAAGCTGGAGCTCAGAAATCTCAAAACTATCCGGGTAAAAAACCAAGAATGGATAATTGGATTGCCAAATGCCGGAACGCCGATTTGGCTGCACTAAAAACCTGCCACAAATCATTTGGGATTGATTCCCTTATACTTAGATTTGACCCTACATGTAAGGTGGTAAAATTCTCACAGACCCAATCCAGAGAATCGATTTATCACACTTAATTCAAAACCCTATATGCGTACGATTAGAATTCTGATCATTCCTGTGCTTTTATCCCTGATGATCTTTTCCTGTCAGGAGAAAAAGGACTACTCCCAAGCCATCACCGATGGCAGCTATTTTACCAAAGCCCAAAACCGGGTGACGGAGACAATTATCCACGACATCTTTTCCCCTCCCGTGGCCGCCCGGATTTATTCCTACTCTTCCTTGGCTGCGTATGAAGTAGCTGCAGCCACTGACCCGACCAATTATGCTCCCCTAATGGGGCAACTGAATGGTTCGGAGCCCTTGGATGTCAAAGTTCCTGAAAAAATCTATGCCCCGCTTGCTGCCTTGGCGGCATATTACCATGTGGGTACGGCTTTGATCTTTTCTGAGGAGAAAATGAACGAGCATCGTGACGCGGTTTTTGCCGAACTCCAGGAGAAAGGAATTCCCGAAGATGTATTTGAGTCCTCTGTCAACTATGGTCAAGAAGTGGGTAAAAAAATCATTGAATACGCCAAAAAGGACAACTACCACCAAAGCCGTTCTTTTCCTAAGTACACCGTGACCAACGAACCGGGCACCTGGCAACCCACTCCTCCTGCTTACATGGAGGCAGTCGAACCGCATTGGAACAAGATCCGAACCTTTGTTTTGGATTCAGCGGCACAGTTTAAAGTGTCTCCTCCGCCGGCATTTTCTTCTGATCCCGACTCTGACTTTTACAAGAGAGCCCTGGAAGTGTATGAGGCACAAAAAAATATGACCCCGGAGCAAAAAGACATCGCGATGTTTTGGGACTGCAATCCCTACAAAATGAATGTCAAAGGTCACGTGATGTTTGCTGAGAAAAAGATCACTCCGGGAGGACACTGGATGGGCATTGCATCGATTGCATCCGCTGCCGCGGGCAAAGACTGGAGAGGGACTGTCGAGGCTTTGGCCATGACCGCCATTTCTCTCAACGAGGCCTTTATCGCCTGCTGGGACGAAAAATACCGCAGTCGCACCATCCGTCCCGAGACCTACATCAATCAGCACATCGACGAGAATTGGGTTCCGCTGCTTCAGACACCGCCTTTCCCCGAGCACACTTCCGGCCACAGCGTGGCTTCCACGGCTGCTTCGTACACCTTAGCCCAACTTTTCGGGGATCAACTTCATATCGTGGACAGCACCGAAGTAGCCTATGGACTTCCGATTCGGGAGTTTGACTCCTTCTCACAGGCAGCTGCCGAGGCTGCCATCAGCCGATTCTACGGAGGCATCCACTACATGCCTGCCATCGAGGAAGGAAGCAAGCAGGGCAAAAAAGTAGGCGAGCTGATCTGGCAAAAAATCTCCACCAAGCCGGAGAGGGTGGCGATGAAGAAGTAACTTCGAAGACGTAAGACAGTAGACGCAAGACACAAGAATTGAGAAATTCAAATCTTGGTTTTATAAACAAATAAATCCCGGGCGAGGAGCTCGGGATTTTTTGTTCGTGAATTTGGAGTCCGACTTTGGCTTTACTCTTTCAAAAACTCATCCAAGCGCAGCTTGTAAAGCTCGGGAACACCAATCTCGGGGGAGGAATGAAACACATCATCTTTTGTGAAAAAGGTTTTAATGCTGCTTTTGGGATTGATTCCCGGTTTGAGCACCTCATCTCACGCCTTCGCTCCTTGATTGAACATCAGAACTGATCCCAAAAACGCCAGTCCGAAGAATACTTTTTTCATGTTGTGGAGCCATTTGTGGGGACACAAACGGCGGCAATTTGATTATAAAGCTTTTGGCCAAAAACGGCTTCATTTTGAAGCTGAAACTAAATTAAGTTGAACTCCATTCCGAGGCAATACCTAGTTTGTTAATTTAATAACAATTACAGGAAGGTTTTTTTTGCAAACGGTAAGATTAGGAGATTAGTCTTTTAGCGGTAAAGCTTTTTGTCCCGGATATACGCTTCCACAGGATCGGGCAGGAGGTAGCGAACCGAGTACCCGGACTGAATCGCCTGACGGATAAAAGTCGCAGAAATATCCAACAAAGGGGCTTCCACCAGCTTGACTTGAGGATAGTGGGCGTTTTTGGGTTCTCCGGGACGGGGATAGACAAGTACTTCGTACTGATCGAGGATGGCCTGATGGTTTTTCCACTTGTGAAAATGACTCAAATTGTCCGATCCCATAAACAGGAAAAACTGATGCTGAGGATACTTGTCGCTGAGGTAAGTGAGGGTATCTATGGTATAGCTGGGCCGGGGCATGCGAAACTCTACATCACTCGCCCGAAAATGAAAATTGTCTTCAATGGCCAGCTCAACCATACGAAGGCGGTCAAGCTCGTGAGCGAGGGATTCTTGTCTTTTGAAAGGATTCTGAGGACTGACTACAAACCAGACCTGATCCAGTCCACCCCGCTCACGTATCGTCTGCGCGATAATCAAATGCCCGATATGGATGGGGTTGAAGCTTCCAAAGTACAGCCCGACCTTCATGCTTACTTAGCCAGAAAATCGTTCACCAGCTTCACTGTCTCCTCCGAGGAGCGCTCAAAGTCATCATTGAGCACACTTACATCAAACTGGGGCTCAAAGGTCATCTCAAACTTCGCTTTGTAGATGCGCCGGGAAAGGGATTCGGGTGTTTCGGTCCCGCGGTCATTGAGTCGGGAAGCGAGGGTCTCCAACGAGGGCACTTTGACAAAAATAGCAAGGGCCTGATCTCCGAAATACTTTTTCAGAGCCAATCCCCCTTTTACATCCACATCAAAAATGACGGCTTTGCCACTGTCCCAGATGCGTTGCACTTCTTCTTTGAGGGTACCGTAAAAATTTCCTTCGTAGACTTCTTCCCACTCTACAAAGGCATCCTCATCGATTTTCTGTTTGAATTCTTCAATACTCAAAAAGTAATAATCTCTGCCATGCACCTCATGTCTTCCTCTTTTGTCCCGGGTACAGGCCGAGATCGAAAAGCCCAAATTGGGCACATGCTGGATCAGATGCTTGACAAGGGAAGTTTTTCCGGATCCGGAGGGAGCGGAGAAAATGATGGCTTTGCCGGAAGGGTTACTCATCGGACGTCGTGGATCATCTGACGGATCGAGTCCGCCAATTTTTCAGGTAAAGGTTGCTTGGTGCATTTGGTTTTCAGCACTTCCCGGATGGCTTGCTCTAGGTGAAAATGTTCGAAACAAGGCTGGCATTTATCCAACTTTTGCTTCAAAAGCTCCTTTCCCTCCTCTCCCAGCTCTCCGTCCAGGATACTTTCCAGTAGCTGAAAACACTTGCTCACATCGCTGCACTGCAGCTTTCGCTCACCGGATGATAAATTGTTGTTTTCCATAGGTAATCGTTTATTCCTCCTCTTCGTCCGTATTGTAGCCCATCGACTGGGCATATCCTCTTAATTTGTCTTTCAAAAGATTCCTGGCCCGGTGGAGCCTGGATCTTACCGTCCCGATCGGGATGTCCAGAATTTTGGCCATCTCCTCGTAGGTAAACCCCTCCAGATCGGCCAAAATGATCACCGTACGGAAATCCACTGCAAGGGCATTGAGTGCATTAGAGATCTCATCTCCGAGCATATCTTTGACGGATTCAGCCCTGAGATCTGTGGTGCTTTGGTAATCAACGTCATCCGAGTTGTAGAAAGTTTCCACCTCCTGATAATCGACCTTCGCAGGCTGCTTGCTTTTCTTTCGGTATTCGTTGATGAAGCTGTTTTTAAGGATCCGGAAAAGCCAGGCTTTGGCATTGGTCCCCTGCTCAAAGGAATTGATAAATCGGAACGCCTTCATGTAGGTATCCTGCACCAGATCTTTGGCATCGTCCTCATCGAAGGTGAGTCGAAACGCAAAGTTGTACATCGAATCGATGTGCGGCATAAACTCCCCATCAAAGATGGCCGTCTTTTCTTCCTGAGTATATTTCCTTCGCTGTACTTCAGACATAAGCCTCAAAAGTAATCAAAGGCCTAATTTATACCTAGATTCCCACACCTTTTCCTTGGTTTTCCTTTATTTTGTAGCAGATATCGCCTCCACTTCGGGGCAAATTTCCCAATCCGCATCACAAACATGCTTTTCTTCAAGCTTTTGTCCCGTCTACCACTCGGGGTGCTGTATCTTTTTTCTGATTTTCTTTACCTCCTCGCCAGGTATATTATCCGCTATCGCAAAAAAGTGATCGACGAAAACCTGCTGTATGCCTTTCCGGAAAAATCGGAAAAGGAGAGAAAAGTGATCCGAAACCGGTTCTACAGGAACTTCACTGATTCCATTGCCGAAACAGTGAAAACGCTTACCATCTCCAAAGAAGAATTGGCTCAAAGGTTTACGATCACCAATCAGGAGCTGCTCGACCAGGAGGTGAAAAATGGGAAAAGCGTATTATTGCTGGCCGGGCACTTTTTCAATTGGGAATTAGGCTTGCAACGTGCTGCAGTGCTAAGCCAAGTTCCCTCGGAAGGAGTGTATTTGAAAATCAACAATCCTTTCTTTGACAAACTGATGTACCAAATCAGAACCCGATTTGGGAATACTATCACAGAGAAGAGGGATTTTCGAAATACCGTAAAAACATTGACCTCCCAGCACAGGGTGGTTCAGCTAGCCGCGGATCAACGACCAAATAATCGAACCGTCCGGTATCAGAGACCCTTTCTCAACCGACCTGCCTATTTCTTTGAAGGTGCTGAAAACATCGCCAAAAGCATGGACCTCCCGGTTTATTTCGGAGAAATCACCAAAAAGGGCAGAGGACGCTATCAGGCTACTTACGAACTGCTATCCAGGGGCCCATACGCTTCTCATGAGGAGCATAGTATCACGGATGCTTTCTGCGAAAGACTGGAAGCAAATATCCGCCTCCAACCAGACTTGTATCTGTGGAGCCATAAGCGATGGAAGGTTTGAGTGAGGAGGATGGAAAGTAGGGTGGTTGGGATTTATTAATTTGACCTTAATAGCCCCTACTTGTTACACCTGGCGCTGAAATGAAGCTGAATCTCAATACCTTAATAAAGGAAATAAATTCTGGGCGAGACACCCGAACAAAACCTCTTGTGTCTTGCTTCTTTTGTCTAGTATCTTAAAAAATGGATTACCTAAAGGAACTCAATCCCCCCCAGCGTCAGGCTGTAGAACATACCGATGGTCCAGTAATGATCATTGCCGGTGCTGGTTCGGGCAAAACCAGAGTGCTTACCTACCGAATTGCCCACCTGATCTATGCCAAAGGAGTAGATCCATTCAACATTCTTTCCCTGACCTTTACCAACAAAGCGGCCAGTGAAATGAAGCACCGGATCGAAAAACTGGTGGGACTGGAGGCGAGAAATACCTGGATGGGTACCTTTCACTCGATTTTTGCCAAGATCCTGAGAGTGGAATCTGACAAAATAGGCTATCCCTCCAACTTCACCATTTACGATACGGATGATTCCAAATCGCTCATCCGGACTTTGGTCAAGGAAATGCGCTTGGATGACAAAGTCTACAAGCCCAGCGTGGTACTTTCACGGATTTCCGGAGCAAAAAACCGACTGATTTCCTGGCAAATGTATCAGAATGACCCATTTGTCAAGGCAGACGATGAAGCGGCACAAAAGCCTCGCATGGGCGAAATCTACCAAAAGTATCAGGAGCGCCTGTTCAAAGCCGGAGCGATGGACTTTGACGACCTGCTTTTCAACACCAACGTCCTGTTTCGCGACCATTTGGACGTGCTCAACAAGTACCAACAGCGCTTCAAGTACGTGATGGTGGACGAGTTTCAGGACACCAATATTTCCCAGTACCTCATCACCAAGAAGCTTGCCGCCGTCCACCAAAATATCTGTGTGGTTGGTGACGATGCCCAAAGTATCTACGCCTTTCGCGGGGCGGATATTCAGAACATTCTCAACTTCGAAAAGGACTACCCCGATCTCTTTGTGGTCAAACTTGAGCAAAACTACCGCTCCACCAAGACCATCGTCGAGGCGGCCAACTCCATCATTGACAAAAACAAAGCCCAGCTCAAAAAGACCGTGTGGACCTCCAATCCCGATGGAGATTTGATCGAACTGATCAAAGCAACCTCAGACAATGAAGAGGGAAGGATCGTGGCCACGACCATTTTCGAAGAAAAAAACAACAAGAAGCTCAACAACAGCGACTTTGCCATCCTCTACCGCACCAACTCCCAGTCACGTGCGATCGAAGAGGCACTTCGCAAAATGAACCTGACCTACAAGATCGTCGGAGGCCTCTCATTTTATCAGCGAAAGGAAATCAAAGACCTGATGGCCTACCTCCGTTTTGCGGTCAATCCTGCCGATGAAGAGGCCTTCAAGCGGATCATCAATTATCCAAAACGGGGAATTGGAGACAGCTCGGTGGAGAAAATCCTCGTCTCAGCCTACGAGCACGACATTCCGCTTTGGGATGTGGTACAAAATGCCCACAGTTTTTTGGGGGGACGTGCCGGGAGTGCAGTAGATGATTTTGCAACCATGATCAAAGCCTTCCAGATCGAAATCGAGCGAAAAGATGCCTACGAAGCAGCAAGCTCGGTAGCTAAGCAGAGCGGACTTTTGCGCGAGCTCTACGAAGACAAAACCATAGAAGGTCTCAATCGCTACGAAAACGTCCAGGAATTGCTCAATGCCATCAAGGAGTATGTGGACAATCCCGAAAATGAGGACAAAAGTCTTGGTGCCTTCCTTCAGGAAATCGCCCTGCTTACAGATAATGATCAGGACAAAGACCAGACAGATGCGATTACCCTTATGACCATTCACTCCTCCAAGGGCTTGGAATTCAAACAGGTATTCGTGGTCGGAATGGAAGAAGATCTTTTTCCTTCTCAGATGATGATGCAAAGTCGGGAGGATTTGGAGGAAGAGCGAAGACTTTTCTATGTGGCCACTACCCGAGCCATGGAAAAGCTGTACCTGACTTATGCCTTGACTCGATATCGATTTGGACGATTGCTGAATTGCGAACCGAGTCGGTTTTTGGAGGAAGTACATCCTGCTACAATCAAGGTAAACAAGCGCATGTCTGCCACCAAGGAAATGCCGGGAGCCTTGAGAAGAGAAGGCCTTCCTGGTTCTCAGGGCTTTATCGGTATCAAAAAGCAACCTGAGGCCAGACCGGTATCGACGATGAAAATCCATACCCCTAGCCCTGATTTCAAGCCCAGCAATACCAATAATCTACAGGCAGGTCAACTGGTAGAGCATCCCAAATTCGGTTATGGAAAAGTCCAAAAAATTGAAACCGAAGGGCTTAACAAAAAAGCTACGATCGATTTTGAGCATTTTGGGGAGAAAACATTATTGCTTAGCTTTGCCAAGCTCAGGATCATAGACTAAACCCCTGCTTCCCTGCCTTTTGGTGATTTTTTGTACCTTACTTGTGGCAAAAATGGAAGCGATAGAGCGCAACTGAATAAAGAAAAACTACACTCATTTTGAAAGAATACGGAAAGAACATTCAAATGCTGGTGAATCACATCACCGGAATTGAAGATCGCGAAAAGCGCACCCAAAGTGCCTATACCGTCATAGAAATCATCAAACAGCTTTTTCCTGCCATGAAGCAGGAAAACGACCAAAAGCTTTGGGATGACATCTACATCATGTCTGACTTCAAGTTGGACGTGGATGGGCCATTCCCCATGCCGGAAAAGGAATTGCTAGGCAAAAAACCGCTACCTATCGGCTATCCAAAGGGCGAGGTGAAATTCAAACACTATGGTCGAAACATCGAAAAACTGATCGAAAAAGCGATCGAGATCGAAAATGATGAGGAACAGGAAAATGCCATCATCTACATTGGTCAGTTGATGCGAAGCTTCCATTCCACCTGGAACAGAGACAATTTCGACGATGGCATCATCATTGACGACATCAAAACTCTATCCAAAGGTCGCTTGCATATCGATTTGGAGAAGGTAAGGGAAAACGCTTTGTTTGAGTCCAACACCCGACGAGACTTTAAAATCCCTCATATCGAGGAAGAGCAGACTCACAAAAAGAAGCATCAAAATCACGGTAAAAAGCACCGTAACGGCCACAAAAAACGCAGATAAATTAAATGGCATCTTTCAGAGTAGAAGGGGGACATCGCCTCAAAGGAGAAATCATCCCTCAAGGAGCTAAAAACGAAGCACTCCAAATCCTTTGTGCAGTTTTGTTGACTTCTGAAAAAGTCAACGTCCATAAAGTCCCCAACATCCGGGATGTCAATAAACTGATCGAACTCCTCTCTGACATGGGAGTGAAGGTTCAGAATCTCGGACCGGAATCCTACAGCTTTCAAGCAGACGACGTCAATCTGGACTACTTGGAGACTGAAGATTTCCTGAAAAAGGCCTCCGCACTGAGAGGCTCGGTAATGATCTTAGGCCCACTATTGGCCCGATTTGGGAAAGGCAAGCTTTCCAAACCGGGAGGAGACAAAATCGGTCGCCGCCGAATGGATACCCACTTTTTTGGATTCCAGAAGCTTGGAGCTCAATTTCACTACGATGCCAAAAATGAGATTTTCCACATAGACGGAAAAAATCTCAAAGGTACCTACATGCTTCTCGATGAAGCCTCCGTCACCGGTACGGCCAACATCGTGATGGCAGCGGTCATGGCAGAAGGAAAGACCACAATCTACAATGCTGCCTGTGAACCTTACCTACAACAGCTTTGTGACATGCTCAACCGCATGGGAGCAAAAATCACCGGAGTAGGCTCCAATCTCTTAAACATCGAAGGGGTAAAGCAACTGGGTGGTACAGATCATACTATGCTACCCGATATGATCGAAATCGGCTCCTTCATCGGCATGGCTGCCATGACTCAGTCAGAGATTACGATCAAAGATTGTCAGATCCATCGCTTGGGAATCATCCCTGAGACGTTCAGGAGAATGGGCATCAAGATGGAATTCCGCGGGGATGACATTTTTATCCCAGCTCAAAAACATTATGAAATCGAAACCTTCATTGACGGCTCGATTTTGACAGTGGCAGACCAGATTTGGCCGGGATTTACACCGGACCTACTCTCCATAGTATTAGTCACTGCCACTCAGGCAAAAGGAACTGTTTTGGTTCATCAAAAGATGTTTGAATCGCGCCTGTTCTTTGTAGACAAGCTGATCGATATGGGTGCACAGATCATCCTTTGCGATCCGCACCGTGCCACAGTCATAGGTTTGGATAGAAAATACCCATTGAGAGGTATCCGAATGACTTCTCCGGATATCCGTGCAGGAGTTGCTTTGTTGATCGCGGCGATGTCTGCCAATGGCACTTCCATTATTGATAATATTGAACAAATCGACCGAGGTTATCAAAATATTGATCAGCGGCTCAATGCCTTAGGAGCCAAAATCGAGCGAATCAATTGAAAGACCTAGAATCCTTTTCTTCCATTGGCCACCTTATTCATGAGGTGGCTTTTTTGTTTCTCAATTTTTCTTTTCCATTTCACCTCCCCTAATTGCCCCGATTTCTTATTTTTTGGTAACTTCTTGGCCAATTACCTCAACCCTCTTTAACCTATGTCTAAGAAAAAACTCCGTAGCCAAGAATGGTACGGACGCACCGGCAAAGATGGAATCATCTACCGATCCTGGATGAAAAACCAGGGACTTCCTCATCATCTTTTTACAGGAGAAAAGCCCGTCATCGGTATCTGTAACACCTGGTCCGAACTCACCCCCTGCAATGCACATTTTAGGGATCTGGCAGAAGCACTCAAAAGAGGCATCTGGGAAGCAGGCGGTTTTCCGCTTGAGTTTCCTGTAATGTCTTTGGGCGAATGCTCGATCAAACCCACCGCCATGCTTTTCCGAAATCTGGCATCTATGGACGTGGAAGAAAGCATACGGGCTAATCCCATGGACGGCGTGGTGCTGATGTGCGGTTGCGACAAAACCACCCCATCCCTTGTCATGGGCGCAGCTTCTGTAAACCTTCCTACTTTGGTTTTATCAGGTGGCCCCATGCTGATTGGACGATTCCGTGGAAAAAAAATCGGCACCTCCGACATTTGGAGGTTTGCTGAAGACTACAAAGTAGGCAAACTGACCCAAGAAGACATGATCGAAGTGGAATCTTCCATGTCCAGATCTGTCGGCCATTGTGCGCCTATGGGCACCGCTTCAACCATGGCCGCCATGGTAGAGGCCCTTGGTCTGGCCCTGCCGGACAATGCAACGATTCCTGCTGCGGACTCGAGAAGGAAAGTCCTTGCTCACCTGGCGGGTATGCGCATCGTCGAAATGGTCAAAGAAGACCTTACCATGGATAAAATCCTGACCAGAAAGGCGTTTGAAAACTCCATCATGGTAAATGCTGCCATCGGAGGATCCACCAATTACATCCTGCACCTGACTGCCATTGCCAAACGGATCGGGGTAGAGCTTGACTTGACCGACTTTGATCATTTCTCCTCAAAAATCCCTCTGATTGCCAATGTGCAGCCCTCAGGTGAACATTGGGTAGAGGACCTCTTTTACGCGGGTGGAATGCCTGCAGTCATGAAAGAAATCCAAAAGCACCTCCATACCGATGCTCTGACAGTCAATGGCAAAACCATTGGAGAAAATATCGCCAATGCCCAATGCTGGGACCGTAACCTTATCGGAACCCTGGAAAACCCCATCAAACCAGAGTCAGGCATTGCCGTGCTCAAAGGCAATCTATGCCCCAACGGCGCCGTACTCAAGCCATCCGCTGCCACCCCAAGTCTCTTGAAGCATACGGGCAGAGCTGTCGTCTTCGAAAATATCGATGATTACAAAGCCAAGGTGGATGACCCTGACTTGGACATTGATGAGACCTGCGTGATGGTGTTGAAAAATGTAGGACCAAAAGGCTATCCGGGCATGCCCGAAGTCGGAAATATGGGACTGCCCAAAAAACTACTGGAAAAAGGGGTCAAAGATATGGTCCGAATTTCTGACGGTCGCATGAGCGGAACAGGCTTTGGCACGGTAGTACTTCACGTGTCCCCTGAATCGGCCATTGGAGGACCTTTGGCTTTTGTCCAAAATGGGGATCTAATCGAACTCGATGTGCCCAACCGGACATTGAACTTGTTGATTTCGGAGGAAGAATTTGAAAAAAGAAGAAAAGATTTTGTACCTACTCAACTCCCCTATGAAAGAGGTTATGTGAATTTGTTTTTGGACAAAGTCAATCAGGCACATGAGGGAGTGGATTTTGATTTCCTTCAGGGAAGCTCTGGTTCGGAAGTGAAAAGAGATTCGCATTGATTTGATGACAAACCTGACAGGTTTTGAAAACCTGTCAGGTCTAATTTTATAAAAATGAGAAACCCAAAAGTAGCCATCGTCACCGGGGCAGGTCAGGGAATAGGCCTGGCCATTGCAAGGAAACTTGTCGAAAATGGCTCCCATGTCATTCTCAATGATTTGGAAAAAAGCCTTACTGAGGAGGCAGTTGCACATCTTTTGCGTTTGGAAAAAGGAAAAGTGCTGGGATACTCCGGAGACTCCTCAAGTAAAGGAGTGATTGAAGACCTCTTAAGCCTCGCCTTGAATGAATTCGGGTCGGTAGACCAAGTGGTTTGCAATGCTGGAATCACCCTGTTTGGAGGATTCTTGGATTATTCATGGGAAGACTTCACTGAGGTAACCCGTGTCAATCAGGCTGGGACTTTTTTCCTTACCCAAGCGGCATCGAGAATAATGAAAGACCAAGAGTCAGGGGGGGCAATCCTTTTTACCTCATCTGTCACCGCTCACCAAAGCCACGAAAATCTTGCTGCCTATGCCATGAGCAAAGCTGCCATTGAAATGCTGGCCAAAAATCTGGTCTTGGAACTTGCCCCATTTGGAATCAGAATCAATACCATTGCACCCGGTGCTACCCTTACGGAGCGAACTACCTCAGATCCGGATTATGCCAAGACTTGGTCCAAACTTACCCCTCTTGGAAGGCCTGCCAGCCCGGAAGATATTGCAGAAGCAGCGGCATTTTTGTTGTCTGATGCGGCCCGTCACATTACCGGACAAACACTGATCATTGATGGAGGATGGACCTCTATAAGCCCCTCTCCTTATGCATGAGAATCCACACATCCTTCAAGACCTCCATTTGGTCCTTCAGGCTCCTCCTCCATGGAAATTAAGAGGTGAAGGAATCATTTTGGTGTTCAAGTTCAAAAAGGATTGGGTCGAGGAACACTCGCATCTCCCTGCCCATCTCAAAGGCAAGTTCAAAGGAGGACTTGGTTATGTGATGCTCGTGGATTACGAAACCTCCCCGGTAGGACCTTATCACGAATTATTGATCATTCCAGGAAAATTCCGGAAAACAAAAATGCAGGCCATTACCAAGATTTATGTGGACTCGGAAGCCAGCACACAAAATGGAAGAAACAACTGGGGAATCCCAAAAGAAACACTTCCGATAAAGTGGAAAAAAGAACCAGAAAAAGACATCATATCTGTTTCTTCAGGAAGCAAAGAGGTTTTTTATGCTGAAATCACAAACGGTGGCCTATCATTCCCTGTTACCACTTCTTTTCTTCCTATCCGACTGTGCCAGACCTTAAATAAGGTCAAGTATTATACAAGTCCTTATGGCAGCGGCTGGGGTAAGCTGGCAAAAATCCAAAGGCTTGACCTAGATCCTAATTTTTTCCCTGACATCCGAGGAATCAAACCTCTCCTGGCTATCAAGGTCAATCCATTCCAAATTAAATTCCCTAAGCCCACCTATGGGGATGAAGTCATTTAGCAATGCTAAGATCATCGTGACCGGTGCTGGATCTGGTATAGGGATGGAGTTGGTAAGAAGCCTGTATCCTTTTTCCAAAAGAATCTTAGCAGTAGATGTTTCCGAAGAAAAAATAAGGAATCTAAAGTCTGACTTTCCTGATCTCGAAGGATACCTGATCACAGATTTGAGCAAAAAAGAGGGAAATGAAAAGATTCTTTGTTGGGTGCAAAATGTTTGGCAAGACGTGGATTATTGCTTTGCCAATGCCGGCAGGGCAGAATACCAAGCCGCAGAAAAACAAAACTGGAAAGAGGCAGAGAGCCTTTTCCAGCTCAATGTTCTATCTCCCATCCAACTTGCCATGGAACTGAAAACCCTTTTTCCCAAATCAGCTTTTCAGTATGTCATCACCTGTTCGGCTATGGCCTTTTGGCCAGTGCCGGGTTATAGCTTGTATGGTGCCACCAAAGCAGCACTTTTGCAATGGGCGAAGACCGTTTGGTCCGAAAAATCCGGAGATTGGCTTAGCTTGGTTTTTCCGATTGCTACTTCCACAGGATTCTTTGCGGCAGCGGGAAATCAAATTCCCAGAGCTTTTCCCGTTCAAAAACCTGAATTGGTTGCGAATAAGATTCTCCTTGGAGCACAGAAAAGGAAAAGAAAAATCTTCCCATCTCCCATGTTTAAGACCATGCTTTTATTGGATCGTTTCCTTTTTATGGTTCAGCCATTTTACAAAAGACTAGAATACCATAAATTGAAGAACTGGCTTTCCAAACAAACCGAAAGCTGAACAGTTTTATCTCTTCACCACCCTTTGATCATGAAAAAATACCTGTTTTTCCTCCTTACACTGGTGTTGGCTAATGCATGCCAGCAAAAACCTGAGCTTCCCGATACCTTACCTTTCAGGGTCGCGAAAGCCTATGGATTCGAAAACTTTGACCAAATTAAGTCCATTGCCTACACGTGGAATGTACAACGCGATTCCGTGAATGTGGTCTCCAGAGACTGGAAGTGGAACATCAAAGACAGCACAGTCTATTACTCGGGTCCAGACACTACATTCACTTACAGCCTCACTGCTGATTCTCTTCCAAAACAAGACGGGGCCTTTATTAATGATAAATACTGGGCGATGATGCCATTTCAGCTGGCTTGGGATTCAGGGTATACCCATGAAATTTCCGAAAATGTTCCGTCTCCGATTAAGGGTACAAATTCAACCAAGCTGACCATCGTTTACAATTCGGGTGAACCCAAAGCGCCGGGAATGGGCTATACTCCCGGGGATGCCTATGATTTGTACATCGATGAAAACAATATGATTCTTGAGTGGACCTTTAGAAGAGGAAATGGTGCTGAAGGCCGCACCTGGACTTGGGAAAATGTAGGTCAGTTTGGTCCTATCAAGCTCGCTCAGGATCACATGGGGCAAGATGGAAATCGCTTCATCTGGCTGACCAACGTCAAAGTAGAATAGTTTCTTTTGAGAGAAAAGGAATTCTGGCCGTGGGTATTTATTGCTCACGGCTTTTTTTACTTTTAATCCTAGTCAAATCTCCCCAACATGAACAGAAGAAAATTTATCCACTCATCTGGAGCACTGATTGGAGCAGGAATGCTTGCCAATCCTTTGGACACCTTTTCATTCTCCCCAAAAAAATCCTGGACGGTGGGAGAAATCATGGACACCTTTATTGCTCAGGTTCCGAACGCTCCCTTTGCACAAACGGTAGATACCATCAAGGTAGGTTCTAGAGACACCGTAGTGACCGGGGTGGTGACCACGATGTTTACGACCATGGAAATCATCCACAAAGCCATCGAAGTCAAAGCCAATCTGATCATTCCACATGAACCTACTTTCTTTTCTGGACAAGATGACACAGATTATCTGCAAAATGACCCCGTGTTTCGTGCAAAGTATGACTTGATGGAGAAAAACGGCATAACTTTGTGGAGAAATCACGACTATGTTCACCGAATGCAAGATGACGGAGTGCGTGTCGGAGTGGTAGGAGATTTGGGATGGAATGAGTATTACACCCCTGGAAGCCGGATTTTGACTATCCCCAAGACAGATCTTCGGAGCCTGATCAATCACATCAAAACTAAACTGGGTGTACCGGCCATGCGCTACGTGGGAGACTTGAATCAGTCTTGTGAAAAAGTTCTCTTGTTACCCGGCGCAGTTGGTGGACGATTGCAGATCACTCAAATCATGGAGCATAGACCAGACGTATTGGTCTGCGGAGAGTCCAACGAATGGGAAACTCCCGAGTACGTAAGGGCTGCCAACGAAATCGGGATGAAGCTTTCTATGATCGAGATCGGGCACTCTGCCAGCGAAGAAGGCGGATCTGAATTTTTGAAAAACTGGCTCAATCAACACATGCCCGGATTGCCGGTGTTTCATATTCCCTCAGGAAATTCATTGCAGACCTTGTGAAACATAAAAATGCCCCCATAAAGTGTCTAACTTTTTGGGGGCAAATCATCAGATCGGCTTTTTGGTCCAAATCGTTTTGGATCAGTTCTTTTTGAAAAGATCTTCTACGTTGGATTTCAGGTCATTCCATTCTTTTTCGATGTCTTTGGAGGTCTTTTTTGCTGCGGATTTGACATCCTTCCAAGTGTTTTCGGTAGCCTTTTCTACGTCTTTCAATGCCTTTTCCACTTCAGACTTTTCATCTTTGAGTTCCTTTTCTGCCTGTTCGAGTTCAGCTTTCATTTCTTCAGTAGCTTCTTCCTTTTTGGCTTTCAACTCTTCGATTTTCTGGTCGATCTCGGATTGCAGGTCCTCCAGTTCAGACTTGAGTTCCTTTCGCTCGTTTTCAAATTCGGCTTCGATAGTTTCCACTTGATCAGATTCTTTTTGAGTTCCTTCGCAGGAAAAAAGAAAGGTCGCCAAAAAGGCAAGTCCTAAAATGCTGATTGATTTGATGTTCATAAGTAAAGTGATTTGGTAAAACAGTTTTTGCCTTAAAGGGCAATCCCTGTGCCATTGGTGGGAATTGGTTGGTATTTGGAGAAATACGAGATGGGAAATAGGTTTGGGATTGTTCAGGGAATCAAATAAAGGAATTAAATACAGCCCCCCCCTTTGGGGCTCTGGTTCGATTTTTTTCCTCAAAGCCCCAAATTCAATTTGGGGCTAGAACAGTTCGCACCTTTGGGGCTCTGCTTTGAAGAATGGGTTTTTAAAATTAATGACAAAGGCATTTTTTGTATTAGCCCAGAATTCAATTCTGGGTTTTAAAATCAAATTTGTATTTTCAAGAGTGCCAAAGGCCTGCCTGTCCGGCAAAGGCAGGCACGATCTGTAATCCATTTTTCAATCCTAAATTTTTCAAATCATGCCTCAGTCCCTAGCCAAAGTGTACCTCCACATCGTTTTTTCGACCAAAAACAGAATTTCGATAATCCAAGATGAAGTCAGACCCCATGCGCAAGCCTATTTTGTCCAAGTCGGCGCCAACCTTGGAAGCTTTACAGAAGAAATATTTATGATGCCGGATCACATTCACTGGCTTTGTACCCTGCCGAGAACAATCACTATTGCGGATTTGGTTAAGAATGTGAAAATCTCCAGTTCAATCAAATACAAAGAATTGATCCACCGAGATTTCGAATGGCAAAAGGGTTATGGCGCATTTTCAGTCAGCCAATCCAAATTGCAAACCGTCAAAAGGTATATCCAAAATCAGAAACAGCATCATCAAAAATTAGATTTCCAGGCCGAGTATCGAAGAGTATCGAAGGTTTTTGGAGGAATGTCAAATTGAATATGATGAAAAATTTGTTTGGGATTGATTGGTGAATAAAACACAGATCGCCCCGTTGGGGCTCTGGATTCTATCATACATTCAATTCCCCAAATTGAATTTGGGGCTGTAACAGATTGCGCCTTCAGCGCAATTGGTAATTCAATCGGATTTTGGAAAAGTGCCAAAGGCACGTCCTTTAAATGCCCAGAATTCAATTCTGGGTTTAAAATCAATTTTGTATTTTCAACGAGTGCCAACGGCACGATCTGTATCTGATTTTATTTCCAATATCCTTGGATTAAAAATAACCAACCTTGCCCCCTCCCGCTTTTTCCGCTATTTTCCATCCATGAAAAAAATCACCTTCTTCCTGATTTTAGCGATAGCGCCTCTTTTCTCTTTTGCCCAGCAAAAACTCAACAAAGACGAACAAAAACTGATCGAACTGATCGATAAAAACTACAAGGAAACCCTAGCCATCCTTGAGGAAGTCATCAATATCAACTCAGGTTCTTTGAACAAAGAAGGCGTACGGGAAGTCGGCCGGGTCTTCGAACGGGAATTTCAAAAAATCGGCTTCCAAACCGAATGGATCGAGCTCCCAGCCGAGGTAAACCGTGCCGGGCATTTTGTGGCTACCCGCAAAGGAACCAAAGGCAAAAAACTTTTCCTGATCGGGCATTTGGATACGGTTTTTGAGAAGGATATGCCCTTCACTCCTTTTTCCTACCTCAATGACAGCACGGCCACAGGCCAAGGTGCCAATGACATGAAAGGCGGCGATGTATTGGTGTTGGCCAGCTTGAAAGCCATGCACCAATTGGGACTGCTTGATGACCGTACGATTACCGTGTATTTCAATGGGGACGAAGAAAGCTCAGGCAACGCCGAACTCTCCAGAAAGGACTTTATCGAGCGCGCCAAGCAGCACGATATCGCTTTGGGCTATGAGACTGCTCAAGGATTCTCTACGGCAACCGTTGCCCGACGAGGGGCTGGAGGCTGGACTCTGAAAACCAGCGGAAAGCAAGGCCATTCCAGTGGGGTTTTTGGTCAAAATGCAGGTTATGGAGCGATCTATGAAGCCGCTCGAATCCTGAATGAGTTCCGCGAAGCCTTAGCAGGTGAAAAATACCTGACCTTCAATCCGGGACAATTTATAGGAGGATCGGATGTGATTTTGGATCAAACCTCCGGAGCAGGAACAGCATTGGGTAAAACCAATATCGTAGCCCGAGAAGCTGTAGTTACCGGCGATTTGAGATTTTTGGGAGAAGCCCAGAAAGAAGCCGCACGAGCCAAAATGCGGGAAATAGTTGCTAAAAACCTCCATCAAACTGACGCGGAAATCACCTTCTACGACTACATCCCTTCCATGGAGCCAACGGAAGGGAATTATGTCTTGGCGGAATTCCTAAGCCAAGTCAGTCAGGATATGGGGTATGGCCCTGTGAAGCCCGGAGATCCGGGAAGCCGAGGTGCCGGAGACATTTCCTTTGTGGCTGAGTTTATGGATTGTCTGGATGGCTTGGGGGCTTCGGGCACAGGTGCACACGCTCCGGGAGAAACCATCAACATGAAGCAATTCCCCGATTTGATCAAAAGAAACACCATCTTCTTATACCGATTGACCCGATAACCTTTTAGCATGAAGAAATTTTTAACGACAGCGGTTTTGGTGGCAGCAGCACTTTCCTGCCAAGCACCAAAGCCTCAAGAATCCGAACCTATGAAACCCCAAAAAATCGTCGTTTATCAGGTCTTTACCCGTCTTTTTGGCAATACGAATACTACCAACAAACCTTGGGGAACCAAGGAAGAAAACGGTGTCGGCAAGTTCAACGATTTTACGGATACCGCTTTGGAGGAGATCAAGAAGCTCGGGGTATCACACATCTGGTACACGGGTGTACCTCACCATGGAGTGATTGGGGATTTTCCAGAAATCGGGGTGAGTTCAGACGATCCGGATGTGATCAAAGGTCGGGCAGGTTCGCCCTATGCCGTTCGGGATTACTATCAGGTCAATCCCGACTTGGCGGTGGATGTGACCAAACGAATGGAGGAATTCGAAGCGCTGATCGCCCGCACGCACAAGCACGACATGAAGGTGATTATTGACATCGTACCCAATCACGTGTCTCGCTTTTATGAGGGGAAAAACAATCCCGCCGGAGTTCGTGACTTTGGGGCAGACGATGACCAAACGGTCGAATACACCAAAAACAATAATTTCTACTACATCCCCGGAAAGGCCTTTTCAGTACCCGAACCCAAAAATGGCTATCAGCCTTTAGGTGGAGAAAAGCATCCCTTGGCCGATGGAAAATTTGACGAAAACCCAGCCAAATGGACGGGCAACGGTTCCCGATTGGCTCAACCTGACTTCTACGACTGGTACGAGACGGTCAAGATCAATTATGGAGTAAGTCCTGATGGGAAAAAGGATTTTGACGAGTTGCCTTCTGGAGCTGAAAAATTAGATTGGAAAGCGCATTATGACTTTTGGCAGGGCAAAGACGTGCCGGATTCCTGGAAAAAATTCAAGGACATCACCCAATTTTGGCTGGGCAAAGGCGTGGACGGCTTCCGATTTGACATGGCCGAGATGGTTCCGGTGGAGTTTTGGTCCTACCTCAATTCCCATATCAAAATGACCAATCCGGAGGCTTTCTTATTGGCGGAAGTTTACAACCCGAGTTTGTATCGGGATTACATCCACAAGGGAAAAATGGATTACCTCTACGATAAGGTAGAGCTATACGATACGCTGAAGCATATTATTCAGGGTCATGGATCTACGGATAATCTGGTGCCGATTCTGGAAGGACTGAAAGACATTGAGCACCACATGCTCCACTTCCTGGAAAACCACGACGAGCAGCGAATTGCCAGCCCAGAGTTTGCGGGAAATCCCTGGAAAGCCATGCCTGCGATGGTGGTTTCTGCTACAGTTTCGACTTCCCCAACCATGATTTATTTCGGACAGGAAGTGGGTGAGCCTGGGGCTGAGGATGCGGGTTTTGGCGACCCTAGCCGCACTTCCATCTTTGATTACATCGGGGTACCGCAGCATCAGAAATGGATGAATGGAGGCAAATTTGACGGAGGACAGCTGTCGGAAAATGAAAAGGCGCTGAGAAACTATTATTCCGAAGTACTCAACTTCACCCGCAACAGTTCGGCACTGATGGGAGAGTATATAGAATTACATTCCTTCAACCGATCTCAAAACCCAGCCTATACCAACAAATCCTTCGCTTTTGCCCGATGGGATGAAAGCCAAAAGCTGATCGTAGTGACCAACTTCGATGAATTCCAAACGGTGAAAACGACGCTCAAACTTTCTCCGGAACTGCTCAAGACATGGAACTTGGCAATTGGCGAAAGGGAGATCAGAGAGGTCATGTTTGGGAAGAAAAAGACCAAGCTTCGGGTCACCGACACTGGGGCAGAGATCGATTTGGATTTTGGTCCTTGGGAATCGGCGGTGTTTGAGGTGAGGTAGTTTAAATGCTTGGAGGTTGGGAAGTATGGAAGTTTGAATGAAAAGATGTCAATTTTCTGTTTCTCCCAAAGTCAATCTTAGAATGCTTAGAATTTTAGAAACCGAATAATGCCCCGAAAGAGAAAGTCCGGTCCTTGGATTGGGATCAGCTTGTTGATTATTGCTGTGGCTTTGGGTTCGGGTTATTTGGTGACAAAATTCCGTCGGCAACTCGATCAGCGATGGAGCGATTACACCCGAAAAGCGCCTCCATTTACCGAAGCCTTGAAGTTTGATCACGTGTTTTCCAATTTTCAGGATGGAATTCTTGGAATCGATGTGTCTGAATATCAAGGAAGGATTGACTTTGCCGGTTTGCAACTCCAACTTCAAAATCGGCAAATTGAGTTTGTATTCGTACGGGCCACCATGGGAAAGGATGGAAAAGATTCCCGCTTTAAGCAAAATTGGGAGGGTTTTCGGCCCCTTCCCATCAAGCGAGGAGCTTATCACTATTATCGCCCCAATGAAAACAGTACGCTCCAGGCTCAGAATTTCATCAAAACTGCCCAACTCAAATCAGGGGACCTAATCCCTGTCTTGGACATCGAAAAGCACAGCACCATCCAGTCTCGGGACAAACTTCGGGAGGGGCTCAAAAACTGGCTGAAGATTATTGAAGAACACTATGGTGTCAAGCCGATGATCTACACCGGAGATCGGTTTTTCTGGGAAGTGCTGCACAACCGTGGATTCGATGCGTACCCGATATGGGTGGCCAATTACAACCCGATCATGGAACCTGAAACTGAAGACTGGACCATCTGGCAATTTTCTGAAAAGGGAAGCTTACCCGGAATCGGGGAGAAAATCGATTTGAATTTGTTGGTAGGGGGAAAAGGCAGGTTGGAAGAGTTAGTGATTCCATAGCTTCTCAAATCGGAAAAGCCAATTTGGATGACTGATACGCGGAAAAAAACCGAGCTAGGAAGCAAAATCAGGATCTGGCCCTAAAATATTGAAAAATTAATCTCAATAATGTTTTTCGACCTTAACAGAAAGGTCTAATAAAGAGATTGACCTTAAAAAATTTTGATTTTCAGGTGAAATTTTTCATTTCCTTTTTGTCCCCTTTCAGGTATTTTGATTCTCTTATCAAAAAGTCCTGTCATGAATCCTATTGGTCTTATCCTACTTTTGGCTTTGTCCTTTTTTCAAAAACCTGTATCAGATAAAAAACCTAATATTCTTTTCCTCATTGCAGACGACTGGTCTTTTCCACATGCTGGAATTTATGGAGATCTGGTGGTAAGAACTCCGACTTTCGACCAAATGGCTAGAGAAGGCGCTCTTTTTCTAAATGCCTATACCGCATCACCCTCTTGTTCCCCAGCTCGGGCCAGTATTCTCACCGGCAGATATCCTCATGAAAATGAAGCCGGAGCCAATCTTTGGCCAGAATGGCCGGCCCAATACGACACCTACGTAGCCCTGCTGGAAAAGGCAGGATATTTCACTGGATCCACCCGAAAAGGCTGGGGACCGGGAGATTTCAAAATCTCAGGTCTAGATCATAATCCTGCAGGAAAAGGCTTCACTGACTTTGAATCATTTCTCAAGGAAAGACCCAAAGGACAGCCATTTACCTTTTGGTTTGGGAGCTCAGATCCCCATCGGGATTATGTGGCTAATACCGGTATTCAAGCGGGGATGAAATTGGAAGAGGTGGTGGTTCCAGGTTTTTTCCCGGATACTGACTGCGTAAGAAATGATATCCTGGACTACTACTATGAGATCGAGCGATTTGACCGGGAATGCGGGCAACTGATCGGAAAATTGAAAGATATCGGAGAACTGGACAATACCATCATTGTGATCACGAGCGACAACGGGATGCCATTCCCTCGAGCCAAGGCAAATTTATATGATTATGGAACCCGAATGCCACTCCTCATCCGTTGGCCTGAAAAGATCAAACCAGGCACTATAGTGAACGATTTTGTGAATTTTGTAGATTTTGCTCCGAGCTTTTTGGAGGTAGCTGGATTAAGTCCAAAAAACATGAGCGGGCAGTCTCTTTGGCCACTTTTGGCAGGAGAAAAACAGAAAAGAAATCAGGTTTATCTCGAAAGAGAGCGCCATGCCAACGTACGGAAGGGTGATCAAAGTTACCCCATGAGAGGAATCCGAAATCATCGCTATCTCTACATCTGGAATCCCATGCCGGAAAGGAATCCTGCTGGAGATCCGACCGTACATCAGTCCGTTGGGCAATTCGGAGATGTGGATCATTCCATCACCAAGTTTTTGATTATGGCCATGGAAGGAAAAAGTGTGACCGGACAACCGGATTATTTTGCCCTTTCCTTTGGACCAAGGCCTGAGGAAGAGCTCTATGATGTAGAGAAAGACCCTTATCAGCTTTACAATCTGGCATCAGATCCCAAATTAACCCAAGTAAAAGAAGAAATGAGAAAGGACTTGCTCAATTGGATGAAAAGGACCCATGACCTTCGGTTTGAAAATCCAAGATCTACCTATTGGGATGAACTCAGATTCACTCCGGATTATCAGATGAAGGATATCGATTGGAAAAAGCAAATTGAAGAATATCGGATTCTTCCGCCTTTTGGTGCGGTAAAGGAAATTCCCTGCCTACCAGTTCAGTAGTAAGGAATCGAAACTTATTATCCTGCTTTCGGAAAAGCAGGATAACAAGTCTCTCTCGAAGCACTCCCTTTTTCTGGAGAGGCAGAAAAGCAGTCGAAAGCAAACTGAGGAGTACTGGATTCTGCCACCTTTTGGACCCAAAATCCAAAAAGAGATTCCAAGTATAGAACAGGGAAGTTAAGGTTATTTCAATCTCAAGAAATCTAGTACGGCCTCATCCCCTTTGAACGCACGCTCCGGCATGGGATTTTTTTCATTGAACACCCTGAGTTCATCCGCAGAAAGCAGGGTCACAAAGCTTTCATCGAATCCATCCTGATAGGGAATCCGACCGGCATTGAGCCCGAGGTAATGTCCAAAGAAATTATAGACCGCAGCCCGTTTATTTTTCCCATAGTCGTGTCGCTCGCCTGCTAAGTGGACATTATCTACACGACTCTCTGCCTCATAAGTGGAATAGACTTTTTGCACATAGGGAAACTCGATTCGGGGATTGTTTTTGGTCCAGTCTCCTCCGTCTGAAACCAGCAACATGGGTCGAGGCGCAGCCAAAGCTGCAATCTCCACATTGTTGGTTTGGTGATCTGCACTTTTGTGAATCGGCATCCCACTTTCGCAGGTGCAGCCGCCGAAGAAATAGGCAGAAACCATCACCACAGGTGCTGAAACTTTAATCCTCGAATCCAAAGCAGTAATCAAAATCGTCTGAGTGCCTCCACCGGACTCGCCCGTCACACCGATTCGCTCAGGGTCCACATCCGAACGGGAAATCAGGTAATCGATCACCCGTTGGGAATTGTAGGTTTGAAGGGTGAGTGCAATCGGAATTTTGTGATCCACTTGCTTGGAATCGCCATAGCCAATCATGTCATAGGCAAATACCACCGCACCCATTCGTGCGAATGCTGCACTTCGGGTTTGCATGCTTTCTCCAAATCGTAAATCCGGCCCATGGCCATGAACGCTAAGAATTGCAGGACTTTTGGCAAAAGGGGCTGGATTAAGCGGACGGTAAAGGTTTCCCGTAATGAAAAATCCGGGGAAGCTTTCGATGGCGATGTTTTCCACGATATAGCCATCCATCTCGCGGGTGCTGTGAATGATGGTATTGAACGAAGTAGTTCGGGCAGGCATTTGCTCAAGCTTCATTCCCTCGATAATTCCTTTTCTGATTACTTCGGCTCGCTTTTCCCAATCCGCTTGGGTGCTCCATTCCGAGGCGGACTTTTTCATAAAAATAGCTGCCTCATCTTCTGTCCAATGAGCCCCTTGGCAAAGCATGTTTTCTTGGGCAAAAACCCTAGTAAACTGAAAAAGAAGGAATATCGAAATAGGAATGATTGCTTTCTTCATAGGTGCGAGCGCTTATTGGATGAGCAGGGAAATTTCTGTGGGTTCATATCCGATTCGGTGGGAATTGACATGGATAGTGTCTCCTTTCTGAGCTTCAAAAGGAGCAGTGTACACCTTCCAACCTTCTTTTTCAGAAAAACGGTAGCCAATCGAAGCGCTTGGATTGGAGCAGGTCAGATGAACTTTTCCATTTTCAAAAGTAAGCCGGGCGGCAGGAGTCACCGGAGGAGTGTCCTTTCCTTTCCACCAAGTACGGATCATTTCCATCTCATTGACCGTACCCAGATCCCCAAAATCTGCGATCCAATCCTCATGGGCTTTGCGCAGCTCGACCAACTTCTCCGAAAAAGCAGGGTCGGAGGCAAGATTTTTGAATTCATAGGGATCGGACTGGGTATCGTACAATTCCTCCACGGGTTTGGATGGTGCAAACCAACGGGCTTGATTTTCATTCAGCTTTCCTTCTTGGTGCAGCTTCAATAAATGCGGCATCAGAGGATTTTGCAGCCGAAATCGGATATTCTGGTAGTTGGGCTTCTCGGGCATGTAGTTGCGGATGTATTTGAATCGCCCGTCAAAAACAGCCCTCACCCGATCGTATTCACTATCCATTCGATCCCGTGCGGCATAGATGTATTTCCTTGGGGCTGATTTTTGAGCTCCTAAAAAGGCTTGACCTTGTATGCTCTCCGGAATAGGTATTCCCGCCAAAGAAAGAAGCGTAGGTGCAAAATCCACAAAACTGACCAGCTCTTCATTTCGGGTTCCAGCTTGCAGAAATGGAGCCTTGATCAGCAAGGGTACACGCAATCCCCGATCGTAGAGCTCACGCTTGACATAGGGTAATCCGTCTCCATGATCCGAATAGAAAAAGATGATCGTGTTGTCATATAGTCCATCTTCTTTCAGCTGCCGGATCACCTCACCCACCTGATCATCCATGGTCATCACATTGGTGATAAATCGAGCCATTACATACCTGCTGATCGAATCATCCGGATAATAAGGTGGGATTTTCACCTTGGATGGATCGACCTTCAGGGGTTCTTTTTCCCTCACCCACACCTGAGATTCATGGGGGGTGGTGAAGTTGAAAATGGAGAAAAAAGGCTGGCTTTTATCTATTCTGTTGCGGTAATGTGCTCTGGGGCTGCTTTCATCCCACATGGTCACGGGACTTCGGAATTGGTAATCTTCCTTGGAGTTGTTGGAGGTGTAATAGCCGGCTTCCCGTAAAATCAAAGGGTAAGGCTTCATTCCTTCAGGCAAAACCGCAGAATAGCCTTTGAATCCTGGAGGATAATCATCCGAAGCAACTGCAGAAGCTGCCAAAGTTCGCATGTGCATGGCGCCGATAGACGTTTGATAAGCACCAGTAATCAAGGCTGCCCGACTTGGAGCACATACGCCTGCAGTAGAGAAAGCATTCATGTACTGCACAGATTCCTTGGCTAAGGCATTGAGATGAGGTGTCTTTCCACCCGTGCCTCCATACACTTCCAAATGCTCCGGAGACATGTCCTCCACCACGATCCAGACGATATTGGGGCGATTTTGCTGAGCAAGTCCTACGGAATAGAAGAAAGAAATTCCGATCAGGAAGATTAAAAGCTTTTTCATAGCCAAGGTTGCTTTGGGTGGATTTTCAAAAGATAAGATTTTATCAGAATAAAGCTGAAGGGTACTGTCCTTTTCCAATTGAATATCAGTCCAAAATGGGCTTGGCCAATAATTTTTTATGGCTAACTTTCTTTCACCCAAAACCTCATCTCTTATGACCAATAGAAGAAATTTCCTGAAAACCACTGGCCTAGCCACAGCTGCGCTGGGTTTGGGATTGCCCCAAGTAAATTTTGCTATGAACAACGCAAACCCTCCATTCAAAATTTCATTGGCCGAGTGGTCACTGAATAAACTCCTATTTGGAGGAAAAATGAACCATTTAGACTTTGCACGTGACGCCAAAAAGAACGGAATTGAAGCCATCGAATATGTCAATCAGTTCTTCATGGATAAAGCCCAAGACAAGGCTTACCTTCAAGAAATGAAAAACCGAGCTGATGGAGAGGGAGTAACCTCGGTTCTCATCATGATCGATCGCGAAGGGCAATTAGGAGCCGCTACCTCAGAGGAAAGGCAACAAACCGTAGAAAACCACAAAAAATGGGTAGAGGCCGCCAAATTCTTGGGTTGTCATTCTATCCGAATCAATGCTTACACCGCTGTACCGTTCAGCCAAGATCCCAAAGCAGAACAAGAAGCCATAAATGTCTGTAGTTCGACCTTCAGAAGAATCTGTGAATTTGCGGATGACTTTGACATCAATGTAATTATCGAAAACCACGGAGGCTTTTCTTCCAACGGCAAGTGGCTAGCAGAACTGATCAAACAAACCGCACACCCCAGAGCAGGAACTTTACCTGATTTTGGCAACTTTGCCATGAAACGGGATGCTTCAGGAATCCTTAGCTATGACTCCTATCGGGGTGTAGATGAGTTAATGCCCTTTGCTAAGGGTGTCAGTTTGAAACCTGTGGTTTGGGATGAGAGAGGAAAGGAGCACCCTTTGGATTATGAGCGAATGATGAAATTAGTCGTCGGACACGGATTTCATGGATATGTGGGGATTGAGCATGGCTCGGAAGGCCGTGAATGGGAAAGCATCAACGAAATCAGGGTGAATCTGGAAACCATTCAACGGACTTTGGCAAATGCTTAAAAGAGAAGAGGCTGTCTCATAAGTACTGTTTGTCACATCGAGCACCGGACCATCGATAGTTGGGCAGATCGAAATGTGGTCTGGATCACTAGAATCGGCCTTCGACTCCAATCACCCTGAGCGAAGTCGAAGGGTGGGGCTGACCTTAATGCCCCTTGATGAGACAGCCTCTTTGTTTTTATTTTTCCTCCAACCTGATCAATTCAAATTGAAATTGGTCCTCCACATTATTGGGATTTTCGGGATGATTGATGGAGAGGTAAAGGCCTTTCTCTCCCACAAAATAATTGCTGGGATAATAGATTCCTGCTTCAAATTTCCGCTCGGTGAGCACCATACCTTTCTCATCTAAAACCATCACCACGAAAGCGCCCGGAGTAGCACGAAGTGCTCTCAGCTGATCATCATTTTCGATGGTGACCGTCGGAAAAGCAAAGCGGTAGTACACCTTTCGAAAAGGATCAAAAATCAGTGATTCATATCGGGACTTCGCTGAAGAATATTCGGCAAATCCACGGCTGTCTGTATCCTTGGCAAAACTAGGCATCACTTCATCCAAAAATTGGCTCTTGGCTTCGGTGGAGGTAGCTTCGGCGGAATTGGCAGAATAATAATAGATGCGATGGTCTCCTAAAAATGACACCATCATTTGATCCTCATCCTGGTGAAAACTGTATTCGAGTTGCTTCTGTCCAGTGGAAAGGTAGTCTTTGGGGAATCTCTGTGGCAAAAGGCGAACCGATCCTGTTTCCAAGTTAATCGCAGCTGCCAGTGAAATCGTATCCAATTGGGTTTGTGTAAAATCCGAAACTCTTCCATCCGCTCTTAGCTTTGCCACCAATTCATTACCCATCACTTTGGGAGGAGAGACATAGTAACTATTGTGAACAAAAAGGGTGGCGTACCCATCGGGCAAGTCAAATCGGATTCGATTTTTCACTTTTCCGGAAGTGTCTGTAAGGATAAACTGATTGCCAAAGGGAGGAAAAACGAAAATGCTATCCAAGCTTTGTACATGAAAATAGGCTAGTTCAATTCCTTGGTCTCCCTCCCTTTCAAAAATCAATTCCTTCACCAAGGATTGACTGCCAAGATCATAGATTTGGATGGCATTGGTATTCCAGTTGGCACTAAAGAGGTAAGGTTTGTCCTCAAGAAAATACTGCAAACCTACACTGATATTGGGAGTTTGATCATTCAGAGGAAGTGAAAGAATTTCGTTGCCGGGAGCCAATTCATAGGTTTTGGCCTTTTGAGTATCTGGGGTTTGACAGGAAAAGATCCATCCGAAGAAAAGGCTGAGAAAAGCGATTTTTAAAGTATTCTTGTGCATGAGAAAAAAGGTTTAGCGTCTAAACTAAACCTTATCTGGATATTCTGAAAGAATTATTTTACAAAATGACCCAACAACTCGGACAACTCTCCTTGCTCGTCAGAGACTATGACGAAGCCATTCGCTACTATACCGAAGTCTTGGATTTTGAACTCTTGGAAGATACTCGAATGAGTGAAACCAAGCGGTGGGTAAGAGTTTCACCGCCCGGTTCGACCTGTCACCTGCTTCTTGCCAAAGCAGCCAACGAAACGCAGGAAAAGCAAATCGGCTTTCAGGCAGGTGGCCGGGTGTTTCTTTTTCTCTACACGGATGACTTTTGGAGAGATTATCGGAAATATACCTCCCGTGGGGTGGAGTTTATCCGCGAACCTGCCGAGGAGACTTATGGTATCGTGTCGGTCTTCAAGGATTTGTATGGAAATCTTTGGGATCTAATTCAGCCGAAGCAATGAGCATTTTTCAATGCCCAACTATACTGGAAGCAGATCAATAGGAAAGGTTAAGCTTAATTTAAGGTCTCGGTACGGAATTACTTCGGTCTTCGGCCTACCGTCTTCTGTCTTATTGAATAAAAGCAGACAAGTCTAATTCTGGCCCTGCACTTCTTGCCATTCCATCCTCATTCCCTATTTTTGCCATGACCTGACCAAAGGGGACTTTGCCCCTGCCATGCGGGTGATTTTCCTTTTGGTCCTTCCTTTTATGTCACTCCAAGTCTCTCGTCTTACCAAGATTTACGGTTCTCAAAAAGCACTCGATGAGGTGAGCTTTTCAGCTTCGCCTGGGAGAATTTTGGGCTTTCTGGGACCCAACGGTGCCGGTAAATCCACCACGATGAAAATCATCACGGGGTACCTTTCCGCAGATTCAGGCGAAGTGAGTATCCTCGGTGAAGACGCTTTGGCCCAACCGAAAAAAGTTAGCCCAAAAATCGGCTACCTCCCGGAACACAACCCCCTCTACCTGGATTTGTATGTTCGTGAATTTCTGGAATTTTCCGGAGGTCTGTACGGACTCAAGTCTGGTGAAATCCGTAGACGAACCGACGAACTGATCCGCAAAACCGGACTCTTGCCCGAGCAACATAAAAAAATCGGACAGCTTTCCAAGGGGTACCGTCAGCGGGTGGGTCTAGCCAGGGCCCTGATTCATGATCCTCAAGTGGTGATCTTGGACGAGCCCACGACCGGTCTTGACCCCAATCAGCTGGTGGACATCCGCAATCTGATTTTGGAGGTAGCGGAAAACAAAACCCTGATCTTTTCCACTCACATCATGCAGGAAGTGGAAGCGATCTGCCAAGATGTGGTGATCATCAATCGGGGAAAAATCCTTGCCGCGAGCCCCCTTTCCGAACTCAAAGCAGCATCCTCGCAGACTGAACTAGTCCTAGAAACTGAAGAAGCGATGGAATTGGTGTGGTTTGAAGGCATCGGAGCAGTTCGTTTTGGACAAAAAGGCAATCGGGAGATCATCCTTCAAACCGAAGATCCTTCCGAAGCCCGAAAAGCTTTAATGCAAGTCGTGGCCCAACACCAATTGAATCTAATCAGCCTTAACCAAGGCAAGAAAAATCTGGAAACCCTCTTCCGCGAAATCACCAACGCCCAATGAAAAGCCTTTTTCTAAAAGAGATCAATGCCTTTTTCGGGAGCCTCACCGGCTACCTGGTTTTGGCTTTATTTCTCGTGGCTTTGGGCTTGATCGTATGGGTTTTTCCGGAGAGTTCTGTACTAGACTACGGCTATGCTGACCTTGAGTCCCTGTTTGCCTACACCCCATACGTATTCACTTTCCTGATTCCTGCGATTGCCATGCGGGCGATTGCGGAGGAACGCAAAAACGGAACTTGGGAATTGCTTCGCACTTCTCCGCTTTCTTTGGTACAAATCATTATCGCCAAATACTTGGCACTCCTTGCCTTGGTGGTGTTAGCCGTTTTACCAACGCTCTTGTACGGGTACACTATTTCTACGCTCGGTAATCCTCCGGGCAATCTAGATTGGGCAGGCTTTTTCGGAAGCTGGGCAGGCTTGCTGATGATCGGAGCCACTTTTGCCGCAGTGGGATTGTTTGCAAGTTCGCTGACCTCACAGCAAGTGGTAGCATTTGTCTTGGGTGTGTTTCTTTGCTTTGTGCTGTACTTTGGATTCACGGCCTTGGCAGAAATGCTCAGTGGTGATGCAGCCTATTGGGTAGAGGAACTGAGCTTGAGTTATCATTACAACAGTCTCAGCCGGGGCGTCATTGACAGCCGGGATGTGTTTTTCTTATTGGGCATGATTTGGGTGTTTTTGGGTGGTTCTGTTTTGATCTTGAGAAACAAATGAAAAAGTCCTTAGCCTCAAACTTGACCCCTTACCTGATCCTGATTGCAGGAGTACTTGTACTTTTCGGGTTGGGACAATTTCTCCGTTTTCGGGTGGATTTGACGGAGGAAAAGCGCTTTTCCCTTCATCCATCTACCAAAGCCCTCTTGGAAAATCTGGATCGCCCGATCTACGTCGACATTCTTTTGACCGGAGAAAACCTTCCCGGTGGGATGCGTCGATTACAGAAGTCCATCGAAGAGACTGTCCGTACCTTCAATGCTTATTCATCAGAAAAAATCACCGTTTCTTACTTTGATCCTTTAAGTGTGGCCGACTCACTTCAGGAAGAGTTTATCCTCAGTCTGGCGGATTACGGCATCAATCCCACCAATCTCTTTGTCAATCAAACTACCGGTCAGCAAGCTCAGTTGATTTTCCCCGGTATTTTGGTAAGTGATGAGGAATTTGAGACAGGGGCCTTGGTGCTCAAAGGAGAAACAGGCATGTCGGCAGATCAGAAACTGAACGCCTCCATTGAAAATCTGGAATTTGAGCTGAGCCAAGCCATCCAAAAGCTCATCAATCCGGAAAAAGGTGCTGTGGCCATGATTATCGGCCACGGGGAACTTTCAGAGGACGATGGTTTTGGAATGGTGGAAGCCTTGGACGGGCAGTTTGAGCTTTTCAAAGTGCCCTTGGAACAAGCCAAAAAACCCGAAGACCTGAATTCCTTTTCAAGCATTTTTATCCTTGGCCCAAAGACGACTTACACTGAGCGAGAGCTTTTTCTCCTCGATCAATACGTTATGAACGGGGGTAATCTCGTGGTGGCTGCAGAGGGAATTGACGTAGATATGACCCAAGCCGGAGGCGAAGGCACCTTGGCAATTCCGCTCGAAAATGAACTTGACCGGTTGCTATTCCGCTACGGTATCCGCGTGAACAAAGACGTGATTCAAGACCTGAATTTCTCCATGATCCCGGTCATGGGTGGTAATTTCGGAAATGAAGAGCAGCTCGTTCCCCTACCTTGGCTATTCCATTTCAACGCCGGTCGGGTACAAACTCATCCGATCACCAAGGCCTTGGATCAGGTAAATTTCCGCTTTGCCAGTAGTCTGGATACTGTAAAGGCAGACGGAGTGACCAAAACCCCATTGATCTTCGGTTCGGACAATTCCCGAATACTTCCAGCCCCTGCGCGGGTGGCTTTTGCAGATATGCAACAGGCTCCGAAGGAGGAAGAATTTGCGCTTCAGCGACTGCCTTTAGCCTATTTGCTGGAAGGGGAGTTTACTTCGTTGTTCAAAAACAGGTTTGTTCCGGAAGAATTTGCCCAAGTGCCTTTCAAAGAATCCGGAAAAGGAAAAGTGGTCGTATTCGGTGATGGTTCGGTTTTCCAAAGTCAGCTTAGCCTACAGGGAAAACAGCCTTTGGCACTCGGAGAAGATCCTTTTGCACAGACTACGTATGCCAATAAGCAACTCCTTCAAAATCTGGTCAAATACCTGAGCGATCCGGAAGGAATCATTTCCACCAGATCAAAAACGCTTCAGATTCGACCTTTGGACAAGGTAAAAGTGGCTGAGCAAAAGTCCTTTTGGCAGCTCATCAATGTGGGCTTGCCTGTTGGAATTATCCTGATTTTGGGTGGTTTGATCCTTTTGATTAGGAAGAACCGGTTTGCGAAAAAAGCTTAAAAAGGCAATCGATTGAGGTTTAGAAGATTTTTACTTCAAAAAAATCTCTAACCCATCGAATTAGCATTTTATTTATAAATTTACCCCTCCAGAAATAAAAAATCACTAAGCCCGAACATATGAAATTTATTGTTTCCTCTTCTGCATTGCTTAAGCAGCTATCGGCCATCAACGGTGTCGTGACTACCAACCCGGTAGTGCCCATTCTTGAAAACTTCTTGTTCGAAATCAAGGATTCCGTCTTGACCATCACTGCTTCCGATTTGCAGACTTCCATGATGACGCAGATCCAAGTGGAAGCAAAAGAGGACGGAAATATTGCGGTTCCTGCCCGTATCCTGATCGAAACTTTGAAAAACCTACCTGAGCAGCCGGTAACGTTCAGCATCGATCATGATACCTACGCGGTAGAAATCAGCTCTGACAACGGTCGATACAGACTGGCTGGAGAAAACGCGACGGATTTCCCAAAAATCCCAACCGTAAACAATGCTACTACCGTGGATATGTCCACCGAGGTGCTTTCTTCTGCGATTTCCAACACCATTTTCGCGACTTCTTCCGACGAGCTTCGTCCTGCGATGACCGGTGTGTACATCAACTTGAGCCCGACCAACACCACCTTCGTGGCAACTGACGGTCACCGATTGATCCGCTACAGAAGAGTAGACGTGGCCTCTGCCAACGGCGCAAGCTTGATCATCCCAAGAAAAGCGCTCAACCTCTTGAAGTCTACCTTACCTTCTGAAAATGTACCGGTAACGGTAGAGTTTAATCAGTCCAACGCTTACTTCAAGTTTAACAACATCAAGATGATCTGCCGTCTGATCGACGAGCGATTCCCTGATTATGAAAACGTGATTCCGGTAGACAATCCAAACCGTATGAACATCGATCGCTTGGAATTGCTTGGATCTTTGAGACGTATCGCGATCTACGCCAACAAGACTACTCATCAGGTGCGATTGAAGTTGACAGGAAGTGAATTGATGATCTCTGCGGAAGACTTGGACTTCTCCAATGAAGCAAATGAGAGACTATCCTGCGATCACGACGGAGAGGATATCGAAATCGGGTTCAATGCGAAATTCCTGGTGGAAATGCTCAACAACCTTTCCTGCAAGGAGGTCAGCTTGAAATTCTCCGCACCAAACCGTGCCGGTCTGATCCTTCCTGCTGAGCAGGATGCCAATGAAGACATCCTGATGCTCGTGATGCCAGTGATGCTCAACAACTACGTATAATCTTAACCACAACCATAAATCAAAAGTCCTGGTCGATGATCAGGGCTTTTTTTTGTAACCTTTGAGGTTTTTCAAACCTCGAAGGTTTTTAATTTTTCACCGCGGAGACGCAGAGGACGCAAAGGTTATTTAGATAAGTTTCGAAAGTTATTTACGAGTACCCTTGAGTTGGAATTATGCCGATAAAACTTGGCTTTGAAGTTCCGAATAGGGCAATTCCCCCTTCATAAGGGGGCTAGGGGGATTTAATTATCTTGACTCGCTGCTCCGCTGCTCAAGATTTGTAATCATGAGCTGATATCTCTAGGATTTGAAGTCCGGGTGGCCTAATTCAGCAAACCAATTTTAATCCGGTTTAAAACCTTCGATCCCGAATTTTCGGGATCAAAGGTTATCCGATGGCTTTTTTCTATCCCTCAGCATCTTCAGATACAAGCCCTCCACTCGCTCGCGCGCCCAGGGAGTTTTGCGGAGAAACTTTAGGCTGGAACTAATCGAAGGATCATGGGTAAAGCAACGGATGGTGATGCGCTCCCCGAGTTCCTTCCAACCATAAAACGAGACCAACTCGGCGAGCATATCAGCCAAAGTGACCCCGTGAAGCGGATTGTTGGGTTGAGATTCCAAGTGTTTCCTGATTAATAAGAGAACGCTAAAGTAGTGATTCAGGGGAATTAAACTTTGATTCTCCTTTTAGCAAAAAGAAGGAAAAGTTATACTTAGGTATCCGTTTTCGAGTTGGTGGGCAGTTATCGTACAATTTGACTGAAGAAAGAAACAGACTAGGTAAAGACGGCATTGTTGTTCTTTTACCGTTGAAGCGGTCGTCATTGCGAGGGGCATATTTCCAGTTCTAAATTTCAATTCCGGCTTTGCTGCCCCAAAGCAATCTCCTTTGAAATTGGGAGACTGCTTCGTCGTACCTCCTCTCAGTGACGTTTCCTGCCAGCTACCTCCTACTTCTTCCCCTTTGGCCGTAGCGGTCTGCACTCCACATCCGCCACGAAATAATTTGGATGAGTTTCCAGCGTCTGCACAATCGTCTGGGCGACATCGATCGGACGCATCATGTGTTCATGGGCTTGCATTCCCGGGATGGCATCAAAGAAATTGGTCTGGATCGAGCCCGGATAAATCGTGGAGACCTTAATTCCAAAATCCCTCAATTCCATGTACATCGAGTGAGAAATGCCTCGCACGGCATGTTTGGTACCCACATAGCCCGCAAAATTGGCGACTCCATTCAATCCTGCAATCGAGGCAACATTGAGAATGTGCCCTTCATCAGCTGCTTTCATGGCGGGGACGAGTCGTTTACTCACGTAAAAAATCCCGTGAACATTGGTGTCAAACATGGATTTCCAGTCTTCCGAGCTCATGGTTTCAAAAGGTCCGGCTACACCAAAACCTGCATTGTTGACTAAGATTCGGATATCCGAACCCAGCTTGGCCAAGGTGGCTTGGTAGGCATTTTCCACTTGTTCTTCCACCGCTACATCACAGGTGAAAAAATGAAAATTGGGATGATCGAAAACAGGCTTGTTTCTTCCCCAACCTGCCACGATGGTTCCTTTTTCTACCAATAATTTAACGACTTCCAGTCCCACACCTTTGCTGACTCCGGTGACGACTGCGATTTTATTGTTCAATTCCATAAGTTCAGTTTTGTGGATAAATCCATTTCCTGCCGAAAAGTTCTGGGAAAGCATTTTTTATCCCAAATCACAAGGTTTTTAAATTCAATGGTTCTAATTTTCCTTCTCACCCAAAAAACCGCCAATCTGATCATTCACCAAATTACCTTATGAGAAAATTAATTTTACCCTTGGTTCTGCTCAGCGGAACTGTCTTTGGCCAAAGTAAACTACGGCCTGAAATCGACAAGAAAGCCACGGCCATCGAAACCAAAGTCATCGAGTGGAGGCGAGACATTCACCAGAATCCTGAGCTGGGAAATCAGGAAAAGCGAACCGCCAAGTTGATTGCGGATCACTTGCGCTCCTTGGGCATCGAGGTGACTGAAAACGTTGCTGTAACCGGTGTAGTAGGAGTCCTTCGTGGAGCCAAGCCCGGCCCGATGGTCGCCCTTCGTGCAGATATGGATGCCCTTCCGGTGACCGAGCGTGTAGACCTCCCTTTCAAATCTACCGTGACCACCACCTACAATGGTCAGCAAACCGGGGTGATGCATGCCTGCGGACATGACTCTCACGTGGCCATCCTGATGGGTGTGGCAGAAGTACTCGCCGGAATGAAAAACCAACTCGAGGGTTCCGTCAAATTCATCTTCCAACCTGCTGAAGAAGGCATCTACGAACCCGGAGTCAATACATGGGGAGCCAAACAGATGGTGGAAGAAGGGGTGATGAAAGACGTGGACGCTATTTTTGGCTTGCATATCTCCGCCCAAACCGAAGTAGGTACTATCGGCTACCGATCCGGACCTGCCCAAGCAGCCGTGGACAATCTCGAAATCATCGTACATGGTACCCAAGCACATGGCGCGTCCCCTTGGTCAGGCGTAGACCCTATCGTGACGGCTTCCCAAATCGTGACAGGCTTGCAGACCATTCTTTCCCGAAGTGTCAACATCACCCAAAACCCTGCAGTAGTTACTGTCGGAGCGATTCATGGAGGTATCCGTCACAACATCATTCCTGAAAAAGTGGAGATGATCGGGACCATCCGAACTTTCGGAGATGAGCAGCAGGAATTGGTCCACCGACGAATCATGGAAATTGCAACCAATATTGCCGAAAGTGCGGGCGCCAAAGCAGAAGTCAACATCACCAAGCTTTACCCATCTACCGTCAATGACCCTAATCTGACTTCGAAAATGGTAGCCACCTTGGAGGCTGCCGCAGGAAAAGAAAACGTAAAAGTAAATCCTCCGGTGACCGGTGCAGAAGACTTCAGCTTCTATCAGCGGGAAAAACCGGGCTTGTTCATTGGACTTGGCGGCATGAAAAAGGGTGGCGATCCTACCAAGACCCCTTCTCACCATACTCCTGATTTCTATCTGGATGAAAGCGGGTTCGTGCTGGGCGTGCGAGTGATGAGCTACTTTGTGGTGGATTATATGGGAATGAAGAAGTAGACGTCAACAGTCGACAGACCACAGTACACAGAGAAATCAAATTTAAAAACCCCTTCCAGAGTTGATTTGGAAGGGGTTTTGTGATTTTAACGCAACAAAAGAAGAACTTTTACCACATAGGCACATAGAGCCGCATAGTCTTATAAAATGGAAAGCTCTTCGCTATGTTTTCTATGTGGCTGTGTGGTTTTACTTATTCTATCAGCAAGAGGAAAGTATGAAAAAGTCCCGGATTGTTCTGGAAAGGATTTTCAAGTTTTATTCAAGCAATCTTATCCTTTTTTTACCACATAGACACATAGTCTTATAAAATGGAAAGTTCTTCGCTATGTTTTCTATGTGGCTATGTGGTTTTACTTATTCTATCAGCAAGAGGAAAGGATAAATAAGTCCTGGATTGCTCCGGAAAGGATTTTCAAGTTTTATTCAAGCAATCTTATCCTTTTTTTTACCACATAGACACATAGTCTACAAAAAGGAAAGCTCTTCGCCATGTTTTATAAATGGCTAGGTGGTTTTCATTTTTCACACTCAAAGATTCAAGCCACAATCCTACTCATTCGCAATATGGATCACTTGGCCCTGCTTATCAAAAGAGATGTAGATTCCGTCTGAGGAGGCAAAGGGAGCGCGGTACTGATAAGTGGTATCAGCATCCACCCTTCCAGGAAAAAGAATACTTTTTTTGTCCGGCTGTCCCATGAGTTGGATCACTTCTTCTGAAGTCATGCTAAGGCGGACTTGCTTTGCATTATCATGGTTTCGTTTGGGTTGAAACTGATCATACTGAAACCAGCCCACTCCAAGAATCACCAGGATCAAAACGATATATCGGATTTTCATTTTGCTAAAAGATTAATAGTAAAATCTTGCACAAAAACTCAGCTCACTTCCTTTTCCGCCTTCCGCCTTTAGCACCATAGGATCAGCATACCAATCTCCCTTGTAAATCAATGTGTCATACTTCCCGGGCAAAAGCTCCACCTGAAAAAATGACCCAACCCCCACCTTCAGGGTATCTTTTACTTCTCCGGAAAGTTGGAGCTCGGCGTGATGGATGCTGTTCCGATTGGAGGAATCGATCATCAAGGTATCGATGATGGGGCGATCAGCACCCAAGGTGATGGAGATACATTTTTCTTCGGCCCTCATTCCACAAGAGGTAAAAACTGAAAGAAGAAGCATCAAGCTCAAACCTTGAGCAGCCACTTTTTCAAAGGATAAATTCAGGAACAATAAACTCATTTTCAAAATCTTTATAAACCTGCTGGTGCACCTGCACCCAGATTTTATCTTTTTTCTCAATTACCAGATAACCTTCATTTACTGAGAACTTGGAGTAATTGATTAACGCAAAATTTCCATTCCCGAAAAAAAACGGCTTGGAAAATCGGTAGATCACTTTGCTATTGATCATTCTAAAGGCATCCCTTCTGATCGAATCACCAAGCATCTTGTTATCCACGACTTTTTGCAAACTATCCAAGTAATCCTGAGAGACTAGCTCTACCCCTTCCGGAAAATGCTCCTCAGTAAATCGAAATGACTTGGACTCATTCAGACAAGTAGAAATACAATCCCAAATCGTCATCTTGGCCTCCCGACCGTCGAAGATCATCCGGTTTTTTCCCAAGAGACTTCTTTGGAAGAATTCAGTCGAGCAGATGTCCATCCCAAACATCGTCCGATTGGAGGCCGAGTCCGACTCGGCAATGACCCAAATGGAACTTCCCTCGGGCAAAACCGAAGGAAGTACTGAATGGAACAGAGATTTCATCTCCTGATTTTTTTCGGAAGTACAAGCCAATCCCAAGAAAAGTACCAGTAAAATCCCTGTAACTCTCTTCATCTTTCTCCTAATCCTATTCTAATATTTCTACTATATAAGCATCAAAGTACTGGTAAAGTAATGAACCCACTTATTATTCTGCTTTTTATATATTAAAAGCCCGGTTCCTCCACTAAAAACATATAGAAATGCATATTGGTAATCTTGCAAAAACACAGGTTTGGAAATCGTCTTATAGCTCATGTATTTCTTCAATTCCATATCAAGTTCGACTACTTCCGGCTTACCTAAAGCATTATAATAGGCATTTGACAAACTGTCGTACCTCCCCTTTTCAGAAGAGACTTTCACTCCTACCGGAAACATATCCTGTTGGAATCGGAAAGCTTGCCTTCCTTCCCTGCAAATCTTTTCTGCGTCTGCTTCTGTGAACACATCCTTGAACAAAACTTTATAACGGAAGTCACTTTGCAAACTCAGTATGCCTTCTACCGAACAAGAGTCTAGCCAAGGGATTTCCCAATTCTCCTCCGCTTCCGCAAACACGATGACTTCTTCGCCTCGGTTGAGTTCCCATTCAAATACGGCATTCATCAACTCCTTGATCTCGTTTTCTTCTCTTGAGGTACAGCTAAAGCAGACCAAGGAGAACACCAGAAGCTTGAGAACAATGCTTATTACCTTTACCACTTGGTGACCGCTGAGATCCGGATTTGACATCGTTGAATTCATTTTGACCTTTTTAGGCGGGTTATTCTCTTGGCAAAGGCTAAACTCAATAGTGGGTATAGATCTCTCTAAATACCTCTTCCCATTTTCCTGACTTCTTTTCCATCACAACATAGCCTGAGTTGTCGCTAAAAAAGGTGTAATACAGTAAAGCAAAATTTCCTCCACCAAAGAATAACGGCTTAGAAAATCTGAACCTAGTTTGAAAATGTAGTTTATTCATGGCCTCTGATTTCAGAGAATCTACGACCACTTTGGAATCCACAAGTGCCTGCAAACTATCCAAGTGACTTTGGGAAATCAACTCCACGCCTTCCGGAAAATGCTCCTCAGTAAATCGAAATGCCTTGGACTCATTCAGACAAGTAGAAATACAATCCCAAATCGTCATCTTGGCCTCCCGACCGTCGAAGATCATCCGGTTTTTTCCCACGAGACCTCTTTGGAGGAATTCCGCTGAGCAGATGTCCATCCCAAACATGGTCCGATTGGAGGCCGAGTCCGACTCGGCAATGACCCAAACCGTATTTCCACCCTCCAGTAGATAGGCTGGAATAAGGGCTTCAAATAGAGGCTTTAGCTGCTGATCGGTTTTTGGCGTGCAGGCGAAACCAATAACTGACATCAAAAGAAGTACACACCTGCCAGTCTTAACCATAGATTTTTTTTAAGTCCTAACCCCCTTTAAATAGGTCACGATGGGAACTTCGACCCTGACTTCTTTGGATGAAGGAAAATTCCAGCCTTGATCGTACATTATTTCAAAAACTTCTGAAAGGTTATCCTCTCTTTCTATTCCATCATCCCAGATATGAAGAATGGTGTAGAGTACGGTTTTGTCTGAATCAAATTGAATTCCCTTTTCTTCTATAAATTTTCTAAGACTTTCTTCAGGGTTAAAAACCTCGTATTTGTCCAGAATAGATTTTGGTGTTTCCTCAGAAAACTGGACCGTTATTGAATCTCCGTAAGTTATCTGAAAAGAGTAGGCAAAGTAGTTAACAGAGTCTGCCTCTCTTGGATGTCTTAAGATAACTCGAGCTACTTCCCTTCTAAGCAAGGAGAAATATTCATCCTCTTTTTTATTTACCTCTTGGCCAAATGTTTGGATACAAAGAGCAAAAAATAATAAGACAAGGATTCCATTTATAATTATTCTTTTCACTGACATTTTACACCCTTTTCAGAATTTCTATATTTTTGATTGGTTGCAATTATTTGGTTTTTTTGATGTGTAGATAATTTTTCCCATTTGGATGTTTTATGCAATCCACCCCAAGCCAAATGAGTTGCTTCTGTAGAACTTATGCTATAGTGTTCCATTAATGCTTGACTTAATAAGTTAAGATAAGAATTCGCCATATTTTCATGGTCTAAGGATTCAGTTGACATGTTTATATTCAAATAACCCATATAAGCATGTAACAATTCATGAAAAACCGTAACCATAACATACTCTTTTGAACTGTTACTTAGAACATTTCTGTTCAGATCAATAGTAAAAAGTAATCGATCTAACTGTGGCATCCACATCGTTGACCCATCTACAGTATCTGCCAACGTAGTAATATCATATATTTCGATATTAAATTTTTCGCTTTGTCCAAAAGCATTATATATCAAACTGGTTATCTGATTTTTAAATTGGGAATCAACAGCTTTATCCACTTGTCCTTATATACAAGGATTCTGAACTTTGTTTTCAATCTTGTAAACAATTCCGCCATCTCCTCCTCCACCATTCGTTCCATCATCCAAGCAGGCATCATTTTGATTGGTTACGCGCAATCCTCCTGTACCACATCCTTCTCCTCCACAGGTGGTATGGCTATACTCCTCATAGATTACTACCCCGCCTATGCTGTACACCCAGTACCAATCGATGCAGTTCTCGGTACTGAAGTTCTCCAATCCCCTTCGGGAATTAAGCAATCGGTCCAGAGATCGTTCTACTGTCTGCCCATTGGCCTGCACCGCATCTAAGGGTCTGGAACCAAAATCAGACCATAAATAGGTCAGTTGGGAAGACTTCACGCCGGAGAGGAATCCTTCGATCAGCACTCCTTCGTTATCGAGAAGAAAGTCCCCATCCTTGCCGGCCATTTCCAAAATTCCTCCACGGATGACTTTACCGCCTGCATTAAGCTCAAAGACCAGTCTACGCAGGTACCCTTGTGCATAGGTCGCCTTGACCTTCCGATGAGCCGGGACGATCAGGATTTTCCCATCAGAATAGCTCTTCGCTCCCTCCCATTAAGGAAACACTTCCAGATCCGACTGGATTCGACCATATAGATTCCCCTGCTTGGGCTTTTCCAGGTCGTAATACGACCGAGCCACCGGTAGGGGATCCACCAAAACTGCTTGCTGAGGAGACGCTATCTCCTCCAAAGTACATGACCAAAAGATCATCAGGGCTAAGGTTCCCAGCCCCAGGGAGTAAAAAGGTTTGTTCATACTAAAAAATTTAACTTCTTTAGTATAACCCCTCCCCGACCAAAAAGTCAATAGTTGACTAAAATTAATTTTCAAGGTATTGAAAATCAGCAACTTTGATTTTGGTTTTAAAAAATGCTGACTTTAAGGTCTTTACAGCCTATTTGGAAGGCCATTTTGAAAGGGCAAATGCAAAATTTGTTGGAAAAAGGAAAGACCTGTAAGGTTTTGGAAACCTGACAGGTGGGGTGTAAAATATTTGATTTAAAATTCAATATTTTACACCCCATTTTATTATATTCCATTGTCTAAATTTATTGACCTATGGAAGATGACAGTACAAGTTGGAAAGAAAGAGCTATTTCAAGAAGACTGGAGAACAAAGAATTAAATAAGCGACGCAAGGAACTCATTAAGAGCAGAGATGGATGGAAAGAAAAGTACATGGTTCAAAAGGAAAAAGCGGACAAACTCGAGCATGATCTGGAGTTAATCAAAAAAAAACTGATCGAGATTCTGTCGTATTAAAGGTTAATCTTTCACGTCCCAAAA
>NZ_QEIG01000009.1 GCF_014324365.1 Algoriphagus sp. AK58
ATCGACAAGACCATCTTCGTGGGCGGCGGCCTGAAGAAAGACGGCAAAAGAGAGGTTCTGAGACGCCGGTTGGGCAAAAACGAATCCGCCTCTTTTTGGCTAAGCGTCCTGACCGACCTGAAAGCCAGAGGAGTTGAGGACATTCTGGTCACGGCTACAGACAATCTCAAAGGCTTCACCGAGGCCATCCGAAGCGTGTTCCCGCTGTCTACCAAACAGATCTGCATCGTCCATCAGATCCGGAATGCCTGCCGCTTTGTGGTCTGGAAGGACAGAAAGCCGTTCACTGCCGATATGAAGGGGATTTACACTGCCCCCAACCGGGATGCAGCACAGCTTGCTCTGGATCAGCTGGAAGGCAAGTGGGGGCAGAAATACGGCTATGCCATCAAAAGCTGGAGAGAAAACTGGGAAGAACTCACCGCCTTTCTGGACTTCCCTCTGGAGATCAGAAAGATCATCTACACGACCAACATCATCGAAAACCTGAATGGAAAAATCAGAAAATACACCAAAAACAAGCTTTCTTACCCTACCGATGAAGCTGTGCTCAAATCGGTCTTCTTGGCCGTGATGGAGGCTACAAAAAAATGGACCATGCCCATCCGAGACTGGGGCATGATCTTAAACCAATTTATGATTATGTTTGAAAACCGTCTAAAACTCTAACCAATCCTAAAATCTATTTACACACTTTTCGGGATAGTGTCAGATTAACCTTTAATACGACAGAATCTCGTTCAGTTTTTTTTTGATTAACTCCAGATCATGCTCGAGTTTGTCCGCTTTTTCCTTTTGAACCATGTACTTTTCTTTCCATCCATCTCTGCTCTTAATGAGTTCCTTGCGTCGCTTATTTAATTCTTTGTTCTCCAGTCTTCTTGAAATAGCTCTTTCTTTCCAACTTGTACTGTCATCTTCCATAGGTCAATAAATTTAGACAATGGAATATAATAAAATGGGGTGTAAAATATTGAATTTTAAATCAAATATTTTACACCCCACCTGCCAGGTCTTTGTTTTTAAAACAACCTAAACCCCTTAATCTGCTCCAAAAACATCCCCGCACTCGAGGGTGATAGAATCAGAATAAATGCAATTCCAAAAATCGCTCCGTACAGGTGGGCGTCGTGGTTGATGCCGTCACTGTCCTGCTTGCCCTTGACATAGGAATAGATTAAAAATATGCCCCCGAGGATAAACCCTGGCAAGCAGATAATTCCAAACAAACAAATGTCCGATAAAGGCATGATCACGATACTGGCAAATACCGTTGCGGCTGTCCCTCCTGATGCCCCTAATGCACGGTAGTACCCATTCCCTTGATTTTTCACGTAAGTTGGAATGTCGGAGATGATAATTCCTAAGAGGTAAAAGGCCACAAACAGGAATCCACCCATGCCTTTCCCAAACTGATAGCGCAAAAATAGCTCCACCACACCTCCGAAGAAGTAGAAGGTAAACATGTTGAAGAGCAGGTGGATGTAGTCCTTGTGAATAAATCCCGAAAGGACAAACCGATCCCATTGGTTGCGGTGTTTGATCCGGTAGGGTATAAACATCCACCGCTCAAGTAGATCAGGCCGGTTGAATCCGAGTATGCTGGTAATCGCCGTGATCCCAATGATCGCGGTGGTCAAAGTCAATTCCATGGCTTATTTCTCCCGGTGAATCAGGTCTTGGGTGATGGCGTACAGGGCCTGATAGTATTCCTCATTTTGGAAGTGCAGGCCTTCAAATTGGCTGAAGCCCGCATCAAAGTAGGATTGCATCTTGGCTTCGGTCAGGCTACGGATGCCTAGTTTTTCATAGATTGCCTTTACGGCATTTACCTTTTCGACTTTGTCAAATTCCTTCAAGGATAACCAATGATTCAAAGCCTCCAAATCTTCCCCTTGGGCGAGTTCCAAAGCTTTGATCAAAAGGAAGGTCTTCTTATTTGAAATGATATCTCCTCCTACCTGCTTGCCAAATTTGGCCTGATCGGCATAGACATCGAGGAGGTCGTCTTTCAGCTGAAACCCTACGCCGATATTCACCCCAAACTCATAGAGCTTTTGCGCATCTTCTTTTTCCGCTCCCGCCAAAATAGCTCCAAGTTGAAGTGCAAAACCCAACAGCACGGCAGTCTTTAGTCGGATCATGTTGATATAATCGGCCTCGTGGACGGTTTCGTAGGCTTCAAAGTTCATGTCAAACTGTTGTCCTTCGCAGACTTCGGCTGCCGTTTTATTGAACAGGCGAATGACTTCCGGAAGCAGTTTTGGATCTGTACCCAACAGCAAATCATAGGCCCTCACGAGCATCACATCTCCAGAGAGAATGGCGATGTTGGCATTCCACTTTTCATGAACTGTGGCTTTTCCTCTTCGCAGCGGAGCATTGTCCATGATGTCGTCATGCATCAGGGTGAAGTTGTGAAAGACCTCCACTGCCGCTGCCTGAGAGAGGATTTCCTCCGGATTTTTTCCATAAATCCCATACGCCAAAAGCGAAAGCAGCGGACGGATCCGCTTGCCTCCCAGGCTCATGATATAGGTGATCGGTTCGTAAAGTTCGGTGGGTGATTCTCCGAAAGAGTGGTTGGTGATGTGTTGTTCCAGCTTAGTTAAAAGCGCGTGGGCGAGACTTTTTTCTGTCATTTTCTGCAAATTCCAAATCGATGGTTCGACGGTCGATATCGGTGTTAACTACTCTGACCATTACTTTGTCACCCAAAGTGATCATTTTTTTACTTCTCGTCCCAATCAGACGCATGTTTCTTTCGTCAAATTCATAGTAATCGTCATCCATATCCTGAACTCGAATCATGCCTTCGCACTTGGTTTCAGTGATCTCGACAAAAACTCCCCACTCGGTCACGCCGCTGACGATGCCCTCGTAATCCTTCTGCTCGGCAAGGGACATGTACTCGACCTGCTTGTATTTGATGGAGGCTCGCTCTGCATCTGCGGCACGCTTTTCCCGCTCGGAGGAATGCACACATTTCTGCTCCCAGGATTCCGCCTCAGGAGATTTGCCTCCCTCCAGGTAATGCTCCAGGAGTCGATGCACCATCATATCCGGGTATCGGCGGATGGGAGAGGTGAAGTGGGTATAGTGTGGAAAAGCCAAACCAAAGTGACCTTTGGGCTCGGTAGTGTACTTGGCTTTGGCCATGCTTCGGATGGCGAGTTGCTCGAGAACATTTTGCTCGGGTTTGCCCTGAATCTCATCCATCAGCTTATTGAGTGCGGCAGAGATTTTCTGCACGTTGGTCACGTCCATCTGATGGCCAAACCGCTTCGCAAAACCTGAAAAGGTCTCCAAACGGTCCAAATCCGGGCTGTCGTGGGTTCGGTAGACAAAAGTGTCTGCACCTTGATTTTTTCGGAAAATGAATTCAGCTACATACTTATTAGCCAAAAGCATAAACTCCTCGATGAGCTTGTGGATGTCTTTCCGCTCTTTGACAAAAAGTCCAAGTGGTGTTCCTTTTTCATCCAACTTAAACTTCACCTCGACGGTCTCAAAGTTGACCGCCCCTTTGTCAAATCGTTGCTTTCGGATCTTTTTAGCCAGCTCATTGAGCAAAGTCAACTCCTGGAAATAATCTCCCGATTGGGTATCGATGCATTCCTGTGCTTCTTCGTATGCGTAGCGTCGGTTGGAGTGAATGATAGTCCGGCCGATCCAGTGATTGATCACTTTGGCATTTCGGTCCATCTCAAACACGCAGGCAAAAGTCAACTTGTCCTCGTTGGGACGAAGTGAGCAGAGTCCGTTGCTGAGTCGTTCGGGAAGCATAGGGATAGTGCGGTCCACGAGATAAACAGAAGTTGCACGGTTAAAGGCTTCTTTTTCCAAAGCCGTTTTTGGCTTCACGTAGTGCGTCACATCGGCGATGTGCACGCCGATTTCCAGGTTGCCATTTTCCAGTTCCCGATAGGAAATAGCATCGTCAAAGTCCTTGGCATCGACCGGGTCAATCGTGAAAGTGAGTACGTCGCGAAAGTCTTTTCGGGCTTTGATTTCCTTGGCTGTGATCTTTTCGGGAATCGCATTCGCTTCTTCGTCGGCTTCTTTGGGATATTCAAAAGGCAATCCAAACTCTGCCATGATGGAGTGGATTTCGACTTCGTGCAAACCGGCCTTGCCGAGTACACGAATGACTTTTCCCGTAGGGTTTTTGTCATCCTCTCTCCATTCGGTCAGTTTGACGATGACTTTTTCGTTGTGTTCGGCCCCCATCAAGTCGCCGCGGTGGACAAAGATGTCTTTGTGCATCTTTTTGAAATCGGGCACCACGAACGCGAAGCGAGGGGAGATTTCCACTCTGCCCACAAATTCATCACGGCTGCGCTCCAAGATCTCGAGCACGCGGCCTTCGGTACGACCGGTTTTTCCTTTTACAGGAAATACCATCACACGGACTTTGTCTCCATCGAGGGCCTGCTTGAGGTCGGCCTCTTTGATCAAAATATCTCCATCTACGGCTTCCTTGTCATCTGGGACAATGAAGGCAAAGCGTGGATTTACAAAATCCACTGTGCCGGTGATGAAGTCCGGATCTTTGGTAGAGGAGAAGTAATTTCTTGCATTTCGGGAGACTTTTCCGGCATCTACCAGTTGGTAAAGCACCGGTTCGACCCCGCCTTTGTTGAGTGCATCCCGGATATCGAGTTGCTTGATGATTTGCTTGGCGTTGTATTCCTGACCATAATTGGAATCTAAAAATTGAAGGATTCTTCGGGCCAGTGAAGCGGAATCATTTCCACCGGAATAGCCCCCTTTATTTCTTTTTGAATGTTTTCTGTCTGATTTTCTTCCCATGAGGGGTGTATTTTTTCTTAAGGTAAAAAGAATTGCATGCCCGAGGGCATCAATCCTTGTGATCTTTTTTTGAATCTTCTGCAGGCACAATCTCGATTTCCAATTCGTCGAGTTGAGGGTGCATGGCCATATAGATTCTTGCGGTCACTTCCACATCGCGTTGGCAGTATTTTTTGATTTTTTCGAGGTCTTTTTCTTTGTAAAAAGTACTATTGACCTCGCTGCCGTCGATGGATTCCTTGGAGGTGGGAATTCCAAAAACACCCGCCAAGAGTTCCAATCGCGTGTAATATTTGTAGTCACCAAATCGCCAAAGCTCCATCGTGTCCAAATGCCTCACTTCCCAAGGCTTTTTGCCGGCGATGTGAAGCGGTTCGGGAAGGGCAATTCCGTTGATCAGCATGCGTCGGCAGAGGTAGGGAAAGTCAAATTCCTTGCCGTTGTGCGCGCAGAGGATCCATTTTTTCTTATCTAACAAGGCTTTAAACTCCAGTAAAAGTTCCCTTTCTTCCTCATGAGCAAAAACCTTGGATCGGAAATAGAGCTTTTTCTCTTTCTTTTTGGTCTGAAAAAAGCCCACACCCACACAGATGACCTGCCCAAATTCGGCATGGATTCCTGCTCGGTCAAAATACAGGGAACCGGGCTCCGGATTGGGATTTTCGGTTCGGATCAATTTTTCTTTCTTGAGCCATTCTGGCTTAAGTCGTGGATCGAGGTCCTCGAAGTGTTCGGTTTGCGAAGCAGTCTCAATGTCCAAAAAAAGAATGTCGCTCAGGTGGTCTAAAAAATCTGCCATGTTGAGAAATGGTTAGCTATGAAGGATACCCTCCAATCCCAATTCCGGGATCATCCGGAGGTTGACAGGATCAAAACTGCCAGGAGTAAAGATAAACTTTTTGTCAAAAATCTGATCCAGAATGTAATAGCTGACCCAGAATTCATTCGTTAAGGCAAAGACCGCCGGATCGATGGGTTCCACTTTGGCAACGGACTCGGATCCAAGCTCCTCGATCATATGCCGTAGGGTGGAGGTTTGTCTTTTTTCCCCGTCCAAAATCCCATAGCCTTTGGAGGTGATCATCACGGTACTCAATTCGATGAGATTGAGGTTGATGATATAGACGGCCCATTCGGTGCCGGTGGGTTTTTCTTCTTTGGCGATGGCTAGTTTTACTCCGGTTACGGGAGAGAAGTCGATGTCTTTTTTCATTTTCCTATTTGAATATTTAGGAGCTAATTATTTCTTGAATTAAACTTCTTAAATCCCCCAGCCTCCTTGAAAAGGGGGAGTCGCCTTGACATGGATCTCAGCCCTAAAGACCAGAATTTGAAGGGATTTATTATCTAGACTATTTCGCTTCAATCAGATTCATTTCAAAGAGGTCAACCAAGTGCTTTTTGACCTTGTTTTTGGCTTCGGCTTCATCTACCGGTCTTCCCAGTTCCAGATGAAGAGAGGTCACGGCCTTGTCATCAATGCCGCAGGGGATGATATGTCCAAAGTAGGAGAGATCTGCATTGAGATTAAACGCAAAGCCATGCATAGTCACCCAGCGGCTGGACTTGACGCCCATGGCACAGATTTTCCGTGGATTTTTTTGCGCTACATGATCCAGCCATACTCCGGTAAGTCCGTCGATTCTTCCTGCCTCAATTCCATAATCTGCCAATGTCAAAATGATAGCCTCCTCCAATAGTCGGAGGTACTTGTGTATGTCAGTGAAGAAATTATCCAAGTCCAAGATCGGATAGCCGACCAATTGGCCCGGCCCGTGGTAGGTGATATCTCCGCCCCGATTGATTTTATAGTAGGATGCGTTGTGGTTTTCCAAGCCTTGTTCATCCAGTAGTAAATTTTCGGGCTTTCCGCTTTTTCCCAAGGTGTACACATGGGGATGTTCCACAAACAGCAGGTAGTTGGGCGTAATCTCTTGCTGCTCGGGAGGTAGATTTCGGTTCTTGATCTTTTGGGCAACGATCTCGGCGAAAATTTTCTCCTGATAATCCCAAGCCTCCTGATAGTCCATGCGGCCTAAGTCTCGGAATTCTACCGTTTTATTGATATTTTCGTTCATGGGGCTTCCTTCTGGAATTCTTTTTCAACAGCCCTTCTTGCTGTATCGTTCTTCGATTTTTCAAAATTAACCAATAAATCCCATGGCAGAACATAACGACACCGGAAGACTCGCCGAGCAGCTTGCTGCCGATTGGCTGGTGAGCAAAGGCTATGAATTGGTGGAAACCAACTACCGGCATGGCTATGCCGAGATTGATTTGATTATGAAGTATAGAGGACTTCTGATTTTTGTGGAGGTCAAATTCCGGTCAGGAACTGGGTTTGGTTATGCAGAAGAATTTGTCGATTCGGTCAAGAAAAAATTATTAGTAAAGGCTGCAGATCAGTATATTTATGAAAGCGACTGGAAAAAGGATATTCGTTTTGACATCGTGGGAGTATATAAAGATCGGGCTGGGACGATCAGATTCCGACAATTTGAAGATGCGTTTTATTAACCCTCAAATATTATGAAGAAACTATTGTTGAGTTTAGCGTTTTCCTTGCTGGCGTTGGTAGTTTTTGCTCAGAAGGAAGAGAAAGATGAAAAAATCATCAAAGATTCGGAATCAGCTAAGGCTGCATTTTTAAAAGATGATCCCAGCATGAGTAAGTTTTTCGAATCTTCCCATGGTTATGTGATTTTGCCTAATGTAGGCAAGGGTGGTCTTGGTGTGGGCGGAGCCTCTGGTAATGGAGCCGTTTACCAGAATGGCCAGCTGGTAGGCTTTGCCAAAATGACCCAAGTCACTATTGGTTTTCAGGCAGGAGGACAAGCTTACAGTGAGGTTGTTTTCTTTGAAAACCAAGATGCGTTTGCTCGCCTAATTGCCAATAAGGTGGAAATGTCCGCACAAGTATCTGCTGTTGCAGCAGCGGCAGGGGCTTCTGCCAATGCAAAATACGTGGATGGTGTGGCGGTGTTTACCAGAACCAAAGGAGGATTAATGTATGAAGCCTCTGTTGGTGGTCAGCAATTCAAATACAGAGCTAAATAATCAATTATCTTTTCTGTAGATAAGATTTCCGTCCTTATCCCATTCCGCCCGAATATACGGGCGGAAATTTTTTGTATAGGGATCTTCTTGGTATTGAATTTCCCTTTTTCGGATAGCCTTGGTGTTTTTGGTGTCCCAATATTCGGTCCATAGGCCTACCTTTTCCCCATATTTGTATTCCCCTGTGACAGCGATCTGCTGGTTTTCATAAAAATGAAAGTAATTCCCTTCTTCCAGCCCGTATTGGATAGGTATGATCTTTTCTATTGACTTCGAGGTTTCGTTGAAATAGCTGATTTTGGATTCTTTAGGCCAGCCTTGGTTAAAGTGATTTTTGTCTTGGAGTACGCTTTTGTCATCAAAAAGCATCCATGTTTTATGCTTTGTGCCGTAGTAGAACATCCCGCTTTCTACCACAGTTTCGTTGATCACTCTCTCATATGGGCCGTGTAAGAGATATCCATTTTCTTTGGCAAACCCTTCTGTTTTAATGCTTCGTTCTTTGGGATCAAACCAATATACATCTCGAATATAGGGGTCCGGATTCCTTTCTGCATCGGTATAGTTAAAGTATTCATAGTAGGATTGGCCCCGTATTTCTCTCCTGGTATATCCTTTTTGGGTTTTGATTCCAAACCAAATGTTTTTTCGTGCCTTTTTCTTTTTTTCTTTTTTGGCCTCTTTTTCTTTCTCCTCATCAAAAAGTAAAAGTGGGGCCACGGTAGGGAGGAGAACAGAATTGACCACGCCTGATGAATCTGCGTCAGTTTTTTTCTCAGGGGAAGTTTTTTGGGCAACAGCGACTTTACCCCACGAAAACAAAAGAAGGAGAAAAACAGAAAGGTGCTTCATGATCGATGAAGGAACGGCTAAAATCGCCAACTATTTTATTCAAAAATAACATTTCGCCATCAATTCCACGGGATTGTTTAGAATTTATAATCTTCTGGCTATTTTTGAGGAATTTGTAAAAAAATCAATCAAAAAATGAATTCTATTCTATCAGATCGCATCCTGAATATGGAAGAGTCGGCTACCCTCGCAATGGCAAAAAAAGCGAGAGAGCTCAAGGCTCAGGGTATTGACATCATCAGTCTTAGTTTGGGAGAGCCGGATTTCAAGACTCCGAAGCACATCCAGCAGGCTGCTAAAGATGCGATCGATGAAGGAAAATATTTTGCTTACCCACCGGTGGCGGGCTATCAGGACCTTCGCGAGGCGATTGCCAAAAAACTGAGAGAAGAGAATAATATCGCTCAGGCTAAGGCTGAGCACATCGTGGTGTCCGTTGGTGCCAAGCATTCCATCGCCAATACCTTTATGTGTATCATCAACGAAGGGGATGAAGTGGTGATTTTTTCTCCATATTGGGTGAGCTATGCCGAGATTATCAAGTTGTGCGGAGGTGTGCCTGTCTTGATCGAGGGTACCCTGGAAAACAACTTCAAAGCGACTGCAGCTCAGTTGGAAGCGGCAATTACCCCAAAAACTAAGGCGGTGATTTATTCTTCCCCTTGTAATCCTACCGGTTCTGTCTTCTCTCAGCAGGAACTAGAAGCGATCGCTGGCGTGGTGATGAAGCATCCCAACATGGTGGTGATTGCCGATGAAATCTATGAGTTAATCAATTTTACCGGGAAAAACTTCAGCATTGCTTCTCTTCCCGGAATGTTTGAGCGCACCGTAACCGTCAATGGTTTCTCAAAAGGTTATGCCATGACCGGCTGGAGAGTGGGCTATATCTGTGCTCCTTTGGAAATCGCCAAAGCCGTAGAAAAAATGCAGGGGCAGTTTACTTCCGGATTGACCGGCATTGCACAGCGTGCAGCGCTGGCTGGTATAGCGGGCGATCAGACCCCTTCCAAAGATATGGCTACAGAATATTTGAAGCGTAGAGACTTGGTTTTGGGACTTTTGAGAGATATTCCTGGCATCAAAACTCACGTGCCTGAGGGTGCCTTCTATTTCTTCCCTGATGTGACGGCATTCTTCGGAAAATCTGCCCATGGACACAGCGTGGCCAATGCCGATGATCTTTGTCTTTACCTCTTGGCCGTGGCAAACGTGTCTTTGGTGACTGGTTCTGCATTTGGAGCACCAAATTGCGTGCGTATTTCTTATGCGGCTTCCGAAGCTGAATTGATTGAAGCTATGAAGCGAATCAAAAAAGCGCTAGGCGATCTGGCTTAATACGGTTGAAAATCCTATTCAAATTGCCCCGGTGAAAATCGGGGCAATTTTTTTGCCTTGGAAGAAAGCCCTAATTTTGATCAAATCTTTTCTCATGGCCGAAGTACTCGTCATCACTCCTGTAAAAAACTCCATCGAAACTACCCTCGACACGGCCAAGGCAATTGCATCTTCTACGGTCAAGGCTCATCATGTCATATTCAATGACTTCAGTTCGGAGGAGACCAAAGCGATTTTGGAGGAGAAAAAAGCAGAAATCGGCTACGAATTGATTCATATTGAGGATCTTACGGATCATCCTTCTCCTAATTACAAATTGGTGCTTCAGCTTTCACAAAAGCGGGCGATTCAGGAAAATCTGCCTCTATTGGTTATCGAGTCTGATGTGGTAGTGAAGCCGGATACCATCGAAAAGCTGCTAGAAACGCTTAAAAAGCAATCCAAACCAGGTTTGATCGGCTCTGTGACGGTAGATGAAAAGGGGGTAGTCAATTTTCCCTACCTCAAGTTTAAGGGAGTAAAAGAGCCGATGATCGACACCAACCGAAGCCTAAGCTTTTGCTGTACGCTGTTTTCGCCTGATTTTTTGAAAAGCTATGATTTTACCGGACTGGATGAGGCCAAGGACTGGTACGATACCTTTATCTCCAAAAAAGCCATTGAATTGGGATTCCAAAACACCGTGTTGATGAATGCCCCCGTTTGGCATCGTCCGCATGCGAGTCGGCCATGGAAGCAGCTCAAATACACCAATCCCCTGAAATATTACTTCCTGAAATTTTGGAAGGGTTGGGATAAAATCTAATCAGAGTTTCCCAAGCATTTTTAACAAGGTATTGTAAGGCTTCGACCAGGTCCGTTGAAACCGAAGTGGCCCATTCAACTCTCTTTCGAAAAAATCTAGGTGCTTGGCATTGAGATAGGCAATCCGCTCCCGTTTTTTCTGGTTGGTGCCTGTATTTTTTCGCTTGCTTGTGGGAGTGAGTCGATAGAAGAAACCGACAAAGGGCAGCTGAATCACCTCACCCCCATTTTTGAGCATTTTGATCCAAAACTCCCAATCTTCTCTCCCCATTTTCATGTCCTCTGAGAATCCTTCCACTTTTTCCCAATCGGATTTTCGGAAAAGCGCTGCCACAAAGATCATGTTGTCTTTGGCCAACTGATGCCGACTGAAGGGCTTCAGTTTCCACTGTTTTTGGGTTTGCTCGTTGAATTTGACTGCTTGGCAATAGACTACCTTGACTTCAGGTTGGATTTCCAGTATTTTAATTGCCTCCTGGATGTAGTTGTCCGAGATGAGGTCATCTCCGTCGAGGGGCAAGATGTATTTTCCTTTTGCATGTGCGATCCCATTATTTCTGGCATTGGCTACGCCTCCATTGGCTTGGTCGATGACTTGGATTTCCCGGTGATGGGCTTCCAGCTTTTTTGCGATCTCCAGTGAGTTGTCCGTAGAGCCGTCATTGACCAAGACGATCTCCAAGGGTCGGTAGGTGGAGGATAAAACAGAGTTGACCGTCTCTTCGAGGTATTTTCCCTGATTGTAGCAAGGGATGACGACAGAGATGAGTGGACGGATCATGCTTGGAAAAAGGAATCAAACTTCCCGAGTGGAGTCTTTAGCGCTAAGGTATTGGGACCGAATTTTCTGGTCTTGTATCCTTGGGTTTCCAATAGGGAAAGGCAGGATTGGTAGTCGGCAGCATTCAAGCCCACATTCTCAAAAACAATGGCTTGGGGTTGGGTTTTGGCAATGTCGAAAATCCGAATTACCTCCAAGTCATATCCTTCGGCATCGATTTGAAGCAGATCTATTTTTTGGATGTGGTAGGAAGACATCAAAGTAGCAGGAGATATGACTTTGACCTGTTCTTCGGAGATCCACTGGTTTCTATCCTTTGGGATTTCTATTCCAAACCGCTTGCAGTTTGAGGCTACAATACCATCTTCAAAAGCTTTCTCGATTTTTTCCTTGGAAAAAGAAGCAAGACCTGTTGCCCATCTCATGGTCGAAAAGCCGATTTTGTAAATCGGAAGTGTTCCGTCTTTTTCTCCAATAGCTGCGCAAACGGGGTGAATTCCCTTGTTTTTCGCGTAGATTTTTTTCAAATACTGATGGAAAACATCCGGTTGAGGTTCCAAAAGCACCCCATTCCAGTCGTCTCTCTTGATGAATTTGTGGATGGGATCATGGGTGATTCCGTCATTTGCACCAATTTGGATGACGGTGAAATTTCCTTTTTTGGACAGGGAATACTCACTCAAAAATTCACTCAGAGACCCTGCCTTTGGCTTGTAAAAGTGTCGGTAAAATCCGATGAAAAGGGGGTTGTTGTTGGCGCTGAGGTTAAAACGAACCGATTTCCAACGGCTTTGAAGGACTCTTTTCAGTGATATCAGGGAATTGGACCGGTGGCTCATAGTAGAAAAAGCGATGGCTTAGAGAGGTTATCACAACTTTTTAATCTTCAAAAGTAAATCATTCCAAGTCAACAAAAGGATGTTTTTAGGTTCTTCCAAAAAAAATGTGGTCGAGGTAGTTTACTGTCTGGAAAAGAAAAAGCGCAATTTTACTTCTTCTCGCAGCGATTCCTTTCAAAAAACAAATATTAAAAAAGTGGGATGGAAAAATTCAATTAAAAATTTGATTAATTAAACTCATGTCGTAATTTTATGAAGGTGATTAACAACTTTTCTACTGTAGCCTTTTTCAAAAAATGTGATTCTCGTGAATCCAATTTTCGAACTTGATAGTTTGAAAGGGTCTTGGTGAGAGCCAAGGCCCTTTTTGTTTATATTCAGTGATAAATTTGCTCTATGGCCTTCAAGACTTTACTGCTTACATTTTTAATTTTCATTTCATTTTCTTTTTTGCTGCTTGCTCAAAGTCGGGGGATTGATTCCACTTATATCGAGGACGTACCTGATAAAATGATTTTAAGGTATTATTTCTCCAGGAAGTACACTGAGCTCAATTTCAGTGACCAACTGGGGGTATATGAACCAAACAGTGGATTGAATATGGGGGTAGGTTTCACCTTTCAAAAATTCACTCTTAACATTGCCGTTCCTTTTTCTTTTTTGAATCCTGAACGACAGAAAGATTGGCCGAGGTTTTTGGATCTTCAATCACACATCTATCCCAATAATTGGATTATTGATTTGTTTGGGCAGTTCTATACCGGATATATCATCAAAGATTATTATGCAACAGGTGAAGACTACTTTCGCAGAGATATCCGTACTGTCAAATTGGGAGTAAGTGCCAGCTATTTGTTTAACGGGGAGAAAATGTCTTTTGAGGCTGCCTTTCACCAAACTGCCATTCAGAAGAAATCAGCGTTTTCGCCCATGTTGGGATTTGAGGCGTACCGTGTCAGGATCAGCGGGAATGAGTTGATTTTACCTCAGGAAAATGGTCCCATCCCGGGAAATTATACCCGGGCAGATTACTATCAGGTAGGACCCAATGCTGGAATTGCAGGAACTTTGGTGATAGGTAAGGGATTTTTTCTTACCGGGGCAGCATCCGGAAATCTAGGACTTGGTTTTTCTAAAGCCGATCGGGACAAAGAAACCCTAAATGTGAATTTAATGACAGGGTATTTTCTGAGAGGGTTTGCCGGATACAATGGAAAAAGGTTTTCTATCAATGGCAGCTACGTATACAAGCAACTCAACCTGGCCAATCAACAGGATGTTTCCCCTTCTGCCAATACGGGAAATTACAGAATCAACGTGGTCTATAAAATTACGCCTTCCAAGAAATTTGCAGATACCTACTCCAGATTCAATGTGGTCAGACTATTGGAAAAGATAAAGGGATAGGCTCTGTCTGTTTTTTATTTTTAGCTTTGATCATCAGAAACCCATCTAATCTCATGACAGACGCATTTGGCATCCTTGAATCCTTGCAAAAAATTGGTGTGAAATCCGAAAATCTTGGCTCCTCAACCGGGCTTAATTGGTTGGATTCCGGTGAATCCTATCTTTCCTCTTTTTCTCCCGTTGATGGGAAACTCATTGCAAAAGTCCAATTGGCAAGTTCTGAAACTTATGAGGCCATCATTTCCCAAGCGTATGTGGCATTCGAAAAATGGAGGCTAGTCCCTGCGCCTCAGCGAGGGGAAATTGTGCGGGAAATCGGAAATGCACTCCGTGAAGTGAAGGCAGATCTGGGCAAGCTAGTTTCTTATGAAATGGGTAAATCCTATCAGGAAGGACTTGGGGAAGTCCAGGAAATGATTGATATCTGTGATTTTGCAGTTGGGCTATCCCGTCAATTGTATGGGTTGACGATGCATTCCGAGCGTCCAGGTCATCGGATGTACGAGCAATGGCATCCGCTTGGGATCGTCGGAATTATTTCCGCATTCAATTTTCCGGTGGCTGTTTGGTCTTGGAATGCAGCCTTGGCTTGGGTTTGTGGCGATGTGTGTATTTGGAAACCTTCCGAAAAGGCACCTCTTTCGGCCATTGCTTGTCAGCAGATTGTCGGAAAAATTTTTGCCAAGCACGGATTGCCTGAGGGAATTTCCAATCTGATCATAGGTGATTACAAAATCGGTGAATTGATTTCGCATGATTCCCGTGTGCCGTTGGTTTCGGCTACAGGTTCTACCCGCATGGGAAAATTGGTAGGAAAGGCAGTTGGGGAGAGGTTGGGAAGGTCTCTTTTGGAGCTTGGAGGTAACAATGCCATTATCATTACCGAAAATGCCGACTTGGATATGGCTATTCGTGGTGCCCTTTTTGGTGCGGTGGGCACAGCTGGTCAACGTTGTACCACTACCCGACGACTGATTATTCAGGACAAAGTCTACGAGGAAGTGAAAAGCAGACTGGCTGCCGCCTATTCTAAGCTCGTCATAGGAAATCCATTGGATGAAAAGAATCACGTAGGTCCGCTCATTGATCAAGATGCTGTTAAAAATTACCTCTCCGCAATCGAAAGGGTAAAAGCTGAGGGCGGAAAACCGGTAGTCGAAGGAGGCGTTCTTTCTGGACAGGATTTTGAATCGGGATGCTATGTGAAGCCGGCGATTTATGAGGCGGAAAATCACTTTGAAATCGTTCAGCACGAGACTTTTGCACCTATACTTTACTTGATCAGGTATAAGACTTTGGCAGAGGCTATTGCCTTACAGAATGGCGTGCCTCAGGGCCTTTCTTCAGCTATTATGACCACCAACATGCGTGAAGCTGAAGCGTTCCTGTCGGCCGCCGGCTCGGATTGTGGCATCGCCAATGTGAATATCGGAACCTCCGGTGCAGAAATCGGAGGGGCTTTTGGAGGGGAAAAAGAGACAGGAGGAGGTCGTGAATCAGGTTCCGATGCCTGGAAAGCCTATATGCGAAGACAGACCAATACGATCAATTACTCTACTGCCTTACCTTTGGCACAAGGAATCAAGTTTGACATCTAAGCAAAAGCCCTTCTGATCAAAATCAGAAGGGCTTTTTTTGAAAATTTAAAAGTTTTCACAGATTTTTTAAAAGTCAATACCTAGACGATTTTTATCCTATTGGGCAAGCTTCTCCAGTTGTAGCTCTGTATTATTTTCTTACAGTTATCGGAATAGAAAGCTGAATACCTGGATAGGCCTTTGGACCATTATGAGAGTCAGGAAGGAGATAGATGGGGGTGGAATTCGCACTCACTACCATAGCCCGTTTGGAGGTTTTACCCGCATTGATAAGAACGGGAACACTGGCAATGGCAGAGCCTACGCCGAGAATTAGTAAAATTCCACCGGTTCCAGCCAATGCGTTTTGTTGGGAACTGCAACCGCCAAACAGGCAGAAATTACTTGCAAACAAGGCGCCACCCACGACTGCACCTCCGATTCCAGCGCCTAATAAAATAAAGCCGGTTCTCTTTTGTTTTTTGCTGAGCTCCAGCAAGTTCTCATTTTGGTTGCTTAGGGCTTTTTCTTGGCTCATAACGGGACTAACCAGAATAAAACTCATGATTATGAATAGGATTCGTGTTTTCATGAACCTTGGAGTTGTTTTCAGCATAGATAAATCTTACTTGAGAAATGTTTTTGCTTAATGAAATTATGTAGCTAGCTGATTTTCATTAAATTAATTTAGGAAGGAAAAGCGACTAGAGGACTGTCCCGAGAGATTGCTCATATTCTGGCAATACGTGTTATTTTTCTTCCAAAAGTGCTCTTTTTACCTCCTGGAGCTCTGCCAGTTTTTCTTTGCTGACTTTGGGGTATTCCAGATCCATTTGATCAAGTGCGCTGATGATCGCTGAGGCTACGGCTATTCTTGCGTAGGACTTATTGTCTGCTGGAATGACATACCATGGAGATTCCTCTGTGGAGGTATTTTTAATCATATCTTCATAAGCTTCCATGTATTGGTCCCAATAGTTGCGTTCCCGGGCATCGGCAGCGCTGAACTTCCAGTTTTTTGAGGGATCATCCACTCGCTCGATAAATCGTTTCTTTTGTTCATCCTTAGAGACGTTAAGGAATATTTTGATCACTACAGTACCATTTCGGTTGAGATACTTTTCAAAATTCTTAATGTCTTTAAATCTCTCTTCCCAAATATCTTTCGTGATCAGTTTTTCAGGGAGTTTTTGGCTTTTAAGGATTTGCTCATGAACTCTTACCACAAGGACCTCCTCGTAATAAGAGCGGTTGAAAATCCCGATTCTTCCGCGTTCCGGTAGATTCTTCTTACACCTCCAGAGGTAATCATGATCCAGTTCTTCGGCGCTTGGTCCTTTAAAGGAGGAAACCTGACAACCTTGAGGATTGACTCCGGACATCACGTGCTTGATGGCCCCGTCTTTTCCTGCAGCGTCCATCGCTTGGAATATGACCAATAAAGACCACCTGTCCTGAGCATAGAGAATGTCTTGCAAGGCGGCCAAAGCTTCCACACCGATTTCGAGGGCTTCCTTGACCAAGGGCTTGTCTTCCGGTCCCAGATTCATTTTTGGCTCGGTGGGATAATCCTTCAATTTGAATTTTTTTCCATCCCCCACACAGTAGCGTTTGGCAAACTTTTTTGCTCTCTTGATCAGCTCTTTTTTACTTAAAGTTTTGAGCTCGGACAGGGTTTCTTCTTCATTTTTCAACATGACGTAGTTTATTTGCTGGTGGAGGTTTGGACTGGGCTGTAGTGGGAGGAGACTTTTGATTTCGCCTCTTTTGGATAAATAAGTTAAGTAAAATCACGGTTGAATTTTTATACGGCTGGATCAAAATGAATAAAAGCTTAGCTTTATCTACTTTTATTCATCAAGTTACTGACTATGAAAAAACTACTTGTTGCTACCGGAGGCGGAGATTGCCCGGGCTTGAATGCAGTGATCCGAGGAATTGTGAAAAGAGCCGCCCAAGAGAAGGATTGGGAAGTTTGGGGGAGTTTTGAAGCCTTAAATGGATTGATGGAAGAACCTACCCGCCTGATTAAGCTGGATGAAAAAACAGTTGCCGGGATTCATGTTCAAGGAGGGACTATCCTTGGTACCACCAATAAAGGAAACCCCATGAATTTTCCCGAGGTTCAATCCGATGGAACCGTGAAAACGGTCAATCGGATTCCATGGCTTGTTGACCGGTTAAAGTCTAAAGGGTTTGATGCGGTGATCAACATTGGTGGGGATGGTTCTCAGGCCATTTCTCAGGCCATGTTTGAGGCAGGGATGCCGGTAATTGGAGTCCCTAAAACCATCGATAATGACCTGTCTTCTACTGATTTTACGTTTGGTTTTCAAACCGCTGTTCAGACAGCAACCGATTCATTTGATCGCTTGGTGACTACTGCTGCCAGCCATCACAGGGTCATGATCATGGAAGTGATGGGAAGAAATGCCGGGTGGATTGCCTTGTATACTGCTATATCCGGAGGTGCTGAAATATGCCTTATACCCGAGATTCCATATGACTTGAATGTTTTGGTAGATCGAATCAAAAAAAGATACAATGAAGGAAGAGGGTTTGTCAATATCGTGATTGCGGAAGGAGCCTTTGTCAAAGAGGGAACTGTCACAGCTACCAAGGGGGAGCTTGGAAGACATGCCGTCCGATTGGGAGGCGTCTGTTTTACATTGAGTCAACAGCTGAAAGATGCGGGGATAGAGGCAGATATTCGTGAAACGGTCTTGGGACATACTCAGCGTGGCGGTACACCGATTGCATTTGACAGGGTGATCGCATCCGTCTTTGGAGTAAAAGCGATGGAATTAGTGTTGGAGGGAAGATTTGGCCGTTTAGTGATCTTGAAAAATAACGATTATACCTCTGTGCCGATCAAAGAAGCCATCAGTGCTTACAACTTTGTAGATCCCCAGGGAACTCTAGTCAAAGCCGCACGCGGCCTTGGAATTACCTTCGGAGATTAATATCGTTTTACCTTCCCAGTTTTAATCATGAATTGTTCAATTGCCAAAATCACTGAAAAGAGGGTTTTTCTCTTAAGTCTATTCTTCTTAGGATTCATCCAGCTTTCATTCGCCCAAATCCCAAGGCAGTTTCTGGATATTACCGTTTCACCTGATAGGCCAAGTTGGGTTTATTCGTTGGGCGAAAAGGTCGAATTCATCGTTTCGGTGACCCAGTCAGGCCGGCCGGTACCTGTTGAAAATGTCCGGTTTTTCGTGAAGGAAGAGAAGATGAATCCCATTCAGGAAGGAAGTCTTGAACTGAAAGAGGGCAAGGCTATCATTTCCGCTCAGGGGATGAAAAATCCCGGATTTTTGCGCTGTGAGGTATTTGCAACTATCGATGGAAAAGAATATCGAGGCTTAGGAACAGCCGCTTTTGAACCTGAAAAAATCCAACCTACCGTAAAGATGCCGGAAGATTTTGAAGCATTTTGGAGCGAGGCCAAAGCTGAGTTGGAGAAAATTCCTTTGGAACCCAAAATGGTTCATATCCCGGAGCGAAGTACTGATGCTGTGGATGTGTATCATGTCAATTTTCGAAATATTGGCAATAGTCGCGTGTATGGAGTATTGACGATGCCCAAGCAATCAGGAAAATATCCTGCGATCCTTCAGGTGCCGGGGGCAGGTATACGGCCTTATGCCGGGGATTTGGCAAAAGCGGCAAAAGGAGCCATTGTCCTACAAATCGGAATTCACGGGATTCCCATAGACTTGGCTCCCGAAGTATATTCCAATCTATCCAGTGGAGCGCTCAATGGATACTGGAATATTAATATTCAGGACAAGGATATTTACTATTACAAGAGAGTCTATTTGGGTTGCATCAGGGCGGTGGATTTCTTGGTTTCAATGTCTCAGTTTGACGGTCAAAATTTGGCCGTTCAGGGAGGAAGTCAGGGAGGAGCTTTATCCATCGTAACGGCAGCTTTAGATTCCAGGGTAAAGTATTTGTCTGCCTTTTATCCAGCAATGAGCGATATGACTGGCTATTTGCATGGAAGGGCAGGAGGATGGCCTCATATGTTTGCCGAAAGCAACCGGAAGTATTACAATTTTCCAAAAGCCGTAGAGACGATCGGATATTATGATGTGGTAAATTTTGCCAGAATTTTAAAGACTCCAGGGTTTTATTCCTGGGGATATAATGACGATACCTGCCCGCCTACTTCCTATTATTCGGCCTACAATCAAATCAAGGCTCCTAAGGAAGTGTTTGTAGTGCCTGAGACCGGGCATTGGACCTATCCGGAGCAAGGAGCCAAGTCAGATAACTGGCTATTTGAAAAGTTGAAAAAATAATCAGAAAAAATGGCCTGAGAATCCTCAAAGGGGGATTTTCAGGCTAAGGGAAGGGATATTTCTGGGCTGTCCCGGGATGATCGAAGGTTGGTGTATGGATTGGTTTTTTAGGGAAAGTTTGGCTGCCAATCGGGCATTATTCCCCGATGCTACCACCAAAGGAACTCCAATTATGACCAATGCCGCCCCTATGAGAGACATTGTGCCATCACCCGGCCCCGTGCTTTGGTGAAAAGCATCCGCAAGGATAAGTGCGCTTCCTGTGCTTACAAAGATTATTCCACCGGTGAATTGAGAATCACTTTTCTTCATTAGATCGGCAGAAGTGATAAGTGGATTGGGAGTTTGGGCGGTTACCAAAAATGGAACTCCAATGATCAGGACTGTTATCAATAGTTTTTTCATTTTTCTACTGGTTTAATGGAAAAGAAAGGGTGACTGTAGGAACTGTTTTTCCAGAAAAATTCATGTTGGGCTGTATTGTCCTTACTGTTTCGACTCCCAAACTTAATTTTCCAGCTTTCCTTGCTTTTGCAGAGGAGCTTATCAATATGGGTATTCCTATCACCATCATTGCTCCACCTCCGACAAAGAGAACCAACCCTGTCCCAAACCCCGCACTATCCCAATCATCTGAAGTTAACGCCAGAAGAGACCCTAACCCTGTTGCTGCGGCACCGACTCCGATAAATGTCCATCCCGCCTTTTTCTGTTTTTCACTTTGTTGTAGATATTCTTCAATCAGGAATTTGTTGGAGTCCTGCTGGGCTACTAAGGACTGTATAGGTCCGATCCAGGCAAATAGAAGTAAGAGGAGTAAAGTTTTCATAGCGGTTTGGATTTGTTGTACCAAGATGATTCTCTTTTTTAAGACACCGGAATCAAAAAAAACTAAGATGAAAATCTATTTTGGTAGAATTTACTATTGCTTTTTTGCCCTTTTCCATTTGTATGAAATCTTCCAAAAAAACATCTTTTCCAAAGGCGTAGAATAATAAAGAGGTATGTTGTCCAATCGGGAGATTTTTTTCTGTCGATAAGAAAAATTTTGAAATTAGTTTCTGTAACTTAATACGTACTTTAAACCCAAAACTTTTTGTTCAATGCCTGCACAGCCACTAGAGTTGATTTTGGCCAGACAGTTTGGAGATAGTTTGAATCTCCCCATGTTTCTGGTAGATCCTGAAGGGAATCTCCTATTCTACAATGAACCTGCCGAAGAGATTTTTGGGTTGAAGTTTAATGAAACAGGTGGAATGAGATTGGAAGAATGGGCTACCATTTTCAAACCTACAGACCAAGACGGTAATCCACTTACTCCCGAGTCTTTGCCCTTAGTGAAAACCCTCTCCACGAAAATTCCTGCAAATGGAGAATTTTATGTGGATAGTCTGACCGGAATACGCAGCTATATCTCTGTCAGTACTTTTCCTATTGTGGGTAGGACTAAGAGATTTTTGGGAGCCATGGCGATTTTTTTGAAATCTCACGAAGTATGAAAGTCAGAATTTGGGGTTGTAGGGGATCATTGCCCGCACCTGGTCCGGAAAATTATAGGTATGGAGGCAATACTTCCTGTATACAAGTCACCGAAGGAGATACATGTATCATACTTGATGCGGGCTCCGGAATTATGAGGTTAGGCCGGTTTTTAGGGCCCACGGTCAAAGAGGTTCATATTTTGCTCACCCATTTGCATATAGACCACACCATGGGATTGGGTTTTTTTCAGCCACTCTACAATCCCAATGTCAAAGTCCACCTTTGGGGCCCATCTACTGGCCAAGAACCTCTGCTTCACCGGTTGAGGAGATATTTTTCTCCTCCTTTATTTCCTGTGAAGCTTAGTGAGCTGCCTATGCATCCCGAAGTTCATGAATTGGGGGATGAGGAATTTTCAATAGGAGGAATCAAGATCCTTTCCCAGTTTTTATGCCATCCAGGACCTACCCTAGGGTATCGGTTGACTGCCAATCAAAAGACATTGGCCTATATTCCCGATCATGAGGTCATGTTGGGTTCTTCCGATTTTCCCCATGATCCGGAATGGACCAGTGGATTTGAAATTGCTAATGGGGCAGATTTGCTTTTTCACGATGGGGCTTATTCCTCCAAAGAATATGTTGGTAAAATGGGCTGGGGGCATTCGTCCATTAGGGATGCCCTACTTTTTGCGAATATGTGTAAGGTGAAAAAACTGTCCATTTTTCACCATGAACCTACCCGAACAGATGAACAAATCGAATCCATGTACAGGGACGCCGTAAGAGAGGGAAATTTTGGATTTGAAATAGAGATGTGTGCCGAAGGCAATGTGTATGAACTCTAGGGGTTACGTCTCTTATTTTATAGACTCGAAAGGTAATTTAGTAGATTTTTGATTTCTTCCTCCGAAAGACCCGCAAGCAGATTTTCGTACATCAGGGATTTGAGATCCTCTTCGCTGGACTTGATTTCTGATTTAGGAACCTGGACCACGTGATTTCCAACCAGCATTATGGAGACCGTATTTTCGTCCGTGTAGACAACCCTCCCCAGTAATACTTTCCCGTCTTTTTTGGTGATTCTTGCTGCGATCATGCTGGGCTTGATCCGCTCAGAGGGCTTGTTGATTTCCTCTAAAAGCTCTTCCTGAGAAAATTCTTTCCCGATTCCTTTTAGGTTGGGCCCCAAGAGTTCGGTGGTCCCGTCTACTGCATGGCAAGCGGAGCAAGCCCGTATGGCAAAAAGCTGTTTTCCGTTTTCAAGAGAGGCTTCGGAAAGGGTTTGCTCTCGGATTTCTCTATGGGAAGGGTTCTTTTCTTCCAAAGAAGGATCATACACAATTTTGTAAAATCCCCCCGTCTTTTTCTCTACGGCATTGTACCAATAATCGGAGATCCCATGGTGGGCCACATACAAGGAGCCGTCAGTCCCAAAAGCTAAATCAGAAAGCTTGGGAATATCCACCACGGGAAATTCCTGAAAAGAATAACCACTGGAAGATGGTTCGACCACGACTCTTCCCACTCCGCCTCTTGTCCATCGCTCTCCGGGTCCATAGAAAGCGACAAAAAGATTGCCTCCTGTGCCTCCAAAGTCATTGGTTGGTGCATTGAACTCAATTCCTCAAGGTGCAATTTCATTTTCCAAAGAAAAAACCGGAGGAATGATCGTATCAAACTTGCCTTCGTATTTCTTGGGATTATGCCCGTAGAATTTTCCGACTTGTAGGAGGTTAAGTTCTTCGGTGGCATTTCCTCCGCCCTTGTTATCGGCGAAGAATAAGTCTCCCGAAGGATTGAAAGCCATGCCATGGATCGACCGGATGCCTGTGGCTACCTGTTCCCACTGACTGCCATCCGGTGATATTTTCAGAATCGATCCCCTCAAACCTTGAGGGTCAGGGGAAGCTCCAGGATTAAAGGAGTCAGTGGTAAGTACAAAGTAAATCCAGCCATCAGGTCCCACGCTAAGTGCCGAGGTCCACTCGTAGGGATGGTCACTGACGGGCATTTTGTCAAAAAAGGTCCAAGAAGTGTCTGCTTTACCGTCCTGATCGAAATCTTTAAATGCCCTGATTTCACTTCGTGTACCTATAAATACAGTATCTCCTTTGTGGGTAAATCCAACAGGAGAGTGCAGCCCTATTTCTTTCAAATCCGCGAAAAGCAAGGCCTCGTCTTCTATTCCGTCATGATTCGTATCTCTTAGGGTGTAGATCTCACCGCTTTGGTTGGCGGCAAAAAGCAACCCGCCCGGTCCAAGGGAAATTTGAACCGGATTGACGATGGTCACCCCTTTGTCAATAGGGAGCTTGATGACCCGATAAGGGCCATAGACCGCTACTGAGGTATCTTCAAAGGTTAGGTATGCTGGGGTAGAAGGGGATTGACAGGAAGACGCAAGAATAATTAGGAGAAGGAATAAGGGAATTCCGGATGGCATGATGCGGGTCTTCATAGCGGGAGTTGGGATACAAGTCACTGAAATTAAAGAATTTCCAGTCTAAAAAATAGCCTCACCGGGGTAAGGAAATTAGGGTTCCAAATGGATCATTTGAACTGCAATAATGCAAAATCCATGATTTTGTCCCAATCATACCCGATCAGGTCATGGCTTCCCTCTCTCAGGTGGTATCCTATGGCTTTTTGGTGAATGGTGTGTGGGGAAATTGTAGTAGGGATTAGAGAATTCTCAATCTCTAATTTTCTAAATCTCCCAATCTCCCCTTTCACCCCGCCCAGCCTTCTCGATCCAAGCTTCGGTACTGGATCGCCTCGGCCAAGTGCTCGACTTTGATGCTGTCGCTTTCGGCAATGTCGGCAATGGTACGGGCTACTTTCAGGATTCGGTCATAGGCTCGTGCAGAGAGCCCGAGACGCTCCATGGCTGTTTTCAGAAGGGCTTTGCCGGCTTCATTGATCTGGCAGACTTCCTTGACCATGTGTGAAGGCATCATGGCATTGCAGAATACCTCGGGATTGTTTTCGAAGCGCAGCTTTTGTCTTTCCCTTCCTTTGATCACCCGCTCCCGGATCGCTTTGCTGGATTCACTTTTGCGGGTGGAGGTCATCTCGTCAAACTTCACCGGAGTCACTTCCACATGCAGATCGATCCGGTCAAGCAAGGGGCCACTGACTTTGTTGAGGTAGCGCTGCACGATACCGGGACCGCAGACGCATTCTTTTTCGGGGTGGTTGTAGTAGCCACAAGGGCAGGGGTTCATACTGGCGATGAGCATAAAGTTGGCCGGGTAATCTACGGACACTTTTGCTCGGGAGATGGTGACTTTTCGCTCTTCCAGGGGTTGACGCATGACCTCTAGTACGGTCCGCTTGAACTCCGGAAGTTCATCCAAAAACAACACGCCATTATGCGCCAGGGAAATCTCCCCCGGCTGCGGATTGCCTCCTCCGCCGACCAAGGCCACGTCAGAGATCGTATGATGAGGACTTCGAAAAGGCCGCTGTGCAAGCAGAGAAGCATTTTTACCTAGTTTTCCTGCTACGGAATGGATCTTGGTCGTCTCCAAGGCTTCCTGAAGGGAAAGCGGGGGAAGGATCGAAGGCAGACGCTTGGCGAGCATGGTTTTACCCGCACCGGGAGGACCAATCATGATCACATTGTGGCCTCCTGCTGCGGCAATTTCCATGGCCCGCTTGATGTTTTCTTGTCCCTGTACATCGGCAAAGTCGAACTCATTGTCATCCAAAGAGTGGTAAAAAATCTCCCGGGTATCGGTCACAAGCGGCTCAATTTGAAGATTGCCCTGAAGAAAATCTACTGCCTGATCGAGTGTCTCCACTCCGATGATGTCCAGGTTGTTGACGATGGAAGCCTCTTTGGCATTTTCAAGGGGTAGAATAAACCCTTTGAAACCCCGTTTTCGGGCTTCGATGGCGATTGGTAAAACGCCTTTGATTGGGCGGAGATTTCCATCCAAGGATAGTTCGCCCATGATCACATAGCGTTCGAGTTCGGGAAAATTGACCTGCTCGGATGCTTGGAGAATCCCCATAGCAATCGGCAAGTCATAGGCTGAGCCTTCTTTCCTTATGTCTGCCGGAGCCAGATTGATCACTACTTTTTGCCGGGGCATCCGGTAGTTGAAGTATTTCAGGGCGGATTCTACCCGCTGCTGGGATTCCTTGACGGCGGAGTCAGGCAGCCCTACCATAAAGAAACTGGTGCCTTGGCCTACATTCACCTCGATGGTGATGAGATTGGCATCCACGCCGGATACGGCACTTCCAAAAGTTTTTGCGACCATATTGAATTAAAAAAGGAGACGGTTTGGTCTCCTCAATATACTCGATTGTGAAAATTAAATCTTTATTGATCCGTGAAATTTTGACGGGGACGAATCGTGCCAATCGGTTCTTCCTGATTTTTTTGAGGAATAGGCTTGGAAGTTTGAGTGGATTTGGGGTGCTCCAAGTCATACAATTTGGCTTTGACCGAGTTCATCTCGATTTCCATTTTTTTGATTTGGTCTAACAGTCCTTTGGTATAAATCGCTTTTGTCCCCCAGGCTGCCAAAAATAAAATGGAACCCGTGAGAAACACTTTGACCATCGAAGCCGAAGTAATCGGATCCATTCCAAATGCCGATCCCAGGGTATCGAAGAAGATGAAAAAGATCAGAAAAACCAGAAAAAAGGCCAGGAGTGCGAGTTGGAGATAATGGGCTACTGTTTTCATGACTGCTAGATCAACTTTGGTGATCACTAAGATATTAAACAGACTGGATACTGGAAAGCTTTTGGTAGAGTCCTTCTGTAGCCATCAGTTCGGTATGAGTCCCGCGCTGGACTATTTTTCCACGCTCTATCACCAGAATCTCATCCGCATGCTGGATGGTACTCAGCCGGTGCGCAATGACCAAGGTGGTTCGGTTGCTCATCAGCTTGGTCAAGGCCTCTTGTACAAGCAACTCTGATTCGGAATCGAGTGCAGAGGTAGCCTCGTCCAAAATCAATATCGGAGGATTTTTTAATACCGCCCGTGCTATACTCAGACGTTGACGTTGTCCTCCGGAAAGCTTTGATCCCCGGTCACCGATATTGGTTTGGTAGCCATTTTCCAGTTGGGAAATGAAGCCATGGGCATTGGCAATTTTGGCAGCTTCGATGACTTGGGCTTCTGTGGCTCCGTGTATCCCAAAGGCAATGTTGTTGAAAACGGAATCGTTGAAAAGAATTGATTCCTGAGTCACAATTCCCATCAGACTTCTTAACTCATGGGTGGAAAACTCCCTGAGGTCTGTTCCATCCAGAAGAATCTGTCCATCTGTCGGGTCATAAAATCTCGGAACCAAATCCGCCAAGGTAGATTTTCCTCCCCCTGAAGGTCCAACCAAAGCAATGGTTTTGCCTTTTTTAAGGGAAAAGTCAATATTTTTAAGTACCAAATGATCTTCGTATGCAAAGCTTACTTTTTTGAAATTGATGGATTCATGGAATCCTGAAAGTGGCTTTGGTTTAGGCGGAGATTGGATTTGGCTAGGGGTGTCTATGACTTCGAAAATCCGTTCAGCGGAAGCTATTCCACGCTGAATGCTGGAGACAGCCCGAGATATTTCTTTGGCTGGATTGAGTACCTGAGTGAAAATGATGATGTAGGTAATGAAATCAGAAGCGCTCAAATCAGACTCTCCACTCAACACCAGACTGCCCCCATAGACTAAGATCCCTGCGACAACCGTTACACCCAAAAACTGGGAAATGGGAGAGGCCAACTCATTTTTCTTGGCCATACTGACATTTACCTGAGAATAGTACTCGGTCTCCTGATCAAACTTTGTACTGACAAACCGCTCAGCATTAAAAGCCTTGATAACTCGCATGCCTCCTAGTGTTTCGTCCAGAATATTGACAATCCTGCCTAGAGACTGTTGGCTTTGTATGGCTTTCTTTTTCAGTCTTTTGGTGATTCCTCCAATGATCGCTCCAGAGATAGGTATGATCAAAATAGTGAAAAGCGTGAGCTTCACAGACATGAAAAATAGTACAGCAAAATAGAGCAGAATCGTGGCCGGTTCTCTGAAAACCACTCTGAGTGACTGAACAATGGTGTTTTCTACCTCCTGCACATCGTTTGTCATCTTGGACATCAGATCGCCCTTGCGCTCATTGGAAAAGTAGCCGATGTGCAATGCACTGACTTTTTCGAAAATATCCATGCGCATTCCTTTGATCACCACCGCGCGAACCTTGGCCAACACCACTCCCGACAGATAGGTGAAAAGGTTGGAAAGGAAAACAGACCCTACAATAATGAGGCATACGAAAATCAAGGTGCCAAACTTCCCGTACGCTTCGCTGACCAGTAAAAACCGGTGATTGAAAAGAGAAGTAAAGTAGTCCACCGAGAAGCTAAAGGAGGGCATTGCCCGAAACCTTTCCATTTTCTCAGGCTCTACCTGTTCAAAAATCACATCAAAAAGCGGCTTGAGCAAAGTGAAATTGAGCAAGCCAAATACAATTGCCAAAAAGGCATAAAGAATATAGATCGGAACAAACTTTCCAAAAGGGCGGGCATAGGAAAGGATCCGAAGGTAGGTTTTCATTAATTCAACAAGGATAAATCAGCCCGCAAGTTACGTAAAATTACCTTGGTGGGGGGGTGCTAGAAATTGAAATCAGGCCTGACAAAATTCCAACGGATTGCCAGCTGCAAGTAATGGCTGCTTACCGGGCTGTTGAGATCTTGGGCTGTTCTTCGTCGGTAATAGTGAGAACCATCGATGAACAAGTTGTGCTTGAGCATATAAGATGCGGTGAAATTGGACTGAATCACCCGGTTTTCGATCCCTTGGCCGATATAATTTCCGAATAATCCTGTGGGGCTGTTTTCCAGGCGGTTTTTCAACACATCTCCTCCCCAGTTGACATTAGCATTCTCGTCTGCCCCAAAATATTGATACATTCCGGTGAGATTCAGATCCAATCTTGGCAAAGGCTGGTACCGAAGGATTCCCACAAATTCTCTGAAATTTGCACCTCGTGGATGGGTGAGGGGAGTTCTCCAGTTGGAATAAGACTGGTAGTCCACTTTTTCCTGAAAGGTATAGGGCCGGGCTTGGTTCCATTCCAATTGGAAATCCAGATTTTTCAGGCCTAAGACATTGATATACTTGTAGCCCAATTGGGCCCCGTATTTGTTTCGCTTGGAGCCTTCTCCGTCAATTTCAAAAAACTCATTAAAAACAAATTCATCCAGTGCAAACTGTCCGTAAAGTTCCATACCGGGAGTAAAAATCCACTTTCCGTCTATTCCCAACATGACCTTGTCCGGTGTGCCTTGCTGCTGTTCTACCCATCGAAGAAAAATGAACGGATTAAAGTAATTGAAATTGATCTTGTCGGTCATGATGGAGGAGAAAAATCCAAGATTCATATTCTTCCCCACATTAAAGCCCAGTCGGTTATAAGCAAAATATTTTTGCGGATAGCGTCCATCAGTCGGCCTTCCTCTATTATAGAAAACATCTGCTGTCATTTGGGTCCACAGGTTGGTCAGCTGAAATTTCCACACTTTGGTGTTGAACTTGACAAACATGTAGGGATTGGAAAAATCTGAAATCTGAAAGGACCGATACCCCTCCCCAGCAAAGTTTCGGTCATGTCCGACTTGTATTTCGATATGTTTGGTGATCTGAAAAGACACATGACCCAGTGCAGAAAAATAGCTGTATCCGTCAGATTCATATTCTTTCCAGAATCCCTCTCCCGGCACTGCACCATTATACTCGGCATAGTCTTTTACCCAGGAAGGGAAAAAAACCTCTGAAGTGGTCAGATAGGTGTAGAACCCCACTTTTTTATCTACCGAACCCCGAAGCGCAAGCCCTCTTGCCAACCGGGCCGGATTACGCTCATTGTCGGTCTCTGTCCCTCCGCTCAGGTAGATCACAGGGGCGAGATGGATTCCGAATTCTTCACCTTCATAATGGGCAAAATCACCTTGTCTTCGATAAAGCGATTTCAGGAAGGGCTTTTTTGAACCGGGAATTTCCCTTTTGGAAAACTCCCAAGAGTCCTGACTCAGGTAGTTAAGGTTAAACTGATCGGCTTTGGACTGTATCACTTCCGGATTTTCAGCCAAACTGTCTAGGTATTGGGCTACTATGTCTCTTCGAAAGGGTTTGTAGCCTGTATTGAAAAAGGGATTGGTTTTCCCTTGGAGAATTTCATAGCGTTCGATCTTGTGGTAGTAATCCCTGTCGTAAGGGATATAAGCACCTTGGGCAAAAGTCAGAGAATGCACAGACAAGAGAATCAATATGCCCAATGGGCAGAAAAGTCGGAAGGACAGTTTTTTTTGCATTACCTAAATCTAAAAAAGAAAATCCTGCGTGCAATAATTGAGAGGAATTCCCTTTTCCTGTGAATGGAAAGTTGTGGGCTACCACGAGATAGTTGTAAAAATACTTAAATCGCTAGGACAATCTTCTCATTTCGCAATCAAAAAGGCATTTATTGTCCTCTTTGAAGCCTATTTACCATCTAATTAACTGTCAAAAAAAGCATTATCCCTATCTTTGAAAAAAATATTTAACTCATGAGACACTTTCTCATTGTTCTCCTTGGTGTGCTTTGTTTTCACATAGGAGTAAATGCCCAGGAGAAATCCCAAAAGCCAAAGCTGGTGGTGGGAATCATTGTGGATCAGATGCGACAGGAATACCTCTATAGGTTTTCTGATCGGTTTGTGGAGGGTGGATTCAAACGGTTTACGGATCAGGGATTTATGATGACTAACGGTCATTACAACTACATCCCCACTTTCACTGGACCAGGACATGCCTCCGTTTACACGGGCACTACGCCGGCTACTCATGGTATCATTGCTAACAATTGGTATGTAAGATCCCTAAACCGTATGATTTACTGTGCGGAGGACTCAACAGTTACCAATGTCGGGGGAACACCTGAAAATGGTGCCATCAGCCCAAGAAATATGTTAACAACCAGTATAACAGATGAATTAAGATTTGCCACAGGCAAGCGGGCCAAAGCAGTCGGAATAGCAATAAAAGACAGAGGAGCCAGTTTGCCTGCCGGTCATACAGGTGATGCTTATTGGTACGATGGGAATAACGGTGACTGGATGACGTCCACTTTTTACTATGATTCTTTGCCTCAATGGGTGGCAGCATTCAATGCTAAAAAACTACCCGATCAATACCTCAAGGAAACATGGAATCCATTATTCCCTATTGAAAGCTATGTAAACAGCCTGGCTGATAACAACAATTTTGAAGGTCCTTTTATTGGTAAGGAGACTCCAACCTTTCCCTACATTCTTGATTCGCTGAAAGCAAATAACGGAGGGTACGAACTTTTAGCCTCTACACCTTTTGGGAATACATTGACATTGGACATGGCGTATGCGGCCATAGAGGGTGAAAAATTGGGGCAAAGAGATGTTACCGATTTTCTTGCTGTCAGTTTCTCAAGCCCGGATTACATCGGACATCGGTTTGGGCCTTCTTCGATAGAGGTCGAGGATACCTATCTTAGATTGGATAGAGAACTGGAAAAATTCTTCTCCTACTTGGATAAAACCCTTGGAAAGGGCAACTATCTGGTATTCATTTCAGCAGACCATGCCGTAGCGGAAGTGCCTAGCTACTTGGTCAGTGAAAAAGTTCCGGCAGGTAATTTCAATACAGGAATGGTTTTGGGACAATTAAAAGGTTTTGCAATGGCCATGTATGGAGAGGGTGAATGGGTAGCAAATCTTTCGAATGAGCAGATTTTCTTAAACCATGAACTGATTCGATCCAAGAAAATGAATCTTGAGCAAATGCAGAGAGACTTTGCTGAGTTTGTCCTGAGGTTCAAAGGTGTAAAAGAAGCATATACCGCCAGCGATTTAAAAAGGCAAGAATTCTCTCAAAATCGGCCCAAACTTCTTCAAATGGGGTATAACCATAAAGCTTCCGGTGATGTGTTACTCATTTTGGAGCCAGGCTGGTTGGTTGGAGGACAGCGGGGCACCACACACGGTTCAGGCTATAACTACGACACCCACGTCCCTATTGCCTTTTATGGCTGGGGAATCAAACCCGGAAAGAGTGCGGCCTACACCACAGTGACGGACATTGCTCCTACTTTGGCTGTCTTGCTTCAGATCCGAATGCCAAATGGAACCACCGGGCAGCCGATTCGGGAAGTTATTGGCAATTGATTTAACCAATTGAATTAGAAGACCTCAGGGTACTTAACTGACTTCAATCTCAGGCATTTGCTGGATTATGTCAATAAGTACTTTGAGGTCAATTTTTTATTTGGCTAACAAAAGGATCTTTGATTTTTTTATACCTAAATTAGATCCTTTCATTTCTCATTATGCCTCATTCATCCTCAAATGTCTGGACTCACTTGGTATTTTGGACCGCAGGTCATGAAAGGGCTATTACCGGTCAACTAATCCCGGTTATTCATGCGGTTTTGGATGAATTGTCTCTAAAGTTTACTCCCCATCAGGTGTATCACAGCATTCTTCCGGATCACATTCATCTTTTGACCAAGGTTCCCAGTAATATTTCAGTAGACCAGCTTACTTTTCAAGTTCAGCAAAACATAGGCAAGAGACTTCGTGAATTGGATTTGGGAGATTTTTTAACATGGGATCCGGACTATCATGTGCACTCAGTCAGCATCAACAGGCTTTCGGCAGAAAAAAGCTTAATCGACCGGCAGGAATTCAAGCATAAGGAAATTTCCCTGGTAGATGAATTGAAATTTCTCGGATTATAAAAAAGCCTGAATTTTTTCTAATTCAGGCTTTTTTTGATTTAATCTGTCCAGCTCATTGGGTAGTTTTTGTCTACAAACTCCAAGGCATCTGTGGTAATGAACAGTGGGCGGTGTGTATCCAGCATGACGGCATATTCGTGGGTTTCTTTCGCTCCGATGGATTTTTCGACTGTTCCTGGATGTGGACCATGTGGCAATCCTCCCATATGGATAGTGAAGGATCCCCGGTCGATCCCTCTTCTGCTCATGAATTCGCCCTCAGCATAGTAAAGCACTTCATCTGAGTCGATATTGCTGTGATTATATGGAGCAGGAATAGCTAAAGGATGGTAATCAAACAGGCGCGGAACAAATGAACAGATCACAAATCCCCAAGCTTGGAAAGTCTGATGAACCGGTGGTGGCTGATGAATTCGTCCAGTGATTGGCTCAAAATCATGGATAGATAGCGCATACGGATAGAGGTAGCCATCCCAGCCTACAATGTCCAATGGACTGTGTGCGTAGCGATATTGATGCAAGAACCCCTGTTTTTTGATCTGAACCAGGTAATCTCCTTTTTCTCTTTCGATGTGCAATTCATGTGGAGGGCGGATGTCCCGCTCACAGTAAGGCGAATGTTCCAACAGCTGTCCCACTTCATTGCGGTATCTTTTCACCGTTTCGATGGGGCCGTGTGACTCAATGACCAACAGCCTCAACGGACCCTGTTCTGCAAATTCAAACCGGTAAATGGTTGTTCGCGGGATTACGATATAGTCTCCCTTTCTTACTTCAAGTTTGCCAAATTGAGAATAAAGCACTCCTTCCCCATCGTGGATGTAAATCAGCTCGTCTCCATCCGCGTTTTTAAAGAAATAATCCATTTTACGCTGCTTTGGAGCGCAAATACCCATCATCACATCATTGTTCATCATGAGCATGCGCCTTGCGCTGAGGTAATCTTCCCCGGTCGTTTCTACTCCGGAAGTTTTGAGATGAGTTTGATTGAGGCCGTGTTCTTTGGCAGGTTCCCATTGGTAAGGTTTGGGAGTGCCGATGGATTTGACTTCGTTGGGATTATAAATATGGTAGAGGTTGGAGTAAATCCCGGAAAATCCTTTCGAGCTTACCAGTTCTTCTTTGTATAGGCTGCCATCAGGCTGTCGGAATTGGATGTGGCGTTTGGGGGGAATTTGCCCCATTCTTACGTAATAGGCCATGCTTTTGGGTTTATATTGGCTGCTAAATTACAATTTATCCATGGAGGAAAAGTCGATACGGTCACCTTTTGTGAATTCAACCCTTCTCCTTCAAGGAAAGTTTTGTATTTTTCTTCAACCCAAAAATTATGAAAACGCTTTCTATTATCCTTCTATGCCTGTATTTGTCTATTCCCGCGTATTCACAGCGTCTTGGTAAGGCCAATCTAATTTGGGCAGATGAATTTGATCAAGATGGACTTCCCAATCCAAAATGGTGGAGCTATGATGTCGGAGACCATGGATGGGGAAATGAAGAGCTTCAGTATTATTCCAAAGAAACCTTAAAGAATGCCAGAATCGAAGATGGAGTTTTGATTATTGAAGCTCATGCAGATTCCTCTTTGCCAAAAGGCTATAGCTCAGCCCGGCTAGTATCCAAAGGAAAAGCAGCTTGGCAGTATGGGTATATTGAAGTGAGGGCAAAATTACCAGAGGGAGTGGGCACATGGCCGGCTATCTGGATGCTGCCTGAGGAAAATCGCTTTGGGGGTTGGCCTAAAAATGGAGAGATTGACATCATGGAGCATGTGGGCTTTGATCCGGGAGTAGTCCATGGTACCGTGCATACCGAGGCTTTCAATCATGTGAAAGGAACCCAGAAAGGAGCTCAGAAAAAAGTGGAGACATTTCATGATGAATTTCATGTCTATGCAATTGATTGGAAGGCCGATAAAATCGATTTTTTTATAGATGGAGAAAAATATTTCACCTTTGAAAATACGGGGGGAGAGTACCAAGAGTGGCCTTTTGATCAGTCCTTTCATTTAATTCTGAATATCGCTGTCGGGGGTAATTGGGGTGGCCAAAAAGGGGTGGACGAGAAAATTTGGCCTCAAAGGATGGAAATAGACTACGTCAGAGTCTATGACAATATAGCGGATTGATAAAAAGTGAGGCTTATTTTCCTGAAATGCTATGGGTTTTTTGGGAATTAGTCAGATAGTCTTTTACTTAGAAAAAACGCCTTAGTTAGAAATACTCACCTTAATGAGAAATCCCGTGCTGAAAAGAAGAAAAGTAAGAGCTTTTATTATTATCGGAATCCTGTTGCTCATGCTGTACGGGAAAAATCTCTTGGAAAGGCAATCTTTCAGAAGCATCAGCAGTACTTTTACCGAGGTCTACAATGACAGGCTGGTGGTAGAAGGGCATATTTTCAAGATTTCAGAAAAGCTTTTTAAGATTCAGAAGCTCGTCGATCATTGTGATTTAACTTATGATTACTCTAGAGTGATTGAGGAGATCTCAAATCACGAAAAAGAGATCTTGGCTATTGTGGCCGAATTTGAAGCTACCAACCTGACAGATCAGGAAGCGACTTACCTGTCTGATTTCAAAAGGATCATCCAAAATGATCTTAATATCAAAAACTATAATCTCCTCTACACAGACTCTTCGGGTGTCAATACCGATCAGGTTAAGGTCTATGATCAAAAAATTACTCGGGCACAGCAAGATTTGGACAATCTTAGCAAAATCCAATTGGAAGAGGGTGAAAAATTGATCAGCAAAGCCAAGGTTCTAATCAATCGCTCCCAGATTTGGGCTCAATTTGAAGTGGCTCTGCTGATCATTATGGTGGTAGTGATGTTTCTCCTTCTTTTTAGAAAGTCGGAAGCCAGTGATCAGGAAATGATCTAAAATTCCAAAGCAGCCAAGTATTGAGCATTGGCTTGGGCGGCCTCCATGGGTGTACCTGTTGGGAATCTTTCCTGTTCAATGATGAAATATTCCATACCTAATTCTTTGGATTGTTTGATTAGGTCTGCATAAGGGATTTCACCTTTGCCAAGCAAAACCCCACGCTGATGAGGATCTCCCGTACCAGCCTCGGCATCTTTTACATGGCAAAGTCTGAATCTGCCGGGGTATTTAGCCAAATATTCGCTGGTATTTACATTGGCGACATGGGACCAATAGATATCCAGCTCAAAATCCACCAAAGCGGGATCCGTTTCATTCATCAAGACATCTTGTGGGATTTGGCCTTCCTGCTCTACGAACGTGTAGTCGTGATTGTGGTAGGCAAACTTTATCCCGAATGGCTTCAGTTTTTCACCGATTTGGTTGAACTGAGTGGCCATTTTACGGTAATCTTCCAGTGATTTTTGAGGACCTATCCAAGGGCAAATGAGGTATTTGATGCCTACTTCGGCAGCCTGCTGGGCCTGTGCTTCCAGGTTTTCAAATACATTGCAATGAGAAGCGACCATTTCTACTCCGATTTCGCTCATCAAGGCTTTGAATTCTGCAGGTTGCATTCCCCAAAGGATACCTTTCCCTCCGTCAAATCCCTCAAATTGCTTATATCCATATCCCGCCAGAGAACGCATGGTGGCAACAGGATCTATGGCCATATCTTCTTTTACAGAATAGAGCTGAATTCCAAATCTGTCCAGTTTGGATTTTGGTGTTTCTACCAGTGACTCTTCCTTTTTGGGTGCTGCGCAAAATTGAAGTGGCATAAACGCTGCGCCCATACCAAGCATAGTGCTCATCTGAATAAATTTTCTTCGTTGGTTTTTCATAGGTGGATTGAATGAAAATGCCTGCCCAAGTGAGGGGCAGGCAAGAGTTTATTTTGCTTGTTGATCAGCCAGTATACGCTCGATCTCCTTTTTTGTAGTCGACACAAGGGTCAAATCTGCCCGGAGTCTCCACATAGCGAAGTGCTTGGGTAGCGCCGATTTCAGAAGTGAAATAGCCAAGTACTGTCAGATCTCTCAGCATATTGATTACGATTGGCTGTCTTTCTTCTCCACTAGCTTTGAATTTTTCCTGCATAGCGTTGAGGAAAGCCAGTCGGTCTTCTGCAGCAGCCTCCATGAAGTCAGTTCCTTTTTCGGTCTTGAAATCTTTTCGAAGGGTATTCAGTCCGTCGATAAAGGCTTTTTGCTGATCTGCATCGTAGCAATCTTTCACCATCATCTGCATAAATTCTCCGATTTTGGTAGCCTTGGCTCCGGGAGTATCAGTAGTCGGGATGATGGTTTCTCCGATTTCATCCAAAAACGCCAAATCATCCGGAGTGAAATTCAGGTCTTTGATCTGAGTGTCCGGTGCGCAGCCGGTCAAAATAGCGGTGGCACCGATCATAGTACCTCCCATCATGAGTACGACGCTTTTCAAAGCATCTCTTCTGTTCATTACTGTCATGTCCTAGTCAGATTAGAGGTTTTTCTTTTTCAATTCTTCCACTGCAAAAGCTGCTGCTCTTGCGGTCAGCGCCATGTAAGTCAACGATGGGTTTTGAGCTGCTGCCGAAGTCATGCAAGCGCCATCGGTTACAAATACGTTTTTCGCATCCCAAACCTGATTGTTACCATTCAGGACTGAGGTTTTTGGGTCGCGTCCCATACGGGCAGTTCCCATTTCGTGGATACCTTGACCGAAAGTGTAACCTGCGTCAAATGTTTTCACATTTTTGAATCCAGCCACTTCCAGCATTTCTGCCGCATCAGCCATCATGTCCTTACGCATGTTAATTTCATTTTGCTTGATTTCAGCGTTCATCACCAATGCTTCCATACCCCACTTGTCTTTGACTGTATCCGAAAGTTTGATGGTGTTTTCGTGGTAAGGAAGGATCTCGCCAAATGCGGTGATGCCCATAGACCATGGTCCTGGCTCGGTCAACGCATCCTTCATAGGAGCACCAAAGCCTAACTCGGCTACATCACGGCTCCAGCCGCTTCGGCTTGCACCCCCCTGATAGCCAAACCCTCTGAGATAATCCCGCTTGTCACCATTGATATTTCTGAATCTTGGGATATATAGTCCTGTTGGTCTTCTTCCGAAGTAATATTTGTCTTCAAAACCCTCATAGGTACCATTAGCTCCCAATCGGAAATGGTGATCCATCACATTATGACCCAATTCACCTGAACTTGATCCCAATCCTCCTGGCCAAATGTCGGTGGCAGTTCTCATCAGGATCGCAGTAGAATTGAAAGCAGAGGCACATAGGAAGATGATCTTGGCATCGTACTCTATGGTCTGATTGGTTTCTGCATCAAGTACTTCTACGCCAGTCGCCTTTTGGGTGTCTTTGTCATAGATCAATCTACGAACAATGGACCAAGGTCTCAAGGTTAAATTGCCGGTGGCTTGTGCTGCCGGTAAAGTAGAAGCCTGTGTGCTGAAGTACCCACCGAAAGGACAACCCAAGGAGCACTTATTTCTGTACTGACAGCCTGGGCGACCGGGAAGAGGCTGTGTGATATTGGCAGGACGTCCGATCGTCCAGGTTCTTGCGCCTTTGTAATGTTCTTTGATCTTGGCAGCACCTGCTTCTTCCACACAATTCATTGGCATAGGCGGTTGGAATTCTCCGTCAGGCAGGATCTCTAATCCATCCTTGGAACCGGAAACCCCGATAAATTTCTCCACATAGGAATACCAAGGTGCTAAGTCTTTGTAACGAATAGGCCAGTCCACTGCAATACCTTCTTTGGCATTAGCTTCAAAATCAATCTCAGACCATCTGTAGGACTGACGGCCCCAAAGTAAGGAGCGACCACCCACTTGATATCCTCTAAACCAAGTGAAAGGTTTCTCTTCTACATAAGGAGAGTCACTTTCATGTGCCCACCAGTCCAAGTTGAGCTCATTGAGAACATAGTCTCTTTTCAGATTGGGGTGGTTGTTAAGGTGTTCTTGGGTTCTTCTTCCTCTGTGAGGAACTTCCCAAGGTGCCAGAGTAGCCGATTTGTAGTCTTTCACGTGCTCGACCATTGGGCCTCTCTCCAGGAGCAATACTTTCAGCCCCTTCTCCGTCAGCTCTTTAGCGGCCCATCCGCCGCTAATCCCTGACCCAACTACGATTGCGTCAAACGCTTCATTTGCCATAGGTTATGGTATTTGGTTTAATTAGTTACACATCACATACTTGAACAGCCTGAGCCAATGCAGCCAGTTTGTCCTCAGATTTTGGAATGAATTCATGGGAAACATAACCTTTATAGCCAGTTGCCACGATGGCTCTCATGACTGCGGGGTAGTTGATTTCCTGATTTTCGTCCAGTTCATTTCTGCCAGGATTACCCGCGGTGTGGTAGTGGCCGAAATACTGATGATTGGTTTGGATACTACGAATGATATCTCCCTCATCGATTTGCATGTGGTAAATGTCAAAAAGCAGCTTGAAATTTTCACTTCCGACCATTTTGCAAAGCTCTACTCCCCAAGGTGAGAGGTCACACATATAGTCTTTGTGATTCACTTTGCTATTCAACAGTTCCATCTGGATGATGACTCCATGCTTTTCAGCCACGCTCATGATTTTTTTCAATCCCTCTGCACAGTTTTTCATGCCGGTTTCATCGTCCATCCCATTACGGTTTCCTGAGAAACAGATCAGGTTTTTGTACCCGTATTTAGCTACCTGCGGAATCAGTTCCGTGTAGTTTTTGATCAGTTGTTCATGGTATTGAGGATCGTTCCATCCTTTTGGAATTCCCAGCTCGGCCCCATTACACATGGAACATTCCACACCGTGTTTTTTTAAGGTGTCCCAACCTTGAGGTCCGACTAGGTCGATGGCATTGAATCCGATTTTCTTGACGGCAACACACAGTTCATCCAAATTCAGAGAAGGCATGGTCCAAGCACAAACGCCGTGATTGATGTTGCCTTTGAGCTTTAGAGGCTGCATTTCTTTGAAGTCTAAGGAGGTAAGGGATCCCACAGCAGCACTGCCGAGGATCACTTTTTTGAAGGAAGCACGTCTGCCCGAATCGAATGTCATGGTTAGGTTGGGTTTAGGTTTGAGGGTTGATTTTCTCGGTTTTGAAAAATGAGATGAAAAATAGCAAAACCAAAATGGAAATCCCAGCAGGAATTAACCAAATTGACTTCCAGTCGTGATTTCCTGCCAGATCAAGGTAATGGTTAGAGATGAGTCCAGCCGCCCAAAAGCCTATCAACATACCTACTCCATAGGTAGCGAGAGTGATGAGTCCCTGTGCTGAAGACTTGAATTTTTCCCCTGCGTGGTAATCGGTGTAGATCTGACCGCTTACAAAAAAGAAGTCATAGCAGATTCCGTGAAGGACAATTCCCAAGAGGAGCATCCATACTCCAGAGCCTGCATCACCCATGGCAAATAGACCATATCGCACTGCCCAGGCCAACATGGCTACTATCAGGGTTTTCTTCAACCCAAATCGGGAAAAGAAAACGGGTAAAGCCAGCATAAATAATACCTCGGAAACCTGCCCTAAAGCCATTTTTCCCGTGGAGTTTTCTACTCCGATTTCGGTCAAAAAAGGACTGGCATTCTGGTAATAAAATGCCAAAGGGATGCAAATGAGGATGGATGACAGGAAAAAAATCGCATAGTTTTTATGTTTCAGCATGGCCAACGCATCCAGCCCAAGCACTTCGGAAAGCTTGAAAGTGTCTGATCTTGTGGCACGTGGAGGAGTAGAAGGCAATGTGAAGCTATAAATGCCCAATGCTATGGAAACAAAAGCAGCCATAAGCCAGGTGTTTCTAAGTAATCCTTCGGCCATTCCTGCCTGACTATCCCATGCCAAATAGGAAATCAACATTCCTGCTGCCACCCATCCGATCGTGCCCCAAACCCGAATCACGGAAAATTCCTTTTCAGGATTAGTCATTTGATTAAAGGAGATGGAATTGACCAGTGCAAGCGTGGGCATAAAAAGGATCATATAGGCCAAAATCAATGGAAAGAATCCCGCAAAATCCACTGAGTTGTAAAGAAGATACATCAATCCTGCTCCCACTAGGTGAATGACTCCGAGTATCTTTTGTGCATGGAAATATCGATCGGCAATCAATCCCACTATAAAAGGAGCGATAATCGCCCCAAAAGATTGAGTTGAAAATGCCAAAGAAATATCCTGATCCTGAGCCTTGAGATTAGTTCCAAGAAAAGTCCCCATGGTGACGTACCAAGAGCCCCAAACAAAAAATTCCAAAAACATCATGAGAGAAAGGCGAAACTTGATCGGGAATGGCATAGGTGATTTTGGGTTAGAAAAATGTGATTTTAGCACTTGAGATTTAGAATTTGGGGTTTTTACTCTATTTTAAGCATCTCATTTGAGAATCCTAAGAAAGGGGCGAAAAAGTTTTGGCAAAGCCACTCATAACCCAATGATGCAACTGATCATAAACCCTCTTCCTTTGCGGATGAATCCCCGAAATTTCGACCAAAACTGAAAATTTGAAAACTCAATTAACCTATAAACTAATCATTTGACCTATGTCAGCAGCTAAAAAACTGAAACTCGGCCTCGTGGGCGGCGGACCGGGGTCCTTCATCGGAGCCATCCACCTCAATGGTGCTCTGATGGACGGAATGTTTGAATTGGTGTGTGGAGCTTTTAGCTCCAATCCGGCTAAATCCATGCAAAAGGGGGAAGAACTCATGCTCGATCCTGCCAGAGTCTATGGCAGTTACGATGAAATGTATGAGAAAGAGTCCCAACTGCCGGAATCGGAACGTATGGATGTGGTGGCGATCGTTACACCAAACAACGTCCATTTCGATCCCACTGTAAAAGCGCTAAAGCATGGGTTTCATGTGGCCTTGGACAAACCCTTGACTTTGAATTACCAAGAAGCAAAAGAGCTTTATCATATCGTCAAGAATTCCGACCGAAGATTTTTACTGACTCACACCTACACCGGTTATCCCATGATCAAGCAGGCTAAGCAAATGGTCATGGACGGTAAATTGGGAAATGTCCGCAAAGTATATGTGGAATATCCTCAAGGTTGGCTTTACAAACTTCTCGAAACAGAAAACAATAAGCAGGCAGAATGGAGAACCGATCCCAACAGAAATGGATTGGCTGGCTGTATGGGAGATATCGGAACTCACGCCTTTAATATGGTGGAGTACGTGACTGGGTTAAAGGTTTCCCATATCTGTGCTGACCTTTATATCAAAATCGAAGGACGCCCAATCGATGACGATGGAGTGGTGTTGCTTCGATTTGAGAATGGTGCCTCAGGGGTCTTGATGGCTTCACAAACCGACACAGGATGTGAAAACAACCTAAAGATTCGGGTTTATGGAGAAAAAGGAGGCTTGGAGTGGGAGCAGGAATTAAACAATACACTCATTTTCAGAGAACCAACTGGCCCGGCGCAAGTTTATAGGGCAGGTACCGGTTATCTGGGTTCTTTGGCGCAAGAAAATACACGAACGCCAGCAGGACATCCTGAAGGCTACATCGAAGCATTTGCTAATTTGTACCGAAATTTTGCCCGATGCATTTATGCAGACCGTGCAGGCCAAAAGCCGAAGTGGGAATGGGAGGATTATCCTGGCATAGAGGACGGAATCCGGGGCATGGCTTTTATTGACCATGTGCTTCGCAGTACCAAGTCGGATCTGAAATGGACTCCTTTTATTGTAGAAAAATAACTTTTACTCAAACTATTTAAACCCATAAACCATATGAAAACCATTAAAGGACCTGCTATTTTCCTTGCGCAGTTTGCGGATGATAAAGCGCCTTTCAACAATCTTAAAAATATCAGTCATTATATGGCTGATTTGGGATACAAGGCTGTTCAGATTCCTTCTTGGGATTCTCGGATGATTGATTTGCAAAAGGCTGCCGAAAGCAAAACCTACGCAGACGAAATCAAAGGAATCGTGGCGGACGCAGGAATGGAGATTTCTGAGCTTTCCACTCACCTACAGGGACAATTGGTGGCCGTGCATCCTGCATACAATGAACTATTCGATGGCTTTGCCCCTGCCAATTTGAAGGGGGATCTCAAAGGGAAATCCGAATGGGCTACCAAGCAATTGAAGTATGCTGCCAAAGCTTCTGCCAACTTAGGTCTTAACGCGCATGCTACGTTTTCAGGAGCCCTGATGTGGCATACCGTGTATCCTTGGCCTCAGCGTCCTGCAGGTTTGGTGGAGACAGGTTTTACCGAGTTGGGGAAAAGATGGAAGCCTATCCTCGATGCGTTCGACGAAGTAGGTGTGGATGTGTGCTATGAGCTTCATCCGGGAGAAGATCTGCATGATGGCATTACCTTCGAAATGTTTTTGGACAAAGTGGGTGGGCATAAGAGAGCAAACATTCTTTATGATCCAAGCCATTTCGTACTTCAGTGTCTGGATTATCTCCAGTTTATCGATTTCTACCATGAGCGCATCAAAATGTTCCATGTGAAGGATGCAGAATTCAATCCGACAGGGAAGCAAGGTGTCTATGGTGGATTCCAGGGCTGGGTAGAAAGAGCCGGAAGATTCAGATCTTTGGGTGATGGTCAGGTTGATTTTGCAGGAATATTTAGCAAACTTTCGCAGTACAATTACAGTGGTTGGGCTGTGTTGGAATGGGAATGCGCCATTAAACATCCTGAGCAGGGTGCAGCCGAAGGTGCTCCTTTCATCGCCTCACACATTATACGAGTGACAGAGAAGGCTTTTGATGATTTTGCAGGTACTGGTGCAGATGAAGCGTTCAACAGAAAAGTATTAGGAATTTGAATACCCAAACTAAATAAACAATGAAAATTACAAAACCATTAAACCTAGCCCTGCTGGCAGTGGCAGGACTTACTTTCGCCTGTGGAGGTGGAGAAAAAGCAGCAGAAACGACAGCTGAAACTTCAGCTCCTGCAGCAGCACCGGCCCAGGAAGTCAGTCTTGAGGACAAGTACAAAGACGATCCTATTTACATTAAAGGTCTTGAGAAAGTAAAAGGGTCAGATTGTACTTCTTGCCACATGGTAGATCGCAAGATTGTAGGACCGTCTTATGCAGAGGTGGCGGCTAAGTACGAAAGCACAGAGGAAAATATCACCATGCTTGCGCAAAAAGTGATTGCCGGTGGCGTTGGAGTTTGGGGTGAAGTGCCTATGCCTGCCCATCCAGGTCTGAGTGAAGAAGATGCAAAAGACATGGTTCGCTATGTATTGCTTTTGAAAAAGTAAAAATCGATGAATAGACAAAAAATTACGATTTGGGCAGTGGCAGGCTTATTAGTAGCCTGCTCCGCGCCCAAAACTGAAGAAACCGCAAGTGCAGATTCGACAGCCGTAGTCGCCCCTGTTGAAGAGTGGATTTCACTTTTTGACGGCCAGACTTTTAATGGATGGTCAAAATATGGTGGTGGAGAAGTTGGCAAAGCTTGGAAAATTGAAAATGGCGAACTTTATCTTGATGCGGCAAACAAAGCAGGTTGGCAAACCGGTGACGGTGGAGATATTGTGACCAATGAGGAATTTGAAAATTTCCATTTTAAATACGAGTGGAAAATTGCGCCAAATGGTAACAGCGGTGTGATTTTTTTGGTGCACGAGTCTCCTGAATTTCAATACCCTTGGCAGACCGGTCCAGAGATGCAGGTATTGGACAATGCAGGACATCCTGATGCCAAAATCGTAAGTCACCGGGCAGGAGATTTATATGATCTAATCGTCAGCAGTGAAGAGACGGTGAAGCCTGCTGGAGAGTGGAACCAAGCTGAAATTATCGTCAACCAAGGTAAACTTGATTTTTACCTCAATGGGGTAAATATCGTTTCCACCCAGCTTTTCACCCCTGAATGGGAAGCGCTGATTGCAAAAAGCAAGTTTAAAGATATGCCGGGCTTTGGTAAGTATAAGAAAGGTAAAATAGCCCTTCAGGATCACGGAGATGTGGTACATTACCGAAACCTGATGATTAAAAAACTATAACATGAAAGAGGCTTCGAATATCCGAAGCCTCTTTTTTTATAACCTGGTCACATTCTCTTTTTTGATATAGGCTATTTGGTCTTTCCATTCTATTTCATACCAGACATCCTTTGAAGATCGGATTTTTACACGATGACCAGGTTCGACCAAATCAACCGGCACTCCCCCGGCTGTAGGCTTAGTCATAATCAAGGTAGGGCTGGAAGTAACCAACGCTGTATTGGGGCCTTTCAAAAAATTATTGGTCATGAAAATCACCGAAATTAGAATTACAGAAGGCCAATAAAATCTTGCTTCGGTAAGCTTGTTCCCTTTGGACCATAAAAAGATCAATGACATGATCAAAAACAAAGTGAGTGAACCCACAATGATTTCTCGGTATTCTACCAAGAAAAGGACAAATCTCATTCCGTCGCTGACTTCATAACCTACCAGTTCAGATTGTCCAGTAAGGGTTTTGATTTTGGAAATAGTCTGAGGGTTTGGACTCAGGTCGTAATACTTACTCAGGTATAAGGTGGCTTTTTCACTATCTCCAATTCCTTCAGAGATGAAGGCCATTTTCAGCAGCATGGATGGGGAATAAACGCCTAATTGGAAGTTGACTTGATAGATTTCCATAGCTTCTTTATAGCTTCTTTGATTAAATAAAGAATCTGCTACCAAAAGCTGGGGTACATTTGCCTGACAATGAATACTTTGTAAAAAGAGGATAAAAAATATAGAAAGTTTTGCAAGAAAGATTGATTTGAGGCTTTGCATTTAGAATTCAGAGTCATAAATTTGCAGTCCAATTACGGCAATGATCTGGCAAAAAGCAAGCTCAGGGAGTCAATTTGGAAGATTTAAGATTCCGTAGCTCAGCTGGTAGAGCAATACACTTTTAATGTATGGGTCCTGGGTTCGAATCCCAGCGGGATCACAAGTTTAACTTGTAAGGAGTTAAAAATTAAAGTTTCGGGGTGTAGCGTAGCCCGGTATCGCGCCACATTTGGGATGTGGAGGTCGTAGGTTCGAATCCTGCCACCCCGACTTAATTATAACTAGAAGTAGTTATCCAGGTCCGCTAGCTCAGCTGGATAGAGCAACTGCCTTCTAAGCAGTAGGTCTTAGGTTCGAATCCTAAGCGGATCACAAAAAAATGAGCGGAATTCGTTCCGCTTTTTATTTATAAGGCCGATTCCGTAGCTCAGCTGGTAGAGCATCCCGATTTTATCGGGAGGGTTCAGAGTTCGAGTTCAGTAGCAAAAGCAAAAGAGCTTTTCCTAATTAAAAATAAAAG